>CAWGCY010000001.1:0-18746 GCA_963821225.1 Thermoanaerobaculia bacterium
CTGAGCCTGGCCGCGCAGGAGGCGAAGCGCCGAGCGAGCCTACTTCCAGTTCCTATAGGGGTTCTTCAGGAGGTTGGAGTTGTAGTAGCGCGGGTCGGAGGAGACTTCGGCTCCCGCCCATGCCGGCTTCTCGAACGCCTCGTCCTCGGAGTTGAGCTCGAGCTCCGCGATGACGAGACCCTCGTTCTCGCCGTGGAAGACGTCGATCTCCCACGTCTTGCCGCCGTGGACTTCCTTGTGCCGGTGCTTCTCGATGACGGGCTGCTCGCAGATGTGATCGAGCAGGGCCTGCGCGTCCTCTACGGGGAGCGGGTACTCGTACTCCGAGCGGGTGACGCCCTTCGTCAGTCCCTTGATCGTGAGCATCGCCTTCGCGCCGGCAATGCGCACGCGCACGACGCGCTCCTTCTGGGAGTTGAGGTATCCCTGCTTGTAGTAGGTGCCCTCGTCCTTGGGCTTCCACTCGCGCGTCACGAGGAACTTGCGTTCGATCTCTTTCGCCATCGGGAGTGTTCTCCAGGCCCTTCGGACCCGTCAGAGCGCCAGGGCCTTCTTGAGGCCCATGGGGTAGTTGATGTTCTGGTGGCTGTCGAGCAAGAGGCTCCGGATCACGTGGAGAACGAGCTTGGGGTCCTCGTGCTCGACGCAGAAGCTTTCGAGGGGGACGCCGTCAGCCACGATACGTGCGAGTTCGCATTTCGTGCCGTCGAGCGCGAATCCCTCGCGGCGCTTGGACGTCTGGACCGCGCGGAGGTACGGGTTTCGTCCCATGATCTCGTCGAGAAACTGCGGCAGGGTATAGGAAGCCCTCTCGAGTCTCGGCATCGGGAGTCCCCAGGCCTCGAAGAGCCGGGGCATGAACGCCGCGTCGAACGGGAAACCGGACTTGAGGACCGGATCCCAGAGCTCGAGGCCGTCGGCGTCTACCTGCTTCTTCCACTTGAGGTCCATCAGGCCGTCGCGGATCTTCGCGTTGTGCGAGCTCTTCAGGCAGAGGAGGTAGGTCTCGCGGCTCTCGCGGGGGGGCTCGAAGGCGGCCCCGTCGACCCTGCGGCGGAGCTTCTCCAGGGACGAGGCGAACGTGCGCCACTCCCAGCGTGGAATCACCATGGCGGAGGTGTGGCTCATCGTCGGCTCCAGCGGCGGTCGAATGGGGCGTGCCTCCGGCGCGCCCGCACGGGCGGATCCGGCGGGAGGGAGGAGGGCCCGCCGGGCGGGCCCTCCTCGCATCGCGCCCGGAGGGCTAGAACGCGAACTGGACGCGGAACTGGAGCTCGTTGAAGTCGTCGTTCGTGAGGCCGCCGTACGTCGTCTTCGGCTTGGCGTACTGGTCGTTGTTGACGAGGGTGTAGTTCAGCATCAGGCGGACGTTGTAGTTCGGGTAGTAGTTCACGCCAAACGTGAAGTTCTTGGCCGAGCCTCCCTTGATCGGGTCGGGCGTCGTAAGGTCGTTGAGGTCCATCTGGCTGTAGCGAGCGAGCAGCTCGTACGCGCCGCCCTTGGCCGGTTCCACGCGGCCGAAGAGGCCCTCGCTCGGGTCGTAGGTGCGCTGGCCGTTGAAGATCCACGCGGCCTGCCCGTACCACGTCGTGAACTTGTGGTCGGACAGGTTCGGGTTGCCCGAGCGGCGGTTGACCTTGGTCTGCTGATACTCGCCTTGCCAGGAGATGGGTCCCCACACGCCGGCGAGCTCGGCGTCCCACTGCCCGACGTTGTCGACCTCGTTCATGGTCCCGGTGTTGAGAAACTTCGCTTTGCTGACCTTCGTGGCCTCGGGGCGGGAGGAGAAGTCGATCGCGTACACGATCGGCGCGAAGGCCGCGGAGCTGGCCGAGGCAGCGTCCGGCGTGCGGTTGGTGTACGCGAAGCCGATGTGGACAGCCTCCTTCTTGGACTTGAAGATCGGCGCGCCGCTCGCGCGGACGGCCCAGCCCCAGCCCTGGTCGACGCCCGTGCTGTCGACCGAGATCGTCTGCATGAAGATGTCGGCGGCGGCCTGCCAGCGGTCGGCGCCGTAGTAGTAGCCGAAGCCTAGGCGGCGGTCCGGCGTCATGGCGTCGCTGTAGGAACGCTCGACGAACCAGATGTCCTTCGAGGACGTCAGGGTGTCGAACCCGAACGGCACCTTGAAGTGGCCCGCCTGGATCGTGCTGTCCGTGATGCCCGTGTAGCCGACGAAGGCGTCCTTGATGTCCGTGGCATTCTCGGCGAAGTCCACGGAGAACTCGGAGATCCAGTCCTTCGCGACGGTGGCCTTGTAGCCGATGCGCACGCGGCGGAGCGACAAGCCGTTCGACAGGCGGTTGTCGGAGTCGCTGTTGAACAGGCCGTCGAGCTGCACGCGGCCGGTGAGGCGGAACTTGTAGGCTCCGTCCGCGCTCTCCCACCCGAGCTGGCCCTTGTCCGTGACGGCCCGGAGGTCGATGCCCTTCTTCTTCTTGGTGTCCTTGTCCGCGGCCTTCGTCTCGGCCTTGGCGGCGTCCTTCTTCGTGAGCTTCTCGACCTGCTGCTCGAGGTCACGAATCCTCTTCTCGGTGTCGGTGGGCTCCTGCGCCATGACCGGCGCGGCCAGCAGGGCGAGGAGCAGGGGGGTCACGAGAGACTTCTTCATGGTTTCTCCTACTCGTTTTGGCGCCTTGCCCCGCGGGCGAGGCACATCGTCGTCTGAACCTGTTTCGCAAACCTCGAGCCATGCCGGGGCCAAGTGCCAAGTTCTTGTTGGAGAATCGCTTGGGCTCTTTTCTCGCCGCGACGACACGCGCGCGCGTGCGGGAAACCGCACTCGCTGTGCGGGTCACCGCTCGGCCGCAGGCAGCACCGAAGAAAAAAGAGGGGAAGCGGACAGGAGGTGGTCCGCTCCCCCTCGCAATCGAAGGGTGTAAAGAGGCGTCGGCTACTCGCCGAGGTTCTTCGCGCCCGGCCAGCGGTAGAGGTGGGGATTTCCCTTCTCGTCGAGCGGGCGCCGGTCGGCGTCCGTCGTGACGGAGTTCTCGTAGTCGAGGACGGCGCTGCCGATGAGCTTGATCGTCTCGGCGCGGCCCTTGAAGCCCGGTGAGCTCAGGTACAGCTTGCCGTCCTTGTCCCGGCCCTTGTACGACGTGAACCACGTCTGGAGGATCGAGGTGACGCCCGGGAACTTCCGGTCGAGCTCGTCGATGCTGCGCACCGAGAAGAACGGGGAGTTCTCCATCACGACGACGATCTTGTCGTCCTTCTCGCCCGTGTCCATGAGGCTCATGATCCCGATCGCGCGGCCTCTCACGACAGAGCCGGTCGGGACTGACGGCCCGAGGACGAGCGCGTCCAGCGCGTCGCCGTCGCCGCCCTTGGACTTCAGGAGGACGGAGCGCGGGATGTTGCCGTAGTTGCAGGGGTAGCCGAGGTACTGGACGTACCGCGGGGCGCCGTTCTTCTGCTCGAGCTCGATCATCCCGGACTTGAGATCGACCATGTACTTCGCGGTCGTCCCGGCGGCGATCTCGATCACGACGTTGACCGTGCCATCGACGTTGACGGGGTCGTAGCCGCTCAGGAAGTTCTTCTCGCCCTTCAGGACGGAGACCTGCGGCACGAGCGTCTGGGCCGCGGCCGACACGCTCAGGACCGTCCCGAGCAGCAGCGCCAGGGCGACGACGCCGGACTTGATGAGGTTCTTCTTCATGGTGTGTCAGCTCCTCGCTTTTCTTACGACGGGTCGTCGTTTTGTGCGGCCTTGGGCTTCTTGGTCTTCTTGGGGGCGACCGCGGGAGCGGCCGGCTTGTCGGCCTGCTTGACCGCGGTGGCCGTCTCGGCCGTCGGGGCGGCTTCGAACGCCTTCTCGTAACGGACCGCGGGGGCGCCGCCATCCATCACGACGACGTGCGGGCGGCTCTTCTTCTTCGCGTCGTCGTAGGCGAGCTTCGGGCTCTTGAGGAGCTCTTCACGGATCTCCTCGGGCGCGTACTCCAGGAGGTAGTAGGTGTTGCCCCACGTCGCCGTACCCGGGTCCGCGATCTCGTGGACGAGCTTTGCGGCGTTCACGAGCTGCTCCGGCGTGCGGTCCGAGTTGTGCTTCGAGTAGCGGCCCGATTTGTTGTTGATCGTCCAGGCGTTCGACGCCTTGTCGTAGAGGATCTCGCCGCTGATGCGGCCCGGGGCGCCGCCGAGTTCCGAAACGTGGCCGAAGTTCTCGCGCGTGCCGGGCTTGCGCTGGGACTGGTCCTCCGGCCGGAAGAAGCCCTTCTCGTACGTGCGGCCGAGCGGGTGGGCGGCCTCGGGAGCGATCGCGACCCGGCCTTCCGTGTCGATGACCCAGTTGTAGGGGGCCATCTTCACGTCGAGGATGGCCGGGAAATCCTTCGAGGCGATCTGGAGATACGGGTTCAGGACCACCTTTCCGGTCTTGTCGGCCTCGTAGTGCTTGATGTAGGCGGGCTGCGAGGCGACCCCGTACAGCTTGTCGAGCGAGGCCGCGTTCGCGGCGGCGAGCGGCTGCGCTGCGACCGGACGGTTCATGAGCTTGCGGACCTTCGAGCCGCCCCACTTCTCGCCGTCGGGCATCCCGAGGCCGGAGAGCTCGCCCAGAACCACCTTGAGGAGGAACTGCTCGCCCGCGGCGTGGGTCTCGGCGATGGCGTAGAAGTCGAGGTCGCCGTATCCGTAGGAGAAGTCGTAGAGGTACGGCGCGCCGCCTTCCTTCGCGGCCCAGCCTTCCATCGAGACGCCGCAGGGTTCCGTGCCGGGCAGGACGACCGCGCCGGGCTTGACGCGGTACGACCAGGCCTTCGTCCCGACGAGCTTCGTCGTGGCGGGGAGGCCCAGCCTGAGCAGCTCGGGCATGAACTTGCCGAAGTCGCCGAGCGTCCTCGCGCGGAGGTCCGCGTGCTTGACGTTGAAGGTCGAGCCCTTCTCGACGATCTCGACGAGACCGCCGCCGGGAGCGGGGCCGACGTTGCCTTCGGCTTCGATTTTCGTCTTGGCGTCCACGACGGCGAGCGGGGTCGCGAGGGTCTTGACGGCGTCGTCGAACACTGCCTTGACGGCCACCGCGACGGTTTCATCCGCCTTGCCGTCCTTGTACTTCGTCGTGATCCGGACGAGGTAGCCCTTGTTCCAAAGCGCCTGGTCCGGCGTGTCGAAGTACTCCTTCGTCGAGATCTCGATCTTGAGGGGGTTCTTGTCCTTCTCGGTGACCGTGAACCCCTTCTTGGCAGCCGCGGCCTTGACCTGGGTCCAGACGTCCTTGAAGGCCGCATCAGGCGTGCCCTTGGTCTTGGCGGGGTCGATGAGGAACTTGTACTCGCGCCCGCCGACGCCTTCGAGCTTCGGCGCGGGGTACGTGGCGATGGTCTGCGCATAGAGCGGCTTCGGTGCGTCGGCCGCGGTCGCTAAGCCGGCGGCGGCGACGACGGCCGCGAGGAGCAGCCGGGAGACGGCTCGGGTCTTCATGAGAATCCTCCTGCGGCCGCGGTGCAAGGCCCAAGCCACGCCGCCGGGAGCGCCTAGTCCTTCGGGGTGAGTGGGTTGGGGAGCCGGATCGACGCCGCGGGTGCGGAAAACCGCACTCGCTGTGCGGGGGCCCGCTCAGTCGCCGGCGGGGGCGAGACCGAGAGTCTTCAGGCGGTCGTAGAGAGTCCGGCGGGCCATTCCGAGGACGGCGGCGGCCTCGGCCACGTTGCCTCCCGTGTGCTGGAGGACGCGTTCGATGTGCTGGCGCTCCATTTCCTTCATCGTCCCGAGCTCGCTCTCGGGTGCGGGGGCGGGCGGAGAGACGGGCCGGGAAGCGTCGAGGCTCACGTCGAGGGCCTCCAGGCGGTCGCCTTTGAGAAGGATCATCGCGCGCTCGAGGACGTTCGCGAGCTCGCGGATGTTCCCGGGCCACGGGTAGGAGAGGAGCTGCGATTCCGCCGCGGGGCCGAGGACGACCTCCGCCTTACCCATCCGGGTGCAGACGCTCCGGAGGATGTTCCGGGCCAGGAGCGGGATGTCGTCGGTCCGCTCGCGCAGCGGCGGGATCCTGAGGGTAAGCGTGCTCACGCGGTAGTAGAGGTCGTCGCGGAACTTCCGCTCCCTGACGGCCTCCTCGAGGTTCAGATTGGTGCTCGCGAGGAGCCGGATGTCAACGTGCCGGTCGCGCACGTCGCCGAGCCGGCGGAAGGTCTTCTCCTCGAGGGCCTTCAGGAGCTTGGGCTGGATCGCCGGATCCATGTCGCCGATCTCGTCGAGGAAGACGATCCCGCGGTGGCCGACTTCGAGCAGTCCCTGTTTCGGGTTCACGGCTCCCGTGAACGCGCCGCGCTCGTGCCCGAACAGCTCGGACTCGAGAAGCTCGCGGGAGAGGCCCGCGCAATTCAGGTTGACGAAGGCCTCCTCGCGGCGCGGGCCGTTCGCGTGGATCCAACGCGCGAGGACGCCCTTGCCGGAGCCCGTCTCGCCGTGGATGAGGACGGGGCTGTCCCACTCGAGCATGAGGCGCGCACGCTCCTCGAGCTCCCGGATCTCCCGGCTCGTCCCCTGGAACGGGTCGAGCGCACCCGGTTGCTCGCGCAGCGCGACCTCCTGGCGCTTGCGGAGGCGCTGCTGCTCGAGGAGCCGGCGCACGAGCACCAGGAGGGCCTTGGATTCCACGGGCTTCGTGAGGAACTGCTCGGCCCCTTCCTTGATCGCGCGGACGGCGAGATCGATCGAGCCGTGCGCGGTCAGGATGATGAAGGGCGTGTCCTCGCTGATCTTCTTGACCTCGGGAAGGAGATCGAGAGAGGTCCCGTCCGGGAGGCTGTAATCGGCGACGACGACGTCGTGCCCGACCTCCCGGAAACGCGCGAGGGCTTTCTGGAAAGTCTCGGTCTCGTCCACGTCCAGGCCGTTTGCGCGCAGGAACGCCGCCATGCCGTGGCGCACGGCCGGATCGTCTTCGACGAGGAGGATCCGGGACTCAGGCACGCGCTGCCTCCGGGAGCTCCATCCTGAGGCGCGGCGCCGGGAGCCGCACGACGACCCGCGCGCCGCCCTCGGGCCGGTTGCTCGCCTCCACGGTGCCGCCGTGCTCCTCGACGACGCGCTTGACGATCGACAGCCCGAGCCCCGTGCCGCCCGCGCGGCGCGTGAAGAAGGGCTCGAACGCCCGCGAGAGGACTTCGCCCGCGAAGCCCGGCCCCTCGTCGTCGACCGAGAAGGCCCACCAGTCGTGGCCGGCGGCCCGTGTCCGCCGGCCGGTCACGACGACGGCGCTCTCCTTTGGCGCGTGCTGGAGCGCGTTCTCGAGGAGATTCCGGAAGACCTGATGCATGCGCCGCGCGTTCAGCGGGAGGACGAGGCCCTCGTCCTCGAGGTCGAAGCACACCGAGCAGGAGGCGGCCTCGGCGGCCGCCTCGCACGAGCGCCACGCGCCGTCGAGGAGCCCGCGCACGAGCGTGGGCTCGGGGTTCAACGTCCGCGGCTCGCCGTAGTCGCGGAGGTCGTTCATGAGGCTCGAGATCCTCTCGGCGCTCTCCCGAAGGGCCGACACGTAGGAGGCGTAGCGTGCGTCGTTCCCGAACGTCGCCTCGAGGGCGTCGAGGTTGATGGAGATCCCGTAGACGGGGTTTCGAATCTCGTGAACGACGCCGCCGACGAGAGCGCGCAGCGATTCCTCCGCGCGGCGGCGCTCCGAGATGTCCGTGCACATCCCGGCGAGGCGCCTCGGGCGTCCCGCGGCGTCCCACGCGACGATCTTCCCGGCGTCGAAGAGCCACGCCCACTCGCCCGTCCCGGTCTTGATCCGGTACTCGGCCTGGTAGCGGGGGAGCCGGCCCTCGAGGTGCGCGCTGAGCGACGCTTCGGCCTGGCGGCGATCTTCGGGGTGGACCCGCTCGAGGCCGGCCGCGAGCGTCGCTTCAACGGAGCCCGCCTCGAGGCCGATCATCTCGAACCAGCGGGGGCTGCGGTAGAGACGGCCCGTCGCGAGATCCCAGTCCCAAAGGCCCTGCTGCGTCCCTTCGAGCGCGTGGGCGAGCCGCTCCTCGCTCGCCCTGAGCGCCGCGAGGGCCTCCTGGAGGGCCGAGATGTCGCGCGAGATGCCCGCGATGCGGTGGATCCGCCCCCACTTGTTCCGGACCGGCGTGAGGACCGTCTGGAACATGCGCGCGCGCCCGCCGACGAGGTGTTCCTCCTCGAACTGGAGCGGCTTCCCCTCCTCGAGGACGCGCGCGAAGTGCGGGAGGAGCTGCGCCGCGCTGTTCCCGTCGAGGCAGTTCGCCGCGGAGCGGCCAGCGAAATCCGGGTTCAGGAAACCGAGTCCCGCGTTGAGCGGAGGGTTCACGGTCTCGAAGGTCATGAGGCCGTCCTCGCCGACGCCGATGACGTAGATCCAGTCGAAGAGATTCGGGAACAGGCCGTCGAAGCCCTGCTCGACCGTTTCGGAAGGCGTGGGAGACGCCGCAGCCGGGGTGGGCCCGCGCGAGGCGAGCCGAGCGCGTACCCGCGCGCGTGCGGCCGCCGCCGGAAGGTCGGCAACATCCGTCACGAGCTCGTGCACGCCGGCGGCCAGGAGCACGACGTCGAGATCGGGCCGTGAGGCCCGCACGCGGGCGACGACGGGCAGGGACGGATTGAGGGCCTGGAATGCGCGCAGCGGCTCGAGGTCCCGCCCCGCGTCCTCTTCGGCCCAGAGGAGGACGACGTCGTCCACCGCGGTGCGGAACTGGGCGAAACGGGCCTCACTCCAGCCGGTCACGTCGAGGACGGTGGCCGTCTTCTCCGATCCGGCCAGGGTGGCTCTCACGTCCGGAGGCACACCCACGGCGAGGACCCGATGGGCAGTCGGAAACGTCTCTCCCGCCTGGGGTTCCGCGACCGCGGCGTGGATGTCGTCCATACGGGATCTCCGTTCAGTGATTCGAGGATAACGGCTTTCCGCTATCCGGGGCGGAGGAAACCGGTGGGGCGGCCGCGGCGGCCGGAACCGCGCTCCGGCGCGCGGAAGGCGACGCGGTCACCGGCTGCTCGAACACGTTCTGGAACACGAAGAGCCCGACGAGGGAGAAGACGAGGGCGGCGAGAGGAGCCGCGATCCAGCCCGTCGCGATCTCGGCCAGTGCGCGGACCCGGATCCCGCTCTTTCTGACGAGGGAGATCCCGAGGATCGCGCCGACGATCGCCTGCGAGCCCGAGACCGGGACGAGGGGCCAGCCCGGAAGGCCGCGGGACGCCAGGAGCGTCTGCAGGTCCTTCGAGCCGAAGAGGAACAGCACCGCGGACGCCGAGAAGACGACGATGAGCGCGGCGAGGGGCGAGAGCGACGTGAGCCCGGAGCCCAGCCTCACCATGATCCGCCGCGAGTACGTCACGATCCCGGCCGCGATCGCGAGGCCGCCGAGGAAGAAGAGCATCTGAACGCTTGTCGCGCTCAGGACGCCGAGCGAGACGGACTCCGGGAACGGCGAGACTCTCACGAAGACGCCCATGACGTTCGCGGTCGCGTTCTGCCCGAGGCTGAACGCCGCGAAAGCGCCAACGAGGAGGAGTCCGCCGCGCGTCCAGGCGTCGATCTCGAGGAGGTGCAGCTTGAAACGCGGAATTGCGGCGCGGGTCGCGACGAACAGGAGGGCCGCGAAGGTTCCCGAGAGGGCCGGGCTCACGAGCCACGAGGAGAGAAGAGTCGTCAGCGTCTTCAGATCGGTCGGGCGGCCCGTGAAGAGGTTCCATCCGACGATCGCGCCGACGATCGACTGGGAGATCGAAACGGGCAGGCCGATTTGAGTCAGGAGGAGGACGATCGCGAGGCCGGCGGCCAGCGCGACGACGAAGGCGCCCGCGGGGGCGTCGATCGCGCCGAGCTTCCCGAGCGTGCGGCTCGTCCCCTGGGCGCCGGCGACGGCGCCGATGGTGACGAAGACGGCGGCGACCCGGGCCGCCGTGCGGAAGCGGACCATCTTCGTTCCGACGGCGGTGCCGAAGATGTTCGCGCCGTCGTTGGCGCCGAGCGACCAGCCGAGGAAGAGACCGCTCGTGAGGAAGAGCCAGGACACCCGTCGTCTCCGCGCTTACAGGGTCCGCTTGATCGTGTAGATCGCGAGGCGGTCCGCCACGTCCTCGGCGAGGTCCGAGAGCATTTCGACGTGGAGGCAGAAGTACCTGAGGTGGATCTTCCGGGCGAGGTCGAAATCGCGAGTGAAGATCTTCCGCTTGAGACGGTCCGCAAGGCGGTCGGCCTCCTTCTCGTAGAAGTAGACCTTGTGGATGTGATCCGGCACGGCCGTGATGTCGCGGAAGAACGCGCGGACCGCCGAGACGAGGTGCTGTGCGCCCTCGACGCCGGCTTTCGCGAGCTCGAGGTAGTCGTTCGCGAGGTCCGCGGGGACGTCCGGGCGCTCGACTGCGAACTGGTTGAGCGTCTTCTTCGCCTCGTCGATCACGTTGTCGATGTTCTCGAGGAGACCGAGGACGTCGCCGCGCTGGTCGGGGATGAGGGACTCCCGGTACAGGCGCGTCTCGATCTCCCGCCGCAGGGCGTCCGCCTTGCCCTCGAACTCCGCGATCGCCTTGAGGTGCTGCTGGAAGCGCTCTTCGTCCTTCTCGAGATAGTCCGCGATGCCCCTCTGGAAGACGAGCGTCCCCTCGCTGATCGCGTCGAGCAGCTCGTCGATCTGCGCCTCGAGCGCGCGCGTGCGGCGGAAGAGAATTGTCATGGCCGTTCCCCCAGGAGCGTCGCCGGAGCGCTATTCCATGCCGACGACACGCTTGGCTGCCTTGAGATAGTTCGTGTTGGGCATGTCGGCGATCCCGAGCCCCTCGACGACCTGCTTCATGCGCGCATAGTCCTCGCTCTCCGCACAGGCGGTCTCCACCATCGCGCCGTTGAACCACACCTGGGCGTACTCGCAGATCACGCCGTCGATCGTGAACCCCCAGCGCATCTTCTCCACGGAGACGGCCGTCATGTCGGGATGCCGGCGGGCCATCTCGACGAACTCGTCGATCGAGTACGTGTCCTGGTCCAGGGCCATCTCGATCTTGAGGTTCGCCAGGATCGCGAGGAGATCCGCCCGCTTCACGGGAAACTGGAACTTGCCCCGGGGCTGAAAGACTTCGTAGCCCCCGGGCGCCTCGCCGACCTTCGTTTTGATGTCCAGCAGGCCGTCGCGCACTTTCACGTTCGCCTCGTCGGTGTGGGCGCTCAAAAAATAGGTCTCGGCCGGCATCTTCCGCGCCTGGAAAAGGACGGTCCTGCCATTCCACATCCGTTCCCTGACGAGGTCGATCACGCCCCGGCCGAACACCCTGAACTCGGCGCGGGGAACGATCTTCGCGGCCTCTGCGGACGACGTCGCGGTGTTCTTCGCAAACGGGTCTGCCATGTTCACTCCTTGTCCGGCTCACCGGGTCCGGACGACTGTCATCGTGGGGGTCCCGCTGTCCTTGCGCGCGACCAGGTCCCGGAAACAAAACAGGTAGAAACCGGACAGCACCACGCCCACGACCAGCCACAGAAGGGACCGGCGGTTCGGTACGGCTTCCAGCTGCATCGAAGTGTCGTCGCCCTGCCTGAGGTTCGCGAGCCTCAGGAGGGCGTTCTGCCGGCCGTGTTCGCCGCCGAGACGGACGCGGGGCTCCACCTCGGACCTCGACTGCTTCGGGAGCTGCTCGCGGATGGCCTGGAAGCGGTAACCCTCGGGCAAGGTCACGAGCACGTTGAAGTCCTTGATGAGCGTGACCTGCGAGTTCACGAAGGCGTACCGGAGGATGCGGCTCTCGCGGGGCATCGTCAGCTTTGCTCCCGCCGCGGGATCCGGGGCCTTGGCGAAGACCTGCGGGACGTCGAAGGTGAACGAGAGCCGGCTCGCGCCGGTCGTCGCCGGGGGCAGGGTCACCTGGATCGTAGTCGCCTTCTCCTGTGGCGGCTCGACGCGAAGGCCGTCCGTGGCCTCCGCCAGGCGGACGTTCGTCCAGGCGCCGTGGCTCAGCGGAATCACCACCGCCTCCGAGGGGCCGCCTTCGATGACGAGCATGCTGACGGCGTGACCCGTGCCGTCGGGATCTACTGCGAGGCTGGTCGTGTACTTGCTGATCTCCGCCGCGCGGGCGAGGCCCGGGACCAGGATCAGGAGGGCGAGCGCGAGGGCGTTCCTCATTTCGGCATCGCCCAGAACGACGGCGTGATCCCGAGCCAGTGGAACCACGTGGCCCCGGAGAGGACGAGAAGGACGAGTCCGACCGTGCAGACCGTGATTCCGTATTTGAAGTTGTCGATCACGGAGTACTGGTTCGTTGAGAAGAGAATGACGTTCGGCTTGCCGCTGATCGGGAGCCCGACCACCCAGTCGATCGTCAGCGCCGCCGGAAGGGCCAGCGACAAGGGGCTCCAGCCGAGGGCCTTCGCCAAAGTGATGATGATGGGGATCATGATGATCGTCCGCACGGTCTTCGAGGTCGTGAGGAGGTGGCTGTACATCATCACGGCCACGACGATCGTGAAGGCCGCGCCGAAGGGGATCGCCTTCAGGTTCAACCCTCCGAACAGCATCCTGACGCCCCACTCGGCCGCGCCCGTGTCGTCGAGGGCGAGGCCGCCGGCGTAGGCCCCGGCGCTGAAGATGAGCAGGTGCCACGGGATGTCGGCCTCCTGCCACTGAAGGACGCCCCATCGGGGGAACAACACGAGCAATGCGCCGAGCAGCGCGGCGAACGGGGCGCTGATCTCCACGCCGAACCACCGCATGTGGAAGATGTCCGTCATCCACAGGAAGAGGACGAGGGCGAAGATGGCGAGGGCTTTCTTCTCCTGGAAGCTCAAGGGACCCATCGCCGCGTGCTGCGCCTCCACGAGCGGGAGTCCTCCGTCCACGGATGGAACCTGCTCCGCCTTCGGGATCGGGAAGATCACCTTCCGGCCCAGAAACCACATGATGAGCATCGTCACGATGGCGATGGGAGCGCCTGCGCGCATCCAGTCCATGTAATAGAGCCGGTGGCCGCCCATGCTCTGGATGAAGCCCACGGCGATGAGGTTCGCGCTCGACCCCGTCATGCTGATGGACGAGAGCACCGAGATCCCCGCGAGGTTCAACAGGAACATGTTCTTGCCGAAGTTGTTCGGATGGGCCTCGCTCGAGCCGTAGATGCTCGCGACGACGATCATCAGGGGCAGCGTCATGACGCACCGGGCGGCGGTGGCGGGAATCAGCGGAGCCAGGGCGAGCTGGATGATCACGAAGGCCAGGAGAGCCCACGACGCCTTGCGGCCGAACTTGACGATCAGGAACAGGGACATCCGCTTGGCCAGGCGCGTCTTCACGAGCATGGAGCTGAGGATGAACGCGAGGAGGTTGAGCCAGATTACCTCCATGCCCAGGACGTCCATGATCGGCTTCGCCGCCGACGTCCGTGTCACGAGGAGCAGGAACATCAGGACGAGGGACGTGACGTACGTCGGAAACGGCTCCGTGACCCACCAGACGAGGGCGAGTACGAAACAGGCGGTGCCGGATTGGGCCGCCGCGCTGAGGCCCATTCCGGCCGGCAGATAAAGGACCAGGAGGAAGAGGGCGATGCCCCCCGGAAACCCCAGGTAACGCATCCAGCGCTCGGTGGCGCTCTGCGCCTCCCGGGGCTTCGCCGACAGGGTCATCTTCTCCATGTCCAGGAGTTCCTGGAGCGTGGGAGCCGTGGCCGCCGTCGCGCTCGCCGTCATCGAACTCTCGCGGGACTGCACGCCGGGTGCCAGGCCCCGCGGAGCTCGAAAAAGGCCGGATCCGCATCGGTGCGAGTGGGGTCGGCGAAAATTAGCCACACTGATGGCGGAAACTCGCCATAGAAGGCGAAATTTCGCTACTCTCCGATCGTGCACGAAGGGAGTGCTGCCGCCCCGGCCGCCGGTTTCGACGGAACCGCTCCGCGGCACGGGCTTTGTAAGGACCGCGCCGCGATGAAGCGGGTCCGGCTCCTCGGCGCGGCTCTCGCCGCGCTCGTGGCGGTGGCGGCCGTCCTCCTCTTCGTGCGGGTGCGCGACCTGACCTCCGAGGGCCGGCTCCTCGCGGGGACGCCGGGCGCGGCGCCCGCCGACGCCCGGCCCGAGCGCGCGATCGGCGTCGTGTCCCGTCTCGCGCCCGTCAGCCTCTACGAGGGCTACCAGCCGGTCCTCGACTATCTCGGCCGGACGACGCCGTATCGCTACCGCCTCCGTGTCGCGCGCGGGTACGGCGACGCCGTAGAGGACCTCGTCGCGGGACGCACGCACGGCGCATTCCTCGGCAGCCTTCTTTACGTGCAGGCGCACGCCGCCCACGGCGTGCTGCCCCTCGTCCGTCCCCGCAACGCGCAGGGGAAGCCGACGTTCGAGTCCGTCCTCGTCGTCCGCGAGGACAGCCCGGTTCGCGGGCTCGACGATCTCGCGCGGCGCGCCGTCGCGGTGCCGCCGCCGGATTCTTTCTCGGCGAACTGGCTCCGCGCCGCCTCGCCCGGCGCGTCCTTCGCCGAGCGGACGTTCGCCCATCACGAGGCGGTCGTCCACCAGGTCCTGCGCGGGGCGTGCGACGCCGGGGTCGTGAAGGAGCGCGTCGCGGCGCCATACCTCGGGCGTGGCCTGAGGATCGTCGCGCGCTCGGGCCCGATGCCGGGATCGCCGTTCGTCGTTCCGAAGAGCGTCGAGCCCGCCTTCGCGCAGGCCGTCGCGTCGGCGCTCCTCGCACTGGATCCCGCGCGCCCGGCCGACCGCGAGGTCCTCGCGGGCTGGGACCCGGAGTTCGCGTGGGGGTTCGCCCCGGCGTCCGATCCCGACTATGACGCCTTCCGCGCCTTCGCCGCGCGGGCGCCCTCGCCGTGACGCTCCCGTTGCCGAGGTCGACACTCCGAGGGCGCCTGCTCCTCGCGACGGGCGGGACCGTCGCGGTCCTTCTTCTCGCAGTCTTCGTCGTCGTCCTCGTGACGTGGCGCGGACGAATCGTCGGCGACCTCGAGCGCAGCGCCCTCGCCGTGACGCGCGCGTTCTCCGTCTCGGTCCTCGAAACGCTCCTCGAGGCCGAGAACGGCGCCGTCAAGGCGCCTGAGCGGCTCGACGACTACATCGAGCACCTCATGCGCGACGACCGCCAGATCCGCAGGGTGCGCGTTTACGACCCGGCGGGTGCGCTCCTCTCGTCCAGCACGCTCTACGAGGTGCCGGCGGCCGCGCCGGCCGCGAGGCCGCCCGCGGGCCGGCGGCTGAGCGCGGTCTACCGGAGCCCGCGCTGGGGATGGGTCGTCGAGACGAACCTGCCGCTCCGGACGGGCGGAAAGGAGTGGGGCCTCCTCGAGATCCTGTACGACGCCGAGGCGACGCGGCGTGAGCTGACGGGCCTGTACGTCCTCCTCGGCGGCGGGACACTCGCGGTCGTCGCGGTCCTCCTCGTTGTCCTCCGCTCGCTCGTCATCCGCGAGACGCGCCCCCTCACGGCGCTCGCGGCCGTGATGGACGCTTTCGACCTCGAGTCGGGCGGCGGCCCGCCGCTGCCGGAATCCGACGACGAGATCGGAACGGTCGTCGCGCAGTTCAACCGGATGCGCGCACGCCTCGCGCAGTCGCGCGAGGAGCTCCTTGCGGCGCAGCGGCAGATCTTCCACGCCGAGCGTCTCGCGTCGATCGGGCGCCTCGCGTCCGGCGTCGCGCACGAGGTCAACAACCCGCTCAACGGAATCCGGAGCTGCCTCTACGCGATGAGGCAGGAGCCGGACGACCGCACGCAGACCGCCGAGTATCTCGGCCTCATCGAGGAGGGGATCGGTAAGATCGAGGCGATCGTCCAGAAGCTCCTCGGTTTTGCGCGTACGTCACGGGGAGACGCCCCGGTGGACCTGAACGCCGAGATCGACGCGGTGCTCGCGCTCCTCGCCTACCGGCTCGACGAGAAGAACGTCGAGGTCGTGCGCTCCCTCGCGGACGACCTGCGGCCCGTGCGCGGCGAAGCGACCCTCGTGCAGGAGGTCCTCATGAACCTCCTCCTCAACGCCTTCGACGCGATCGCGCCCGGCGGCCGCGTAACCGTCGGGACCGCGCGCGACGGGGACTTCGTGCGCGTCGACATCGAGGATGACGGCTGCGGGATCGCCGGGGACGACCTCCCGAAGGTGTTCGAGCCGTTCTTCACGACGAAGGACCCCGGCAAGGGAACAGGGCTCGGTCTCTCGGTCGCCCAGCGGATCGTCGAGGCGCACGGCGGCACGATCGCCGTGACGAGCCGCGCCGGAGAGGGTGCCCGCTTCACGGTCCGACTCCCCGCCGGAGGCTCGGCGTGAGGATTCTCCTCGTCGAGGACGAGAGGATCACGCGCGTCTCGCTCGCGCGGACGCTCGCGAAGGCGGGACACGAGGTGACGGCCTGTGAGATGGCCGCGGCCGCGATCGAGGCGCTCGACGAGGCGCGGTTCGACGTCGTCCTCACCGACCTCAGGCTGCCTCGCGGATCGGGGATGGACGTCCTGAAATCGGCGCTCACGACGGAGCCTCCCCCGAGCGTCATCCTCATGACGGCATACGCGTCCGTCGAGACTGCCGTCGAGGCGATCAAGCTCGGAGCGTACGACTACGTCACCAAACCGTTCTCTCCGGAGCAGCTCCTCCACCGCCTCGAGAAGCTGCGGGAGCTGCGTGCGGCGAAAACCGAGGTGAGCCGATTGCGCCGGGCGATTGACGGGAGCGAGCTCAGGCCGATCGTCGGCTCGTCTCCGATCATGCGCCGCCTCCACCAGACGCTCAGGGTCGTGGCAACCCGGGACACGACGGTGCTCGTCGAGGGCGAGAGCGGGACAGGCAAGGAGATGGTCGCGCGCGAGCTGCACCGGCTCTCGGGTCGCGCCGACGGGCCGTTCGTCGCCGTGAACTGCGCGGCGATCCCGGAGACCCTTCTCGAAACCGAGCTCTTCGGCCACGAAAAGGGCTCGTTCTCGGGCGCCGTCTTCCGCCACGAGGGCTACTTCGAGCGCGCGGACCGGGGGACGATCTTCATCGACGACGTCGACGACGTGCCCATGGGCCTGCAGGTCAAGCTCCTCCGCGTCCTGCAGGAGCGGGAGTTCCTGCGCGTCGGCGGGCGCGCCCCGGTGAAGGTGGACATTCGGGTCGTCTGTGCGACGAAGGTCCGCCTCGCCGACCTCGTCAAGCAGGGGAAGTTCCGGGAAGACCTCTACTATCGCCTCGCGATCGTGCCGCTGCGCGTGCCTCCGCTCCGAGAACGGAAGGAGGACATCCCTGCCCTCCTCGAGCACTTCTTCGTGCGGTACCGCGCCGGGGCGAAGGCCCGCGGCCGACTCGCGGCGCTGATGCCGTCGCTGCTCGAGCATGCATGGCCGGGCAACGTGCGCGAGCTCGAGAACGTCGCGCAGCGGATCATCGCTCTGCCGGAGATGGAGCGGCTCGACTTGGAGGACGCCTCGCCGGCCGCAGTCCCCGCGCTTCCGCCGGTCGTGGCGCCCGCGAGCGGGAAGATCGTCTACCGCGACGTCATGGAGGCGGCGGACCGCCAGCTCATCCAGTGGGCCCTCGACCGCGCGGGCGGCCGCGTCGCCGCCGCGGCCCAGCTTCTCGACCTCCCGCGGAGCACCCTGCGCAGCAAGATCGAGAAGTACGGGCTTTCCTCGAGCGACACGTGAGCGACGCTTCGGCCAGCCGCCCCGGGACCGGACCGCGCGTCTCTCTCGCGCGGCTCGCCGGGGCCTTCGCGCTCGTGGGCGCGACGAGCTTCGGGGGCGGGCTGACGGGGTATATCCGGCGGACTCTCGTCGCGGACCGGCGCTGGCTGACGGACGACGAGTTCCTCGACGGGCTCTCCGTCGCGCAGGCTGTCCCCGGCCCGAACGCGATCAACCTCGCGATGTTCGCTGGGTGGCGGCTGCACGGACCCTTGGGCGCCGCGGTCGCGGTTGCCGCCGTCATGCTCGTGCCGCTCGCGTTCGTATCCGCGCTCGCTGTGGTCTGGTCGACCTGGGAGACGTGGCCACACGCGGCCGGCATCCTGCGTGCTCTCGGCGCGTTCGGCGTCGGGCTCATGGCGTCGAGCGGGCTCTCGATGCTGAAAGCTGCGCGACTTCGCGGGCTGGATCTGCTCCTCGCGCTTGCCGCTTTCCTCGGCGTCGCCGTGCTCGGCGTGTCCGTGCCGGCGGCTCTCTTCGGCCTCGCGGCTCTCTCGGCCCTGCGTAAGCGCGGCGCGGATGTGGAGGGGGCCGCGTGAACGGAACGCTCCTCGAGATCGCGCGAGTCTTCGCGCTCCTCTCGCTCTCGTCCTTCGGCGGCGGGAACGTCGTGATTCCCGAAATCCAGCGCCAGGCCGTCACCGTCCACGGCTGGCTCACGCCGGAGGCCTTCACGGAGGCGTTCGCGCTCTCGCGTTCGGCGCCCGGCCCCTCGACGCTGTTCGTGCTGCTCGTCGGGTGGTGTGCGGAAGGCCGTGCTGGAGCTGCGGTGGCCGTGGCCGCGATGTTCCTGCCGGGAGCAGCTCTCATGCAGGGTGCCTGCGCCGCGCTCGCCCGCTGGGGGCGGCGGCCGCTGGTCGGCCGCGCTGTTGCCGCGTTCCGCCCCGTCACGATCGGGCTCGTTTTCGCGAGTGCCGCCGTCATGGCGCGGTCCACGCTCGTCGATCCATTCACCCTCGTTGTCGCGGCGCTTGTCGCGGGGGCTGCCACCTTCACCCGTGCGCCCATCCCCGTGCTGCTCGCGGCGGCAGCCGCCGCCGGCTGGTTCGCCTCGTGAGTGCCGCGCGCCCTCTCGGAGGTCTCCGAGAGGGACAGGCTGCCGCCGCCGAAGCGCGGACCTTCAATCGC
>CAWGCY010000002.1:0-207788 GCA_963821225.1 Thermoanaerobaculia bacterium
ATCGTTAGGCCGCTTTATGTCACGTCGTCTGTATTTCGTAAGTGCTTTGCTTATCCCGTGCGTCAGCATTTTCGCCGCCGTCATTACGTCGCGCATCTATTGG
This sequence comes from Thermoanaerobaculia bacterium, assembly GCA_963821225.1. GTDB lineage: Bacteria > Acidobacteriota > Thermoanaerobaculia > UBA5066 > UBA5066 > Fen-183. The sequence continues at coordinate 104 of CAWGCY010000002.1, forward strand.
GGCTATTGGCTCACGCCTCCGTCGTCAGACGCCACCGCTCGGCATCTGGCACAAGTCGAACGCTTCTCGAGCATTTGGCGGCAGTCTCAGTCATCGGGTCGCGCGGCACTAATCAAGGCGGCCTGCTACGTAGACGATACCTCGGGCGAAAGCCCACACGGGCGTTTCCCCGCTGCACTCATTGCGCGCCGCCTGCACCCGAGTTCGCCCGACCCGGTCGCCTCCAGCCTTCTGCCGACAGTCATTGCGGCTCTCGACGAAGGACGGCTCCTCAAACGCGGCTCTGACGCCTACCCGAGTGCAGTTGACCTTTATGGCTATGTGGTCTCAGGTCGTTCCCCCGGCGGCGAACCTGTCGTGGTAGCAGCCCTTTCAGGTGGCGAGGCATCAAACGATCACTACCCCTACTACGAAGCCGTCTTCACTCCATCAGGCAGCGGACGCCTAGTTCTCCAGAGCTGTCGCTTCTATTGGTACCGTGGCCGGAATGGAAGGAGTAGCTCATTGGTTGGCTGGCATAGGCGCGGCCCTGAGTCACGGGCTCCTGTGGCTTTTTGTCGGTGCAGTAATCGCTGCCAGCACCTGGCTGGGCCGGCTGAAAGCGGCCTAACAACGCGCTCCAGCGGACTCGCTGCGCTCGCCGCTGAGCTTGATATCGTTAAACCACACAGAGAACGCCATGCCGCTTTACGACATAGTCCTCGCTCGTTCCGACGCAGCTGCTTCCATTGCTGCGGCCGACGCGCCTCTCTCGTCTCACACCGGCTTCCCCTGTCGTCCCGTCGATCACGTGAAGCTGGCTACCCTCGCGGCACTGCTCGGCGTGGCCTCGTTCGAGTCCGCGCTTCAGCAGCTCGACCCGTCTGTCGCCGCCTCGGACGACGGCCCATGGGTTTCGGAGCTTCCCGCGCCCTTGCTCGAGCGGGTCATTGCTCTCGCGCCCGCCGAGCTTCAGCAGGCCGCAGCAGATTGGGGCGCCACGGAAGAGTTCGCGCTCGACCGTATCGGCCCGGATGAGGCGCAGCAGTTCCTCACGGCCCTCGCTTCGCTCGGGCGTCAGGCACGTGCCCAGGGCGCGTCTCTCTTCCTGTGGTCCTGCCTGTAACAGAGCGCGGCCTAACGATAGCGCGCTCCAGCGGACTCGTCGTCAGTCGCTGCGCTTCTTCCTCCTCGCCGCTGAGCGCGGTATCGTTAGGCCGCACAGGCTTCCATGGTGTCGTTTCCACCTGAACTTCGTCGCTATCGCCTTCTCGTCATTACGTCTCGCTCCTTCTGGCCGGTGCGGGCGGCTTCGCGCTGATCGCCGCGTTGTCGCCCCCGCCCGGCACAGACTCGCGAATCCCACTCGTTCTCTTCGCCATCGCCGCCCTCCCCGTGGCGGCCTTCGGTCTCTTCTTCGTTCCACGCTGGTACCACCGAGCTGCCTACGTCGTCTCCACCACATCTCCACTGGCGGCTACCGCCACCCTCTCACTCGAGTCCGGCTCAGATTCCACATCCCTGTACGCGGCCGTGTCGCTGCCGCAATCATCGTCCGGCCACCTGGAGGGCATCACCCTTCTCATCCCCCGGTGGAATGTCCGGTCCGTGCTCGACTCCCCCCTTCCCGTCCGCCTCTACGTCGACCCCTCTAGTTCGCGTCTCGTCGCGATCTCCACCGAGCGCGGCATGCTGTGGTGCATGCCCACAGGTCAGGTCGTCCAGCCGAGCGATGCGGCCTAACCCCTCATTGCAGCGGACTCGGCGTCAGTCGCTGCGCTCCTTCCTTCTCGCCGCTGAACTCGATATCGTTAGACAGCAAGTAGTTTGCGTGTCGCCAAAAGGGAGGTTCACCATGAGACTGAAGTCGAGAGCGTTGTTGGTGGTCTTTATTTTACTCGGAGCAACGGAAGTCGTCGGTCAGCAAGGCGTCACCGCACTTGACCGTACTCTTTGGAAGACCCACATGCGACAGGACACCACTTACGTCACGATCGCCGACGCACCAGTGCAAGCATTCGCTCCGACGACGATCCAGTGCGGAAAACGGAGTTGCACGGTGAGGGTTGAGGTGTCTAGCCAGTTTTTCAACGTCACTTCTGGTAACGCAGTTAGACTGCATGTCAAAGCGGATGGCGCCCCATTCCCAGTCACAGGATTTGAAATCGATGGAGGAATCAACAAGCCAGTTGCACATCTCACCACGGTCTCATCCCTGAAGAGCGATCTCGGTCCTGGACCACACACACCATTTCGGTCGACTTCGACATGCGATCGCCGGGTGGCAAAGCGGAGGCATCCATTCGTACGTTGACCATTCAAGTGTTTAGACCTTGAACAATACAGGAGTCGCAGTGCTGTCTAACAACGCGCTGCAGCGGACTCGCTACGCTCGCCGCTGAGCTTGATATCGTTAGGTTGCCCATGAGCGATGCTCATCGCCTTTAATGTCGCCGGCCGCCGTGAGCGGCTGCGTCTCATGCGTGAAGGCGTTCGCGCACTCGGCGCCAACCCGGATCTCGCGTTCCTTCGGCTTCATCTGATCGCGAGCTGCATCGACGGCCTCGTAAAGGCGCCTCGCGGCAAAGCGCGTCTCCTTTACCTGGAGTACATCCGCCTCCATTTCCCGGGTCTTCATGCGGCCGTCGGTGCAGAGGCGTTCTACGACCACGTCCGGTGCGCTGCCGTCCATGAATTCGCGCCGCGTCCTCCCTTCGCCCTCGGTCGTGGCCTCCCCCGATGGGCCGTACGAAACCACGGAAACAGTGGCCGGCAGCGCTTGGCGCATTCTCAACCTCGATCGCATCGAGGCTGACTTCTTTCACACCTCTCGGCTCTCGAACGCCAGCCGCAGGGGCAACCTAACAACGCGCTCCAGCGGACTCGCTACGCTCGCCGCTGAGCTTGATATCGTTAGACAGCGCGAGGCAACACTTCAGTGTCAAGGAGATGCACATGCGTAACACCGGATTTCTTTCCCTGGCGATTATCGTGGCGGTTGGGTTGACCGGTTCGGGACTTTCGGTTGCGGCGCAGCAGCGCGTGCGTCCCGCGACATTAGCTGGGCCGGACATCGCTGTTGGTGCCGGCGCCGAGTTTCAAGCCACGCTGGCCAAGCTTGATGCGGCACAGCAGGAATTCCACAGCGGGCGGCCCGCGGCTGTGAAAGCGTTCTGGTCGCATGCTGATGACGTCACCCTTCTCATAGGTGGAGCCGGCGGCGCAATTGAAAAAGGCTGGCAGAACGTTAGCTCCGGCTTGATTGGGCTAGCGCGCAGTATTCGAAGGGCACGCAGGCGAACGAGCGGATTATGGCAACGGTGAGTGGCGACCTCGCTTATGTGGTGCAGCTTGAACACATTCGGTATCAGCTCCCGCACCAGGCCCAAGAAGTCAACCGCGACTACCGCGTGACGATGGTGTTTCGGCGCGAGGCCGAGGGTTGGCGAATCGTCCATCGCCAAGCAGACACGCAAATGGCAAAGCAGACGCCGCGGTGACCCCTGCCGGCGCTCGAGCAGTTCGTTGCCAGCCTACGTCTCAGCGCTGATCGGAGTGGCACGTGCTATAAGAACGCTGCCTAACAACGCGCTGCAGCAGGACTAGCTACGCTCGCCGCTGAGCTTGATATCGTTAGGCCGCGGAACGGGAACAATCATGGAAACCTTAATGCTGTGCGGCGCAGCTCTCGCGGTAATATTTGGCGCGCTCGCAATCTACACAGCACGCCGGTCTCGCCGGTCGCCAGCGTCGGCACGACCGTTCGCCCGTCGCAAGGAAGAGTTGCGGCATAGGGGCACCTTCGCCCAAATGCAGGCTGAGGGCTGGGATACGTCCATTCCAATGCTCTGGGGCTACTTCTTTCTCGCGCATGACCGGGCTTCACTGGTCCGAGTGGCGAAAAGGCTCACCGCGTTGGGATATCGGCGTGTCAGCGTGGAAGCGACAGATCGGATGAGTACGGCCAGGTGCTTTTTCAACTCCAAGTAGAACGTGTCGAGGTCCACACACCTGAAAGTCTGGCCCAACGTAACTCGGGAGCTCCAAGCACTGGCGTGGGAGGAAGGGCTTAAGAGCTACGACGGCTGGGACGCCGGTCTGGTTGAGGGTAGGTCCCATCCGGTGCAACGCGGGGTCTAACAACGCGCTGCAGCGGACTCGCTACGCTCGCCGCTGAGCTTGATATCGTTAGCCGCGCGAACACAAGATGAAGCCGCTCACTCCAGCCGGCATCGCCCGTTTTCGTTCGGATGAGAACCTTCAGGCCCGGCTCGGCGCCGAAATCGTGCGGCTCATCGGGGCAGCCCTGGTTCTTCGCAGCTTAGGTCCTTCCGGCCCGAAATCCGTCGGCTCCCGCCGGGCCTACGTGCCATGGCCGCCACCTACGAGCTAGACGTCAGCATGGCGCTGGACGGGCTCGAGGATCATTTCGGGAACTGGCACAACAGGGCCCTGGCACGCGAAACGCTCGAAGGCCTTCGCACGCTTGGGGCGCGCCAGGAGGCCGAGATCTTCGCTCGTGCCACTACGCTCGCTTTCCGGCACTGGCGTAGCCTCGCCTCGCGCCCGCCGCGTAGGGGTTCGGCACTCTATAAACGGTTCGACCCCCTTAACATCAAGTCTGGCATCTGCTCGGCTATAAGGGCAAGTCCGGTCGAAGTCTTCTGGCGCTCTGGGCCCCGTATGCTCGCTCGCATCCTGAATCCGTCTGCGCGCGCGCCTAACAACGCGCTGCAGCGGACTCGCTACGCTCGCCGCTGAGCTTGATATCGTTAGGCGCTGCTGGGAGGCCTTATCTATGGACCCGACCTTCCCTGTCGCCGGCGTCAAGCGCAACTTCATTCTCCAGCAGGGGTTTGAGGAGCCGTCTGCGGCGAGCTGCCCGGTTCAGTACTCCGCACTTCTTTTTCAGCCGCGGCTCGTCGCCTCGGTCGTTCTTGTGGCTGTGGTCCTCAAGGCGCCGTTGATCTTCCTGGCTCTCGCCGGGGTCCTTTGGTGGAGCGCGCTCTTCCCTCGTTGGAACCCGTTCCATGCGCTCTACAATCGGATCGCAGCGGCCGAGCCGGGTCGCATCACGCTCTCACCGGCTCCTGGCCCCCGTAGGTTTGCCCAAGGCATGGCAGGAACATTCGCGCTAGCCATCGGCGTTTCGCTGCTTCTCGGCTTCCATGTGACCGCGATTGTCCTCGAGGTCCTTTTCGTTCTCGCCGTGGGGGCGCTCGTCTTTGGTGGTTTTTGCCTCGGATCCCTTGTCTTTCATCTCCTGCTTGGGCGCCTCGCCTTTGCTAAGCGCACTCTCCCGTGGATTCGCGGCGCCTAACAACGCGCTGCAGCGGACTCGCTACGCTCGCCGCCGAGCTTGATATCGTTAGGCGTCGTAATGAGCCCAGCTGAGCGCGGCGTTCTTTTCCTGCACATAGTCTCGGTTCTCGCCCTCGTCGCCTCTTTAGCAACTCTTATCGCTAACCGGCGGCTCCAGGGCAGGAAATGGCCGCCTCCTCTTCGTTTTCTAGCCCAGGTCGACTTCGTCGTCATGGCCTTGCTGAGCATGCTGGTCGGCGGCTCGTACATGCTCGAGTACGGCCTGCGCACAGGTCGTGAGCTCGGCAATCTCGATCGCGCCCGCGCTTACCAGTTTCGGATCGCCTCCATATATCCGGGCGACCCGAGCGAGTATTTCCCCACCTACTTCGCTCGCGGCAGCGTTCCCGCGTTATCCGTCGCGGACACTGTCGTAAGGGTTAGGCCGTACACCTTCGCGCACAACAAGGCGGGGGACACACTGGAGGTACTGGCTAATCCCGGCCGGCCGCCATCGTTCACGTGGGCCCTCCTTTACGACGAAGCGGCTCCCTTTCTTCGCGTTGCCGGTTTCGTCGCTTCGTGGCGCATCCTCATCGGAGTCTTACTCGTTCCGGTGGGCGCGCTTTTCCTGTGGGCGCGGCTGCATCACCCAGAGATCGTCACAACCGAGCACGACGTCGTCGAGGAGGGCTCGGAGGACGACGCCTAACACCTCATTGCAGCGGACTCGGCGTCAGTCGCTGCGCTCCTTCCTTCTCGCCGCTGAACTCGATATCGTTAGGCGGCACTCGGTCCTTCCTTCGACGAACAGAACAATGCCAGACTCTCCGCTGTCACCGCCTCACTAAACTGGTTGTTACAAGGAGTAGCTCCAATGCGCAGTCATTTCGAAACATCTCTCCTTTGTTTCCTGGCCGCGGCGGTCTTTTTCTGCCGCATCGCTCTCGCCGACGAGACCATCCCACTCGCTACCTATGACTCCGAAGGCTATTCGCTCACCTTTGAAGCCTCTGGTCACTTTCACTATATGAAGGGCGATCGCCTGATGGTTGACGGTGCATACACCTACAGTGGCAAGGAGATCACCCTCACCGACCAGAGCGGCATTGATGCCTGCAAGGGCTCTGGCCGAGAGGCAGGACGCTACCGCTGGACCCTCAAGGGCCAGTTCCTCACGTTTACGAAACGCGCTGACAACTGCAACGATCGAATTAGGGGGTTGACTAACCAGAACTGGAAGATGAGGCAGTAACCGGCTCTGAAGAGCAGCGGCACGGAAGGGCCAGCGTGCGTTTCGCGCGGTGCCGCCTAACCCCTCGTTGCAGCGGACTCGCTTGCGCTCGCCGCTGAACTCGATATCGTTAGCGGGCGAAGAGGAATCTTGCGTCGCGTACTTCGTCTCGCCCACTACATCTGGGCAGCACCGGCCACCATCGTCGGGCTGAGCCTCGCTGCTTTAGCGTGGTTGTTCGGAGCCACAGTGCGCGTTCGTGAGGGCGTAATCGAGGTGGCCGGTGGGCGTCTGGCTGCGTTCGCCCGCTCTACGCCGCAGTCAATCCAGTTCCTCGCCATCACTTTCGGACACGTAGTCCTCGGCCTGAGTCATGCGGTGCTGGCGCAGGAACGGGCGCACGAACACGTGCACGTGCGCCAGTACGAGAGGTGGGGCGTGCTTTTCTTCCCCCTCTATCTCGGCTCCAGCGCGCTGCAACTTGCCAGGGGTAGGCACCCGTACTGGCACAACTGGTTCGAGAGGTGCGCTTTCAGCCACGGCATGCCTGAAAGCGCCCGCTAACACCTCATTGCAGCGGACTCGGCGTCAGTCGCTGCGCTCCTTCCTTCTCGCCGCTGAACTCGATATCGTTAGGTGCGCTAAGGGTTCACGCCTGCCTTTCATCGTCGCCTGCTCTCTCGCATTCGTCCTAGCTCTTCTCGGAGCACTCCACGTGTTCTGGGCGCTCGGGGGCCGGCTGGGCTCCGGCTCGGCCATTCCCGAAGTCAACGGAAAGCCTGCGTTCACACCCACACGCGCAGCCACTTCTGCCGTCGCCCTCGCGCTCTTCCTAGCGTCCGCCCTTGTGCTCGGCAGAGCGGGTGTATTCAGCGCACTCGTGCCGGCCGCGCTTTTCAAATGGCCCGTGCTCATTCTCGGCTTCGTGTTCCTTGTGCGGGCCGTCGGGGAATTCAAGCTGGTGGTCTTGTTCAAGCGCGTCCGCTGTACCTCGTTCGCCCGCTGGGATACCTGGCTCTTTTCCCCGCTCTGCCTCGGAATCTCATGTGCGGCACTCTGGCTTTCACTACGCTAAGCCAGAGCGCACCTAACAAGCGCTGCAGCGGACTCGCTGCGCTCGCCGCTGAGCTTGATATCGTTAGGCGGACCAGACGCGGATGTGGGTGTGCGCGAGCCTCGGGAAGTGCTGCCTCCGGCGGTGACACGCTGAGGCGAAGGAGGATTCGATGAAGACCACACTCGGCCTAGTCATCGCCCTTGTGGCACTGTCGCCGCCGGCCAGGGCAGGCTCCCAGGAGGCCGTTTCCGGCACCGCCACCTCGCCCGACGGGGTCCTCATCCGCTATGACGCGGCCGGCAAGGGCGATCCGGCCTTGGTATTCGTTCACTGCGGGGGCTGCAACCGGGGCTTCTGGGACGGGCAGATGGCCCGCTTCGCCGCGAAGCACCGCGTCGTCGCGCTCGACCTGGCCGGCTACGGCCAGAGCGGACGCGGGCGCAAGGACTGGACAATGGCCGCTTTCGGCCAGGACGTGGTGTCGGTGGTCGAGGCGCTGGGCTTGAAGCGGGTGGTGCTCATCGGCCACTCCCTTGGCGGGCCGGCGGTCCTGGAGGCCGCGCGCCGCATGCCGGGCCGGGTGGCCGGCCTGGTGTTGGTGGACAGCTGGGTGGACTTCGAGGGAAGGATTGCGGCCGAGGAGATGGAGAAGTTCCTGTCGGCGCTGCAGGCCGACTACCGGGCCACGACCACCGCCATAACGTCGCAATACCTTTTCTCAGCGAGCACGCCCGAGCCCGTCAAGGCGCGCGTGCTGGAAACGGTGCTGTCGGCGCCGCAGGAGATTAGCGTGGCCGTCGCCCGCTCCAGCATGGCCTACAGCCCGCTGCCGGCGCTGCGCGAGATCAAGGCCCCCATCTGCGCCATCAGCTCCGACCTGTTTCCCACCAACTTGGAGGGCAACCGCAAGTATGCCCCCGGCTACCAGGCGGCGATAATGAAGGGAGCGGGGCATTACCTCATGCTCGAGCAGCCCGAGGCCTTCAACGCGCTCCTGGCGGAGGCCCTGCGCGAACTGGCCCGGAGCGGCGGACGGCGGTGAGGCTTCGGGTAGATGTTGACTTGGTGAATGGCAGAGTGTTGAGCACACCGGATGGAGTCTGTGGTGCTTTCTGAGCCGCCGCCTAACATGCGCGTGCAGCGGACTCGCCGTCCCTCGCTTCGCTCGGGTCGCTCGCGTTGCTCGCCGCTGACGCGCCACCCGTTAGGCCTTGTCGGCTTCTAACCACTTGCAATGTACCTTTGTTTTGAGAAAGAGGTATCACGTGAAGCTGAACGCGACGGCTCTCCTCTTTGCCTTCGTTTGTATCGTGCAAAGCAGCTTCCTCTCTTCGCAGCCAGTTCCTAAGAGCCGCCCGCCTGAGGTCGATCATGTGGCTCTGCACGTTTATGACCTTCAGAGGAGCGCGGCCTTCTATGAGAAGGTGATGACACTCGAGAGACTTCCCGAGCCGTTCAAAGACGGTCGGCACGCTTGGTTTCGCATCGGCACTAACGAGCAGCTGCATCTCATCGGAGGCGCACCACATGACGCAAAGCGCGATATCGACGTTCATTTCGCACTCCGCGTTCCGTCGCTACCGAATATGCTGAACCACCTTGAGCGCATGAAGGTGAAGTACTTCAGCACTAAACACGAGGAGAGGGCAATAACGACCCGGCCTGACGGAATCAAGCAGGTCTACGTGCAGGATCCGGACGGCTTCTGGATAGAAATCAATGACATCCCGAATTGAGCTATGAACGTTGTCGGCCTAACTCTGCGCTCCAACCAGCGCTAGTCGCGGCCTAACACCTCATTGCAGCGGACTCGGCGTCAGTCGCTGCGCTCCTTCCTTCTCGCCGCTGAACTCGATATCGTTAGGCCGCATTCAAGTCTGTCGCAATGGAGGCGGAGATGTTCAAGCGGGTTCTTTCGTCCGTCGCGCTAGCCACGATCGTCATTTCGTTGCCCGTCAGATCCCAGCAGTCCCCTCCGACATCCGAGCAGGCGAAGCGAATTGAGGCAATGGTCAAAAAGGCAGCCGCGCTCGTCAAGAAGCAGGGCAAGGCGGCATTCTCCGAGTTTAGAAAACCAGATAGCGAGTGGTGGTTCGGTAACACCTATCTCTTCGCCTACGATCAATCACTGAATGTATTGCTGAATCCGGCTTTCCCGAAGCGCGAAGGAACTAACCCCCGAGGTCAGAAAGATGCGAACGGCAAGGCGTTTCATGACGAGTTCCTGAAGGTGGTGCAGACCAAGGGATCAGGCTGGGTTGATTACATGTTTCCCAAACCGGGGCAGACTCAACCCTCCCAGAAATGGAGCTACGTTAAAGGCGTGAAGATCGAAGGAACGCCGGGAATCATCGGCGCTGGCTTTTATCCCGAGTAGTTGTTGGCATGGGACGATGATTCTGAAAAATGCTCAGAAGAGCCTCACGCCATCGGCTCCTCTTCAAGGCAGCATCTAGCAGGCCCATCGCATGAGGAAAGGAAGTGCTATGGCTAAGCTCGTGTTCGGAATGAACCAGTCCCTGGACTGGCTACGTTGACCATATAGCGTTTGCGCCAAGCCCCACGCTCTTCCGCCACTTCATCGAGGAGGCTCAACGGCAGGCGGGCAGTGTGTACGGTCGCAACATGTATGAGGCCATGCGTTACTGGGACGACGATCATTCTGAATGGGACGCAGAGGAACGCGCCTTCGCGGCGGCGTGGCGGAGCCAGCCGAAATGGGTCGTCTCGCGCTCGTTGAAGTCGGTCGGCCCCAACGCCACGCTTGTTGAGGATGATCTTCCTGGCGTGATTCGTGAGCTGAAGGCCGAGCGCGCCGGGGAGATCGAAGTGGCTGGTCCGGACTTGGCGCAAAGCCTCACGGCACTTGGCCTAATCGATGAGTATCGAATCTACCTGCACCCCGTCGTGCTTGGTCACGGCAAGCCATATTTCGCCGGACCCCGGCCGCCGCTCCGCCTTATGACTGATGATCGGATCGGCGAGGATGTGATCAGGTTGACCTACGTTCCTTCTTAATCTCGCGACTCGCCGGATGAAACTCGCCGCAGACGGAGAGCGCCGAATAGTTCTTGTTTCGGTCAAGCCGTTGCGCCCTCGCGTCCCGTGGACGCGCCGCCTAACACTTCCTTGCAGCGGACTCGGCGTCAGTAGCTGCGCTCCTTCCTTCTCGCCGCTGAACTCGATATCGTTAGGTGGCGCAGGGAACGCTCATGCTTACCCCTCCATCCCTGGAAGGAGTCGCCACGCCACCCACGTGGTCGCTCGGCCAGTTCCGCCTCCGACCGATGCGGTCGTCAGATGCGCCTGCATGGCACGCGTACCTCTCCGATCCGCTCGTCATCGAACACACCAGCTTCCCCGTGCTGAGCCCTGCGGCAGTCGAGGCCATGGTCACTGACGCGCTCGACGGCTATGTACACGCGGCATCCTGTCGCTGGGCCTTGGCCGATGCCAGCGATGGTCTCGTCGGCACCTGCGGCTTCTCCAACTGGTCGTTGCCTCACTCGCACGCTGAACTGGTGTATGACCTCAGCCCGTCATTCTGGGGCCGCGGCCTAATGCGCGCCGCTGTGCAGCGGGTCCTATCGTGGGCGTTTCACACAGCCGGGTTCAACAGGGTTCATGCCTTCGTCATGACCAGCAACGCGCCATCGATTCGTCTGCTCGAGAAGCTCGGTTTCTCGCGCGAAGGCACCCTCGGCCAGTTTCGCATTGCCAGAGGTATCGCTCGAGACTTCCACGTCTATGCCCTATTCCCGGGCAGCGGCCGCGTCGCCTAACACCTCATTGCAGCGGACTCGGCGTCAGTCGCTGGCGCTCCTTCCTTCTCGCCGCTGAACTCGATATCGTTAGGCGGCTCTAAACTCCGGCACCATGGACAGCGCGCCGCGTCAGAAGAAGATCGTTCCCGCGCCATTGCTGGTCGTCTTCTGCCTGGGTGGCGGCTGGCTCGCGCACCACTTCTATCCCGTCCCCTTCCTACCCGACCTCGGCGTAGCCGCGCCGGTTCTAGCCACTATCGTATGCGTCGCGGCCCTCGCAATCGGCCTCGCAGGCGTGCGTGAGTTCCATCGCCACGGCACACCCACGAGTCCATTCAAGCCCACCACCAGGTTCGTAACATCGGGCGTGTTCAGGCACACGCGAAACCCCATGTACCTAGGCTTCGTGATGCTCACGGTTGGCGTAGCGGTGGCAGTGAACTCCCTCGCATTCCTACTGGCGGCGGTCTTCCTTGCCGCTCTACTTCAACTCGCAGTCATCACGCCTGAAGAACGTTTCCTGTCGGCCACGTTCGGGGAGGCGTTCGCAACCTATCGTTCTCACACAAGACGCTGGCTCTGATTCCCGCACGCGGTTTCAAGCGCACCGCCGCCTAACACCTCATTGCAGCGGACTCGGCGTCAGTCGCTGCGCTCCTTCCTTCTCGCCGCTGAACTCGATATCGTTAGGCCGCCGTATAACCGCGGCATGTCGACGCCCGTCCTCGACGACGCCCTTCGCCTCCCGGTTCCAGAACGAATCGAGCTCGTTCAGGCCATCTGGGACAGCATCGTGGCGGAATCCGCTTCCGTGGCGGTTACGGACGAGCAGCGCGCCGAAATCGACCGGCGGCTCGCGGATGCGGCGTCGAACCCAGCGGACGAACGGCCGTGGTCCGAGGTTCGGGCGTCTCTCGAACGTAGCCGGTGAGCCTGCCGGTCGTTTTTCGTGGCCTCGCGGAAACGGAGGTTCATGAAATTTAGGCCTGGTACGAGGCGCGTCAGCCCGGGCTCGGTGGCCGGTTCAGTGCATCACTCGACCTCGTCGTGCGTCTCATCGCCGAGCATCCACTCGCCTGCGCTGTCTCCCATCGCGAGGCCAGACGTGCGCTCGTCCCCGGTTTTCCGTACGCGGTCTTCTACGTCGTGCTACCTGATCGCATTCAGGTTCTGGCATGCCTTCATCAGCGGCGCGGGCCAGTGGCCGTCCAAGGGCGCCTCACACGTTAGCGGCAGCTAGCAACGCGCTGCAGCGGACTCGCTTCGCTCGTCGCTGAGCTTGATATCGTTAGGTTGCCGATGAAAAGAGCGCACTGGTCACTCGTTGTTCTTCTGGGCGGCTGTGCCTTTGCGTTCGCATTCGCCGTCACTGGTGCTCTCATGTGGAGCCCGAAGATGTTCGGGTCTCATCGCTTGGACCCGAGCCTTTTCTTGAGAATCGTGGTATCTCCGGCCATCATTTGCGGCGCACTCGGCGCAGCAGGCTTCATGCTGGTCACCGCAGCTTTTCCTGGCTGGAGGTCGGCCACCCCGCGCCATGCGGTTGCTTTCAGCTTGCCGGCCGGTGCCTTAGTGTTCCTCTTTCACTTCGTCGGCCTCGCAGCTAGGCTCAGCGGTCAGCTGGCCCCGCGCCTTCGTCTTCTTGACCCGCTCCTATATTTGATCTACTTGACGCTCGTACCGGGGTTAGCCACCGGCTTTCTCGCGGCGTTGTCGCTTTACGGTATCCAGAGGGTTGGGCGCGCGGCAACCTAACACCTCATTGCAGCGGACTCGTCGTCAGTCGCGGACGCTCCTTCCTTCTCGCCGCTGAACTCGATATCGTCAGGCCGCTAACGAGAAAGCTGTGGTGCCTTCCCAAGCTACCCCTCGGATCGTTCCGGCGCTAGTTTCGATCTGGGCGGCATTCCTCTTCCTTTTTCTCTTGCTTCGCGTCGACTTTACACGCAATCAAGGCGAAGCCGCCCCTGTCGGTGCGCTCTTCACAGGCGCGATTTATCTTGGTGGGCTGATCGCGGTGACGTTGGTGGCACAGGGCGCAGCGCGCCTCGGGCAAATCCCGGTAATCATCATCCTCACGCTTCTCGTCGGCTGCCCCGCGTTCATCGCCGCCGAAGCCTACCGAAACCCGCACTCGTTCTTCTCGAGCCTCTGCGCCGTCGCCATTCCCATAAGCGGCTTATCCGTCTGGTACTTCCTACGACCCTCAGTGCGTATCCACTGGTTGCGCGCGGACACGCCTCCGGCGGCCTAACACCTCATTGCAGCGGGCTCGGCGTCAGTCGCAGGCGGTCCTTCCTTCTCGCCACTGAGCTCGATATCGTTAGGCTGCAAGAAGCGGAGCGCATGAAGCACTCTCACTCGTGACGCCACGGTCATGAACCCCACGATCCTCGACATCCTCGGCTTGCTGTGGGCCATTACGCTCTGCTTCGTCCTGTCCGCTGCCCACTTCCAGACCTATCGCGATCCGGAACGAAACGTCGTAACAAGGCACCTTTATCGGTGGCACGAGCGGCAGGTCCGGATACGAACATTCGGGTGGCGGGCATTCGAGCGGCCGGAGTCCGCCATTCGATTTCAGGCGTGGCTTTCCCTCCTGCTGGGGCTGTTTCTCCTGCTTGCGGCCGGCATTTCCCTCTCTCCTTAGCGGGTTGCAGGTACCGTCGTTCCCCCTCAACCACATGGCGTTCGCCTCTTAGCGCTCGTCATCTATGGGCGCGCCCGGCGCCTCCTGTTGCCGAGTGACGCAGCCTAACAACGCGTTGCAGCGGACTCGCTACGCTCGCCGCTGCGCTTGATATCGTTAGGCGGCGTATGGTCACCGTCGCGTCTTTTCCCGATCTGGCCAGCGCGGAACTCGCTCTCGAGCTACTTGAGTCTGAAGGCGTGCCCGCCAACATTCCGAACGCTCACCTTATCGGCGTCGACTGGCAACTCAGCAACGCTGTCGGCGGCATCGTTGTTCAGGTTGCGCCCGAACAAGAAAGCAAGGCGCGGGAGATTCTCTCATCGGCCACGCCGGAAGCACTGTCCGCAGGACCTACCGTTGAGCCAGAGAGCCACGCTCCTGCGTGCCCCAGGTGCGGCTCTCGTCTCACTCGTCCCGACCCAGTCGCACGCCGCATGGTCGCGCTCTCATTGTTGTTTCCACCCGCCTTCCTTATTACCGGTCCCGCCTATTTTTTCGCCCGGGGCAGGTTCGAGTGTTCGGCGTGCTGCGCGCTGTGGCGGCCTCCGAAGGCTCCGCACGCCGCCTAGCAACGCGCTGCAGCGGACTCGCTACGCTCGCCGCTGAGCTTGATATCGTTAGCTGCCTGGGAAAAGGAGTAGCTTATGAGTAGTGTCCGTAAGGTTAGTCGAATCGCCGGCTGCGTCGGGTTGGCTTGGTGTACGTGGGCATTGGCGAGCGCCGCTGCTGCTGCCGAGGAGCCATCGAAAACACCCAAGGTCTGGGCCGCTGATGAGGTGAGGTGGGAGGAAGACAAGCGGCTACCGGGTGTGAAGAGCGTCCTGCTGTGGGGAGATCCGCAGTCTGGAGAGCACGGAATGCTTCGGAAGTTTCCGGCTGGCTTCGCGCCCCCGCTCCACACCCACCCTTCGGTGGAGCGGCTCGTCGTCATTTCAGGAGCGGTCCTGGTGAGCTACGCGGGATCTACCGAGAAGAGGCTCGGCCCCGGCTCCTACTCGGAGATTCCTGCCAACACGGCGCACTCGGCGAAGTGTGCAAACGGAGCCGAGTGCGTGTTCGCCCTGATGTCTTCTGGACGTTTCGAGATTAGACCTGTTCCGAGAAAATAAATGCCGGCGCACGCGCGATCATCCCTACGATCTCGCGGCTCCTCCATCGGACGTCGGATACGGCAGCGAACAACGCGCTGCAGCGGGCTCGCTACGCTCGCCGCTGAGCTTGATATCGTTAGGCAGCCAAAACGTACAGGAAAGAGACCACGATGAGAAACGAGCAGGCGGCACCTGAGACGAAAGGTGTCACGGTGAGGCTACTAACAGCGCTTGACCTTGGCCCTGAAATCGAGGGCATGGCAGGGCGCCAACTCCGAATGCGAATGGTGACCATCGAGGCTGGAGGTGTCTTCGGCCCGATTCACGACCATAAAGGCAGGCCGGGCATGGTCTACATACTGCAAGGAACGATCACTGACCATCGAAATGGAGCGGCTAAGGATTATGGGCCGGGAGTGGGCTGGCCCGAGGATAAGAACACCATGCACTGGCTTGAGAATAGAGGAACGACGCCGGCGGTGGAGATCTCAGTCGATATAGTCTGGCGACAGTGAGCTCAGGCCCGACATTCACCCCGGCCGCCGCCTAACAACGCGCTGCAGCGGACTCGGGTCAACTCACCTCGCTTCTTCTGGCATTGCGGCTCGCCGCTGAGCTCGATATCGTCAAGCAGGCGAGGTGGTCCGAATATGACGCTCGTATTCTTCTTCCTGTCGTATGCGATTCCCTCCGAGTCCCGATCCTGGGCTCGTATTTCGTCGATTTGAATCAAGGATCCGCTCTGCAATCCACAGGAGGTCCGCCATGTCCGTCGCGAAAGTTTCCGAGATCGTTGCCTCGTCGCCTAAGAGCTTCGAAGACGCCGTTGCCATCGGCATCCAGCGCGCCCACAAGACGCTCAAGAACGTCCGCGGCGCTTGGATTGCCGAGCAGAAGGTCAAAGTAGAAAAGGGAAAGATCACGGAATTTCGGGTCACGATGCGCGTGACGTTCGTGCTGACGGACTAGAACCGCCGGGCCGCGCGAAGCGGCGCCGGCCAGGCTGATGAACGAGGATTTCGTCGTCACCTGCCCATACTGCGGAGAGGACGTGGACGTGCACCTCGAACGGGACGTTCAGGGCAGCGTGGTGCAGGACTGCGAGGTGTGCTGCAACCCCTGGCTGCTTCGCGTCGAGGGCGAGGACGAGGAGCGCACCATAACGGTCACACGCACGGACGGCTCGGAATAACTCAGGTCCTGGCCGACCGACCCGCCGGCACGCACGGCGCCTTCGCCACTACCCGCCTCTGGACGGCGCTGCCTAACAGCGCGCCGCAGCGGACTCGCTCCGCTAGCCGCTGAGCTTGACATCGTTAGACAGACGTAACATTGTTTTGTCACGCGGCCATCTGACAAAGGAGGCTGTGATGCTTGAAGCACTCTCCACCCCGCAGAACCGGCGCCGGACTTATTTCCTCCTTCTCCTTTCCGTCGCTTTCGCCGTCGCCGCCGGCGCCATAGGCATCAACGACAATCCGCCTGGCCTTCTATGCGCCCTCCTTTCCGCTATGGCGCTCCTTCTCGCCCTCTCTCATCCATGGCGCACCTCGGGGGCTTTTCGTCGCCTCCTCTACTGGTCAGCCCTCTCCTTCGTCGTCTTCGCGGTGCTTCACAATGTTTTCGAGGCTCTTTCGCCGCGGTCCGGCCTACCCAGTCTCTTGCAGAGCGCACTCGGCGCTGCCGGCATCGCCTTCTTCTTTCTGGCCCTCTTTCTTAGCCCGGCGGGTCTCCTCATCGGAGCCATCGGCGCGGCTGTCATGTCCTGGCGTACTCGTCATCCTCACTCCCACGCAGCGCCTGTCTAACACCTCGTTGCAGCCGACTCGCTACGCTACTGTCACGGCCCTCGCGCCTGCACTCTTACTCGTTGCCGCATGCGCCTCGACGCCGACGTTGAAGCTCGAGTCGTGGGAGGTCGAGCAGCGGGTCGAGTCGCAGATTCAGTTCGGCATGTTCAAGCACGAGGTGCGCCGCATTCTGGGCGAGCCCACGCTGCGGAGATGGCTCGTCTACAGCTGTGCTGAGCGGGAGCCCATCTCGGAGCACAGGCTCTACTACGAGTGCTGGTACTGGGGTAGCGACGCCATCATCTGCTTCGGTATCTTCCACCAAGACCCCCCTTACGTGGTCGTCTACAAGCACGCTAGCAGCTCCTCGACTTCCCGTTGACCAGCTATTCCGGCGCTGACGCCTAACAAGGCACTGCAGCGGACTCGCTGCGCTCGCCGCTGAGCTTGATATCGTTGGGCTGCACAAGGGAAGGCGTCGTGCGACTCTGGACCGTCCACCCTCGATATCTCGATTCCCAGGGCCTCACGGCGCTCTGGCGGGAAGCGCTCCTTGCTCGCAAGGTCCTTCAAGGTCGCACTCGCGGCTATCGCCATCATCCCCAGCTTTGCCGCTTCCAGGCCCGGTCGAACCCTATCGCGCTCATCAACGCCTACCTCGCTCACGTTCATGCCGAGGCTCTGCGTCGCGGTTTCACTTTCGATCGCGCGAAGCTCGGTAGCCCCTGTGCTCGAATGCGTCTTCCGGAAACGGTCGGCCAGCTCGAATACGAGTGGCGTCACCTGCAAGCCAAGCTCCGCGGCCGGAGCCCAGCGCTCGCTCGCGCCCTGCAACACGTTCAACGGCCGGACCCTCATCCCTTGTTTCGCCTGGTCCCTGGCAACGTGCGTCCGTGGGAGGCCCGTGGTGCAGCCTGACCCCTCGTTCCAGCGGACTGGCTTCGCGTTCGGATCTGCTCTTGAGGAGATGTTCCATGCGGAAGTTCGAAGAGCACTTCAACCGCTCGCTCCTCTCACGATTCCTCAACAGTTCGGCAGGGCGAGTCTTTCGCCTGGCCGCCGGCGCAGGGTTCCTCCTAGTCGGCTACGTGTATCGGCACCATGCGCTCGGTGTACTGTCCATGGCTTGGAGTGTTCTCCCGCTCAGCGCCGGAGCATTTGACATCTGCTACATAAGCGCGGTGCTGGGTGGTCCGTTTTCTGGTGCGAGGATTCGCAATAAGTACGGGCCTAGCGAGCGCCCAAGCGGCGCCGCCTAACACCACATTGCAGCGGACTCGCTACGCTCGCCGCTGAGCTTGATATCGTTAGGCGCCCTTCTCTAACTAAGGGAAGTCCATCTTCTGGAGATCTGAATGTCTCTCTTCCGCACCTCCCGGGAGCTTCCAGCTACCCCTGAATCCGTTTTCGCTGCCATCCGGGATCCCGTGCGCCTTGCTCGCTGGTGGGGGCCGGATGGGTTCACGAACACGTTTCACACATTCGAGTTCCGGACGGGGGGCTCCTGGCAATTCATCATGCACGGCCCTGACGGGACCGACTATCCGAACCAATCAGAGTTCCTGGAAATCGTTCCTAATTCCATCGTCCGCATTAAACATATCAGTCAACCGCACTTTGAGCTCTCCATCTCTCTAGAGCCCACCGCAGATGGAACCCTCATTTCTTGGATCGGTATCCTCGAGAATAGTGCCTTCGCTGAAAAGATGCGTCAGTTTCTCGAAGCTGCTAACGAGCAAAACCTAGATCGGCTGGCGCTGGAGGTCAGCACAGATACGCCAAAGGGCACCTAACCGGGCGCTGCAGCGGACTCGCTACGCTCGCCGCTCAGCTTGATATCGTTAGACAGGCGAGGCGGTCCGAATATGACGCTCGTATTCTTCTTCCTGTCGTATGCGATTCCCTCCGAGTCCCGATCCTGGGCTCGTATTTCGTCGATTTGAATCAAGGATCCGCTCTGCAATCCACAGGAGGTCCGCCATGTCCGTCGCGAAAGTTTCCGAGATCGTTGCCTCGTCGCCTAAGAGCTTCGAAGACGCCGTTGCCATCGGCATCCAGCGCGCCCACAAGACGCTCAAGAACGTCCGCGGCGCTTGGATTGCCGAGCAGAAGGTCAAAGTAGAAAAGGGAAAGATCACGGAATTTCGGGTCACGATGCGCGTGACGTTCGTGCTGACGGACTAGAACCGCCGGGCCGCGCGAAGCGGCGCCGGCCAGGCTGATGAACGAGGATTTCGTCGTCACCTGCCCATACTGCGGAGAGGACGTGGACGTGCACCTCGAACGGGACGTTCAGGGCAGCGTGGTGCAGGACTGCGAGGTGTGCTGCAACCCCTGGCTGCTTCGCGTCGAGGGCGAGGACGAGGAGCGCACCATAACGGTCACACGCACGGACGGCTCGGAATAACTCAGGTCCTGGCCGACCGACCCGCCGGCACGCACGGCGCCTTCGCCACTACCCGCCTCTGGACGGCGCTGCCTAACAGCGCGCCGCAGCGGACTCGCTCCGCTAGCCGCTTAACGCGATATCGTTAGGCGGGGCAAGGCACGCCCTCATCGTGTTATGAAGATAGTAAACATCGCCACCCGAAACCCCGCGGGCATCCCGGTCCGCAGTTCCGTTTCCGCCCGTGCGCTCTCTGCCAGTCTGTTCCGGATTCTTGAGGAGACCTCGTTGTGCTCGCTCGCCACCGTGAATAGCGCGCACCGTGCACACATCAACATCGCCTATTTTTCCTATTCCTCCGATCTCTCACTGTGTTTTCTCTCGCACCCCGTTTCCATTCACTGCCGCAATGTGTCGTCCAATTCGTCCATGGCGGTTACCGTCTTCTCCTCACGCCAACGGTGGGGCCAGCGAGACTGTGGCCTACAGCTCTTCGGCGACTGCTCTCTGGCCCGAGGCCGTCTGATCAAGACCGCCGAGCGCCTCTATGTCACGCGTTTCCGCGCCTACAGTATCTGGCGAGACCACCTCACCAGTGATGACATGGGTCGGGCGTATCGGTTCTATCGCTTCCTGCCCACATCACTGACCCTGCTCGACGAGGCACGGTTCGGGGACGGCGTGATCGTGTCCGCGAGGGTCACCAGATGAGCCCATGGTCATCCGCTCAAGCAAACTCCGAAAAACACCGGTGCGCCTAACATGCCGTTGCAGCCGACTGTCGTTAGCCGGCACAAGGGAAGGCGTCGTGCGACTCTGGACCGTCCACCCTCGATATCTCGATTCCCAGGGCCTCACAGTGCTCTGGCGGGAAGCGCTCCTTGCTTGCAAGCTCCTTCAAGGTCGCACTCGCGCACACCCCGTCGGTTCTAGTCGCACTCATCAACGCCTATCCCTGGGCTTTCTGTCACCCATCCACTACGAGAGAACCGCCGCATGATAATCGCGGCATGTCGACGCCTGTACTCGACGACGCTCTTCGCCTTCCGGTTCCGGAACGAATCGAACTCGTTCAGGCCATCTGGGACAGCACCGCGGCGGAATCCGCGTCGGTGGCCGTCACGGACGAGCGGCGCGCCGAAATCGACCGGCGTCTCTCCGATGCGGCATCGAATCCGGCAGACGAACGGCCGTGGTCTGAGGTTCGCTCGTCTCTCGAACGTAGCCGTTGAGCCTGCCGGTCTTCTTTCGCGGCCTCGCGGATCGCGAGGTCGTGCAATCATCGCGGACCATCCGCTCGCCTGCCCTCTGGCTCACCGCGAGGCTCGGCGCGCGCTCGTCCCTGGCTTTCCATACGCGCTGCTCTACGTCGTGCTTCCCGATCGCATTCGGGTTCTGGCCTGCCTGCATCAGCATCGCGGGCCAGCGGCCGTCCAAGACGCGCTCATTCGCTAACCGCGGCGAACACCTCATTGCAGCGGACTCGGCGCCAGTCGCTGTCCTCCTTCCTTCTCGCCGCTGAGCTCGATATCGTTAGGCCCACGACGCACGTTCGAAACCGATGCAGCTAGCCATGCGCTTCGTGCGTTGGCATCCAAGGAGAAGCATGCGATACCCGGCAGTCGCATTTGTCGCAATCGTTCTCGCCGCCTGCAGCACGGCCCCAGTGTTGTGCGGCCAGTTTCTGCCAGCGCAGGAAGGAGGCGAGGCTAAGTGGACGACTTTCGCGACGATCAAGACGTCGGGTTACGAACAATGGATTGGGGCTCAAGCTACGGACTTCTGCCAGGGCGCATCGGTCATATGGGACAAGGAGGGCGATCTGTCGTCCTCGTTGCAGAGCCGACTTGATTCTCTGCGATAGGGAGCCCGAAGGTGGGCCGGCTCCATCCCGAAGGGCGGCAAGCTCGGACGGCGCGCCGGCCATCCGGCCGCATGGACGTCACCGGCTCCAAGCCAACCAGCACCCATGGGAGGCGGCAACCTCTCAATGCCCGACGGTACAATGCAGGAGGAGCCAGAGGGCCGGCACTGTGACCTGGACCGGTACGCTCGAACTCGGGCTTCATCGATGAGCACAACGTGGTCTTGTCCCAAATGCAAGCGACGATTCACGCGCAAGAATCAGAGGCACGCGTGTGGCACTGGTAATCGCCTGGAGGTGCTTCGAGGCAGACCCGATTCACTCGTGGCACTGTATTATTCGCTCGAGTCGTTTGCCAAGACTCTCGGACCGGTGGAATTTGTCGCTCGTGACAGGTATGTGCTCTTTCGCAGCCGTCGCATATTC
This sequence comes from Thermoanaerobaculia bacterium, assembly GCA_963821225.1. GTDB lineage: Bacteria > Acidobacteriota > Thermoanaerobaculia > UBA5066 > UBA5066 > Fen-183. Next base: position 21,688 of record CAWGCY010000002.1, read on the forward strand.
GCTGATTTGGTTGTCACGACTGATGCTCTTCGCGTCGCAGTTCATCTTGGTCGGCGGGTGGCGGATCCGATCTTCTTCAAGATCGGCGCGGATCGGAAACATGTCTCGCATGTAGCCAGGCTTCGAGATGAGACGAGCCTTTCAGCCTTGAAGCCATACTTGCGAGAAGCATATGAGTTCTCTGTCTCGTCGCCGTCGGCCTGAATTCCGACGCAAAGACCTGGAGAGTACTCATGGAGGACCGGGGCACGGGAGGCTCATAGGGGGAATTCGCTCACTACACACCCTTACGCGAAAACAGCGATGGCCTCGAGGCGGGCCGTGAGAATCCTCGCTGTTTCCGGGAGTCTTCGTGCTCGCTCGTCGAACGCCACGCTCTTGCGGGCCTTGCCGCTCCTCGCACCACCCGGCCTCGAGTTCACATTTCGCGAGCCCCTCGACGGCCTGCCCTTCTTCAACCCCGACATCGAGGAGACAGGCCCACCTGCTTCGGTGGAACGCTGGCGGGCTGAGATCCGCGACCACGCTGCTCTCGTGATTTGCAGTCCCGAGTACGCGCATGGCGTTCCGGGTGTCCTCAAGAACGCGCTTGACTGGCTGGTCGGCGGCGTGGAGATCGTCGGCAAGCCTGTCGCGGTGATCCAGACATCGCTCCCTTCAACCACGGCGCACGCGTCACTGCTGGAGATCCTCAGGGTCATGGGCGGCATCGTCGTACCCGACGCGTCCGTGGGGGTTCAACTGCGCGGCCGCAGACTCGATGAGCGAGGCATCGCCTTCGACGCTTCACTTTCCGCGACTCTCCGTGCCGCCATGGCCGCCCTCGGTTCGGCGGTGTCGGCATCTCATCCCTCGTGAGCGGATCAAGGTCCTGCACCCCCATCCGCGCTCCCCTGGCCGGCAGGCCGAGGCGCCGCCGCCCGACGCCTCGTCGCAGCGGACTCGCTTCGCCCGCCGCCGAGCCTGATATCGTCAGGCCGCGAATCGAGCCGGGGCACTTCAGTGGTGGTTGAACCGTCCGTATCCATCGCGATTCTCGCCGAGCACGTCTTCGCCGTGGCCGAGGAGCTTCGCCCGCACCAGACGGTGGAGCTCAGGGATGCGGCCGGCAAGAGAACCGCTCTTTACTCGCGGTACCTGGTAACGGACGGCTCGAACTGGGCACGCCACGGCCTCTATCAGCAGTTCTACTCCAGCGGCTCGCTCGCGGCCGAGGGAACGTTCGAGCACGATCTCGAGCATGGGCCGTGGCGCGGCTTACACGAGAACGGGAGGCTGGCCGCGCTTGGCCTTTACTATCGCGGCCAGCAGGCGGGTAAATGGCGTTACTGGTCACCCGAAGGCCGGGAAGAGGCATCCGAACTCTTCCCGGAACCGCCCGGCGACCTCAAGGGACGCTAGCCACGACCCAAGAGCAGGAGACCTTCGTCATGAAAGCGTCCGTCTTCGTCGGCACCAGCCTCGACGGGTTCATCGCGCGGGCGAACGGGAGCTTCGATTTCCTGCCGCCCGGCGGCGGGGAACCGCACGGCTACGACGAGTTCATGGCCACGGTCGATGCGCTCGTCATAGGGCGCAACACATTCGAGGTCGTGCTGAAGTTCCCGGTGTGGCCGTACGGAGAGAAGCCTGTTTTCGTGCTCAGCACTCGCGCGCTCGCACCTGCCCCGGTCGGGGCCGTCGTGGAACGGATGTCGGGGGACCCGGCCGAGATCGCGTCGCAGCTTTCCGCTCGCGGCATCCGGCACATCTACGTGGACGGCGGGATCACCATTCAGCGGTTTCTTCGGGCCGGGCTCATCCAGCGCCTCATCATCACACGCGTTCCCGTTCTCGTCGGTGAGGGCATCCCGCTCTTCGGCGTGACTCAACGCGACATCCTCCTGAAGCACGTCGCGACCCGGCAGTACGCGAGCGGACTCGTCCAGAGTGAGTACGACGTTGCGGCGGAATCATCCCCGTGCATCGCCTAGGCCAACTCTCCGCGCATTTCACCGGGGTGAAAGTGGCGGGCATGAATCCCTGCTGGCGTGGTCGCGTCGACGCCGACGCGCCATTTGCCGCACTCGCCCTGGTTCAGGCCGGCACCACGGTGTTCTGGGGCAAGGCTGAACTCACCGCGCAATCGGGCTTCCCGGTGATCCTCCATCTCCACCCCCTCAACCACGAGCGCACGTCGGTGCAGATACTCTTCACCCTCGGCTCGCGCCTGATCGGCGGGGCCAGCGCCTCGATTCAGCCGGGCCGGTTCCCCAGTGTCCAGGTTTCCCGCGCGAGGGTGGGTGCCGGCCAGGCCTTCCAGCTGAGCGCGTTCAAATTGCAGCCTCCTTGCGCGTGCTTCGCCTTCTTTCTCGCTGCATCGGACGTCTCGGCGGGCCGCACGGGCGTCTGGCGCCCACGCAAACGCCTTCGCGGCGCTTTTCCCGGGGGCCTCGAGCCGGTTCTTTTCGGCGCGCAGTACGGAAGCTATACGGGATCAATCGCCGCCTCCTGACACCTCGCTACCGCGGACTTGCTTCGATCGCCGCCGGGGTTGATATCCTCGGCCATCGGAGGAAGGCCGGCGCGGCTCTACGTCTTTCATGAACCCCGAACAGACTCAATCGCTCCGCCGGCTGTTCCACGGCCAGCAGATCGCTTCCCTCGGGACTCTTCACGAGGGCGAGCCCTGGGTTTCCATGGTTCCATTTGCACTTCTTCCGGATGCATCGGCCCTCGTCATCCACGTCAGCCAGCTTTCCTCCCACACGAGAGACATGGTCGAGAGTCCCCGCGTGAGCGTCCTCGTCGTATCGCCGGACACCGCGGGGACACCGGCACAGGCTCTGGCCCGCGTCACCATGCGGGGCCGAGCCGAGCAATGCACGGCATCGTCTCCGGGCTACGCTTCCGCCCAGGAAGCGTATCTTTCGCGCTTCCCTCAGGCCGCCGACACGTTTGCGCTGCCTGATTTCTCCTTGTTCGCGATACGGCCCCTTTCAATCCGGTTCATAGCCGGATTCGCCCAGGCACTGACGCTCACCCCGCCGGCGTTTGCGAGCGCGCTCTCGAAAGCGACGACCTAGAAGCGCAGCAGCGCGGAGCTGCCGGATGATGCGCACGAAGTCCGTGAAGTGATTCGCAGCAATCGCGTGTGGCGGCTCAGCACCTATCATCACGCCGTGACAGAACTGCAAACCGAGCGCCTCCAGCTCCGACCCTTTCGCCCCGAGGACTTCGAGGCCCACGCCGAGATCTGCGCGGATCCCGAAGTCATGCGCTACATCCGGGCGGGAGCCCTTCCGCGCGTGGACGCCTGGTGGCAGATGGCGCGGTACATGGGGCACTGGCAGCTCCGGGGGTATGGCCTGTGGGCGGTCATCGAGCGATCCACGGCCCGCCTCATCGGCCATCTCGGTTTTCTGAACCCCGAGGGCGGGCATGGCTTCGAGCTCGGCTGGGCGCTTGCGCGCCACGCCTGGGGAAAGGGCTACGCGCTCGAAGGCGTTCGTGCCGCGCTGCATTTCGCTTTCACGGCGCTGAATCGCGATCACATCGCCTGCCTCATCCACCCGGAGAACGCCCGCTCGATTCGTCTGGCCGAGCGCCTCGGCGGAAGGCTCGAGGGGGAGATCACGGAGTCGGGCACACTTCTCCTCGTCTACGGGATCGGGCGGCCGGAAAAGGCTCCTTGACTCATGGCACTCAGCGCGTTCGCCGACAAGGCCCATAAACCCACCGACGACGACCTTCGGTCCGTTCTCGGCGAGGCGCACGAAGCGTGGGCTCGCCTCATCGAGCTCGTCACCGCGCGGATCGACCAGATCTTGCCGGTCTGGGGCTTCACGAGCGAAGTCACCGGGTGGGGCCTTCGATTGAAGCGCAAGGGTCGCGTCATCCTTTACATGACTCCTTGCAGAGGCCACTTCCTGGTGTCCTTCGCGCTGGGCGAGAAAGCCGTCGACGCAGCGCACGCAGGGAAGCTCTCCGCCTCCCTGCTGAAGGCAATCGACGCCGCGCCGAAATACCCTGAAGGCCGCGGAGTCAGGATCGAGGTCCGGCAAAGTCGCGAGGTGTCGGCCCTCGCGACCCTGGCCAGGATCAAGCACGATCACTGAAGGCGAAAGGAATCAGAAGTAACGCCCGCGTGATCCGCGACGCACCGCCTATCGCACCTTCGGCTCGCCTCTCTCGCGACCTCGGCCGGCGCCGGACGGATCCTGCTCGGCGTCAGCCACGTCCTGATTCTTGAGCTGCGTCTCCATCACTTCCACCCGGCGATCCGGCTGCAGGTGGCGCTGCAGCTCCAGCATCCCGACACCGGAGAGATTCGGCCTTCCTGAGGCGCGCCCGTACTTCTTCGTCTGCCGAATGCTCTCGGCGACCACCACCAGCACCACGACCCCGGCCACGACGAGCAGCCACATCGCTTTCAGAATACGCCCGTCACGCCAGAAAGAGTCGGTACGCGGGGTTGGAGCTCTCGTCCCAGGACCGGTAGCCCAGCTCTTTCAGGAATCGCCGGAACTTCGTGTCGTCCTTCCGGGGGACCTGGATCCCCGCGAGCACCCGGCCGTAGTCGGCCCCATGGTTGCGGTAGTGGAAAAGGCTGATGTTCCAGCCGCCCCGCATGCGGTTCAGGAATTTGAGCAGGGCGCCGGGGCGCTCGGGGAACTCGAACCGGAAGAGCCGCTCGTCGTGGGCCAGCGGCGCGCGCCCTCCGACGAGGTGTCGGACGTGGAGCTTGGCCATCTCGTTGTCGGAGAGATCGCGCGCCGGGAGGCGCCGGCGCCGCAGAGCCGCGAGGAGCGACCGGGTCTGGTCCTGGTTCTCGACCTCGACTCCCACGAAGACGTGCGCGCGCGCGGGGTCGGCGTACCGGTAGTTGAACTCGGTGATGTTGCGCGGCCCGACGACGGCGCAGAACTCGCGGAAGCTGCCCGGCCGCTCCGGGATCGTCACGGCGAGGATCGCCTCGCGCCGCTCGCCCAGCTCGGCACGCTCGGCCACGTGGCGAAGGCGGTCGAAGTTCATATTCGCGCCGCAGGCGATCGCGACGAGCGTCTTGCCCTTCACGCGGTGGCGCTCCGTCCAGGCTTTGAGCCCCGCCACGGAGAGCGCGCCGGCGGGCTCCAGGATGGAGCGCGTGTCCTCGAAGACGTCCTTGATGGCCGCGCAGATCGCGTCCGTGTCGACGAGGACGACCTCGTCCACGAGGTCGCGGCAGAGGCGGAACGTCTCGCGACCCACCTGCCGGACCGCGACGCCGTCCGCGAAGAGGCCGACCTGGGCGAGCCGCACCCTCCGGCCCGCCTTGAGCGAACGGCTCATGGCGTCCGCGTCGACGGGCTCCACGCCGATCACGCGTGTCCGCGGGCTGAGCCTCTTCACCCACGCCGCGACGCCGGCGATGAGCCCGCCGCCGCCGACGGCCACGAACACAGCGTCGATCCCGGCGGGCCGCTGCCTCAGGATCTCCATCCCGACGGTCCCCTGCCCGGCGATGACGTCGGGATCGTCGTAGGGATGGACGAAGGTCTTCCGCTCCTTCCGGGCGAGGCGGCGCGCCTCGGCGTAGGCCTCGTCGTACGAGTCGCCGGTCAGGACGACCCGGGCGCCCCGGGCGGCCACGGCGTCCACCTTGATGCGCGGCGTCGTGACCGGCATGACGATCGTGGCCGAGCACCCGAGCTTCTGCGCCGCGAGCGCCACCCCTTGCGCGTGGTTGCCCGCCGAAGCCGCGATCACGCCGCGCTTCAACGCGGCCCGCGGCAGGCGGCACATCTTGTTGTAGGCGCCGCGCAACTTGAAAGAGAAGACGGGCTGCAGGTCCTCGCGCTTGAGCAGCACCGTGTTGCCCGTCCTCCTGCTCAGGAGGGGAGCGGCCTCGAGCGGCGTCTCCACCGCGACGTCGTAGACGCGCGCCGAGAGAATCCGCTCGAGATACTCCTCCCCCGTCTTCGGGGCGGCCCGTCGCGGCGGCGCGGCCGGCGGCCTCAGCGGTGTCGTCCGCGGGCGAAGCGCGCCGGAGCCGGGAGCGCCGCTTCTTCGCGGACCCACGTGCACCATTCGTTCGAACGCGGATGCTCGCCCCGCACCGCGGCGTGGAAGACTTTCTGGAGCTTGCGCGTGACGGGCCCCGACGTGCCGCGACCGATCTTCCGGAAGTCGATCTCGCGGAGCGCGATGCACTCGGCCGCCGTGCCGCAGACGAAAACCTCGTCCGCCGTGTAGAGCTGGTCGCGCGAGACGGGCCGCTCGACCACGGGGATGCCGAGGTCGCCCGCGAGCGTGACGAGCGCGTCGCGCGTGATGCCCTCGAGGATCGGCGCAGAGGGCGACGTGACGATCGTGCCGTTCTTCACGAGGAAGAGGTTCTCCCCCGTGCACTCGGCCACGTAGCCCTGCGGGTCGAGCATGATGGCCTCGTCGAAGCCCAGCCGCACCGACTCGGTCTTCGCGAGAAAGCTGTTCGCGTAGCTGCCGCTGATCTTGGCCTTCGTCATCGTGACGTTCGGATGGTGGCGCGTGAAGGACGAGACGTTCGCGCGCACGCCTTTTTCGAGAGCCTCGGCTCCGAGGTAGTTCTTCCACTGCCACGCGGCGATGCCGATTGCCGGCGAGCCGCCGTCGAGGTTCAGGTTCCAGCCGCCGCCGGAGCCGCCGCTCGCGAGATAGAGGAGCGGGCGGATGTAGCAGTCGTCGAAGCCGTTGCGGACCACGAGCTCGGCGCAGGCCTCGACGATCTGCTCCTCGGAAAACGGGAGCTCCCGGAAGCCGAGGCAGTAGGCCGAGTGGAAGAAGCGCGCGATGTGCTCCCGGAGGCGGAAGACCGCCGGCCCGTCGGCCGTCCCGTAGCAGCGGATTCCCTCGAAGACGCCGATCCCGTAATGCAGGCCGGGCGTGAGGAAGTGGAGGGTCGCCTTTTCGTAGTCGACGAACTCCCCGTTCAACCAGATCGTCTTCGATTCCATCCCCATGACTTCCTCCGTTCAGACCACGACGCGAGCCGGGATCGCCTCGGCCACCGCCCGCGCCATGTCGCGCGTGCCGAGCGCGCGGGCGCCGCGCGGCGCGAGATCCGCCGTGCGCGCGCCCTTTGCGAGAACTGTTTCGATCGCCTGCTGAACCGCCGCGGCCTCTTCCTTCAGGCCGAGCCCGTCCTCGAGGAGCATCGCGGCCGTCGCGATCGCCCCGATCGGATTCGCGACGTCCCGACCCGCGAGCGCCGGCGCCGAGCCGTGCACCGGCTCGAAGAGGCCCGGACCGTCGCCGAGGCTCGCCGAGGGCAGGAGCCCGAGCGAGCCCACGAGCGCGCCCACCTCGTCCGACAGGATGTCGCCGAAGAGGTTCTCCGTGACGACGACGTCGAAGGCCGAGGGGTCGAGCACGAGGTTCATCGCGCAGGAGTCGACGAGCTGGTGCTCGAGGACGATTTCCGGGTGCCGCGCGCCGACCTCGGTCGCGACGGCGCGCCAGAGCTGCGAGGTCTCGAGGACGTTGGACTTGTCGACGGACGTGACCTTCTTCCTTCGGCCCCTCGCGAGGCGGAACGCCACCTCGGCGATGCGCTCCACCTCGGGCCGCGTGTACGGCAGCGTGTTCACGGCCGTTCCCGCCGCGAGATCGAGCGCGCGCGGGGTCCCGAAATAGAGCCCGCCCGTCAGCTCGCGCACGACGACGAGGTCGACGCCGCGCGCGAGCTCCGGCTTGAGCGGGCCCGCACCTTCGAGGCCCTTGTAGACGCGGGCCGGCCGGATGTTCGCGTAGAGGCCGAGGGCCTTGCGGATCCCGAGAAGCCCGGCTTCCGGGCGCTTGTCACGCGGCGCGAGGTCGTACTTCGGATCGCCGACGGCGCCCAGGATCACCGCGTCGGCGTCGCGGCACGCCGCGAGCGTCTCCTCGGGAAGCGGAGAGCCCTTCGTGCGCATCGCGATCGCGCCGATCGGCCACTCCGACAGGACGAAGTCGTGGCCGAAGCGCGCCGCGACGGCCTTGAGAACCGTCAGCGCGGCAGCCGTCACCTCGGGGCCGATTCCGTCCCCGGGAAGGACCGCGATGCGCGCGCGTCGTCCCAAGTCAGACCCCGTGCCCGTAGCCCGCTTCGTCGGCGGGCGCGGCCTCCTCGCGGAGGAGGCGCAGCACGGGCGCCTTCGCCCGCGGACCCACGCGCTTCATCGCGCTCCAGAGGTCGAAGAGGTCGTCGTCGCGCACGACCTTCTTCCGGTCCGCGAGCGCGATCATCCGCTTGTAGAGCTCGTCCAGCTCGAGGCGCGTGGGCTCGATCCGGAGGGCGGCGCAGCGGTTCTTCAGCGCATGGCGGCCGGAGTGCTTGCCCAGGACGAGCGTCGTCTCAGGGACGCCGACGTCCTCCGGGCGCATGATCTCGTACGTCCGCCGGTCCTTGAGGATGCCGTCCTGGTGGATGCCGGCCTCGTGCGCGAAGGCGTTCCGGCCCACGATGGCCTTGTTCGACTGGACGCCTTCGCCCGTGATCTCCGCGAGGAGCTGGCTCGCCGAGAAGAGCTCCGGCGTGGCGATGCCGGTCGTGAAGGGCAGCTTGTCGGGCCGCACGCGGAGCGCCATGACGATCTCCTCGAGGGACGCGTTCCCCGCGCGCTCGCCGATGCCGTTCACGGTGCACTCGAGCTGCCGCACGCCGCCCTCCAGAGCCGCGAGCGAGTTGGCGACCGCGAGGCCGAGGTCGTTGTGGCAGTGCGCCGAGAAGATGACGCGGTCCGAGCACTTGACGCGCGCGCGCACGGTCTTGAAGAACCGCGTGATCTCGTCCGGCGTCCCGTAGCCGACCGTGTCGGGGAGGTTCACGGTGATCGCGCCGGCTTCGACGACCGCCTCGACGACCGCGACGAGAAATGCGGGATCGCTGCGCGTCGCGTCCTCGGCCGAGAACTCCACGTCGTCGACGTGGCGGCGCGCCCGGCGCACGGCAGCCGCGGCATGGTCGAGGCACTCGGCGCGCGACATCCGGAGCTTGTGCTCGAGGTGGAGGTCGGACGTCGCGATGAACGTGTGGATCCGCGGGCGCGCGGCGCCCTCCAGGGCCGCCGCGGCGCGGTCGATGTCGGCGTCCACGGAGCGCGCGAGCGCCGCGATGACGGGGCGCCGCACCTCGCGCGCGACGGCACGAACGGAGTTGAAGTCGTCCTCGGAGGCGATCGGGAAGCCCGCCTCCATCACGTCCACGCCGAGGGCGTCGAGCTTCCGGGCGAGGCGCACCTTCTCGGCCTCGCGCATCGAGAATCCCGGCGCCTGTTCGCCGTCGCGCAGCGTCGTGTCGAAGATCGTAATTCGGGCCGGAACGGGAGGCTCCTGGTCGCTCATCTCAGGCCACCTTGTCCACGACGACCGGATTCAGGAACGGCATCTTCGCGCGCAGCTCGACACCGACCTTCTCGATGAGCTGGCTCTTCTCCTTCTCGCGAGTCGCCTCGAACTCGGGGCGCCCCTTCCGGTTCTCGTCGATCCACTTCTCGGCGTAGACGCCGTCCTGGATCTCCTGGAGGATCTTCTTCATCTCGCCGCGCGTCGCCTCGGTGACGATGCGCGGGCCGGCCGTGTAGTCGCCGTGCTCGGCCGTGTCGCTGATCGAATAGCGCATGTAGTTGAGGCCGCCGCGGTACATGAGGTCCACGATGAGCTTCAGCTCGTGCAGGCACTCGAAGTACGCGACCTCCGGCTGGTAGCCCGCGTCGACGAGCGTCTGGAAGCCGGCCTTCACGAGCGCGGACGTGCCGCCGCAGAGGACCGCCTGCTCGCCGAAGAGATCCGTCTCGGTCTCCTCGGCGAAGGTCGTCTCGAGAACGCCGGCGCGCGTCGCCCCGAGCGCTTTCGCGTAGGCCAGCGCGTCCTCGCGGGCATGGCCGCTCGCGTTCTGCTCGACCGCGAGGAGCGCGGGCGTGCCCTCCCCTTCCTGGAACAGCTCGCGCACGCGGTGGCCCGGCGCCTTCGGCGCGACCATGGAAACGTCGACGTCCGCGGGGGGCACGATCTGTCCGAAGCGGATGTTGAAGCCGTGCGCGAACATGAGCGTCTTCCCGGCCGAGAGGTACGGCATGATCGACGAGTCGTAGAGCTTCTTCTGACCCGTGTCGGGCGTCAGGATCATGACGATGTCGGCGCGCTTGGCGGCCTCGTCCACGCCCAGCACGGTCAAGCCGTCCGCCTTCGCCTTCGCGGCGGACTTCGACGTCGCGTGCAGCCCGACCACCACGGAGACCCCGCTGTCCCTGAGGTTCAGGGCGTGCGCGTGCCCCTGGCTGCCGTACCCGATGATCGCCACCGTCCGCCCCTTGAGGCGGGAGATGTCGGCGTCCTTGTCGTACCAGATCGTCGCCATTGATCTACTCCTGCTTGCCTCTCGCTTGTCGTCAGGCTGTTTTTTCTTTGAAAGTGAATGAGGATTCGGACGGTGCAAAGGCCCCCGCCTGGCTGGAATCGGCGACGGCGTGCACATCCACGAGGCGGAACAGCTGCTTTCTGAGAAGACTGGCGCCCTCGTTCGTTGCGAAAGCGGTGATCGTGAGATGCGCCGCCCGCCCGTTCTTCCCTTCAAAGGAAAAACTGCGAATGGGCGCGCGTTGCCGGCGGAAGATCGCCTCCACCCTCGCCAACAGGCCGGGAACGTCGTTCACCGTGATGTCGAAGATCTGTTCCATTGCCGTTCCTCTTCCTATTCGTTCCTTCTGAATATTTCTTTCCAAGCTCTTCTTCTTCTCTTCTGTTTCCTTCTCAGCTCTTCTTCTTCCCGAACTTCGCGGCGTGCTTCGGATCCTCGACGACCATCGTGTCGATCGACTGGCCGGCGGGCCACATGGGGAAGCAGTTCTCGGCGGGATCCGTCACGACGTGGACGAGCGCGGGCCCGCCCGTCACGGCGAGGGCCTTCTCGTAGGCGGCGTCCAGCTCGTCCGGCCGCCGCGCGGTGAAGCCGACGGCGCCGAACGCTTCCGCGAGCTTCGCGAAGTCGGGGTTCTTCAGCGCCACCGAGAAGAAGCGCCGGTCGTAGAACAGGTCCTGCCACTGTCGCACCATGCCGAGGCCCTGGTTGTCGATGACGACGACCTTGAGAGGCAGGCGGGCTTCCACGGCCGTCGCGAGCGTCTGCATCGTCTGCTGGAAGCTGCCGTCGCCGTTGAGATTGACGACGAGCCGGTCGGGGCGGCCGCACTGCGCGCCGAGAGCGGCCGGCAGGCCGAAGCCCATCGTGCCGAGCCCGCCGGACGTGATGAACATGCCGGGCTCGTCGCACTTCCAGAACTGCGCGGCCCACATCTGGTGCTGGCCGACGTCCGTCGTGAGGATCGGGCGAAGGTCGCGCGTCAGGCGCCAGAGTCGCTCGATCGCGAACTGCGGGAGGATGACGTCGCCTTCCTGCCGGTACCACAGGGGCGCCTTCTCCTTCCACGCCTCGATCTCCTTCCACCATTCCGTCGTGTCGGGAGCGCCGACGAGGGGGAGAAGCTGCTGGAGGACCGCCCGCGCGTCGCCGTGGAGCGGGTAATCGGCCTTGCGGTTCTTGCCGATCTCGACCTCGTCGATGTCGAGGTGGACGACTTTCGCGTGGGGCGCGAACGTGGCGAGCTTGCCCGTGATGCGGTCGTCGAAGCGCGCGCCCACGGCGATGATGAGGTCGCTGCCGTTCATCGCCCAGTTCGCGTAGGCCGTGCCGTGCATGCCGAGCATGCCGACGGACAGGGCGTCCGTTTCGGGGTAGGCGCCCTTTCCCATGAGCGTCGTCGTGACGGGGATGCGCGTCTTCTTCGCGAGGCGCCGCACTTCCGCGGAAGCCCCGGACGAGATGACGCCGCCGCCCACGTAGAGGATCGGCCGCTTCGCGTTCGAGATCGCGAACGCCGCGCGGCGGAGGTCCACGGGGTCCGCGCGCCGGGGCGGAATCGACGCCGCGACGGTGCCTGGCTCCCACTCGATCTCCGCCTGCAGCACGTCGCGCGGCACGTCCACGAGAACGGGGCCCGGCCGCCCCGAGGACGCGAAGCGGAAGGCCTCGCGCACGGTTCCGGGAAGCTCCTGCGGGTCGAGGACGAGCCAGTTGTGCTTCGTGACGGGCGCCGTCATGCCCAGGATGTCGGCCTCCTGGAAGCCGTCGCGGCCGAGGAGCGGCGTCGCGACCTGCGCCGTGAGCGCCACGACGGGCGTGGAGTCGAGCATGGCGTCGGCGAGGCCCGTGATGAGGTTCGTCGCGCCGGGGCCCGAGGTCGCCAGGCACACGCCCGGGCGGCCCGTGGCCCGCGCGTAGCCCTGCGCCGCGTGCGCCGCGCACTGCTCGTGCCGCATGAGGAGGTGCGTGATGGGCGCGGGGAGAAGCGCGTCGTAAAGCGGCAGCGAGGCGCCGCCCGGGTGGCCGAAGATGTGCGTCACGCCCTGCGAGACGAGCTCGGCGGCCATCGCGTTCGCGGCCCGCACACGCGTCTTCTCGCGAGGCTGGAACTGGGCGGTGGGCTGGAACTGGGCGCTCACGCGCTCACCCCCGCCCGCTCGGGCGCCGTCGCGACGGAAGGGGACGTGGGAGCGATCGGGCTCGTCACCGCTCCCTCGGAGGCCGAGGAGACGAGGCGCGCGTACTTCGCGAGGACGCCCTTCGTCGCGCGCGGCGAAGGAGCGCGGTAAGAACGCTTCCGGACGGCCAGCTCCTCGTCGCCCACCTCGTGATCGAGGCGGCGAGCGGTCACGTCGAGCGTCACGCGGTCGCCGTCGTGGAGAAGCGCGATGGGGCCGCCGGCCGCCGCCTCGGGAGAGACGTGTCCGACCATGAGGCCGTGCGTCGCGCCGGAGAAGCGGCCGTCCGTGACGAGGGCGACGGTCTCGCCGAGACCCTGGCCCACGAGCGCCGCCGTGACGGCGAGCATCTCCGGCATGCCGGGCGCGCCCTTCGGGCCTTCCCAGCGGATCACGACGACGTCGCCCGCGCGGATCTGCCGACGCTCGACGGCCGCGAACGCGGCGATCTCGCCGTCGAAGACGCGCGCCGGACCGGTGTGCTTCAGGCGCTCGTGCCCCGCGAGCTTCACGACGCAGCCCTCGGGCGCGAGCGAGCCGCGCAGGATCGCGAGCCCGCCGGTCTTCTTGAGAGGCCGGGCGATTTCGCGCACGACTACCTGACCGGGAGTCTCGCGAGCCTCGGCGGCTTCTTCCTGGATGGACCGGCCCGTGACCGTCGTCGCGCTCTTCAGGAGGCCGGCGTCCGAGAGCCGCTTCGCGACGAGTCGCGAGCCGCCCGCGCGGGAGAGGTCGGGCGCGGTGAAGCGCCCGCCCGGCTTCAGGTCGACGAAGATCGGGGTCCTCGACGCGATCGAGTCGAAGTCGTCGAGAACGAGCGGCACGCCCGCCTCGCGCGCGATCGCGAGAAGGTGCAGGACCGCGTTCGTCGAGCCGCCCGTGGCGGCGACGGACGTGATCGCGTTCTCGAAGGCCGCGCGCGTGAGGATCTTCGACGGCGTGAGACCGTCCGCGAGGCGCTGCATGACGAGCCGGCCGGCGGCACGCGCGACCGCGGCTTTCGCGGGATCCGTCGCGGGGACGTCGTTCGCGCCCATCGGCGAGATCCCGAGGAACGTGAGCGCCGTCGCCATCGTGTTCGCGGTGAACTGGCCGCCGCACGCGCCCGCGCCCGGACAGGCCCCCGCCTCGACGTCGCACAGCCCCGCGTCGGAGAGCCTTCCCGCCGAGTGCGCGCCGACGGCCTCGAAGACGTCCTGGATCGTGACGTCCTTCCCGCCCACCCGCCCGGGCTCGATCGACCCGCCGTAGAGCGCGACGGAGGGGAGGTCGAGGCGCGCGAGGGCCATGACCGAGCCGGGGATCGTCTTGTCGCAGCCCGAGAGGGCGACGACGGCGTCGAGCGCGTGGCCCATGACGGCGAGCTCGATGGAATCGGCGATGACCTCGCGCGAGACGAGGGATGCCCGCATGCCGTCGGTCCCCATCGAGATGCCGTCGGAGATCGCGATCGTGCCGAACTCGAAGGGCGTCCCGCCGGCCTCGCGGACGCCGGCCTTGACCTCCTCGGCGAGGGCCCGGAGGGACGCGTTGCACGGCCCGAGATCCGTGAAGGAGTGGACGACGGCCACCAGCGGGCGGGCGATCTCCTCGGGCGTCAGACCGGTGGCGCGCAGCATCGCGCGCGCGGGCGCCCGCGCCGGCCCCTTCTTCATCGCGTCGCTCCTCATGGCCTGATGGGTCTCCTTTCCGTGCGGCAAAAAAAAAGCCCCGCCCCCTTTCGGGGTGCGGGGCGGCTGTTTCGATGTTTTCTCGCTTTAGCCGGCCTGCACCCCGCTCGTCTCAAGGACGAGAACGTTAATAACGAGGAGGACCAGGACGCGCTTCATCACGGGGCGCATTGCACCGCGAAAGTCGATTTCAGTCAAACTAATTTTTCTGCTGCTAAGATTACATTTGCTTATGGATATCCCCGCCCTGCGCGTCTTCCTCACGGTCGCCGAGGAACGCAGCTTCTCGCGGGCGGCGGTCCGGCTCTTCCGCACGCAGTCGGCCGTGAGCCAGGCCGTGCGCCGTCTCGAGACGGTACTCGACGAGACGCTCTTCGACCGCACGACGCGCGAGGCCCGGCTCACGGAAGCCGGGCGCACGCTGAAGGACTACGCCGAGCGCGTTCTGAACGTGGCCGAGGAGGCCGAGCGGGCCGTCAAGGAACTGAAGGACATGAAGCGCGGCCGGGTCGTGATCGGCGCGAACGAGTCCGGCGTCGAGGTCCTCATCCCGCTCATCGCGCGCTTCCGCGACGCGCACCCCGGCGTCGAGTTCGACGTGAAGCGCTCGCCTTCGCGCCTGCTCGGGGTCGAGGTCCTCGGGGCGGCGCTCGACTTCGGCGTCGTCACGTTCGTCCCATCGGAAAAGGGCCTGAGGACGGTCGTCCTCGCCTCGGACGAGCTCGTCGTCCTCTCGCACCCGAAACACCCGTTCGCGAAGATGAACCGCGTGACGCTCGAGGAGTTCGGCCGGGCGACGGTCATCGCGCACAGCGACCCGTCGCCTGCCCGCGAGCGCGTGCTCCGAAAGTACGCCGAGCGCGGCGTCGCCCTGAACATCAAGGTGTCTCTGCCGAGCCTCGACGGTGTCAAGCGCGCCGTCGAGCGCGGCATGGGCGTCGCCCTGCTTCCCCGGCGCACGGCGCTCTCGGAGATCGAGGCCGGCCGCCTCGCGGCCTCGACGCTTCCGGAGCTGCGGCGCCCGCGCGACCTTCGGCTCCTCTACCGGGCGGCCGGAAACTTCGGCAACTCCGCCCACGCCTTCCTCGACATGGTGCGCGAGACCCGCGCCGCCGCGGAACGCTGACGTCTCGGATCTCGTCACGGCATCGGCGTCACGGAGACGATTCGAATCCAGTACGGCTCGGCCGCGGTCGCGGTGAACTGACCCGGGGAGGGCTCTCCGATCACGATCGTCGTGTCCTTCACATCGCCCTTCTTGTCGGGATAGTGCATGGGCTGGAAGGAAACGCGAGCAAGCGTCACGGACTCGCGCTGGATGAAGAACCAGTCCGAGCTTGGAAGGGCAGTCAAGGACGTGTAAGGGGTCAAATAGACGGTCTGGCCCGCCGGGACGGACAGCGCCGTACTTCCCTTATACGAAAGGAGAATCTCCGAAGAAGTTGAATTCTGAGCGTAGACCCGAAGCATCGTCCATTGCACGTCGATCGGGCCCGAGAAATCGATCGTGCCGAGGTCCTTGTTGCACGCGGGAAGGAGGAGTGCAAGCAAGACGACCAAGCCGAGGAAAGATGTGTTGCGCGAGGAAACGAGTTTTCGCCTCATCTGCGGCTCCCTTTTTGGACGTCTCGTCCCTAAAGTCCGGTGTCACCTGACGATCCGGACGGAATCCGTCCCCCGGATCGCGGCTCCCTTCAAAGTCCTTCCTTTCAGAACGCCTTGCGTGTCGCCCGGAACGAACCACGTCGCGGGCGTGTTGAAGTGGCAGACGAGGTCGGGCAAGGCGTCACGGTTCACGTCTTCCGGAGCCCGGCTACAGAAGGCCAGGCTCTCCTCATTGCCCGTTCGGCCGAACGTCAGCGAGGCCGTGTCGACTTCACTAGCGTCGAACATGGCGCTGGAGAGAATCGCGACTGGGATCTTCCCTTCGGAACGGCGGTTGATGCTGTTCGGAACGCCGCCCGGCTTGATGTCGATACCAACGATCTGCTCCGCGCTGAAATCGATGAAAAGCGCGGGGGTGTACTGAAGGTCCAGGAACATGACGCCGAAGTTCGAGACATTCGCGGGCTCTTCTCGAAGGTCGAAAGCGGCGAAAGGCCCGCCGCTCGCCACGAGACCGGCCACGAAGCCCGTGACGTCGAGAGTCACCGTCTGAGTCCCGCTCGGGTCGACGCCGAACGTGCCGACCAGGCCGTCGAGGTTGTCGCAATCGCCAAGCTGCACGGTCCCGTCACCCGCATGACCGTGCGCTTGCAGAGCGCGCGTCCCCTCCCAATTCGACAACACCATGGTCAAGGCGGCCGAGTTGACGATCGCGCCGGCCGGCAGGCCGGACAGGTCGAACTCGAAAGCCGTCCGAAAGCTCGTGTACCCGTTGTTGTCGACGGAGCCCAAATTGTAAGGGGCGAAGGAATCGCAGATCCCGTCCTGCTGGCCTTCGTCCACGCACGTCGCGATGCTCGCGTATTTCAGGTTGACGACATCTGCGGACGCTAAGTTCGCCAGCAAGAGTGTTGACACACAGATCACAAGGGCGTAAGCGCGGTACTTCATTGTTGTCTCCCTTTCGTCGAGAAACCGTGGAGTGGAAGGAAAAGAATCAGGCCGCTAGAAAGTCGTCCGTCCCGTCATCCAAGGCATCGTCTTCCTCCTGATCAGAGAAATCCTCTCAAGTCTGTCGGACCGTCGGATCGCATTCCGACTGCGAATGTGGGTTTAGCCGCCACGGAAAGTCTTCAGGGTTTTTCAGGATCTTTCTGGTGAGTCCTCGGGGTTCGGGACTCCTCCTGCCTTGCGTCAAGCGCGCCGTCGAACGCGGCAAGGACGACGCCCGGCTAAGCCTTCGTCGACATGGCGAAGGGCGCGAGGGTCCGACCCGGAATACCAGAAGAACCCGGCGAATCCCTGAAGACTCTTCGGCCGGCGGAGCCCATGTTTCCGATCGAAAAGGAGGAAGTCTGATGGCCGCCCCGTGATTCGCCTGCATCATCGCAGCCAACTCGTGAGCTCCCCATCTTTGGTCTGACTGCCCGCAACGGCGAGACTCTGATGTGCCGCCCGACAATCGGAAGCACGTCACTCAACGGAATTTGCTAAACCCCTCAGGAGGAAGCCTATGCTTCGAAAATTCGCAGTCCTCGCGCTCTTGAGCTTTGCCGTGGCGGGTTTCGCCACCGCAGCCAAGCCCAATCCGGAACCGACCGTCACGATCATGACGCAGAATATGGATGACGGGACTGACCAGACATACATCATCGGGGCGCTCGCAGGGGGGGATCTCTCCGCCGTACCCGCCGCCGTGGATCTCACCTATGCCGAGCTCCAGGCGAGCAACTTCCAAGGGCGTGCCACTTTGATGGCAGCCCAGATCGCCGAGAAACAACCGGAAATCGTCGCCCTCCAGGAAGTCGCGCTCTGGCGGACCGGGCCCGATCTCAACACCGCGACCACCGTCCTTTTCGACCAGCTCGAACTCCTCGTCTCGGCGCTGAAAGCGGGCCCTGTCCCCTATGACGTCATCGCCGTGAACCGCTTGAGCGACCTGGCGCTGCCCGGAAACGAGATCGGAGCACTCCGCTTCACCGACCGGAACGCCGTCCTCGTCCGATCCGACCTGCGCCCGCCAAAATTCCACCTCTCCAACGTTCACGCGCGCACGTTCGACGCGGCCCTTCGCACGTTTGAAGACTTCGGCTTGA
Organism: Thermoanaerobaculia bacterium; assembly: GCA_963821225.1. Lineage (GTDB taxonomy): Bacteria > Acidobacteriota > Thermoanaerobaculia > UBA5066 > UBA5066 > Fen-183. The sequence continues at coordinate 39,575 of CAWGCY010000002.1, forward strand.
CGGTCACGGCGGGCTGGATCTCGGCCGACGTCCACATGGGAAACAAACAGTTCCGCTTCGTCACGACCCATCTGGAGAGCCCCTTTTCGGTGGACGCAACCGCCGTGCAGGTTGCGCAGGCACAGGAGCTGATTCACGCGTTGCGCAACCTCACGATTCCTGTCGTGATATGCGGCGACTTCAACTCCGACGCGTTGCACAGGGGCTTCGTGGACGACACGCCGACGGTCGACCTCTTCGAGCCAGCCGGCTACACCGAGACCTGGCCGGCGACGACCCACCCCAGCGGCGATCCCGACGGGCGCACTTGGCCGCTCTTCCTGGAGGACCAGTTCCCTGCGCCGCCCTTCTTCGCGCCGTACGCCCCCGTCGAGCGCATCGACCTCTTCTTCTCGAAAGGCATGGAGGCCGTCAGCTCGGACCAGGTGATCGTCCCCGCTCCCCCGGACCCCTTGAAGCCCTTTGCGCCGCCCTTCGCGTCCGACCACGCCGGCGTGATAGCGGTCTTTCATCCATGACGATTCGGTGAATCCCTGACCTTTGCGCGGAAGGAGAGGGCGGGCCAACCGCCCTCTCTGCTTCTCCGTTGGAACCGTCCTCCCGCGCCCTCTCAGAAGCCGGCGACGTACGGCAGCCGAGCGGCCACGGCCTTCACGTCGTCGAATCGCTCGAGGAGCATCGACGTGCCGTCCCAGTTCCCCGAGAGGAACGCCTCGCGCGCGTTCTCCGGGATCGAGACGGGAAATGTCCTCCCCTCGGCGATCAGCGATCTCGCCTCGAGGTCGACCGACAGGGCGGACTTCGGAGCGCTTTCCACGAGACCCTGGAGCTCGGCCACCGCCTCGCGCGGCAGCGTCACGCACGGCAGGCCGATCGCGACGGCGTTCCCGAAGAAGATCTCCGAGAAGGACTCGCCGGCGACGGCCCGGATGCCACCGCGGGCGATCGCCTGAGGCGCGTGCTCGCGCGACGAGCCGCAACCGAAGTTGCGGTTCACGAGGAGGATTCGCGCGCCCCAGAAGCGCGGGTCGTCGAACGGGTGCACCTTCCCCACCGCTTTGACGGCCTTCCGGTCGTCCTCGAACGCGTGCTCTCCGAGCCCCTCGAACGTGATCGAGACGAGGAAGCGCGCGGGGATGATGCGGTCGGTGTCGATGTCGTCGCCCCGGAGCGGGAGCGCGGTGCCCGAAATGCGGCGGATCGCGGGAAGCGTCATCGCGAGCCTCCGAGCATCGGCCTCACGTCGGCCACCTCGCCCGCGAGCGCCGCGGCCGCGACCATCGCCGGGCTCATCAGCAGCGTCCGGCCTGTCGGGCTCCCCTGCCGGCCCTTGAAGTTGCGGTTCGAGGAGGACGCGCAGACCTGCCGCCCTTCGAGACGGTCCGGGTTCATCGCGAGGCACATCGAGCAGCCGGCGCCGCGCCACTCGAAGCCCGCGTCGCGGAAGATCGCGTCGAGGCCTTCCTTCTCGGCGGCGGCCTTGACCGCGTTCGAGCCCGGGACGACGAGGGCCCTGACGTGCGGCGCAACCTTCCTGCCCTTCACGACGCGGCTCGCCTCGCGCAGGTCCGACAGCCTCCCGTTCGTGCAGGACCCGATGAACGCGACGTCGATCTTCGTGCCGGCGATCGCCTCGCCGCCGGAAAAGCCCATGTAGTCGAGCGCCTCGGCGACCTGAGGCTGCGCCTCGGGCGCCTCGTCGGAGGCCCTCGGGACGCGGCCCGACACGCCGACGCTCTGCCCGGGGTTGATTCCCCAGGTCACGTGCGGCTCGAGCGCCCCGGCGTCCAGGGTCACGCGGTCGTCGTAGCGCGCGCCCTCGTCCGAGGCCATCGAGGCCCACCAGGTGACCGCCCGATCCCAGGCGGCGCCGGACGGGGCCGCGGGGCGCCCTTTCAGGTACGCGAACGTCGTCGCGTCCGGGTTCACGTAGCCCGCGCGCGCCCCGCCCTCGATGGACATGTTGCAGAGCGTCATGCGCTCCTCCATCGACATCCGTGACACGGCGTCGCCTCCGTATTCGTACGCGTACCCGACGCCGCCCTTCACGCCGAGCCGGCGAATGATCGCGAGAATGACGTCCTTCGCGTAAACCCCCGGCGCGAGGGTCCCGGTCACGTCGATGCGACGGACCTTCAGGGGGTCCAGCGCGAGGCTCTGCGACGCGAGGACGTCGCGCACCTGCGAGGTGCCGATGCCGAAGGCGAGCGCGCCGAACGCGCCGTGCGTGGACGTGTGGCTGTCGCCGCACGCGATGGTCATGCCGGGCTGCGTGAGCCCCAGCTCGGGACCGATCACGTGAACGATGCCCTGCCCTTCCGAGCCGAGGTCGTGCAGCGGGACCCCGTGTTCGCGGCAGTTCTGCTGGAGCGACGTGAGCATCTCTTCGGCGTGCGCGTCGGCGAAGGGCCGCGCGAGGCTCGCCGTCGGGACGATGTGATCCACGGTCGCGACTGTGCGCGACGGGAACGGCACGCTCCAGCCGCGCGCGCGCAGCATCTCGAAGGCCTGCGGGCTCGTGACCTCGTGCACGAGATGGAGGCCCACGAAAAGCTGCGTCTGCCCGGTCGGGAGCTTGCGGACCGCGTGGAGGTCCCAGACCTTCGAGAAGAGGGTCGCGGGCATCCCTTTCAGCGTAGCAGAGCGCAGGAGGGACAATGCCATCGATGTCTTTGGGGGGGCGTATCACGAAGGGGCGGATCCTGATCGTCGACGCGGATGCCGCGATCCGCGAAAACGTGCAGAAAATGCTCCAGATCGACGGGTACGAGGTGCAGGAGGCGGCGTCCTGCCGCGTCGCCATCCAATCCTTCGAGGCTTCGAGACCGGACGCTCTCGTCGTCGCCGCGCGACTGCCGGACGGGAACGCGCTCGACCTCCTCACGCACGTGAAGCGGGCCGACGCGGGGGTCGCCTGTATCGTTCTCGCCCGGTACGAGGACCTCGACGTGGCGGTTCAGGCGATCCAGGAGGGAGCAGAGCAGTTCCTGACCAAGCCCGTGCAGCTGCCGGCCTTTCTTCTCGTCGTCGACCGGGTACTCGAGAATCAGCGCAATCGCCGCCGCCGACTTCAGGACGAGGCGCGCGAGGCGCGGGGGGAGATCGACCCCTTCCGCGGGTCGAGTCCGGCGATCCGTCTTCTCCACGACCGGGCGCAACGTGTCACCGGCGCAAACGTGCCGGTCCTCATCCGGGGAGAGACGGGCACCGGCAAAGGCGTTCTCGCGGCCTGGATTCATCGGCACGGGCCGCGCGCCGAGGAGTGCTTCCTGGATCTGAACTGTGCCGGGCTCTCTCCGGAGTTCCTGGAAAGCGAGCTCTTCGGCCACGAGAAGGGCTCTTTCACCAGCGCGGTCGCCACGAAGCTCGGCCTTCTCGAGGTCGCGCACCGGGGAACGCTCTTCCTGGACGAGATCGGGGACGTGCCGCTCTCCGTCCAGCCGAAGCTCCTGAAGGTGCTGGAGGAGAAGAAATTCCGGCGCCTCGGCGACGTGCGCGAGCGCCAGGTCGACATCCGTCTGATCGCCGCCTCGCACGCTCACCTCGGTGCTCTCGTCGAGAAGAAGGAATTCCGGGCGGATCTTTACTTCCGGATCAATACGGTCGTCCTGGAGATTCCCCCGCTTCGGGAACGGCCCGACGATCTGACCCCGCTCGCGGAATTGCTCCTCGGGCAGATCGCGCTCGACCTGGATCGCGAGCCGATGCGGCTCGCACCGGCGGCTCTCGAGAAGCTCCATGTCCATCGCTGGCCGGGCAACGTCCGTGAGCTGCGCAACGCGCTCGAGCGCGCCGTTCTCCTGTCGCACGGGCAGGAAGTCGGGCCCGAGGACTTCTCCTTCGAACCCGCGCACTCGAACGTCGCGGCGGCTGCCGGAGACGGCAGTCTCCTCGAGACGGAGAAGGACCTGATCCGAAAGGCGCTCGAGAAGGAGCGCGGGCGGGTCGGCCGCGCGGCGGAATCGCTTGGCATCTCGCGCAGCTCGCTCTACCAGAAGATCCGCAAGTACGGCATCGCCGTGTCCAGGAATTAGAAACTGTCGTCCAGAAGACGGACACCCGCGCCCATCGTCGGACGCTCGCGAACGTAAAGCGCTCGGAAAACAGAGAGTTGCGTCTTGCGTGCCTTCCGCTCGCCACCTGGCTTCGCCCTTGCTATGGAGCCAGCCGTGATCGGACGAAAGGAGAACACAATGAGAGTCGAACAGGCGCGCGCGATGAGAAACGAACACGCGTGGGAGAAGAAGAGATCGAAAGCGGGTCTGGCGGGCGCGCTAGTGGGTCTGACTCTCGTCGCCGGGACTCTTTTCGCCACGGGAGGCGCTCCCGCGGAGGACGTCAAGCGCGGGGCCGCCCAGTTCACCTCCACCACCGCGCCGGAACGCATTTCGCCCCGCGATGCGAACGCCGACAGGGACGTCTTCGACCTCCAGCTCGATTGAACGGGCGAGAAAGAGACGGACCGCCGCTCAGCGTGCGCCGAAGATCTCCTCGAAGAAGACCTGCATGGCCTTCCAGGAGCGCCGGGCGGCGGTTTCGTTGTACCCGATCATCCCCTTCATTCCGCCGGCGGCCGCCAGCCGGTCGGCGTCGGGGTTCGTGAAGGCGTGGACGGCGCCCGAATAATCCACGGACTGGAAGTCGACCTTCGCGTCCTCGAGCGACTTCTCGAGCGCCGCGCGCGCCTCGGGCTTCACCATCGGGTCGTCCGCGCCGTTGAGGAGCAGGAACTTCGCCTTGACGATCCCCGCCGCGGACGCGGGCGCGTTCACCGGCCCGCCGTGAAAGCTGACGATACCCGCGAGCGGTGCTCCGGTGTAGGCCAGGGCCTGGGCGGCCGAGCCGCCGAAGCAGAAGCCGATTGCGGCCACCTTCTTCGGATCGACGAGGCCGGTCTTCAGGAGCTGCTCGAGCCCGGCATTTGCACGCTCGGCCAGGAGCGGCTTTCCCTGGAACTGGCTCGCGAGTTCTCCGGCCTTCTTCGGATCCTCGGTGACGACGCCCTGCCCGTACATGTCCACGGCGAAGGCGACGTCGCCCATCGCGGCGATCTGCTCGGCACGACCCTTCACGTAGGCGTTGAGCCCCCACCACTCGGGAATCACGAGGACGCCGGGGAGCTTCCCCTTCGCGGTCTTCGCGTCGTCGTACGCGAGAAAGCCTTCCAGCTTCGTGCCCGCGTGCTCGTACACGACGCTCTTCGTGACGACCTTCGCGGGCGCGGGATTCGCGGCGAGGAGGACTGCGGCGGAGACAACGAGTCCGTGAAGCACTTTCATGTCGAGAACGCTAGCAATCCGGAGGCCGTTTCGCAACGGGAGCCGGCATGAACCGACGCGGGATTCACGCCAGCTCGGCGGCGAGCTTGTCGACGAGCGCGGCATATCTCTTCATCGCGTCGTCCTTCGAGAGCCCTTTCCGGCCTGCCCAGGCGTCGTATTTCGCGCGGCCCTTGAGGTCGAACATCCCCGGTCGCGAGCCTGAGACGTCGCCTTCGGTGGCCTGCTTGTAGAACGCGTAGAGATCGAGGAGCTGGTCGTTGGACGGGCGCTTCGAGAGCTTCTCGACGCGCGCCTTCGCCTCCTTGAACTTGTCTGCGACGGACGAGCCCTTTTTCGTGGCCATGCGATCTCCCCCGCTGAGGGCGGGATCATACCGGCCCGTCCCATGCGGACGTCCATAATCCCGCCGTGCGCGTCGCCCTGCTCCAGATGGACCTCGCCTGGGAAGACTGGCGAGCGAACCACGCCCGCGCCGCGAAGCTGCTCAAGCTCGCAGCCGACGCCGGGGCGAGCCTCGCCCTCCTCCCCGAGATGTTCGCGACGGGCTTCTCGATGGACGGCGCGAAGATCGCCCAGCCGCCCGGCGGGCCGAGCGAGCAGTGGCTGCGCGGGATGGCGCGCGGGCTCGGGCTGCACCTGATCGCGGGCCTCGCCGAGACGTGCGACATCTCCGGGGCGCCTTCGGCGCTGCCGCGCAACAACGCACTCTGGGTGGCGCCCGAGGGCGAGGTCGCGCGCTACACGAAGCTCCATCCCTTCTCCTTCGCGGGCGAGGACGGGAAATTCGCGCCCGGCGAGAGCGTCGTGACATGGACGATCGAGGGCGTGCGCGTGACGCCGCAGGTCTGCTACGACCTGCGCTTTCCGGAGCCATTCCGCCTCGCGGCGGACGGGACCGACCTCTACGCCGTCGTCGCGAACTGGCCCGAGCGAAGGCGCGCGCACTGGCAGGTCCTCTTGAAGGCGCGCGCGATCGAAAACCTCTGCTACGTCGCGGGCGTCAACCGCGTGGGCGACGACGGCAACGGCTTCCACCACGCGGGCGACTCGGCCGTGATCTCGCCGTGGGGAGAGACGCTCGCGAGCGCCGCCGAGATCGAGACCGTCCTTCTCGTCGACGTCGACCCCGCGGTTGTGGCGGACGCAAGGACGAAGTTCCCGGTGCTGAAGGACCGGAAGCCGGGCTACACGCGCTCCCGATGAGACACCTGCATCATGGAGGGCACTGAGGGGCCGCTCCCAGATTGACTTCAGGCGCGAGCCTGCGAGAGGAGTCCGTCATGGCGAAGCTTCTCAGGAAATCGACCCGTCCCGTCGTGAGCGTCCAGGAGACGGCGACCGTCGAAGCCACCGTCAAGACCATGGTCCGGGAGCGGATCGGCGCCGTGATCGTCCTCAGGGGGAACGAGATGGCGGGGATCTTCACGGAGCGCGACATCCTCGACAAAATCGTCCTCGCGCGCCGCGACCCGGCCACGACGCCCGTCTCGGCCGTCATGACGTCGCCCGTCGTGACCGCTCCCGGGAACGCCGAGGACGCCGAGGCGGCCGGCACGATGGCCGAGCACCACATCCGCCACCTTCCGATCCTCGACGAGAAGAAGAAGGTCGTCGGGATGGTCTCGCTCCGCGGCGTCATGGAGGAGCGGATCGCGGACCTCGAGCACGAGGTGAACGCTCTCGAGGCTTACCTCGGGTACGACGGCGTCGCGGGCTGACGAAGCGGGCCGACGTCCCCGCGCCCGAAAAATCGCGCGCCTCCGGAATTTCCGGGGCCGCCGCCCGCGTTCTCGGCGGGCGGAGGACTCGGTCATGAAGGTCGGAATTCTCGGCAGCGGCGAAGTCGGCCAGGCGCTCGGAGACGGGTTCGTCTCGCGCGGACACGAGGTGAAGCTCGGCGCGCGGGAGGCCACGAACGAAAAGACCACGAAGTGGGCCGCGAAGCACGGGGTGAAGGGCTCGGCCGGGACGTTCCGCGACGCGGCGGCCTTCGGCGAGATGCTCGTCGTCGCGACGCTCTGGACCGGGACCGAAAGCGCGCTCCGCCTCGCGGGAATCGGGAACTTCAAGGGCAAGGTCGTCCTCGACGTGACGAATCCGCTCCTGTTCGAGCCGAATCAGCCTCCGAGGCTCGCCCTGGGTCACACGGACTCCGGCGGCGAGCAGATCCAGCGCTGGCTGCCGGGCGCACGCGTCGTGAAGGTCTTCAACATCGTCGGCAACAAGCACATGGTCGATCCGAAATTCCCCGGCGGCCCGCCGACCATGTTTCTCTGCGGGAACGATCCCTCCGCCCGCGCCGCCGCGGCCGACGTGTGCAAGGCGTTCGGCTGGGAGACGGTCGACCTCGGCGGCATGGAGGGCGCGCGCCTCCTCGAGCCGCTCTGCATCCTCTGGGTTCAGTACGGCGCCGCCACGGGAACCTGGAATCACGCCTTCAAGCTGCTCCGCAAATGAGGGAGGTCACATGACCGCAGGCGACGACGCGTTCCGCCAGCACTTTTCCCGCGCCCTCGGCTGGGGGGAAGCCCACCTCACGTTCGAGGATGCCGTCGCGAGGATCCCCGCGAAATTCCGCGGCAAGAGGCCGCACGGGTTCGAGCATTCGCCGTGGGAGCTTCTGGAGCACATCCGGCTCGCACAGCGCGACCTCCTCGAGTTCTGCACGAACCCCGATTACGTGGCCGGGGCATGGCCGGACGACTACTGGCCGAAAGGGCCGGCGCCGCCCTCGGCCCCGAGCTGGAAAAAGAGCGTCGAGACGGTCGCCGCGGACCGGAAGGCGCTCGAGGAATTCCTCGCGCGCGTGCCCGATCTCACGGCGGCGATCCCCCGCGCCGGGGGGAAGTCGTACCTCAGGTCGGTCCTTCTCGTCCTCGACCACAACGCGTATCACGTCGGCCAGCTCGTCATGGCGGGAAAGCTGCTGGGGCGCTGAGCGCCGTCAGACGACCTCGACCGGCACCGTCAAGGACAGAACCTCCTCGGGCCGGCAGACGCCCTCGCCGCAGGGGCGATAGATCACGCGCACGTTCGCTTCCTTCATCCCTTTCGAGGCCTTTCGGGAAACGGAAAAAGAGAGATTCGCCTCGATTGTCCCGAACCAGCCCGCCTCTCGCGTCGAGTCGGGCAGGCGCGCGGGGGGCGGCAGGGGGACTTCCTCGAAGCTGAAATCCGACCCGGCCCACGCATCGACCCGCAGTCCGTCGGGCCCCTGGAGATGCCAGTCGGGAGCGACCGAGATCCGCAGGCGGATGACGCCCTTCTCACCGCGCGGCACTCGAGCCTCGACGGCCACTCCCTCGACGCGCACCGGCGCGTCCCACGCGGCGGCCGCGTTCACCTTCGAAGAAAAACCACCTTGGTCCTGCCCCACTGCATGTCGCCGTACTTCTCCGGCGCCCGCGAGAGGAAGCAATCCGTGTTTTTCTTCGAACTCGAGCAGCGTCTCCAGCGCGAAGAACCACGATTCGGTGCCGTGCGGCGAGCGCGCCATGAGCCACGTCACTTCCTCGACGGCTTCCCGGGCCTCACGGGCGAGAGCGCGGTCGCCGGTCTTCAGCGCGAGGCGGGCGAGGGCCCACGCCGCGGCGCCGGAGGCCGAGGGGGTGGCCTTGTCGAAGAGGTCCCGTCCGTTCACGAGGAGCTTCTCGTTGCCGTCTCCGGAAAAGGTGAAGCCGGGACCGTCCCTCCTCCCGAACCGCGCACGCATCGAGGTGATGGCGGCGGCAGCCTCGCCTCGCCACACGCCGGACCCGCCCTCGATGTCCTCATCCTCGAGGTCGAGGAGCGCGTGTGCGAGGAAGGCTTCGTCCTCGAGGAACGAGGGGATCTTCGCGACGCCGTCCTTCCACGTGCGCTGAAGCCGTCCCTCCGCGTCGCGGCACTTCTCGAGCAGGAAGCGCGCCCCGGCGCGCGCGGCCTCGAGATAGCGCGGCTCGGAGAGGGCGGCAGCGGCGACGGCCAGGCCGGACACCGCGAGCGCATTCCAGCCCGCGACGCGTTTGTCGTCGAGGGAAGGAGGAACGCGGCGCGAGCGGGCCGCGAGGAGCTTTTCCCGAAGCGGCTTCAATCGGGACTCGGCGTCGGAGGGGATTCTCTTAGAAAGATGAAGAATGCTGGCGCCGGTGGAGCGGCCGGAAGCTTCCTCGATGAAGTTGCCTCCTTCCCGAACCCCGTACCATTCGCAGAAATATTCTCCTTCTTCCTCGCCGAGAACCTCACGGATTTCGTTCGGGTCCCAGACGAAGAATCTCCCTTCCTCCCCCTCCGAGTCCGCGTCCGTCCCCGCGAAGAAGCCGCCTTCCTCTCCGTGCAGCTCCCGCAGGAGGTAATCGCCGGTGCTGCGCGCGACGCGCGCGTACGTCTCGTCGCCCCTGAACGCATACGCGCGCGCGTAGAGTCCGAGGAGCTGCGCGTTGTCGGTGAGCATCTTCTCGAAGTGCGGGAGGAGCCACCTGGCGTCCGTGGAATACCGGTGGAAGCCGCCGCCGAGGTGGTCGTGGATTCCGCCGGACGCCATGGCGTCGAGCGTCGCCTGCGCCATCCCGAGCGCGGCCGCGTCGCCTCCCGCCCCCCGGCGGAGGAGCCACGCGAGCGCGAGGTGCGGAGGAAATTTCGGCGCATCGCCGAAGCCGCCGTGGGCCGTGTCGAAAAGCCGCGTCAGGGCACCTCCGAGGAGGCCGAGAAGGGAGGCCGAAAGGGGCTCCGGCGCGCCACGGGCCGGAAGGCCGGACGCCGCGGCGACCTCTTCGGCGAGCTCGGCCGCGCCGCTCTCGAGGTCGGCGCGCCTCTCGCGCCATGCGGCTTCGAGCCGCGTCAGGACCGTGAGGAAGCCCGGACGGCCGTGCCGGTCATCGGGCGGGAAGTAGGTCCCGGCGAAGAACGGCCTCTTGTCCGGGAGCAGGAACGCGGACAGCGGCCACCCCCCACGGCCCGACGTGAGCTGGACGGCCGTCATGTAGACGTCGTCGATGTCGGGCCGCTCCTCACGGTCGACCTTGATGCTGACCCAGCGCTCGTTCAGGGCGCGCGCGATCTCCTCGTTCTCGAAACACTCGCGCTCCATCACGTGACACCAGTGGCAGGACGAATAGCCGATCGAGAGGAAGACGGGCCGGTTTTCGCGCCGTGCCTTTTCGAACGCCTCCTCACCCCACGGGTACCAGTCCACCGGGTTCTGCGCGTGCTGGCGCAGATAGGGGGACGATTCGCGGGCGAGCCGGTTCGCCATCGTCGTAGCATCTCACCATGCGCAAAGCGGACTACGGAATCGACGCCCCGGGCGTCATCCGGAATCTCTTCGTCCTCGGGGGGGTCCTGCTCCTGGCGACGGTCTTCGGGCCGTCGCGCGTCGGACCCTTCCGCGTGGGCGGCACGGGCGTGACGCTGGAAATCCGTGGCATGTTCGCGGGAGGCGCCATCGCGTGCCTGCTCGGGGGCGCCCTCATGATCCTCTACGCCGAGTTCGGCAAGTTCCGCCATCGCGACCGGATGCTCGCGATGATTCCGTGGACGGGCGCCGAGAACGTCCTCGACGTCGGGACCGGGAGGGGGCTCCTGGCCATCGGCGCGGCCCGGAAGCTCACGACGGGCCGGGTCGTGGGAATCGACATCTGGAACGCGGCGGATCTCACCGGGAACACACCGGACGCTTTCCTCGCGAACGCGGAGGCCGAAGGCGTCGCCGAACGCATCGAGGTTCGCAGCGCGGACGCCCGCAGGATGCCGTTTCCCGACGCGTCGTTCGACGTCGTTCTCTCGAACGTCTGCCTTCACAACATCCCGGACGCGAAGGGCCGCGCGGAGGCCTGCCGCGAGATCGGGCGGGTGCTGCGGCCGGGGGGCGTGGCCCTCGTTTCGGACTTCCGCGAGACGGCGCTTTACGCGGCCGCTTTCCGCGAAGCGGATTTCAGCGTCGAAAGGTCCGACCTGGGCCTCTTCGACACGTATCCGCCGATGCGCATCGTCACGGCCCACAAACCGAAGGACTGAGCGAGGCTCTCGAGGCGACGCCAGAAGCGGACCTTCAAATCATTCAAGGGGTGTCCGGTCGAGGAGCCGCCGGGTTCGGGCGCGGTCGACACCACGGCGCGCAAGGCGCCAGCTCTCGTAGAGCACCGCTCCGGCGACGTTGCCTATGCCGCGGCCCTGCCTGGAGGCAATCACGATACGAACGGCGGACTCGATCCAGAGGTATTGCCCAACGATGAGGACCCCGCCCGGCAGAATCGGCGGCCCTCCCAGTGCGGACGCAAGTGCCACGATGAAGCAGAACGCCCCGAACATGAAAAGCGGGAGGGCCGAGGCGAGGGACATCCACGACGCCTTGACGTTGTACTCGTTCTCGAGCCGCTCCTGAACGTGAGCGGGAAGGCATCCGAGCACTGGGGCGAGAAGGAGGATGGCCGTGTGGCCCTCGACGCGGCGGCGCGCATCGCGCCCCTCCGCCGACCGCGCGCCCTCCGCCTCGGGGCTGTACGTCGCGACGACCCGGATCGCGTGGCGCTCGTCCCAGGGACGGAGCGTGTAGGTGACACTCCCGTCGGCGCGGGCCTCGAAGTCCTCCACTTCGAAGAGCTCGTCCTCCCAGCGGATGCAGGTGCCCGGGTGCTCGGCCGACGTCTCCGTGGCGTCGGATCGCGCGCGCCATCCCTTCGATTCCTCACAGAGGAGAAACAGCTTCCCGTCCCTGACGCCGGCGAGGCGATCGCGACCGAAAGGCCGGGGCATGACCCCGCGAGCTTACGGCGCCGCAAGCCCGGCGGCGATAAACTCCGGGCGAATGAGACTGGTTTCGTTCCTTCCTGCCCAAGGCGAAGCCACGACCTCGGGCGTTTTCGCGTTTCCGAAGCCGCGCCTCGGGGCATTCGTCGGGGAGGATCGGATTCTCGAGTTCGCCCGGGCCGACGCCAGGTTCGCGAAGGTGGGGATGCTCGACCTCGTCGAGCGCGCCGAAGAGCTCGTGCCGAAGGCGATCGCCCTCCTCGGCATGGCTTCCGAGGTGCCGCGAGAGGCCTTTCACTCCGAGCAAGCCGTCACTCTTCTCGCGCCCATTCCGCGCCCGGTTTCGATCCGCGACGGCTACGCGTTCCGACAGCACGTCGAGACGGCGCGCAAGAACCGCGGGCTCGGGATGATTCCCGAGTTCGACGCCTTCCCCGTCTTCTACTTCACGAACGCGCTCGCCGTCGTCGGTCCCGGCGAGCTGCGCGTGGGCCGCAGCCGCCTCGATAAGCTGGACTTCGAGCTCGAGGCGTTCTGCGTGATCGGAAAGCGGATCACGAATCCCACGCTCGCCGAGGCCGACGACGCGATCTTCGGTTACGGCGTCCTGAACGACTTCTCGGCGCGCGCGCTCCAGGCCGAGGAGATGAAGCTGAACCTCGGCCCGGCGAAGGGCAAGGATTTCGCGACGGGGCTCGGCCCGTGGCTCGTCACGAAGGACGAGCTCAAGGACCGGTTGACGCCTTCGTCGAAGGGCAACGTCCTTCACGCGAGGATGTCGGCGACGGTGAATCACGTCCCCGTCTCGAGCGGCGACGTCTCGCAGATGAGCTGGACGTTCGCCGAGATCATCCGGCGCGCGGCCGACGGCGTGACGCTCGAGCCCGGAGAGGTGATCGGCTCGGGAACCGTCGGGACAGGCTGCTTCCTCGAGCTGAACGGCTCCAAGATCACGCGTGACCAGTGGCTGAAGCCGGGCGACGTCGTGAGCCTCACGATCGACGGGCTCGGGACTCTCACGAACACGATCGTGGAGGACCCCACGAAATGAGCTTCCCGCCTGACGACCTCCCGTCACTCTATTCCTTCAACGAGTGGGCGAACGCCCGCGTCCTCGAGACGCTGCGCGCGCTGCCCGAGGCCGATTACGTGAAAGAGCAGGGCGGCGGCTGGCCTTCGCTGAGAGCCGCCTTCGTCCACCTCGCGGGCGCCACGGACGCCTGGGCCGAACGCTTCTCCGGCCGCGACGCGATGCACCTTCCGTCCGTCGACGAGCTCCCCGGCCTCGAAGACGCGGCGCGCGTTCTCGCCGCGGCGCAGGGAAAGCACCGGACGCTCCTCGAGACCTACACGCCCGAGCGCCTCGCGGGCCCGTTCGTCTGGAAGAACTTGAAAGGCGAGCAGAGGACGGTCCCCTTCTGGGTGGCCGTCCGGCACGTCGTGAACCACCAGACGTACCACCGTGGCCAGATCTCGTCGATGGTGCGGCGCCTCGGCCACGCGCCGAAATCAACGGACATGGTCGTCTGGGCCATCGAGCAGGCCGCCCGCCCCTGAGGGCGGCCTCGTCCTAGAATCCGCCCAGATTGCCTTCGTTCGGACAGACGTTCCTCGACCGCTGGCTTCGCCGCGGGATCATCACGAGCCTCGGGCTCGGTTTCACGATTCCCTATTTCAGGCTCCTGAACCGCGTGAAGGTCACGGGCGACGCGATCATCGACAAGCTCCCGAGAAAGAACGTCGTGTTCCTCTCGAACCACCAGACGTACTTCATGGAGGCGATGGCGATCTTCGACCTCGTGTACGTGCGGCACGGCCTGCCTCTCGAAAACCCGTTCATGCGCTTCTCGGCGGCGACGGAGACGATGAGGCACAACCCCCTGACCCAGCTCTTCACGAAGGCGGGCGGCGTCACGTTCCGCCGCAGCTTCCGCGAGGGCGGCAAGGAGGTGAAGAGGCCCGTCGACTTCGAGGGCGTCGCGAAAGTGGAAGAAGCCATCGCGAACGGCTGGCTGCTTCACTTTCCCGCCGGCACGACTCAGAAGGGCGCGCCGCTGCGCCCCGGCGTCGCCCAGCTTCTCCACCGCACGAAGGCGGTGGCCGTGCCCGTGCGCGTGGACGGCTTCCGCAAGCTCCTCCTCTACAGGCAGATCCCCGGGAAGATCCTCAAGAAGTGCCGCATCACCCTGCATCCGCCTCTCGACCTCGCGAAGTTCTACGCGGCGCCGTACGAAAAGGACGCCGGGCACAAGGTCGTGGACCGACTGTCGGCGATTCTCGGGGACTGAGCGTCGGCCTCTACGCGGGCCGCCGGAACGGGAGCGTCGCGAGCAAGCCCAGGGAGAGCACGCTCGGATCGCGCATCCGGGGAATGCCGAACGCGGGGGGATCGTCGGCGGCGCGGCGGTTGAACGTTCCGAGGAAGAAATCCCAGACCGTCAGAATCGTCCCGAAGTTCGAGTCGGTGTCCTTGCGGTTCGGAGCGTGGTGGACCCGGTGCATCGCCGGGGGCACGAAGGTCCGCCAGAGGATCGGCTCCAGCCGGGCCGGAACCCTGATGTTCGCGTGCTGGAACTGGGCGCAGGCGAGCATCACGACCTCGAACACGACGAGCCCCAGCGGCGGGATTCCGAGAACGGTGATGACGCCGAGCTTCGCGACGGAGGAGAAAAGCACCTCGCCCGTGTGAAAGCGCGACGCCGAGGAGACGTCGAGATCCAGGTCGGTGTGATGCACTTCGTGGAAGCGCCAGAGGAATGGGCTCCGATGGTAGGCGCGATGAAGGGCGTACGAGAGGAGGTCGAGGAGTACGACCCCGACGACGATCTGCACCCAGACGTTCGACGTGAGCCGTGGCAGCGGGGCGAAGCCCGCCGGGAGCCGGCCCTGCGCCGTCAGGAAGAAGCACGACGCGCAGAGCAGCGAGACGAGGATTCCATTGACGAGCCCGAGGCAGAGGTTCGTGATCCAGCGCAGACGGAGAGGGGCGGTGGGCTCATGGTGCGGCTCCAGCATCTCGACCGATTTGAAGCCGAGAATCCCGGCGAAAAAGGCGCCCAGACGCAAGAACGATCCGGTCATGCCCTACCGCCGATCTCGCGGTGTGCCCTGGTCAGAGCTCGCGCGGCCCGGTGGATCTGCTCTCGCGTCGTCGCGCGGCCGAGGGACAGGCGGATCGCGCCGAGCGCTTTGGCCGCGCCGATCCCCATCGCGAGCAGCACCGGCGACGGCACCTCGGCGCCCTCGTGACAGGCGGAGCCGGTCGAGGCCGCAATCTCTGGCGCTTTGGCGAGGAGGTCGCAGCCTCGCGCCCCGCGGAAGGACACGTTCAACGTGTTGGGCACTCGCAGCGCGGGATGCCCGTTCAGAGTGATCACCGGGATCGCCTCGCTGAGGGCATTCCAGAGCTCGTCCCTGAGCGCGCGTTGTCGATCAGCCTCGTCGTTCAGGTCCGAGGCTGCCATCTCACAAGCCGCGCCGAGGCCGACGATGAACGGCACGTTCTCGGTGCCGGGGCGAAGGCCGCGCTCGTGACCGGCGCCCACGAGGACAGGCGCGAGCGGGGTGCCTCGCCGGACGAAGAGGACGCCGACGCCCTTCGGCGCATAAAGCTTGTGGCCGGCGAAGGAGAGAAGGTCGACCCGTAACTCGTCGACGCGCGTCGGGATCTTGCCCACAGCCTGGGCGGCGTCGGTGTGGATGAGGGCCCCGCGCTCGTGGGCGAGCCCGGCGAGCTCGGCCACGGGCATTAGCGTGCCGACCTCGTTCTGGGCGAGCATGATTGTCACGAGTGCCGTGTCGTTGCGCACGAATGGTCGCGCGTCATCCACGTGCACGCGGCCATAGCCGTCCACGGGGAGGCGCGTCACCTCGGCCCCATGGCGCTCCAGCAGCTCGCAGGGCCGCGTCGTGGCGGGGTGCTCGACCGTCGACGTGACGACGTGGCGCCTTGAGGGCGCCCGCTCTAGGACGCCCCTGATGGCGAGATTGTTGGCCTCGGTGCCTCCGGAGGTGAAGACGATCTCGTCGGGCTGGCAGGCCAGGAGAGACGCGACCTGCTCCCGAGCGCGCTCGACGGCAGCTCGAGCACGCTGACCGTAGATGTGTCCGCTCGAGGGGTTTCCGAAGTGCTCTCCGAGGTAGGGCAGCATTGCCTCGAGCACGTCGGGATGCACCGGCGTCGTGGCGTTGTGGTCGAGATAGATGACGGACTGGTCGTCGTCCCTCGCCGGCTTTCTCTGCGTTGGACGCCTCGTCAGAGCCTGTTCCACATCACCTGCCTCCAGGGTGCGTCGTTGAGGATCAACAAGAAATTCATCGCCGTTGCTCCTTCGAACGAGCCGGAGGCTCGCCGCCCTTCTCCACGGGTAGATCGGCATCGCGCCACTCCGGGTAGCCCTCCTTCAGGCGCCGGGCCTCGACGCCGTGCTTGCGCAGCAGCCTGACCGCTTCTGCGGCGAGAACGCAGTACGGCCCTCGGCAGTACGCGACGACGCGCCGGCCGGGTGGTAACTCACTGAGGCGCCTCTCGAGCACGGCGAGCGGCATCGACACAGCGCCCGCGATGTGACCGGCGGCGTACTCCTCGGGCGGGCGCACGTCCAGGACCACGACATCTCGCCTGCGCGCTCTCCGGAGGAGCTCCTCTTTCTCGACCGGCTCGAGGCCGTCCGCGTTCCCGAAGTAGCCGTCGACGAGCCGACCCACCTCGGCGAGCCTCGCCTCCGACAGCTCCTGGAGCGCCCGGTAGCCGCGCAGGACCATGGGATCGGCGAGGCGGTAGAAGACCTGGAGCCCTTCCCTGCGCGACGCCACGAGATGGGCGGCCTTGAGCACCTGGAGGTGGCGTGAAGTATTTGCGACGGACAGCCCGGCCTCGCGGGCGAGAGCCTCGACGTGACGCTCGCCCTGCGCGAGGAGGTCGATGATCTCGATCCGCTTCGGACTCGCGAAAGCGCCGCCGATCTGAGCGAACTGGGTGAAGAGGGCGTCTTTGAATTCGCGGCCACGCATCTCAGTATCTACTATTCAATTGAATAGTAGAACATGGGAACTTTGATGACAACGCCTCGTCGGGGGTTTGGGTCCAGGAGCTGCCGCCGAGAGCCTCCACGAACCGGAATCCCGGTAAAGTGCCGACGTGAATGTCCTCGCCTTCACGGCGCTCCTCTTCTCCGGCGCGAGCGCCGCCGGCTTCGTCGGTGCGCTCACGGGCCTCGGCGGCGGCGTCGTTCTCGTCCCCCTCCTGACGCTCGGCCTCGGCGTCGACATCAAGTACGCGATAGGCACCGCCCTCGTCGCCGTCATCGCGACGTCGAGCGGCGCCGCGGCAGCCTACGTCCGCGAGGGCTTCTCGAACGTGCGAATCGGCCTCTTTTTCGAGATCGCGACGACTCTCGGCGCGCTCCTCGGCGCGTTCCTCGCTTCCCGCACGCCGACGTCCGCGATCGCCGTGATTTTCGGCGTCGTCCTCGCCACCTCGGTGGCGTTCTCGTGGAAGGTACATCGCTCGGCGCAGGGAATCCGGTCGCCCGATCCGCTCGCGACGCGTCTCGGCCTCAACGGCTCGTACCCCTCCCTTGCCGGCGAGCAGGCGTACTTTCCACGACGCGTCCCCTTAGCGTGGCTCCTGATGGTCGTCGCGGGCGCGGCCTCGGGCCTCCTCGGAATCGGCTCGGGCGCCCTCAAGGTGCTCTCGATGGACAACGTCCTCGGGCTCCCCTACAAGGTCTCGACGACGACGAGCAACTTCATGATCGGCGTGACGGCGGCCGCGAGCGCGGGCGTCTACCTGAGCCGCGGGTACATCGACCCCGGGCTCGCCGCTCCCGTGGTCCTCGGGGTTCTTGCCGGCTCGGCGCTCGGCGCGCGCATCCTCACCCGGGCGCGCTCGAACGTCCTCCGCCTCGTCTTCACGGCCGTCGTCCTCGTGATGGCAGTCCAGATGATCGTCCATGGCCTTCGGGGTGCGGCGTGACGGGCGGATGGACGGTGCGCCGCCTCGGGCGCGAGGTCGGGGCGATCCTGCGCCTCGGCGTGCTGGTCTCGAGCGCCGTGATCGTCCTCGGCCTCGTCCCGTTTCTCGTGCGCGACGGCGCCCGGCACGTCGACTACCACATGTTTCGCGGCGAGCCGGCGGTCTTTCGCGCCATCCCGGACCTGCTCGCGTACGCGGGATGGGCCCACCCCCGCGGAATCATGCAGCTCGGCGTCCTGCTCCTCATCGCGACGCCGTTCGCACGCGTCGTCCTGTGCCTCGTCGAGTTCACGCGCGAGCGCGACCGACTCTACGTCGGCGTCACGCTCGCCGTGCTTCTCGCCCTTTCCTGGGGCCTCTTCGGCGCGGTCTGACCGGCGCTAGTGGACCGTCAGCTCGAACACAGGCGGCTCGACCATGTGCTTCTTGACCGCGCACTGGTCGACGGCGCGCTGGATGGCGCTCTGGTATTTCTCCGGAAAGCCGGGAGGGAGCGTGAGCGCGACCCGGATCGTCGCGAGGCGCTTCTTCACCTCGTCGCGGACGGTCTCGACCGAGAGGCCGAGCCCCTCCGTCGCGATCCCGCGCTCCTGGCAGAAACGGAGGGCGTAGAAGCCCATGCACGTCGCGATCGAGGCGATGAACAGGTCGAACGGCGCGGCCGCGGAGTCTTCCCCGTAGGGGCGCGGCTGGTCGGTCCGCACCCGGTGGCCCTTCACGTCGGCCTCGACGGCCACCCCGCCGGGGAACGAGACGGCGACGTTCACGCGGGTTCCCCGGCGCAACAGGACGCCTTGGGCTGGTCGACCGCGTCCTTCAGCCCGATTTTGCTGAGGATGAACATCATCGGGCACCACTTCGTGAATCCGCTCTGAAGCAGGTTGACCCCCACGAAGGCCGTGAAGAGAAAGAACCCGGGGTGGATGAAGTAGCCGGCGGCGACGGAGGCGAGGACGAAGAACCCGGCGATGGCGCGGAGGGCGTCGTTGATGGTCATCGGTGTCTCCTTTGGATCGGCCGTATCGTGGCCATTGACTTTTATAACCATATAGCTATATGGTAGCAGGCGTGAAGGAAAAACGCAACCCCCTCGTTCTCCTCTTTCTCGCGGCAGCCTTGGCCGGGCCCGTGGGAGCCGGCGAGCAGGCCCCGGGCGGCGCAGCCGCCCCTCTGACGCTCGCCGCCGCCATGCAGAAGGCCCGGGAGAGCGCCCGCGAGGTCACGGGCGCGCAGGCCCGCCAGGGCGCCGCCGAGGCCCGGGCCTCCCACGCGAAGGCCATGCGCCTCCCGTCGGTCAACCTGACGGCCCTCTTCATGCGCACGAACAACCCGGCCGAGGCGTTCGCCCTGAAGCTCAATCAAGGCACGTTCTCGTTCCCCGAGTTCGTCGCAAGCGACCCGAACGACGCCGCGCCCCTGAACACCGGCATCACGCGCGCCGAGATCGTCTTCCCCCTCTTTACGGGCGGCGAGCTCTCGGGGCGCATCGACCAGGCCCGCCTCGCGGCCGGGGCCGCCTCCGGCACGTCCGCGTGGGTGGCCGACAACGCAGCCCTTTCGGCCGCCGAGGCGTACGTGATGGTCGCGCAGGCCGAAGAGTACGCGGCGCTCCTCCACAAGTCGCGCGACACGGTCGCGGCGCACGTCAAGCTCGCCGGCGACTACGTCGCGCAGGGCATGCTCGTCCGCTCGGAGCTCCTGAGGGCCGAGGTCGAGCTCGCCCGGATGGACGACCTCGTAACCGAGGCCGACGGCCGCGTGCGGGTCGCGAACGCAAACCTCGCGTTCCGGATGGGCGCCGCAGGCGGGTCCTCATGGGACCTGTCTCCGCTGCCCGACCCGCGGCCCGTCGCGACGCCGGTCGACGGCTGGCTCGCAACCGCCGCCGAGCGCTCCGACCTCGGCTCGGCGAGGAAGCTCCTCGCGGCGGGCGAGCTCGAGGAGAAGGTGAAGCGGGCGCCCTTCTGGCCGAAGCTCGCGCTCGTCGCCAAGGGCGAGCTCTACGGCGACAAGCCGTTCGGCTCGACGGGAACGTCGGGCTCGATCATGGCCGTCGCCACCTGGAACGTGTTTCAGGGGGGCGCGGATCGAGCCGCCGCGATCGCAGCGCGCGAGGACGCCCGGGCCGGCCGCGAAGACGTCGCCCGGTTCACGGAAGGCGTGCGCCTCGAGGTCCGGCAGGCCTTCGAGGAGGCGAAGACCGCCGAGGCCCGGCACGAGACCGCGAAAAAGGCGCTCGTGTCCGCGCGCGAGGCCGAGCGCATCACGGACGACCGCTTCCGGGCGGGCGTCGTGAAGACGCTCGATCTCCTGGACGTCACGACGGCCCGCCGCGAGGCGGAAACGCGGGAGCTAGTCGCCCGCGCCGACGCGCACACGGCGGCCCTGAAGCTCGCCGTCAAGGCCGGGCGCCGCCCCGAGAGCGTTTTGAACGGAGGAACAGAGTGAGGGAGATCGGATTGAGAAAGATCGGGATGAAGATCGGATTCGGATTCGGATTTTCTTCGAAAGTGCTTGTCGGCCTCTTCGCGGCCGCTTCGGCGTCGCTCGGCGGCTGCTCCCCGCATTCACCTTCTAAGAAAGATCTCTCTCTTCCTCCGGTGTCCGCGGCCACGACCGTGGTCGAGCGCGCCTCCCTGCCGGACCGGCTGAGTCTCTACGGCACCGTCACCGCCGACCGCTCGGCTGCCGTCTCGAGCCGGGTCACGGCGAACGTCGTGGCGGTGCGCGCGCGCGTCGGCCAGTCCGTCGCCGCCGGCGACGTCCTCGTGGAGATCGACCCGCAGACGGCGAAGGGCCAGGAGGCCCAGGCCAGAGGCGCGCTCGCGCAGGCTCGCGCGGCGCTTTCCCTCGCCGAGCGCAACTACGAACGCTACAAGGCCCTCGCGGCCGCGGGCTCCGCGTCGCCCCTCGAGCTCGACATGAACCGGATGCAGTACGAGCAGGCGAAAGGCGCCGTCCAGCAGGGCGAAGGCGCGGTGGAAGCCGCCTCCTCCGTCGCACGGGAGTCCCGCGTCACGGCGCCATTCGCCGGCCGCGTGGCCTCTCGCCTCGTCGAGGCCGGCGATCTCGCGGCTCCCGGCCGGCCCCTCGTCACGATCGAGTCCGCGACGGGCCGCCGCCTCGTCGTGCAGGTTCCGGCCGGCACGGTCGCCGCGTCCGGCCTCAAGGCAGGGCAGAAGCTGCCCGTCCGGATCGACGGCGTGGCCGCCGAGATGACCGGCACGGTCGTCGAGATGTCGCCCGGCGCCGACTCCGCCACCCACACCTACACGGTGACGCTCGAGCTCTCCGGCGCTCCCGTCGCGACGGGTCTCACGGGCCGCGCGACTCTCGACACCGCCGTCCGCTCGTCGGTTCTCGTCCCCGAGAGCGCCGTTCTCGCAAGCGGCGGCGTCACCCTCGTCGCCGTGAAGGACGACGCAGGCAAGGCGCGCACCCGGGTCGTCACCACCGGCGCCTCGCAGGGCGGGAAGATCGAGATTCTCTCCGGCCTCTCCGGCGGCGAGACGGTTCTCGTCGGCCTCACGGCGCCGCCCGCGGACGGTGCGCCCGTCGCGGAACCGAAAGACGCCGGGGCGAAGGGAAGCGCCCGGTGAGCGAGAAGAACCCCCACGGGAAGGACGCCCGCGAGGCGCTCCGACGCAAAATGACGCGCCGGCCCCTCGGCGCCTCCGGGCGGATCGCGAAGGCATTCCTCGAATCCAAGCTCACGCCCCTTCTCGTCGTCGCCTCGCTCCTTCTCGGCGCGTTCGCGCTACTCATCACGCCGCGCGAGGAGGAGCCCCAGATCAAGGTCCCGATGATCGACGTCTTCGTCGCGCTCCCCGGCGCAACGGCCGGAGAAGTCGAGCGTCGCATCATTTCTCCGGTCGAGAAGGCCCTCTACCAGATCCCGAACGTCGAGTACGTCTACTCGACGTCGCAGCCCTCGGGCGGGATCGTGATCGTGCGCTTCCTCGTCGGGACGGACCCCGACCAGGCCGTCGTCCGCGTCCACGCGAAGCTCGCGGAGCTCCAGCCGAATCTCCCGCCGGGCGCCCTGCCGCCCGTCGTCGCTCCGCGCGGGATCGACGACGTGCCGGTCGCCGCGTACACGCTCTGGTCGAAGACCGCGACGGCGATGCAGCTCCGGCAGATCGCCGACGAGGTCAGGGCCGAGTTCGTCCGGCACCCGCGCGTCGCGCAGGTGACCGTCCTCGGGGGACAGCGCCGCGTCGTCAACATCATCTTCGACCGCGATCGCCTCGCCTCCTACGGCGTGTCCCTCGTCCAGGCCCACCAGGCCCTGTCGGGGCTCAACTGGCGCCTTCCGGCGGGAAGCTTCTCGACCGGCAACGCGGAGGTGCCCGTCGAGGTCGGCTCGCTCTTCCGGCGTGCTGAGGACGTCGGCGCCGCAGTGATCGGCGTCGCAAACGGGGGGCCCGTCTGGCTGCGCGACGTCGCATCCGTCTCCGACGGGCCCGAGGAGCCCTCGCAGTACGCGTGGATGCTCACGAAGGCCGGGGAAGACGCCCCAGCCGTAACCCTCGCCGTCGCGAAGAAGCCCGGCACGAACGCCGTCGAGCTCGTGAAGGAACTCGACGTCCGCCTCGAGGGGCTCAAGGGGCCCGTCGTGCCCTCCAACGTGACGGTCACGAAGACGCGCGATTACGGCAAGACGGCCGACGAGAAGTCGTCGGAGCTGATCTTCCACGTGGGGCTCGCGACGCTCTCCGTCGTGATCCTCATGGCGCTCTTCCTCGGGCGCCGCGAGGCAGTCGTCGTCCTCGTCGCGGTCCCCGCGACGCTCGCCCTCACGCTCTTTGCGTCATACCTCTTCGGCTACACCCTGAACCGCGTGACGCTCTTCGCCCTCATCTTCGCGATCGGCATCCTCGTGGACGACGCGATCGTCGTCGTCGAGAACGTCCACCGCCACTACGAGCTCGGCTGGGGCGAGCCGCGCCTCGCGACGGTCTACGCCGTCGACGAGGTCGGCAACCCGACGATCCTCGCGACGTTCGCGGTCGTCGCGGCGCTCCTCCCGCTCGCGTTCGTGTCCGGCCTCATGGGGCCGTACATGCGCCCGATCCCCGTGAACGCCTCGGCCGCGATGGTCTTCTCCCTCCTCGTCGCGTTCATCGTCTCGCCTTGGCTCACGTTCCGTCTCTTTCGCAAGTTCGCCGAGGCGCACCTCCGCGGCGAAGAGCACTTCGCCCCGGGTACCGAGGCCCCCGTCGAGGACCGCCTCGTCCGCCTCTATCGGAAGCTCTTCACGCCGCTCCTGACGCATGCGGCCCGCCGCTGGGCGCTCCTCGGCGGCGTCGTGGCTCTCCTCCTCCTCTCCTGCGGCCTCTTCGTCGTCCGTGCGGTCAAGGTCAAGATGCTCCCCTACGACAACAAGAGCGAGCTGCAGGTCGTCCTCGACATGCCAGAGGGGACGACGCTCGAGGCGACGGCCGCGGCCGCGCGCGAGCTCGCGATCCTCGTCAGGACCCGGCCCGACGTCGCGGACGTCGAGGTCTACGCCGGCACGTCGGCTCCCTTCAACTTCAACGGCCTCGTCCGCCACTACTTCCTGAGGACCGGTCCGCTCGTCGCGGACATGCAGGTCAATCTCGCGACCAAGCACGACCGTTCCAAGGACAGCCACACGATCGCCAAGGAGATCCGGAATCTGATCCTGCCGGCCGCGAAGCGCCTCGGCGCGAACGTGAAGGTCACCGAGGTGCCGCCGGGACCGCCGGTTCTCTCGACCATGGTCGCCGAGATCTACGGGCCGGACCCCGTGCGCCGGATCGCGCTCGCGAAGCAGGTGCGCGACATCTTCGAGTCCACGCCAGGCGTCGTCGACACGGACTGGCTCGTCGAGGACGCCTCCCCGAAGGTCGAGCTCGTCGTGGACCGCGAAAAGGCCATGAGGAGCAGCGTGACGCCCGAGGTCGTCGTCAAGACGCTTCGGATCGCGCTCAGCGGGATGGACGCGGGCCTTCTCCACGTGGACGCCGCCCGCGAGAGCGTGCCTCTCGTCCTGAGGCTCGACCGCGCGCAGCGCTCCGGCCTCGAGGGCCTCCTCGCCACGACCGTCCCGTCCTTGACGGGCAAGCTCGTCCCGATCCGCGAGCTCGTGACCGTCGTGAACGGCGCGCGCGAGCCGTTCGTCTACCACAAGAACCTGCAGCCGGTGACGTACGTCCTCGCCGAGATGGCGGGTGTCGCCGAGGCGCCCGTCTACGGCATCCTCGACATGAAGAGCCGCATCGCGGCGCTGAAAGCGCCGGACGGCCGGCCGCTCGAGGTCCTCTCGACGACGCTCCCGACCGACTCGAACCGCTACGCGTTGAAGTGGGACGGCGAGTGGCACATCACGTACGAGGTCTTCCGGGACATGGGAATCGCCTTTGCGGCCGTCCTCGTCCTCATCTACGTCCTCGTCGTCGGGTGGTTCCGCTCGTTCGTGACGCCGCTCATCATCATGGCGCCGATCCCGCTCACGCTCATCGGCATCCTGCCGGCGCACGCGCTCTTCGGAGTCTTCTTCACGGCGACCTCGATGATCGGGTTCATCGCGCTCGCCGGGATCATCGTGAGGAACTCGATCCTCCTCGTGGACTTCATCAATCTCGAGCTCGCGGCCGGCGAGCCTCTCGAGGAGGCCGTCGTGAAGGCCGGCGCGGTTCGCTTTCGTCCGATCGTCCTGACGGCCCTCGCGCTCGTCGCGGGCGGCGCCGTCATCCTCCTCGACCCGATCTTCCAGGGCCTCGCCGTCGCGCTCATCTCGGGCGTCGTCGTCGCGACCGCCCTCACCCTCGTCGTGATCCCTCTCCTCTATTTCATGTACCTCAAGACCGCGGGCGTCCCGCCGGCGGAGGAGGAAGCAGCGTGAAAATGCTCATGGTCGTCGCCGGCACCGCGTGCCGCGAAGACGTCGAGATCGCCCTCGAGCGCGCCGGCGTGTCCGGCTACACCGAAGTCGACGCCCGCGGAGTCGGCTCGTCCGGCCGCCACCTCGGCTCGGCGGCGTTCCCCAAGACGTCGACGATCATCATGTCCTTCGTCGCGGACGAGGAGGTCCCGAAGCTGCGCGCGGCTCTCAAGGCGCTGCCGGGCGCCGGGCCCTGTCCCCACGTCATCACCTGGACCCTCGAGTCCTGGGACGCCTGAGGAGGATCCCGTGCCCCTCTACGAGTTCACGTGCGAAAAATGCGGTGCGACGTTCGAGGAGCTCGTCGCCGCCGGCCCCGACGGCCTCGAAGTGACCTGCCCCGATTGCGGCAGCGAGGACGTCGAGAAGCTCATCTCGCGCTTCGCGTCCGGTGGTCCATCCGCGGAGAGGAGCGCCGGCGGCTCGTGCGGGCCAGGCTCCGGCCGTTTCACGTGAGGCTGACCCCGGGGCCCGTCGGGCCCAGCATCGGCTTCATTGACCTTCCCTGCTGCCGGTACCATGATCGCCATATGACGATGAATGCACACCTCCCGCTCACGGACGCCGCTTGCGACGAAGTTGCCTTGCGCTTCCGCGCGCTCTCCGAGCCCATGCGTCTCAAGATCCTGAGGCGGCTGTTCCGGAGCGAGGCCTCCGTCGGCGAGATCCTCGAGGAAGTGGGCGGCACGCAGGCGAACGTGAGCAAGCACCTCGCGGTCCTCCACGGCTCGGCCCTCGTGGAGCGGCGCAAGGACGGCACTCGGACCGTCTACCGGATCGCGGATCCGACGCTTCTGAAGATCTGCTCGATCGTCTGCGAGGGCGTCGAGCGTGAGGCTCGCGACAAGGCCGACGCGATCTTCGGGCGCTCAAGGCGAGGCGGCCGCCGCTGAGGCGTGCGGGCCGTCCCGTCTCGTGGACACGGCCTTCGCGCGCGTCCTCCCGGCACGGCCCGCTCGCGAAAAGAAAGGGAATGCTATGAACGACATCCGCCGGATGCACCCTGCCACCC
The DNA here is from genome assembly GCA_963821225.1 of Thermoanaerobaculia bacterium. Classification (GTDB taxonomy): domain Bacteria; phylum Acidobacteriota; class Thermoanaerobaculia; order UBA5066; family UBA5066; genus Fen-183. The sequence continues at coordinate 65,479 of CAWGCY010000002.1, forward strand.
GGATCATCCACGCGGGGCAGCACCCCGATCCCGCCACGGGCGCCGTCTCGACACCGATCTATCAGACGTCCACGTTCGCGTTCAAGAACGCGGACGAGGGCGCGGCCCGCTTCCAGGGAAGAGACCCCGGCTACAAGTACACGCGCCTCGGGAACCCGACCGTTGCGGCCCTCGAGGAGTGCCTCGCGACTCTCGAAGGCGGCTGCGGCGCGCTCGGCGCCGCGACCGGCATGGCCGCGATCAACACGGTCTACGTCACGTTCCTCGAGCAGGGCGCGCACGTCGTCGGGACCGACTCCGTCTACGGGCCGTCGCGCCTCGTCCTCGAGAGCGAGTACCGGCGCTTCGGCGTCGCCTCGACGTGGGTCGACTCCTCGAAGCCGGAGAACGTCGCGGCTGCGATGCGGCCCTCGACGAAGATGGTCTACGTCGAGACCCCCGCGAACCCGACGATGAAGCTCACGGATCTCGCCGCATGCGCGGAGATCGCGCACGGGCACGGCGCGCTCCTCGTCGTGGACAACACGTTCGCCTCGCCGGTTCTCCAGCAGCCGCTCGCGCTCGGGGCCGACGTCGTCGTCCACAGCCTCACCAAGTACCTCAACGGCCACACGGACGTGCTCGGGGGCGTGATCGTGGCGGGCGCGCCCGCCCTCCTCGACCGGCTTCGCAAGGTCCACTGCGCTTTCGGAGGGACGATGGACCCGCACCAGGCGTGGCTCGTCCTGAGGGGCGTCAAGACGCTCGGACTGAGGATGGAGCGCGCGCAGGCGAACTCCCTCGAGATCGCCCGCGCCCTCGAGGCGCACCCCGGCATCGCGTGGGTCCTCCACCCGGGCCTCCCGAGCCACCCGCAGCACACGCTCATGCTCCGGCAGATGGCGGGGCCGGGGGCCGTCTTCTCGTTCGGCGTCAAGGGCGGCCTCGAGGCGGGCAAGGCTCTCATCGATTCGGTCCGCCTCGCGACGCTCGCCGTGAGCCTCGGCGGCATCGAGACGCTCATCGAGCACCCTGCCTCGATGACGCATGCGGGGATGCCGAAACACGAACGCGAGGCCGCCGGGATCTCCGACGACCTCGTGCGTCTCTCCGTGGGCTGCGAGGACGTGCGCGACCTGCTCGCCGACCTCGAGCAGGCGCTCGTGAAGGCGGCCGCGGCCGTCCCCGTGAGCGCCTGAGGCGTCAGGACTTCTTCGGGCAGTTCGGGTTCGGGCCGGTGCCGTCCATCGGGCCGTTGCCGTTGCCGCCGCAGCAGCCGGCGCCCGCTCCCCATCCGTGCCCGCCGCGCCCGCCGGCGAAGACCGGCGTGCCGTCAGTGTTCCGGAGCTTCAGCGTGGTCTTCTGCGTGAGGTTCTCGATTTCCGCGACGACGGAGCCCTGCGGGCACTCGACACACGCGTAGAGCAGGATCCGGACGGCGTCGCCGGCGACGGGCGCGAACTTCTGCGCGGTGAGATAGCGGTACGCGCCGAGGACGTAAGCCTCCTCCCTGCCGCCGACCTTCACGGTCAGGGTCGGCATCCCGAGGCCGGGACCTCCCTTGAGCGAGACGACGTCGCCGATGACGGTGGACGGCTTCGTGACGTCGATGCTCGATGCGGCCGCCGCGCGACCGTAGCCCGGGCCGCGGCCATAGCCGGACCCCTGCTGCGCGACGAGCGGGAAGGTTGCGAGAGCGCCGAGAGCGAGGGCGATGAGGGTGCGTTTCATGTCGATCTCCTTTCGGCGAATGTCATCGCACGCTTCGTGCCCGCCTCGGGGGCCGGGCCTAAGGCCCCGTCGCCCAACGCTTTCTGAGAAATCGCCTTCAACGATCCCCGGATCGTCCCTGCAGGACCTGCAGTCGGCCGCGCAACGCCTGCAGTCAGTTGAGGCCCCAGCGGCGGAGCCGGTAGTAGAGCGTGCGGACCGAGATCCCGAGCTTCCGGGCGGCCGCGTCCCGGTTCCCGCCCGACAGGCGCAAGGCCTCGAGCGCGGCTTCGCGCTCGCGCGTGTCCTCGTCGAGGGTATGCGTCGGCGCGGCGGACGCGGCGGCCGGCCGCACGTCCTCCGCACGGATCGCGAGGCCGCCACGCACCACCACCGCCCGCTCGAGCGCGTTGCGCAGCTCGCGGACGTTGCCCGGCCAGCCCTGAGCCCCGAGGACGTCGAGCGCCTCCGGCGTGAGCTCCGGCTCGGGCAGGCGATGACGCGCCGCGAGGCGCGACACGAAGTGCCGGGCGAGGAGCGGGACGTCGCCGGGGCGCTCGCGGAGCGGCGGCAGGGCGATGGGCACGACCGCGAGGCGGAAGTAGAGGTCGCGACGGAAGCCGCCCGTCTCGACCTCGCGCGCGAGGTCGCGGTTCGTGGCGGCGATGAGGCGGACGTCGACGGTCACGTCCTTCTCGCTTCCGAGTCGCCGCACGCGCCCGTCCTCGAGGACGCGCAGCAGCTTGGCCTGGAGGGCGGGCGCGAGCTCGCCGATCTCGTCGAGGAACAGCGTGCCCCCGTGCGCCTCCTCGAAGCGGCCCGCCCGCGCGCGGTCCGCGCCCGTGAACGCGCCGCGCTCGTGCCCGAAGAGCTCGCTCTCTGCGAGGGACTCGGGCAGCGCCGCGGCGTTGACCGCGACGAACGGACCCGCGGCGCGCGCCGAGCGGGCGTGGATCCGTCGCGCGACGAGCTCCTTGCCCGTGCCCGACTCCCCCGTCACGAGCACCGGGACGTCCGTCGGGGCGACGCGGTCGACGAGCGCGAGGGCCTCGAGCAGCCGCGCGTCCGAGGTCACGATCTCCTCTTCCGGCGCCTCGGGCGCGAGGAGCCGGTCCACGACCGCGAGGAGCGCGCGCGGGGACTCGAGCGGCTTCGTCAGATAGTCCGCGGCGCCAAGGCGCACGGCCTCGACGGCCTCCGGGATCGTCCCGAACCCCGTCAGGACCACGACGGGCGGCGGCGCCGGGAGCTCGTCGCGCAGCGCCTTGAGGAGCGCGATCCCGTCCCGCGCGGGCATCCGGCGGTCCGTCAGCACGAGCGCGAAGGGCTCGCGGCGCGCGAAGCGCAGCGCCTCCTCCCCGTCGCGGGCCTCGACGACGGCGTGTCCCTCCCCTTCGAGGATGTCGCGCAGGAGCGCCCGGAAGGACGGATCGTCGTCGGCAACGAGGACGCGCGCCATCTCAGCCCCGGGCCCCGGGCAGGGTCAGCCGCGCCGTGCAGCCGCCGCCGGCACGCGCGGCGAGCGTCACGTCGCCGCCGTTCGCGCGCGCGAGCGCCCTCACCGTCGGGAGGCCGAGCCCAGTGCCGCCGGGCCGGCCCGTGACGTAGGGGTCGAAGACCCGGGCGGGGTCGACGGAGAGGCCGGGGCCGCGGTCACGCACCTCGGCCCAGGCCGTGCCACCGTCGGCGCCGACGACGACGTCGAGCATCCCGCCGGGATCGTACGCGCGCGCGTTCGCGAGGAGCTCGTCGAGCACGTCGGCCGCGTGGCCTGCGTCCGCGAAAACGCTCACCGAAGGAGGGCCGGAGACCGTCACGCCCCCGCCCGCGCGCTCCGCCGCCTCCCGTGCGAGCGCGGCGAGGTCGAGACTCTCGGGCTGGGGCTCGACGGGCCGCGCGAACCTCAGGATCTGCGCCACGAGATCCTCGATCCGGGCGCTCGCCTCGACGATCCGCCGCGAGCGCTCCGCGACCTGCTGGCCGGGGCGGTCGGCCATGAGCTGCGCGGTGCCCTTGATCGCGGCGAGAGGGTTGCGCACGCGGTGGGCGAGGCCGGCGCCCGTCAGAGCGACGGCGTCGAGGCGCTCGCGCTCGGCCTCGAGCCGCTCGCGCCGCGCCCGCTCGGCGAGGCCGCGCGCCGTCGCGAGCGACAGGACGACGAGGCCCGCGCCCGCCGCGGCCGACCCGAGGACGAGCGCGAGCGCGAGGCCGCCCTCGGCTCCGGCGCCGCGGGCCGGATAGAAGCGGAGCGTGAAGGGACTGCGGCCGGGACCTCGCCGGCCTTCCGCGAACCCGGGGCCGGCCATCGCGCCGAAGCCGGCCCCTGCGGGCCGCCAGCCCGGCCCCAGCATCGCGGGCATCTCGACCGGCGTCCCCTCCGTCTCGCCTCGCCGTTCCGCCGTCCCCGAAGGTCCCGCCACCTCGACCCCCCGGACGAGGGCCGCGTGGGCGGCCAGGAATTCCCCGAGGGCCTGCGGCGCGCCGTCGGGCCCGTCATCGCGAAGCCGGGCCTCGAGCTCGTGGCCCGCGCGGGCGAGGAGCCCGTCACGCACGGCCGCGTCCCGCGCCCGGAGCGAGTCCGCCGCGACGAGCGAGATGCCCACGATCGCCGCCGCGAGCGGCAGCGCCGCGAGGACGGGCGACGCGAAGAGGAGGGCGCGGCGTCGGTCGGGGGGGTTGACCATCTATAACTTAATGATTATATTGTAATCCATGGTCACCGCCAACACCGCCCCTGCGGGCGCCGGGAGCCGCGGATGAGCAGCGACGCCGCGTGGCTTTGGGGCGCCCTGCTCGTCTGGATCCTCCTCCAGAAGTTCGTCTTCCCACGCCTCGGCGTCCCGACATGAGGATCGCCCGGTCCCGCCGGCGGCGGGACGAGCTGCTCGAGGCCGAAAGGCCCGGAGGCGAAAAGAGAGGGCACGTGCGGCGCAACAGATCTTGACAACCACAAGGGCAGCTGGAAATAATCTATATTCATATAGCCATAAAAAGTAGAAAGGATCGACGATGTCAAGTTGCGAGAAACTCGAAAAATGCCAGTTCTTCAACGACAAGATGGAGAACATGCCCCCGACGTCGCCGACGATGAAGGAGTCCTACTGCGCGACCGACAAGGCGAGCTGCGCCCGCTACATGGTGAGCACGGCGGGCCACAGCGTACCGCCGGACCTCTTTCCCCACATGACCGAACGCGCGAAGGGGATTCTGGGACGAACGTAGCGGGCGAACCGCGACGCTCAATGCGCCGCTTTCCAGGTCTCCGGTAGGCCTTGGCCCGAGCAGCGTTCGCTCTCGGGCTCCAGGGTAACGTGATGGATGTCCCATCGCTCGGCGAGGAGCCTTCGGATTGCAGCGAGCTGTCCCTCGACCTCTTCCAGGCTTCCACCGTCCAGCCTCACGTGAGCGGTGAGAGCCACCTGCCCCGGACCGACCGTCCACGCGTGGACGTGGTGGAAGCGGGCGGGACCGAAGGCCGCGTCGAGACCCGCCGTCAGCTCCTCGACGTCCAGCCCGGAGGGAGACGCCTCGATGAGGATCCGGACGCTCTCCCAGATCAATCGTCCCGCGCTCACCACTACCGCCGCGCCGATCAGGAGGGAGGCGGCCGGGTCGAGCCACGGCCCAAGCCGCGTTGCCGCGAGGAGGGCCGCCGCGACGACGACGAGGGACGCGAAGGCGTCCTGCAAGAGGTGAAGAAAGGCGCTTCGGACGTTGAGGTCGTGCTTCTCGTGCCGCCCCAGCAGGAGAACGGCCGCCACGTTGGCCACGAACGCCACCAGTGCGACGGCCAGCATCGTCTGCCCGTCCACGACCGAGGGATGTCGAAGCCGATCGACGGCCACCCGCCCGACGAGCACCGCCAGGGCGACGAGGACCGCCGCATTGACGAGCGCCGCGACGACCTCGAGACGCCGGAACCCGTACGAGAAGAGCCTCGTCGGCGTCCTGCGGCCGAGGGCCCGGGCCCCGATGGCGAGCAGGAGCGCGGCGACATCGCTCGCATTGTGGAGCGCGTCGGACAGGAGCGCGAGGCTTCCGCTCGCGAGCCCGCCGACCACCTCCACCGCCGTGATGAGGATGTTGAGCCCGATACCCAGCCAGAGTCTCAGGTCCAGTGTGAGTAATGGGGTCCCGTCAGGGTGCCCATCACGCGAAGAGGACGTCACGCAGGCAAAGATACACGCCCGTCAGGACTAGGGTGAACTGCGTAAGGTTTTCGATCTTCAGGCACGAGACGCAGCGCGTCGTGGTGTGAAAGTAGTAGACGATCAGCTTCGGGCGCGCCTCTTTGCTTTGGCCCGTCGGGACCGTGATTGGCGGAGCCGCATGGGCGGGGGCCGCCTTCCGTTGCCGAACCTCGTCCCGAACCGCCACGCCGACCGTCGCGGCGACGATCAAGAGAAGCGCCGCCGTGATCAGGATTCTGGGTATCGCCTTCGTGCCCGCCGTCTCCTGGCCATCAGGCCGCCCACGCGCCGAACGCGAGACCGCAAATCGTCGAGAGAACGATGACGAGCGAAATGTAGGTCGCCGTCTTCTTCAGCCCGAGGTAGGAGTTGATGACGAGCATGCTCGGGAGCGAGAGCGCCGGCCCCGAGAGGAGCAGGGCCAGCGCAGGGCCCTTCCCCATTCCGGAGCCGAGCAGGCCCTGCAGGATCGGGACCTCCGTCAGCGTGGCGAAATACATGAACGCGCCGAACACCGACGCGACGAGATTCGCGGCGACCGAATTGCCTCCTACGAGGGAGGCGACCGCCGCATCGGGGATGATCCCCGCGTCGCTCCCGGGCCGCCCCATCAGCCATCCGGCGGCGAGCACCCCTCCGAAGAGAAGCGGCAGGATCTGTTTGGCGAACTCCCAGGTCCCGAGGACCCATTCCCGCCGCTCGTTCCGGTCGAGCCACCTCACGACCATGAAGAGGAGCGCCGCTGCGGATAAGGCCGCGAGCGGAAGATGCACCTTCCAGACGGCCGCGAAGAACCCGACCTCGCGGTTCGGGGAGCCCCAGTTGACGAAGACGAGTAGGGCCACCATCGAGCCGAGAAAGGCCGCGTCCTGCCACGGCTTGCGCCGCGGTGGGACGTCGCCGGCGCCGGCCGCCGCGAAGGGATCGGGACCGCTCGCGACGCGCGAGGCTTCCTCCTTCCGGAAAATGAGCGCCATCAGGAGCCCGATGACGATCGAAAACCCGACGGCGCCCACGATCCGGGCGATGCCCAGCTCGAGGCCGAGGACGCGCGCCGTCAGGATCATCGCGAGGACGTTGATCGCGGGCCCCGAATAGAGAAACGCGGTCGCCGGCCCGAGCCCCGCCCCGCGCCGGTAGATGCTGGCGAAGAGCGGAAGCACGGTGCAGGAGCAGACGGCGAGAATCGAGCCCGACACCGACGCGACCCCGTAGGCGACCGGCCTCGGCGCCCTGGCGCCGAGGTACCGCATCACGGCGGCCTGGCTCAGGAACTGCCCGATGGCCCCGGCGATGAAGAGAGCCGGAACGAGACAGAGAAGAACGTGCTGCCGCGCGTAGTCCTTCAGGAGGAAGAGGCCTTCGACGAAAGACCTCTGAAGCCGCGGGCTCTCGACGGGCAGCAGATACGCCGCCGCGAAGACGGCGACGATCAGCAGCAGCTTCGTCCGCTCCTTCATCGGGGAGCCCCCGTCTTCTTCACGCGCCCGCGAGGAGCTTGCGGATTTCGTCCACCTTCGGGATGCGGCCCGAGAGGACGACCTTGCCGTCGACGGCGACGCCCGGCGTGGCGAGGAGTCCCAGCTCGACCATCCGCTCGATCGATTCGACTTTCTGCACGTCGAAAGGGAGCTGCTCCATCTCGACGACGTGCTGAACGACGCGGTACGTCTCCTTGCACCGTACGCAGCCGGGGCCGAGGATCTCGATCTTCTTGCGCGCGATGTTTTCCATCACGATCTCCTTGTTTCAGACCTTCACGCCGGGAGGACGCAGGGGCACGCGGGCGAGAGCACGCCTGCGAGAAATGCGACGTGGCGTGTCATCGGGCTGAACCTCCCGGGCGACCTTTTCGAGGTGGCGGAATCCGGCCGCCGGCCGAAGCGAACTCCTCGACCGGAATCCGGCGGAGCCGGGCCACGAGGGCGGCGTCGGCCAACGCTACGGGATCGCCGTCCAGACCCCGGCGCACGAGTTCTCGCCACCGGGCCGCGTCAGGCGACGGGGCGAGCCGGTACGAGACGAACTTGCCGTTCTTCTCCTCGACGAGGAGGCCCGCCAGCTTCAACTCCCTGAGATGCTCGGAGACCGTGGACGGAGCGGAACCGAGAACGGCGGTCATCTGACAGACGCAGAGAGGCCCGTCCGAGAGCATCGCGAGCACCCGGAGCCGTGCAGGATGCGCGAGTGCCTTTGCGGCAGCGGTGGTGGCGGAAAGGCCTGACTTCGTCATTTCGGTACAACCCGAAATGTATGACGGTCCCACCTTCCCCGACATGAAGCGCCTGCATCAGGCGAATCGCCTCCGTCTCAGAGAAGCGCGTTGGAGGAGCTCACTTCAGCTCTGCCGCGACGGGAGGAACGAGCCGCGCGCGGATCTCGTCGCGCCGCTTGACCTGTCGCGGGGCCCCTCGAGCTCCCCTACCGGCTCCCGCGGGTCACCATCAGCTCGAGGTCCTCCTTGAGGCTCTGGAGATCCTCCTCGTGCTCGACCTCCTGCTCGAGGATCGTGAGGGCGAGGTTGTAGGTGACCATATCCTTGTCCTTCGTCGCCTTCATCAGCTGGTTGTAGACCGTGATGGCGCACTGCTCGCCCGCTATGTTCTGGTCGAGGACGACCGAAACGTAGGGGTCGGCCGGCGCGTCGTAGGCGCACGGGCTCAGGGCGAACCACTCCTTCGGGTCCACTACCGGCGTGCCGCCGAGCTGGATGATCCGGCCCGTGAGGAGCGTGGCGTGGCCCAGCTCCTCCGTGGCGTGGAGCGTCAGCTCCGCGGCGATGGCGTCCTTCATCGGCCCCTTCACGAGCTTGGCCCCGAGCCAGTATTGGTAGTACGCGAGCCACTCGCTCGCATAGGCTGCGTTGAGCATTCGGAGCAGCTTCTTGACGTCCATTCCGATGATCTGGAGTCCCTTGCTTCCCATCGTCGCCTCCTCAGTCGTAACGGGCGCGGAAGGAGTCCTCCGCGCGGCTCGGGAGCGCGGTCGCACCGGCAGGCGCGGCCGCTTCACCGGATGTTCAGGTTGATCGTCCGCCGGCTCCCGCGCCCTGATCTAGTTGCATCAAGCGTCCGGCGCGACGGGCTCCCCGGGGTCAGAGAGCTTCGAGTCTCTCGACAACCGCCTGAACGTCGTAATCCGGCGTCGACGCTCCCGCAGAGACGCCGACCTTCTGCATCCCGGCGAGCCTGGTGACGTCGAGCTCTGCGGCCGTGCCGATCAGAAACGTCGGCTTTCTCGCCTGCGCGATCCGCGCGAGCTCCTTCGTGTTCTTGCTGTTCTTTCCGCCGATGACGACGATCGCGTCGATCGCGGGATCGGCGCAGAGGACGCGCAGGGCGTCCTGGTTCTCCTTCGTCGCGTAGCAGATCGTGTCGGCGACGCGCGTGTCCCCGACCCGCCGTCGGATCTCCTCCACGTGCGGCGCAAACGTCTCGGAGTTGATCGTGGTCTGAAAGACGATCTTCACGCGCGGAACACGCGACCAGTCGAAGGACGTAACCTCGTCGAGCCGGTAGAAGACATGGTAGCGCGCGGGGTCGAGGTCCTTCGTGTATCCCACGACCTCGCGGTGGTCGGCCTGTCCGAGGATCGCGATGAAACAGCCGTCGTCGAGCGAGCGCACGATCTCCTTGTGGATGTCCGTCACGAACTTGCACGTCGTGTCGATCGTCGCGAGGCCCAGCGACGCCGCCTCGGCGCGCACCGAAGGCGCGACGCCGTGGGCCGAGAAGACGACGCGCCCGTCGTGCGCCTTCGCGGCTTCGAGATCGTGCACCGTGGGAAAGCCGAGCCGGGCCATCTCGCTCTCGACGCTTTCGTTGTGAACGACCTGCCCGAAGATCGCGCCCTTCTGGCCCTTCGCCGCGGCGAGGCGCACGAGCTTGTCCGCGACGCGGACGCCGGCGCAGAAACCGTACTTCTCGGCGAGGACGACCTCCATCAGTCTCCCTCCCCCTCGAAGTCTACGAGAACGAGCTCCGGCGCGAGCGCTTTCACGAACCGGTCGCGCTTGATCAGCTCGAAGCCCTTGCCGCCGCGCGAGACGGGGGTGTGCCGGCGCGTGATCGTGTGCTCGGTTCCCTTGCCGTTCACGAGCGTCAGGGTCGCCCGTCTCTCGTCGTCTCCGAACAGCGCCGCGCCCACGAGGCGGTCGTCCGGCGCGAGCTTGAAGCCGAGGACGCCCTTGCCCGGCCCTGCGAGAACGGGCACCTCGTTCGCGGGGAACAGGATGGCCCGGCCTTTCTCCGACGCGAGTGCCACGAGGTCGCTCTCCGCGCACACGAAGACGGACGCGATCTCGTCGCCCTTTGCGGGCCTCGCGAAGCGCCGCCCGGCGCGCGTCGTGACCTCACGGAACGGGTCGAGCGAGAACCTCAGGACGAGGCCGCGGCGCGTGGCGGCGAGGAGGACCACGTTCTTCTCCGGCGTGATCCGCGGATCGAGCGAGAGCGCCGCGACGACGCGCTCTCCGTCCCCGAACTTGAAGATCTTCTGAACGGGCTCGCCGTAGCCGGTCGACGGCGGCACGTCGTTGAGCCTCAGGACGTACGCGGTGCCGCGATTCGAGAAGAGGACGGCCGCCTCCTTCGTCGAGCCCTGCATCACGGCGAGCACCTCGTCGCCTTCCCTGAGGCGCGTCGAGTTGGGGTCCTTCATCTCGCGCTGGCGCTTCAGCCAGCCGTCCTGCGAAACCACGGCGTAGGTGTCCTCGTGCTGGATGAAAGCCTCCGCGTCGTACGTCGGCTCCTCGACGCTTGCCTGGACTTTCGTCCGGCGCTTCTCGCCGGCGAGCGTCTCGCGCACCTCGGCGAGCTCGGCCTTCACCTCGTTCCAGAGCCTCTTCGGGGACTTGAGGATCGCCTCGATGATGGCCGCCTCGGCCGCCTTTTCCTTCAGCTCGGCCCGGATCGCGTCGATCTCCAGCCGCGCGAGCTTGTAGAGCTTGGTCTCGAGGATCGCCTCGACCTGCTCTTCGTCGAGGGAGAAGCGCTTCATGAGCTTCGAGGCGGCATCGGCCTTCCCGTCGGACTTGCGGATGATGCGGATCGCCTCGTCGAGCGCGTCGTAGATGACGAGGAACCCTTCGAGGAGGTGAAGGCGCCGCTTCAGCTCCTCGAGGTCGTTGAGGAACCTTCGCCGGACCGTCTCGAGCCGGAAGTCCAGGAAGTGCCGGAGGATCGCGGCCAAGGGAAGCCGTGCCGGTTCGCACACCTCGGGCCGGGCCGTCGGCACGAGGCACGTCAGGTTCACGGGCACGGTCGTCTCGAGAGGCGTGTGCTTGTACAGATACGTCATGACGAGCGCTGGATCGGCCTCGCGCTTGATCTCGAGGACGATGCGGACGTCCTCCGTGGACTCGTCGCGCACGTCCACGAGGGACGCGAGCCGCCGCTCGAGGATGACGTCCGCGATCTTCGCGACGAGAGCCGCCTTCTCCTGCGCATACGGGATCGACGTGACGACGATCGACCGGGCCCCGCGGGGCCCCTCCTCGACCTCCCACTCGCCGCGCAGCTTCAGCGTGCCCTGTCCGCTCTCGTAGATCGCGCGCAGCTCGCGCTTGCCGGAGACGAGGAGCCCACCCGTCGGAAAGTCCGGGCCCCTGATGAACCGCAGCGGGTCCGACTCGCGGTCGTCCACGGCGGCGATCGCGGCGTCCAGCACCTCGACGGGGTTGTGCGGCGGGATCGACGTCGCCATGCCGACCGCGATGCCCGTCGCCCCGTTCACCAGGAGATTCGGGTACCGCGCGGGCAGGACCACGGGCTCGAAGTGGACGCCGTCGAAGTTCGGGCGCCAGTCGACCGTTTTCCTGCGGATCTCGGAAAGGAGCTCGATCGCGAGCGGGCGAAGGCGCGCCTCGGTGTACCGATAGGCCGCTGCCGCGTCGCCGTCGAGCGAGCCGAAGTTGCCGTGCCCGTCCACGAGGGGCGCGCGTAGCGAGAAAGGCTGCGCCATGCGCACCATCGCGTCGTAGATCGCGACGTCGCCGTGCGGGTGATACTTGCCGATGACGTCGCCGACCACGGTCGCGGACTTCTTGAACTTCGCGTCCGGCGTCAGGTGGAGGTTCTGGAACATCGCGAAAAGGATGCGGCGCTGTACGGGTTTGAGGCCGTCGCGCACGTCCGGCAGCGCGCGAGACGTGATGACCGAAAGCGCGTAGTTCAGGTACCGGCGCCGGGCCTCGTCGGGGAGCGGGATCTCGGCATCGAACGGGAGCGGGGGCTGGCCGCCCGCGTTGGAGAGCTTTCTCTTCGACATGGGACGACGGTACCGGCCCCGTCCGGCAGCGTCAATCCGCGCACGGGAACGACTTCGTATCCACCTGGTGCTTGACACATTCCGGCCGGGCGAGCACGCTGCGCGCGGTTTCACCGTGAGCACGCCGGCCGACCCCGAGCTTTTCGCGCGGATCGCCGATGGCGACCGCGACGCGTTCGGTCTCTTCTACGACCGGCACGCACCGGTCCTTTTCGCCTTCTGCGTTCGTATCCTCAAGGACGCGAGGGATGCCGAAGACGTGCTGCAGGAAGCCTTCATCCAGGTGTGGCGCGACGCGCGCCGGTTCGACGCGACGCGCGCGTCGGTGAGGACGTGGCTGTTCACGATCGCGCGCAGCCGTGCGCTCGACCGCTGGAGGAGTCGCCACTCGATCGAGCAGCGCTTTTCCGCGGCGCCGGACGAGTCGCTCGACCGCGCTGGCGCTGCCGGCGACGGACGGCAGGAGACCGCCGCGCTGCGCGACTACGTCTCGCGCTGTCTCGAGAAGCTGTCCGAGAAAGAGCAGGCCGTCCTTCGCCTCGCGTACTTCGACGGCTACACGCAGGAGGAGATCGCCGCGCGCCTGAACGAGCCGCTCGGCACGGTGAAGAGCCGGACGCGTTCGGGCCTCGCGAAGCTCAGAGCGATCGCCGGGGAAGGAGGGGCGGACCGTGGCTGACGACCGCATCGACGCCAAGGCTTCCCTCCTCGCGACCGAGTTCGCGACGTGGTGCGACGCCCTCGAAGCCGAGCTCGACGCCACGGACGAGGGCGCTCCGGCGCCGCCCGAAACCGCGCCGCCGCCCGAGCTGAAGGAGCGCATTCTCTGGCAGATCCGGGGCCAGGCAGACGAAGTCGTGAGCGCTTCTCCGCGCCTCGTGTCGGCCGGAATGCCGGACCGCGGCCTCGCGACGATGGCCTGGGCGCTCGGCGTCGCGGCGTCGTTCATGCTGGCCGCCGCATTCGCGGCGCTCTGGTGGGCGACGCGCACCGACCTCGGCGCCACGCGCGCGAACGTCGCCCAACTCGAGGGAATGCTGCACGACAAGGATCGCGACCTGAAGGCGAAGGAAGCCGAGGTCGCGTGGTTGAAAGATCCTCGAGTCCAGGTCGCCCTTCTGAAGGGCCTCGAGTCGAACCCGACGGCGAAGGCGAAGCTCCTCTGGCATCCCGAGACGAAGCAGGGAATCCTCTGGGTCAGCGGCCTCCCGCCGCTTCCGCTCGAGAAGAGCTACGAGCTGTGGGCGTTCGTGGGCGACCAGCCCGTCCCCGCCGGCACGTTCGACGCCCGTCCCGACGGCGCGACCGTCATCCCGATCGGCAAGCAGGAAAACCTCGGCGAGGCGGCTATGAAGTTCGCCGTCTCGATCGAGCCGAAGGGCGGCGTTCCGAAGCCCACGGGCGCCATCGTGCTCGTCGGGGAGAGGTTCTAGAAGGTCGCGAGCCCCGAACGTAAACGCGCGTCACGCTTCTGCGTCTCATGACCTGCGGCCCTCGAAGAGCAAGGGCCCCGCAGGAAGGGAACTCAAGTGAACCGCAAAATCTTCAACACCAACGTGATCGGCCTTGGAATCGGGGTGACGGCTTTCGCGCTCGCGCTCGCCAGCGGCGTGGCGCTGGCCGGAAACCCGGGCGGCAGGGGCCATCTCGGCCGCGGCGTCCGCGCGGCGATGGCGACGCTCGATCTGAGCGACGCCCAGAAGGAGAAGGTCAAGGCCATCTTCACGTCGCACAGGGAACAATTCCAGGCCTTCCTGACCGAGGCGAAGGCTAACCGCGAGGCCCTCAAGGCTGCGGCCTCGGCCGACAACCCGGATCCCGCGGCGGTCGGGGCCGCGTTCCTGAAGGTTCGAGCCGATGGAAAGGCGATGAAGGCGCGGCGCGAGAGCGTCCACGCCGAGATCAACGGAATCCTCACGCCCGAGCAGAGGGCCAGGCTCGAGGGCTGGATCGCCGCCCATCGCCAGGGGCGCCGAGCCGCGATGCGCGCGTTCGGCGGCCCGCCGCCGTTGAACTGAGCGGTCTTACAGCCAGCCCGACCTCTTGAACGCCTTCCAGAGGCCGCCGCAGACGACGAGCATGAGCCCGAGGGCGAAGGGATAACCCCAGGGGGACTTCAGCTCGGGCATGTGCTGGAAGTTCATCCCGTAGATCCCCGCGATCATCGTCGGCACAGCAAGAATGGCCGCCCAGGCGGAGATCTTCCGCATGTCCGCGTTCTGCCTGATCGAGAGCTGCGTCAGGTTGGACTGCAGGATGCTCGTGAGGAGGTCGCGGTCGCCCTCGAGCTGCTCGACGACGCGCACGAGATGGTCGTTGACGTCGCGGAAGTACGGGCGCACCTCCTCGTGCAGGGGGGCGAAGGTCCCGCGGGCGAGCCGGGCGAGCGGGTCGAGCAGCGGGCGCACTCCGCGCAGGAATTCCATGAGCTCCCGTTTGAGGAAGTAGATCCGTTCCCCCGGGTTGTCCTCCCTCGGCGAGAACACCGCGTCCTCGACCTCGTCGATGTCGCGCTCGAGGCCGTTCAGGACCGGCAGGTAGTCGTCGACGACGTGGTCGACGATCGCCCAGAGAACTGCGCCCGGGCCGCACGCGAGGAGCTCGGGCCGCTTTTCGACGGCCTTCCGGGTCCCGTCGAGCGGACTCCCCTCGCCGTGGCGCACGGCAACGACGAAGTTCGCCCCGACGAAGAGGAGGATCTCGCCGAGCGTCACGACCTCCTCGTGATCGACGTAGCGGGCCGTCTTGACCACGACGAACAGCGTGTCGTCGTACACCTCGAGCTTCGGACGCTGGTGGGCCTTGAGCGCGTCTTCGACGGCGAGCTCGTGAAGCGCGAACGCGGACCTCACCGTCGCGAACTCCTCTGCCGTCGGCTCGTAGAGGCCGAGCCAAACGAACGTCTGCGACCCCTTCGAGGCCTCGAACGCCTGTTCGAACGTGAACGTGCCGGGGCGGCGGACGCCGGCGTCGTAGATTCCGCAGTCGACGATCACGCGACGGGGCTCACGAAGTCGAACTTGCCGACATCAACGAGTCCCCTATCCGTGAGCTTCAGCTCCGGGATGACGGGCAGCGCGAGGAACGCGAGCGTCATGAAAGGGTGATCCATCGTGCCGGAGAGCGCGTGCGCGGCCTCGTTCGCGCGGCGCTCTCTGGCATCCACGTCTGCCATCGGCGCATTCGACATCAGCCCGGCGACCGGCAGCGGAACCTCGGCAAGGGACTGCGCGCCGTCCGCCACGACGACGCCGCCCCCGATCGCCGCGACGCGGCGCACGGCCGTCTCCATCGACGCGTCGTCCGCGCCCACGACGACGACGTTGTGCGAATCGTGCGCGACGGACGACGCGATCGCGCCGCGCTTGAGGCCGAAGCCGCGGGCGAACGCCACTCCGACGTTGCCCGTGCCGCGGTGCCTCTCGACGACCGCTAGCTTCAGGAGATCGCGCGAGGCGTCCGCCGCGGCCGCGCCGTCCACGAGGCGCGCGGGCTCCGTGGACGCGCCGGTCGCGAGAGAACCCGCCCTGACCTCGATGACCCGCAGCGAAGCGCCCTCCGGCGCCGAGACCCGCAGGCGCGACCGGTCGAAGCCTTCGACGCGAAAGGCGGGACCCTCTTCCATGGGCGCTGCCGCGATCTCCTCGAGCAGCCGCCCGCCCTTCGCGACGCGCCGCCCGCCGAGGACGACGAGATCGGGCCGGAAATCGTCCAGCCGCTCGAACGTCAGAAGGTCGGCCCGGAAGCCGGGCGCGACGGCGCCGCGATCGGTGAAGCCGTAATGGCGCGCGCACGACCACGACGCGAGGCGGATCGCGAGGACGGGGTCGAGACCGAGAGCGATCGCCCGCCGCACGTGGTGGTCGAGGTGGCCGTGCGCCAGGAGGTCCCACGGGTGGCGGTCGTCCGTCGCAAAGGCGAAGCGCTCGGAATTCGCGGGCGTGACGAGCGGCAGCAGGTCGTCGAGGTTCTTCGCCGCCGTTCCCTCGCGGATCCAGATGTCCATGCCGCGCCGGACCTTCTCGTGCGCCTCGGCGCGCGAAAGGCACTCGTGGTCCGAGCGCATGCCGGCCCCGATGTAGGCGTTCAGGTCCAGGCCCTGGAGGAGCGGCGAGTGCCCGTCGATCGGGACGCCGCGACGGCGCGCGTCCTCGACCTTGCGCGCGACGCCGGGATCGCCGAAGAGGAAGCCGGGCACGTTCATCATCTCCGCGAGCCCGAGAACCTTCGGAAGGCCGTAGAGCGGCGCGAGGTCGGACGCCGAGAGCGTGGCGCCCGCCGTCTCCAGATGTGTGGACGGCACGCACGACGGCAGCATCACGAAGACGTCCACGGGGAGGCCCGAAGCGGCGTCGAGAAAGGCCCGGATCCCCGGCACGCCCTTCACGTTCGCGATCTCGTGCGGGTCCGTGACCGCGGCCGCCGTGCCGTGCGCAGCCGCGAGGCGCGCGAACGTCGCCGGCGTCGTCATCGTGGATTCGATGTGGAGATGCGCGTCCCAGAGCGCGGGCGCGACGAAAGCCCCCCCGAGGTCGATCTCGTCGTCTTTCCGGGCGGCATGGTAGTCGCCGAGGCCCAGAATCCGATCGCCCTTCACCCCGACGGTTCCGTCGTGGATCTCGCCCGTCAGGACGTTCACGATGCGTGCGTTCCTGAGGACGAGATCGGCCGGCACGCTGCCCCGTGCCGCCGCGACGAACTCGGCGAGGGCCAGCGTCTTGGGGCTCTCCGGCGTCTCCATCGGATGTCAGACTACGCCAGACCTTCCGCTGTAGAAAGATAAGGAAGAGAAAGAGAAGATTCCTAGAAGGGTGAGCGTGCGCGGCGCCACAACGTTCCGCCGGGGCCAGAGGGGCCGCCCCGGCATCTCTTACCCTTCCAAGAAAATATTCTCTTCGTCGGGATAGGATCCCCCCATGGGTGCCCCACTTCTCATTCGGGACCCTCATTCGGGGGCTTACAGCCGGGCCTTCTTCGACGAGATCATCGAACGCGAGCTGGAGCGGGCGCGGCGGCACGGGGTCGTTCTGTCCGTCATGTCCGTCGTCCTGTCGAACTGGGACGCGTTCGTCCACGCCGAACCGCCCGCGACCGTCGACGGGGTCGTGCGCACGATCGCGAACACGCTCCTCGCGAATCTGCGCATGACGGACTTTCTCTTCCGCTGGGAGGACGACGAGTTTCTCGCGCTCCTCGTCGAGGCCGACCTCGAGGCCTGCAAGCTGAAAGTGGCGCGCCTCGGCGAGGCCTTCAAGCCGTGGCGCGAAGGGAAAGGCCCGGCGCCCCGGCCGATCAAGGTGCGGGCCGGAGCCGCGACCCTGACCGGGGACCTCGTCTTCGCGGGCGTCCTCCAGATCGCCCGCGCCGCGGCGCGCGACACGTCCGGCGAGTTCTCCGCGATCAGGGTCTGACGGCTGACAGAGCCAGGTCGACGCCCAGCTCCCGGGCGAGCCGGTACAGGAGCCGCACCGGGAGGCCCACGACATTCGAGGGGCTGCCCTCCACGCGCTCCACGAAGAGACCTCCTATCCCCTGCATGGCGTAGGCGCCCGCCTTGTCGTCGGGCTCCCCCGTCGCCGCGTACTCTTCGATCTCGGCCTGGCTCATCGGCGCGAAGACGACGTGAGTCGTCTCGCGCCCTGAGACGATCCGGCCTCCCCGCGCGCAGGCGACGCCCGTCACGACGTCGTGCGGGCGGCCCGCGAGCGCGGCGAGCATCCGGCGGACGTCGGCCCGGTCTTTCGGCTTCCCGAGCGCGACGCCCTCGAGGACCACGAGCGTGTCGGCTGCGACGACGAAAGCCTCGGGCGCCCCTGCAGCCGCAACCCTGGCCTTCGCGCGCGCGAGCCGCTCGGCGGCGTCGAATGGGGACTCCCCGTCCCGGAGGGACTCGTCCACGTCGGCGGCCCGCACGTCGTAGGCGAGGCCGAGGGCGGTGAGGATCTCGCGCCTCCGCGGCGATGACGAGGCGAGGACGAGGCCGGGTCGAGACACGGGCGGAGCTTAGCGGACCCCCCTCCCAGTCGCCCGGCACATAATCCCAGGGATGGCGCCCAGGCCCAGGTCCGAGGAACGGCGCCGCCTGAGCGCCGCAGGCGACCGGTCGGCCGTGGCTCGTCTCGCGGCCGCCGAGGCGGCCCTCGAGCGGGGCGCCGCCCTCGAGGACCTGGTGATGGCGACCTCGAGCGCCTTCGTACGTACCCCCAACGGGGAGATCGACGCCGAGATCGGCCGGGCCCTCGCGGCATTCGGCCGCTTCCTCGAGGCGGACGCGGTGACGCTCTGGCTTTCCTCGGAGGACGGCACCTGCCTCGCGCCCAGCGCGCGCTGGCGGGTCGACGGGCTCCGCGCGCCCGACCTGAAGCCGATCCAGGCCGAGGAATTCGTGTGGTCCCTCGAGCTGATGCGGCGGCACGAGGTCGTCCACGTGCCGCGGGTCGCCGACCTGCCGCCGGAGGCCGCCGTCGAGCGCGCGGCCTCAGAGGCCGCCGGCGTGAAGTCCGTCCTGTTCGTCCCGATCCGCACGGCGCAGCAGTTCCTCGGCGTTCTCAGCTTCTCGACGATGCGCCACGAAGCCGATTGGTCTCCGAAGACCGTGCGCGCCCTGCCGCTCCTCGCGCAGGTCCTCGCGAGCGCTCTCGAGCGCAAGAGGGCCGCGGCGCTCCAGGAGACGCGTTCGCGCATTGCGGAGGCGGCCGAGCAGGCGCGGAACCTCGAAGAGTTCTACGCGGCGGTTCACGCGCTCATGGGCAACCTCATCGACGCGCGGAACTTCTACATCGCCCTCTGGGACGAGAACGAGAAGGTCCTCAGCTTTCCGTATTTCGTGGACGAGTTCGACCCGACGCCGGCGCCGAAACCGCTGGGGCGGGGCTTGACGGATTACGTGATCCGCACGGGCCGACCCCTCCTCGCCTCGCCGGAGCTCTTCGGGGACCTCGTGAACCGTGGCGAGGTCGAGGAGATCGGCGCGCCTTCGCTCGACTGGATCGGCGTGCCCCTGAAGTCCGGCGCCCGCATCTTCGGGGCCCTCGTCGTCCAAAGCTACAGCCGGGCGATCCGCTTCGGCGAGCGCGAGATCGGCCTCCTGACGGACGTCTCGCAGCACATCGCGGCCGCTCTCGCGCGAAAGAACGCCGAAGCGTCTGTCCGCCGCTCGCTCTCCCTCTTCGAATCGACGCTCGAGTCGACCGCGGACGGAATTCTCGTCGTGGACCTCGGGGGGCGCGTGGTGTCGCACAACCGGCGCTTCGCGGAGCTCTGGTCGATCCCCCAGGAGCTCCTCGAGACGCGGGACGACCAGCGCTTCCTCTCGCACGTCCTCGGCCAGCTCGCGGACCCGGCGGGTTTCATCCGCAAGGTCGAGGAGCTCTACGGCCGCCCCGAGGCCGAGAGCTTCGACGTCCTGCGCTTCCGCGACGGGCGGATCTTCGAGCGCTACTCGCTTCCACAGCGCCTCGACGGAGAGCCCGTCGGTCGAGTCTGGAGCTTCCGCGACGCGACGGCGCGCGTGCGGGCCGAGGAGGCCCTCCGGACCTCCGAGATGCGGTACCGCCGGATCTACGAGCGGAACCCCGCAGGCTTCTTCCGGTCCACGCTCGACGGCCGGATCCTCGAGTGCAACGAGGCGTTCGCGCGCATGTACGCGTTCGCTTCGCCCGAGGACGCGCTCGACACGTCCGCCCGCGAACTGTACCCGTCGGAGGCCGACCGCGAGCTCTGGATCGAGCGGCTCCTCAAGGAGCGCAGCTTCGTGAACCAGGAGGCCCGCGGCCGGCGTCTCGACGGGTCGCTCATCTGGACACTCGAGAGCTGCTCGATCGTCGAAGAGCCCGGCCGCCCGCCCGTGATCGAAGGGACCTGCGTCGACATCACGGACCGAAAGCTCGCCGAGGAGGAGATCGAACACCTTGCGTACCATGACGCGCTGACCGGCCTCCCAAACCGCAAGTGCCTCCAGGACCACATGGAGCTCGCTCTCGCGCAGGCCCAGCGGGCCGGCTCGCGGCTCGCCGTGCTGTTCCTCGACCTCGACCGATTCAAGCTCGTGAACGACACGATGGGGCACGGGGTCGGCGACGAGGTCCTGCGGCAGGTCGCCGTGCGCCTGCGCGGGTGCGTCCGGGCCGGCGACACGGTCGCGCGGGTCGGGGGCGACGAGTTCGTCCTCCTGCTCGCGAACCTCGAGAAGGAGCACGTGGCGCCGCTCGCCCGCAAGATCCTCGACGAGGTTTCGGCGCTGCTCGTCGTCGACAGCCACCGCATCTCGATGACGACGAGCGTCGGGATCAGCCTCTACCCCGAGGACGGGGCCGACTCGGACTCGCTCCTGCGCAACGCCGACATCGCCCTGTACCGCGCGAAAGAGCGCGGCCGGAACAACTTCCAGCTCTGCACGCCTGCCCTCAACGCGGCCATTCGCGAGCGGCTCGCGCTCGAGTCCGGCCTGAGGCGCGCGGTCGACAACGGCGAGTTCGTCCTCTACTTCCAGCCGGAGGTCGTCCTCCCGTCCCGGGCGATCGTCGGCGCGGAGGCTCTCGTGCGCTGGCAGCACCCGCAGCGCGGCCTCCTGCCGCCCGACTCCTTCATTCCGCTCGCGGAGGACACGCGCCTCATCGTCCCGATGGGCGAGTGGATCCTGCGCGAAGCCTGCACGCAGGCGGCCAGGTTCCCGTCCGGTCCCGCGGGTGCCTGGTTCGTGGCGGTCAACCTCTCCGCCCGTCAGTTCCAGCGCGGAAGCCTGGTGAAGACGGTCGAGGCGGCGCTCGAGGCCTCCGGCCTTCCCGCGAACCGTCTCGAGCTCGAGATCACCGAGAGCGTCGCCATGGGCGACATCCAGGAGGCGATCGCGACACTCCGGCGGCTGCGCGAGATGGGCGTTCGCGTCGTCCTCGACGACTTCGGCACGGGCCACTCGTCCCTCGCCTACCTCAAGAGCCTTCCGCTCGACGCGATCAAGATCGACCGGACGTTCGTCGCCGCGATCCCCGGAAGCGGCGCGGATGCGTCCCTCGTCATGGCGATCCTCGAGATGGCGCGCGGCCTCTCGCTCCGCGTCATCGCCGAGGGCGTCGAGACGGAGGAGCAGCTCGCATTCCTCACGGCGAACGGCTGCCGCCAGGCCCAGGGCTTCCTCTTCGGACCGCCCGTGCCCGTGGGGCGGCTTACGGGTAATACCCGCTGATCGTCCGGGCGGTGAGGTTCGAAGGCGTCATCTTCACCTCGACCTTCCGCCACTGGTTCGACACGGACTTGTTCTGCGGCACGTACGAGAGGAGGTACTGGCTGCGCAGCTCTTCGTTGATCTCCGCGTAGATCTTCGAGAGGTTCCGCGCGGAGTCGACGAAATAGACCGCGCCGCCGGTCTCCTTCGCGATGCGATTCAACTTGTGCCGGACGTCGAGCTGCGTCGTCCCGATCTTCAGCCCGATGAAGTAAACGGCGACGCCCGTCTTCTTCGCGTAGTCGAGCGCGGACTCGAACGTGAAATGCGAGCAGCGGTCCTCGCCGTCCGTCAGGATGACGTACGCCTTCCGCCCCCTCGTTCCCTGGTACTGGTAGAGCCCGTAGACGAGTGCGTCCCAGAGCGCGGTCGAGCCCTGCGCACGCAGCCCCGCGAGCGCCTGCGCGAGCCGGTCGCGATCCGTCGTGAAGCGCGAGACGAGCTGCGGCTCGTTGTCGAACGTGACGAGGAACGAGCGATCTCGCTTCGTCATGACGTCCTTCAGGAACTCGACCGCCGCCTTCTGCGCCTCGACGATGGATTCCTCCATCGAGCCCGAGGTGTCGACTCCGATCCCGAGCGAGAGCGGCAGGTTCGTGACGATCTCGAAGGCGTCCACCGTCTGCGGCACGGTGTCCTCGAGAACCGTGAAGTTCTCCTTCGCCAGGCCCGTGACCGGCCGGCCCTTGCTGAAGACGCTCGTATAGAGCTCGATCGCTTTGACGTTCTCCTCGGAGAGGTACTTCGGCGCGTTGTAATAGCGGACGTCCTCCGTCGAGGATCCGTCGTCGAGCATCGCGACGACGCGCAAGAAGCCGAGCTCCTGGCTCTTCGGAATGTCCACGAGCTGCTGAAAGGGCTCCTGGTAGAGAACAGCTGCCCGGCGGTCGTTCACGTAGAACTCCACCTGCGTGAGCCGCTTCGTCTCCGGCACGGCCACGTCGGCGACGATGCGCGTCGGCCCCTCGAGCCTCGCGCCCTTCGCGGGCTGCGTGATGCGCAGGCGGAACGCCTCCCGGCCCTCGTTGAGGATGACTTCGTCCTGGGCGATGGGCTTTCCGTCCTTCGCGTAACCGATCACTTTGACGATGTGCTTCCGCGGGAGATCGCCGAGGTCGAGATCCGCCGAGAACGGAGGCCTCCGTTTCGTTACGACGCGCGCGTTGTTCAGGTAGAACTCCGCGAACGAGATGTCGTTCGACGAGGTGCGCGTCTCGAAGCGGATGAGGCCGGTCGCGATCTCGCGGGCGATGGGAATGAGAGAGAGCGAGCTCTTCGGGCCGCTGTTCTGGACGAGCTCCGTGACGGCCTTCTTCGCGGCCTCCCGCGCCGCCTTCTCCTCGGGCGAGAGCGTGGCGTCGGGCATGTCCGGGACCTTAAGCTTCTCGCTGATGAGCGCGGAGGAGTTGCGGTTGGCGTCGGCGACCTTCACCTTCAAGCGGTACTCGCCCGGATACAGATCGCGCTCGACCGTGAGCGGCACGAACGGGCCGTGGATCGTGGACGCCGGGAAGTCGAACCGGTAGCGGAAGTTGTCGATGAGGCGGCCTTCGCGCACGACCTCCCCGACGAGGTCGATGTCGAAGAACGTCTCCTCGCCGATCTGCTTTTTCGTGAGCGAGTCGCGCTCGAGGAGCACCACGAGCTCCAGGCGAATCCGGCTGCCGATGGCCTCCGGGAACCGGAAGACACGCTGGACCGGCAGCGTCGCCGCGCCCGCCTGCCGGTCCGTGGTCATCTGCAGGATGTGGTCCGCGCCCTCGACGTCGGGCTTTGGACCCTGGCGAAGGTCGTCGGTGAGCTTCAAGGCGCCCATCGCGCCGAACGTGGCCGAGACCGAGCTGAGCGCGGCCTGGACGTCCCGCGCTTCCGGGCAGCGGCTGAAGTCCACGCGCCGCGAGGGGGCTCCGGTCATGCCCGGAACGCCGCCCGCGACGATCGCCTGCGGCCCGTCGAGCGGTGTCCACATTCGGTAATCGCCGGCCCCGAACGGCTGGTAGAAGAGCAGGAGGACCTTCGAGAGGCGCTGCGCCTCGAGGCGTTCGTAGTACCAGATCTGGAGCGGCCAGTAGACGTCCTGGCAGTCGATCTTGCGGATGCCGTCCGGAGGGCCGTTCACGAGAAAGATGCGCCCCTGGTCCGTATTGATGTTCCGGAAGCGCTCCTTGGCCTGCTGGAGCCGCATCTCGTAGATGTCGCGGAAGGCGATGCGGATGCCGTCCGGCGCCAGCGAGCGGCGCTTCCAGAACTCTTCGATGAAATGCTCACGCTGGTAGTCCTCGCCGAGCCTGAGCAGCGTGTCGCGCTCGACGTCCGTGAGGATCGGCTCGACGTCCTCGAGGAACTGGCGGTACTTCTCGGGCATTTCGTGCGTGAGCTTCTTGCGCTCCTTCCCCGTGAGCGGCTTGTTCGAGACGAGCTGGGGCGCCGGTACCTCCGGCTTCGCCCCGGCCGGTGGGAGGATGTGGGGCACGGCGAGGGCCCCGCGCTCGGCGAGGCCACCGTTGTTGTCGCCCTGGCGCCGCGAGATGTCCCTGACCGCCGAGACGACGAGGCGCGCGTCGGCACAGGATGCCGGATCGGCCTCGAGCGCCGCGAGGTTTTTCTTCGCGGACGCCGGGAGGAGGACAGGCTCGCCCTCGAGCACGGTCCAGTAGCGGTACGAGCCCGTCGGCGATTCGGGATAGAAGAGGATGCGGGCGTTCTTTCCGAGCGTGGGGTGCTCGAGGTACGTCCAGATCTCCAGCGTCCGGAGCGAGTCCGGACAGCGCACGCTGATGCGGGCGTCGGGCGGACCCGACGCGATGTAGACGGCCGAGCGGTCGTCGTCGAGACGGCCGAAGAGCTTGAGCGCCTCGGGGCCGCGAGCTGCCTGCGGAGAGGGCGCGGGCGGATTCACCGCGACGAGCGGAGGGGGGGTCGGCAGCGCGGGCACCGGCGACGGAGACAGGACCGGGTTGTCGGCACCCGCTCGCGTGGCGGCCAGTAGGGCGACGACACCCAGGAACCACCGGCCCGACCGCATCTCCCGACCTCCCGCCCGAGGCTCCGATTCTGTGCTTGCGAGCCTCTCCCTGGCAATCTCTCGCAAGACAGATTCCAGGTCTCAACGTCCTCCAGGGGGCACGAATGCCTGGGCTTTCGGCGCCCTGGTCCGCGCGACCCTACAATCGGCCGTCCGGAGGTCCGGTTCCTTGAATTCCGTCGCCCGCAGGGTCTACGCCGATCACCATGCCACGACGCCCCTCGACCCCGAAGTGCTCGAGGTCATGCAGCCGTGGCTGGAGGGCCTGGCCGCGAATCCCTCCTCGACCCACGGCCCGGGCCGTGCCGCACGGGAGGCGGTGGAAGCCGCTCGTGTCGAGGTGGCGCAGGTCCTGGGCGCCGAGGCCTCCGAGATCGTATTCACGTCCGGAGGCACCGAGGCCGACAACCTCGCCGTCCGGGGCGGCGCCCGCGCGGCACGCGAGGCCGATCCGTCGCGCGCGCGCGTGGCCTTCACCGCGGCCGAGCACGCGGCGGTTCGCGAGGCGGCCCTCTCGCTCAAGGCCGACGGTTTCGAGCCCGTCGAGCTTCCCGTGAACGCCCACGGTGTCCCGGCGGGCGGCGCCTTCCCCGCGTTCGACGAGCGAACGGCGCTCGTTTCCGCCCTCGTCGCGAACAACGAGACGGGGGCGGTATTCGACTCCCTCGCCGAGTTCGCGGCGCGGGCCCGGGCAGCCGGCGCCGTCGTCCATACGGACGCCGTTCAGGCTGTCGGAAAGATCCCGGTGGACGTACGGGCGCTCGGTGTCGACCTCCTCGCGCTCACCGCCCACAAGTTCGGCGGGCCGGCGGGCGCCGGCGCCCTCTTCGTGCGGAAAGGCGTCCGCGTTCGGCCCCTCCTCGCGGGAGGCGGGCAGGAGCGGGGGCGGCGGGGCGGGACCGAGAACGTGGCAGCCCTCGTCGGTCTCGGCGCGGCCGTCCGGCTCGCTTCGGGACGTCTTTCCTCCGAGGCGGCACGCCTCACCCGTCTGCGCGACCGGTTCGAGGCCGGCCTGATCACCCTGGTCCCGGACGCGAAGATCAACGTCGCCGGCGGGCCTCGCCTGCCCACCGCCACATCGGCGCTGTTCCCCGGCACGGAGGCGGAGACGCTCGTTGCAGCGCTGGACCTGGACGGGATCGCGGTCTCGGCCGGCGCGGCCTGCCACGCGGGCACGACCTCCCCGAGCCGGGTTCTCCTCGCCCTCGGCCTTTCGCCGGCCGAAGCACGCGCGACAATTCGATTCTCCTTCGGGCGAACCTCCAGCGAAGAGGACGTCGACCGGCTTCTCGAGGCCGTTCCGCGCGCGGTGGAGCGGGTCCGGGAGCATGTACGGGCTTGATCGGCGAGGCGGGACACGCTCTAATGGCGCGAAACGTCCGATCGGGCGGGAGTCTTGTCACGTGATCATCCAGTGCACGTCGTGCCAGGCTCGCTACCATTACGACGAGTCGCGTTTCGGCGGCGCGGCCGTGAAGAAAATCAAGTGCACGAAGTGCACGGCCGTGTTCGAGATCCGGAACCCGGCGATCCCGGTGCTCCCCGCCGCTTCGGGGGGTCGTTCCGCCGCGGGCCCTTCGCGTGACGAGTTCGCGCTGGACGAAACGGCGCTCACGGAGGCCAAGAAGCGCAAGCCCCCCGCCGGGATCCCCGGCGCGCCGGCGCGCGTCGTGCCCGTGCCGGAGGTCGCACCTACCCCGGCGGCCGTGATGCCGGGCGAAGCCGAAGGCACCGGTCCGATCGGGATGAGCGAGGGCGCCCGCACGACGGACCGAGTTCCGGTGCCGGGAGCGAACCGGAACGCGACGCGCCCGTTGCGCCTCCCGGCCGACCAACGGCTTTCTCTCGCCTGCATCTCGGGGCCGGACTCGGGGCGGATCTTCGAGATCGAGAAGCCGCGCATCGTGATCGGGCGCGCGAACGCCGACATCGTCGTCGCCGACATCCAGTGCTCGCGCCAGCACGCCGCCATCGAGGTCATGGACGAGCACGTCTTCGTCGTGGACCTCAACTCCACGAACGGCACCTACGTGAACGACCAGCGCGTGACCCGCTCCGAGCTCGACAACCGGATGGAGTTCGAGATCGGCACGACGACCCTCATGCTCATCCGCAGCTACGCGCGCGAGAGCCCGTCGGCCGGCTAGCCAGCGGGCCGCTGCGCGTCCAGGGCCGTGAGGATCGCGTCGAGCGTCGCCGGGAGGCGGCGCGGCGGGTTCGCGAAGCGGCCCCCGCCCCGGTGATACGCGGACATCGTCCCCGCGAACTTGAGCGCGTGCGCGGTCGCGACGACGACGACGAGGTCGTCTTTCCGGATGGCGCCCGCCTGCCGCAGCTTCGCGGCGCCCGCGAGCGCGACGGCCGAGTTCGGGCAGATGGCGAGGCCGTGACGGTTCGCGAGCGCGAACGCGTCGAGGAGCTCGCCTTCCGTCACACTCTCCACGACGCCGTCGAAAAAGCGGATCTCGCGCTCGGCTCTCGGGTGAGACACGGGCGCGCCGATGCGGATCGCCGAGGCCGCCGTCTCGCCCGCGACGCGCGTGACGCGCTCTTTGAACCCTTTCCGGTACGACTGGTAGAAGGGATCCGCGGCCGCGGCCTGGATTCCCGCGAGTCGCGGCTTCTTCGCGATGACGCCGAGGTCGAGCCACTCCCTCAGCCCCTTGCCGATCGCCGACACGTTGCCCGCGTTCCCCACCGGTACGACGATCCAGTCCGGCACGCGCCAGCCGAGATCCTGGACGATCTCCCATCCGATCGTCTTCTGCCCTTCGATGCGCACCGGATTCTTCGAGTTGAGGAGAAGGACGGGACGCGCAGCAGTCAGCTCGCCGACGAGGCGCATGCAGCCGTCGAAATCCGTGTCGAGGCCGAGCGTCGTCGCTCCGTACGCGAGCGCCTGACTGAGCTGCTCGTCCGTGATCTTCGCGTCCGGCAGGAGAACGACGGCGCGCATCCCCGGCACGGCGGCGGCGTAGGCGGCGAGCGCCGCGGACGTGTCGCCCGTCGAGGCGCACGCGACGGTCGAAAAACCCGCGCTCCGCGCCCAGGAAACGCCCACGGTCATGCCCCGGTCCTTGAAGGAGAGCGTCGGGTTCTCGCCCTCGTGCTTGACGAAAAGACGCGAGAAAGAGAGCTCGTCGCCGAGCGCGCCGGTCGCGTAGAGCCGCGTGGCGCCCTCGGGCTTGCTCACGATGTCGCTCTCCGGAAGATCGGGGAGGACATGCTCGCGGAACCGCCAGACGCCGCTCGTCTCGAACGGCCGCGTCGCCTCCGAGGGCGCGGCCGTGCGCCGCCGGTCGAAGAGATCCCGCCACGCCTCGCCGGTTCGCCCGAACGTGCGGAGCTCGGAAACGATGTCGAGGAGGCCGCCGCAGGCGGCGCAGGCGGTGCGCGATCCGGCGAGCGGAAAGCTCGCGCCGCAGGCGAGGCACCGGAATGTCGAGAGCCCGCTCACGCTCGCGTCCCCGTGAGCCTCGTCCCGCGCCGGTCGATGCGATGCACACGGGCGCGCGCCGTGACCCCCGATCGCTTCCACGCGGCCACCGCGGCGCGGCCGATCCTCTCCGCATCCCTCGACTCCTCGGTGAGACCGACGAGCGACGGCCCCGCCCCCGCGAGACAGGCGCCGTACGCCCCGGCGTCGAGCAGGGCGTCGAGCGCGGCACGGCCGCCGCGAACGAGCGGAAGCCGCCTCGGATCCACGAGCCGGTCTTGGGCGAGGCACGCCCCCGCAGCGGCGAGATCTCCCGTGGAGAGCGCGAGGACGAGACGCGCAAGTGCGCCGGCGTGAGCCGTGTGCGCACCCATTGAAATCGTCCGCGCGAGGACACCGCGCGAGCGCCGCGTGGGCAGTTCGAGGTCGGGAATCACGACCACGATGCGAACGCGCTGCGGAACGCGGAGCGAAACCGGAGCGAGGGGGCCACGGGGATCGGAGGACGGTACGAGGACGAACCCCCCGAGGAGCGCGGCGAACACGTTGTCGCCGTGCCACGAGCCGTCGGCCGCGCGCTCGCCCTTGAGCGCCGCACCGAGAAGCTTCAGGCGGTCTTTCACGCCGAGAAGGAGGCCGGCGGCGTACGCCCCCGCGGCGGCCGAGGCCGCCGAAGAACCGAGTCCGCTCGAAAGCGGCAGCCCTTTCTCGAGAAAAAGCTCGATTCCGACCCCGAGTCCACCCCTTCCGCGGCGGCCGCCGAGCTCCGCGAGCACCGCGGCTGCCGCCACCGCGGCCGTGTTGCGCCGCGGATCCCGCGGCAGTCGTCCTCCGTCGCCCGAGATCGAGACGATCCTTACGCCCGGCGCGACGGTGAGCCGGGCCGTGAGCGTGTCGCCCGGCCCGTCCAGCGCGGCGCCGAGGACGTCGAAGCCGACCCCGAAGTTCGCGACGGACGCGGGGGCGAAGACGGAGACGCTTCCCTTCCCCCCTCGCATTAGGTCGCAAGAACCCGATGCAAAGCCCTCACGGCCTTGTCACGATCCTTCCCGTCTACCGCAAAACTGATGTTGCATTCCGACGAGCCCTGCGCGATGGACTCCACGTTCACCTTCGCGCGCGCGACGGCCTGGAAGACCTTCGCGGCGATCCCGGGCGTGCCGCGCATCCCCTCGCCGACCGCCGCGATGACGGCGATCGGGGTGCGCGCGTTCACGGAATCGATCGCGCCCGTGAGGCGCTCCCAGCGGAATTCCTGTTCGAGCGCCGCGACGGTGCGCGCGCGGTCGCCGTCCGGGATCACGAGCGCGATGTTCTGCTCCGAGGAGGCCTGCGAGAACATGACGACCGAGACGCCGAGCCGGGCCGTGGCCGAGAACACGCGGGCCGCGATGCCCGGGACTCCCGTCATCCCGCGCCCGTCGAGCGAAAGGAGGCACATCCCCGGAACCGCGGTGACGGCGCGAATCCCGGCCTTTCCGTCGCCTCTCGATGCGATCGTCGTGCCCCGGATCTCCGGCCGGAAGGAGTTGCGGATGACGAGCGGGATTCCCTCGGCGATCGCGGGGAGCACGGCCGGGAAGTGCAGGACCTTCGCGCCGAAGTACGTCATTTCCGCAGCCTC
This sequence comes from Thermoanaerobaculia bacterium, assembly GCA_963821225.1. Taxonomy (GTDB): domain Bacteria; phylum Acidobacteriota; class Thermoanaerobaculia; order UBA5066; family UBA5066; genus Fen-183. The sequence continues at coordinate 94,933 of CAWGCY010000002.1, forward strand.
GCGGTAGGAAAGGCGCGGGAGGAGGCGGGCTTTCTTGACGAGTCGGGGATCGGCCGAGAGGACGCCGTCCACGTCCGTCCAGATCACGACCTCCCGGGCCAGGAGCGCGGCCCCGAGGAGGGCGGCCGTCGTGTCCGAGCCCGAGCGGCCGAGCGTCGTCGTCTCGCCTTTCGCGCTCCGCGCGATGAAGCCGGTCACGACGGGCAGGACCCCGGCCGAGAGGATCGGCTTGAGCTTGCGCCTCACGCGCGGGTCGCTCTTTTTTCGGTCGCATGTGGCGGCGCCATGGCGGTCGTCCGTGACGAGCATCTCGCGGGCGTCGACGGCGCGCGCCGGAACGCCCGCCTTCGTCAGGGCGGCCGCGAGCAGCGGCGCCGACAGGCGCTCGCCGAACGAGGAGACGAGGTCGGTGACGCGGGCCGTGCGCTCGCGCAGGAGGGCCACGCCTTCCAGCGCCGCACCGAGCTCGCGGAGCGGCGCCGCCTCGAAGCGGACGCCGAGCTCCTTGGCGGCGGCGGCGTGCCGCGCGTTCAGCGCGTCGACGGCCCTGCGGGCGAGGCCGATGCGGCCGCGTTCTGCGTCGAGCGCCGCCTGGAGAAGGACGTCGGTCACTCCCGCCATGGCCGACGCAACGGCCACGACCGGGCGCCTCCGGCGCGCGGCCGAAAGGAGGCGTGCGGCGTTGCGGATCCGGGAGGCGTCGCCCAGCGACGTCCCTCCGAACTTGTGAATCGCGATCGTTCGAGGCATGGCGAAGATCGTACAGCCGGGGCCGTCACGATAGGATCTCTCACATGCATCAGGTTCGGCTCCGGTCCCTCGCGCTGTGCCTGTCCCTCGGTCTTCCCGCGACGCAGAGCCCGGCCGCGGCGGACACCCCCTTCCGGCCTGCATATCCCAAGGCGCCGCGCGCCGAGCAGTTCGATGATTACCACGGGACGAAGGTCGCCGACCCCTTCCGCCCGCTCGAGGACCCCGATGCACCGGCGACGAGCGCGTGGATCGACGCGGAAAACGCGATCACGCGCGCTTTTCTCGACGCGGTTCCCGAGCGCCTCGCGATCCGGTACCGGCTCACGAAGCTCTGGAACTACGAGCGCTTCTCGACGCCGGTCAAGGAAGGCGGGCGCCTCTTCTATCTCCGCAACGACGGCCTCCAGAACCAGGCCGTCCTGTACGTCGTCGACCGCGAGGGCGCCGCGCCCCGCGCCCTGCTCGACCCGAACGGGCTTTCTCGGGACGGCACCGTGGCGCTCGCCGGAACGGCGATCTCGCGTGATGGGAAGAGCCTCGCGTACGCCGTCGCCTCGGGCGGCTCGGACTGGCAGGAGTGGCGCGTGCTCGACGTCGGAACCGGGCGCAACGCGGGCGACGTGCTCAAGTGGGTCAAGTTCTCGACGCCCGTTTTCACGGCGGACGGCAAAGGCCTCTATTACGCGCGTTACGACGCGCCCTCATCCGGCCGCGAGCTGGATGCGGTCGTGAAGAACCAGAAGGTCTTCCTTCACCGGCTCGGCACGCCCCAGGCCGCCGACATCCTCGTCCACGCGCCGGACGATCCGAACATCCTCCATCAGGTGCGCGTCTCCGACGACGGGCGCTGGCTCGTGCTGTCGATCTCGCGCGGCTCGAGCGGGAAGAACCGCCTCTGGGTAAAGGACCTTTCCCGGGACGGCGCGCCCTTCCTCAAGCTCTTCGACGACTTCGAGTCGCGGTGGACCTGGGTCGCGAGCGAGGGCACCACGGCTTATCTCCGCACGGATCGGAGCGCCCCCCGCGGGCGGCTCGTCTCCGTGGACCTCGCGGCGGAGGCGCCCGTCCTCGTGGACGTGATCCCCCAGGGCGACGCCGTGCTTCAGTCCGTGCACGCGGTCGGCGGCCGCTTCGTCGTCGTCACGATACGGGACGGCTCCGAGCACGTCCGCATCCACGGGCACGACGGGACCCCGGGCAAGGAGATCGCCCTGCCCGCTCTCGGCGCCGTGAACGGCTTCACGGGCCACGCGACCGACAGCGAGACGTTCTTCTCGTTCACGTCCTTCACGTATCCCTCGACCGTCTTCCGGCTCGACCTCGCGACCGGAGCCACGACGCTCTTCAAGAAGTCCCGCGTGGATTTCGATCCGGCGGCGTTCGACACGAAGCAGGTCTTCTATCCCGCCAGCGACGGCACCGCGGTGCCGATGTTTCTCGTCGCGAAAAAGGGCACGAAATGGGACGGCCTGAACCCCACGGTGCTCTTCGCCTACGGCGGCTTCAACGTTCCGATGCTGCCCTCGTTCTCCGTGCAGAACCTGGCGTTCGTCGAGCGCGGCGGCGTCTACGCGCAGGCCTGCCTGCGCGGCGGGTCGGAGTACGGCGACGAATGGCACAAGGCCGGCATGCTCGAGAAGAAGCAGACCGTCTTCGACGACTTCGCGGCCGCGGCCCGGTGGCTCATCGCGAACAAGGTCACGTCGGCGAAAAAGCTCGCGATCGCGGGCGGCTCGAACGGAGGCCTTCTCGTCGGAGCGACGCTGAACCAGCATCCGGAGCTCTTCGGCGCGGCTCTCCCCGCGGTCGGCGTCATGGACATGCTCCGCTTCCAGAAATTCACGATCGGCTGGGCCTGGGTCAGCGAATACGGCTCGGCCGAGAACGCCGATCAGTTCAAGTTCCTCTATCCGTATTCTCCGCTCCACAACATACGAAAGGGGTACGCCTATCCGCCCGTCCTCGTCACGACGGCGGATCACGACGACCGGGTCGTCCCTGCGCACTCCTTCAAGTACGCGGCGGCGCTCCAGGAGGCGCAGGCCGGCGACGCTCCGGTTCTGATCCGCATCGAGACACGCGCAGGGCACGGCGCGGGAAAACCCACGACGAAGCTCATCGAGGAGGCCACGGACGAGCTCGCCTTCCTCGCGAAGACGATCGGAGGCCCCGCGCGATGAGGCGCGAGCGCGCAGCGGCCCTACGCGTGAAGCGGGCCAACTCGCAAGTCGGGTGGGTGCGCCGCGATCTGGTCAGAAGGGACGACGGCTGCCTGCCGGACCGCCGCGAGGTCCTCCTGACGCCGCCGACCCTTCACATGTCCGACGGATCCGGCGCGCCGGGACCGAAGGGGAAGGTCGTCGTCGAGGCCGACGTCGACGAGACCGGCGCCGTGAAGGCCGTCCGTGTCGTCACGAACGAGACCGGCTCGGCCGAACGCGCCGAAAGGCGAAACGCGAAGTTCAGGGCGTCAGGTTCCAGCCTCGGACAAGAAGTGCCGGGTCACGGGCTTCACGTACGTCTACGCGCGGACGTTCTGAGGGCCGGATCGACGGCGCGGTAGAGGGCGCGCCACTGAACGATGCTCTCGAGGTCGGCTCGAAGCACGACGCACTCGGGCGGCACGTCCCGATTCGTGCGATACGTCTTTCCGCGAAACGTGATGGCGCCGTTCCGGTGGACCGTCCCGACGGAGCCGGAGCGGGCGTCCGAGGGACATCCGAAGGAAAGGATGCGGGCCCGCGTCGGTGGGCGACTCACACTCGGCTCTTCTTGAAGGCCCCCGAGATCGTGCGGAGGAGCTCGCCCGTGTCCGGGATCTGGCCGTTCGGTGTCGCCTTGTCGACGAGGCGGGGGAGAATCTCCGCGATCGCCGCCGTCGCCGCCTGCGGGTCGATTCCGGCGCGCGCCGCGAGCCCCTGGACCTCCGAGCTCCCGAGGACGCTCCGAACCTGCTCGGCCGTGATCGGCAGGTTCCGACCCGTCGAGATCCAGGAGTTCACCACGTCGCCGAGCCCTCTCTGGTGACAGATGTTCACGAGATTCCCCAGGCCCCCGGACATGCCGGTCGGGGCGAGCATGCCCAGAAGCTCCCGGGCGAGACCGTGGTGACCCGGCTCGATCGGGCGTCCGTTCACGGCTCCGATCTGCCCCATCACGTCGTCGAGGAGACCCATGGCGGCGCGCCTACCTCACGACGACGAATTCTTTGATCTTCGCGAACGTGCCTTCTTTGATGCCCGGCACCTTCATGATGTCCTCGGGCGCGGAGAACCTCCCGTTCGCGTTCCGGTAATCCACGATGGCCTGCGCCTTCACCGGGCCGATCTCCGGCAGCGCGTCGAGCTCTTCCTTCGTGGCCGTGTTGATGTTGATCTTCGTGCCGGGCGCAAGCTTCGCGGAGGAAGAAGACGAAGAAGAGGATTTCTTGGAAGGTGAAGAGGGCGAGGCCGACTCTGTCGCCTTGCCGGCGCCCGTCGAGCCGCCTGCAGCCGCGCCACCCGCGCTGGCGCCGCCGCCCGTGGCCCCGCCGCCGCTCGCAGCGGAGGAAGTCCCCTCACCCTTCGAAGAACTCTTCGATTTCTTCCCCTTGGTCTCCTTCTCCGCGGCCGGCTCTTCCTTGGTGGCGGTTCCGACGCCCTCGCTCAGCTTGAGAACCTTTTTCAGGGATTCGAGCTTCTTGCCGGAGCCGACGCCCTTGACCTTCGAAACCTCTTCCCACGTCTTGTACGGGCGGTTCTTGACGAGCTCTTGCGCGAGCTTGTCTCCGACGCCCTTCGCGCCGGCGATCGTCTTCTCGTCGGCGGTGTTCAGGTTGACCTTCTCGGCCGTGTCGGACTTCGACGACTTCGACGCGGTCGCTGGTTCGGCCGAGGCCGGAGTCGGCGTCTTTTTCTTGGCCGCGAGCGCAGCGGGCGATGCCACGAGGGCTGCGATGGCGACACATGCCGCGAGGCCGTTCCACAGTGCTCTTCTCATTCTCGGGAACTCCTTTATCCGGTCTTCGAACCTCGCCAGACTCTATCTCGGACGGCTCGGGGGCGCCAGACGCGGCCGGCGCCTTCCCGTAAACTCCCCGACCGATGCCGAAGCGCACCGACATCAAGTCCATCCTCGTTCTCGGGTCCGGCCCGATCGTGATCGGCCAGGCCTGCGAGTTCGACTACTCCGGCACCCAGGCCTGCCGGGCGCTGCGAGGTGAGGGCTATCGCGTCGTTCTCGTGAACTCGAATCCGGCCACGATCATGACGGACCCGGAGTTCGCCGACGCAACCTACATCGAGCCGCTCGACCGCGACACGATCGCGGCCATCATCGCGCAGGAGCGGCCGGACGCTCTCTTGCCGACCGTCGGCGGGCAGACGGCGCTCAACCTCGCGGTGGCCCTCGACGAGGCCGGCGTCCTCGAGAAGCACGGCATCGAGACCCTCGGCGCGTCCGTGCACTCGGTGAGGCTCGGCGAGGACCGCCTCCTCTTCAAGCAGGCCATGCAGGAGGTCGGCGTCGACGTCCTGCTCTCGGGGATCGCGAAGTCGATCGACGAGGCCCGAGCCGTCGCCGCGCCGTTCGGTTACCCCGTCATCATCCGTCCGTCGTTCACGCTCGGCGGCACGGGCGGCGGGATCGCCTTCAACAGGGACGACTTCGAGGCCATCGTCCGGCGCGGCCTGACGCTCTCCCCCGTGCACGAGATCCTCATCGAGGAATCGGTTCTCGGGTGGAAGGAGTTCGAGCTCGAGGTCATGCGTGACGCGGCCGACACGTTCGTCGTCGTGTGCTCGATCGAGAACCTCGACCCGATGGGCGTCCACACAGGCGACTCGATCACCGTCGCGCCCCAGATGACGCTGTCGGATGTCGAGTACCAGGCCATGCGCGACGACGCGAAGAAGGTCATCCGGGCGGTCGGCGTCGCGACGGGCGGCTCGAACATCCAGTTCGCCGTGCATCCGAAGACGGGGCGCCGAATCGTCATCGAGATGAACCCGCGCGTCTCGCGTTCGTCCGCGCTCGCCTCGAAGGCGACCGGTTTTCCGATCGCGAAGATCGCCGCGCTTCTCGCCGTCGGATACCGGCTCGACGAGATCCCGAACGACATCACGAAGAAGACTCCGGCGTCGTTCGAGCCCACGCTCGACTACGTCGTCGTGAAGGTCCCCCGTTTCACGTTCGAGAAATTCCCCGGCGCCGACACGACGCTGGGCGTCCAGATGAAATCCGTAGGCGAGGTGATGGCCCTCGGCCGCACGTTCGCCGAGTCGTTCGGGAAGGCAGTGCGCTCCCTCGAGAGGGGGCGCACGGGCTGGATCGACGCGCCCTCCGCCTCGCCGCCCGCCCCGCCGAAGCCCGACGCGCTCCGCGTGCCGAGGCCCGACCGGATCTTCGCGGTCCTCGCGGCCCTTCGCGCCGGCACGCCGGTGGCAGCCGTCGCCGACATCACGGGGATCGATCCGTGGTTCCTCGACCGCTTCCAGGAGGTCATCGCGGTCGAGCGCGAGGTCCGCGCGGCGGGCCGCCGGGCGCTCGGCGACGCGGACCTTCTTCGCCGCGCCAAGCGGAGCGGCCTTTCCGACCCCGACATTGCGCTCCTCACGGGGTCCTCCGCCGCGGACGCGCGCGCCGCGAGGATGCGCGGCGGCGTGACGCCCGTCTTCAGCCGCGTCGACACCTGCGCGGCGGAATTCGAATCACGGACCCCGTACCTCTATTCGTGCTACGAGACCGAGGACGAGGCCGATCCCTCCGACCGGGAGAAGGTCATCGTCCTCGGTTCCGGACCGAACCGGATCGGACAGGGCCTCGAGTTCGACTACTGCTGCGTGCACGCCGCCGAGGCGATCACCCAGGCCGGCTACGAGTCCGTGATGATCAACTGCAACCCCGAGACGGTCTCGACGGACTACGACACGTCCGACCGGCTCTACTTCGAGCCTCTCACGCTCGAAGACGTCCTCGCGGTCGTCGAACGCGAGAAGCCGAAGGGCGTTCTCGTGCAGTTCGGCGGCCAGACGCCGCTGAAGCTCGCGAAGGCGCTCGAAGCCGCCGGCGTCCCGATTCTCGGCACCTCTCCGGACGCGATCGACCGCGCCGAGGACCGCGAGCGCTTCGGCGAGCTGCTGCGCGACGTGAACCTGCAGGCTCCGCCGTGGGGCGCCGCACGCGACGTCGCCGAGGGCCTCCGGGTCGGCCGCCGGCTCGGCTTCCCGCTTCTCGTTCGCCCGAGCTACGTGCTCGGGGGCCGCGCGATGCGCATCGCCTACGACGAGGACGCCCTCGAGGCGGTTCTCGAGGAGGCCATCGCCGCCTTTCCGGACCGGCCCGTCCTGATCGACCGGTTTCTCGAGGACGCCTACGAGCTCGACGTCGACGCCCTCGGCGACGGAGAGCACGTCGTCGTCGCGGGGGTCATGCAGCACATCGAGGAGGCGGGCATCCACTCGGGCGACTCGTACGCCGTGCTGCCGCCTTATCGGCGCGTGCCGCGCGCGGCGCTCGGCGAAATCCGGCAGGCCACGGCCAAGCTCGGGCTGGCGCTCAAGGTCGTGGGCCTGATGAACGTCCAGTTCGCGATCCGCGGCGGCGAGCTCTTCGTCCTCGAGGTGAACCCGCGCGCCTCGCGCACGGTCCCGTTCGTGGCGAAGTCGACCGGCGTACCGTTCGCGCGCCTCGCCGCGCGCCTCTGCCTCGGCGAGACCCTTCCGGGCCTCGGCCTCACCGAGGAGCCGCCCGTCCTGGGCTTCTCCATCAAGGCTCCCGTGTTCCCGTTCCGGCGCTTCGAGGGGGTCGACACGATCCTCGGCCCGGAGATGCGCTCGACGGGAGAGGTCATGGGGCGCGACCGGAGCTTCGGCCTCGCGTTCCTCAAGGCCGCGCTCGGCGCCGGCATCCGCCTGCCCGAGAAGGGCAACGCGTTCCTCTCCGTCCATGACGGCGACAAGGACGCGCTGCTTCCGCTCGCGCGTGAGCTCGATTCCCTGGGCTTCCGCCTGCTCGCCACCGCCGGCACGGCGAAGGCGCTCGAGAGAGGCGGCCTGACGGCTCAAACGGTGCTCAAGGTGAACGAGGGCCGCCCGAACATCGTCGATCTCATGATCAACGGCAGCGTCGATCTCATCCTGAACACGCCGCTCGGAAGGGAATCGTTCTACGACGAGGTCGCGATCCGCCGCGCGGCGCTGGACCGCGACGTGCCGTGCCTGACGACGCTCTCGGCGGCGTCGGCGGCGCTCGAGGCGATCCGCGCCCGCGCCGCGGGTGCGCTCACGTACGCTCCCCTCCAGGAGGAGGTACGAGTCTGACTCCCGCGCGCCGCGGGGCTATCGCCTTCGGCGCAACGATCGCCCTTTCGGCCCTCGCGTTCGGCTCTTTTTCGGGCTCGACGGCTCCGGCCACCTGTGGAGTCACGCTCGGCCTCTCCGCCGCCGGGCTCGCCCTCGGTTTCCTCCGCCCGCGGATCGCCACTTCGGCGCTCGCATTCCTGGTGCCGATCGCCCCGGGCCTCGCGCGCCTCTCCGGCGACCGTTCCGGGGCGCCCGTCCTGGCCGCGCTGGCGTTCGCCGTGCTCGGGAGCGCGCTCGCGGGCTCCCTCGCAAGAGGCGAGACCTCGCTCCTCCCGCCCCGCCTCCTGAGGTTCGCCGCCGCGTTTCTCGCCCTCGGCGCTTTTTCCGCGGCCGCATCGGTCGCGCGCGGCGAGACGCTCTACCTCCTCTTCCGCGGTCGGGTCGACCCGCTGCCCGTGAACGCGCTCGGCATGACGGCGGCCGAAAGAAGCCGCGACGCCATCCTGACGTTTCTCGGGCTCGTGCTCCTGCTCCTCGCGCTCGAGGTCTTCACGCGTTTTTCTCGTGTACCCGAGGACCGCGACCGCCTCCTCCTCGCGATCACGGCGGGGGCGGCGGCCGCCTTCGTCTTCGCCGCCGCCAGCCGTTTTGCGCCATTCGACCCCTCCTTCCGTCCGTGGTCCGGGATGCACCGACGAGCGGGGACGTTCACGGACCCGAACGCCCTCGGCGTCGGCATCGGTCTCCTCGCGCCTCTCCTGTTCGCGGCCGTCGTTCGGCGCGGCTCCTCGGCGGACGCCGCCCGGCGCGTCCTCGCTCTCATCGCGCTCGTCGCCGCGCCCCTGGCGCTCGAAGCTTCCGGGTCGCGCACGGGCCTTCTTCTCGGAGGGGCAGGACTCGTCGCCGGGGCGATCGGGCTCTCTCGCGCGCGTCTCGTCTCCCCGAAGGTGCTCGGCGCGGCGCTCGCGGTACTCCTGGTCAGCGGCGTCGCGCTCGTTCGCGTCCTGCCGCGCGGAGGAGGCATCGCGGCGGGAGGCCTCCTGCAGCGCCTCGGCGCGGGCCTGTCCTCTTCCAGCTTCGCCGACCTCGCGAACCATCGAACGCTCTTCTGGCGAACGGCCCTCGAGATGACGTGGGACGAGCCTCTCTCGGGGATCGGTCTCGCCGGGTTCCCGTACGAGTTTCCGGGGGCGTACGCGCGCCGCCACGGCGAGATTCACGTGACAGACGGCGCGACGAATGCGCTCCTCGAGGTGGCCGCCGAATGCGGGTTGCCCGGGCTCGTCCTCGCGCTTTGCGCGGTCGTTCCGCTCCTTTCTCGCGCGTGGGGCGCCGCCTTCGCGAGCTCGCCGCTCGATTTGACGGCCCGGGGAGCCGGCGCCTCGCTTCTCGCCTTCCTCGTGGCCTGTCAGACCGGCTCGCATCTGCGCTTCACGGAGATCGGTCTTCTCACGAGCCTGGTCGCGGCCTTTCTCTTCGTGCCGCCCGCGGAAGCGCGTGAGCCCCGGCCCGAGGAGCCGGCAGCTCGCGGGGCGCACGTTCCGGGCATCCTCGCCGCAGCGGGGATCCTGGGAGCGTTCGTCGCGGTCCTTCCGACCGCCCGACCCTCCGCGCCCTTCCGGCTCGGGCGCTGGATCGGCCTCTACACCTCCGGCCGGTCGACGAGCCCGTTCCGGTGGAGCGGTCCGCGCGCCTGCCGGGAGATCGGGCCGGGCGAGTCGTCCGTGTCGTTCCGCGTCCGGAACGCGCGTCCGGATGGAGCTCCCGTGACGGTCGCGATCGACGTCGACGGAAAGAGCGAGCCGCCCTTCGAGCTGCCCGGGGCCTCCGCGCGCGATCTTCAGGTGCCGGTGCCCCAGGGAGCGCGGGTGCTCCGGCTGACCGGGAGCCCGACGTTCGTCCCGCACGAGCTGACGGGAAGCTCCGATTTCCGCAGGCTCTTCGTTGGCATCGCGCCCGGAGAGGGAGATCCACGATGAGCCGGCCGGCCTCCGCTCTCCTGAGCTGCCTCGGCTGGGCGGCGCTTCTCGCCTTCACCTTCCCGCTCATGCTGCCGCCCTTCCCCGGCTATCGCACGGCCGTGGCTCTCGCCGCGCTCTCTCTCTTCGGCGCAGCGCTCGCGGCGCCGAGGTCCGCGTTCGTCCTCGCTTTTTCGGCGGCGACACTCGGCGGCGTCTCGGCGCTCGCGTTCGGCGCGAGCGAGCCACTGGCCGCGACGCCGCTCGTCTTCTTCGGCTATTTCGCGGGAGCGAGCCTGAAAGACCTGTACGACACGCGCCCTCCCATCCGGCGACCTCCGCTTCTCCTTCCTCTTCGCGCGTTTGCGTCGGTCTCGGCGGTTTCCGGAGTGGCGGCTTTCGTGGGGCTCCGCACGAGCTATTTCCTCGCGCGCGGCGTCCGGCCGCCCTTCGCGATCAACGTTCTCGGTGACGACGCGAGCCAGGTTCTCCCGAGCATCCTGGGCGCCCTGCTCCCGTTGCTCGTCGCGGCGGGCGTGCACCGGATCGCCGCGCGGTTCGTGGCCGAGGCCCGCTCCGCCGTGTTGGACCGCGCTCTGCTCGTGAGCGCCCTTCTGGCCGGGGGGGTGGCGTTGCTTCAGAAGACCGGCGCGCTTCCGCTCCTGCGGTCGCGGCGGTGGGCCGACTGGCACCGGGCGCAGAGCACGTTCACCGACCCGTCGGCGGCAGGCGTCGCCGTCGCGCTTCTGATCGTCCCGCTGCTCGCTCTCGCGGCCACGGGCGGCGTCGCGCGCCGGGTTCTCGCATCGGTCGTCGGGGCCTCGCTTCTCGTGGTCCTCGCCGATGCGGGCTCCCGCGCGGGGCTGGTGGGAACCGTCACGGCGACACTCCTTTTCGTGCTGTGGGGACTCACGCGCCTCGCCGCGGGCGAAAGCGGAGGCGCCCGGCGACGCGTGGCCGGGACGATCGGAGCCCTCTCGATTCTCTCGGCCCTCGTCCTCGCGGCGGCGCTCTCGTGGCCGAACCGCGGCGCCGTCCGCTCCGCCCTCCTTTCCCGGCTCGAGGCGCCGTTCCGCACGCAGCCGACGCCGTTCGAGGAAACCCGGGGTCGACTCCTCCTGTACGAGGGGGCTTGGGAGGCGTTTCGTGCGCATCCGGTCGCGGGCATCGGGCTCGGCGCGTTCCGCATCGTGTTCCCCGATCTCGCCGCGAAGGAGCTCGGCCGCATCGTGCGCACGAGCGACCACCCGCCGTCCCTCTACCTCGGAACCCTCGCGGAATCCGGCCTCGCGGGCGCGTCGCTGCTCGCCCTCCTCCTGCTCGGCGTGATTCGCTCCGCGAGCCGCGCCCTGACTCTCGAGGGCGACTCCCACGACGACGAGACCGTCCTGCGCGCCGCGGCCGCGGCTTCGATGATCGGGCTCGGCGTCGTGTTCCTGTTCGGTTCGCATCTCGTCTATGCCGAGATCGCGGCGTTCGTGGGGCTGCTCACGGCCCGGCTGCCGCTTCGCGAGGACGGCCACACGGGACGATTCCTCGTCGCCGTCGTGCCGGTCGTTCTCGCCGGCGCGCTCGTCTGCGCGATCGGGGGGATCGTCGCGCGAGCCTGGGACACCCGCACCGCGGAGGCTGCGTTCCGGAATTCCGCGAGCGCCGGCGTCTATGACGTCGAGCGGGAGCCGAGCGGCCGGCCTTTCCGATGGACCGGCGAGTCGGCGGCGTGGGCCATCGAGAGGCCGTCTCTCCCGCCGGGCTCCAATTCCCTCGTCCTCGCGATGCCGGTCCGGAACGGGCGACCCGACGGACGACCCGCGGCTCTCGACGTCTTCTTCGACGACACGCTGCGGGGGCGCGTGGCGCTGCCGGCGGGCGTGTGGAGGAGGCTCGAGCTCACCATCTCCCCCGGGGTGAGCGGCGTCCTTCGGATCCGCGCCAGGGATCCCTTCCGGCCGGCCTCGCGGGAGGACCACCGTCTTCTCGGCATCCAGATCGGGTCCGGCCCCACCGTTCTCCCGGCCGCGTCATGAGTCTGCTGCGCATCCATCCGGGCGATCCGGCCAAGAAGAGCCGCTCGCTCGAAATCGGACCGCTCGGCGGCGCCGCGCTTGCCGGATTCCTCCTCGGGTGCGGCGCCTCGGTCGTGCTCGGTCTCGCGGGCGCGCCTCATGTGGTGTCGGACGCGGTGAACGCCGCGGACCGGCGCGCGATTCGCGAGACGGCACAACGGGGCGCCGAGTCGTTCGCGTCCGTCGGGCGGCGCGCCCTCGCCCTCGGCAGCCGGCTCGCGGCGGACGAGCTCTTTCTCGCGCGCGTCGGGGCGATTCTCGAAATCCCGCTGCCGGCCGGATTTCCGGCGGAGCCCCGGGAGGCCGTTCCACGGAATCCCGCGGCCATGGAGTCCGAGACCGCGGACCTCGCGCGGCGCGCCCGCGTCTTCGAGCTGTTCCGACGCCGCCTCGCGGCGCTGCCTGGCCCTCTCCCCGCCGGCTTCGACCTTGTCTCCGTGCCCTCCCGTTCTCCCGTGGAGCCTTCCTCGTCCGTGCCGATCGAGCTTTTCGGCTGGCACGCGTCCGACGTCACGCGGCGAGACGAGTTCTGCGCGGGTTTGACGCTCGCATCTCCCGCGGGGACGACCGTCACGGCGCCCGCCGCCGGTCTCGTCGTCTACGCGGGCCCCGTCTCGCGGCACGCGGACGCTGCGTGGCGGCGCCTCGGGACGATCGTCGTGCTGACCCATGACGCGCGCACGCGGACGGTCTACGGCCACCTCGCCGCACCTCTCGTGAAGAAAGGACAGCGGGTGGCGCGCGGCGGACCGATCGGTCGCGTCGGCACGACGGGCTTCGCCGTGGCGCCCCGCCTTCATTACGAAGTGCACCGGTTCACGAACGATCGCTGGGTGCCGAGGGACCCCAGAATCTTCATCCTCGACGTGGACTGGATCGGGGCGGCCGGATTCCGCCCCGGGCCGACGCCGCCGGACCTCCCCGCGCTGCCCGTCTCAACGCGCTGACGGAGCGGCGGCCGGAGGCTCGAGGAGGACGTTGCCCGTTCCCGGGTAACGTGCCAGGACGCGGTAGCCGCGGCGGACAACCTCGGCCTCCTCCTGACCAAAAACGTACGTGTAGTCCGCGGCCTCGAACGGGCCGCCGTGCGACACCGGGGCGAGGAACGAGAACTCTTCCGTTCGCCGGTACCAGTTGAGCGACGGCTCCAGGGAATCGGTGACGGAAAGGCGCACGGAATGGAACGCGCCGGGACGGCTCACCCGCAGCCGGTCGAGATCCTCGAGCATTCGCACGTTATCCGCGTCGAACCACCAGAGGTCCGAATGTGAAAGATTCGCGCGCCGCGCGAACAAGGCGAGAGCCAGGAGGCCCGCGGCCCCGAAGGCCGATCCGGCAACGCGATCGAGCGGAGGAGGAGTCGCTCCGCAGGCGGCGGCGAAGGCAAACACCAGAAGGGGCATGAAGACGGTTGCGATTCGGTTCTCGGGAAATTTCGCGCCGAGGAAGACGTGCTGGGCCTGGACGGTCGCGCCTAGGATGACCAGGATCGAAACGAGCGCCAGGAAAACACGCCCGCCCACCCCCGGCCGAAAGAGCTTGTATGCCGCGAGGGCCGCGAGCGCGGCCAGACCGATCCCGACCCCGGCGAGCGTCGCGCGAACGAGCGAGGGCGAGAGGCCGAGCAGCGAGATCCGGACGACGGACCCGACGGTGTCGTACCAGAGTCCCGTCGTTCCGCCGAAGTAAAGCGCGTCGGAGTGCCGCAGGAGCACGATGATCGGGATAGCCGTCGCGAGAAGGCAAAGCGACGCCGCGATGACCGGAACGCTTTCCCGTGAGGCCCGACGCAATCGGTTCTCTCCCGGAGTCTGCGTGAGCCGGATGACACGGAACACGATGAACGTCACGGCGACGGCTACGAACACGTCGAGGACGATGAGTTGCGCGAGGACGCCGCAGACGAGAAGCGCGTAGCACGCCGCCTCTTCGCGCACGGGGATCTCGGCGGACTCGAACGCGCGCACGCCGCACAGGAGGGCGGGCGCCACGAACCCGAGGGCGAGCCCGTACCCGCGGGCGAGGCCGAAGAGCTCGAGGAGAAGGGGATTGGCGTTCAGGAGCGCGAACCCGGCGAGCGCCACACCCCTTCCCGCGACATGCGACAGGAGGCGCCAGGACGCGACGAGAAAGACCGCATGCGCGATGAGGTTCGGAATGCGCAGGGCAAACGGGGTTCGCCCGAAGACCGCCTGGGACGCCGCCGCCAACAGGGAATTGAGCACATGATTGTTCGCGCGCTCGGGGCCGTCGAATGTCAGCGCCGCGAGCGGGCCCCGGTCGATCCACACGTTCCCCGTGAAGGCTTCGTCACAGGTGAGCGGCACGCGCACCGCACGGATCACGGTGTAGGAGAGGAAAAGCGCGCCGAGCGCCGCCGCGCCGATCTCGGGCCCGGAAAGCCGCCTCAAGCTAGAGCCTCTTCAGCAGAGCGAGGACCCTCTCCGCCTCCGCCTCGTCGTTCCCGACGTGGGGTGAGAAGCGCACGAAGCCCTCGCGCGCCGAAATCACGACGTTCTCCTCGGCGGCCCGCTTCTGGTAGTAGCGCGCATCCTTCCCCGCCGGGGGGCGCGCCGCGAGGATCCCCGAACGCGGAGGGCCGTCGAAGAGGACCGGCGCGAAGCCGAGGCGCGGGAGACCTTCGACGAGAACGTCGAGCGTTTTCGCGATGCGGCGCTCCACCTCGGGGAGGCCGATCTCGAGGAGAAGCGCGAGCGATGCCGCGAGCGCGTACAGGCCGGGCGTCGGAAGCGCGCCCGGCTCGAACCGGGTTCCGTCCGTGAGGTACTGGGGCTTTCCGGGGACATGGAAGTCCGCCCCGTGAGCGCGTTTGAGATTCGTCCAGCCGGGCGGAGGGGCGACGCGCACGCGCAGCTCCGGAGTCGTGAAGAGAACGCCGCAGCCCTCGGGCCCGAGCATCCATTTGTGCCCGTCCGCGGAGAGAAAGTCCACGTTCCAGTCCGCAACGTCCACGCGCTGGGCACCGACGGCCTGGATCGCGTCGAGGCCGAAGGTGATGCCGCGGGACCGGCAGAACGCCCCCAGCTCCTCGACGGGCGCCCGGAAGCCCGTGTGAAAGGCGACGAGCGAGACGGAGACGAGCCGTGTCGTTTCGTCGCAGGCGACCGCCACGTCCTCCGCCGTGAAGGCTCCGTCCCGCGTCGGGATGCGGCGCACCGAGACGCCGTTTCTTTCCAGCGCGATCCACGGCGCGAGATTCGCGGGGAACTCCGAGGCCGTCGTGACGATCGAGTCGCCGGCTGAGAAATCGAGCCCCTGCGCCACGATGTCGAGACCCCACGTCGTGTTCGGCACGATCGAGATCGAGCCGGCACCGCCGACACGGTCGTCCGCTCCGACGAGGCGCGCCGCGAGCGCGCGAACCTCGTCTGCCTTCTTCGGCCAGTCGCGCCAGTCGAGGCCTCCGCGCTCCGACAGGTTCCGCGCGTACGCGAGCAGCGCCGCGGCCGCGCGGGCGGGCAGCGGGCAGATGGCGGCGTGGTTGAACTGGATCGCGGTTCTTCGCGAGGGGAACTCGAGATCGAAATCGATCGACCCTGGCACTCTAGCAACGTCCCCCGGACTCGCCCGGCTTCGTGAAGAACTGAAAGTTGTTCCGCCCCAGCTCCTTGGCGCGATACATCGCGGCGTCGACGTTGGCGACGAGGGTCTCGGCGTCCGCCCCGTCGGTCGGATAGATCCCGACGCCGAGACTCCCCGTGAGACGGATCTCCTGCCCGGCCACGATCAACGATTCGGACACGAGAGCGAGAATCTTGCGCGCGAGAGAGGCGACGTCGCCTTCCTTCGCCACGTCGGACACGAGGAAGATGAACTCGTCTCCCCCGAGGCGCGCCACCGTATCGTCCCCGCGCAGGCAGGACCGAACTCGCTCGGCGACCTGGACGAGAACGTCGTCGCCCGCGGAGTGACCGAGCCCGTCGTTGATGTTCTTGAAGTGGTCGAGGTCCAGGAACATCACGGCCAGCCGCGTTCGATGACGCTGCGCATGCAGGATCGCGAGCGAAAGCCGGTCCGAGAACAGGAGCCGGTTCGGAAGCTTCGTCAACGCGTCGTGTGAGGCCTGAAAACGGCTCCTCTCTTCCCCGAGGCGGCGATCGGTGATGTCGACGAGGCTTCCCTCCTTCACGGAAGGTTCTGCCGCGTTGTAGAGGGCGTTCTCGTTCACGACGACCCAGATCGCCGAGCCGTCCGGCCGGCGAAGGCAGATCTCGTGGTTGACGAGCACGCGCTGCTCGCCCGCACGTTTTTTCAGGGCGGCGTTCTCGGTCGGGTCGAAACAGAGGTCCGAGAAAGCAAGCCCTTTGAGGTCGTCCGGCTTCGTACGGCCCAGGATGCGGGCGAACGCCACGTTACATTCGAGGATCCGTCCGTCGAGGGTCGTGCGGTACATGCCGGCCAGGTTTTCCTCGAAGGCCTGGCGGTACCGGCTTTCGGAGGCCCTGAGCGAATCCTCCTGGGTGTGCAGGAACCTCCCGATGCGGATCGAGGTCACGAGCGCCACGCCCACGAGGAGGATCGTCGTCGCCAGGATCGCTCTTTGGAGGGCGTCCCGAACCCACCGCGCGGCCTCGCCGAGCTTGGCCGAGAACGCATCCTCCAGGACGGTCACCCGCCCGTTGAGGAGCTCGACCTCTCGGAGAAAGCTCCTCCGCTCCTCTTCCGTCAAGCGGCCCGTGGAGGCACGGGAGTGCACGTCCTCTCCGACTTTCACGAGCTGCGCGATGAGCCCGTCCGCCTCCTGCCAGATCCCGATGGCACGGTCAAAATGCTCGAAGCGGCGGAACCGGATGAAGAGCCGCGACATTCCGTCCACGTCGGCCGGATGATTCCGTCCCTGAAGAAAGCCGGCCCGGACAATCGCGAGGTCCGCGCCGGGGCGTTCCAGCTCCTCCCGGGCCCGACGGTCGCCGAGCGGCACCGCGAGCTGTCTCAGGAACTCCCCGTAGCGGGCATCGTCACCTTCCGCGATGTAGCGCGAAAGCGCGGACGCGGCGTCCTTCTCCGCTTTCGACCACAGGCCTTCGCCCCCGACGTAGGCGCGCACGCTCGTGAGAACGTCCAGGCCCACCGCCGCGAGGGCGAGGACGGCCGAGATGACGACGAGGAAGACGGCGACGAGGATCGTGACGCCTCGCCGGGACGAGCGGGCGGAGACCGAACGCGCGCTCTCCGATCCGGAGCTTCCGCCCATCAGAACAGCCTCTGCGCCCTCACGAACCCTTCGAAGTTCCTCGTCACTTCCTCCATCGAATCGCCGCCCGTCTTTTCGAGGAGAGCGTCCGCGAGGACGAAGGCGAGCATGGCTTCTCCGATGACGCCGCAAGCGGGCACGGCCGTCACGTCCGAGCGCTCGTACTGCGCCCGGTGCGGCAGCTTCGTCTCGATGTCTACGGACGGAAGGCCGTCGCGGAGCGTGGAGATGGGCTTCTGGTAGAGCGTGACGAGGACGTCCTCGCCGTTCGTGATGCCGCCCTCGAGGCCGCCGGCGCGGTTCGAGGACCGGGAGAACCCGCGCGCGGCGTCGTACACGATCGGGTCGTGCGCGGCGGAGCCGGGGCGGAACGCGTTCGCGACGCCTTCGCCCAGCGAAACCGCTTTCACGGAGGGAATCGACATCAGCGCTCGCGCGATCCTTCCATCCAGCTTCTCGTCCCACGACACGTGAGAGCCGAGGCCCGCCGGGACGCCGCGGGCTCCCACGAGAATCGTCCCGCCGAGCGTGTCGCCGGCCTTCGCGGCCGCGTCGACCGCGTCCTTCATGGCGGACTCGACGCTCCGGTCCACGAGCCGGAACGGCGACGCTTCGTCGACCTTTTCGAGGTCCTCGTACGCGCGCCGGCCCCCCGGCACCGCGACGTCGCCGATCGAAAGCACGCCGCTCTTCACGCGGACTCCGAGCGCCAGAAGGAGCTGCCGGCAGAGCGCGCCGGCCGCCACGCGCGCCGCGGACTCGCGCGCGCTCGCACGCTCGAGAATGTCACGCAGGTCGCGCCGGCCGTACTTCAGGCCGCCCGCGAGGTCCGCGTGGCCCGGACGCGGCGACGTGAGCTTCCGTTTCCCCGCGGCCTCCACGTCGACCTCGAGGGGCCCCATGGCCTTCTCCCACACTCCGTAGTCGCGGTTCGCGATCTCGAAGGCGACCGGGCCTCCGAGCGTCTCTCCGCCCCTGAGCCCGCCCGTGAACCGCGCCTCGTCTTTCTCGATCTTCATGCGGCCTCCGCGGCCGTACCCGTGCTGCCGCCTCGCGAGGTCTCCGTTCAGCGCGGCCACGTCGATCCTCAGCCCGGCCGGCAGCCCGGTGACGAGACCCGTCAGGAGGGGGCCGTGGGACTCGCCGGCGGTCTGGAGCGCGAGGCGGGACATGCGCCGAGAAGTGTAGCGTCAGCGCGAGCGTGGATCTCGTTTTCCGTACACTCAACCCCGAGTGATCGAAGTCGAGGGGCTCGTCAAGGCGTACCAGAACCTGACGGCGGTGGATGGCCTGACCTTCCGGGTCGCGCGCGGCGAGGTGCTGGGGCTCGTGGGCCCGAACGGCGCCGGGAAGACGACGACGCTGCGGTGTCTCGCAGGGATCCTGCCGCCGAACGCGGGCACGATCCGCATCGCCGGGTTCGACCTCGCGGCGCAGCCGGTGGAGGCGCGGGGTCGCCTCGCGTTCATGCCGGACGAGCCGCGCCTTTTCGAATACCTGACGGTCGAGGACCACCTCGCGTTCACCGGGCGCCTGTACGGCGTGGGAAAGGACGCCGGAGCCCGCGCCCGAGCCCTCCTCGACGAGCTCGAGCTGGCGGGCAAGGAGCGTGCGCTTCCCGCCGAGCTGTCCCGGGGCATGAAGCAGAAGCTCGTCGTGGCCTGCGGCCTCCTCCACGAGCCCCAGGTCCTCGTGTTCGACGAGCCGCTGACCGGCATCGACCCGGGCGGCATCCGGAAGATGAAGCAGACGATCGTGCGCCGGGCGGCGGCCGGAGCCTCCGTCATCGTGTCGTCGCATCTCCTGCCGCTCGTGGAGGAGATCTGCTCCCGCGTCCTCGTCCTCTCGCGCGGGAAGGCCGTGCTCCTCGGCACGCTCGACGAGATCCGGGCGAACGCGGGCGGGGACGCGTCGCTCGAGGAGATCTTCCTGCGCGTCACGGGCGCGTCGTGAGCACGCCGTCCTCGCCCCTCCCGCTCGCCCTTTTCGCCGCGAAGAGGATGCTGAGAAACGCCGGGAGGAAAAAGCTCGGCCGCATGCGCGAGCCGCGGTATCTGGTCGGCTTTCTCATCGGCGCCGCGTACTTCGCGATGCTCTTCCTCAGGCCCGGCCGCGCCGGCCGGCCGCCGGCTCCGCCGCGCCTCCCGGGGCACATGAACGAGATCCTCCTGCTCGCGGGCGCGGCCGCGCTCGCCGCGGCCGCTCTTTTGGCCTGGCTTTTCCGGAAAGGCCAGCCGTCCCTCGGGCTGTCGGAGGCCGAGATCCAGTTCCTCTTCCCGGCCCCCGTTGCCCGGCGCGCCCTCCTTCATTACGCCCTCCTGAAAGCGCAGCTTCCGGTCCTCCTGAGCGCTTTCATCCTCACGGCCGTGTCGGGGCGTCGCGGACTCGGCGCCGCGATTCTCAGCGGAACCGGGCTTTGGCTGCTGCTGACGGCGGTCCACTTCCACAATCTCGCCCTCGCCTTCACGAAGGCGCGCTGGAACGAGCTTCCGGCCGCTCCCCGAAGGCTCACGAAAACCGCAGTCTTCGCCCTTTCGGGCGGCGCGCTCGGAGTGCTCGCCGTGACGTTCGGGGCGGGCGTCCGCGCAGCGGCGTCGGGCCCGGGCGGGGGGGCGTTGTCGCTCGGCGGGTTGGTCTTCGCGCTCCGATCCGGGCCGTTCGGCCCGGCGCCGCTCGCGCTCCTCGCTCCGTTCCGCTGGATTCTCGCCCCGCTCCTGGCTCCGACCGCCCGCGCGTTCTCTGCCGCGCTGCCGCCCGCCCTCGGCGTCTTGTGCGTCCTCTACGCGTGCGTCGCCCTCACGGCCGTCCGCTTCGAGGAAGCCACGCTCTCCCAGGCCTCGCGGCGCGCCGCGCTCAGAGCCCGCCGTGACGCGGGCCGCCTCGAGGCCCTCCCGTCCGAGAAGCGCCGCGGCACCGCGCCGTTCGCCCTTGCGCCGTGGGGCAGGCCCGAGGTCGCGATCGTGTGGAAAAACCTTCTCGCATGGAACCGAACGAGCCTTCGTCAGCAGGCGGCGATCGTGGCCTTCCTCGGGGCCGCGCTCTTTTCGGCGTCCGCCCTCCTCGCGACGCCCTCGGCCGACGCGGCGGCGGCCGTCGGAAGCGCGGCGTGTCTCGCCCTGACCGCTCTCCTCGCGCTCATCACGCCCCTCGGGTTCCGGATCGACCTGCGCGGGGACCTGGAATACGCGACGGTTCTCAGGACATGGCCCCTAAGGGCCGAGCGCCTCGTCCTCGCCGAGCTCGGAGCGCCGGCGGCCGTTGCCGTGCTGTACGGCTGGGGGGGAATCGCGATCGCCCTCGCGATCGCGGCGGGGCGGGTGGTGCGGGCTGGCCTTCTGGGAGCCGCCGTCGCTCCGCCGCCGGCCGTCGCCAATATCCTGCGGTTCGAGGCCCTCGTCCCCGTCGCTCTCACCGTTGCCGTCTTCCTGCCCGCCCTCGTCGTGGCCACTCTCGTCGTCCAGAATGCGTCTGTCCTCGCGTTTCCGGCCTGGTTCCCGGCGGGCCGGAAGCGTGCCGTGGGCCTCGAGCAGATGGGCCTGAGGATGCTCTCTTTTTTCGGCACGTCGCTGGTCCTCGGCCTCGCCCTGATCCCGGCGGCGCTCCTCGCGGGGCCTTTGATCTTCTTCGCCTACAAGCCCCTCGGGCTCTGGTGCTTGCCCTTCGCCGCTCTCCTCGCGGCCCTCCCGCTTCTGGCCGAAGCAGCCGGCGGAGTCTTCCTGCTGGCCCGCCTGCTCGAGCGATTCGATCCCTCCAGGGACGGGGGCTCCTGAACGCTCGCTTTTCTGACAGAATACGCGGCGTATGCCTGCCCCGATCTCCCTGCCGGTCCGGGACGCCCTCGAGCTGATCGCCGACTCGAAGGCTCCGGCGTACGGAATGGACCGCCACGACCGCATCGTTTTCTGGAACGAAGGGGCGGAGAAAGCCCTGGGGTGGTCCTCCGAGGACGTGCTCGGAAAGATGTGCTACGACGTTCTCGCGGGGCGGGACGTCTTCGGAAACCTCTACTGCGCACGGGAATGCCCGGTCGTCGTCTCGGCCATCGCCGGGGATGACGTACGGCCTTTTCTCCTCGACGTAAGAAAGAAAGGGTCCTCCGCGGCCGTCAAGCTCATCGTCCGCGCCGTGCCGCTGCCCGCCGCGGGCCCGGCGTTCGCGGTGCTCATGCACTTCCTCGAAACCGAGGGGCCGGAGCTCGACAATCTGGTTTCGTCGCTGCGATCGGCCGTCCGTGAGCCGGCGGGCCTCCCTCCCGTCGATCCCCCGATCTCCGTCTCCCCTCTCAGCGGACGGGAGCGGGAGATCGTGATGCTGCTGTCGAACGGATACGCGGCGCTCAACATCGCGGCGAAGCTGAACCTGTCGCACGCGACGGTGCGAAACCACATCCAGAACGTCCTCCGCAAGCTCGAGGTTCACAGCCAGGTCGAGGCCGTGGCGCTCGCGTTCCGGCGCGGCTGGATCTGACGAACCGCCCGGCAGCCCGCCCTAGGAGGGTGGGCCGATTCCCCGCTGGAGAACCTGCAGCAGCCCCGCGCGGGTGAAGGCGCGGCTGTCTTCCCGCCTCTCGAGGCTCATGCAGCCCCGGATCTCCTCGAGCGAGGAATGGCCGTGGCACTCGAGCCACCGCTCCATCTCTTCGCGCACGACCTTCAGGTGGCCGGGACCGTTCTGGAGAAGAGCCGAAACCATCTGGACGGCGTCCGCTCCCGCGAGAATGGCCTTCAGAGCGTCGGCGCCCGTGTGGACGCCGCCCGTCACGGCGAGCGACAGGTCCACGCGGCCGGAAAGCATCGCGATCCAGTAGAGGCGCGAGAGCAGCTCGGTCGAGCTCGAGAGTCGCTGGTCCGGCTTCACTTCCAGGGTCTCGAGGTCGATGTCCGGCTGGTAGCTCCGGTTGAAGAGAACGAGCCCGTTCACGCCGATCTCCTCGAACTGCCGCGCGAGCGACGCGATCGAGGAGAAATACGGGAAGATCTTCACGGCGACCGGAATCGAGACGAGCGTGCGCACGGTCCGAACCGTGTCCAGCGTGTAGGCCTCGAGCGTCGCGCCGCTCGTCCAGAGGTTCGTCGACAGGTGATAGAGGTTCAGCTCGAGGGCGTCGGCTCCCGCCTGCTCGACGAGGCTCGCGAACGAGGTCCAGCCCTCGTCCGTCGTGCCGTTGAGCGACGCGATGACCGGAACGTGAACGGACTCCTTGATGCGGTTCAGGTGCTCGAGATACCCGACGGGATCCGTGGGCGCCCGCGCCGTGCGGAGGGGGTCGGCCGCGATCTGCTCCTCGAAGAGCGAGTGCAGCACGATCGCCGGCGCGCCGGCGTCCTCGAGACGGAGGACCGTGTCCAGCTCGTAGGAGAGCGGCGACGCGCCGGGCAGGAGCGGATGAGCCAGCTTCAGGCCCAGGTAGGAAGTCGAGAGATCCACGACCCCTGAAGAGTGGCGGCTCGCCCCGCTCACTCCCATGATGCACCTGATTCAAAGAGCGTCGGTCAGTGGATGTCGAGATCCGCGAGCACTTTCGGGTTCGCCTCGTCCTGCGCGAGCAGGGAATGGCAGGCGTCGCACTCGGCCGAGATGACGCGCCCGTCGGGGGCCTTGTGGTTGCCGTCGTGGCAGCGGAAGCAGCCGAGGAAGTCCTCGTGCCCGATGTGGTTCGGGTGCGTTCCCCAGGTGATCTTCATGTCGGGCCACACATTTCGCCCGTAAATCCGCTGCACCTCACGAACCGCCGTCTCGACGGACGCGCGCCTGGTCTGGTACACGTCCGGATACTTGCTCCTGTAGAAGTCGGTGAGGTCCTTCTCCATGCGCTCGAACGCGGCCTCGCGCGTGGGATACGCGACCTTGAGGAGCTCGATCGACTTCTTGTGGACGAACGGCAGCTCCGGGCTGATGCGAGACGCCGCCATGGCCTCGTTCACCGCGCGCTCGGGAAGCTGAAACGCGTGCGTCGGCCGGTTGTGGCAGTCGATGCAGTCCATCGTCCGGCGCTCGCCCTTCTTCGCATCCTCGGGCGTTTCCTTCACCTCGGTCGACGTGTAGACCACCGTCTTCCCGTCGTCGTCGAGGTACGTGACGCTCGGGATGACCTCGCGCCGGCCGTCCGCCGTGAGGTACGAGATACGCTCCTTGTCGTCGAGATGGCGTCCGTGGATGCCCATGGCCCGGGATCCCATGCGTCCGCCCAGCTTCAGGAGCAGGACGGTCTTCGTCGGCGTGTTCTTCTCGTCGTCGCCGAATTTCGAGACGATCAACAGCTTGTCACCCTGGAACTTCTGCGGCCAGTGACACTGCTCGCACGTGGCCCGCGCGGGACGCAGGGTATGGACGGGGGACGGGATCGGGCGCGAGTAGGTCCCGAACGTGACCGCGATGACCTGCCGAACGCCGTCCACCTTCGCCTTGACGACCCAGGGAGCTCCCGGGCCGATGTGGCAGCTCGCGCAGGCGATGCGCGAGTGAGGCGAATTGAGGTATGCCGTGTACTCCGGCGCCATGACCGTGTGGCACGTGAGGCCGCAGAACCGCGCGGAGTCCATGTACTCGACGCCGACGTAGGCCGAAAGGCTCAGGATCAGGGCGTTTGCCACCGTCAGGCCGGCGATGAGGATCGCGGCGCGCCGGAGGTTCGCGTCGGCCAGGTCCACTTTCGGGTAATCGTGGGGCAGAGTCCCTTCCCGGCGGAGCCGGCGGCGTTCGAACAGGATCCCGACCGGGATCAGGAGGAGACCCAGGAGGAAGAAGAACGGGAGGACGAGGATGAAGACGATGCCCGAGTACGGATGGACGGGCTTCGAGTTCGTGACCTCGAAGAGCCAGAAGCCGATCAGCGTGACGGCAGCGCTCGTCGTGAGCGCGACGCCGAGCTGCGAGACGCGGTTCCGCCCCAGGTAGAAGATCGGCCTCAGCCATACGGCCAGGCGGCCGCCGGGTCGTGCGCTCATGTGACTCCTCCTCGACGCGGTTTCAGCTCAAGAGAGCGATGAGTGTAAAGGCAACGAGGAGAAGGCCGAGCGAGACCGCAACCGTACCGATGATCCGGCTCTTCCGGACGCGATCGGCGGTCGGCGCGGGGGACGCGAGGCGCTCGACGCCACCATCCTCCTCCATGAGCCGCTCGTATTCGGCGGGCCGCTCGTGCTCCAGGTCTTCGAGCGGGAGGACGCCCGTGAAGATGACGGTGTCCATCGGGAACTTCTCGGGCCTCAGGTGGCCGTTGAAGAAGTGGATCGTGAAGATGAAGACCACCGCGAGAAGCGCCTCTTCGCCGTGCACGAGGAGCGCGACGTTGAACAGGTCTCCGGGCAGGAAGCGCGCCCAGAACTTCGGGGCCCAGAGGATCAGCCCGGAACCTCCGATGATCCCCATGCCCCAGAACACGGCCCAGTAGTCGAATTTCTCCCAGTACGTGAAGCGCTCGAAGCGCGGACGGTCGCCTCTCCCGAGAAACCAGCGCACGTGCTGCACGAGGTCGACGAGGTCGCGCGGCTGCGGAACGAGGGAGGAGGGCCCCCAGAGGATGCCGTACTGCTTGTCGCCGAAGAGCCTCTTGGCGAGGCGCGCGAGGTGACTCCCGAAGCAGACGAGCATCCCGGTGGCGAAGACGCGGTGGAGCGTCGCCGCCGACCGGAAGCCGCCGAACAGGCGCGAGAGGGTCGCCGCCCAGGGCTTCTCCGAGAACAGCAGCGGCACGCCGGTGAGCGAGAGCCCGAGGAAGCTCGCCATGAGGAGGATGTGCAGCGAACGGTCGAACCGGTCGAAGCGACGGACCCAGACCGGACCGGCCGGCGCCGGGGCGTTCTGGTCCATCAGCCTTCTCCCTGTTCGTCGTCCGGTCCGCGGCCGTTCCGGTTCGCGTCGAGACGCGCCTTGACGGACCGGGGGAACCAGAGGACCGTGTGAATCCCGAAGAACGCGAAGACACCGGCGAGGAGGATCCTCATGAAAAGCGCGGTCGCCCACAACAGGCGGTTCCGCCCCTTGTCGTGCGTATTCGCGTGCGGGTCGTAGCGGGAGAAGTTCGCCGTCGCTCCGGGGTGACATTTCTGGCACGTCTTCAGGCGATTCGCGGGGCCCACCGAGGACCGCGCGTCGCCGGCCGGATGAATCTGGTGCGCCGTGTGGCAGTCGGCGCAGGTCGCGATGCGCGAAAAGCCCATCGCGCTCACCTGGCCGTGATACGTGTCGCGGTACGTGGCGAGGGAGCTTTCGTGGCAGCCCCCGCACTGGCGGAGAATCGCGAGGCGCCGCGCGTCGGTGGAGTCCGTGACGGCATGGGCCGTGTGGCAATCGGAGCACACCGGCACTTTCGGGTTGCCCTTGGCGAGCTGGGTCCCGTGAATCGAGTCGCCATACTCCGCGAGGATCTTCTCGTGGCAGGTTCCGCACGTCGCGGGGACGCGCGTCCGGAACACGAGGCTCTCAGGATCCTTCCTCGGATCGCGGATCGCGTGCGCCTCATGGCAGGTCGCGCAGTTCGGCGCGAACTTCAGCCCGCTCTTCTCCAGCGCCTTGCCGTGAATGCTGTCGTGGAAGAGCGCCGGCTGGTTCCCGGGCGGTCCCCCGACGCTCGCGACGACCGCGACGCTCGCGTGGCACCTGAGGCACGTGGTGGGAAGGTTGAAGAGATTCGTCCGTGAGGCCGGATCTTTCGAGGACCGGATGTCGTGGATTCCGTGGCAGTCCGTGCACGTGGCCGCCTTGCTGGCCTTCGACTTCACGCGCTCTTTCGCATGAACGCTCTTCTGGTATTCGGCGACCTCGGACGCGTGACAGGACGAGCAGTCGACCGGCGCGAGCTTTTCGGGGTGCGGAAAGTCGCTCGTCTTCGCGAGGTCCTGGTGGCAGTCGATGCACGCCGCGCCGGCGGCGCCGTGAACGGAGGCGGCGAACGCCGCCTTGTCGACGAAAAGGGAAGACCCGTTCGCGCGTTTGGCGGACGGGTCTTCGTGGCAGGCGAGGCAGTCGTCGTTGGCCGGAGGCTTCGGAGCCGGGGGAGCCGCATGGAGGGGGGCGGCCGTGAGCAGAAGCGCGGCGAAAACGCCCCCCAACCTCATTCCTCTATCCTACTTGGACGCGGGATCGCCGGGGTTCGTCCCCTTCTTGATCTCGTCGAGATTCGAGACGCCGTCCTTGTCGCTGTCGACCTTCTCGATCTTGGCGAAGGCGTACTTGGCTTCCTTTTTCGTCGCGGTGAGATCCTTGCCGTAGGCGTTCACGTCCCCCTCGCCCTTCTTGGGCATCGCCTTCACGTGGCAGGTGCCGCACTTCGCCTTGGGAGCGTCGGGATACGTCGCGCCGAACTGCTTCTGAAGGTCCATGGTTGCGAGGGACGAGCCGGCGACGAGCGCGACGGCCGAAGCGAGGGAAGCGACTCCCAGGCGCACTTTGTTCATGTCACTGGCCCTTTCTTCTCTTCTCTCTCTCGATGCGACCGTTCAGGGGCGCCACTTGAGGTAGACGCCATAGCGATTGGCGCGGAAGCTGGACGTCGAGATCTGGTAGTCGAGGTACCGATCGACCGACCACTCGCCGATGAGCCCGAGCTGGGCCGTGGCGTCGAAATCGACGCGCGCGCCTCCCCGGTAGAGCCGGTATTCGTACGAGCCCTCGTTCGCGAAGCGAGACCAGAAGCCGTCGATCGCGACCTTGTCGAGCTTCAGGCCCAGGCCCGCCTCCCAGAGCTGGCCGTCTTCCCTGTTCACGGAGTCGAACACGGTGAAGTCCTGGGGGGCACGGATCGGAATCGAGTTGTCGGCCTGCAGCTTGCTGTAGGCGCCGTGGAGCCGGACCATCTTGACCGGCGTCAGCGTCACGTCGCCGGTGTACTGTCGCGCGCTGCCCTTGGAGTTGATGCCGGAGGTGTCGTTCTTCTGGTCGATCCACAGCCCCGTCGCGCCGACCGTGAGCCACGGAAAGCCTCTCCAGGTGGCGCGCACGCGCTCGCGATTGCGGGTGAGGTAATCGGTCCGAAGAACCGACTGGTCCGCGTCGTCCCACGACGCCTCGGCAGCCGCGAAGAAGGGGCCCGTCCCGAAGGTCAGAGCGCCCTCGATGCGATTGATGTTGCGCGTGAAGTTTCCGCCCTGGCCGCCGGCGACGAGAATCTCCGACGGATCCTCCGTGACGGTGAGGTCCTGCTCGATCCGCGAGTATCCGGCGCGGACGCCGAACGGGCCGAACGCCTTCGCGGCGACCTGGACGTCCCACACGTCCTCGATGCGGTCGACCGAGGTCTTTGCGTTGAGGATGGTCTGGATGTCCGCGAGCGTGAAGCCCGTGAAGGTCGACGTCCCCGTGAACAGGCTGGTCACGAGGTCCTGGCCGTCCCAGGATGCCTTGCGGTGCACGAAGCCGCCCGTCACGTCGATGCCGTCGAGGACGTGCCACTCGGCGCGCCCGCCCACGCGCCACATCGTGTTCTGGACGCGGGACGAGGAGATGTCGGACAGGCCGGTGAAGAAGCGGGAAAGCGGGAACGACACGAGAGAGCCGCCCAGAATCTCCTGGTCGGTGCTGTCGCTGCTCGCGCCCGCGCGGACGTAGAAGCCGATGAGCTGGATGGCGTCGGTGGCGAAGCCGCGCAGGAAGAACGACGACGTCGGGGTGTTCACGTCGGTCACGCTCGAGCGCGTGAGGGAGGAGAGGTTCACGCTCTTGTCGAGAACCGTGCCCGGGTTGTTGCCCGAGCCCGCGCCCGGAGCGAGGCTGTCCTTCTCGATCTCACGGTAGCGGCGCCAGCCCTGGAGAAATTCGCCCGAGATCACGCCGGCGTTGAAGCCCAAGCCGGCGCGAAACTCCTGGTCGTGGACCTTCAGGTCCTGGGTGAGGCGGAACTCGTCCTGGCCCACGAACGCCGTCGTGTAGCCCGGCCCGGTGAGGTTGTTGGAGGTATATCCCAGAAGAGGCGTGACGACGGCGCCCGGCAGGAGCTCGAGGTTGACGTCGACCATGTTGCGGGTGCGGTCCCACGTGTGCTGGCCGATCGGTGAGCCGAGGGGGTTCGCGAAGCCCGCGAGAGCGCTGAACTGGTCGAGGTGGCGGTACGAGAGCTGGAGGCGGTAGGCACCGGTGAGGCCGGCGTCGAGCCTCAGGGAGCCGGCAGGGCCGGCCCCGAGGTTGGAGCCGTCGATCCGCAGATGGTCGAGGACCGGAAAGCCGGTCGTCTTGCCGTCGGTTCCGATGTGGAGGCCGCGGACGAGAAAGCCCTCGCGCTCGTTGATCTGCGAGCGGTAGGACTCCTCGCTGCCGATGACGTCGAGGAAGCGGTAGCCGACTTCGAGGTCGAACGGAATCGCCTGGGCACGGGCGACGCCGGCCGAACCGAGGCTCGAGGCGAGTGCGGCGACGAGGAAGGCGGAGCGTAGTGTTCGCATCGGCCTGTCCTTACTTCAGGAGCTGCGGCGAACGCTGGGAACCGTGCACGGCGACGTGGCACGTCGTGCAGTTCTTGTAGCGCGGCAGCGAGATGTTGTGGAAAGAAGGCGGCTGCGAGCCCAGGGTCCCCGTCGAGAGCCTCGAGTGGCACTCGAGACACTGCTGGGCGATCGTCGCCCGCTGCAGCTGGTGGGGATACGAGGAGCCATGTGGAATGTGGCAGCTCGTGCAGTCGCCGGCGATGCCGTTGACGTGCGGAAAGACGAACGGACCGCGCACCTCCGCGTGGCAGGAAACGCAGCCGGGCTCGCCGCCTCTCGTCTCTCTCACGGCGTGCTTGGCCGACCGGCCGTGCGGGTCGTGGCAGGACACGCAGGAGAGCGCGCCCTCTTTCAGCTTGTGCGCGTACGGGAACGTCCGGAAGGACGAGGCCGCGTCCTGGTGGCAGGTCGCGCACAGCTTCGTCGGCTCGGACACGAGCAGGGTGGCCTGCTTCGGGTCGGACTTGTGGATGGAATGGCAGGAGAGGCAGTTGACCGCCTCGGACGGCGCGTGCACGCCCGTCTTGAAGGACGAGCGCTCCGCGGACTGCTTGTGGCAGGTCGCGCAGACCGCGGCGCCGGAACGGCCCCGGAGGCCCTTGATGAGGGTCTTGTCCCCCTCGGCCTCCATGTGCTTCGTCCCGTCGCCGTGGCAGGTTGCGCAGACCGCGTTGCCGGCCGCGCCGCCGTGGGCGGCGAGGTAGCCACGCTGGTGGGGATTACCCGCGAAGAACTTGGCCTCGTCGTGGCAGTCGGCGCACGCGGGGCCGGCCTCCACCTTCGCGGGAGCCGGTTTGGCTGGAGCCTGGGCCACCGCGGCCCCCGCCGTGAGTACGGCGAGGGCGGCGGCGGCGAAAGCCCCGTGCGAGAGGTGTTTCACGGCCTTTGCTCGTTACCGCGCGTGAACTTTCGCGACGTCGAGATCGGTTCCGGTGCCGTGGCAGGTTCCGCAGGCCTCGGCAGGGACGGTCGGGTTGTTCGGGAAGTACGCCGTGTTGAGGAACGCGTGGGCGGCGACGTCGCGGCTGTCGTGACAGCCCGTGCAGGCGGCAGTCGCCGAGCCGCGCGGCGAGAAGAAATCGCGATCCGTGACGACCGGCTGGTTCGTGATCGGGAGCGGGATGTCGTACGTGACGGCGTTCAAGCTCGCCTTCGTGCCGTGGCAAGCGAGGCAGTTCCGGCGGTCGCCTGGGTACGTGACCTCGTTGAAGCTGCCGGGCTGGCCGGAGTTGCCGTAGATCGTGTAGTCCTGGGCCAGCTCTTCGCCCGTGTGGATGCGGTGGATCATGCGCGCGAACTCGATGGACTCGCCGGGGTTGGCCGAGCCGTCCGCCGGCCGGCGGGCGAGATCGCTGCCGTTCGGGTTGTGGCAGATGACGCAATGCTCGATCGTGATGCGCTGGTTGCCGTGCGAGAAGAGGACCTTGAGGTCCTGGTGGCAGTTGTTGCACTTCGAGAGGACGACGACCTCCCGGCGCGGCGTGACCGTCGTGCCCGTGACCGCGAAGTAGAACGGCTGGTTCGGCGCACCCTCGTTGATCACCGGGTTCGCCAACTTCACCGGCTTCGGGTTCAGCGTGATCGGGCGGCGCGTGTCGATCGAGACGACGTACGTGCCCTTGGCGTCGGCCGGGATGGCGTTCGTGAACGTGTAGGTCGCGGTGCCCGTCGCGGGGTCGTACACGGCCGGAACGGCCGCCGTGGCGGGGCTCTCACTGAACGGCTGGCCGTTCGGGCTCATGCCGGCGTTCAGATAGTCGGACGTCGGTCCACCGAGCTTGATGCTGAGCGAACCGTTCGCCGAGACCTTGTAGATATTCGGGTCGATGAACGAGCCGTCGCCGTTCTGGAGCTGGAACTTCACGGTGATCTTCTTGCCGGGGCCCGCGTTCGAGACCGAGAGGATCTTGGCCGAGTAGCCCTTGAGCTGGGCCGAGTGGAGCGGAACGACGTGGGCGTTCTTGATGCCGGCGTCCCACTCGACGTCGCCCTGCGGCTTGTGGCAATCCGCGCAGGTGGCGTCCGTGGCCGGGCCGGCAACGTGGTTCGCGCCCGTCGTGAAGTTCACGTCGTCGTGGCAGGAGCCGCAGGCCGCCGACGAGGGGTACGAGTACCAGCTCGCGCCGCCGGCCGAGGCCTTGTCGTGGCAGGTCTCACAGTTGCGGATGTCCTGCGGGTACGTGATGTCCGGGACGACTTCCGCGTTCTTCCCCATGTGGAGGGCGTGGAAGAAGATCTGCCCGTCGTACTGAACCCGCGGCTCTGCATTTTCGGTCCCGGCGTTGATCGTGCCCGTCATGTTGTTCGGGTTGTGGCAGAGGACGCAGGTCTTGATGTCGCGGTAGTTGCCGCCGTGCAGCGCGAGCGGGTCGTGGCACTGGTTGCAGCGGGCGGTCGTCGTCGCGTTGAACGTCGTTGTCGTCCCACCCGTGGACGGGGTGAAGTCCAGATACTGCGGGACCGCGTAGTACTGCTTCCCGACGATGTCCGTCGTGTTGCGCGCGCCCATGACGGCCAGAGTGTGCGGCTTCGTCGGGTCCATCGTGGCCGGGAGGGCGTTTGCGAACGTGTACTTGTAGTGGCCGGTCTCGAGGTCCTGGAACGTGCCCGTGCTGTCACGGCCCGGGTTGGCGTTCTTGGTGGGGTCCGCGTTGTAGCCGATGTAGTCCGTGTACCTCCTCGTCGCCGGGTTCCAGACTGCCGGGATGAACCGGACCGAGATGACGCCGGGCGTCAGGACACCGGTGCGATCCAGCGGCGCCTTGAGGTCGTCGGTCATGTAGATCTCGACGACCGGCTTCTGGCCGGGCGCGAAGTTCGTGACCGAGGCGATCCTGAGGTTGAAGCCGGGGCGGATGTACGTGAGCTGGTCGGGCGCGAGATAAGCCTCTTTCTGGCTCGATTCATAGGCGACCGGGGTCGCCTCGCGCGTCACCGGCGTCACCGGGGAGCGGCTGGTATGCATCACCGGTGTCATTGGCACCGCGACCAGACCAGCGAGGAACGTGAGAGCCGAGCGTGATACCAGTGACATCGTCAGCCTCCTTGCCGGAAATGAGCTTGAATTGCGTTAACGAACAGGGGTTCGTGGGAAATGGCTGGTTTCATCCGTTCCTGAGGGTAGGGGCGGGCAGCGTGCAACGCTTTGATTCAGTTGCATCAAATTACTCCGAGGTACAAACTGAAGGTCTTTTGGGCCCCGAGCTGTTCAAGAAGAGTTAAGCTCTGCCGAGCAACGCGTCCCTTCCTCCGGATCACTCTTGGGGGTATCCCATGCGGCGTTTCCGCATCGCGCTCCTTGCCCTCGGACTTGTCGCGATTCCGAACCTCTCAGCGCGGGCCGATGACGCGTTCCTGAGGACCGGCACTCTCTTCGTCCTGGTGGCCGACGACTTCCCGAATCAAAGAGCCGAGTTTCACTACGAGCTTCGGACCGACGACGGGGATGTCCTTCGCCTCCGCTTCGCCCAGCCCCCGGAGGGGCTCCGAACGGGAGATCGGATCGTCGTCCACGGGCGGCCGCGCCGGGAAGCCTTCGACGTGGAGGAGGTCGAGCCCTTCGTCGACGAGATCGAGCCGCCCTCCCCTACCCGCACGCCACTTGCGCGCGAGGCCCTCAGCGCCTGGACGGTCGGAGCAAAGCGCGTGCTCGTCATCCTCCTGAACTTCACGAACGACACTTCCTTCACCACGACGACCGCCACAAACGTCCAGAGCCTCTTCTTCGGCGCCGGCTCGAGCGTGGCGCGGCTTTATAACGAGGCTTCGTACGGGCTCGTCTCGATGACGGGCGACGTCGCCCTCGTCACGGCCACCGTCGCGAAGCCGACGACCTGCGACACGGGCACGATCCAGTCGCAGGGGAACACGCGCGCGGCCGCGGCGGGCTACAACCTCGCGAGCTACAACTTCGTCCTCTGGGCGTTTCCGTCGATCGGCGCCTGCGGCTGGAGCGGGCTCGGATACGTGGGCGGGTCAGGCGCGTGGATCAACGGCGCGCCGTCGGGGTCGTGGGGCCTGCTCGTCGCGGCTCACGAGCTGGGCCACAACTTCGGCGTGCTGCACGCGCACTCGTACGACTGCGGAGCCCTCACGATCGCGCCCTCGGGCTGCACGCGCGGCGAGTACGGCGACCGCTTCGACGTCATGGGCAACTCGCGCGCGGGACACTTCAACGCGCAGTTCAAGCAGACCTTCGGCTGGCTGCCTGCCGGCTCCGTCCGGGTACACGGCGGCGGCAGCGCGACGTACACGATCGGAGCGCTCGAGGCTCCCGGCCAGACGACGTACGCCGTGCGGATCCCGACGACGATGTCCGCCCGCACGTACTGGATCGAGTGGCGGAGCCGCGCGGGCTTCGATGCCGGGGAGCCGGTCGCGGTCGCGAACGGCGGGCTCGTCCGCTTCGCGCCGAGCGCCGTGGGCGGGACCGACCTCCTCGACATGACGCCCGCGACGACGACGTTCGACGACGCCGAGATCGACGTCGGCGCGACGTTCATCGATCCCGCGCTTGCGCTCACGATCACGACGCTCTCGAAGACGGCGACGTCGCTCACGGTGCAGGTGGACTACGGCTCGACCCCGCCCGCGACGTCGTTCCATACCTTGACGCCGTGCCGTGTCTTCGACACGCGAAACGTGAATGGCCCCTACGGGGGACCCGCGATCACCGCGGGCGCCTCGCGCACATTCGTCATCCGAGGCCAGTGCGGGGTGCCCGCCACGGCAACGTCGATCGCCGGCAACTTCACGGTCACCTCTCCGACCGCGGCCGGCTCTTTGCGCGTGGCGCCGGGAGGAACCGGCCCGACGGGCACGACCACGGTGAGCTTCTCGGCCGGCAAGACGCGCGCAAACAACGTCGCCATCGGGCTCGGCGCGAGCGGCGACCTCCTCGTCGACGGCCTCGCCAGCGGCTCGGCCCACGCGATCTTCGACGTCGTGGGATGGTTCGAGTGACCGTCAGGTGACGGCCGGTCCCGCTCCCGCGTAACGCCGCCAGCGCTCCTCGTCGAGGATCCGCCGGAACCGGTCGGCGGCCTCGTAGAGGTCCTCGAAACGAGTGTAAAGCGGCGCGAGGCCGAAGCGGATCACGTCCGGGGGCCGGAAATCCGGGATGACCTTCATCTCCTCGATGAGCGCGCGGTCGATCGCGAGGCCCTCGGAGTGCCCGAACGAGACGTGCGAGCCGCGCCGCGCGGCCTCTCGCGGCGACCGCAGCGTCACCCCCCGCGGCTCGAGAAGCGCCTCCCAGAGGCGCACGAGGAACTCTCCCTGCGCGACCGACTTCTCCCGCGCGCGGCGGATCCCAGCCTCGAGCGCGAGATCCACCCCGGCCTCCGCCGCCGTCAGGGAGAGGATCGGCGGCGTGCCCACGAGAAACCGCGACAGATCGCGCGCCGGCTCGTAGCTCTCGTGAAACGAGAAGGGCTCGTGCCGAGAGAACCAGCCGCGGACCGGGTTTTCGAGCGCCTGCTGGAGAGAGCGTCGCACGTAGAGGAATGCGGGAGATCCCGGCCCGCCGTTCAGGTACTTGTACGTGCAGCCCACCGCGAGGTCGGCGCCGGAGCCGTCGAGGTCGATCGGGACGACCCCCGCGGAGTGGCTCACGTCCCAGAGGGCGAGCGCGCCCGAGGCGTGCGAGAGCGCCGTGACGGCCTCCATGTCGTGAAGGAAGCCGCTCTTGTACGCCACGTGCGAAAGGGAGACGAGCGCCGTGTCTTCCGTGATCGCCGCGTCGAGGTCCGCGACGTCGACCGCCGTGCCGTCGCGCGCGGGAACGACGACGACGTGGCGGCCCGCGCCGAGAAGGTCCGCGGCTCCCCCGAGCACAAAGAGGTCCGAGGGGAAGTTCAGCGCGTCCGTGACGATCGTCCTTCGGCCGGGGCGCGCCCGAAGCGCCGCGACCGCGAGCCTGAACAGGTTCACGCTCGTCGCATCCGAAACGGCGACCTCGCCCGGGCTCGCCCCGAGGACGCGGGCGAGCTTGTCGCCCACGCGCCGGGGCGCGTCCACCCAGCCCTCGTTCCAGCCGCGCACGAGGCGGGAGCCCCACTCGGCGCGCACGGTGCGCTCTACGGCCGGGACCGTGCGCCTCGGGAGGCGCCCGAGCGAGTTTCCGTCGAGATACAGGGGGGCTTCGTCGTCGAAGACGAACTCGTCCCGAAAGCGCGCGAGCGGGTCGCCCCGGTCGAGCGACCGGGCCTCCTCCCGAAACCGGTCCAGCGGGTCCGTCAACCGCCGGCCGTCGAGCCGAAGGCCGCCCGAAGCGCGGCCTCGTGCGCTTTGGCGGTGGCCGCGATGTCGCGAGGCGTGTGCGCGGTCGACACGAACATCGCCTCGAACTGCGCCGGAGCGACGAAGACGCCCGCGCCGAGGAGCGCGTGGAACCACTTCCGGAACGCCTCGAGGTCGGATCTCTTCGCGTCGTCGAAGTTCCGGACCGGACCCGCCGTGAAGAACGGCGTGAGGATCGACCCCACGCGGTTGATCACGACGCGGTCCTCGACGCCGGCCTTCCTCGCCGCGGCGTTCATTCCGCGCTCGAGCTCCACCGCGGCCTTCTCGAGCTTCGCGTAAACCGCGGGCGTCAGGGAATCGAGCATCGCCTTGCCGGCCGCCATCGCGAGCGGGTTTCCCGAGAGAGTCCCGGCCTGGTAGACGGGGCCGTCCGGCGCGACCTTCGCCATGAGATCCGCGCGGCCGCCATACGCGCCGACGGGCAGCCCACCCCCGAGGATCTTGCCGAGACACGTGAGGTCCGCGCGCACGCCGTACAGCTCCTGGGCGCCGCCCTTGGCGACGCGGAAGCCCGTGATGACCTCGTCGAAGAGCAGCAACGCGCCCTCGCGAGTCGCGATCGCGCGAAGGCCCTCGAGGAATCCCGGCGCCGGCGCGACGACGCCCATGTTGGCGGCGACCGGCTCGACCGCGATCACCGCGATGCGCTTCGGGT
The DNA here is from genome assembly GCA_963821225.1 of Thermoanaerobaculia bacterium. Lineage (GTDB taxonomy): Bacteria > Acidobacteriota > Thermoanaerobaculia > UBA5066 > UBA5066 > Fen-183. The sequence continues at coordinate 130,583 of CAWGCY010000002.1, forward strand.
GCGCGTCGAAAAGAGCCTCGACCGAGGCGAGGTCGTTGTACCGCGCGGTCAGCGTCAGGCCGGCGAGGGAGGAAGGCACGCCGGGCGAGCCGGGAATGCCGAGCGTCGCGACGCCGGAGCCCGCCGAGACGAGGAACGAGTCCGCGTGCCCGTGGTAGCAGCCCGCGAACTTCAGGATGAGGTCGCGGCCCGTCGCGCCGCGGGCGAGGCGCACCGCGCTCATCGTGGCTTCCGTCCCCGAGGAGACGAAGCGCACCTTCTCGATCGAGGGGAAGGCCTTCGTGACGCGCTCGGCCAGCTCGACCTCGCCCCTCGTGGGCGCGCCGTACGACGTGCCGCGGGGCAGGGCCCTCCTCACGGCCGAGAGAACCGGGCCGTGCGCGTGTCCGAACACGAGCGGGCCGTAGGACATGACCCAGTCCACGTAGCGGTTGCCGTCCGCGTCGATCACCGTGGCGCCGCGGCCCTTCTTGACGAAGAACGGCGTCCCGCCCACGGACGCGAACGAGCGAACGGGCGACGAGACGCCGCCCGGCATGCGCGCGCGGCCGCGCGCGAAAAGGGCTTCGGACTGGGACGTTCTGCGAGGACGCTTCCGGGTCACGCCAGCCACTCGGCCGCCTCCTTCGCGTGGTAGGTGAGGATCAAATCCGCGCCCGCGCGCTTCATGGACGTCAGGATCTCGAGCGTGACGCGCTTGCCGTCGATCCAGCCGTTCTGGGCGGCGGCCTTCACCATCGCGTACTCGCCGGACACGTTGTAGCAGGCGACGGGCACGTTCGTCGCCTCTTTGGCGGCGCGCACGACGTCGAGGTACGAGAGCGCGGGCTTGACCATGACCAGGTCCGCGCCTTCCTCGACGTCGGAGAGGACTTCCTTGATCGCCTCGCGCACGTTCGCCGGGTCCATCTGATAGGCGCGGCGGTCGCCGTAGGACGGCGTCGACTCGGCGGCCTCCCGGAACGGGCCGTAGAAGCCCGACGCGTACTTCGCCGCGTACGCGAGGAGCGCCACGTCGCGGTAGCCGGACTCGTCGAGAGCGGCGCGGATCGCCCCGACGCGCCCGTCCATCATGTCGGAGGGCGCGACGACGTCGGCGCCCGCCTTCGCGTGCGCGAGCGCCTCGGCGGCGAGGATCGGAAGCGTCGCATCGTTGTCCACCGTGTCGTGCGCGATCACGCCGCAGTGGCCGTGGTCCGTGTACTCGCAGAGGCAGATGTCCGTCATCACGACGGTCTTCGGGCTCTCGGCCTTGATCGCCCGCACGGCTCGGCAGACCGGCCCCTCGGGATCAGCGGACGAAGTGCCCGCCGCGTCCTTTTTCTCGGGGATTCCGAACAGGATCACGGAGAGGACTCCGAGCGAGGCGAGCGCCTTCGCGTCCTTCGCGGCCAGCTCGGGCGACACGCGGTCGACGCCCGGCATGGACGACACCGGCTGGCGCACGCCCTGGCCGGGCACGACGAAGAGCGGCGCGATGAAGTCCGCAGGATCGAGCGACGTCTCGCGGACGATCGTTCGGAGGCTCTCGGAGCGGCGAAGCCGGCGATAGCGGTGGAGGGGAAAGCTCATCGTGTTTCCTTCCGCAGGAGGTCGAGGAGTTCGGCGAGACGCGCGTGCGGGGGGATCGAAGGCGGAGGCAGCCCTCGCGCCGCGACGGCCTTCGCGGTCTCGGGTCCCAGCACACCCCATCTTAAGTTCGGCGGCGGAACGCCCGGCGAACCCAGGGCGGCGAGCAGCACGTCGAGTCCCGCCGTGGAGCCCACGGCAACGGCCGCGAAACGGCCGGCGCGGAAATCGGCGAGGATCGAAGGATTCAGCTCGGAGGGAGAAAGAGGCCGCTTTTCGTAGACCACGGGGGCAACGAGCGGGATGCCGAGCGCCCGAACCTGCTCGAACGGTTCGGACGCGGCGTCGGAGCCATGCGGCCACAGGACGCGCGGGAGAGAAGGGGCCGAAGGCTGTCTCAGAAAGTGAATGACTCCGGCGGCGCCGGGGACTTCGGGAACGACGATCGACCAGCCAGCTTCCCCGCTGTCCTTTGCCTCTCTGCCGCGGCCGCTCGTCTCGGCGCCTTTCGAATCCGCCTTTCGACGAAACCCCCCGGAGCCCCCCGCCTTCACCCTTCGAAGCAAATCCGCCGTCCCCTCGCCCACGGCCACCATTTCCACGAAGGGAGCCCGAAAGAGAGGAAGCAGGTAGTTGACGGTCTCCTTCGACGAAATCACGAGCGTCGCGCCGCGCGCGTCGAACGCGAGCGCTTCGGCGATGCCCTCGGGGCGCGGGTCGACGGCGTGGGTGTAGAGGACGGTCACGTCGCTCGGGAGGAGCGCGTCTTCGGATCCGGCGGAGCCGGAACGCAGGAGGAGGATCCTGCCGCTCACCCGGGTGTCCGCTCACGCGCCGCGTCGATGAGTCGCGCGGCGCCGCGCGCGAGAAGGCGCTCGGCGAGGGCGCGGCCGAGGGAGGAGGAGAACGAAGAGGAAGACGAAGAGGAAGATTTCTGAGAAGTGGAAGAGGGAGAAAGAGGGGAATGCAAGTCCGGAAGCGGGTAGGGCTCGCTCAGCTCGTCTTCGAGGCATTCGCGACCGTCGAGAGACAGAACGCGGCCCACGAGCCTCAGCGTGCGGCTCCCCTTTTCCCCTTCGAAGAATCCCCGGGCGCCGACAGGCGCCCGGCACCCGCCTCTGAGGAAATGCAGCAGGTCCCTTTCGGCTTCGGCCGCGACACGCGTCTCGAAATCGTCCATCCTCTTCAACGCGGCGATCGTCTCGGCGTCGTCCGCCCGGCAGCTGACGCCGAGGGCGCCCTGCGCCGGCGCCCCGAGCATCTCGTCCGGTTCGAGCCGGCGCGTGATGACGCCTCCCCTACCGAGCCGGTCGAGGCCCGCGCACGCGAGGATCAAGGCGTCGGCGCGGCCCTCCTCGAGCCTCCCGAGACGCGTGTCGACGTTACCGGCGATCGCGACCGTCACGAGGTCGGGGCGGATCCTGAGGAGCTGCGACACGCGCCGGGGCGACGACGTGGCGACACGCGCCCCGGGCGGAAGCGCGCTCACCGCCGTGACGCCCGCGTGACGCGAGGCAACGACGAACGCATCGCGCGGGTCCGCGCGCTCCGGCACGGCGGCGAGGACGACGCCGGGGGCGACGACGGTCGGAACGTCCTTCAGGGAATGGACCGCGAAGTCGATCTCGTTCCGCTGGAGTGCCTCGTCGAGCGCGCGGACGAAGACGCCCGCGGCGTCGCCGCCGGGCGGGGCCTTGCCCTCGCTCGAGAGCTGGTCGCCCTGCGTGCGGATGACGATCGTCTCGACGGGGCGGCCCGAAAGGAGCGACAGCTCGGCCGCGAAGGCGCCCGACTGCGTGCGCGCGAGCACGCTCGCGCGAGTGCCCATCCGAAGCGGCCGCGTGGCGGTTGCGGTGGTCATTTCGGCCTTTCGTCGAGGCGGAAAAGCGCGCGCACGGCCGCGGCGCGCTCGAGGCGATCGGAGCCGTCCCCTTCCTTCAGGCCGACCGTCGGGTCGTGGAGGATGTGGGCCACGAGGGTCTCCGTGAGACGCTCGACCGCGACCCTCGCGGAGGGGTCCAGCGCCGCGAGCCTGCCGGCGTGCTTCTCGAGCTCGGTGCGCCGGATGCTCTCCAGCTTTTCCCTCAGGCCGCGCACGACGTCGCCCTGCAGGAGCCCGCCCCACCACTCCTGGAATTTCCGGACGCTCTCCTCGACGATCGCCTCCGCGTGCGGCACCTCGCCCGCGCGCGCCCGCGCGTTCACCGCCGCCATGTCCTGGAGCGAGTCGAGATCGTACCGATAGACGTCGGAGAGCTCGCCGACCTCCGGCTCGACGTCGCGCGGCACGGCAAGGTCGAGAACGAGAAGCGGCCCGCGGCGCGGCGCGCCATGAAGCGCGGTGCGCAGGGCCCCGGCAGTGAGAACGGGTTCGGTCGCGTTCGTGGCCGAAAGGACGAGGTCGACGGCCGCCGCAGCCCGGGCGCGCTCTTCCCACCGCACCGCGCGGCCCCGGACGGCCGCGGCGAGGGCTTCGCCTTTCTCCTGCGAGCGGTTCGCGACCAGGATCTCCGAGACGCCGTCGTCGGCGAGAAGCCGGGCCGTGAGCTCCGCCGTCTCTCCGGCGCCGATCAGGAGGACTCTCCTGTCTTTGAGCGACTCGAAGACGCGCCCCGCGAGGAGGAGCGCGAGCCCCGCGACGGACGTGGGCTTCTGGCCGAGCGCCGTCTCGGAGCGGACGCGCTTGCCGCATTCGAGCGCGCTCATGAACAGCCGGTTCGTCACGGTGCGCACCGTGCCCGCCGCCGTCGCGAGACGGTGCGCCTCGCGGATCTGCCCGAGGATCTGCGCCTCGCCCAGGACCATCGAGTCGAGCCCCGCGGCGACGCGGAAGAGGTGCCTCACCGTCGCGTCGCCGTGGCCCGAGAGAGCCGTCCGGCGCAGCAGCGCGTCGTCCACGCGGTGAAACCGCGAGAAGAACCCGGCGAGCGCGTCGAGCCCGTCCTCGCGGTCCGACATCCCGTAGATCTCGGCGCGATTGCACGTGGATACGATCGCGCCCTCGGACAGGATGTGCTCCTGGAAGAGTCCGTCGAGAGCCTCGCGCGCCTTCTCCGGCGTGAACGCGAGTCTCTCTCTCAAATCGAGAGGTGCGGCGCGATGGTCCCATCCGACGAAGAGCAGGTTCATGAGGTGAAGTCGTGCAGCTTGCTGACGAGAAGGTTGACGGCGGTGTAGGAGAGCAGAACGAGCACGAACCCGGCGATCGAAAGCCGGGCCGTCGAGACGGGCGCTGCGCCCCGGCGTGCCCGCACGAGAACGAACACGTAAAACGCGAGCGTCGCGAGAGCGAACCAGATCTTCGGGTCGAGCGCCCAGAGCGGGTGCTCCCCTTTCCACATGCGCGACGCCCAGAAAAGGCCGAGGAGCAGCCCCACCGCCAGCGCGAGGATGCCGAGGGAAAGCGACGTGCGGTTCGCGCGCTCGAGGTACGACAGGCTCGGGAGCCGCGAAGCGGCGCCCGTCAAGGCGCGCTTCTTGAGCGAGCGTCCCACGACCACGTAGAGGAGCGAGAGCGCGCAGGCGACCGCGAAGGCGGCGTACGCGAGCATGTTGAGCGTGACGTGGAGGGCGAAGATCGGGCCTTTCAGCTCCGGAGCGTCCTTGTGGACGGGCGTCGTCTGCACGACCGCGAGGAGAAGGAATACGAGCGCCGCGGGCATCAGAAAAGGCCCGAGGGAGCGGTCCCGGTGGCGGAGCTCGAGCACGATGTTCAGCACGGCGAGAAAGAAGCCGAAGAGCTTCATGGAGCCGAGGAGGTCGCGGTAGGGCACGGTGTGGAGGGCAAGAGAGCGGGCGTAGAGCGTGCCGAAGTTGCAGACGGCGCCGAGGACCGCGAAGGCCGTCGCCGAGCGGCCGATCCACGCGGCCGTCCGGAAGAGGGACGTCGTGTAGAGGACCGCCGAAAGAGCGTATGCGACGAGGGCCACCCACCCGAGAGTGGAAGCGATCTGCGCGGCCCCGGTCACAGCGACGATTATAGGAATCCCCGCCGGGCGAGCCTCGGTGCGGATGCATCAGGAGTTTCTCGCGCCGCTTCGGGCACGGAGCGCACCGTGACCACGCGGTGATCATGAAACCGCCCCTCGGGCAATAATCGGTTCGCGTGCATCAGGCAATTTCGGTCCCGGGGCGCGCGACCCGGGCCCTCCTCACGGCGTGTTTCTTCGTAACGGGGGGCACCGGACTCGTCTACGAGGTGCTCTGGTCCCGGCACCTCCAGCTCCTGTTCGGCTCGACGACAGAGGCTGTGAGCGTCGTCCTCGGGGTGTTCATGACCGGCCTCGGCTTCGGCGCTTACCTCCTCGCGCCGCGAGTCGACGCGTCGCCGTCCCCCCTCCGGGCCTACGGTCTCCTCGAGATCGGCGTCGGCGCGTACGCGCTCCTCACGGGCCCGCTCCTCGCGCTCGTGAGGTTCGCCTATGCGGTGATCGCGTCCCGCGTGGAGCCCGGTCCGGGCGTCTCGGCTCTCCTGAAGGTCGTCCTCTCGGGGACCGTGCTGTTCCTGCCCGCGTTCCTCATGGGCGCGACGCTCCCGGCGCTCGTGCGTGCGCTCTCGACGAGCGCCGACGGCGCGTGCCGGACGCTCCCGCTCCTCTACGGGCTCAACACGCTCGGGGCCGTCGCGGGAACGCTCGGAACGGGCCTCCTTTTCCTCGAGTTCTTCGGCCTCTCGAAGACGATGCTCCTGTGCGCGCTCGTCAACCTCGGCGTCGGAACGTTCGCCCTGCTACTGAGCCGCGCCGACGGGGGCGGGCTGCGCGACGCGCTCCCGAGCGCGCCGGCCGGCGGCGCGCGCCTCCTCCGCGAGCTCGCGGGCTCAAGGGCCGGGTTTTTCGCGCTTGCCGCGCTCTTCGCGTCGGGCGCCGCGACGATGGGGTACGAGGTCGTGTTCACGCGCGTTCTCGCCCTCGTCTTCGGCGTTTCGTCATACGCCTTCACGATCGTCCTCGCCGTATTCCTCGCGGGCCTCGCTCTCGGCGCACTCGCGGCCGCGGGTCTCGCGGCCCTGCGTCGCCCGCGACTGTCGGACGTGACGGGCGCGCAGGCGGCGCTTGCGCTCGCCGCGCTCGGCGCGCTCGCGCTGCTCCCCGCGGTGCCGCGGATTCTCATGTACCTCCACCAGGTGCCGGAGCCCCTCTTCTGGACCACGCTCGCCGCGAAGGGCGCCGTCGCGGCGCTCTTCCTCCTCCCGCTCTCGTTCGTCGCGGGCCTGTCGCTGCCCCTTCTCATCGACGCCGTCACGGGAGATCTCGCGTCCGTCGGGCGTGCGATCGGGGGCGCGTATCTCGTGAACACCGCGGGCGCCCTGGTCGGCAGCCTCGCAGCCGGCTTCGTTCTCATCCCGGCCCTGGGGACGGAAGGCGCCCTGCGGGCTCTCCTCGTCTTCACGGCGGCGACGGCCCTCCTCGGGGCGGCGCTCGCGGGCGGCTCGCGGGCGTGGCGCGTCCTCGCGGCGGCCGCGGCGCTCGGCGCCCTCGCCGCAGCACCCCGCACGGGACGCTGGCCCCGGGGGATCTTCGTCACGTCGGATTACACCGCCAAGCGGATCCGCAGCTCGCGAGCCGAGATCGAAACGGCCCTCGGCGGAGCGAACCAGGAGTTCCTGTTCCTGCGCGAGGGGCGCAACAGCACGGTCTGCGCGACCCGGGACGGGGCTGGAAGGACGCTCTTCGTCGGCGCGCATCCGGACGCCTCGGACAGCGCGACGGACATGCCGACGCAGGTCCTGCTCGGATTCGTTCCCCTTGCGGCCCACCCGCGGCCCGAGGACGTCTTCGTCGTCGGCTTCGGGTCGGGGGTGACGGCGGACGTCGCCGCGCGCTTCCCGGAGTCCCGCAACGTCGTCATCGGCGAGCTCGAGAAAGCCGTCGTCGACGCGTCGCCCGCCTTCCGCCATGTGCACCACGACGTCACGGCGAACCCGAAGGTCCGCATCGTCTACGACGACGCGCGCAGCGTCCTGCAGGCGACGCCGAGGCGCTACGACGTCGTCGTCTCGGAGCCGTCGAATCCGTGGCGCGCCGGCGTCGCGAACCTCTTCACGGCGGACTTCTACGACTCAGCCCGTCGAGTCCTGAAGACAGGCGGCGTCTTCGCGCAGTGGACACAGCTCTACAACCTCGACGCGGAGACCGTGCGCATGATCCTGCGTACGTTCCGCTCCGTCTTCCCCGAGGTGGAGATCTGGTGGCTCACCGAAGGCGACCTGGTCCTCCTCGGATCGGAGACGCCTCTCCGCTGGTCCCGCGCGCGCGTCGAAGGTCTCCTCGAGGGCCCCTTCGCCGCCGACAGGCGCGGCGCGATGCACCTCGGAACCGCGCCCGAATTCTGGAGCCGCTACCTTCTCGGCACGAAAGAGGTCGAGGCGTTCGCAGGCCCGGGCCCCCGTCACACGGACGACCGCCCCCTTCTCGAGTTCAAGGCGCCGCGGGGCTTTTATAGCCCCGAGGGCTGGAATGGACAGCGCCTCCTTTACGAGAAGGTCGCCTCGGGCGCCCTCGTCCCGCCGAGCCTCGATCCCCCGCCGCCGGCCGAAGCGGTGTGGCTCGGCATCGCTTCGATGTACATGCCAGGAAGGCCCTCGGAAGCGGACGCGGCCCTCCAGCGGGCGCTCGACTCGGGACCCGCGGCGCTCGGGCTCGTTCGCGCCGCGGCCGCGGCGCTCGACAAGGCGGACGCGCGCGGCGCCGAAAAGCTTCTCGAATTGGCCGACGCCGCGCCCCACGCCGGGCAGCCCGACGTCGCGCGCGAGCGCGGCCAGGTGCGCGGCCGTCTCCTGACGCTGCGCGGCGAGCTCGACGCCGCCGCGCGCGCGCTCGAGTCGGTCGGCGAGCTCGAGGGCCCCTTCGGCGTCGAACTCGCGCGAGCGGCCGCCGCGCGCGGGGACATGAACCGCGCCTTCGCCCTCGTGGGCCGCCTGCTCGCGGCCGCGCGGCTCGAAGGTCCCGTCGGACAACTGCAGGTCTGGGGGCTCTGGGAGCTGCTCCGAAGGCTCGCTCCGAGCGACCCCCCTGCCGCGCTTGCGCTCGTCCGCGGCGCACCTCCGGCGTCCGCGGGATTCGCCGAGGGCCCGCGCGCCCTCGCGGAAGCGACCGCTGCCGAGGCGGCCGGTCTGCCGGATGACGCCGTCGCCGCGTGCTCCAGGGCCGAGGCGGCGGGCATCGTGCACCTCGAGATTCTCGGGCTGCACATCCGCGCGCTCCGCGCGCTCGGAAGAACGGCGGAGGCGGAGCGGCTCACGGACCGCCTCCGCGCGCTCGCGCCGCTCACCGCCACGGAGCCCGTCCCGAGCGCGTTCGCAACGACTCCGTGAGCGCCGTCCGAAGGCCCGTTGCGTCCGTCTGTTGAGCGGCAGGAAGGCGCGGAGCGGGTGCTAACCTCCCGCGCCATGCCGTTTTCCCCCTCGGCGGGCCCGTCCCGAAAGCGGTTCGTCGACGCCGCCTTCGGCCGGCCGACGGATCTCCCGCCCGTGTGGCTCATGCGCCAGGCCGGACGCTACCTGCCCGAATACCGCGAGGTCCGCAAGCGGCTTAAGTTCCTCGAGCTGTGCGCGGACGTCCCGGCCGCCATCGAGGTGTCACTGCAGCCTTTCCGGCGCTTCGGCATGGACGGCGTCGTCTTCTTCTCCGACATCCTGATCCCCCTTCCGCCGATGGGCCTCGAGGTCCGGCTCGACGAGGGAGGGCCGCAGCTCCCGAGCCCGGTCCGCACCGCTCAGGACGTCGCGCGCCTTCACGCTTTCGATCCGACCGTCGAGACCGCGTTCGTGACCGAGATCCACCGCGGCCTGAAAAGGATCGTCCACGACGCGGCGGCCACGATCGGGTTCTGCGGGGCTCCCTGGACGCTCGCGACGTACGCGGTCGAGGGGGGCTCGACGAAGTCGTTCGCGACGGTCAAGGCGATGATGCACCGCGAGCCGAAGGTGCTCGAAGAGCTTCTCGCTAAGCTCGCCGACGCGTGCGGCAAGTACCTCGCGGCGCAGATCGAGGCCGGCGCCGACGTCGTTCAGATCTTCGACTCGTGGGCGGGCGAGCTCTCGCGCGCCGACTACGACCGTTTCGCGCGCCCCGCGACCGAACGGCTCGTGTCGCACCTGCCGCGGCGCTCGCAGGTGCCCGTCATCCTCTTCGCCTCGGGCTCGGCGCATCTCGTCGACTCGTTCGCCCGGATGCCGGTCGACGTCCTCTCCATCGACTGGAAGCTCCCGCTCGACGAGGCGAGAAAGCGCGCGGGCGGCAAGGCGCTGCAGGGAAACGTCGATCCCGGCGTCCTCCTCGGAACGCCGGAGGGCGTGAAGGAGGCTGTCTTCGCCGCGCGCCGCGCGGCCGGCACCGTCGGCCACATCGTGAACCTCGGCCATGGCATCCTCCCGCCCACGCCGCCCGAGAACGTTGCCGCCTTCGTCGCAGCGTCGCGAGTACCGCTCGGCTAGCGACGGCTGATCCCTCGTTCCATTCGGACGTCGGCAACTCGGGCGGGAGCCGTCGCGCCGGTGCTAACCTCGCGCGCGTGAGCGCCATCCCGATCCGCCTGCGCGGCGAGACGCTCCCGATGACGACGGAGCTGCTCGACAAGTACAACGTCCAGGGCCCCCGGTACACGTCGTACCCGACGGCGCCGGAGTGGACCAACTCTTCCCCGGCCGACTACGAAGCCGCGTGCGCGCGCGCGAACGCGAAGCGGTCGCCCGTCTCCCTCTACGTCCATCTCCCCTTCTGCGACGAGCAGTGCTGGTTCTGCGGCTGCTTCATGAAGATCGTCCCGAAGCCCGACCGCGCGGGCGACTCGCGCGGGGAGATCGAGCCTTACCTCGCGGACGTCCATCGCGAGATCGACATCCTCGCTTCGCACCTCGACCGCGCGCGGGAGATCAAGCAGGTTCACTGGGGCGGCGGCACGCCGACGTACCTGTCGCCGAAACAGGCGGACCGGCTCGCGGAGCACCTCCTCGCGACGTTCCGGCCCGCCGCGGACGCGGAAGTCGCGGTCGAGGTGGATCCGCGCGTGACGACGCCGGAGCACCTCGCCGTCCTGAAGAGCCGCGGCTTCAACCGCGTGTCGATGGGCGTGCAGGACTTCGACCCCGAAGTGCAGGAGCTCGTGAACCGCGTCCAGCCCTTCGAGATGACGAAGGCGCTCGTCGAGGCCGCGCGCTCGCTCGGCTACGCCTCCGTGAATCTCGACATGATCTACGGCCTGCCCGGCCAGAAGCGGGCGGGCTTCGAGAAGAGCGTCGAGGAGATCATCTCGCTTCACCCGGACCGCGTCGCGATGTATTCCTACGCGCACGTGCCGTGGCTGAAGCGGCCGCAGCGCGTTCTCGCGGCCCATCTTCCGGAAGGCACGGAGAAATTCGCGATCTTCGTTTCCGGCATCGAACGCTTCACCGCGGCGGGCTACACGTACATCGGGATGGACCACTTCGCGCTGCCGCACGACGAGATCGTCAAGGCGCAGAAGGACCGCACCCTCCATCGCAACTTTCAGGGCTACACGACGCACGCGGGCTGCGATCTCTACGGGCTCGGCGTCTCGGCGATCGGCTCGATCGACGACGTGTACGTCCAGAACACGAAGGATTACGGCGCCTACCACCAGTCGACGGAGGAGGGAAGGTTCTCGACCGTCAGGGGGCACCGGCTCAAGGGGGACGACTTCTTGAGGCGCGACGTCATCACGCGGCTTCTCTGCCACTGCGTCATCGACAAGCGCGCGATCGAACGCGCTTACTCCCTCCACTCGTTCGACGAGACCTTCGCCTCGGCGGCTGCGAGGCTCCCCGAGTTCGTCGAAGACGGGATGGTCGAGCTGACGCCGGACGAGATCCGCGTGACGGCTCTCGGCCGGATCTTCATCCGGAACGTGGCGATGCTCTTCGACGCCTACCTGGAGCAGAAGGCCCCCGACGCTCCCAAGATCTTCTCTCGAACCCTGTGAGCGGCGAGAAGGTCGGAGTTCTCCTCGTCCAGCTCGGAGGTCCGGAGAACCGCCAGCAGCTCAAGCCCTTTCTCTACGAGCTGTTCGTCGACCCCGAGATTCTGAACATCCCTTTCACCCCGGTCCGGAAGCTCGTGGCCTGGACGATCGCGACGCTTCGCGCGCCCCAGTCCGCCGCGATCTACGAACGCATCGGATGGTCCCCGATCCGCCGCTGGTCCGAGCTGCAGGCCCGCCTCCTCGAGGAGGCGCTCGCCCTGCGGATGGAGGCCGGGGCCGCCGCGCCCGCCGTGCGTGTCGGCATGACGTGCTCGGCGCCCACCGTGGAGACCGCTCTCGAGGAGCTGCGCGCCGCGGGGGCCAAGCGGCTCCTCGTCCTGCCGCTCTATCCCCAGTACTCCGTGACGACGACGCGCGGATCCTTTGCCCGCGTCTCGCGTGCGCTCGCCGCGAGCGGCTGGTCGCCGGAACGCCGGCACGCCCCGGACGCCTGGTACGACGAACCGGGCTTCATCGCGGCGCACGTCGACCGGATCGTCGCCGCGGCCGCCCTCCTGCCGGACCCGGATCCCGCCAGGACCGTGGTCCTCTATTCGGCTCACTCGCTGCCCGTCAAGACCGTGACGAAAGAGAAGGATCCGTATCCGCGCCACATCGAGGAGACCGTCCGTCTGATCGACGCGGCGCTCGGCAACCGCTACCGGTCGCGCCTCGGCTACCAGTCGAAGGTCGGCCCCGTCGAATGGCTCGGCCCTTCGACGCCGGACGTCCTCAAAGACCTCGCGAAGGCCGGCGAGAAGCAGGTGCTCGTCGTGCCCGTCGCCTTCGTGTCGGACCACGTCGAAACGCTCTACGAGATCCGGCTCCTGTTCGGCGAGGAGGCGGCGCGCCTCGGCATCCCGCACTACGCCGTCGCCGAGGGACTCAACGACCACCCGGCGTTCATTCGCAGCCTCGCCGACATCGTGAGAAAGTCCGCCGCGTGACGCGCGTCGTCATCCTCGGAGGCGGGATCGCGGGCCTGACGGCCGCGTTCCGGCGCGCGAGTGCGGGCGAGACGGTCGTCCTCGAGGCGGGTCCGCAGGCGGGCGGCTCGATCCGGACGATCCGGGAGGAGGGGTTCACTCTCGAGTGCGGGCCGAACACCCTTCGCACGACGGAAGCCGCCGAGCGCCTCCTCGCAGACCTCGGCCTCGAGCCCCGGACCGTCAAGGCCGACAGCAAGGCCCCGCGCTGGATCGTGCGCGGCGGCTCCCCACGCGCCGTCGTGCCCGGCCCCGCGGCTCTCTTCAACAAGGTCTTCACGGCGAGGGGAAAGCTGCGCCTCCTCAAGGAGCCCTTCGTCGCGCCGCGGCCTGCGTCTCTGGAGGACGAAAGCGTCCACTCCTTCTTCGCGCGACGCTTCGGCGAGGAAGCGGCGCTTTACGGCGCGGGGCCCATGGTGTCCGGCGTCTACGCGGGCGATCCGCGCTCGCTTTCGATGCGGTCGGCGTTCCCGAAGCTCTGGGAAGCGGAGGGAGCAGCGGGAAGCGTCATAAAGGGACTTCTTAGAAGGAAAGAGAAGGAAGGCGGCGCGGGGGGAAGCGCCGCGGCAGATGGCACCGCGGGGGCGGTGACCGCAGGCGACAAGGGCCCGCGTTCGGCCGGTGCCCGAAGACGCCATCGAGCGAGAACCCTCACCTTTGACGGCGGTCTTTATACCCTCATAGAAACTCTTCAAAGCCGCTTGAGTGAGCGCCCCGGCTTCCATCTGGAGACGAACGCGGCCGTCGTCGCGATCGAGGGGCCGCGCATCCCGGCCCCCCCGGGTCGCCGCTGGACCGTCCGCACGGCGGACGGGAGGTCCTTTGGTGCGGACGTCATCGTGTCGACGCTCTCGGCTCCCGCGGACGCGCGGCTCCTGGGCGGCGTCCTGACGCGCTCGGCCGCGCCCCTCGCTCTCGTGCCGTCCTCGCCCGTCACCGTGGTCCTGCAGGCCTATCGGGCGCCGGCTTCGCCAGGCGACGCTCCGCGCGGCTTCGGAGGGCTCATCCCGCAGGTCGAGGGATTCCGCTCGCTCGGCATCCTCTACCCGGCCTCGCTCTTCACGGGGCGGGCCCCCGAAGGCTTCGTCCTCACGACTTCGTTTCTCGGCGGAGCCCTCGACCGGGCGCTCGCGAGCGCGCCCGACGCCGACCTCCTCGAAGTCGCCTCGAGGGAGGTCGCGCGCTTTTTCCCGCGACTCGGCCCGGCCGCGCGCTCGTGGATCGCGAGGTGGCCGGAGGCGATCCCGCAGCTTCCGCTCGGTCATCACCGCACGCTCGCGGAGCTCGAGCAGGACCTCGCCGCTCTCGACGCGCTGGCGCCCGGGGCGCTGCACGTGACCGGCGGCTTCCGCGACGGAATCGCCCTCGGCGAACGCATTGCGAGCGGCGAGGCCATCGGAAAACTCCTCGCATAAGATTGCCAGGGCACGTCACGGGGGAACGACCAAGAGATGCTCAGAAGGAGGAGAGACAAGCCTCGCGTCATCCCGCGCCCGGCGCACCGGCTTGCAGCAGGCGCGCTGGCGGCATTCTTCTTTCTCTCACTTTCGTTCGCAGCATCTTCTTTTCCCTACCTCGGCATCGACCGCCGCCCGCTTCGCGAGCACGTCGAGGCCGTAGCCAAGCGCGCGCGCTTCGAGGCCGCTGCCGCCGCGCGCCGCGCAGCCGGCATCGTCCCTCCGTCCGTCGAGGGCGCGGACCGCGGTGTCGACGTCGTCTCGTACGACGTCTCGTTCGACGTCGACCCCGCCGTCCGGTTTCTCTCCGGGACGACCGCCATCCGCGTGGCCGGCTTCGCGCGCGAGACCCGTTCCCTCGCCCTGGATCTCGACGACGCGTACACGGTGACCGCGACGCTCCGCGACGGCATCGCGGTCGTGGCCGTTCACGCTTCGGGCAAGCTCGTCATCCCGTTCGATCCGCCGCTCGTCGCCGAGGAGCGCGCGACGATCTCCGTCTCGTACCGCGGACAACCTCCCGCGGCGGCCGCCCTCGATTTCTGGCAGCACGAGGCGGGCTGGGCCGCGACGAGCGTGGCCGAGCCGTTTCTCGCGCGCACGTTCTGGCCCTGCGTGGACGACCCGAAGGACAAGGCCGTGGTCACGGTTCACGCGACGGTTCCGGCGGGCTACGTCGCGGCGTCCGCCGGCGCGGTCTCGGTCGCGGACGCGGGAGGCGGCCGGAGCACGTATACGTGGAGGCTTCCGCAGGCCATCTCGACGTACCTCGTCTCGCTCAACGTCGCGAACTACGTGACCGTCGAGGACACGTACACGGCGCTCGACGGCCGGAAGATGCCGATCCGCTCGTACCTCCTGCCCGAGTACGCGGCCGACAATGTCGCGCGGCTCTCCGCGATCAAGAGCCACATCGCGACGCAGGCCTCGATGTTCGGCGAGTATCCGTTTCTCGACACGAAGTACGGCATCGTGGCCTCGTCCTTCCCGGGCGGGATGGAGCACCCGACCTTGACGTCGATCGGAACGAGCATCCTCGCGAACACGGGCCGTGACATCACGACCCTCCTCGTCCACGAACTCTCGCACGACTGGTGGGGCGACCGCGTGACGATGCGAACGTGGGACGACATCTGGCTGAACGAAGGGTTCGCGACGTACGGCGAGGTGCTGTACCTCGAGAAAACGCTCGGCTCTTCGCCCGGGCCGACCCTGTCGGCGTCCTACGACGACAACCTCTACGGCGGCCGCCTCGCGCCGGCCGTGGTGGCCGACCCCGCGATGCCCTTCGCCAACACGGGCTCCGTCTACTACAAGGGGGCGCGCGCGCTGCACATGCTCCGCAGGCTCGTGGGCGACGACACGTTCTTCCCGGCGCTTCGCGCGTACGGCGACGCGCACGCGTGGGGCACGGCGTCGCGTGCCGATCTGCGCCGCGACTTCGAGAAAGCGAGCGGCCTCACCCTCAAGCAGTTCTTCGACCAGTGGGTCGAAACGCCTTTCCGGCCGGTTCTCCGCGCCACGTACCACACGGCGCTCGACGCCTCGACGGTGACGCTTCAGGTCACGCAGGCGCAGGGCCACACGGTCGTCCATCCGGTCCCGGGCCCGACCGACACCCCTTTCTACGTCTTCCCGCTCGTCGTCCAGCTCACGTACCTGGACGGGACGACGCTCGACGTGACCGTGAACCTCGACGGTACCGCGCCGACGACGACGGTGACGGTCCCGAACCCCTCGAAGAAGTTCGTCGCCGGCATCGCGCTGGATCCCGCGAAGGATTTTCTGAGGATCGTGGAGTCGACCGGGCCGGCGTGAGGGCGCGCCCGCGGACGTGACCGCAGCCGCCGCCGAGCGCTATCCCGCGTCCGCCACGGCCGCCCTCACCGCCGCGATGACCTCGTCGACCAGGCCGTCCGTCATCGCGGGCCAGAGCGGGATCGTGATCGTGGAGTCGCCGATGCGCTCGGCCTCTGGAAACATGCCGCGGCGGAAGCCGAAGCGCTCCTGATAGAACTTCGTCAGGTGGACGGCGCGGTAATTCACCGCGACGCCGATGCCGCGCGCCTGGATGGCGCCGAGAACGGCGTCTCGCTTTCCGGGATCCACCCATATCGTGAAGAGGTGGCGCCCGGACTTCATGCCCTCCGGCACGATGGGGAAGGAAACGCCGGGCGTCTCGTGGAACGCGGCCTCGTAGCGGCGGCAGATCTCCTCGCGCCGCTCGAGCCTCTTCGCGAGCTTCGGGAGCTGCGGCAGGAGGAGCGCCGCGTTCACGTCCGAGAGGTTGTACTTGTAGCCGAGGCGTTCCATGTCCCAGTGTTGGTACTTGCCGGCGTAACGGTCGGCCGCGTTTTTCGACATGCCGTGCGAGCCGAGCTGCCTGAGGAGGCTCTTTTTCGCCGCGTCGCGCGACGTGATCGCGCCGCCCTCGCCGCAAGTGAGGTTCTTCGTCGCGTAAAAGCTGAAGCACCCGTAGTCGGCGAGCCGCCCGGGCCCGAACCCGTCACGACGCCCCTCGACACAATGTGCCGCGTCTTCGACGAGCGCCAGGTTGTGGCGATCGGCCAGACTTCGGAGCGCGACCATGTCGGCCATGAGGCCGTAGAGGTCGACGGCGATGATCGCCTTCGAGCGCGACGTGATCGCCGCCGCGACCGCGGAGGCGTCGATGTTCGCGGTCGCGGGATCGACGTCCACGAAAACGGGCGTCCCGCCCGCGTAGACGATCGCGTTCGCCGAGGACAGGAACGTCATCGGCGTCGTGATGACCTCGTCCCCGGGACCGATGCCCGCCGCGAGCATGGACATGTGGAGGGCGCCCGTGGCGTGCGCCGTACACACGACGGTGGGCACGCCGAGATACTCCTCGAAGGCCTTCTCGAAGGCGTAGACCCTCTGTCCCGTCGTGAGGAAGAGGGAATCGAGAACGTCGCACACGGCGGCTTTTTCGTCTTCTCCGAGAGAGTGGCGGTAGAAGTCGACGGCCATGCGATTCTCAGCGCCGCGCGGCGGGCGCCTGGCCCGCCAGGGTGTCGAGCGTCTCCTTCACCGCCCGCGGGACGTCCTTTGGGAACCCGGATCCCGCACCCGGCCACTCGGCGACCATGGGCTGAAGCCCTTTTTGGCGAAGGAGCTCGATGCCGTGCCGGGTCGCGGCGAGCTCGGCCGGCGCCGCGTCGCGCGAGAAACCGAGAAAAAGACGCGTGCCGCGCAGCCCGGCGGGGTTCGGCGCCGCACCGGGGTCGAAAGGTCCCCCGATCGAGCCCACGCCCGCGAAGGAACCCGGCGCGCTGCGCGCTGCGGCCGTTAAGGCCTCCGTGCCGCCGCGCCCCACGCCCACGAGAAACACCGGGAGCTTCCGGTTTCCGGCCTTCCGGCGCGCGGCGTCCACGGCTGCATCGACCGCCTTCTTGGCACGGTCCGCCGAGCCCCAGCCGAACCGCTTCTTCGCCGAGCGGCCGGGCCCGCGCGGAGCCGCGACGCAGAGATGGTGCGCGAGCGCGATGTCGGTGAAAGGCCCGCTCACGGTGAAGGGATCGGACTCCTTGTCGTGGAGGAGGAGGAGGATCGCGAGGGCGCCGTCCTTCGGGAGGAGGAACACGCCTTCCTTCACCGCCGCCGCATCGCCGGAGGCGCGGTTCCTCGCCGCTCCCGAGACGATCGCGGAGAACTTCGGCTTGCCCCGAAGGGCGGCGAGATCGGAGTCCTTCTCGAGCGCGACGCCGTCGTCGAACCCCGCGGCGACGGCCTTGTCGAGCAGGGCGAACGCCTGGTCGACGCGTCCGGCGCGGGCGTCGAGGCAGGCGAGGTTGTAGGCGGCCGTCGGCAGCTCGCCGAGCTTCCACGCGCGCTCGAAGAAGACCCGCCCGCGGTCGAGCTGGTTCGCGTTCACGGCGGCGAGGCCGAGGCGCTCGAGCTCGAAGGGGTCGGTCGACTGACCTTCGAGAATGCGCACGTCCTCGACCTGCGCCCGGGTGCTCCCCTTCGGGGCGGCGCTGCCTGTCGAGACCTGGAGCCCGGGGGCCGTGACCGGCGACGGTTTCGCCGCGGGTTTGCCCGTTTGCGCGCCCGCAGCGAGAGAGACGACGAGGGGGGCCGCGAGTGCGGCCGAAAGAACTTTCATCCGGTCGATTGTACGGGGAGCCGCGTCAGGACGGGCGGCGCAGCTTCGCGGCAAATCCGCGTCGATAAAGGATGCGCATCGCACGGCGCAGGACCGAGAGGACGCGCGGGTCGTACGGAAACGCGAGCTTTTTCGCGAGAAAGCGATCGACGACCGACAGGAGCGGCCTGCGCGTCGTGATCGCCTCGGTGCGCGTCCACTGTCTCAGGCCCTCGACACCGTGCCGCACGCCGAGGCCGCTCGAGAGCCACCCGCCGAGAGGCGACTCGACGACGAAGTAGTTCACGAGGACGTCGTTCACGATCGCCTGGCCTGACCGCAGGCGGCGCGCGAAGGCTTCGGCCTTTCCAGGCGGTCCGAAGATCGTCGCGTTGAGCCCGAGGTGCGTGTCGTTCGCGAGGCGAAGCGCCTCTTCGTCCTCCCAGAAGCGCATGACGGGGACGAGCGGGCCGAAGGTCTCCTCGCGCATGACGTCCATGTCGTGCGTCGCGCCCGACAGGACCGTGGGCTCGAAGAAGTGACCCGGGCCGTTCCCGCGGCGGCCGCCGCCGATCAGGACCCGCGCCCCCTTCGCTTTCGCGTCGGCGATCTGCCGCTCCACGACCTCGATCTGGCGCGCGAAAGTCACGGCACCGAGGTCGTGCGCGCCGCCCGACGGATCAGGCGTCGTCTGGCGGAGCGCCGCGACGCGCGACACGAGAAGCTGCTCGAAGCGGTCCGCGACGGAGGCGTGCGCGTAGATGCGCTCCGTGCGGATGCACACCTGGCCCGAGTGGATGAAGCTCGACCACGCCGCGGCTTCGGCCGCCCGCTCGAGGTTCGCGCCCGGGAGGACCACGAAAGGCGACTTGCCGCCCAGCTCGGTCACGCACGGGATCAGCCGCTCCCCGCAGCGCGAGGCGATCTTCCGGCCCGTCGCGACGGAGCCGGTGAACATGACGGCGTCCACGAGGTCCACGAGCGCGGCCCCCGCCGCGCCGCGCCCGGTGACGACCTGAAAGACGTCCTGCGGATTCCCCGCGCTCGCCCAGAGGTCTCTCAGGACGCACGACGTGAGGGGAGTGACTTCGGAGGGCTTGAGCACGACCGCGTTGCCGGCTAGAAGCGGCGCGACGGCATCGGCCGCATTGTTCAGGATCGGGAAATTCCAGGGGCCGATGACGCCCACGACGCCGAGCGGGTGCCGCACGAGGCGCGTCTTCTTCGTGAGGAAGAGACGGGGGTGGCGGGTCTCCTCGGCGAGCGCGCGGCGTGAGAGCCTCGTCATCGCCCGAATCAGCTCGCAGAGGTACAGCACCTCGATCCCCTCGGCCTCGTGCCGGGGCTTGCCGCTCTCTCTCACGAGAGTCTCGGGCACGAGCGGCGTGTCGAGGATGAGATCGCGCCACTTGAGGAGCGCCTCGATCCGCGCCTCGAGCGACGCCGCGGCCCAGGACGGCGCCGCTGCCCGGGACCGCGCGACGGCCGCGGCGACACCTGCGGCATCGAGGTCGGGGACCTCGCCGACGGGCTCGCCCGTCGCGGGAGACGTCACGCGCAGGGTCGCCGTGTCCGGTCTCTCGATCTTCGGGACCTCGACGGTCACGCTCACGGTTCCATCCTATCGCCGTGGCTCGTCGTCCGCCTCGCGCGCTCTTGGAAGCTGCGCCTCGTGCAGGGTCGTGGGCCACTTCGCGAGCGGGGTGGACTCGAGGCGCGCGTACTCCGGCCGCGCACCTGCGCGCAGCACCTGCCCCAGGATTTCGCGGGCGAGCCTTTCGTTCCCCGAATCGCGAGCCGCGAGCGCGAGGACCATCCCGAAATCGGGGGCACTTCGCCGGGCGGGAGGCAGCGAGCGCACGAAGTCATAGAACGTCTCGCGCCTCCCCGCGAGCCGATACGCCTCGGCGAGCGCGGTGATCGTCTGGGGCGAGGGAACGCGCCGGTAGAGCTCTTCCGAGAACTCGACCGCGCGGTCCGCGCGGCGCATGTCCTGAGCGCGGAGTGCCTGGTCGTAGAGGCAGTCGATGAAGGCAAGAACGGTATCGGGCTGGTCGGCCCGCCGTGTGAGCGACATGCCCAAATGCGGCCAGCGGAAAGGAGACGTCAGGAAGACGAGAGCGCTCGCGGGGATGACGCGCTCCGGCGTGACGGCGACCTCCTGACCGTTCACGTCCGTCCGCCACGGCGGCTTCGTGAGCGCCGCGGCGACGTCGCCTCCGCCCAGGCGCTTCAGGAGGAGCCAGGTGTTCACCTTGAGGGGAGACAGGCCGGCGTGCATCGCGGCGTCGTGAATCGGAACCAGCGCGGCGCCCGAGGTCGCGGGATCGAACTCGTACGCGAACGCCGGGAACCCGGAGCGCTCCAAAGGAGACAGCGGCCTCGGTTTCAGGATCGCGTAGTACCACGCGAGGGCGCCATCGGGCTGGAGCGCCCCGACGGCATTGACGAGAACGCCGATTCCGAAAAGGGCGCGGAAGACGAGAGAGGGCATCGCCTGAGAGCCGAGAACCGCGAGACCCGCCAGAAGCGGGACGAGCGGCACGAGAAGCCGCGGGCCCCAGCCCGAGGTGCCGTCCCACGACCACCAGGCCGCGGTCGTGGCGAGCACGAAGAGCGAGAACCCCGAGAGAGCAAACGCGAGGGCGCGCCTCTCGCGGGTGAGCCGCACGACACCGGGTACGGCGAGTAGCGCGAGCGGGAAATACAGGAAGAGCCCTTTGTTCGGGCCGACGGTGAGGCGCCAGAGGCCGTCGAGCACGGGATGGCTGAAGCGCTCGCCCGAGTACGAGGCGAACGGGCGCCCGAAGCGCACGATCTCGAAGACGAGCCAGAGGGCCGCCGGAGTCAGCCAGCCGGCGCACGCGGCGATCGCGCGGCGGGCGCGGGCGGAACGCTCGGAGCCGAACCAGAGCACGGCGAGAACGCACGGGAAGAGCACGATGAGGATCGACTTGGAGAGAAGCGCGAACCCGGCGGCGGCTCCGGCACACGCCGCGAGGGCGGACGCCCGGCGCGCAGAGGCATCTCCTTGCGTGGCGAGGGCTGCGCACGCGAACGCGCCGCCGACGCACGCCGCCTGAAGAGGCTCCGACCAGTCGGACCCCGCGTAGGCCCACAGAGGCGACGCGATCGCGGCGGCGAGGCAAGCGCGACGAGTTCCAAGGGCTCCCGCGCCCGCGGCGTGCGCGAGGAGACCCGCCGCGCCGGCCGCGAGGAGGATGAGCAGGATCTGCTCGAGGACGAAAAGAGTCTGAGAAGAGCCCAGGCCGAAAGTGTTCTCGAAGGGGCCCGCGAGCGCCGTGAGCGGAACCCGGACGAGCGACGGGCCCATTCCGTATCGCGTCACGGCGTCCCCCACGGGCCGTGCGACGTCGACCGGGTGGCCTCGCGCGATCCCGATCTCTCCAAGAGCGGATATCGCGTAGGCCGTGCGGGTCATGATCTGCCCGTCGGTGACCAGGCCGAAGACGCGTTCGTCTGTCGTGAACGCGATTACGAGAGCCGCGATGCCGAGCGCGTAGAGAACGGGGCGACGGTCGGCCAGCGGCGTCATGGCAGGTAGCACCCGCGGAGAATCAGTATATCGGAGGCGACGGAAGCGCCTCCGGACGCTACAATGAGCGCGGATGACCGCTCCCGCGGGGAAATTCTCGGATTACCTTTCCGACGTCTACTTCGCCGACCTGAAGCTCCCCCACGCGGTGAGCGCCGGCATCGCCGGATGCGGATTCGTACGGGCGACGCCCATCCAGGCGGTGACGCTTCCTCTTCTCCTCGCCGGTCAGGATGTCGCCGCCCAGGCTCAGACCGGCACCGGAAAAACGGCGGCGTACCTCGTGGCGATCTTCACGCGCTTCGTGCGGGCGAAACGCCACAAGGCGTCTCCCAATCCGCGCGCGCTCATCGTCGCGCCCACGCGCGAGCTGGCCGTGCAGATCCAGGAGGATGCACGCCAGCTCGGGCACTTCGTGAAGATGCGCATCGTGACGGTCTTCGGCGGCATCGACTACGGCCGTCAGCGCGACCAGCTCCGCGCCGGCTGCGACCTGCTCATCGGAACCCCCGGGCGCCTCCTCGACTACGAGCAGCAGGGCGCGACGTCGTTCGGCGAGGTGGAGTCGCTCGTCATCGACGAGGCGGACCGCCTGTTCGACCTCGGCTTCATCAAGGACCTGAGGCGCATTCTCCGTCGCTGCCCGCCTCCGGGCCGCCGGCACTCGATGCTCTTCTCGGCCACGCTCTCGCTTCGCGTGATGGAGCTGGCATACGAGCACATGAACGACGCGAAGAAGATCGAGATCCGCCCCGAGCAGATCACCGCCGACCGCGTCACGCAGGTGCTCTACCACGTCTCGCAGCGCGAAAAGATTCCCCTCCTGCTCAACCTCCTGAGACGCGAGGGCGTCGAGCGCACGATGCTTTTCGTGAACACGAAGCGCTTCGCCGAGCGCCTCGTTTCGAACCTCGAGCGGCACGGCTTCCGCATCGGCGCGCTCACGGGAGACATCCCGCAGCCGCGGCGCCTGAAGATCCTCCAGGACTTCAAGAGCGGCGCGCTGCCGCTGCTCGTGGCCACGGACGTTGCGTCGCGCGGGCTCCACATCGACGGCGTCACGCACGTCATCAACGTGGACCTTCCCCAGGACCCCGAGGACTACGTTCACCGGATCGGGCGGACGGCCCGCGCCGGCCACTCGGGCAAAGCCATCTCGCTCGCCGACGAGGACTACGTGTTCTCACTCGACGCGATTCAGCGCCTCATCGGAATGAAGATTCCCGTGGAGCACCCCGACGAAGCGCTCTTCGCGGCGCCGCCGGCGCCGGGGGTTTCTTCGAAGGTGAGGAAAGAGGCGACGGAGCGCGCCCCGGCTGCAGCGGCAAGCGCAGGGAAAGACAAGACGGCGCCTGCGGCGCCGGGAGTTTCTTCGAATGAGGCAGAGCGGGCTCAGGGGCTTCTCCACGGGCTGCGCGAAACGGCGGCGCCGGAGCACGAACGGGTCAAGGCGAGCGAGCCGGTTCCGGCGGCCCCACCCCCCTTCGAAGAAATCCCCTCTTCGGTTCCCCTCCCTCCTCCCGTCTCTTCACTCGAAGAATCTCCCTCCGAACCTCCCTCCTCCCTCTTCGCCGCAGATTTCTGGACACGCGAAGCTTTCGGGCTCGAGGTGCCGTTCGGAGGCTTTGGCGCGGACCTCCTGGAGCAGGCGCCCCCGTCTCCGGAAGGGCGCCCCAAGCGGCGAAGGCGCCGCCGCGGGCGCCGGGTCGCCGGCCGCGTCGAAGCGGCCGCGCCGGCCTGAGCGACGCCGATGCCGTACGCCACTCTCTCGGGACACCGCTTCTACTACGAAGTCGGCGGCGAGGGCGAGACGGTCGTGCTCCTGCACGGCTCGTTTGCCGACGCGGATCTCCTCGAGGCGCCGGCCACCGCGGTTTCCTCGGGTTTTCGCGCGCTGCGTTTCGATCGAAGAGGCCACGGCCGCTCGAGTGACGCGCCCGAACCGCTGTCTCTCGTGGACGAGGCGGCAGAAGTCGCGTCTTTTCTCACCTGGTTCTCGACGGAGACCGTGCATCTGCTCGCCCACGACGACGGCGCCGAGATCGCGATCCAATTCGCGCTCGATTTTCCAGGCCGCACGCTCTCCCTCGCGCTCCTCGCGCCCACGCTGGAAGGGTTCCCCTGGAGGGAGGAGACACTCGCGGCCCGGCGCGACCTTCTGTCGGCTTTCGT
The DNA here is from genome assembly GCA_963821225.1 of Thermoanaerobaculia bacterium. GTDB lineage: Bacteria > Acidobacteriota > Thermoanaerobaculia > UBA5066 > UBA5066 > Fen-183. The sequence continues at coordinate 154,409 of CAWGCY010000002.1, forward strand.
GCGCTCCCCGCGGGTGGCGATCGAGGAGAAATGGCTCAGGTCGCCGGCCTTCGACGTGGCGCGCGAGCTGGAAGGCCCATTCGAGCGCCTCCGGACGATCTACGGCCGAGCGCGGGTGGCGGGCGGGTCGCTCGCGCGGCCCGCGCACCCCGGGCCGACTCAGGCCGAGAGGCTCGGCGAGATTCGCACGCCCACGATCGTCCTCGTGGGCGACCGAGAGGACGCCGAGCGGCTCCGCTGCGCGGCCGCGATCGTCCAGGGTATTCGGGGGGCGGAAGGAGCGACGTTCCCCGGCGCTTCCCGCTTCCTCCACATGGAAGACCAGCGCCACGTCATGCGGCGGCTGACGGACTTCTACATTCCGCCAGAGGAATGAAGAGAGATTTCCTAGAAGGTGAAGGGCGGCTGCAGGAACGCCGACGCGAATCCCGCTGGGCTGCGCAAACTCACCCTTCTGAGAATCTTCTCTTAATCGCTATCTCTCTCTTCTCGTCTTAGAGAATGCTCTTCAAGAACTCTTTGTTCGTCTTCGACTTCCCGAGCTTCGAGAGCAGGAGCTCCATCGCGTCGACGGGCTTCACCGAGGAAAGAGCCCGGCGGAGCTTGTGGATCTTCGGCAGCTCGTCCGCGTCGTAGAGCTTTTCCTCCTTGCGGGTGCCGGAGGCCGGAATGTTGATACACGGGAAGATGCGACGCTCGAAGAGGCCGCGGTCGAGGATGATCTCGCTGTTCCCGGTGCCCTTGAACTCCTCGAAGATGACGTCGTCCATCCGGCTGCCGGTGTCGATGAGACACGTGGCGATGATCGTAAGCGAACCGCCCCCCTCGTGATTTCGAGCGCCGCCAAAGAAGCGGCGGGGCTTCTCCATCGTACGGGCATCCATTCCACCCGAGAGAATGCGGCCGCTTCCGCGCTGCTCGTTGTTGTACGCGCGGCTCATCCGCGTGATCGAGTCGCAGAAGATGACGGCGTCGTGGCCGATCTCGACGAGGCGCTTGGCCCTCTCGAAGCACGCTTCCGAGACGGCGATGTGGTGCGCCGCGTTGAGATCGCTCGGCGAGGCCACGACCTCGCCCGTGATCGACCTCTGCATGTCGGTGACCTCCTCGGGGCGCTCGTCCACGAGGAGCATGAAGATCTTCACGTCCGGGTCGTTCTTCGCGATGGCGTTCGCCATCGCCTTCAGGAGAAAAGTCTTGCCAGCCTTCGGGGGCGCCACGATGAGGCAACGCTGGCCCCGGCCGATCGGCGCCACGAGATCCAGGACGCGGCCGGAGACCTCGTCCGGCGTGGTCTCCATTCGAAGCCGCCGGTCCGGGTCGACCGACACCCCCTTGTGGAACTGGATGTACTTGCCGCGATATTCCGCCGGCTCGAGGCCCTCGATCGAAACCACCTTCTGGACGATGGGACCCTTCGGGCCTCGCGAGACGGCCTCGGCCTCGACGAGAAGGCCGTCCTCGAGGTCCTCGGACTCGACGAGGAACTTCGGAAGAAACGGATCTCCGCGCTCGGAGAAATACGTCGTCGATGAGACGAGCGTGCCGGAATGATCGCCGTGGAGCCTGACGATTCCCGTGACCGCCGTGCGCGGCTGATTCGCGACGGCACCCGGCTCGACGCGCAGGGCGTAGCGGCCCCTCGCTTCCGGAGAGACGCCCTCCGACGAGGGGGTGCCGCCTTCGCCCGGGGCTCCGGGGCCCGGACCGCGCCCGCGCCCGCGCCGCCGGCGCCGACGCCGACGCCTGCGATAAGGGTCGAAGGCGTTCTGTGCGCCCTCGCCCTCTGCAGCGGACCGCGCTTCGCCACCCTCGCCGCCGTCCGCGGCCTCTCCCTCGTCGCTCTCGCCAGCGGGGGAATCGGCCTCGAACTCGCCCTCCGGGCCGTCGACGTCGCCCTCTTGCGGGTCGCCGGCCGCCGTCAGGACTCGATCCTTCGGGTCCATCTCGCTCAAATTGATCCTCCGGGGTTGGCTCCTCGATGCGAGCCAACAGACTTCCCTCGTGGCTTCCGGCCGGGGACGGCGTTCCTGGCGAACGCACGCATCCTCCGAACATCGGGCCCCTGACTTGGGTTCTCCCTGGCGGGGCGGCCGCGTCTCTGCGGCCATTCCGGCTCCGGGGCTTCGGCGCCGTGGGCTCTCCGACGTTCGGGGCCGCCCTGCGAGCAGCAATCCTACGACAAGCAACTCGGGCGCGTCAATCCGGCCACTTTTCGCGACGCGAGGCGCGGAACGGAGCGTGCATCCGCGGCCGCTACAATGCCCGACGTGACACGCATGAGCTCTCCCTGCCGCCTTCCTTTCTTCGCGCTCGTCGCCTTGGCCCTGGCTCTTCCCGCTCTCGCACAGGACCCGACGCCAACGCCGACGCCGACCCCCACGCCGGCTCCGACCGCGCACCCGGTTCCGGCCGGCACGGAGCTCTACGCGTTCGCGGGGGCGGGAACCTACGACGGCACCAACATGGTGAAAGAACCGGACGGATCCGTGTGGGCCGTCTCGGCCAACGAGAACGCAATCACGCGCATGTCGGGCGATCGCACGAAGCTCTCGCGCTGGGTCATGGCGCGTGACAGCGCCCCGAGCTCGCTTCTGCGCGACAGCGACGGCACCTTCTGGGTCACGGAGCTCGGCGGCTTCAAGGTCGCGCATTTCGACCCCGCGACGGGAAACGTGACCGAGTATACGGACGGGGCCCGCCGGCCCACGGCGCTCGTGAAGCGGCCCGACGGAAAGTTCTGGCTGCCCGAGACGGGAGGGTTCCTCGCCCTCTTCGATCCGTCCGTTCCGGACTTCGTCTACTACCAGACGCCCGGCATCTTCTACAACTCCTACCCGTGGCAGGACCCTGACGGAACCCTCTTCTCGCTCGACTTCATCTACAACGCGATCGTCCGCTGGGCTCCCGACGTCTCGACGGCCACGATCTGGAGGATCCCGAGCACCTCGTTCTCCCCCTCGAAGATCGTTCGCCTCGAGGACGGCAAACTCTGGATTTCGTTCTACCACTCTGCCCAGCTCGGCCGCTTCGACGATGCGACGGGCACGCTGGACATCTTCACGCTCAATCAGGGCGTTTTTCCCTACGACATTCAGAACTATCGCGGGCTCGTCGCCTACTCAGACCAGGCCGGATATGCGGGGTTCCTCGATCCGGCGAAATCCACACCGACGTCGTCGACGCTGACGGCGACGACCGTCGTGCCGCTCGTCCGTTCGACCTTCCCGACGACGGCGGTCACGAGCGCTCTCACCTTCGACGAGCAGGACCTCACTCCTCCCAGCGTGCTGGCCGCCGTCGGAAGCGGCCAGCCGGGCCTGGCGCAGATCCTCGTGAACAGCGGCACCGCGCTCTGGGCCATGCTGATCGACGAGGTGCGGGGCCGGATCTTCTTCGGGACGAGCGGCGCCCTCGCCGCGCTTTCTCCTCCGCCGAAGCTCGACGACAGGGAGCTGTATCTCACCTCCGCGTCGGCGGCGCCTTTCTCTTCCGATCCGGCTCGCTCGTATCGGACCCAGGTCGTCACCTGGAATCGCGGAACTCCCGATTCCACCGGGGCGACGAAGCTCCTGACGTACGTCCAGCGGATCCTGCCTGACGGGTGGATCGCCGGATTCTCGGGGGCCGCGACTCAGCCCGTGCCGGCCGGCACGCTTCTTTCACAGGAGGACGTCGTCGGCACGGGCATGGATTCGGCCGGCAAGTTCGGCGGCGTGCGGATCTTCTCGGACGTCCTCGACGACACGTTCGCGTGGTCGCGCGTCTCCCTGCCCGCACCCTCGGGCGGGACGCTGGGCTACGCCGCGAACGCCGTGACGGGCGCCGTCGCACTCGGCACGGGCGACACGGGCTTTCTCTTCGCGTCTCCCGATCCCGCGCAGCAGACGATCGCGGGCGTTCTGGTCACCGAGGCGTCCACGGGCACGGTCTCGATCGTCGATGCGAGCGGTGTCGCCCGGGGCACCTACCCGTACGACTGGCCGGGCGGATACCGGATCCAGGGCACGTCGATCTTCGACGCCTTCGCTCTTCCGGCCCTCGCCTCCGCGCGCATCGTCTGTACGGTGAAGACGGGGCACGTCCTGCTCTTCGGCTCGGCCGTGGATCCGGTGAGCGGGGACGCCGCGGCCCTCGACTCCATCGGAGCGTCCGCGCTCGCCACCGGGCTCCAGATCGCCGGCTTCACGCGCGGGGGCGGCGTCAAGCCGACGCTCCAGGTGTTCAACGCCGGGACAAATCCGGCGAACGTCAGCGTCTCTCTCCGCGCCGCTCAGCCGGTGGACGGGCCTGCGCAACCGCCAGGCGGTTCGCTCGCGGTCACGACAGTCCTTCCGGGCGCGGTCGTCACGCTCGACCTCGGGGACCCGGCGGGCGCCGCCGTCACGGGAACGCTCGACATCTTCGCCGACCAGCCGGTCGCGGCCTTCGCCACCTTCCGCACGGCCCTTCTCTCGGGGGGGAACGCCGTCTACACGGCTTCCGCGACCTTCTTCGCCTCTCGTTCGGCCATTCCGTCGGGTTCGCGGGGCGTCTTCCTCTCCGCCACGCAGAACGGCGCCTTTTCCGCGACGCTCCAGCTCACGTCGACTTCGCCGAATCCCGGCGACGTCACGGTGCGCTTTACCGGAGCGGACGGCACGGCCGTCGGCAGCCGCACCGTGACCGTTCCGCCCTGGGGCGCCGTCTCGCTCCCGGGGTGGATGCCCGGCGCCTCGACGGACCTCGGGCGCGTCGATCTCGTTCCGGCCGACGGCACCACGCCGTTCCTCGCGGTCCTCGTGAGGCAGGACCTCGCGACCCGCGACACCGACGTCATCCTGCCACTCGTCATCCCGAAGTAGCGCGAGGAGGTTCCATGGGAAAGACGATCCGGACGGTCGTCCTCACCGCCGTCGTTTCCGCCGCCGGGCTCGGCGTCGAACCGGGACGCGCCGACGAGGGCGTCACGACCACCGTGGGCAACCGGTTCTCGCAGACGTCCACCCCGCTCACGAACGCACAGGGCACGTTCGAGGCCGTCTTCACGCACCGCTTCAACCAGGCGGTGAAGGACGCCGGCGGCGGCACCCTCTGGGGTCTCGACAGCGGGGCCGCGATCGGCATCGGCGTCGACTACGTCTTCGTTCCGAACGTCGCCGTGCAGGTCTACCGCGTGAACAACTACGCGGACTACGAGTTCGCGCTGAAGGCGACGCTCGTGCGGCCGAAGGCCTCCCTTCCGCTGGCCCTGGGCCTGCGCGGCGGTCTGAATTGGCGGACCGCCGCCTACGCACCGAAGGAGACGAGCACCTTCGGCCAGGTCCTGGTCTCCTACACGATCGCCAATCGCGTCACGCTGGCTGCGGCGCCGAGCTGGGCGCAGAACACGCAGTTCCAGAAGGACGTCTTCAACGTGCCGGTCATCCTGCAGCTCAAGGTCACGAAGTCCATCGCGCTCATCGGCGAGTACGTCCCGAAGAAGGACTTCGTGCCGGACTCCGTCGGGCAGTGGTCCGTCGCGATCGAGAAGCAGGTTTTCAACCACAGGTTCGCCCTGTGGATGGGGAACTCGCAGGCCTCGACCGTGGACCAGTACGTCGGCGGCGACTACGGCGGCGGCGTCACCGACCGGAACGTGAAGATCGGCTTCAACCTGATCCGCGCCTGGGACCTCTCCCCGGCGAAGTGAAATGGATCGTTCCGGCCGAACGTCAGTTGACGACGGCCGGCCGTGGCGCCTCCGGCGCCCACACGGCGTCGGGTGAGACGACCCAGTTGTGGTCCGTCCGGGGACGAACATGGCCGAGCTTCCGAAGGCGCTCGATGAGGAGCTCGCGGATCTCGTCCGGAATCTCCTTCACGACCTTCGCGCCCCGAAGCACCTTGTAGCCGCCGGAACCCTGCGCGCGGTAGGAGTTCACGGCGAGCGTAAAACGGTCCGCAGGCAGCACGGGTCGCCCGCGGTACGCGAGGCCCTTCACGCGCGAGCCCACCGGCGCGGTCGGGTCGATGCGGTAGGTCGCGCCCTGAACGACGTCGAAGTTGTAGGGGATCATCCCCTCCTTCGGCTTCAGGACGAGCCGACCGTCCTGCCATGCCGCGCTGTCGTAGAACTCGGCCGCGTGCTCGAGACAGGCTTTCAGGGTCGCCCCGTCGATCTCGATCGCGACGAGAGCGTTCTCGTACGGATAGAGCGTGTAGACGTTGCGGACCTTGATCGGACCCTGGCGGAAGCCCTCGAACCGGCCCGGGAGGAGCGACGTCATCGAGAGGTCCGCTCCGGTGGCGTCCCGCATCGTGTCGTTCACGAAGTCGAGGAGGGCCGTGTCCTCGAGACGGGCGCGCGCACCCGGGAAATCCCCGTCGGCGACGGCGACCTGCTCGTCCATGTAGGCACGTGCCGCGAGGTCGTGGGGCTTCGCGATCGCGGCGATCGCCGGGTCCGTCGCGATGGTGCCGTCCGAGGGAAGGAGCGCGCCAGAAATGTCCGCGACGGTCACCTTGGCTCCGGACGTCTCGAACGTCACGTCTATGCGCCCAAGGACGTCGCCCCAGCGCCCCGGCTGGATCATCGGCACCCCGTTGAGGCGCGTGAGCGGGATGCGGCGATGCGTGTGCCCCGTGAGGAGGAGGTCGATCCCCGGCACCTTCGAGAGCGCGGCGACGCGGTTCTCGTCGTTCGTGCCGTCGGGCTCCCCGGTCTTCAGGTCGATCTCCGGCCCGCTGTGGATCAGCGCGACGACGAAGTCGCATTTCTCCTTCCCGCGCAGGACCGGCACGAGGCGGGTGGCGGTTTCGACGGGATCCTCCCATCGCAGGCCGGGGCGGTTCTTCGCAGGCTCCCAGTTCGGGATGTTCGGCGTCGTGAGGCCGAGGATGCCGATCCGGATGCCCGCGACCGCCTTCACGAGGTATTCCGGAAACGCGGCCGAGCCGTCGGAGACGTTTCGCGTGTTCGAGGAGAGCCACGGGAACGAGGACTCTTTCTGGGCCTTGCGCAGGACCGCGAGTCCGAAGTTGAAGTCGTGGTTCCCGACGGACATGGCATCGTACTGGAGGGCGCTCATCGCCTCGGCCATCGGGTCGGGGCCCTTCGAGGGATCCTTCGCGTGGAGGAACTCGATCGGCGTGCCCTGGATCGTGTCGCCCGCGTCGAGGAGGAGGACGTTCGGCGTTTCCTTGCGAATCGCGGCGACGCGCGAGGCGACGCGCGCGAGCCCTTCGTCGGCGGGCCGCGCGCGCCCGTAGTCCCACGGGAGAAGGTGACCGTGGAGATCCGTCGTTTCGAGGATCGTCACGACGACGCGCCCTTCCGCGGCGCCGGCGAACGAGGCAAACGGGAGCGAGGCGCACGCGACCAGAGCGGCGAGCGCGCGGAAGAGTGACCGGCCGGATTTCACGAGGCGCGAGTCTTAGCACCGCCGTGAGGGCGAAGCAAGAGCTCCCGTTCCTCCACGGCTCGCCGCGGTTATGCTCCGCCCCTGAAATGGCGGATCGAAACGTGCGGAACGCGGCCCCGGTCGACCCGACGCTGAAGCGGCTCGAGCACCTGTACGGGGGCGCCGCGTGCTCACTCGACTTCCGGAGCCCGCTCGAGCTCCTCGTTTCGACCGTTCTCTCGGCGCAATGCACCGACGCGCGCGTCAACATCGTCACGCCGGAGCTCTTTCGCCGCTTGCCGGATGTCGCGGCCCTGGCCGCCTCCCCTCCAGGAGAGCTGGAGGAGATCATCCGGTCGACCGGCTTCTTCAACGCGAAAGCGAAATCCCTGCGCGGCATCGCGAAGGCCCTCGTGTCGGAGCACGGCGGCGAGGTCCCGCATTCGATGGAGGCCCTCCTCGCGCTGCCGGGCGTCGGGCGCAAGACGGCGAACGTCGTCCTCGGAAACGTCTGGGGAACGCCCGACGGCGTCGTCGTGGACACCCACGTCGGCCGCCTCGCGCGCCGTCTCGGCTGGACTCGCGAAACGGACGCGACCAAGGCCGAGCGCGACCTCAACCGCGTCATCCCGAAGGAGCGCTGGACCTGGATCAGCCACGCGCTCATCGAGCACGGCCGGCGTATCTGCACGTCGCGCCGCCCGCAGTGCGAGCGCTGCACGCTCGCGGACCTCTGTCCGAAGGTCGGCGTGGCTGCAGCGCAGAAGGAAAGGGAAAATGAGAAAGAGAGAAAGAGGAAGAGTAAGAGAGGGATTTCTTTGAAGGTAAAGAGGGCGACCGCGACAGGCGCGGTGCGCCGAGGTCGGCATGCGCCAGCCGTCCACGCGCCTTCTAAGAAATCTTCATCTTCTTCTTCGTCTTTCTCTTCGTCTTCCTCTCCAAGCAGGACCAGAAAATGAACCCACCCGGCACCGGCTCGCTCGAAGTCATCTGCGGCTCGATGTTCTCCGGCAAGTCCGAGGAGCTGATCCGCCGCCTCACGCGCGCGCAGATCGCGCGGCGGCGCGTGCAGGTCTTCAAGCCGAGAATCGACGACCGCTTCTCGGAAGTCGAGGTGGTCTCCCATGGAGGCCTGCGGCTCCTCGCGCTCGCCGTCACGTCGTCGACCGAGGTGCTCGACCGCACGGACGCACGCACGGAAGTGGTGGGCCTCGACGAGGTGCAGTTCTTCGACGCCGGCATCGTCGACGTCGCGAGTCGACTGGCCGATCTCGGCAAACGCGTGATCGCCGCGGGCCTCGACCAGGACTACCTCGGCAGACCGTTCGAGCCGATGCCCGCCCTCATGGCGGCCGCCGAGGAAATCACGAAGACGCGCGCCATCTGCGTGCGTTGCGGCGCGCCCGCGAGCCGCACGCAGCGCCTCGTCGCGTCGCGCGAGCGCGTCGTCGTGGGCGCAGCGGGCCTCTACGAGGCGCGCTGCCGCCGCTGCTTCGAGCCGGGGGTCGCATCGGTCGAGGGTTCGCTCGCCTTTCCGGAGGGCGGGGAGGGCTCCATTCCAAACCCTTGAAGGCGATAGGTTTCGGAAGATCCCCAGCGATTCTGTGAATTGACCTGTGCATTCGCGTGTGCAAAAAACAGCGGAGGCGCGCCAGACGGCCTCTTCAAAAAGTCTGCACAAGTTTGGGTGCAGACCACAAATCGCCAGCTGACAATCACTTGGGATTTGTGCGCCGTGTAAGAACGGCGCAAACCCGCATCCAAAGCGCGTTCCGGCGAATTACACAGATGAGAGCCCGCATTCCATGCGGGTCGCTGCGTCGCTCATCCCCTCAAACCCGCCCGGAATGCCGGTTTGACACGCCTTGGAGGGAGACCTGCGTCACCAGGCAGCGGTCTCTCTGTGATCCCCGAAGACCGACCGCAGGGACTCGATGATCTCGCCGAGCGTGACGAGGTCCGTGACCGCATCCACGAGCGGAGGCAGGATGTTGCGCCCCTCGCGAGCCGCCTCGACGAGCGAGGCGCGCCCTCTTTCGGCCGCCGCCCCGTCGCGCCGCGCCCTCAGCGCCTGAAGACGCAGGACCTGGTCCTTTTCCACGGCCGGATCGACGACGAGCATCGGAATCGGGCGCTCCTCGCCGCCCACGAACTCGTTGACGCCCACGACGATCTGCTCCTTCTGCTCGATCGCACGCTGGGCCCGCCAAGCGCTCTCCTGGATCTCGCGCTGGAAGAATCCCGCCTCGATCGCCTTCAGCGCGCCGCCCATCCCGTCGATCTTCCTGATCAGGGCGCCCGCGCTCTCCACGAGAGAGGACGTCAGCGTCTCGATGGCCCACGACCCGCCGAGCGGGTCGACGACGCGCGTGACCCCGGTTTCGTGGGCGATCACCTGCTGGGTTCGGAGCGCGAGAAGCGCGGAAGCCTCGGTGGGGAGCGAAAGCGCTTCGTCCTTGCCGTTCGTGTGGAGCGACTGGGTGCCTCCGAGAACCGCGGCCAGCGCCTGGATCGCGACGCGCACGACGTTGACGTCGGGTTGCTGGGCCGTGAGCGTCGATCCCGCCGTCTGGGTGTGAAACCTCATCGCCGAAGCGCGCGGGTCCGTGATGGAGAAGCGCTCGGCCACGAGCTGCGCCCAGAGCGTGCGCGCAGCCCTGAACTTCGCGATCTCCTCGAGAAAATCGTTGTGGACGTTGAAGAAGAACGAGAGCCGCGGCGCGATCGCGGTCGGGTCGAGGCCCGCGGCCTTCGCAGCCGCGAGATATTCGAGCCCGTCCGCGAGCGTGAAGGCGATCTCCTGCACGGCCGTCGCCCCCGCCTCGCGGATGTGGTAGCCCGAGATCGAGATCGTGTTCCAGCGCGGAACGTTCTCCTGGCAGAACGCGAAGACGTCGGTGACGAGCCGCATCGAAGGCTTCGGCGGAAACGTGTACGTCCCCCGCGCCGCGTATTCCTTCAGGATGTCGTTCTGGATCGTCCCCGAGAGCGCCTTCCACGACGTGCCGCGTCTCCTCGCGACGGCCAGGAGAAACGCGAGGAGAATCGACGCGGTCGCGTTGATCGTCATGGAGATCGAAACCCTGTCGAGCGGGATTCCGTCGAGGAGCAACTCCATGTCCTCGAGAGACGCCACAGGGACGCCCACCTTTCCGACCTCTCCGCGCGCGAGCACGTGGTCCGAGTCGTAACCGATCTGGGTCGGAAGGTCGAACGCCACGGAGAGGCCCGTCTGCCCCTGGTCGAGGAGGAACCGGTACCTCAGGTTCGACTCTTTCGCGCTCGAAAAGCCCGCGTACTGCCTCATGGTCCAGAGCTTCGTGCGGTAGCCCCCTGGGAGGGCGCCGCGCGTAAAGGGTGAAACTCCGGGAGGAGAGGGGGCCCAGCCCGGCGGGACGTCAGCCGGACCATAGACGGTCCGGAGCGGAAGGCCGGAGGATGTCGTGACGGTGGAGTCGCTCATGCCCACGATGCTAATCTCGCCCCCAAGAGGTTTGGAAGCGCGCCCTCACCTCGCGAACTGATTTCTGCTTTCGACCCCCGCTCCCGGTTGTCCGAGATCCGCCGCGCCGGGCGGCTTCGTGTCAAACTTGCCCCAGACGTGGCACGCACGCTCAGCGGGAACCTCGACACCTTTTCGCTCGCCGATCTTCTTCAGTGGCTGGAGATCAACGCCCTCTCCGGCCGCGTGACGGTCTGGCGCGGGGAGGTCCTGCGCACGATCGACCTCAAGGGTGGCGCGATCGTCTTCGTGTCCTCCTCCCTGCCGAACGAGCGCCTTGGCGTCTATCTGACGCGCCGCAAGGTCCTGTCCGAGGCTTCGGTTTACGAGCTTCTCGCCGAGAGCTTCGCGACCGGCAAGAACCTCACGCGGCTCGTCCTCGAGCGCAACCTGCTCGGCCGCGAAAAGCTCGCGGAGGCCGTCGAGGGCCTCGCGATGAAGATCCTCCTCGACCTGTTCCACTGGGCTGGCGCCTCGTTCGAATTCGACCCGCTCTTCAAGATCGAGGACCTCATCCGAATCCACCTTTCTCTCCGCGGGCAGGTTCTCGCGTTCCACGGAGCCAAGTCGGTGGACGACTCGCGCGTGAACCTGGGAGCGGCGACCGGCGCCGACGAAACCGGCGCCCGTTGGGAGAAGGAGTTCAAGCCCGACGCGCTCGCGGCCCTGTTCTGGACGATTCTCGAGGGATTGCCCGGCGAATTGCCCGGTCCGGCGGCCTTGCGCGAGGCGTTCCAGGGCTTCACATCCTTCGCGAACCGCGTCCACAAGCGGCTGCGCGAGCCCGCGCGGCTTTTCCCGATCTACGACGACACCGCGACGATGCTGAGAACCGCGCTCGACGAGAACGGCGAGAGTGAGCGCATCGTGCAGATCGCCGCTCTAGACCCGTTCCTGACGATCGACCTCCTCTACCTCGCGAACTCCCTCCGCACGGACCCGAAAGAGCTCATCGGCACGGCCCGAGAAGCGGTCCGGGTCGTGGGCGAGCCCGCGATCCGGCGATTCACCGGGCTTCTCGCGGACGCCGGGTCTCCCAAGGTGCCGTCCGACGAGAAGATGGAGCGCGTGGTGAGGCGCTCGGCGCTGTCCACCGCGGTGGCCAGCTCGCACCTCGCCGAGGAGCAGGGCTTCGAGCGGGAGGACGCGTACACGCTCGGGCTGCTCGAGCCTCTCGGCAGCTACGAGCTTCTCAAGCTGTTGATCTCGGTGGCTTTTCCTCCCGGTCCGATACGCGCGGGCGCCCTCTCGCGCTTTCGGGCGGCCGCGGGCCGTGTCCTGGCCCGGAAGTTGAATCTCCCGGAAACGGCCGAGGACGTCCTCGGCTCGAGCGGGCGGATCACCACCAGGAGCCCGGCCGCCGAACGGTTGATCTTTCTCGCCAAGCAGGCCGCTCCCTCCGAGCAGATCGGGCAGGAGTGGACGAGCGACGACCCGCGGCTCACCGAGCAGGTCGTGGCGCTGACGGCGCGCCCCGAGCGGAGCGAAATCATCTCCCGGGACGCGGCCATGCTGCGCGAAATCCTCCAGCTCTGACCGACTGATCCACTCGAGGTCACAAATGAACGTCGCTCTTCACTCGCGAAACGTCTTCGCCGTGCTCCTCCTCCCCACCCTCGCGTTCGCCCTTCCGGCGCACGCGGAGGACGTCCCGCCCGGCGTGCCGGGCGTGCGCGCGGCCGTCGACGTCACGGTGATGGACCTCGACGTGGTCGCGACCGGGAAAGACGGCCGGAACGTTCGGGACCTCACGCGAGCGGAGATCTCCGTGAAGGTGGACGGCAAGCCGCTTCCGCTCGACTATTTCGCCCGGATCGAAGCGGGCCAGCTCCATGGCCCGGATCTCGCCACCGCATCGCCGGATTTCATCCTCGAGACGACGGCGGCGGGCGCCAACCGCTACGTGCCACGGCAGTTCCTCGTGTTCTTCGACGACGAGCACCTCCTGCCGTTCGACCGCAAGCACGTCCTCGAAGGGCTTCGCGATTTCGTGACCCGGCTCTCCCCGTCGGACAGCATGGCGATCCTGTCGTACAACATCTCGTCGCACGTCATCACGCCGTTCACGAGCTCCAAGGAGGCCCTTCTCGACGGACTCTCGCGTCTCGAGAAAGTCGTCCCACGGGGGCTCTTCTGGGAGACGCAGTTTCGCCAGGACGTGAATCTCGCGCAACGCTCGCGCGCTTCGTCCCGCAACTCCATCATCCGGAACTACGGCGACCAGATCAGAAGCCGCGAGAAGGGCACGCTCGACGACCTCAAGCGCGCGTTCGCGGCCCTCGCGGCGCGCTCCGGCAAGCGCGTGGCGTTCTGGGTCTCGAGCGGGATCGAGCTCCGGCCCGGGCAGACGTTCGCGAATGCGCTCTCGTCCTCGCGCCTCAACCAGTTCGACTACTCGGTCACCGAGGAGTTCCGCGCCGTCGTCGCGGAGGCGAACCGGTCCGGGATCACCGTGCACGTACTCGATGCGCGCGGCCTCGCGACAGAGGTGGACGCGTCGGAGTCCGAAGCCTCGCCCGTCGCAGGTTTCGCGGCCGACGTGAATCGCCGTGAGGCGCTCGCGGGCCTGGCAGACGAAACGGGCGGAATCCTGGTCCAGAACCGCAACACGTTCGGCGGAGCCCTCGAGCGCATCTATCAGGACTCGGCAAGCTATTACTCGATCGGGGTCACGCTGACGGCCCTCGACCCGAAGAAGACCGACCACTCCGTGAGGGTCACGTCGACGCGTCCGGGCGTGACGCTTCGCGCGCGCCGGACTTACGGCGCGAAAACCGCGGATGCGAGCGCCGGCGACCGCATGGAGCTCGCGCTCGTGACGCCGGACGCCCGCGGCGAGTTCCCCGTCGCGCTCGCGATCGGCCCCGCGAAAAAGGGAGGCGGCCTCGGGCATCGCATCGCGCCGTTCAAGGTTTCCGCCCCCCTCTCGGCTTTCACGTTCCTCGACGAGGGCGGCAAGAAGAAGGCCGTCGTGGACGTCATGATCGCGGCGGTCGAGGACAACGGCGCGCGCTCGAACGCGGTCCCGGATCGCAAGACGATCCTCGTGGACCCGGCGGCGCTCGCAAAGGCCGAGCGCGAGCCGTTCGTCTACACGGGCGAGGTCAAGTCCCGAAAGGGCAACCTGCGCTTCGTGGCCACCGTTCGCGACGTCGCCACGAACCGTATCGGCATCGGCTCGGCGAGTGTGAGGATCGAGTAGGGAATCCATCCCCGGAGACCGAAATTCAAAATTCGGTACGAGCTTTTCGCCGAGAGCCACGATTCAGGCCGTTTTCCCGGCCTCAGAGCCATTTCGAGACATGGCTCTGTCCTTGCTGAGGTACGATCGTGCGTTCTTGAATGACGAGATTCCACTTTTCAGTGTCGGACATGCCGGCTCAATGAGCGATCGATGGAGGTGTGCATGAAGAAAACTTGTCTCGCTTTGCTTCTCATCGTCCTTTGCTCCGGGGGGATGGCCCTTGCGCAGGCAGGCGGTAGCCTCACGGGAACGATCGAGGGTGTCGTCAAGATCGGCGACAGCGCGGTCCCCGGCGTCCTCGTGACGATCTCCTCGCCCGCCCTTCAGGGCAAGCGCTCGGTCGCGACAGGGGTGAACGGCGACTACATCTTCCGCCAGCTGCCTCCTGGCAAGTACACGGTCAACTTCGCGCTCTCCGGCATGAAGACCGTCCAGAGGGAGATCGACGTTTCCCTCGGCGGCTCCACGCGGCAGGACGCGATTCTCGAGGCCGCGACGGTGGCCGCGGCAGTGACCGTATCGGGCACGAGCATCGCCGCCGAAGAGGAGAAGACCGCGGTACACAGCTCCACCTTCACCGGCGAGACGATTCAGAGTCTCCCGGTCGCCCGCACGCTCGACGCGATCGCCTCGCTCGCGCCCGGGTTGACCACGAACACGCCGAACGGGGGCCAGCTGGCGATCTCGGGCTCCTTCGCCTACGACAACAAGTTCCTCCTGAACGGCGTCGACATCAACGACAACCTGTTCGGGCAAGCGACCAACCAGCTCGTGATCGAAGAAGCGGTGCAGGAAACGCAGGTCATGACGTCGAACATCTCCGCCGAATACGGAGGGTTCTCGGGCGGCATCATCAACGCGATCACGAAGAGCGGCGGCAACACCTATTCCGGGTCCGCACGCGTCGACTTCTCGAACCCGAACTGGACGGCGTACAACCCGAACGAGGCGAGGAACCAGGTCGACCGCCCGTCGGACCTTTCCGAGGCGTACTCCGCGACGCTCGGCGGGAAAATCATCGCCGACCGCCTCTGGTTCTTCCTGGCCGGCCGTTACATCAAGTCGACGACGAGCACCACGCTGCCGGTCACGAGCGAGTCGGTCTCCACGGCGACGACGGAGCCCCGGATCGAGGGCAAGCTCACCGGCAACATCAACGAAAGCCATACGCTGCAGGTCGACTACACCTACTCGAACAACAAGGGCACGAACGTCGTGCCGTTCGACTTCACGGCCGAGAGCAGCGGCGACGTGAATCCCGAGCAACCGGCGAGCATCATCGTCGCCTCGTACAACGGCGTCTTCACGCCGGCGCTCATCGGGAGCCTCCGCTACTCCGAAA
Source organism: Thermoanaerobaculia bacterium (assembly GCA_963821225.1). GTDB lineage: Bacteria > Acidobacteriota > Thermoanaerobaculia > UBA5066 > UBA5066 > Fen-183. The sequence continues at coordinate 169,858 of CAWGCY010000002.1, forward strand.
AGAAATTCCAGTTCAAGGGTTACGGCGGCACCAACACCGATGTCGTGGCGGGCACGCCCTTCTTTTCCGACGCCTCCGGGACGCAGGACTTCCTCCACTACCACGCGCCGTACTTCGACGCGACTGACCCTGAAGACCGCAACAATCGCGACATCGGGGGCAGCCTCTCGTACTACCTCTCGGCGGGGAAGCTGGGCAACCACGACCTGAAGGCCGGGGTCGACATCTTCAAGACGATCCACACGGGCGGCAACTCGCAGTCGCCCACGAGCTTCGTCATCTATGCGGACTACAAGACGGACGCGAACGGAGACCCCGTTTACGACGCGAATCACCACCTCATCCCGATTTGGTCTCCTGGCGTCAACTTCCGCAACACGTGGCTCGCGTCGCGGAACGCGGAGGCGGACCTGAAGACGAGCGCCTTCTACATCAACGACTCGATGCGCATCGACCGCTTCGCGTTCAACATCGGTTTCCGCTACGAGACCGTGAAGGGCACCGGGCCCGGCGGCTCGACGATCACCGACACCCATGCGTTCGTCCCGCGGCTCGGAGCCGTGTGGGACGTCAAGGGGGACGGCCGATACCAGGTCGGGGCCTCTTACGCCCAGTACGCCGGGAAGTACAACGACTCCCAGTTCAATCAGGCGACGGTCGTCGGGAATCCGAACCTCATCCAGGGCGTGTACGTCGGTCCCGAGGGTGAGGGCTTCGGCTTCGCGCCCGGCTACGACAACGCGAACTACGAAACCTTCAACGCGAGCTTCCCGCTCGCGAACGTCTTCTTCGGCACCGACGTCTCGGCGCCGATCACGACCGAATTCACGGTGAGCGCGGGCGGAAAGATCACACCGACGCTCAACGCCGCCGTGACGTACGTCTGGCGCGATACGAAGAACTTCGTCGAGGATTTCATCGACAACCCGACGGCCTCGGGCAAGACGGACATCGTCAGCGACGGCGTCGACTACGGCGTCTTCGACAACAGGTACATCCGGAACTCGGACGTCCCGAAGCGCCGCTATCAGGCGCTCCTCCTCCAGACTTCCTGGTCCGGCATTCGAGACCTCCAGCTCCAGGCGAGCTACACGTACATGCTTAAGTTCGAAGGGACCTTCAGGGGGGAGGACACGAACCAGCCCGGCATCCAGTCTGCCTATGGCGACTATCCCGAGGTAGTCGCGGTCGACCGGTCGGCGCCCTTTGGCAACATGCCGGGATTCCAGCGGCACAAAGTGCGCGTCCTCGGCGCGTACAACATCAGGACGCCCATCGGCGTCTTCACCCCCGGCGTCATCTACAACTACAACTCGGGCACGCCTTACAGCCTCGTCTCGACCGCGGATTTGACCGACATCCAGAAAGCCCTGGATCCGGGGTACGCGAACCTGCCGACGACCCAGACGATCTACTTCGGCGACCGCGGCTCGGGCACCTTCCCGAGCCAGCAGCGTTGGGACGCGTCGTTCGAATGGAGCGCCCCCGTCTACAAGACGGTCGCGCCGTACGTGCGCTTCGCGGTCCGCAACGTTTTCAACACGGCCTATCTCGTGTCCTTCAACACCTCGATAACCCCGAATACCGGCCCCGGCGATCCCGTGGACGTACACGGACTCCCGACGACGTTCACACCGGGCGCGAGATTCGGCCAGGCCACGTCCAGCAGCAACTATCAGCTCTCGCGCACGCTCACGGCATCGGCCGGAATCCGCTTCTAGTTTCCTGACTCTCGATCTTTAGGGGGCGGCTTCGGCCGCCCCTTTTCTTTTTCCCCCGTGGACGGCGCGACCGCGACGTCCCATCATCCGGTTGTGCGGTTCACGCGCATCGTTCCCGCTCTCGTCGTCCTCTTCGCCCTCGCCTGCGGACGACCGGCGAAAGACGCTTCGAGCGCGGCGCGTTCGGCGGGCGCGCCCGTCGTCCTCGTCTCGATAGACACGCTGAGGTCCGACCATCTCCCGCTCTACGGGGCTCGAGGACTCGAGACCCCGGCGCTCGACGCGATCGCCGCGGACGGGATCGTCTTCGAGCGCGCGTACAGCCCCTGTCCGCTCACGCTGCCGGCGCACGCGTCCCTCCTCACCGGGCTCGATCCCGCCGGGCACGGCGTGAGGGACAACGTGGGATTCACGCTGGACGCCTCGAGGCATCCGACGCTCGCGACGCTCCTCAAGGCTCGGGGCTACCGGACGGGCGGCGCCGTCTCCGCGTTCGTCCTCCGCGGCGCGACCGGCCTCGCGTCGTCGTTCGAGTTCTACGACGACCAGATCGACGCCCCAGCCGACGCTTCCGCGGCGGGAGCCGTCCAGCGAGCCGGGCCCGAGACGATGCGCCGGGCGCTGGCGTGGCTCGACGGGCTCAAGGCAGGCCCGTTCTTCCTCTTCGTTCACCTCTACGAGCCGCACACGCCATACGACCCGCCCGAGCCGTTCCGGAGCAGCTCGGCGAGCGCTTATGACGGGGAAATCGCGTTCGCCGACTCGGTCGTCGGCACGCTCGTCGCCGATCTCAGACGCCGCGGCCTGTACGACGGGACGCTCCTCGTCGTCCTCTCGGACCACGGCGAAGGGCTGGGCGACCACGGGGAGCAGGAGCACGGGATCCTCCTCTACCGCGAGGCGCTCCAGGTTCCGCTCGTCGTCAAGCTCCCGGGCTCCCGCCGGCGCGGCACACGCGTCGCGGAACCGGTCGGCCTCCTCGACGTCCTCCCGACCCTCGCCGGGGAGCTCGGCCTCGAGCCTCCGCCGGGCCTACCGGGAATCGACCTGTTCGCCGGCGGCTCCCCGCCGCGTGCGGCCGAGCGCCGGATCTTCTCGGAGACGATGTACCCGCGGATTCACCTCGGCTGGAGCGAGCTCCGTTCACTCGTGGGGGGGCGCCATCACTTCATCGAGGGCGCGCGTGCCGAGCTGTACGACGTCGTCTCGGATCCGGGTGAGACGCGCGATCTCTTCGCATCCTCCGGCGACACCGCGCGAGACTTCAAGCGCGCCTTGAACAGGATCGAAGCGCCTTACACGGCTCCGGGCCAGGTGGCTTCTGAAGACCTCAAGAAGCTCGCGTCCCTCGGATATCTCACCGGAGCGTCCGACGCGACCGGCCCCCTTCCCGACCCTCGCGCAAGCCTCCCGATCCTCGAGGACATGAAGAAGGCCTTCGCGCTCGGCGCAAAAGGGCACGATGCCGAAGAGCTCGCGGGTCTGCGGTCGGTCCTCGCGCGGCAGCCGAGCTTGTTCGACGCCCGGTACGCGGAAGCGGAGGTTCTCGCCCGAATGGGACGCTTCGACGAAGCCGCGGCGGCATACGCGAAGGCGCTGCGCCTCTCGCCGGCGCTGGCGAGCCCGATCGCCCTCGCGCTCGCCCGCGTCACGCTCGAGCTCTCGCGTCTGGACGAAGCGGAGGCGAACGCCCGCATCGCCCTCCGCGAGAGCCCCGACGAGGCGCACGAGATCCTCGCCCGCGTGGCTCTCGAGCGAAACGATCTCGAGGGCGCCGAGCGCGAAGCACGGCTCGTCCACGGCGGAGCTTCGCTCGAGGCGCGTGGCGCCGTCGTCCTCGCCGAGGTGGCTCTCCGGCGCGACCGGCCTGCCGACGCGCTCGCGCTTCTCGACGCTGCGCGAAAGCCCGTTGCGGCCGCCGGCCTTTCCCTCCCCCGGAACCTGTCGTTCCTGACGGGCGACGCCCTGGCCCGCTCCTCGCGGCTCCCCGAGGCGGCCGCCGCCTTCCGGGAGGAGATCCGTTCCTACCCCGCGAACGCGCAGGCCTACGCGCGGCTCGCGATCGTCCTGGCCGTCGAGCACCAGACGCGCCGCGAGGTGACCGCGCTCCTCGAATCGATGTACCGCGCGAATCCCACGCCCGCGACGGCACGGCTCGCCGAAAAGACCCTCACCTCCATCGGGGACCGCGCCGCGGCGACCCGCTGGGTCGCGCGGGGGCGGGCTGCCTCCACGCCCCCGACGATCTCCCGCTGAACGGCGCGGGCTTCGAGCCTCAGCCTTTCTTCTTCGGCGCGGGCGCTGCGGGCTTCGGGGGAGGGGCCGGCAGCGTGCCCGTGACCGTGAAGGGAGCCACGAGGTCGAGCTTCTTCTGGGTCGCGGCGTCCGTGAGCGTGAGCCTGAGCTCGTAGTCTCCCGGCCGGAAGTACTGCCCGAGGTTCGACTCCACGATGCCGCCCGCGATGTCGAGCACGACGGCACCGGGCTCCTTCAGCTCGGGCACCTTCGCGGGCTCCTCGGGCGGCATCGGAACCTCGATCGCGGGCTGCCCCTTGGGCTTGATCTTTACGGTCCGCTTGAGCGTGATCGTCCGCGTGACCGGGTCGACCGGAGGGTTGTAAACCCGCACAGCGTACGAGAGACCGTCCGTCGCGTCGACCCGGCCGTCACTCTTGACGACGAAGCGGCGCGCCGAGAACGTGAAGGGCTCGTCGGGCTTCGGGGCGTCGACCGGAAAGTCGTCGATAGCCACGATGAGGGGCGAGGCCCCGAAGTCCGTCGGGAGCCCCGGAACGTTGACGGGCCGCCGCCCGGACGCGAGCACCTTCCCCGTCGCGTCTACGAGCGCAGCAGCGACGTCGTAGTCGCCCGGCATGACCGGGAACGACCGGTCGGTAAAGAAGTCGGCCTTCGTCTTCCGGAGCGCCGCAGCCTCCTCGAGGCGAATCGCGTCCTTGCCGGCTTTGTCCCGCGCGAGAATCAGGAGCTTCGTCCCCTCGCCCGTTCCGGCCGCGGACCCGGGAACAAGGAGCTGGACCATGAGGCGCGTCGCGCCGTCGCGATACGAAAGGGGCAGCAGAGCGAGGGATCCAAACGGCTCCTTCGAGAGGCCTTCGAGCGTCGCCCGAGCCCCGTCCGACAGCGCGGGCCCCTTTGACTCCTCGGCGGCCTTGTCGGCGGCCGTTTTCTGCTCCGCTGCGACCTGCTCCTTTGTCTTGTAGACCGGCAGGTCCTTGAGTTGCGGGTTCACGAGCGCCATCTGTGCGGCCTTCGTCTCGAGCCGCCTCGCGGGGCCGGCACCACCGACGAACTGCTCCGTACCGATTCCTTGATCCACCTGGAACTTCAGGTCGAGCGTCTGGACGTCCGCCCAAGGGGGGAGCTGAGTCTTCTCGTAGAGAAACTGCGTAAGGATCGTCGTCGCGCCAGCCGTGCCCATCAAGCCGCCCGGGAGCGACCCCTGGCTCCCGAGACCAGTCGTCGTTTCGTCGAGAGGTGTCGGCGCACCCGAGCCCCGCGCGATCGACTTCGGGGGGCCGATGAGGATGAGCGCCTTGCCGCGCTCGGTGAGCGCGCCACGCTTGTTTCCGAGCGGGAAGAGCTCGTCGGCTTTCTTGACGAGGGCGTCGAAGCGCTCCCGAAACTCGTTCTGCGGCGTCTTCAGATCCGGATCCCGCCGCGCCCAGAAGAGCGCGATGAACTTCTCGGCATCCTGATCCGAGGCGATCTTTTTCCATTCCTTCTTGTCGTCGTCCGTCGCGAGATACGCGTACTCCGGCGACTTCTGCCAGTCCTTGTACTTGTCGAGCGCCGCGAGCGACGGGAAGGCCGTGACGCCCGAGAGGAGGAGCAGAGAGAGAGCGGTGAGAACCGTGCGTTTCATGGGTGACTCTCCGGCTTGAGGGCGCGGGATGCAGTCCCTCGCCTCGGTTTCGCGAAACCTTACGAATATACCTCAAGGCTCCTCAGCCGAGGACGCCCGGACCTTCGATGAATCGTCGTTCCAAACCGCCGGACGCGGATCCCGAACTTCGTTCGAAGAGTCCAAATCGAATCGCACGCCAGGGACCAAACCCCTCGTCCGCGGTTTGACTCCGCTGAGACCTGTGATGGCGCCGCGGCACGGTAAGTGCTAGATCCTGAGCGAGTTAGGGTCTCTGTAGAGGTGTTGGTTGAAGCGCGCTCCCCTTAGTCGCAGGCCACTTTTCTCGAGGTCGAAGCCACCTCGTACTCTCAATTTTCGCGAGCAATGGAGGAAAGAAAACGCATGAGAAAGCTCCGGTTCTTCGGGTTCCTCGTCCTTCTTATCTGCGGCGGATCCCCCGGCTTCGGCCAAGGGCTCACCAACTCCAGCTTGAGTGGCCGCGTCGAGAACGAAGGGGTTGGCCTTCCAGGCGTGCTGGTCACGGTGAAATCCCCGACGCTGCAGGGCGAGCGCACCACGGTTACGTCATCCAACGGCGACTACGTCTTCGTGGCGCTGCCGCCAGGCGACTCCACGGTCACGTTCAAGCTGCAGGGTTTCGAGACCGTGACCATGAACGTCACCCTCAAGACCGGTCAGCAGGTCACGCAGGATGCGAAGCTGGCTCTCACGGGTGTCATGGCCTCGGCGGTGGTCTCCACCAGAGCCGAGACGGTCTCCACGGGCACGCAGAACTCCACGACGTACACGACCGACCTGACCTACAAGCTGCCGGTGACGCGGACGCTGCTCTCCTCCGTCATCCTCTCGCCGGGGCTCAACCAGGCCGGGCCGAACGGCGCGGTCGTGATCGGAGGGGCTCCGTCCTTCGACAACCTGTACACGGTGGACGGAGCTGTCGTCCAGGACAACGTTCGAAACACCCCGAACACTCTCTTCATCGAGGACGCCATCCAGGAGACGACGACGTCCGTGGCGGCCATCTCCGCCGAGTACGGGCGTTTCACGGGGGGCGTCGTCAACACGGTGACCAAGTCCGGAGGGAACGCCTTTTCGGGCTCTTTCCGGACCACATTCACGAACGACGCCTGGACGGCTCTGACTCCCGCCGCGGGCGATTCCCGCGCTCAGCAGCTGAACGAGCGGTACGAGGCCACCCTCGGCGGCCCCTTCTGGAAGGACCACGTCTGGTTCTTCGGATCGGGCCGGTTCTCTGACACGTCCGGCTCCGGCCAGACGTCCTTCACGAACATCTCGTACGGGACCGGAGACAACGAGAAGCGCTACCAGGGCAAGCTGACGCTGACGCCTGTCCAGAACCAATCCGTCACGGGAAGCTACCTGAAGATCGACCGCGACATCTCGAACGACAAGTTCGGGACCATCATGGACCTGGACAGCCTCAAGACCCGCTCGCTGCCCCAGGAGATCCTGACGGTCAACTACACCGGCGTCCTCACGAGCTCTCTCTTCGTGGAAGGGCTCTACTCGAAGCGGAAGTTCACGTTCGAGCACGACGGCTCGCTCTTCACCGACTTGATCAAGGGCACTCTCATGCGGGACCTTTCCCGGGGCAACGCCCGCTACAACTCGCCGACGTTCTGCGGCGTCTGCGACCCGGAGTCGCGCGACAACCGCGACTACCTCGTCAAGGGGACGTACTTCCTCTCCACGCCGAGCCTGGGTTCCCACAACATCGTGGTGGGCTACGACAACTTCTCGGGCACGCGGAAGGCCAACAACTACCAGTCCGGAAGCAACTATCGCCTGTTCACGACTTCGACGATTCTCCAGAGCGGCGACATCTTCCCGGTCGTCGACTCCCACTCGTATGTCTATTACACCCCGATCGACACGCTCAGCAAGGGGACGGATACCCTCACCCATTCGGTGTTCGTCAACGACGCCTGGCGGCTGAACGACAGGCTGTCCTTCAACCTGGGCGTGCGCTGGGACAAGAACCACGCAAAGGACAGCCGGGGCGTCCTGACGGCCGACGACAGCACGTACAGCCCACGCGTGGCCGGCACTTACGACATCGCGGGGGACGGCAAGCTGAGGGTCTCGGCCAGCTATGCCAAGTACGTCGGCGCGATCCAGGACAACCTGGTGGACGTCAGCTCGAACGCGGGGACGGCGTCGACCTTCATCTGGTACGTGGACGGTCCGGGGGCCCCGGTCATCAACACCACCGCGGGGCCGACGCCCGTGACGCGAGCCCAGGCCCTGCAGCAGGTGTTCGACTGGTTCTTCGCGCAGAATTGCCCGAATCTGCAGACGTGCAAGCTGCCTCTGGCGTACGCGCTCGTCCCGGGCGTCTCGACGCAGATCCGCGACACGCTGGTGTCGCCGCACGCCAACGAGTACACGGTCGGCGTCGCCGGCCAGATCGGGCGGAACGGGTCCTTCCGCGTGGACGTCGTCCGCCGCGAGTTTCGGGACTTCTACAACACGATCCTCAACACCTCGACGGGTCGGGCCACGGACTCCCTGGGGAACGTCTTCGACCTCGGCATCGTCGGGAACTCGAACGACCTGACACGCAACTACACGGGCCTGAACACGCAGTTCCAGTACCGGATCAAGCGCCTCAACGTGGGCGGCAACTGGACCTGGTCACACCTGATCGGCAATTTCAACGGCGAGACGTACAACAACGGGCCGGGAGCGTCCCTCACGGACACCTACCCGGAATACAAGGAGAGCAGATGGAACAACCCGACGGGCGACCTCGCGGCGGACCAGCGGCATCGGGTGCGGCTCTTCGCCTCCTATGACCTGCCCTTCATCCCGGAGAGGCTCGGAGTCCTGAACATCAGCGCCGTCCAAGCCTATGACTCGGGTGTCCCCTACGGCGCCTCGGCACCGATCCTCATCCAGCCGTACGTCACGGACCCGGGCTACGTCGGCCCACCGACCTCCGTCACCTACTACTTCACGGCCCGGGATGCGTTCCACACGGACTCGATCAAGTCGACGAATCTGGCCCTCAACTTCTCGACGAAGATCGGAGGCCTGGTGGAGATCTTCGTCCAGCCTCAGGTCCTCAATGTCTTCAACAACCACGGCATCCTCCCGACGAACCTCGTGACGGGAGACCTCGCAGTCAACACGACCGTGCAGACGGCCGCCAACGCAGCCCGTTTCCTCCCCTTCAATCCGTTCACCGACACACCCGTCTACGGGCCACGGCCGGCCGCGGGCGGCCCGGCGCCGACTACGAACTACTACTACGACCCGGCGACCTTCGGACATGCGCGGAACCGGGACGACTACCAGACGCCGCGGACCGTGACCGTGTCCGTCGGGGTTCGCTTCTAGTTCCTCTCTTTTCTTGATTCCTCGGGGCCCCGGCCTCGGCCGGGGCCCTTCGTCTTTCCAGGAGAAGAGGCCATGGGGCACGGTATCGTTCCGTCCCGCGTGACGTTCCGGGCCGTCCTTCACTTCGTTCTCTTCTCCGCGGCCCTGGCCGCCGCCGGCTGCGCACGCCCGCCGCAGTCTCGGAGTTTTCCGCAGGCTCCGGTGATCCTCGTCAGCGTCGACACGCTGCGCTCGGACCACCTGCCGTTCTACGGCTACACGGGGGTCGAGACGCCGGCCCTCTCGGCCCTGCGGAAGGACTCGATTCTCTTCGAGAGGGCGTATTCCCAGGTCCCGCTCACACTCCCCTCGCATGCCTCGATCTTGACGGGGCGCGTGCCCGCCGAGCACGGCATACACGACAACCTCGGCTACCACCTGCGGCGCGAGGTGCCCACGCTCGCCGAGCTCCTCAAGAAGGCCGGCTACGCCACCGGCGCGGCGATCTCGTGCTTCGTCCTCAAGGGCGACAGCGGAATCGGTCGGGGCTTCGACCACTACGACGACGACGTGGAGCCGGCCGAGGGGCGCCTCGCTCTGGGGCGCGTCCAACGCGCCGGGGCGGAGACCGAGAGCCGGCTGGAAGGATGGCTCGGCGCGCAGAAGGCCGGTGCTCCGACCTTCACCTTCCTCCACCTTTACGAGCCGCACACGCCCTACGAGCCCCCCGAGCCTTTCAAGAGCCGCTACGAGGATCATCCCTACGACGGCGAGATTGCCGCGTCCGACGACGTGGTGGCGCGTTTCGTGACGTTTCTTAAGACGAGGGGCCTGTACGAGAACTCCGTGATCATCTTCCTGTCGGACCACGGCGAAGGGCTGGGCGAGCATGGCGAGGCCGAGCACGGGATGTTCCTCTACCGGGAGACGCTGCAGGTGCCGCTTCTCTTGAAGCTGCCCGGGAACGTGCGAGGGAACACCTCCGTGAAGACCCCCGTGCAGCTCGCCGATGTCTTCACGACCGTGGGCCGCGCGGTCGGCCTCCGCGACTTCACGGCGCCGGAAGGAACCGTCTCGCTCCTTGAGGTCAGAGACGGAGACGCTTCGCGGCGCATTCTGTCCGAGACCTTCTTCCCCAGAATTCACTTCGGCTGGAGCGAGCTGAGCTCGATTCTGGAGGGCCGCTGGCACTACATCGAGGCCCCAAAGCCCGAGATTTACGACCTTCACGCGGACCCCGGCGAGAGGAGCAATCGTGTCGCCGAGCGGCCCGATCCGATTCGGGCGCTCCGGGCCGAGCTCCTGAAGCGGCGCCCCTCCTTCGAATCGCCCTCCGACGTGGACCCAGAGGCCCGCCGCAAGCTGACGTCGCTCGGATACCTGAGCGCGGGCCCGTCCCCTCAGGGCACGCTCGAGGACCCCAAGGACCGCATCAAGACGTTCGAGGAGCTGCGCACGGGGCTCGGTGAGATGACGGGGGGCCGCAACGACAGGGCTCACGCAATCTTCACGAAGCTCCTCGCGGAGAACCCGCGGATGCTCGACGTCTGGGACATGGACTCGCGGGTCCTCCTGGACCTCGGCCGCCCGGAGGAAGCGCTCTCGGCGCTCAAGAAGACCGTGGAGCTTGCGCCTGAGGCGGCGCGCGCGCCGTACGTCACCGAGGTCGCGAACCTCTGCCTGCAGCTCGGAAAATGGGACGAGGCGGCGCGCCACGGCGAGGCGCTCAGGGCTCTCGGCGATCCCGCGGCCGAAGACATCGCCGCGCGGGCGGCGCTCGGCCGCGGAGATTCTGTGACGGCGTCAACCGCGGCGCGGAGCGCTTTCGACCGTGGCACGGGAAAGGTGAAGATCCGCGGCGCGCTCGTCCTCGGCCGGCTCGCCGTCCAGAAGAACGACCTCGCCGAGGCGCAGCGCTGGTCCGACGCGGCGATCTCTCTCTCCTCCGGCGACAAGCTCGTCCAGTCGGGCCTTCACATGCTTCGCGGTGACGTCCTCGCGCGCCAGGGGCATGCAGCCCAGGCCGAGAAGGAGTTCCTCGAGGAGATCCGACTCTACCCCGACCGCCTGGACGCGCGCGTTTCGCTGTCCGCTCTTTACGCTTCCATCGGCCGGCGCGAAGACGCCCGCCGGGTCGTCATCCAGCTCGTGGCGCGCCAGCCCACCCCCGAGGCGTTCCTCCTCGGCATGCGCACGTTCCACGCGACCGAGGACGCGAAGGGAGAAGCGCAGCTTCGCAAGGAAGGCCACCGGCTCTTTCCGAGCGACAGGCGATTCTGAGGTGATCCCGGAATAACCCTACGGATTCTTGGATTCGCATCCCTTTTCTTGCCGGCGGACTGCCCGTGTTCTCCAGCCCAAGAGAACGGTGTCTTGGGACGAGAGCGCCTTAGGTGCGGATCAAGAGGCTGCAACTGGTGGCAGTTTCCTTGCAGCACGAAATGCTAGGATAAAACAACATCGCGTTGTTGTCGGTTTACCGCCTTCGAAGACCGCGTGCGAAGGCCGGGCGGTCGAGGATCTTTTCTGGACCTTTTGAAAGGAGGAGGCTCAATGAACCTTCGTAAATCGATCACCGCAGCAGGGCTCCTAGTAGCAGGGCTCCTGCTGCTTCTCGCGCAGCCGGGCCTTGCCCAGCAGGGCTCGTGGGCGACCCTGACGGGAACCGTGACGACCGGAGGCGCGGATCTGCCAGGCGTCAAGGTCTCCGTGACCTCTCCTGCCCTTCAGGGGACGCGCTCGACCGTCTCTTCCGCGAACGGAGACTACATCCTGCCGCTGCTCCCGGCCGGAGAGTACGCCGTCGTGTTCGAGCTCTCGGGCTTTCAGACTCACAAGCAGGGCATCAAGCTAAACGCCGCACAGACGACCCGGCTCGACGCGAACATGCGCCTGAGCTCGGTCGCGGCGGAAGCCACCGTCACGGCGAGTCAGGAGACGATTTCGCAGACGCAAAAGGTCTCCACCACCTTCACGGCCGCCACGCTCGACAAGCTGCCCATCGCGCGCACCTTCCAGGCCGCCGTGCTCCTCTCCCCGGGAGTGACCGGCAACGGGCCCGGATCGAACGCCAACGTCGCGACCATCACGATCTCGGGCGCCCAGTCGTACGAGAGCCTCTTCCTCGTGAACGGCGTCGTCGTGAACGAGAACCTCCGCGGACAGCCGCTCGGCCTCTACATCGAGGACGCCGTCCAGGAGACGACGACGTCCACGGCCGCGATCAGCGCCGAGTACGGCCGCTTCTCGGGCGGCGTCGTGAACGTCATCACGAAGTCGGGCGGCAACGTATTCAGCGGCTCGTTCCGGACCTCCTTCGCGAACGACGCCTGGACCGCCGTCTCCCCCGCCAGGGAGACCCGCGTGCAGAAGGTGATTCCCACGTACGAGGCGACCCTGGGAGGACCGTTCGTCAAGGATCACCTGTGGTTCTTCGGCGGGTTCCGGTACAACGACCGCTCGGACCAGGGCGGGAACCAGACCGTCATCACGAGGATCCCGTTCATCGGCGGTCCGACGGAAGAGCGCTACGAGGGCAAACTGACGTTCTCGATCACTCCGCAGCACACCCTCACCGGCGCGTACCAGAAGATCAACCAGACGAACGTCAACGGATTCCAGTTCAGCGTCATGGACCTCGAAAGCCTCTACACGAGCACGCAGCCGCAGCAGCTCTATTCGGGAAACTACGCGGGAACGCTGACCCCGAACCTGTTCCTGGACGGGCAATACAGCAGGCGTGAGTTCACCTTCCACGGAACGGGTTCCCCGTATACGGACATCATCAGGGGCACGCTCCTGCAGGACATCCAGAACGGCACCCGGTACCACACGTCGACGTTCTGCGGGACCTGCGAGGACGAGCTGCGCAACAACGAGAACTACCTCGCCAAGGCCAGCTACTTCCTCTCGAGCAAGGCGCTCGGCTCACACACGATCGTCGCCGGCTACGACCACTACGACGACATCCGGAACGCGAACAACCATCAGTCGGGCAGCGACTACCGCGTGCAGGGCACGACGACGTACATCCGCGACGGCGTCATCTACCCCGTCTGGAACAACGTCGGCTCGTCGACGGTCTTCCAGTACAACCCCATCGCCCAGCTCGCGCAGGACACGGCTTTCGTCACGTACGGCGTGTTCCTGAACGACTCCTGGCAGATCACGAACCGGCTGACCGCGAACCTCGGCCTCCGCTACGACAAGAACAACGGCAAGAACAGCGCGGGGGTGACGACGGCGAACGACAGCGCGTGGAGCCCGCGTCTCGGCCTCGTGTACGACGTGACCGGCAAGGGCGACCTGCGCGTGAACTTCTATTACGGCAAGTACGTGCAGGCCATCGCCAACAACATCGCGGACGGGACCTCGGCCGCGGGGCAGCCGCAGACGTTCCGCTACCAGTACAACGGACCCGCCATCAACGTCGGCGTGAACGACCAGACGCCTCTGTCCCAGCTCATCACGCAAGATCAGGCGATCCAGAGCATCTTCGACTGGTACAACGCGAACCTCGCCGCCGGCACGCTCAAGTTCGCGTCCGCGCCCAGCATCCCGGGCCTCACGGCCGGCATCAACGGCACGCTGATCTCGCCCAGCGCCGAGGAGTTCACGGCGGGCGTGAACGGCAGTATCGGCAAACGCGGCGTCTTCCGGGTGGACGGGGTGTACCGCAAGTACAGCAACTTCTACTCCTCGCGCACCGACACGACCACCGGAATCGTCTCGGATCCGTTCGGCCGGCAGTTCGACTTCGCCCTTACGGAGAACACGGACGACGTGAGCCGCAAGTACGTCGGGCTCAACACGCAGGCCAGCTACCGCGCGACGGACCGCCTCCTTTTGGGCGGGAACTGGACGTGGTCTCACGCCTACGGCTCGTTCGACGGCGAGACGAGCAACAACGGTCCGATCTCGGCGACGATCCACAGCTACCCCGAGTACTTCGACCCGGCGTGGAACCAGCCCAACGGGGATCTTCTGATCGACGAGCGGCACAAGGTGCGGCTCTACGGCAGTTATGACATCCCGGTGCCCTGGCGCTTCAGCACCATGAGCGTCAGCTTCCTCCACAGCCTCGACACGGGCACGCCGTATGGCGCCGTGGGCACCATTGCGACAGGCGCCTACGTCCCGAACGCGGCCGCCCTCGGCTACAAAGGAGCACCCTCGAGCGAGAATTACTACTTCACGGCGCGCGACGCATTCCGCACCCCCACGATCAACCGCACCGACCTCGCGCTCAACTTCGGCTTCAAGTTCCATGCGTACACGGACTTCGAGGTGTTCTTGTCGCCCCAGGTCACGAACCTCTTCAACAACCGCAACGTCGTGGTCGTGAACACGGCCGTTGTAACGAACCTGCAGCAGTCGGCGAACTTCGCGAAGTTCAATCCGTTCACGGAGCAGCCCGTAAAGCGCACCAACCCGGCCGACAAGACCGCGAACTGGGATTATGGCCCGCTCTTCGGCACGGCGACGAGCGTCACGGGCTATCAGACGCCCCGCACGTTCCGTATCTCCGCGGGCATTCGCTTCTGACGTGATCCCGTGGGAAGCCGGGGGAACCTGGACGTCAGGTTCCCCCGGACCCCTTCCCGACGAATCTCCTCCGCCTACTTCTTCTTCGGCGGGAAAGTCCCGGTCACGGTGAACGTCGCGCTCGTCTCCGCCCTCTTCTTCGACACCTCGTCCGTGATCGCGACTCTCAGGTCGTAGTCGCCGGCCTTCCTCAGGTATTCGCCGAGATTCGCGTCGATGAGCACGGCGGCCACGTCGACCGCGAGAATGCCCGACGGTTCCTTCGAGTCCGGGACGGGAATCGGATCGTCCTTCGGCTGGGGGACGTCCATCGCCGGGGTGCCCTTGGCCTTGATCGTCACGGTGCGGGAGAGACGCACCGTCTTCGAGGCGGGATCCACCGCAGGGTTGTAGACGCGCATGACGAACGACAGGCCGTCCTCCGGGTCGAGCCGCCCGCCCTTCGTGGCGAAGTGACGGCCGTTCAGCGTGAAGGCTTCCTCGGATTTTCCTGCCGGTGCCGGGGAGAAGCTCGAAGCGATCACGAGAGGAGACACGGAGAAGTCCGTTCCCGCGGCCACGACCGTGACGGAGCGCTTCGCGGATGTGACGAGCTTGCCCGCGGCATCGAACACCGCGGCCGCCACCGTGTACTCGCCCGGAGGCACCGCGAAGAGACGGCCCGCGAGGAAACCCCCGCGCGCCGCGTCGAACCCCGTGACCTCCTCGAGGCGCGCCGCGTCGGCGCCGGCCTTGTCCCTGACGAGCACCGCGAGCTTCGCGTCCGGACCCGGCGTCCCGGCTGGGGCCGGCGCGAAGAGCTGGATCTGGAGGCGGGTCGCTCCTTCCCGTACCGTGACCGGAAAGACCGTCAGGGCCCCCGCATCCTCCTTGGGCAGCATCTCTTCGAGCATCTGCCGCACGGGCGTGGACAGGATCGGGCCCTTCAGGGCCTCGGCGGCCGCCGCCTCGGCCGCCTTCATCTCGGCCTCGATCTCCGCGGCGGTCCGGAAGTGCGGGGGCTCCTTGAGGCCGGCGTTGCGCAGTGCGGCCTTGCGCGCCTTGATCTCCAGCGCCTTCACGTCGGCGGCGGTCCTGCCGGCGACGAAGTCGCTCGAAGGCTCGACCACGAACTGAGCCGTGAACGACTTCACGGCAGCCCAGTCGGGAAGCTCGGCGGCTTCGTACGTAAACGTCACGATGCTCTCCCCGATCGAGGTGCCCGGGTCGTTCGGCGGCGGGATGAAGGGGGTCGGGTTCGACGAGTCGTCGACCGCCTCTCGGGCACCGGGTTGCGCCTTGATGCCGGCCTCCCTCTTGAGGCCCCTCGGGCGGCCGAGGAGGATCCACAGCTTTCCTCGCTCCGTGAGGGCGCCGCGGAGCCGTGGCATCGAGAAGAGCAGGTCCGTCTCCTTCACGCGCTGGTCGAAGACGGCCTTGAACTCGTTGACCGGCGTCTTGAGGTCCGGATCGCGTTTCGCCCAGAAGAGCTGGACGAAGCGGTCGGCATCCTCATCGGAAGTGATTTTCTTCCATTCCTTCTGCTCGGCGTCGGTCGCGAGGAAGGTGAATTCCGGGGACTTGTTCCAGCTCTTGAATCGCTCGAGGCCGGCGCCCGAAGCGCCGGTCGCGAGAAGAAGGAGAACCGCGAGAGAAGCGCGGCGGAGGTTCATGGAGAACTCCCTTCGTGAGATGAGAAACGACAACTTTAGCCTTCTCAGCGCCCCGGGAGCTTCTTCCCTTCCTCGAGCCATCCCTTGAGGTCTCCGAGCATGCGATCCCAGCCCGGACCGAGCCGGTCGCGATAGGCGCTCCACGCGGGGGTTTCCTCGAAGCCCGACTGCGTCACCGTGATCCGCGTGCCTTCGGAGGCCTTTTCGAACTCCACGACGAGGCGCATCCCGCCGAAGGACTCTCCCTCCGGCGTCGAGAACACGAGGTTCGAAACCACGAAGCGGCGGCCCGGGTCGAAAACCTCGAACTGGCCGATCGAGCTGTAGCCGGCGTCGGAGTCGGGGTCGGCATACCAGCCCAGCGCCCAGTTTCCGCCGGGCCTGGGTCCGATCACGGCGCCGTCCGCGAGCCATGCGAGAACGTCGGACACGTTCACGAAGGCCGAAAAAGCCCGCTCGGGAGTGGCGCCGACGAAAGCCTGCCGTACGACCGAAGAGTCTTCAGGCACGGGAGAATCTTACGACGTGCGAGAATCCGCGCCGCCATGGCCGCGAGAAGTTTTCGAGCCACCGAGAGGGGCGCCTCCGCGTGATTCCCGGCCTCAAACGCGAGCTCGAGAGCGCCGTTCAAGAGGCCTGCCGCCGCGTCTTCGGCGTGGAAGCTCCGCGCATCGTTCTCGAGACGCCCCCGAAGGTCGAGCTCGGCGATCTCGCCTGCCCGGTGGCGTTCGAGCTCGCGAAGGTCCTCAAGAGACCGCCCAAGAAGATCGCCGAGGAGCTGGCGCCCGCTCTCGAGCTGCCCGCTCTCGTCGTGAAGAGGTCGGTCGAGGGCGGCGGTTACCTCAATTTCTTCGTCGACCGGCCGCGCGTTCTCAAGGCGATGCTCTCCGCAGAATACGGGGCGCCGGCCGTGCCCGCCGGTCCGGACAAGCTCGTCGTCGAGCACACGAACATCAACCCGAACAAAGCCGCGCACATCGGCCACCTGAGAAACGCCGTTCTCGGCGACGTCCTCGTGAGCACCTTCAAGCGGCTCGGCCGGCGGGTCGAGATCCAGAATTACCTAGACGACACCGGGGTACAGGTCGCCGACGTCGTCGTGGCGCTCCAGAACGCCGGAGACCTCGTCGAGAGCGGGCGCGCGAAGCGCCTTTGCGAGGAGATCCGGGAGATCCTGGACGCCTTCCCCGCTCACGCGCCGGGCGTCGCGCCGCGCCGGCTGGGCGATCTCGCGTGGGATCTCTACGCGCTCGCGGTGAAGAGCTACGCGGCCGATCCCTCTCTCGAAGAGAAGCGGCGTGCCACGCTTCACGCCATCGAGGGCGCGGCCCTCGGCGAGGACCAGGACGAAGAGGCGGCCGCTACGGCCGCGCTCGCGGGGCGCCTCGCCGAGGCCGTCGTGCGCTGCCACCTCCTCACGATGGAGCGCGTGGGCGTGAACTACGACCTCCTGCCTCGCGAGAGCGATATCCTCGCGCGCCGCTTCTGGGTGAAGGCCTTCGACCTCCTGCAAAAAGCCGGCGCGGCGCGGCTCGAGGCGGACGGCAAGAACGCGGGCTGCTGGGTCATGCCGCTCGAGGGGGCGCCGGAGTTCGAAGGAATGGAGGACGCCGACAAGATCCTCGTGCGTTCGAACGGAACGGTGACGTACACCGGAAAGGACGTCGCCTACCAGCTCTGGAAGCTCGGCGTCCTCGGGATCGACTTCGAGTACGAGGAGGTTCCTTACCGCGACGTCGACGGTTCGCCCGAGTTCCACGCCTCGGATGGCGTCTCGCCGCTCTACCGGACGCGGCGCGACGAGGCGGGCGCCGATCCGGCGGCCCGCGGACGCTTCGGCCACGGCACGGAGGTCATCAACGTCATCGACGTCCGCCAGTCCTATCCACAGAAAGTCGTCCGCGAGGCGGTCCGGCGCGCCGGCTTTCCCGATGCAGCCGAACGGTCCGTCCACTTCGCGTACGAGATGGTCGCGCTGACTCCGGCTTCCGCGGAGGCGCTCGGCGTCGAGCTCACGGACGAGGATCGCGCGCGCCCCTTCGTGGAGATGTCGGGCCGCCGCGGGCTCGGTGTGAAAGCCGACGACCTCCTCGACCGGCTCGTGGAAAAGGCGAAGGACCAGATCCTGGCGCGCGCGAGCGAGCCCCCCGAAGCCGGCCGCGCCGAGGCGATCGCAGTCGGCGCGCTGCGCGTCTACATGACGCGATTCTCGCGGAACAAGGTCATCGCCTTCGACCTCGACGAAGCGCTCGCGTTCGAGGGCGACACGGGACCTTACCTTCAGTATGCCGCCGTGCGCGCCGCGAACATCTTTCGCAAGTTGGAAGAGACCGGCCTCAAGGGCCATCTCGACGCCGCGGAGATCGACGGACTCGAGTCCCTTCCCGCCTCGGCGCTCGACGACGGGCTCTGGGACACGGTCCGGACGTGCTCCCGCTCGCTCGACACGCTCGAGAAAGTGGCCGAGACGCTCGAGGTGTCGCTCCTCGTCCGGCACGCGCTCGCGATCGCGGCAGGCTTTCACCACCTCTACCACACGCACCCGATCGCGCAGGAGAAGGACGAGACGACGCGCCGGGCGCGGCGCGCCGCGCTTCAGATCGTGTCCGTTCACCTCACGGACCTTCTCGGCGTTCTGGGCGTGCCGGTGCCGAGCAGGATGTGAGCGTGCCGGGAGACGCCGTCTACAGGATCCGTGGAACCGATGGGCTCGTCTCCGCCCGGGCCTTCCTGGAACGCGTCGTCTCGGAGGAGTACGACCCGGTCGTCAGCGCGGTCGTCCGGGCCGATGCGGCGGCTCACGCGGCCGCGTTCGACCCGGAGCACGACATCCTGCTGACCGCCGAGCGCGATGGGCGCCTCGTGGGCTTGCTGCTCGTCACCCGGGACGCCGTGGATCCGGACGCCGCACGATTCGAGTGGCTCATGGTCGACGCGGCCGAGCGGAACGGAGGAGTCGGCCGCGAGCTGCTCTTCCGCGGCATCGAGGCGTGTCGCGAACGGCGGCGGCTCGTCCTGCGCGCGCGCTCGTTCGCCGCGTCACCCGCCGGCCCGCACCTTTTCTGGCTCTACGGATTTCGCGTGGTCGACCTCGTTCCGGTCTCGGTCGGAGACTCGACGCGTGAGTCGATTCTCTTCGAGAAGCGACTGACTCCGCCCGCCGCCTCTCCGGGAGCGTAGGCGCGTCTCGAGCGACCTTGTTTCCCCCATTGCTCGCAGATGCTAGGCCCGCCCGTCTCCGGTCAGACCGCAAGCGGTCTGCGGGCCTAGCGCGCGACGGCCGACGTGACGGATGCCGCTGAAGGCGCCGCAGGGGGCCCGGGCGAAACGTCCACGACGTCCGCCACGCCGGTCGACTCGTCCAGACGGGCCATGACGGAGACGTGCCGGCGCGGTGGGCCGTCCGCCTCGAGGCGAGCGCTCGCCGGGCCCTGGGCGCGCACGAGGAAGAGCCTTCCATCCGACGTGAGGAGAAGCGGCCGATGAGGCGTTCCATCCAGCCGCGAGCCCGGAAGGCCGCGACCCATCGCGCAGCGCAGGCAGAGGAGCTCTCCTTCGACCCGCT
The DNA here is from genome assembly GCA_963821225.1 of Thermoanaerobaculia bacterium. Lineage (GTDB taxonomy): Bacteria > Acidobacteriota > Thermoanaerobaculia > UBA5066 > UBA5066 > Fen-183. Next base: position 189,565 of record CAWGCY010000002.1, read on the forward strand.
GGACCGCGCTCGCGAGCGCGAGGCCGTGAACCGCGGGGGCCTGGAATCGGACCGCCGCCCATCCCACGGCGATTCCGCAGCCGGCGGCGAGAACGATCGTGACGGATCGCGGAATGGCGCGCCGCCGTTTTGCGCGTACGTCGAGGCGCCGGGCGAGGCGCCGGGCGAGCTCGTCCGGACACCGGTCCACGGGCCGGCAGCTCTTCAAGGTCTCCCGGAGCTTTCCCGCCTCCTCGCACCGCTCGCGGCATGCCGGGCACTCTTCCAGGTGAGCCAGGAGATGTGCCGCGTCGACGAGCTCCAGCTCGTCGTCGTGATAGGCCTCGATCAGCAGGCTCGCCGTCAGGCAATCCATCATCATCTCGCCGCAGGGTTTAACGTTCGCGGCGCCGCCGGTATTCCGAGAGAGTGACGGGACGGCCAGCGGGGTCCCGGGACGCAGCGGGGCTACCCGCCGCGAGCCGAGTCCGAGTCGGCTCGTCCGGACCGAGGTAATTGCGGCGGCGGCCGTACTCGAGGAGCGCCGACTCGAGCAGGCGGCGACCCCGATAGAGACGGGACATCACCGTGCCGAGCGGCACTTCCAGGATATCGGCGACCTCGCGGTAGGAGAAATCCTGCAGGTCGACGAGCTCAACGACGAGACGAAAGTCCTCGGGCAGTGCCGCGAGCGCCTCAGCCACGCTCCGATCGAGCGTAGCGGCCAGAAGGCCCTCTTCCGGAGTCGCGTTCGCTCCGGCCGAGCGGGCCTTCGAACCTGCGGCATCGAGAGCCTCATCCCCGCCCGCGCCGAGATCGACCTCTTTCGGGCCGGCCTTCGTGTGGCGGTAGCCGTTGATGAAGGCGTTCTTGAGGATGCGAAAAAGCCACGCCTTGAGATTCGTTCCCTCGGTGAACCCGTCGTAGTGGGCGAACGCCTTGAGATACGTCTCCTGCAGGAGATCCTCGGCGTCCTGCCGGTTTCTCGTCAGCCGGAGCGCGGACCCGTACAACGCGTCCGCGTACGGAAGCTCACCGCTCCTGAAATTCCAGGACGAGGGGGATGAGGAGGACTTCTGGGGTGCGTAAAAGGCCATCTCGGGCTCCGGCTTCTCAACATGCAATACGTAAACCGCACCCTTTCGGCTTCGGCGGCACGAAGAAGGGCCCCGGAAATCCGGGGCCCGATCAGACAACTGTCTGGAGGAGAAAGACTTACTTGCCGTTGATGACGAAGGCGATCACGAGGGCGTAAATGACGAGCGACTCGATGAGAACCAGCGCAAGAAACGCCATGGCCCGGATTGGGCCGCCGGCGCCGGGGTTCCGCGCGATGCCTTCGCAGGCGGCGACCGCGGTGCGGCCCTGCGAGATCGCGCCGCCGAACGCCGCGAGGCCGATCGCGATCGCGGCCGAGAGGTGGCCCCAACCCGCGCCGGCGCCGGCCTTCACGGCTTCCTGGGCGAAGGCGAGGTTCGGGAGGAGGAGGGCCAGGGCCGTGAGGGCGCCGGCCGGGAGGATTCTCTTGGACATGTCGGGGGCTCCTTTCGTGATCGAAAAACTCGACTCGGGGAACTCAATGCTCGTGGGCGGTGGCTCCGCCCAGGTAGACGGCGGTAAGGAGCGTGAAGACGTACGCCTGCAGCAGCGCCGTGAAGATGGTCAGCGCCATCATCGGCCACGGCACGACGATCGGAACGAGGTTCGAAAAAATGCTGGTGGCCGTGTGCTCGCCGAAGATGTTTCCGTAGAGACGCATGGAAAGCGAAAGCGCACGCGCGAAGATGCCGATCATCTCGATCAGAAACATGAGCGGCGCGAGCACCAGCATCGGACCGAGGAAATGTTTGAGGTAGCCGAAGAGCCCGTGTGCCTTGATCCCGGCGGCGTTGAAGAAGATGAAGCACGTGATCGAGAGCGCGAACGTGACGTTCAGGTTCGCCGTCGGCGGCTGCAGGAAGAAGAAGAGCCCGCAGAAGCTGGACAGGAAAATGAAGAAGAAGAACGAGCCGGCGAGCGGCAGGTATTTCTCCCCGTGGTGCGGGATGTTCTCCTTGATGACATCGCGCAGGAAGTCCACGAAAACCTCGAGGACGTTCTGGGTCGAGCCGGGGGCGTCCTTGCGGTAGCTCTTGGACGCGAGGAAGAAGAACACCGCACAGAAGAGGAAGACGACGATCGACATGGCGACGTGGTCCGGAATCCAGCCCACGAGCTCGCCGTGCTCTCCGCGGGGCGCGATCCCGCCGACGTGGAAGCCCGAGAGCGCGATCCCGTCGCGCCACCAGGACGGAGCGTTCTCGACTGGGCCGAGGAGTCGGGTCAGGAGGGCGTTGAAGAACCCGAAAAATATCGAATGCTCGTGGTGCACGTCGTCTCCGCCCTCAGTGGGCCGCGCCCGTCCCGCTCCGGCGGCCGGTCAGGAGCTCGCGGAGCCCGTCGATCACCACCGCGGCGACCACTGTCGAGAGGCCCACGACAACCCACCGGACGTCGGCCGGCAGCGCCCGCACGGTCCCCCAAAGGACGAGACCGACGAACGCATACCGGAGGACGGCCTTGAGCCCGAATTTCCAGTCGAATCGGGCTGGCGCACCCGGTGCGGGCGCCTTGAAGCGACCGACGAGATCCGACAGCCAGAGCGCCGAGACGATAGCCACGGCCGCCCCGAGAGTCAAGGCGAGTGCGGCCTGGAACTTGCCGAACGCCCCCAGCGCGAGGGCCCCGAGAAGGCCGAGGATCGTCGCGAGGCGGAAAAAATCCGGGTTCGGCCAGGAAGGGGCCGGATCGGCCTCGCCCGTCACTCCCGGGGTCCCTTGCCGTCGCCGGCAAGCGTCCCTGACTCACGATAGATCTGCCGGAGACCCGCGGCGAACCCGAGAACGCCGAGCGTCGCCGTCAGCACGGGAAAGATTCCGAGCACCCGGTCCCCGAGGTAGCCGAGACCCGCCCCCGCGGCGATCGCCGCCGGAAGCACCCAGCCGAACGTCAGGACGTCGCCGAGAAAACGCCGGGACTCCGGGCCGCCGCGAGGCTGGTCGTCGCTCACGGTCCGAACGGCAGGAGGCACGTCCGGGCGAACTGAACGAAGGGTCCCGGCAGAATGCCCATTGCGAGCGTTCCCGCGGCGCAGACCGCGATCGCCGCCGACACGGCGGGCTCTTCGCGCCAGTAAAGCGTGCCCTCGCCCTCGACGAGGTACATCGCGCGTGCGATCCGGAAGTAGTAGAAGAGCGAGACGGCGGACATGAGCACCGCGAGGAGCGCGAGCCAGAACCAGCCCGCCTTCATCGCCGCCGAGAAGAGGAAATACTTGCCCACGAATCCAGCCGTGGGCGGGATCCCGGCGAGAGAGAGCAGGAAGACGAGCATCGCGGCGGCCAGCCACGGATTCTTGCGGGCGAGGCCGTTGAAGTCGTCCACGCTCTCCCCCGCATAGCCCTTCGCCTCGAGAAGGATCACGAGGCCGAAGGCGCCGAGGTTCATGAACGCGTACGCGAGGAGATACACGAGGATCGACCAGAGCCCGATGCCGCTCGCGTCCCCGTAGGCCAGAAGGCCGAGGAGCACGTACCCGGCGTGTCCGATCGAGGAATAGCCGAGGAGCCGTTTCACGTTCGTCTGCATGAGCGCGCCGACGTTGCCGACGACCATCGTGAGCGCGGCCGAGGCGGCGATGATCGCCGACCAGTCGCCGGCACGCGGGCCGAATCCCACGAAGAAAATGCGGGCGAAGATCGCGTACGCCGCGAGCTTCGGGCCGACCGCGAAGAACGCGGAGATCGGCGTGGGCGCGCCCTCGTACACGTCCGGGGCCCACACGTGGAAGGGCGCCGACGCGATCTTGAAGAACATGCCGCAGCCGACGAGGATGATCCCGATGACCAGGAAGGCCGGCGGCTTCGCCGCCGTGAAGGCCGTCGCGATGCCCGCGAGAGAGAGCGTCCCCGCCGCGCCGTAGACGAGAGAAATTCCGTATATCAGGATGCCCGACGAGAACGCTCCGAGCACGAAGTACTTAGCGGCTGCCTCGAGGGATTTCGTCTCGCGCTTGAAGTATCCCGCGAGGACGTACTGCGAGAGGGCCATGAGCTCGAGCGCCACCACGATCGAGGCGAGGTGCGTGCCGGAGGCCATGAAGAGCATCCCGACCGTCGAGAACAGGATCAGGCCGTAATACTCGCCGCCCGGGTAGGGCGAGACGCCGACGAACCGCAGCGAGAACAAAATCGTCACGATCCCGACGAGGAGCAGGATTCCCTTGAAGTAAAGGCCAAACCGGTCCATGGCGAACATGCCGCCGAACGCGCTTCGGGGAAGAACTCCCGCCAGCCGCGCGGACACGAACAGCAGGAGACCCGTCACGGCGAGGGCGCCGACCGAGAAGAGCGCGAGGGCACGCTCCCTCGCACGGGTCACGAACGTCGCCCAGAGGAGGACCACCGACGCGGCGACCGTCAGGAAGAGCTCCGGCAGGATAAGCAGCGTGTCGCCCGCGGGGAAAGGCACGGCCTACTTGACCTCCGCGACGGCGGCCGGCCCGGCCGCTGCAACTGCCGCAGCCGCCGCTGGAGCGGCGGTTTGCGTCGGTCCCGGAGACGTCGCGGCCGCGAGACGGGGCGCGGCTTCCCGGGCCGCGTGGCGCAGACCCGGCGCCGAAACGGTCGCCACGATCTTCTCGGCCGACTTCGCGGTCATCTCGAAGAACGGCTTCGGATAGACGCCGATCCAGAGACACATGGCGATGAGGGGTGCAAGCGTGAGGATCTCGCGCACGTTCACGTCCTCGAGACCCTTGTTCTTCTCCTGCGTCATCTCTCCGAAGAAGACGCGCTGGTAGAGCCACAGCATGTACGCGGCTCCGAGGATGACCCCGAGGCTCGCCCAGGCGGCCCACCGCCAGTCCGCGAGGAACGCTCCCGTCAGGATCGTGAACTCGCCGACGAACCCGTTCAGGAGCGGCAGGCCGATCGACGCGAGGAGGATTACCATGAAGAGCATCGCGTAGACGGGCATGACGCCCGAGAGGCCGCCGTAGTCCGCGATCATGCGGGTGTGCGTCCTCTCGTACACGATGCCCACGAGAAGGAAGAGCCCGCCCGTCGAGAGTCCGTGGTTGATGGACTGGAGGATCCCGCCCTGGATTCCGGCGTTGTTCAGCGCGAAGAGGCCCAGCATGACGAACCCGAGGTGCGCGACCGACGAGTACGCGACGAGCTTCTTCATGTCCTTCTGGACCATCGCGACCATCGAGCCGTAGACGATGCCGACGATCGACAGGGCCGCGACCCAGCCCACGGTCGTGAGCCCGAGGAAGCGCGCCTTCGAATAGAGCGCGTCGGGGCAGAGCGGCAGCGAGAACCGGAGAAACCCGTACGTTCCCATCTTCAGGAGGACGCCCGCGAGGATGACCGAGCCCGCCGTCGGCGCCTCGACGTGCGCGTCCGGCAGCCAGGTGTGGAACGGGAACATCGGCACCTTGATCGCAAAGCCGATGAAGAAGGCCCAGAAGAGCCAGAGCTGAAGGTCCCCGGGAATCGAGGAGGCGATCGTCTGGAAGTGGACGATGTCGAACGACGGCGGATTCCCGAGGCCCTTCCACCACAGGAAGCCGGACGTGTTGAAGAAGTAGAGCGCGATGATCGCGAGCAGCATCACGACCGAGCCCGCGAGCGTGTACAGGAAGAACTTGATCGCGGCGTAGAGCTTGCGCGGGCCGCCCCAGATGCCGATCAGGAAGTACATCGGCACGAGCATCACTTCCCAGAACACGTAGAAGAGGAAGAAGTCGAGCGCGCAGAAGACGCCGACCATCCCCGTCTCGAGAAGGAGGAGGAACGCGTAGTACTCCTTTTCGCGCTTCGTGATCGCCGAGAACGACGCATAGACCGAGATGAAGGAGAGGAGGGTCGTGAGGAGGATCAGGAGAGCGGCGATGCCGTCCACGCCGAGCGAGTACTTCGCGCCGAGCGAAGGAATCCAGTCGCGCGTCTCGCGGAAGAAGAAGTCGCCGGACCTGCGGAAGCCCGCGAACGTCCAGAGCGGAACCGAGAGCAGGAACTCGGCCCCCGCGAAGATCGTCGTGACCCACTTGATGACCGAGCTCTTCTCACGCGGCACGAAGAGCACGGCGAGCGTGCCGACGACCGGCAGGAAGATGAGGAGCGACAGGAGTCCGTTCATTCGCCGTCCTTCACTTCAGGAGGAGATAGAGGCACACGAAGCCGAAGATGCCGACGGCCATCGTCAGCGCATAGCTCTGGGTCCGGCCGGTCTGGGCGCGACGCATTCCGCGAAAAGCGGCCTGAAAGACGTTTCCCACGCCGTTCACGGCGCCGTCCACGAACGTCCGGTCGAACCACGCGGAGACGTTCGACAGGCCGACCGCGAAGCCGGCCGCCCCGTTCGGGATCAGGTCGACGACCCGGGCGTCGATCTCCCAGAGGAGGCGTCCGCCCTTCTTGATGAGACCGTCCACGAACACGGCCTCGTAGAGTTCGTCCACGCGGTACTTGTCGCGCACGAGGCGGTAGAAGCCGCCGAGGGAGGCCGCGACGCGCTCGGGCATCGCGAAGGGGTATGCGCCGCTGTAGAACGTCCACGCGAGGAAGATTCCGAGGAAGGCCACGCCCACGGACGTTCCCATCAGGAGCCATTCCGTCGCGTGTGCGATCTCGTGGGGCTCGACCTGCCAGCCGGCCGCGAGCGGCGTGATGACCGGCTCCAGGAACCTCTCGACGGAGTTCTCCCTTCCGAGGATGAACTTCGGAATCGCGAACCAGCCGACGACGGCGGCGCCCGCGGCGAGAACCCAGAGCGGTCCCGTCATCGAGGCGGGCGACTCGTGGACGTGTTTGAGCTGCTCGGGCGTCCCGCGGAACGTCCCGTAGAACGTCATCCGGATGAGGCGGAACATGTAGAAGGCCGTGACCCCCGCCGTGAGGACCGCCAGGGCCCAGAGGACCTTGTACCCGGCGCCCCACGTCTCCGCGAGGATCGCGTCCTTCGAGAAGAAGCCCGCAAGCCCCGGAAAGCCCGCGATTGCCAGTGTCGCGACGAACATCGTGACAAACGTGTGCGGGACGAGCTTCCGGAGGCCTCCCATCTTCGTCATGTCCTGCTCGCCGCCCAGCGCGTGGATCACCGAGCCCGCCCCGAGGAAGAGGCAGGCCTTGAACCACGCGTGCGTGAAGACGTGAAAAATGCCCGCGGAGAAGGCGAGCGCTCCGCAGCCGAGGAACATGTAGCCGAGCTGCGAGACCGTCGAGTACGCGAGGACCTTCTTGATGTCGGTCTGGGCGAGGCCCATCGTCGCCGCGAAGAGCGCCGTCGCGCCCCCGACGACCGCGACCACGAAGGAGGCGTCGTGCGTGAGGAGGCCCCAGATGCTCGCGTTCTCCCCGAGCGTCTTGAGGGCCCACTCGTGCGAGATCCGATAGAAGACGTTGCAGCGCGCGACCATGTAAACGCCCGCCGTCACCATCGTCGCCGCGTGGATGAGCGCGGAGACGGGCGTCGGGCCCGCCATCGCGTCCGGGAGCCAGACGTAAAGCGGAATCTGGGCGCTCTTGCCGCAGGCGCCGATGAAAAGCGCGACGCAGATCGCCGTCAGGAAGCCGCCGGCCGCGTACCGGCCGGGGTCGGCTGCCGCGAGGGAGAACATCGCACCGAAGTCCGTCGTCCCGAAGAGCGCGAAGCAGCCGAAGATCCCGAGGACGAACCCGAAGTCGCCGATCCGGTTCACGACGAACGCCTTCTTGCCGGCATCCGCGGCGAAGTCCTTGTCCCAGTAATAGCCGATCAGGAGGTACGAGCAGAGGCCGACGCCCTCCCAGCCCACGAAGAGGATCGGGAGGCTCGCTCCGAGTACGAGCGTGAGCATGGCGAACATGAAGAGGTTCAGGTACGAGAAGTACCGGCCGAACCCCGCATCGTGTCCCATGTATCCGACCGAGTAGATGTGGATGAGGGAGCCGACGAACGTGACGAACCCGAGCATGAGCGCCGAGAGCGCGTCGAGCCGGAACGCCACGTCCACGGCGATTGCCTTGCCGCCGAACCAGGTCGGATTCGCGCCCATCGGCATCCACGTCCACATCGTCGCGACGACGCCCTCGTGGCCGTGTGTCTCGCCCCACCAAAGGAAGATCGCGGCGAAGGCGGCGACGCAGGACAGGATCGTCGCCGCGGGGCCGATGACGGCGTGGGCGGCCGCGAACGGGATCTCGTGATGATCGCCGTGCCCGTGATCGTCGTGCGCGGCGGGGCCGTGCGCGGCGCCGTGGGCGTCGCCGTGCGGGCCCTTCGGCGCGTCCTTCCCGCCGAGCTTCGCGTGCGAGACGAGGTAGAGAAGCCCGTTGACGAGGAACCCGATCAGCGGGAAGACGGGGATCCAGGGCAGGATCGCGACGGCCCTCACGCGCTACCCCTTCAGCTCCGACACGTCGTCGAGGTTCACGGAGCCCTTGAGGCGATACATGGAGATGATGATCGCGAGGCCGATCGCGGCTTCGCCGGCGGCGAGCGTGATGACGAACACCGCGAAGAGTTGCCCGTTGAGGTCGCCCAGCTGGCGCGAGAACGCGATGAGGTTCAGGTTCGCGGCGTTGAGGATCAGTTCGATCGACATCAGCACGGTCAGGAGGTTCCGGCGGATGAGGACACCCGTGACGCCGACGGCGAAGAGCACGAACGAGAGCGCGACGTAATGCGTGACGCCGATCATCAGTCGACGTGCTCCATCGTCCGTTTCCCGAGCACGACGGCGCCGATCATCGCGACGAGCAGGAACACCGACGCGACTTCGAACGGCAACAGGTAGTCGCGGTAGAGGCCCCAGGCGACCGCCTGGCTGTTGCCGGCAACCTCCTCCGTGACCTCCTTCTTGACCCTCTTCCCGTCGACGGTCTCCGTCACGGTGCGCGTGAGGGACGTCGTCGAGAGCGTCGCGGCGTCGGCGGGGCCGGCGGCATCCGAGAGTCCGCGCGTCCGCGCCGAGGCGACGACCGTGCCGCCGACGACTGCGAGGAAAAGGAACGCGACGAGAAGCGCCGCGCCCGCCTGCCGGTTCACGTAGGGCTCGCCAGCCGTGCGCCGGATGTTTACGAGCATGATCGTGAAGAGGAAGAGCACCATGATGCCGCCCGCGTACACGAGGATCTGGACGGCTGCCAGGAACTCGGCGTGCGCCGTGACGAAGAGCGCCGCGACGCCCAGGAACGAGAGGAGGAGGAACAGCGCCGAGTGGACGGGCTGGCGCATCGCGACGACGCCGACGGCGCCGAACACCACGATCACCGCGAAGAACCAGAAGAAGAAAGGTGCCGTCACCGCCCCTCCCCCGGCTCCACGACGGTGAATGGCTTGACGTTCTCGTCCCACTTCGTGAGCTTCCTGATGTCGAGGTAGAGGGCCTCGTTCCGCTCGTACGTCCCGAGCTCGTAGGTCTTGGTCCGGAGCCAGATCGACTTCGGGTTCGTCGGGCACGCCTCTTCGCAGAGGCCGCAGAACATGCAACGCTTGAGGTCCACGTCGAACCGGTCGAGGACCTTTTCGTTCTTGCCCGCCTCGTTCTTCTCGTTGTGCCAGTCGATGAAGATGATGTTGATCGGGCATTCGATCGCGCAGAGCGTGCACTTGATGCAGCGCTCCTCGTCGAGACGGAACATCCCCCGGAAGCGGTCGCTCGGCTCCCTCGCCTGCTCGGGGTATTCGACCGTGTCGGCTTTCCGGAAGAGATGCCGCCCGGTCATCCGGAGGCCGCCGAAGATGTCGAGGAGGAGGACGTTGTCCCAGAAGCTCATGTCAGGCCTCCGCCGCCCGGGCGCCCGCGGGCGCCGGAGCTCCTCTCGCCGCGGGCGGCTTCGCCGCCCTGAGCCGGGTCACGATGAGGAACGCGCCGATGGCGACGACCCAGACGACCGTGCCGAAGATCCTCAGGCCGCGCATCCCGCCGAGAGCCGCGAGAGCGACGAGGACGAGGTTCACGAGGGAGATCGGGATGAGGGTCTTCCACCCGAGCGCCATGAGCTGGTCGAACCGGTACCGCGGGAAGGTCCCGCGGAACCAGATGTAGACGAAAAGGAAGGCCGCGACCTTCATCACGTACCAGAGGACGCCTGGCACGATGTCGAGGAACGCGAGCGCTTTGAAGCTCGGGAAGGGGCGAAGCCAGCCGCCGAAGAACAGCGCGGTCGCGACCGCCGAGATCGTGATCATGTTCGCGTATTCGGTCAGGAAGAAGATCGCCCAGCGGAAGCCCGAGTACTCGGTGTGGAATCCGGCGACGAGCTCGCTCTCGGCTTCCGGGAGGTCGAAGGGGATGCGGTTCGTCTCCGCGACCCCCGAGACGAAGTAGAGGAGGAACGAGACGAGACCCGGGAGGATGAACCACATGTGGTGCGTTCGCTGCGCTTCGACGATCTCGACGAGGGAGAGCGAGCGCGCCATGAGGATCGCGCTCACGATCGCGAAGCCCATGGGAACTTCGTAGCTGATGAGCTGCGCCGCCGAGCGGAGACCCCCGAGGAGGGCGTATTTCGAGTTCGAGGCCCAGCCGCCGAGAATGATCCCGTAGATCCCGATCGTGGTGATCGCGAGGACGAGGAGGAGAGAGACGTTCAGGTCCGCCGCGTACCACGCCGTCGTGATCTTCCCGAGGCCCGGAATCCGCATCGTGAACTCGGGGCCCCACGGGAGCACCGCGAAGACCGCGAGGCCCGGGACCATCACGAGCACCGGCGCGAGGAAGTGGATGAAGTGCTGCGCCTTGGCGGGGACGACGTCTTCCTTCGTGAGGAGCTTCACGACGTCCGCCACGAACTGCAGGATCCCTTCCGGCCCGACGCGGTTCGGACCCTTGCGCACCTGGAGGAACGCGAGCGTCCGGCGCTCGATGTAGGTGAGGACACCCGCGGCCGTCGCGACGAGGATCACGACGACGACGGCCTTGACGGCCGGGATCAGGAAGTAGTTCAGGACGCTTTCGGAGATGTCCATGGCTACCTGTCGACCTCGCCGAGCACGATGTCGATCGTGCCGATGATCGCAACGAGATCAGACACCATGTGGCCCCGCGCCATCTCCGGCAGCGCCTGGAGGTTGATGAAGCTCGGCGGGCGGACACGCAGCCGATACGGCCTGTTGCCGCCGTTCGAGACGAGGTAGAAGCCGAGCTCGCCCTTGGGAGACTCGACGCTCGCGTACGCGTCCCCGACGGGCGGCTTGATGACGCGCGGGACCTTCCCGCGGATCTCGCCGGTCGGGTTCGCCGTGAGCCAGTCGCAACACTGGAGGAGGATCCGGCGGCTCTGGCGGAGCTCGGCGATCCTCACGAGGTAGCGGTCGTACGTGTCCGCGTTCTGCCGCGTCGGAATCTCGAAATCGAGCTCCGGATAGCATTCGTAGGGAATCGCACGCCGGATGTCCCACTCGAGGCCCGAGGCGCGCAGCGGCGGCCCCGTGACACCCCAGGCGATGCAGCGGTCCGTCGTGAGGATTCCGACGCCGATCGTCCGATCCTTCCAGATGCGGTTCTCGGTCAGGAGCTCCTCGTACTCGTCGATCTTCGAACCGAGGTCTTCCGTGAACGCGCGGAGCTTCTCGATCCAGCCGGGCGTCAGCTCCTCCTCGAGGCCGCCGACACGCATGCAGTTGAGCGTGAGGCGCGCCCCGCAGTAATCCTCGAAGAGGTCGAGGATGACCTCGCGCTCGCGGAACGTGTAGAAGAAGGGCGTGATCGCGCCGAGGTCGATCGCGGCCGTCGCGAGCCAGAGAAGGTGCGAGGAGATGCGCTGCATCTCGTCGAGAACGACGCGGATGTATTGCGCGCGCTTCGGGATCTCGAGACCCAGCAGCTTCTCGACGACGAGAACGTACGCGTGGTTGTTCGTCGCGGCCGCGACGTAGTCGAGGCGATCCGTGTGCGGGATCACCATCGGGTACGTCTCCGTCTCGAAGAGCTTCTCGGTGCCGCGGTGGAGGTACCCGATGTCCGGGCGCGCCGAGACGATGCGTTCGCCGTCCACCTTGAGGACGATGCGCAGGACGCCGTGGGTCGACGGGTGCTGCGGCCCGAAGTTGAGCTCCATCTCGCGGAGCCCGAGCATCGTGTCGCCCGAGTCCTCGACCGCGCCGACGGTGCCGACGATCTCGCTCACGAGACGGTCTTCCTGTTCTTGTCGTCCGGCGCGGGGCCGCCGCCCTCCGGGTAGCGGTCCGGGTAGATCGCGGCGCCCGTGTCGATCCCCTCGACCGGGAAGTCCTTCCTGAGCGGATGGCCCTGAAAGCCGTCCCACGTGAGGATCCGGCGCAGATCGGGGTGGCCCTCGAAGGAGATGCCGAAGAGGTCGAAAACCTCGCGCTCCATCCAGTTCGCGGTTTCCCAGACGTCCGAGACGGTCGGGCACGCGGCTCCGTCCTTGACGCCGACCTTCAGACGGACGCGTTCGTTTCCGCGGTCGAAGGAGTGGAGCCAGTACACGACATCGAATCGCGGGTCGCGCTCTTTCCAGTCCACGGCGGTGAGGTCGACGAGGAACGTGAACGTCTCGGCGTCGCGCAGGTGGCGGCAGGTCTCGACGAGCTTGTCGGGCGCAACCTGAACTGTGGTCTGGCCGACCATCTTCTTCGCGGAGACGACCGCGCCGGAAACGGCTGCCGCGAGCGCGACGACGAGGGGCTCACTCGTTGCGTCCGTGGCCGCGGGGACCGGCGCCTTCGCGGGTGCGGCCGCCTTCGCAGGCGCAGGCGCCTTTGGCGCTGCGGCGGCTGGCGCGGGAGCCGCAGGCGCCGGGACGGCGGGCTTTGCCGGCTCCGCCGGCTTCGCGGGCTCGCCGGCCGCGGGCGCGGCGGGAGCGTCCTTCGGTTCTTCAGCCAACGGCCCGCTCCTCCGGCGCGCCCCTCACGACGCGCATCTTCTGGATCTTCTTCTGGAGCTCCATCAAGCCGTAGAGGAGAGCCTCGGGACGCGGGGGACAGCCGGGTACGTAGACGTCCACGGGCACGATCCGGTCGACGCCCTGGGTGACCGCGTAGCTCCGGTACGGGCCGCCGCAGGTCGCGCACGAGCCCATTGCGATGACCCACTTCGGGTCGGCCATCTGGTCGTAGAGGCGCTTGATGATCGGCGCCATCTTCTCGGTGACGGTGCCGGCGACGATCATGAGGTCGCACTGGCGCGGCGAGCCGCGGAAGACCTCGGCGCCGAAGCGCGCCATGTCGTGGCGGCTGTCGACGACGGCCATCATCTCGATCGCGCAGCACGCGAGTCCGAACTGCATCGGCCAGAGCGAGTTCTTGCGACCCCATCCGATGACGGCGTCGACGGTGGTCGTGAGGACGTTGTCCGGGAGCGAGTTCTCGATCAGGCCCACGAAAGAGCCCCTCGCCGCCACGCGTAGACGTACCCGACGACCAGGATCACGAGGAAGACGAGCATCTCGACGAGGCCGAAGAGCCTCAGCTTGTGGTACATGACCGCCCACGGGAAGAGGAAGATCGTCTCGACGTCGAACACGACGAACAGGACGGCGATCAGGTAGTACCGCACCGAGAACCGGTGGTCGAAGGCCTCGGTCGGCGACGCGACGCCGCACTCGTACGGCGAGAGCTTCGTCGGCGTCGGCTTCGAGGGCCGGAGGAGCGACATCGCGGCGAGACCGGCCACCGGCACAATCGCGGCCATGATCGCGAAGTACAGGATCGGCAGGTAGGTCGCCATGGACGGGTTCATGAGCACATCCCTCGCGGTCCGACCGCGCCTGCGCGCCGCCTGGCATCGGTCAAGACGGAGAGGATTCTGTGTGCCGACCCCAGCGAAGTCAAACGATGCAAAGGCATCATTTGTGCCGCGGCCAGGAGGCCAGCGTCGACCCGAGAGTCGTGCCCCGGGACGCGAGGAGAACGCGAATCGACTCCCCCATTCCACCCGGCTGGACGAGCGCCGCGACGATCCGACGGCCCGCCTCGCGCGCGGCGTCAGGAGGAGAGTCGGCGTCGATCGCGAGCTCCTCGAAGATCCCCGCGGAGGCGAGAACGCGCGACTGGCTGACGGGACCGTGGACCTCGAGGCCCGCGGCCGCGAACGCATCCGCGAGCTCCGAAAAGTCGACCCACGCCGTCAGGTCTCGCCTGCCGGGCTCCGCCAGGACGTCGCGCGTGACGCCGTGGGAGACGAAGGCTTCGAGCGTCCCCTTCGCACGCGCGGCCGAGTAGAGCGCTTTCGCGGGCGCGCCGTAGTCGAAGACGAGGAGGAGGCCGGAAGAAAGGCGGGAGGCGAGCGCGGTAGCGAGACGTGAGGCGCCGGGGCGAATCTCGAGTCGTTGATTTCTTAGAAGGTGAATGCCGCGAGCCCGAAGCGTCTGGAGCAGCTCGGCGCCGTCGGCGCAAGGCGCGAGGCCCCATGCGAAGCCCTCGCCGTTCAGCCCCAGCGTCACGACGCGCTCCAGCAGCTTTGCACCGTCGAAGAAAAGCGCCCTCACCGGGAGCGCGTCGAACAGCTCGTAGGCCACGATCAGGCCGGAGACCGGGGAAGAGATTTCCTCGAGTGACGAGAGCCATGTCGCTTCGGGCACGCGCTCGGCTGCGAGGCGGCGGCGGAGCGACGAGCGTTCCACACCGACGAGGCGGAATTGCTCGCGCATGCCCCATGCCCGCAGCGCCGAGTCGGCGGCGGCGAGCAGCTCGCCCTCGCCGGCCCCGACGTCGACGATGTGGGGAAGGTCGAGTCTCCGTGCGATCCGCGCGATCGTCCGACCGAAGGCCGGGTGCCACGAGGGGCCCGTCACGAAGTCGCCCGTCCGCCCGACGCGCCCGGCACGCTCGTAGTACCCGCCCTCGGCGTCGTAGAGGGCGGCGTCCTGGAATTCGTCGAAGCGCAGCGGGCCTTCTGCGCGGATGCGCGCGGCGATCCGGTCGTGCAAGCGCATCATCGTCGCGAGACTAGCAGCCGGTTAAGATCGTGTGCCGCCTCGAGGAGGATTCGCACGTGGCTTATGGGATCTCCGAGACTGCTTCCGGGCTCACGATCACGCTCGCCGCGAAGAGCCGCGACGAGCTCTACCGCGACGCCGTCAACGCGGCCCTCGAGGCCGTCTATGGCGGCGAGCCGCCAGCCGGCGCCTCCGACGGACAGACCTACCCCGTGCAGGGCGCCGGGCTCGCGGAGGGCGACATCCTCCGGACGTTCGTCACGGAGTGTTTCGAGGCCGCCCGGCGGGCACCGGGGACGCTCCACGCACCCCGCTGGCTGGCCTTCGACGAGGGCCGCGTAACGGCGAACCTCGCGCTTTCGACGCCGAAGACGACCGCGCGCGCTCTGGACACGACGCTCCACGGACCGTTCGAGTCGACGGGCGCGTTCCCGGACTTCCGGGCGAAGCTCTCGTTCAGCGTCCCGTCACACTGACGAGACGGCCGCCGCTTCCTTGCGCGCCTTCTCGACGTCGGCGTCGGCCATCATGTTGACCAGACCCTCGAACGTCACCTTGGGCGACCAGCCGAGCTCCCGCCGCGCCTTGGACGCGTCCCCGAGAAGGACGTCCACCTCGGCCGGGCGGAAGTAGCGCTCGTCGACGCGCACGCGCGGAGCGCCCGACTTCTTCTCGACACCCTTCTCGTCGGCTCCGGAGCCCGTCCAGCGGAGCGGGCAGCCGGCGCGCGCGAAGGCGCGATCACAGAACTCTCGCACCGTGTGCGTCTCCCCGGTCGCGACGACGTAGTCGCCCGGCTCCTCCTTCTGGAGCATGAGCCACATCGCCTCCACGAAGTCTCCCGCGAATCCCCAGTCGCGCCTCGCGTCGAGATTGCCGAGATAGAGAACGTCCTGGAGGCCGGTCACGATGCGGCCGGCCGCGCGCGAGATCTTGCGGGTCACGAACGTCTCGCCGCGTCGCGGCGATTCGTGGTTGAAGAGGATGCCGTTCGAGGCGTGCAGGGAGTAGGCCTCGCGGTAATTCACCGTGATGGCATAGGCGTACGCCTTCGCCACGCCATACGGTGATCGGGGGTGGAAGCGCGTCGTCTCGGTCTGAGGCGACTCGTCCACTTTCCCGAACATCTCGGAGGAGGAAGCCTGGTAGAAGCGCGGACGAAGCCCGAGCTCGCGGATGGCTTCGAGGATGCGGGTTGCGCCGACGGCCGTGACCTCCGCCGTGTACTCCGGGACGTCGAAGGAGACCTTCACGTGGCTCTGCGCGCCGAGGTTGTAGATCTCGTGCGGCTCCGTGACGCGCAGGATCCGATTCAGCGAGGATGCGTCATTCAGGTCGCCGTAGTGGAGCACCAGGTTCCGCTTCGGCACGTGCGGGTCCTGGTAAAGGTGGTCGAGGCGCTCGGTGTTGAACGAGGACGAGCGTCGGATGATCCCGTGGACCTCGTAGCCTTTCGCAAGAAGAAGCTCGGTGAGATAGCTGCCGTCCTGACCCGTGACACCCGTGACGAGCGCGCGCCTTTCTTCCATCGCGATGAGTCTCTCACGGGGACAGGGGACGCCCGCGTCCGGTCCCTCCGGCGACGAGCAGGACGAGGATCGCAGCCAAGGCGGCGAGCGAGATCGCGAGTCCGCCCGTCACCCAGGGATCCGCGTAAGAGAGTGAGACGTGGTGGCGACCGGGAGGCACGAGAAGGCCGGAGAGCGAGAGGTCGGTCCGGACGAGCCGCGCGGGATCGCCGTTCACGCGCGCGCTCCAGCCTTCATCCCACGTCTGGTTGACGGCGACGAACGCGGGTTTCGGCCCGTTCGCCGTCACGTCGAATTCGACCCGGCCGGGGTTCACCAGGATGCTCTCGACGCGTCCCTCGGAGACCTCGCCCGGGAAGGGCACGAGATCGTGGGGGTCCACGACCGCCGCCGTGGCCGCGTCCCGTCCGAGGCTCTTCACTGCGTCCTGCCAGCCCTTTTCTCCGTCCCCGGCCACGAGCCGGCTCGCACAAAAGACAAAAGCGGACGCATCACGTGTCGAGAGGAGCGAGAGAGGCCCCTCGGAACCAACCGGCACCCGCTTCCCCACACCTCCCGCGGTTCCGGAAAGCTCCGGACGGAGGCGCAGCACGGCGGCAACGCCCCTGCGTCTCAGGAGCGGAGAAAAGAGGGATGGATCGGTTCGGACCGTCTCGAAGAACATTCGTGTCGCCCGGTGGCTCCAGCGAAGCTCGGTCAGATCGAAATCCTCCTCGAGCGTCGTGGCGATGCCCCACTGGGCTGGAACGGGAGGCTTGCACAGTCCCGTCGTCGTGCCGAGATTTTGGTCCCACGCCGCGAAATGGAAGAGCGGCCCGGGAGGGTTCCCGCGGACGAGCGGGGATAGGACCGGGGGGACGCTGGAGAGCACGGCCGAAGGCTTCGTGGGGACGAGCGGTCGCCCGGTCAGGACGAGATCGGCCGCCGCGACCGCTATCAGGAGCCAGACCGCGCGACGAAAGAAAACGAGCACGGCAAGGCCCACGGCCGCAGTCGCCCCGATCCGGATCCCGTCGCCCCCCGCCACTGAAGCCCAGGAGGTCGCGATGGCGGGCGAGATTCCCCAGCTCACCCAGAGGCGATTCCCCCGAAGAACGTCGAGGCCGAGAAGGATGAGCCCGGCGAAGGTCGCCAGGAAGCCGACGAGGCCTAGGCTCCACACGAGTCGGCGGCGGAGGTTCGTCTGGTCGCGCTGCAACTCCTCGAAGGCGAGGCTGGAAAGAACCACGATCGAGAAGACCGTGAGCAGGATGAACTTCTCCGCGTAGCGAAGGCCCTTCAGTCCCGGGACGACGCTCCTCGCGAGGTGCCAGAGCGGGAGATGCGTGCCGACCGCGAGAAGCGCCCCGAGAACCGCCAACCCGACCCAGACCAATCGCCCCGGAGGGCCGCGGGTGAGCGCCGCGCCCGAGAGGAGCGCGACGATAAGCCCCGGGTAGATCGAATAGAGGAAGGGGTAGTTCCTCTCGGGGTAGAGTTTCCCGCCCCAGTACCACCGCTCGTCGGGCTGGTCGAGGTGTCCGAGGACCCGCGGGGCCACGAGCTCGAGGAGGCGGATGGGAGGGAGCGACCACCTGTCGGCGATCCTGTCCGGAAGCCCGCCGGCACGCACCGTCTTCGAGACGTGATGGAGGCCCGGTATCAGCGTGACGGCGCCGAGGGCTCCGCCGAGGGCCAGCCCGAGGACGAGCCGCGGAACGGAGCGGCGGAGCCGGGCGGCACGGTCGTCCCCCGGCGCGAGCAGAGACGCCGGGAGGAGGAGAGCGGTCATGAGGAGCGTCGACGG
>CAWGCY010000003.1:0-7662 GCA_963821225.1 Thermoanaerobaculia bacterium
CGGGGCGACGCCGTCTCAGCGATCTCAGAGGCCGCGCAGGTATCGGAGGAAGACCGATTGCAGCTCCGGCGGCTCGAGCCCGAGCGCCGCCGCGAGCGCACGCCGTCTCCCGCGCCGCCGAGCGAGATCGCCCGCAGGAACCCGCGGAAGGCGTCGGCGCGCGCCGGATCGGCGAGGCACCAGCGGACCGCATCGCGCTCGCCGTGATCGCGTCGCGCCGCGTGCCGGGGTCGGAGAAGAGCCGCGAGCCGGGCGCGAAGATCGCCGCCAGCGGCACGATGTGGCCGGGGCGCGCGCGCTCAAGCCATGCGTCCACGGTCGCGCGCGGGCCGAACTTCTCGACCTTGAGGGCCGTGACGCCGCCACGCGACGCCTCCCAGGAGTCGAGCGTGTCCGGCTGGAGGCGTCCCTCGGCGTCCGCGCGGCACCAGGCGAGGTCCTCGGCGAGGCCCTCGTCCAGCCACGCGGGGATCTGCTCGCCGAGGGCGTTCTGCGAGAGGAGGTGCGTGAGCTCGTGGACGAGGAGGATGCGCGTCTCGAGGGGATTGCGCCCCATCGCGAAGACCGCGAGGCCCCCTCTGGCGTGGCCGCTCGTTCCGGGCATCGGGCTGCCGTCGGCCTGGGCGAACGCGCGGTAGCGCACGTCGCTTGCGAAGATCACGAGCACCTGGTCGGGCCCGGGCGCCGTCGCGAGGCCGTACCGGGCCCGGTACGCGTCGGCGAGGTTCCGCGCCACGGGGTCGAGCCCGGTCAGCAGGCCGGACGCGACGTCCGTCAGGAGCCGCCAGGGGCCGAGGAGCATGTCGCGCCCGAGCGGCCGCATCGCGTTGCGGGCCTTCGCGACTCGCGCGGCGTCGGGGGTGCCCGCCTTCACGGCCGTTGCGGTCGGGGGCCCGGGCTGGCTGGCACCGGGCGTCGGGGCGGGCGCCGGCACCGCGGCGAGCGCGGCGAGGAGCGGGAGGTTTGCGAGGGCGTGAGCCATCTCCCGCTCAGCGTACGGGAGTCACGCCCGAAGA
The DNA here is from genome assembly GCA_963821225.1 of Thermoanaerobaculia bacterium. GTDB lineage: Bacteria > Acidobacteriota > Thermoanaerobaculia > UBA5066 > UBA5066 > Fen-183. The sequence continues at coordinate 1,017 of CAWGCY010000003.1, forward strand.
CGAAGCGGAAAGCCCTCGGCATCGAAAGTGACGGCCGAGAGGAAATGAGTTTAAATGTTTCATCGAAATCAACATTGATTAACGACCGCGAGACGCTCGACCATCCGAGGCCGAATGTCCTGGCCAGAGGCCAAGCGTACCGGCCCCGCTGACCAGACCGAGGTACAGGGCGAGAAAAGTCAACACTGGATCGGATTTTCCTCTTGACACGGCGCCGTTTGTGACAGAATTCCATCAGGTTCAAGTCGGAGCACCTGCGGTGTAGCGGGCGAAGCTCCTTTGGAGAGGTTCTCATGGGTGCATGGGACCCCACGGACGGCATGCAGCCCGCGCTCGCGGGCGGTGGAAGCCTGTCCGAGGCCGCGGTCCTGCGCGCCGTTCTCTCCGACGAGCTTCCGGCGAACGACGACGTCGCCTCCGAGGCCATCGGCACGACGCCGGGCGAGTGGGACTGGAACGCGCTCAACAACGTGCTCCGCCCGAAGCTCGTGAGCCTCGCGATGCGGAAGTACCGCTTCAGCCGCGAGGAAGCGGAAGACGCGGTGCAGACCGTCTACATGCGCGTCCTCGCGCGCGACCCGCGCGTGAAGGACCCGATCGGCTACGTGAAGATCGCGTTCCTCAACACCTGCCTGAACATCGCGACGTCGCGCGAGCGGCGCACGGAGCAGATCCCCGAGCAGATGGACGTCGCCGATCCGGCGTGCGAGAAGGTCACGGCGCGGCTCGAGGCCGTGCGCATGATCAACAAGGCCATCCGCAGCGCGGGGCCGAAGTGCAAGCGCATCGTGCGGCTCTACTTCGGCCAGGAGTACAGCCTCGCCGAGATGACGAAGGCGACGGGCTACTCGCAGAAGACGGTGTGGAAGCGCATCTGGGGCTGCCTCGACAAGATGCGGAAGGTGCTCGCGTGAGCGCGAAGCCGACTCCCGCCTCCTGCCCTGAGCACTGGCAGCTCTTCGAGCTCGTGACCGAGGGCTCGACGGAGCTGAACGCGCACGTGAAGCAGCACGTCGAGGCCGGCTGCCCGGCCTGCAGCGCGAAGCTTTCCGACATCCAGACGATCGAGCGCGCGCGCGTCATGAAGGACGAGTTCGACGCGTTCTTCGACGAGCTGCCGTCCGACGACGCGCCGGTCGAGGAGCGCGAGAAGTTCCTGTCGCAGTTCAAGAGGAAGAGCCGCCCCGCCGACCGCCTCGGCCGCCTGTCGTTCGATGGCCGGCAGATCGCGGCCGAGATCGTGAAGCTCGCGGGCGAGCAGGGGATCGAGGCCGCGAAGGCGCGCCTCGCAGAGATCGAAGGCGACCCGGCCCGCGGCTACGCCCTGCTGTACGCGGCGCAGCTCGCGACGCGCGTCGGTTCGTCCGACCCGGCAAGCTGTCACGTCGATCTTGCCTTGGCCTCGACAGCCGCCTCGCGCAGCCTCCCGTTCCTCAAGGACAAGGGCCCCGCGCAGCCGGTCTGCCGCGAGCAGGTCATCGGCGAGGCGTCCATCCTCGAGTCGAGCGCGCTGAACTATCTCGGTCTAGTGCGGAGGCCCGTGAGGCAGCGCGCAGAGCCCGGCTGGCGTTCGTCGAGGCCGGCGAGGACAGCTTCGCTCTCGCGGTCGCTGATTTCGTCGAGGGTTCAGCGGCGAGCTTTGAGGGCGATTGGAACCGGCTTGGAGGCTGCTCGAAAGGCCCTCACTGAATTTCAGCTCTATGGCCAGGAGAACTGGGCGGGACGGACCGAAGCCGCCCTCGGAACGTTGCTCGTCAATCGCGATCGAAACGAATCGGCTCTTTACTTCTTCGATTGCGCGCTCAGGAATCTTCACCCGGCTCTGGACGAGGTGGCCTACTGGCATCGACCTTCGCGAACCGGGCGGGCGCCCTCATGCTCCTTGGCCGCCTCGATGCCGCGAAGGCGACTTACGCGAAGGCGCTCGGATTCGCTCGCCGCCTCGAGCATCAAGGTCGCACTCTTCTCGTCCGATACGGCCTCGCCCCGATCGAGCTGAAGAAGGGGCCAGCTGTTCAGGGCCTTGAATTCCTTCGCACGCATCGCCGAGGATGCACGAATCGGAGGGACTTGAGCAGCGCGTCCTCTCGGCCGAGCTTCGGGCGGCGGAGTGCGTCGGCCGCCTCGGAAAGCGCGAGGAGATGCTCACGCGTGTTCGGGCCCTTCGGCGCGAGATCCCGACGTGTCCGTCGATTTCGATCCCGCCACTCCGCGAGCTCTTCACTCAGGCCGACGAGGCCGACTTCTCCAGCGAGCTTGTCGCTCACGTTGTCGAGTACCTCGAGGCCCGCGATCGCGGCGTTCAAAAGGGGTACAGGCCGTTCAAGCTGGTGGCGAACGGCAACTGATCTTTCTCTAGACAACGTTCATTAGTCAGGGGGCGGGGTGCCATGAATCGGGTGCCTCAAAAAAAACTTTTCGAGAGGGGGGTCAAAGGTGTGCCCCCGTCTGTCCGTATATATAGCCCACGGTTAGAGGAACCTAGTTTCGACCAAATGTTGGCCGCTCGAAGGGGTCGGGCGGCGTAGGAGGACGGAAATGCACTTCATGCTCGATCTCTTTATTCTTTGCTGCGGACTGAGCGATGGCTCCGGCAGCTGCGACGTCGATAAGCCAGCCTATCGGCGGCTGAGTACCTAACCCACTTTCGCCCATTTTGTCCGGCTGACCCGGCCTAGGGACGGGTGTTTTCGTGCGTCTTGGTTTTCTCTATTGGGAAGAGCTGTTGAATCGCGGCAGCGCCGTCAGGGCTGCTTTCCTCGAGGCGAGTGTGAGGCGGACGGAGGTCACCTGGCCCGCCTGCACCGCCGACTGGTACCGATAGGGCCCGCCCCCGGGGCCGCTGACGTCGGGGACGATGAGCTCGATCTCGCCCGGCTCGAGGTCGGGAATCACGAGCAGCCCCTGGGCGTCGGAGACAGGGCTTCTTCCTCGCATCGCGAGGTGCTTGATGAGGATGGCCGGTTGGATGACGGCACCGCCTCGGGAGAGCACGACCTGCCGTCCCTGGAGAGGCCTCCCGCTCTCGTCCTCCAGCAGGACCTCGAGGGTTCCCGACTGGCTCGAGAGGAAGAACAGGTTCTCGTCGAGTCCCGCGTCGTAGGCGTCGCGCGTGGTGAGGGGGATCTTGTCCCCGAGGAAGTAGAGCCGGAAGAAGCGAACGCCGTTCGAGGATGCTTCGAACCGGCCTTCCTCGTCGGTTCGCGGCGAGGCCGGGATGACTCCGCCGGACTCGCTGAGAGCGACGACGAGAGCGCCGCGAACGGGCTCGGCGAGGCCGGTCGTGAGGCGCCCGTGATACGCCTTGCTCCTCTCGAGAATGATCCTGACGACCGAGGACGAATCGTCGGCTCCGCCCACGAACGGTCCGCGTTCGGCGGACTGATATCCCTGCGCCGAGACCTTGAGCGTCGCCGACTCGTCTTTCTGCAGGGTGATCGAGGCGCGGCCGTCTGAATCGAGCGGCACGACGCCGCTCTTCGTCATCCCCTCGGGGCCGGGAGCCGTTCGCACGGCCGTCAAGCGGGCGGTGGGCACCGGTTTCCCGGCGGAGTCCACGACCTGACACCGGAGATCGGACTCAGCGATGTCGAAGTCGACCTCCGTGTCTCCGCGGACGACGATCCGCCGTTCCGCGGCGACACCGGGCGGCGAATCGGACACGACGTAAGCGTCGTACGGGCCGTCCTTGAAGACCGTGACTTCGAATCTGCCGTCCTCGTTCGTCTTGCCGACGAGGCTTTCCGCGTTGCGTGTGATCGTCTTCGCGGTGCGGGGCGGAGCCGGAAGGATCCCGATGGCAAGGTCCTTCACCGGAGTCTCGCCTCGCCGTACGACCCCGAAGACGATCCGCTTCTCGAGTGCGATTTCCACCTTTCGAGACTCGCCATCCTCGAGGTCCACCGATTGCTGAAAGGGAGGTTTGCCGGCCTCGGGTCTGACCACGATCGTCCATGCGCCCGGGGGGACGCGGTCTGCCACCCAGAGGCCGTGCGCATCGGTGCTCCCGGACGGTCCCCCTTCAGAAGTCTCATCCCACGGATCCTGTGTGACCTCGACGAGCCGGATCCGCGCCCCGGCAAGCGGCTTGCCGTCCAGGAGCACCAGGTGGACAGGTGGACCCCGATCGGCAACGCGACCGTCTGGATGAGATCGGGTGCGGAGGCGCTCAGGCGGATCTCCACGTCGGCAGGCAGCGCGGCGGCATGGCGCGCACGGAGAAGAGGCGCCCCGGCTCGCCGCGGACGACGGCATAGCCATCCTCGGTGGTCGATGCCAGCACCTTCGTGCCCGATTCGAGCACGGCCCCCTTGAGGGGAGTCGCCTTCGAGCGCAGGATGCACCGGACGACGCCGACACCGCCGGAAGCAGGTTCGAGAGTGACGAGTCGCCGCTCCGCGGGAGCGAGGTGAAGCGCCTGGACGTCGATCGAGTCGTTCGTGGTGCCGACGACGAGAATCGGACCGGACGGGACCATGACGTCGGCTCGCCGGTCCGCCCGAATGTCGATTGCGGCACGTCGAAGATCGCCTGATGGCAGCGATACGACGCGGAACCTGATCGGTCCGGGCGCCGTGACGGCCAAGGAGGCCTTGCGGGGAACGACGACCGTCATCGTCGACGATCGCGCCGACGAGAGGATCACGCGGGCCGGCCCATGATTCGGACCCTCGACGACGAATTCGCCGTCTGGAGCGGAATTGACCACCGATCCGTTCTGAACCGTCAGACAGTCGCCGGCGTCCGCGCAGAGCTGAAGAGGGACAGAGACGGCGATCCCACGATCGTCGACGACGTGGAGAGTCTGCGCAAGGCCCGCGGCCGGCAGGCCGAGGCCGACCACGAAGGCGGCACGTCGCGCGATCGGCGGGAACCTCACGAACGTCTGCCTCACTCCGCGTACTGCGCCACGCCGTTCCCGAACGACCAGTTCTCCTTTGGAACTTCCACGAGGTTCACGAAGACGTCCTCCTTTCTCAATCCGGGGTTCTTCGAGAGGTTTTCCGCGATCCGCGCGTAGAAGGCCTTCTTCAGCTCGAGGCTCCGGCCCTGATTCAGCGTGACCTGGATGAAGACGACGCCGTCGGTGCGTTGGATGCCGAGATAACCGGGGTCGTAGATCAGGCCGTCTGCGGAGTGCTCCGTGACGACCTGGAAGCGATCGCCGGCCGGCACGTTGATCGTCGCGAGCATGGCCTCGTACACGCCGTCGGCGACGGCTTTTCGGTATGCCGGGGACGTGCCTTCACGGAGGGAGATGCGGACGAAGGGCATGGGGAGCTCCTTTCGCTCGGGACGTTAGCGCTCGCCGCCCGTGGCGCGCTGCTATTCTCCGCGCGTGGACACGTCGGACCCGGTCCTGCCCGAGACGCTGATCCTGAAGACGGAGCCGGGCCTGTCTCCCGAGGACCGCGAGCTGAAGTTCGAGCTGGATTTTCTTCTCGGCCTGACCACCCAGGCGCGGTTCGAGATGATGTTCGAGCGGTCCCGCCAGATGGCGGAGGCGCTGGAGAAGAATGGAAATCGAGCGCCTGCTTCGATCCTTAAACGAACGTAGCGTCCGCTACGTCGTGATCGGCTCGGCGGCCTTCCCGGTGCACGGGTACGCCCGGGCGACGCTCGACGTGGACTTCCTCATCGACGCCGAGCGCGCCAACGCGGAGGGTTTCCGCGCCGCGCTCGCGGAATTCGGCTACGACGTCTCCGACCTGACCGCCGACGACCTGCTCACGCAGAAGGTCCTCCTCCGGCAGTTCCGGCTCCAGACCGACGTCCACCCGTACGCCGCGGGCGTGACGTTCGCCGGGGTCTGGGACCGGCGGGTCGCGTCCGCGATCGGAGAAACGCCCGCGCCCTTCGCGTCGCTCGACGACCTCATCGCGATGAAGGCGGCGGCCGGCCGCCCGAAGGACGTCGAGGACCTGCGCGTCCTCCGGGAGCTGAAGGCGCGGGCGCGAAGCGGGGGCTGAAAGCTAAGGCTTCCGGGATTTCTCGAGCCACTCGACGTCGAGCAGGTCCTGCGGCCGGCCGGCCGCCTTCTTGCTCACGATCAGGTCGTCGAGACCGAGAACGCTGATCGGGACGCCGCCATAGGTCGAGGCGACCCGCCGGCTCCAGACCTCCCCGAACTCGAGGCCCCCAATGGAGGTCAGCACGTCGATGCGATTCGGTTCCACGCCGATCTGGAAGATGACCCCGGGAGAGCAAAGATCATCCACGGTCACGTTCTCCACGGGCGCACCGAATCGCGAGAGCGCCGAGAACGCCCGGCCGGCGTTTTCGCGTGTGGGCTCTATCCAGACGTCGATGTCTTTCGTGTATCGGGGGACCGAATGAAACGTGACCGCGTGAGCGCCGACGATGAGGTATCGGGCTTCAGCGGCGTTCAATTCGGAGAACAGATCTCTGAAGTCGGGGTTCACGGTTGCTCTGCTCTCCCCGGATCGCGTCGACCTCGCACACCATTCTCCACGCGGCCGCGAAGCGCCCCTCCGCGCCCACCCGCCGCCAGAACTCGATATCGAAGGACCCGTCGTCCCGCGCGCCGTTCCTGAGGACGCGCGCCATCCGGATCGGACGCTCCACCATGACCGAATCATACGCGGCCCCGGTGGATCCGGGGGGCTCCTGAGGCCTCCGATTCGGG
>CAWGCY010000004.1:0-1684409 GCA_963821225.1 Thermoanaerobaculia bacterium
GCACTCATTCTAAGCACTGGAGTTGCGGGCCGGACGCGCAGGCGAATGCTCGCCCGCGGCGGAACAAGTCTCCACGAGATCAAGCGGGCTTCAAGGCGGAGGCTGGCTGAGTCACTACTGGCTTCCTCCTTGCCCCTTAAGGCGGTAGCGAAGAAGCTGGGCTACTCCTCTACACAGACGTTTTCCCGCTTCATCAGGCAGGAGTTCGGCACGACGCCCAGGGAACTCCGCGAAGAGCTACAAAGGGAATGAGGCGCAATCCGATGTCTGGGGAACCCTGCGCCGTTGTGGCCGAAGGGAATACCCAGGCAATCGAGACGTGCCCGGCACTGAGGCCGCTTCGACACTGGAAACGATCCGTAGCCGAAGGGGGGCCACGATGGAAATCCTGAGGAAGCTCTTTTCTTCGGGCGAGTTCATGCCTCATGGGATGTGCTATCTCTGGACTCCCGGCCTCATCTGGCTCCACGTGGTATCGGACGCGTTAATTGTTCTCGCCTATTACTCGATCCCGTTGACGCTTTTGATGTTCGTCCGCCGCCGGAAGGACCTGCCGTTTACCTGGATCTTCCTGTTTTTCGGCGTCTTCATCATCGCGTGTGGCACGGCGCACGCGATGGAGATTTGGACGCTCTGGCATGCAACCTACTGGCTTTCGGGGGTAGTCAAGGCGTTCACGGCACTTGCCTCGGTCGTGACGGCGTTGGCGCTCGTCAAGATCATGCCGGATGCGCTTGCGCTGCCTAGCCCGCGGCAGCTTCGGCAAACGAACAGCGAACTCCAGCGGCAGATTGCAGAGCGGCTTCGCACCGAGGAGGCGCTGGAACGGATCAATCACGAACTCGAGGAGCGGGTCCAGACCCGGACGGCGGAGCTCTCCCGGGCCAACGAGCAGCTGCGCGTCCAGATGGAGGAGAGGGGGCGCGCCGAGGAAGGCCTGCGTCAGTCGCAGCGGATGGAGGCGGTCGGTCGGCTCGCTGGCGGCGTCGCCCATGATTTCAACAACCTTCTGACCGCGATCCTCGGGTACGGAAGCCTCCTGGCTTCCCGCTTCCCTCCGGACGCTCCAGGCCGGGAGGAGGTCGACGAGATCCTCCGTGCGTCGGAGCGCGCTGCCGCCCTGACGCGGCAGCTTCTGGCCTTCAGCCGCCGGCAGGTTCTGGAGCCAGTCGTCCTGTCCGTCAACGAGTTGATAGCGAACCTCGAGAAGATGCTCGGGCGCCTAATCGGAGAGGACGTGAACCTGGTTACACGCCTGCACATGGGCCTGGGCAACGTGCGGGCGGACCCTGGCCAGCTCGAGCAGGTGATCATGAACCTGGTCGTCAACGCGCGCGATGCCATGCCGAACGGAGGCAAGCTCACGATAGAGACGGCCAACGCGGATCTCGACGAGTCGTACGCGCAGGGCCATGTCACGGTCCAGCCGGGCCACTACGTGATGGTGGCTGTTAGCGACACGGGCACGGGGATGGATGCCGAGACACAGGCGCGGGCCTTCGAGCCGTTCTTCACGACGAAGGAGAAGGGAAAGGGCACGGGACTGGGGCTCTCCACGGTATACGGAATCGTCAAGCAGTCGGGCGGCAACATCTGGGTCTACAGCGAGCCGGGAAAGGGGACGACTTTCAAGGTGTACCTGCCGCGGGTGGAGGAAACAGTCGCGCAAGGCCCGACGCGGTCGGGAGACTCGCTTCCTGCCGCTGCAACCGAGACCGTCCTGCTGGTTGAGGACGACCCGTCGATCCGCACTCTCGCGAAACGGGTTCTCGAGGAACGCGGCTATCGCGTGCTCGAGGCAGACAGCGGGAAGGACGCCCTGGAACGAGTCCACCGAGAAAAGGGGCCGATTCACCTGCTCCTGACGGATCTCGTCATGCCGGACATGGGCGGAACTGAGCTCGCCTCCCGACTCCAGGACAAGCATCCGACCATCCGTGTGCTGTTCATGTCTGGATACACGGACGACGGAGTCGTCCGCAACGGCCTCCTCGAATCTGGGCGGGCATTCCTCCAGAAGCCGTTCACGCCCACGATGCTGGTCCGAAAGATCCGGGACGTTTTAGCCTGAAAGAGCCTCTCGGACGCCAGTGAGATCGGTCGGACCCAATCACAGTTCGACACAACCGTGTGCGGCGCGAGGTGGCTGTCCCGTCTAAGCGAAGAGTTCGCGATCTCGAATCTTCCTGGCATTCGTATAGTCTTCGTCCCACCAGGGTTTTTCCCCTGCGATTCGTGGGGGCTTGGCGAGGACGAGCTTCTTCTTGGCCTTCTTCGCCTCCTGCTGAACGACCCTAAAATGGTAATGGTCGAAGATCCGGAGCGCCTCAACGGCGTAGGAGACAGCGATCCGACGGTCCTTGATGCAAAGGAGGTTCTCTCCGTTCTTGATGTCTGCGGGAGACGAGAAGTTATACGAGCCGAGATACACACGCGCGGTGGGCTTGTCGAAATCGATGACGACGAATTTGTGGTGCATCCGGATGCCTCCACCGCCCGTTGGCTCCTCGGAGAAGGGCTCCGGAACGTTCTTCTTCAGCGCTGCGGGAAACACGGGCGAGACGTTTCCATCCGGCTTCTTGAGATCGAGACCCCCCACTTTCCGGTCGGAGATGCCATAGACGAAGATGTTGTCGTCTTTCGACACCTTCTCGATCGCTTCCAGAATCGGTCCGGGAGTCTGGTAAAGAAATGCTAGCGAGAAAAACAGGGAGGAAGAGGTCTTCTCCCCGATGTCGCTCGCGATCGTATCTAAGAGGGCGTTGGACTCCGCGTGGGGCGAAAACGCGACGCGGGCGTCGATCCCACTCAGCTTGAGAGCGCTCCATTTCGCCGGCTCGGAACCGCCGAACGACTTCGGTTCATTCGACCAGTACTCCTCGAACGCTGCCAGGAACGGTTTCGTGGCGCTCGCCCCCCGAAGTATCACGGCGTTGTTGGATTGAACGAAGAACCCGCGCCAGCTGAAATTTGTCGAGCCGCACACCACCGCTTTCACTTTCGGCCCGTCGACCACGATGGTCTTGTTGTGCTGGAGGCTTAGCATGTGCTGGCGCTTCACATTGTCGGCGCCGGCCGAGACTGACAGCTGGTCCGCCGCCTCTGTCTCACCGGACTCCGTCTCGCCATGATCCTTGCTGTCGTCGATGATGATCTTCAAACGCCCTTTGAGTTTCTTAAGGCGCGATACGACGCCAGGCTCACTGAGATCGTAGGCGACCACATTTACCTGAGCATTCTTGTCGTCGATGGCCTGGTCGAGCACCTCGAGGATTGCATTCCGCGCCTCGAAGCCCATCCACGCCAAGGCCTCGTCAGCCTTCGGATGCGTGGGCTTGAAGTCCAGCCCCTCGGCTGCCTTTGCCGGGAGCAGCGTCGAGATCGGGCCTGCGGAGTCGTATCGATCGACGAAAGCCTGTGACGATACGAACCCGCGAGTGTAGGTGACGTTGAGCTGCCCCGGATAAGTCTCGCGCCGGAGCTCAATGGCGGCCTCTTGTGCCTCGCCGTAGCTCAGTTCGTCGGCCTCGTTCATGAAGACCGGGGTGACCCTGTAGACAAACTCGCCTTCGAGCTCCGCGTTGCGAGGGAAGTGCACCCAGCGGAACTTCTGGATCGGCGAGAGTCTGGTCGACAGACGGTTAGGATTGACCGCTCCACCCGCGCCTGAGAAGGAGATGCGGTTCTTCAGGGCGAAGAACTTGTCGCCGTCGGGCTGCTTGTACTCGATCGCGAATCCGACAAAGTCCTTTGGAGGCTTTCCATTCCTCCAATTCATTGCAGCGAGAGCCATTCCGTCGCCACGATGGATCTTTAGCGTGAATGGTGCTGCGGCGTTCCCCCCACTAACCTGAAAATCACCTTTCATCTCGAACCTCCACGTGCCAGTAGACCGCCTGTCTTGACCCGATATTTCTGGACGCAAAGTGGTGCTGGGCCAGCCATCTGTCAAGGGGCTCGCAGCCTAGTTCAAACTTCTCCGCCGCACCCACGGGAGAAAGTCAGAGGCCGAGGCCGACCGCAATCACGAGTGTTCTCCGCCTGGTTGTTGCAAAGGTGGCCACTTTCGTCTCTACGTCACCTCAAGGCATTCAAAAAAACCTTCTTCCTCCGGTCGAAAAGGAGCGGCCAAAACCGTCTCTAGGCTTGAGGGGAGATGTGCCCGCGCCGAATTCCCAATCGTCTAGCGTCGTGGCGTTCCCGACAGCGCTTTTGCTTTGGGTCCTGACTACGCCTCTGCGTCGGAATCCTCGTTATCTCCCACCACTTCTTGTCTGATGCACGTGCATCAGCCAGCGATGTTTACAGACAATTAATGGCTCTTTTCGCCATCCCTGACTGGGCGGTGATCTTGCGTAAGCGCCGACAGGTGTCTGTCACGACTCTCCCTCTGACGCCGTCACCTTCGGGGCGGCGAACGAGAACAGCGATTCTTTCGCTGGTTGTGCTGCTCTTCTTGACGCCTTTCATTGTCGAAGCAAAGGGAGGCAGCGGGCGCTCAGGTGGCGGCCACTCCTCTGGGGGCCACTCCTCGGGCGGTCACTCCTTCGGCAGCCACTCGTCCGGCAGCCACTCCTGGGGCCATTCTTCTGGCGGAACGAAATCTCATTCGCACTCTTACAGCACGCCACATAGCCCTACCGGCACCCATCGGAAGACTTACTCTCAGATAGCCCCGCGCGACAGTAAGGGAAGGATCAAGCGTTCCGAGGAAGTCCGCGACGCCTTCAAAAAGTCCCACCCCTGCCCTTCCACCGGCAAGTCATCTGGGGCGTGCCCCGGCTACGTGATCGACCACGTCACACCGCTGAAGCGCGGCGGTCCGGACACGCCGTCGAATATGCAGTGGCAGACGACAGCGGCCGCGAAGCAGAAGGACAAGTGGGAGTGAAAGACGTCGCCTCGACGAGCTATCAGTCTTTCACCGTGCGAGAGGAACCAGTGACTGCCCGGCTCGAAGAGTCTGAGAGAGGGCGGCACCAGGGGGCCAACCACGGCGAACGGCACGGTCCATACCTTCTGTTCTCGCTGGCACTGAGTATTTTCGCTATTGGAGCGCTGGCCGTCGAGGTACTCCTGCACGTCGATCCGCGAACTAAGGAAATTCTCGATTACACAGACAACGCTATCTGTGCCCTGTTCTTCGTCGACTTCTTGATCAGCGTCTATCAGGCCCCCAACAGAGGGCAGTACCTCCTACGTTGGGGCTGGCTCGATCTCCTTTCGTCCGTTCCGACGATTGCCGCTCTTCGCTTGGGGCGAGGGGCTCGGATTGTTCGAATTGTCCGAGTCCTGCGCGTAATCCGCTCCGCGAAGATCCTGTCCGAGTTCATCCTGGTACGCCGGGCACACGCCACCTTTCTTGCGGCGGCGCTCACGTCATTCCTTCTCGTTGTCGTGTCCAGTGTAGCCATCCTTCACGTCGAGACAGTCCCTGAGTCGAACATCAAGACCGCCGAGGACGCCGTCTGGTGGTCCGTCGTCACCATCACGACAGTTGGATACGGTGACCGGTTTCCCATCACGTCAGAGGGAAGGTTTATCGGGGGGGTGCTGATGTTCGCGGGAGTCGGGCTCTTCGCGACCTTCTCCGGCTGCGTCGCAGCATGGTTTCTTCAGCCGGCCGAATCGAAACAGGACATAAGCCTCAAAGAAGTTCGTGAGGATATCGCTCAACTTCGGAGACTTCTCGAGACGAGATCGTCGCAGGAGCCGAAGTGATGACGCCGGGGAGGTTTCCGCGCCGGACGCTCCTCTTTGTAGGTGTCGTCGCGCTCTGCATCGGCATTGCGGGCGTTCGTAGTGTCGGCGCCTCCGAAAGGGAACCGGAGGCAGAGCTTGCAGCCTGCGGGATCGAGCGCTGGAGCGTCAAGACGGGCACTGACGCCGGGGCCCCAGCGATCGACCTAACGCATTCAGTCCGCACAAACGTCGCGACTATGCGGCTCTGGATCCCACCCCGCACCCTTCCGATCGATTCACGCGTTTCGCCCTTTGAGACCACACTCGTGGTCGTCGACGCGATTCTCGTCAAGTACAAGCTAGAAGACGACTCGGACATTCATCTCGTGATCATGGATCCCCTCGGTAACACTATGATCGCGGAGATTCCCAGTCCTGTCTGCGTCACCACCGGTCCATTTACCGCATTGATCGCGAGTGCGAGAGCCGAGTTCGAGGCGAACTTCTCGGTTACGACCTCTTTCAAGAACACAAACACGCCCGTACAGCTCATCGGCATCGGGTTCTTCGATTACATCCATGGTCAGACGGGAGTCGCGCCGAACGGCATCGAGATACATCCGGTACTTTCGATGCAGGTGAGCCCGAACCAGGCGACGCCCACGCCAACCCCTTCCACTCGGCATCTGCCGGTCTCCGAGCCCGCGATGGGGTTCCCGGTCAGACATCGATTCGGAGCGCCACCAGAGCTGACGCCCACGGTTCCTTCACCAACGCCGACACTCAGGCCGACTCAAACTCCGACAAGGACAGCGACTCCCACGATTCCTCCCACGCCGACGGCTACTCCACTCCCCACGCCAACGCAGACTCCGACGGTCCCGCTGCCGGGTGGGGGGATTCCCGGCTGTACCCCGAAACCCGGGGCACGCTGCTGCTACTGCAAGGACGGGACAGTGAGCCCATCCTGCGGGATTCAGGGGGCCTGCTCTGGCCACGGTGGGATCGCGCCCTAGGGAGAGAAAACTAATGCAGCGCTTACAACACCGTTTGTCCCTCGTGGTCGCGACAGCGTTCCTCGCGGCTTTGCTCCTCGCACTGGAGGCCTTCGGGGACATTACCGTCTACGTGACGAAAACTGGAAAGAAGTATCACACCGCGACGTGCTCATCGCTCAGGTACAGCGCGATTCCTATGTCGCTTTTGCAAGCGGCTCAGCGTTACGGCCCGTGCTCGCGATGCAATCCTGCAGTCCCGGGTTCAAGTCAAGGCCCTCGAAAATCCCACACTTCGATGCAGCCCAGGCAGGCTCCAAAGGGCGCACAGTGCCGGGCGATCACCAAGAAGGGTAGCCAGTGTTTACGCAGTGCTCGTTCCGGCAGCATCTACTGCTGGCAGCACGGCGGATAGAGCTTAGCGGAGGCCCCATATGGCCGTCGACATTCGAAAGGACCTGAAGAAGTTCTTGCCGTACCTCGTGAAGGCGAAGGACGAGAACCTCAACGAGGCCGACACCGTACAGCACCTTATTAAGTTCCTGGAGACCGTGTTCGGGTACGACCCGCTCTCGGAAATCACGCGAGAGACGAGCATCAAAGACCGCTATGTGGACATCGCCGTCAGGATCGACGGGGCGATTCGGTTCCTAATCGAGGCGAAGTCCGCCGGCACGACCCTCCGCGAGCGTCACATCGAACAGGCGAAGAACTACGCGGCGAACGGGAATATCCGGTGGGTTGCTCTGACGAACGGCACGGCCTGGCAGCTCTATCACCTGACCTTCGAGAACGGGATCGAGAGCGCCCTGGCGTTCTCCGTTGATCTGACGGAGGAGGAGTCCCAGGAACGAGCGATCGAGCTACTCGCGCTTCTTCACAAGCAGTCCGTGAAACGTAACGAGCTCGAGGAGTATTGGGCCCATCGCGTAGCCCTAAGTCCGTCTTCGATCGGGCGCGCACTTTTCACCGAGGAAGCCCTGAAGTTCATTCGACGCGAGATTCGCAAGCGAGAAGGCTTCCTCGTCGACGAGGAAGACCTTGCCGCCGCCATCCACTGCATGTTCACCGCGGAAGCGCGCGAACACATGGGGCCCTTGAGAATCCGCCGACGTCCGAGAACGCGAGCTGAGAAAAAGCCACAGGAGACACCGCCACCCAACATACCGCCTGACCCAACGACGAAGATGCCGTGTTGATTGTATGATGAATTACAGGGTCAGCTCATGACTATGGATGGTCAGGGCAGCGGCTCTGGCAAGCCCGCCCCAGACGCAGTGAAGCACCTCCTGAGGACGGTCGGTCCAGTTCTCGTGGCAGGGATCATCCTCGCGTTGGGCGTGTTGATCGAGGAGAAGTTCCTCGGGTTTTTCAGGGGCATGTTGCCGCGTCCGAAGATCGTAGCAGCCTCATCGATGGGGCGCAGGACCCCGGAGGATGGCTTCTGGGCCGGCGAGGTGATACGGCTGCGACTGGAGGGCGCGAAGGCGAATCGTGTCCTCTGGCTTTTCGATGAGGAGGAGAAGCCAGCTTGGGGTCCTCTCGATAGAGAACGCTCTTTCCCTTTCGAAAAGGGTGCGCCTAGAGGCGCTCTGCGCGATCACCGCGTTGATGCCTTCTGGAAGAACGGCAGCAAATACGAGAGCGCTTACCATGTAATCCGGGTGCGAAACGTCGAGCCTGGAAGGCTGAAGTTATGATCGAGGGTCTAGAGCTGGTCGGAACCATTCCGGAGCGATTTGCTCGGTCATCGATCCTCACGCGCACAGTGCTTTCGAGACTTCAAGGCCGGGCGGGCCCGAGAAGCTGGATGTACCCATTACACTCTTGAAGAAAGCCGATGCAGTACGTTTTACGGCACGACTTTCCGATCTACCCACTGGCAATTCGGAAGACCTCTGGGTTCAGTACCTCGTGAAGGATGTCCAGGGAAGGAAACGTCGTTCGCGGCCTTTATCAACCCGTCACGCTCGGTCGGGACGCGCCTCGCCAGAAGTAGGAAACTTCTCGGCCTCTGCGTGATCACTCGGCCACTTGCGCCCTCTTCTCTGCACACGGTCCGATACCGTATCTAAAGTCAAAGTGACGGGATCTAGTCAGGCCGCATCGAGGCCACCATCAAAGGTATAGGAGCCGATCGCAGAACCTGGATCTCGAGCCAGATTATGGGACCGGGCGCAAGTGGGATGTGGCCCCGATCGAGCGCTCGTCGGGGGCCGCGATAATCAGTAAGTGACTGACCTTCGGGGGGCAGAGTCGATCGAGTGATTCGCCAAGGTCACGTCCGCCTCACTTGTCTCGGGCCGAAACGTAGCGGCTCGAAAATGCCCAGGGCCATTTACTCGCCCGCTTGCGGGTCGCCCGACGTGGGCCAACGTCGCGCGAAGTACCGTGGGCGACGCGTGGGTCGCGTCCGCCGTTCGGCCTTCCCGCCCTGAAGCCCTGCCGGCCCCACGCTAGAGCGCTCCCCACCCCGCCGACTCAAGAACGCCGTAACCGAAGTACGACCCCAGCCCGGGATTGCGCTCGGCCTGCCACGCCGCGATCGCGAGCGCCAGGACGAGATCGTCGTCTGGACCTTCGCGCCAATCGAGGACGTCTTCGGACCGTTCCTGACCCATCCTGAAGCGGAAGTTGACGAGTTCCCGGGCCAAGAGAGCCGCATGCGGCAGCGATCGAGCGATCTTCAGCCTGCCCGTCTGGAGCAGAACCTGCGTGGACGAGATCACGTCCCTCTTCGGGATCCGGTAGTTGCTGCCGTCCTGAATCAGCTGGTCGCCGGCGATCAGTGTGAAGACGGACGCGCAGAAGCCCGACTGTCGAAACAGCTCGACGGCGGCTTTCCCGACGCCCGTTCTATCGAGGATGGTGGCCGGCTTCCGGAGTTGCCCGTGAAGGGTCTGAACCCGACTCACGATCTCCGGGTACGAGACGCCCGCTGGGATCCTCTCGAGGTGCCGGAGGGCGAAGTTCACGGGAGGGTGCTCGCGCACCTCCTTGCCGTCTGGGCCCTGGTAGACGGGGCGTAGGCTGACCCACCTTCTCTCGCGGATCTCCTCGGTCCTCAGGAAAGGCAGCGTCAAGGATTCGACGACCGCGATCGCGGTCACGTCCGACACCTGGCCGAGCTCGACGCCGATGAAGAAGGTCATCCCGCCCTCTCCTTCCGGACCCTCTCGGCCTCTTCCTTCAGGTACTGCATGAAGCCGTCTCGCCCCTTCTCGAACAGCCAGGCAGCGAGCCCGACGGCGAGGACGAGGTCGTCATGCTCCTGTTCCCTCCAGGCCTCGTAGGTGTCGTGGCCAGAGAGGGAGATCTTCACGCGGAAGTTCAAGAGCTCGCGCAGGAGGGTCTCGGACTCCTTCAGGCCTCGGGCGATCCTGAGGCGTCCGGTCTGCAGGAGTACGGCGATCGTCGAGGCGACATCCCTCTTCGGCACGCGCCGCTCCATCCCATCCCGAACGACCGCGTCTCCACCGGTCAGCGTGATTGGATAGATGGTCGCGGGAAGGTTCGCGTCGTGGATCATGTCGATGACCGGACGGCCGACTCCCGTCGCGTCCACGGCCATCGACGGCTTCTCGGGAAGCCTCTTCACGAGGTGGTCGAGCCGCCTGACGATCGACGGATACGGCGTGTTCCGTAGCCGCTCGAGATACCTCACGTCGTAGGAATCGCGCTCCGTCTCCTCGAGGATCGTGATAGCGGTGTAATCCGCCGTCTGACCGAGATCCACGCCGACGACGAATCTCACCGCGGCTCCAGCGACTCCAGGATCTTGATGAGCTCCAGGAGTTCCCTCATCGAGAAGACCTGAACGTTCAGTTCGGAGTCCAGACCTCGGCGAAGCACTCTGCGGCGAGCAGGGATGTCGGTTACAACGAAGTGAGCGACCCCTAACGCGTGTGGGAGGAGGTCGACGTCACCTGGGTCACTCGACCTCACACGCTCGTTGCCGGTAACGATGTCCGCCCATAGTACCGACTTCACGCGATTCTCCGGAATGGCGGCGTGCTGCGGAGAAAGGAAGTACTCCACCATCCCTTTGAGCCCTTCAGGCTTCCCTCCAATTCGGGCCCAGTGCGAACGATGGAGCCCGACTCCGGACATCCCGAGGACGTCGTCGAGCTTTGGGGGTTGTCCTTTCACCGCATGCTCTACCCACTCGGAGATCTGCTTGATGAGTACACGCGCGTCCGCCTGCAGCTCGATCTTCAGTTGATCCTCGAACGTCCTGAGAGCAGCTTGGTTCTCGACTCGCCACCGCTCAAACTCTTCCGCCTGTTCACGCCGGGACTTCCTCAGGCTCTGTGCGACCGGGGCACCGGCAGGTCCAACACGCACGAAGAAGCCCTGCTGGTCAATCTCCTCAAGTTCTTCAATGGGATCCCGCCTGAAGAAGGTCATCCACGGGACTACGACCTCGTCAGATCCGCCGACAAAGGCATCCATGCCAAGGAACACCTGCTTGTCCTTGATCGCGAGTCCATGATCGAGCTGAATGCCAAGGGTGAGTCGAGCAAACTCGCCGGCGACCTCTTCGTCCAGTCGCTCTTGGCCGTACTCGATGTCCTGGTCGCCTTCGACGCAGAGCAGCCGCCGCGCCAGAGTCAAGTGGACGACGACTTCGCGTAGTTCCTGGAGAAGCTGCGCTTCTTCGGGTGGAAGCGATTCACCCCTCGCCGCCTTTACGAGCTTCATCCCGACCCAGCTATCCAGCCAGAGAGTCGGGATTGGGGGCTTCTCAACTCGGGCAGTCACTGTCATACGAAACCACTCACGGGCGCAGCAGGTTCACTGCTCGAACTCCACGATGGGATCGATGTCGTCGAGGAAGACGTCGCCGGAGGGAAGGGACAGCGGCTGGAGCGGCGGCGCGTCCGGGAAGAGCGGCCTGACGTCGTCGGAGAAGGCGTTCTCGACGTCGACCGTCCGGAAGAACTGGTCCGTCGTGTCCGAGAAGGAGCACTCATACTCCTGCTGATACCACCACTCGCCAAGCGAGGTCCTCTCCTCCTCGAGGAACTTCGACGAGATCCTCGGGCACTCCGAGGCCGTGACCTTGATACGGTCCCATTTGCCGTCGCCGGTCCACTCCTCGTAGAAGAAGCCCCTCTTCCCGAAGGGCGTCGTCAGACACACCATCCGCCCGCCCGAGACGGCGAGCATCGGGCGGATCGAGAAGTACAGTGGATCCTCGACGCGTGCGGCCTCATCGACGATGATGAGTTGCACGCCCGAGAACCCTCGGACGGTCCCCTCGGTCCCGGGCAACGCGACAATGCGCGAGCCATTCTGAAGTTCGATGCGCAGCGCGGATTCCTCGGCGATTGCGGTCGGCTCGCCGAGTCGGTTCCTGAAATCAGTGACCTTCCGGAAGAGCTCCTGCGACTGGCGTAGCGACGGGGAAAGGAGAAGGACAAGGGAATTCGGACGGAAGAGAACTTCGTGGAGGGCCATCGCCGCCGTCACGGTCGACTTGCCGCTCTGGCGCGAGCACAGGAGCAGTGTCCGTTCTGCCCGAGTCCTCAGCAGCTTGACCTGCCAGGGATCGGGAGGCATCCCGGCGTACTCCATGATCGCGGCCGGGTCGAGGCGGAGCTCAAGATTCCGGGCTAGCACTACCGAGCCTCTTCAGAGCTTCCGCGACCGCGAGCTTCGCCTCGGGGTAGCTCTCGAGCGCGGCTTCAATGGCGACTGAGATGATGGTCCACTCTTGTGAGTAGATGACCCCGACCGATCCGGAGTGCTTGATCTCGGACGATTCCGTCCACCCTTCTTCCCCATCGCGTTCGCGGCCAGGACCGAAACGCAGCCAGCTGAACGGCTGTTCCTTTCGGACCTCGATCTCGGCGGAGAGGCGGGCCTGCGCCCTCGCCGCCCGAACGTCGCGGACGAAGGAGAGATAGGGCTCCCTCTTCGTCCGCATGCCCGTCCGCATCCAGAGCTTGAAGGTCTGCCGGTCTATCCCGTTTGCCTCGGCGGCGATCCAGTCGAAGGCTCCGGCCCGGATCGCGGCGACGATCGCCTTATGGCGCTCGGGTGTGAGAAGAGAGGGGCGGGCCATCACTCGCACCCTGCCGCGACGCCCGCGTCCAACCGTTTCGGCTTGCCGCCAGTGGCCTCGGCCCACCGTTCGAGGGTCACGGCCACGTAAGCGGGCGAGATCTCCATCGCGTAGACACGCCGGCCTTCACGCTCCCCCGCGATGATCTGGCTCCCACTGCCGCTGAAGGGCTCGTAGCAGATGTCGCCGACTTTCGTGTGCTGCCTCATCGGGATCGAGAAGCAGTCGAGGGGCTTCGGGGTCGGGTGGTCGGGGCGCTCGTCGTTGTTGAGGCTCTCGATCTCCCAGACCGTCCGCCCGTACTCGACCGTTTCCTTCGGGGGCTTGTTACCCTTCAGCCAGCCGAAGAAGCAGGGCTCGTGAGCCCAGAGGTACCAGGAGCGGGTGAGGATCGACCTATTCGGCTTGGCCCAGATGAGCTGCTGGTGGACGAAGGCGCCGTTCTTCTCCCAAGCTTCCTCGACCATCCGCTGGCGGCGTGAGGCATGCCAGCAGTACCACGCGGCGTTCGGGAGGATCGCGAGGTCGACGGCCGTCTTGATGAACCTGTCGTAGAGGTCCGAGTTCTGCGCGGCGTCGGCCTCGTCCCACGCCTGTCCGTAGGTGCTCGACCAGTCGGTGTTGAGCGAGGGGCGCTTCTCGCTGGCCTTCGTGCCGGGGTGATTCGTCCCGTCGTAACCGACCAGGTACGGCGGATCGGTCGCAAAGAGGATCGCGCGGTCGCCGTTCATGAGGCGTGTGACGTCGGCGGGGCTCGTGGAGTCCCCACAAAGGAGACGGTGGTCGCCGAGGATCCAGAGCTGGCCTCTTTCGACGCCCCACTTCTTCCGGAGCTCCTCGGCCTCGTCGAACTTCGGACCCGGATCATCAATGGGCTTCGGGCCGGGCTGCGCGTTGTACTGCTTCGCGAGGCCGTCGAGCATCTTCTGGACGGCATCGCTGTCCGTTTCGACCTGTGCAAGGAGTGCGCGGAGGGCGTCGGTGTCGCCTTCGGCCATCGCCGCCAGAGGGTCGAGCGAGAGGAGGAGCTTGTCGGCCTCGGCCTCCGTGACGTCGAGGACGAGGACAGGCACGACGGCGTCCGGTGTCGTCTCGGCCCGGAGGTGGCCGTCTATGAGCATCAGCCCCTCGGGAGTCTCGCGGGCGAGGAGGGCGTCGGCGTAGCCGACTTCGGACAGGAGGCCGCGGAGCGCATCCGCCTGCGCCTTCGGGTGGCGGCGCCAGTTCTTCGGGCTCGGAAGAAGCGAGCCGGCCGGAACACGGCGCAGCTCAACGACGCGGTCGCGGATCTTCACGATGTCACCTCGCTCGGGAGGAGTTGCCCTTCGTGCACCAACCGTGTGCTCCTCTGCCAGTCATCCGTTGCCCGGCGGGTTGAATGTCGCGATGAGATCGGCTTCGATACGAAGACGGGCTTCGGCGTTACGTTCCTGGAGCACGTTGATGCAGTTCGCGTTATGGCGCGCCATGGCGTCGGCCTTGTGGTGGTTGTCGAAGCGTGTGGAGAGGTCGCCGGTCTCGCCGACGTAGACAACGACGTGCGAGTAGCTCCCGTCCTTCGCGGCGACGCGTCTCGTAACCGTGTAGACGGCCGCGACAGGATTGAAGCTCGTACCCCACGGGAAGATCTCGAACTCGTATGAGCGGCCCGAACCACCGCCGAGTGTGAGAGTGCCGACCTTTGCCATGAAGATCCTCCTAAGCTCGAGAATTGATCTCGATTTCCGCCCGAGCAGCTTTCGGCTCGTGCGGATGGGCCCTCGGGCCCCTCACTTATCTACTTGCCCGATTTCCGCCGAGACCAGACACGGGCGAGAAAGAAGGGGGAGAATGTCGAAGCGGTGCCGATTTCGGGCAAGTAGAGCGGTAGGAGGAAGAGCCGACTGACGAGCCCGGTGCGGCGTGTTCCAGAAGATCGGACGGCGACGCGCGATGAGGTAAATGCCGCCGTGGCAGAGCTCTCAGACGCCGCGTGGATCCGACTCAAGAAATACGCCGCGTGGCGCATCCGAGGCGTGCCAGCGCTCAAGCGCGAGCGTCGAGACGCGAGAGAGCTCCTGGACTCCTCCCTGGAGGCCACGTTCGACGAAACCCGGCGCTGGAACAAGGGGCAGGACATCGTCAAACACCTGGAAGACGTCATGAGCAGTCAGGCAAGCCACTGGACGAAGAAGACCGCTCCTGACACCTCGATCCTCGCTGCGGACCTCGTGACGGGCGGCGGGAAAAGCCGAGATCCTATGGCGGAGACGGCCGCTGCTGTCCCCTCCGCTGAGCGCGAGGCCATCGCGAAGAACCTCTTGGAGCGTGTCGAGGCCCTCTTTGCCGACGATGCCGAGGCGGCGGTTGTCCTCGGGGGGCTCCGGGACCAGTTAACGACCGCGGAGATTGCGGAGATCCTCGACGTTGAAGAGGTAGCCGTCGAGACCATCAAGAAGCGGATCTACCGTCGGGCGCGCGCCGCATTCCCGGAAGGGAAGTCTCTATGACTAAACCCCGCAACTACGAAGAAGAGCTCCGCAACCTCTGCGACACGATGGCCGACACCGTGAGCCGCCTCACTGACGAGGAGATCCTCGAAGAAGCGCGCGCGGATGGAATGGACGTGCATGCGGTTGCAGAGGACCTGCGCGCCATGGCACAACGCACCAGCGAGTCGGTACGCCTTCGGCCGCTGCGAGCCGCAAGGGCGAAGTACGAGCGAGACGCGGCTAGTCTCAAAAACGTGTCCTGGCGGCTACCAGAAGCGGCGGCGGAGAGACGCGCGCTTCTAGAGAACACGCTGACTCGTCGCCCGGAACTTCGGGGCCTTGTAACGGCGGCTGCACGTGAATTGAAGGATGTACCCGACGACGATGTCACGAGCATGCTCAGGCACCTCGCGGCGCTCGGTGTCCTGGACGAGTAACTGAATGACGAGCGCACGGACGCTCCTGGAGGAACTCCAGATCTCCCGACCCGAGGAGATCGACCTTGAGGCGATCGCTGCGCATTGCGGAGCCACCGTCGTTTACGAGCCTCTGTCGGGCTGCGAGGCCCGCATCGTCGGGCACAAAGACCGGGCGATCATCGCTGTTCAGGCGGGTGCCAGAATCGAACGCCAGCGGTTCTCGATCGGGCACGAGCTCGGCCACTGGCAGTGTGACCGGCATCGTGTCGTGTTCGCATGCACCGAAACCG
Organism: Thermoanaerobaculia bacterium; assembly: GCA_963821225.1. Lineage (GTDB taxonomy): Bacteria > Acidobacteriota > Thermoanaerobaculia > UBA5066 > UBA5066 > Fen-183. The sequence goes on from CAWGCY010000004.1 coordinate 15,925, forward strand.
CCTTTCAGGTGGAGTGGAACGCCGACAATCCCGAACGCCGCGCGAACCGCTTCGCGGCGGACCTGCTCCTGCCGGGTCGGCTCTTCAAGCCAGCCGCCAAGGACCTCGTCGCGACGTTCGCGTCGGTTCGACAGCTGTCGACCCGCTTCGTCACGAGTCTGACGGCAACAGCGATTCGGTTCGTCGAGCTCGGTTCGTTCCCGGCGATGCTCGTGTGCTCAAGCGCTTCCAGAGACCGACGCTGGTACGTGAGCGGCCCTGACGTCAGGGTTCGACCGACCCTCCGTTTCGGGCGCGACACTAGTGCGTACGCTTTGGCACACGGCGGCACGCCGAAGGGCCCGGAGGAGGTGTGCTCCGACGGGTGGATCGACCATCCGGAGGCCGGGCGTTACTCAATCATGGAGGACAGCATCCCGGTCGGCGAGGGCCTTATCCTGTCGTTCCTTTGGTGGCGGAACGAGAGCCAGCTGATCGCGCTCGATGAGGACGACGCGACCTGAAGAGGGAACCCTGTTCCAGGCGGCTGATTACCTGTCGGATCCCCGCGCCCCCTTCTGGCGCTCGGCGGCGGTCGCCCTCTGTTCGTCCCACACGGTAGAACGAAGCACGCCCCTCATCGACCTTTCGCGCAAAGGCTCACGTCCGTCGATCACCTCGAGGAACAGGATCCTCTCCTGCAGGTCCGGCGCAAGGTTCGTGAGGTCGAGGATCTGCGAGAGCCTCGCCCTCGTCAGGCCGAGTCCGCGCGCGGCGTCCACTTGATCCTGGATTTCTCCAGCGAGGATCCCCTGCCGGATCTTGTGCGCCGTGGCGAGAGTTACAGCCACCCGCGCCGGGCGGCTTGCCGGGGCCTCCGGGACGCTGGCCGCAAACCTCATCCGTCGTCCGCGCCGCTCCCGATGAAGCTCTCCGTCGATGACTCTTCCGTCTGGTCTCATGCGTTCACCTGCTGTGTCGGAAGCGCGTGCGCCGTCGGGTCAGTGAGGCAGACCCTGACCTTGTTCGAGGGCTCATCGACATCCACCCCCTCGACGAGAGCCCGCATGAGCCGGCCCCTGTTCTGGGGGGTCAGGACGTTCCAGACCGAGTCGAGGTCGGCGAGACAACGCCCGGCCCACGTGGTGTCGGCCTTCTTCATGCCAGCTCCCTCCTTCGCGACCTCCCGGATCCGGTCGATCACGTAGGTCTCGATGGCGTCAGCCGGGAGAGGGGACGACGGGCAGGCCTGGCTTCCCTGCTTGTCGCGCTTGAGGCAGCGGTAGTAGCGATAGACGGTGCGACCCCTCCGGCTGGAGGCGGGCGTGAAAGCAGAGCCACAGCACGCGCAGCGGAGGAGCCCCCGCAGGATGTAGTCCGGATTTCGGGACGGATCGTTCGCCTTCCGTGATACCCCTTCTAGAAGGGCTTGGGCTCGGGCAAACGTCTCGCGATCGACAACTGCTTCGTGCTCTCCGTCGTAGAGCTCGCCGTGACTCCGGACGTAGCCGGCGTAGACGGGCGTCCTGATCAGGCGAAGAACGTCAGCGTTCGTCCAGGGGCGGGTCTCGCGTGCGGCACCCTCGTCTTCTGTTGAGGAGAGACGGCGCTCGTTCAGGATCCGCGCGACCGCCAGAGCCGACCGCTGCTCGAGGTAGAGGGTGAAGATCTCGCGCACGAGGACTGCTTCGGCCTCGTCTACAAGAAGCCGCTTATCCTTTACCGTGTACCCGAGCGGGACCGGGCCACCCGTCCACTTACCCTTGCGGCGTGCCGCCGCGATCTTGTCCCGGGTCCTTTCGCCGATCATCTCCCTCTCGAACTCGGCGAAGGACATGAGCATGTTGAGGGTGAGCCTGCCCATGGCGTCGGCGGTCGAGAAGTTCTGGGTCACGGAGACGAAGGAGGCGCCCGCCGGCTGAAGCGCTCCATCAGCTTCGCGAAATCGAGAAGCGAGCGGCTGAGGCGATCGACCTTGTAGACGACCACGACGTCGATCTTTCTCGTCGTCGATGTCGGTCAGGAGCCTCTGGAACGCAGGGCGTTCGATGTTCGCACCGGTGAAGCCGCCGTCGTCGTAGCGCTCGTCGACGAGAGCCCACGCGGGCTGCTTCTTGATGTATGCCGCGCAGGCCTCCCTCTGGGCATCGAGGGAGTTGAAGTCCTGCTCGAGTCCAACCGACGTCGACTTCCGTGTGTAGATGGCACAGCGGCGGGTTTCAGGGGACGGTTCCGAGACGGTCTTCCGACGGCTCTTCATCCTCCCTGCGCTCCGGCCTTCGTGCCATTCGCTCGGCCAAAAAAGAAGAGGTAGCCGTTCCAAGGGGTGCCCGTGATGACGCGTGCGATCTTCGAGAGGGAGCGGTACTTCTCGCCGCGGTACTCGAAGCCGTCATCGAGAATGGTCACGCTGTGCTCGGTCGTGCCGTGGATGCGCCGGACAACGGTCCCGGCGGGCGGGAGTCGCGGGTCACGTGCGGCTTCCGTCGATCGGGGCATCGGCGAAGTGGAGGTCCGGACGCTTACCGGGCGACGCGCAGCCGCGAGACCGGCCGAGCCGAGCTCTTCGATGCGGGCGAGAGCCCGTTCGGAAAGGCCTCCTTCGGCCAGTTCCTGGATGCGCCAGGCGAGGCGCTTCCTGAGGAAGTCCTTGTTCCGTGACCTCGCTGGTTGCCCGAATAGCGCGAGGTACTTCTCCGCCATCTCGGCGCCCGTCATCTCGACGAGAGCCGCGAGCTCGGCCGCAGTGCGCACCACGGCCGCGTCGTCGACGTTTGGTACCGCGTTCGACACTCTATTCACGCCTTCCCTCCTTTTCCGCGGCCTTAGGGCCCCCGCCACATCGAGGGACATGGACGCTCTCTCTGGTGAACAAGGCAAGGTAAACCAGAGGCCGCTACAGCTAGATCGGAGTGGCCCGAAAGGGCCGCCCTTGCGGCCTGCGGCGCGCTTTTGTCGCGCGACGTTGGCCCACGTCGCGGCGTTTCGGGAGAGGCGAGTAAATAACCCTGGGTCATTTATGAACCGCAGTGTTGGCGCGAAAAAGGGCACTCCGGGACAGGCTCGATCGACTGGATTAAGTGTCTATTAGTCAGTCACTTCACCCGGTCGTGATCGGATTCGTCGAGGTTGCCTTCAACCGCGTACGCGCTCGAAACTGACCCCCCTGAGGTGGGTTATTTACTCGCTACCTCGGTTCCCTGAAAAAACGCGTCAACCAGTCTCAGCCGCTCTCGACAAGAACCGATCTGAGAGAGCGGCCACGGCCATTTAGGGGACTGAAGTCGAGCGGGGACGAAGATCTCAGTTCGACGCTTCCGTATCGCAAGAGAAATCACCACTTCCCCGTTTTGGCGTCCAGACGCGAGGAACCCCGCGAGGTCGTCGCGGGGTTCGTGTTAACCGCGAACCTGCTGTGCATTCGCGGGGGAGAAGAGTGGCTCCGCAGGTAGGACTCGAACCTACAACCCTTCGGTTAACAGCCGAATGCTCTACCATTGAGCTACTGCGGAATGTGAAAGACCGCCGCGTTTCGGCGCGCTGCCTGCCGTGCAGAAGACGCGAGAGAGCGGTGGATCGTAAGGAACGGGCGAGGCCACGTCAAGCGGCTGGCTTTCCACGAGTTAACCTCGCGCGGTGAGCGTGCCACGCGCCGTCACCGGGCGATTCGCGCTCTCCCCCACGGGGCCGCTGCACCTCGGCAGTCTCGTCGCAGCGCTGGGCTCGTGGCTGTTCGCGCGCGCCGCGGGCGGACGCTGGTTCGTGCGGATGGAGGACCTCGACACGCCCCGCGTCGTGCCCGGCGCCGCGGACGACATCCTGCGCGCACTCGAGCGGTACGGGTTGACGTGGGACGGGGAGGTCGTCTCTCAATCAGAACGCTTGTCGCTTTACGAAAGGGCGCTTGAAGATCTTCTTGGAAAGAAAATGATTTACGCCTGCGCATGCTCGAGGGCCGACCTCGCAAGGGCGGCGTCAGCGCCGGCGCCGGGAGAAGAAGGTTCTTCGAAAGAGGGCGAGGTGTGGGGCCGGCCTTTCGCCCCGGCCGGCTCGGTCTATCCTGGCGCTTGTCGGTCCGGACTTCCGCCCGGCAAGGACGCCCGCGCCTTCCGCTTCCGCGTACCCCCCGGCCTCTTCACATTCGAAGATCTTCTCTTCGGTCCCCTCTCCGAAGACGTCGAATCGAAGGTCGGCGACTTCGTCGTAAAACGCGCGGACGGACCCTACGCGTATCAGCTCGCGGTCGTCGTAGACGATGCCGCGCAGGGCGTGACGCAGGTCGTGCGCGGCGCGGACCTCCTCGGCTCCACGGCGCGCCAAATCGCTCTCCAGCGGGCGCTCGGTCTTCCGACCCCCGCGTACGCGCACCTTCCGCTCGTCCTCGGGCCCGACGGAAGGAAGCTCGGGAAGAGAGACGGCGCGCTGCCACTCGAGACGCTCGACGAAGCGCGCGTCCGGGCGACTCTGGCCTTCGCTCTCAAGGCGCTGGGGCAGGAGCTTCGTGGGGGAACGCCCCGGGAGATGCTGACGGAAGCGCGGGCGCGCTTCTCCCCGGCGCGCATTCCGCGAGAGCCGCGGCGAGCACCGGCATGAGGACCGCGATCGGGATGAACGCGAGGCGGTCCCACGACCAGTGCACGTGCCACGCGGGTGAGAGCCGCGTGAACCCGAACGAGCCGACGAGCGCCGCCGCGTAGAGCCCGGTCCACGCGAGGACTGGCCGGTGCGCGCGCCGGGTCGCGGGCGCGAGAAGGAGAAGCAGGATTGCCGCCGCCGCCCAGCCCGCGTGCGGCGCGGCCTCCGAGGCGAGCGCAACGAGCGCGCCCGAGAGACTCCCGACCGAGAATGAGGAGAGGGCGAACGCCGTAGGCAGTCTCTTCGGCGCGAGACGCGAGACGACGAGCGCCCAGGGGACCGCCGCGAACAACGCGGCCGAAAGCGCGACGAGAAGCGCGGCTCGTGTGCGCCGCGCGAGTAACAGAATGACCGCGGCGGCGAGCGCCGCCGCGAGCCCCTCGGGCTTCGTCCAGGCCGCGAGCGTCAGGAACACGGAGAGGCGCACGGTCGCGCCCGCGTCCTCTCCCGCCCTCGCAACCTCGCCCTCGGCCGCGAGGACGAAGACGAGGAGGAGGCCCTCCGCGTACCCCGGATACCTCCGCCAGTACGGGAGAAGCGACACCGCCGCCCCCGCGAGGAGCGCGAGGGGCCACGCGACGCGCATGGAACGCGCGGCCCGAACAGCAAGAAGCGACGCCGACAGGGTGAGCGCCGGCCAGAGCGGCGTCACGGCGAGGTCATCGTACCGGCGAACAACGCCCGCGACCGCCGCGAGGAGGAGCGGCCAGAGCGGCGGGTACTCCGGATGTGAGAACGCGCCCTCGGGATCGACGCGGAAGAGAGACTCGAGAGAGAGCGACCGCGAAAGAGCGCGCGCTTTCAGCCCCCAGATCGCCGCATAGTCGTTCAACGCGAAGGGCTCGCGCATCGCGACGGCGGCCGACGTCAGGACGCCTAGCCCGAGGAGCAGCGCCGCGGCGCCGAGGACGAGGCGGGATGCGGAACGGCTCATGGCGTCATCGCGGCGCGGGGGCCAGCGCGAACCCCTCGCGGCCCGTCTCGCCGCGCGCGAGCGCGACCCGCCGCGGCGCGAGGACGAATGCGGCCTTCCGTCGCATCTCCTCGGCCGCGCCGTCCGGAAGCGACGCCGGCACCGTGAGGACGACGTCGGCGTCGAGCGGCAGAAAGCGATCGCGAGACAGAAGAGCCGCGCCGAGCTCCGGGTCGCGCCGGAAGAGCCGCGAGTTGAGGAGGCGCGTCGGGCCGCCCGCGGCCCAGAACTTCCTCGCCACCGAGATCGACGCGCCGACGGGGGCAACGGATTCGGCCGCGTGAAACGCGAGGATCACGAGAGACACGAGGGCGACGGAGAGAGCGGCTGCGCGCCGGAAGGAAGGGCTCATCGCGTCCCCGCGAGCGTACGAACCGGCGGAATCAAGGGGAGGAGGGCGCTCGCGAGGGCCTCCGCGGCGAGGGCCTGCCCGTCCGGGTTCCAATGGGTGTCGTTCATGTAGAGACAACGTGGATCGCGCCGGAAGACGGGAAGCAGGTCGACGAGATGGATGTCGCGCCCGGCGAACATCTCGGCGAGCATCGACTGCGGCATCTCGAAGTCATACGCGGCGGGATCTCTTTCGGCCAGCAGCCGGGCCCGGAGGGCGGCATTGATCTGGTTTTCGTCGGGCAGCAGGGCCACGACGACGGGCACTCCCCGGGCGGCCGCCAGTCCCCGGATCCTGAGAATCTGGTCCACGTTCGGCCGGGCGCGGGCGTCTTTCGCCGCCGTGCGCACGCGATGGTTCGCGAGACGCGCCGCCTGGGTTTCGAGAAACCACGGTGAGAAGTCCTCGCACGAGCGACGCGCCTCGAACCGGGGCGCCCGGCCACGAAGGGCGCGCGCCAGATGGAAGTGCTCCTGCAGGAACACGGCCAACCGGATCGATCTCCGTCGCGCAGCCGCGCGCGAAACGCGGCGCCCGCCGATCGCGGTCGGCAGCGTCTCGACCGTGAGGTACTCGCTGTACGTGTCGTTTCCCACGAAGAATCCGACCAGAACCAGATCCGGCTCGAACGCGAGCCCGTGGTGCTCGAAATACTGGGCGTACTGGAACGGATCCCAGCCCCCGACGCCCGTGTTCACGACCTCGACGGCACGCGCGATCCGCCGCCGGAGGATCTTCTCCAGCACCTGCGGGTACGCCTCCTCCTCCGCCACGCTCGCGCCCTCCGTGAAGGAATCGCCGAGAACGAGAATGCGATAGGTTCCGGCCGGCTTCGGGCCCACCTCGCGATTTCGGAGCCCCGCGTTGTTTGCGACGCCACGCGCTCCGTTGCCGAACGTGGCCGAACCGCCCGGCCGGAGGCGGTAGCCGGTGTCCGGGTCGGCGTCGAACACCATGTTGTGCTCCGGAGCGTACGGGATGGGATGAAAAACCCGCAAGCCCAGCTCGATTGCGAGAAGGACGAGGACGCTCGCCGCGAGCGGAACGGCGATGAAGAAGCTCCTCGGCCAGGGCTGCGTCGTCATCGCAGCGCGGCGCGCACGGTCGCGAGCCTCGCCTCCAGGCGCGAGACGTCGCCTTCAAAGAGAAGATGGCGGAGAGCCTCGGCTTGCTGGGCGAAAGAGGCGATCACGGAGCACGCCTCGGGGTTCTCCGCCTGGATGGCGCGCGTCAGCGCCGGATCCTGGTCGAGGATGGAACCGATGAGCGCGAGAAGATGCCGGAACGTAGTCGTCGCCCGGCCGTCCACGTCGACGCGGGAGATGCCCAGCTCGGCGAGCGAGAAGGCCGAGACGAGCGCGACGAGATGCGCGAAGCCCATCGTGCGCCCGACCCATCGGTCGTGCTCGGCGGCGGGCATCGTCCGCAACTTCAGCCCTTCGCCGGAAAAGAGGCGCGTCACGCGGCGCGCGGCCGCCTCGTCGCCGGCATCGAGCACGAGAAAATCGCGACCCGCGAGGCGCGCCTCGGGGCCGAACATCGGATGCGCCGAGGCGATGGCGACGCCGTCACGACGCGCGCGCGCGAAGAGCGGAAGGAGCGGAGTCTTCACGCTCGCGATGTCGAAGACGAGTCCCTTCGGATTCCGGTCGAGGACGGCCGCGAGCGCGGCCGCCGCGTGGTCGAGAGAGGCGGCGATCAGGACGACGTCGGCGTTCGCGGCGTCGTCGAGCGTGCCCGCGGAGCAGCCGCGCGGCGACCCTGCCGGGTCGGCGATGCGGACGGCGAAGCCTTTCCGGCGAAAGAAGCGCGCGAAGAGGCGGCCCATTCGGCCGGCCCCGCCGACGAGGAGGACCGTACGCCGTCGACGGCCGCCGCTCTTCCGCTTGCTCTTGTGCGCTCGCAACGTTGTTTTTCTTAGAAGGTGAATGCGGAGACTGGCCGCGCCGCGTGAACCCTCATGGCGTCACCCGAACGAATTTCTTGCCCATTCGAAGAAAAACACCGTCGCCCGGGCCGATGCGCAGCACGTCGGAGGGCGAAGTCGCTTTCGTCCAGGTCTGCCCGTCCGCGGAAGTCGACACGGCCCCCTCGCGAACCTTCTGGCGCGCGATGTTCTTGCTCGCCACGAGTCCCGCCGCGACGAGCACGTCCGCCAAACCCCTTTCCAGGGGATCCTCTCCCGGGAAAAGACCGGACAGACTCTTCTCGTCGGCGCTCACCGCGCCCCCCGCCCCCCCGAAGCGCCTGTCGAACTCGGCACGAGCCGCCAGCGCCTTTTCCTTTCCATGGAAATCTCCGACGAGCCGTTCCGCGAGCTCCATCTTCCGGGCTTTGGGGTGGACTATTCCCGACGCGACGTCGGCCTTCATCTTCTCGATCTCCGCCGGCGTCAGGTCCGTCAGGAGCGTGTAGTACGTCCACATCGAGTCGTCCGAGATCGACATGACCTTGCCGAAGATCTCGTCCGGACTCTCTGCGACGCCGATCGCGTTGCCCGCCGATTTCGACATCTTCTCGACGCCGTCGGTGCCGACCAGGAGCGGGAGCGTCATGACAACCTGCGGCTCCTGCCCGGACTCCCTCATGAGATCGCGGCCGACGAGGAGGTTGAAGAGCTGGTCCGTGCCGCCCAGCTCGACGTCGGCCGAGAGCGCGACGGAGTCGTAACCCTGGCAAAGGGGGTAGAGGAGCTCGTGCACGGCGATGGGCTTTCCCTCGCGAAAGCGTTTCGCGAAGTCGTCGCGCTCGAGGAGGCGCGCGACCGTGTACTTCGCCGAAAGGCGGACGAGACCTTCGGCGCCGAGCGCGGAAAGCCACTCGGAGTTGAAGGCGACTCGGGTCCTTTGTGGGTCGAGGATCTTGAAGACTTGCGCCTTGTACGTTTCCGCGTTCACGAGAACCTCGTCCTTCGTGAGCTGCGGGCGGGTCACCTTCTTGCCGGTGGGATCGCCGATCATCCCCGTGAAGTCGCCGATCAGGAAGACGACCGTGTGCCCGAGGCGCTGGAAGTGCCGCATCTTCCGGAAGACGACCGTGTGCCCCAGGTGGAGATCCGGCGCGGACGGATCGAAACCCACCTTCACGAGCAGGGGTTTGCCGGTCTTGACGGAGCGGACGAGCTTCTTCTCCAGCTCGTCGCGCTTCTCGCACGCCTCGACGCCCTTCAGGAGGAGGTCGAGCTGCTCGGGGACGGGCGGAAAGGCGCTTGTGGTCACACGGGCGATTGTAGGGGACGCGCGGCGCGTCGGCCGACGCGCTCAGTCGTGCAGCAGCTCGCGGAGGCGCGCGAAGAGGAAATCGAGAGCGACCGCGTTCTCGCCGCCTTCAGGCACGATCAGGTCGGCGTACCGCTTGGACGGCTCGACGAACTCCATGTGCATGGGGCGCACGGTGGATTCGTACTGTGCGACGACGCTTTCCACGGTACGGCCGCGCTCGGCGATGTCGCGCTTCAGGCGCCGGATGAACCGGATGTCCGCGTCCGTGTCGACGTAGATCTTCACGTCGAAGAGCTTCCTCAGCTCGGGCTCGGCGTAGATGAGGATGCCGTCCACGAGGATGACCTTGCGCGGCTCCACGCGGCGGGTCTCGGTCGCGCGGCGGTGGACCTTGAAATCGTAGATCGGCGTCTCGACGACCATCCCCTGCTTGAGGGCCTTGAGGTGGCGCACGAGAAGCTCGCTCTCGAGCGAGTCCGGGTGGTCGAAGTTCTGCCGGTCGAGGATGTCCTTCGGCAGGTCGACGAAGTCGCGGTAGTACGAGTCGTGGGAGAGGATCGCGATGCGCTCCTCGCCCACACGGTTCACGATTGCCCGGGCAACCGTCGTCTTGCCGGAGCCCGTCCCGCCCGCGATGCCGATCAGAAAGGGCGTCACTTGAAGGCGTCGAGCATCTCTTTCGCCGCAGCCGCGTCCGCGCCCTTCGGATCGAGCCTGAGGTACTCGGAAAGGTGCTTTTTCATGTCCGGAATCTTGTTCAGGTTCACGTACGACATGCCGAGCAGGTAGTGCGCCTTCGCGAAATCAGGTTTTCCCTCGACGACTTTCTTGAGAAGCGGTTCGGCGCCCTTGAAGTCGTTCTTGTTGTAGCGCTCGACCGCCTGGTTGTAGAGGATCTCGGGCTGATCGGGATTCGCGGCGATGTACTTCTTCTCGTACTCGGCGGTCTTCGCCTTGTCCCCTTTCGCGCGGTAGGCCTCCATGAGCATGGCGACGAGAGGAGAGTTGTCGGACTCGAGGGCGAGGGACTTTTCGCCGAAGGCGATCGTGTTGTCCCAGTCCTTCTTCTTGAAGGCGATCGTCGCTCCCAGGTTGTAGGCGATCGGCTTCTCGGGTCCCAGCTTGATGGCTTCCTGGGCCTTCGCGGACGCAGCCTCGAGGTCGCCGGCCTGATAGGCCTCTACCGCGGCGTTGTAGGTCGTCGTGAAGGGATCCTCGACGCGCTTGACGAGACCTTTTTCGACGGCCTGTTCCTGCGTGTAAAGCGTTACGTCGAGAACCTCCGAGCTCCCGATGGGGACCTTCTTGTCCTGCTCGAACGGGCCAAAGCCCTCCTTCTCGAAGCGATAGTGGTAGACCATCGTCGCGTCGTTCAGGATCGTCCCCCACTTGCCGTCCTTGTCGGTCTTGAGTCCGAGCTTGAAGTTCGTGATGGATTTCGTCGTGATCGTGATCTTGACGTCCGGAAGGGCTGCGCCCGCGCCGTCCGTGACCTTGCCGGAGATGCGGCCCTGCTGAACGGCAAGGAGCGTCGCGGGGAGAAGGACAAACGTGAGAACCGCGCCAGAGAGAGCGCGGGCGGTGCGGAAAGCGTGCATCGAAGCCTCCATAGTCGTTCCCGACGGAGTCCGTGCAGGAAAGGTGCCGATTTTAGCGCCCGCCAGGGCGCTTCATCTCCGATCAGAATGCATCATTCGGTGCGCCGGCCGCCCGAAAACGGGTGGTTCGGATAGGCTGGAGCGCGATGCGCCGGCGACTCCTCCTCGGTCTCATCGCCGCCATCGCGGCGGCTTGTCTCGTCTTTTCGGCCGGGTTCTTCCTGGGACGCTGGCGCACGCGCCGCGAAGCCGTTTCCGCCGCTCCCGTGGTTCAGGCCGTGCGGCGCATTGCGCGGCTCGCGACGATCGAGATGGAGATCGCAGACGTCGTGCGCTACGAAGAGGTGAAGACATTCCTCATCTTCGACATCCCGAAAAATGCCACCTTGCGCCTGCGCGGAAAGGTGATCGGAGGATTCGACCTCGAACGAGGTTTCGACGTCGAGGCGGACGCGACCCGGCGTCTCGTCTCCGTGCGGCTCCCGGCGCCGCAGGTCCTCGCGGTCGACGACCGCCTCGAGTGGTTCGACGAACGCTCGGGCTGGCTCAACCCGATCACGCCGAACGATCGAACGCGCTGGACGCAGTGGGCGCGCGGCGCGCTCGCGCGCGCGGCGAAGGACGCCGGACTCCTCGAGAAGTCCTCCGCGCACGCCCGGGACCTTTTCACGGACGCCGCCTCGGCCTTCGGCTGGACGGCGGAGGTGACGGTGAACGGCGCCCGGGTACCGCCCGCTCCCGGTACCGCGCCCTGAGGCTCAGGTCTTGCTCAGGTCTTGACGAGAGCCCGGCCCTGCGAGTCCTTCAGCGAGTTCGTGGCGATGAGGATGACGTCCACGAGCCACCAGATGCCGCAGCCGCCGAACGTGAAGAGCTTCAGGAGGCCGAGGCCCACGTGGCCGATGTAGAAGCGGTCGACCCCGAAGGTGCCGAGGAAGATCGAGAGGAGCAGCGCGACGAGCCAGTCTTTCGCGTCGGCGGGGCGCCCGGAGGACGCCGGCGGGACCGACGCGGCCGGGGCGGTGGGTGTAAGAGGAGAGGCGGGCGCCGCCGCGAGGAGATCGCGGAACTCCTCACGCGTCTGGAGGGGAGCCCAGCCGGATTCGCCCGTTTTGAAGGACAGGCTCGGCGCGGCGATGCGGCCTTCCGCGATCCACGCACGGATCGTCGCTTCGTCGACCGGACCGTACTGGTTGCCGTTGGCGCCGATGACGTAATACATCGCCGTCTCCTCACACTCACCAAACGCAATCTGGCCCGGAAAGTTCGCTCGCGGAGTCGGCGCCCATCCTAACGCGCCGGCCCGCAGACCGCTGGGCGGTCCAAAGCTAGCGCTTCTTCTGGTCCGTGTGTCTCGGCTGCACGTGCGCCGACGGCGGCGGACCTTTCGGCGCCACGGGACCTCTCGGCGCCGCAGGGCGCGACCAGCTTTGTACGCGGGCGTCGCCGCGCTGCCGGGCCGAGAAATCGCGCTCCAGCTCGGGGTGAGGCGCGGGGCGCACGACGGGACGCGCGCCCGGAACCGGGGAATACGCCGTCGAGCCCTTGCCCGGCGTCTTGCCGGACGTCTTCGGGCCGAAGCTCGTGGCGCCGCCCGAGTTCCTCCATGTGCCATTCGTGCGTTGCTGCCAGCCCTGATTCGTCTTGCGATAGACCTCGCCGTTCCTGTCGGCATAAACATTGTTCGGGCGAACGAAACCGGGCCGGGATTTGCCGAGCGTCGGGGATTTCGGAATGTCGCGCCTGACGCCGGGCAGTCTGTTGTAGATGTTGTTCTGGATCCTCACGGGCCGGATGTCCTTCGCAGGTGGATGGAAGCCGATGACCGGACGGCCCGGCCGAACGATTCCCGGACGGGGAAGGCCGGCACCGACTCCCGCCCTCGGACGATTCCACCCGGGCGGACGAATGCCGCCGGCGTGGTTGCCCCAGTAGTTGTTCACGATGGCCGTCGGCGGACGGTACCCGCCGGGTCCGAACCAGCCGCGCCGGTATCCGCCTCCCCACCCGCCTCCGAAGCGAGAGTGGCGACCCCAGCCGACCGGGTGAAACCAGCCTCCCCAGCCGAAGCTCGTGGAGAAGAAGGGATAGCTCCACGACACGCCGAAACCCCAGCCAGACCACGGCGTGTAGTGCGCATGGAAGCCCCACGTGTAGGGGCGCGGCCACCAGAAGGCCGGGCCAACCCAGGGACGGTAGTGCCAGCCCGTGCCCCAGACGACCGTGCCGCCCCACGGGTAGCAGCCCTCGTAGCCCGGGGTGTAGCCCACCCAGACCTCGTCCGGAGTGGAGTCGTAGATGCGCACGTACTTCACGTTGTAGACGGGCACGCTGGGCGGAATCTGGTCCACGTCGTCGCTGGGGACCGAGTCCGCGAGGAGCCACGGCCCCGTCGGCGAGTCGGCGACGTACCACACCGCGTTCTCGCACGCGTAGTAGCGGCCGGCGATTCTCAGGACCGAGGTCGGCGTGTTGATCGCGTACTCCGTTCTCGTGCCCTCGATCTCCACGAACTTCGGGTCGCCGTCGTACTGCACGTCGAGCCTTGCGTCGGCGCGCCTGACGGCCGTCGTCTGCGGGATTTGCGCGTCGAGGACGGCATCCTCGGCTTCGTCGGTTCCGGGCACGCTCGCGCGCATCTCGCCGATGTCCGAGTCTGGAGGGATCTTCGCGAAGCTCGAGGGGAGCGCGTCCGGCGGCACGTACGTCCAGTTTCCGGCGGCGAGCGCCTTGCTCCGGAACCAACGGCCGGACAGGAGCGTGTAGTAGTTCTGCGTCGGCACGTCGAGCAGGACGTCGCTCTCGGTGTTCTCCATCGAGAGGAGGTCCGCTCCGACGCCGGCCACGGGCTTGAAGGAGGGCTTGCCTTCGGACACGATGAGCTCGGTCGGTTCGGTGGCCACGACGATCCTCGGCGGATTCGCCGCCTCGGTCCCGTCGTTCTCGGGCGTGTCCTGGTCGTTCTTCTTCTGCGCCTCGGCCGCCTGCTCGGCGAGGTCCGCGATGTCGGAGGGCGGCCCGCCGATCGGGCGCCACGGTCCCTTCGCGTCGGAAGCCTCGTACCACCACTTCTTGCCTCCCGAGAGGTAATAGCGGTTGTTGCGCGTGTCGAGAACCATGAACAGGGCCGTGTTGACGACGAGCTTCAGGGGCGCTCCCTCGACGTCGCGGAGCTGCGGCTCGCCGTCGAGCGTGACGAGGACGGTCGGCTCCTCGGCGAAGAGCACCCTCGGCGGATCGTTCTTCAGGCCTTGCGCGCTCTTTTTCTCGCGCTCGGCGACCTTCACGTTCTCGAGCACGCGGTCATACGAGATGACGAGATTCCATTTCGGAAACTCCGTCTCGACGATTCCGGCGAATTTCCTCTCCTTCTCGGGTGTGATGTTCGGGAAGCGAACGCGGTTCACCTTGATGCGCCGGATCTCGACCGAGCGGTCGTCCCGGTCGACGGAAACGGAGGCCGTGAAGAAGATGACGCCGAACTTCGGCGCCGTCTCGCCCTTCTTCGTCACCGAGATCGCGGCGCGCCCGCTGATCGTGTCCCCTCTGAAGGTCTCGAACTGGGGCTGGTACATGACCGCCGTGTTGCCCTTCGGCGTCGTGAACTCGCGAGGCCAGGGGTCGGGCGTGACCGCAGCGGCACGCACAACGCCAGCGGTTAGAACGAGAAGAAGGCCGGTGACCAGTTTCGAAACGGCTGCTCTCATGGATGTTCTCCTTCCGGCGTTCTCGTCCCGATACAATATCGGATCACGCGGCTCGAAACCGCAAGTCCCATGCCCGCCCCCCCACCTCCATCCGTCTCGCGCCGTCGGATGCTGCTCGCGGCGGAGCGCGCGACGGAGCAGCTCTCGCGGCACGGCCGCACGCGCGTCGCCCTCGGCTTTCCGAACTCCTACGAGATCGGGATGTCGAACCTCGGCTTCCAGTGGGTGTACCGCCTGCTGAACCGCGAGGAGGACGTCGCCTGTGACCGGTTCTTCGCGGACGAGGACGCCGATCGGCGTGGGCCGCGCACGCTGGAGACGGACACCCCCCTCGGCGATTTCCCCCTCGTTGCGTTCTCCATCTCGTGGGAAATGGACTACGTCAACTTCCTCCGGCTGCTCCCGGCCGCCCGGATCCCTCTCCGGCGCGCGGAGCGGGGAGAGGGCGACCCGATCATCCTCGTGGGCGGCGACTGCGCGCGGATCAACCCCGCGCCGCTCGCGGCGTGGGTCGACGTCTTCGCGATGGGCGACGCGGAGAAGATCGTCCCTTCCCTCGCCGACGTGCTCCGGCGCAATCTCTCGCGCGAGGCCACGCTGGCCGCCCTCGCGGAGCTCAAGGGCCTCTACGTGCCGGCGGTCCACGGCCCGCGCGCCGAGGGCGCCGAGGACGGAAAGATCGTCGTCCAGCAGTTCAAGGCGGCCGAGGGCGCGCTCCGCGAGCCGCCGCACACGACGCTCCTCACGCCGCACACCGAGCTCTCGGACAAGCTCCTCGTCGAGATCGCGCGGGGCTGCTCGGAGATGTGCCGCTTCTGCTGGGCCGCCTACGCGATGGCCCCGCAGGTCCGGGTGACGGCCGAGGCGGTGCTCGAGATCGCCCGCAGGAACCGGCCGCTCACATCGCGCGCCGGCCTCATCGCGACGGCCGTCGCCGACCACCCGGAGATCCTCCCGATTCTAAGAGGGCTCGCCGGCCTCGGGTATCACATCGCGCTTTCGTCCGTGAAGATCGACGCGATCTCGGAAGAGATTCTCTCGATCCTCACGGCTCAGGGCGAGCGCGCGCTCGCGATCGCGCCCGAGGCCGGCAACGAGCGCCTTCGCCGCGCGATCAACAAGAAAGTCTCCGACGAGATGCTCCTCGACAAGGTGCGCCTGATCGCGCGGTCGGGAATCACGCAGCTCAAGCTTTACCTGCAGGTCGGGCTGCCCGGCGAATCCGAAGAGGACGTGGGCGACCTCGTTCGGCTCGTCGATGCCCTGCGCCTTGTGTTCCTCGAGGAGGGCCGGAAGCGCGGACGCCTCGGCACGCTCGTGCCGACGGTGAACGCGTTCATCCCGAAGCCGCACACGCCCTTCGAGAACGAGCCGCTCGACGATCCGGCCGCCCTCGAGGAGAAGATGAAGCGGCTGACCGCGGCGTTCTGGAAGATGCCGAACGTGACGTTCCGCGGAATGCCCGTCGCCGAGGCGATCTGGGAGGCGTACCTCTCGAAGATGGGGCCCGAGTCGGCGCCCATCCTCCTCGAGGCCGCGGCCGGCGAGAGCGTGCGCCGCCTCGTGAAGACCCACCGCGACACGTTGATGGCCGTCGTCCGGCCCGGCAGCGCGCTCGCGCTTCCCGTGCATGCCGTCCCGCGCGGCGTTTTCGACCCCCACGCGCGGCAGGCCGCGCCGTGGGGCTTCATCGCGAAGAGCTAGAGAGGGAAGAGTGGTCCAGCTCGGCCTTCGGCGCCTGATCATCGCGATCGCGGCCTCCGGCCTCATGATCGCTTGCGTCACCGCGCCGACCCCGTCTTCGGGGCCCGCACCGCTTGTCGCCGCCGCGACCCCGACACCCCGGGCGGCACCCGCACCGGCGGACGACAGCCTCAACGCCGTCGTGTGGATGCAGCGAGCGGTGGAGCACGACCTCGTCTTCCGCGAGATCTATCGTGCCGCCGAGCGGAAACTGCTCCAGGCGCTCAAGGACCCGAGCTGGGACGCGTTGCCGCGCGAGGAGCGTCATGGGCCGTTTGCCGACCTCCGTGCCGCGGTGATCCTCGACGTTGACGAGACGGTGCTGGACAACTCGCCGTATCAGGCGCGCCTCGTCCGGACGGGGAAGGAATACGACGAGTTCTCCTGGAGACAATGGTGCCTCGAGGAGGCGGCCCGCCCCCTGCCCGGCGCCCTCGACTTCGTCCGGTTCGCGGCGGACCACGGCGTGGAGGTCTTCTACCTCACGAATCGGAACGTGGACCTCGGCCCCGCGACGCTGGCGAACCTTCGCAAGGCCGGCTTTCCCGCTCTCCCCGAGTCGTTCCTGGGTCTCGGGACGGCCGTGGCGGGATGCGAGATGGCGGGCACGGACAAGGGCTGCCGGCGACGGCTCATCGGACGCGACCACAGGATCCTGATGCAGTTCGGGGACCAAATCGTCGACTTCGTGGACGTCGCCGCGAACACTCCCGAGGGCCGCCAGAAGGCGATGGCTCCCTACGCCGCATGGATTGGCGAGCGGTGGTGGGTGCTCCCGAATCCCGCCTACGGATCCTGGGAGCCGGCTCTCTTCAACAACGACTGGACGCAGTCGCGCGAGCGCCGGCGCCGGGCCAAGATCGACGCGCTTCAAGCACACTGAGTGCTTCCACGGGGATCGACCGGCGACCGAACGGCGCTCGCGTCCTGAACGTCGGCCGCACTGAGCTCACTCACTCCCTCGCCGCGCGGAAGTACGCCTCGGCCCCCGTCTTCAGGAGCCCGGTCACGGAGTGGAGGAGGATCGTGAGGCCGCGCGCGACGAGGTCCCTGGCGCGAGCGCCCGTCGGCGCGACGGTACCGACGACGAGTCCGCGCTTCTTCGCGACGGCCACGACGCGGTCGATCGCCGCCTCGATCTCGGGGTGGGCGGGTCCGTCCGGGAAGCCGAGTGCGAGCGCGAGGTCGCGGGGCCCCACGATGAAACCGTCGATGCCCGGCACCGCCGCCAGCTCCTCGACCTGTTCCAGCGCCTCGGGCGTCTCGATCTGCGGCAGGACGATCGACTCGTGGTTCGCGCGCGCGACCCAGGCTTCCTGCTTCTCGGCGCCGAGGAGAAAGCCGTTTGCGCGCATCGCCGCGAGGCCGCGCAGGCCCTCCGGAGGGTATTTCACGGCTTCCACGAGCCGTCGCACGTCGGCGGCGCTTCGCGGCCCGGGGAACATGATTCCCGTCATTCCGGTGTCGAGGAACTGCAGGATCAGCTTCGCGTCGGGGCCGCGAGGCCTCACGAGCGGGGCGAGACCCGCCCCTTCGCACGCGCGCACGACCGCGGCGGCTTCGACCGGGCCGGCCGTGCCGTGCTCCGCGTCGAGGATGTAGAGGTCGAAGCCGAGGAGCCCGAGTGTCTGGACGAGGTCCGGCTCGATGTTCGGCGACAGGAGGCCGTGCACGATCTCGCCCGAAAGGAGTCTGTCCTTGAGAGTGCCTTTTGCCATGTTTTCTCCTCAGGCCTCGATGCGCTGAAGCGCGCCGTAGAGGTCGTTCGCGGTGGGCGGGCGCTGCACCGGGTTCTTCGCGAGGCACGACATGAGGACGCGCGCCAGGAGATCGGGCAGGTCCGGTCGGAGCATCGTGACGGGCTTCGGCTCGAAGGATACGTGCCGGCGCATGACCTCGCCCGGATCGCGCCCTTCGATGGGCCGCGTCCCGGAGAACAGCTCGTACAGAACGACGCCGACCGAGTAGATGTCGCTCCTCGCGTCGAGCTCATGGCCGCGCGCCTGCTCGGGACTCATGTAGAAGGGCGTGCCGACGGTCTCGTTGCCTTGCGTGGCGGGATCCGCGCCCTCGGCCGCGCGCGCGATGCCGAAGTCCATGAGCTTCACGAGGCCGTTCGGCAGAACCATGATGTTCGGCGGCTTGATGTCGCGATGGATGATGCCCGCCTCGTGCACCGCCGCCAGGCCGCGGCAGAGCTGCTTCGCGATCTGCAGGCCTGGTGAGAGAGCGATGGCGCCCTTCCTGTCGAGGATGTCGCGTAGCGTCGTGCCGGGCACGTACTCCATCGTGAGAAACCTGAGGCCATCCGCCTCGCCGAGGTCGTGCGTACGCACGACGTTGCGGTGAGTGATCTTCCGCGCGAGACGGATCTCCTGTTTGAGCGTCGCGCCGACGGTGCTGCCCTCGTCGAAGGCTTCGGGCAGAAGGACTTTTACCGCGACTTCGTCGTCGAGCTCCCGGTCGAGGGCCCGGTAGACGGTTCCCATGCCTCCCTTGCCCAGCGTCCCGATGATCTGGTAGCGGCCTGCGAAGATCATCCCCGCGCGCGGCCCCGCGAACGCGCGCGCCGCCGCGTCGGGAGTGGCGGACGCCGTGAGCGTCGTCGCCCGCGTCACGTTCGCGTCGGGCCGCCGCATCTCGGCGAGCATCTGTTCCAGCGCGGCTTTCTCCTTTAGCTCGCCGAGCAGCGCGCGAAACGCCCGGGCGAGCGCGCCGACCTCGTCGCCGCCCGCCTCCGGCAGCTTCACGTCGAGGTTCCCCTCGCGAATCTCGGCCGCGCCCTTTGCGAGCTGGGCGAGGGGACGTGCGATGCGCCGGCCCATGGCGAAGGAGATCGGGAGCGCGAGGAGGAGCGCAAGGCCGCCCACGAGAAGGAGGGTGTCGCGGATCCGCCGGAAGGCGGCCGTCTCCTCGTCGCGTGAGCGCGAAACGACGAAGGCCCCCAGCGTCTCGTCCGTCGCGCTCTTGATCGGCACGGCCGCGAGGACGCGGCGATCGCCCGCCACCTGGACCTCGAGCGGCCCCACGGCCTGTCCCTTGACGAAGAGCAAGTCCAGCGCCGAGCGGTCGGCGGCGAGGGCCGGGACCAGGAGATCGCCCCGGAACGCTTCCGTCGCGGCCGAGAGCTCGATGTGCGGCGCCTCCCCGCGTCTGGCCGTGTTCGCGAGGAACCCGGTCTGACCGTTCGTGATGCCGCGCAACGTCCTCGCGCGTTTCTCGTCGAGCGGCGCCGCAACGGCGAGGACGCCGCGGAGACGCCCTTCCCCGAGCGACATGTCGCCCGCGAGGACGGGCACGGAGGCCACGGCGGCCAGAACCTTGCCTTCGCGGATGACGGCCGTCGCGGGGATGCCGAGGAGCGCGTCCGCCACCCATTTCACCTTCGCGAAAGACTGCCGGCGGTCGTCGACGATCTCCTGGTCGTTGCGGTCGAGGAGGACGCCGTTCGCGTCGAAGAGAAAGACCGTCCGCGCGCTGAGCTTTTCCGCCTTGTCCGTCGTCCAGTCGTGGAGCGTCTTCGCGTCCTTCGCGTCGAAGAGCACCTTCGTGCCGGGCTCGTCCGCCACGCTCGTGACCTGCCGGCGAAGCGCGTCCTCGTTGCTCCCCTGATAGGCGCGGAAGATCCCCGGGAGCGCGGCGAGGCTTTCGCGGATGCTCTTTTCGGCGACCTCGTTCGCGCGCCACGTGGCGACCGCGACCGCTCCGCCGAGCGTCAGGAGGACGAGGAGGGCGGCCGCGACCGAGAACTTCGTCGCGAGCCCCGGCCCGGCGCTCGGGGGTCGGGGCGGCGCAGTCGGAGGTGCAGGCGAAATCGTCGTCGATTCTCGCTCGGTGACGCGCGTCTGTTCGCTCGAGATCGAAGGGTCAGTACCGGTTCGCATCGTCGTCCGGAGGAGGATATTTCTTTCCGTACTTGTTCAGGTGCGGTGTCTCGCGCCAGCTCGAGCCGTCGAGCGCGATCGCGAGGGTGGCCGGATTTCCCGCCACCACGTCGACCGTACCCTGATAGTCGCCGCCCCTCTCGTCCCACGCTCGCACCGTGGCGCGTCCCAAAGGGACGTTCGTGAGCACGGCGTTTCCGTCCTTGCCGGTCTGCGCCCAGATCGTTCCGTCGATCACCAGGAGATACGCGGCCATCTGCGGGTGGATGTTGCAGTAGACGCGGACGAGCCCTGGGTTGTCGAAGGTCATCGTGCGCGAAGCGCCGTTGCGGTAGAGGCCGAGGTCGAACCGCGCGCCCGGCGACAGGCTGAACACGTTGTGGAAGATGCCGTCGAGATTCGGGAACTCGACCGTCGTGCCGGCGGGCACGGCCGTGATCCGCGGATCGAAGCGCTTGCTCTTGGACGCGATGCGCGGATGGGCGGACGGCGGCGCGAGAGATCCCGCCTTCCGGCCCTCGGAGATCCAGACGATCGCCTGCGGCGCGGGCGACGGGTGGCGGTCCGGCCCGAGAACCGTCACCGTCACGCGCACGTCGCCCACCCCTCGAGGGGTCGGCGTCTGCGCCCGGCCGACGGCGCTTGCGGCAAGGAGAGCCGCGACTCCCGCGGAGATGGTGACGAGGCGTGCCGACACGGGCTCCAAGATTCTAGACGCCGGGAGAAGGCTGGCGCTCCTTATCGCGGCCTCCTCGTCCGCACGCTCTCGACCGCGCGCGCGAATTCGTCCGCCGCCCAATCGACCTCCTCTTCCGTCGTGAAGCGGCCGAGGCCGAAGCGGATCGAGGCCTCGGCTTCCGCGCGCGTTCGCCCGAGCGCGAGGAGGACGTGGCTCGGCGCGGCCTCGGCAGACGTGCAGGCCGAGCCAGACGAAACTGCGAGGTCGCGGGCCTCGGCCATGACGGCGTCCGCGGATGCACCCGGGATCGTCACGTTCAGGTTCCCGGGGTGGCAGGCGGTCGGGTGGCCGTTCCGCGAAAGGCCGTCGATGCGCGCGCAAAGTCGCTCCCAGAGCCGGTCCCTGAGCCCCGCGACGCGGCGCGCTTCGGCCTCTCCCTCCGTCCGTACGATCTCGGCTGCCGCGCCGAAGCCCACGATCCCCGGCACGTCGAGCGTCCCGGATCTGAGGCCGCGCTCGTGTCCCCCGCCGAACACGATCGGATCGAGCCTCACGCGCGGGTTCACGGCGCGCACGAAGAGCGCGCCCACGCCCTTCGGCCCGCACACCTTGTGCGCCGAGAAGGAGACGAGATCGAGGCCGAGCGCGTGGACGTCGAGCGCGACCTTGCCGAGCGCTTGAGCGGCGTCCGTGTGAAAGAGGACCCCCCGGTCCCTGCAGAGTCGCGCGATCTCGCCGAGGGGACTGAGCGTGCCGATTTCGTTGTTCGCCGCCATGACCGACACGAGAACCGTGCGCTCCGTGAGCGCTTCGGCCACGGCCGCGGCGCTCGTGACGCCGAGCGCATCGGGCGTCAGGACCGTCAAGGCGAAGCCTTCGGACTCGAGGCGCCGGCACGGGTCGAGGACGGCCCGATGCTCGATCGCGGACGTGACGACGTGGGCGCCGGGACCCTGGCGCGCCCGCGCGGCGCCGAGAATCGCGAGGTTGTTCGACTCGGTGGCGCCGGACGTGAACACGATTTCGCGGGGGTTCGCGCCGACGAGCGCGGCCAGGGCCTCGCGAGCCTTCGTCACGGCCGCCTCGGCTCGCCAGCCGAAGACGTGGCTCTGAGACGCGGCGTTCCCGAAGTGCTCGGTGAAGTACGGGCGCATCGCCTCGAAGACGCGCGGATCGACCGGCGTCGTCGAGTGATAATCGAGGTACACGGGAAGCTTCAACGACAAGGAGCGCCGCCTGCCGTCATCCTCGGCCCGCGGCTTTCCGTTTGCAAGACTGGGAAGAGGAGGCCGCTCCATGCTCCACGTTCTCGTCGCGACGCTCGAGCGGCACGACCTGCTCGACGGCCTGCGTACGCTCGCGCCGGCCACGACGACGTTCCTCGGGGAGCGGGGGCTGGAGGCGATTCTCGAGCGCCTCGGTAGATCGGCGCGGATGGACGCCGTCGTCACGGACGCCCCGGAGGTCCTCATGGAGATCTACCACGAGATCCCCGGAGCGATCCCCGTCTACCTCGCGCGCGCCGACGAGGACGCGGCTTCGGTCCTCGCGGGTCTCGAAGCGATGACCGCGGAGGCCTGATCTCTCAGGCGCTGCCCGCGCGCTTCCACTCCGTGCGCATCTCGGACTGGAGACGGCCGAGGCGATAGGCGTCGCGGTTCACGAAGCCGCCCCACGGGGCGAGGCCGGGGTGGACCTCTTCGATGCGCCGCCAGATCTCCTGCACGACGAGCCGATAGTCGGGATGCCCCTGCGGCATCGAGCGAAGCTCGCAGAGGTGCACGGCCTCGCGCAGGTTCAGCGTGACGTACCAGCGCACGCGGAACGCGAACGGGACGACGTACGGGGCCTCGGCCGGATGGTCCGCCTTCACGGCCTCGTGAAGGTCGTGCGCCCGCGCCATGCATTCCTCGAACACCGCGCCGTGCCCGGCCTCGAGGATCTCGGGCGGGGTGTCGTGCCCGTGCGCCGTCGTGAACTGCTGGCGCTCCTGCGAGAGGACTCGGTGGCGGTGGAGATCGCGGTAGATGCCCAGGTTCCCGAGGAGGTCGAACGTGTACGCAGCCTCCTCGAGCGCGCGCGGCGGCTTGTCGCGCCGGTTCCTCCGCCCGGCGGCGAGGGACGAGAGGAGCGCCGCACGCTCGGAAGAGCTCATCGTGCGGACGCGGGCGCGAACATCGGCAAGCGGCCGGTCCGCGTGCGGGTAGAGGAGCGCCGCGAGGACCTTCTCCTCCCCGTCGCGGTCGAAATCCACGAGCGTCACGGCCTGCGCGGCGACCTCGCCGGAGGGAAGCGTTCGCATCGCGGCGGTGGCGGCACGCGTGCGCAGGCTCTCCCGCCACGCGCTCGGAGCCGACCGCTTCACGAAGGACGGAATCAGCCGGTCCAGCTCGAGGCGCATGGCCGCGGCGAGCATCCGGCACTCGCCCGCGGGGTGGGAGTGGAGCCGGTTCAGGAGGTGCTCGAAGGCCTGCCCCGACGCGAAGATGCCGAGGTTCGTGAGCGTCGCGGCAGGAAGGTAGCTCCGCATGACGTCGCAGGCGTGCGCCCGCACGGTGGCGGCGTACGCGCGCCGCGCCGCCTTGAGAAGCTCCTCGTCGCGATTTACGTCCGCGTAGTCGAGCGGCTCGCCCGTCTTCGGGTGGCGCACGGTCACGGACTCGATCGGGAGCACGCGCTCGATGTGGGCGATCATCGGATCGATCTGGGCCGCGTACGTGGAGAAAAGGCGGTCCATGAGCGCGGCATACGCGTCGCGGTGCCGCGAGGCCATGAGCGTCGGCTCGCGGTACCAGAGAAAATCCCCGGCCTTGTCGCGCCGGTCGAAGCGGACGTAGCGGGTGGACTTCTCGAGGAACGCGATGCCGAGACGCGAGTCCTCGAGCACCTGCGCCGCGACGTTCGAGACGCGCTCGACCGCGAGATGCGCGCCGCCGAGCTGCGCGACGGAGTCGTCGCCATAGCCGACGAGAACGCGGTCGTAGAAGGCGCGCGCTCTGTGAAGCGCTTCGCCGTCGTCCGGCGAGCTCCCGCCGAGGAGCCCCACGGCAAGGCCCTGCTCGCCCACGAACTCGTCGAGAAAGACCCGCCTCAGGCTCTTCGAGGTCCGGCTGTAGCGCGAGAAGAGCGCGCCCGCGACTTCCTGCGGGAGCTTCAGGCCGAAGACGGGCGCGTCTACGTTCGTGAAGAAGGGCGCGAGCGCCTGCGACTCCTTATCAGTGAACTCGCTCATCTGAATTGGAGTTTAGCTATCTCGCCTGGATCAGCGCCGACGTGACCGGCGAGAGCCTGCGCCCCGCGACCGAGCCCGGAGCCGCGTACACGAAGACGTAATAGTTTCCCGCGCCCGACAAGAGCGGGATGTCGGCCCGAACCAGGCCATGCACGAGGCCGATCTCGCCGCGCGAGCCGTCCGGATACTGGGCGTTCGCGGGTGCACGGGCCAGGAGGCTCTGCGATGCCCGGGGATACGCGTACGCCCCGCGGCGGGCGATCTCCTCCCGGGACATTGGAGCGGCGGGAGCCTCGAATCCGACCTCGATCGAGGCGAGGACCCACCCCGCGGGCAGCTTCACCGCGAAGGGCGCGCGCGTGCCGGCTGGAAGCGGTCCCGCCGGCACCTCGACCCATTCGACGACGTGCCGGCTGAATTCCTCCACCATGCGGAACTCGCCGCCGAAAGCGGCGACGCCTATGCCCACGTGCGTCCATTCCGGGTCGAGAACCGTGCGGCGGTGGCCGTCGTCGGGAGGAACCTCGGCCATCATCCGCTCGTGCGCGTCGAGAAGGAGCGCGGGCACCTCGGCCTCCCCCACGTCCGCCCCCACGCGCGTGAGTGAGCCCAGGTTCTCGGCGTGATAGTCCACTCCGCCCGCGAGGCACCACCGGAGATAAGGCGGCCGGCCCGCCGTGTCCCAGTGTCCGGACGAGCGCGTCCGGGCCGTGTCGAGACAGAAGGCGTCCCCGACGCGGGCGGCGAGAAGGTCGTACGCCACGGGCGGCGCACCCGCGGCTCGCCGCTGCACGTTCAAGCGCGCGAACAGGCGGGCCTTGGCCTCGGGGAAACGCTCCGCGTAGGACGGCGCCGCGCGGTCGGCTCCCCGGTGCGCCATGCGAACCGGCGCCTCGGCACCGAAGGGGTGGCCCGTCGCGCACGCCGCGGCGAGCAGGGCCGCAGCCCACGGGAAGCACCTCTGCACGACGGGAAACCGCGGCACCGTAGAATCCTACGGCCTGATGATCCGATTCGGCACTTCGGGCTGGCGGGCCATTCTCGGGGAAGAATTCACGTTCCCGAATGCGCGGCGCGTCGTGACGGCGATCGCACGGGTCACGAAGGTATCGGGCGGCATCTCTCCGGCCCTCGTCCTCGCGTCGGACACGAGGTTCCTGAACGAAAGGTTCGTCGACGAGGCGTCCCGCGTTCTCGTGAGAGAAGGCGTCCGCCCCCTTCGCTCCGAACGGGACGTGCCGACGCCGGCGGTCGCCTTCACGATCCGGCGCCTCGGCGCCGCCGGCGGCGTGAACTTCACCGCCTCGCACAATCCGCCCGAGTTCAACGGAATCAAGTTCTCGACGGCCGATGGCGCGCCCGCGCTGCCCGACGTGACGGCGCGCGTCGAGGCCGAGATCGCGAAGACTTCGGACGCCGATGCGGATCCCGCGCCGCCGGCGGCGACCGATGCGATCGACCCGCGCGGCCCCTACCTCGAGCGGCTCGCGACCTTCGTGGATACGGCCGCTCTTCGAAAGGCGAACCTCCGCGTCGCGGTCGACCCGCGCTTCGGTACGTCGCGTGGATACCTCGACGCTTTCCTTCGGGACGCGGGAGTGGACGTCGAGCTCATCAACGGGCATCGCGACGCGTACTTCGGCGGTCTCTCGCCGCAGTGCGACGAGAAGAATCTCTCGGCGCTCGCGCAGGTCGTCGTCTCCGGGAAGCGCCATCTCGGCCTCGCGACGGACGGAGACGCGGATCGATTCGGCGTTCTCGACGCCGACGGCCGCTACGTCGATCCGAACCTCTGTCTCATGCTCCTCGCCGATCTCCTGCTTTCCCGCCGCAAGGCGGGTGACGGCCGCGGGATTGCGCGCTCGGTCGCGACGACGCACGGGCTCGACGCCGTCGCGAAGGCGTACGGCGCCCCGGTCTTCGTGACGCCCGTCGGCTTCAAGTACATCGGCGAGCTGCTCCTCAGGGACGCGATTGCGATCGGAGGCGAGGAGTCCGCCGGCTTCACGATGGCGGGCCACGTGCCCGAGAAGGACGGCCTGCTCGCGGGGCTTCTCCTCGCCGAGCGCGTGGCCAAGACCGGGGAGACGCTCTCGGCCCTGCTCTCGCAGCTCTTCCGGCGCGTCGGGCCGTACCACCCCACGCGCGCGGACACCCGTCTCGATCCCGCTCTAGCCGCCGCGCTGAAGAAGCGGCTCGCCGAGAATCCGGATACCTTCGCGGGACTGAAGGTGCAGTCGATCGACCGGACCGACGGGCAGAAGCTCCTGCTGGGCGACGGCCGCTGGATCCTCTTCCGGCCGTCGGGCACGGAACCCGTCGTGAGGATCTATGCGGAGTCGGCGGACGAAAAGGAGACCGAGAGACTTCTGGACGCTGCAAAGAAGTACGTTCTGAACGGGTGAGGCCGGAGTAGGGTCAACGGTGGTTTTTCTTCGAATGAGTAAGAAGGGCGTGGAACGGGCCGCCGCACTTCGAGCGACGGCCGCGCTCTCTCGCTTCGGGGTATTCCCCTTCTAAGCAAATCTTTCTTTCTCTCTTCGAACTGACCTTTCACGAGGAGCCAGTATGTACGCCATCGAATCCATTCACGCCCGTGAGATCCTCGATTCCCGCGGAAATCCGACCGTCGAAGTCGAGTGTCTGCTCGAGGGCGGCGCGTCGGGGCGCGCGGGCGTGCCGTCCGGCGCGTCCACCGGCTCGCGCGAGGCCCTCGAGTTGCGCGACGGCGACAAGAAGCGCTTTGGCGGGAAGGGCGTCCTTTCGGCCGTCAAGAACGTGAACGAGACGATCGCGCCCGAGGTCCTCGGGATGGACGCGCGCCAGCAGGCCGAGGTGGACCGCCTCATGATCGACCTCGACGGCACGGAGGCGAAGACGAAGCTCGGCGCGAACGCGATCCTCGGCGTCTCGATGGCGGTCTGCCGCGCCGCGGCGGACGCCTGCGCGCTCCCGCTCTTCCGCTACCTGGGCGGCACCGGCGCCGTGACGCTGCCGGTCCCGATGATGAACGTCGTGAACGGCGGGGCGCACGCGGACAACCCGCTCGACATCCAGGAGTTCATGCTCGTTCCGGCGGGATTCAAGTCTTTTCGCGAGGCGCTCCGCGCCGGAGCCGAGATCTTCCACACGCTGAAGGGAACCCTGAAGAGCAAGAATCTCGCGACGGGCGTCGGAGACGAGGGCGGATTCGCCCCGAACATCGAGTCCACTCGCGCGACGCTGGACCTGCTCACGGACGCGATCGCGAAGGCCGGCTACAAAGCCGGCGAGAACGTCTTTCTCGCGCTCGACTCGGCGGCGAGCGAGTTCTTCGACAAGGGCCATTACGCCCTCGAGGGAAAGAAGCTCTCGCCCTCGGAGATCGTCTCCTTCTACGAGGGGCTCGTGGCGGATTACGCGATCGTCTCGATCGAGGACGGCTGCGCCGAAGGCGACAAGGCGGGCTGGAAGCTCCTGACGCAGAAGCTCGGCGAGAAGATCCACCTCATCGGCGACGACAACTTCGTGACGAACCCGAAGATCCTGAAGCAGGGAATCGCCGACGGCATCGCGAACGGCCTCCTCGTGAAGCTGAACCAGATCGGCACGATCACCGAGACGCTCGAGGCCGTGCGGATGGCGCAGACCGCGCGGTACGTCACGGTCATCTCCCACCGCTCGGGCGAGACGGAGGACACGACGATCGCCGATCTCGCGGTCGCCGTGAACGCTGGCTTCATCAAGACGGGCTCGCTTTGCCGTTCCGAGCGCGTCGCGAAGTACAACCGGCTCCTGCGCATCGAGGAGGACCTCGCCGAGACGGGCCTCTATCCGGGCCTCGCCGCGAAGAAAGGCTGACGCACGCACGCGTTTCGCGCGAAAATGCCCCGTGCGGTTCGAACGAATCGTCGGCGGTGAGGGTCCGCCCCGGATCGTGGGCGTGAGGCGGCTGAGACCGCCGGCGCGGAGGCAGGAGCCGCGCCCGCTGCCCGAGCTCGTGTCCGAAACGCCGGCACCGGCATCCGGCGCGCGCCCGGACGCCCCACACGTGAGGCCGGCGTCCTATGTCGTGGTCTCGGTTCTCTTCTCGGCGCTCGTCTTCGGATTCTTTCTCGTGAACGAGCACGGGCTTCTCCAGGTGCGGCGCCAGCGTTTGCGACTTGCGAACATGCAGGCCGAGGTCGCGCAGCTGGACGAGGACAACCGGAAGCTCGAAGCCGAGGTCGCGGCGCTCAAGAGCGACCCGAAAGCCGTCGAAAAGACCGCCCGCGAGACGCTGAACCTCGTGAAACCCGGCGAGGTCGTCCTCATCCTGCCCGAGGGCTGGCAGGCGCGCGTCAAGCCTCCGCAGACGCCGTCGACCGCGGCCGCGCCGTCGACAGCCGCGTCGAAGAGCCCCTAGGCGCCCTTCGACGCGGCTCAGGGCCTCACGGGATCGTCACGCTCTTGGGCCCTGCCGACGAGGCCGTCATGTCCGGACCGAAGTAGTAGAGCATCACGCGCGCAGGTCCGTGCGGAACCCCCGTCACGGGGATCGAGAAGCCGCCCCCGGACGCGGTCGTCGTCGTGCTTCCGTGCGAGACTCCGTCGGAGCCGATCACCGCGACGTCTACGACCTGGCGGGAGTTGAACGGCCCGTCGAGGCGGCCGCTCACGTACGTGACCGGCGCCCCGCCCTCTCCCCCGCGCTTGATCTCCCGGAAAACGAGCTTCGAGCCGAAGCTCGGAGTGACGGCCACCGTCACGCCGCCGAACGGGAGGATCGAATCGGAAGTCCTCCGGAAGGCGTGAAGATTGAACCGGTAATCGCACTTGCGGCGCGCCTTCGGCCCCGGAGGGATCTTCGTCTCGTCCACGAAGAGCCGCCCCTTCAGCGTTCTCTCTTCCTTCGGGCCGAGCTTCACGTACCGCGTCTCGACCTCGAGGTCCATGCCGTCGGCGAGGCCCGACGGAATCAGCTCCGCTTCCACCGGGTGGTCGTACCCGTTCGTGAGCTTGAAGTCGAACGCGACCGGTTTATACGGGCTCCCCGCAGTCGGGAAGAAGTCCGTGATGTTCTCCTGCGCGCTGTTGTTCGTCGGATCGAGGTCTCCGAGCGCGGAGTCGTGCGTGAAGATGTCGGCCCTGATGCAGGTGTGGCCGGTCTTCGTCGGCGTCCACTCGAACGAGAAATCGCGGAACTGTCCCGCCGGGATGTCCTGCGGCGCCGAGTTCGGGAACGGCTGGAACGTGCCGTGGTCGCCCATCCCGATCGGCTCGTTGTGGAAGGCCCTCACCACGACGCCCTTGCCGAGGATCGTGCCGTTGTTGTGCACGCGCACCTTGACGAGGTTCACGACCTTGCCGTCCGGGTCCCAGTGCACCTGATCGCCGCTTCCGAGCGGCGGATCCGAGGTCGGGTAGTCCTCGTTGCCGTTTCCCGGCCAGTCGATCCAGATGTCGGGAGTGGCGTAGACGTCCGGGGCGTGCCACGGCCGGATCTCGAGGTCGAGGAAGTCCCCCGGCCCGCGCGTGACCGCGACCTTCAGAGCCTCCGGCTTGCCGGGCGGGCCCGGCACTTTGCCCACGACCGCGACCTTGATCCCGTCGTAGGCCGGGTAGGCGGTCTTCAGATCCAGCGAGTCGCCGTCCTTCATCCCGCGGGCCTGCAGCGCCGTGCCGGCGGGCGGCGCGCCCGAGCCGTCGGGATTGAGAGCCGTCACGGCCGGCCGGTAGAAGAACGGCGCGTTCGGGTCCACCGTGTCGGTCACGAGGAGTCCGCCCGCCTCGCCCCCGGCGTTTGCGGGAGACCAGCCGAAGACGTCGTCCGGCAGGAACTGGGAGAACGTCGCGCCCGGCTGCCGGTTCTCGAGGTGCACCCAGTGCTGGGCCGACAGCTTGATGCGCACGAGCTGCGCGGCGGGCTCGGACGCGCTGCCGAAGCCCGGATAGTCCGAGAACTTCCTCTCCAGCGGGATGAGCGTGAATGTGTGCGTCTCGGTGGCCGCCATCGGAGGCGCGACCACGTCGGAGAAGTTCGTGATCCACCCGATGTTGTGCTTGTGCCACGACTCCGGATGGTCCGCCGTCCCGCTCGACGACATGATGCTCCATCTCCGGACATCGTCGAACGTGGAGTTGTAGTGCGTGTCGTAGTCCGGCTGCCAATAGAGGTCCCAGAAGCCGAGGTTGTGGCCGAGCTCGTGGGCCCAGGTCTGCCACGGCTCACCGCCCTCGCCGAGCATGAGCCGCGCCTGGAGTTGCTTCTGATAGACGTAGCCGCCGGCGCCCGGAACGCTCAGGTCAAAGTAGCCGCCGCTCGCGCCGGCGCGCCGGCCGGGAATGCCGGTCGTCTGCTCGACGAAGAGGACGAGGTAGGAGTCGAAGCCCGACATCTCGTTCGCGACGATGTTGTCGAGATCGCCTTGATGGGCCGCGTCCACCGGGATGCCGCTGTCGGCCGCGCGCTGCTTGAGGTAGAGCGAGAGACCCTCCGCGATCGTCTTCGACCAGTCGCCGCGCACCGTGGACGTGCCCGCCGCGTCGATGACGCCGTCGACGCGCGATGGCCCGTCGAGGCCGAGCTTCGCGGGACCTCCGCCCGGGACGATCCGGATCGAGGCGTTCGGTCCCGAATCGCCGGCCTTCACGCGGAGCGCGACGCGGTTGGATCCGGCGCTCCCGGTCTCCACCCAGTTGAACTCCGAGTTGAGCTTCGGGAGGAGGAGCGGGGCGAGAGAGGCCGCGTCCGGCAGCGAGGCCGCCGCGAGCGCAACGTCGTAGGTCCGTGTCCTGAAGTTCTTGTCGCGCACCTCGATGATGACGTGCTCCGTGCCGTCGAGCGTGATCGGGCCTGTCACCGGCTTGCCGGTCAGGGACGCCTGCGCCCCGTTCCCCGGCGGCTCGTCCGGGCCGTTGAAGCCGGGGAACGTGCCGGTGACGCTCTTCACCCTGATGAGCGAGCCTTCGGCCGTCTCCAGAGTGTCGAGCTTCATCGACAGCTCGTTCCCGGAGGCGACGCACGTCACCCACGGGCTCGGGACCCCCGGCGCCGCGTTGAACGCGTTCTGGCAGAGCGGAGCGAGTGCGGCCGCGTCCGCGAACGCGCCGGAGGCCGCGAAGTCGACGCTGACGTCGCGGCCGTGACCGTCTTTCACCTGAAACGTCACCTTCGTGCCCCCCGCGAGCGTGAGCGGAAACGCCGTCGCGAGCCCCTGGGAGAGGAGCGACGCGTTGACGAACGGCCGGTTGAAGTAGTCGTCGAAAGCGCCGCTCAGCTTCAGCACCTTGTCGTACATCTTCATCGTGATGCTGACGTTTCCGAACGACGCTTCCTTCCAGAAGTCGTTCGTGTGGCTCTCGTAGTCGGCCTTCTTCGCGTCCCGGTACGTCGTGGCGGCGGCCTGCGTTCCCGTGAACCGGTGATCGTTCGTGTCCACGATGACGGAAAAGACGTTCAGCGGCGGATCGTCGGCTTCGCCGCCCGAACCGCCTCCGGTCGCGCCGGGCGGCTTTTGATCTCCCCGAGCCGAGGGTTTCGGGCACTTTGTCACGTTCAGCTTGTCGAACTTGTTCTGGTTCTGTGTCGAGCCGTAAAACCGCACCGCGTTCGGACCGAGCGGCGGCAGTGTCGTCGGCGTGCACGCTACGAGCAAGGACACGATCAGCGGCGGTACCCAACGAATCGGCCTCATCGTTTCCTCCCCGGCGCGTCGAACGTCCGCAAGAGTTGGGGGCCCGCGCACCGTCACGAAGAGATGTCGCGCGGGCCGAGACTACCCCACTTCGAGACCCGAAGTCAGGGCCCGACTCGCCTGATCCTCAGGATCGGGCCGTCAGGCGCGTCCCCGTCCCGAAGGTCGATGGCGGCGAAGATTGCCCACGTGTGGTCCCCCTTCGGGTCGAGCAGCGTCTGCGTCACCCCCCACTGCCTGTGTCCCGTCGACCTCAGGCTCGTCAGGTGGTGCTGCCGCGCCTCGGTCCCCGCGAGGAGCTCGCCGTATTCGTCGAAGAACGGGGCCATCTCGCGCTCGAAGCGCTCGGCATCCCAGCGGTCGCCGTCGCGGGCGTCAGGGGATTCGACCGCGGACGTCCCGACCTCCGGGCTCGGATGAACGCGCGCGGCCGCCTCCTCCCAGTCCTTCCTCGCGAGCGCCCTCACGAGAAGCTGCACCTCCGCCCGCACGCGGGCCGCGAAGACCCTGGGGTTCGAAAGGAGCTCCGTGAGCCACGAGGCCTCGGCCTTGCGCTCGGGCCGCGTCTCGCCCGTCCTTTCCGCGAGCAGAAGCTCGGGATGCCGAAGGCTCTCCCACTCCTCCAGGAGGCTCGCGTCCGTCTCGCCGACGAGCGACCGGAAGTATCCGAGCACGTCCCAGAGATCGTCCGTCTTCGCGGTCTCGGGAATCGTCTGATCGAGCGTCTTGTAGAGCTGCGAGAGATACCTCAGGAGAACGCCCTCGCTTCTCTCCAGGCCGTAGCTCTTCACGTAGTCCGAAAAGCCGGCAAACGTCTCGAACATCTCGCGTCCGATCGACTTCGGGCTCACGTCCGAGCCCGCGGCCCAGGGATGCGCGGCCCGGAACTCGTTGAAGGCGCCGTACAGAAAGTCCGCGAGCGGTTTGGGATGGGTCACTTCCTCGAGGCGTGCCATCCGCTCCTCGTACGGAACCCCCTCCGCTTTGAGCTCCCCGACGAGCTTGCCCTTCGCCCGGTCCACCTGTCTCCTCAGGATCACGTCCGGATCCTCGAGGATCGACTCGACGACGGTGACGGCGTCCACGGCGTACGTCGGCGACGCGGGATCGAGTTCCGCCAGAACCGAAAGCGCGAAGAGCGACAGGGTCTGGTGGAGGGAGAAGTCCCACTGCAGGTCCTCGGCTACGACGACCCGATACGGCCCCTCGCCCTCGAGTCCGATGATTCCCGCCCGGTAGAGCGAGCGAACCAGCGCGGCCGCGTGCCGGACGAGATGCAGCTTGACGCCGTCGTTCTCGTGGCAACGCGCGATCAGGTCGCGGATCGAAGAGAAGTTCCGCGAACTTCCTGACGCTTCCGCCGCGTCGCGCTGGAGGAGATCCAGCACCATCCCGTGCGTCAGCCGGAACCGCGACGTCAGCGTCTCCGGAGGCCTCGAAAGCAGCTTCTGGAACGTCTCGAGCGACCACGAGACCTCGCCCTTGGACGGACCCTTGAACGTTCGCGAGCCCTTCTTCCCCGAGCCTTCGGATTTCTTCTCCGCCTGCCTCTTCTCGACGATGTGCTCGGGCGCCTGGGCGACCACGCTCCCGCGGTCGTCGAACCCGCGCCGGCCCGCGCGCCCGGAGATCTGCTTGAACTCGCGAACGGAGAGAAGGCCCACTTTCGTCCCGTCGAACTTCGCGAGCTTCGTGAAGAGGACCGTCCGGATCGGGATGTTCACGCCGACCCCGAGCGTGTCGGTCCCGCAGATGACGTTGAGGAGCCCCTTCTGGGCGAGCTGCTCCACGAGAAGACGGTACTTGGGAAGGAGCCCGGCGTGGTGAACGCCGACCCCGAACGACAGGAATCGCCGAAATTCCTTGCCGTAGGGCGTCGCGAGGCGTTTCGTACTCACGATCTTCCGGATCTCTTCTCTTTCCTCGCGACTCCCGATCTTCACGCTCGTCAGCGACTGCGCGAGCTCGGCACACTCCCGTTGCGTGAAGTTCACGACGTAGACGGGGCTCTTCTTCTGCGCCAGGAGGTCTTCGATCGTCTCGTGAAGAGGAGTCTCGCGGTACTCGTAGTCGAGCGGCACCGGCCGCTTCTCCGACGTGACGTGCGCGACCTCGCGGCCCGTATCGCGCTTCAGGCGTTCCGCGATCGTGCGGGTGTCGCCCAGCGTCGCCGACATCAGCAGGAACTGGGTCTCGGGCAGGACGAGGAGCGGCACCTGCCACGCGACGCCACGCTCCCGGTCTGCGTAGTAGTGAAACTCGTCCATCACGACGTAGGGAGCCGCGAGGTTCTGTCCGAGCCGGAGCGCCATGTTCGACAGCACCTCCGCCGTGCAGCAGAGAACGCTCGCCGAAGGGTTGATGCTCGCGTCGCCGGTGAGCATTCCGACGTTCTCGGGTCCGAGCTCCAAGCAAAGCGAAAAGAACTTCTCGCTCGCGAGAGCCTTGATCGGGCTCGTGTAGAAAGACACCTTTCCCTCGCAGGCGGCCTTGAAGTGCAGGCCAAGTGCGACGAGCGACTTGCCGGACCCGGTGGGTGTCCCGAGAATTACGTGCTTTCCCGCCATGAGCTCGAGGAGCGCCTCTTCCTGGGCCGGGTAAAGGCTGAGGCCGCTGGCCGAGACCCAGTCGAGGAAGAGACCCAGAATCTCGTCGGCGTCCGTCGTCCCCCGGGGCGGGATCCGGTCCGCGAGCGGAGCGTTGTCCCGCATCCGCGTCATTCTTCCACGGTGCGGGACGCGCCGGACGGCGGAGCGAGCGCCGGGAGAATGCCCCCGACCGCTTTCCTTTCCCGGGTTTGCTGCCCGAAGGCGCTGATTCGACCGATCAGACGGACGCGGCGGGCTTCCGGTCCCTCCCGAAAGGATCGCCCTTGACTGATTCCGTGTGCATCGCGCAGAGCCAGCGGCCGTCGCGGCGCACCCAGACGGACGTGTCGGCCGCTTCGACCTTCACCTTCTTGCCGTCGACAGTCATGTCCTCGTGGACCTCGTAGGCCACGCTCACGACATGGTCACTCAGGGGGCGCACTTCCGCCTTCTTCACCCTGAAGTCGTGCAGCGTGCACTTGGGGTCTTTCATCATCTTCACGAAATTCTCCCGGTCGATGAGCCCGACGCCCGTCGCGCCGGCGACGAGACACGGGAATTCGGTCAGGCCCAGCATGGCGTTCACGTCTTTTTCCTTGATGGCGCGCCAGTAGCGGTCTTCGAGGTCCAGCAGCTCTCTTTCGGCGATTTTGTTCTCGATGGTCGTTGTAGACATTTCGGCCTCCCGAAGGAGGCAGGCATATGCCATGCCGTTTCTTTTTGAAGATTTGCCAACGATCGCGCTCCTGGTACATTCGCATCAGAGTGGACTTGCCCGCTGTCGAGTAATTTCCGTGCTGGAGGAAACTCCCATGACGGCGAAGACGCGGCCCGCGAAGAAACGAATTCCGAAGAAGGTATCCGCGAACGATGGCTTCGCCTATTCCAAGCCCTTCCAGAGAGGCGAGGACACGACGTCGTACCGGCTCGTCTCGAAGAAATTCGTGAAGAAGGCCAGGTTCGGCGGCAAGCCGGTCCTCGTCGTCGACCCGAGCGCGCTTTCGCTTCTCGCGTACGAAGCGATGCGCGACGTCTCGTTTCTTCTCCGGCCGAAGCACCAGCAGCAGGTCGCGGCCATCCTGAAGGACCCCGAGGCCTCCCCGAACGACCGCTTCATGGCGACGACGCTGCTGCGCAACGCGGCGGTCTCGGCGAAGTTCGAGCTGCCGTTCTGCCAGGACACGGGCACGGCGACGGTCGTGGGCTGGAAGGGCCAGCAGGTCTGGACGGGAGCCGACGACGCCGCGCTCATCTCGAAAGG
Organism: Thermoanaerobaculia bacterium; assembly: GCA_963821225.1. Taxonomy (GTDB): domain Bacteria; phylum Acidobacteriota; class Thermoanaerobaculia; order UBA5066; family UBA5066; genus Fen-183. Next base: position 51,471 of record CAWGCY010000004.1, read on the forward strand.
CATTTGGAAGACCTACACGGAGGAAAACCTCCGCTACTCGCAGACGGCCGCGCTCACGATGTACGACGAGGTCAACACGGGCAACAACCTGCCCGCGCAGATCGACATCTTCGCGACGCCGGGCATGGAGTACAAGCTGCTCTTCGTCGCGAAAGGCGGAGGCTCGGCGAACAAGAGCGCGCTTTTCCAGGAGACGAAGGCGCTCCTGAACCCCGCCAGCCTCGAGGCGTTCCTCGTCGAGAAGATGAAGAGCCTCGGCACGGCGGCATGCCCTCCGTACCACATCGCGATCGTCGTCGGCGGCACGTCGGCGGAGACGTGCCTGAAGACGGTGAAGCTCGCTTCGACCGGGTATTACGACTCGCTCCCGACGACAGGCGACAAGTCCGGCCGCGCGTTCCGCGACCCGGAACTGGAGAGGAGGCTGCTGGAGAAGGCGCAGAAGCTCGGCTTCGGGGCGCAGTTCGGCGGGAAGTACTTCGCGCACGACATCCGCGTCATCCGCCTGCCGCGGCACGGCGCATCCTGCCCGGTGGGCCTCGGCCTCTCGTGCTCGGCCGACCGGAACGTCCTCGCGAAGATCGACGAGAAGGGCCTCTGGCTCGAGGAGCTGGAGCGCCACCCCGAGGATCTCCTCCCCGCCTGCATGGCAGGTAAAGAGCACCCGGGTCTCGTGAAGGTGGACCTCAACCAGCCGATGAAGGAGATCCTCGCCGAGCTGTCGAAGCATCCCGTCTCGACGCCGCTCGCGCTCACGGGGCGCCTCGTCGTCGCGCGCGACATTGCGCACGCAAAGCTCAAGGAGCGGCTCGACTCCGGCGCCGACCTGCCTCAGTACTTCAAGGACCATCCGGTCTATTACGCCGGCCCCGCGAAGAAGCCGAAGGGGAAGGCCTCGGGCTCCTTCGGCCCGACGACCGCCGGCCGCATGGACTCGTACGTCGATCTCTTCCAGTCGAAGGGCGGCTCGATGGTGATGATCGCAAAAGGCAACCGCAGCCCGAAAGTGACGGAGGCGTGCAAGAAGCACGGCGGCTTCTACCTCGGCTCGCCGGGCGGCCCGGCCGCGCTCCTGGCCGAGGAGAACATCAAGAAGGTGGAGGTCGTGGAGTTTCCGGAGCTCGGGATGGAAGCGGTGTGGGCGATCGACGTCGTCGACTTCCCAGCGTTCATCCTCGTGGACGACAAGGGAAACGACTTCTACCAGAAGCTCGCGTAGGCACGCGGCGGCGAGCGCAGCCCGGATGACAGAATCGGCGGCGGGCCGTGAGTGAGCGGGCCGTTTCCTGGGCGCGCCGGCCCCGCTGGCTGGACGTTTCGGTTCCGCTCCGGACCGGGATGGTCCACTGGCCCGGCGACCCGGTGATCAGGGTCGAGCGGGTCAAGGAGCTCTCTCGCGGGGACGACTGCACGCTCTCCGCCCTTTCGATGGGAGCGCACTCGGGGACGCACATGGATGCGCCGTCGCATTTTCTTCGCGGGGCGCCGGACCTCGACAGCCTGTCGCTCGAGGCCACAGTGGGTCGCGCGCGCGTCCTCGCGATCCGGAACCCGGAAGAGATCACGCCCGGGGAGCTCCGGCAGAACCGCATCCGTCGGGGCGAGCGGCTGCTCTTCAAGACGCGCAACTCCGCGCGCTGCTGGAAAAGCGGCGCGTTCGTGAAGGACTTCGTTTACATTTCCGCCGCGGCGGCCCGGCTCCTGGCCGAGCGGGAAGTCGCGCTCGTGGGGATCGACTACCTTTCCGTCGGCGGCTTCTCCCGTGACGGGCGCGAGACCCACGAGATTCTCCTCCGGGCCGGCATCTGGATCGTGGAAGGCCTCGACCTCTCCCGCGCACGGCCGGGACCCGTGGACTTCGTCTGCCTGCCGATTCGCATCGCCGAGGGAGAGGGCGCGCCGGCGCGCGCGATCCTCCGCGAGCGGCGGCGGCGAAAAGGTCCGGCAGCGCAGATCAGGGCCGGAAGCGGTCCGCTTCGATCCCGTAACGCTTGAGGCGGTAGCCGAAGATACGCTCGGTCGTCTGAAGCAGGCGCGCCGCCTTCGCCCGGTTTCCGCGCGCGATCTTCAGGCTGTCGAGGAGCAGGTCCTTCTCGTACGCCTCGACCGCCGCCCCGAGAGACTGGCGCGGGAGCGTCCCCGAGACCTCGGCGGTCTGAAGCGTCGGAGGAAGGTGGTGGGCGTGGAGAACGCCGCCGTCGCACACGAGGACGGCCCGCTCGATGCAGTTCTCCAGCTCGCGGACGTTCCCCGGCCAGTGATAGCTCATGAGGACGTCGATCGCGGGCGTCGAGATGCGCCTCACGTCCTTGCGGTGACGCGTCGCGTATTTCTCGACGAAGTGGTCCGCCAGGAGGGGGATGTCGGGGCGCCTGTCGCGCAAGGGCGGCAGGAAGATCGTGAACACGTTCAAGCGGTAGAAGAGATCCTCGCGGAATTTCCCCTTCGCCATCGCGGCCTCGAGATCCCGGTTCGTCGCGGCCACGAGGCGGATGTCGACCGAGACCGGATGAGTGCCGCCGAGCCTTTCGAACTCCCTCTCCTGCAGGACGCGCAGGAGCTTCACCTGGGTCGAGGCGGAGAGATCTCCCACCTCGTCCAGAAAGAGCGTCCCCTTGTCGGCGAGCTCGAAGCGCCCCTTCTTCTGCGTCCGCGCGTCCGTGAAAGCGCCCGGCTCGTAACCGAACAGCTCGGACTCGATCAGGCTCTCGGGAAGCGCGGCGCAGCTCACCCTCACGAACGGCTTGCCTGCGCGCGCCGAGTTGTAATGGAGGGCGTGCGCGATGAGCTCCTTGCCGGTTCCCGACTCTCCGCGGATGAGGACGGTCGTGTCGCGCGGGGCGGCCTGCGCGACCTGCTCGTAAAGCTCCTCCATCGGCCGGCTGTGGCCGACGATGTTCTTGAGGTCGTAACGGCCCTTCAGCTCGCGCCTGAGCTTGAGGTTCTCGTCGAGAAGGCGCTCGCGCTCCCCTTCGATCAGCCGATCCACGTGCATCGCCTGACCGAGGAGCGAGGCCACGACCTTCAGGAAGGAGGAAACGCGGGCGAAGTCGCGCGCCGGGTCGTATGGCAGCGCGAGCCCGAGGGCGCCGACCGTGCTGCCTTCCACGACGAGGGGGACGGACACGAAGCTCAGCTCGTGCCGAGCCGCGGCCGACATGGGAAGAACCTCGTGCGGCGTCTTGAGCAGCGGCTCGCGCGTCACCTGCGGTACGACGACCGCCTTCCCGCTCGCCACGACCCGGCCCGTGACTCCCTCGCCGGGGCGGAGTTTCGGCGAAGGCCGGCGTCCAGCGGGAAGGCCGGCGGACGCTTCGAGCTTCAGCTCGCCGGTGGCCTCGTCGACGAGCGCGGCTGTGACGACGCTTCCGCCGTAGCTCTCGCGCAGGATGGCGAGCGCGCCGTCCAGCGCCGCGCGAAAGCCTCGCGCCGACCCAAGCAGCTGCGAGAGCTCCAGGAGTGCCGGGAGCTCTCGGAGGCTCCCGGGCGGGTCGTGGCGGCTCTTCGGCATTCCCGAATCCTACAGGAATGTCGGAACCACTGCCTCCAAGGACAGAAATGTCGAACGTCCTGACCGAACGGCCGGAGCTTCCGGGCGCGCCCCGGCCCCGGGCTCAGAACGCGTAGATCGCGTTCAGGAGGATCGTCGGCTGGTTGCCTTTGAAGACACCGTCCTTCTTGCTGAAGACGTCGGCGTCGGACCAGTCGACGCGGAGATCTCCCCGGAGGATCAGGTGGGACGATACCTTGACCTCGGGGGTGACGGTGACCTCCTTGAGCTTCTGAACGGTGCCCGTCCGAGCGCCGTCCGCGTCGTTGAAGTACTCGGCCCTCAGACAGAGCGCGAAGGTGTCACTGACGCCGAAGCGGGCGTAGCCGGCGATTCCCGACCACGAGGCGGTTTCGCCCGGCGTCACCGCTCCTCTCTCGCTGGCGTAGACGGCATCGAGCGCGAAGACGGTCAGGTCGGCGAGCTTCCATTGAGCCACGACGTTCAAGAGGTTCCTCGGATCGGAGTTGACGTTCGCCCGCTCGGGACCCGTCATGAAACCCCCGTAGACCGTCACGGCCTTCGAGGGCGTCCAGGTGAGCTGCAGGCCGATGCTCTTCGAGCTGTTGTTGTCCCTGGCGACGTCCCAGCCGTTGCAGACCTCGACCATCCCGGCGAGTTCGTCGCTGAACGTGTACGACGCCTTCAGGCCCGTGTGCGTGGCCGGAGTTCCGAGGCCGAAGAGGAATGAACGGGTCGCGTTGTCGTTGTACCCGTCGTACCCGTCGATCACCTCGTACAAGAAGTACGTGACGAATTTCCCCACGTCGAGGCGGAGGCCGCTCCCGACCGGGGCGATCCAGCTGACGAAGGCCTGCTGGAGGTCGAAGTCCTGCGCCTTCCCGCTCGAGTCGCGGAAGAGCCCGGCCGACGCCGAGACGCGGGGAATCGAGCCGCCGGCCTCTGCGTCGACCCGGAACCCGGCTTCGCCGGGCTTGGTGACGGCCTTCTGGAGGACGAGCTCGGCGACGTCCACCTTGAACGTGTTGTCGTCGAAGTCGAAGACGCGAAGCTGATTCGTTCCGGAGTCCGGGCGGTTGAAATTGTAGGAATAGCTCGCGGAAACGAAGCCGTTGACCGCGATCTCCTCGTACCAGGGCTTGGCGGCGGGCGCCGGCGCCGGACTAGGCGCCGGCGCGGGGCCGGGCGTCGGCGTGGGGGCCGGCTGGCCGTGCATCGCGGGCGCTGCGCCGAGCGCGGCGGTCGCGGCGAGAGCGAGCGCGTGGAGACGGAAGCGACACGGGGGGCGGGCCCGGCGGGGTCGGGTCATTCGAGGGAACTCCTTTCACAGCGGGCTCCTCGCGACGAGGAGCCCGCTGCTTGTCTCTCGTTTTTCGGACTGTGTTTCGGCTACTTCTTCTCGGCGAGCATGTGGACGGGCGTGACGGCGTCCTGGTCGGTCTCGCCCGTCCTGATCCTCACGACCTTCTCGATGGGCATGACGAAGATCTTTCCGTCGCCCACCTGTCCGGTCTTGCCCGCTTTGACGATCGCTTTGATGGTCACGTCGACGAACGGCTCCGAGACGCCGATGTCGAGCCGGACCTTGTCGTGGAACTCGTAGACGAGCGGATGGCCGCGGTAGCTCTCGAGGACCGTCTTCTCTCCTCCGTGGCCGGAGACCCGCGTGATCGTGAGTCCCTCGACCTCGGCTGCGAAAAGGGCGGCCTTCACGTCGTCCAGCTTCTCGGGGCGGATGATTGCGGTGATCATTTTCATGGGAACGTCGCTCCTCTCACTTGCCGCCGGCCGGCGAGGTCTGCGCCACGAGCAGCGGTGAAGCCACCTTCGCGGGTACGCTCGCGAAAACCGGGAAATGGACGGGCGAGCCTTCGCCAGGGTACGCGGGCGCCGAGACCTCGTTGAAGTCCAGGCCCTGCATCTCCTGCTCCGCGCTCACGCGCATGCCGAGCGTCAGGTCGAGAATCTTGAAGAGCGCGAAGCTCGAGCCTCCCACCCAGAGGAGGTTCGCGCCGATCCCGACGACCTGCGCCACGAGCTGCTTCGGGTCTCCATAGAAGAGGCCCGCGACGCCGGCAGCCGGGCCGCCGTTCAACCCGCCGCCGTACGTGCCGTCCGCGAAGAGGCCGAGCGCGATGAGTCCCCAGGCGCCGTTGACCCCGTGCACGGCGATGGCGCCGACCGGGTCATCGATCTTCAGCCTGTTCTCGATGAAGAGCGCGGCCGCGACCACGAGGACGCCGGACACCGCGCCGATGAGGACCGCCACCGGGGCGTTCACGAAGGCGCACGGCGCCGTGATCGCGACGAGCCCCGCGAGCATGCCGTTGACGGCCATCGACAGGTCGGGGCGGCCGAACTTCCGCCACGTGTAGAGAAAGGCGAGAAGCGCGCCGGAGGCCGACGCGAGCATCGTGTTCACCGCGACGACGGAGATCCTCAGGTCGGTTCCCGCGAGCGTCGAGCCCGCGTTGAAGCCGAACCAGCCGAACGCCAGGATGAAGCAGCCGAGGACGGCCATCGGGAGGTTGTGGCCGGGAATCGCCTGGGCTTCTCCCTTCACGTACTTGCCGATGCGCGGACCGAGGACGATCGCGCCGACCAGAGCCATCACGCCGCCGGTCAGGTGCACGACGCCGGAGCCCGCGAAGTCGACGTACCCGTGCCCCAGGCCCACGTACTTGCCCAGCGTGGAGAGCCAGCCGCCGCCCCACGCCCAGCAGGCGAAGAGGGGATAGACCACGGCCGACACGACGAGTCCGTAGATGACGAAGGCCGAGAGCTTCCACCGTTCGGCCATCGAGCCGGTCGGGATCGTGAGCGCGGTGTCCATGAAGACCATCTGGAAGAGAAAGAGGGCGAACGCGGCGACGTCATAGGAGACCCCCGACAGGAAGAATCCCGTGCCGCCGAAGAGCCCCCACACGTTGCCGCCGATGGACGGCCCGACGAGCTTGTTCATCGTCTCCGGAACGCTCAGGGCAGCCCCCATCGGCGCGCCGGACCCGCCCATCTGCAGCGCGAACCCGCACACCCAGAACCCCAGGATGCCGAGCGCGTAGACCATGAAGTTCATCATCATGGTGTGGGCCGCGTTCCTTGCCCGCGTGAAGCCGGTCTCGGCGAGCGCAAAGCCCGCCTGCATGAACATGACGAGGAAGCCCGCGACGAGCGTCCAGACGAAGTTGAGCGAGACCCGCGTCTGGCCGACGGCCGCTCCGATCTCTTCGAGCGTGGGCTTGCCCGCGACCTGCGCCGGCACGTTCGCGATTCCGCCCGTCTTGTCTCCGGTCGCGTCCGCGAGGACCGCCCACGACACGAGGAGCAGTCCGGACAGAGCAAGGAAACAGATCAGCCTCTTCTTGGTCATACAGTCACCCTCCGTTGAGCGGCCCTTCGCACGGCCCGTGCCGCCGCGCGTCTTTTCCGCGGGCAGGTCGGAAGTCATTCCAGGCGCTTGGCTAGCGGTCGACGCGGAGGGAAGATGCCCGAGGCTCTTCTGGCTACAACATTGTGTGATGCCGCCTAGCTGGCGACATTATTGTCGGAACTGGCCGTCAACCCGGGCTTGCGAGGGGCCCGATGACCTTACGTCAGCGGACGCTCTTCAGGTCCTCGGCCACCTCCGCCGCGTGCGTCTTCGGCGTGACCGATTCGTAGATCTTCGCGATCTTCCCCTTCGAGTCGATGAGGAACGTCTTCCTCTTCGCGATGCCGAAGGCGAGGTCCACGCCGTAGCGGCGGATCACCTCGCCCTCGGAATCGGCGAGGAGCGGAAACGTCAGCTCATTCTTCTTCGCGAAATTCTCCTGCGCGTCGACCGTGTCTTTCGACACGCCCACGACGACGACGTTCTTCGGGAGCTTCGGGCCTTCGTCCCGGAAGGCCTTCGCCTCGATCGTTCAACCGGGGGTGTCGGCCTTCGGGAAGAAGTACAGAACGACGCGCTTTCCGCGAAGGTCGGAGAGGCGCACCTTCTTCCCGTGCTGGTCGGGGAGCGTGAAATCAGGCGCGGCCATGCCGGGCTTCAGGGATGTGGACGTAAAGAGAGCCATTACCGCCTCCGCCGCCGAAGGTTAGCAGCGAGCGGGCCGGCTTGACTCCTCGGGACCGTCCCGTTATCTTCCCCCCTCCCTGACGCGGGGTGGAGCAGCCTGGTAGCTCGTTGGGCTCATAACCCAAAGGTCGCAAGTTCAAATCTTGCCCCCGCAACCAGATCAACTCAAAGGGCGCCAGTCACTTACGACCGGCGCCCTTCTTGTTTTTGTGTCGAGGCCGGCGAGCTCGGGCAATCCGAGGCCCGGTGGGTCGGGAACCTTTAGACTGATCAAGAACTCTGTAAGAGCACATGCAGGCCGATTCGAATCCCTTGCCGCTTCCTCTTCTCGACGACGAGACCGTCATCGGTCGCGTGAAGGAGGGCGAGATCGCCCTCTTCGAGATCGTGATGCGCAGGTACAACCAGAGGCTCTACCGGATCATTCGGTCGATCCTCGGAACCGATTCCGACGTGGAGGACGTCCTCCAGGAAGCCTACCTCAAGGCGTACAGCCACCTCGACCAGTTCGAAGGCCGGTCGAGCTTCGCCACCTGGCTGACGAAGATCGCCGTCTACGAGGCGATGGCCCGCGTCCGGCGGGGCAGAAGGTTCCAGCCGCTGGAGGTCACCGTGGGCGACGACGAGGGCCGTGTCGTGGAACTCCGCAGCAACCTGCCCGGCCCCGATGAGGATGCAGCCCGGCACGAGCTGAAGCGGCTGATCGAGGAGGCGGTCGACCACCTTCCCGATTCCTTCCGCGAGGTCTTCGTCATGCGGGAGATCGAGCAGATGAACCAGGCCGAGACCGCCGAGTGCCTGGGGCTGAAGGAAGACACCGTGAAGACGCGCCTTCATCGGGCGCGCCGCCAGATCGAGAGCCACCTGCTGGCACGTGCCGGGCAGGGAATCCGTACGGCCTACTCGTTCGGAGACTCCCGATGCACCCGGATCGTGACGATCGTCATGCAGAAGATAGCCGGGCAGCGAAGCCACGGCGCCTGACTGGTCGGGAACCCTCCGCCTCCTTCCGGACTCTGTACGTGCGTGAAGGTCGACCCACGAACTCTCCCCGTTCACGCGCGTCACGCCGACGCACCAACCGAATCGGAGGACACACCCTCATGGACAAGCGACTAACTTCTGCTTTCTGGACGCTTCGCATCGCCTTCGGGCTGACGGCTTTCCTCGCGGGGCTCGACAAGTTCCTGAACCTGCTGACCAACTGGGAGCAGTATGCGAGCCCGCTGGTTCTCAGCGTCGTGCCGCTTTCGGCCGGAGCGCTCATGCGCGTCGCGGGCGTCATCGAGATCGCCGCCGGAATCGCCATACTCGTCGGCATGACGCGGCTCGGCGGCTACGTCGTCGCCGGGTGGCTCACGGTGATCGCGCTCAACCTCGTCACGACCGGACACTACTTCGACGTGGCCGTACGTGATCTCGTGATGGCATGCGGCGCCTTCGTCCTCGGCCGCCTGAGCGAAGTCCGCGGGCACGACGCCGCAACCGCGAAGCGGACCGTTTCCACGGGGCTGGCCGCGGCCGCTTTGCTTGGCGGAGTCGTTCTGGCGGCACCGGCCACGGCCATGGAGCACACGAAAGTCGGCGCGACGAGTCACACCCCGTCGGCCGTGGATCTCAGGAACGCGATGCGCCAGCTCTGGGAAGAACACATCGTCTACACGAGAAACTTCATCATCAGCGCCCTGGCGGACCTCGGCGACACCGAGAAGGTGGCGGATCGGCTCCTGAGGAACCAGGACGACATCGGCAACGCGGTCAAGCCGTTCTACGGGGAGGAGGCGGGAAAGAAGCTGGCCGCTCTTCTCTGGGACCACATTCTGATCGCCGCTGACATCGTGAAGGCCGCCAAGGCCGGCAACAACGAGGGAGTGGCAGCCGGAGAAAAGCGCTGGCACGCCAATGCCGACGAGATTTCCACGTTCCTGAGCGGTGCTAATCCCGCCTGGCCGAAAGCCGTGCTGACCGACATGCTGTACAAGCACCTCGACTTCACGACGGCCGAAGTCGTCTCCCGGATCAAGAAGGACTGGCCGGCCGACATCGAGGCGTACGACAAAGGCCACGCACACATGCTCATGTTCGCCGACGCGCTGACGAACGGGATCGTCAAGCAGTTCCCGAAGAAGTTCACGAGATAGGCGCCGGGGGAATCGACAGAACAGCCCGCGGTCCTCACGGACCGCGGGCCGTGCCGGGTCAGGCGGAAAGAACGCGATCCGCTCAGTCGAACGTGATCGACTTGACCTTGATCACGCCGTCGGACATCTCGCCGACGACGGTGGCCTTGAGATCCACGGTCTTCTTCGCGGCCTTGAGGGCCGCGACGGTGAGGTCGTTTCCCTTCGAGTCGAACTTGACGAACTTCTTGTCCTTCCCCTCCGTCGTGACGATGCCGTAGCCGGAGCTCTCGCACTTCAGGAGACAGTCTTTGGTGTGCTTTTCGGGAGTGTCCTTCAGCTTGGGAAAGCACATCTTGTCCATGACCGTCGCATCCTTCCAGGTTTGCTCCGCGGCGGCGGCGGGCGGTGCGGCAACGATGAGGACGAGCGCGACGAGGGCGAAGGCGGAAAAGGCGGCAGCGATTCTCTTCATGGATCCTCCTTGAAGATGGTGGCGAGAAGGACTCTCGCCAGATGTCCAGTCTACTCCCGCGACGGCTCCTCCTCCACCCGCCGGCGAAGGTGCGCATAGAGCGAGTCGTAGAGGAAGGATGCGCGATCGAGGATCTCGACGTCATCCCGTGACACGTCAGTGAAGCCCTGGCTGATCGCCCAGAGACCCGCGCTCTCCGGTGCGACGCCGATCTCGTCCGGAAAATCGGCCCCGTGGACGATCGTCGCGAGCGCGCGGAGCGCGAGATCGCCCGACAGTCGCTCGTGGACGAGCTGCTCGAACGAGCAGAGCCCGTTCGCGTCGCGATGCGGATAGCGCGCCCCCGGCGCGTCGAACCCGAGCGCGCCTTCGCGCTCCTCGAGGCCCCGGACTTCCTCGGGCTCCACGAAGAGGATCTCCGCGGCCGGGTCGAGGAAGCGCCGGACGAGCCAGCCCGTCGCCGTCCGGTTCACGTGGATCCGCTTCCGCGTCACCCATTTCACGGCGCCGCCTCCGCGAGAGGCGCCGGAGAGCCCGAGGGGAGGAATGCGGCCGCGAAGAGCGTCCCGACCGCTCCGAGGCCGGCCGCAACCGCGAACGTCAGCTCGGGCCGCACCGTCCAGAGAGCGCCGCCGATCGCGGCCGCCCCGGCAACTGCGAAGCCGCGGATCGAGTAATAGAGGCCGACGGTACGCCCCCTCTGGAGCGGGTCGGCGAGGTCGACGATCAAGGCCTTGCGAGCGGGCTCGCCGATCTCCCGGAGCCCGCCGACGACGTAGGCGAGGACGAGCGGTTTGAACGAGCTCGACAGGACGACCGCGACGGGGAAGAGCGTGAAGAAAAGATACGTGAGGACGACGAACTTCTTCTTCTCGGCGCGCTCCGCGAGCGCCGCGGCGGGGACGTACGAGAGGATCGCGGTCCCCATCAGGACCGACGTCAGGAGGCCGAACTGGACGGGCGAGACCTTCACGACCTCGAGCGCCCAGATCACGAGAAAAACGTCGGGCAGCCCCTCGCACAGCCGAACGAGGCAGTCGGCGACCAGGAGCCGCTTGAGAGACCGATGGAGGCGGACGGCGGGCTTCGGGCCGACCTCGTACCGTCCGGTCCGCCTCTCGTCGCGAAACGCTCTCCGGAGCGCGACGAGCATCCCGATCGCGAGGACGACGGAGATGCCGAATCCGGCGCGCAATCCCGTCCGCATTCCGAGGCGCTGGATCAGTAGCCCGCCGAGCGGCGGCGCGAGGACGATCGGGACGCGCTTCAGGACCGCCTGCACCGTGAAGCCCACGATGCGCCGCCCTCCGCGGAGTTCCTCGCCGACGAGCGCGAACGTCGCCGGCAGCCCGAGCGCCGGCCACGCCATTACGAGGACGAGGCCCAGGAAAAGCGCCGGCACGGACGACCACGCGAAATAGAGGCCGAAGCCCGCGGCGCTGAGGAGCCCGAAGAGGAGGAGCGCATCGCGGCTTCCGAGCCGGTCGCTCGCCACTCCTCCCGGATAGGCGTACGCGGCGTCGAGCAGGTCCTTCAGCGTCCCGAACGCGCCGACCGTGAACGCCGAGGCGCCGAGGACGCGCAGGTACTCCGGGAGGTACCGGAACCACAGCTCCTGCCCGAAGCCGTACACGAACAGGCCGGCCGCGAGCGCCCCGACCCGCCTCTCGAGCCCCAGCTTCCGGAGCCACCCGACGGCCACATCGCAGTTATATCAGAACTATAGCAGTTGCTAGAACTAGGGCGCCGGGTCCAGCCCGATCACGACGCCGTGCTTCTCGCGGACGCCGCCCTCCGGCTCCGACCCGAAGACGAGCGCGGGCAGCTCCCATTCGATGAGGTACCCGAACTCCTTGCGGAAATCCGCGAGCGACATGCCTGCCGTGGCCGCGAACTTCGCGAGCTCGTGGGGGTCCTCGAAGTCGTCGCGGCGGAGGCGCAGCATGTACCGCCGCGCGATGGCGTACCGCGTGGAGTGAATGTCCACCATCCGCACCTTGGCGCGGCCATTCGCGGGGTTGATCAGCTGCTCGAAGGGAATCGGCACGAAGTGGCCGCCCTGCATCGAGATCATCACGGAGTGCCCGCCCGAGAGGAGGCACTTCGTCGCGCAGTAGCCGAGATCCCGCGTGTACTCCAGGTCGAACGGGATCGGGTCGGCGCAACGCAGCTCGTAGCCGATGTTCTTGGCGACGATCGTCGTCCTGATGCCGAACTCCTTCAGCCTCTGCTGGACGGCGACCTTCAGGATCTCGCCGATGTTCACCTCCGCGATGCGGACGTTCCCGTGCGTGTCACGCTCGACGTCCTTCAGTCCCTCGAGTTCCGAGGGGTCGAGGCCCTCGACGAGCCCCTCGGCGATGACGGCGACGCCGTCGCGCCGGCCGTACGAGAGGCGCTTCAGGATCGCGCCCACCAGCGTGTCCACGATGGCCTTGAAGCGGATCTGGTGGCCGAGGAACTCCTCGGGGATCAGCGTGAGCGTGGCCCCCGCGGCCTTCCCGATGCCGAGCGCCAGGTGCCCGGTCTTCCTCCCCATGGCGACGATGAAGTACCACCGGGAGGTCGTGCGGGCGTCCACCATCAGGTTCTTGATGATCTCGACCCCGTAGTGGCGGGCGGTCTGGTAGCCGAATGTGTCGATGTGGGCGGGGAGGTCGAGATCGTTGTCGATCGTCTTGGGAACGTGGACGACCTGGATGCGTCCCTCCGCCTTCTCCACGAGCTTCATCGCCGAGTACGCCGTGTCGTCGCCGCCGATCGTGATCAGGCGCGAGACGTTCAGGCGCAGGAGCGAGATCACCGTGTTTTCCAGGTGTTGGGGATCGAGGGTCGGGTTCGCCCGTGAAATGCCGATGTAGGAGCCGCCGCGGAAGTGAATGCGGCTGACCTCCTCGATCGTGAGGGGAGCGACGTGCTCGATGTTCCCCTGCATGATCCACTCGAAGCCGTCGCGGATGCCGGTCACCTCCACGCCTTCGAGAATGGCGCGGATGGTGGCCGAGCTGATGACGCTGTTGATCCCGGGGGCCGGCCCGCCCCCCACGAGAATCGCCAGGCTCTTCGGCTGACTCATGATCGACCCCTTCAGCGCGAGACGGACGCCTCCTCCATCGCGCGCGGGAGCGTGAACGCGTCCACGAGACCGCGGGCGCCGTAGAGCGCGGGCAGGACCCTCTCGGCCGGGTGGCTGCGGCGGAGGCGTGCGACGAGCTCCGTCCCGGCCCGGTACGCCGGAAGGTACATGCGGCCGAGAAGCGGGTGGCGGCCCCACGCGCCCGAGAGCTTGTCGGCGCGCTCCGTAGAGACGAGGAAGTCCTTCCGCAGCGCCGCGGCGACGTCTTTCTGCGGGAGCTTCTCTTTCCACGTGAGGTACGAGGACTGGTTCTTCGCGTCGTCCTGCAGGAGCGCGAGGAGGACGCCGATCTGGAGGTCCGGGTCGGGAAGCTCGTCGACCTCGGTGACGCCGTGGGCGATCAGGATCGCGTTGTTCGCGATGCCCTCGAAGAGGACGGCCGCCCGGGTGTTCATCGTGAGGACCGACGCCTCGAACTCCGCGAGGCCACGGGTGAAGAGGTCCTGCAAGTACGCAAACGTCGTCACGTGGCCGGGCACGACCTCGTGGCTGACGAGCTGCTGGAACTCGGGGACCGAGATCTGGAGCGCGGCGTTCAGCTCGTACGTCGCCTCGTATTCCGGCGAGCCGTCCTTCTTGCGCGCGTGCCCGAGGTAGTTCATCGAGCCGGAGAACCAGGCGTTCTCGATCGCGAGGAACTTCACGTTCGCGCGCGGAACCCGCGCGAGCTCCCGCGGCAGGTGCGGAAGGAGGTTTCGCACGGCGAGCGCGTCGTACTTCGCGATGAACGCGTCGCCGAGAGCCGGGATCGACTTGCCGGGCACGAGCCGCTCCTTCCGCCAGGCGTCCACGGCCGCGAGGAGCGAATCCGAGCCGCTCGAAGGGTGGCCGGCGGAGGCGAGGAGATCGGCCACGCGCCGGCGTTTCTCCTCGGGGCGGGAAGGCTCCGGCAGAGAGCCGGTGATCGTCATGACGCACGTCTCGTAGGGAACCTCAGGCCCCTTTCCGAGGATCTCCATGGCGAGGTCCCACATGACCTCGCAGCAGAGGCCCAGACCTTCGAGGTAGTCGCCGCGGAGACCGCCGAGGCGCCGCGATTCCGCGAGCACGCGCGCGATCGCGCCGCCCACGTCGACGGCGGACAGGTACGTCTCGATGGCGGAGACGTCGGGCGCCGTCGCCGAGACGCCACCCGTCGCGCGCACCGCCGCGGCCGACGGGTGCGTGTACGCGAGGGGAAGCGGCTCGTCCGAGAACCAGCAGTCGGCGATGAACCGGCCGGTCCCGGACGGGTTCATGACGTCTCCGCCCCAGAGGGTGTCGATTCCGATGAGCGCTTCGGCAGTCGCCGCGTCGCGTGCGTTCAAGGACATGTTCATCTCTCCCCGACCCTGCGGGTCGAATCGATCCAGAGATAGAGACAGAGGCCGACGAAGAACACCATCGACACGCCCTGCGAGACGGCCTCGTGGCCGTAGAAGGGCGTCTTCACGAGGTCCTCCCGGTACCAGGAAAAGAGCCTCAGCGCGGCGCCGAAGACGCCGCCGAGGGCGCCGCCAGCCATGAGGCCCGACGCGATGACGACGGCGCGCTCGCGCATCGTGCGCCCCGCGTCGCCTCCGACGTTTTCCGACTTCTTCGTGACGTAATACGAAATGACGCCGCCCACGAGCGCCGGCGTGTTCAGCTCGAGCGGCAGGTACATCCCGAGCGCGAAGGTCAGCGCCGGCACCCGCAGCATCTCCATGATGATCGCGATCACGGCGCCGGTTCCGAAGAGGAAGTACGCGATCGGCTGCCGGTTCATGAAGCCTTCGACGAGCGCTTTCATGATCGAGGCCTGCGGCGCGGCGAGGACCTCGCGCGTGTCGCCCGGCGCTACGTCCCCGAACTGATACGCCTGCGCGAGCATCACGATCGTCAGGCCGACGGCGATGGACGCCGCGATCGCGCCCCAGAACTTCACTTTTTCCTGCGCCGCGGGCGTCGAGCCGAGCCAGTAGCCGGTCTTCAGGTCCGTGATCATCTGGCCGGAGATCGAGAGCGCCGTGCAGACCATGCCGGCGAGCGCCATCACGAAGAACATCCCCGTCGTCCCGGAGACGCCGAACTTCAGGAGGATGACCGACGAGATGATGATCGTCAGCATCGTCATCCCCGAGACCGGGTTGCGCGCGATCGTCGCGATCGCGTTCGCGGCCACCGAGGCGAAGAAGAACGAGAAAACGAGCGTGAGGACGAGCGCGATCCCGACGACCGTCCACGACGCTCCCAGCGTGCCGTAGAAAGCCGCGACACCGATCGCGCTCAGGATCGTTCCGAGGAGGATCGCCATGACGGACACGTCGCGGTCGGTCCGTTCGAGGGAAGCGCCTCCTCTGCCCTTGAAGGCTTTCGCGGCGATGCTGAAAGACCCGGCCACGATCTTCAGGGACTTCAGGATGCCGAAGATGCCGGCCGTCGCGATCGCCCCGACGCCGACGTACCGGACGTAGCTCCGGTAGATCTGCTCGGCCGTCATCTCCGCGATCGGCTTGACGGCGGGATAGACGGTCTCGGGCAGGTGCCGGCCCACCATCCAGATGATCGGCACGAAGACGAAGTTCGATAGGAATCCGCCCGCACAGAGGATCATCGAGGAGCGGATCCCGATGACGTAGCCGAGGCCGAGGATGAAGGCGATCGCGTCGAACTTCACGACCACCTTGGCCTTCTCGGCAGCGGCTTTCATGACCGGGAGGAACTGGAAGTCCACGTATTCCTTCCAGACGTTGAACGTCGTCACGAAGAAGTCGTAGATCCCGGAGATGACCGTCGCCTGGATGAGGAGCTTCGCCTGCGCGCCGCCCTTCTCGCCCGTGACGAGCACCTCCGTGATGGCGGTCGCCTCGGGAAACGGGAACTGTCCGTGCATCTCCTTCACGAAATAGCGGCGCAGCGGGATGACGAAGAGAACCCCGAGACACGCGCCGGCGAGACAGATCGCGATCGTCTGGACCGGGTGCGGGTGGAGGTTCAGCGAGTAGAGCGCGGGCAGCGTGAAGATCGCGCCCGCGACGACGCCGCCCGCGACGCCGCCGATCCCGGTGATGATCACGTTCTCCAGGAGGTGCGACCGCCTCTGGTAGAGGCGGGCGAGGCCGATCGCGAGGATCGAGATCGGGATCGCCGCCTCCATCACCTGCCCCACCTTCAGCCCCGAGTACGCCGACGCCACCGTGAAGATCACGCAGAAGAGGAGGCCCCAGACGAGCGAGCGGCGGGTGACCTCCGGCGGAGTCTCCTGCGGCGGCACCACGGGCCGATAGACCTCGCCGGGCGGGAGCGTCTGGTAGGCGTTCTCGGGCAGCGATTTCGATTCGGCAGCGTCCATCGATCCTCCGCTCTATAGGATCTTGTCAGACCTTGTCGGCCGGAGCACGCCGGACATATGTTGTGGAAGGTGCCGGGCGGCGCCCGCGGGTGGTTTTCGCCCGGACGCGGGAGGTCGCGGATGAGCGTTGCCGTCCAGGCGGGACGTAACGTCTCGCATTACGAGGTAGGGGAGCTCCTGGGCTCCGGCTCCATGGGCGAGGTTCATCGAGCGACGGATCTGCGTCTCGGGCGGCGCGTCGCGCTGAAGTTCCTCAGGCCGATGGCCGACGCGGCGCTGAGGCGGCGCATCCTGCGCGAAGCGCAGGCCGCGTCGTCCCTCGATCACCCGAACATCTGCACGATCTTCGAGGTGGACGAGGCCGGCGAAGACCTCTTCATCGCGATGGCGCTCTACGAGGGCGAGACGCTCGACCGCGTCATTGCCCGGGGCCCGCTCGCGCCCGAGCGGGCGCTGGGCATTGCGGCGCAGGCGGCGCGCGGCCTTGCGGCCGCGCACGAGGAGCTCATCGTCCACCGCGACGTGAAGCCCGCGAACCTCATGCTCACCCGAGGCGACACGGTGAAGATCCTCGACTTCGGCATCGCCCGGATCCTCGGCGACCCGCGCGCGACGGACCACGGCTCGGTCGTCGGCACGCCGGCGTACATGTCGCCCGAGCAATTGCGCGACGAGCCTCTGGACCAGAGGACGGATATCTGGTCCCTGGGCGCCGTCCTGTACGAGATGCTCACGGGCGAGCCGCCCTTTCCCGGCGACAACGTCGCGGCGGTCGTGGCGTCCATCCTGAGCGCGCCGCCGCCCCGCGCGTCGGACGCGCGGCCCGGCATCCCCAACCGCGTGGACGAGATCCTCGCAAAGGCGCTCGTGAAGGACCGACGCCTGCGCTACGAGCGCATGGAGGACATGGCGCGCGATCTCCTCGACCTGCGATCCGCCCTCGATTCCGGCGCGATCACGCTGCGCCGGCCCGCGGCCGCGGCCCTGCAATCCATCGCGGTTCTCCCGTTCGTGGACATGAGCCCGCGGCGGGACCAGGGGTTCCTCTGCGACGGCATCGCCGAGGAAATCCTGCGCGAGCTCGCCCGCATTCCCGATCTCTACGTCGCCTCGCGGACATCCGCGTTCCAGTACCGGAACCAGGCGGCCGACGTACGCGAGATCGGCGCCCGCCTGAACGTCGGCACGGTGCTCGAGGGGAGCGTTCGCCGCGCCGGCGACCGCGTGCGAATCTCGGCTCAGCTCGTGAGCGTCGACAGCGGCTACCGTCTCTGGTGCGACCGCTACGACCGCGAGATGAAGGACATCTTCGCGATCGAGGACGAGATCGCCGAGAAGATCGCGCAGGCGCTCAAGGTCACCCTCGCCGAGCAGCGCGGAAGCCCGGCCGAACGCGGGTCCACCGCCGCCGAGGCGTACGAGCTCTTCCTGCAGGGTCGCCAGTTCTTCCACCAGCACCGGCGGAAGGCGTGCGAGATCGCTCTCCAGACGTTCGAGCGGGCCCTCGAGCTGGACCCCGGCTTCGCGCGCGCGTACGCGGGCGTCGCCGAATGTCACGCGTTTCTCAACCTCTATTTCGGCGGGGGCGCGGAAGCCGTCGCGGCCGCCGACGCGGCGAGCGTGAAGGCCCTGGAGTTGGGCCCCGGCCTCCCCGACGCGCACACCGCGCGCGGTCTGGCGCTGTTCCTCAAGCGCGAGTTCGCGGAGGCGGAGGGGTTTCTGAGGAAGGCGATCGCGCTCGACCCGCGCCTTTATGACCCGCACTACATCTTCGGCCGCGTGTGCTTCTCGCAGGGGCGCATGCCCGAGGCGGCGGAGCACTTCCGCGAGGCCTGTGCCCTCGTGCCGGAGGCGTACGACGCGTGGTACCTCCTCGGCATGTGCTACCGGCGGATGGGAGAGACGCTCAAGGCCCGCAGCGCGGACCTCGAGTGCATCGAGGCCGTCAAGAAGCGTCTCCGCTCGCATGCGGACGACACGCGCGCCTGGACAATGGGCGCGTCCGTTCTCGCGGAGCTCGGCGAGCCTGAACGCGCGGCCGAGTGGGTCGCGCGCGCTCTCGCGGTGGACCGCGACGAGCCCATCATCGCGTACAACGCGGCGTGCGTATACGCTGAGTTGGGGCGGCGGGACGAGGCGTTCGCATGCCTCGAGGCCCCCGTCGCGCAGGGCCGGCTGCACGTCGACTGGGTCGCGAACGACCCCGACCTCGACCCGCTGCGCGGCGACCCGCGCTTCGCGGCGCTCCTCGAGGCGGCGCGCAGGAGTCAGACGGTTTCTAGGTAGCGGTGGACCATGCTGACGGTGCCGGAGCCCTCGCCCACGGCCGCCGCGACGCGCTTGCCCGAGTTGGAGCGCACGTCGCCGGCCGCGAAGATGCCGGGAACGCTCGTCTCGAAGAGGTACGGGTCGCGCTCGAGGGTCCACCCGCGGGGGATCCGGTCGATGCGCGGCAGGTCCGGGCCCGTCAGGACGAATCCCTTCTCGTCCAGCTCCAGGAGACCGGAAACCATCTCGGTCCGGGCCTTCGCACCGATGAAGATGAAGATCGCCGAGGCGAAAAGCTCTCGCTCCTCGCCGTCGTCCACGCCCTGGACGACCACTTTCTCGAGCCGGCCCGTGCCGCCGACCCGGGCGATTTCAACCTTCGTCAGGACTTCGATGTTCGCCGTCGCCGTGATCCGGTCGACCAGGTAGTGCGACATCGACTGGCCGAGGGACTTTCCCCGGACGAGCAGGGTGACGCGCCGCGCGTAGCGCGAGAAGAAGAGGGCACCCTGCGCAGCCGAGTTTCCGGCCCCGAGGACGCACACGTCATGGCCGCGGTAGGTCGCAGCCTCGGTCATCGCGGCGCCGTAGTAGACGCCGATGCCGAGGAGGGGCTCGATTCCTGGAACCTCCAGAGTCCGAACGGACACTCCCGTGGCCAGGACGACCGCGTAGCACGAAACGTCCGTGCCGTCCGCGAGCCGAACGATGCGATAAGGGTCCTCGCGGCGCAGGGCCACGACCTCCTGGACGAGCACCTCGGTGCCGAAGCGTCGCGCCTGCGTGAGGGCGCGACGCGCAAGGTCCGCTCCGCTGACGCCGGACGGGAACCCGAGGTAGTTCTCGATCTGGGAGCTGGTGCCGGCCTGGCCACCGGGGGCGTTGTGCTCGACGAGCAGAGTGCGGAGCCCCTCCGAGGCGCCGTAGACCGCTGCCGCCAGACCCGCGGGACCGGCGCCGACGATCACGAGGTCGTAGAAGGGCAGGCTCGCCCGCGTCTGCATGCCGATCTTCTCCGCCAGCTCGCGGTTCGTCGGGGCCACGAGATGGCTGCCGTCCGGGAAAAGGAGCACCGGCAGCTTCGTCGAGTCGCCGAAAGTACGGATCAGCTCCCGCGTCGGCGGGTCGTCGTCGACGTCGATCCATTGATAGGGGACCTGATTGCTGGACAGGAATTCCTTCACGGCATAGCTTCGCGGCGACGACCGCGCGCCCGCGACCCGGATGCCTTCGTAGGGGAGGCGCACGTGCGCCGTCCAGTCGGACAACAGATCGTCGAGAACCGGGTAGAGCCGCTGATCCGGAGGATCCCAGGGCTTCAGCAGGTAGTGGTTCAGCCCGACATCGTTGATTCCGGCGATCGCGGCCTCCGTGTCGGCATACGCGGTGAGGAGGACCCTTTTCGAGTCCGGGTAGAGCTTGAGAACTTCGCGCAGCATCTCCGTGCCGGTCATCTCGGGCATCCGTTCGTCCACGAGGAAGAGAGCGATGGGAGTGCCTCTCTCCTTGAGCTGCCGGGCGGCCTCCAGCGCCTCTCGGCCCGACCCGGCCTTGAGGATCCGGTAGTCGTTCCGGTAGTGGCTGCGAAGATCCCGTTCGACCGCGCGGAGCACCTCGGGGTCGTCATCGACGGTCAGGATCACCGGTTTGGCCACGTCAGCCCGTTCCTGCGTCGATCGGCAGCGTCACGCTGAACTGCGTGGATCCGGGGCGGGAATCGACCTCGATTGCTCCGCGGTGCCGGAGGACGAGGCGCCGAGCGATGTCGAGGCCGAGACCCGTGCCCTGCCCAACCGTCTTCGTCGTGAAGAACGGATCGAAGATCCGCTCGCGAATCTCCGGGGGTAATCCGGGTCCGTCGTCCACGACTCGCACGACGACGGAAGCGCCCTTTCGGCCCGCCACAACGGCGACGCGGCTCTTGGCCGCGTCCAGCGCGTTGTCGACGAGGTTCGCCCACACCTGGTTGAGCTCGCCGCCGAACCCCTGGATTCGCGGAAGATCGCCCTCCACGTCGAGGGTCACCGCGACTGATTTCGAGCGGGCTTTTGCATTGAGCACGGCGAGCGTGTCGGACAGCCCCTGGCCGACGTCCACCGGCTTGGGCATCGTCGCCTGATCGACGTAGGTGAAGCCCTTCACCGCCGCGACGAGGTTGTGAATCCGGGACGCGGCCGTCTCGATTTCCGAAGCCAGCTGGTAGGTCGCGCAGCCGGCGACGAGCCACCGGAGGGTCACCTGGAGCGCTTCGCCCTGAAGCTCTTCCGCGAGCCGGTCTAGCGCGTCGAACGTGATCGCGGACTCCGCCAGCGCTTCCGCGGCGGTGACGTCGGCGCCGTGACGCGCCAGCCAATCGGCGATGGCGTCTTCTCGGTCCGCTCGCTCGATGGGTGAGCGCCCGAACGTCGCGCCGGCCGCGGCGAGGCAGAGATCTCGTGATTTGTCGACGGCGGCCTGCTGCGCCTCGGACAATCGTGCTGCGCCGAGTGCGCGGGAAGCCTGTTCGATCTCGGACAACCGCGCCTTGAGCCCCTGGGCGCTCCGCGCAACGGCCGACGCGGGGTTGTTCAGCTCGTGCGCGAGCCCCGCGGCCAGCTTGCCGAGGGAGGACATCTTTTCAATCTG
Source organism: Thermoanaerobaculia bacterium (assembly GCA_963821225.1). GTDB lineage: Bacteria > Acidobacteriota > Thermoanaerobaculia > UBA5066 > UBA5066 > Fen-183. Next base: position 72,976 of record CAWGCY010000004.1, read on the forward strand.
AAGGTCGCTCGACGTGAATTGGCGGGCCCGGTCGACCATCACGTGCACGAAAATCGAGGTGAGCTCGTAGCACTCGCGAATCAGCGCCGGGATCTCCTCGCGCGGGATCATCCAGAGCTCGGTCGGCTCCTCGGCCCTCACGCCGCCCGGCGACTTGTCGAGGCGCGAGTACGGCAGGAAACCCGTCACGTCGCCGGCCCGCCATTCCATGACCTTCTGCGGTCCGGCGCCTCGGTCAATGTGGATCGACATGTGGCCGGAAAGGACGATGTAAAGGCCGGGCACGGTGGTGCCCTTCGGTGCGAGCTCGGTGCCCGGGTCCAAATGAACGAGCTGGCCGCGGGCCGCGAGCCAGGCGAGCTGGTCCGGAGGGGCGCCGGCGAGCAGCCGGTGTCGAGACAAACGATCGAGAATCGATGCTTCCAATTCCGTCGACCTGAACGGCACGTTATACATCGACCCGTTTCAACTCCTCACGCTGCAGGTGTCCGCTCGATCGGCAGCTTGACGGTGAAACGTGTCGAACCCGGCCGGGATTCCACGCGAATCTCTCCCCCGTGCTGCTTGGTGACGATCGCGAAGCTGGTCGAAAGACCCAGCCCGGTTCCCTTTCCGGGCTCCTTCGTCGTGAAGAAAGGGTCGAAGATCCTGGGGAGTGTTGCCTCCGGGATGCCCGGCCCGTCGTCCTCGACCTCGACGACCGCCCAGCCATCCTGACGGCGGGTCCGGATGGTGATCTCGCCCTTTCCCCCCATCGCGTCGACGGCGTTGTCGAGCAGGTTCGTCCAGACCTGATTCAGCTCGCTGCCGTACGCCGGCACCTTCGGGATGTCCCGGTCGTAATCCCGGTGGACGTCGATGCCGGCCCTCAGCTTCCCGCGGAGGATCACGAGAGTGTTGTCGAGGCCCTCGTGCAGGTCGACCGTCTGGACCGGCGCCTGCCCGAGATACGAATAGCTCTTCAGCGCTCCCACGATCTCGGAAATTCGCGCCGAGCCCTGGCCAATCTCGTTCAACAGAGTGTAGACGGGGAAGAGGCTGGCGGCCCAGACGAGGCCGGCGGACAACACGTCGCCTTCGAGTACGGTGGCGAGCCGCGAGAGCGCGGGGGGATCGAGCCCCTGCTCGGCCAGCGAGGCGGCGAGGCGCCAGGGGTCCTCGATGCCATGTTCCTCGAGCCATTCCTCCGCGGCGGCTTCACGGTCCGAGCGGCCGAGCGCGTCGAGATCGTTCGGCGTCGCGGCGCGCTCGCGTGCCTGCCGTTGGAGCGACCGCAGCGCCTCCTGTGCCGGGGCGGCGAGAGTCAGCATGCGCAGGCGCAGGCCGGCCTCCTCGAGGCGGGTGGACATGTCACGGAGCTGCTCGGCGGCGCGCCCGATCGCGGCCGCGGGATTGTTGAGCTCGTGAGCGATCCCGGCAGCGAGCGTGCCCAACGTCGCCATCTTTTCCGACTGGCGAAGCATCAGCTCCTGGTTCAGGTAGGCCACCTCGAGCTCGCGGAGCTTCCGCCGATCCGTGACGAAAGAGTACAGCACGACGAACGCGGTCGAGGACACGGCGACGATGTTGAGCACGAAAAACGCGAGCACGAGCCAGGACGGCAGATTGTTGTTTATGACGAGCCGGGGCTGCAGCAATGCAGCGGCGACGACCGCCGACACGTATACCGTGAACCACCCGATGGCTTCACGAGCTCCTCCGAAGAGGAGCGCCATCAACACCGCGATGAGCGACCAGAGGATCACCCCGCTCGAGCCGACGAACCCCCCGAGCGCGAGCTGGAGCGCGAAGGGAAGCACCAGCATCAGGAACTGCTGGGTCTTCCGGAAGAACTCGTAGCGTCGCGTCTGGAGAAGGACCAGAACGTACAGGAACGTCAGAACGGAGTACGTGACCGGAATCGCGGCGACGGCTCGCTCGCCGTATGCGAAGTACAGCGCGCCCCAGACCAGTCCGGCCGGCACCACCAGAATCGAGCCAAGGGTGAACTGGAGCTTGCGGTGCCGGGTCTCCTCGTCGTCACCGGGGGCATAGAGCCGCCGCTCAATCCATCCGGTCCAGTCGCTCTGCACCGAAGGCGGTTCGGGGGAGTTCGGCGAGAACATGGCGGCCTTCAGATCGAGGAATCGTACTAGGGATCGACGATGCGCGGAGAGACTCCGGTTGACGAGGAGGCCGAGCGGTGCGAACCCGACCCGTTCCAGCCCGGGGTGTTAGTCTTTTCTCCGCACGTCCCGGACGAGGAGAGCCCATGAAAGCGATCGTCCGCACGCGTCCGTCTCTCACGCGTGCGCTCGCGTGGGCGGCGATGGCGGTCGGCCTGGTCGCCCGGGTCTTCTCCCTCGTCGTCCGGCCGCTCTGGGCGGACGAGATCTTCACGCTGACGGTCGCCCGGAAGAGCGCACCGGAGATTCTCGCGGCCCTTCGTGTCGATTCGGGGCCTCCGCTCCACTACGTCTTCGCGCACGTCCTCCTCATGCCGTTCAGCCCTGCCCCCGGTCTTCCGGACGTTCTCGTGCGCGTGCTCTCCCTCGCCGCGTCGCTGCTTCACCTGCCGCTCCTCTTCGCCGTGGCGCGGCGGCTCGGGCGAGCCGAGGTGGGCCTCCCGGCCGCGGCGCTCTATTCCGTCTTCCCCCTCGCAGTCGCGTACGCGGCGGAGGGGCGCGCCTATACGCTCGCGTCGCTTCTCGCTCTCCTCGCCTTCGAGCGGGCGCTCGCGCTCCGGGAGAGGCCGCACCCCCTCACCGCTCTCGTCCTGGCGCTCGCGGCGGCCGGGGCGGTTCTCACCCATTACCTCGCGGTCTTTCCCGTCGCGGCTCTCGCGATTCTCGCCCTCGACGCCCGGCCCGCCGCGCGGCACGCCCTCGTCCTTTCCGGGCTCGCGGCCGCCGCGCTCGCCGCCACCTGGGTGCCCATCGCCCTTGCGCAGCCTCACGCTTCCATGGCGTGGTCGCTGGAGGCGGAGTTTGCCCGCGCGCTCCGGGACTTTCCCGCGAATCTCGTCTTCGGCGCTCCGGCCGGCGGGCCCGCCATGGCGCTTCTCGGGGCAACGGGAGCGATCCTGCTCGCCGCGCTCCTCACACGCGAGTGGCGGGGCGTTCTCGCCCCCGTCGCCCGCGTCCTCGGACTTTCGCTCTTGCTTCTCGCGCTCGCCGAGCTCGGAGCGGGCACGCTCGTCCTGCCGGAGCGCACGGCGCTCGTCTTCCTTCCGTTCGCCGCGCTTCTCCTCGCGGCAGCGCCGCCGTTCGTCCCCGCGGCCGCCGGCACGCTGGCGACGGCGCTCCTCGCGCTCTGGCTTCCGCGAGCCGTCGAGCCGACGCCCGGCGCGCTCCTCGCCCGGCTCCTCGAGGCGCCCGCAGCGGCGGGGCGCAGCATCCTTGCCGTCGGTTACTGGGGGCCCGAGCTGGACTATCGGCTCGCCCGCGCGGGAGCGCCCGGCCGCGTCATCCTCTTTCCGTCCGCGGTTTGCGCGCATCCGGGCTGGTACCACGAGGAGGAGATTCCGAACGCGACGCTCGCGGCGGAAGCGGGCGAGATTCTCTCGGCCCCCCGGGCGCCGACTCTCTTCGTCCTGCCGCGCGGGTCGCGCGCGTCGGCCGCGATCACCTCGCGCCTCGGCCACGCGCGACGGCTACTGTCGAGCCCGCTCGTCGACGTCGTCGAGACGAAGCCCGCCGCTCCCCCGGCCCGCTGAACAGGCCGGATTTGCCGATTCGAGCGATCCGTGAGAAACTGAGACGGACCGGAGCGGCGCGCCCGACGCGCCCCGGCAACGAAAGCGAATCCCCTTCACATGGCCTTTTCCTCGTTCGGTCTCCACCCCGACCTCCTGCGCGGCATCAAGGAAATGGGCTTCACCCGCCCGACGCCGATCCAGGGCGACTCGATTCCGCCCGCGATGGCCGGCCGCGACCTCCTCGCCTGCGCGATGACGGGCAGCGGCAAGACGGCCGCGTTCGTCCTCCCGATCCTCCACCGCCTCATGGCGAAGCCGCGCGGCACGACACGCGCGCTCATCCTCACGCCCACGCGCGAGCTCGCCGCGCAGATCGACGAGCACCTCAAGCAGCTCGCGATCCACACGCCGATGTCCGGCGCGGCGGTGTTCGGCGGCGTCGGGATGGGGCCGCAGGAGCACGCGTTCCGGAGCGGCGTCGACGTCATCGTCGCGACGCCCGGCCGCCTCCTCGACCACTTCCGCTTTCCGTACGCGAAGCTCGCCGGCCTCGAGGTCCTCGTCCTCGACGAGGCGGACCGGATGCTCGACATGGGTTTTCTCCCCGACATCCGCCGCGTCCTCAGGCACCTGCCTCCCGTGCGACAGACCCTCTTCTTCTCGGCGACGATTCCGCCGCCGATCGCCCAGCTCTCGAAAGAGATGCTCAAGGATCCGGTCCTCGTGAACATCGAGCGGCAGGCGCTGCCCGCCGTCGGGATCACGCAGGCCGTCTACCCCGTGCCCCAGGATCTCAAGTTCGCGCTCCTCCTCGCGCTCCTCAAGCGGGGCGACTTCAAGAGCGTCCTCGCGTTCACGCGCACGAAGCACCGGGCGAACCGTCTCGCGGACCAGCTCGCGCGCCAGGGCGTGCACTGCGAGCGCATCCACGGTAATCGCAGCCAGGCGCAGCGCACGCAGGCGCTCGCCGGGTTCAAGGTCGGCAAGTTCAAGGTCCTCGTCGCGACGGACATCGCGGCCCGCGGCATCGACGTCGAGGCCCTCTCGCACGTCGTGAACTTCGACGTCCCGCACGTCCCCGAGGACTACATCCACCGCGTGGGCCGGACGGCGCGCGCGGAGCTGAAGGGCGACGCGTTCACATTCGTCGCACCCGACGAGGAGGCGGATCTCCGGCAGATCGAGCGCGCGATCGGCAAGCGCCTGCCGCGCGTCACGGTGCCCGAGTTCGATTACACGACGCGGCCCACCGAGCGCTTCGAGGTCCCGATCGCCGAACGCATCGCGGCGATCCGCGCGCGCAAGGCGGAGGAGAGAAAGCGCGCGAAAGAGAAGGCCGAAAGAAGGGGTTCCGGGGGAACGCCAGGGGTGTTCCCCCGGCGGCATGACACGCGCTCGGGGATTTCCGGACACGGTACGGGCCAAGCCCGCAGCACGGGAGCAGTAGCATCCGGCCATGGCGCGCCTTCTCGACCTCAGCCACACGGTCGAAGCGGGCATGGTCACGTACAAGGGCCTGCCCGGCCCGGTCATTACAGACCACCTCAGCCGTGAGGCTTCGCGCCCGCTTTACGCGGGTGGGACCACCTTCCAGATCGGGAAGATCGAGATGGTCGCGAACACCGGCACGTACGTGGACGCGCCGTTTCACCGGTGGGAGGACGGCGCGGACCTCTCGCAGCTTTCGCTTGCTTCCCTCGCAGGTCTCGACGGCGTGCTCGTCGCGGCGCCGCAGACGCAAGGGCTCGCCGTAGATTCGGATGTCTTAGAAGGTGAAGAGATCCGCGGCAAAGCCGTGCTCTTTCATACGGGCTGGGCGACGCGCTGGGGAACGCCCTCTTACTTTCAACGCTCTTCTCACCTGACTTCTTCGGCGGCTTCGCTCCTCGTCTCCCGTGGAGCCGCGATCGTCGGGATCGACTCGCACAACATCGACGACACGGACGACAAGACGCGGCCCGTGCACTCGATCCTCCTCCGCGCCGGCATCCCGGTCGTCGAGCATCTCTGCAATCTCGAGGCGCTGCCGCCGTCGGGCTTCCGGTTCTACGCGGTTCCGGTGAAGATCGCGGGAATGGGCACGTTTCCCGTGCGGGCGTTCGCGGAGTTCCCGTAGGCGCCACCGTAAGTCTTTCCGGATGAGCCTTGAACCCGCACTGACCCGGATCCGTATCATTGGATAGACTGGACGAGTCGTTTTCGCTCCAAGGAGGTTCGTTCATGGGCCTGCTCGACAACATCAAACAGCAGATGGGCTCGCAGTTCATCGAGATCCTTCAGTGGCTCGACGACACGAACGATTCGCTCGTCTACCGCTTCCCGGTTTACAACCAGGAAATCAAGATGAATGCGCAGCTCACGGTTCGCGAGAACCAGGCGGCGCTCTTCATCAACGAGGGGAAGGCGGCCGACCTCTTCGGCCCGGGCCGCTACCAGCTCACGACGCAGAACCTTCCGATCCTCACGACGCTGCGCGGATGGAAATACGGCTTCCAGTCGCCGTTCAAGGCCGAGGTCTACTTTTTCAACATGCGGTTCTTCACGGACCTGAAGTGGGGCACGACGAACCCCGTGATGATGCGCGACGCGGAGTTCGGGATGATCCGCCTGCGCGCCTTCGGCACGTACGCGATGAAGATCTCCGACCCGAAGACGTTCTTCGCGACGATCGTCGGGACGCACGGCCTGACGACGACCGACGAGATCACGGGCCAGCTCCGCTCCACGATTCTCTCCCGCCTCTCGGACGCGATCGCCGAATCGAAGATCGCGGCGCTCGACATCGCCTCCAAGTACGACGAGCTCTCTTCGCACGCCCGGCAGATCCTCGGGCCGGAGTTCCAGGCGTACGGCCTCGAGCTCTCGAAGTTCTTCATCGAGAACGTCTCGCTGCCCGAGGAGGTCGAGACCGCGATCGACCAGCGCACGAAGCTGGGCGTTCTCGGCGACCGCATGGGTCAGTACACGCAGCTCCAGGCCGCCGACGCGATGAAGGTCGCGGCCGCGAACCCGGGGGGGGCCGCGGGCGCCGGCGTCGGGATCGGAGCGGGCATCGCGATGGGCGGGATGATGGGAGGCGCGCTGGCCAGCGGCATGGGCGGTCCTCCGCCCGCGCCCGGCGCTCCGCCCCCGCCCGCGGGGTTGGGTTTCGCCGCACCGCGCTGGTCGGTCACGATCGACGGCAAGACGTACGGCCCGTATACGGACGACGCGCTGAAGGGCATGGTGGCCGCCGGCCAGGTGGCTCCGGGGACACTCGCGTGGAAGCCCGGCGCGGCCGGCTGGGCGCCGCTCTCGACGTTCGAGGAGTTCGCCGGCTCGTCGGCTCCGGCTCCGCCCGCGCCACCGCCTCCGCCGCCGCCCGCCCGCTGACCTGGTAATCCGGAATGGAGATCGTCGCGGCGCCGGCCGCTCCGGCGAAGCTTCGGAAATTTCCGTGCGCCGCGTGCGGGGCGGACGTGGTGTGGAGTCCCGGCGCGGCCGCGCTCACGTGTCCGTACTGCGGCGCGAAAAAGGACCTTCCGCGGGCGCCGGGCGAGGTGACGGAGCGGCCGATCGAGGAGGCGCTCAAGGGCGCGTCGGACCTCGGATGGGGCCTCTCGCGCAGGGCGGTCTCGTGCCAAGGGTGCGGCGCGACGACGACGTTCGACGCGGCCGTGGCTGCGTCGCGTTGCGCGTTCTGCGGCGCACCCTCGGTCGTCGAGGCGCCGGCGAGCGAGACGATGGTCCGTCCCGAGGGCCTGCTCGCCTTCCGCGTGGACCGGAGCGCGGCGACCGGAAAGTTCCGGCAGTGGCTCTCGTCGCTGTGGTTCCGGCCGGACGACCTTTCGCAAAAGTCCGCGCTCTCGGAGCTCAGGGGCGTCTACGTCCCGTTCTGGACGTTCGACGCCGCGACTCACTCGGCATGGACGGCCGACGCGGGGTTCGACTATCAGGTCGCGGTGCAGGTCGAGGAGAACGGCCAGTGGGTGACGCGCTCCGAGACGCGCACGCGGTGGGAGCCGGCCGAGGGAGTCCTCGAGCACTTCTTCGACGACGTGCCCGTCGCGGCTTCGCGCGGCCTGCCGCCCGACCTCGCTCGCGCGGTCGAGCCGTTCCCGACACGCGAGCTCGTCCCCTACGAGGCGTCCTACCTCTCGGGCTTCTTCGCCGAGGAGTACGCGGTCGGGCCTAAGGAGGCGCTCGCCTCCGCGCAGCAGCGCATGACGCAGGAGCTGTACGCCGCCTGCGGAAACGAGGTGCCCGGCGACCGCTTCCGCAACCTCGAGGTCCGGACGGCGTGGTCGGGCCTCGCGTACAAGAACGGGCTTCTCCCCGTCTGGATCGCGGCGTACCAGTACGCCGGAAAGCCGTACCGGTTCCTCGTGAACGGCGTCACCGGGAAGACGGACGGCCACGCGCCGTGGTCGTGGGTGAAGATAGGCCTCGCGATCGCCGCCGCCGTGCTCCTCTTCATCATTTTCGCGTCGATCGCCGGATGAGCCGCCCGATTCACGCGATTCCGGACGAAGGCCCGCGTGTGGATCTGGTAGGTTGAGCCCATGGGATCGATGAGCGAGGTGAAGTTCCCTGCTTCGCGCCTGGCCCGCCCCGTCTCGCGCCCCATCCTCGTGAGCGTCCTGGTGGGGGGATGGCTCCTGCTCTCCGGCTTCGGCGGCCTGCGCGCGGTCGTCGTCCTCGGGAACGCCGTCGCCACATCCACCCTCGGAGACAGCGACCCGACGGCGCGCGCCGCGGCGGCGGCTCCGGACCTCGTCACCGACGAAATGCGGCAGTACCTCTCGCAGCGAGAGAAGCGGATGTCGCTGGAGCGAAACCTCGCGGGGCCTCTTCTTTTCCTCGCGACGCTCGGAGTCGTTGGTGCCGTCGGGTTGCTGCGGCGCCGGACCTGGTCCCGCGTCGTGCTCCTGTCCGTCGGCGCGCTGGCCATAGGCCTTTCCGTCTTTCACGCCACCCGTTCGGTCCGGATCATGGCCGCTCCGGCCGCCGTCCTTGCGGAGAACCCGGATGCACAAAACGCCCTCGCCCTTCTCCGGGCGGCGGCCGGGATCGGTCTCGCCCTGCAGTCGATCCCGCTCCTCGTCGCGGTGGGTCTCCTGCGGCACCCAATCGTCCGCGACTACGTGAGTCCGCCCGGCGAGCGCCGCCCGCGGTCCGGCGGAAGGCCCGACGCGCTCTTGATCGTCGCGGGGGCCGCCGTCCTCGTCGCCGCCGCCGCAGTCTTCTTTTCGAAGAGCCGGTCGCCCGCACGGCCGGCGTCGAAGGCCGTTTCCGAGGAGATGCGGCCCGAGCCGGCCGAGACGTTCCGATGGAGCGACCAGGCGATCGCCTTCTCACCGCCTCCGGGAGTCTGGACGCGCGAGCGCCACGCGGAGGGCGGTCGCAAGGGCGTTTCCTTCACCCGGTACCAGGCGCCTCCGAGCCGGATCATCGTGGCCGAGGCGACCGTGGAAACGGCGCCCAGCACCGCCGACGATGTCCTCCCGCAGATCCGGCTGACGCCCGAGCAGTTCCGATCCGCTGATTCGGCGACGGTCGGCGAGCCGGTGCGAGCCGAGGTCGCCGGCAACCCGGCGTTCCAGACGGACTATTCGCTGACAGAGCGGTCCATGCAGCACCGGGGCCGCGAGTTCCTCACCGTCGCGGGCGGGCATGCATTCGTGTTCAGTTTTCTCGGCCGGGAGGCGGATCTCCCCGTCCTCGAGAACCTCGTCGCGTCCGTCAGCTTCCCGGCCGCGGGCGCTGGCGGTGACGCCGTCCGAACGACGACCGAGGAGGCCCCTCGCGACGAGCGGACCGGAGGCGACGTCACGGAGCTCCACGTGGGGGAACACCGGCTGACGGTGCGCGCCCCCCGCGATTGGGAGCTCGTCGACTACGGGCAGCGCCAGGAGTTCCGCCATGGCGAAGCGAGAATCGTCCTCGTCGACGCGGGCGAGGTGCCCGGCGGCGCGAGCGCGGGAGAGATCGACGACGAGGCCGTCGTGGACCGCGCGCTGCGTCTCTTCGGCCACGACCCGCGCCGCTGGAAGGTCGCCGCGAAGACGCGCCTGCACATCGGCCCGCGGGAGGCGCTCGCAGTCGACACGTGGGATCCCCTGAGCCACGTCTACCACCAGCGCGCGATCCTCTTCCTGAACGCGGGAAGGCTGCTCGCGGCGGGAGCCGTTCAGGGCACGACCGAGGAGACGAAAGGCCGCCTCGACGAGCTGGTCCGGTCGATCCGTTTCCCGGATTAGCGGAGGCGGGCCGGCCGGGAGAGGAACTACCCCTCCGGGCGCCTGCGCCGGAGCATCCGTTGAGGTGCGGCCCTGACGCGATCGCCGACGGTCCAGCCCGTGTCCGCGTCCAGCATCTGGAGGGCGCCCAGCTCCTCTCCCTCCAGCTGGCGCTCGACGGACCATGTCCTTCCCGCGTCGGCCGTGCGCCACACGCTGGACCGGGCCTTGTCGGGGAAGAAGCCCACGATCCACCCGGCGCGGTCCACGAACTGCACGGCCGTGAGGAAGGCTTCGCGGGTCCCGGCGTTCTGCAACGACCACGAGCTCCCCCCATCCTCCGTGTGGAGGATCGTCCCGAACTCCCCCACGACCCAGCCGCGCGAGGCGTCGGCCCACGTCATGCCGAAGAGATACGGCGGATGCGGCGGCGCCGTCTCCGGCTGCGGGATCGGAACCCGCGCCCACGTCTCGCCGCCGTCCCGCGTGCGCCAGAGGTTCGCGTTCTGGCCGGCAAGCCAGCCGCTTTTCGAGTCGAAGAAATAGACGGCGCGCGCGCCCGCGACTCTCGTTCTCGAGTCGTCGCCGAGCCACGCCCAGGTCAAGCCTCCGTCCGTCGTGTGGGCGACGCCGGCCGGCCCGGCCGCCCAGCCTTCGCGCTCGTCGAGGAAGTGCAGGCCGAAAAGATGGGTGAGGGCCCTCCATGTGTGGCGGGCCGTCTGCCAGCTTTCGCCTCCGTCGAACGTGAGGAGGATCCCCCGGTCCCCCACGACGCAGGCGCGCTGGCGGTCGAACCCGTGCACGGCGTTCAACGAGGCCGTGGGCCCGCCGCGCGGAACCACCCCCGTGCGGTACTTCCAGGTCTTCCCGCCGTCCTCGGTCCGGCCGACGATGCCACCCGAGACGAACGGGCTCGAGCCCACGATCCACCCGACGTCCCGGTCGACGAAGTGAAGGCCGCTGAACACGGCGTCCGTCCCGATCCGGATCTCCTCCCAGCCGCCGGAGCCCGCGTCCGTGATCGGAGCATTGCCGGAGCCGGGCGGGACCGCGCGCCCGCAGCCGGCGGCCGCGAGGGAGAGCGCGACGACCGCGGCTCCGAACGGGGCCCTCCTCTTCACGCGACCGAGGATAGGGTCGTCCCCGCGCGTGTCAACGCCGGTATCGTCCGGAGGGCGCGGCAACCCGCGCAGGAGGCTCCCGATGACGCCCGCTCCCGTGAAGCCAACCGTCCCCTTCGCCGCGCTCGAGGCCCTCGACGTGCGCGTCGGAACGATCACGAAGGTCGAGGACGTCCCGTCCTCCTCGAAGCTCGCGCGCCTCGTCGTCTCCTTCGGCGACCACACGCGGACGATCCTCGCGGGGATCCGCAGGGAGCGCCTGAATCCGAACGAGCTCGAGGGAAAGCAGGCCCTCTTCGTCGTGAATCTCGAGCCGAGGAAGATGGCGGGCGCGGTGTCCGAGGGGATGCTCTTCGACCTCGGCTTCGCCGACGGACTTCTCCCTGCGCTGGCCGTCCCCGAACGGCAGGTTCCCGACGGCACACGCGCGGGCTGAGGCGGATTGAGACGATTACCTCGATCCTGCGCATGAAGAGATGGCATAGGCTATCGGTCGCGCCAGGAGGATGCCATGGAGATCAACGTCATCGATGTCTCTGATCGGGCCCTTCTCAGGACCGAGTGGCGCCTGCAGCAGCTCGGCAAGGCGGTCATCGAGAGCAACCTGACCGTTTCGAACGCCGTGGCGCAGATGGTCAAGGACGTCATTGCGGCGGCGGGTGGGCCAGGAAGCATCTCCATCCTCCGGATCTACTCTCACGGAAACAAGGGGGTCTTCAACATCGCCGGCGAGATCGGGTACGACAAGAACGGCAAGAAGGAGAACTACAGCACGGAAAAGGACGGAAACGCGATCGCGGTCTCGAACATCAAGCAGCTCGAGCCGTTTCTCAGGAATCTGACTCCTTACTTCGCTCCGCAGGCACGGGTTGAGCTGCAGGGCTGCCTCGTGGGCGGAGGGAAAGAAGGGGAGACGCTGCTCCGCCAGCTCGCCCGCATCTGGCAGATCCGCGTTCAGGCGAGCACGGAGGAGAGCACCATCAGCGCCATTCAGTTCACGGGCCTCGTGGTCGAGGCCCACCCCTCCGGAGGGCTGACATGCTCGCCGGCTGCGCAGTTGAGCGGGCGATAGGGAAGAGCCCCGCGCTGAGGCGCGGACGGTGGTGCAGGCTCCGTCAAGCCCGCTTGAAAAACTGGACTGCACGCTCGTGTTTCTTGGCCGCGGCGAGCGTCAAAAACGTCCCGAGATTCCTTCTCCGGCCCGTCTTCGGGTTTTTCTTGCGCGAATAGAGCCGGTAACCGCCCGACTTCAGCTTCCGGATCATCAGATCACCCTCCCACCGTCGGGGTGAAGCATCGACCGTGCCGGTCTCACTAGCGCCCCGGGGAAGCCGCGTCGAGGCTCGGGGCCTCGCCGATCTCCTTCAGGAGGTTCGTCGCGCCGTCGACCTCGGACATCGTCCAGAGCATGTACCGGCTGTCGACGTGAATGGCGCGGGTCTTGTCCGTGTCGAACATGAGGTCCGAGGCAACCGTGTCGTACGTGCCGTCGAAGACGAGGCCGCAGAGCTCCCCCTTTGCGTTGAGCGTCGCGGACCCCGAGTTTCCGCCCGTGATGTCCACCGTCGAGAGGAAGTTCACGGGGACATCACCGAGCTTCGGGTCGGCGTACGGCGTCTTCTTCCCGGCCTTCCTCGCGGCGATCGCGTCGAGTTCCTTCTTCGGAGCGTCGAAATCGCCCGTGCCGGTCGCCTTTTCCTGGACGCCCGCGAGCGTCGTCTGCGGGAGATACACGAGCCCGTCACGGGGCGAGACGCCGAGGACGCGCCCGAACGTCACGCGCAGCGTCAGGTTGGCGTCGGGCGCGGCGAGACCCCCGCTCTTTTCGAGGATGGCCTGCGCGTGGCGCGCGCCAAGCCGCGAGAGAGCGCCCTCGCGTGCCTTCGCGCTGTTGCGTTTCGCCTGGAAGGACGGGTCGAGGGCTGCCGCGAGCGCAATCATCGGGTCCTTCGTCTTGAGGAGCTCCGCCTTGGTTCTGTCGAGAAAGGCGAGCCGCGTCGCCCTGTCGCCGAGCTTCGTGCCCGAGAAGACCCGTTCGAGAAGACCGTCGATCTTCTTCCCGGCCTCCGCCTCGGACATCCCGCCCGCGAGTCCCGCCTCCCGGTCGAGCGCTTCGATCCGCTGATCCGGAGGAAGTTTCGACGCCTCGACCAGGACGTACCTCAGCAGCGCGCGGTCCGCGGTCGGATCGTACGAGCGCTGCAGGCGCACTTGCGCGTCGCGGATGCGACTCCAGTTGCGCTCCTGGTACTCAGGCTCGCGCTCGAGATCCTTCTTCGGGCGCTCGAGCGACAGCTCGTAGAGCGTGTGCGCCGCGGGCAGGAGAGAGCTCCCGCTTTCGAGAAGCGCGGTGAGGGTGGCGTCCCGCTCGCGGGTCTTCGCCTCCTGGGCCCGAAGTGAGTTCAATCCCGGGAGGACGTCGCCGTATTTCTCCCGGCGAGCCGGGTCCGCGGCGATCCATTGGGCGAGTTCCTTCTCGAGCGACTCCTTCTTCGCGAGGAGGCCGTTCCGCTGGAACCCCTCGAGAACGCCTTGGCGGTTCGTGAGCGTGTTGTGGAGACCGCGCTTTCTCGTCGCGACGCGGATTTCCGTCTCCTTGCTCGTCTTTCCGACCTCGTCAAGCAGGGCGATGAGCTCGCGGTTGCGCCGGACGACCCGCGGATACGACCACTCGACGATCTGTTTGACCTCCGCGAACGTGCCGAAGCGGTCCGTGAAGCCCGGATACCCCGCCACGAAGACGAGGTCGCCGGGGCTCGCGCCCTCGGGCGAGACCTTGAGCCAGTGTTTCGGCTTGAAGGGGACGTTCTCCTTCGCGTACGGCACGGACTTGCCCGCCGGTGAAACGTAGGCGCGGTAGAACGACCAGTCGCCGGTGTGGCGCGGCCAGCGCCAATTGTCTGTTTCGCCGCCGAAGTTCCCGATGCCCTTGGCCGGCGCGTAAACGAGCCGTACGTCCCGGATCTCCATCTGCGCGAGCTCGAAGTACTTCGAGCCTTCGAAGAACGCGGTGATCCTGCAGCGCAGGCCGTCCTTCTCGCAGGCGGCCGTGCGCTCCTTGACGCGCCTCTCGATGACGTCGTACCGGGCGCGGTCGCCGAGCTTCGGGTCGATCTTTCCGACGATCTCGTCGGTGACTTCCTTCACGGACGTCGTGACGTAGACGCGCGAGCCGGGACCCGCCGTCAGCTCCTGATCGCGTGTCGCTGCGAGAAAACCGTCCTCCATGAGGTTCTTTTGCGGCGTGGAATTGAACTGGAGGGCGGCCTGAACGCAGTGGTTGTTCGTGACGATGAGGGCGTCCGGCGACACGAACGAGGCGCTGCAGCCACCGAGGAACACGACGGCTCCCATCGGCTGTCCCGTGAGATCCGCGAAAGCCTGAGGATCGCCGCGAAAGCCCATCGCCTTGAGGCGTTCTTTGAGCTGCGGAATCTGCTGGGGCATCCATTTCCCCTCGTCGGCGCGGGCGGCGAAGGCGAGGAGGAGGAGGAACGAGAGAGCGGGCGCGACGCGGGATTTCATCGTCATTTTCCGGGCGCCAGGACGTCGAGGCGAGGCGCTTCGCCGATCTCCTTCAGGACGTTCGTCGCGCCGTCCACCTCGGACATCGTCCAGAGCATGTACCGGCTGTCGACGTGAATGGAGCGGGTCTTCTCCGCGTCGAAGAGATAGTCGGACGCGACCGTGTCGTACGTGCCGTCGAAGAGCAGGCCGCACAGCTCACCCCTCGCATTGAGCGTGGCCGAGCCCGAGTTCCCGCCCGTCGTGTCGACGGTCGAGAGGAAGTTCACGGGTACGCTTCCGAGCTTCGCGTCTGCATACGGCGTCTTCTTCCCGGCTTTCTGCGCCGCGATGGCGTCGAGCTCCTTCTTCGGAGCGTTGAACTCGCCGGAGCCCGTCGCCTTCTCGACGATGCCGAGGAGCGTGGTCTGCGGGGAGTAGAGGAGCCCGTCGCGGGCCGGGACGCCGAGGATTCGGCCGTAGGTGACGCGCAGCGTGCCGTTCGCGTCCGGCGAGGTGAGACCGCCGCTCTTCTCGAGCACCGCCTCGGCGTAGCGCGCGCCGAAGCGCTCCAGAGCCCCCTCCCGCGCCTTCGCCCGTTCGCGATTCGCCTGCCAGAGCGGATCCAGCGCGGCCGCGAGGTCGATCATCGGATCCTTCGTCGCGAGGAGCTCGGCGGTGGATTCGGAAAGGAGCGCGAGGCGCGTCGCCTTGTCGCCCAGCTTCGTGCCCGCGTAAAGCCTGTCGCAGAGAGCGTCGATCTTCTTCCCGGCCTCCGTCTCCGACATCCCGGCCGCGAACCCCGCTTCCCGGTCGAGCGCCTCGATGCGCTGACCCGCGGGGAGCTTCGAAGCCTCGACGAGGATGTACCTCAGGAGCGCGCGGTCCGCGACCGGATCGAACGAGCGCTGCAGGCGTTCCTGTGCGTCACGGATGCGGCTCCAATTGCGCTCCTGGTACTCGGAGTCGCGCTCGAGGTCTTTCTTCGGGCGCGCGAGCGACAGCGCGTAAAGCGTGTGTGCCGCGGGCAGGAGCGAGCTGCCACCGCTCATCATCGGCCCGACGGTTCCGATCAGGTCGTAAAGGGTCGCGTCCCGGTCCCGCGTCTTCTCCTTCTCGAGCTGGATCGCGTTCAGCGCGGGCAGGACGTCGCCGTACCTCTTCTGGCGCCGCGGATCCGCCCCGATCCACGCGGCGAGGTCCTTCTCCATGCTCTGCTTCGTGCCGAGGAGATTTCCCTTCTTGAAGCCCTCCACGACGCCCTTGCGATTCGTGAGCGTGTTGTTCAGGCCGCGTTTCCTCGTTGCGACGCGGATCTCCGTTTCCTTGCTCTTTCTCCCGACTTCGTCGAGGAGGGCGATCAGCTCGCCGTTCCGGCGAACGGTGCGCGGAAACGTCCATTCGGCCAGCTCTTTCGTCTGCGCGTACGTCGCCAAGCGCTGCGTCTTGCCCGGATATCCGGCCACGAAGACGAGATCGCCGGGACCGGCGCCTTCGGGTGAGACCTTGAGCCAGTGCTTCGGCTTGAAAGGGACGTTCTCCTTCGCGTACGGCACGGACCCGCCCGCGGGCGACACGTAGGCCCGGAAGAAGGACCAGTCGCCCGTGTGGCGCGGCCACTGCCAGTTGTCGGCCTCGCCGCCGAAGTTGCCGATGCCCTCCGCGGGAGCGTAGACGAGACGGACGTCCCGAATTTCCATCTGCGCGAGCTCGAAATACTTCAGTCCGTCGAAGAACGACGCGACGCGGCAGCGCGAGCCGTCCTTCTCGCAGGAGGCCGTGCGCTCCTTGATACGCCTCTCGATGACCTCGTGCCGGGCGCGGTCGTCGAGCTTCGGGTCGATCTTCCCGGCGATCTCCTCGGTGACCTCCGCGACCGAGGTCGTGACGTACACGCGTGAGCCGGGCCCGGCGGTCAGCTCCTGTTCGCGCGTCGAGGCGAGAAAGCCCTCCTCCATGAGGTTCTTCTGAGGCGTGGAATTGAACTGCAGGGCGCCCTGGACGCAGTGGTGGTTCGTGACGATGAGGCCGTCCGGCGAGACGAACGACGCGCTGCAGCCGCCGAGGGACACGATCGCGCCCATGGGCTGGCCCGTGAGATCGGCGAAGGCCTGCGGGTCGCCCCGGAAGCCCATCGCCTTGAGGCGCTCGGCAAGCTGCGGAATCTGCTGCGGCATCCACATGCCTTCGTCCGCGCGAGCGGAAGCGGGCAGAAGACAGATGGAAAGTACGAGGTTGAGACGGATTTTCAAGGGTTCCTCCCTGGAGAGACGGCGGCGCAAACGAGCGATTATGCCCCGAAATCGGGGGATTTGAGCCGTCAAGTATTCTGCGAGTGTCAGATGAACCTCCCGAAATCCCTCACGGCCGCTCTCGACGATTTGCTGACGCGGGCGTTCTCCGAGGAGGGCGAGGACATCACGTCGCTCGCGGTCTTCGGACCAGCCGCGCGCGTGGCCGCGAAGATGGTGTGCCGCGAGCGCGCCGTCGTCTCGGGAGCGGCGTTTTTGCCCCGGCTCTTCGCCTTCCTCTCCCCGCCCGCGCGCGTGGCGCTCTGCGTTCCGGACGGCGAGCTCGTGGAGCCGGGCGCCGTCCTCGCCGAGATCGAAGGGCCTGCGATCACGGTGCTCGCGGCCGAACGCACGGCCTTGAACCTCGTCCAGCGGCTCACGGGCATCGCAACCCTGACCCGCGAGTATGTCGACGCGCTCCGGGGCACGAGGGCGGTCCTTCTCGACACGAGGAAGACGACCCCCTCCCTGCGCGCGTTCGAGCGTTACGCCGTACGCTGCGGCGGGGGCACGAATCACCGCCCCGGCCTCTCCGGAGGATTCCTCGTCAAGGACAACCATGCGGACGGCGCAGGCTCGACGTGGGAAGCGACGCGGCGCGCAGGCGATTTTCGTGCGCTGAATCGCCGCCTTCACGGCCTCCTTCTGGAGGCCGAAGCGCGCACGCTCGACGAAGTGCATCAGGCGCTCGACGCCGGCGCCGAGCGGGTGCTCCTGGACAACATGACGACGGCCGCCATCCGGAAGGCCGTCGAGGACGTCCATCTCTTCAACGAGGCGACGGGCCAGGGCGTCACGACCGAAGCCTCGGGCCGCATGACGCCCGAGACGGCCCGTGCCGCCGCGGAGGCGGGAGTCGACTTCGTGTCGGCCGGCGCTCTGACGCACTCGGCTAGGGCCATCGACATCGCGCTCGACGTCGTCGCGAGCCGTTCGCAGCCACGGCCCAGGTCGCACCCCGCGCGCAAGCCACTCACCCGCCTTCTCAGAATTCCGAAAAGAAAGATTTCAAATCCGAAGGGCAGGAAATGAGATCCTTTCCCTCGCGCGTCCACACCCCCGTCCTCGTACTCGGCACCGGCATCGCGGGCTTGACCGCCGCGCTCACGCTCGCGCGACGCGGCGTCAAGGTCGTCGTCCTCACGAAGGCAAAACAGCCCGAGGACTGCAACACGGCGTGGGCGCAGGGCGGCATCATCTACTTCGGCAAGAAGGACTCCCCGCGCTCTCTCGTCAAGGACATCCTCCGGGCCGGGGCGGGCCTCTGTCAGCCAGAGGCCGTCGCGTCTCTCGCGCGGCGCGGCCCCGTGGTCGTGAGGGAAATCCTCCTGGACACCGTCGGCGTCCCCTTCACGCGCACGATGCACGGCGACCTGGACTTCACCCGCGAGGGCGCGCACTCGGTCGCGCGCATCGTCCACTCGGCCGACGCGACGGGGAGGGCGATCGAGACGGCCCTCCTCGCCCGGATGACTTCCGAGAAGAACGTCACCCTCCTCACGGAAGCAACCGCGATCGACCTCATCACGGCACGTCATCACTCGCGGGACGTGGCCCAGCGGTACGCGCTGCAGGACCCCTGCCTCGGCGCTTACATCCTCGACGGAAAAGGAAAGGTCCACACGGTCCTCGCGGACTTCACCGTCCTGGCGACGGGAGGAGTCGGGCGGCTCTTTCTCCACACGACGAACACGCGCCATGCGATCGGCGGCGGCATCGCAATGGCCGAGCGGGCGGGCGCGGCCACGCTGAACCTCGAGTACGTCCAATTCCATCCGACCACGCTCTACCACCCCGAAGCGGAGGGCTTCCTCATTTCCGAGGCCCTGCGCGGCGAAGGGGCCGTGCTCGTGAACCGCGCGGGCGAACCGTTCATGCGGCGGTACGCGCCGAAGCTCAAGGACCTCGCCCCGCGCGACGTCGTGACCCGCGCGATCGTGGAGGAGATGACGTCCCGCGGCGAGCCCTGCGTCTATCTCGACCTCGCGCACCACTACCGCGTCCACCAGGGCCAGAGCATCAAGGAGCGTTTCCCGACGATCGCGAAGACGTGCGAGAAGTTCGACATCGACATCGCGACCGAGCCGATTCCCGTCGTGCCCGCCGCGCACTACCACTGCGGAGGAGTCCTCGCGGACCTCGAGGGCAGAACCACGATCCGGCGTCTCTACGCCGTGGGCGAAGTGTCCTGTACGGGCGTGCACGGGGCGAACCGCCTGGCGTCGACGTCCCTTCTCGAGGGTCTCGTCTGGGGCGAGGCAGCGGGTACGTCCATCGCGCGCGGACTGAAGAGAGGCGGCGTGAACCCCGCGAGCGTCTTTCGCGCGATCCCCGACTGGGAGTCGCCCGGCGAGGCCCAGAACGAGGACCCTGCGCTCATGCAGCAGGACTGGGCGACGATCCGCACCACGATGTGGAACTACGTCGGCATCGTGCGCACGACGGCGCGGCTCGCGCGCGCCGTGGCCGACCTGCGCGACCTCGAGAAGCGCATCCTGCGCTTCTATCAGGTGACGCGGATCTCGAAGGAGATCGTCGACCTCTTCCACGGCGTGCGCGCCGCGCACCTGATCGCGACGGCGGCCTTCAAGAACCCCGTCTCGCGGGGCTGTCACTACCGAAAAAGCTAGCCCGCGCCTCGCCTCAGGCCGTCTCGAGAATCGCCTCGGCGTCGAGCGTGATCTCGACCTCCTGCCCCACGACGAGGCCGCCGCGGTCGAGCGGGGCGTTCCAGCTCACGCCGAAGTCGTGCCGATTGATGGTCGTCGTCGCCACGAATCCGGCGCGAAGCTTGGGGCCCTTGTCGGCGCCGTCCTCCCACCAGGGCGTCGACCATTGCCCGAGATAACGGGCTTTCAGCGTCGTTCTCCCCGTCTTCCCGCGGATCGTGAGGTCTCCCGTGACGAAGGCGTCGTGGTCGCCGACGAGCTCGATCTCGTTTCCCCAGAACGTGATCACGGGATGGTTTTCCACGTCCAGAAAGTCCGCGCTCTTCAGGTGGGCGTCACGGTCCGGCTCCCCCGTCCAGAGTCCCCGCGCGTCGATCTCCACCCTGACGGAGGAAGCCTTCGGGTTCGCGGGATCGAACTCCAGCGTCCCGTGCACGTTCTTGAAATGCCCGCGGACGCACGTGACCATCATGTGCCGGGCGCAGAACTCCGCCCCCGTGTGCCCGGGCTCGAAGGACCATTTCGCCATGGCGCGCCTCCGCTCGATCCGCCGAATCGTACGTTCAGCGCTTCCGTTCGGGCACGAAAAAGAGAACGGCGCCGAGCGCTGCGACGGCGAGGGCGACCCACCGCCCCGTGTCGGCCAAGTCGCGCTTGCCGCGCTCCTCCTTCGAGAACGCCGTCTTCAGCTTGCCCTCCACGCTCTCGTAGCCGCCGCGTTGGCTGGACGCGACGAGGAATCCGACGACACCGAGCAGGATGAGAACGAGAGCGATGCGCCGCATGGGTCCTCCTTGGGCGGGATCTTAGACGCGCTCACTCGGGTACGGCGATCTGGACGCGGCCCGCGGCCGGTCCCATCGCGAACGGGGTCGTCGTCACGGCGTCGCCGTCTACCTGCACGTCCAGCTCGTAGCCCGCGAGGGAGCGCGCGGCGAAGCTCCGCACCGCGAGGCGCGAGCAGCCCTCGACCGAGAGGTGCGCGGCCTTCCCGCGGGAGAGGCGGCCGTACCAGCGCATGAGCGCGCCGCGCGAAGAGGACCCGAACAGGACGAGATCGAGGAGGTCGTCCGCGGGATCGGCGAACGGAGAGAGGATCGCGTCGCCTCCGTACCGACGCGTGTTCGCGGCGAGGACGAACGTCGCTTCCGCCGAAAAGGGAGCGCCTTCGGCGTCCACGCCGGTCACCTCGATCGGGGGGAACTCGTACTTCAGCCATTCCAGCGTTGCGGTCCAGCCGATGCCGGTGCGACCGAAGAGGCGCTTGAGAAGAGGCACGATGTTCTTCATGACGCGAGCGTCGAACCCCACGCCCGCACCGATGAGGCATGCGCGGCCCGCCGCGTGCCACACCGTGAGCGGCTTGAAGCGAGAGGACGTCAGCGTGCGCTCGCCCTCGGCCACGGTACGGCCGATTCCGTATTCCCGCGCCACGACGTTCGCCGTTCCGGTCGGGAGGATCGCGATCGGCACGTCGGATCCGAGCAAGGCCTCTGCGACCTCGCCCACGGTTCCGTCCCCGCCCGCCACCGCCACCAGGTCGAGCGGGTCCCGAAGGCGCGCGGCCACGAGCTCGGTCGCGTGGCGAGGGCGTCCGGTCGGGAGAGCGAGAAGCTCGAGATTGCGGGCCGCCGCGCGCTTCACGATGCCGGCCACGTCGATGCGCCGCGCGCCGCCTGCCATCGGGTTGTGGACGAGGAGGCCGCGCCGGCGGCGGCCCAGGGCCAGGTCAGCCAAACAGGGTTCCCGGACCCGAGGCCGGCCTGAGCCCGAGATGGCGATAGGCGAGCGCGGAGGCCACCCTCCCCTTCGGCGTCCGCTGGAGGAACCCGGACTGCAGGAGGAAGGGCTCGTACAGGTCCTCGAGCGTGCCCTTGTCCTCGCCGAGCGAGTGCGCGAGCGCCGAGAGGCCGACCGGCCCCCCGGAAAACCGCTCGATGACGAGCGTGAGAATGCGTCGGTCGATCTCGTCGAGGCCGTGTTGGTCCACTTCGAGCTTGTCGAGCGCGACCTCGGCCGCGCGCTCGGTGATCGCGCTCTCCCCGGCGACCTCGGCGTAGTCCCGCACGCGCCTAAGGAGGCGGTTCGCGATGCGCGGCGTGCCGCGGCTGCGCCGTGCGATCTCGCGCGCGCCCGCGGGCTCGACGGGACAGCCGAGGATGTCGGCCGAGCGCGTCACGATCGTCGCGAGAGCTTCGGCATCGTAGAAGTCGAGCCGGTGCGTGATGCCGAACCGCGCCGTGAACGGCTGCGAGAGGAGGCCGGCGCGCGTCGTCGCGCCGACGAGCGTGAACGGCGGAAGCCTGAGCTCGACCGTGCGGGCGCCGGGACCCGTGCCGATCACGAGATCGAGCTTCCCATCCTCCATCGCCGGGTAGAGGATCTCCTCGACCGCGGGCGGCATGCGGTGGATCTCGTCCACGAAAAGGACGTCTCCCGGCGCGAGATTCGTGAGGATCGCGGCGAGGTCGCCGGCCTTCTCGAGGACGGGGCCGGACGTCACGCGGATCTGGGCGCCCATCTCGCGGGCGATGATGTGCGCGAGCGTCGTCTTGCCGAGGCCCGGAGGGCCGCAGAGGAGGACGTGGTCCAGCGGCTCCTGCCGCTGCCGCGCGGCCTGGAGGAAGACGCCGAGCGTCTCCTTCAGCTTCGGCTGCCCGATGAACTCCAGGAGCGCGCGCGGCCGGAGCGTGACCTCGGGGTCCGCCTCGGCCGTCTGGAGCACGCCCGAGAGAATGCGTTCGTCCACTGGGAGTCGATTATCGCGCCAGAGACTTCAGCGCGGCCTGGAGGATCTTGTTCAGGTCGTCGACCCCGACGTCGCGGACGGCCTTCTCCACGGCCTGCTCGGCCTGCGCGAGCTTGTAGCCGAGGTTCTCGAGCGCGCCGATCGCGTCCTCGACGGCCGATGCCTTTCCGCCCGCGGCCGGGACCCCCGCTCCGGCGCCGAAGGCCGCCAGCTTCTCCTTCAGCTCGAGGCCGAGCCGCTCGGCCAGCTTCTTGCCGACTCCCGGGATCGTCGCCAGGACGTGCGCGTTTTGCGTTGCGATCGCGCGGACGAGATCGGGGAGCGGCAGGCCGGACAGCACCGTGAGCGCGACCCTCGGCCCGATTCCCGACACCGAGATGAGGCGCTCGAAGACGTATTTCTCCTGCGGCGTCGCGAAACCGAAGAGCAGGATCGCGTCCTCCCGCACGTGCGTGTGGACGTGGAGGACCGCTTTCTCGCCCGCCGGCGGGAGCGCGGAGAACGTGCCGAGCGGGATCGCGAGGTCGTAGCCGACGCCCCCCACGTCCAGGACGACCCGGTCCGTGCGCAGGTCGAGGATGGTGCCCGAGAGGCGGGCGATCACCGGTCCGCCGTCTTCCCTAAGCCTTCGAGCCGCCCATCTTCGCAAGGAGCTCGCGGTTGAACTCGATCTTCAGGTCGGAGCGCTTCTTCTGGACGAGCGCCTGGAGGAGGCGGCTCGATTTCTGGCCGCGCAGACTCTCCCTCAGCGTCTCCTTCTCCTTCTCGAACGCCGCCGTTTCGAACGGCGTCACGCTGTCGACGCGCACGACGACCGCTCCGCGCTCCGCCACGGCGATGGGGCCATTCAGCTCGCCCGGCTTCGCGGCGAACACGGCGTCGAGAACCGCTTTCGGCGCGCCGAGGCCGGGAATCGGGCCGCCCTTTCCGAACGCGTCGGGCGTCTCGATCTTGAGGTTCAACTTCTTCGCGATGCTTTCGAGCGTCGCGTCTGCGGTCATCGCCTGCTTGAGCGACGCGAGCGTCGCCTCGTCCTGCCTCTTCTTCTGGATGGCGGCGACGACGCGCGCCTTGACCTCGGCAAAGGCCGGGAGGCCGGGCTTCTTGATCGCGGCGAGCTTGATGATCGCCTCGCCGCGCGAGGTGGAGACGGAAGTCGCGGCCGTCTCGCCCTCCTTGAGGGAGAACAGCTTCTCGCTGAACTGCGGGTTGAATCCGATACCCTGGGGTGCGTCCGTCCGCGCGAGGAGCTCCGTCTCGTTGAACGTCACGCCGCCGCCGGCGAGCTTGCGCAGATCGTCGTCGGACGGCTTGCCCATCTTCGCGACCTTCTCGGCGAGGCGCGCCGCGAGGCGCTTGGCCTCGTCGTTCGCTCGGTCCTCCTGCAGGCGCGCGCGAATGCCCGCCGAGACCTCGAAGAGCGGCTGGACGCGCTCGCCGGTCTTCTCGAGCACCTGGATGACGTGGTACCCGAACGAGCTCTTCACGGGGCCGATGATCTCCTTCCCCTTCGCCGAGAAAGCCGCATCCTCGAACTCCTTCACCATGCGGCCCCGCGGGAACGAGCCGAGGTCTCCGCCGTTCGCCTTCGAGCCCGGGTCGTCCGATTCGGCTTTCGCGAGCGCCGCGAAGTCGGCGCCGCCCTTGAGCCGGCGCACCGCGGCCTCCGCCTTCGCCTTCTGAGCCGTGTCGTTCGTCGCGTCGGCCTTGTAAAGGATGTGCCGCGCGTGCACTTCCTCGCCCTTGCGGTAGCTCTCGGCGTTGGAGGAGTAGTCGGCCGCGACGTCCGCGTCGGAGACCTGGATCGTGGGCTTGATCTTCGCCGTCTCGACGAGCAGGTACTTGGCCTTGCGCTTCTCGGGCTGCATATACGTCGTCGGGTTTGCCTTGAAGAACGCCTCGGCTTCCGCATCGGAGACGGCTGCCTGCGCGACCGAGACGACGGGCAGAAGCGCCCAGGCGACCTTCGCCTTGACGTTCCTTTTCTCGAACTCGGACTTCACCTCGTCGTCGGACACGACGAAGGACTCCGTGAAGAACCGGTTCAGCTTCTCGAGCAGGATCTGCTCGCGCTGCTGCGCCTCGAATCCCTCCGGCACGAGGTGATTCGCCGCGAGGATGCGGCGGTAGACGGCGTCGCCGACGAAAACCCCGTCCTTCATGAAAAGCGCCTTGCCGCTCTGCGGGTCCTTGATGCCGAGGATGTGCTGCGTGAGCTCGTCGTCCGTCACCTTGAGGTGCAGCCTCTCGGCCTCCTCGCGGAACAGGCGGCGGTCGATGAGGGAGTTGAGGACCTGTTCGGGCAGGTTCATCGCGCGCGCGAGCTCGGGGCTGAAGTTCTTCCCGTACGCCTCCCGGTAGCGATCCTCGGCAAAGGCGTATTCCCGCTGGAAGTCGGCGGTCGTGATCCGGATGTCGCCGGCCTTCGCGGCGAGCGCTGCATCGCCGGCTCCGCCTCGCTGGGAGCCCATCCCCCAGTCGGCGAAAACGAAGATCACGAAGACGGCGATGACCGCCCAGAGGATCCATTGGAGGTGCTTGAAGTTCTCGCGCAGCGCCTTGAGCATCTTGTTCTCCGAAGAAGGACGCGTCCGCGGGCGCACGCCCGCCACGGGGTCCGAAAGAATCGAAGACGATACCCCAGAGGCAAACGGCGGTAAAGTTGGGGCTGCCCGGCGGCGCCCGGGACGCATGCCGGAACCGCGGCATGCTATAAGAAGTCTTGCCGTAAGGGTTTCCAGAAACGAGCGTTATGCCCAAAAAGCCCCCGAGCAACCTGGAATCCCAGCTCGAGTGGTATTACGTCTCCACCCGGACGCTCGTCCGGATTCTGATCGGCATCCTCGTCCTCGGCGGGGCGATCGCGGGCGGCGTCTTTTTCTTCCTGAAGCGCGACGAGACCGCCATTCGCGCGAAGCAGGCGATCGCCGAAGCCGACGACGCGCTCGTCCGCGCGCGGCAGCAGAAGGACGCGGCGCTGCTCGGCAAGGAGATCGCCTCCGCCGACGAGATGCTCGGCGACGCACGCAAGGACCTCGCGGCGGGCTTGAACGAGAAGGCGGCGCGGACGGCGGTCGAGGTGAAGTCGCGCGCGCTGAAGATCATCGCCGGCGCCGGCCTGAAGAGCAACGCGAACGTCGTCGACACCGCGGGGGATGTCCAGATCCAGAAGGCGAACCGCAACACCTGGGAGAGCCTCAAACCCAACACGGGCGTCGGCGAAGGCGACTTCATCAAGACGGGTCCGAACGGAACCGCCGAGGTGCTCTGGAACGACGGGACGATGTACCGCATCCGGCCCGAGACGCTCTTCGAGGTGCATGGCGCGAGCGGCCTTTCGGGAGCGAACGTGAAGCTCGTCGTCGGCACGACGGACGTGAACACGGGAGAAAAGAGCAAAGCCTCCGTGTCGACGGACGCCGCGATGGCGAACATCGGCACGAATGCGAGCGTGGGTATGGACACCGACTCGCAGCGGACGAACGTGAGCAGCTTCGCCGGCTCGACGACGCTGACCGACAAGACCGGGCACACGGCCGTTCTCGGACCGCGCGAACGCGCCGCCGCGTCGAAGGAAGGCGGCATCGGGCCGAAGTCGACCCTCCCCGAGGCTCCGACGCTCGTGATGCCGGAGGACAACCTCGAGATCGACTTCAAGAAACGCGATCCCCTGCGCCTGCGCTGGTCCCCGGTCAAGGATGCGACGACCTACGAGGTCGAAATCGCGCGCAGCCGGTTCTTCGTCAAGGACTCGATCCTCGACATCGGCGCGAACGAGCGCACAAAGGCCGAGGTTCTCATCGACATCTCGCAGATCCAGCCGGGCTCGTACTTCTGGCACGTGCGTTCCCTGCGCAAGGGGAATCCGCCCGCCCTTTCGGACTGGTCGGCGTCCCGCCGTCTCAAGGTTTCGTCCGGCGAGCTCTCCCCGGCCAGGCTCGACACGTTGCCCCCCGATCTCGTCATCACGCAGAGGCCGAACGTCGTCGGCTCGTCCGTCGTGCTCGTCGGACGCACGGCTCCGGGCGCCTCCGTCACCGTCAACGGCGAGATCGCGGACGTGGGGGGAGACGGCACGTTTCGAAAGGTCATCTCCATGGGCGGCGACGGCCTGCAGACGATCGTCATCAAAGCGCGCACGGCCGGCGGCGAGACGGTCAAAAAGGAATCGGTGCTCATCAGCAGCAATTGACCAAAAGGGGGTGGCCCGCCGGGCTGCCGGACCCTTGAAAGGACCCGTCTTGGCTTTTCGTTCCTTCTTCTCGATTTTCTCCTCCGATCTCGCGATCGACCTCGGCACCGCGAACACGCTCGTCTTCGCGGAAGGCCGCGGGATCGTGGTGCGCGAGCCCTCCATCGTGGCTGTGAACAAGATCACGAACAAGGTCGAGGCCGTAGGCAGCGCCGCCAAGGACATGCTCGGTCGGACTCCGGGCAACATCGTGGCCATCCGCCCGATGAAGGACGGCGTCATCGCCGACTTCGAGGTCACCGAGCGGATGCTCGACTACTTCATCAAGAAGGCGCACGGACGCTCGCTCTTCGTGCGTCCGAAGATCGTCATCTCCGTGCCGTCCGACATCACGCAGGTCGAGAAACGCGCCGTGAAGGACTCGGCACTGCAGGCGGGCGCGAGCGAAGTCTTCATCGTCGAGCAGGCGATGGCGGCCGCGATCGGCGCCGGCCTCCCGATCACCGAGCCCACGGGCAACATGATCGTCGACATCGGCGGCGGCACGACGGACGTCGCCGTGATCTCGCTCGCGGGGATCGTCTACTCGAAGTCCGTGCGCGTGGCCTCGAACGAGATGGACGAGGCGATCATTCAGTACATCAAGAGGAAATATAACCTCCTCATCGGCGAGCGCACGGCCGAAGCCATCAAGATCGAGATCGGCTCGGCGTATCCGCTCGACGAGCCCATCTCGATGGAGATCAAGGGGCGGGACCTCGTCGAGGGCGTGCCGAAAACTCTGAACCTCACGGACGCCGAAGTGCGCGAGGCGCTCGCCGAGACGGTCGGCATCATCCTCGACGCCGTGCGCGTGGCCCTCGAAAAGACGCCGCCCGAACTGTCCGCCGACATCATGGACAAGGGCATCGTCCTCACGGGCGGCGGCTCGATGCTCAAGAACCTCGACCGCCGTCTCCGCGAGGAG
This sequence comes from Thermoanaerobaculia bacterium, assembly GCA_963821225.1. Lineage (GTDB taxonomy): Bacteria > Acidobacteriota > Thermoanaerobaculia > UBA5066 > UBA5066 > Fen-183. The sequence goes on from CAWGCY010000004.1 coordinate 100,363, forward strand.
ACGGGGCTCCCGATCGCCACGGCCGAGGACCCGCTTTCCTCCGTCGCGCTCGGCACCGGCGCGATGCTCGCCGACGTCGACCTTCTGCGGAAGATCAGCCTCGACTGACGCCCGTGGCCGCCCCGATCCTCGCCGAACGCCGCCCGGAGATCTTCCTCGCGGTGCTCCTGTCGGTGTGCCTCGTCACGCTGTCTCTTCAGGTGCGCCGGCCCGGCGGACGCACCGTCGGCGAGGGCTGGCTTCTCGCGGCCGTCTCCCCGTTCGTCGACCTCGTCACGTCCGTGCGCTCCGGCGCCCACGAGGTCGGGACCTGGGCGATGTCGCGGCGCGCGCTCCGCGTCGAGAATCGCGCGCTGACCGCCGAGGTCGCGCGGCTCCGCGGCGAGCTCCTCCAGCTGCGCGACGCCGAAGAGGACAAGGGGCGCCTCCTCGAGCTTTTCGGCGAGCACCCTTCGCCGCCGCCCGGCACCGTTTCCGCCCGCCTCATCGCCGTCGATTCGAGCGGGCCCTTCCATACCGCGCTCCTCGACCGGGGAACGTCCGACGGTCTCCATCTCGACGGCGTGGTCCTCGCGACGGGCGGACTCCTGGGCCGTGTCATCGCCCTCGGCCCGAGGACGGCGCGCGTGCAGCTTCTCTCCGACAAGACGGCCGCCGTGGGCGTGCTTCTCACGCACGCGGGGCGTGCCGGACGTGCGGCCGTGGCGCGCGGCGACGGAATGGAGAGCGTGTCGATCGAGTACGTGCCGACGATCGAGCCCGTCGAGCCGAACGACACCCTCGTCTCCTCGGGCACGGACGGCCTCTACCCCGGCGGGCTCCCGGTCGGCCGCGTCGCGTCGGTCCACCGAAACAAGACGCTGTTCTGGGAGATTCAGGTCTCCGCCGCCGTCGATCCCCACCGTGAATCCCTCGTCTTCGTCCTGCCCCCCGTGAGGAAGTCCGACGTCACGTCGGTCCCCTCCGGGGCGGAACGCCGCTGAGCGTGAGGCGAGCCGCGTGAAGCCGCTCCGCGTCGCGCTCGGGCTCTCCCTCGCGGTCCTCGCGACCCTCGCGCTCGGCGCGCTCCACGTGCCGGCTCCCCCGGACTTCTTCCTCCTCGTCGTCGCGGACATGGCGCGCGGCGGAGCCGCCATTCCGGCGATGCTGGTCGCTCTTCCCGCGGGCCTCCTCCAGGACGGTCTCTTCGGGCCCGGCCGGCTCCTGGGACTCCATGCGTTCTCGAAGATCCTGATCGGGTACCTTCTCGCCACGGTGGGCGCGCGAACGGTCGTCGAGAAGCCCCTGGCCGTCGGGGGCCTTCTCGCGGGCGCCGTCCTCGTGGAGGCGGCGACGCTCACCTTTCTGATCTGGGTGCTCAAGGGCGATTTTCTTCCGCCCGCGCCCTGGCCGCTCGCCGCACGTGCCCTGGCGACGGGAGTGCTCGGCGGCTTGCTCTACGCGGCGTCGCGCGTGCCGTGGAGACAGCGGCGCGAGGCGCGTCGCCGCGTGAGGCTCAGCTGATGGCCGCCAGCGCCCGCGAAGACCGCCGCCCTGTTCTCTCGCGCATCGACCTCGTCGCGCGCGGCTCGTGGATCCTCATCGGCCTCCTGGCCGGCGTGTACTGGGTCCATCAGGTCGTCCGGGGTGAGGCCTACGAGCGCCTGGCCGAGAACAACCGCCTGCGCCGCGTGCCCGTGACGGCGCCGCGGGGCTTCATCCTCGACCGCAACGGCATCGTCCTCGCCGAGAACGAGCCCTCCTTCACGCTCCTCCTCTACCGCCGGGAGACGAAGGACCTCGACGCTTCCCTTCGCTTCGTCGCCGAGCTCTTCAACCGCTCATTCGACGACCTGAAGCGCCGCGTCGAGCGCGACCGCTCCTACTACGACTTCGTGCCCGTCGTCCTCCAGGAGAACCTCACGATCTCCGAGGTGGGCGCCGTCCAGGCGCGGTCGCTCGAGCATCCGGAGCTCGTCGTCCAGAAGACCGAGCGCCGGGTGTACACGCAGGGCACCGCCGCGGCCCATCTCCTGGGCCACCTCGGCGAGGCCACGGCCGAGCAGGTGGCCGCGCGCGCGAAGGCGCGCCCTCTCGACACGAATCCTCCGCGCCCCGGCGAAGCCATCGGCCAGCAGGGCGTCGAGGCGACGTATCAGGACCTTCTCTCCGGGCTCTCGGGCTGGCGCACCTACGTCATCGATTCGTTCGGACGCGAGGTCGTCGAATCCGGCAACGAGTCGCCGCTTCCCGGGAACACGTTGCGCCTCACGATCGACCTCCCTCTCCAGAAGATCGCCGAGGACTATTTCGCCGACAGGGTCGGTTCGGCGGTGGCGCTCGATCCGAAGACGGGCGAGATTCTCGCGCTCCTTTCCGCTCCCGCGTACGACCCGAACTTCTTCACGAAGCGCGTGAGCCGCTCGGAATGGGAAGACATCGTGGCGGACCCGGCCCACCCGCTCAACAATCGCCCGCTGCAGAACGTGTACTCGCCGGGCTCCATCTGGAAGCCTTACATGGCCTACTCGATCCTCACGCACGGCATCGACCCCAAAGAGCGCGTGTTTTGTCCGGGGGGCGCCACCTTCTACGGCCGCTTTTTCCGCTGCCACGGCCATCACGGCTCCGTGGACCTCATGACGGCCCTCCAGGTCTCGTGCGATACGTACTTCTACACGATGGGCAAGCGGCTCGGCATCGACGCGATCGCGGAATCGGCGGGGCTCTTCGGCTTCGGCCGGCCGACCGGCATCGACCTTTCCAGTGAGAAGAGCGGCATCGTTCCTTCGCCCGCCTGGAGCCTCGCGGCGCGCAAGCACCCGTGGTATCTCGGCGAGACGATCTCCGTGGCGATCGGCCAGGGGCCCGTCCTCGTGACCGCGCTGCAGATCGCGCGTGGCATGTCCGGCATCGCGAACGCGGACGGAAGCCTTCCGACGCCGCACCTCTTCCACATCGGCGAGAACGTGCGGACGGGCGAGCGCTTCGTCTACCGCCCCGAGTCGAAGGAGTCGATCCCGTACCCGCCGGGCGCGCACGAGACGATCGTCGAAGGCCTCTGGCGCGTCGTGAACATGCCCGGCGGGACCGCGTACGCCTCGCGCGTGCCCGGCCTCGACCTCTGCGGCAAGACCGGCTCCGTTCAGGTCGTCGGACAGAAGGAAGCGAAGAAGGGCCACCTCCTGCCCGAGGAGCTGCGCGACCACGGCTGGTTCGCGAGCTTCGCCCCGAAGGACGATCCGAAGATCGTCGCCGTCGTCTTCGTGGAGCACGGCGAGCATGGCGCGTCGGCCGCCGCTCCTCTCGCGGCGCGCCTCGCGGAGTACTGGGTCGCCAAGAGCCGCGGCGGGACGCCCGAGCTTCTCGCGGCGCTCGCCGCGCGCCCCGTGGGCTCCTCGCGAGCCCGGGTCAACTAACGCGATGTCACGGCTTGCCGAGGTCATTCCCCGCCGGATCGACCTGCGCATTCTCTTCTTCTCGCTCGCGCTCACCGCGATCGGCATCGCGATGGTCGTCTCGACGACCGCGGGAACCCCGCGCGGGGACCTCGCCGGCAAGCAGATTCTCTTCGCGGTCCTCGGCCTCATCGCCGCGGGCATCCTCCTCGCAATCGACTACCGAGTCCTCCTGCAGTATTCGCCGGGCCTCTACGGGTTCACGCTCCTCGTGTTGCTCCTCCTGCCGGTTCTCGGCAAGCGGATCGCCGGGGCGAAGTCGTGGCTGAAGATCGGCGGCGGGTTCCAGCTCCAGCCTTCGGAGTTCGCGCGCATCTCGATCGCGCTTCTCCTCGCGTGGATCCTCGAGAACGACGACCGCGCGCTTCTCAGGACGCGCTCGATCGCGGCGATCTGCGCGGCCATCGGCGTGCCGACCGTCCTCGTCCTCATTCAGCCTGATCTGGGCCTCGCGCTCACGTACCTGCCTTTTCTCGCAGCGGCCCTCTTCTTCGGCGGCATCCCGGGGCGCTGGTGGGCGATCCTGATCATCGGCGGATCGCTCGCGATCGGCAGCTCGTGGTTTCTCCTGAAGGATTACCAGAAGGACCGGATCCGCACGTTCCTCGACCCGAACCTCGCGGCGCGCGGTGCCGGCTACCAGGTGCGGCAGGCCCGTATCGCGATCGGCTCCGGCGGGATCTTCGGCAAGGGCTGGAAGCATGGGACGCAGAGCCGGCTCGGCTTTCTCCCCGTACGGCACACGGATTTCATCTTCGCGGCGCTGGCCGAGGAGTGGGGATTCGCGGGCGTCGCGGTCTTCCTCGCGCTCTACGGCTTCCTCGTCGCGAGGGCGCTCGCGCTCGCACGCGACGCGCGGGACCGCGGCGGAGCGATGCTCGTCCTGCTCCTCATCCTCAACATCGCCGCGCAGGCCCTCGTGAACGTCGCGATGAACGTCGGAGTCCTGCCCACGACCGGCATCACGCTGCCCTTCGTCTCGTACGGCGGGTCCTCGCTCGTCGCGACGTGGTGCATGATGGGACTGATCCTCTCCGTCGCGTACCGGCGCTACGTCAACGTGTGACGCCGAGCCCCTCGGTTGCCGAGGTTAGACTCAACCCGTGCCTAAAGAGCTCCTCGTCTCCTCGTCCGATCGCGAGACGCGTGTCGCCGTTCTCGAGGAGGGGCGTGTGGCCGAGGTGCAGATCGAGCGCCGGAAGCAGCGCGGCACCGTCGGGAACATCTACAAGGGGCGCGTGACGCGCGTCCTGCCGGGGATGCAGTCGGCCTTCGTGGACATCGGGCTCGAGAAGGACGCCTTTCTCTACGTGGCCGACGTCGGCGAGGAAGTGGACGACTTCGACGCGTTCGGGAGCGGCGGCGCGGCGGCGACGCTCGAGACGCTACCCGTGCCGGCCGAGGGCGTGCCGGGAGCGGCCGACGGCGAGGCGCCGCCGAGGCCGATCCTCCCGTCGATCGACGAGCTTCTGAGGGAAGGTCAGGAACTGGTCGTGCAGGTCACGAAGGATCAGATTGCGCACAAAGGCGTGCGCGTCACGACGCACGTCACGCTTCCGGGCCGCACGCTCGTCTACATGCCCACGATCGACCACGTCGGCGTCTCGCGGCGCATCGAGAACGAGGACGAGAGGAACCGCCTCAAGGACATCCTCACGAACCTCAAGAAGGGCCCCGGCGGGTACATCGTGCGCACGGCGGGCGAAGGGCGCGCCCCGGAGGAGTTCGCGGCCGACCGCCGCTATCTCACGAAGCTCTGGGAGCAGATCCGCAAGAAGGGCGAGCGCGCGGGGGCACCGACGCTCCTCCACCGCGACCTCGACCTCACGCTCCGGGCCGCGCGGGACGTCTTCGGCTCGGACTTCGCGACGCTCTGGGTGGACGACGACGAGGAGTACCAGCGCATCGTCGAGTTCCTCGACCAGGTGCAGCCCGTCCTCGTCTCGAAGGTCAAGCTCTTCCGCAAGTCCGCGCCGCTCTTCGAGGAGTACGGCGTCGAGGCCGAGATCGAGAACGCGCTCAAGTCTAAGGTCTGGTTGAAGTCCGGCGGCTACATCGTCATCAACCAGACCGAAGCGCTCGTCGCGATCGACGTGAACACGGGCAAGTTCGTCGGCAAGAAGCGCCTCGAGGACACGGTCGTGAAGACGAACCTCGAGGCGGTCCAGGAGATCGTCCGGCAGATCCGGCTGCGTGACCTCGGCGGCCTCCTCGTCGTGGACTTCATCGACATGGAGGAGGAGGAACACCGACAGGAGCTCGTCACCGCCCTCGAAGCCGAGCTGAAGAAGGATCGCTCCAAGAACCGGATGCTCCCCGTGTCGGAGTTCGGCCTCGTCGAGATCACGCGGAAGAGGCAGCGGCAGAGCCTCGAACGCGCGCTCACGATGCCCTGCCCCTATTGCGCGGGCTCGGGCCGCACGAAGAGCGTTCCGACGATCGTCCTCGAGATCCGCCGCGAGGTCCTGAAGCGAGTCGAGGTCGGGGAGGCGCATTCGCTCGTCCTGCGCGTCCACCCCGAGATCTACCGCGCGCTCGTGGGCGAGGAGCGCCGCCTCGTGGAAGAGCTCGAGGAGCAGATCGGCATGCCCGTCCACGTCCAGAGCGACGAGCACCTGCACCACGAGCGGTTCGACATCGTTCTCGAGGCGTGAAGAGGCCGGGGCGCCTTTTCGGCGCGGCGAGGCTGGCATGCGGCGTGCGAAGCGCCGCGAAGCGCACTCTCCTCTTTCGGCCGCCACGGGGCGGCCCTTTTTTTGACGGCCTAGACTCCCGCCGTGACTTCCGGGGGCCCCCTCTTCTCGCGGCCGTTTCTCCTCATGTGCGGGTTCACGTTCTCGGTCTTCCTGTCGCTGTTCCAGCTCCTGCCGACCGCGCCTTTCCGAATCCTCGACCTGGGCGGGTCGACGGTCGCCGCCGGCCTTTTTCTCGGCCTCCTCACGTACGCCTCGGCGCTCTCGGCGCCGTTCACCGGCGCGCTCGCGGACCGGTTCGGCAGGCGCCGGATGCTCCTCGTCTCGAGCCTCGCGATCGCGGGTTTTTCGACCGCATACGCTCTCTCGAAGAGCTGGCAGCTTCTGGTCGGCCTCGTCTTCTTTCACGGCTTCTTCTGGTCCGGCCTCCTCTCGGCCTCGGCGGCGTACGTCACCGGCCTCATCCCGCCGGCCCGCCGCGCGGAGGGCATCGGCTACTGGGGCATGGCGACGGTTTTCGCCACGGCCTTCGCGCCCGCGCTCGGGCTCGAGATCTACAAGCACGGCTGGGTTGCGCTCTGCGCGTCCGTCGGAGCGCTCAACCTCGTCATGGCGGCGATCGCGTGGCACCTGCCGGAATCCGAGGGGCCCGCCCGGCCGACCGGGGCGCCGTTCCTCACACGGGACATCATTGAGTGGCCGGTCCTCGCCGTGTCGATGAGCCTCTTTCTGTGCAGCTTCGGCTACGGCGGCGTGACGAGCTTCGTGGCGATGTGGACCCAGAAGAACGGCATCTCTCCGAAGGGGCTCTTCTTTACGGTCTTCTCGCTCACCGTCCTCTGCATGCGTCCCTTCATTGGCCGGTTCGCGGATCGCGTGGGGCCGCGCCGCGTCATCCTTCCGCTGCTCGGCCTCGTCGCCGTCTCCTTCGCGGTGCTCTCCGTCGCGAAGACGCAGGCGCTCCTCGCCGTGTCGGCCGTGCTGTTCGGGGCGAGCTTCGGGAACGTCTACCCCGTTTACGTAGCCCACGTCACGCAGCACATCGATTCCGCGCGTCGAGGTGCGGCTTTCGGCGCGATCCTCGCCGCCTTCGACACGGGCATCGGGACGGGGTCCGTCCTGCTGGGTGCGGTGATCGGGCGTGCCGGCTTTCCCGCCGCCTACGGCACGGCGGCCATCCTCGCGGCCTTCTCGATCCCGGCGTTCGTGCTCCTCGAGAAGCATCTCCCCGACCCGCGCGCGACCTGAAGCGGCACTCTCAAGGTTCACCGAACTTCCGGCCGAGCGCGCTCGACCGACCGCCTCAGTGCGAGACGGCCCCCGCCTGCGGAGCCGGGCCGTCTCCGTGCAGGAGGAGGAGCCCGCCCGCGAGCTTCGCCCCGCGCAGCGTGATGGACAGCGCCGCTCCGAGGTCCTCGACCGGGTGCACCTCGAGCGACGCGAGAACCTCCTTCGGGAGGTCGGCGAGATCCGGCTCGTTGTCCTTCGGCAGGACGATCGTGTGGATTCCCGCGCGGACGGCGCCCAGAACCTTCTCCTTGAGGCCCCCGATCGGAAGGACGCGGCCCGAGAGCGTGATCTCTCCCGTCATTGCGAGGTCATGGCGCGCCGGGACCCCCGAGAGCGCCGAGACGATGGCGGTCGCCATCGCGATGCCCGCCGAGGGGCCGTCCTTCGGGATTGCGCCCGCGGGCACGTGGACGTGCAGGTCGCGCTCGAACGCGGTGTCCGGGATGCCGAGAACCGTCGCGTGCGAACGGGCGTACGTCCAGGCGGCGCGCGCCGACTCCTTCATGACGTCGCCGAGCTGTCCCGTCAGGACGACTTCGCCCTTGCCCCTCATGAGCATCGCCTCGACGAACATGATGTCGCCGCCGGCGGGCGTGTAGTACATGCCCGTCGCGAGGCCGACCTGGTCGGCCACGATCTTCTTCTCCGGGTGGACGCGCTTCTTGCCCAGGATCGGAAAGACGTCCGCCTCGTCGACGGCGAGGCTCGCGATCTCGCCCGCCGCGATCCGCCGGGCGACCTTTCGCGAGAGCTTTCCGAGCTCGCGCTCGAGCTGCCGCACGCCCGCCTCCCTCGTGTAGCTCGAGATGACCTCGGCGATCGCGCCGTCGGTCAGCGTGAGCTGGCCCGCCCCGAGGCCGTTCTCGGAGAGCTGGCGCGGGACAAGGTACTGCCGCGCGATCGCGAGCTTCTCGTTCTCGGTGTAGCCCGAAAACTCCACGACTTCGAGGCGGTCGAGGAGCGGTCCCGGAATGCCCTGCAGCAGGTTCGCGGTCGCGATGAAGAGGACCTCGGAGAGGTCGAACGGAATGCCGAGGTAATGGTCCGTGAAGGAGTCGTTCTGCGCCGGATCGAGAACCTCGAGGAGCGCGCTCGCCGGGTCGCCCTGGAAAGACACCCCCAGCTTGTCCACCTCGTCGAGAAGGAACACGGGGTTCTTCGTCCCGGCCTGCTTCAGGCCCTGGATGATGCGGCCGGGCATCGCGCCGACGTACGTGCGCCGGTGACCGCGGATGTCCGCCTCGTCGCGCGCGCCTCCGAGCGAGATGCGGACGTATTTGCGGCCCATCGCGCGCGCGATGGACTTCGCAATCGAGGTCTTTCCGACTCCGGGAGGGCCGACGAAGAGCAGGATCCGACCCTTTCCGGAAGAGATTTCCTTTTTCGCCGGGGGCTCGGATCCTTCGGCGGGCGGACTTGCCGCCGCGCTCTCGGCTTTCGCGCGCATCTGACGCACCGCGAGGAACTCGAGGATGCGATCCTTCACGTCCGTCAACGCGTAGTGGTCCTCGTCGAGGATGCGCGCCGCTTCGTTTACGTCGAGCTTGTCGTCCGACCGTTTGCCCCACGGCAGCTCCGCGACGTTCTCGAGGAACGTCCGGATGACCTGCGACTCCATCGACTCGCGCCCGATGCGCTCGAGCCGCGACAGCTCGCGGTCGACTTCCTTGCGCACGTCCTCCGGCAGCGGGTGCGCCGCGAGCTTCTTCTTCAGCTCCTCGAGGTCCGCGGCGTCCTTGCCTTCGCCTTCTCCGAGCTCCTTCTGGATCGCCCGAAGCTGCTCGCGCAGCAGCATCTCGCGCTGGCGGTCGCCGAGCTGCTCCTTCACCTTCGACTGGATGTCCTCCTGCGCCGAGAGGACGCTGATCTGCCGCTGGATGTGCACGAGCACGCGGCGAAGACGGTCCTCGACGGACAGCGTCTCGAGAAGCTGCTGCCTTTCGGGCGTCGGGATGTCGATGTAGCCGGCGACGAGGTCCGCGAGGCGGCCGGGCTCGTCGACCTGCGCGAGAAACTGCTCCACGGCTTCTTCGGGCAACCCCATCTTCGCGCCCAGCTCGGCGGCGCGCTCACGCGCTTCCTTGTAGAGGGCGGAGAAGAGGGGTTCCTTCGGGTCCGCGGGCCCCATCTCGTGGGCATCGACGACGACGGCCTCGAGCATGCCGTTCTTCTTCTCGAGAACGCGCATCGCGATTCCGCGCCGCTTCCCCTCGAGCAGAAGGCGCATGCCGCCGGGTCCGCGCTGGACGGAGCCGACGCTCGCGACCGTGCCGATGGTGAACAGCCCCTCGGGCGAGACGCGTTCGACGTCCGCGCGCTGGGCCACGGCGAAGATGAGGGCGTCCGGCTCCCGGACAGCCTGTTCGATCGCGCGGAGCGTTCCCGCGCGACCCGCAGAGATCGGGAAGCTGACACCGGGAAAGAGCACGGCGTTACGAAGAGGGAGTACGGGGAGAGTCAGTGTTTCCGCCATGCCCCGATAACGCCCCCTATTCGCGGGCTATTCCCCGATCTGAGTCGGCCTAACGCAGATTATCGGAAGCTGTTCTTTTAGATCAACTTAATGGCGCTGCAGGCGCTTCGCCAGGATGTCCACGCCCCTGAGCGCCTTCTCCGGCGGCACGGCCGTGAAGCAGACTCTGACGTGAGTCGGGAACGGGCCGAAGCTCGACCCCGGCGCGAGAAAGAGACCTTCGTCCGCGCAGTCCTCGAGAAGGCCCATGAGACCGCGAGCGTCGAGGCTTGCCCCGGTATCCACGAAGAGGAAGGAGCCTCCTTCGGGCGAAGGGACGCCGAGCCGGCGCGCGGCCTCCGTTCCCGTGGCCCGGTACTCGGCGCGAGCCTCCTCGACCCAGTCGTCGCCCGCGCCCGCGAGGATCCGGAGCGCAGCGTGCTGCGAGGCCGTCGGCGCGCTGTAGATGGTGTGCGCCCCGAGCTTCACGATCTCCCCGAGCGCGCCTTCGGGTCCGGCGAGCCAGCCGCAGCGCGCGCCCGCCAGGCCGTAGGCCTTCGACAGGGAGTGGGCGGCGACCGTCCGCCCGGGCGCGAGCGCGAACGTCGAAGCGTGCTCTCCCGCGTACGCATAGTCCTCGTAGACCTCGTCCGCGAAGATCCAAACGTCGCGCCGTTCGGCCCAGTCCACGAGCGCGGCGAGCGTCGCTCTTGGAATCAGGCGACCCGTGGGGTTGTTCGGCGTGTTGACGTAGAGCGCGACCGTCTTTTCCGTGGCCTCGGCCTCGACGGCCGCGACGGCATTCGCCGGCGAGACATCCCCGAGGAGAAGCGGCACCTCCACGGGCGTCGCGCCCGCCATGCGCACGTGCCCCTCGATGAGGGGCCAGTGCGGCGCGAGCAGGAGCACCTCCTCGCCGGGCGATACGAGGGCGCCGACCGCCGCCATGAGACCCGCGGTCGCCCCGCCCGTCACGAGCACGTTCCTTCGCGTGAGGTTCGCGCCCGTCCGCGACCGCATCCGCTCCGCGACCGCGTCGCGCAATTCCGGAAGGCCATGAACGTCGGTGTACCGGTTGATCCCGGGGATGGTCCGCGGCAGCTCCTCGGGCCTCCCGCCCTCGGGCGCCTCCTTCCACGTGTCGCCCACGTGCAGCGGAAAGACCTCGCCGCGATGCGCCGCCATTCTCGCGAGCAGGCTCGAGTATGGCGAGCCGCGCAGGGCGGCGGCGGCGAGGGATCGGCCGGGCGGGCGGGGCATTGGCGGATGGTAGCGCCCCGGCCTGCCCGAAAGATCCCGAATGCCGAGGCAACTCTCCTATTCTTGCCGTGCCGATGCCGGCCGTCCCGTTTCCACCTTCGCCCGGAGTCTCTCCGACGGCCCTTATCGAAGTCCCTCCGGACACCTGCGCGAAGCTCCCGTCTCGTTCAGACGGCTCGATCGCCACACCTCCTGACTCAGCCTCCGATTCTCTCGCGCCATTGACCGCACTGTACCTAATGCTGCCCGCTCTTCTCTTCGCCATTGGCTGGCTCAAACCTCCAATCGCAATTTTCATTGGCTCCTTGATAACGCTCTCCGCCTGCGCCTTCATCGGCGATCTCTATCACGCTCTTGGTCGCCTTTGCACGAGCACCGTTATCGCCCCCGCCTCATTCGCCTCCCGGGTTGCTAGTGCTGCGAGCGCCGGTCTCGTGATCATGCTCTGGCTCTCGCTCTCCGGTGCTGGCGGCGTCGGCTATCAGAATACCGACTACCGAGCTTCCAATGCGCTCCTCAAAGACCTGACAACGCAGCCTTGGCCGCTACGACTGACGCTCGACAAGACCCTCACGCCAGTTACTTACTACGTCGGGTACTATCTACCAGCGGCCGCCGCCGGCAAGGTCGCCGGTTGGTATGCGGCAAACGCCGTGCTGTTTCTGTGGACGGCGCTCGGGGTGTTTCTGGCGTTCGCATGGTTTCTGCGCCTGGCCGGCGGTCCCCGTGACTCCTCGTGGATCACGGCCCTGATCTTCTGCTTCGCGGGCGGTCTCGATCTCGTCGGTTATTACTTCCTGACGCAGAAGCCATTTGACCTCGATGGCCACGTCGATACTTGGGCAGGGTATTTTCAGTATTCGTCGAACACCACCCTTCTTTATTGGGTCCCGCAGCATGCAATCGCCGCGTGGCTTCTCACCGGCCTCGTCTTGAGCGCTGCGCGCCATCCCGCTCGTGCGCCTGTCGTCGCTGTCTCGCTCGCCAGCGCCATCCTCTGGAGTCCGTTTGGAGTCCTAGGACTCATGCCCTTTGCAGCTCTTGCCGCCGCACAGTGGCCGACGGGGGAAATCCGCAGGTGGCTGCTGTCGCCGGCCGCTCTGTTGATGCAGACTACTGCCTTGGGCCTCGCTGTGGTGCATCTCTCATTTCTTGCCGCAAATCGGTTCGCCTTCCCGATCAGCTTCGTCTGGCATAACGAGTCCGGGTTGCGTGTCTTGGGGTTCTTCCTGGCATTCGAGTTCCTCGAGTTCGGTTTGCTGGCCAGCTTGCTGGTATTAATGGTACTGAGCGGTGTTCACACAGGGCGTCGTGGCGAGATCGACGCCGCGGGCACGTTGCAGACCTGGTCCGGCCGGACGGCGCGTCTCTTCGGTGTGGATCGGTGGCATGTGCTTGCGTTTGGAGCCGCTGTCAGTGTGCTTGGCGTGTTACCGATTTTCAAGATGGGAGCGAACAACGATTTGGTAATGAGGGGCTCAATCCCGGCCCTGTTTGCCTTCTGGACGTTTGTGGCAGCTGTACTGACCCGGACGGACGGTCGGCTGCGTCGTCGCCTGAGGGGCGTCTTCGGCGCGATCGTGGTCGTGGTTGTCGTCGGCGGTTCTTCCGGCTTGGCGGCGATCAGTCGATCGATTCAACAGTACCGTTTCGGCCCGCCGAAGATCGACAGTGTGGAGACGACCGCGCAGTTGCCCGCGCCCACCTTGTTGCAGCGATGTGGCAGGTCCGAGTCGTTTTTCTTTCGCGTGCTCGCCAGGCGGTAGGGCATCCAAGGATATCTGATTGGGCGGAGTCCGATTCCGCGCGGGCGGATTCGGCCGCTTCCGGCTGTGGACGTCTTCCGTCGTGGCTGACGATTGAAGGGACCCTGAGAGATTCGTGAGGGACTTTCTCGGCCACCAGGACGCGCCATGACGGCCCGCTGGGCGGCGGGCGGTGACAGCTTCTAAGTCGTTCTCGATCAATGGTGCGCCCGTCCGGATTCGAACCGGAGGCCTTCAGATCCGGAGTCTGACGCTCTATCCAGCTGAGCTACGGGCGCGCGATGATTCGAAAAGATGGGGTGGAAGACGGGGGTCGAACCCGCGACATTCGGAACCACAATCCGACGCTCTACCGACTGAGCTACTCCCACCGCACTCGATCGGACCGCGGAGAATAGCAGAATCTCCCGCGTCACAGCCCCGTCACGCCCGCGATCGTGCGCTCGATCTGGGCGAGATGCCGGCGCTCGTGACGCCCGAGGAAGACGAGCCACTGGTACATGTTGAGCGTCCCGAGCCGGAGGTGAGGGGCGACGACCTTCTCGAGCGCCCAGCCGTCGGCCTCCGCCATCGCGTGCCGGAGGCTCTCACGGGAGAGCGCGAGCGCAGCGAGCGCCTCGGAAAGAGAAAGTACGGTCTTCGGGTCCACAATTTCCGGCGCAGTCTGCTTCTCGTTCAGCCTGTCGAGGGCCGGGCCGTCGAGAGAGCCGAGGACCGACGAGTCGGACGTCTCGCGCTCGAGCCCCTCGCCCTTCGCCTTTCCGACGCTCTTGGCGACTCTCTTCGCGACTCCGGGCTCCACGAGCGACAGATGCGTGAGGATCTCGTCGACGCTCCAGGTCCCGGGAGAAGGGCGGCGGGCCGTGTCCTCCGGGGACAGATTCTCGACGGCTCGAACGACCTCGGCCCGCGTCTCGTCGAGGTATTCGGCGATCTCGGCCATCCGGGGATGCACGGCGGCATTCTAAGACCGCGCGGAGCGGCGCCCGAGGACGCTCCGCGCGGACCCTTCGTCAGATCTTTTCAGATGGCGATGACGCCGGTGCGGAGCAGGTACGCGAACGCCTTGCGCTGCTCGTCGTCGAGCATCGCGTGGATGCGTTGGAGCGCCTTCGCCTGCGCGTCCGCGAGGCGCGTGGCGCTGGTGACGCGCGCGGAGCCGGCCTGGGCGACCTTCGCGGCGTCGAACGCCGCCGCCGCGAAAAGATCGGCCACGGCGGACGTCATCCGCCGGTGATCGACCGCGGCCTGAGCGCGCTCGGTCTTCAGGTCGTCGAGGATGGCCGCGAGCTCGGCCGTCTGCGAGTCGTCGAGGCCGAGCTTGAAGGCGAGAAAGCGAAGCGGGCGCCGGACTCCGAACGGGCCTCCGAAGCCGCCCGGCTCGTCGCCGTGGGAGGTGGAGCGGGTCTCTCCGTCGTACCAGCGGGCGCGGCCGGGGCCGCAGCCGGCGGCGGCGTACTCGTAGCGGGACGGGCCGTGGTGCCTCGCCCACCAGGACATGAATCCAGGATGCATGAGGGGCTCCTTTCGCCAGGGCTTATTCGCTCCCGGCGGGTCTGATGTCGCGGGCCTCGGGCCTCGCGCAAGGGAAAGATTGATCCCGAAGAAAGCCCGGGTCAAGTCGACGGCGGCCTCGGCTCGCTTTTCGGCTCGGCCGCCCCGCCTTCGGCCGGCACCGGCGTGAGAGCCGCCTCGTAGACCCTCCGGAACGAGAACGATCCGCGCCCGCCTTCCATCTTCGTCGTCAGGAAGAGCCGCGCCCCGTCGGCCGCGCGTTCGTACGTGTCGGTGATCTCACGGCCGCCGAGCTTCGTCACGACGACGATCGACCGGTCCTTCCATTTCGTCTGGATCTTCGCGGTGCCCTCCGCGCGCTCTTCTTCGACCTTGCGCGCGTCCGTGAAGAACGTACGCATTCGTCCGTTCAGGTCCGTGATGACGAGCTCGGGGTCTTTGTGCGCAATCGCCAGCACCTTCTGCGCCGCGAGGGTCTCGCCGAGGCGCGACGCCCTGTCGCCGCCCCGGTCGCCGGAATCGTCCCCGCCGCGACGACCGCGACCGCCTCCGCCCATTCCCCCGCGCCCGCCGAAGCCGCCGCCTCCCTCGCCTCCGCCGCGGCCCCCGAAGCCGCCCCGGCCGCGGCCGCCGCCGGCCTCTTGCATCTTCGTACGCGGGTCTTCGCTCAGATCCTCGTTGAGCGTCCATCTGCCCGAGAAATCGGGCCGTCCGTGCGCGTCGACGCGGACCTCGGCCTTGACGAGCGGCGCCTCGGCCGGCTTTTCGGGTTTGTCGTCCGCGCGGACAGTCCATGCACATCCGGCCACGAGAGCGAGGGCGCCCGCGAGGACGCTCGTCCGGAGCGTGTTCTTCATGACGTCCCCCTCATCCCACCGATCCCAGCAGCGCTTCGAGCCGCTCGCGGTAGCTACGGCTCCAGCGCAGGGTGCGGCCATCCGAAAGGACGATCGTGACCTCGCCGTGACTCTCCGTCTTGAGCTCTCTCACGCGGTCGAGGTTCACGATGGCCGAACGGTGAACGCGCGCGAACGCGTCTGGGTCGAGCTTCGCCTCGAGCTCGTTCATCGTCTCGCGCACGAGGTGCTGCTCCTTGCCCACGTGCAGCGTGACGTACCGGCCGGAGGCCTCGATGAAGTCCACGTCCGACAGTTTCACGAGCTTGATGACGCCGTCGGTCTTCACGGCCAGACGGTCGAGCCCGCGCGCCCTCGCGCCGAGAGTCTCGAGGAGCTCGACGAGCCGCCGTGCTGCGGCCTCCCCGCCCCGGGGCGCGAGGAGCTCTCGCGCGCGCTCCATCGCCAACCGGAACCGGTCTCTTTCGAACGGCTTCAGGAGGTAGTCGAGCGCGTGGACCTCGAAGGCTTTCAGGGCGTGCGCGTCGTAGGCCGTGACGAAGACGACGACGGGCAGCGCCCCGGTGTCGAGGGCGCGCAGCACGTCGAAGCCGTCGAGCTCGGGCATCTGGACGTCCAGGAAGAGGAGGTCCGGCTTCGTCTCCCGGAGCTTCGTGATCGCCTCACGTCCGTCCTGGGCCTCGCCGACGAGCACGACGCCCGGCTCCTCCGAGAGCAGCGTGCGCAGCCACTCGCGCGCGAGCGGCTCGTCGTCGACGATGAAGGCCTTGATCGGTTTCATGTTCCCCCCGCCGGCGCCGGCAGCGGCGCCTCGCGCCATGGCATCTCGAGGAGGGCTTCCAGACCCCCACCCGCTGCGTTCGAAAGGGTCAGACGCGAGCGATCGCCATAAAGTTGACGCAACCGGCTCCGTGTGTTCGCGAGGCCCACGCCGCTCGGAACGCGCCTCCCGCCTTCCGAAAGGCCGTTCCCGTTGTCGCGCACGCGGATCGTCAGCGCGTCGGCGGTGCGGGAGGCCGCGATCTCGATCACGCCGGGGCGCGCGTGGGGAGCGACGCCATGCTCCAGCGCGTTCTCGACGAGCGGCTGCATGACGAGTGTCGGGACGAGGCCGCGCATCGCGGCCGGCTCGAGCGCGTAGCGCACGGTGAGGCGGTTCCCGAAGCGCGCTTTCTGGATCGCGAGGTACTTCTCGACGAACGCGAGCTCGACCTCCAGCGGCAGCTCCGGTTCGGACGCCGTGTCGAGCGAGAGGCGCAGCAGCTCTGCCAGGCGCGTGAGCATGACGTGCGCGGCCTTCGGATCGCTGTGGATGAGGACTCCGATCGCGTGCAGCGTGTTGAAGAGGAAGTGCGGCTGGAGCTGCATGCGCAGGGCCTTCAGCTCGGCGAGCGCGAGCTGGCCCTCGAGCGCGACGCGCTCGCGGTCCTTCCTCACGTACTCGAGGAGGACGAGCCCTCCGACGATGAGGGCGTACGTGCCGGCGCCCCGGAAGAAGTACCAGCGAAACGCTTCCTGCACCGGGCCGAGCGGCGGCGGCGGCGGTCCCAGTGCGAGGCGGCGGACGGACAGCGGTGGAGCGAGATGGAACGCGCGGCTGCCGAGGCTGAAGAGGGCGAACTGCGCGCCGAAGAGCCCCATGCTCGCGACGAGGTGGACGGCGACGCTCCTTCCCAGGCGCCCTCTCGTGAAAGGAAACCGCCTCACGAGAACGGCGACGACCGGCGTCAGCGCCGCCCAGGCGTACCAGGTCAGCGCGTTCGCGCCGATGGAGCGCCCCACCGGGAAGTCCCGGCCGAGGACCGCGCCGAGGATCGCCGACTGCAGCGCATTCGCCGCGATGAGGGCCGTGAAGACGCCGAACACGCCCAGGGCGAAGCGCGCGCGGTCGGGAATGCCGAAGGCCGGGGCGACGTCCACCGCCGGAATATAGATCCGGAGACGAGTCGCAATCACGCCTCGTCGCAAAGCGGAGGCCTTTGGGCACGATCCGGCCCGGCGTGCGCACGGGCGCTAGGTAAGATGAGGGTTTCCATGGACGACCTCGAAACCCTGCGGGCGCGAATCGACGAGACGGATCGCCGCCTGCTCGAGACGCTCGCGGCGCGGCTCGCGCAGGTCGCCGAGGTCGGACGCCTGAAGGTGAAAGGGGTGCCGTTCCTGCGCGACCTCGACCGGGAAGCGCGGCTCCTCGCGCGCGTCGAGGCGATCTCGCGCGAGCTCGGCCTCGATCCCTTCCGCGCCACGGAGATCTTCCGCGAGATCATCGCGATGTCCGTCAAGGTGCAGGAGGAAGCTCTTCTGGACCGGAAGGTCAAGGAGCGGGCGCTCGGCAACGCGCGCCGCGTGGCCTTTCAGGGCGCCGAGGGCGCGTACAGCCACCTCGCGGCGCGGAAGTACTTCGGCGACCGCGAGGGCGAGATGGACTTCTGCGGCTTTCCGACGTTCGCCCGCGCGCTCAACGAAGCGGAGTCGGGCGCGGCGGGATACGTCCTCCTCCCGATCGAGAACACGACGGCGGGCTCGATCAACGAGACGTACGACCTCCTCCGACACACGGACCTGAAGATCGTGGGCGAGGAGATCCTCGAGGTGCGCCACTGCCTGCTCGCGCTTCCCGGAGCCTCGTTTTCCGGGATCACCCGGGTCGTCTCGCATCCGCAGGCGCTCGCGCAGTGCAGCCGCTTCCTCTCCGAGCTTCCCGGCCTCACGGCTGTGCCGTTCATCGACACTGCGGAGGCCGCACGGTACGTCGAGGAGACCGGAGATCCCGCGCTCGCCGCGATCGCCTCGGAGGAGGCCGGGCAGCATCACGGCCTCGAGGTCCTCAAGCGCGACGTCGCCGACCAGGAGGAAAACTGGACGCGGTTCGTCCTCGTCTCCAGCGTCGCGATCACGCCCGACCCGCGCATTCCCACGAAGACGTCGCTCGTCTTCTCGACGCCCCACCGCCACGGCGCCCTCGCGCACTGCCTCAATCTGCTCGACGCGCACGGTCTCAACCTCACGAAGCTCGAGTCGCGCCCCGTTCCCCGCCACCCGTGGGAATACCTCTTCTACGTCGACTTCGAAGGCGCCGAGACCGAAGACGCCGCGACGCGGGCGATCGCCGCGCTCGCGGCCGAGTGCCCGTACCTCAAGGTCCTCGGCTCGTACCCGGCGCGGACGACGAAGAAGGGGCGCGTCGACCGCCTGCCCCAGGACACGCCGTGATCGTCATCCTCGACGCCGCCCTCGCGGCGAACGCCGCCAAAGAACGCGAGCTCCTCGAGGCGCTGCGCGGCCTGCCCGACATCGAAGTGAAAGTCCACCGGGTGAAGGGCGCCCTGAAGACGGTCACCGAGGTGTACCTCATCGGCGACACGCATCGCCTCTCTCTCGAGGACATCCGGACGCTTCCCGGCGTCGAGCGCGTCGTGCGCGTGTCGGAGGAATACCGTGTTCTCGGGCGCCACAAGGACGACCGGCGCGCGAGCGGTTTCACGTACAACGGCGTCGAGTTCTCGCAGGACAACCTGAACGTCTTCGCGGGCCTCTGCGCCGTGGACACGAACGAGAACGTCGAGGCGATGTTCCGCGCGCTTCAAAGCTTCTCCCAGACCACGACGCGCATGGGCGCTTACAAGCCGCGCACGAACCCCTACTCGTTCCAGGGCCACGGCAAGAGCTGCCTCGACGAGGTCTTCACGCTCGCGGGCAAGTACGGCATCCGCGTCATCGCGATGGAGGTGACGCACGAGAGCCACGTGGACGAGATCGCCGAGTGCCTCGAGAGGACCGGGAAGCCCACGGGCGTCATGCTCCAGATCGGCACGCGCAACATCCAGAACTTCGAGCTGCTGAAGGCCGTCGGCCGGCAGCCGGAGTTCCCCGTCCTCGTCAAGCGCGGTTTCGGCATCACGCTGAACGAGTCGCTCAACGCCGCCGAGTACCTCGCGAGCGAGGGCAAGTCGCAGATCGTGTTCGCCCTGCGCGGCGTCAAGACGAACCTCGGCGACCCGCACCGCAACCTCGTGGACTTCGCGCACGTGCCCGTCGTCAAGCGCCTCACGCGCCTGCCCGTCTGCATCGACCCTTCGCACTCGGTCGGCTCGCGCGACCGCGCGCCGGACGGCATCCTCGACCTCATGCACGTCACGGCGCAGGGCGTCGTCACCGGCGCGAACATGGTCCTCGTGGACTTCCACCCGAACCCCGCGAAGGCGCTCGTGGACGGCCCGCAGGCGCTGCTCCTTTCGGAGCTCGGATGGTTCCTCGAGGACGTCGCGCTTGCCCGCGAGACCTGGGAGAAGCGCCGCGAGCTCGCGAAAAGGCACGCGCCGCCCGGATGAGCGAAGGAGACAGGTCTTCGACCTTCCGCGAGCTCTTCAGGATCCGCGCGAGCGAGATGGGTCCGGACGCCCGCCTGCGCCTCCCCGCCCTCTTCGACCTCTTCCAGGAGGCCGCGGGAAACCACGCGACCGCGCTCGGCTGGGGCTCGGACGTGCTTCTCGCGCGCGGACAGACGTGGATCCTGTCGCGCCTGGCGCTGAAGCTCGCGGTTCTGCCCGCGTGGCGCGAGGAGATCGCGGTCGAGACGTGGCCCGCCGGCGTCCATCGCCTCTGGGCGCTGCGCGAATTCCGTGTCACGGCGAGGGACGGGACCGAGCTGGCCCGCGCGACGTCGGCCTGGCTCCTCCTCGCCGTCGCGACGAAGCGCCCGCTGCGCCAATCGCCCGACGTCGCCGAGATCGCGAAGTCGGCGCCGGCGCGACTCATCGACGACCCGTTCGAGCCGCTGCCTTTGCCGGAGGCCGGAACCGCCGCCCCAGGCACGCCGTTTCGCGTGACGCGCTACGACCTCGACCTCAACGAGCACGCGAACAACGTGGCGATCCTGCGCGCGCTCCTCACGGCACCGCCCAGGGCGGCCTCTCCTCCGCTCGTCTTCGAGGCGGACTTTCGCGGAGAAGCCTTCGAGGGCGACGTCCTGCTCGCCCGCGTCGCGGAAGACGCGGGCACGACGCGCGTCCTCCTCTCCCGGGAGCGCGACGGCAAGGAAGTCGCCCGGGCCGCGATCGCGGCCGTCAGTCCGTCCGCCTCATGACCCAAGTGGTCATGCAGCGGCGGTCCTGGACGACGGTCGTCTTCAGCGGGTCGAGCAGCTCGCCCGAGAGCTCGCCGGTGAGCGCCATCAAGGTCTCCTCGTCGACGAGGTAACGATCGCTGCCGTCGGGCAATCGAAAACGTCCGTTCCCGAGCGAGACGAAGCGGCCTTCCATGCCGATCGTCGAGGCAAGGCGGCAGAAGAAGGTGCCGCCGCTCCGGACGAGGCGCCACGTGCCGTCGAGCATCGCCCGAAAGTGCGCGGGGTCCCGGGCGAAGTGCAGGACGGCGCTCGAGATGACGAAGTCCGCGGAAGAATCCGGAAAGCTGTTGGCCTCGATCGGCTCCGCCCGGAAGTTCGAGGCTTCGAGGTGCGGCGCGAGAGACCGGGCGAGCTCGCGCACCGCGCCGATCGCGTCGGCGTCGGGATCGACCGCGCGGACGTCGTAGCCCTCGCGCAGGAAGTACACGAGGTTTCTTCCGGGGCCGCAACCCGCGTCGAAGACGTCGGTTCCCGCGGGGACCCGCCCCCGCAGGATCTGATCGAAGAGGTAGATGTCGATCGAGCCAAGGAGCGACGCGAGGTCCGTCGTGGCACCTTCGGAGGAGCTCACCTCGTCAGTCTACAGGCGGGCAGCACGCATCCGGGCCTCCCGATCTGAAGGTAGGATCGAGGGGGCCGGGGAAAGCCTCGCCCACGAGGAGGACTCCAACATGACCGCTCCCGTACCCGCCTGGGCCGCACCCTCCGCGAAGGCCCCTCTCGTTCCGCACCCGATCACGCGCCGCGAGCCGGGGCCGCGCGACGTCCAGATCGAGATCCTCTACTGCGGCGTCTGTCACTCCGACATTCACCAGGCCCGCAACGAGTGGGCCGACTCCATGCCCTCCGTCTTCCCCATGGTGCCGGGACACGAGATCGTCGGCCGGGTGACGAAGGTCGGCACCGGCGTCTCGAAATTCGCCGCGGGCGACCTGGCCGGCGTCGGCTGCTTCGTCGACTCGTGCCACGAGTGCGACCCGTGCCTGCGCCACCTCGAGCAGTTCTGCCAGAAGGGGGCGGCCTTCACGTACAACTCGACCGAGATGGACCGCCAGACGCCGACGTTCGGCGGCTACTCGACGCAGATCGTCCTCACGGAGCGATACGCGTTGAAGGTTCCGTCCGGCCTCGAGCTCTCGGCGACCGCTCCGCTCCTCTGTGCGGGGATCACCACCTACTCGCCCCTGAAGCGCTGGAAGTGCGCACCCGGCAGCCGGGTCGGCGTCGTCGGGCTCGGCGGCCTGGGTCACATGGCCGTGAAGCTGGCCGCGTCGATGGGGGCAGAGGTCACGATGCTCTCGACGTCGCGCGCCAAGGAGATTGACGCGATGAAGCTCGGCGCGCACGGGTTCGCGCTCACGAAAGAGCCGCAGAACCTCAAGAAGCTAGCCGGACGATTCGACCTCCTGATCGACACGATCTCGGTCGAGCACGACCTCAACACGTACCTCGGCCTTCTCAAGCCGGAAGGTACGATGGTCTGCCTCGGAGTCCCGCCGAAGCCGGCTCCCCTCGGCATGATGTCGCTCATCTACGGCTCCAAGACGCTCGCGGGCTCCATGATCGGCGGCATCGCGGAGACTCAGGAGATGCTGGACTACTGCGCGTCGAAGAAGATCACCGCGGACGTCGAGATCATCCCGATCCAGAAGATCAACGAGGCGTACGAGAGGATGCTCAAGAGCGACGTGCGCTACCGCTTCGTGATCGACATCGCGAGCTTGAAGGGAAACTGAGAAGGCGTCCTGCCCCTCACCCCGCCTCCCTCTCCTCGAGGGCCAGTGAACCCGCGACTTCCAGCGCGAAGCGGCCGCGCCGGATGGGCACGAGGCGGACGTCGGGGCACTTCTGCTCCAACCGCTTCCGAAGGAGGATGAGGCGGCTTTCGAGGTTGTCCTTGTGCCCGGGCAGGCCGAGCTTCGGGTCGAGGCGCAGCTCGCGGTTCGTGAACTCGCGAGCCCCGCTCTCGTGGGCGCGCAGCAGCTTCCACAGGATCTTCCCCGGCACGTTGCGGATCAGGTACTCGCCGTCCACGAACACGCAGTCGTCGTTCCGGTAGTAGACGAACGAGCGCTTCGGCCCCGCTTCGGCCCCTTCCTTCCGGCACGGTTCGGCGGCCTCGGCGTCGTCCGCCGCGTCCGAAAGGCGCTCGATGCCCATCGCGATCTGATTCGCGAGGACCGACAGGAAGCTCTCGTGCCAGTCGGCGCACGCGTGGGCGTCGCGGCTCTCGATCGCGAGGACGCCGAGCAGCCGATCCTCCACCACGAGCGGCAGCGCGAGCTGGCTCTCGGCGTCGGGCAGGCCCGGCAGCGGAATCTCGGCGTTGAGCGACGACGCGCCGCCCGCGGCTTCCACGCGCTCGCGCACGGCGCGCCCGTAGCGCAGCATCGCATCCACGCCCGAGAGGCGGATCGGGATCCGCTTCTCGGCGACGGCGCCGATCAGCCCCTCGCCCAGCTTCACCTCCGCGCCTTCGCCGCCGACGCCGTAGCCGTGGCTCGCGATCGTCACGAGGAGGCGGTCCTTCTCGTCGTACAGGAGCACCATCGAGTGCCGGAAGCGAAACACCTCGTCCACGGCCTGAAGGACGTCCTTCAACAGCCCGTCGAGGTCGCGCGCGCGGTTGATGCGCGCCGAGATGAGGGACAGCGCCCTGAGCTCGCTCATCGGCCCGTCCGACACCTCGGTCTTCACGACCGGCGGCGGTCCGTCGTTCACGAAGCCCTCGATCTTCTTCAGCCACAGCACCTCGCACACGTCGGCCGAGCGCAGCTTGAAGACGCCCGCCATCCCCGTGTGCGACGCGATGACCTCGATGCGCGCCGCCATCGTGTCGAAGATCGGCCCGCTGGTCTCGGAGCGCACGAACTGGAGGCCCATCCGGTATCCGTCGAACGTCACCGGGTCCCAGAACTCGACCGTGGCCCGGGGATTCTCGTCGAGATTTCGCTTCGTCTTGTTGAAGAACTGGCACGAGATCGCCATGTGGGTCTCGTCCACGTACTGGATCTGGCTGATGAACGTCACGTTCGGAATGCCGTCGCGACCGCACGTCGCGATCGCGCACGGGATGATTCCCTGAAAGCAGCGGTGCAGGCTGCGCAGCGGAATGCTCATGGCGCAGCGGAGGCCGGCCGCGACTCGACGAAGGGCTGCCCGGCCTTCGGGCCCGGCGTCTGCTCGAAGACGTCCCGCACCTCGAACGTGATCGCGTGGCAGGGCCAGATCCGCTTCCTCCGGACCATGGACGAGGGGGCGCCCACCGCTTCGACCTGCCTGAAGAACCCCTCGATGCACCGCTCCACCGTGGCGCGCTCGGCGTCGACGGCCGGCCTCATCTCCACGACCTTCCCCTTGAGCTGCACCGTGTGATGCGTGAGGACCTCTTCGAAGACCGCCGCGAACTCGCCGTTCGCACGGAGGTTCCGGAGCACGTCCTCGGAAGTCGCCTCCGGCACGAAGACGGTCACGCGCTTTTTCTCGCAGTCGAACGCGACGCCGACCGCCATCGTGGCGGCCGGGCGAAGCTCCTCGTCGCGCGTGCCGACCGCGATCGCGTCGTGCCGTTCGAGGATGCGGGGAAGGTCCCGCGTGATCCGGTCCACGGGCGAAGGATAAGACGTTGCGCCTCGTTAGCGTTTTCTTAGCGTTTCCCTAGGCAGTTGTTAGGTGGCGCGAGTGAAGGGCGAGCCGCATGTTCCTGGCGTGAAAAGGAGAAACGCCATGACAAACACGAAAGCCCTCCCGTTCGCCGCCACCGTCGTCCTCTCCGCCCTCGGCGTCGTCGCCGGCGCCCTCACCCTCGGAGCCGCGACCGGCGCCACCACGGGCACGAGCCCGAAGGCCGCAGCAGCCCCAGTCGCGTCGCACGATCGCGTCGCGCGCGGCAAGTACCTCGTCGCGATCATGGGCTGCAACGACTGTCACACGCCGCTGAAGATGACCGACAAGGGCCCCGAGCCCGACATGTCCCGCGCGCTTTCCGGTCATCCGGAGCAGTTGAAGATGCCGGCCGCGCCCGCCGCGAGCGGCCCGTGGATGTGGCAGGGTGCAGTCACGAACACCGCGTTCGCGGGCCCGTGGGGCGTCACCTACGCCGCGAACCTCACGCCCGACGTCAACACGGGCCTCGGGATCTGGACCGAGGAGATGTTCGTGAAGGCGATCCGTACGGGCAAGCACTTCGGCGTCTCGCGCCCGATCCAGCCGCCGATGCCGTGGGCCACGTTCCGCAACGCCTCGGACGAGGACCTCAAGTCTGTCTACGCATACCTGCACAGCCTTCCGCCCTCGAAAAACCTGGTCCCCGACTACCAGCCGCCCGCGCCGCCCGCCAGCGTGAGCGCCTCCCGCTGAACGCACGTCCCGGAAAGGAGCACACCATGGACAGCAGCTTCCGAATCCAACCCGACCTCCACGTCCTGGCCCATCACGCGCCCGTGCCCGGGCGAGGCTTCCTGCCGATCCTCGCGTTTCTCCTGACGGGCCGGCAGCCCGTCCTCGTCGACACCGGCGCCGAGCGCTTCAAGGACGATTTCCTGAGAAACCTCGAGAGCCTCATCGACCCGAGGGACCTCGCGTGGATCGTGCTGACCCATCCCGACACCGACCACGCGGGGGCCCTCGTCGACCTGCTTCAGCGCGCGCCGAACGCCCGCCTCGTCGTGAACTGGATCTCGACCGGAAAGCTCACCGCGTCGATGGAGCCGCCGATGGGGCGCCTCACGTGGGTGAATCCCGGCGAGTCGCTCGCCGCGGGCGACCGCGTCCTCCATTTCCTGCGCGCGCCCATGTACGACTGCCCGTCCACCGTCTCCGTCTTCGACTCGAAGAGCCGCGCCCTCTTCACCTCCGACGCCTTTGGAGCGTTCGTGGCCGGCCCCGCCGGCCGGTTCTCCGAGCTGGACGAGACCGCGGCGCTCGAGGGCATGTCCCAGTTCTGCCGCGCAAACTCGCCCTGGCTCGCCGACACGCGCCCCGACCGCTACGAAAAGGCGCTCAAGGCTCACGCCGACCTCGAGCCCTCGTGGCTCCTCTCCGGCCACCTGCCGCCCGTCGAGGCCGCGAACGTCGGCCGCGTGATCTCGCGCGCCGCGTCCTTCCCCGTCGAAGGCCGTGTCGCGATGCCCACGCAGCAGGCGCTCGAGTCGGCGCTCGCGAGCGCGGGACGGGCGGCCTAGTGGACGTATAGTCAACGGAGGTTTCCATGCTTAGCTCGAAGCGGCGTTTCCCGGCTCTCGTCGCCCTCGCGGCCGCCCCTCTGCTGGCGCTCGGCGCGCCGGTCCTCGCGCAAGACACGTGCAGCGTGAAGGCCGTGCTCGGGGGGAAGGCATTCGCGATGAAGCACTGCGCCGTCTCCCTCTACGACAGCGAGCACAGCGTCTCGCTGCTGTTCTCCGACGCACCCTTCACGCCCAAGGAAGTCGAGGCCTTCCAGGAATACTCGAGCGCGCCCGACAAGGACGAGGCGGGAAAGCCGCGCACGGCGATGCACTTCGCGTTCTGTCCGGGCGCGGGCAAGCCCGTCGCCGCCGCGGCCTCGGTGAAGTCCGTGGAAACCGGCATCGACGTCGCGGGATCGCCCTTTCACGGGCGCAACTGGGTGTTCGACCTGCCGAAAGACAAGGACGTCCTCAAGATCGAGAAGCTCTCGGGCGAGCTGAAGCCCGGCGGAAAGCTCACGGGCCGGATCACCGGCGGTAAGCTGAGCGACGGCCTGAAGTATTCGTGGGAAGCCGACTTCGACTTCCGCCTTCCGGCGAAGTCCGCGTTCGGCGGAGTGGGATGTGGATCATGAGACCAGTCGAGACTTCCCGCGTTGCGTTAACGCTCCTGACCCTGGCGGCCGGCGCCGCTTCGCCCGCTTTCGCCCAGGGCCGCCCGGACCCGGCCAAGCTCATCGCGGCCCAGAAAGAGGCCATGGCCGCTTTCTCGGCGATGGACGGCGTGTGGCGCGGGCCCGCATGGACGATCCTTCCGAGCGGCGAGAAGCACAACATCACGCAGACCGAGCGCATCGGGCCGTTCCTCGACGGTTCCGTGAAGGTGATCGAGGGCCGCGGCTACGAACCAGACGGCCGGGTGAGCTTCAACGCGTTCGGCACCATCTCCTACAACCCCGCCACGAAGACGTACACCCTGCACTCCCACGCCATGGGCAACGTCGGCGACTTCGTCATCAAGCCCACGGCCGACGGCTACACCTGGGAGATCCCGATGGGGCCCGCGCGGACTCTTCGGTACACGGCCGTCATCAAGGACGGCACGCTGAAGGAAGTCGGCGACGTCCTCGAGCCGGGCAAGGAACCGTTCCGGAACTTCGAGATGGTCCTCAAGCGGGTGGGCGACACCACCTGGCCCGCGGGCGGAGCGATCCCGCTGAAGTAGACGCAGGACCTACGGCGCCGCGAGCGTCTTCAGGATGTTGACGATCATCTTGGGGAGGCGTCCCGGGTTTTTCTCGACCGAGGAGAGGACGGCTCCGATCGTCGTGGCGCCTTCGAGCTCGGCCCACTTCGCGACCTGCTCGGCGCTCGGGCTGAGGTAGGCCATGCTCCACGACGCGAAGGCGCGCTCGTCGACTTCCTCCTCGTAGAACACCTTGATGCCGCTGTGCCTCGGGTCGCGCTCGATCCGCTCCATCAGGCCGAGGACGTCCTCCTTCGCGCCCTCGAGGATCTGCAGGAACGCGCCGTCGACGAAGATGAGCACTCCCGTGATTCCGTAGACCTGATTGCGGACCCGCGACTCCTCGAGCATCTTCTCGAGCTCGGCCGACGCGAGGCCCGGCGCTGCCTCGGAGGAGTAGATCAGGCGATAGGGCATGGACGGCCTCCTGCGCTGCTGAGTCTATGACTCCCGCGCGAAGCAGCTCTTGCGGGCAAGGATAGAGTCAAACCGGCGGTATCGTCGGCAACGTCGCGGGCCTGCGCCTCCTCGACGTCGGTACTTCCTGATCCTGGACCTCGGGCGGGCATGAGCAGGATTAGAGTGAAGCCGGAGGCCCACGATGCGACAGCCCGCCGCCACGTTCCACGTCTCGCCGCCCCGGCGCCTCTGTTTCCTGCTCCCGATCGCCCTCGCCTCCGCCTGTGTCTCGGCTCCGCACGTTCAGTACGCCAGGATCGAGGCGCCGAGCGATGCGACCCGGGGCGTTCCCCAATTCAGGCTGGCGGGCTCCCGCGTCTCCCTGGGCCTCGCCGTCCCGGGCGAGGCCGCGAAGAAGGCCGCCGCGCCCGCGCCCACGACCGGCCCATTCAAGACGACGCAGGAGCTCCTGGCCGCGAAACCCGGCGTTCTCGTGACCCCGGCAGAGGCCGGTTCGATCTACGGCATCGTGCCCAAGCCCTCGATCTTCTCCAGCATCGCGCTCAACGTGAGCTATTTCGACAACACGAGGCTCGTGAAATCGATCGGCGCGCCCGTCACCGACAACACCCTCAAGGTCATCAGTTCCATCGGCGGGTTTCTGACGGTTCTCGCGCCGCTCGCTGTTCGCGGTCGCGAGGTGACACCCGAGCTTTCCCTTCCCGTCGTCCTCGATTTCGCCGACGAGAAGAAGCTCGAGGAGGCGCTCTCCGACACCGGCACCGCGGTTCCGGGAGCAACCGCCTGGTGGTACCGCCTGAACGGGGCCACGCCGGACGGGGCCGCCGAGGATGCAACGGCTTTCTTCACGCCGGGAAGGACCGTCGAGAGCTTTCCGTACTCGGCATGCCTGAGCGGGACTCTCGAGCTCTGGGCCGGTTCCGACGCGTCCCAGCGATTCAAGTCCGGTGACGTCGCCGGTTTCCCCGTGAAGGTCGCGGATCCCCGGCGCGTTCGCGCGATGACGTTGCCGGCGAGGGGCAGCGTCGTCATGCACACCGTTTGCGGCGCCGACGTGAAAGCCGAGAATGCCGACATCGCCGGCACATTCGAGGTCCTGGAGGCTCTCGCGAAACAGGTGGAGGCCATCTACACGGCCGCCACGAAGAATAAGTAGCGGGCGGTGGTCACCCAGTCCATCGCCCGGATCGTCGGCTTGTCCGCCACCCTGGTTGTGGTGATCGTCATCGCTTCCGTCGTTGCGGTGCGACAACCGAGCTTCTCGAACGCGCCGCGCCTCGTGAAGGCTCAGGCGGATCCCAGTCGGCTTCGAGCCGACGTCGCCTTCCTCACGCGCGACGCATCGCCTCGGGACGTCCAGCACCCCGAGAATCTCGAGCTCGCAGCCGCGTACATCAGCGCGGAGCTATCGAAGACGGGCGCTGCCGTCTCGAGCCAGCCCTACAGCGTTCAGGGGCGAACCTTCCGCAACGTCATCGCGCGCCTGGGACCAGAGGGCCCCGGAGCTTTCGTCGTAGGCGCTCATTACGATGCCTTCGGCGAGACGAACGCCAACCCCGGCGCCGACGACAACGCGAGCGGCGTCGCCGGCCTGCTCGAGGTCGCTCGGCTCCTGGCGGCAGAGCCGCTCGCCCACCCCCTCCTGCTCGTCGCCTACTGCACCGAGGAGCCTCCCTACTATCGCTCGGAATTCATGGGCAGTGCCGTGCACGCGGCTTCGCTGAGGCAGTCCGGCTCGCGGCCCGTCGGCATGGTGTCTCTCGAGATGATCGGGTATTTCGCGGAAAAGCAGCCGTGGCCGAGCCGGCTGTTCGCTCTCGCGTACCCGACGCGCGGCGACTTCATTGCGGTCGTCGGCCGTTGGGCCGACCGCCTGCTCGCGCGGGAGCTGCGGCGCGGCATCAATGCGACCTCGACGGTCGCCGCCTACAGCTATAGCGGACCCACCATCGCCGGGACCGAGGCTTCGGACCACAGCAGCTACTGGGCGGAGGGCTACGAAGCCGTCATGGTCACCGACACGGCGTTCATGAGGAACGCGAACTATCACGCACCCACCGATACGCTCGAGACCCTCGACTTCCCTCGGATGGCACAGGTCGTGACCGGTGTCGCGAACGCTTCGGCGGCGCTCTGCCGCGAGCCTGGTCGGTAGTCCCGCGGAACTTATTGACCACATCCCGAGTCTCTCCTCCTGACCTAGCCGCGGCCGGAGGTGCCGTACCGGGCGTCCCGACGAGCGGAAGCCGAAGCGCTCCGAGCAGATCCGCCTCGTCGTCGGCTACCCGCGCGGCGAGCTGTGGCTGGACGACAGCATCGTCGAGGAGTCGCTCCTCGTCGAGAAGCTCAAAGAGATCAAGGAACGCTCGCCGGCAAGACAGCTCGTCCTCCTCGCCGACTCCCGCCTGGACGTTGCAGACGTGAAACGCGCGATACGCCTTTCGGACAAGGCGGGTTTCCACGAGTTGGGGTGCGTGGTGCAGAAGGCGCCGGGGCGTTGAGGCTCAAGGGGGGTCTCCTCAGTTCACCATCCCGTCCGACGGCTCCTCCGCATCCTCTTCCGCGTCCGCCCCCGCCTCTCCCTCCAACTCCGCCCGTCTCCGCCGCTTCCGGATCCCTGCGAAGATCGCGAGGAGCGAGATCCCGAACCACAGCGCCGCCGTGCTCGTCAGGATCGGGATCCAGCGCTTCAGCGACGCCTGGCGCTCGTAGAAGGCCTCGCCGATGTCGATGAGTGTCGCGCCCGTCGCACCGCGCATCGCCTCCTCGAACGTCTCTCCGCGCGCGACGCGCGCGAGAACGATGCGAGGCACCGCCGGGCCGTAGCGATCGAGGAGGTCGTGCACGAGCGTGCCCGACAGCGCGTACCCGTGCTCCACCGCGCGCCGGTCTCCCCGGAACAGGTCGTCCAGCTTCCAGAGCGGCACCCGCGGGCCCGACAGCACCCCCAGCGCGAGCTCGGTCTGGTCGCGCAGCCGCCACGAGCGCGCCGCGAGCATCGCGAGCCCCTCGTCGAACCACCGCGGCACGGGCCGCCCGCCGCTCGCCCGGTGGATGAGGACGTGCGCGACCTCGTGCGCGAGCACCTCCTCGAGGCCGCCGTCCGGGTACGACGGCGTGCGCTCGGCCAGAAGAACGACGACGTTCGAGGCGCCGTCCGTGTACCCCGACACCCACTCCGGCACCGCGCGCGCAAACGGCGACGACTCCGGCGCGAGGACGACGTGGATGTCCGGCCCAGCCTCGTCGAGACCCACGAGCTCCATCACGCTCGCGACCCACGGATGCGGCCCGGGGAAGAGGCGGTTCGCGGAGGGCGGAAGGCCGGGCTGGGACTCGAGGACGACGCGTGACGGCTCGGCCGACGCGAGCTGCGAAGAGGCGAGAAGGGCCGCGAGGAGCAGGGTCTTCCGGATGACGGATTCTCCCGCAAGGTCGACCGCCGCCCGGCGCCGAGCCCTCGCTCCTACCTCCGGCCGCTCCTCGCCCCGTACGAGGCGTACGGCCCGCGCACGGACTTCACGGCCCCGCTCTCGTTCGTGTCGTCGAGGACGAAGACGCGATAGGACGCGCCGCCCGGCGCGACGCGCACGACGACGTGCCCGGCGTCCGAGGCCAACCGCGTCGCGCGCGGACCGATGGCGGCCTTCGTGGCGTCGCGCAGGCGCGTCACGAAGACGTCTCGAGGCGCCGGCCAGATCCGCTTCGAGAGCAGGCGCTTGAGGACGTCGGGCGAGGGATGCGTCGGCGCCCACGCGGGTACGACGATGACGCGCGGCGCGAGCGTCGCGAGGAAGAACGGATTCGCGGGCTCGATCGAGCCGTGGTGGTTCAGGACCATGACGTCCGTCTTCCCGATCGCGCTCGCGATCGGCGTCTCGAGGTCCCACCACGCGGGCGCGCCCGGCTCGGGCATGCCGTAGAGGTCGCCGCCCGTGTACAGGCTGAAGCCGCCGTAGCGGACGAGGAGCGCCACGCTGCACGGGTTCTCGGACGGCCGGTCGTTCTCCGGCACGCCGGCAAGCGGCGGGAACCGCCGCGCCGTCGCGTCGTCCTTTCCTGTCCAGACCTCGCCGTTCGCCGCGACGACGCGCACCTCGAAGCCGGTGACGTCGGCCGGGGCGCGCGCGGGCACGATCTGGTCCTGGCGTCCCGCGCGGGCGCGCTCGCGAACGGTTCCCTTGCGCGCGGCCTCCTCCGCGGCGCGCCTGTAGCCGTCGAAGACCGGCCCCCTCGGCGCCGCGGGCTCGCCGTAATCCGGGAAGCCCCGGTCGATGAGCTTCCCGATCGCCAACGATTCGACGACCTTCGCGAGACCCGAGACGTGGTCGGGATGGAAGTGCGAGACGACGGCGTAGTCGAGGACGGCGCCTTCGCCGACCATCCGCCGCACGTACCGCGCCACCCACTCCCCCGCGCCGCGGGAGGCGTCCGGCAAAGCCGTGGCGAGAGGAATGCCGTCGCCCGCGTCCCCCGCGTCGAAGAGCAGCGTCGTGCCGTCCGGGAAGACCATGAGCGCCGCGTTGCCGCGCCCGGTCGAGATCTGGTGGACGTCGAGCGTGCCCTTCGACCACGGCTCGAACCGCACGGGCTCGTCTCCGGCCCCCGCGCCCGCCGCAACCGCCACCAGCCCCGCGAGGAGCGGCAGCGCGAAGAAGAGGCGGCGCAGCGCGTTTCTCATCGCAGGCCCGCCGCGCCTCAAGGCTTCCCGGGGGCCGGCTTGATTCTCGCCGTGTACGCGGCGGCCTGCGCCGGCTTGCCCCACTCGGTGTAGAGCTTGACGAGCACACGCAGCGTCCGCTGCGTCAGCCCGGCTTCCTCGCCGTTCGCCTTCACCTGGATCTCCAGCGAGCGTCGCAGCGCGCCCTCGGCCTCCGCGTACTTCTTCTGCACCCGAAGAGTGTCGCCGTACCCCAGGAGGGCGACGCCGACGTCCGGGTGCTCCGGGCCGAGCTTCCGGGTCAGTCGCTCGATCGCCTCGGGATACGCCTTCTCGGCGGCGGCGATATTGCCGGCCAGCTTGTGGACGGTCGCCACGTTCGCGAGCGACCGGGCCACCGGCTCCGAGTCGTCGCCGAGCGCCTTGCGCCGCGCGGCCAGCACCTGTTCGAGGAGCGCAGCCGTCTTGTCGAACTTGCCCATGCGTGCGTAAACGTTCCCGAGGTTCTCGCGCGCGGACGCGACCTCCGGATGGTCCTCCCCGAGCAGCGCAACGTCCATCTCGATCGCCTCGAGGTAGGTGCGTTCTGCGCCGGCGAGGTCGCCGGCGTACATCTGGCCCAGCGCGACGTCGTTCAACGCGAGCGCGACCTCCGGATGCCGGTTCCCGAAGCGCGCCTTCGCGAGCGCGAGCCGCTCGCGCGCGAACGGCTCGACCTTCTTGAAGTCGGCCTCATCGCCCGTGGTCTGGACCTCGATCAGGACGAGCAGCGCGTCCGCCTCGGCCTTCGCCGCGGCCTCCTTCTCCGCCTTCGTCCCGCCGGCCGGTCCGCGACGCGCGCGGGCGACCGCAAGCTCCTCCTCGGCGAGCGCCTTCGCCTCGGCGCGCTTCCCGCCTCCGCTGAGCGCGGTCGCGAGGGCGTTCAGGGCGGGCGCCGTCTCGAGGCTTTTGTCTCCGTGGATCGCGCGAACGATTCCGAGGGCCTCCTGAGCGTTCTTCGCAGCGGCGTCGAAGTTCTTCGCGAGCGCGTCCGACTGCGAGAGGGCGACGAGCGACTCAGCGGCCTCCGCGCTCCTCGCGCCCGCCGCCGCGACGCGCAGGTCGAGCGCCTCGCGCAAGGCCTTCGCGGCCTCGGCGTATTCCCCGAGGTTCGCGAGCGTGGTCCCGATCGTCTGCAGGACCGACGCCTCCACGAGGGGCTGCGACCGGAGCGCCGTCTCCGCCTTGGTGCGCGCCTGCCGAAGGGCGTCCAGCAGCGTGACGTTCCGCGACCCTTTGCCCCACGGGTCCGCCGCTCCGAGCGCATCCTGCAGAAACGCGTTGATCGCGCTCGCCTTCGCGGATTCGGCCGCGGCTCGGTCGCGCTCCTTGCGCACGCGCTGCGCCTGCACGGCCATCGTCACCGCGAGCGCCACGAGCAGCACCGCGATCGCGCCCGCCGCCGCGACGCTGCCCTTGTGCCGCGATGCCAGCTTGCGCAGCTGGTACATCGTGCTCGGAGGGTGCGCGAGGATGGGCCGGCTCGCGAGGTAGCGCTCCACGTCGTCGGAGAGGTCCGCCGCGTTCTGGTACCGCCGCTCGGGCTCTTTCTCGAGCGCCTTCGCCGCGATCGTCTGCAAGTCCGCGTCGATCGGAAGTCCTCCTGCCGTCGCCTTCAGCGGCCGGGGGGGCTCCTCGCAGATCGTGCGCACGACCTGCACGATGGAGACGTTCTGGGTGTCGTAGGGCTGTCGCCCCGACAAGAGCTCGTACAGGATGACGCCGAGCGAGTAAACGTCGGTCCTCAGGTCGATGTCGCGCGGGTCGCCGCGCGCCTGCTCGGGGCTCATGTACGGGAGCGTTCCCTTGATCAATCCCATTTCGCTCATCACCGTAGCGGCGGCGACGTCGGCGTCCGTGATGCGCGCGAGCCCGAAGTCGAGGATCTTCACCTCGCCCGCTTCCGTGACGACGATGTTCGAGGGCTTCAGGTCGCGGTGGATGACCCCGCGCTGGTGCGCGTAGTTCACGGCGCGGCAGATCGTGTCGAAAAGTTTCAGCCGGCTGCGGAGCTGATCCGGCGTGGGCTTCTCGCCGCCGAAGCGGTCTCTCGCGAACTGGCTCAGCGTCTTTCCGCTGACCAGCTCCATCGTGAAGAAGTGCTGTCCGTCCTCGGTGCGGCCCGCCTCGTAGATGGCCGCGATGTTCGGGTGGACGAGGCGCGCAAGCGTCTCGGTTTCCCTCCGGAACATCCGGAGGTAGACCTCGTCGACGAACTGCCCGCCGCGGACGACCTTCAGCGCGACGCGACGCTGGGGGCTCTGCTGCTCGGCTTCGTAGACGATCCCCATCCCGCCTTCGCCGAGCTTTCCGAGGATGCGGTAGCCGCCGATCTCGCGGGGGAGCCCGATGGGCGACGGCGAAGACGCGCCGCTTCCTCCCGCATCCAGTGTGGGAACCCCGGTAACGGGGTCGTCGTCGTTCTTTCCGGCCATTGGAAGGGCGTGAGTCTACTGCTCTTCCAGACGTGGACTAGAGTACTTCGAGCGCACCTTCCACCCCCCCATGGCACGTGGGTTGCGAGGTGCTTTGCCGGAGGCCTTTGATGAGATTCCCTGCAACCACGCGCGTTCTCGCCTGGGTGGGATGCGCGGCGCTGATCCCCTCGTTCTCCGCTCCGGCACAGGTTTCGGTCCAGTTCCACTTCGGGGAGGACGATTACCACCGCATCGACTCGCGCCATCCCCTCCGCGGGCGGCAATACCAGACGATGGGCTCGCTCGCGCACACGCTCGACGAGGTCGCGCAGGAATTGAACCGCCAGGCGTACCGCGGCCCCCGCGGCGACCGGTCGCAGATGCGGCTCCTCGCGTCGGTTTCGGACTTCGCGCGGCGCACGGCCGACTTCCACTTCCGCATGGACAGCTATCTCGATTCGCCGTGGGACGTCCGGCGCGAAGTCGACGACCTGGTCAAGCGGGCGCGCGGCGTCAACCAGCGCATCGTCAACGCGCGGCTCTTCCCCGGCACGTACGACCTGTGGAATAGCGCGATCGACGTCTTGAGCCGCATGCAGCAGGTGCTGCGCGGGGCCGACGTCCAGGTCCCTCCGTCGCCCGTCCGGCACGGGGGCGAAGGCGACACGTGGTCTGAGCACCGTGACGCCGATCGGAACGGCAACGGCGTCCCCGACCGCCTCGAAGCGCACGCTCCACCTCCGCCGGACCGCACCGGCGACCGCGGACGCGAGGGTTCGAGAACCGCGAACATCGCCGAGCTGCGACGGCTCGGCAAAGAGCTCGACGAGCGGGTCATGGGCACACGCGATTTCATGCCGCGCGGCGACCGCGACCCGCGCGCCCCGGAGTCGGTCGATCGCTTCAGCGCCGAGGTGCATCGCCTGAGACAGACGCTTGAGACGGACTCTTTCGACACGCGCGATCTCAGACAGATCGTCTCGCGCCTGCTCGACGACGCGCGTCGCACGAGCGGCACCTTGCGCGGCCAGAGACCAGCCTCCCGCGGGGAACAGGACACCTGGCAGGGAATCGTGGACATCCTGAGCCGGATGCAGGACCTGCTCTAGGGAGGAAAACGCGCCGGGGCGCGGCGGCTCAAGGGCCCTGAAGGCGCAAGCGAAGCCACGTCGCTAGCGAAAGGCTGTATGGTGGCGGCAGCGTTCCGGGTATAGAAGGTGGGCGTCATGGGCGACAAACTCAAATCCGCGTCCGAGCTCGCGATGGAGCGCCTGAAGGCCGAGGACCGCGAGGCCGGCACGAAAGAGACCCCGCTGAGCCCGAAGCAGAAGAAAGCCATCGCCGAGGCCCGCCGAGTCGCGTCCTCCCGGCTCGCCGAGAGCGAGATCCTCTTCAAGGACGCGATGAAGAAGACGGCCGACCCCGAAGCGCGCGAAGCCGCCGAGCGCGAGTACCAGATCGACCGCCAGCGAATCAACGACGACTGCGAAAAGGCGATCGAGGGAATCCGGCGCGAGAAAAGGTAACTTGGACCGGATCATGAACATCTCCCGCCTCTTCTTTCCGGACCGGGGCCCCTATACCCTCATGCGTCGACCTTGAACGAGCGAAGGGACCGGGCAAACTCCCTCGGTGCCCCCTCCCCCCGACCCCCCCGACCCCTCCGTCAAGCGCCTGCTGCCCTGGCTCGTGGCGGTGGCGTTCCTGATGGAGTCGATCGACACGACCATCCTGAACACCGCCGTCCCGACGATCGCCGAGGCGCTTTCCGTCGTGCCGCTCAGCATGAAAGCGGTCCTGTCGAGCTACACGCTCAGCCTCGCCGTCTTCATTCCGGTCAGCGGGTGGGTGGCGGACCGGTTCGGGACGCGCCGCGTCTTCGCGTCCGCGATCGGCATCTTCACGCTCGGCTCGCTCCTCTGCGGCCTCTCCACGAGCATCCACTTCCTCGTCGCCTGCCGCATCCTGCAGGGCATGGGCGGCGCTTTGATGGTGCCCGTCGGCCGCCTCACGATCGTGCGCACGTTCGAGAGATCCGAGCTCGTGCGCGCGATGACGTTCGTGACGATTCCCGCGCTCATCGGGCCGATGCTCGGGCCGGTCGCGGGCGGGCTCATCGTGGGCTACTTCCACTGGCGCATCATCTTTTTCGTCAACCTGCCGATCGGCCTCCTCGGCCTCGCGCTCGTCTTTCGCCGCTTTCCGGAGTACCGCGCCGAAAGCGTCCCGAAGCTGGACGTCCTGGGCGGCGTCCTCTTCGGCTCGGGAATCGGCCTCCTGTCCTACGTCCTCGAGGTCTTCGGCGAGCACACGCTGGGCGCGGGCGCGATCCTCGGCCTCTTCGCCGTCTCGCTCGTTCTCCTGTCCGCCTACTTCCGCCACGCCCTCGCCGCCCCTCACCCGCTCCTCGAGCTCGGCCTCTTCCGCCTGCGGACGTTCCGGTCGGCCGTCACCGGCAGCTTCATCACGCGCCTCGGCGCGGGCGGCATCCCGTTCCTCCTCCCGCTCCTCTACCAGGTCGGCCTCGGTTACACGGCCGTGCAGTCGGCCTTCTTGCTCCTGCCCCAGTCCGTCGCCGCGCTGGGGATCCGGACGGTGATGCCGCGCATCCTCCGGCGCTTCGGCTACCGGCGCGTCCTCCTGACGAACACGGTGCTGATGGGGGGCGGCATCGCCCTGTTCGCCACGATCGGCGCCGGCACGCCGGTCGCCCTCATCGTCCTCATCGCGCTCGTCTTCGGCGCCGCGGCCTCGCTGCAGTACGCGAGCATGGGCACGCTCGCCTACGCCGACGTCGCCGGGCCCGACGCCAGCATGGCGAGCACCATCTCCAGCACCATGCAGCAGATGTCGCTGAGCTTCGGCGTCGCCGCCGCGTCCCTCGCGACGGCCATCTTCATCCCGGACAGGTTCCGGTCACACCCGGGCGAGCTGCTCCACGGCATCCACCGCGCCCTCCTCGTCCTCGGCGCGATGACCGTCCTCTCGGCGATCGTGTTCCGGGAGCTGAAGCCTGGCGACGGAGACACGGTGAGCCGGCACGGAGAGACTGCTGGCGGGGTGTGACTCTTTCCTCAGCGCGCCACGAGCCTCCAGAGGAACAGCACGACGATCGCGCCGATGATCAGTTCTTCGCGCCTCCCACCCACAAGCTCTTCGGCAGCAGGCAGTGGACGCTCTTTTTCGCGTCGGACATGTCGCCGAGGCGGCAGTCCATCGCGAGGCTCGCGAGGCCGTAGGCGTCGAGGCGCGAGAGGCCCTTCTTCTCCTGCAGGAGGCCGATCATCGCCATCGAGGCCGCGTCCATCGCCTTGTTGAGGTCGGGGTCGGTTCCCGTCGTCACGAATTCGGCCGGCGTCTCGGCGACGGGGCGCGGCGGGAGGCTCTTTTGCTTGCCCGGGTCCGCCACCATGCAATAGACGCCCTTGCTGATGTTGACGACCTCCGCGACACGGCAGTCGGCCATCGTCGCCATCGCCGCGGGCGCCTTGTCGAGCGCCGCGCGCTTCCCCTCGACGAGGAACTTCACCGTCTCGGCCTTCAGGATCTCGAGCGCCTTGTTGAGGTCCTTGTCGAAGCCCATCGTGATCCACGCGTCCTTCATCCGGATGCGCGGCCACTCCATCGGCTTGCCCTTCACGAGGTCGATCGTGATGTTGAACTCCTTGAACGCGGTCTCGAGCGCCGTGAGGTTCACCTCGCCGTTACCCTGCGCGGCGTGCGAGTCGCCGGACCAGAGGAGCGCGCCCGGCACGAAGACGGGCACGTAGAGCGTCGTCCCCTCGGTCAGCTCGCGGATGTCCATGTTCCCCGCGAACGGGCCGGGCGGCACGGTGCTGTACTTGCCCGGCTCCGCGCGCGCCACGCCGATCGTGCCCGGGAAGGGGCGCAGCGGGATTTCGATGCCGGGCGCGAACTCGGCGACCTTGCGGTCCCAGTCGAGGTAGAAGTACTTGACCTGCCCCTCCGCGAAGTCCTTCGGGAACTCGCCGAACATCCCCGGCACGTTGAAGTTCGCGCCGTACGAGCGCGGTACGATCTTGTTGATCTTCACGGAGAGGACGTCGCCGGGCGCGGCGCCCTCCACGTAGATCGGTCCCGTCACGGAGTGCGGCCCGCGTCC
Organism: Thermoanaerobaculia bacterium; assembly: GCA_963821225.1. GTDB lineage: Bacteria > Acidobacteriota > Thermoanaerobaculia > UBA5066 > UBA5066 > Fen-183. Next base: position 138,831 of record CAWGCY010000004.1, read on the forward strand.
CGGGTTGTCGACACGGAGCTTCTTGATCTCCTCGATCGTCGTGCCGGGGACGATCTGGTTGTGCGAGTGCATCAGCGTTTCCATGACCACGGTGTCGCCGGGGCTGACGTGGAGGACCGGCGGCTGGGCGTTGTCGAACCAGCCCCACTGCGTCGTCTCCAGCGTCGCCGGCAGAAGGTGAACCTTCCCCGGCAGGTGCTTGGCCGGCACGATGCGGAGCTGCTCCTGCGGCGTGTACTGGAGGGCGGCCGAGACCGCGAGCGCAAGGCCGGCGGCCGCGACGGCGAGGAAAACAGGGCGCACAGCAGGAGAACGCTTCATGGGGGCCTCCTTCGCGGCGAGAGCCTACAACAATCTCTGCGATTGAGTCCCAGGATCACCGGAGTCCCACCGCAAACCCATCCCGCCCCGTTCTTCCGGCGCGGCACCGTCGTGACCCGCCACCGCTACGGCGGCGGCGGGGGCGGGATGATGATCTCGAGCGTGTGCGTCACGGACGGCGACGGATTGAAGTTCCGGCTTCCCGGCTGAACGGCGGTGACGGTGCACGCACCGGGGCCCAGGATCCGCAGCGAGGAGTCGACGATCGTGCACGGGCCCGAGGCGTCGAAGGCGACCGGGAGATTCGAGGAGGCGCGCGCGTAAAGCGCGATGTCGTACGGGCCGTAGGCGGAGCTCCCGAGCTCGGCGAACTCGATCATCTGGTCGGCCCTCGCGATCGGGAATTCCAGGTCGACGATCGGCGCGGCGAGATAGTACGGGTTCCCCGACTGGTGCGCCTCCAGCGCGCACGCCCCCGCACCGGTGACGTGCACGATGGATCCGGCGACGGTGCAATCGCCTGACGCGAAGAAGACGACGTCGAGACCCGAGGTCGCGGTGACGGCGAGGCGAAAGTCCGGGTCCAGGTACGTCCGAGCCTCGACGTCTCCGACGATTCGCTGCTCCGCCTTTTCGATCCGCGCTCTCGGCGCCGGCTGGGAGCGAATCGGGCGTTCCCGTGCGAGCGGAGGGCCCGCCGGGACGCGCGGGCCCGGGATGGGCTCCCCGGGGACGGTCACCCCGCCGGCCTGCGACTCTTCACGGACGTCGGCCGGCGGGTCGCGGTCCGGCGCGCCGCTGTTCGCACGCGCCGCGAGCTGCCCGCGCGCGGCCCCGCCCGGAAAGCGAGGCGTGTGCGCGTCCACGTAGTAATTTCCGGGATGGGCGACGAGATCAGCGGCGACCCTTGCCGGTACCGAGACCACGTACGTCCGCCGCGGGCCGTCCCCGGAATCCCACGGGAACCCGGCGATCAACTTGCCGGCGACGCCCTCGACGCCCCTGTGGAGGTGGGCGGATACCAGGCCCGTGACCTCCTTCGGCGTCAGCGTCAGGCTGACGTTCGTCCCCTCGACGAGCACGACGGCGACGAAGCTCCCCTCCTCCATGCCGGGTCCGGGGACCTCCCTCGAGCCGACCAGGACGGCCTGGAACGCGTCACCGGCCCAGGCCCGCTGCGCCAGCGCGAGGCCGAGAGCGAAGGCGAGCCGTGCGGCGCGCTTCATGTCGCGACCGACGCTGCAACCGCGGTACCGACTCGTGCGTCCATCCGAGGGGACGGCGCTTCGAACCCGTCCTACTTCGCCGTGGCCGCGGGCGACTTCGCCCCCGGCGGGCACGACAGTTCACGACCGAGAGTCAGTCCGGTCCCTCTCCCGACGTTGGCGTTCTTCGGACATCTCCTCGACGCTGCGGAATTTCCGCACACCGGGCGTCCGCCGGAAGGGCGCAATCCGTTCGAGGCTCGACAGTCCGCAGGCGATCCGCAGATTCTCGGGGTCGAGCGGCCGGAGCGGCGCCGGACCTTTCATCTCTTCGACCGAGCGGAACTTGCGCACTCCCATCACTCTTCCTTCAGCCCGAAACGAATGCGGATCTCGTCCGCATCAATCCGATCCTGGGGCCGCACCGTATCCTTCTTCATCCGGTAAAGCATACGCGGCGTCGCTACTCGCGCCCGGACTCCCTCCACGATGAGATCCTCCGCTTCGAGCTCCTCGACGTGAAACGCCTCGCCGAGACGCGAGAGGAGGTCCATCGAGTAACGTCCTTGAGGCGGCGTGTACTCGACGGCCGGGTAGTCCCCGCCCAGGTCGGCGGCCGTGATCTCGTCCACCTTCGGGTCGTCGTCGAACAGGCTCTTCAGCGCACGACGAAGCCGGGCGACGTTCTGCTCGTCGGGGGCGACAAAGAAGTCCGCATCACGGGTCGCCCGCACGATTCCCTGTGCCGCCATCGCCATGGACCCCACGAGGACGTAGCGGACTCCCTCGCGCTCGAAGGCGGCGAGAATTCTCTTCAGCTCGCTGAAGTCCATCATCGAGCCCGATTATCTGCCGGAGCTACCTTCCATCTCCTCCACCAAGCAACCCAGTACGCGTTCGGGTGGAAGAATCTCCCTCGATCTGTTGTTTGGTGCGGCACGCCCGTCGCTCATCACTCCCCTGGGTCAGCGCTTCAGGTCGTACCGCTGGCGAAGAGCCAGCTCTACCTTCTGGAGGGCGTCGGCGCGCGAACGCAGGGCGGTGGCCCGGGCGGAAACACCCGCGAGCTGGGTGGCGGGGTCGGACGATTCCATCGCCGTCTTCATGGAACGGAGCACGTCCATCGCGTCGTCGAGACTCGCGAGGGTCTCGCGATGGTGGGCCGCGCAGGAGGCCGGCGGCGTGAGGGCGGCGAGGCTCTGTTTCGCCGCCTCCGTCTCGCGGATCATCTTGTCGAGACCCGACGTGTCGCCATTCGCGAGCGCCGCCGCCATCTCGTGGGCGACCCCTTCCGCCTCGCCGCTCATGGCCCCCGCCTGGATGTGGTCGACCGCGTCGAAGTAAGCCGCGACGGAGGCTCGCTCCACGTCGAACCCGGCGCTCCCCCGCTCGCCGCCGGCCGGAGCGGGGGCCGGACTCGCAGCGATCTGCCGTGCAGCGCTCTGCACCGGGGCTGACGGCGTCGGCGCGGGGGCCGGGAGAGTCTCCGGGTGTTCCGTGATCAACACGGCCGCCGAAGTCGGCAGCGGAGGCGGACCTTCCCGTGCCCGCGGGGCGACGCGCTCGATTCTCGTCAGCGGCGCGGAGACGCTGCCGGATCCGGACTCCCGTCCCAGCAGGAACACCAGCGCGAGAAGCGACACGGCGGCCACCGCCACGACTCCGATCAGAAGGCCCCTGTTCACGCTGACCTTTTCCACGGCGGAAATGTTACGCGCGCTCTCTCCTCGTCAGACCTTCTGCTTCACCTTCGAGTACTGCCAGAGCGCCTTGTCGAGAGTGCGCATCGAGACGCCCGCGTTCGCCGCCACCCCGCGCAGGAACTCGGTGTACTCCACCCACATCGGGAACGAGTACGACGGCGTGGCGTCGAGGCCCGCCGACCACAGCGCCCTGACGTCGAGGATCGGGTATCGCCCCCGGTCGCAGAAATGGAGGATGACGGACGCCGTCGGCCATTCGACGCCTTCGAGGAGCCGAAGCGCCTGGACCTTGAACCGCTCGTTCTTCGAGCCGAGTGCCGCGCGCGTCACTTCCTTCACGTACCCCGCATCGTTCTTTTCACAACGGGGTCGCGACCGGGCCGTCTTCCACTCGGCGATCGCCAGGAACTGTTCGCGCGTCAGATATCCCTGCCGGCGCGCCGCGGGTGCGATGTCCTTCTCAATGATGAAGTCCGACGTATCGGAAAACCCCTCGGCCCATCTCCCGATCGCGGAGGCAGGGAAACGCAGCTTGAAGCGCATCAGGGTTCCGCACCCCCATCGTCGATCCTGAGCATAAAGGGCGTCGGCAGCGGAGCGGCGCGGTAAGCGGGCGAGCCCCGCCGTCCGCGCCCCCCTCTCGAACTCCACGGTTACCGCTTCAACGCTCTCCGGATGGCTGCGAGATGGTGATAGGAGTGTCTGACCGCGTGGTCCTCCAGCATGAACTGGCAGGTGAGCGGAGCGTTGGAATACATCGAAATCGGCGCGAACCGGGAAAGCTCCTCGTCGCTCAGCGCCCGGATCGCCGCCGCGGCCGCCGCGCTGTTCTTCTCGAGCAGCTCCAGCGTTTCCTCTTTCGTGACCGCGTCGAACTCCTTCGCGTGCGCGGCATTCATCGCGTGGACGTCGTCCCAGGTCACGCCCGTCACCGGATCGCCTCCGGCGAGGGTCTGCGCCAGCTTGATCTCCACTGGGTACATGGTGGCGACGTGATGCACGACGACGCCGAACCTGCGCTCGTCCTTGGGGCCTCTCATCCGCCATTCCGAGCTCGAGAGACCGCTCGCGAACGAGGCGAGCGCGCGCGCCCCTTGCTCGAGGACGTCGGCAAGGGCATCCGCACGGTTGGACGGGTTGAACCTCGAGATACGCGACACGACACTCGACATGGCCTTATCCTCATTTCCGCCGGCGCGTCATCGCTCCGGCAAGGCCCAAGCTAGGGCCGGCCTCGCGCGAAAACCATGAGCCAGCGTCTGATCTCCTTAGCCGCCCGTCTGGAATTGACGCCGACCCGGCAGCGCGTCCGAACCGCCTGCCCGCGCGTCCGGCGCGGCGTGTGTGAGGCGCGGAAGATGCCGCCGTGAAGGCCGACGTCCTCTCCGACGTGCTCCGCGCCGTGCGCCTTACCGGCGCGCTGTACTTCGATTTCGACCTGAGCGTTCCGTGGGTCGCGGAAGCGCCGCCGTCGCGGGAGATCGCCGGAATCGTGATGCCAGGCGCTCAGCGCGTCATCGAATACCACCTCATCGCGCGGGGCACGGGCTGGGGGCACGCGGTGGGCCAGGAGCCCGTCCGTCTCCGAGAGGGAGACCTCATCGTGTTCCCTCAGGGCGATGCGCACGTCCTGTCGAGCGCTCCCGGAATGCGGGGGACTTCCGACCTGTCGCTGTTCTCCCGCCCGTCCACTCCGCTGCCGATGTTCTACGAATCCGGCGGCGGCGGAGCCGAGCGCGCGCGCGTCGTCTGCTGCTTCCTGGGCTGCGACGAGCGGCCGTACAACCCCCTGCTCAGAGCTCTGCCGCGGATGATCCACCTTCCGGCGGCAAGTCCCGACGCGAACGCGGGATGGCTTGGAACGCTGATGAACATGGCCACGGCGGAATCCGGCAGCGAGCGTCCGGGCGCCGAGAACGTCCGCGAACGGCTCGCGGAGCTCATGTTCGTCGAGACGATCCGCCGGTACATCGAGACACTCGCTCCGGCCGAGACCGGCTGGCTCGCGGGTTTGCGCGACCCGGTCGTCGGGCAGGCGCTGGCCGCGCTCCACGGTGCGCCGAGGGAATCCTGGACCGTCGAAGGTCTGGCGCGAAACGTCGGAGTCTCGCGCTCGGTCCTCGCGGAGCGATTCGCGGCGATGGTCGGCCAACCCCCCATGCAGTACCTCGCGCTGTGGCGCATGCAGCTCGCTTCCCGCCTGCTCATCGAAGGCGGCCAGGTCGCCGCGGTGTCTGCCGCCGCCGGCTACGGATCGGAAGCGGCGTTCAGCCGCGCGTTCAAGAAGCTCGTGGGACAGGCTCCCGCGTCGTGGCGGCGAGGTGTGCGCCCTGACCGGGAAGCGTGAGTCCGTGGATGGCCGAACCTCTTCAGATCCTCGGCGTCGACACCCCGGCGAGATCGATCCAGTCGAACCAGACCGGGTGATTCGCCCGATACCACTCCAGCACTTTCCGGATCGTCGCCTGCTTCTCGCGCGAGACGACCTTCTCGTCGAGCCAATCGAAGTGGAGCCGGATCCTCTCTCCGTCGTGCTCGAGGGCCTGGGAGAACATCGTCTGCAGCTCGTTGCGGATCCGGCCCGAGTCGGAGATCTTCACCGAGCGCGTCGTGTGGTCCACGCCCGACATGAAGCGGACGAGGAGAGGGCTGAAGACGTGGCGCGCCCTGTCGAGCGGCTCCATCAGCCGGAAGGTGAAGGCGATGCGGCTCGAGGCCTGGTGCGCGACGAGCCTCGTGGTCACCCGATAGACCCCGTCGCCCACTTGCGTGACGCCCTCCGTTCCGGTGTACGGGTCGTCGCAGATGTAGCCGGTCGACGCCAGCACCCGCCAGTTCTTCTCGGGGACGAAGTCGTCGGGCCTGAGGGCGGGCCGGCCCGTCGGGACGTTGCAGGCTTTCGCCTCGCGGATCGCCGCCGCGTACGAGACGACCAGGCCCGCGTCGACGTCCCGCCCGCCCAGCGCCTCGCAGGCTCTCTGCGCGAAATCCGGCCTGTCGGGGTCGAGCGCCATGAGCCTTCCCTCGGTGCTGCAGGGGAAGTCGAAGCCGGGGGAGAAGAGCGACATCGAGGCGTCGACGTCCAGCACCTCCGCGAGGCTGGCAGCCTGCATCGCCTCGGCCGTGGCGGCGTAACCGTCGCAGAGGAAAAGGTGCGTGTCTCCCGAGTCGTCCGACCAGCTCCCGATGAGAAACGTCGGCGCGTACGTCCCCGAGTCGGTGAACACCTCGAACCCCGACGGGGCCTTCCAGCCCTCCTCGACGAGGTGGACGCCCAGCGCGGTCCACTCCTCCCACAGTTTTCCGAGCCGCCCCACGCGGTCCTTCCCCCTGAGCGTCCAGACGTGGATGTTCTCGCGCTTGACGCCGGGGTAGGCCGATTCGATCGCCCGCGTCACCTCGACGCGCGGCGTCCGGTAGTCGAGCAGCAGCGACGCGCGGTCGGCCGCTTCGGCCACGCGCCGCGGCACCGTGAGGCATCCCATGTACGACTCGTACGGGCGCGACAGGACGAGGGGCGAGTCGAAGAGGTGAAAGACCGACATCGGGCCCGTCGTCTTCCCCTCAGCGAAGCGCGACGTGTTCTCGAGCGTGTCGACGGCGGCGCCCCAGAGCGTGATTCCCCGCCCTTGCAGCCAGCGGTGGAACTGCTCGAACGTGTGCCCCGGCTCGTTCAGCAGCCGGCGGACCCTCCGGTCCACGATGCGCGCCACCTCGGGGCGGGCGTAGACGCGGCCGAAGCCCAGGAGCGGGTTCGCCCCCATCTCCGGGGTCTCTCCCGCCTTCGGCATCAGCCCCTCGCCGAGGGAGACCATGATCGCGTGGTTCTCGGGAAGGGTGCGCGTCAGGTGCCACAGCCCCTCGCTCATCACGTAGGCGCTGATCGCATCCGCCGACTTCTTCACCTGGTTCAGCGTCGCCTTGTCCTTCCCCGCTCCCTCGCCGAACCCGCCGAAGAGGCGCGTCCCGAGCGCCGTGGCCGCGGAGGTCATCGCGAGGCATCGGGCGATGCCGCGGGGCGTGAACGCGTGCGCCGAGACGGGCTCCGGCTGGGCCCGCTCCAGCTCCACGTCCTCCAGCCACAGGTGGAAACGGAGAAGCACGGGCCGGGTGTCGAAGGCCCACTGGGCGACGAGGTTGCGCTTGTCGTTGGGTTGCATGCTCTCCTCGAGGGCGTCGTCAGGTGTCCGTTCGTACAGTATCCATCGTCGAGAGCACCGGCAAGCCGAAGTCTTCGAAAAATCGAATATGTCAATATTGACATACTCGGCGGATGCCCATATTCTTGCTCGCGGATGAAATGAAGGTCCCCGAGAAACCCCTCGCGTGGATGCACGGTGAAATCAAGTCTCCGCCCTTCTCGAAGGAGGGGCGGGTTCGCGCGGGATACCTCTTGAGGGGTCTTCAGCAGGGAAACGTGCTTTCGCTTCCGGATTCGCGACCGATGCCCGGGGATCGGGAAGGGTTGCCACGAGCTGCGGGTACCCGATGGAAAGGTCGACTGGCGGATCTTCTATGCAGTTCGGCCTGATGCGATCGTGGTTCTTGGAGTCGAGAAGAAGGGCACGCAGCGCACGCCGAACGCCGTGATCGCAGCCTGCGCGCGGCGCCTTTCGGCATGGGACAGGGAGTAATCAGATGGATAAGAAGAAGAAGGCGCGCCTCACGAAGAAGGGCTGGACATTCGGTTCCGCCGAGACCTTCCTCGGCCTGACTCCGGAGGAATCGGCCTACATCGAGATCAAGCTCAGCCTCGCCCGCGAGTTGAAGAAGGTTCGCCTTGAGAAGGGGCTGTCCCAGACGGCGCTCGCTTCGAAGCTGGGCTCGAGCCAGTCCAGAGTCGCGAAAATGGAGAGTGCCGATGCGCAGGTCAGTCTCGACCTCATCGTTCGCTCCCTGCTGGCCACCGGAAAGAGACCGAAGGAAATCGCCCGGGCCGTGGCCAGATAAGCCGTCTCTAGGGCTTCCCTACCTTTCCCTGCCCTTCCTCCGGCCCCTCTTGGAGGTCTCTGCTTCTCGCAACGCCCTGTCCAGCCCCTCTGCCACACTTCCATCCTCGTCGTGCACCAGCATGGCTCTCCCGACCAAACTCCATTGCCGCAGCGGCTCCATGCCGTCTCCCTGGCCGGAGTCGGGGAATGCGGCGGGCCTCTTCAGCAGAAGAACGTCGATCAGCCACGACACGAGCCCGGCGTCGTAGTCGTCGTCCACGCACGTGTACTGATCCTTGTCCCGGTTGACCCAGACCTCGGTGACCTCCATGCTCGAAGGCGTCGGCTGCAGGCGGACCCGGAAGATGCAGAACCCGGTCCAGCTGCGGTGGAAGTTCAGCCAGCCACCCTCCTCGTAGATGAACCACTTGTCTTCCATTTCCTTCGGAATCGACCCGAGCTGAATGGCATCCCATTCGGCAGCGTCGAAGGACCACTCCAGCTTCAAGCGTGCGCGACTGGCCGGAAGCGGCTCCGTCTTCCAGCTCTTCGACGTCGCCTTCATGGCCGGATCCTGCGCCGGGTTCGCCTCGAAACCTGCAGCGGCTGAAAATCGAACTGCGCACCACAGGCTTTGCACTCCTTCTGCGGATCGCGGTCTCCAACGCAGCAGCCACCCAGGGCGATCCTTCCCTGGTTTGCCGCTTTCATCGCCTCCGGTCCTGGGAGGCCGTACATGATCGGAACGATGTCGAGGCTTCCGCACTTGGGGCAAGGCTCAGAGCCCTTCTTCCGCGGCCTCGTCGTCATCAGAAATTCCTCCCCGGCCTTAGTTCACCGTCTGACTCATTACTTTGAGGCGCCGGCAGTCTTCACGCTCAAGGTGATCAGTGTCCGGCCTGCTCCATGACGGCAAGATGACGCCACGACTCGGACACCTGATGTCCCAGGCGAAATGCGCTCGGTGTAGAACGGCGCAACGGCCCGGCCCAAGGACATGACTCGACTACCTCAGGGCCGCCTCGAGCTGTCGTATCAGCGGCGGAAGCCTGTTCTCCACCGTCTTGAGGACGATTCCGAGGTCGATCGTCGAATACCCGTGGATGATCTCGTTGCGCATCCCGACGATGCGGCTCCACGGAATCTCCGGGTATCGCGCCCGGACGTCGTCAGCGGTCTGTGCGGCCGCCTCCCCAATGATCTCGAAAAGCCTCTCGAGCGCGAGCACCCGCAGGCGGTCTCCCTCGACTTGCTGCGCCGTCCGACCGCGAACGAGCTCGACTGCCTCACGAGCCGCGTCCAGCATGTGCTGAAGGCGGATCAGGTCGTCATGCCGCGTCATGTAAGGGAACGGCTTCGGCGAGGACCCGATCGCGGAAGTAGGGACTCAGAGAGTTCGGAGTCTTGAGGTCCACCCTGCGGCCGAACATGGCCTCGAGCTCTTCTTTGATCCCGACGAATTGAAAGAAGTCCGGCACGCCCGCCGGTTCAAACTCAACGAGGACATCCACGTCGCTGTCGGGCCGGAAGTCGTCTCGGAGCACCGACCCGAAGAGGGCCAGCCGCCGGATGTGATGCCTTCGGCAGAAGCCCGCTACGGCTTCTCGGGGCACCGTAATCCTTCCGCTTGAAAGCACTTGCGCGGGGCTCATCGGTGTTGAATGTTACCCCCGGGCTGTCCCCGTTGTGCCAGAGCAGGCACTAGTCAGCCACATCTCTACTGCACCTCCTGCCCTTCCCGGGCATCCTCAAATGCCGTGTGGCCCCCGAACTCCTTCTGCAGGGCCTGCCCGTATCCGACCGCGAGATGTTCGCCGGACGGCTTGCCTTTGTCGCTCCGCGTCTCGAATCGCTCGTCCTTCCAGATGCCCCTCTTGAAGGAGCCGCCGGTCAGGACGGTCTTCTTCGCCGTGATCTCGCCCGCGCCTGTCGCCGCCGCGAGGTTTCCCTGCTCGACGGCCGCCATGTTGCCCAAGGACCTGCCCGGCCTTCACGGGAGACCCCGTCCCGTCCGATTCGATTCCGCTCACGTCGTTTCGGACCGCCGACACGGACCGCGGCCGGCCCCACGCCGTCTCGCTGTCGGCCACGATCTCCAGCGAAGCCGCCCAGTCGGCGAGCGACGCCGGCGCCTTGGACCCAAGGCGGCCGCTCGGCAGGGCTTCTTCGATGGGCTGCCCGCGCTTCGCCGGGCCCGCGGATGCGCGGCGGGTCCGGGCCTCGGCCGCCTTCATGCGCGAAGTCGATGGATTCGGCGAACCACCTGGACAAGATAGAGACCTACACCAGTGGGATGGAGTCCGTGAAGGTAACGGAACCAAGTGTAAGGCGAGCGCCGACAGGGGGAGAGCTGCAGGCTCTGAAGGACTTGCAGGGGGACCTGAAGACCATGACGACGAGCCTGGCAGATGCCACGAGCGCTTGGGCAAAGGTGACGCGCCCGAACGCGAACGTTCTTTCCCGGATGACGAGCGAGACAGCGGGAGCGATCGCGGCTCTTCAGCAGCTCGAGGCGGGCCTCGGCCCGGCGCCAACGCGGCCGCCTGCGCACGCCGTCTCCAACGCCGTGACGGCGTTCGCGAGCCTGGAAAACCCGTCGTCGCCGGCGCCTCAGCCGACTTGTGTCACCGAGCTTCAGTCGCTCATCCCTGCGATGCACCTCGCAGGCAGGAAGTCCGCGGAAACCGACCGGGTCGCTGCGGCCCAGCGCCTCGCCGTCTCACTCTCTCTCCGGCCGAAGCCCGAGACCTGTGCTCTGGTGCCGCATTTGAACGACGTTGCCAAGTGGCTCCTTGGAGTGACGCGCCCTCGATGACGACGCTCGGAAAGAGATCGCGCTGACGGAAGGACGCGTCCTGGCGTACGTGGACCTGGCGACGGCCGCCGCCAAGGCCGCCGACGACATGGCCGCCCTCCTGAAGAAGAAAGCGGATCTCCTGGCGGCGGCGACCAGCCTCGACGCCTATGCCCTCCGCGTAAGCCGCCGCTGTCCGGAGGTGAACGCGGCGTGCTCGATCGTCGGGGTACCAGGGCCCTACGCCACCGCGAAGTGGAGCAAGATCGAAACCGCCGGCTTCACCATCAAGGCTCAGTCTGAATATGCGGGCTCCGTCACCAAGGTGCGGGCGACCGACGTGGCGCTCTCGTATGACGTCCGCTGGTATCGAGGCTCCCTCTTCGGCACCGGGTTCGGCGTCACGCTCACGAGCCTCAAGAACCCGAAATTCGGGTCCGTCTGTATTGCAAAGGCATCGGGCACCTGCGCCGACGCAAAGCGCTATATCGGCATCATGGAAGAGGAATCACGATCGGGGACCATCGCTCTCTTCGGCAGCCTGCGCTTCTTCCAGCTCTTCAACCGCGGTGCGCGTTCGTGGGCCGTGCAGCCGGCTGCTGACATCGGCGTCGGCCTGACGACGTCCGAGCCACGCTTCTTCTTCGGCGGATCCCTCCAGTTCTTCCGCTATTTCAGAGTTGGTGGCGGCCTAACTCTCCAGAAGGTGACGCGCCTGGGCGTCGGGCAGAGCGAGCTCCTACTGGTCGACGGGAGCGCTTCACCTCTGTCGACGGAGATCACGAGCGCCTCCGACATCAGGACACGGCAGGGCTTCCAGCGAGAGGCATACCTATCGCTCGTGATCGCGCTGGACGATCTGCCGATTTTCAAGAACTGAACCGCGCCGGGCAGGAGGCGTCGCGTCTCCCTTCGGGCAGCTCGTGCAGGCCTGCATGCTGTCTATCGCGCTCACCTCGTACGTGGTGCCGTCGAGCTCCTCGATCTTCGAGTAGTCCTTTCCGGGCGGGCCGCCCGCTTTGTTACGGTTTCGCGTTCCCCTTCTCCGCGGGCAGCTCCGGCCTGCGGCTCCACTCGTCCCACGAGCCGTCGTAGAGGAGCGCCTTGTAACCGAGGCGCTTCGCCGCGAAGTACACGACGGTGGCCTGCTGGCCGATGTGGCAGTAGCTGACGACGGTGTCGCCGGGCTGGACGCCCGCGGCTTCGAGGAGCCTCGCCGTCTCGGCGCGGTCCTTCATCCTGTCGTCGTCGGTGACGAGCGTGTCGAACGGCACGTTGTGAGCGCCCGGGATGTGACCGGCGCGCGGCATCGCGCCCTGCTCCGTTCCGTCGAAGAACTTCGTGACACGCGAGTCGACGAGCGCGACGCCCTTCGTGGCGAGGTTCGCCTTCACGAAGTCGAGATCCACGACGAGGTCGGGATGCGGCTTCGCCGTGAGCTTTCCGGGCTTCCTCTGGATCGCCGACGAGGGGTCGTTCGCGGACGAGACGACCGTTCCGCCCGCCGCCTTCCACGCCGGCATGCCGCCGTCGAGGATGGAGGTCCTCTCGCCGAGGCCGGCCGCGTCGAGGCTGAAGTAGACGCGCGTCGTGGGCGAGACCCAGTCCTTGGCGAAGTACACGACGATGCGCGAGTCGTCGCCGATGCCGTAGCTCTCGAGCTTCGCGTGGAGCTGGTCGGGCGGGAGGAGCTGGAGGACGAGCGCGCCCTCCACCCGCGGAATCGAGAGATCCTGCGGGTTGACGGGGATCGCGCCGGGGATGTGCTCCTTCTCGAAGTCGGCCGGAACGCCGACGTGGAGGAGGACGAGGTTCTTCTCGCCCCGGTGCTCGGCCAGCCAGTCGGGCGAAACGAGCATCCCCGACGGGACCGATGCCGGCCTGGCTTTCCCGTTCTCGTGGAACACGTATTCGTGCTGCGCGTCGCGGGTGATGAGCGCCCTTTTGCCGTCGCGGTCGGCCACGACGAAGTCGAAGCCGGAGATCGTCGGGTCGATCGTGATGAAGGACGTCGTGCCGTCGTCGTTCTTGCGCGAGGCGACCGTGCTGTGCCACTCGCCGAAGTCGAAGACGACGGACTTGCCCTGCTTCTTCACCTCGATCGGGCCGAGCGCGGGACTCGCGTACCGCGGCGCCAGCTTGCCGGCCTCGGCCGCGTCGGCCGGGACGACGAGGCGCTCGCGCTCTTTCGCGATCGCGGCCCTGCGCTGCGCGGCGCCGACGCGCACCTGGTCCTCCGCCTCGGGCTTGCCGTCGAAGAGGAGCTCGACGAGCTTCCTGAGGAACGGCCCGCGGAGGCGGACGCCGGAATCCGAATTCGCCAGGATGACGGCCCCGACGCCGTGCTCGGGCAGCCACATCATGTCGCTGTGGTAGCCGAAGAGGTCTCCGCCGTGGTGGACGATCGGGATCCCCCACTTGCGGTCGACGAAGAGGCCCATGCCGTACGTGACGTCCTCGCTCACGAGGACCTGCGGCGCGCGGCGCGCGAGGAGGCTCTCCTCGGAAACGAGCCGTCTTCCGTTCGGGAGCATTCCCTTTGCGAGCTCCATCTGAACGTACTTCGAAAGGTCGTGCGCGCTCGTGAAGACGCCGCCCGCGGGCCGGAACGGCAGGATGCACTCGTTCGGGTCCATGCGCGCGCGGGCCGGCTTGCCGTCCACGTCTTCCCCGTGCGGCTGCGCGAGGTCGCCCTTCATCGCCACGCCGAAGTCGAACGTCGTGTGCGTCATCCCGAGGGGGACGAAGACCTTCGTCCGCATCGCCTCGTCGTACGCGGTTCCGAGGTCCTTGCCCGGGTTCGCGAGCGAGCCGCCGATGAACCCGGCCGCCGCGGCCATCATGTTGCTGTACTGGAAGACCTCGCCGAACTTGCTCGTCGGCTGCATCGTGCCGAGGAGGCGCATCGCCGAGACCGGCGTCGCGCCCGAGTACTCGAAGATCGCCTCGAGGTCCTGGCGCGGCATGCCCGTGCACGCGCAGATGAGGTGCTTCACGAGGACCTGCTTCGTCGTCGCCGCGTCGCCGAGCTTGAAGGCCGGGTAGACCTCGGTAACGGGCTGCTCCCAGCGCAGCTTCTTCTCGTCCACGAGCTCGGCGAGGAGGAGCGTCGTCAGCGCCTTCGTGTTCGACGCGGCCATGAAGAGCGTGTTCGCGGTCACCGGGGCCGGCTTGCCGAGCTCCTTGACGCCGAGCCCGCCCTCGTAGACGACCTTCCCGCCGTCGATCAGGCTGAAGCCGACGCCGGCCACCTCGAGCTGCTTCATCCCGTCCGCGAGGAACTCCTTCAGGGCCGCGACCATCTTCGCGTCGACCGGATGGGCCTTCTTCCCCGCGAACGTCTCCCGCTGGTGGCCCTTCGGGCGGAGGCTGCTGAGGACGAGCGAGAACGGGCCGCCGCGCTTTTCGAACGTCGAATCGGTGGCGTCGATGAGCGTCACGGTCCAGGCCTTGCCCGCGCGCCACGCGAGCGCGAAGACGGTCGCCTTCTCGTTCGGGGACGTCTCGTACTGGTACGCGCGCCTCTCGTCCCAGCCGTCCTTCGCCGTCTGCGGCACCGCGAGCTTCAGGGGCCGCTTGAAGTCCTGCTTGAAGGCGGCCCAGGCCGCCGCGACCGCGGCGTCGGCGTCCTTCGCGTCGACGTCGACGATCGCGAGGCGCGAGTCCGCCTCCGGAGGCTCGAGGACGACCACCGCGCCCTGCGTCGTCATCGCCCAGCCCGCCGGCACCTTGAACGTCGCGCCGGCCTGCGTCGCCTTCGGTGTGTCGGCGACGACGCGCTCGGTCGCGGGGGCCGGTTGAGCGGCCGGCGCTCCCCCCTGCGCGGAAGCGACGGAGGCAAGGGAGAAAGAGAGCGCCAGCGCAAGAATCCGGCGGTGGGCCATGAGGTCCCTCCGGCCGCGAAGTTTATGCCGGTCCGCCAGGGGAAATCCGAGAGACATTTCATGGTCGGCCCGCAGCGCGCGGGCTCGCGGGACGTCGTGTAACGTGAGCGCCGCCTCATGGCCGAGACGCGCGCCACCGCGAGGAGCCCGTGGGCCGACCTCTGGAACCTCGACCCGGCCGTCGACTACCTGAACCACGGCTCGTTCGGAGCGTGCCCGAAAGCGATCCTCGAGAAGCAGTCGGAGCTGCGGCTCGCGCTCGAGAGAGAGCCCGTGGACTTCTTCATCCGCGCGCTGCCGGGCCTCCTCGCCAGGGCGCGCACGGCGCTCGCGGGGTTCGTCGGGGCGGACGGCGACGATCTCGCCTTCGTTCCGAACGCGACGGCGGGCGTGAACGCGGTCGTGCGCTCGCTCGCGCTCTCCCCGGGCGACGAGCTCCTCACGACGGACCACGCGTACGCCGCGTGCCAGAAGGCGCTCGACTACGTCACCGCCCGGGCGGGCGCGCGCGTCGTGGTGGCGCGGGTGCCGTTCCCGCTGGGCGGCGAGGAGGACGTGATCGAGCCGGTCCTCCAAGCCGTGACGGCGAGGACTCGCCTCGCGATGCTGGATCACGTCACGAGCCCGACCGCGCTGATCTTCCCGATCCAGCGCCTCGTGCGCGAGCTTTCCGCGCGCGGCGTGGACACGCTCGTGGACGGCGCTCACGCGCTCGGGATGATCCCGCTCGACCTCGCGCGCCTCGACGCCGCTTACTACACCGCGAACGCCCACAAGTGGCTCTGCGCGCCGAAGGGGGCCGCGTTCCTGCACGTGAGGAGGGACCGGCAGAAGGGGCTGCATCCCGTCGCGATCAGCCACGGATACGCCTGGGGCGAGGCGAGGTTCAAGGACGAGTTCGACTGGACGGGGACGGCGGACCCGACGCCCGCGCTCTGCATCCCCGACTGCATCGCGTATCTCGGCGGCCTCCTGCCGGGCGGCTGGCCGGAGCTGATGGCGACGAACTACGCGCTCGCCCTGAAGGCACGCGCGGCGATCTGCGAGGCGCTGTACGTTTCGACGCCCGCGCCCGAATCGATGCTCGGCGCGATGGCGTCGATCCCGCTGCCCGCGGCCGCGTCCGGCAGCCCGGCCGCGCGCCTGAGCCGCGAGGAGCTGGCCGACTGGATGCGCGCTCGCGGCGTCGAGCCGTGGTTCTACGACTGGCCGCCGGGCGGCGGAAAGCTGGTGCGCGTCTCGGCCCAGCTCTACAACACGGAAGGGCAGTTCGTCAGGCTCGCGACCCTCCTCGCCGAGGCGCTGCGTGAAGGCTGAAGCCGGGAAGATCGACGCCAAGCTCGGGACCTTCGACACGGCGATGGTCGTCGTGAGCCTCGTCGTCGGCATCGGGATCTTCCGGACGCCGGCGATCGTGGCGCGCGAGACGGGGACGCCGGGCCTCTTCCTCCTCGCGTGGGGGATCGGCGGCCTCGTGAGCCTCGTCGGGGCGCTCGTCTTCGCGGAGATCGGCTCCGTCCACCCGCGCGCGGGCGGCTACTACCGCGTCGTCGCCGACTGCTATCACCCGGCGCTCGCGTTCAGCCTGAACTGGGCGCAGACGCTCATGCAGGGCGCGGGCGCGGCGGGCGTCGCGTTCATCGGGGCCGAATACCTCGTCGGGCTGCTCCTGCCGCCGGAGGGGCGCGGAGGGAGCAGCGTGCTTTTCGTCGCGCTCGTCCTGATGCTGGCTCTGCTGCTCCTGAACGGCCTCGGGATCCGCGTCGGCGCGGGGACGCAGAACGTCCTCTCCATGCTGAAGATCGTCATGATCGTGGGCCTTGCGGCCGCCGCGCTGATCCTCGCGCCGCACGCCGCTGGCGCCGCGGCCGCCGCGCGCGCTCCGGTGGTCCCCGCTGCGGGCCTCGCGGCCGCGCTGATCCCGGTCTTCTACGCGTACGGCGGCTACCACATGACGATGAACCTCGGCGCGGACGTGAAGGACGCGCGGAAGCGCTTTCCGCTCGCCGTCACGGCCGGGATGCTGACGGTCGTCGGCCTCTACCTCGTCCTGAACTTCGCGTACGTGAGGACCCTCGGGCCGGGCGGCGTCGCGGGGTCGAACCTCGTCGCGGCCGCCCTCGCGCGCGCGAGCCTCGGAGGGGCCGGGGAAACGGTCGTGTCGGCGCTGATCTTCCTCTCGGCGGCCGGGTTCGTGAACGCGACGGTCCTCCAGATGCCGCGGAGCTATTACGCGATGGCCGAGGACGGCGTCCTGCCGCGCGCCTTCCTGCGCGTCCAGCCGCGGACGCAGGTGTCGATGGCCGGGCTCCTCCTCTTCGGCGTCACGATGCTCGTGCCCGCGTTCGTCCTCGGCTCGTTCGAGAAGCTGCTCAACTACGTGATCTTCACGGACATGCTCACGCTCGTCGTCGTCTCCTCGACGCTGTTCGCCCTGAGAAAGCGGGGCGATGGCGGAGAGGGCGCGTTCCGGACGCCGGGCTTTCCCGTCCTCCCCGCGCTCTACGTCCTCGCGCTCTTCGCCGTCGCGGCCCACGTGGCGGCCACGGAGCCGCGCCTCGCGCTGGCGGGGACGGCGATCCTCGTGACGGGGTGGCCGCTATTCGTCCTCGGGAGAAGGCTCAGCCGAGCGGGCTGAACTCGAAACGTCGACGCGGCGCCCGAAGCGGCGGGTGTCCCAGAACTTGAGCAGTCCGTCGGCGCCTTTATAGCTGGGTCGCGCCGACGAACCCGTCTTCTGGCAGACGCGCAGCCAGTCGCAGGCCTCCTCGAACCGCTTATCGCCGACGGCCTTCAGCCCGAGGACGAACGCAACGTCGCAGCGCCGGGCCGCATTCGTCGCGCTCTCGAAGAGATGGTCTTCCGTCTCGAGACCGAGGAGGTAAAGACCGTCGAGCGCGTCCGTCGGGGACGTCTTCGGGTCCCGAAAATGCGCGGTGAGCGCCTGCTTTCGGGTTTCGTCGGTGCCGCCTTCGAATGCTGCGGCTTGCGCACGAAGCAGCCAGTGTGAGTCGGAATCGGGCAGAAGCCAGAGGAGCTCGAAGAAGTGCAACTCGAACGCCTTCTGCCCCACCCAGGACTCGCTCGCGCTCCCCACGACCTCGGCGCGAAACCACCGGTTCGCGCCTTCCCGACCGTCCCTGAGGACGCGGTACCTGTATTCGCGCAGGTTCCCGTCGATCCGCTCGTTCTTTGCCCTTGCGACGGCACCGAGGAGGTCGATTGCGACGTCGTATTGCTTGTGCCTCGCGAACGGATCCGCAAACGCGAAAAGGAACCACGGATTGACGCCCGCGCGCATCAACGCGTCGAACGCCTTCCGCGCCTCGACCGGCCCCTTCTTTCCGAAAACGTCGTAAAAGTCGTGAACGACGGTCTTGCTCCAATCCTGAGGATTGATTGGATGTTGTGGGTCGAGGAGAACCTTGGGGGCTTCGTCGAAGAGTCCTTGTCTCCAGAGGAGCTGTGCGTGAGCGGAACGGGTCATTCCGTTGTCGGGATATCGCTCCACGCTACTGGTGGACATCGCACGCGCATCCGCGTGGCGGCCCAGTCCCTCGAGGGCCTCGGCACCCGCCTCGAGCGCGTCGCCCTTGCCCGTCGACACAAACGGTTCGATGACTTTCCAGGCCTCTTCGAAGCGGCCGCCGAGAAAGAGAACGTGCTCGAGCCGCGACGCGTAAAGGGCGCGCGTCAGAACGTGCTCCTCAGTGTGCGTCTGGAGCCACCCGCGAAGGAACTCCTCGGCGTCGTCGAGAAAGCCCTTCTTCCGGAGCATCCAAACGCATGACATCGCGGTCGAATCGTCCGGCTTGCGCGAGAGAACTCCGAGCACGGAGGCGCGGATCACCGCGTCGTCGAGCGCATTCAGCGAATCGAGGTACTCGATCGCCCGGAACTGCTTCCACGCGTCGGCGTTTGAATCCGCCGCGACGGCCTTGAGAGCGTCCGTGTCCCGCGCCACGTACGCAAGCCAGATATTCGGGCCGGAGCTCTCCAGAGAGGCGCGCTCCATCGATGCCCGGTAATAGCGCTCGAAGGCCATCGGGTGCATGAGTGTGTTCTGGCAGAAAACGCTGAAGAGGTAGTCGTTGGCGGCTCGACTGTCGAGCACGCGTTCGAGCGCGGCCGCCGCCCTCGGTCGCGCGGAAGACGTCGCATAGACAGCGTCCTTCACGCGATTGCCGATCCGCCGGAGGGCGAACTGCCCGAGGAAGTGCAGTTCCGTCAAGTCGTCGACGAGCCGATCCGCCTTGATGGTTCCGTTCTTCTCCGCCGTGAGGTTCCCGTACCAGCGGCGAAAGTCCGCTCCCGGGCCCGGCTCGGCTCCCGTCAGGTATTCGACGAACCCCTTGGCGGCAGGACCGGAGCTGAGACTGTCGAGGTAGAAGCTTCCGACCAGATCGAGCCCCGAGTAGAAGATCGCGCGCGTCCGGGCGGCGGCGACGGCATCGTCGAAGAACCGGCCCTTCTCGCGTTCCCGGGCGCCGAGCGAACGCTCGAACGCCGCGAGAACGCCGGTTCCCGGCTTCTCTTCCTTTCCGCCCGCTTCGGCCCATCCCGCCATCATGAGCGTCGAGGCGAGCCGGACCTCGTGGTCGAAGACATCCCGCGCCCGAAAGGCCGCCGCGATGACGGCGGGATCCTCGGCGCGCGGAGCGCCGTGGCTTTTCAGCCAGCCGAGGACGTCGGCGACGTTCGCCTTCGGCGCGAGCCGGAGCGCGTACAGGTATCGCGCGACGGGCGAGGCCGCGGGGCCCTCTGCGGCGGCCTTGAGCTCGTCGTCGGCCATGAGAAGAAAGGGCCGGATCGCTTCGGAGTGCGGGAGATCTTTCGCGAACGGGCGCGCCTCCCCTGGGTAGCCGAGCGCGTATGCGAGGAGCGCCTCGCGCGCAGGAAAACGTGTCTTGTTCGCCGCCTCGGCGAGCGCGAGGAGCGCGAAGGCGCGCCCGCCGACGACGTCCCCCATCTCGAGCACGTCGAGCGTGCCGACCTGGAGCGTCACGAACGCGAGGGACGCGAGATCGAGGAGCTCGGTCCGGTCGAAGCCGGTGTCCCAGAGCTTGTCGATCTCCCGGATCGCGACCATTGCCCGGCCTTCGAAGAGATCGGATGCAAGGCCTCGCAACCGGCGCGCCTCAGAGGCCGAGAGCTTCTTTCCGCCCGAAGGGACGCGTGCACCCGCCGCGCCTCTCAGCGCCTCCAGCGTCTCGAAGAAGCCGGGGATGTCGGACAGCTCCGCACGGATGCCGCCTCCGGCGTCGATCGTCCAGCGCCTGTTTCGGGACGAGACCTTCGCGCCGCCTTCGGGCCGCGCGCCCTCGAGCGCCGCGACGTCTTCGAAAGCCAGAACGAAGCGCCGGTCCGGCTTCAGGAGAGCGTCCTCGCGGACGAGCGCGCGCATCTCCCGCGGCGGGACGCGCAGGATCTCGGGCTGCACGGGCCTCGGGCGCTGTTCCATGAGCTTTCGTTCGACGGGAACGGGAGGCGCCGAGTGCGCGCGCTGGACGAGTGACCAAGCGACGGAGCCCACAACCGCAGCGCAGAGAACGACGATCAGACCGACCGTTCGCCGGGAAAGACCGGGTGACGTCAAGACGCTCCTCCGCGCACTCGGACGAAGAGCGCTCCGCTCCTGAGTGTCATTGCGTCAAACGTAGCTCCCGGGGAACGGCGTCCGCCATGGCCAGTCTGCATCATGTATATATCCCATATATACTCCTGTCGTGACGCCTAAGGACCCCCTCGAGGGGTGCAGCGGGTTCGACTGGGATGAGGGAAATGTCGACAAGAACCGGGAGCTTCACCACGTTGCCTTCTGGGAGGCTGAGGAAGTGTTCTTCAACGAGCCCCTCGTCATTCGCGCCGATCCCGCGCACTCGGGTGGCGAGAACCGATTCGTCGCGCTCGGGCGGACCGATTCGGGCCGCCTCCTCTTCCTCAGTTTCACCGGGAGGCGTACCTTCATTCGCATCATCTCCGCGCGAGACATGACGCGCCGGGAGGCAAATACCTATGAGCACACCAAAGCATAAGAAGATTCCGACGTTCGCCTCCGAAGATGAAGAGCGTTCTTTTTGGGCCTCGCACGACTCGAGCGACTACGTCGACTGGCGGCGCGCCGCACGGCCGACGTTCCCGGTCCTGAAGCCTTCGCTCAGGACGATTTCGCTCCGGCTGCCCGAGTCGATGATCGGCCAGCTCAAGCTCCTCGCGCACAAGCGCGACGTGCCCTATCAGTCACTTCTGAAGCAGTTCCTCGCCGAGCGCCTGAAGAAGGAGATCGCCTGACGCGAACGCGCCTTCGGGCCGTCAGGGAGGGCCCGCGAGGTCGATCGAGCCCTTCGCGACCCACCCCGCGATCTTTCCGTCCCAGATTCCCTGCTGGGTCGTGTCGGTTCTCCGTCCTTCACCGCTTTGGTGTTTCCAAGGGTGAAGCGCGGCTTCGTGAAGGCGTCCAGCACCGCGCCCGCGGGCACGGGCCCCGTGTAGTGGCTCCACTTCAGGTCCTTCGGATCGGGTGTCGTGGTGACGGACATCGGGGCCGGATTATCTCCCCGCCAGCTCGTCGACCGCGGCGACGACCTGCGCCGTCGGCGCGTCGTCCGCGCTTTCGACGATTCCGTAGAGTTGCAGGAGCTTCTCTTCCAGCGAGTCGCGGTGCTTCCGCCGCGCCGCGTCGGTCTTCGCGGGCTCGGCCGCGAGACGCTCGAGCGCCGCGCCGAGCCTGCGCAGGACGGAGAGCTGCGAAGCGAGGTCGTCCGGGGACATCCTGACGCGCGGGTCGAGCTTCACGGTCAGGGTCCGAGTCAGCGCCTTCCCGTCGGCGGTCAGCTTCACGGTATAGGTGCCCGGCAGGACGAACGGGCCCAGCGGCTCGCGAGGCGTGTCGCCCGGGATCGCGGAGATCGGGTACTCGTGGTGTCTCGAACGCGGGGGCGGAAAGCGCAGGTCCCAGACGAAGCGGTGCATGCCGGGCGTCGCCGGGAGAATGCGCGGCGGCCGCACCCAGTACTGCGCGACGACGAGGGGATCGACGAGCGGCTCGGGCGGGTCGTCGCTGGCGAAGCGTCGGACGAGCGAGCCCTTGTCGTCCAGGATCTCGAGCGTCACGGGCGCCGCCGGCTTCGACGCAAGGACGTAGTCGAGGATCGCGCCGTCCGGGGGGTTCTGGCCCGCGGGCTCCTCGGGCGGGAGCGGCGTGTCGGTCCAGCGGCTCCGGCGCACGCGGATCGCGACCTGGGGCGCGTAGAAAAACGGCGCGCCGGGCGCCGTCTTCGCGTCGAGCTGCCGGAGCGGCGTCACGTCGTCGAGAATCCAGAAGCTGCGGCCGTGCGTGCCGACGACGAGGTCGTCGCCGTGAACGACGAGGTCGCGGATGGACGTGGCCGGCATGTTGAGGCGCAGCGGCTGCCAGCTCTCGCCGTCGTCGAACGAGACGTGGACCATGCGCTCGGTGCCCGCGTAGAGAAGGCCCTTCCGGACGGGATCCTCCCGGACGGCGTTGACGGGATCGTCGGGAAGGCCCATCACGATCTCCTTCCACGTCTTTCCGCCGTCGTGCGTGCGGTAGACGTGCGGCTTGAGGTCGTCGAGGCGAAGGCGGTTGACGGCCGCGTAGGCCGTGAGGTCGTCGAAGTGCGAGGCGTCGATCAGCGACACCTTGCTCCACGACGCAAGGCCGGGCGGCGTGACGTCGACCCAGGTCTTCCCGCCGTCCGAGGTGCGGTGGACGAGGCCGTCGTCGGTGCCCGCCCAGATCACGTTCACGTCCTTCTTTCCGGGCGCGACGGTGTAGATGACTCCCCGGCGCGGCTGCTTCGCCATCTCCGGCGTGCGGTAGACGCCGATCGACTCCGGGACGTCGGGCGCCTCGCGCGAGAGGTCCGGGCTGACGACGTCCCAGGTCTTTCCGCCGCTCGTCGTCTTGAAGAGGACGTTGCCGGCATAGAAGAGAACGTGGGGGTCGACGGGCGAGAAGAGAACGGGCGCCGTGCGCAGGAACCGGTATTTCCCGCGGACGGGCGCGGGCGAGACGTCCTGCGCGTCGTTCGTCGAGTGGCGGAACCGCGTGAGCTTCCCGCCGTACACGACGTCGGGGTCGAGAGGATCCGGCGCGACGTACCCGTACTCCTCCGCCGCGACGGGGTGCCAGTCGCGGGACGTGATCGCGCCGCTGTCGCCCCGGCTCGCGATCGCGACCGAGCCGCTCTCCTGCTGCCCGCCGTAGACCCAGTAAGGAAAGCGGTCGTCCGTGGAGACGTGGTAGAGCTGCGCCGTCGGCTGGTTGTACCAGCTGCTCCACGTCGCGCCCGCGTTCACGGAGATCGTCGCGCCCTGATCGGCCGCGAGGAGGATGACGTCGGGGTTCTCGGGGTGGATGAAGATCGTGTGGTAGTCGTCGCCGCCCGGCGCACCCTTGGCGGGCGTGAACGTCTTTCCGCCGTCGGTCGACCGGTACGTCGCGATGTTCGCGGCCCAGACCTCGTCGCGGTTCTTCGGATGCGCGCGCAGCTCGGCGAAGTCGTCGCCGCGCCCCCAGACGCGCGACTCGCCGTTCGTGCGCGTGAAGCTCTCCCCGGCGTCGTCCGAGACGTAGATGCCCGCCTTTTCGGCCGACGCGTCCACGGTCGCGTAGAGGCGCCGCGGATCCACGGGTGAGACGCAGACGCCGATGCGCCCAAGGCCATCCGCGAACGTGGGCAGGCCTCGCGCGAGCTTTTTCCACGTGGTCCCGCCGTCGACGCTCTTGAAGAGGCCGCTCTCGGGCCCCTGCCATTCGCCGTTCTCCCACGGGCCCTGCCGCGCGGCCCACAGCACGGCGTAGACGACGTCCGGATTCGACGGGTCGAGCGTCACGGCCGAGGCGCCCGTGTTCTCGTCCTTGTACAGGACCTTCGCCCACGTCCTGCCGCCGTCCGTCGACCGGAAGACGCCGCGCTCCGCGTTCGGGCCGTACGGGTGGCCGAGGACCGCCGCGTAAACGCGCTCCGGGTCGCGAGGGTGAACGGCGAGCGCCGCGATCTGCTGGGCGTCGCGAAGGCCGAGGTGGGTCCACGTCTTCCCCCCGTCCGTCGACTTGTAGATGCCGTCCCCGACGGAGAGGTCGGGGCGCTGCAGGCCCTCGCCGCTCCCGACGTAGAGCGTGTCGGGGCGCGACGGGGCGACGGCGAGGGCGCCGATCGAGCCCGTGGGCTGGTCGTCGAAGATCGGCTTCCACACGCGTCCCGCGTCCGTCGTCTTCCAGACGCCGCCGTTGTTCGCGGCGGCGTAGAAGACGTTCGTGTTGCCGGGGACGCCGCTCGCGGCGACGGTGCGCCCGCCGCGGAACGGGCCGATCATCCGCCAGCGCATCTCCGAGAACAGCTTCTCGGAAAACGGCTGCGCGGCCGCGAAGCCGGCTAGAAAAAGCGGCACGGCAAAGGGCAGGTAGAAGAGTCGACGCGGTCGAAACGGGTTCACGGACACCTCCTGATGATCCGGAAGTGTAGTCGGCGTGGGCTGATCTCCCGCTTTCCCCTGATGCACCCGCGCCGTTGAAATTCCTCCGGTCCGGATACGAGCATGTGGACAGGAGGCATTTAGATGCTCCCGATCGTGGACGTCGCGGCAGGCCTCGGGATCCCTCGTGACCACCTCACCCTCTACGGCGACGACAAGGCGAAGATCTCGCTCGGCGCGCGCGCGAACGGGCGCTCGCCGGGCAAGGTGATCCTCGTCTCGGCGATCACGCCGACGGACGCCGGCGAGGGCAAGACGACGACGTCCATCGGGCTCGCGCAGGGGCTCGCGAAGACGGGCCGGAGCGTGTGCCTGGCCCTGCGCGAGCCGTCCCTCGGCCCGACGTTCGGGATGAAGGGCGGAGCCACGGGAGGCGGGCGCGCGCGCGTCGTGCCTGAGGACGACATCAACCTTCACTTCACCGGCGACTTCCACGCGATCTCGGCGGCGCACAACCTCCTCGCCGCGCTTCTCGACAACCACATCCAGCAGGGCGACCGCCTCGGCATCGACCCCCGGCGCGTGCTCTGGCGGCGCGTGATCGACATGAACGACCGGTCGCTGAGGCACGTCGTCATCGGCCTCGGCGGCGCGCTCGAGGGCGTGCCGCGCGAGACCGGCTTCGACATCACCCCGGCGTCCGAGGTCATGGCGGCCCTCTGTCTCGCCGAGGACGCCGAGGACCTGCGCGCGCGCCTCGCGCGCATGCTCGTCGCGCTCACGCGCGAGAAGAAACCCGTCACGGCCGCCGATCTCAAGGCCGTGGGCGCGATGATGGTCCTTCTCAAGGACGCGTTGAAGCCGAACCTCGTCCAGACGCTGGACGGCGTGCCGGCCCTCGTCCACGGGGGGCCCTTCGCGAACATCGCGCACGGCTGCAACTCGGTGATCGCCACGAAGATGGCGATGGCTCACGCCGACTACACGGTCACGGAGGCGGGTTTCGGCTTCGACCTCGGCGCCGAGAAGTTCTTCGACATCAAGTGCGTCTCGGCGGGCCTCGACACGGCGGCCGTGGTTCTCGTCGCGACCGTGCGCGCGCTCAAGCTCCACGGTGGCGCGACGAAGGACTCCCTCACACGGCCCGACCCCGCGGCGCTCGAGCGGGGGCTCAAGAACCTCGAGAAGCACGTCGAGTCGATCCGCATCTTCGGCGAGGGTCCCGTCGTCGCCCTCAACCGCTTCGCGACGGACACCGCCGAGGAGATCACCCTCGTCAGGCGCGCCTGCGAAAGGCTGAAGGTTCCCTTCGCGGTTTCGGACGTCTTCGCGCGCGGCGGGGACGGTGGCGTCGAGCTCGCCGAGGCCGTCGTGGCGCAGGCGGATCAGCCCGGCAGCCGGTTCCGGCCTCTCTACGAGAGGGCCGACCCCCCGAAAGAGAAGATGTCGAAGATCGCCCGCGCGATGTACGGCGCGACTGACGTCGTCTGGAATCGCGAGGCGGAGGGCGACCTCGCGCGCGCGGCCACGTTCGGATACGGCGACCTCCCGCTCTGTGTCGCGAAGACGCAGAAGTCGCTGTCGGACGACCCGAAGATCCTCGGGCGCCCGGAGGACTTCGACATCACCGTGCGAGGCGTCCTCCTCGCCGCCGGAGCAGGCTACCTCGTGCCGCTGCTCGGCGACATGATCCGGATGCCGGGCCTTCCAACCGTCCCCGCCGCCGAGCGCATCGACCTCGTGGACGGCCGGGTGGTCGGGCTCTCTCCGGCCTGAGCCCGCTGCTATTCTCGCCCAAAGTGGAATTCCGCACGATCATCGAGCCCTTCCGCATCAAGTCCGTCGAGACGATCAAGACGACGACGGAGGAGCAGAGGCGCAAGGCCATCGCCGAGGCCGGATACAACGTCTTCCTCCTCCACGCGGAGGACGTCCTCATCGACCTCCTGACGGACTCCGGTACGGGCGCGATGTCGGCCGCGCAGTGGGGCGCCCTCATGCAGGGCGACGAGTCGTATGCGGGCAGCCGTTCGTACTACCGGTTTCGCGATGCGGTGCAGGAGCTGACGGGGTTCAAGCACATCATCCCGACGCACCAGGGGCGCGCGGCCGAGCGCATCCTCTTCCACACGATTCTCCACGAGGGCGACGTCGTCCCGAACAACAACCACTTCGACACGACGCGCGCGAACGTGGAGGTGGAAGGCGCCGAGGCGCGGGACCTCGTCATCGCCGAGGGCCGCGTCCCGAGCCTCCTCCACCCGTTCAAGGGAAACATGGACCTTTTGGCCCTCGAAAAGACGCTCGAGAAGGACGGCCGCCGCATTCCGCTCGTGATGGTCACCGTCACGAACAACTCCGGAGGCGGGCAGCCGGTGTCGCTCGAGAACCTCCGGGGCGTGCGCGCGCTCTGCGACCGGTTCAAGAAGCCCTTCTACCTCGACGCCTGCCGCTTCGCCGAGAACGCGTATCTCGTCAAGCGCCGCGAAAAGGGGCAGGAGGGCCGGACTCCGAAGGAGATCGCGCAGGAGATGTTCTCCCTCGCCGACGGCTGCACGATGTCCGCGAAGAAGGACGGCCTCGCGAACATCGGCGGCTTTCTCGCGATGAACGACGACGCGTGGGCCGAGAGCGCGCGAAACCTCCTGATCCTCACGGAGGGATTTCCGACGTACGGCGGCCTCGCCGGCTACGACCTCGAAGCGATCGCGCGCGGCCTCGAGGAGGTCGTCGAGGAGCCGTATCTGCACTACCGCATTCGCTCGATCGAGTACCTCGCCGAGAAGCTGGACTCGGCCCGCGTGCCGATGATCCAGCCGCCGGGCGGTCACGCCGTGTACCTCGACGCGCGTGCCCTGCTCCCGCACATCCCGCCGCTCCAGTACCCGGGCATCGCGCTCGCTAACGCGCTCTACGAGGTTGCGGGCGTGCGCGGCGTCGAGATCGGAACGGTCATGTTCGGGCTGAAGCCCGACGGCACCGAGCAGCCCGGCCCGATGGATCTCGTGCGCCTCGCCTTCCCGCGCCGCGTCTACACGCAGTCTCACGTGGACTACGTGGCCGAAGCCGTCCTCGAGGTCGCGAAGAACGCGTCGAAGCTCAAGGGCTACCGCATCACCGAGGCGCCGCGCGCGCTCCGTCACTTCACGGCACGCTTCGCGCCGCTGGCACGCTGACCGCTGCGCGGTCCAGACCAGGGATGGGCCGCCGCGAAGAAAAACGCCCCCGGACTGGGGTCCGGGGGCGCGACAGCCGCCGTGCGGCCGCAAGGGGAAAGAACCTTACTTCTTCGCTTCGGGGGCCTTGACCTTCGACCAGTCGACCTTCCCGTCCTTGCCCTTGGCGGCCTTGACCGTCTTGCCGAAGTCGTTGAGGTCGGCGGCTTCCTTTTTCGGCATCTTCGCGACATGGCACGTGGCGCAGCTGGCCTTCGGGTCCTTGGCCTTGTACTCCTTCTGGATGTCCATGGTGGCGAGGGCGGCGCTGCCGAGAGCGACCGCAGCGAGAGTGGCGACGACGGCGGTGGTGGTTTTCTTCATTTTTCCTCCTATCCGAGGTTCCTCGTTCAATCGAGGTGCCACGGTGTGGAAACGCCGATCGCGTTGGCCCGCAACCCGATACCGCCCACGGGCGCCCGGGCAGACGAGCGCCCGAGACCACATGGGGTGAGCCAGCGCACGAAAGCGTGCAGGCGGCCCGAAATACACTGCGGCTCCAGCGCGTTGCCCGGCGCCCGGGCGCGACCCGCGCTGAAAGGAGACGAGATAGGCTCTTTTCCGGACGCCGCCTGGACCGACGAGCGCCTCGTGAAGGCTTGCCTCGCAGGCGACGAGCGCGCGTGGTCCGCGCTCCTCGACAAGTACAAGAACCTGATCTTCTCCGTGCCCCTGAAGTACCGGCTCTCGCGCGAGGACGCAGCCGATGTCTTCCAGGCCGTGACGCTCGAGCTCTTCTCCGAGCTCTCGAAACTGCGGAACGTCAAGGCGCTTCGCGCGTGGCTCATCTCGGTCGCGGCGCACAAGTCGATCGCCTTCAAGAGACGGCAGCAGATTCGGGACCTGCGCGAAGGGACCTCGCTGGAGGAGGATCTCGAAGCGCCCGATTCCAGGCCTTCCTTCGCCGACGAGCTCGAACGCGAGCAGTCCGTCCGCGAGGCGGTGGCGCTCTTGCCTCCCCGCTGCCGCGAGCTGATCCGCCTCCTGTTCTTCGAGCCCGCCTCCCCGTCCTACGAGGAAGTCGCCGCGCGCTTCGGTCTCGCTCCGGGCTCGATCGGGTTCATCCGCGGGCGCTGTCTCGGCAAGCTGCGGAAGAACCTGGAGAAAGAGAAGCTCTAGAGTGGCAGGGCCCGGCACGGCGCGCCTCAGGCGAGCGTGGCTCGACGCGCTCCAGGCAGGGGGACCGTCGGGGCGGCGCACCCTCGGAGACGCCCGGCTGCAGGACCTCCCCGGAGTGGAATGGCTGTACGGGGAGACGATCCGCCTCGTGCGTGTCGACGTCTCCCGCGCCGAGCGGCTCGCGAAGGCGACACGGCGTCTCGCCGCACGCGTCGGCGATCCGCGCGGGCGGGCCCTCGCGCTTCGCGCCTCGGGTCACATCGCGTTCGCCCGCGGCCGCTATGAGAAGGCGCGCGTCGCGTTCGTCGCCGCGAATCTCCTCTTCCGCCGCCTCCGCCTGGACTTCGACGTCGCCCTCACCCGGAGCGCGGCCCTCCAGACGCTCATCTACCTCGGCCGTTACCAGCAGGCGTTCTCGTGGGCGAAACGGGCGCGCGACGTCTTCGAGCGCGGCGGCGACCGCCTCCGCCTCGCGCGCCTCGACCTCAACGTCGCGAACGTCCTCTACCGCCAGGACCGCTTCGAGGAAGCGCTCACGCTCTACCGGGCCTCGCTCCAGGAGTTCCGCAGGAGGGGGCAGCCCCAGGACGTCGCGATCGCGCTCCGCAACCGCGCCGTCTGCGAGATCAGCCGGAACGACTTCGCCGCGGCCCTGAGGACCTACCGCGAGGCTCGGGCGTTTTGCGAACGGCACCGCCTGCCCCTTCTCGTGACGGAAGTCGACTACAACATCGCCTACCTCTTCTACCTGCGGGGCGAGTACACGCGGGCCATCGAGCTCTACGAGGAAGCCCGGCGCCTCGCAGCACGTCTCGGGGACCGCTACCACGAGGCGCTGTGCGATCTCGACCAGTCCGAGATGTTCCTGGAGCTGAATCTCGTCGAACGGGGCCGCACCCTCGCCGAGCGGGCCCTCCGCAGGTTCGAGGCCCTGGGCACGCGGTACGAGGCCGCGAAGGCCCTCCTCTTCCTCGCCGTCGCCGCGCGCCACGAACACGACACGTCACGATCCCTCGCGCTCTTCGCGCGGGCGCGGAAGCTCTTCGTCAAGGAGAGCAACCGCCTCTGGCCGTCGCTCATCCCTCTCTATCAGGCGGTCGTGCTCTTCGAGAGCGGGGACCTCCGAAAGGCCCGACGGCTTTGCCAGACGGCGCTCGCGTTCTTCTCCAAGACGGCGCTCTCCGGAAAGGCCGCCTTGTGCGATCTCCTCCTCGCGCGCATCGACCTCCGCACCGGTAACACGGCGCGCGCGTGGGCGAGCGCCCGCCGCGCCCTGCGGCGGCTCGAGGGCGCGGACGCGCCCGCTTCGATCTATCAGGCGTTCTACGTCGCGGGGCAGGTGCTCGAGGCGCGCGGCGCGCGCCGCGAGGCCGCCCGCCTTTACCGGCGCGCGCGAGCGCGGCTCGAAGGCTTGCGCGGCCACCTCGAGGGCGAGGAGCTGAAGATCGCCTTCCTCGAGGACAAGCTCGGAATCTACGAGGCCCTCGTCCGCCTGAGCCTTCGAGGGCGGCCGGACGCTTCCCGGCGCGCCGCGGCGTTCTCGTACGTCGAGGAGGCGAAGTCCCGCAGCCTCGCGGATCTCATCTCGTTCCGTGCGCACCTGCTGCCGGGAACCAGCGCGCGTCGCGGGCGCGCCGTGCGCACCGTCCAGCACCTGCGTGAGGAGCTGAACTGGACGCAGCGGCGCCTGCGCGTGCTCGAGGACGAGGACGACAGCCGCTTCCGCCGGGCCGCGCGGGTGCTCCGCCGGCGCGCGACCCTCACCGAGCGGAATCTGACGAAGATCCTGCGAGCCACGGGACGCGGGCAGGAGGAGTTTCGCGCGCTCCAGAACGCCGGGGCGCTGCGCCTCGGCGCGATCCGCGACACGCTCGCGCCCGGAACGACGATCCTCGAGTACACCCGGCTCGGCGGCCGTTTCGTGGCCTGCGTCCTCGACCGGCGCTCTCTGACGTTCGTACCGGTGGGGGACGTCGCCGCGGTGCGCGACCGCTTCGAGCTGCTGAAATTCCAGCTTTCGAAGCTTCGGCTTGGGACCGCGTACATCCGGACGTTCGGCGCGGCCGTCGGGGCCGCGATGCACGCGCACCTCAGGACCCTCGACGAACTCCTCGTCGCGCCCGTTCGGGCACGGCTCACGGGGAGCCACGTCGTCGTGGTTCCCCACGGCTTCCTTCACTACCTGCCGTTCCACGCCCTCCACGACGGGACCGCTTACCTTGCCGACGCGTTCGCCGTGTCGTACGCCCCGAGCGCGAGCGTCTACGCGCTCTGCGTGACGAAGCCCGCGCGCTTTCGGAGCGAGTCCCTCGTTCTGGGCCTGCCCGACGCGGCCACGCCGCACATCCTCGGCGAGGCGCGCGCCGTGGCCGCGACTCTCCCAAACGCGCGTCTTTTTCTGGGGGCGCGGGCGACGCGGGAGAACCTCGAGGAGTACGGCTCGAGGGCCCGGTACATCCACATCGCCGCGCACGGCCTCTTCCGGCAGGACAACCCGATGTTCTCGTCGATCCGTCTCGGAGGGTCCGACCTGAGCCTGTTCGACCTGTATCAGCTCCAGCTCTCCGCGGAGCTGGTCACTCTGAGCGGCTGCGGCACGGGGCTGAACGTCATCGTGGGCGGCGACGAGCTTCTCGGCCTCGTGCGCGGCCTGCTCTACGCGGGAGCGCACTCGGTCCTCGGGACCCTGTGGGACGTGAATGACGAGACCGCTTCGCTCTTCATGAAGACTTTCTACGAACGCCTGCGCTCGGCGCCGGACCGCGCGGAAGCCGTGCGCGACGCCATGCGGCACCTTCGGCAGACACATCCCCACCCGTGCCACTGGGCACCGTTCATTCTGACCGGAGGCGTTGGGCATCCCATCGGACCCACAAATCGAGGGGCCCCCTATATTTTTCGGGCTCCCTGAACCTTCTTCTTGTACGTGAGGCTCCTGCAATCTTGAAAGACACGCACTTCAGCGACGCCGAGCTGATCGACAGGGTCCGCGGCAAGCTTCTCGCCTCCGAAGAGGAGACGATGGATCTCCACTTCGCCGGTTGCCGGCGGTGCCGGCGCGCCCGCGACCTCTTCGCGGTCGTGGCGGAGGTCGCCCGCGGCGAGGCGGCATACGCCGTGCCCGAGAACGCGCTCCGTTCGGCACGGGCCCTCTTCGCTGTAAGGAGTGCCGAGCGGACGCGGACGCTCCCGCGCGTTTTCGCACGCCTCGTCTACGACAGCTTTGCCGAGCCGATGCTGGCCGGGATCCGAGGCCGGCAGCGGGTGACGCGGCAGGCCATGTATCGCGCGGGCGATTACTACGTCGACCTCCGCATGGAGTCCGAGCCCGAGACCCGCCACGTGTCCATGGTGGGCCAGATCGCGAACCGCCGCGACCCGGAGCGCTCCGTAGCGCACGTGCCCATCTTCCTCAAGTCCGACGAGGAGGTCGTTGCGCGCGCCGTCAGCAACGAGTTCGGCGAGTTCCAGCTCGGCTATGCGCCGGCGAAACGCCTCCGGCTCCACGTACCGGTCTCGAACGCAGAGAACATCGAAATCGCCCTCAACCGGCTGCGCGCCGGGCAGCCCGACTCCGGGCGGGAAATACCCAGGCAAAAAGTCCCGAAGCCCGCGCGACCCCGGAACCGGAGGAACCGGTGAGACCGCGTCACTCCCCAATCGGAGCGAGACTCATGAGGAAAGTGACCGCCCTCACCGCCACGATTCTCTTGGCTCTCGCGGTTTCGCCGCTCGCCCCGGCCGCTCCTGGTGACGCGTTCCTCCTTCGCACTTCCTCCCACGACGTCTCGGACGTCGCGAAGCGCCACGGGCTCGACGTCGTCGCACCGCTGAATTCCCCGGGTGTGTTCCTCGTCACACAGTCCGAAGGCAACGCCGCGACGTCCGAATCGCTTCAGTCCGAGCTCCTCCGGGACGTCGAGGTCCTCGAAGTCGAGCCGAACCACAGCGTCTCCCTGCCGGAGACGCCGCAGGCGGCGGCCGGCGGGCTGGCTCAGTCGACGGCGCACATCCTCGAGGCCGCAGCCAACCGCGCGCTCGTCGATTTCTACGGTGCCCGCGCGCGGGACGGGTACGTGAACCAGCCGGCGTCGGCGCTCGTGCGGACGGCACGCACGCAATATTCGTTCGCGACCGGCCTGGGCATCGTCGCCATCATCGACACCGGCGTCGACGCGAACCATCCCGTGTTGAGCGCCTCCCTCGTCGACGGCTACGACTTCACGCGCGATCTCCCGGGCATTCCGAACGAGATCGACGACCTGACGCAGTCGACCGCGCACATCCTCGAGCAGTCGACCGCGCACATCCTCGAGGACCAGACGACGCAGGTCCTGAACGGATCCGCCCTCGCGCTCATCGACCAGTCCACCGCGCACGTCCTCGAGGGGACGCCCCTCCCGTCCGCATTCGGGCACGGCACGATGGTGGCGGGCATCGTCCACCTCGTCGCGCCCACCGCGAAGATCATGCCCCTCAAGGCCTTCAACGCCGACGGGACGACGGACCTCTTCCGCATCCTGCGCGCCATCTACTACGCGACGGACCACGGTGCGCGCGTCATCAACATGAGCTTCAGCCTCCCGGACGAGTCGAGCGAGCTCGGGCGGGCGATCGAGTACGCGGATCGCCACGGCGTCCTCTGCGTGGCCGCCTCGGGCAACGAGGGGCTCACGACGAAGAGGTATCCCGCCTCCTTCAACAACGTCGTCGGCGTCGGGTCGACCGACCTGTCCGATCGACCGAGCATCTTCTCGAACCGCGGGTCCAACGTAGCCGCTCTCGCGGCTCCCGGCGAAGAGATCATCACGACATATCCGGCCGGCCTCTATGCGGCCGGATGGGGGACCTCGTTCAGCGCACCGTTCGTGGCCGGCGCGGCGGCACTGCTGAACGAGACGAATCCCGGTATCGACTACGGGGACTTCGCCAACGCGCTCTCCCACGGCGTGAGGCTGTCCGACTCGGATTTCGGGTGGGGAAGGCTCGACACGTATTCCGCCGTGTCGAGTCGTGTCGAGCATTAGCAACTGCCTCCTTTTTGTCAACACCGACCGTCAACAACTCGAAGGGGAACACTTATGCGCACTCGTGGTGTATTGGGATTCGTCTCTCTTCTCGCCGTCCTCGCGCTCCTCGGCTTCGCAGCCCTCGCGGACGACAAGGGCGACTTCGACTTCACCGGAACGATCTCCGCTCTTCCCTCGTCCGGCCTGACAGGCGACTGGACGGTCGCCGGCAAGACGGTACACGTCACGGCTCTGACCGAGATCCGGCAGGACGATGGCGCCGCGGCGGTGGGCGCCGTCGTGGAGGTCAGGGGATCTCTCCACGCGGACGGCTCCGTCGACGCATCGAGAATCGAAGTGAAAGTCGCGGCGCCGGGCGCCGGAGGGAACCCAGAGGAGAACGACTTCGTCGGAGCGATCCAGTCGCTGCCCGGGACCGCGAGCCTCATCGGCGACTGGACCGTCGGCGGCAAGACCGTCCACGTGACGGCCTCAACTCGCCTCAACCAGGAGGACGGCGTCTTCGCCGTCGGGGCCTCCGTGGAGGTGAAGGGCGCGGCGCGCGCGGACGGTTCGATCGACGCGACCCAGATCGAGCTGAAGTCCGGAGTTCCGGGCGGCCCGCCGTCGGGCGAAACCAACTTCCGCGGCGTCATCGAGTCCCTGCCCGGGACCGGAGTCGTCGGCGACTGGAAGGTGTCGGGGAAGACCGTGCACGTGACGGCGGTGACCCGCGTCGAGCAGTCGAGCGGCACCCTCATGGTCGGCGCGTTCGTCGAAGTCCAGGGGACGACCCGATCGGACGGCTCGATCGACGCGGTGAAGATCGAGGTCAAGTTCGCGCCGCCCGCGGGCACGCCCGCGCCCACGGAGTTCCGCGGCGCGGTCGAGTCGCTCCCGGCCGCCGCCGGCTTCGTCGGCGACGCCGTCGTGAGCGGACGCACGGTCCACATCGCCACGACGACCCGCATCGATCAGGAGGACGGCGCTCTCGCCGTCGGCGCCATGGTCGAGGTCAAGGGCACGGCGCGTACGGACGGCTCGATCGACGCGACGCGGATCGAGGTCGAATTCGGACCCGATTCAGCGGCCGCCGGTCAGGCGAACGATTTCCACCTGTCGTCCACGGCCCGAGTCGCAGGACTGAACGGCAGCTTCTTCACGACGAGCCTCACCCTCTCGAACTCCGGCACAGCCGACGCGACGGTGACGATCAAGTTCCTCGGGCACGACCGCGACGGCCGCGACGGCATCGAGCGCACGGTCACCGTTGCCGCCGGCACGACGTTCACGATCGACGACCTCCTCGGCTCCTTTTTCGGCATCGGCAGCGACTTCGGCGGAGTGCGCATCACGTCGAACGTGCCGACTCTCTCCGTCGACAGCCACACCGGAACGCCGGGCGGCCAGGGGTCGTTCGGCCAGCAGCTTCGAGCCACGGAGCACAACGACCTCATCACGAGCGGGCGGTCGCGATCGATCGCCGGCGTGCGCTCGGACGGGCGGTTCCGGACGAACCTCATGCTCACGAATGCGACCGACAGGCCGCTCGACGTGGACGTCAAGCTCGTGGGCGCCGATGGAAACCAGCGCGGCTCCACGCGGATTCACCTCGAGCCCCTCGAGATGCGCCAGATGAACGACGCACCGCGCGCGCTCGGCGGAGCCGAAACCGGCGACGACGCGCGCCTCGTCCTCTCCACGGCGACGCCGAACGGCGCCTTCGCGGCGGCCGCCTCGCGCATCGACAACTCCTCGAACGACCCGAGCGCTCTCATCCCCCGCTGACCTCTTTCGCGGGTCCGGACGCCCTGTCCGGACCCGCGTTTTCCCGCGGGCGGCGGCCAGCCGGGAGTGAGCGCCTCAGTCCGGCAGCATGACGACGAGGTACTTGCTGCCCTTCCAGAACCGCGCCGCGTCGATCACGGTCAGCGTGCTCGCCTTCGGACCCGCCGCCGCGAGCGTGTAGCTGTCCTTCGGGTGATCCGACAGGACCCGCGCCTTTTCCTTGGCGGCGCCCAAGGCGAACTCCGACTCCTTGCGCGTGTCGATCTGCTTGAAGAGCGTTTCGTCGAACTGGCCCGTCCTCTGCCAGTTTCCTCCGAGGCCCAGCACGGAGCCTTTCTTCTCGACGAGGCCGGCCTTCTTCAGCGCCTTCTGTGTCGCGATGAGGACGTAGGCGGTCGACATCTGCGTCTCGCGATCCGCGATGACGCCCTCCTTCTCCTTCACGACCGCCTCTTTCTCCTTCACGGTGGTCCGGAGCTCTTCCGTCGTCTTCGCCAGCTCCTGCGTCTTCTCCTCGAGAGCGGCGATCGTGGCTTCCTTCTCCTCGAGGGAGCGCCGCAGCTCGCCCACGAGTCGCTCGAGCGTCGTGGCTTTCACGTCCGAGGCCTGTTTCTGCTTCTGCAGGGCCGCGAGCTTCGCGAGGTTCGCCTTGACGGCATTGCGGATCTCTTCGATCTCCGTCTTCAGCTCGTCGCGCTTCTGCGCGGTAGCGGTCTTGCCCTCCTGGGCGACCGCGATCGAGGTCTTGACGGCCTTGAGCTCCTTGACGCGCAGGTCCTCGAGGCTTTTCTGCACCTCGTCGAGCGTGGACTGCATCTCGGCGGTCGCAGCGCCGGCCGCGCCGAGCTCTCGCTGGGTGCGCTGCCTCTCCTCGGTGAGCGTCTTGTTCTCGGCTTTGACCTGGTCGAGGTCTTTCTTCCATGCGCAGCTCGTCAGGGAGAGCGCGAGGAACGTCAGGGCGGGAATGCTGGTGAGCCGGAGAGCTTTCTTCACGATGGATCCTCCTCCGCTTCCTCCAATCCTAACGCGGGCCGGATCAGACTGCTCCGGCGACCGCCTTGCCGACGTCCTCGGTGCTCGCGCGGCCGCCCATGTCCGGCGTGCGCGGCCCTTCTCTGAGGACCGTCTCGATCGCGCGCATGACGGCGTTCGCGGCCTCGCGGTGCCCGAGATGCTCGAGCATCATCGCGCCCGACCAGATCTGGCCGATCGGGTTCGCGATATGCCGGCCCGCGATGTCGGGAGCCGAGCCGTGGACCGGCTCGAAAAGGGAAGGATGCTTTCGCTCCGGGTTCAGGTTCGCCGACGGCGCGATGGCGATCGTGCCCGTGCATGCCGGCCCGAGGTCCGAGAGGATGTCTCCGAAGAGATTCGACCCCACGACGACGTCGAACCAGTCGGGGTTCCTGACGAAGTGCGCCGCCAGGATGTCGATGTGGTACTTGTCGGCCTTCACGTCGGGGTATTCCTTCGCGACGGCCTCGGCCCTCTCGTCCCAAAAAGGCATCGAGTGGAAGATGCCGTTCGACTTCGTCGCCCAGGTGAGATGCTTCTTCGGCCTCGCGCGGGCGAGCTCGAAGGCGTACCGCATGATCCGGTCGACGCCCCGCCGGGTGAAGACGCTCTCCTGCACGACCATCTCGGCGTCCGTGCCCTCGAACCCCCGTCCCCCGAGCGTCGAGTACTCCCCTTCGCTGTTCTCCCTCACGACGACGAAGTCGATGTCCCCCGCTTCGCGCCCGCGCAAGGGGGACTGAATGCCCGGCATGAGCCGGACGGGCCGGACGTTCGCGTACTGGTCGAAGCCCCGGCGGATCTTGATGAGGAGCCCCCAGAGCGAGACGTGGTCGGGGACGCCGGGGAAGCCGACCGCGCCGAGGAAGATCGCGTCGTGATGGCGGATCTGGTCGAGCCCGTCCTCCGGCATCATTCTTCCCGTCTTCGCGTAGTACGCGCAGCTCCACGGCAGCTCGTCCCACCGGAACGCGAGAGAGAACTTCGCGCCCGCCGCTTCGAGCACGCGGATTCCCTCCGGTACGACCTCCCGGCCGATGCCGTCTCCGGGAATCACGGCAATGCGATACGCGGGGGGACGCGACAAGGCCGTCAGGCCCGGCCGTGGATGTACTGGGTCAGGTACTCGACGTTCTGGTGGTCCTCGGCGGCGTTGTAGGCGTTGACGTCCCCGATCGAGATCATCCCGATGAGGGTCTTCCCGTCCACCACGGGAACGTGGCGCACGCGCTCCTGCCGCATGATCGCCTCGATGTCCTCGACCGGGCGGTCCGATTGGACCACGATGACCTTGCGGGTCATCACGTCGGCGACCACCGTGCGAGCGGGGTCCTTCTCTTCCGCGACGACGAGGTTCACGACGTCGCGTTCGGTGAAGATCCCGTGGAGGGCCTCCCCTTCCGCGACGAGGACGGCGCCGATCCGGCGATCGCGCATGAGCCGGCACGCGTCCCGCACGGAGTCGCCCGGGAGGACGGTGAAGACCTCGAGAGACTTCTTCCGCGCCAGGATGTCCTTCGCGGTCGCCATCAAGGAATCAGATCCGAGAAGGTGGCCTGGTGTCAACAACCTGCCGGGCGGCTTTTTTCGCGCCGCGGGGATCTCGCGCCGCGACGCTCGACCCCATAATCACCGCCGGCAATCCATGAGCATCCCGTCTGGATCCCGCGGATGAGTCTTGCTTCCGGTACGCGCCTTGGGCCTTACGAGATCGTCGCGCCGCTCGGCGCGGGCGGGATGGGTGAGGTCTACCGGGCGAAGGATCCGCGCCTCGGCCGAGAGGTGGCGATCAAGGTCCTGCCGGCGTCGTTTTCTGCGGACGCCGACCGGCTGCGCCGCTTCGAGCAGGAGGCGCGAGCCGCAGGGATCCTGAACCACCCGAACATCACGGCCGTCTACGACATCGGGACGCACGAGGGCGCGCCCTACGTCGTTCAGGAGCTCCTCGAAGGCGAGACGCTGCGCTCGGCGCTCGCGGGCGGGAAGCTGACACCGCGAAAGGCGATCGACTTCTCGCTCCAGATCGCTCATGGCCTCGCCGCGGCGCACGACAAGGGCATCGTCCACCGCGACTTGAAGCCCGAGAACCTCTTCGCCACCAGAGACGGCCGTCTCAAGATCCTGGACTTCGGCCTCGCCAAGCTGACGCACCAGGAAGAGGGCGGCCAGGCCACCAACCTGCCGACGGCCTCGGCGGGGACGGAGCCGGGCGTCGTGATGGGCACGCTCGGTTACATGTCGCCCGAGCAGGTGAAAGGCAAGTCGCCAGACGCCCGGTCGGACATCTTTTCTTTCGGCGCCATCCTCTACGAGATGCTCTCGGGCCAGAGGGCGTTCCACGGCGACTCGGCGGCCGAGACGATATCGGCGATCCTCCGGGAAGAGCCGCCGGACCTTTCCGTCACGAACCAGAGCGTCTCGCCGGGCCTCGAGCGGATCGTGAGGCACTGCATCGAGAAGAATCCCGAGCAGCGGTTTCACTCGGCCCACGATCTCGCCTTCGACCTGGAGGCCCTGTCCGGCACCTCGGGAACGAGCTCCAGCGCCGTGGCACTTGCCATGGGCAAGCCGGCCCCGCGCATCGGAAGGCTCCGGATCGCCGGCCTCGTCGCGGCCGCGCTCGCGGCCGGGCTCTTCGCCGGGCGGGCGATCTGGAAAGGGAGTCCGGCCTCTCCTCCCTCGTTCAAGAGGCTCACGTACGGCCGGGGGCCCGTCTGGTCCGCCCGCTTCGCGCCCGACGGGCAGATGATCGTGTACGCGGCGTCCTGGGACGGCGCCCAGAAGCCCCAGCTCTACTCCGTGCGGGCCGAAAGCCCCGAGTCGCTCCAACTGGCCCTTCCCTCGGGCCAGGTCGCGGCCGTCTCCAGCAAAGGCGAGATGCTCATCCTGAACCTTCTCCAGTTCTCGACCGGATACGCGAGGATCGGCACGCTTTCCCAGACGCCCCTATCCGGGAGCGCGCCGCGCGACCTGCTGGAGGACGTCGGCCACGCGGACTGGTCGCCGGACGGCAACGCGATCGCGGTCGTGCGCGCGCCCCAGTGGCGTTACAGGCTGGAGTTTCCGGCCGGAAAGGTTCTCTACGAGACGACCGGCTGGATCAGTCATCCGCGGATCTCTCCGAAGGGAGACGCGGTGGCGTTCCTCGACCACCCGCTCTTCGGAGATGACCGCGGCAACGTCGCGATCGTGGATCGTTCGGGAAAGAAGACGACGCTTTCGACCGGATGGGAGAGCGTGCAGGGTGTCTCCTGGTCGCCTTCGGGCGAGGAGATCTGGTTCACGGCGACGCCGGCCGGCAACTCCCGCGCTCTCTACGCCGTCACACGGTCGGGACAGCTGCGCGGAGTGGCGAACACACCGTCCGGAATGTTGCTGCAGGACATCTCTCGCGACGGGCGCGTGCTCTTCGTCGAGAGCAACGCGCGGCTCGGGTTCCTGGGCCTGCTCCCCGGGGAGACGAAGGAGCGGGATCTCTCGGGCCTGGAATGGTCCTATGGCCCGATCGTGTCCGCGGACGGGAAGACGGCGGTCTTCACGGAGCAGGGTCAAGCGGGAGGTGCGGGGTACTCCGTGTACCTGCGCAGGCTGGACGGCTCGGCGCCCGTGCGGCTGGGCGAGGGAGCTGCCCTGGCGGTTTCCCCGGATGGAAAATGGGTGCTGACCGTTCTCATCCGCTCGACGCCCACGCAGCTCGTACTGCTGCCGACCGGAGCCGGAGAGCCGAAGACGTTCCCGAAGGACGAGATCGAGCACGTCAACGGGCCTTTCGGGGCCTTCCACCCGGACGGCAAGCGCATCGTCTTCGTCGGCCACGAGCCGGGGCGGCCGCCGCGGACCTTCGTTCAGGACCTCGCGGGAGGAGCGGCGAAGCCCGTCACCCCGGAAGGCGTGGTGGCCGCGCTCCTCTCGGCGGATGGCAAGTCGCTCGTGACGCAAACGGCGGAGGGCCCGGCCCTGACTCCTTTGGAAGGCGGGCCCTCGCACCCGATACCGGGCGTCAAGTCAGAAGACAGGCCGTTGCGACTCACCGCCGACGGCCGGTCTCTGTTCTTTCGCTCCGACGCGAGGAAGTTCCCCGCGCGCGTCTTCCGCCTCGACGTCGCGACCGGGCGCCGGGAAGTCTGGAAAGAGCTCATGCCCGGGGACCCGGCGGGCATCACTCTGCTTTCGCCAGCAGCCATCTCCGAGGACGGGAAGACAGTCCTCTTCATTTACGCGCGTTCCCTCTCCGACCTTTACCTGGCGGAAGGGCTGAAGTGAGAATTCAGAGGACCATCGTCTCGTGGATCGCCTCGCCGCGAGCGAACCGCTCGATCGAAAGCGCGCCGACGTCCACGCTCTCGCTGCGTCCCTTCACGATCATCTCGGCGACGGCCCGGCCCGCCGCAGGCGCGTGCATGATGCCGTGGCCGGAGAAGCCGGAGACGACGAAAAAGCCGGGCACCCCGGGAACGGGGCCGATGACCGCGTGGTGGTCGGGCGTCACCTCGTAGAGCCCGGCCCAGCTCCGCTTGATGTCGAGACCCGCTGCGCCGACCGAGGGAAACCGCGCATCCAGCGCTTCGGCGATGCGGAGCGGGAAGTCCGGGTCGAACGCGGTGTTGAACCCGGCCGGCTCGTCGGGGTTCGAGTACGCGATCAGGACCCGGTTCCCCTCGCGGCGGATCAGGATGCCGCTGTCCGCGTCGATCGTCATCGGAATCGTCGGCGGAAGCGAGGGGCACGGCCCGCTGATGAGGATGTGCCGGCGGACGGGCACGACGGGAAGGTCCACCCCGACGAACGCCGCGAGGCGCCCCGAGAACGGCCCCGCGGCGTCGACGACGACGGCCGCCGTGATCTCGCCGGCCTCGGTGCGCAGGCGGAAGCCGGAGGCGTCCCTCTCGACCGCCGTCACGCCGGCTCCGTAGCGCGTCTTCACACCGGCCCGCGTCGCTTCGCGGAGGAAGAAGTTCGTCAGGCCGCCCGGATCGATGAATCCGTCGCGCGCCCCGAAGGTGCCGCCCACGATCGGCCCGGCCGCGTACGGCGCCGCCGCGCGGACGCCCGCCGCGTCGAGCACCTCGACGCTGACGCCGCGCGCCTTCTGGAACGCGGCGGCGGCCGTCATCGCGGAGAGCCGCGCCGGGTCGCCCGTGAGGAAGAGGTAGCCGGCCTTCCGGTACAGGGGCGGCTCGCCGATCTCGTCCGCGAGGGAGTCGAGAATGGCCATCGACGCGAGGGACATCGCGACGTTGATCTCCGTCGTGAACTGGGCCCGGATGCCGCCGTTCGCCTTCGACGTCGAGCCCGAGCCGGGCAAGGGCTCTTTCTCGATCAAGAGGACCCCGGGCCGGCCGAGGCGCGCGAGGTGGAACGCGACGCTGCAGCCGATGACTCCCGCCCCGATGATCGCGACGTCCGCGTGATC
The DNA here is from genome assembly GCA_963821225.1 of Thermoanaerobaculia bacterium. Classification (GTDB taxonomy): domain Bacteria; phylum Acidobacteriota; class Thermoanaerobaculia; order UBA5066; family UBA5066; genus Fen-183. Next base: position 180,668 of record CAWGCY010000004.1, read on the forward strand.
CGCCATCCCCGTTCTCCTTCGCCCCGGGGCCGATCGTAAGCCGGACCGATAATCCCTCGCGGATGATCGACCCGGAGAGGTGACCATGAACTACGAGTTCCTGAAAACGAGCGTCGAGAACCGCGTCGCATGGCTCGAGTACCGGCGCCCGCCTCTCAACGCCATCGACTGGACGATGCTCCGCGAAATCCCGGTGGCGCTGGACGAGCTCCTGAGGGACGACGGCGTGCGCGTGATCGTGATCGCAAGCGCGCTCGAGAAATACTTCTCCACCGGGGCGGACCTCCGTGGCCTCGCGGCCATGCAGCCGGGGGAAATGCGCAAATGGGTCGAGATCTGCCACGGAATCGTCCGCCGGATCCGCGAGGCGCCAAAGCCTCTCCTCGGCGCGATTCACGGGACGGCGGTCGGCGGCGGACTGGAGATCGTCCTCTACTGCGACGTCCGTTTCGCCGCAAAGGATGCGCGGCTCGGGCAGCCGGAGATCAACATCGCCTTCATTCCTCCCGTGGGCACCACACAATCCCTCCCCAGACTCCTCGGCCGTTCTCGCGCGCTGCGGTTTCTCTACGAGGGAAATCTCGTCACGGCCGACGAAGCGCTCGGGATGGGGCTCGTGGACTTCGTCGTCCCGCCCGAGAAGCTCCGGGAGGAGGTCCAGACGTACGCCGCGGCGCTCGCCAAGAAGCCGGCGGCCGTGCTCGCCGCCATCCGGCGCTGCGTCACGCTGGGCCTCGATTTGCCCTACGACGACGCCCTCGCCCTCGAGCTCGAGGCGGCGGCCCACCTCGGGGACACCGCCGACTTCGCCGAAGGGCTCCGCGCCTTCCTCGAGAAGCGGCCGCCGAAATGGGAGTAGTTCCCGGCCATCTCACGACCGGCGTCTTCTATCACCCGTCCTTTTCCCGCCGGAGCTACCTGACGACCGGCGCCCGGCTGGCCGACTTCCCAGGGGCGCTCGACAAGATTCTGGAGAGCGACAAGGTTGTGTTGTACGAGCCGGAGCCGGTCTCCCGGGAGCTGCTGCTGATGATCCACACGCCCGACCTGCTGGAGCGTGTGGGAGAAGATCCCCTTTGCTCCACCGCCTGGCACTCGGCGGGGGGTGTCGTGAGCGCCGGAGAGCGGATCGCGAACGGGGAGATCACGAACGCCTTTGCCTTCATCGGCGCGGGCGGGCACCACGCGGGGCGGGAAGAATTCGGGGGCTTCTGCTGCTTCAACGACGTGGCGCTGTGCATCGTCAACCTGCGGGAGAGATTCGACCTGAGGCGTTTCGCGATCCTGGACACGGACGCGCATCACGCAGACGGCACCCGCGAGATCTTCCGCGGCGATCCCGACGTCCTTCATGTCTGCTTCTGCGACACGGACTACGAATCCCCCGACGGCACGAAGGTCGACGTGGCCTGTCCGAGCCCCCTCGGGCGCGGCGAGGCCGAGCGGTCCATGAACGACGCGTACTTCGATCTCGTCGCCCGGCACGCCCCTCACCGGATCAGAGCGTTCAGGCCGGATCTTCTCTTCTGGTACTTCGGCTTCGACACTCACGAGGGCGACTACGGAGACATCGGCCTTTCAGGACCCTGCTACTGGAGGATCGGAGAGCTGATGAAGGAAACGGCGGAGAAGGTCTGTGGGGGAAAGCTTGAGGTGGTCCTCGGGGGAGGCTCTCAGCGGCAGTTTGCGACGTATCTGATCCCGCCGATCATCGAGCGGCTCGCGGGGATTCCGGGGGCTTGAAGGCCTCCACCAGCGCGTCCATCCTCTCGCCCGCCTGAACGAGTCGCACGCGCTCGAAGCCGGCCTGCGTCAGGCCGGCCGCGATCTCGTCGAACGTGTACGTCCCGCCGCCGGCTGTCCCGACAAGCATGTTGATCGCAAATAGCGCGCCGGCACGGGGGCGCGTGCGATCGGGGTCCATCACGTGGTCGCGGATGACGAGGCGGCCGCCCGGGACGAGCGCCGCGTAGATCTTCTGGTAAAGCACGAGGTTCTCGGCGGGCGAATTCTGGTGAATGATGGCCGAAACGAAAGCGAGGTCATGTCCGGGCGGCAGTGGATCGGTGGCGAAGTCGCCCCCGGCGAGCGTTACGCGAGACAGGACCCCGGCCGCGCCAAGGCGTTTTCGCGCCATCTCCACGACGGGCGGGCGATCGAACAGCGTGGCCGTCATTCCGGGGTTCGCGCGGAGGAATGCGAGGGTGTACGTCCCCGAGGCGCCGCCCACGTCGAGAAGCCGGCGCGCCCCTCCAGCCCCGAGGGCGGCCACGATCGAGTCGGCTTGCGGCGCGGCGACGACGTGCATCGCGCCGATGAACGCCGCGAGAAACTGCGGGCCGGACACCTCGGCATGCTTCGGAGCGACTTTCCGCGTGAGCTCCGACCAGTTGTTCCAGAGGTTCGCGGCGTGAAGAACCATCGGGAGGATCGAGCCCTCGGCTCCCGCGACCAGGAGAGGCGAGACGGACGGCTCGGTCCGCCACTTTCCGCCCTCCTTCACGAGCAGCCCCTGCGCCGCGAGCGCGTCGAGCAGGATCTCGAGCGCGCGAGGGTCGGCACCGGTCTTCTTCGCCACCTCGTCGAGTCCGAGGGGCTCGGGCGCGAGGCACGTGAACAGGTCCAGCTCGGCGCCGGTCAGGAGGACCCGGCTCTCCATGAAGTTCCGGGCGAGAGCGAGAAGCGAGTCCGGCGTGAGCGTGGTCATTTCCGGGGCACGGGAAAAGTGTACCGCGGGATCGACCTCTTCATTCCCGCCATGATGATCATGAATCATGGCGGCCGGGGTCCCGGCGGCCAGACGTTTTCCGGGAGTGCCGTCATGATTCTCGGAATCGGGACCGACCTCCTCGAGATCGCCAGAATGGCTAAGGAGCTGGAGAAGGAAGGAGCCGGCTTCCGGGACACGGTCTTCACGCCGTCCGAGATCGAGTATTGCGAGGCGAAGCGATATCCGGCGCAGCACTTCGCGGCCCGCTTCGCGGCCAAGGAGGCGCTTTTCAAAGCCCTCCCGGGCTCGGCGTCGCGCGATTTCTGGCGCGAGGTCGAGGTCGCCCGGACCGGGGACGAACCGCCGCGCCTCCTCCTCCACGGCGGCGTGAAAGAGGCGGCGGACCGCCTCGGAGTGAAGAACATCCTGGTTTCCATCTCGCACACCGACAGCCTCGCCGCGGCGAGCGTCGTGCTTCAGGGGTGAAAGCCATGTACGCGACGGAAATCCTCGAGGAAAAACGACTCTGGAACATCGGTTCTTACGAAGAACGGCTGGGAGGGTTCGACTGGGCGATCGCCGAGAAAGAGATGGGGTGGGGCCGCGGCGATCCGCTCAACATCGGCTGGCATCTGTCGGATCGGATCTGTCGGCTCGGCCTCGCGAAGAAACCCGCGCTCCTCTGGGAAGGCTCCGACGGGCGCGAGAGGACGTACACCTTCGGCGACTTGCGCCTTCTTTCGAACGCCGTCGCCGCCGCCCTCTCGCGCCTCGGCCTCCAGCCGTCCGAGCGAATCTGCCTCTTTTTGGACCGCGTGCCGGAGCTCTACATCGCCTTCGTCGGGATCCTCAAGATGGGAGGAATCGTCCAGCCTCTCTTCTCCGCGTTCGGCGAGGAGTCGCTCCTGACGCGCCTTCTCGACGCCGGCACGGCGGCCGTCCTCACGCAGAAGAGGCACCTCCCGAAGGTCCGGCGGATCCGCGCGAAGCTCCCGGCCCTCAGGACGGTCGTCGTCGTGGACGCGGAAGGGTTCGCGCTGAAGGACGGAGAGGTCGCGCTCGACCTGGACTCCGAGCCGCGTCTCGAGAAATTCCACGTTTTCCCCGCGACGGCCGAGACGCCGTCGATCCTCCACTACACGTCCGGGACGACGGGACAGCCCAAAGGGGCGCAGCACGTCCACCGCTCGCTCGTCTCGCAATACCTGACGGCCAGGTGGGTGCTCGACCTGAAGGCGGACGACGTCTACTGGTGCAACGCGGATCCCGGCTGGGTCACCGGGACGTCGTACGGGATCATCGGCCCCTGGTCGAACGGCATCACGCAGGCCGTCCTCGACTCCGGCTTCGGAGCGGACCGCTGGTACGGCTTCATCGAGAAGCGGCGCGTCAGCGTCTGGTACTCCGCCCCGACGGCCATCCGTCTCCTGATGCGCGAGGGAACGGGGACGGCGAAGCGCCACGACCTCTCCTCGCTCCGGCATCTCGCGAGCGTCGGCGAGCCGCTCAATCCCGAGGCGGTCCACTGGTCGCGCGAGGCCTTCGGCCTCCCCTTCCACGACACCTACTGGCAGACGGAGACGGGCTGCATCGTCATCTCCAACTATCCCGGGATGCCGGTGAAGCCGGGCTCGATGGGGAAGCCCTTCCCGGGCATCGCGGCGGCCGTCCTCGACCCGGCGACGTTCGAGCCGCACACGGAGCCGGGGCGCGTCGGGGTGATCGGCCTCCGCCCCGGCTGGCCCTCGATGCTCCGCGGCTACTGGAACAACCCCGACGGCTATGCCAAGAAGTTCACGAATGGCTGGTACCTCACCGGCGACCGCGCCACCGTGGATGCCGACGGCTACTTCTGGTTCGTGGGGCGGGACGACGACGTGATCAACACGGGAGGGCACCTCGTCGGTCCGTTCGAGGTCGAATCGGCGCTCCTCGAGCATCCCGCCGTCGCGGAGTCGGCCGCCGTCGCAAAGCCCGATCCCGTGAACATGGAAGTCGTCAAGGCGTTCGTCGCGCTCAAGCCGGGCTTCACGCCGGGCCCGGATCTCGAGCTCGAGATCATGAATTTCGTCCGGAAACGGCTCTCTCCCATCGCGATGCCGCAGGAGATCGCCTTCGTGGCGTCGCTCCCGCGGAACCGGAGCGGCAAGATCGTCCGCCGGGTCCTTCGCGCGGCGGAGTGGGGCGAGCCGGTCGGCGACCTGTCGACTCTGATGGAGGACTGAATGGACGACCTCAAGAAGACCATCCTCGACTACGTCCGCCGCGAGTACCTCGAGGAGGGGGACGAGCGCGAGCTGAAGACGTCTACGCCGCTCATCACCGGCGGGATCGTCGACTCCTTCTCGATGGTCTCCCTCAAGCGCTTCCTCGAACGGAAATACGCGGTGAAGATCCCCGATACGGACGCGACGCCTCAGGCCTTCAACACGGTCGACAGCATCGTCGAGCTCGTCCAGCGGTTCACTCCCGTGGAGGTCTGACATGGCCACCGAAACCCTTTCCGCGACCTTCAGCGACGTCCTCGGCGCCGAGCTCGAAACCCTTAAAGCCGCCGGCCTCTTCAAGGAGGAGCGATACATCCACGCGCCGCAGGGGGCCGAGATCGAGGTCGAGTTCCCCGCCGGCGCTCCGCTCAAGAAAGTCCTGAACCTCTGCTCGAACAACTACCTCGGCCTCTCGTCGCACCCCGACGTGCTCGCGGCGGCGCACGCGGGGCTCGACCGCCGCGGGTACGGCATGTCGTCCGTCCGCTTCATCTGCGGCACTCAGGACATCCACCGCGAGCTGGAGAGCCGCCTGACGGAGTTCCTCGGGACGGAGGACACGCTCCTGTTCTCGTCCTGCCTCGACGCCAATGCCGGGGTCTTCGAGGCGATCCTCTCCGACAAGGACGTGATGATCGCCGACCGGCTCGTCCACGCCTCCATCGTCGACGGGATGCGCCTCTGCAAGGCCATGCAGGACACGTACAAGCACTCCGACATGGGCCACCTCGAGGAGAAGCTCGTCGAGCACAAGGACAAGAGCTTCCGCCTCGTGATCACCGACGGCGTCTTCTCGATGGACGGCGACCTCGCGAAGCTGGACGAGATTGTGGCCCTCTGCGAAAAGCACGACGCGATGGTCTTCGTGGACGATTCGCACGCCTCAGGCTTCATCGGAAGGACGGGCCGCGGGACGCCCGAGCGTTTCGGAGTCCTCGGGAAGATCGACGTCCTCACGACGACGTTCGGCAAGGCGCTCGGCGGGGCCTCGGGAGGCTGCGTCGGCGGCCGGAGGGAGATCGTCGAGATGTGCCGCCAGCGGGCGCGGCCGTACCTCTTCTCCAACACGCTGGCCTCGGTCATCGTGGCCGGAACGCTCAAGGTGCTCGAGCTCGTTTCAAAGACGACCGAACGCCGCGACCGGCTGGAGCAGAACGCCAGGGTCTGGAGGCGGCTCCTGACCGAGGCCGGCTTCGACATCAAGGCCGGCGAGAGCCCCATCGTCCCGGTCATGCTCTACAACGCGAAACTCGCGCAGGACGTGGCGCGGGACCTCTTCGCGGAAGGGGTCTACGTCGTCGGCTTCTTCTTCCCGGTCGTCGCGAAGGGTCAGGCCCGCATCCGGACTCAGCTTTCGGCCGCGCACACGACCGCCCATCTCGAAAGGGCCATCGAGGCCTTCCGGAAGGTCGGGAAAAAGCACGACATCCTCGGCAAGTCGAAGAACGAGATCGTGGAGAAATACGGACTCTAGAGAGGGAGACCGGAGGAGGCGAGCATGCTCGCGAGACGAACCCTCGAAGTACCGCTTCCCGAGAGCGTGGCGCTGAACGACGTGGACCTCGAGCTCCTCAAGGCGAGCTTCCAGACGCTCGTCGCCCTCCGTTGCGAGAGAGGGCGCGAATGGGAGGTACTGCTCCGGGAGCTGAAGGAGGACGGCTGGACGGTCCGGTGGGGCCTGACCTGGCGCGCCGAGGCCAAGCGGGGCGAAGACTACGAGGAGGCGACGGGGCCGACGCTCGACGATGCGCTTGCGGGAGTAGCCCAGCTGGTTCGCCTCGACATGGTCGGCCACGTGCCCTGAAAGCCGGGCCGTCGAAGAAGGTGCGGAGCAGGGCTCCGTGTCCGGGGCGAATCCCCCGCGCCCCGTGATAGGTTTTGTTGAGATCGAATCGCAAGACCGAGACGGAGGACTCACATGCCCGTCTACCTCAGGTACGGCAAGATCAAAGGCGAGGTCAAGGATCCGGCGCCTTACCGCGGCTGGATCGAGCTGCTGACCTTTCAGTGGGGCGTGAACAGAAACATCTCCAGTCCGACAGGCTGGTCGAAAGAGGCCTCGGCGTCGAGCGAAGTCGTCGTGACCAAGCTCCTGGACAACAGTTCGCAACTCCTCTACGGGGAACTGCTCACGGGAGGAGTCGCTGTCGCGAACGTCGATTTCGTCAAGGACGGGCACGTCTGGCTTCGATACACGATGACGGGGACGCAGATCACGTCCTACCAGCTCTCGGGGCGCGGGGACAAGCCCACGGAGTCGCTGTCGCTCACCTTCCAGAAGGCCGAATACAAGCAGACCCCGGGCGGACCGCCGCCGCCGCCGTAAGAGAGCTACGGACCCACCTCCGGCGCGGACACGAGCGGGAGGTCCCAGTGCGCGAGGAGGATCTCGAAGCGCCTCTGCTCCTCGCGGCGGTAGGTCTCCTGGTCCGGGAAGAGCTGCTTCATGATCTCCCCCTCTCCGGAGCTGTCGGCGGCGACCGCGGCACTCTTGAAGACGATCGTGACGCGGTAATCCCAGCGCCCGTCTTCAGTCGCGTGATACCGCGGCTTCTCCGCCCGGACCTCGAGGAACCTCCCCGACTCGATTTGCTTCTTCAGGATCGGAAGGTGATTCTTCTTGAAAAGCCGCGCGAACTCGTCGGCGTAGCCCCACTTCGCCTTGTAGTAGTACTCGACGACGAAGGGGGTTTCGGTCCGGGTGGCGGGCCGGATCGGCAAAGCTCCCGTCTGGGCCGCCGCCGGCACCGGGACCGCGGCGACGGCCGCGAGAAGAGCTGCGCCGAGGAGAACCCGGCGGCCGAGCGAGGTCTCGGGTATTCTGAGCTTCATAGAGCCTCCGCTTCGAACATGCTCGTGAGACCGGTGATTCTAAAGGCACGTTCTTCTCCCCTGCGGAGAATGGGGTGGGTCATCCTTCTCGCCGCCGTCCACGTGGCCTGCGGGAAAGGGGCCGCTGACACCCGGGAGCGGGCAGGAGACACCGTGCCGCGGGCCGTCGCCCACGACTCTGATGCGGAACGGATCGCTGCGATCGGAAGCCTCTCCTACGTGAACTTCGTCCCGATGGCTCCGCGAGACCAGGGGAAGAGGGGTGTGACCGCCCTGGATCGCGAGCGGGTGGATCGAGGGTACGTTCTCTTCGTCCCGAAACCGCGTTACGAAGCGCTCCTGATCGACGTGAACGGCGATGTCGTGCACCGATGGGCCTCCGAGACGGGGAGTCTCACGGAGGCCCAGGCGGCACGGTGGCCCGACTTCTTCGCCGGTTGGCAGACCGTCTCGATGGCGCAAAACGGCGACCTCTTCGCGATCCTGAGCCGTCACGCGGTCCTGAAGCTGGACTGGAACTCCCGGTTGGTTTGGATGACGGAGATCCCGGCGCACCACGACGTCGCCGTGGCGGAGAACGGCGACATCTATCTGCTGACCGAGAGCGTGCGCGTCGTGGAGAGCGGCGGTCGGAAAAGAGCGGTACTGGACGACGGCATCGCGATCCTGCGCCCCGACGGCTCGATCCGGCGGCGCATTTCGATGCACGACGTCTTCGCCCGGAGCGGGGACTGGTCGGCGAAGCTGGAACAGCGCATCGGGGAACGTTTCCGGCCTCTCGACGAACACGGGCTCGAGGGCCTCCTCGCCTCGGCAGGGGACAGGCGAACACGGTTTCCGGGCCCTGCCGACGAGGAACGTGCCGCGCGGCTGCTGTCGACGGGGCGCGTCGAGGGGGACGAGCGGGACGCCGTCACAATGCTGCGCGCGATCCCGGGCTCACCGTCGGATCTGTTCCACGCGAACACGGTCCTTCCCCTGAAGCGGCACGAACGAGGGCTCTGGGAGGACGGCGACGTCATGGTGTCTTTCGCGAACTGGAACCTCGTCGCGGTGATCGACATGAAGCGCGAACGGATCGGCTGGAGCTGGGGGCCCGGAGAGGTCGAAGGGGTGCACCAGCCGACCGTGCTGGAGAACGGCAACGTCCTCGTGTTCGACAACGGCCAGTCCCGGAATCGCTCCAGAGTCGTCGAGGTCGATCCGGGGCGGAAGACGATCGTGTGGTCTTACGGGGCGCCCGGCTTTCTTTCCGCCAGCGAGGGCGGTTGCGAAGGGCTTCCGTCCGGGAATGTCCTGATCACGGAAACGCAGACGGCGCGCTTGTTCGAGATCACGAGGGAGAAACGGATCGTCTGGGAGTACTTCAATCCCATCCTCGACGGGGCCGGAATCCGTCGATCCGGCATCTACCGGGCACACCACGTATCCCCGGAGACGGGAGTCCCGCTGCTGGCGAGGCGTTGAGCTTCGCCAGCAGCGGAAGGTCGCGACCGAGAGAAGGAACGGGTGGCCTGCCTTCGCCGAGAATCGCGGTCAGGCGACGGCGCGCGCGAGCTCTCCGACCCTCTCGTGGCCCCGGGCGCTCAGCTCGCGAAGGCTCCTGTCGAAATTCGGGTGAGTCATGCCGCTCTCGAGGAACGTCCAGCGGTACGCCTTCGTCTGCGCCTCTGCGATCTCGGCCTTCTCCTCGGCGGAGAGGATGCGCCCGATCGCCTTCTGCAGGCTCACGAGGTCGAGTTCGACCTGCGCGGCCAGGCCGCCGTCGAGCATCTTGCCGATGTCCATGTAGTCGTCGATGCCCGCTTCGATCTTCGCCGGCTCGAGCGCGCTCGCGATCTTGTCGACGATGAGCGTGTCGAGCTTGGCGTGCTGGCTCTCCTCGAGCCAGTGGTGCTTGAGCAGGCTCGAGAAGAGCGGATCGAGGCCTTCCGCGGCGTTGTCTTTCACGCTCTCCGTGTAGTGCTTCTGCGTCATCCACTCGATGTGCAGCGTGGTGAGGAACACGCCCAGCCTGGAGTGGTTGAGGATGGCCGCGGCGATCTCCACAGCCGGCCCGATGGCGCCGCAGGGCGTGCCGAACCTCTTCTCGAACTCCTTCACGAACCACTTGAAGAGCTGGATGTGCTTCGCTTCCTCCTCCGCGAAGCGCAGGAGCGCGCGCATCTCGTAGTCGTCGCCATGCGCGCTGCCTTCGGCGTGCTCGATCACCGAAGGCAGGATGTACTCCTCGCACAGGCCGAAGAGATACAGGTACGTGAAGCCGCGGATCTGGTTGAGCTTGAGCTTCTCCCCGGCGCTCAGGCAGCGGATCCCCCTCACGCCGGCGAGCGATTCCGGCAGGAACGGCTTGGCGAAGTCGAAGGTCCGTCCGTCGATCACGTCCTCGAGCTTCCAGTTGACCTTCTGCGACGCTTCGAGACTCGAGCGGTAGTCGTACGTGTGATTCAGCATGATTCGATCCTCCTTGTGCCCGAAAGATGGGCTCCGGGAGGCGCTTCGCCCATGGGAACAATGTCCCGATCTGGCTATGATCGCTTGAGATCGCTGGGACGAATGTCCCGCTGCCGATGGAAAAGAGGCTGAGCCAGCGCATTCGCTTTCTCCGCACGTCCGACGGCGTGCAGCTCGCCTGGGCGGAGGCCGGGGCCGGCCCGCCCCTCGTCAAGGCCTCCAACTGGCTGAGCCATCTCGAATTCGAATGGGAGAGCCCCGTCTGGCGGCACTGGATCAGGTTCTTCAGCGACCACTTCCGCTTCGTGCGCTACGACGAGCGCGGCTGCGGGATGAGCGACTGGAACGTGGACGATTTCTCCTTCGCGCGCTGGGTCGGCGATCTCGAGGCCGTCGTCGACGCAGCGCTTCCGGAGGGCGCGTTCCCCCTCCTCGGGATCTCGCAAGGGGCCGCGACGTCCATCGCCTACGCCGTGAAGCACCCGGAGCGCGTCTCGCGGCTGGTGCTTTACGGCGGTTACGCGCGGGGCTGGGGCCTCCGCGGCGACTCCGCCGGAAAGCGAGAGCACGAGGCGATCGTGGACCTCGCCGCGCTCGGCTGGGGTCGGGACAATCCCGCGTTCCGGCAGGTGTTCACCTCGCGCTTCATTCCGGGAGCGACCAGCGAGCAGATGGACTGGTTCAACGAGCTCTGCAAGAGGACCAGCGCGCCAGCGATAGCCGCCGATCTGCTGCGGTCACGCGCCAACGTCGACGTCAAGGATCTGCTGGGGAACGTGCGGGCACCTACGCTCGTCATTCATGCGCGCGAGGACGCCGCCGTGCCGGTCGAAGCGGGGCGCCAGCTCGCCGCCCTCATCCCCGGCGCCGAGTTCGTCGAGCTGGACTCGAAGAACCACATCCTGCTCGAGGGCGAACCGGCCTGGGAGCGGTTCTGCGGTGCCGTCCGCGACTTCACGGGAATCGAGCGCGTCGAAAAAGGCGAGGAGCGCGCCTTCGATTCGCTCACCGTGCGCGAGCGGGGGATTCTCACCCTGCTGACCGAGGGATTGAGCAACGCCGATATCGCCGAGCGCCTCGGCCTGAGCGAGAAGACCGTCCGCAACCACATCTCGAGTCTCTTCGACAAGCTCGGAGTGTGGACGCGCGCCCAGGCGATCGTCTTCGCGCGCGATCGGGGTTTCCGCTAGGGCCCGGACCAGATCCTGTTGCTCTCCTCGAGATCCGCCAGGTAACGCATGAGGCGCTGGACCTTCCAGAAGTCCCTCGCGTACTCGCGCAGCCGTCCCCTGCGGGCGATTCCGTTCCGATCGACGAAGAACAGATCCGTGCCGATCAGGGCGATCCCCGGCCCGAAATCGTGCCGGGCGTGCGACGAGAAGATCGAGCGACCGAGGAACGGGTTGGGCCTCTGCGGCAGGCCGAGCAGGTGAATGAGCGACGGCGTGAAGTCCACGGAGGTCTGAAACTCCGCGTCGAAGGTGTCCGGAAGACGGTGAAGCGGCGAGTAGATGATGAGCGGGATCGTGTCCACGGGGATGCGAGAGAGGTCGGAGAAGTGCGGCCGCATGATCTCCATGTAGGTCTTCTCCGTGTAGTGGCAATGGTCCGCCGTGAAGACCACGACGGTGTCCTTCGCGAGAGGCGAGTGGAGGAAGAACTGCAGAAATCGGCCGAATGCGTGGTCGAAGCTGTGAGCGGTGTTGAGGCTGTAGTTCCCGCCGTCGCCGTACTTCGGGCCATCGGCCGCCGAGTCCTGGAAGGCATGGGTCTCGACGTTGTAGAGGCCCACGAAGAAAGGCCGCGACCCGCCTCCGCGTTCCAGTCGTTCCTCGAGGAAACCCACGAGGGCATCGAGGAGCTGATGATCGGAAAGAGCGTCGCTCCGCAGCGGCTCTGCTCCCGCCAGGTAGTGCGCCGAGAGGTCTTCGGCGGTCTGGACGTTCTCGAACCCGATCCGTCTCGTCATCTTGTCGACGCGGGCCGCTCCCCGCCGGTGCGTGTCGAGGAAGCTCGTCTCGTACCCCAGATCGCGGAGATAGTCGGCGAGGCTGAAGTAGTTTCTGACGCCCCCGTTCTCGGGGCCCTCGAGCCAGGCATCGGACCCCTCGTCCTTCGGAAACAGCGAGCAAAGCTGTCCGTGGATACCCCGGTAGGTCGCGAAAGTATGGTTGTAGTAGTTCCTCACGACCATCGTCCTCGGGTCCGCGGCGAAGCGATCGAGATGCGGCGTGATCCCCGGGAACGGGGCCCCGTAGAGTCCCGTCTGACGCGCCGACAGGCCCTCCGTGAAGAAGACGACGATGTTGGGAAGCCGGGTCGCTCCCGGCTCGTTCGCGAAGGGCGGATCCCCTTCGTAGATCCAGTCCTTCCGGAGCGGATAGGCGCTCGAGAACGAGATCTCGAAACCGTATCGCTTCGCCCCAACGGCGTCGGCCCGGGTGAACGTGTCCCGATCCCCCGCCGGTCTGCCGACGAGCACCTCGATCAAGGAGACGAGAGGCGAGCGGTCCGTTATGTTGTTCCCCTCGTGCAGCTCCTCCCGGATCTTGCGGGCGTCCTCCGGAAGAGCCCCGGGGGCGACCGCGATGACGGCCGCAAGAGAGAGAGCGGCGAAGGAGAGGGTCGAGGCTTCGCGCCAGCGGACGACTCTTCGCGCGGTTTCCGTCAGGAGCGGCACGGAAAGCCCGGCCCCCAGCGCGACGGCGGCCCCCATGACTCTCCTCGGGCTGAAAAGGAGCGCGATGTGGTTCGCGTTCTCGATCGCCAGCCTCGAGAGGTACTGGCCCGTCAGGTAATGTGAGAAGAGCTGAAGGGCGTCCCCGAGAAACTGAACGAGAAACGCGCCGTAGGCCAGGAGGCGCAACGGAAGCCGGCCGTTGACCAGGAGGGCGCCCGCGGCGACGACGAGCAACACGTCGACGACATGGCTCGCGAAAAACGTACCTGCGGCCAGAAAGGCCGGGAGGGACATGGGTCCGGCCGTCAGAGAGAACTGGGACGCGAACCCTCCGAGGAGGAGCACGTTCCAGATGAGGACGAGACCGACGAAAGCGTACGGCCTCCTCGCCGAGCGGAAGAAGGCACCCAGAGCTCACCTCCCGTCCAGACCCCGCCACGGGAGCTTATACGGCTGGCTCAGGCGCCGCCCTGCAGCCTCTTCAGCGCGGCCTGCTTGAGCGCCATGCTCGTCGCCGCGCCGCGGGCGATCGCCTTGAGCTCGGCCTCCGGAAGCGTCGGCAGGATGCAGAGCGCGAAGGCGGTGACGATTTCTGTGCGCCCGTCGAATCTCGATCAGGCGGGATTCTGGAGCATGATCTCCGTCGCGGTCAGCGTGCCATCCGCGTTCGTGGCCGTCTTCACGTGCACGCGGTCGCCGACCTTCAGGTCGGCGGGCGTGAGCGCCTTATTGCCTTTGCGAATCACCGTCGTCGCGGTGATCGCCGCGGTCTCCGGCCTGGCGGTGCTCGCGTTCATCACGCTGATCGACGTGTCCGAGACCGCGGTAATGGGACCTTCGAGCTCCTTCGTCTGACCGCCGGTCGTATCACCATTCTGCAGCATGATCTCGAACGCGGTCAGCGTGCCGTCGGCGCCGACGCTCGCCTTCACGTGCACGCGGTCGCCGACATTCAGGTCGGCGGGCGTGAGAGTCGCATTGCCCTTGCGGATCACCGTCGTTTCCGCGATCGCCGCGGTCTGCGAGCCGCTGCTGGCGTCGTTCACGGTAATCGAGGTCGCCGAGATCGCGGTGATCGGGCCTTCGAGCTCGCGCTTCGCTTGACCGGCTTCGCCAATCGTCGCCTGCTTCTTCTGCAGGTTGACGACGACCGTCGACACGGAGGCGCTTACGGTCACCCTGGCGCTGATTCCGTCTTCGCGCGAGAAGGCCAACTGCACGTTCCCGCTGGAGAGTCCCATGAGCGTGAACCGGCCTGCGGCGTCTGTGACCGCCACTTTGTCGACGAACGCCGACCGGCCCGCGCCGCCTGTGACCGCCGCCTGTCCGACCGCAGTCACCCCGATTCCCGCAGGCGATGCGCCTGCCAGGTCACCGACGGGCAAGACCTGACCGCTAAGAGCACGTTCTCCCGCCGCGGGCCCGGTCAACGAGTTCTCCCCGTTTCGGCATCCGCCGAGGAGCGGGAGGAGGCTCAACGTCGCTGCAGGAACGAGAAGGAGGAACGTTCGTCTTTTCATGGCTGCGCCCTCTTCAGGTAGTGCGCGAAGGCAACGGTCTGCCTTCAACTGCCTGAAAACGAATCGACTTAACCCATCTCCCGGCCCCGCAGAAATCGCTGGCGTATATAGAGAGAGGCCGCCCGGAGGCGGCCTCTCTCGACTGCGGTGAGATGACTCCTAGAAGCTGATCTTCGCAGCGAGCTGCAACTGGCGAGGGTTGACCTCGCCGGAGTAGCCCTGGGAGACGCCGAACGTGTTGAGATCCGCACCACTCACCCTGTTCGTGTACTTCGTGATGAGGTACGTGCCGGCCGTCTTGCAGGTAGTAGACGATACGGCGGCACAGTACGTGACCCTGAACAGATCCTGGTTCGCACCGGTGACGACGGGCATGTTCCTGTTGAACAGGTTGAACACTTCGGCCAGCACCTGCAATCTCACCCCGTAGGGGAGGTTGAACGTCTTCGAGAGGCGGAGGTCGGCGTCCCACACGCCGGGCTGGCGGAAGGAGTTGCGCTGGATGAGACGCGCGTCCTGTCCGCTCAGGAAGGCGGCGAACTGCGGCAGGGTCATGCCGTTGGCCTGGGTGAGGTCGATGATCGACCCATTCCCGTCGACGAAGACCGGGGTGAAATTCGCCGCCTGAGTCGTCTGAGCCTGTCCGGTCAAGCTGTTGGCCGTGCAGCCGCTGCAGGTGAAGCTTATGGCACCGGTGTACGGGAAGCCGCTGTGCCAGAAGGCCACGCCGGAAACCTCGAAGCCCCACGGCAGGCGATAAATGACATCGCCGGCGACGCGGTGCTTGATGTCGTTGTCGCTCGGTCCCTCGCTCAGCGCGGGATTGTTCGGGTCGATGAGGAAGGTGGTCGACGTGGAGCGGGTGTTCGTCTCGTAGTCGACCGAGTCGGCATGCGTGTAGTTGATGTCCCAGGAGAGCCTCGAATTGCCGGTGGCGTACTTGTGGAGCTCGATCGTCTGCGCCCGGTACCACGCCTTCTCGGGGCTGCTGAGCTCGCGGATGATGCCCATGTCGGCGTAGGGACGGGCCGGATTGGCCGAGCTGTTGTAGTCGTAGACCGGCATGTTGCCGAGGACGTAGCCCGTGGGGACGAGGTTGATGTTCGTCGTGCCCTGAATGTGATCCAGCTTCGAGTAGACGGCGCTGACACCCGCGACGTAGCCCTCGCCGAGGCGCTGTTCGAACTGCAGGCTCGTGCGCCATGCCTCCTGCGCCTGGTAGTTCGATCCGATGGTCACGAGGTTGGTCCCCAGCTTCGACTTGGCCAGGAAGTCGGCCGGCGACAGGATGTCTGGGTAGGTCGGGCAGGGATTCGTCGCCGTCGTCGTGCAGGTGAACGTGGTGGTCAGCAGCGCGCCGCTGATGCCCTGAAGGGGGCTCGCCAGCAGGATGTCCGGCATGTATTCGAAGAACTTTCCGCTGCCGCCGCGGAGAACGGAACGGCCGTCGCCGAACACGTCCCAGGCGAAGCCGACGCGGGGAGCGATGTTGTTCGTGTCGTCCTTGATCTGCGTGAGGAACTCCGGGTGCTGCGGGTAGGCATTGGCCGACGGACGCGGCGTCTTCATGTAGTCGTACCGCAGGCCGAGGCCGACGGTCAGGCGGGGAACGACGCGGAAATCGTCGTTGACGTAGAAGCCCCAGAGGTCCGTATTCCATTCGAGGTCGCCATTCTGCGGACCGTAGGCCTGTTGGAACGTGTTCGGCCTGTCGTTGACGAAATTGAGAAGGCTGCTGAACGAATAGAAGCCACCTGCGTAACGCGGGAAGGCATCGAACAGGTTTCGGTGCAGAAGCTCCGCGCCCGCCTTGAAGGAGTGGCCCTTCCACTGGAACTGAACGGTGTCCTTGAACTGGAGCTTCTTCTCGTCGGCGGTGTTCGGGGTGGTGTCGTTCGCGCCGAAGAACTGTGTGACACCGAAGTTGATGGAGAACTCGGTGCCGCCGTACACGCTGGTGACCGGGCGCTGGTCCCGGCCGACCTGTGCGATGAACACGTTGGACAGATTCTGCGTGAAAACCGAGTCGACCTCGAGGACGGCCTGGTAGAACTTGTCGACCTCGTTGGTCTGGTTCAGGCCGAAACTCGACGTGGAACCGCTGTTGGTGGTGTCGTAGTTGGTGATGTTGTCGCGCAGCGACCAGTGGTGATTCACGCCGAGGCTGCCGTCGAGTTTCAGAAGATAGGTGCGGAGCGTGTTGTCCACGGAGTAGCTGAGGCCTGCCTCGTAAGGCGCCCCCACCGCAGACTGGATCTTCGAGAGCGCCGTCTGCTGCTGGGCAGGTGTCAAGGCGAGGAATTGCGCAAAGGTTCGCATGTCGTTACCGATGAGGGCAGGCTGGCTCTGTTTCATCGAGTCGAAGCCGCCGAAAAAGAAGAGCTTATCGCGCAGGATCGGCCCGCCGACGACGAATCCCGGCTGGGTGACGTCCTTGGCCAGAAAACTGTCGGAGACGGCGAGCGGATACGTGGTTCCTCCGAAGTCCGTGTCGAACACGGTCGGGCGAGTCGCGGCCCACGATGCCTTCCGGTCGTAGAAGAACGCCGAACCGTGGAAGTCGTTGGTTCCGCTCTTCGTGATCGCGTTCACCGCGGCGCCCACGCCGCGGCCGTATTCCGCGTCGTACTGAGTGCGGATGATCTGGAACTCCTGGATGGCCGCCTGCGAGAAGGTGAATGGCGGACGCCCGCCGCCGGTCTGCTGGCCGAAGAAGTCGTTGTTCGAGCTCGCGCCGTCGATGTTGTAGTCGGTGGACAGCGGGCGCGCGCCATTCGCGGTGATCGCGTTCGTGTCGAACGAGCCTGCGCTGACACCGGGCGCCAGCGAGGCCAGGGAGCGGAAGTCCCGGCCGAGGAGCGGGAGGGTGTCGATCTGCTGGCTGGTCACCGCCTGGGTCATCCCGGCGCGATTCGTGTCGATGATCGACGCGGCGGCCGTGACGGTCACGGTCTCGGATACCTGCATCGTGAGCTTCAGGTCCGTCCTCGTCGTGCTGCCGAGGAGAACTGTCGTGCGCGGCACCTCGGACTTTCCCAGCCCCTTCAGCTCCGCGAAGACCTTGTACTTGCCGGGCGGCAGAAGGCTGAGATCGTACGCGCCATTCTTGTCGGTAAATGCCGTGCGAGTCAGACCGGTGTCGAGATTCGTTGCCGTGACGGTGACGCCGGGAAGGGCGGCGCCGGCGTCGTCAACCACCCTTCCGGCGACCGAGCCGGTCGTGTAGTTGGCCGTCTGGCCGAATGCTGCGAAGCACACGAAGAGCGTGCCGAGCAGGGCCACCAGCGCACCCTTTGATTTCGATCGATTTCGCATGCTCACTTCTCCCTCCCGTCGAAATGAATCCGAAAGCAAGACCGTGATCGAACGTTATCCTGAGCCGCACCGGAGGGACCTAATGCAGTTGCATCGCCGCCCGGCTGTCCGAGAGGCTCCCGGAGAGCGACGAGGCGGCGTGACCGGTGGGCACCCGTCTAGAATCCGCCCGCGATGCCCCGCCCGAGGATCATTTTGTCCGCGGTCCTCCTCGCCCTCCTGGTGACGGCGGCGGTGCCGCCGCTCGCGGCTGCGGGCACCGATGCACGGCGAGCCCAAGTCAAGACCCTGAAGGTCACGGTTCTTTCGACCATGC
Source organism: Thermoanaerobaculia bacterium (assembly GCA_963821225.1). GTDB lineage: Bacteria > Acidobacteriota > Thermoanaerobaculia > UBA5066 > UBA5066 > Fen-183. The sequence goes on from CAWGCY010000004.1 coordinate 198,762, forward strand.
TCGCGGACGCCGGCTTCGGCGAATGGGGGTTCGCGGCACTCGTAGAAGCCGACGGGCACCGGGTCCTCGTGGACACGGGCGCTCACCCCGACACCGTTCTTCGGAATGTGCAGGAGTTACGCATCGATCTCTCCGACGTGAAGGAGGCGGTGCTCACGCATCACCACTGGGACCACGTCCGGGGACTGATGACGCTCCGCCGCGAGGTGAAGAAGAAGTCGCCCTCGGCGCTCTCCGTCGTCCACGTGGCCCGGGGAATCTTCTACAGCCGGCCGGAAAAGAACGGCGAGTCGAACGACATGGTCGCGATGAAGAAGGAGTACGAGGCGACCGGCGGACGGTTCGTCGAGCACGACGGTCCGTCGGAGATCTTCCCGGGCGCGTGGCTCTCGGGTCCCGTTCCGAGAAAGTATCCCGGAGCGAAACTGGAGCAGTGCGCGGAAGGTGAAGACGCCGGACGGAATCGTGGAAGACACGATCCCGGAGGACCAGACCCTCGTCCTCGATACCCATCGGGGACTCGTGGTGATCACCGGCTGCGGGCACGCCGGGATCGTCAACATCCTGACCCACGCCCACGGCGCCTTCCCGGACTCCCCCGTCCACGCCGTTCTCGGAGGGCTGCACCTCTTCCCCGCAACCGACGAGACGCTCGACTGGACCGCCGAGAAGATGAAGGCGTTCGGGGTCGCCAACCTGATCGGGGCTCACTGCACGGGAATCGAAGCTGTCTACCGGCTCAGGGAACGCCTGAACCTGAGCCGAAAGACGGCCGTCGTGGGGGCCGTGGGCTCGACGTTCAGTCTGAGCGACGGGATCGCTCCGGGGAAGATTGCGCGGTAACCGGACCGAGATCCTGTGTCACCCGACGCTCCGGTGAAGAGAGAAGAACTGGCCTGCCTTCGTTGATACGTATCGAACTCTTCTCGCAGACCCGACGCCCGAACTTGTACGTCTGTTCGAGAAGCTGTCGGAGATCACCGAGGCGGCCTGACGGACCAGATTCACCGCAAGAAGGCTGGACCGCGATCGGGACTAGAATTCCCGCAGTAACCACGACCCTGACGGGCCGCCGGAATGAGCGTCGCCGCGCCGGGGGCACGACCCGCCCCTTCCTCCGACCCGGGGAGACGCCCGGGATGAGCCTCTCCGCCGGTGCGAAGCTCGGACCTTACGAGATAGCTAATCCTCTCGGCGCCGGGGGGATGGGCGAGGTATATAGGGCGCGGGACACGCGGCTCGGCCGGGACGTGGCTGTCAAAGTCCTCCCGGCCTCGCTTGCGAGTGACGCCGACGCCCTCGCAAGGTTCGAGCGGGAGGCGAAGGCGGTGGCCGCGCTCTCGCACCCGAACATCCTCTCGATCTTCGACGTCGGGAGCGAGGGCGGGACGACGTATGCAGTAATGGAGCTGCTGGAAGGCGAGTCGCTTCGCGAGCGCCTCCGCGAGGGACGACTGCCGCCCCGGAAAGCCATCGAGATCGCCATCCAGGTGGCGAGCGGACTCGCCGCGGCACACGAAAAGGGGATCGTCCACCGGGACCTGAAGCCCGAGAACCTCTTCGTCGGCGCGGACGGCCGCGCCAAGATCCTCGACTTCGGCCTCGCGCGCCAGACGCCGCTCACGTCGGGCGACGACACGAAGTCGCCAACGATCGAGAAGGCCACTGATCCGCAAACGGTCCTCGGCACGGTCGGCTACATGTCCCCCGAGCAGGTGCGCGGAAGGCCCGCCGACCACCGCTCGGACATCTTCTCGTTCGGCTGCGTCCTCTACGAAATGCTGACCGGGGCGCGGGCGTTCAAGGGCGACTCAGCCGTCGAGACGATGAACGCCATTCTCAAGGAGGAGCCGCGCGACCTCTCGGCCGTGACGACGGGGATCCCGCCGGCACTCGAGCGGATCGTGAGGCACTGCCTCGAAAAGAGCCCTGCAGAGCGCTTCCAGTCCGCACGAGACCTCGCCTTCGATCTCAGCTCTCTCTCGGAGGCCTCGACGCCGTCCGCCACCACGCACATCGCCGCGGCACGCCCACGCGCGATCCGTCGTCGCGTTCTCCTGGGTGCAGCGGCGGCTGCCGCGCTCGCGCTTACATTCGTGTCCGGCCGGAAGACGGCGCCCGAAGGTATCTCGCCCGGCGAGGTGTCGTTTCGCCAGCTCACCTTCCGCCGGGGGAACCTTCTGGGGGCACGTTTCGCGCCGGACGGAAAGACGGTCGTCTACAGCGCGGCGTGGGACGGCAAGCCGGCCGAGCTGTTCTCGGTGAGAACGGACAGCCTCGAATCCCGGCCGCTCGGCATCCCGAACGCGGACATCCTTTCCATCTCGTCGAAGGGTGAGCTGGCGATCCTCCTCAAGAAGGGTTTCCTCTACGGCCCGTGGGGCGCTGGCACGCTCGCCCGTATGCCGCTCGGGGGCGGCGCACCGCGAGAGGTCGCGGAGAACGTCGCCTGGGCGGACTGGAACTCCGACGGCTCCGACCTCGCCTTGATCCCGGAGTGGGCCCCTGGGAAGGGCCGGCTGGAGTACCCCGTCGGCAAGATCCTGTACGAGACGACGGGCATCATTCATGGCGGCCGTGTGTCTCCGAAGGACGACTTGATCGCGTTCGTCGAGGAGGAGGGTGAGCGCCGCAGTTTCGTCGTCGTCGCCGATCGAGACGGGAAGATCCGGAAGCTCTCGGGTCCGTGGGCGTCAGTCTTGCGTCCCGTGTGGCGGCCGGACGGACGCACCGTCGTATTTCTCGCGGGGTCGCGGGCTAACAATTTCGCCATCCGAGAGGTGTCCCTCGCGGGCAAGGAACGCGTCCTCTACCCGCCCGGGGAAAACCTCATCCTGCACGACCTCTTGCCCGATGGTCGGCTGCTCGTGGAGAGAGCGATCGGTCGCTCGGGAATCGTGATGCGCTCCCCCGGGGCGGAGCGCGAGCGCGAGATGTCGTGGCTGGATGGCTCCGTGAGACCCATTCTGTCGGCGGACGGGTCGACGCTCGTCTTCACCGAGAGTAGCGCAGGAGGGGGACCCAAGGGCAGCGTATACCTCTGGAAGGTCGGTGCGGAGTCACCCGTCCGCCTCGGCGACGGCCGGGCCACGAGTCTCTCCCCCGACGGCAAATGGGTCACGTCGGTCACGCCCGGCCCTCCGACGGAGCTGGTCCTTCTGCCGACGGGCGCCGGAACCGCGCGCAAGATCGCGCTCCCGGGCCTGACCATCGCCAGCGGCTTCTTTATGCCTGATGGCCGCGCGCTCTGGGTCCGGGCCGCCGAGCCCGGCAAGCCGTCGGTCCGGTGGATTCTGCCGATCGAAGGCGGAACGCCGCGCCTCCTCACGTCCGAACAGTGGACCCGGGGAGCTACCTTCATTACCGACGGGAGGGTTGCCGTCCACATGGGCGGCGGAAATGGCTTCATCCTGTCAATCGACAGCGGACAGAAGACGCCGCTCAAGGGCCTCGAGCCCGATGACGTCATGGTGGACCTGGACACAAACGACGAGAGACACATCTTCGTCTTCCGTCCGCAGGAGACTCCGGGGAGGATCTTCCGGATCGAGATCGAGACCGGGAAAAGAGAGCTCTGGAAGGAGCTGATGCCCGCGGATCCGGTCGGCGTGACCAGAGCGAGCGCCACGGTCGCGATTTCGCGCGATCGCAGGAGCTACGCCTACGGCTACATGCGCCAGATCGCGTCGGACCTGTACGTCCTCGAGGGGGTGAAGTGACGCTCGCCACTGGTACGCGCCTCGGCCCATTCGAGGTCGTTGCTCCTCTCGGCTCCGGCGGTATGGGCGAGGTGTACCGGGCCCGCGACACGCGCCTCGACCGGACGGTGGCGCTCAAGGTCCTACCGGAAAAATTCTTCGAGAACAGGGAGAGTATCGGACGTTTCGAGCGGGAGGCGAAGGCGCTGGCCGCGGTCAGCCACCCGAACATCGCCGTCGTCTATTCATTCGAAGAAACCTCTGGCCGGTATCTCCTCGTCCAGGAGCTCCTCGAAGGCGAAACGCTCCGCGCGGCGCTCGGCCGGGGGCCGCTTCCGATGCGCCGGTCTCTCGGCATCGCGGCGCAGGTGGCCGACGGCCTCGCTGCCGCGCACGAGAAGGGGATCGTTCACAGGGACGTCAAGCCCGAGAACGTCTTCGTCACGAAGGACGGCCGCGTAAAGATCCTCGACTTCGGCCTCGCCCGGCAAGACGTTTCGAGCCGCGATCCGGCGGACACACGCTCTCCCACCCTCGCGGCCGTGAGCGAGAAGGGAGCCGTCCTCGGGACGGTGGCTTACATGTCGCCCGAACAGGCGCGGGGCGAGGTCGTCGACTTCCGCACTGACCAGTTTTCCCTCGGGACGGTTCTCTACGAGATGCTCACTGGGAAGCGGCCCTTTGAGGGGGCTTCGGTTGCTGACACGCTTGCGGCCATCATCCGCGACGAACCCGAGCCGCTCGAAAAGCGGGTCCCGAACGTCCCGGCTCCCGTCCGGTGGATCGTGGACAGGTGCCTCGCCAAGGAACGCCAGGCTCGCTACGACTCGACCCGCGATCTCGCTCGCGACCTTGCCACCTGCGGCCTGTACCTGTCCGACGCGGTCAGCGCGACGGATGTCTCGCCCGGCGAAACGCCCCGTCTCCGCCGCCGGGTCCCCTTTTGGCCGCTAGTGGCCGCTGTCGCCCTCGCCGTCACGGTGGGTCTCCTCGTGGGTATTCGGTTCGTTCGACCCGGATCTCCACCGGCTCTCCCCCTCAAGCTCTCGCTCGCCTTCCCGCTCGACGCCGCACCGGATCTGAACAATACAAACCCGTTCGCCATCACGCCGGACGGGAAGACTCTCGTCTATGCGGGATCGAAGCTCTTTGTTCGCCGGCTCGACGGCGACGAGATCAGGCCGATCCCGGGCACTGACGGGGCCTTCTGGCCTTTCATCTCCCCGGACGGTCTCGAGGTTGGCTTCTTCGCCGAAGGAAAGCTCAAGAAGCTGTCGCTCTCCGGCGGCTCGCAAATCACTCTATGCGAGGCACCAAGGCCCCGCGGTGGGAGCTGGGGTGCTGACGGCACGATCGTCTTCACGCCGCGTCCTACTGCGGGTCTCCATCGGATCCCGGCGTCGGGCGGAGAGCCCCGGCGGATCACGACTCCCGACGCCGCGAAGTCCGAGAGACACATCTACCCACAGATCCTGCCGGACGGAGAGCATGCCCTCTTCGATGTCCTGGACGGGGAGTGGATGAGCCGGGCCGCCGTCGTGTCGCTCCGCACAGGCGTGCAGCGCATTCTCGTGGAGGACGCCGGGTATCCCCACTATCTTCCAACAGGGCACCTCGTCTTCACCCGGCCCGCCACGCTCGTCGCCGTCCCGTTCAGCCTGAAGCGTCTCGAGATCTCCGGCCCTGCCGTCCCGCTTCTCGATGATCTCGATACGAATTTCTATGGGATGAAGTGCGCCGAGTACTCCTTCTCGCAGGAAGGGACGCTCGTCTACCTCCCGACCCGGGAGTTTCAGCGGACCCTCGTCTGGGTGGACCGGAGAGGCGCGGCGGAGCGGGTTCCATTCCCACCCGGGGGATATGCGGAGGCGGCCCTCTCTCCCGACGGAGGGCGGCTCGCGGCTATCACCGTCGACAAAAGTGAGAGGGCGGCTCTTTTGTTCGGCGACTTCGCCCGAGGGACGCTCAGCCGGTCTACCGCGGAGGGTGTCCCTGAGGATCTGGCCTGGGCGCCGGACGGGAAGCGGGTGGCATTCGCCTTCTCCCCTGGAGGAAAGGGGCTCAAGGGTGTCCACTGGCAGAGTGCCGATGGGAGCACACCGCCGGAGCGCCTGACGAGCGAGACCCCTCTCCAAGCAATGGCACCGACCTCTTTCTCGCCCGACGGAAACCTTCTGCTCGTCTCACAGTTTTCCCTTGCCGACACCAGCTCTGGAAGTCCTGGCACTGACATCTTCGTCCTTCCGCTCAGAGGGGAGAGAACGCTTCGTCCCCTCCTCCAGACAAGGTTCTACGAAGGGGCCGCTCGTTTCTCGCCCGTCGGCCGCTGGGTCGCGTACGTCTCGAACGAGTCGGGGCGCTTGGAGATCTACGTCCGGCCGTTTCCAGGTCCCGGCGCGAAGTGGCAGATCTCGACCGAAGGAGGCCGCCGTCCGCTCTGGTCCCGGAATGGCCGCGAGCTCTTCTATCGGCAAGGGGACAAGATGATGGTTGTCGACGTGGAAACCAAGCCGACGTTCCGCGCCGGCAAGCCGCGGATGCTGTTCGAGGGGCATTTCCTCGGCAGCTACGACATCGCGCCCGACGGCACGCGCTTCCTCATGATCAAGGAGGACCCCGCCGAGTCGGGCCCGGCGCACGTCAACGTCGTCCTGAACTGGTTCGAGGAAGTGAAGCGGAGGGTCCCGGGGGCGAAGTGAGCCGGATTCCGTTCATGAATTTCTCGGCGCTCTCGCTGTCGGGTGGAGAAACCACGTTCTCCTTGACGAAGTGGATTGGCCTGCCCGGGGAGATTCGAACTCCCGACCCTCGGCTTAGAAGGCCGATGCTCTGGTCCAGCTGAGCTACGGGCAGACGCGGTGCGGCCGCGGGCAGTTTAGCGCCGCAGCGGACGCGGCATAGACTGGAGGGGTTGCTCGCCCCGGAAGCGGACATGACGCCGAACCTAGGGTTTCCAAAGGGATTTCTCTGGGGGGCCGCGACGTCCGCGTATCAGATCGAAGGCTCGCCGCTCGCCGACGGGGCCGGAGCGAGCAACTGGCACCGCTTCGCGCATACCCCGGGCACCGTGACGGGTGGCGAGAACGGCGACGTCGCGTGCGATCACTACAACCGATACCCCGAGGACGTCACCCTCATGCGCAGCCTCTCGCTCAACGCGTACCGCTTCAGCGTCTCCTGGAGCCGTGTCCTCCCCGAAGGCGTCGGGCGCGCGAACGAGAAGGGCCTGGATTTCTATCGGCGCCTCGTCGATGCGCTCCTCGACGCGGGGATCGAGCCGTTCGGGACGCTGTTCCACTGGGATCTCCCCGCTGCACTCGAGGACCGCGGCGGCTTTTTGAACCGCGACGTCGCCGGGTGGTTCGCGGACTACGCGAGCGTCGTCTGTCGCGCACTCCCGGGCGTCCGCACGTGGGCGACGCTCAACGAGCCGTGGGTCGTGATGCACGAGGGCTTCGTGAGCGGCGCCCATCCTCCGGCGCACCGGAACCTCGCGGAGGCGCCGGTCGTCGCCTACAACCTCCTCCGCGCACACGGAGCGGGCGCCGCCGCGTGCCGCGCCGAGGGAGCGCGCCGCGTCGGGCTCGTCGTCAACCTCGAGCCGAAGGACCCCGCGTCCGGCTCTCCCGCCGACGCGGCCGCCGCCGCCCGCGCGGACGCCTACATGAACCGGCAGTTCCTCGACCCCGTCTTCCTCGGGGTGACGCCCGAAGAGCTGCCTGCGATCTTCGGCGAGGCGTGGCCCCGGTTCCCCGCTTCTGACCTCGGCGTCATCCGGACGCCGATCGACTTTCTCGGCGTCAACTACTACACGCGGAGTGTCGTGAAGGACGATCCCGATGTCTTCTCGCGCGCTTCGCGCGTGCGGCAGGACGGCGCCCTCCACACCGATATGGACTGGGAGGTCTACGCGCCGGGGCTCCTCGGGATCCTCACCTGGGTGAAGTCGCGTTACGGAGAGATTCCTCTCTACGTCACCGAGAACGGGGCGGCCTTTGCCGATCCGCCCGAAGCGGGTCCGGTGGGCGTCCCGGATCCTCTCCGAGTCGCCTACCTCCGCGACCATCTCCGCGCGACGCGCGAGGCGGTCGCGCGGGGCGTCGACGTCCGCGGCTACTTCGCCTGGTCGCTCCTCGACAACTTCGAGTGGTCCTACGGCTTCTCCAAGCGCTTCGGGATCGTCCACGTCGACCATGCCACGCAAAAGCGCACCCCGAAAGCGAGCGCCCGTTACTTCGCAGACGTGATCCGGAGCGCCGGCGCCTTCCTCGACGCGCCGCTCCCCGGCTGAGCCCTACCGGACCGTCACCGCGACGCGCCGCGTGCCGCGAGGGCGCTCCGGCGGCGCGAGGACGTTCGTCGCGAGCGCGACCCCGTCGACGGCGATCGAGACGTCGCCGCCACCGGGGGGGACTCCACGCGCGATCTCGATCTCGAGCGTGGTCCCGCGCCAGGGCCGGACCATTCGCGCCCGGCTCCAGCTCGGAGGAAGGCACGGATCGATCGTCAGGCCGTCCCACCCGGGACGCACCCCGAAGACCCATTCCGCGACGACTCGGTGAAACCACGCCGCCGAGCCCGTGTACCAGGTCCAGCCGGCACGCCCGTGGTAGGGCGAGGCGGGTCCGTCCACGTTCCCCGGCAGCACGTAGGGCTCGGCCGCGTAGCGGTCGGGGTCCTTGTTCGCGGGGTGGATCGCGACGAGGAGCCTCTCGACGAGCGCCGCGTCCTTCGCTTTCGCCGCCGCGGCGATCGCCCACGTGGCGGCGTGCGTGTAGACGCCGCCGTTCTCGCGGAGGCCGGGCCCGTAGCGCGTGATGTAGCCGATCTCGGGAACCGGCCGGTCGAACGCGGGAGCGAGGAGGAGCGCTCCGGCCGCGGTGACGAGGTGCTCCTTCACGGCCGCAAGGCACGCCGCCGCGCGCTCGGGCGGCGCGACGTCGTTCAGGATCGCCCACGTCTGCGGGTTGAGGAAGATCTTTCCGACGCGGTTCTTAGCGCTCCCGAGGACCGAGCCGTCGTCGAGCGTCCCGCGTTGGTACCAGCCTCCATCCCATCCGTGCGCGTTGAGCGCGGCGACGAGCGCCGTCCGCCGCGCCGCGAATTCCTCTGCACGCGCGCCGTCCCCCGTGCGGCGGTGGATCTCGCTCCAGTCCGTGAGGAGGCCGGCGAGGAACTCGCCGAGCCAGACCGACTCGCCCTTCTCGAGAAGGCCCATCGCGGAGAGGCCGTCGTTCCAGTCGCCGGCCCCGATGAAGGGGATCCCGCGCGAGCTCGTCCGCGCAAAGACGCGCCGAAATGCACGCTCGACATGCTCCCTGAGGGAGAACGAGCCTTCGACGTCGAGGAACGGCGCCGCGTCCTCGAGGATCGAGAAGTCGCCCGTCTCCTTCATGTAGTTTGCCGACACGAAGGCCAGCCAGAGCAGGTCGTCCGTCATCTTCGTCGAGAGACCCTGCTCGGTGAGCGGATGCCACCAGTGCAGGACCGAGCCGTCGCCGAACTGGTGGCCCGCGTGGAGCCGGATCTGGTCGCGGCACCGCCCGGGGTCGATCGTCAAGTAGACCTGGGAGTCCTGGAGCTGGTCGCGGAATCCGAACGCGCCGCTCTGCTGGTAGTAGCCGCAGCGTCCCCAGAGCCGCGCCGCGATCGCCTGGTAGCGCGCCCAGTCGTTGACGAGCGCGTCGAACGTCGGGTCGGGCGTCTCCATCCGGTGCGCGGCGAGGCGCGCGTGCCAGCCGGCCGCCACCTCGTCGAGCGCCCGGCGGCTTTCAACGTCTTTCACGAAGCGGGATCCGAGCGCGAGCGCCGCTTCCTCGGACTCCGACGTCGCGAGGGCGAAGCCGATCGTCCGCACCTCGCCGGGCGTGAGGACGACCTCGACCTCGAGCGCCGCGATCGGGTCCTCGTGCCGGCCGAAGGCCGGCTCGCCCCCTTTCCGCGCAGCGCCGCCGGCGCCCGGAGGCCGCCGTACCGGCCGAGGAACGCCTCCTTGTCGCCGTGCGCCGAGAAGACCTCCTCGGACGCCGCGAACGCGCTGACGAAGGGAAAGCTCGTGTTCCAGTGCCCGAACCGCTCGGACGGCACGTCCCACATGTGGTTTCGCGCGACGATCGCGCGGCGGCCCGCGTCGAACCTCGTCTCGAGGAAGAGCTTTCCGAACTCGCGCCGCGGGGAGGGCGCGGCGCCGCAGCACCATTCGAGAGTTCCGCACAGGCGCAGTCTCCGCGACCGGCCCGAGGCGTTCTTCAGCGACACGCGCCAGAGCTCGACCGCCTCTTCCGCGTGACAGAAGAGCGTCCAGCCCGCCTCGATCCCGGAGCACGACGTCTCGAACGTCGTGTAGCCGAGGCCGTGGCGGCACGCGAAGGAATCGAAGGGCGCCCAGACGGGCGCGGGCGAAAGGGACCAGAGCTCCCCGCTCTCCGCGTCCCTGGCGTAAAGGAACTTTCCGGAGACGTCCTCGACGAGGTCCTGCCGCCAGCGCGTCACGACGGCGAGCTGCGAGTTCTCGAGGAACGAAAAGCCGCTTCCCGTCTGGCTCACGACGAGCCCGGCGCGCGGGTTCGCGACGACGTTGACCCACGGGCGCGGAGTTCTCGGCTCGGTGATGACGTACTCCCGGCCGCCCTCTGAGAAGTGGCCGTACGCGCTCGCGCCGGGGAAAGTCGTCTTGGTCATGGCCGGGCGACGACCTCGGCCGGAACCTCGCCGACGAGGATCTCCCGGCCCCGGATCCCGGCCGGCTTTCCGTTCACGGTGGCGGCGCGTGGAACGCCGCCGAGCGGCCATGCGAGGGCGAGGCCGCCCGCGGGAACGCGCACTCCCGAGATCCGCGCGCGAACCTCGCCTCCCGACGCCGAGACCGCGAGGTCGAGCGACCCGTAAATCGTCCGAAGGCCCTCCACGCCGGCGCCACCCGGCGCGCGCACCCATTCCTCCGGGAGTCCGGCCCCGACGAGGAGCGATCCCCCGCTCTCTCCCTCCCGCTCGATCGCGAAGAAGTCGAGGAACGACCGGATGAAGTCCGTCCCGACCCAGGTGTGCGGCATGTCGCCGACGAAGCGCGGGGCGCGCGGATCGCGGCCGACGACCTCGGCCCACTGGTTCCACGCTGCGGGCCGGCGGTCCTTCAGGAAGAACGCGAGCATCTCGTGCGCGTCTTCCTTCCGGCCGAGCCTCACGAGCGCGCCGACATTCCGCAGCTCGTACGGCGTGTAGGCGTCGCTCCCTTGTCTCCCGTCGCGCGTTCCGTCGCGCCGTTCGCGCGCTTCTCTCACGTAGCGGTCGAACGTGCGAAAGAGCTCGTTTTGCGGCAGCTTTTCCTGGAGACCGCACGGCCAGAGGGCTGTCGTGGTCGAAGTCGGATCGAAGTCGTGCTTCTCGACGGAGGCCGGGATCGAGTCGAGATGATGCTGTTCGATCGTCCGCGCGATCGAGGCGAGGAGGTCCGCCTCGAACGCGTCGCGAATCGCCGCGAAGGAGCGGGCCTCGTCCGGATGTCCGAGCGCGACCGCGAGCTCCACTGCGTCCGCGAGTCCCTTTCGAGCGAAGGCGTCGTCCCAATAGGAGTGGACCGGCTTGTCGGAGTACCCCTCGTGGCTGATCGACTCGGGGAGCAGTCCGCGAAACGCGCGCTTTTCGGGCGACTCGTATTCGGGCGTGAGGCGCTGACGCCTCAGCGCGTCGATCGCGGCCACGGTTCTCGCGATCCTCGGCCAGAGGGCTTCGAGCGCCGCGACGTCCTCGGTGAAGCGGAAGTACTCGGCGGCGAGAAACAGGAACTCGCCGTGGCTGTCGTTTTCCGGCACGGGATCGGCGCCGCGGGAATCGACGCAGCACGGGATCCTCCCGTCCGCGAACTGTTTCCCGGCAAACGCGAGGAGGAAGTCGCGGACCTCCGTGGAATGGCCGAGCCTGAGGAGGGCCGAGGACGTGAGCGCGCCGTCGCGGATCCACGAGCGTTCGTAGGCGCGCGAACCGGGCTGGATCCACGACCCGTCGCGGTTGACGAGAACGTACGCGAGGTTCGACTTCAAGGTCTCTACGAGAGCGCGCGCATCGGGCGGGACGTGAAACATGACCCCGTCGAGCGTTCGGGCCCAGGTGGACGCCGCGCGGGCGAGCCTGCCGTCGAACCCGAAAGCCGGAACCGACTGCCGGCTACCATGCAGCGGAACACCGAGGAAGGCGTCGCGCGAGCCCCCGGGCGGAATCTGAAGATCCCATGCAAAAGCCCCGGACGCGAAGCCGCTTGAGTCCTCGATGTCTGTGGGGGCCGGCACCTGTCCACGCGCAAGAAGGCCCGTGATGTCGCCTCCGTCGAACGCCGCCGCCCCGGAAGCTGAAGGAGCTGGGAACGCGGAGACGAACCGCGTGCCGTTCACGGTCAGCGTTTCGCCGCGGAAGGACAGTGCCTCGATCCGCGACACGCCGTGGGGCGCGTTCAGAAACTGCGTCGGCGGGTTCACGAGGAAGGGGCGGACCGCGACGAAGAGCCGAATGCGCGCCGCCGCTGCGCCGGCGTTTCGGACGCGATAGCGCGCTCGAAGGACGGACGCACCCGGCGGGCCGTCCACGAGCGCGATCACGTCGAGCGACAGATCGCGGGCCTTCCACGTCACCGTCGGAATCGGGAGGTCGCCTCGCTCGAGCTTCTGGGAGATCGCGGCGTCGCTCCACGTCACGAGCCGACCGCCGGCGAAGAGGAAGGGCTCCAGCGAGAACGACCCTTTCCCCGGCTCGAGCGCGCCGTCCTCGCCGACGAGGACCTCCTCCGTGTCGGCGTCGACTCCGGCGACCGTCCAGTACGTCTGCTCGCCGAGGAATGCGCGGGGGAAGAACCCTCGCGGCTCTTCCTTCGCGACAGCCGCGACGAAGTCGTTCACGGTCGGGGCCCACTCCACCGGTTTCACGTCGATCCGCGGAAGGCCGAAGTCGCCCGGCGGCAGGACGAGACGGACCAGCTGCGCCTCCGTCTCGGGCAGATGGAGCCACGCCCGCCGCGCGCCGCCGTGCTCGACGCGGCGGACAGGGGTGAAGGTGCGTCGGTCGGACGAAACCTCAACGATGAAATGCATCGGCACCGCGGCCGGCCAGTCCACGACGAGGCCGGAGAGCTCACGGGCGCCACCGAGATCCAGGAGGATTCCTTCGGACGTCTTCGCGACGCCTGGGGAAGCGAAACCCGACTCGCGCGGCCGTTGCGCAAGAACCGGCTCTTCCACCTCGAAGAATCCTCTTCCTCCGGTCCCCGCTGAGAGCACGATCTCGATCGCCGCGGCGTGCCGGAGCTCTCCCCCGCCCGCCGGGCCCCACGCGAAGCTCACGTGGCGCTTCCTCACGGCGACCGTCCGCCACTCGGCGCCCGCCGCGAAGCCCTCCCGGCGCGCCCACCAGACGTTCTCGCCCGTCGCGTCGAGGAACTTCACCTCGAGCGTGTTCGGGGTGCCGGCGCCGCGCACGCGGAAGGACAGCGTCCAGTCCTCGGGAAACTCGAGCGCGACGACGCGGCGCACGCCAGCCCAGCCCGAGCCGCCGTGAAAGTCGTACGTCATGCGTATACCGGGCTCTCCGAGAGGCGAAAGAGAGACATCCACACCCGCGGCGGCCACGGGCTTCCATGGCTCGGCGACGACCACGCTCGTGCTGACAGCCTCGCGAGCGGTCGAGCCGGCGAGTAACGCCATGAGCACGAGGCCTCGTCTCATTCCTTGACCCCGCCCGCCGTGATGCCCTCGATGTACGCCCGCTGGAGCCCGAGGAAGACGAGGAGGACGGGCAGGATCGTGAGAACCGAGCCCGCCATCATGAGCTCCGTGTCCTGGGCATGCTCGCCCACGAGGTTCGCGAGGGCGACCGGGAGCGTGTACTTCGTGTCGTCCGTCAGGACGACGAGGGGCCAGAGGAAGTCGTTCCAGGTCCCGAGGAACATGAAGACGCCGAGCGTCACGAGGACCGGCTTGAGCAGCGGCAGGACGAGGCGCCGGTAGATCTTCCACTCGCTCGCGCCGTCCACGCGCGCCGCGTCGAGGAGCTCGTCGGGGATGGAGCGCGCGAACTGCCTCACGAGGAAGATCCCGAAGATGCCGGCCGCCGTCGGAAGGACGACCCCGAGGTACGTGTTCACGAGGCCGAGGGAGCGCATGAGAAGAAAGAGCGGGAGCATCGCGATCTGGACCGGAATGACCATGCCGAGGAGGAGGAGCCGGAACAGCCGGTCGCGCCCGGGGAAGCGGAGCTTCGCGAACGCGTAGCCCGCCATCGAGTTCAGGATCACCGAGCAGAACGTGACGGAGGACGCGAGGAGGAGGCTGCTGCCGAACGCTCGGCCGAGCGAGAGCCGCTGGAAGAGGTCGCGGTAGTGCTCGAACGTGATCCGGCTCGGGATGAAGCCCGGCGGGAAGGAGCTCGCCTCGCCCGTCGGCATGACGGAGGCCGAGATCATCCAGACGAGCGGGGCCAGCGTCAGCGCCGCCCCGAGGACGAGGAGCGCGTTCACGGCGAACGGCACGGCGCGCCGCCTCACGTCTCCCCTCCCTTCTGCAGGCGGAACTGGACGAGCGTCGCGACGAGGATCACGCCGAAGAGGACGAACGCGATCGCGGCGCCGCGCCCCATGTTCCAGAACCGGAAACCCTCCTTGTACATGAGGAGCGCCATCGTGAGCGTCGAGTTGAGCGGCCCGCCCGCCGTCATGACGTAGGGCTCGGCGAAGAGCTGGAAGTAGTCGATCGTTCTCGTGAGCCCGACGAGGAGCATCGTGGGCGCGAGCAGCGGCAGCGTGATCCGCCGGAACTGCTGCCAGCGCCCGGCCCCGTCGAGGCGCGCCGCCTCGTAGAGAGACTCGGGGATGCCCTGCAGGCCCGCGACGAAGAGGATCGTCGAGAACCCGAAGTTCTTCCAGACCCCCAGGATCACGATCGCAAGGAGCGCGAACCTCGGATCGCCGAGCCAGTCCACCGCCGGGAGGCCGATCAGGTCGAGCCCCCGGTTCAGGAGGCCGAAGCGCGGGTGGTACACGTACTTGAAGACGACCGCGACGGCGACGAGCGTCGTGACGACCGGCGCGAAGAACGTCGTCCGGAAGAAGCCCTTGAAGCGCGCGACTCGCGCGTTCACGAGGAGGGCGGCCGAAAGCGCGACGGCGACCGTGAGCGGGCTCGCGAGGAGAACGAAGACGAGCGTGTTCTTGAGCGCGGTCAAAAAGACGGGATCGGAGAGGAGGGCCCGGTAGTTCGCGACACCCGTGACGCGCACGTTCGCGGGGTCCGCGAGCGCGTAGAGGTCGAAGTCCGTCGCCGAGAGGAGGAGCGAGGCCGCGATCGGGAGGAAGAAGAAGACGACGATCACGGCGAGGCCGGGGGCGAGGAAAAACAGCGCCGCGCGGACTTCCGCCGGCGTCCCGCGGCGGATCTCAGCGCGCATGGGCCGCCTTCCGGGCGAGGACCCAGCGGCGCTTCGCCAGGAGCGCCGAAACGTCCTTGTCGAGCGACGCGAGCGCCGCGTCCACGGTCGCGACGCCCCGGATCGCGGGCTCCAGGTGCTCGGCGACCTTCTGGGCGATCTGCTCCCATTCGGGAATGCGCGGCGTCGCCGTCACGTGGTTGAGCTGCTCCTCGAACGCGCGCGCGGCGGCGTCTGACGAGAGGAGCGGGTCTTTCCAGGCGTCCCGGCGCGCCGGAAGATCCCCCGCGAGCGCGTAGAAGCGCACCTGCTGGGCGGGTTCGGAGAGGAACTCGATCAGCTTCCACGCGTCGTCTCCCCTCTTCGAGGAGCGGAAGAGGACGAGGCTGGACCCGCCCGCGAGAGAGACGCCGGGCGCGGCGGCCGTGTCGACTCCCGCAGCGGGCAGCGGCGCGGTCGCCCAGGCGTCCTTGAGGGACGCGGGAAGGCGTCGCCGGAACTCGCCGAGGTTCCACGGGCCGGTGACGTACATCGCGAAGTCCCCCGCGGCGAACTCCTGATAGACGTTCGCGATCTGCGTGTTCGCGAGCGCCGGCGCGAGGCCTTCGCGGAAGAGGCTCACGTAGAAGCTCGCCGCCTCGCGGAACTCCCGCGTCTGGAACGCGGCGTCGCCGCCGTCCGCGGTGAGGAGCGACGCTCCCGCCTGGAGCCCGAAGATCACGGGCTGCGCCCACTCGTCCGTCGGGAGGAGGATCGCCCAGCGGTCCGGGCCGGCCCGTGCCTTCAGGCGGCGCAGCGCGTCGTGCCACTCGGCCCACGTCTTCGGCGGCGCGGCGACGCCCGCGGCATGGAGGAGGTCCTTCCGGTAGAAGAGGACCCGCGTGTCGACGTACCACGGCACGCCGGCGAGGACGCCCTCGACGAGATTCGTGTCCCAGATGCCGGGAAAGTAGCTCGAAGCCGTGACGACGGAGGAGCGCGCGGCGCGCGGCCCGAGGTCCTCGAGGGCGCCGAGCGTCCGGAACTCGGGCAGCCACGTGTTGCCGATCTGTGCGAGATCCGGCAGCGATTCGCCGACGAAGGCCGTGAGGAGCTTCTCGTGCGCGGCCGTCCACGGGATCTGCTGCACCTCCACCCGGATGTCGGGATGCCGCGCGTGGAACGCCGGCAGGAGCTCCTTCACGACCTCGCCCTCGCGGCCGAGACCCCAGAAGCGCACGGCTTCCCGCCCGGACCTTCCCCGCGCGCAGGCCCCCGCCGTGAGGAGGACGGCGAGAACGGCGGAAGCGGCTGCGCGCCTCACGCGAGCCTCAGGGTGCTGCCCGGGGCGACGCTTCCGCGAGCCATCCGCCCGTGAAGCCGGCGCGGACGAGGCCGCGCACGATCGCCCGATTCTTCCGCATCGTTTTCCACACGAGGCCGCTCCTCTGATTCTCGATCATCGCGAGGATCGGACCCTGGTCGATCCCGAGGGCGTCGACGTCGAACCAGCCCTTGCCGGCCACGACGCGGCCGTGCTTGAGCGCCGCGGAGAACGTGAACGTGGGATTGAACGCGTCGCGGAAGCCGTAGGGGCCGTAGAGCTCGTCGGCCCAGCGCGACACCATCGTCCGGAGCGCCTTCACGGACAGCTCCGGTGTGAAGGGTAGCGAGGCCGCCGCCGCCGCCGGCGCGAGCGTGCCGTCGTCGCGCACGTCGCCCGCCCCGGCGCCGCGCGCCGCGTAGCTGAAGAAACGCACGCGGCGGCCGTCCACGTCGAGCGTGACGTCCGCGGGGCCGTCGCAGGCCGTGAGGCCCCACACGTCCTCGCCGTAGCCCGCGAAGCCCCCGGGGTTCGCGATCGCGTACGCCCGCTGGGCGAGCGTCGCCCGCCGGGAGTTCTCGAAGTAGTCGATCCCCTTCCCGCGCATGTACGCGTCGCGGATGCCTTCGAGGTCGAGGAAGACGTGCGAAAACTGGTGGCCGAAGAGCGGGGCGAAATTGAGGAACGTCTCTCCCTGGAACGTCTCCCAACGGTACGTCGAGGTGTAAGCCGGCCACGCGCCCTCACCGACCGGATGCGTTGGCGAACCCAGCGCGAGGACATAGACGATCATCGCCTCGTTGTAGCCCTTCCAGTCGTAGGTGTGGAACCCGTCTTCCGGCGTCCAGCCCATCGAGATCCGCGGCGGGCGCGGCGTCGAGGCCCAGGCCCAGTCCGCCCGGCGGAAGAGCTCCTCCGCGAGAGCCCGCACTTCGGCTTCCGCGGGGTTCGCGCCGTCGAAATAGGACTCGCAGAAGAGGGCGCCCGCGAGGCACAGCGCCGTGTCGATCGTCGAGAGCTCGACTTTCTCGAAGCGCCGGCCCGTCTCCATGTCGAGGAAGTGGTAGAAGAACCCGCGGGTGCCCGTGACGCCGGCCGCGGCCTCTCCGGCCGGCGCGTCTCTTAGGAAGCGCAGCGTCGTCAGCGTTCTCTCGCGCGCCGCCTCGCGCGTGACCCACCCCCGCTCGGCCCCGATCGGATACGCCGCCAGGCCGAATCCCACCGCCGCCACGCTCGAGAAAGAGGGCGTCGGCTCGCGGTCGGGGACGAGGCCGTTCTTCGGATTCGTCATGTCCCAGAACCAGCGAAAAGTGCGCTGCTCGAGGTCGTCCAGGAAGGCGACGTCGGAGGCGGAGAGGCCGGTTTTACCCTGCGCGACGGCGGCGGGTCGGACCCCGACCGATGGCGCGGGCGGGCGCGCGCAGGCGACGGCGACAAGAGAAAAGGCCAGCTCAAAGCAAACAAGGAAACGGGCCCGCGCGCGTGCGCGGGCCCAGCCTGTTTGCCGGTGAGGAAGTCGGAGGCCGGCAGCCGATTTCACACGATCAGAAGCCGAAGTTGACGCCGAATTGGACCCGGCGCGGGTTGATCGCCGCGCTTGCCTTGCCGAAATTGGGGTTGGTCCCAGTCTGAGGAATGCTGCCGTTGATGGAATTCGGATCGTAGTTGACGTAGTTGAAGAGATTGATGACCTCGGCTAGGACGCCGAAGGTGTAGGAGCCGGCGAGGGTGAACCGCTTTTCGAGCCTGACGTCGACGCTCTCGGACCATTTTGGCGAGTCGCCTCCGCCCGGTTTCTGAAGCGTGCGATCCGGGTTCGGACGCTGTGAGTCGTCAAAGATTTGGAACGGAAAGCCCGAGCCGAGGCTGATGAGGGTGCTCAGGCGGAAGCCCAGCGGCAGCGCCGCAATGCCCGTGACGAGGATCGTGTGCGTCTGGTCGTTCGGCGTCCGATGAAAACCGTAGGCCGCCGGGCTTGCGTAGTCCAGGCTGAAGAGGTCGTTGCCGGTCTGCTCGGCTTTGCCGTAGACGTAGGAAAGGGACGCGCCCCACCCCGAGCTCACCGTGAAGGGCTTGTCGGCGCTGACCTGGAGGGCGTTGTATCGGCCTTCCTTGCCCGCGGAAAGCAGCTGAGTGTCGTACCCCGGCGTGAGGCCGCCGAAGATGCAGGTGCCGTCGGGTCTTTGCGTCCCGCAGGTCCACGTGAGCTGGTTCCGGCTCTTGACACCAACATAGGAGACCGACGCGAGGAGCCCTCCAAAATCGTGCCGGACGCCGAGACTCCACTGGTCCGACGAAGGGGGCTTGGTGTTGTTGTCGAGGAGGAAGACTTGCGGGTTCGGGGCATTCCCGCTTGCGATCAGCGACTGCAGGCCGGCGGCGGTGAAGTATTCCGGCTTCCAGATGATGGACGTGGGGCGACCCTCTATTCCGTGGCCGTCCTCCGTGAAAAAGAAGGTCAGTTCCTTGTACTGGAGCCGGTATTTCTCGTCGAGGATGTCGTTGTAGGTGGTCCGGTCGTAGTACCTTCCGAAAGCGCCGAAGGCGACCGTCTTGCTGTCTCCCGTCACGTCGAACGAAAGGCCGATCCGAGGCTGGAAGGCGCCGTAGTACGTGCCCCGATTCGTGCCGTCTGTGAAGAAGTTCGAGGAGTACATCGAGCCGAACGCATCGCGGATCGCCTGCGGCGTGACGTAGTTGTTGTTCAACATGTCCGTCTCGAAGTCCCACCTGAGGCCGATGTTCGCCGTCAGGCGCGAGTTGACCCGCCAGTCGTCCTGGAGGTAGACGCCGAACTGCCGGTTGACGGTCGACACGTTGGGGTCGCCGAAGCCATAGATCGCCTTGAAGGGAAAGGCCGAGCCGTACCCGATGTAGAAGTCGTATTCAGGGTTTCCATGCAGCTGCTTGACGACGTCGTACTTCAGATAGTCGAAGGTGACGCCTCCCTTGACGACATGGTTGCCAAGCCCCTGCAAACTCAGGAGGGTCAGATCGTCGCGGATCGCGTACCGGTCCTGGGTGAAGTTCTGCGGGGTCGTCCTCCCGCCGAACTCCAGGAGACCGAAGTAGTTCTGGTGGACGAGGTCCGGGTTTGCGGGCGACGGATTCCATTTGGAGCGCTGGTAGCTGAGGGTCGCCTCGTTCAGGAAGTTCCCCTTCAGCAGCGTGTGCTTGGCGACCGCGGTGCCCGCGTCGTTTTTCGCGTCCTCGGCGCTCTGGGCGCTCGTCTGGCTCCCGAAGCCACGGATATCCGTCTCGTGGCGCAAGTTTCCCGAGACGTCGAGGGCGGCCCCGTCGCCGAGCACGGCGCTGAGCTTTCCGAAGAGGAGAGTCTCCCGGAAGTTCGACGGGTAGAGCCCGAGTAACGGCCTCAGCTGATCCTTCAACGCTTGCGGCCACGGGTCCCCGCCGAAGAAGACCTCGTTCTCGCGGTCCTGGTAGTTCCCTTCGTACGAGAGGAAGAAATGGACCTTGTCCCTGGCGATCGGCCCACCGATCGACAGGCCTGGCTGCCAGCGCGTGTACTCGGGCTTGGGCGTGCCGCGCTCGGCCGAGAAGAAGTCCTGGGCGACGAGGTTCTTGTTCTGGTAGAAGGCGAAGAGGTCGCCGTGGAATTCGTTGCCGCCGGACTTGGTCACTGCGGAAATGATGGCGCTGGAGGCCTTCTGGTATTCGGCCTTGTAGTTCTGCGTGATGACCCGGAACTCCTGGATGGCGTTCTGCGGGAACGGGTTTCCTTTGCTCGAGTCCTGGCCGGCGGTACCCCCCTCGAGCATGTCCGCCTTGTAGCTGGCGCCGTCGACGAAGACGTTGATGTTGCGGGAGCCTTGGGGACCGTACGAAAAGTCCTGCTTCTCCGGATTGGTATTGAGGCGTACGCCGGGCGCCAGGGCGGCGAAGTTCATGAAGTTCCGGGTCGGCTGCGGCAGGCTCTGGATTTGTTCGGTCGTAACGTTGGTCGCGATCTCCGACGAGCGGAGTTCGGCCTCAGGCGCCGCCGCCTCCGCGGTGACGCCGACCGCCGCCGTGGTCATCTTTCCCGGCTTCAGGTCGAAGTTGGACTCGATGACCTGGCCGACCTGAAGACGAAGCGTCGTCTTCTGCTCCTCGAAGGCTGTCGTTCCGCCGGCCGTCACCGTGTACGGCCCCGGAGGAAGGGTGAGATTGAAGAGCCCGTCCGTTCCCGTGACCGCGGAGCGCTGAAGGCCGCTTTCCGTGTTGACGGCCGTCACGGTAATGCCCGGCAGCGCTCCGGAGGCATCACGGACGACGCCCTGGAGGCGCGCCGTCGTGGTCTGCGCGAGGGCGGGCACGCACGCGCAGAGCGCGCCCAGAAAAAGAAGACGATTTAAGAGCTGTCTCATTGATCCTTCCTCCTTTGATGAGAGTGACGAGGCGATGACGGAGTTTTTGGGGAGCGGCTGCCGGACGAGAGCCGCGCGACGAGGCGGGTCGGCAGGGTTTCATGGCGGGGAACGTGGCGGCGCGGGTCCTCGAGAGCGGTCAGCAGGCGCTCCATCGCGCGAGCTCCGAGGTCCGCGATCGAGACCGCGACGGACGACAGGGGCGGCGTCATGAAGCGCGCGATCGGAATGTCGTCGAACCCGCCGACCGCGACGTCGCCCGGGACCCGGACTCCCGTCTCCTGGAAGGCGCTCAGGAGGCCGATCGCCATGGAGTCGTTCGCCGCGAAGATCGCCGTGGGGAGAGGCTTCATCCCGAGCACGAGACGGGCCGCCCGATAGCCGGACTCCTCGGTGAAGTCGCCCGCCACCTCGAGCTCGCGTGCGCTATCCACGCCTCGAGCCCGGACGGCGCGCCGGTATCCGCGGAGGCGCTCCCGCGCGTCCCAGTTGTCGGCGGGACCGGTCACGTGGGCGATGCGTCGATGGCCGAGAGCGACGAGGTGCGTCACCATCGCGGCGGCGCCGCCCTCGTTGTCGATGTTGATCGAATCGAAGGCTGCCCCGTCCACGGCGCAGTTCAGGAGCATGACGGGCCAGCTTTCGGGGAGGTTCGCGCTCAGGATCGGACCATCCACGTTCGGGGACATGACGACGAGCCCGTCCACGCGGCCGCGCATCGCGCGGAGAGCCGCTTCTGCCTGGGCCCGGTCGCCGTGGGAGCCCGACACGAGGAGCTGGTATCCGGCCGGGCGCGCCGCGCGGTCGATGCCGCGGATCGCCTCGGAGAAGAATTCGCCGAAGAGATCCGGAAGAAGGACGCCGATCGCGTTTGTCCGCCGGGTGATGAGGCTCCGGGCGCCGCCGTGGGGAACGTATCGCAGCCGGTCGGCCGCCGCCCGCACGGCGCGGGTCGTGTCCTCGCGGACGGACCCTTTTTCGTTGAGAACGCGGGAAACTGTCGCCACGGAAACACCAGCGGCCCGGGCGACCTCGCGAATGGTCGCGCTCCTGGCATCCGTCTCCCGACGGCCCCTCCGGGGTCGCGGGCGCCGGGTCTCGGGAGGAGTGCGCATGTCTCGCATCCGCCGATGTAAACGTTTACATTCTGTTGAAATGGGGCTGACCGTGTCAAGTGTGATTGCGCGATCTGACATTTCTCGAGCGGTGAAGGGGGGCGGCGGCCGCGTAGCGGCCTGCGGGCTAGGCTGGGCCTAACATCCGGCCGGGAGAACGCGTGGAGGGAGTCCGTCTCGAGAAGGTCGGCAAGGCATACGGGGGAACGCGCGTCCTCTCCGGGCTCGACCTGGACGTGGCTGCCGGCGAGTTCCTCGTCCTCGTGGGCCCGTCGGGATGCGGAAAGTCGACCGCCCTGCGCCTGATCGCGGGCCTCGACGAACCGACCGAGGGCACGATCTCGATCGGCGGCCGGGTCGTGAACGGCGTCGCTCCGCGTGAACGGGATATCGCGATGGTCTTTCAGAGCTACGCGCTCTACCCGCACATGACCGTCCGGGAGAACCTCTCGTTCGGCCTCGAGATGCGCAAGGTGCCGCGCCCCGAGGCGGAGGCGCGCCTGCGCGACGCGGCGGAGTACCTCGGCCTCACGCCGTATCTCGATCGCAGGCCGCGACAGCTCTCCGGCGGACAACGCCAGCGCGTCGCGCTCGGCCGCGCCCTCGTGCGGCGGCCCGCGCTCTTTCTTTTCGACGAGCCACTCTCCAACCTCGACGCCGCGCTCCGCGTTCAGATGCGTGCCGAGCTCGCGAAGCTGCAGGAGCGTTACGGGACGACGTCGATCTACGTCACCCACGACCAGGTCGAGGCGATGACCCTGGGGCACCGGATCGCCGTTCTCAACGACGGGGTTCTCCAGCAGGTCGGTGCGCCCCTCGACGTCTACCGGAACCCCGAGAACCTCTTCGTCGCGGGCTTCCTCGGCACGCCTCCGATCAACCGGCTGCAAGGCCGCGTGGAGCCGGGAGGAGCGGCCGTCTCCGGCGATGGGTTCGTCCTGCCGATCCCGTCAGCCCTGCGCGCCCTCACGGCCGGAAAGGGCAGCCTTCGCGTCGTGGTGGGCATCCGGCCCGAGCATCTCCACGAAGACCCCGGTCCCGGCCGCGCGCCGCTCGAGGTGCGCGTCGCGATGATCGAGCCGCTCGGCCACGAGGTCATCGTCCACGGACGCGTGGGGATCTCCCCCGGCGCCGCCGTGGCGGCCCGCGTCGCGCCGGCGCGCCCGCCCGAATCCGGCGCACAGCTCGCGCTTCACGCGGACGTCGACGCCCTTCAGCTTTTCGACGCGGAAACGGGCCGCCGACTCCTTGCCGTCGAACCAACGTCTCTCGGGCGGTAAAGGGGGCACGGGGGAAACACGACCGTTTTTCCCCCATCACTCGACAGCTGCTGGCCCGCACATCCCCGACAGACCGCGCAGCGGTCGGCGGGCCAGCCGTCAGCCCGTGATCGACACCGACGTCCCGCCCCAGATGTCGAGGACCGCTCCCGAGATTGCGGCCGCCGCGGGGGACACCAGGAAGAGGGCGACCTCGGCCACGTCGTGCGCGTCGAGTTTCTCCTGGAGAGGGGCCTTGCGCGGCCGGCCGGAAGGCTCGAGGCTCTTGTTGTCCGTGGAGCCGGGGCAGAGCGCGTTCACGGTCACGCCCGCGCCGCGCAGTTCTGCCGCGAGCGCCTTCGTGAAGCCCACGAGCCCGAACTTCGCGGCGCAGTGCGCCACGACGTTCGCCTCGCCCACGGTGCCGTGAATGGACGAGACGTTGACGATCCGGCCGCGGCCGGAGGCGATGAGAGCGGGCAATGCCGCGTGCACGAGCAGGTAGCTCGCCTTGAGGTTCGTGTCGAGGATGCGGTCCCACTCGCTCTCCTCGAGATTCGCGAGCGCCTTCCACACGAAGACACCCGCGTTGTTCACGACGATGTCGAGACGCCCCGTGGTTTCCCGCGTTCTCTCGACGAGCGCCTCGACCGCGGTCTTCGACGTCACGTCCGTCGCGATCGCGAGCGCCTTTCCACCGGCCCCCTCGATCTCCCTCGTCGTGCGCTCGACTTCGTCGGCCGAGCGCGACGCGACGGCGATGGTGGCTCCCGCACGGGCCAGGACGAGGGAGATCGCGCGGCCGAGGCCGCGCCCCGCGCCCGTCACGATGGCGGTCTCGCCCTCGAGAATCCGCGCGCGCGCGCCTATTTTTCCGGGCATCTCCGCAAGGTTAGCAGGCGCGCTCTAGAATGACTCCTTGACTCGCCCCTCGCTCCCAGCCGCCGCCCTCCTCGCCGTGGTCGCGGGTCTTCCCGCGCGCGCGCCGGCAGCTCGGCGCGAGGAGCGGGTGGCGACGTCCTCGCTCCCGGCGCCGGTCCGCGTCCTCGTGATGACGCCGCCTTCGTACGAAGCCTCGCCCGCGAGGCGCTTCCCGGTTCTGTACTTTCTCCACGACGGCGGCGGAGACGAGGAGGTTCTCTTTCGCGAAGGCCTCGCGGACGCGCTCGAGAAGGACATGCGCGAAGGGCGCCTGCCCGAGATGCTCATCGTCTCGCCGCGCGGCGTGGGCACCTGGTTCATCGACTCGCAGGGCGGCGTCTCGCACTACGCGACGTTTCTCACCCGAACGCTCGTACCGTTCGTGGATGCGCGGTACCGCACGATCGCCTCGCGCGACTCTCGTCTCGTTGCCGGCATTTCGATGGGCGGCTACGGGGCCTTGCGCTGGGCGCTCGCGGAGCCAGGTCTCTTCTGCGCGGCCGGCGGGCTGTCGCCCGCGGTGGAGCAGATGTGCTGGGCCGCGATGGAAGCGATGCCCTTTTTCGTCCGCCCGTCGCTCGAGCGCACCTTCGGCAAAGACCCGGTGAAGAACGTCCTCCGTCAGAACGATCTCTACGCCATGCTCCTCGACGACTCTCGCCTCGCCGCGCGCGCCCCCTTCCTCTACGTGCGCTGCGGCACCGAGGACAAGTACCGCCTCGGGGAGATCGTGTCCTTTCTCGACCGGTATCTCGACGCGTTCGCCATTCCCCATTCCGTCGTCCTGGAAACCGGGGTGCACGACTGGTCGTATTGGAGAAGGGTGTTCCCCGAGTTCGTGCGCACGCTTTCGACCCACCTGTCTCTCCCGGAGGCGACGCGATGAGCGCCCCGCCGGGCGCCGTCGCGGCGACGAGGCGCCTCGTTCTCTTCGACATCGACGGCACGCTTCTCTCGACCGGATCGGCCGCGCGCACGACCTTCGCGTCCGCTCTCCAGGACGTCTACGGCACGAGCGGGGACGTGGACGGCTATGCCTTCGAAGGACGCCTCGATCCCCTCATCGTGACCGACCTCATGCGGGCGGCGGGCGTCTCCGACGAGACGATCGCCGCACGCCGCGCAGATGCGCTCGCGCTCTATCTCGACCGACTCGAAACCGCGCTCAAAGAGCGTCCCCCCGTCCTCAAGCCGGGGGTTCTCCCGCTCCTCGACGCGCTCGAGAAGGTGCCCGGCCTCGTGCTCGCCCTCCTGACGGGAAACGTCGAGCGCGGCGCGCGGCTGAAGCTCTCCTTCGCAGGCATCTGGCACCGGTTCACGTTCGGCGTCTGGGGCGACGATGCCCCGTGTCGCGAGGAGCTCGGACCCGTCGCGCTCACGCGCGCCCGGCCCGCCACGGGCCTTCTCTTCGCGGCCTCCGAGTGCGTCGTCGTGGGCGACTCACGGCACGACGTCGCGTGCGGCCTCTCGCTCGGAGCGCGCGCGGTCGCGGTGGGCACCGGGCGCACCGCGCTGCCTGCGCTTGCCGCCGCCGGAGCGCACGCGCTTCTCACGGACTTCTCCGACACGCATCGGGCCCTGGAGGCGATCCTTGGCTGACGGGCGGCGTTCTCTCGGGCTCATTCTGCCGGTCCTTGCGGCCGCCGCCGCCTCCTCCTTCGCTGCCGGGCCTCGCGCCGCGCAGGCGACCGACGCGCGACCGGTCTCTCGCGCTCCAGGGCCGCCCTTCGACCTGGCGGCTCCGACACCCCACCGGCTGTCGTTCACCTTCGACACCGCGCCCGCCCGCGACGTCCTCGCGCTTCTCAGCGGGGCGCCGGACGCGCCGGCGACGCTCCGGCACCTCAAGGCCTCCGCGAACGCCACGGCGGCCATCCGGGCCGAAGGGCTTTCGCCCGACGACTTCTACGGTCGCCTCGTCTCGACGATCGCCGGCGCGCCGGATCCGCTCCTGTCGACGTACGTCGCAAAGATTCCGTATTTCACGCAGGTCCTCGATGCGATCGAGACGGATGGGACTCAGGGGGCCGTCCTGGAAAGCCGGCGCATCGCGTCGCTCTTGCCCGCCGGCTCCCCCATCACGGCGTCCTTCGTAATCGTGCCCTTCCTGAGCGTCTCCGGCTTCGCCGAGGTCGCCGTCATCCGCGACGGCGACAGGCTCGTCCTCTCCGCAGACCTGCCGCGCCTCACGGGTGACCTCGCCTCGGCGCCGATGCCGCGAGAAGTCGTGCTGAAGCTCCTGCGCGCCGCCTCCGCTGAAGGCTGGCGCACCCTCTTCGACGCGCACGTGCGAAAGGGCCCCGCGTGGCCCGACGAGAGGGCGGCGGATTTCGACACGCTGCTCGCGCGGACGATCGCCGAAGGGCCGCCGACGCTGTTCCTCATCCCCGATGACTTCTTTCCGATCGTCCCGCTCCTCGAGGAGCCGATCGTGCGCGCGTACGCCCGGTGGAATCGCGCGGCGGACACGCTCATCGACGGGAAGAAGAAAGAGCAGGAGCGCCAGGAGATTCTCGCGAACGCCGGCAAGGGCGATTTCTGGAGCCGCTACCCCGCGATCGTGGGCGTGCAGATGACCGACGCGCTCCTGCGCATGGCGGGGCGCGAGAAGTACCTGCTTGCTCTCCAAGCCGGCCCGCGCGCCGTCGCCTCGCTCTATCTAGAGGTCACGAAAGGCAAGCATCAGCCGGACTTTTCGAAGAGAGCGCGGAAAGCTCTGGAGCCGCAGAAGCCCTAGGCCGGGCGCACCGGCAGGAGCGGAAACGCCGTCTGGAGCGGCGGAAGCTCGGGAGGATTCTCGCCCCACTCGCGCAGCTTCTGGTACGTGTAGAGGCCGTCGGCGTGGCCGTCGGCCCAGAAGATCTGAAGCGCGTAACCGCCCACGGGTCCCGTGCCGCGCGCCTGGTAGGACTCGGCCGTCAGCGGCCGCGCGGGAGGCTTCATGAGACGCCCGAGGAGGTCGCGCTCGCCCGAGCACTCTGCGCACGGGCAAAGACGGCGCAGATCGACGAGCTTGAGGTAGGACTCGGCCCCGTCGCTCCAGGCGATCGCGAGCTCGTCACCGAGCACCTGAACGTTCTTCGGAACCGCCACCACGGCGGGAATGGTAGCGGAGTTCCTACTCGTATCGCAGGGCGTCGATTGGGTCGAGGCGCGCGGCCTTCATCGCCGGATAGATCCCGAAGAAGAGGCCGATCGAGACCGAGACGCCGAGGCCGAGGAGGATGCTCCAGAGCGGCGTCTCCGTGCGGAGGCTCGAGACGAGGCGCACGACGAACGCGGTCAAGAGGCCGAGCCCGACGCCCACGAGCCCCCCGAGGGCGGTCAGTGTCATCGCTTCGGTCAGGAACTGGAGCGAGATGTCACGGCGGAGCGCGCCGAGCGCCTTGCGGAGGCCGATCTCCCTCGTCCGCTCCGTCACCGAGACGAGCATGATGTTCATCACGCCGACGCCGCCCACGACGAGCGCGATCGCCGCGATCAGGACCATGACGCCCGAGATCGCGTTCGTGACGGCCTGCATCTGGCTGAGCAGCTTCTCGGCCGTGAAGATCGCGAAGTCGTTCGGCGCGTTGAACGGAACCTTGCGCCGCGTCCTGAGGAGGGCCGTACCTTCCTCGATCACTCGGTCGACGAGCTCCGGCGAGCGAGGGATCGTCGCGATGTGAATCGTGTCGTCGTGCGAGTTCTTCGTCTGCGGGAAATGGCGGTCGTACGTCGAGATCGGCATCAGGACGATGTTGTCGGGCTGGCCGCCGAAGCCCGAGGAGCCCTTCTTCTCGAACGTGCCCACGACCTGGAGGCGCTTGCCGTTGACCGAGATGACCTGTCCGAGCGGGTCCTTGCCCTTGAAGAGGGCCTCCGAGACGTCCTGTCCGATGATGCACGTGTCCGTCGCGTGGAGGACGTCGAGATCGGTCAGGTTGCGGCCGTCCTGGACCGACCAGTTGTTGCAGATCGCGTAGTTCTGGTTGCCGCCCGAGATCGTCGGCGAGTTGGCCTCGTTGCCGTTCCCCTTCACCTGCGAGGCGGCCCAGAGGTAACGCTCCGGCGAGACGGCGAGGATGGAGGGACAGAGCGCCTGAAGCGCGTCGGCGTCCTCGATCGTCAGGTCCTTGCGTTTCCGCTCCTCTTCCGAGCGCCGGCCCGGCCCGAAACGCGGCTCGAATTTCTGGAACTGCACGAGCGTCGTGCCGAAGGACGAGAACGCCTCCGTCTGCGAGCGGTCGAACCCGGTCACGAGCGCGACCATCCCGATCACGGTCCAGACGCCGATGACGATGCCGACCATCGTGAGGAAGGCGCGCAGTTTGTGCGCGCGGAGGGCCGTTAGCGCGAACCGCAGGTTCTCGGCGATGACGCGGCGAAACGTCTCGAGGACGTACGTCATTCGTACCTCAGCGCCTCGATCGGCGTCAATCTGCTCGCCTTTATGGCGGGGAAGACGCCGGCGATGACGCCGGTCAGGGTCGCGAGGACGAGGCCCGACACGATGAGGCCGGGCGTCACGAGCGTCGGGAGCGGCGAGAACGCGTCCACGCAGAGAGCGATGACCCACCCGAAGAAGACGCCGAGGCAGCCGCCCCCGAGCGCGAGGAGGCCGGCCTCGAGCAGGAACTGAAAGAGGACGTCCCGCTTGCGGGCGCCGACCGCGAGCCTCAAGCCGATCTCCTTCGTCCGCTCGATGACGGACACGAGCATGATGTTCGCGATCACGATCGCGCCGACGACCAGCGAGATCCCGCTGATGAAGACGAGAAGCGCGAAGGCGGCCGCCGTGATCGCCTTCCAGACGACCTGCACTGCGTCCGCGTTCACGAAGGCGACCGGGTCCGGCGCACTCGGCTCCGTGTGGCGGATCGCCCGGAAGATCGTCCGGATCTCGTCCATCGAGGCCGGCACGCCGGGCACGCCGCCCTTCGCCTGAATGTAGATTCCGAGCTGGCGGTTCGACCCCCAGACCTTGCAGAGCGTCTCGCGCGGGACGTACGCAACGTTGTCCTGGCTCTGGCCGAGGACCGAGCCCTGCTTCATGAGGAGGCCGATGACCTCGAACGAGATGCCGCCGATCGTGATCGTGCGGCCAATCGGGTCGATGCGCGGAAACAGCTCCTCGCGCACGTCGGCGCCGATGACGGCGACGTACGCGCGGTGCTCGTTCTCCGTCTCGGTGAAGAATCGCCCGGACTCGAGGTCGAGATTCCGGATCTCGCTCATGTTCGCCGTCGTGCCCTGGACCTGTACGTCCGAAAGCCGGTGATTCGCGTACTTGACGAGCTGCAGCGTCCCCGACTGCGCGCCGATCTTCTCGGCGAGACGCGCGAGGCGCA
This sequence comes from Thermoanaerobaculia bacterium, assembly GCA_963821225.1. Taxonomy (GTDB): domain Bacteria; phylum Acidobacteriota; class Thermoanaerobaculia; order UBA5066; family UBA5066; genus Fen-183. Next base: position 228,161 of record CAWGCY010000004.1, read on the forward strand.
CGACCTGGACGAAGTCGGGCTTCTTCAGGGGTTTTCTCTTGAGCGCGTCGAGGAAGCCCTCGTGCGAGGTGATGATTCCCCAGCGCGTGACCACGTAGACGTCGGGGGACAGCGAGAAGATCTTCGTCGCGACGTAGTTGTTGAGGCCCGAAATGACGGACACGACGGCGATGACCGTCATGACGCCGATGATGACGCCGAGGAGCGTGAGGAAAGAGCGGAGCTTGTGCGCCGTGACCGCTTTCCAGGCGACGCGCAGGAGCTCCCCGATCAGCATGCCGATCTCTCGGTTCTCACGATTTCTTCGCGGCGTCGGGGCCCGCCGCCGAGTTGTCGATCTTGACGCGATCCCCGATCTTGAGGGAGCGGAGCGCCTTGAAAGGCCCCGTGACGATCTCCTCCCCGTCCGCCAGCCCCTCCAGCACCTCGGTCTGAAGGTCGGCGTTGATTCCGGTCTTGACCGCCCGGAAATCGACGGTGCCTTCCTTCTTCACGATGAAAACGCCCTCCACGTCCTTCTTCTTGTCGTTCGCTGCGGCGACGGGCGTCGGGACGGGCGTCGGTTTCTTGCCCTTCGGGCGCTCGAGCGACGCCGGGTCGGCGACGACCAGGGCCGGGATCGGAATCGCGAGCGCGGCGGCGCGCCGGTCCGTCTCGATCTTCCCGGAGACCGAGAAGCCGGGCCGGATGTTCGACGGCGGGTTCTCGACCTGGACCTTCACGATGAAGTTGACGGCCGACGAGTCCGTGCCGAGCGCGGACTTCGTGATCGGGCTGCCGCCGATCTCCGTGACGGCGCCGTCGAACTTCTTGTCGGGGTATGCGTCGAACGTGAGCTTCGCCTTCTGACCCACCTTCACGTGCGGTATGTCGGTCTCGTCGACCTCCATCTCGCCCTCGACGACGGACATGTCGGCCACAGTCAAGAGCACGGTCCCCGGGTTGTTCATCGTGCCGACGATCGCGTTCTCGCCCTGCTCGACGGGCTTCGCCGTGACGACCCCGTCGATGGGGGACGTGATCGTCGTCTTCTTCAGGCTGTCCTTGTTCGCGAGGAGGTTCTGGCGCGCCTGCTCGATCCGGCGCTCGTCCGCGTTCTCGTTCGCCTTCGCCGAATCGAGCGCGAGCTGGGCTTTCTGGAGGTTCTGCTCGGACTCGATGTGCGCCTGGAAGTTCTTATTCGTGCGGTCGAGGTCGCGCTCGGCCTGCTTGCGCGTGAACCTGTCCGATTCCCGCTGCGCGAACAGGGCGTCGAGGGCCGCCTGGGTCGCCTGCGCGTTGGCGTCGTACTGGACCTTGTCGATCTGGAGGAGGAGGTCACCCTTCTTGACATGGTCCCCCTCGACGACCGCGAGCGTCACGATCTGCCCCATGACCTGCGACGAAATGTCGACTTTCGTCTTGGCGCGCACGCGGCCGTTGCAGCTCACCGTCGCGACGAGCGGGGCCTTCGCGACCTTCGCCGTCGTGACGCGAACGATGTTCTTGTCCCGGCTCTTGATCGAGGCATAGGCGACCAGAGCGAGAAGGAGGGCGCCCCCCACCCCGATCGCGACCTTGATCCGCGTGGTCATCGAACGACTCCCTTCTCTCGCAACGCCTTGACTCCTCCGCCTGTTACGCGATTCGAGGGACGAAAGTTTCCGCTCCTCACGGCGTCCAACTGGCGGACAGGGGGGGATTCGAACCCCCGGTAAGGTTTTAAAGCCCTACGGCGGTTTAGCAAACCGCTGGTTTAAGCCACTCACCCACCTGTCCGCGTGAGCGCCGGGCCGCGAAGTCTAGCAGGGAGAGTAGATAATCGCCGATGGAGAATTAGGAATGCACGGAGGAGTGGCCGAGTGGTTTAAGGCGGCGGTCTTGAAAACCGTTGTACCGCAAGGTACCGGGGGTTCGAATCCCTCCTCCTCCGCCAGCCTCGCGCGCCGTCAGGGCCTGCGAATCTCCGCCAGGCCGCCGCAGTAGGGCTGAAGGACCTTCGGGATCGCGACGGAGCCATCCCCCCGCTGGAAGTTCTCCAGAATCGCGACCAACGTCCTGCCAACGGCGAGGCCCGAGCCGTTCAACGTGTGGACGAACTCGTTCCGCGACTTGCCGCCCGGCCCTTCGACCTTGACGCGAATGCCCGCGCGGCGGGCCTGGAAGGCCTCGAAGTTGGAGCAGGAGGAGATCTCCTTGTACCCGTTCTGGCCCGGCAGGAAGACCTCGAGGTCGTACGTCTTGGCCGCCGAGAAACCCAGGTCTCCGCGGCAGAGGAGGACGCGGCGGTACGGAAGCTCGAGGCGCTCGAGCACCGTCTCCGCATCGCGCGTGAGCTTCTCGTGAGCCGCGTACGAGTCCTCGGCCCGGGTGAGCTTGACGAGCTCCACCTTGTCGAACTGGTGCTGGCGGATCATTCCACGCGTGTCCTTCCCTGCCGCGCCCGCTTCCGCGCGGAAGCACGCTGTGTACGCGCAGTAGGAGACCGGCAGAGATCTCTCCGCGAGGATCTCGTCGCGATGCAGGTTCGTGAGCTGTACCTCGGACGTGGAGCTCAGGTACCAGTCGGTTTCGCGGATCCGGAAGAGGTCTTCCTCGAACTTGGGAAGCTGGCCCGTGCCGAAGAGCGACCGCGAGTTCACGATCACCGGCGGCCAGATCTCCGTGTAGCCGTGCTCTCCCGTGTGGAGGTCCAGCATGAACTGGATGAGCGCGCGGTTCAGCCTCGAGGCGGCTCCCTTCAGGATCGTGAAGCGCGAGCCTGCGATCTTGGCCGCGCGCTCGAAGTCGAGGATGCCCAGCGCCGGCCCGAGATCCCAGTGCGTCTTCGGCGGAAAGCCGAAATGCGGCTTCTGACCCCACGTCCCGACTTCGAGGTTCTTCGTCTCGTCCGTACCTTCCGGGACGGAGTCGTGCGGGACGTTCGGGAGCGTCTCCTCGATGGGGACGAAGCGCTCGTCCAACGCCTTGAGAGATTCTTCGAAGGAGGAGATACGCGACGCGATGATCTTGGACTGCTGTTCCTCGACGGCCGAGTCCTCGCCGGTCTTGCGTTTCGCGCCGATTTTCTGAGAAAGGGAATTGCGCTCGGCGCGAGCCGCTTCCATCTTCGTGATCACCTCGCGGCGCTCTTCGTCGATCGCGCGCCAGCTCTCGAGAGCGCCCGCCGGCACGTCGCGCTGCCTCAGAAGATGAGGCAGGCGCTCAAATTCCTTTCGAAGAAGATCGCGTGCGAGCATGGAGCCGTGGATTGTGTCGGCTGGGCCGCCGGTATTCAAGCAGCGCTCTATCATCGTCCGGCTTGACCGTCCCCCGCGTCCTCGTCGCCATCGTGTCGTGGAACTCCGCCGCCCACCTGCGCGACGCGATCGCTTCGGTGCCGGAAGGCGTGCCCGTCGTCGTCGTGGACAACGCCTCGACGGACGGCTCGGCGGAAGTCGCCCGTGAAGCGGGCGCCCGCGTGATCGACGCCGGAGCGAATCTCGGATTCGGTCCCGCGTGCAACCGCGCCGCGCTCGAGGGCGGCCCGTCGGAGACGATCTTCTTCCTGAATCCCGACGCGGCCCTCGTGGACGGCTCGCGGACGCTCGCTGCGCTGCTCGCCGCGCTGGACGCGGACCCCGTCGTCGCCGCGGCGGCCCCGCGGCTCGAAGGCGACGGCCAGGAGCTCTTTCAGCTCCGCCGCCTCCCTTCGGTTCGGGCGCTCGTCCGCGAGGCGCTCCTGATGGACCGGCTCTTCCCGTCCAATGCGGGCCTTCGTCGCGACCGCTATCTCGACGAGGACCGAAGCACGGCATTCGACGTCGAGCAGCCCGCCGCCGCCGCCCTCCTCGTGAGGCGCGACGCCTTCGAGGCGCTCTCGGGCTTCGATTCCGCATTCACGCCCGCCTGGTTCGAGGACGTTGATCTCTGCGCGCGCCTGCTGGAATCGGGCCGGAGGATCCGGTACGTTCCCGAAGGCCGCGCCACGCACGTGGGCGGCGTCACGATGCAGGCGCTTTCCTATCGCGATTTCCGTCCCCTCTACGTCCGGAATCTCTTCCGCTACCTGGCGCGCCACGCGCCACCCGGGGCCCGCGCAGCCGCGCGGGCCGCTCTCCTGGCGGGCGCCCTCCTGAGACTCGCGCTCCTCCCCTTCGTCCGGCCCGACCACCCGCGGCCCGACGCGGCGGGAGCCCACGCGCGCGTCGTCCGAGGGCTTCTCGGTTTCGGCTGGCGCTCGGCGCTCCTCGACGGAGGGCGGTCCTCGTGACGGGGCCCCGCGTTCTCGTTTCGATCGTCACGCACAACGAGTCGCGCGACGTCGAGCGCCTGCTGCCGTCCCTCTTTGCGCAGACGTTCCGGGATTTCTCGGTCGTGGCCGTGGACAATGCCTCGGAGGACGGCACGCGCTCCACCTTCGCCGCGTTCGAGAAGGTGACGCCCGTCCCGCTCACCGTCGTCGCCTCGAGGGAGAACCTCGGCTACACGGGTGGTCACAACCTCGCGATCGGAAAGGCCGTGGAAGCCCGGAGGCCCTGGGTTCTCGTCCTCAACTCCGACGTCATCCTCGCTCCCGATTTTCTCGAGCGCCTCCTCGAGGAAGCCGACCGGCCGGAGAACGCGCGCGCCGGCGCCTTCACCGGGAAGATCCTCCGAGCCGAGGGCGTGGACCTTCTTCCCACGAAGGTGCTCGACACCGTCGGGATCCGCATGACCAAGAACGGCCGGCACTTCGACATCGGCGCAGGCCTGCCGGACGACGGGCGCTACGACCGCGGTGCGGAGATCTTCGGCGTCTCGGGCTGCGTCGCCCTCTACCGGACGGCCGCGCTCGAAGACGTCAAGATCGCGACCGGCTATTTCGACGACGACTTCTTCGTCTACCGAGAGGACGTGGATCTCGCGTGGCGGCTCCGCGGGCGCGGCTGGACCGCGCGCTGCGTCCCCGCCGCCCACGCGTGGCACCGCCGGCGCAACCTGCCCGAGCGGCGCCGCGAGATGTCGCCCTCCGCGAATCTGCATTCCGTCAAGAACCGTTTCCTCCTCCGGATCAACAACGCGGGGAAGGAGCATTTGAAGGCGACGTTCGCGCGCACGTTCGTCCGCGATCTCGTCGTCGTCGCCGCGTGCCTCACCGTGGAGCGGAGCTCTTTGCCGGCCCTCCGCTGGCTCGCGGAGAACCGCACGCGCCTTCTCGCGAAGCGCGCGGCGATTCGTGCCGCGCGTACCGAGACCGATCGCGCGCTCCTGCCCTGGTTCACCTCCGGGCCGGAGGGGGCGCGCCGCGCCGGCGCATGAAAATCGCCATTTTGGGCACGCGCGGGGTTCCCGCCGCTTACGGCGGCTTCGAGACGCTCGCCGAGGAGCTCTCCGCCCGCCTGGCCGGCCGCGGGCACGCCGTCACGGTGTATGCGCGGCCGCACGGCGTCAGTTCGGTCGTTTTCACGCATCGCGGGGCGCGCGTCGTCCACCTTCCGACGCTTCGGCTGAAGTACTTCGACACCGTCGTCCATTCGGCGCTCTCGGGCCTCCATGCCGCGGCGGAGGGATATGACGCCGTCCTCGTCTGCAACGGCGCCAACGCCCTCTTCTGCCGCCTGCCCCGCCTTCTCGGAGCGCCGGCGCGCATCGTCCTGAACGTGGACGGGCTCGAGCGGAAGCGCCGCAAGTGGAATCGCCTCGGGCAACTCGTCTACGCGGTGTCGGAGCGGCTCTCCTGCGTGATGCCGGACGCCGTCGTGACGGACGCCCGCGCCATCCAGACCTACTACTTGGAAAGATACGGAAAGGAGTCCGTCTTCATTCCGTATGGCTCCGACCTCCCGCCTCCCTCGTCCCTCGCCACTCTCGAGCGCCTCGGGCTTCAGCGAGGCGGTTACGTGCTCTACGTCTCGCGCTTCGAGCCGGAGAACAACGCGGACGCCGTGGTGCGCGCGTTCCGCCGCGTACCGGGCGAGACAAAGCTCGTTCTCGTGGGCTCGGCGCCGTACGCGGACCACTTTCTCTCGCGAGTCCGCGCCGAAGCTTCGCTCGATACGCGCGTCCTGCTGCCCGGAGCGCTCTACGGCGAGGCGTACCGCGAGATCCTCCAACACGCCGCGATCTACGTGCACGCGACCGAGGTCGGCGGCACGCACCCGGCGCTCGTCGAGGCGATGGGCTTCGGCAGGCCCCTCATCGTTCACGACACCCCCGAAAACCGCGAGGCCGCGGGGGAGGCCGCGCTCTTCGTGAACGCGCGAAGCGCCGAAAGCCTCGCCGCCGCGCTGACGGCGCTGCTCTCGGATCCCTCCGCGCGGGACCGCTCGGGGCGGGCCGCGCTAGAGCGCGCCCGCAGGGATTACCGCTGGGAGGCGGTGGCGGACGCCTACGAGGCCCTCCTGACGGGCCCCTGAGACTCAAAACGCCTTACCTTGCTAGCATTCGGGCGGCGGGGAAGCTCCCGTCCCCGAATGCTGAAGCAGCAAGCCCGGACGATCGCCGCTCTCCTGTACGCGGCCGACCTCAGCGTCACCCTCGCGACGCTGCCCGTGGCCTACGCGCTCCGGAGCGCGGTTCTGCCGCACCTCTTCAGCCGGCTCACGCCGCTTTACGACTTCAACTGGTACCTCGTCCTCGCGGGGCCGATCGTTCTGATCTTCTCGGGCCTCCTTTTCCTCGAAGGCGCGTATCGCAGCCACCGCACGTTGCGGCTGAAGGACGAGGTCGCGCTCATGACGCGCACGTCCTTCCTCGGAAGCCTGTTGCTCGCCCTCGTCGTCTTCGGCGCCCGGTGGGACTTCATCTCCCGGCCGTTTCTCGCCATCTTCCTCGTCGTGAACGTCCTCTTTCTCGTGTCGGAGCGCGTCACGGTCCGCCTCGTCGCCCGCCGCGTGCGCTCGCTCGGGTTCAATTTCCGCACCGTCGTCCTCGTCGGAGACACGCCGCGGGCCGGATCGATGGCCCGCCTCATCCGCGAGCACCCGTGGTGGGGTTTGAAGCTTCTCGGTCTCGTGCGCGAGAAGCCAGCCGAAGACGGCCAGACGACGACCGCGAACGGCGTGCCGCTTCTCGGTTCCCTGCAGGATTTTCCGAAGATCCTCACGGAGTTCACCGTCGACGAGGTCATCCTCGCCGTGGACCGCGGCGACCTGCCGAAGCTCGAGGACATCTTTCTTCTCTGCGAGGAGATGGGCGTCAAGACGCGGCTCGTCCTGGACTTCTTTCCCCACGTCCTCGCGCGCGTGGAGCTCGAGGAGCTCGAGGGAACGCCGCTCCTCACGTTCTCGACGACCCCGGGGGAAGGCCTCGCTCTCGTCGTCAAGCGCGCCGTCGACATCTTCCTGTCCGTCCTCCTGGGCCTCGTGTCCTTCGTCCCCGTCACGCTCGCGGCGCTCGTCATCAAGCTCACGTCGCGGGGGCCGGTGCTCTTTCGGCAGACGCGCTGCGGCCTGAACGGGCGGCCGTTCACGCTCGTCAAGCTCCGGACGATGGTCGAAGGGGCGGAGGAGCTCCTGCCCGGCGTCGCGCACCTGAACGAGCACGACGGCCCCGTCTTCAAGGCGGCGAACGACCCGCGTCTCACGGCCTTCGGCCGCCTCATTCGCCGCTTCTCGTTCGACGAGGTGCCCCAGCTCTGGAACGTTTTGCGCGGCGAGATGTCTCTCGTTGGGCCGCGTCCGCCCCTTCCCGAGGAAGTCGCGCGCTACGAGAGGTGGCAGCGCCGCCGCCTCTCGATGAAGCCGGGCGTCACGGGGCTGTGGCAAGTCTCGGGCAGGAGCGAGATCGCGGAGTTCAACGAGTGGATGAACCTCGACCTCGCCTACATCGACAACTGGAGCCTCGGCCTCGACGCGAGGATCCTGCTGCGCACGATTCCGACCGTGCTCACGGGCCGCGGCGCACGCTAGGAGAGCCGCCGGGGGTGGACGCGGGCGCACACCGCAGCACCTTCGGTCCCGCGAGGACGCGGCGGAGCTGGCCGAGATGCCGTCTCTCGTGCTTTCCGATGAAACGGAACCACGTCACGCCGTTGAAACGCCCGAGGAGGAAGTGCGGAAAGATCATCGATGCGAAGCGCTCTTCTCCCATGCGGTCCGCGAGGGCGACGAGGTCGCGGCGCGACGTCCGGAGGGCCTCGAGCACTTCTCCCGGATTCACCTCCGCGCGCGGGCGCGGACGCACGAGCTTCGGGGCCGTGAACCGGATGCGCCAGAAGAAGGGCGACATCGGCACGCGGTACCACCACGCGCGCTTCGGCACGCGCGTCGGCTCGCCCTTCTCGAACTTCGTCAGCGCTCTCACGAGCGAGCCCTCCGCCGCCCGAAGGTGATCGAGAACCTCCCCGGCCGACCACCCGCCGCGGGCCGGCGGGCAGAGGAGCTCGGAATCCGATTTCCCGGACACGGTCGCGTAGATCTCGGCCCTCACCGCCTCCATGCGGTTTCGGGCCTGTCTCAGGTCGTCGACGCGGCTCATAATCCCCGGCATCCTGCGTTGGAACGGAGGCTCCGTCAAATGCGAATCCGCCTCACACTGCTCGCCGCCGCGTTGAGCCTGCCGCTCGCCGCGGAACCTCTCGCCGTGAGATGCGGGACCCTGCTCGATCCGGGCAGCCGCACGTCGAAGGCGAACGTCGTGGTTTTCTTCGAAGGAGGGAAGGTCGCGCGCGTCGCTCCCGGATCCCCAGGTTCCCCGGCCCTCGACCTCTCTGCCTACACCTGTCTGCCCGGCTTCATCGACGCGCACACGCACCTCCTGCTGCAGGGCGACGCGACGTCGGCCGAATACGACGAACAGGTGCTCCTCGAATCCGGCCCCTATCGGGCCTTGCGCGCGGCCGCGGCGGCCCGCATCGCCCTCGACCACGGATTCACGACGGTGCGCGACCTCGGGACCGAAGGGGCGGGCTTCGCGGACGTGGATCTCAAGCGCGCGTTCGAACGCGGCATCCTCCCCGGGCCGCGCGTCTTCGCGTCGGGCCCCGCGATGAGCGTCACGGGCGGCTATCCGCTCCTCGGATACTCGTGGGAGCGGAAGATGCCCGACGGCGTCCTGAAGTGCGACGGGCCGGACGACTGCCGCAAGGCCGTGCGTTTCCAGGTCCAGAACGGCGTCGACTGGATCAAGGTCTACGCGGATCGCAGCTACTACCGGACGCCGGGGGGCGGTTGGGCCGCGATTCCGAACTTCACGCCCGAGGAGATGAAGGCGATCGTGGAGGAAACGCACAAGCTGAGAAAGAAGGTCGCCGCCCACTCCATGACGCCGTCAGGCCATCGGGTCGCGCTCTCGGCCGGGGTGGATTCGATCGAGCACGGCGACGTGCTGGATGACGACGCCGTCCGGGCAATGGCTGCGAAGAAAATCGCGTACTGCCCCACGATCACCGTTTCGGACTTCGTGAAGGGCCCGCGGTCGAAGACGAACCCGATCTGGGACCAGCTCTGGACCGCCGCGCAAGACTCCTTCAAGAGGGCCTACAAGGCCGGCGTTCCGATCGCGCTCGGGACGGACGCGGGCGGCTTCGACTGGGACAAGCGAAACCAGGCCGAGGAGTTCTCCTTCATGGTCGCATGGGGCATGACGCCGTGGGACGCGCTTCGCTCGGCGACGGTCGTCGCGGCCGACCTTCTCGGGCCGCAGGAAGACGGAAAGCTCGGCTGCCTGGACGCCGGGTGCGTCGCGGACCTCGTGGCCGTGTCGGGGGACCCGCTCACCGACATCAAGACGACGGAGAAGACGGTCGCGGTGATCTCGCGCGGAAAGGTCGTCAAGAGGCCTGATTGAGGAAGACCCGAGCGCGTCGGGTCGCGCAGAGACTGGTCGTCGCGCTGGTTTTCCTAGAAGGTGAATACACCCTCGCGCAGGGGCCCGCGGCGCCTGATGCACCGGCCCCGCAGACTGCTCTTCAACCTCCGTCCCCCGCTGCTCCAACTTCGCTCGACGCGGACGGGGGCCGTTGGCACGCCCTTGTCTCCTACGGCCAGGCCTCAGCCCCGCGGTCGCAGGGGTTCGCGGAGGCCGCGACGCTTTCCGTGGCACGCGATCTTCGACTCGGCCCTCACTTCTCGCTGGGGATCGAGCTCACGCCGCTCTTCGTCGTGAACCAGACGCGCGTGGACCTGCCGGGCCGCCCGCGCGAGGTCGCGTACGCCGTCGCCGTCGCTCCCCTCCTCGGCTGGAGCTATCTGCCGAAGACTTCGCGTTTCGGTTTGAGGCTCGAGGGCGCCGTCGGGATCTTCTGGGGCTTCTCGCGAATTCCCGCCGAGGGCTCGCAGTTCAACTTCCTCGACGAGTTCACGGGCCTGGTCCTCTTCCGCGCGGGTCGCGACCGCCTCGTCTCTCTCGGAGTGCGGCGCGTCCACGTTTCGAATCTCGGTCTCGCGGGATCCGACAACCCCGGCCTGAGCTTCTATTCGGGGGCCGTCGGTCTTTCGTGGCCGGCCCGCTGACGTATCCTTTCGACAGTGCCCCTCGCCACGGGAACGCCTCTCGGGCCTTTCGAGATTCTGGCCCTGCTGGGGTCGGGATCGATGGGGGAGGTCTATCGCGCCAGGGACACCCGGCTCGGCCGGGACGTGGCCCTCAAAGTCCTGTCCCCCCATCTCCTTTCCGACCGCGAGGGACTTCTCAGGTTCGCCCAGGAGGCGCGCGCGGCTTCCGCGCTGAATCATCCGAACATCGTCACGATCTACGAGATCGGACAGGCTACAGGCGTGCCGTACCTCGCGATGGAGCTCATCGCGGGAAAAACGCTGCGAGAGATCCTCTCGGACGGCCCCATGCCCGTCCGCCGCCTCGTGGACCTCGCCGCACAGCTCATGGACGGGCTCGCGCGCGCCCACGGCGTGCGCATCGTCCACCGTGACCTGAAGCCGGAGAACCTCATGGTGTCGGCCGACGGATTTCTCAAGATCCTCGACTTCGGAATTGCCAAGCTGTCGGATTCACGGCTCGGAAACCCGGAGACGCCCTTCCTCACCGCGACGGGAATCGTCATCGGCACCCCGTCGTACATGTCGCCCGAGCAGGCCTCTGGTCGCACCGTCGATTTCCGCTCCGACCAGTTTTCGGCGGGGCTGATTCTCTACGAGCTCGCGACGGGAAAGAGGGCCTTCGACCGCTCGACCACGGCCGAGACGCTGACCGCCGTCATCCGCGAGGAGCCGGAGCCGCTCACGGCTCTTGCGCCGCGCCTTCCCGCACCCGTCCGCTGGATCATCGAGCGCTGCCTTTCGAAAGATCCCGACGAGCGGTACGCCTCGACGCGCGATCTCGCGCGCGATCTCAGGCAGATGCAGCTCAATACGGACGGCCTCTTCGCGACCGAGAACCTGCGGGTCGCGCCTTCGGCCACGGGCACGATCTCCGCGCCCGCGGCGGTCGCCGAATCTCCGGACAAGCCGGTCCCCTTCGGGCGCCGCGCTGGCCGCATCCTCGTTGCGACGCTGGCCGTCCTCGCGATCGTCACGGCCGGCGCGGGATTCGGGTACTGGCTCCGCCGCGAGGCGAGCGACGCTCCCCCGCCGAGCTGGACGGGCTCACTCGTGATGGGTGGCTCGACGCGCGTCCTCGCGCCGCGCGGCTCGCCGGACGGGCGCAGGATCGCGTTCCTCACGATCGTGGGAGGCCTCGCGCAGGTCGCCGTCATGGACCCCTCCTCTGGGGACTGGACCGTCCTCACCAAGCGGCGCGACGCGGGAGGCTCGGTGCATCGCGTCGAGTGGTCCGGGGACGGTTCGCGCCTCTTCTTCGACCGCGTCACGGACGTGCCGCTCGGCGTCTTCAGCATCCCCTCGCTCGGAGGCGACGAGCGGCTCGTCCTCGAGGGCGTCCAGGGCCCCGAGCCGCTCCCCGACGGGAGCCTTCTCGTCGTCAAGCTCGACGAGGAGCACCGCTTCGTGCTCGTGAGGTTCTGGCCCGACACGGGAAAACAGAAAACCGTAGGCCCCCCGGTCCTGCCCGATTCGGCCGACCTCCTCGCGCGCCTCCTCCCGGGCGGGCGGGACGTCCTCGTCTGGGGGCGGTTCGCCGGTGAGAAAGACGCGGGCGGAAGGCGCACGCACCTCCTGAATCTCGAAACCGGCGCCGTGACGACGTTTCTGCCCGGGGTGAACCTCGCGCCCCCGTTCCTTCCCCTGCACGACGGCCGGCACGTGCTCGCGCGCGTGCAAGCCGGCGACCTTCACCGCGTCGTGTCGGTGCTGCGCGATGGCAGCGCCGTCCAGTCGCTTCTGACCCTCGCCGCGCGCCCCCGCTACCTCGTCGAAGGAGACAACGGTGCGCTCTACGTGGGTTTCGCGGAGGCCGCCGGAGACCTGCTGCGCTTTCCCACCTCCGGAGGCGTGCCGGAGCGGCTCGCCTCGATGCCCGCGAGCCTCGCGATGACGCCCGTCGAATTTCCGGACGGCCGTCTGCTCGTGCCGGGGGTCGTGGCCGGCCGCCGGCAGCTCCTGGTCACGGGAGCGGAGGGCGAGCTCCGGCCGCTCCTGGGCTCGTCGGAAGCCGCGTTCCCCCCGGTCGCCGTCGCACCTTCCGGCGTCGTGGCCTTTCTCACGGGGGCTTCGGGCGCGCCGCCGCAGCTCGGCATCGCTTCCGTCGCCGACGGGCGGCTTCTCAAGAGGTACGCCCTACCCAAGGGGACGGTCCCGGCGGCGCTCGGTGCGTCCCGGGACGGGAAGACATTCTTTTTCGCCGACGGGGGCACCATCTCCTCCCTCGACGCAGGGACCGGTGAGACGAAGGTGCTGTGCGCGGGGCACGGAGTGGCCGGAGACCCGACGGCCGACGAGATCGTGGTCCAGCGCAATGCGGCCTCCGGCGTGCAGCTCGTGCGTGTGGCGCTCGCGACGGGAGTCGAGACCCCGATCCCCGTGAACGGACCTCTCAAGCTGGCTCCGGCGGCGCTCGCGCAGGGAGCCATCGGCCCCGATCGCCGCATTCTCGTCGCGGCCATCTCCCAGGACACGTGGGCTCCGGTTCCGGCGCTCCTCGATCCGGGCACAGGCAGCGTCACGGCCGTGCCCGTCAGCTACGACGGCGAGATCGTGGCGACCGCGTGGGGCCGAAGCGGACTCGTCCTCGGCATGGGTCTCGGATCCCGAGGGGAATTCTGGGCCTTCCGCCCTCGCGAAGCGGCCGGACGCTGAGCCGTCCTCCTCCCGACCGGGTTCGCGCGTCTTTCTTCTAAGCCCCGCGCGCCGCAGGCGGGGGCCCGTATCCCTTCGCCCCCACTTTGCCGAGCGCGCCGACGCTCTCGAAGTATTTCGCGAAGGCGATCATGCCGCCCTCGGCCTGCTCCCAATCGTAGTTTTCGTTCGGCGCGTGGTAGCCGTGTTCGGGGAGCGAGAGGCCGAGGAAGAGGATCGGCACCTTCAGGAGCTTTTCCATCGTGACGACGGCGCCGATCGAGCCGCCCTCGCGCACGAAGACGGGCTCCTTGCCGAACGCGAACTTCACCGAGCTTCGAACGGCGTCGGCGAGCGGGCCCTCCGAGATGCCGCGATACGGGTCGAGGCGGCCCTCCAGGAGGACCTTCACGTCGGGGTTCCTCTTCTTCACGAACGCCCTGACGAGCTTCGTGATCTTGGCCCCGGTCTGGTTCGGGACGAGGCGACAGGAGACCTTCACCTCGGCGCGCGGCGGGATGATGGTCTTCACGCCCGGGCCCGTGTAGCCGCCGACGACGCCGTGGACCTCGAAAGTCGGCCTCGCCCAGACGCGCTTCATGACGTCCAGCGCGTCGTTCGTGCGGATGGACTTGAAGAGGTGGTCCTTCTTGAAGCCCGAGACCGTGAATCCGGACCTCCGGAAATCCCCGAGCTCCGCCTTCGACGTCGCGGCGACGTCGTCATAGAAGCCGGGAATCTTCACGCGCCCCGTCTTCGCGTCGAAGCAGTCGACGACGAGCTGCATGAGCTCGGCGAGCGGGTTGCGCGCCGCGCCCCCCGTCACGCCGGAATGCTGGTCGGTCGTGCCGGTCTCGAGCGTGAAGAGCAAGCCCTGCAGGCCCCGGAGGCCCGCCGGCGCCGCCGGCTTGCCCCGCGCGATCCAGATCGTGTCGGAGACGATCACGGAGTCGGTCGCGAGGGCGTCCAGGGCTCCCCCGACGCCCCTCGCGAAGCTCGGCGAGCCGATCTCCTCCTCGAACTCCCAGAGAAACCTCACGTTCACGGGCACGCCTGCATCCAGGGCGGCCTTTGCGCCGAAGAGCGCCGAGAGCGCGGGGCCCTTGTCGTCCGTCGACCCGCGCCCGAAATAGCGGTCGCCCACCTTCGTGAATACGAACGGGTCCGTCTCCCACGGCTCGGTCTCCTTCGAGGCCGGCTGGACGTCGAGGTGGTTGTAAACGGTGACCGTGGGACGCGACGGGTCGTTGCCCCACGCGCCGCTGACGAGCGGGTTCCCACCCGACTCGTGGACGGTAGGCGTTCCCGAGAAAGCGCGGATCGTCTCTTGAGCCAGCCTCACGCCATCGGCGATCGCGCCCTTCTTCGTGGGGTCGACGGAGACCGTCGGGCACTCGACGAAATCGCGGAGCACTCCCTCGAAGCGGGAGCGGTTTTCGCGGGCGAACGTGGTCAAGGCTTCTTTGGTGAGCGCAGACGTATTCATGTGTAAGTCCGGTCAATCCTTTCGCGGCGGGGCCGCAGGAATGGAGTGTAGCGGGCTCCCCGCCGCCGTGACTTTCGGGCGCCTCAACCTGGCGTGAAGTCGCGGCCGAACATCACGAGCTCCCGGAAGGAGTTTTCGTTGTCCTGGTCAGGGCCCTCGTCGAAAGCAGCCTGGGAGGGCCACAAGAAAGACCAGACGGCTCTTCCACCCGCCTCCCGCGCCTCGTCCGGCACTCCGAAAAACCGTTCGAAGTTCTCGCCGAGGGCCTTGGCGTGGTCGCTGAAGACCTTCTCGCGGGGCGCCCCGAGGGTCACGAGTGTGGTCTGTACGGCCCTGAGCCTCCTCCGCGACAGGCCCATGTTGTACTCGTCCGAGCCGCTCCGATCCGTGCGCGCGAACATTTCGAGGATGCTCGCCGGCCTTTGCACCGCCGGAACGCTCATGGAGAGGAGGGTCCTTTGGCGCGTGTTGAGGATGAAGCTGTTCGTGGCGAAACCGATGACTGCGCAGACACAGACGCCGTCGGCATGGTTCCCCCTATAGGAGGCGAGCATGTATTCACGCAGGGCCTGAAGTCTGGTGAACTTCATGTCAAATCTCCGGTTGCCGGGAGATTCAGCCCGCTCCCGAAGGTCCCTCGGTGGAGGGCGTCCCCGGCGGGCGGAATTTTCTTTTGTGCTGGCGCTCCTCCTCTTCCTTGAAGAGGTACTTGATGGAGCGCTTCGGAATGAGCAGGTTGGGACCGTGCTCGCGGTTCAGCTTGATGACGTCCTTGTCGTACCACTCGATCCAGCCGCGGAGCTCCTCGCCGTCCACGAGGCGAACGACGATCGGCGTCTTGCTCTGCATCTGCTTGAGGTAGTAGTAGGCCTCGGCGTTCGTTTGCTCCGGGGGAACCATTTTCCGCGACGACGGGCCGCGCGAAACGCCCTGGTCGCGCAGGACGCGGGCCAGCGAGGGCCGGATGAGCTTCCGCGGGCCCAGCTCGGCCGGCCCGTCCGCGGAGGCGGAAGGCTCTGCTGGGGTCGGCGGCTTTTTCACCGAAGCCATGTCGAGGACTCCTCTTGGGGGACCCATGGAACCGGGAACGAACTTGTGCGGGAGTCTATTCCGCGCTCCGGCGGAAAAGCGAGGCCCCGAAATGGCCTCAGGGGGCGGGCGGGGCGGGGCGCGCCCGGTCGGCCCCGTGGCTCATACGGCGCGCGGCCTCGATCCCGCCTTCGAGCTCGTAGGCGACGCAGCATTTCAGGCGCCCGCACTGGCCCGTGAGCTTCGAGGGGTTCGGGGTGAGGCCCTGCATCTTGGCCATCTTGATGGCCACGGGATGAAAGCTCTTGAGCCAGGTCGAGCAGCAGAGCGTGAGTCCGCACGAGCCGATGCCGCCGATCAGCTTCGTCTCGTCCCGGACCCCGATCGACTTCATCTCGACGCGGATCTCGAAGCGATCGCCGATCCGGCGGGCGAGCTCTCTCGTCTCCGGTTTCTTTTCCGACGTGTAGAGCACCGTCATCCGCCGCCGGTCGAAGCCGACGGCGCACTTGACCACGTGGAGGTCCAGATTCAGCTCGAGAACCGCCGCGTCGGCGAAGAGGCGGGCCGCTTCCTGGAGCTCGATCCTCTCGGCGTAGTCGGCGTATTCCGAGTCCGAGGCGAGCCTCAGGAAACGCTTCGCCTTCTTCGACGAGCACGCCTTCGCGAGGACCGGGGTCGTCGTCGTGACCTCGGCGAACTCGGGGCCGTTCTCGGCCTCCACGATGATGCGCTCGCCCGGCTTGACCGCGATCTCGCCCGTGAAAACGAGCGCCGTTTTTCCGTCCATCGCGTCGGCGAGGCGCGCCCCGACGTAATTGCCGCCGGGATTCATGGAGGTTCCGAGGGAGCAGCCGGTGCAGCCCATACGCGGCCGATTGTGCCAGAGGCTATTCGCGCGCGTACAGCGCGGCCCCGAGCAGGCCAGCGTCGTTGCCGAGGGCGGCCGGAAGAATCCGGACGGAACCCAGGTCCTTCGTGAACACGAAGGCCTCCGCCCACTTCCTCACGTCCGAAAGATACGATTCGCCGAGGTCCACGGCCACTCCACCTCCCAGCACGAAGAGATCGGGCGAGAAGACGTTGAAGACGTTCGCCATCGCGAGGCCCACGGCTTTGGCGGAACGGGCGACGGCTCGGAGCGCGAGCGCGTCTTTCGCCTCGACGGCCTCGCGGAGCTGCGAGCCCTTGAGCCGCGCGTCTCTCTTCGACACGGCTTTCGCGAGGCAGGTCGTCTCGCCCGCGGCGATCCTCCTCCTCAGCCACGCCGTGATCCCGACCTTGGCCGCGATGCCTTCCAGCGTTCCGTCGGGCTTGCCGGGCTCCGCGCGCCGGAAGTCGATCTGGATCTGGCCAATCTCGCCGGCATTGCGGTTCCGGCCCGTGTGGATCCTCCCGTCGAGGATGACGGCGCCGCCCACGCCCGTGCCGACCCATACGGCGACCATCGTGGAAGCGTCGCGGCCGGCACCGAGCCGCGCCTCGGCGAGAGCCGCAAGGCGGACGTCGTGCCCGAGGCGCCGGCGGGCCTTCGGGAAGGCATCACCCAGCGCCTTGACGATGTTCCAGTTCTTCACCACGAGGTTACCCGCGCGAATCAGCACGCCCTTCTCCGCGTCCACCGCGCCGGGGGCGCCCACCGCGAGCGCGCTCACGCGCTCCCGCGAGGCACCTGCCTCCGTCAGCGCCAGGTCGGAAGCTTCGACGAGCGCCTCCGTGAGCGCCGCGCCATCGCCCGCGAAGGGGGTCTTGAGTTTGCCCCTCCCGAGAATCCTCCCGGAGTCGCTCACGACTCCCGCGAGGACTTTCGACCCGCCGAGGTCGATTCCGAGAGTGATTTGACCCCGCAACCGTGCAGCCATCTCCCCCTCCGTCCGCACCGGGAAGGATAGTCTTGCCCCATGAGCCTCCATCCGTGGCAGCGCTACCAGGCCCTCTCCCTCCACGTGCCGTCGCTCTCGCTCCTCGTCGACCTTTCGATGACGTCGCTCGAGGACGACGCGCTCCATCGCGACCCGCTCCTCACGACCGCGTTCCCCGCGGCGTTTGCCGCAATGGAAGCGCTCGAGGCCGGCGCGATCGCGAATCCCGACGAGAACCGCCGCGTGGGCCACTACTGGCTGCGCGCGCCGGAGCGCGCGCCAGACGCGGAGACGAAAGAGGCGATCGAGGGGACGCTGGCGCGAATCGAAGGCTTCGCGGAGGCCGTTCACGGGGGCCGCCTCGCGCCGCAGAAGGCGCCGCGCTTCACGAACCTTCTCGTCGTCGGGATCGGCGGCTCGACCCTCGGACCGCAATTCGTCGCGGACGCGCTCGGCTCGCCGCGCGACCCCCTGCGGCCGTTCTTCTTCGACAACACGGATCCCGACGGCATGGCCCGCGAGCTCTCGCGGATCGCGGCGACCGAAGGCGGCCTGCCCGCGACTCTCACGGTCGTGATCTCCAAGTCGGGCGGGACGAAGGAGACGCGCAACGGAATGCTCGAGGCCGCGGACGCCTACCGCCGCGCAGGCCTCGACTTCGCGGCCCATGCCGCCGCCGTCACGGGCGCCCAAAGCGAGCTCGACGAGGTTGCGGCGAAGGACGGCTGGCTGGATCGCTTCCCGATGTGGGACTGGGTCGGCGGGCGGACGTCCGAGCTCTCGGCCGTGGGCCTCCTCCCCGCCGCGCTCCAGGGGCTGGACGTCCGGGCGATGCTCTCCGGCGCCGCCGCGTGCGACGTGGCCACGCGCGTCCCCGTGGTCGCGCAGAACGCCGCGGCGATGCTCGCCCTCGCGTGGCACCGGGAGACGGGCGGACGCGGAGCGAAGGACATGGTCGTCCTCCCCTACAAGGACCGGCTCCTCCTCTTCTCGCGATACCTCCAGCAGCTCGTCATGGAGTCGCTCGGCAAGGAGAAAGACCTCGAGGGACGCGTCGTGAACCAGGGGATCGCCGTCTACGGCAACAAGGGTTCGACGGACCAGCACGCCTACGTCCAGCAGCTTCGCGAGGGCGTGCCGAACTTCTTCGTGACTTTCGTGGAGGTCGCACGCGACCGCGAGAACGCCGCCCCGTCGCTCGCCGTCGAGACCGACGTCACCTCGGGAGACTACCTCCACGGCTTTCTCCTCGGCACGAGGAAGGCACTCCACGAGAACGGGCGCGGCTCGATCACGCTCACGATTCCGGACGTCTCAGCGCGCTCCATCGGCACCCTCATCGCGCTCTACGAGCGCGCGGTCGGCCTGTACGCGCAGCTCGTCGGGATCAACGCGTACCACCAGCCCGGGGTCGAGGCCGGGAAGAAGGCCGCCGCCGCGGTCCTCACTCTGCAGAGGAGGATCCTGGCGGAGCTGAGGGCGAAGATGGGCGAGCTCAGGACCGCGGAGAAGATCGCGGCGGCGCTCGGCGAGGGGGACATCGAGACCGTCTTCGCGATCCTCCGCCATCTCGCGGCGAATCCGGACCACGGCGTCTCCCGGAAAGACGGACCGACGTACTTTCTCGCGACGTTCGGCGTCAGATGAAGAGGCGGTCGCGCCGGAGGACGCCTTCGAGCGGCTCCTTCGGGTCGCGGCAGATCCAGATCTGCCGGCCGTTCTCGTAAGGCATCGCGAGCGGGTGGCCCGTCCTGCCCGCCTCCTCGACGCTCCCGAAGACGGACGTCAGGGTCTCCCGCCGGCCTCCGATCACGACGAGTGCACCCTTGAAGGGCGCGTTCTTCTCCGCGTCCGCGACGCTCCAGAACCAAAACGAATTGTGCGGGCAGAGGACCTTCGGTGCGCCGAGGGGCGCGCCGTATTTCTCCACCGCCGCCGCCTCGCCGTAGTTGCGCGCCCAGACGCGGGCCGTCGCGCGCTCGGCTTCGGGGAGCGTCCGCGCGACGCGCGCGACCTCCGCCGCCATCTCGGGCCAGCCGAACCGGTCCGCGAAGTGCTGCGGAAGGACGCCCTTCTCGTTCCGCTCTGTCGCAGGCGCGCCGACTCCGAGGCGCCGCGCGTACGCGACGAAGAGATCCGGCGGGAGGAGCGGGATCGCGAGGGGCGCGAGGACAACGCCGGTCGCGACGAGGACGGCCCCGTAGGCCATCGCCGGCGCCGCGCTCCGGCCGCGATGGAGGAGCCGCTCGGCCGCGACGCTGCCCGCGGCGAGAAGCGGCGCGAACGAAGCCGCGAGGTACTCCGTCTTGCTGGTCCGGTTCGCGAGCAGGATTCCGAGCGTCGCGAGGAAGACGACGCCGAGGAGGCGGAACCTGCGCCCGTCCCGGGCCGCGAGGAGCCAGACGAGGCCCGCGATCCACACGGGCGCGGCGAGCGGGTGAAAGAAGAGGACGAGGTCCTTCGCGAACGTGAGCGGCGAGGACGGGACGTACTTCTCCGCCGCCGCCCGGCGCATGAACTCCAGCGTCGCCCAGCCGTGGGTCGCGTTCCACAGGACGTACGGCGCGAGGCCGAGCGCGCCGATCCCGCCGGCCAGCCACGGACCCGTCGTCCGGAGCCAGTGCCGGGCCGGCGTCAGGACGAGCCCCGCGGCGATGCCGAAACCCAGCCAGAGGACGCTGATCTTGTTCAGGAGCCCGAGCGCGAGAACGGGTCCGAGAAGGAGCCAGAAGCGGGCCGCGCCCCGGCCGGGCTCTTCGTCGAGGATCGCGGCGAGTAGCGCCAGAGCGAGCGTCCAGAGAACGATGTCGAAGGCGTTCATGGAGTAATAGCCCGTCAGCCCGAGCCAAGCGGGCGAGATCGCCGCAACGAGCGCGGCCAGCCCTTGCGCGACGGGCCCGCCGCCGAAGCGCCGCGCAAGAAGGCCCGTGAGGACGACGACGGCGGCGCCGCAGAGGGCCGGCGGGATCATGAGGGCCACGGCCGAGTCACCGAAGACGGCGCGCCAGGCGGCGAGGAAAAGGATCGAGAACGGCGGCTGGTCGACGTATCCCACGGCCGGGCGGCTTGCGCACGAGAGGTAGTACAGCTCGTCGCGGAAGATCCCGTACCGGCCCACCGACGCCGCGTGGAGCACCGCCTGCAGGGCGGCCGCAGCGACGAGAACCGGCCATGCCGGGCGCACCCGGGGACCGTCGAGGGGGCTCATGTCCCCGTGATACGCGATGCGTGAGGGCCGGTTCTCAGGGCTTGAGGCTCGCGACGAGCGCGTCGAAACTCTTGCCGGCGGCCGCCACGCTCCGGCGCGGACCGGTGAGCTTGAAGTACACGGCGCCGTTCGGCCCCTCGGCCATCGCACCGCGGAGCGCAAAGCCGCTCTTCGCTGCCGGTGCGGCACCCATTCCCGTTCCCGCGGAGTACGTCCCCGCGACCGACACGAGCGTGACGGGCAGCGAGCCGATGCGTGTGAGGCTGCGCGTTGGCCTCGGGTCGGAGGGCGCCGACGCGAATTGGGAAAACCACCGTGCGACGTTCTGGTCGATCGTCCCGCCCTGCGCGGGCCCGAACCAGAAGACCGCGAGCTCGGGCCGCTCGGCGTCACCCGCCGCGGCCGGAAGGTAGTAAGTCGCGAGGCGCATGGCCGAGGACGGGCCCGGCGTCCACGACTTCGGGACGGCCCACGTCAGGCCGCCGCCGGACGTCACGGGAAAAACCGGCGCAGGCGTGGCGGCGGGAGCGGCCGGAACGGGCGGGCCGCCATGCGACGAGACGAGCTGGGCGAGAAGCGCGAGGACGGCGGCGACCTGCATGGCGCGATGATATTTCGTCATACTGCCCGCGTGGCGAGCCTCTCGGACCTGTCGCGAAAGAACCGCCTCTTCATGGCGATGTACCGGTACCGCACGCTCGATCCCGTGCCTTTCGCGAGGCCCAAAAGACCGCTCGGCGAGGCGCGCGTCGCGCTCGTG
The DNA here is from genome assembly GCA_963821225.1 of Thermoanaerobaculia bacterium. Taxonomy (GTDB): domain Bacteria; phylum Acidobacteriota; class Thermoanaerobaculia; order UBA5066; family UBA5066; genus Fen-183. Next base: position 249,576 of record CAWGCY010000004.1, read on the forward strand.
ACGACGGGCGGCGTTCACCTGCCGTCGCAAGTTCCGTTCGACACCGATTCGAAAGGCTGCGACGTGTCGTTCCGCGAGATCCCGGCGGACGTCGACGTCTCGACGCTCGGAATCGCCCACAAATCCGATGCGTTCGACCAGAGCGGATTCCAGGCGGACCGCAATCTCGGCTTTCCTCTCGAGCGGCTCCGCGAGATGGCGTCACGCGGCGAGATCGGCTCTTTGAACAGCCGGGCGCTTTCGTTCATGGGCTCGATCACGGCGCCGGGGCGGCTCGTGAAGGAGACGGCGCCCGCGGCCACCGAGCTCCTCGTGGCGGACGGGGTCGACGTGGCGTTCCTCGTCCCGCTTTGACCCATGTGCCATCAGACCGTCGGTCTGATCGCGGGCGCGCTCGAGCGACGGGGCATCGCGACGACGTCCGTCACGATGCTCCGCGAGGTCACGGGGAAGGTGCGGACGCCGCGTGCGCTCGCGGTGCCTTACGCGCTCGGATATCCGCTCGGGAGGCCGGGCGACCCCGCGCTCCAGACCCGGATCCTCCGGGCCGCCTTCCAACTCCTCGACGCCCCGGGTCCGCCGCCCGTGCTCGTCGAGTTCACCGCAACATAGAGCCGGAGCGCTCGACCAGGATCTCGAGCGCCTTCTTTCCGATGTCGCGGCGGAAGTGCGCGCCTTCGAAGCGAACCTTGCCCGCCGCTTCCTTCGCGGTCGCGAGGGCCTGTGAGAGGCCGCGCCCGCGGGCGCAGACGTCGAGAACCCGGCCGCCCGACGTCACGAGGCGGCCGTCGGGCCCTTTGCCCGTTCCCGCGTGGAAGATGAACACGCCGTCCATCGCCTCGGCGTCCTCGATGCCGGAAATGGCGCGACCGCGCTCGAACGGCCCCGGATAGCCCTCGGCGGTCATCACGAGCGCGGCAGTCGCCTCACGCCTCCAGCGGAGCTGCGCCCCCTCGTCGAAGCGGCCGCGCGCCGACCCCAGGAGGAACGGAAGAAGGTCGCCGTCGAGTCGCAGGAGGACCGCCTGCGTCTCGGGATCGCCGAACCTCACGTTGTATTCGAGCACGTACGGGTTCAGCCCGTTCTCGAGGATGAGCCCGACGAAGAGCACGCCGCGGAACGTTCGGCCCTCGTCCGCCATCCCCTTGAGCGTCGGCTGCACGATGAACGCGAGCACATCGGACGCCGTGGACGCGTCGAGGAGGACCGACGGGCTGTGCGCGCCCATCCCGCCCGTGTTCGGGCCGCGGTCACCGTCGAAGATCTTCTTGTAGTCCATCGCGGTGGCCAAAGGCAGCGCACGCTCTCCATCGCACAGGACCATGAAGCTCACCTCGTCTCCGGAGATGAATCGCTCCACGAGGATGCGGTCCCCCGCGGATCCGAAGACGCGATCCTCGAAGAAGAGCTTCAGCGCACGCTCGGCTTCCTCAGCCTCCTGCGCCACGACGACACCTTTGCCGGCCGCGAGGCCGTCCGCCTTGAAGACGCACGGCAGGCCGTACGACTTGAGCGCGCGCTCCGCCTCGCCGCGCGTCTGGCACACCTCGGCATCCGGCGTCGGGATGCCGTACTTCTTCATGAAGAGCTTCGAAAAGACCTTCGAGCCCTCGAGCTCGGCCGCGAGACGGTTCGGCCCGAAGGCCGTGAGGCCGCGGTTTGAGAGCTCGTCCACGAGGCCGAGCGTGAGAGGAAGCTCGGGGCCGACGACGGTCAGGTCGATCTTCATCGACTCGGCGAAGTCCGCCATCTCGACGACGTTCTCGACGCCGATCGGAAGACAGGTCGCCTTGGACGCGATGCCCGGATTGCCCGGCGCGGCGAAGATGTCCGTGACGCCCGGCGCCTGCGCGAGCTTCCACACGAGCGCGTGCTCGCGACCCCCGGAGCCGACGACGAGAATCCTCATCTGGTCAGGACCAAGTCTACCCGACCGGCGCTTGACGACCCCGGCCGGTGCGCCGTACCCTGACGGCGGCTCTTTGACCGGGTTTCATCCAGAGCGGCGGAGGGACGGGCCCTGCGATGCCGCGGCAACCGGTCCGGTGCGCCCCGAAGGGCGGCGGACGCCAGGTGCCAAATCCCGCTCCGGACCGCACGACGCGGTCGGAGGAAGATGAGATCGAGGCCGAAAACGGCGCGGAGTCCCGTCGCCCCTTCGTCCTCGAAGGGGCGTTTTTCATGAAGAGAGACATCCGGGAGCGGCTGAAGGCCGAGGTCCTTCTCACGGACGGGGCGATGGGGACGTTGCTCGTGTCACGAGGCGCGCCGGCCGAGGGCCCGCGCTCGCCGAACTCGGTCGCCGTGCCAGACCTCGTGCGCGAGATCCACGACGACTACGTGGCGGCCGGCTCGCAGGTCCTCTCCACGAATACGTGGGACGCGAACCGCGCGAAGCTTTCCCGGTTCGACTGGGCCGACTCGCTCGAGAAGATCAACCGCGCGGCCGTAAAACTCGCCCGCGCTGCGGCCGAGGGGGAATACGTCTACGTGGCGGGATCCGTCGGACCGCTCGGACAGCTCGTGAAGCCTTACGGCCCGCTCACGCGCCTCCACGTGCGCGAGCTCTTCACGGAGCAGATCCGGATCCTTCTCGAGGAAGGCGTGGACCTACTCTCCTTCGAAACCTTTTCCTCGACGCTCGAAGCCACCGAGGCTGTCCGCGCTGCGCGCGCCCTCTCGAACGAGATCCCGATCGCCGCGTCGATGACGTTCCTTTCGGACGGCAAGACGAGCTTCGGCGAGGACGCCGCGGACGCGCTCCGGGCGCTCGTCGCCGCGGGCGCCGACGTCGTCGGGATGAACTGCACGGTCGGGCCCCAGGAGGCCTTCGAGATCTTCTCGCGCATCGCCGGCTCGGTCGACGTTCCCGTCTCCGTGCGGCCGAACGCCGGATATCCCTGGGTCGTCTCGGGGCGCACCGTCTACCCGGCCACGCCCGATTACTTCCGTCAGAGCGCGCGGGATCTCTTGCGCGCCGGCGCGGCGCTCGTCGGAGGCTGCTGCGGCACCGCCCCCGAGCACGTCGCCGCGATGGCGCGTGAGGTCTCGGGGAAGGCGCGCGCGGTGCCGGCTCCCGCCCCGGTCGAACACGTCGTCGTGACGGAAGGCCGCGCGGCGCGCCCGAAGGAGGCCGCGCTCGAGACCTCCGCTTTGAAGCGAAAGCTCGCCGACTCGCATGCGCTCGTCGTCACGGTCGAGGTCGAGCCGCCGAAAGGCATCGACGCGTCGGCGGCCGTGGACGGCGCGCGCACGCTGAAGGCCCTCGGCGTGGACGCCATCAACATCACGGACAACCCGATGGCGCGGCTCAGGATGTCGTCCATCGCCGTCGCCCATCTCATCCGGACCGAGACGGGCGCCGAGACGATCTTCCATTTCTCGCCGCGCGACCGGAACGTGCTCGGCATCCAGTCGGACCTCCTGGGCGCGGCCGGGCTCGGCATCAAGGCCCTCCTCGTCGTGGGCGGAGACCCGCTGAAAATCGGCGATTACCCGCAGGCCAAGCCTGTGGGCGAGGTCGACACGCTCGGCCTCCTGCGCATCGTGAAGGGCCTGAACGCGGGCACGGATCTCGCCGGCGGCGCGATCGGCTCGGCCACGTCGTTCGCGATCGCGTGCGCGGCGAATCCGGCGGCGAAGGACCTCGACGTCGAGATCTCGAAGCTCTCGGCCAAGATCGAGGCGGGCGCCACGTTTGCGCAGACGCAGCCCGTCTACGACGTGGCGGCGCTCGATCGCTTCTACGCGCGCGCCGAGGCGCACGCGATTCCCGTCCTCATCGGCCTCATCCCCCCGAAGTCCCTGAAGCAGGCCCTCTACCTCGCGAACGAGGTCCCGGGCATGGTCGTGCCCGAGGAGATCGTGGCACGGATGCGGCGCGCGGCCGAGAAGGGCCCCGAGTTCGAAGAGGAGGAGGGCCTCGCGATCGCCGTCGAGCTCGCGCGCGCGATCGGCGAGCGGTCGCGCGGCCTCCACATCATGCCGATGGCGCGCTACGACGCGGTCAAGCGGATCGTCGAGGCGCTCGGAGCGGAAGCGAGGCGAACATGACCGCCCCGCCGAACACGACCGCCGAGGCGCGCCTCCGCGCGCTCCTCCACGACCGCATCGTCGTCCTCGACGGCGCGATGGGGACGATGATCCAGCGGGAGAAGCTGGACGAGGCGGGATACCGCGGCGCGCGCTTCTTGGACCATCCGAAGGACCTCAAGGGCGCGAACGACCTTCTCGTCCTCACGCAGCCTTCGATCGTCGAGGGGATTCACCGGCAGTACCTCGAGGCGGGCGCCGACATCGTCGAGACGAACACGTTCAACGCTCAGACGATCTCTCTCTCCGATTACGGCCTCGAGAGCCTCGCGTACGAGCTGAACGTCGCGGCCGCGCGCGTCGCGCGGAAAGCCGTGGACGCGCACCGCACGGCTACCGGGAAGGACGCGTTTGTCGCGGGAGCGGTCGGCCCCACGAACCGGACGCTTTCGCTCGCGGTGGACGTGAACGACCCGGGAAAGAGAACCCACGTCTTCGACCAGTTCGTCGCGGCCTATCGGGAGCAGATCCGAGGCCTGATCGACGGAGGCGTCGACTTCCTCCTCGTCGAGACCGTCTTCGACACGCTCGTCCTCAAGGCCGCGCTCTTCGCCGCGCTCTCTCACTTCGACGAGGCCGGGCGCAACGTCCCGCTGATGGTCTCCGTGACGATCACGGACAAGTCCGGGCGGACCCTTTCGGGTCAGATGGTCGAGGCGTTCTGGAACTCCGTCTCGCACGCGCCACTTCTCTCCGTCGGGATCAACTGCGCGCTCGGCGCCAAGGAGATGCGCCCCTACGTCGAGGAGCTGTCCCGGATCGCGCCGGTCTTCTTGAGCGCGTACCCGAACGCGGGGCTTCCGAACGCGTTCGGCGGCTTCGACGAGACGCCCGAGATCATGAGCCTGGACATCGGCGGCTTCGCCCGCGAGGGATGGGTGAACATCGTGGGCGGCTGCTGCGGCACGACACCCGCGCACATCCGCGCGATCGCCGACGCCGTGAAAGGTCTGCCCCCGCGGCGGATCCCCGTCCCCGAGCGCCGCACCCGTTTTTCGGGCCTCGAGCCGTACACGCTCCGCCCCGAGGAGACCTTCACGCTCGTGGGCGAGCGGACGAACGTCACCGGGTCGCCGAAGTTCGCGAAGCTCGTCCTCGCGGGCGACTACGAAGGCGCGCTCGCCGTGGCGCGCCAGCAGGTCGACGGCGGCGCGAACCTCCTCGACGTGAACATGGACGAGGGCATGCTGGACGGCGTCGCCGCGATGACGCGGTTCTTGAACCTCCTCTCGGCCGAGCCGGACATCGCGAAGCTGCCGATCATGCTCGACAGCTCGAAGTGGGACGTGATCGAGGCAGGGCTGAAGTGCCTGCAGGGCAAGTCCGTCGTGAACTCGATCAGCCTCAAGGAGGGCGAAGAGCCGTTCCGGCAGCACGCCCGCCTCGTCCGCCGGTACGGGGCCGCGGTGATCGTCATGGCCTTCGACGAGGAGGGGCAGGCGACGACCGTCGAGCGGAAGGTCGCGATCGCCGAGCGCGCGTACCGCATCCTCACGGCGGAGATCGGGTTCCCGCCCGAGGACATCGTCTTCGATCCGGCCATCCTCACCGTGGCGACCGGAATCGAGGAGCACGACGCGTACGCGCTGAATTTCCTCGAGGCCACGAAGCGCATCAAGGCGACGCTGCCGCACATGAGGGTGTCGGGCGGCGTTTCGAACATCTCCTTCTCGTTCCGCGGGAACAACACCGTCCGGGAAGCCATGCACGCGGTGTTTCTCTACCACGCGATCGCCGCCGGCCTCGACATGGGGATCGTGAACGCGGGCCAGCTCGCGGTCTACGAGGAGATCCCCAAGGACCTGCTCGTCCTCGTCGAGGACGTCCTCCTGAACCGCCGCAAGGACGCCACCGAGAGGCTGATCGCGTTCGCGGAGTCCGTGAAGAAGACGGGCAAGGCGGAGGTCGTGGCGGACGCGTGGCGAGGCGGCACGGTCGAGGAGCGGCTGTCGCATTCGCTCGTCAAAGGCGTCGTGGACTTCATCGAGGCCGACGTCGAGGAGGCCCGGAAGAAGTACGGCGCGCCGCTCGCCGTCATCGAGGGGCCGCTGATGGTGGGAATGAACGTCGTCGGCGACCTCTTCGGCTCGGGAAAGATGTTCCTGCCGCAGGTCGTCAAGAGCGCGCGCGTCATGAAGAGGGCCGTCGCGTATCTCCAGCCCTTCCTCGAGGCGGAAAAGCGCGCGGGCACATCCTCCTCGGAGATCGTGGTCCTCCTCGCGACCGTCAAGGGCGACGTGCACGACATCGGCAAGAACATCGTGGGGGTCGTTCTCCAGTGCAACGGCTACCACGTGATCGACCTCGGCGTCATGGTGCCCGCCGACCGCATCCTCAAGGCGGCGAAGGAACACGGAGCCCGCATCGTGGGGCTCTCCGGCCTCATCACGCCGTCGCTCGACGAGATGGTCCACGTCGCGCGCGAGATGGAGCGCGAGGGGTTCACCGTCCCGCTCCTCATCGGCGGCGCCACGACGAGCCCCGTCCACACGGCGGTGAAGATCGCGCCCGCCTACGGCCCGCCCGTCGTCCACGTCCTCGACGCGTCGCGGGCGGTCGGGGTCGTCAGCGGTCTCCTCGGCGCCGAGGCCGCTTCCTTTGCCGACGCGAATCGGAAGAAGCAGGAGCTCCTTTCCGAGGAACACGAAAGAAGGTCGCAAAAGCCGCTCCTCAGCCTCGCGACCGCCCGGGCGCGCAAACCGCGCTTCGACTGGGCGATCGTCGAGATCCCCGTTCCGTCCTTCACGGGCGCACGCGCCCTCGATGACGTGCCGCTTTCGGACGTCGTGCCGTACATCGACTGGTCTCCGTTCTTCCACGCGTGGGAGCTCCGGGGCCGGTATCCGCAGATCCTCGAGGACCCCGTCGTCGGTGAAAAAGCGCGGGAGCTCTTCGCGGACGCGAAAGCGCTCCTCGACCGCATCGTGAAAGACCGGCTCCTGACGGCGCGATGCGTCTACGGGTTCTTCCCCGCGCAGGCGGACGGCGACGACATCCGCCTCTTTTCGGACGCGGCGCGGACGCGGCCGCTCGCCGCGCTCCACACCCTGCGCCAGCAGATGGAGAAGCCCGAGGGACAGCCTCTCGAGGCCCTCGCGGACTTCGTTTCGCCGAAGGAGAGCGGGCGGACGGATTTCGTCGGAGCCTTCGCCGTGACGGCCGGCATCGGCGTCGACGCGCTCTGCCGCGCGTTCGAGAAGGAGCACGACGACTACTCCTCGATCCTCGTCAAGGCGCTCGCGGACCGGCTCGCCGAGGCGCTCGCCGAGATGCTGCACCAGAGGGCGCGCGCCGACTGGGGCTACGGGCGGAACGAGAGCCTCACCTCCGAGGACCTGCTTCGCGAACGCTACCGCGGCATCCGCCCGGCGCCCGGATACCCGGCGTGCCCCGACCACACGGAGAAGCGCACGCTCTTCTCGCTTCTCGGCGTCGAGAAGAACGCCGGAATCTCGCTCACCGAGAACTGCGCGATGACGCCCGCGAGCTCCGTGAGCGGCTTTTACTTCGCGCACCCCGACGCGCACTACTTCGGCGTCGGACGCCTCTCACGCGACCAGGTCGAGGACTACGCGGCGCGAAAGGGCTGGACGATCGAGGAGGCCGAGCGCTGGCTCTCTCCGAACCTCGGGTATGAGCCGGCCGGGGCTTCTCAGGTCACCGCGGCCGCCGTCTTGCGGCCGTAGCGCTGCGTCGCATACCCGGTCAGGAGTCCCACGATCGCGCCCGGCAGCATGATCTCGAAGTAGTACTTGCCCTGCATGCGGGCGATGAAATACGCGAAGAGGAGCCCGAGCGCCGTTCCGAAGACGAGCGTGGCCGGCACGGACTCGACCTTGCGGGCGAAGAGGCCGATCAAAACGCCCGCCACGAGGCCCTTGAACGTGGATCCCATCACGATCCCCGCGATCTGGGACCTCGCCTCCGGCGTGAACCAGGCCGTGAGGCCGTCGAGAGCTCCGAGCCCCGCCCCCACGAGCAACCCGAGCAGCACCTTGTTCATCACGTCCTCCTGATTCCTCTATTCAACGCGCCCGGAAATTCCTTTAACGCCGAAAAAGGAGAAAGAGTCCTCGGGTCAGGAGATAGGCGGCCACGAGCCCGACCGCCACGCGGTGGCGCCTGAGGAGCCGGCCGGCCCGCTCGAGGAGTCCCTCGGCGTGGGCTTCGACGCGATCTCCATCGAGAAGCCTCGTCACGTCCGCCGCGAGAGCCGGGACGTCGGGATAGCGTTCGTCCCGATCCTGTGCCATGGCCCGCGACACGATCGCCTCGAGCGCCTTCGGACGGGGAGGCGCCGGCGAAACGCGAAGAATCGCGTCGAGAAGCGCTCCCAGGCCGTAGACGTCCGCGCGTTGGTCGACTGGCCCCCCCGCTGCCTGCTCCGGCGCCATGAAGCCGGGCGTGCCCGACGCGTTCCCGCTCTCCCGGGCCGCCAGGAACCGCGCGAGGCCCCAGTCGAGGACGAGCACCTCGCCGAACGGCCCCACCATCACGTTCGAGGGCTTGAGGTCGCAATGGATGACCCTGCTGGCATTCGCAAAAGCCACGGGCTCGCAGACCCTCAGGAAGAGCCTCAGGCGCTCCGGCAGGGTCGTGAGGCTTGCGAGGGCCGCGTCGAGACTCTTCCCGCGGACGAGCTTCATCGCGTAGAAGGCGCGGCCATCGAGCAGCCGGCCCGCGTCGTGGACGGGCACCAGACCGGGATGCTCGAGCCGTGCGAGGACCCGCGCTTCCTCGAGGAGCGCCTCGGCCGGGGCCCCGTCGTCGAGCGGCACGTCCACGACCTTTAGCGCGAGACGCCGCGCGAGCATCTCGTCCTCGACCTCGAAGACGGCGCCCATTCCGCCACTTCCGATCGGCCCGACGAGCCGGTAGCGCGTGCCGGAGAGATCGGGCGTCCGGACGACGTCGCGCAGCCGGTCCAGCGCCGCGTCCTTCAGCGTCACGCGGGCGGCTCCACGCCGAGGAGAGCCCGTGCTTCGGCGCGGAACTCCGCGTCGGAGACGGTCAGCTCCCTGAGGAGATCGAGAAGGACGCGGCGGAAGTCGCGTCGCGCGGCCGCGAGCTGGTTCGTGACGTCGATGGCGCTCGTTCCGAATCGACGGGCGAGGTCCTCGTAACGCGGCCGCTCCACGGCCTCGTCGCCTTCGAGGTCGTAGGCCGAAAAGAGCGCGAACCGAAGCTCCTTCCCGCCTGCCGCGCACCTCTCCCGGACGCGCTCGACTGCCATCGAAAAGACGCTCCGAACCCATTCCCTTTCGAAGAGATCTTCCGGCGAAAGGTCTCCTTCGGCGCGTCGCTCCTCGACCTCGCGCCGGACGGCGTCGAAGTCGAGCGAGAGGATCCGCAGCCCGCCGCCGCGCTTGACGCGTACGGTGGCCTTCGATTCGTTCGCGACGATCCCGTCCACGAGGACCCGCAGGTACGTCCGGAGGCGCGCCTTCGAAGCGTCGAACCTCTCGAGCCAGTCCTTCTCGACGAGCCGCGCGAAGAACTCCTGCGTCAGGTCGGCCGCCTCCTCGTGCTCGATGCCCGCCTTCAGGCGCACGTACGTGTAGATCGGCCTCCAGTACGCCTCCGCGAGAGTCTCGAGCGCGCGAGCCCGCGCCTTGCCGTCGCCGCTTTTGATCGCGGCGACGAGGGATCCGCGCGTGTCGGGAAAGCGCGTCATGGGGAGTCGGGAACGCTAGCACGGCCCCTTCTCCCGCCGTTCACCGGCTCTCGAGGTCGGTTCGCCGAATCGGGAGGGAAATGCGGGTCCCGGCGACGTATCTTTTGAGCGGGAGACTCGCCATGGAAGAAAGAATGATCAAGGACACCAGCCCTCGTCACGATACCCTGTCCCGGCTCATCATCGGCCTCGCGCTCATCGCGGGCGGAATCCTCTTCACGCTCGACAACTTCGGCCTCGTGGACGTCAGCGAGCTCTGGAGGTTCTGGCCGCTCGTCCTCGTCGCGGTCGGCCTCGCGAAGTTCGCGAACCGCTCGTTCTTCGCCGGGACGATTCTCGTCGGGTTGGGCACGCTCTTTTTGCTGCGCACGTTCGGCCTCCTTCGCTTCCACCTGAGCTACCTCTTTCCGCTCATCCTGGTGTTCATCGGCCTGCGCATCGTCTTCGGGCAACGTCGGGGTGCGCGAACCTGGGACGCGGCGACGAATCCCGGCGGGACGCTGAACGAGTGGGCGGTCTTCGGCGGCGGGGAGCGCCGGTTCGTCTCACCCGACTTCCAAGGAGGTCAGGCGAACGCGGTCTGCGGCGGATTCAAGATCGACCTCAGAGAGTCGAAGATGGCGGGGGACCGCGCGACGATCGACGTCTTCTGCTTCTGCGGCGGAGGCGAGTTGCGCGTACCCGAGGACTGGAATGTGATCCTGAAGGTCGTTCCGATCTTCGGCGGCACCGACGACAAGAGTCACCACTTCGCGGGCGCGCCCGGCACGGGCCAGAAGGAGCTCCTCGTCACCGGCTTCATCCTCTTTGGCGGCCTCGGCATCAAGAACTAGGGGGGCGCAATGCACCCCTTCTTCACGCAACCGGGGCGCCTGGGTGTCTACCTTCTCGGCTGGATTCCGCTCACGGCGATCCTCGGCGGCCTTCTCGTTCTCGCCGGAGGGCTTTCGCTCCTCGAGGCGGCGTCCCTTTCCGTTCCTCTCGCGTTTCTCTACGCATTTCTTTGTCTTTCATCCTGGTATCTCTGCCGCGCTTTTCCCGTCGATTCGGCCCGGCTCCTCGCGACTGCGTCCGCGCTGGTCGTCGCCTCGCTCGTCTCGGCCTCGCTGTGGCTCCTCTCGGGGACGACGCTTGCCTGGGCGCTCGCTCTGCTCCCGGCCTTCGCGACCCTGCCCGACCGTCTCGCGCGCGCCGGCCCCGTCGTCTTCCTGCTCGGCGTCCTCCTTTACCTTCTCGTCCTCGCCATGCACTACGCTCTCGACGCGGCGGAGAAAGTCCGGGATCAGGAGCGGCGCGCCGCGGACCTGAGAACGCTTGCCCGTGAGGCCGAGCTCCAGGCGCTCCGCGAGCGCCTCAACCCGCACTTCCTCTTCAACAGCCTGAACTCCATCGCGGCTCTCGTCGCTGAGCGGCCGGAGGAAGCGCGGTCGATGTGTGCGCTCCTCGCAGATTTTCTGAGGACCACGCTCGGCATGTCGGAACGCTCCTCCATTCCCCTCCGGGAAGAGCTCGAGCTCGCGTACCGCTATCTCGCCGTCGAGCGCGTCCGCTTCGGCGACCGGCTCACGTTGTCGGAGAACGTCGACGCCTCGACGCTCGACGTGGCGGTTCCCCCTCTTCTCCTGCAGCCGCTCTTCGAGAACGCCGTCAAGCACGGCATCGGGGCGCGCCTCGAGGGCGGCGTCTTGTCGCTCGTGACGAGACGTTCGGGGGATCGCGTGTCCATCGTGGTCGAGAACCCGGCCGACGCCGGCGCGGAGAAGCCCGCGGGCACGGGGCTGGGTCTCGCGAACGTGAAACGGCGCGTCGCCGCGTGCTGGGGCGACGCCGGCCACGTCGGGACGCGCCTCCACGACGGGCGTTTCCGGGTCGAGATCGAGCTGCCCGCGGGAGCCTGAGGGTCCGGCGCTATCCTCGCGCAGTGGCCTCTCGCCCTCTCGGCGCCGTGATCGTGGACGACGAGGAGCTCGCGCGCTCCCTCGTGCGGCAGCTTCTCGCCGCGCATGAGGACGTGAGGATCCTCGCCGAGTGCGCAAACGGCTTCGAAGCCGTGAAGGCCGTCGCCGAGACGAAACCCGACCTCCTCTTCCTCGACGTCCAGATGCCGCAGCTCGACGGACTCGAGGTGCTCGAGCTCATCGAGCGCGACGAGGCCGGCCGGCCGGCCGTCGTCTTCGTCACCGCTTACGACCAGTACGCACTGAAGGCGTTCGACGCGAACGCCGTCGACTACCTCCTGAAGCCTTTCGACCGCGCGCGGTTCGACACGGCGCTCGCGCGGGCGCGCACGCGGCTCGTCTCCGGCGAAGCGCCGGCCAAAGATCCCCTCGTTCCCCGCGGGGCGCCCCTTTCCCGCGTCGTCGTGAAGGACGGCGTCACGGTGACGATCCTCCCCGTTTCGAAGATCGACTACGCGAAAGCCGAGGACGATTACGTCCTTCTCCGCGCCGACGGGCGAAACCATCTCAAGAACCAGACGCTCGCGAGCCTCGAGGAAGCGCTTCCGAAGGAGCGGTTTGTGAGGATCCACCGGTCATACCTCTTGAACCTCGACTGTCTCGCGCGCCTCGAGCCTTCCGCGACAGGCGCGCCGACGGCCGTGCTCACGGATGGTGCCCGCCTTCCGGTGAGCCGCGCGGGCGCGCAGCGGCTTCACGACCGCCTGGGCCGCTGACGCTCGACCGCTCCGACGGCGCCGCGCTAGAGTTCCCGGGTGAATTGGCCCTTTGCGAGAGCGCGGAGCACGAAGAGGGAGAATGAGCTTCCTCTCAGGGAGAGAGAGATTCCGCCCGACGAGGAACGCTCCGGCCCGGTGCCGCCTCCGCCGCGCACCGCGCACGCGCCGGGCGTTTCGGTTTACAGGTTCAATGCGATTCCTTCTCGACACATGCTGCGCCTCGACACGGGAAGCGCTGGTTTTTTCCTAGAAGGGGAAGAGGGGATCCCCCGATCAGCCGCTCTGTTGGTGCTCACGGGCGGGGATGCAGCCTCCGGTGCCGCGCTCGCCACGTCCCCCGGTGACGTTCTGCTCTGGACGGCCGCTGCCCTCGAGGCTCAATTGCCCCCCGGCGCCCCGGCCCCGTCTCTTTCACTCGAAGAGATTTCCAGAACGTCACCAAAGCCTCAACGCCACATCAGGAGAGACGACCTGGGCGGCAGCGCCGTCTCGGGCATCACGGGCCTACGCACGCTCGTTCAGCTACCCGAAGAGCGTCTCGCGGTTCTGCGCCTCGGCCCGCCGCCGGGCGCCCGCTGGGTCTTCAAGGGCATCCACGCCGTAGCCGTCTTCTCGGGAAGGCTCGCCGCCGTCGACGGAGATGACGTGAAGGAGATCCGGGCGGGCTCGTTCGCCCGCGTGGCCGATCCCTCCGCGACCCTCTATCTCGAGGCTGGAAACGACTCGGCTCTCGGCGTCGCGCTCGCCGCATCCGGGTTTCTCGCCGCCCTGGGGTGACGCGCCGGGACTACAATGGCCGCCCTTTTCCTCGGAGGAGCCGATGCCCGAGACACAAACTGCCCCGCCCGGGCCCGGGTCCCAAGGAGGCCCTCCGCGCGAGATCTCGCCGACGGTCAACCCCAAGGGCGAAATGCTGTGGGAGAGCTCGCCTTCCCGCTACATCGCGAAGGTGAGTTTTTCGACCGGCAAGGAGATCCTCCGGCCGATCGACCCGGACGACCTGCTCGTCCACGCCCACCGCGACAAGAATCCGATCGACGTCACGGCCCAGTACCTCGCGAGCCGTCTGATCCGGTGGACCGGCAACGAGAACGCCGTCAAGGACGGCCTGAGGAAGGTAAACCTCCTCGGGGTCAAGCTCGCCGAGGCCATCGGCTCGGCCACGGGCAGCAAGGCCGTGGAAAAGAGCGCGAAGAACCTCATCGGCGTCACGGACCGGAACGTGTTCTTCAAGTTCCGCGAGGCCACGCATCTGTCCGAGAAAGAGGTGAAGGCGCGCATCGAGAAACTCCAGAAAGAGGCCCGTGCCCTCCTGCGCTCTCGCGGCCGAAGCCCGCGCCTGCAGGTCCTTCTGACCGGCGCGACGGGCTTCCTCGGCAAGGAGTTCCTCGCCCAGGCCGCGGGCGACCGCCGAATCGAGCGCGTCGTCTCGGTCGTGCGGCCCGAGAAGATCCGCGACCCGAAGACGAAGGAAGTCGTCAAGGTCCTCTCGCCCGCGCGGCGCGGTGCGATCCTCCTCCGGCGTCTCCACATCTCCGGCGCGAGGGCGAAGAAGTTCGTCTTCGTGGACGGAGACATCGAGAAAGCCGACCTCGGGATCCCGCCGAAGGTGCTGGACCGGCTGAAGAGGACGCTCACGCACGTCGTGCACTGCGCCGCGAGCGTCTCCTTCGACGATTCCTACGAGAACTCCTTTCGCGCGAACGTTCAAGGCGCGCGCAACGCGCTGCAATTCGCGCTCTCTCTCCAGGAGGCGAAGGGCTCGAAGTTCATCCAGCACATCGCGATCGAGACGTCCTACATCCACGGCCGGAAGAAGAAGACGACCGCGCAGGAGAACGCGCTCGTCTTCCCCCGGAACTTCTACAACAACTTCTACGAGCTCACGAAGGCGATGGCCTCGCTCGAGACCGACTACACGCTCGTGGACAAGGGCCTGCGCGTGTCGCAGCTCCTTCCCTCGATCGTCATCGGCCACAGCAAGACGGGCAACAACCGCGGCGACACGAAGGTCGTGAACGCGCCCATCAATGCGTTCGGGCGTTCCAAAGAGGCGATGGATTCCCTCCAGGCGGACGCGATCGGACGCGGTAAGGCCTGGCTCATCGGCGCGATCGCCTCGAGCTTCCCGGGGGACGCCTCGGCCGAGCTGAACCTCGTGCCCGTGGATCGGGTCGTCCAGGGCATCCTCGCCGCTCTCACGGTTCCGGAGTCGATCGGCGAGCGCATTCACCTCGCGACCGACAACCGCATCCGGTCCGACGACATCGCCCGCATCACGCGCGAGGAGATCGGCATCAACGTGCGGCTCGCCGACCCCACGCTCTTCCGCAACATCACGCTGCCGATCGTGAAGACGGCTCTCGAGAGGGGCGGCGAGCCCAAGCTCGCGAACGCACTCGAGAAGCTCGGCACGATCTTCGGCGGATACAACGAGTGGGGCCAGCCGATTCACGACGTCGGCAACGACGTGCGCATCCTCGGCCTTCCCGTTCGCCGCCCGAACACGGAGCACGCGTTTCGCATGCTCTGCCGCCACAACAAGTACGTGCAGGAGTTCGGCAAGGTGCGCGACCTCGACGAGATCGCCAGGCGCGAGTTCCTGTGGGAGAAGGCCCTCGGCGCGATCGAGCACCATGTGGGCCGCCAGGTCGCGTCCCTCCCGCCCGACGAGTTCCGCCGCCACCTCACGCAGAGGCTAGACCTCAAGAGTTTCACGGAGAAGTAGGCGAGGCGGCCTTCCTCCGTCCCTGCGTCGACGCCGGACCGGCGATCCTAAGGAACCGCGAGCAGATAGTCTGCCATCGCCGAAAGCTCGGCGTCCGGCAGGAATTTGAACGACGGCATCTTCGAGCCCTCGACGAGTTTCTTCGGCTCCTTGAAGTGCGCGACGAGCCAGTCCTTGTCACGCTTGCCGAGAAGATGCTGGAGGACGGGTCCGCGCCGGCCGCCCTCTCCGTAGAGCTGGTGGCACTGCCGGCAGTCCTCGCGGTCGATCGCCGCGCCGCCGACGCGAATCGGCTCGGGCAGCGCGGTGAGCCGGACACCGTCCTTCGAAACCGCCTCGACGTAGGCGAGGAGAGACGGTACGTCCTTGTTGGGGTTTTCGCCGTCCTCTTCCGCCTCGGCCGGCTTCGCGCTCTTCTCCTTCACGTGCGCGACGAGCGCGTCGCCCCGGAGAACGTACGCTCGCGCCGCGAGTCCGACCGCCTTCGGCGAAGCGTCCGCCGCCGGCCGGCCATCCGCCCCGTGGCACGAGGCGCAGCCGCGCCTCTCGTAGGACGCGAGGCCGCCGAGAAGGCGCGGATCAGGAGGCTCGCCGGAGCCTCCGAGGCCGGAAGGCGCTTTGATCTTCGGCGCGTCGAGCGCCCCGAAGACGAGCAGCGCGAGAAGACCCGCGACGGCGAGGCCGCCGAAGAAGAGGACCGGCTTGCGGTCCCGCGGCCGGCGTGACGCGCCGCGGTCGAGCCACGGCACGAGCGCGAGGAGCAGCATCGACAGCCCCGGAAGAACCGCGGTGCCGATCGGCTCGAGCGGGCCCTTGAAGTACTTCAGCAGCTGAAAGAGCGGCAGGAAGTACCACTCGGGGCGGGGAACGGACGTCGTGTCCGTCGGATCGGCGAGCCTTTCGAGCGGCGCAGGATGCCGTGCGGCGAGCCAGAGGAGCGCGAGGACGACGGCGAGTATCACGGCGCCGTCGCGCGCCGCCTGGAACGGAAAGAAAGGCTCTTTGGGGTCGGGCTCCGTCGTCGGTCCCGCGTGAGAGTGCCGGCGCAGGAGAAGGAGGTGGACGGAGATGAGGGCAAACGCGAGGAGCGGAAGCAGGACGACGTGGAGAGCGTAGAAGCGCGTCAGCGTCGCGGCGCCGACGGCGGGCCCGCCGGCCATGAGGCGCGATGCCGCTGGGCCGACGACGGGAAGCGCCGCCGGCACCTTCGTCCCGACTACGGTCGCCCAGTACGCCTTCTGGTCCCACGGGAGGAGATAGCCCGTGAAGCCGAATCCGAGGACGACGAGGAGAAGCGCAAGGCCCACCAGCCAGTTCAGCTCGCGGGGGCGCCGGTACGCGCCGAAGACGAACGTACGGGCCATGTGGAGCGCGGCGAGGATGACCATCGCCGACGCGCCCCAGTGGTGGAGACCCCGCACGAGCCCGCCCGCGAAGAGCCGTGTCTGGATCGCTTTCACGCTTTCCCACGCGTGGTCCGGCGTGGGCGCGTACGCGAGCGCGAGGGCGAAGCCCGACGCGAACTGGACGAGGAACACGGCGAGCGCCGCGGACCCCAGCGTGAAGAGCCAGGCGCGCCGGACGGAGACGGGCTCGTCGGCGAACGCCCGCCAGAGCGAGGTGAGGCCCGCCCGCGACTGGAGAAAATCCAGGATTTTCTTCACGCGTCGAGCGCCGCCGCGTCGAGCTGCAGGCGCCCGCCCGACACGACGAGCGGGAGGCGGGTGAGCGGCCTCGGGGGTGGACCGGCCAGCACCTCGCCGCCCGGCCCGTAGACCCCGCCGTGGCAGGGACACAGGAACGCTTTTCGCGCGGCATTCCACGACACGCCGCAGCCGAGATGGCTGCACGTCGTGCCGAGAGCTGCGAGGCCCGACGCGGACTTCGGGTCCGGGACGACCGCGAGACGCTCCTTCACGCGGCGCGTCATGTAGCCATCCTCGATGATGTGCTCCACGACGACCTCCTCAGGCCCCGACGTCCCGGCGCGCAGACCCTCGAAAGCCGAAGCCGGCCCGAGGTCCAGAAACGCGGACTCCCGCGGCGCGCGGCGGCGTAGCGGCCCGAGGACGAACGCGAGCGCGGCGCCTGCGACCGAGGAGGCCGCGGCGAGGGCCGTCCCGATCGCGACGAGCGTGAACGTCCGGCGGGTCTCCATCATTGCCATCCAGAAAGAAGACTTCGTCTCGGCAAGGATATTCCGGCCTCGCGCCGTCCGGGGCTGTGTCCTAGGTCACGACCGTCGCAACGTACTATCAAGGAGGCATGAGTCTTCGCTTCGTCTTCCTCGATCGGGACGGAGTCCTGAACCGCCGATCGTCTGCAAAGCGATACGTCACGACGCCGGAGGAGCTGGGACTGTTGCCTGGAGCCAGGGAAGGCCTCTCTCTCCTTTCGGCGCACGGCTACGGGATCGTGATCGTCACGAACCAGCAGGGAGTGGCGCTGGGGCAACTCTCGAATGAGGCCCTTGCCGCCGTCCACGACGAGCTGCGACGGCTAGTTTCCGGCGCAGCCAGTTTTCTCGACATCCTGGTCTGCCCCCATTCCGAGGGCGAGGGCTGCCCGTGCCGCAAGCCGCGACCCGGCCTGCTGCTCGAGGCGGCCCGGCGCCACGCGATCCCTCTGGCACGGACCTTCTTCGTGGGCGACAACCCCACCGACGTCGCGGCCGGGCATGCCGCCGGCACTCGAACGATTTACGTAGGCGAGCCCGGGGAGCTGGCGGGGCAGACTCCCGATTTCCTTGCCGAAGACCTGATGGCGGCCGCGAGGATCATCCTCAGGGAGGACGGACTCACTACTTCAGCTTTTCCTTGACGATTTTGAACTGCGCGGTCCCCATGGGCCTCGCGTCGTCCTTCCCCGCCTCGCCAAGAGACATCTCGAGCTCGTAATCTCCGATCGGCCAGCCCTTCGAGTCGGCCTTGAAGGCTACGGCCGGCTTGTCTGGCGAGAGCGGCGCTTCCTGGCGGGAGACCGCCTTTTTGTCCGGCAGGAGGGCCCACACGACGCGGACCTTCGAGCCCGCGGGAGCGTTCAGGATCTCGAACGAGGCGAAAACCGCTTCTCCGGGCCCGAAAGTGCGCGTCTCCGAGAGGACGATGCCATCGGGAGCGGCTGACGAGCCGAGGCGAAACTTTGCCATGACCGTGCCCTTCGGCGCCTCCGCGACGGGCACCGGGGTCTCGACGGCTGCGGCCGGCTTCCCGACCGCAGCGGAGCCGCCCTTGCCGGGCGCCTCGGTTTTCCCGCCGCATGCCACGGAGAGAACGCACAGTGCGACCGGAAGAAAGCGCCACTTGTCCGTCATTTTCGTACTCCTCGCGAGGCTGCCGAACCGCGTTCCGACGGGGCCGTCCCGCAATATTGGCCTCGTCTCTGAACGCGAACGGATGATACCAAGGGCGACAACGAGGCGCCCACGAGCTTCTCGCCCGGTATTCTACCGAGCGGAGAGCACCGATGACCGCGGCCGCTCCGTACCGCCTCGAATCGTGCGCCTGCCCGCTCTGCGGCGAGCCGCCTCCGACGAAAACGCGCGTGGAGTTCGGGCCCCACCGCGTCGTGGATTGCCGCTCCTGCTCGATGCGCTATCTCACCCCACGCGTTCAGGAGAGCGACGTACCCCGCCTGTACGGGTCGAAGGACTACTGGGAGAAAGGCGGTTCCGAAGGCGGATACTCCTCCTATGCCTCCATGGAGCCCCTTCTCGTCCGCACGTTCGTCCGGCGCCTCTCGCTCTTGCGCCCGCGCGCGGAAGGTGCTCGCCTCCTCGACGTCGGATGCGGACCCGGCGCCGGCCTCGAGGCGGCGCGCTCTCTCGGGTACGACGCCTGGGGTCTCGACGTGTCCGAGAGCGCAGCGAAGATCGCGTCTTCTCGCCATCCGGGTCGGGTCCGCCTCGGGACACTTTCGGACCGCGTCTTTGATCGGGGTCTTTTCGACGTCATCACGCTCTTCGACGTCATCGAGCACATCTACGACCCCCGCGCTCTCGCGGTGGACCTCGCCTGGCACCTCGCGCCGGAGGGGCGCGTCGTGGTCGCCACGCCGAACGTGAAGAGCCTTCTCGCGCGCGTGACGGGACGCCGGTGGGTGTCCTACAAGATCCCCGAGCACGTCGCGTACTTCTCGCCGCGAACACTTGCCGAGGCGCTCGCGCCGGAATTCGAGATCGAGCACGTCTCCTCGTGCGGCCAGTACGTGTCACCGAACTTTCTTCTCACGCGGATCGGGGACGCTCTTCCGTTCGGCGGGGGCCTCCTGCGAGCAGCTTCGCGCCTTCTTCCTCCGGGTCGCGCCGCCCTCTACGCGAATTCCGGCTCGATGCTCGTGATGGCGCGCCGGAGTCCGGCCCCGTGACCGCCGAAGCCCTTCCCGATCTCTCAGTGGTCCTGCCCGTCTTCAACGCGGCGAGTTTCGTGGAGCGGAACCTCGCCGAGGTGGACGAGTTCCTCGGCCGGGGGGCTCTCTCGTGGGAGATCGTCGCCGTCGACGACGGGAGCACGGACGGCACGGCGGAACGCCTCGCCGCCTCTCGCGCGAAGAACTTGACGGTCGTCTCCCTCCCGGAGAACCTGGGAAAATTCGGCGCGCTGAAGGCGGGAATGCGGGCGAGCCGCGGCACGTGCCGCCTCTTCACCGACGCCGACCTCCCGTTCGACCTCGACGCGGTTTCCTACATGGCACGCCTCGTGAACGGTCGCGGGTTTCACGTCGTCACCGGCGACCGCTCACTCGCAGGGTCCGACTACCGGCCCCACGTCTCGTCGCACCGGGGCGCAGCTTCGGTTGCGTTCTCGTTTCTCGTGCGGATGCTCGTGACCGGCGGCCTCTTCGACACGCAGTGCGGCCTAAAGGCCTTTCGAAGCGACGTCGCGGACGCGCTCTTTCCACTCCTCAGGGAGGACGGGTTCGCCGGAGACGTGGAGCTGCTCTACGTGGCGCTCAAGTACAACCTCGAGATCAAGCGCGTGCCCGTTCGCTTGCGCCGCTCCGGGCCGAGCACCGTCCATCTCGGCCTCGACTCCCTGCGCATGCTGGGGCGCATCGCCACGCTCCGGCGGGCGTGGGACGCGGGCCAGTATCGCTCTCCCGCACTCGAGCGGATCGCGGGGCAGGCTTACTGGACCGCGGGGGCGAAGGCGCCCTGAGTCTCGCCTACCACCGCAGGTAAATGGGGTGGTCGACGAGAGGGGGGCGGTCGGACGGCCCGAAGTCTTCCGGCTTGCACGGCGGCGACACGCCCGCGCCTCGCGGCGGCCGGAGCGCGGACGGCGGGACGATGGAGGTCTCCCCTCCCGGGGGAGTCCAGGTCCACTCGAGTCGCGCTGGTTCGACCAACTCCTTGAAGGAAAGCTCCACGGCGTGCTCGCCGGCCGAGAGGACGACGCTCGTGTCGACGGGGTTGTCGTGCGCTCCCTCGCTCCTGACCACGGTCTGCCCATCGATCCTCAGTTCGGCCGTTCCCGAGGCCAGGAGGCCCATCGTGTAAGACCCGGCGCGGGGCGCGACGAGCGATCCCGTCCAAAGTGCGTCGAAGGGTTCGCCCCCGAACTGAAACTCCTCGCAGAGGTTCCACGTCGCCAGCGTGCCGTCGATCCGCTCGAGCCTTCGCCCACCGCGGAACGTCACGACGCCGAAGAGCCCGCCTGGGGAGTCTGCGAGGGGTCTCAGGATGGCGGCCGGAATCGCGGCGAAAACCGATTGTTCTTCCGCGTACCACGACGGGGCCCAGAGGAGACGCGCGAGCGGGCGGCCTCCCGAGCGCGCCGCTTCCAACTCGACGAAGTGATCGCCGCGCGCGAGGCAAATGGACGCGCCCTTCACGGGGTCGCCCGCGGCAATCGACAGGACTTCGCGGCCATCGATCGCGAGGCGGGCCGGACCGGGGCCGAGGCGGAAACCATAGTTGCCGAAGCGCGGCACGCGCATCGCGGCCGTCCACCTCACGTCCGCGTCGGCGCCTGGCTCGGGAGCGGGGTCCACGAAACCCGGGACGCGGACGGACGGCCGTCCCGGAACGTGCGCGAGCGCGCCCTGCGCCGCCTGCCACGCGGCCCGCGAGACGCGATAGATGTCGAAGGTCCACTGGTCCGGCGGAAGCGGGACGCGCCGGAGAGCTCCCCCGGGATAGATCGCTTCGACAAGCTGCCGATACGCGTCCTGCCCGGGGTAGAAGAGGAAGGCGAGGTCGCGGTTCGCGGGCATCGTCAGGGGAAGGTGGAACCCGGGAGACAGGATTCCGGCGCGATAGGAATCGGGCGCGAGGTGATAGACCCAGCCCGAGTTGACCATGTGGAACTGGCCGCCGAGGCTCACGACCCAGGCGTCGCGCCCCTCGCGCGCGACCGCGCCTCCCTCGATCCGCGGGTACGGCCAAGCGTCGAGCTTCGCGTAATCGCCGAAGTAGAAGACCAGCTCTCTCGCCGCCAGCGCAAGCGAGGCTGCCGCCACGAGGGCGGTGACGGCAACGCGGATTTCGGGCGTCTTCACAGGCGCTGCGAAGCGACGCGCCCCCTCATCGAGAACGAGCGCCGCGAAGATCGCCAGCACGGGCACGGCCGTCGCCATCCGTTGGAGGTTCGGCGTTTCGACGGTGAGGACGACCCCGACGAATCCGGCCCAGAACCATGCCGAAAGGAGGGCGAGTCTCGGATCCCGGATGCGCCAGAGACTCGCGAACAGCCCGGTGATCGTCAGCGCCGAGAGGACGGGCGGCAGGATCGGCTTTCCCGTCGGCCAGAAGAAATTGCCGTCCGGAAAGCGGTTGAAGATCCCGATCGACCGCTCGAGCTGCGCAAGGAGAAGGCAGGGGGTCGACCAGTCGCGGTGGACGTACGGCAGGCGCGACAGGTTCGAGCCGACGAAGATGCTCGTTTCCCGGGCGCGGACGATGAACCAGTCCGGGTTGACGTACGCCCGATAGAGAAACGGCGCGGCGATGACGAGCGCCGCGAGCGCCCCGAGCAGCGCGCCCGCGAAAATCTTCATGCGCGTGCCGCGGAGAGAGGTCGCGAGGAGACAAACCACGAAAAGGAGGGCGAAGACGCTCCAGAGGCGGCCCGTCGCATAGAAGTAAAGCGAGAAGCCCCCCGCAAGCCCCGAGAGAATCCAGGCCCACGCGCGTCCTCCGCGCGCCGCCTCGAGGAACAGGAGCGCGCTCGCGGTCCAAAGCGTCGCCGTTGGGCCGGCCTCGGTCGTCTCCCGCGAGAACTGCAGAGCCGGTCCGAGGGAAGCGACGAGGAGCCCGGCGAGAAGGCCGGCCCGGCGACCGAAATGCCGCACGCCGAGCCAGAGAACGAGACCCACGGTGACGATTCCGGCGAGAGCGCCGAACGTCCGCGCCCCGGCGACGGTCGCTCCCGCCGCGCGCATGACCGCTGCGAGGAGCCGGAAGTAGACGATGCTGATGTGGTACCAGCCGACTTCGAAAAGAGGGCGCGCGTCGTGGCCGCGCAGGATCGAGAGCGACACCGCCGCCCGATCGCCTTCGTCGGCGTTGATGCCGAAGGGAATTCGGTCGAGCGCCGGGAGACGGGTCGCGGCCGCCAGGCAGAGGATCAGGGCGACCGCGAGCGCAAAGAGGCCGCGGCGCGGCCGGCTCCCGAGTGGAGGCGCGGCGTCCCAGCGCGGCGCAAAGGCGGTCAGCCCTCCTCCGAAAAAGCCGGCTGCCGCGATCAGGAGCACGGCCGCGATCCACGGGCCCTCGGCAGCGACCTGGCGGTTCCGGGCGTAGAGCTCGAGGCACCAGACGATCGACGCGATCGCTCCCAGGCCGGCAAGGGCGAAACCCAGAAGGCCAGCGGTTCTCCTTCGGCGCGCCGGCGGCGCGAGCGCGGGCGGAGCCAGCCGCGGCCACGCCCCCCACGCGAAGAGCCCCGACGCGACGAGCTGGGCGCCGATTCCCGCGAATGGAGCACGACCCGTCCGGATCAGCTCCTCACCGACGAGCGCGAGGCCGAGGGCGAGGATAGCGAACGTCCGGAGCGGTCCCGAGCCGCCTCTGCCGGAGACGGGGGACGATGCCGGGCTCACGGAACCTCCCCCGGCGCCAGGGCGTGGATCGCCGACGCGGCCCCGTCGAGGACGAGGAGCTCGTGCGGCGTGTGCGAGAAGCGATAGGGCGAGGCGAGATCTGGGCGGCGAAGGTCGTTCGAAGAGCGCGCCGGCATCAGCCGGGTTCCCCGTACGTCGACGATGAGCGGCGCCTCGTCCGGGCTGTACGGCACGAGAAGCCTCGGCCCGTCGAACGCGGCGCCGCGGAGATACTCAGGATGAGGCTCGCGCGCGAACGCGAGCGTGAACCGGCTCTCCGGCCGAAGGACGATCGGGGCCTCGCTGAGCCGGAACACGTGCACGCCGCCCCCCTCCTCGATCACCGCGAGCCTGTCCCCCTCGAACGCCACGGCGATCGGCAGCTCGAACTGCCCGCGGGCCTCCCCCTCCGGCCCCCAGACGCTCTCGACCCCCCCGTCCCCGCCGAAGATCTGGAGAGTGCTCCCGGTCAAGACGGCGAGGCGGCCTCCCGGAAGCCGCACGACATGAGAGCCCGTGAGGCCGCCCGGGAGCTCCCAGCGCCCCAGGCGCCGGAGGTTCTCGTCGAAGCGTTCGAAGGCCCGGAGCGAAAAGGCGATGCATCCGCCGTCCGGCTCGACGAGAAGTGTCCCCGTGCTCGCGTCGAGCGGCAGCTCCGCGCGCACGCGCCCCGTCTCGACGCCTTCGCGCGAATACCGGCGGATCTCCCACGACTGGTCGCGCAGGAAAAGGGAATAGAGGCGCCCCTCGCGGTCCACGCCGAAATCCGAGATCCGGTCGGCCGTGCGCAGGACCTCGTGCGCGCGGGGCCAGCCCGCGAACGGGACGGGCTCGACGCCGCGCGTCTCGGGAAGAAGGGTGAGCGCGGGCGCCGTCAGGGCGGGCGCGAAGGTCCCGGCGGCGCCCGCGGCCGCGAGCATGGGCCGGGCCCGCGAGACGCAGCCGCCGGGTCCCGAGATCTCGAAGGGAAAGATTCCCGGAAGGAGCGGCCTTTCCTCCTCTCCATTCCAGCGCGAGGCTCCCGCCGCGACGCGCGCGAGCGGGCAGGGCGGCTCCAGGACGAGCCGGTACCATCCGGGCTTCGGCACCAGGAAGCCGCCGCGCGCGCCACCGGGCGACACCTCGGGCGTCGTCGCGGCGCGGAGCGCTTCGGGATTCACCTCGAAAGCCAGGAGCCGCTCCCCCATGGAGGGCCAGTCGTGTTCCGCGACGCGCGCTCCCGGGTCGATCGCGCGAAGAGCGGACACCGCCTGCCGGGCGGGCGGCGTGTCCTGAAGGAGATACGAGACGCGGGCCGCGCGAAGCGCGCGGCGCCGGGATTCAATGTCGGCCGGCGCGAGCGTCAGGCCGTAAACCTCTTCGCGAAAATCGCACGAGGGCCTGAGAATCGAAAGCAGCTCGTCACCCCGGTCGACGAACTGCATGCACGGCCCGGCCGGCGAGAGAAGCCGGTCGAGAAAGCCGAACTCGAGAGTCTTGCCGAACCGGTAGAAGAGGTTGTGGAGGACGACGTCGCTCTTCTCGACGAGCGGGCGGGCGAACCGGATCTGCTCGTCCCGTGCGAGCGGCGCGACGGGCAGGAGCAGATTCGACGCGAGGCCGGACGCCGAAATGCCTGCGATGGCTAGGCCCGCGCCCAAACGCGCGAGGTTTCCCGCGAGGCGGCCGCCGGCGTCCCTCGCGAGGCGGACCCAGGCCGTCACGACGAGGGCGGCGAGGAGGAGGATCGGGACGAAGATGACCGAGAGCCGCCGCGCGTCCGGCTCGTCGGAAAGGACTCCGGGCAGAAGGCCGAGGCCGAGCCAGAAGAGGACGAGGGCGGCTCGTCGGTCCGCGACCTGGCCGAGAAGATAGCCGAAACCGACGGCCGCGAGGACCGTCAGCCCCACGCACACCATCGGATCGCGCCCCGGCAGGGCGGCGAAGCGCTCGTACCAGTGCGACGCGTATGTCTGGTGAGACGTCAGGCCCGTGCCGACGCTCGCGAGATTTCCCGCGACGCGCACGGCCTGCCCGCGCAGGACCTCCGCGGTCGACGCGGTCGAGGGGAACCCTGCCCGCCAGGCGGGCTCACCGCGCACCCGCGCGGGATCGACGAACCGCCGCGGCCCGCCGGCGGCGGCGACGGCGATCGAGACGCTCCCGACCCAGACGAGAATGCCGAGGAGAAGGACCGGCAGCGCGCCGAGCGCGCGGCGCGCGACTCCCCGCGCGAAAAGCGCCGCGTGGCCCGCCAGGAGAGCGGGATACACGAAGAGCACATGGCCGGCCGTGTAGAAGAAGCGGCAGAGAGGAGTCACGGTGGCGGCGAGAAGGACCGGCGCGATTCCGAACCGCCCGACCATCGAGAGTCCCACGTGGGCGAAGAGGAGGCCGAGCGCCGCGATGGGCGCGAAGACCGAGACCTCGCTCCTCGACCAGAAGAGCTGCTCCGGCGCGCAGACGAAGAGGAGCGTCGCGCCGAACGTCGCGAGCGCGCCTCCGCAGAGGCGCCGCACGAGACCCCAGAAGAGCGGCACGGCGGCAAGCCCCCAGATGAGGGCCGTGACGCGCGTCGCGTAGAGCGAGACGCCGAGCGCTGCGAAGACAAGCCGGTTCGTCACCGGCGTCGCGAGACCGTTGCTCGTTCCGACGAACTCCGTCGCGGTGAACTGCCGGAGACCATGCCCCGTCCGGCTCTGCGTCTGCACGGAGATCATCTCCTCGTCGAAGATCGACGGCAGCTGATTGAGCGCCCAGGCGCGCGTGACGAGGGCGAGGCCGAAGAGCGCGAAAAGGCCCAGGGACTCGGTCCAGCCCGGCAGCGTCCTGCCAGGGGAAGACTCGCGCGCGGACCCCTCGGGCCCCGCGGGGAACCCTGGTGTGAGAGCGAGCGGCCGCGTCCGCCCGGCGGCCGCCGCCGTCAGGACGGCGACCGCGAAGAGGGCCCAGCCGAAGGAATGCGCGTCCCCGAGGATGAGGATCTCGCCCCACACGGCGGCGACCGCCGCCGCGGACAGGAGCGCGGCCGGAATGCCGCGACGGCCCCCTCGCGCGCACGCGGCCGCGGCGGTCGCGGCGAGGAGAAGAGTCGCCAAGAGCGCGAGAAAAGAGCGATGCGCGTAAGACCACGTCAGGACGAGGGCGGCCCCGGCCCGGAAGCGGAAGGCGAGGAAGTCGAGCGCACCAAGGACGCGTTCGCCCTGCGCCGCCTCGCGCTTCCCGTGATACGCGACGGCGCAAAGTAGCGCGAGAGCGGCGGCCAGGATGGAAGCGAGCGGCAGCGCATTGCGGCGGGTGCTTCCCGCTTCCCTCCTCCTCGAGACACCCGCATCTCCCATGGGCTAGCGGCCCGGCGGCGGAATCAGCTTCTCGGAGTCCAGAAAGTCCACCGTCTGTCTCGCCACGACCGAATACCCCTTCGGCGTGTAGTGGCAGTGATCGTAGAAGAGCCTCTCGTGGTTCGACTGCCAGGTCCGCCGCAGCGTGGGGAGGGGGTCGTCGAAAGGGATGTGAAGCCGCCCGCACATCCGCCGGCAGCTCTCCTCGGGTTCGAAGCGCTCGACGGTCCCCATCACCTGAAGGTGCACGGGAAAGAGCAGGACGGCGAGGCGCGCCTCCTGCGCGCTCGCCGCGTCGCGCAGCGCTGCCGTGATCGTCTCGATGATCGCCCAGGCCTTCGAATTCCAGCCGAGGCCGAAATCCATGTACGCGTTGTAGATCTCGAAGTCGAATCCATCGCGCGTTCCGAACATGTCGCCGGACTTCAGCGTCCGCCCCGCGCGGAACGCCTCGCGCCAGTTCGGATCGATCTCTCCGGGGAGTGCATTCTTGAAGAAGCGCAGGTCCAGGATCTGGAAGCGGTCGGACAGGAAGGACAGGAAGCGGCTCTTAGCCCACGGACCCGGAAGCTTCTTCGAGAAGAAGAGGCTTCCCGACTGCGCATCGTTGAGATACATCCCGAGGAGGACGAGATCGGGCTTCACGCGCTCTCCGATCTCGCGAAAGAGCGCGAGTTCCTCCGCGGTGCCGGCCCCCGGCAGGCCCGCGTTGATGAAGCGCACTGCCTTTTTCCGTCCTTCCGTCAGGGCTTCCATCTGCCGCGTCCACGTCTCGCCCTCCTCGACGAAGTCCCCGAACGTGATCGAGTCTCCGAGGACGAGCACGCGGAACTCGCCGGGAGACTTCGGAGGGAGCTCGGGGTACCTCAGGCCGAGCGAGTCGACGTCGATGACGACATCGCGGCCGCTCAGGACGTGGTGGTGGATCTCGCCGCGCGTATTCGGGCGCAGCCTCACGCCATGGGGCCCGCCGAACAGGACGACCGAGTCGATCGACTTGTCCGCTTGCGTTTCGAGCCGCTCGTAGCCTTTCGGCGCCTCGTACGTGTCCGTTTTCTCTTCGACCTTCACAGTCTCGGGCGCCCGGAGAAACACGCGCGCGCCGACCTCGCAGAGGGCGAGGGCCGCGAGTGTCGAGCCGAGCAAGAGGGCGAGGTTGGCGGCGAGGGAGCGTCTGCTCGACCCGAAATCCGTGTCGTACACTTGCTCCCGCTATCTTAAGCGAAATGATCCCGTCTAAACCCGCGGCCTCCACCCCGTCGCCGCGAGCGTCTCGCGGACCCCTGCTCCTTCTGGCCCTTTTCGCCCTCGGCATCCGCCTCGTCGGGCTCGACTTCGACCAGAACCACTTCTTCCATCCGGACGAGCGGGCGATCGGCGACGCGATCCTCAAGCTCTCCTTCCACCCGCTCCAGCTCAACCCGCACTTCTTCGCGTATGGCTCGCTGCCCTTCTATCTGACGAAGGCCCTGACGTCGCTCCTCGCCCAGGTCTCCGGCCGCGACTGGTTCTCCTCGTACGACGGCGTCGTCCACGCGGGGCGCTTCCTGTCGGCCCTCGCCGGCGCGCTGACCGTTCTCCTCCTCGCCGCCGTGGGCCGCCGCCTCTACGGACAGAAAGCCGGGCTCCTCGCGGGTCTCCTCCTCACGCTCGCAGTCCTTCACGTCCAGACGTCGCACTTCGCGTCCACGGACGTGACGCTCACGCTCTTCGTCCTCCTCGCGCTCGCCGCCTCGGGCCGCCTCGCGAACCGGGGACGCGGGCGCGACGCCCTTCTCGCCGGGGTCCTGACCGGCTTCGCGGTCGCGACGAAGGCCAGCGCGGCGCCGCTCCTCCTGCCGCTCGCCGTCGCCGTCTTTCTCGCCTGCCGGCCGGCGCGCGCCTGGCGGAAGGGGGCGCTTCTCCTGACGGTTGCCGGCCTCGCGACCTCCGTCGCCTTCTTTCTCGGCGAGCCGTACGCGTTCCTCGACTTCCACGAATTCTGGCGCTCGGTGTCCGAGCAGGGCGCGATGGTCCGCCACGCAGGCCTCCTGCCGTACACGAACCAGTACATCGGCGTCCCGAACTTCCTCTACGAGGCCAAGGAGATCGTCCTCTGGGGCCTCGGGCCGTTTTTCGGCCTCGCCGCCCTCTGGGCCGCCGGCCGGCGCCTCGCGCGCTTCCGAGCGCTCTCGTCCGCCGAGTGGGTCTTCGCCTCTTTCTTCGTGCCTTTCGTCCTCCTGACCTGCACGTTCGAGGTGAAGTTCCCGCGCTATCTCCTGCCCGTCTATCCGCTCCTCGCCCTCTGGGCCGCAGCCTGGCTCACCGAGACGGCCGAGCGCGGGCTGGCGGGACGCCTCCTGAGAGCCGTCGTCGTGGGCGGCACGGCGGCGTGGGCTCTCGCGTTCGCGTCGATCTACACCCGGCCGCACAGCTCCGTCACGGCTTCGCTGTGGTTTCACGACCACGTTCCGGAGGGCGCGCGCGTCCTCGAGCAGGACTGGGACGAGGGGTTTCCGTTCAGTTTTCCCGGCCGCCCGGCCGAACGTTACAAGATCGTGGCGTTCGGCTTCTACGAGAACGACTCGCCCGAGAAGATGACGAAGCTCGCACGGGAGCTCGCCGGGGCGGATTGGGTCGTCCTCCAGACGAAGCGGCTCTATGGCGCCGTCACGCGTGCGCCCGAGAAGTTCCCGCTCACGAACCGCGCTTTCCGTCTCCTCTTCGCGGGTGACCTGGGCTTCGCGCTCGTCCGGGAGGTCGCCTCACGCCCTTCCCTCTTGGGCGTGCAGGTGCCCGACGAGCTCGCCGACGAGTCGTTCACGGTCTACGACCATCCGAAAGTCCTGTTCTTCCAGAACGCGAAGCGGCTTTCCGCCGAGGAGATCGAAAAGGCCCTGCTTTCCGCAACGCCCTCGAAGACCCTGACGCGCGACGATCTCCTCCTCGCGCATCCCGCAGCCTCGGCGGCGACATCGACCGCGGAGGCCGCCGAGCCGGGCCGGGGCGTTCCGGGCCTGCGGTCTTCTTTCGTCGCGCTGCCGCTCTTCGCGGCGTGGCTCGAGCTCATGGGGCTTGCGGGCGCCGGTCTTCTGACTTTCTTCCTTCCGGCCCGCGCGGGGCGAGACGCTCTCGGGCGCGTCACCGGCGTCCTCCTCTTCGCGTTCGTGCCCTGGCTCCTCGTCGTGTTGCGCCTCGCGCCGTTCTCGCGAGGCCTTCTCGTCGTCACGACGTTGGTGCTTCTCGTCGCCGGTTTCTTCTGCCGCGGCCGCGCGCGCGAGGCCACGCCAGCACCGGAGCGCCGGAAGACTGCGCTCGTCTTCTGGGGCACGTTCCTGTTCTTTCTGGCCGTGCGCGCCCTGAATCCCGAGATCTACTCGGGCGAAAAGCCGATGGACTTCTCGTTCCTGAACACGCTTCTGCGGTCCACCGAGCTCCCGCCCCCCGAACCTTGGCTCGCCGGCACGCCGCTCTCCTACACGTATTTCGGCCATTTCCTCGCCGCGGCGGCGGGGAAGCTTCTCGGCATTCATCCCGGCCTCCTGTTCAATCTCGCGATCGCGATGACTGCCGCGCTTTCCGCCTCCGCGATCCTCGCCGGCGGCGCCGCGCTCGGCGGGCGCCTGCGGACGGGCGCGGTCGCGGTCCTTCTCGCGCTCTTCGTCGCGGCTCCCTCCGGGCCGCGAACGGCGTTCGACTTCCAATTCCATCAGGCCGGCCGCGCGCTCGACTGGCATTATTTCTGGGCAACGTCGCGCGTCATTGCGCCGAACGCCATCAACGAGTACCCGTTCTGGAGCTTCCTCTTCGCGGACCTGCACGCTCACGTCCTCGCGCTGCCCTTCACGGCGGCCTTCGTCGCGGCGCTCCTCCTCTTCGTGACGCGCGAGGACCGCGCTTTCCCCGCCCTTCGCCAGACGGGCGCGCTCGTCGCGCTCGCCGCGCTCTTTTTCGCCGCGCTGCAGATCACCAGCGGGTGGTCGACACCCGTCTACGCGTGTCTTCTCCTCTTCCTGCCGGGAGTCCTCTGGCTCGGAACGCGCCCGCCCGGACTCGCCGCCTCGGCGCGGACGCTCGCGCGTGGCGTCCTCCTTCCGGCCGCGGGCGTCGCGCTTTCCGCGGCGCTCCTCGTGCGTCCGTTCTGGGCGCAGTTCTCCCCGCCGCCGCGGAACTGGGGCCGCGAGGTGGGTCCGTGGGCCCAGCCGTGGGACTTCTTCAACGTGTGGGCGTTTTTCGTGGCGCTCCTCGTGCCCTTCGCGTTCGCGGCGTGGAAGACGGGCGCAGCGCCTCGCGGAAGGGCCGCGCGCGCGTTCCTGATCCTCGCGGCGGTCGCCCTCCCCTTGTCCGTCGTGTCCTTCTCACTCCATCCGCCGGGGCTCGCCCAGGCTTCTTCCGTGCGTCTCTTCACGGGTCTCGCCTTTCTCGTCGCCCTCGGGGCGGCGCTCAGGCGCGCGACGGAGGACCGCCTCCGCCCGGCGCTCACGCTCGCCGCGTTCGGCTTCGCGGTCCTGACGGGCTGCGAATTCGTCTTCGTCTGGGACCGCATGAACACGGTCTTCAAGTTTCACTTCGAGACCTGGCTTCTGTTCTCCCTGGCGGGGGCGCTCGCCTGGGAGACCTTTCGGTCCTCGAAAAGCCGCGCGTGGCGCGTCGCGGTCGCCTTCACCGGCCTTGCCGCGCTGTTCACCACCGTCACGGCGCTCGCTGGTTTTCTGCGGCTCGACCGCGGCGGGTGGCCGCGTTTCACCCTGGACGGGACGGCTTACCTCGAACGGCAGGACCCCTCCGACCGCGGCGCGATCGAGTGGATCAACGCGAACGTGCGCGGCTTGCCCGTTCTTCTCGAGGCGCAGGGGCCGCCGTACCAGGAATTCACGCGCCTCTGCATGCACACGGGCCTTCCGACGGTCCAGGGCTGGGAGTACCACACGCAGCAGCGCGGCCACAGCCAGGCCGAGACGGATCGACGCAAGCAGGATGTCACGGTGGCGTACACCTCGGCGGACGAGGAGGTCGTCAAGCGGATCCTCCTTCGGTACCACGTCGCGCTCGTCGCCGTCGGGAACCTCGAGCGCCGAACTTACGCGGGCGGGAATCTCGCGCGATTCGAATCCTGGACGGATCTCCTGACCCCCGTCTACCGGAATCCCGAGATCGTCCTTTTCGCCGTGAAGGGCGTCTTTTCGCCGGGCGCGGCGGCGGCGCCCGTGCGCGTGGAGGAGCTGCCGCTCTCGACGAGGAACGAAGAGGCGCCTCCCCCCGCCGACGCCGCCGGCCGCGTGCGCCAGCCCCGGGGAGCGGCATCGGACGCGTTGGGACGCGTCTGGGTCGCGGATTTCGGAAACCAGCGCGTGCAGCTCTTCGGCGAGGACGGCTCGCCCCTGCTCGCGTTCGGGGCTCGCGGCAGCGGACCCGGACAGTTCAACGATCCGTGCGGCATCGCGGTTGGCCCGTCCGGCCTCGTCTTCGTGGCCGACACGTGGAACGGCCGCGTGCAGGTCTTCGACGACAAGGGCGGCTGGCTGCGCGAATGGGGCGGCAGCTTCTTCGGTCCGCGCGGCATCGCCGTGGATACGGGTGGAACGGTGTTCCTCTCGGATACAGGAAATGGGCGCGTCGTGCGCTTCGACGGCTTCGGGCACAAGGAAGCCGAGTGGGGGACGGCGCAGGGCCCCGGCAAGCTGGCCGACCCGCAGGGCCTCGTGGCCGGGGTCGACGGAAACGTCTACGTCGCCGACAACGGGAACGGCCGTGTCGCGATCTTCGACCGCGACGGAGCCTTCCTGCGCGCGTTCGAGGTGGCCGGCTGGCGGCGCGAAGTCCTCTCCGAGCCGTACCTCGCGCTCGATTCCAAGGGGCTCCTGTGGGTCTCGGTGCCGCTCGCGGGCGAGGTGCGCGCCTACACGAAGGAGGGCCGTCTCGTGACGACGCTGCGCGGCGTGGACCAGCCTGAGGGCCGGAAGTTCGAGAAGCCTTCGGGCCTCGCGCTCCTGCCCGGAGGACGCCTTTTCGTCGCGGACCTGGAAGGACGGTTCGCGATCGTCCCTCTGCCGAAGTGAATCAATAAAAAGCGGGGCCGACCCCAGGCCGGCCCCGCGTTAAGGAGGTCTCGCGCGATCTCAGAAGGACACGCGGGCGCCGAGACGTACGACCCGCGGGTTCTGCCATCCGATGTCTTTTCCGTACGTGGGGTTCGAGGCGCAGGCGACGTTCGTCAAGCTCGCGTTCTGCGCCGTACAGCCGGGCTGGCCGATACCGCTCCTGGGGTCGTTTCCGGCCACCCCGCCCGTGTTGTTGAACAGCTCCTCACGGCTGAGGACGCCTTGCCGGTTGAGGAGGTTGAAGACGTCGACGACGGGCGTGATCGAAATGCTGCCGAAGCGCATGCCGTATTCGAGGTGGAGATCGGCCTCGTATGCTGCGGGAAGATCGCCCGCCGAGCCTCGCGGCGCGAGATAGCCTTCCTGGCTGTAGCCGGCATTACAGGCGACCGCGTCCGACGCACAGCCGCGGATCGAAAACGGGCGGCCCGTGTTGTAGAAGGCGTTGCCGCCCACCGTGAGACCGAAGGGGAACGCGTAATAGCCCGAGACCTTGAACTGGTGCGTGCGGTCGTTGCGCAGCCGGCCGAAGGCGTTGGTGACGAGTCCCGGGTAGTCGAAGTCGGCGTTGATGTTCGGATCCAGCTGGCCGCCTTCGCGCGTCTGCGAGAGATTGCCCGAGTAGTTCCCCTCGAGCTTCGAGTAGAGATACGAGGCGAGCACGTAGAAGCTGTTCGAGAAGCGGTGGGTCGCCGTCACCTCGAGGCCCCGGAAGTAGCGACGCGGCTGTGAGGAGGCGCACGGCGCCCCGGCCACGAGGTTGCCGTTCGCGTCCGTTTCGCCGTTCGGATAGCACGTGGAGTCGAACGGATCCTTGATTGTGCCGAGCGAGTTTCCCTGGCCGGGATTGATGAGCGCGCAGGTCGCGGGGCTAGACGGGTTGAAGTACTGCGCGATGTCGGGGTTCACCGCGAGATCGCAGCGGTCCTCGACGACGCGGCCGAGAGCCCGATAGATACCCTTGACGCCGAACGCCCAGTTCTTGGCGAACTCCACCTCCACGCCGCCGATGATCTCGTCCTGATACATGCCCTTGAGGTTGTCCTGGACGAGCTCTCCGCCCTGCACGATGGGAGCGCCGAGAAAGACGTCGACCGGGTCCGGCGTCGAGCTGGAGTTGCGGGCGAAGATGATGAACTCGTTGCCGAGCGCGCGGGTCTGGATGTCCTGCGGGATGACCTCATAGAAGCGGCCGTAGTTCGCGAAGAGCTTCGACTTCCCGTTCCCGGCGAAGTCCCACACGATGCCGAGGCGCGGCGACCACTCGTCGTCGATCTTCACGAGCGTCGTACCCGTGAAGTCCTTGAGGCGCTGCTGCTCGTAGCGGACTCCGGCATTGATCGTGAGGTTCTTGAGGACCTTGAAGGAGTCCTGCGCGAACAGGCCCACGTTGTCCGTGATCGGGTTGTTGTCGACGGAGGGCGCGATCGCGTAGCCCGTGCAGTTCGGGAAAGCCGCCGGCTGGCTCGGATCGAGCAGGCCGAGACAGTTCGCGCCCGAGAGCGGCGTCTTGGCGAAATAGCGGTGCTGGTAGTTGTTCAGCGCTCCCGCAGCCGTCAGGCGCGTCCGGATCCGGTCCGTGCCGCCGTACGATTCCGAGAAATCCGAGTTCAGGTGCTCCCAGTCGAGGCCGGCCTTGATCTCGTGCGCCCCTAGGAACAGAGACCCGGAGGCCTTGTACACGTAACGCTGGTACGTTTCGTCGGCGAGGTAAACCGGGCCGGTGCCCGGGAGCGCCTCGAGGGAGAAGGCCGCCTGCTGCTTCTCGAGGTACGGCGAGCCGGAGAACGGGCTCGAGTCCTGCCGTTTCTCCTTGTGGTAACCGACCTGCGCCTGCGCGAGGAACTTCGTGCCCAGAAGGCCGTCCCAGCGGCCGGAGAAGTCGGATCCGCCCACGTTCCGGTCGACGAGCCAGGCGCCGTCCGCGCCGATCATGACCGAGATCTGCGTCAGGTCGTAACGTCCGCTGAACGTGCCCGGATCCCCGAAGATCGAAGCCGCGAGCGTGTTCGACTCTCCGAGGCGAAGCGTGAGCTTTCCCGAGTAGAGGTCGTTTCGATAGGTGTCGGTGTTCCCGGTCTGGATCTTCGTCTGGGACGCGTCGCGGAGCACCGCGAGAGTGCGCGTGTAGTCCTGATCCTGGTTGACGCGGTCGTAGGCCCCGAAGAACCACAGCCGGTCCTTCACGAAGTAACCGCCGAGATCCGCCCCGACGTCAAGCCGCTTCGGCGAGAAGTACTCGCCCTGATTCGCCGCGCTCCGGTCGCTCGTGCGCGCGTCGCTCGAAGCGAGAGACCCGGAATCGTAGTACCCGAACGCATCGCCCCGGAACTCGTTTCCGCCGGACTTCGTCACGACGTTGATCGTGCCGCCGAGGACGCGGCCGAACTCGGCCTCGTAGCCGCCGGTCTTGACCTCGACCTCCTGGATGAACTCGTTGTTGAGCTGCTTGGCCTGCGTGCCCGTCTTGACGCCCGTCGTGTTGACGCCGTCGATGATGTACGCGTTCTCGAGACCCGTCGCTCCGTATACCGTGACGTTCCCGGAAACGTCCGTGCCCGTCCCGGCGACGGTGTTCGCGATGGACACGAAATTCCGCCCGAGCGGAAGTCTCTGGATGGCCTCGAGGGACGCCGTCGTTCCGATCGTCGATCTCGACGTGTCGACCGCCGGTGCCTCCGACGTCACCACGATCTCCTCCTTGACGGAGAGGCCCATCGTGATCGGAATCGTGGTCGTCGCTCCGAGCGAGACCTTGAGGCCCGAGCGCTCCACCTTCGTGAAGCCAGACAGCTGCGCGGTGACGGCATACACCCCCGGCGCGAGGACCGGGAAGCGGTATCGGCCCGCGTTGTCCGTGACGGCGGTTCTCGTGCCCTGGAGCTGCGGCGACCGCAGCTCGACCGACACGCCGGGCAGCGGGGCCCCGTTCTGGTCGGCCACGGTGCCCTCGAGGTCTCCCGTGGTCTGCGCCACGGCCGAAGTCGCCGCGCAGAACGCGATGACGAGAAGAACCGAAAAGGTACATCGTGAATGGCTCATCGCACTCCTCCTCCCGAGACGACCGCACCTCTTCTAGGGTTTGGGTCGTTTGGTCAGAGTGCTTTCGGTCC
Source organism: Thermoanaerobaculia bacterium (assembly GCA_963821225.1). Taxonomy (GTDB): domain Bacteria; phylum Acidobacteriota; class Thermoanaerobaculia; order UBA5066; family UBA5066; genus Fen-183. The sequence continues at coordinate 285,300 of CAWGCY010000004.1, forward strand.
CTCGGCCGGACACGCTGGTTGTGACGGGCGCTCTGCCGCCGGGGACGGAAGGCGCCGAGGAGCGGACGGAGACCTTTTTCCTCCGGAAATCCGGACCGGTCAGGACGCGAGCGTCCGGCCCCGCAGCTCGTCGAGCTTCTCGCGGTAGCTCGCGCTCATCGTGAGCTGGCGGTCGTCGCGGAGGATCACGATGTAATCCCCGTGGAACCACGGCTGCAGCTCCTTGATGCGCTCGATGTTCACGATCGTGGAGCGGTGAATCCGGAGAAACCGCTCCGGATCGAGGCGGCCTTCGAGCCCGTTCATCGTTTCGCGCAAGAGGTGCGACTCGGCGCCGACGTGGAGCCGGACGTAGTTTCCGGAGGCCTCGACCCAGTCGATGTCCGCAGTCCTCAGGAAAAAGAGCCGCCCGCTCTCCTTGATCATGATGCGCTTCAAGAACCTCACCTGCGGGGGGCGCATCTCCTCGAGGAGCGCGACGAGCTGCCCCGAGAGGTCGCTCGATTTCTCGCGCGTGATCTGCGCGCGCGCCTTCTCCAGCGCCTTGTGGAGCCGCTCGCGCCCGAACGGCTTCAGGACGTAGTCCACGGCGCGCACGTCGAACGCCTGAAGCGCGTATTGGTCGTACGCCGTCACGAAGACGACGGCCGGGATGCGATCCTGGCCGACGCTTTCGAGGATGTGGAACCCGTCGAGGTTCGGCACCTGGACGTCCAGGAAGACGAGATCGGGCTTGAGCTCCTCGATCGCGAGGACGGCCTGGCAGCCGTCGCCGCATTCGCCCACGATCTCGATCTCCGGCTCCTCGGCCAGGAGGCCGCGGAGCCTTTCGCGTGCGAGGGGCTCGTCGTCGACGACGAGGGTCCGGATCATGCCTTTCATCTCTCAGCGATACGCGGATTCCGCCCCGGGGTTTCGTGATTCGAGACCGCCGCGGGCGCTCCGGAAATCCGGATCGCGCTCCGGGACTCTGCAGGCACCGGAACGGCAGCTGCGCCACCAGTCCTTGTCGTCCACCGCCACGACCCGCCCGTCCGGCTCCGCCTTCCAGATTCCGGCGCGAGACACGGTGTAGACGGGCACGCCGACGCGGCGCGCCGTCTCGAGGTCCTGGGAAGAAGGCCTCGGATCGACCACGGCCGGGTGTGTATGCACGATCGCGACCGCGTCAGCCGGAATCGGCCCCTTCCAGCGCGCTCGAAGGTACGCGCGCCCGTCGGGCCAGGCCTGCCATCGCAGGTGACCGGCGTCGACGGCGAGAACCCACGCCGCGCACTCGCGGGCCTCTCCGCCGAACCCCGCTTCTTCCCACAGGCGGTACGCGGGCGGCCGAAGCGAGCTCTCGAGGAGATGCGACGACGACGCGTGCGTCGCAACGAAACCGTCCCCGATCGCGATCTCCTCGTTCGGCAGATTCAGGGCCGGGGCTCGAGGCGCGGCGGCGAAGGCGGCAAGGAGCGCGCCGGACAGAGCCCCGTGAAGCCTTCGGCGCGTTTCCATCGCGTCCGAATCTCGGCCCGCAAGGCGCGCACGTCGCCCGTCACGGGACGGCGGGCAGGATCACGGTGACGATGGCTCGCTTTCGGGGGATACGAGCGGCAGCGAGAGGGAGACGCAGAAGCCTCCGCCCGGGGCGTTTCCATATTCGAGGGAGTACGCGTCGCCGTAGAGGTGTCGAAGGCGCTCGCGCGTATTCGTCAGGCCGATCCCCTCGGTGACGCGCCCCGGCGGCGCTCCCGGACCATCGTCCGTCACCCTCAGCAGAAGACGTCCCTTCTCCTGCGTCGCGCTCACCTCGAGACGTCCCGCCCGGCGGTCCTTCGCGATCCCGTGGCGGATCGCGTTCTCGACGAGAGGCTGCAGGAGGAGGTTCGGGACGCGCGCGTCGAGGACCTCCGTGCGAATCCTGAAACGCGTGGAGAGACGGTCCTGGAAGCGCGTCTTCTCGATCGCGAGGTAACGCTCCAGAAACTCCAGCTCCTCGCGCAACGTGATGTCCGACCGCCCCGTGTTGTTCAGCGTGACGCGGAGGAAGTCCGAGAGCTGGAGGATCATTCCCTCGGCCGCGTCGGGATTTGCCTTCAAGAGCGCCGCGATCGCGTTGAGCGTGTTGAACAGGAAGTGGGGCTGAAGCTGCATTTTGAGCGCGCCGAGCTCGGCCTGCGCGAGCTGCGTCTGGAGACGGGACGCGGCGAGCTCGCGGTCCCGGTATTTCGCGTACGTGTCGGCTCCCCACGCGAGGCCCAGGAGCGCCCAGTACGTGAGGACGTTCGCGTGAAAGTTCAGCCGGAAGAACTGCGCCAGCGTGATCCAGAACGAGTCCGCCCGGCTCAGCGTCGCGCCGCCGAGAGCTTGCAGGACCGCGCCGGCGAGAAAGAGCTGCACGGCCGAGAGGATCGTCGACGCGGAGAGATGGACGAGGAGCGGCTTCTTCCACCTCGTGCGCTCGATCGGGAAGCGCCGCGCGAGGCCGAGGATCGCAGGCGTCACGAGAGCCCACAAATAGTAGAACGGCAGGTTGATGAGCAGCGCGCGCATGAACGACATCTCGCGTCCGGACGCGATCGGGTAGAGGAAATAGAGCTGGCTCGCGAAGAAGAACGCGGCCACCGTCCAGGCCCCGATGTTCGCCGCGGTTCTCTTCCAGAAAGTCTTCACGGGAGGCTCTTCGCCGACCTTCGGCTCGCTGTCCCGGCGAGAGGCCCGCCTCGGGATCAGGGTTCTCACGAACGGGACGAAGATGCGATCCACCGGGTTGAATACGGCCAGGCTGGGGATGGGTTTGCCGCGAGGCGCTGTCTCGGGAACCGGAAGGTGCCAACCGACGTCGATTTCGGCCTTCGCCATCCCACCCGACAATAGAATGCCGAGAGGCGGGTTGGGCGTCCGGTGGGACGAGCGTGCCGCGCGAGGGGACGAGAACCACGGAAACATGGACACGGAAACGCAAGCGGAATTCGTGCCCGCCGCCTGGCTGCGCGGCCGCCATGCCCAGACGTTGTGGGGGCGCCTCGCGCGCTCGCGGACTCAGGTTTCGATGCGCCGCGAGGCGCTGACCGCTCCGGACGGCGACACGCTCTTCGTGGACCATCTCGACGCGCCCGCCAAAGAGAACGCGCCGTTTCTCCTGGTGCTGCACGGCCTCGAGGGCAGCTCGAACTCCGTTTACGCGCAGGGGCTCCTCGGGCTCGCCGCGCGCTTCGGTCTTCGGGCCGCCGTCCTCAACTTCCGGTTCTGCGCTCGGGACCCTCTCGACCTCGACCGCTGCATCCCGAACGAGCGGCCGCGGCTCTACCATTCCGGGGAGACGTCCGACTTCGACTTCGTGGCCCGGACGCTCGCGGCCCGGCTCGGCCGGCCGCTCCTCTGCGCGGGCGTCTCGCTGGGCGGAAACGTCCTGCTGAAGTGGCTCGGGGAGAACGCCGGCGACCCCACCGTCGCCGCCGCGGCGACCCTCTCGGTGCCCTTCGACCTCGCGGCAGGTGCCCAGTACATGACGCCCTTTCCGCCCAAGCTCTACGTCCGCATCTTCGTGAAGACGCTGACGGCGAAGGCCGAGGACCTCGTGCGGCGGTTTCCCGAGGCGGCCGGGAAGATCGACCTTTCGCGCGCCCGGCGCGCCTTCACGTTCCGGGAGTTCGACGACGCGGCGACGGCACCTCTCCACGGCTTCACGTCGGCGGACGACTATTACGCGCGCTCGAGCTCCCTGCCTTTTCTCGCCCGGATCACCGTGCCCACGCTCTGCATCTCGGCGCTCGATGACCCGTTCGTGCCGCCGGACTGCGTCGCGCGCGCCCGCGCCGCCGCATCCTCCGCCGTGCGCTTCGTCGCGCCGCGGAACGGAGGACACGTCGGCTTCGTCGCCGCAAACGGCCTGTCTCCCGCCTACTGGGCCGAGGAGCTCGTCGTCGACTTCCTGGCCTCGGGGGCTCGTCTCGAGGGAGGCCCCTAGAACCTCACTCCCATCGACACGCGAAACGTTCGCGGAGCCTGGTAGTCGGTCACATTGCGCGGCTGCCCGTATTGTTGAAGACATGGTCGCCGTTCAAAGTGGTCGTGGCGCTTCGCGAGCCCTGCAGATTGGGCGAGCGCGCGGTCACCGTCACGCCCGGGAGCGCCTGGGCCCCGGGATCGCACCCGGTCTTCGCCGGCGGAACCCGCTGCCGCTCCGGCGCGCTACGATTCAGTGGATCGCGTGAGCGAAAAAACGGTATTCGTGACGGGCGCCGGCCGGGATCTAGTCTCCTTTCGGTAGTCCCGTGGTTTCAACTGCCCGCCGCATCCTCCACCTCGACATGGACGCGTTCTACGCGTCCGTGGAGCAGCGCGACGATCCCTCGCTGCGCGGCAGGCCCGTGGCCGTGGGCGGGGACCCGAAGGGGCGCGGCGTCGTCGCCGCCGCGAGCTACGAAGCCCGGAGGTTCGGCGTCCGCTCGGCCATGCCGATGGCGCGCGCGGTGCGCCTCTGCCCGGGGCTCGCGATCGTCAGGCCCGACTTCCGGCGCTATTCCGCCGTTTCGCGGCAGATCTTCGACCTCTACCGGGCCGTCACGCCGCTCGTCGAGCCGCTCTCCCTCGACGAGGCATACCTCGACGTGACCGAGAACGCCTGGAACGAGCGCCTCGGGGTCAACGTGGCCCGGCGCCTCAAGGCGCAAGTTCACGAAGCCACATCTCTCACCGTGTCCGCCGGTGTCGCGCCGAACAAGTTCCTCGCGAAGATCGCCTCGGGGTGGAAGAAGCCCGACGGCCTCACGGTGATCGCGCCGGAGCGCGTCGAACGCTTCCTCGAGAAGCTGCCGGTCGAGGCGCTGTGGGGCGTCGGGCCGAAGACGGCGGAAAAACTGCTCGCGCTCGGCTGTGCCCGTCTCGTGGACGTGCGACGCGTCCCATTGGATGCGCTCAGACACGCCGTCGGGAGCTGGGCCGACTCCCTCGTCCGCCTCGCACACGGCGAGGACGACCGGCGCGTCGTGCCTGACCAGCGGTCGAAGTCGTGCAGCACGGAGGACACGTACGCCGAGGACCTCACCGACGTCGAGACGATGCGGGCGGAAGTCGAGGCCATGGCGCGTCACGACGCCGCGTGGCTCGAGAGGAGGGGACTCTACGCGCGGACGGTCGTGCTGAAGGTGCGCTACGGGGACTTCACGACCGTGACGCGGAGCGAGACCCGGCGCCCCACGCGCGACGCGGACGAGCTCGCGAAGCGAGCCTCCGCCCTCCTCACCCGGACCGAAGCCGCAACGCGCCCCGTGCGCCTCCTCGGCGTCGGGGTGCACGGACTCATGACCCCCGAGGAGCTCGCGGCGGCGGCTCCGCCCGACCCGCAGCTCCCTCTCCTCGCCGAGGAGTAGAGCTCAGCGCAGCGTCTTCAGGATCGCATCCGCCGCCTCGCGCCCGATGCGGATCGCATAGTTCTGGCCGCGGTCCTCCGGATAGATCTGCGCCATGCACGCCGACCACAGCCCGGGGACCGGCGTCTGAAGCGGCGGGAGGAGCTTCGAATAGTTCGGAACGACGATGGGCTGCGCGTACTCGCCCCGCCCGATCTGCTTCTTCAGGATCCAGCTCTCGTCGAAGGCCGGATTGATCCTCTTCAGGCCGGGCAGGTACTCGGCCCACAGCTCCTCGTCGCGCCTCTTCCACTTCGGATCGTCCGGCAGGACGTAGTTCGAGATGTAGACGACGTGCCGGCCGCCGTACGTCTCCTTCGGAATGAAATTCGTGTGCTCGATTACGCCGCCGAAGGGCATCGCCGGGTCGCCCACGTTGAGCCAATAGTACGGAGAGAGCGACCGGTCGAGCTCGAGGATCGGGCAGAGCGCATGGCAGTAACCGATTCCGCTCCACGCCCGCCGTACGTCCTCGGGAAGGTCGGGCGCGAGCTTCAGGAGCTCCGGGATCGCCACCGTCGACAGGACGAGGTCGAACGTTTCTGTCCCGCCCGCGAACTCCACCATGAAGCCGCCGGCGGACCTCCGGACGATCTTCACCGGCTTCGACGTCCGCACGTCGCCGCCGCGCGCCTTCACGCGCTGGAGCACGGCCGCCACGCCGCGCCCGAAGGAGCCCGTCAAATAGCCGAGGCGTTCCCCGAGGCCGGTCTTGTCGCGCGACCGGGTGCGAAGGGCGATCTTTCCCCAGAGCCAGACCAGGCCGACCTCGTCCGCTCGCCGGCCGTATTTCTGGTCGAGGAGAGGACCCCAGACGGCATCCAGCGCGCGCCCGTAGCCGTTCCGCCGCATCCATCCCTTGGCCGTCTCCGGCTCCAGCTTCTTCCAGTCGGGATCATGCCGGAGCTTGAGCGTCGAGAGGATGAACTGGATCCGGCCCGCGACTCCGAGCGGGGAGAAGGAGAGGAGAGAGACGGGGGTCCCGAAGTCGTACAGCCGGCCGCCCGAGAAGAACCCCATTCGCGATTTGAGCCAGACCAGGTCCCGCCCGAGGCCGAACTCCTCGGCAAACGACACGTAATCGACGTCGCTCGTGAAGAGGTGGTGATAGAAGCGCTCGAGGGGCGTCCCGCCCACGTCGACGACGCCGACGAGCCCGCCGGCCTCGGGGTACTTCTCGAAGACCGCCACGGGAACGCCCGCCCCGAGCAGGCGATCCGCGGCGACGAGGCCGGCGAGACCGCCGCCGATCACGGCGACGCGGGGCGAATCGGCCACCATCCGTTCGAGTGTAAGCCGGTCGCGGGCACTGCGTTGTGCTACCTTGAAACCGTTCGTGACGGTCCAGACGGCGCTTCTCTTCGCCTTCGTCCTCCTCCTGGCCGGTGCGTCGGGCGCCGCCGTGCTCGCCCGCATCTTTCGCGGCGACGAGGCGGACCAGGATTCCCGCGCGGACGCCGTGCTCTCTTTCGCCGTTCCGGTGGGCCTCGTGCTCGCGGCCACGCCCGGCTGGTTGCTGTCGTCGTTCTTCCACGTCCCCATCACCCGGCTCGCGCTGCCGCTCGGCCTCGTCGCCCTCGTCGTGTGCGTTCTCTGGGGCGGCGCCGACCTTCCTGCGATCCTTCCGCGCTCCCGCGCGCGACTGGTTCCCGTTGCGCTCTTTCTCGGCGTCTTCCTCTTCTTCCTGTGGATCCGCTGGACGTTCGGCGAGATCCGCCAGACCGAAAAGCCGATGGACTTCGCCGTCCTGTCGGGCCTCATGACGACCTCGCACCTGCCGTTTCCGGATCCCTGGCTTTCCGGCGAGCGCTTTCCCTACTATCACTTCGGGACGTACCTGTTCGCGCTTCCCGCGCGCGCGGCCCGACTGCCGTCGGAGTTCGCCTACAACCTCGTCGCCGCTCTCCTGCCGGCTCTCGCGGCGCTCGCGGGCTTCGGGGCGATTCGCGCGCGGCGGGGCGGTTCGACCATCGCAGTCTTCGGCGGGCTTCTTCTCGTGCTCTCGGGGACGTTCGACGGGGCGCGGCAGTTCCTTTCGGGAAAACCGCTCGTCGACCTCGACTGGTGGCTGTCCTCGCGGCGCGTCGACAACCCGAACACGATCACCGAGTGGCCGCTTTTTACGTTCCGCCTCGGGGATCTCCACCCGCACGCCGTCACGTTCCCGTTTCTCGTAACTCTTCTCGGCCTGGCGGGCCGCATCGGAAGCGTCTCGGGAACCCTGCTCGACGGCCTGCTTCTCGCGGCTGTCCTCTCGGCGAACCCCTGGGACCTTCCCGCATCGCTCCTCATCCTGGGCGCCGGGAACCTCGCCGAGCGCGACTTCAAGCCCGCCCTCCTCCGGAGTCTCGCCACGCTCCTTCCCGCGGGGCTCTTTCTCCTGCCGTTCGCGCGCTCCCCGCGTCCCAAATTCAGCGGGCTCTCGTGGTGGAAGGAGGGGACGGGCGCTTGGGACGCATTCCTTCACTTCGGCGTCCTCGCCGTGATCCCGGCGCTCGCGCTCGGGATCGCCCTCGTGCGCAGCCAGATGCGCGCGGACCGGTCGCTCGTCGCGGCGTGCGCGTTCCCGTCGCTCGCGCTCGCGCTCGTCGTCTTCACGAAAAAACCCGTCTTCTCGCTCGCGGCGGGGTTCGCCGCTGGTGTCGTCTGGCTGCTGCTGAAAGAGACGGGGCCGGGGGAGCCGCACCGGCCCGCCGGCGCGCTGAGGGCCGGCCTCCTCCTGGCCGCATCGGGCGCGGTCCTCGCGGCCGTCCCCGACGTCGTCCTCGTATCCGATTCCTACGGAGAGTCGATGCGCCGTATGAACACGGTCTTCAAGTGCTTCATGGGCGCGTGGCCGCTCCTCGCGCTGGGAGGGGCGCTTCTTCTCCCGCTCGCGCTCTCCTCGCGCCACGCGCGCGTGTTCATTCGCACCGCCATCGTCGCGGCGCTCGCCGCCGCCCTCGCGCATCCGCTCTCGGCAATCGCGTTCCGGGCCAACTGGAAAGGGCCTCTCGACGGGCTCGACGGCCTGCGCTGGATGGCCCGCGAAGCGCCGGGCGACCGCGAGGCGATCCTCTGGCTCAGAACGCACGCCGTGGAAGGCGCCGTTCTCGCGGAGGCCACGGGCGGCGCGTACAGCGACTACGGGCGCATCGGCGCCGCCTCGGGCCTGCCGACCGTCCTCGGGTGGGAGAACCACGAGGGCCTCTGGCGGGGCGGCGGCTCCATCGCCGAAACCTCGGCCCGCAAGAACGACCTCAGGCTGATCTACACCTCCGAGCAGTTCGAGGGGACCCTCAAGCTTCTGCATCAGTACCAGGTGCGGTACGTCTTCGTCGGCGCACTCGAAAAACGCGACTTCGGTCCGAATGCGTTCCCGATGCGCGCGAACTTCCGGCGGGCCTTCGCCAGCGGCGATGCCGCGATCTACGAAATCCTGAAATGACCCGAGCCGAGCCGTCCTCCGCCTCGGAAACGCCTTTCTCGGATTTCGAGAAGAGGGCCTGGATCGCGCTCCTCGCGCTCTCGACTTTTCTCCATCTCGTCCAGCTCGGAACGCACGTCTTCCACCACGACGAGTCGATCCACGCCTGGGCCGCGCTTCACCTCCTGAGAGACGGCACGTACAAGTACGACCCCGTCTACCACGGTCCGGTCCAGTACTACGCGGTCGCGATCGCGTTCAAGGTCGCGGGTCTCGTGACCTCGGGGCACGGCGAATCGGACTTCACGGCGCGCCTCCCGGCCGCGCTCGCCGGCATCGCCCTGTCCGCGATGGCGCTCCTCCTGAGGCGCCGCTTCGGCCGGGGAGCCGCGTTCGCAGCCGGTGCGCTCGCGGCGTTCTCGCCGAACTTCCTCTACTACACCCGCTTCTGCCGCGACGACGTCTGGAGCCTCATCGGGACGGCTGGCCTCTTCCTGTGGCTGGACGAGTATCTCCAGAGGGGACGCCTCCGCCATCTCTGCTACGCCGCGCTGTCGGCGTCCGTCGCCTTCGCCTCGAAGGAGAACTTCTACGTCCTCCTCGCGCTCATGGTGCCCTCGGTCGGGGCCGCCTGGATGGAGCCGGAGCGCGGTCTCGACGTGTGGAACCGGCTGCGCCGCCTCATCGACTGGCTCGAGGCGCATACCGTTCCCCTCGTCGGAGCCCTCCTGCTCTTCTTCTGCGTGTCCGAGGTCTTTTACACGGTCTTCCTCAACCATCCCGAGTCGGGCAATCCCGTTTTCGAGGCGATCTCCTACTGGTGGGGCCAGCACAAGATGGAGCGCGTCGGCGGCCCCAGGACGTTCTATCTGCCGCGTCTCCTCCAGTACGAATTCGCGATCATTCTGCCGGCGCTCTTTCTCATCGCCACGCGCTGGTCGCGCTTCACGTATGCCGAGCGCTTTTTGACGGGCTGGGCGTTGTCTTCGGTCGCGATGTACGCCTACCTCGGCGAGAAGGCGGGCTGGCTCATCGTCCATCAGGTGCTTCCCTTCATCCCGCTCGCCGGCGTCGCGTGGGCGCTCCTCGCCGAGAAGGGCGCGCGGTGGCGCCTCGCCGGGGGGGCGGTCGCCGCCGCATCGCTCCTCACCGCGCTGACGTTCTCCTTCGTCTACCCGGTCCTGACACCGAATTCGCGCAAGGCCGAGTCCACGATCCAGGTGCAGACTTGTCCCGAGATGCTGGGCCTCGTGGACGAGATCCTCGCGTACGGAAAGGTCGGCGAGGTGCCCGCCGCCATCGTTTCGGGCGAGGCGGGCTGGCCGATGAGCTGGTACGTGCGCAACGCGCCCGTCAACTGGCAGGCGCCCACGGGAAACCTCCACCCGCCGATCGTCCTGTGCGACGAAGGCGACGCCGACAAGCAGGCCGAGATCCTCGGCCCGGCTTACAAGCGCGACCGCGTGCCGTTTCGGGCCTGGTGGATTCCCGACACCTCCTTCAAGCCGCTCCGGCCGAACCTGAAGCAGCTCCTTCTCTACGTCTTCACGCGCGAGGTCTGGGACCGGGCCGACGGCAACAACCCGATCGGCGCCGTCTGGGTGACGGTCTTCCGCCGGACCTCCCCGGCAACCCAGCCTGTCCCGCAGCTTGTCCCGCCGCCTGCCCCGGCGGCGCCCGGGGGCACCTCGTGACCCGCCCCGAGATCTCCGTCGCGCTGCCCGTCTTCAACGAGGCCGACAATCTCGACGAGCTGAACGAGCGCTTGACGCGAGTCCTCGGCGCCACGGGCCGCTCCTGGGAGATCGTGTACGTGGACGACGGCAGCTCGGACGCGTCCTTCGAGAAGATGGCGGCCTTCGCCCGCAAGGACCAGCGCCTCCGGGCCCTGCGCTTCTCGCGCAACTTCGGCCACCAGATGGCGCTCACTGCGGGCGTCGACGCCGCACGCGGCCGGATCGTGGCCGTGATGGACGCGGACCTGCAGGACCCGCCCGAGCTCATCTCCGAGATGCTGAAGAAGATCGACGAAGGGTACGAGGTCGTCTATGCGCAGCGGACGAAACGGGAGGGCGAGAGCGCGTTCAAGCTGTGGACGGCGCACCTCTTCTACCGGCTTCTCGAGCGCTGGACGAACGTGGACATCCCCGTGGACGTCGGCGACTTCCGCCTCATGGGCCCGCGCGCCGTCGCGGCGTTCCGGCGCCTGCGCGAACGCCATCGCTTCATACGCGGCATGACGGCGTGGGTCGGCTTCCGGCAGGTGGGCGTTCCGTACGTGCGGCCGCCACGGGTGCGCGGGGAGACGAAGTTCCCGCTGCGCAAGATGCTGCGCTTCGCGATCGACGGACTCACCTCGTTCAGCCACGTGCCGCTCCAGCTCGCGACGTGGCTCGGCTTCCTCGTGTCGGCGTTCGCGTTCCTCTACATCCTCGTCGTCCTCGTCCTGTGGATCCTGAAGATCAACGTGCCCGGCTGGACGACGCTCATGGTCTTCGTCCTGCTCCTCGGCGGTGTCCAGCTCACGGTCATCGGCGTCCTCGGCGAGTACCTCGGCCGGATCTACGACGAGGTGAAGGGCCGCCCGCTCTACCTCGTGGCGGAGGAAGTGGGGGGCGACGCCGACGCTCCGCCTCCGGAGGCGGATTCCGCGTCTCTTTCGGCAGCGCCTTGAAAGATGTGCGCCTCCTGATACACCTGTATTCAGAAGCCTGGCGGGCCCGCCGGACATCTCTTGTAGGGACCCAGAGGACCTTCTCATGATGAGAGCTTTCCGGCTGCGTGACACCGGAGTGAGGGCTCTCCTCGCCCTCTGCATATCGTTCTCCGCGGCCGCTCACGCCGGACAGGGTGTCTGGACTAGCGGCTGGCCTTACGGCGGGAAGGTCCTCACTCTCGCGATCAACCCCGAGAAACCGACAACGCTTTATGCCGGGGGCGGCGGCGGGGTCTTCAAGTCCACCGACTCCGGCGGCTCGTGGGCCCCTACGGGTCTGACGGGTGAAAACGTCGGTGCCCTGGCGATCAATCCGGCAGATCCCGCGACACTCTACGCCGGAGGCAGCGGCGGGGTCTTCAAGTCCACCGACTCCGGCGGCTCGTGGACCCCTACGGGTCTGACGGGTGAAAACGTCGGTGCCCTGGCGATCAATCCGGCAAATCCCGCGACACTCTACGCCGGAGGCAGCGGCGGGGTCTTCAAGTCCACCGACTCCGGCGGCTCGTGGACCCCTACGGGTCTGACAGGTGAAAACGTCGGTGCCCTGGCGATCAATCCGGCAAATCCCGCCACGCTCTACGCCGGGATGATCTACCGTGGAGTCTTCAAATCTACCGACGCCGGCGGCACATGGGTCCCCGTCAACTCGGGACTGCGGATCCAGCAGGTCCTTGGCCTGGCCATCAACCCCACGACCCCCGCCACGCTATATGCAGCGGGCAGCGGTGGGATCTTCAAATCCAAAGACTCCGGCGGCACGTGGGCTGACGCCGGCGCGGGACTGACGAACCTAGGCTTGGTCGCCGCAGTGGCCATCGATCCCTCGAACTCGGCGACGCTTTACGCCGGCGCCTGGACGCCGGAGCCGAACAGGCTGAACGGCGGACTCTTCAAGTCCACCGATTCCGGCGACACATGGGCGGCGACAAGCGTTGGACTGACGGACCCGCAGATCCACGCTCTCGCCATCAATCCCGTGAACCCCGCCTCGCTCTATGCGGGGACAGGCAGCGGGGGAGTCTTCAGGTCCACCAACTCGGGCGTCACCTGGGATGTCACGAATGCCGGTCTGACGCTGACCGACGTCCTGGCACTCGCGGTCAACCCCGTGAACTCCTCCACACTTTACGCCGGGACGAACGGCGGGGTCTTCAAGTCCACCGACGCCGGCGGCACGTGGTCCACCGTCAACTCGGGACTGACGGAGCTGGGCGTAACGGCGCTCGCCATCAACCCCGCGAACCCCTCCACGCTTTACGCCGGGACGAACGGCGGGGTCTTCAAGTCCACCGACGCCGGCGGCACATGGGCCACCGCCAACTCGGGACTGACGGAGCTGCACATCCGTGCCCTGGTCATCGATCCGTCGAACGCCACCACACTCTATGCCGGAGGCATAGGCGGGGTCTTCAAGTCCATCGATGCCAGTGGCACATGGGTCCACGCCGACAGGTGGGGACCCTTCCGGATCGGGTTTGTCGACGCCTTGGCCATTGATCCCGCGAATCCGATGACGCTATACGCCGGGACGGATGTCAGTTTCTTCAAGTCAACCGATTCCGGCGGCTCGTGGGCCCCCGCAGGTGGAGGAATCTGGGGCGTGCCCTTTTTTGCCCTGGCGATCAACCCCTCGAGCCCCGAGACGCTTTACGCCGGGACGTACGGCGGGGTCTTCAAGTCGACCGATGCCGGCGACACTTTTTCCGCCACCAACATGGGACTCGGGCGCTTCCCGTTCGTCGGCGCCTTCACCAACAATCCCCCGTTCGTCGGCTCCTTGACCATCAATCCCACGAACCCCGCTACGCTTTACGCCGGGACGATGGGGCCGAATGGCGGTGGGGTTTTCAGGTCCATCGATTCCGGCAGCACTTGGGCAGCTGTGGACAAGGGCCTGCCGCGTCTTTCCGTCCGGGCCCTCGCCCTCGACCCCTCAGGGCCGTCGACTCTCTACGCCGGGCTCTCCGGCGGCGGTGCATGGCAGTCAACCGCGCCGGCGGAAGCGGCCACGATCCTTCTCCTTCCCGCCAGCGCTCACGCGCCTGGCGCCGGAGGGGCTTTCTACACGACGGACGTCTCTGTCTCGAACGTCGGCGGCGCGAACGCTTCCTTCACTCTGAAGTTCCTCGGAAACAACCGCGACGGCTCGAGCGGCCCCGAGAAGACTTTCAACCTCGAGCCCGGCAAGTCCACGACGTTCTTCGACATCCTGAGTTCGGTCTTCAATCAGACGAACGACTTCGGGGCGATCCGTATCACGTCGAGCACTTCGCTTCTCGACGTCGTCTCCGTGACCTCCACTCGCGGCTTCGGCGGGACTCTTGGCCAGTCCATTCCTGCTCTTTCGGAATCGGACCTGATTCCGGCCGGATCCACGCGCTCCATCCTCTACATTCGCGAAGGGGACGGTTTCCGCTCCAACCTCGTCCTGGCGAGCAACGCGCCGACCTCCACGACCGTCGACGCTTTACTCGTCTCTGCGGCTGGAGCGGTCCTGGCAACCAAGAGCTACTCCGTGCCTCCTGACGGAACGATCCAAATCAACCGCTTCGTCAGGGACATGGGCGTTTCGGATCCCATCACCGGCGCCCGTCTCGTCCTTTCCAGCTCGACGCACGGAGCTCTCTTCACCGGCGTGGTGTCCGTCATCGACGAGGCCACGAACGATCCCTCGGCCATGACAGCTCAACGGGTCACGAACGCCGGGCCGGGACTGTCCACGCTTGGCACGGCTGGAGGTCCGATTCTGTACTCCTGGCTCCTCCCGAGCTGCGCCCGCTCGAACGGCTCCAACGGTTCCTTCTACACGTCCAATGTCGCGGTAGCCAACGTCGGTGCCGCGCCCGTGGTTTTCACGTTCAAGTTTTTCCGCCATGAAGTGGCCTTCCCGGCCGATCCCCAACTCGGCCCCGAGCAGAGCTTCCAGCTCGAAGCCGGAAAGTCCGTCATCTATTTCGACATCCTCGGATCGGTCTTCAATCAGACCTCGGCCTTCGGCGCCATTCGTATCACCTCGGAATCGCCCTTCCTGAACATCCTGTCCGTGACGTCCACGCCGGGATTCGGAGGGACATTCGGCCAGTCGATCCCCGCCGTGACTCTTGTCGATTTCGTCGGCCCCGGCACCTCACGATCGATCCTCAACATTCGCGAGGGCGACGGTTTCCGCTCCAATCTCATCCTTGGAAGCGGCACCCCCGTCTTCACGACCGTCGACGTCGCGCTCGTTTCGCCCATGGGTACGACCCTCGCCACGAAGACCTATTTCCTTCCCCCGAACGGCATGACGCAGGTCAACCGCGTCGTCCGCGACATGGGTGTCTCGGGTCCCATCACTGGCGCCCGGCTCGTCCTGTCCAGCTCCACCGGCGTCTTCACCGGTTTTGCCTCGGTCATCGACGAGGTCACGAACGATCCCGTCGCGGTGGAGGCCAGGTGATACCGGGACCACGGGCAACAGCCTTTCTTTTCCCGCCGGCGTAATCTCTTCTGGGATGAAGTCCGGGTATTTCCACCGCTCGATCGGAGATCTCAGGAAGAGGCTCACGGCCGCCGTGGGGCACGACGCCCTGAAGACGCTGCATCGAAAGAGCCCCGCGCGTCACTTCGCGGTCGCCCTCCGCCAGCTCGTCTTCTTCGCCGCCGCGCTCGCTCTCGGCTGGCGCTTCGAGAGCCTCTGGGTGCGCGTGCCGTGCGCGCTCGTCCTCGGCTTCGTCGTCTTCGACGGGACGGTCCTCCTCCACGAGGTGGTCCACAAGGCCGTCTTCGACGGCGACCGGCCGCGCGCCTATCGCCTGCTCGGCCTCGCTTACGCGCTTCCCTCCGGCATCTCGCCGGCGCAGTTCACGCGCTGGCATCTCGACCACCACGCCGAGCTCGGCTCGACGACGGACGACCCGAAGCGGGCGCACCTCTCGCCGAAGAGGAACGCGCGGTGGTTGAAGCTGCTTTACGCGACGCCCGCGCTCTTCCCGATCTACTTCCGCGCCGCCCGGGCGGAGACCGCCACGTATCCCGAGTCGCTTCAGCGGAGGATCCGCGGCGAGCGCCTCCTCGCCATCGGCCTGCACGTTCTGGCAGCCTCGGCGATCGGCTATTTCGGCGGGGCCTCGCGCCTCCTGTGGCTCTACGCCGTGCCCGTCTTCTTCGTCTTTCCTCCCGCGTTCGCCCTCAACCGCCTCGGACAGCATTACGACGTCGTGCCCGGTGTGCCCGCGAAGTGGGGCACGCGGATGTCGCGCTCGCCGTTTTGGGAGTTCGTCTACCTCTGGTCGCACCTGCACCTCGAGCACCACTATTTCCCCGCCGTGCCTTTCTACCGCCTGCCCGCACTGAGCACGGCGCTCGAGCCGTTCTTCGCAGAAGAAGGCATCCCGGCGCGCACGTATCGCGAGCTCCTCAGAGGATGGATCGTCGAGAACCGTGCGCCGCACTCGGACTGGCACGCCCCCGCCTCTCCCGGCACGCCGGACGCCCCCGTGGCCGCCGCCCACCCGGCCGCCTAGAGTCCTCGCCTCGGGCGCGGCTCTTTTCCGGTAATCTCCGCCCGATGGCGACGGAAATCTCGCCGCCGAAAGCGGATTCGTACGAAGGGCTTTCGCGCGACGACCTTCTCCGGGTGTACCGGAACATGGTCACGTCCCGCCGGATCGACGACAAGGAGATCCAGCTCAAGCGCCAGAACAGGATCTTCTTCCAGATCAGCGGCGCGGGGCACGAGGCGGTCCAGACGGCCATCGCACTTCACATGCGGAAGGGCTCGGACTGGCTCTTCCCGTACTACCGCGACCGCGCGATCTGCCTCGGCCTCGGCGTGACGCCCAGGGACATGTTCCTGCAGGCCTTCGGTGCCGCGGACGATCCGGCGTCCGGGGGACGGCAGATGCCTTCGCACTGGGGTGCGGCTGCGCTTCGCATCTTCACGACCTCGTCGCCGACGTCTACCGAGTGCCTGCCCGGCGTCGGAGCGGCGGAGGCCGGCCGCTATCTCCTGCGCGAGGAGGCGTCCGGCCTCGCCGGCGCGATCGCGCTCGCGGCGCCGGACGAGGTCGTCGTCGTCACGATCGGAGAAGGCTCGACATCGGAAGGGGAGTTCTGGGAGGCGCTGAACTCCGCGTGCACGTCGAAGCTCCCCGTCGTCTTCGTCGTCGAGGACAACGGCTACGCGATCTCGGTGCCCGTCGAGGTGCAAACGCCCGGCGGCTCCATATCGAAGCTCGTGCGGTCCTATCCCGGTCTCTTCATCGCCGAGACCGACGGATGCGACTTCCTCGCCTCGTACGACGCGCTGCGGTACGCGTTCGCCTACGCCCGCGAACGGAAGGGGCCGTCTCTCGTCCACGCGCACGTCATCCGTCCCTACTCGCACTCGCTCTCCGACGACGAGAAGCTCTACCGGACCGAGGCCGAGCGCAAGAAGGATCGGGACCGCGACCCGCTCGAGCTTTTCGCGGCCTTCCTCGAGGGGGCCGGGCTCGCGACCGCCGAGGAGGTCGCGACGCTGCGCGAGGAGGTGGCCGCCGCGGTGAGCGCCGCCGCAGACGACGCCGCTGCACGGCCACAGCCCGCGCCCGAGACCGTTCACGCGAACATCTATTCGCCCGACGTGGACCCGACGTCGAACGCCTTCGACACGGAAGAGTCGCCCGCGTTCTCGGGAGAGCCGACGACGATGGTCGATCTCATCAATGCCGCGCTCCGCGACGAGATGGCCCGGGACCGACGCATCGCGATCTGGGGCGAGGACGTGGCGGACGCGACCCGCGCCGACGTCCTCGACGAATGCAAGGGCAAGGGGGGCGTCTTCAAGGTGACGGCCGGCCTGCAGAAGGAATTCGGCCCCGCGCGCGTCTTCAATTCTCCCCTTGCCGAAGCGGGCATCGTCGGGCGCGCGCTCGGCTGGGCCGCGCGCGGACTCAAGCCCGTCGTCGAGGTCCAGTTCTTCGACTACATCTGGCCCGCGATGTTGCAGATCCGCGACGAGCTCGCCACGACCCGCTGGCGCTCGGGCGGAGCGTTCCGCGCCCCCGTCGTCATCCGGGTCGCGATCGGCGGCTATCTCACCGGCGGCGGGCCTTACCACTCGCAGTCAGGCGAGGTGACGTTCACGCACATCCCGGGTCTCCGCGTCGTGATGCCATCGAACGCCCTCGACGCGAACGGCCTCCTCCGTACCGCGATCCGCTGCGACGACCCCGTGCTCTTCCTCGAGCACAAGCACCTGTACCGCCAGACGCACAACAAGGGCCGCTATCCCGGGCCGGATTTCATGATTCCGTTCGGCAAGGCGCGCACCGTGCGGCCCGGGACGGACGCCACGATCGTGACGTACGGCGCCACCGTCTTCCGCAGCGCGGTCGCAGCGGCCCGCCTCTCGGAGGAGGACGGCAAGGAGGCCGAGATCCTCGACCTTCGCTCGCTCGCGCCCTGGGACTTCGCGGCCGTGGCCGAAAGCGTGAAACGGACGAACCGGCTCCTCGTCGTGCACGAGGACTGGCGGACGCACGGGTTCGGCGCCGAGATCGCCGCGCGCGCCGCAGACGAGCTCTTCGCGTGGCTCGACGCGCCCGTGCGCCGCGTCGCTGCGAAGGACGCGTTCTGCGGCTACGCGCCGCAGCTCGAGGATGCCACGCTTCCGCAGAGCGGCGACGTCCTCGCGGCCCTCCGCGACCTCCTCGCGTATTGAGCCGAACCCCACTCACCCTTCCAGGAAAAATTGCTACCGTGCGCTTGAGATGAGTAAGCGCAAGCAGCTCCTGCTCTCGGTCCTGGGAGCAATTGCTTTCTCTCTTTGTTTCCTCTTCGGCGCCGTCGCCGTGGATCCGCTGCCCGTCTACCGCTCGATCCAGGAGACGCGTCTGGATTTCGCCGGCGCGCGGCGCGAGGTCTTCGCGGCCGACGATGGTACGAGCCTTTCGGCATTCGTCCTCGGGCCGCTCTCGGCGGAGCGGCCGGTCGTCCTCCTGCACGGTCTCGGCGCCGACGCGACGTACTGGGCGGACGCCGCGCGCCTCCTCGCCCGGCGCGGACGCACCGTGATCCTGCCCGACGCGCCCGGCTCCGGCCGGAGCGACCCGCCGCGGGACCCGTCGGGCTACGGCCTTTCGGGGCGCCTGGCCGCGCTGGACGCACTTGCGCGGGCTCTCGCGCTCGAGAAATTCGATCTCGTCGGGCATTCCCTCGGCGGTTGGACGGCGGGGTGGTACGCGCTGAAGTTTCCCTGGAAAACGGACCGGCTCGCCCTCGTGGACGCAGGAGGCCTCTCTCTTCCGACCGACGTGGAAGCCGAGCGCGCGCGCGTCCTGCCCAAGGACCGCGCGGGGGCTCGGCGCATCTTCGACCTCCTCTTCTTCCGCAAGCCCGCGCCCTCTCTCGGCTTCGTTCTCGACGCGTTCGGCCGGAACTACGGCGCGGGAACCGCTTCTTGGACCGTCGCCCGCCTCACCGAGGCCGACGGCCTTTACGAGCACCTCGGAGAGCTGCCGGAAGGAACGACCCTGATCTGGGGAGAGCGGGAAACGCTCTTTCCGCTCGCGATCGCCCGTGAGGCGACCGCGAGGATGCGCGCCGCGCGCCTTTTCGTCCTCGTCGGCGCCGGACACGACGGCCCGCTCGAGACACCGGACGCGTTCCACGAGGCGCTTCTCGGGGCCCTCGGTCCGCCCGTCGTGGGTCGCGGCGTCGAAGGAGCCGCCGGGAGATGAGCGAAGCGTCCGATATGCCAATGCCTTCCCCCGCGAGGAGCCCGCTTGGCCTCTCGCCCCGCTCGTTCCGCGCGCTTCTTCTCGTCCTGGGCCTGGCGGCGCCTCTTCCGTTCCTCGCCGAGGTGGCGCGCCAACCTCTGGAGCTCATTCCCTGCGGAGGACCGCAGCGCGACTGCCGGCTGGGCGATTCCGCGATCGCGGTGTCGGTCCTCGGGAGGGCCTGGAGCCGGTTCGAGCGCGGTGAGGCCTGGAATCGCGACGATCGCGTCTTTGCGCCCTATCCCGACTCGTGGGGACTTTCCGAAGGCTACGTCATCCAGGCCATCGTCGGCTACCCGTGGGCACGTGCCACGGGCTCGCTGGCCGCCGGATACAACGTGGCGTACGCGCTCTCCTGCGTCTTCGCGTTCTGGTCTGCGGGCGCGCTCTTCCTGCGGCTCGCGGGTCCCGGCTGGCCGGCCCTCGTCGGAGCATTCCTCTACGCCTGGTGCCCGGGTCGGCTGAACGGCGTCGCGGTCCTCGCCACGTTCTGGGCGGGGCTGGTTCCTCTCGCGATCGCCTTCGGTCTCGATGTCCTGAGACACGGCCGCTGGCGTGACGCGCTTCTTTTCGGCGCGACATGGCTCGCCGTGGGAATGGGCAGCCTCTACGGCCTCCTTCTGGGAGCCATCACCGCGGGACTCGTGCTCTTTTCGTGCGCTCTCTTTCCGGCGGGGCGACGCCGCCGGCTCTCTCTCCTTCTCGTGGCCGGTGCCCTGCCGGCGGCTCTGCTCATTCTTTTCAACCGTCCGCTGTTCGAGATCGGCCGCGACTTCGACGTGAACGTCTCGATGCGGACGTTCGCCGGCCAATCCGCCGACCTGCTTTCTCTTCTCCACCACTCCGGGTTCTCCGCGCCTCTCAAAGCCGTTCTCGAGCGGCTCCTTCCGGACTTTCCGCCCGGCGCACCCGGATTCTTTCCGGGGGCGCTGGCCGTCGCGGCGCTGGGGCTCTGGTTTCTCCTGCCTCTTCTTAACCGCCCGGTCGAGCGCCGGCTCGATCGCGGCTCTCCCGAGACCGACCTCGGTCTGTGGGCCGCGCTCGCGGGCGTGACGTTTCTCTTCGCGCTCGGCCCGACGATTCACGTTCTCGGCCGCCCCCTCTTTCCGGGTCCCTGGCGGCTCCTCACGCATGTTCCCGTCTTCTCCTCGATGCGAGGCCTCTTCCGGTGGGAGCAATGGTTCGGCCTCGCCGTCGCGGCCTGCGTCGTCCTTTCCCTCGCGGCGTCCGCCCGGCACCTCCGGGGTTCCCTCCTCGGCCGAACCGTCGTGTGTGTCTTCGCCCTTCTGCTCGCGATCGACGTCTGGCCGCGGCCGTTCGCCGCCTCGGCCCTTCCGGGTCCGTCGCCGTTCCAGGACATCCTCCATTCACTCGATCGCGATTCCATCGTCGCCGTCTACCCTTTCGAGCGCCGTACGTCCGAGCGCGCGTGGATCGAGCAACTCTTCCACGGGCGTCGCGTGCTCAACGGCTACCAGTCCTTCCCGCCTCCGATCCACCTCTGGCTCGACGGGATCAGCCAGACGCGATCTCCCGCCGAGACGCTCGCGGTCTACCGCGAGCTCGGTGCCGCCGCAATCGACGTCGATCTCGGCGCTCTGTCTCCCGGCCGCCGCCGGGAAGCTCTCGATGCCTGCGCCGCTCTTGGTGAGTCCGGAGACGTCCTGAGGGTCGAACGAGGAGACCGGCTCCTGCTCCTTCCGCCACCGCGCTCCCCTCTCCTCGTCGATCCGCTCGCGCTCCGGCGGGTGCGTTTCGACGGTGCCTCGGCTCTTCTTCCCGCCCCGCAGGGGCGATTGGTTTTCCGGCTCCGGTCGGCCGCCCTTCCCGTCCGGATCCGGGCCGGCCCTGTCTCCACCGCCAGCATTCTGCGGATCCCGCTGGTGGGCGCGGGAGGTCTGCCGCTCCGGCTGGACGACGTGCCCCCACCGGGTGCTCACGTCTTCGATGCGGCGCGCGGGGTCGAGATCGGAGTCGTGAATGAGGCGCCCGCGCCTCCCACGGTCTCCGCGCCTCCAGCGCCTCGAACGTCGACGCGTTCCGGGCGCTCGCCGACTCCGTGAACCGCGCTTCGAAACGGGCGCCTACGGCGGATCCAAGTCTCCCATCGGGAGGGCGAAGCCGTCGGGCGCCACGACCTGGAGACCCGCCGAGGACCGGCGCCGTTCCGCGGCGAGGAGATGCCTGCCCTTCGCGAGTCGAAGCGCGACTTGACCCCCCGCGCTCTCGCTGAAGAGAGCGCGGCCGTCGATGGCGACCCGCATTCCGCCTCGCGTCGTAAAGACGTAGAGGCCGTCCTCGGGCGCGAAGAAGTTTCCCCCCGTGGCAGCCACGCGGACCCCTTCATCGAGAGCGCGATGCGCCGCGAGGGCGGCCGCTTCACGCGGGATCCGGTAGAGCGCCCACGGCAACCCGCCGTCTTCCGGTCCGGCGTGCGCGACGAGCTTGGCCCCCAGGGTCGCCATCGTCCTTCGGACCTCCGGAGATCCGTCCGCCGCAAAGAGGACGTCGGTTTCCGGAACGCGCGTCCAGGCCGTCTCGACGCCCGCCGTCCCAATCCCAACCGCATGCCGTCCGCCGTCGTTCGGGAGGCCGAGAAGAACGTCCACAAAGTACACGTTCCGGGCGGCACGAACCGGGTGTACGAGGATCTCGGACGGGGAGCGGCGCCGCTCCGTCTCGATCGCCTCGGCCAGGCGCCGCTCCGCGACGCCGAAGCTGTTGACGACGTGCGGCCCCGTGGCCCACCGGACGAAGCCCGAGACGTCGAGAAGGGCCGTCACGAGGACGAGGCCGAGAAGGACCGCGCCAGACGCTCGCCGATCGCGCGCGGGAAGCGACTCCGCCAAAGCGGCGGCCCCGAGAGCCGCCAGCGTGAGGATGAAGGGGGCCGCGAGGGAAACCCGGCTCGCGTTCGCGCTCTGGGTATCGCGTGCGAGGAGTCCGCCCAAAAGGAAGACCGCGATCGGGAGGAGGAAAAGCCGCTCGATGCCGGCGCGCGCGGCGCCGACCGCGGCGCCGACGACGAGGAGCGCGCTCACGCCCGCCAGGACGACCGGACGGTCCGGGTCGCCGTGCCGGGCGATGGCGTCCCCGCGCACGAAAAAGAGCGCCGTGTAGTCGCGGACGTTCGCGAGAAAGGCCTGCCCCGCTTCCCCCGCGGGCCGGGAGAGGATGGAGAGATCTCTCACGTGCGCCGTGAAGCGCTCCGGCTGCCGCGCGTACGTGAGCGCGAGGGGCGCGACGACGACGACCTCCGCGAGAAGGGCGACGAGCGCGAGGCGGCGCACGGTCCGGTGTCCCGAAGCCCAGGCCGCGACGAGCACGGCCGGCGGCAGCGCGAGAGCGAGGCGCGCCGAGGTGTACCCCGCCGCCCCCAGACCGAAAAGTGCCCCGGATAAGGTCGCCCACGCCGGAGAGGAACGCCGCCAGGCTCTCAGCCCTGCCGCCGCGGCGGCCGTCACGACCGCCGACGTCAGGACGACGTCACACGCCCACCTCGCCTGCGTCAGAAGCCAGAGGGACGTCGCGAGGAGGCCGGCCGCCACGAGAAGCGCGTGCGGCCGTTCGCGCGTGGCCTCGACGGCGAGCGCGAGGGACGCGAGGAACAGGAGGACGCCGGAGCCGAGCGCGATGAGCCGCACCGAGGCCATGCCCCCGCCCGCCAACCGGTCGGCCGCCGCGAGCGGCAGGAGAAAGACGTGGCTCGGGTAGTAGCGCCACCCGTTCGAGAAGAGAAAGTCCGGCGGCTGCATCGGCGTCGTGCCGAAGAGAGACCAGAAACCCTCGACCGCCGCGAGCCTCGCGGCCCGCAGGAAATAGAGCTCGTCGATCCACGGCCCCGCCGGCCAATCTCCCGCCTTGACCACGCGCAGGAAGACGCCGAGCGCGCCGCATCCGAGGAGGAGGGCGGCGCGCGTTCGCTTTCCCGCACCGTTCACTGCGGTCCCGACGCCTCGAACGTCGACACGATCGGAACGCTCGCCGACTCCGTGAACCGCTCGTCGAACACCTCGGCGAGGACGCGCCCGTCCATGTCCCGGGCGAGGGGCTCGCCGGCGAGGACGAGCAGCGTCGGCGCCAGATCGAGGACGCTCGCGGACGTGAGGCGCACCCCCGACCTCACGCCGGCTCCCGCGAAGAGGACGAAGCCGTCCCGCGCGGCATCGGGGCTCGCCGCGGGCCTTTGCCCGCGCAGGAAAAGCGAGACGGCCTCGAGGGTGGGCGGCGGCCCCCACCCCACGGGCGCAAACAGGCAGATCGTGCGCTCGCGGCCTTCGCGCTCGAGAATCTCGGCGAGAAGGTCGTCGAGGAACCGGTAGTAGGCGCGCAGCGCCGCGGCCCGGTCCTCGGCCTCTTTTTCCGGAAAGGAAAGTCCCCAGTAGCGGGAATTCTCCGCGGAGCCGGAGAGGGCCCCCGCCTCGGCGAGCCCCGAGAGGACGAGCGCCGAGACATTGAGCGGGCCTCCGGGCAGAGCCGCCAGGGCGGCTCCGGCAACCGTCAGGTCGCGCGCCGCTCCGCGCAGCGGATCGAGCCGGGCTTCGTCGGCCAGAAGGCCCTGGGGCACGAGCGAGCGCGCGAGCGGACGGTCGAGGCCGTCGGGCGGCACGCGGAAGAGGCGCGCCCGCGCGGCAGCCTCGGCCGGGCGCGCCGCGGCGACGCTCGTGTCCCCGTCGAAGAAGGCGTCGCTTGCCCACAGGACGAGCCCTTCCCGCGCGGGAGACGACGCAGGCCACCCGAGAACCGCCGCCTCGTGACCGCGAGACGCGAGGATCTCCCAGAACGTGAGGCTGCGGCGGGGAGCCGCGGCATCCGCGAGAGGGTGCTCGCCGCCGGGCACGGGCGAGCCGGGCAGGACCGGCAGTAGCCGGAGGGTTCCTCCGGGCGTGTTCCAGCGGCGCGACGAGATCACGCCGTGCTTCAGGGGCCTCTTGCCCGTTGCGGCTGTCGTCCAGAGCGCGGCTCGATCGTACGGAGCGAGCGCCGCAAGCGGTCCCGCGGTTCCCTCGCGCAAGAGGCGCTCGACGACCGGCATTGCGCCCTCGGAGGCGTACGTGGTGAGAAGACTCCAGGAGGCGCCCTCGAGCCCGACCACGAGAAGGTTGCGGCCCGGCGCCCGCGGGGGCGCAGGGGACGCCTCCGGGGAGGGGCGTTCCGGAGTGCGCCGGCCCGCGAGGGGCGGCAGGAGAAAGAGCACCAGCAAGAGCGAGAGCGTCCGGGCGGAGGGGCCGCCGCGCAGGGCGTTCACGACGAGGACGGCGGCCGAGAGAAACGCCGCCACCGCGGTCGCGACGAGGACGCGCCGGGCTCCTGCGGGCACGAAATCGTGGAGCGCCTCCCTCTGGAACTCGACGAAGGCGCCGCACACCGCGAGAAGGCCTGCCCCCCACGCGGCGCCTGAACCCGAGGCGCGCCGCGTGCGCGGCAGGAGAGCGAGCGGGGAAGCGACGACCGCTCCGGCCGCTGCGGCGACGAGAAGGAGCCGCGCTACAGAATCAGCGCGCAGGAGCTCCGGATTGAGGCCGAGCAACAGATCGCCTGCCGCGAGGCCGAGGAGCGCGCCCGCGAGAGGGAGGTGGTACGCCGATCGTCCCTCGCTCATAATCCGCGCCCGGCGAGTCTCGCCTCCTTCCCGATGGCAGTCAACGAATCGCTCCGCGTCCTCAAGACGATTCACTACGACGACGAGCACTATTCCCTGTTTCTCTCGGCCGGCACGATCGGCGCCGGAACGAAGCCGGGCCACTTCGCCATGATCCAGGCCGGCGAGGGGCTCCGCCCGTACCTCCGCCGCGCGTTCTCGATCGCGGACGTGACGACCATGGCGGGCG
Organism: Thermoanaerobaculia bacterium; assembly: GCA_963821225.1. Taxonomy (GTDB): domain Bacteria; phylum Acidobacteriota; class Thermoanaerobaculia; order UBA5066; family UBA5066; genus Fen-183. The sequence continues at coordinate 310,397 of CAWGCY010000004.1, forward strand.
TTCCCGCCCTGGAGTTCGTCGTCAAGATCGTGGGAGTCGGAACGGCCGCGCTCGCGCGCTTCGCCGAGGGAACGCGGCTTCCCGTCCTCGGCCCGCTAGGCGTGCCGTTCCCGATCGACGACCTCCTCCAGTCCGACCGTGTCGCGCTGGTCGCAGGTGGAATCGGCCTCGCCCCTCTCGTGCTCCTCGCGCGCACGCTCGGCGCACGCGGCATTCCCGCGGATCTCTTCTACGGGGGCCGGAACGAGAACGACGTCCTGAAGCGAGGCGACTTCGAACGTTTCCTCGGCCCGCACCGCTGCCGATACGCCACGGACGACGGCTCCCTCGGACGGAAAGGCCGCGTCACCGAGCTGCTCACGCGCGCGCTCAAAGGCGGCGCGCACTACCGCCGCGTCTACGCCTGCGGGCCCCTCCCCATGTTCCGCGCGCTCGCCGCTCTTCTCCAAGACGCGAACCTCGACGCCTCCTTCGCGATGGAGTCCGAGATGGCCTGCGGGTTCGGCGTCTGCCTCGGCTGCGTCGTTCCGATGGCGGACGGACGCTTCGCGACGATCTGCAAGGAGGGCCCCTGCGTATCGCCGACCGAGATCGACTGGGCGCGCCTCTGACGCCATGACCGTCGACCTCTCCACGGCCTTCGGTCGGCTGCGTCTCAAGAATCCGATCGCGACGGCGTCCGGCACGTTCGGGTACGGCCTCGAGTTCGCCGAATATCTCGACCTCGCCTCGCTCGGCGCGATCTCGGTGAAGGGCCTCTCGCTGAGGGAGTGCCGGGGCAACCCGCCGCCGCGCATCTGCGAGACGGACGCGGGAATGCTGAATGCGATCGGACTGCAGAACGTAGGCGTCGACGCGTTTCTCGCCGAGAAGCTGCCGGAGCTCTCGCGCCTCGGCGCCACCGTGATCGCGAACGTGTGGGGCGATACCGAGGATGACTACGTCGCCGTCGTGGAGCGCATCGGCGACGAGCGCCGGGTGGCTGCGATCGAAGTGAACGTCTCATGTCCGAACGTAGTCAAGGGCGGAATGGTGTTCGGAAACAACCCCGAGGCGCTCTTTGCCCTCGTGAAGAGAATCCGCTCCGCGACACGCCACCCCCTCTTCGTCAAGCTGTCGCCGAACGTGACCGACATCGTCGCGTCCGCCCGGGCGGCCGTGGACGCTGGCGCCGATGCGCTCTCGCTCATCAACACGCTCGTCGGCCTCGCGATCGACCTCGAGCGCCGCGAGCCGAAGATCGGCTTCACGACCGGCGGGCTCTCGGGGCCCGCGATCCGCCCGATCGCGCTCAGGATGGTGTGGGAAGTTAGGACGGCGCTTCCGAAAATCCCGATCTTCGGCATGGGCGGGATCGAGACCGTCGAGAACGTCGTCGAGTTCCTGGTCGCAGGCGCGAACGCCGTCCAGATCGGCACCGCGAACTTCCGGGACCCCTCGCTTGCGGGCCGGCTCGTCGGGGAGCTCGCAACGTGGTGCGAGAGCCACCGCGTCGCGCGCGTCTCCGACCTCGTCGGCACGCTCCGGACACGCCCGCGGCCGGATCACTCGTTCGCATGAATCGCGAGACCAAGGACGCGCGCGCGCATCTCGCGGTCGCGCTGGACCTGACGGACCCTGCGGCGCTCCTCGCCCTGGCGCGCCGCCTCGCGCCCGAGGCCGGTCTCCTGAAGGTCGGCCTCGAGGCCTTCGTGGCCGAGGGTCCCTCGCTCGTCAAAGCGCTCGTGGGGTCGGGTGCCGGCGTGTTCCTCGACCTCAAGCTCCACGACATCCCGAATACGGTCGCGAAGGCTGCCGCCGCCGCCGTCAGGACCGGCGCTTCGATCCTGAACTGCCATGCCGCCGGCGGGGCGGAAATGATGAAGGCGTTCGGCGAAGGAGCCCGCTCGGCCGCGGCTGGAGCGGGGCTCGAGGCGCCGAAGCTCATCGCCGTGACGATCCTGACGTCTCTCGACGCGGCGGCCGTCCGGGCCGTCGGCCTCGAAGGCTCGCCGCGCGAGGCCGCGCGGCGACTCGCGATCCTCGCGAAGGAATCGGGCCTGGACGGCGTCGTCTGTTCCCCGCAGGAGATCGAGACGATTCGCGCGGCTTGCGGGCGCGAGTTCATCCTCGTCGTGCCCGGTGTGCGGCCCGCTGGCTCGGGTGCTGGCGACCAGAAGCGGGTCGCCACACCTTCCGAGGCAATCCGCGTGGGCGCAGACCTCCTCGTCGTCGGCCGTCCGATCACCGGCGCCCCCGACCCCGCCGCGGCCGCACGCGCGATCGTGGCCGAGATCGCGCTGGCGCGCGGCGTGCTTCGCACGCGCCCGGGAAAGGCGCGCTAGCAGCTGCTAGAGATGGGGGAAACACGGTCGTGTTTCCCCCTTGCCCCCTTCACCGATCGAGAAGGGCCTCTCAGACTGGAGTCGGTGTCGGAACGCCGCCGAACGGAGTCGGCGTCGGCGTGCCCGCGAAGGGCGTCGGCGTCGGGCTCGCCGGAACGGCCGTCACGGTCGGCGTGCCCGCTCCCGGCGTCGGCGTCGGAGGCTCCGGCGTGGCCGTCGGAGCGCCGCCGAACGGAGTCGGCGTCGGCGTGCCCGCGAAGGGCGTCGCCGTCGGACTCGGCGGAACCGGCGTGACCGTCGGCGTGCCCGCCCCGGGCGTCGGGGTCGGGGGCACCGAGGTGGGCGTGAACGTCGCGGGCGTCGAGCCGATTCCGGATGTCGGCGTGGCGGTGGGCGGCGTTCCGGTGGAAACGGGGGTCGGGAGCGGCGTCGGGCCCGCGGGGGTGCCCGGCGGCGAGGAGGAGATCAACGGGGTATTCGTGGACGTCGGGGTCGGGCTCGCCTTCCCGTTCGGCCCGGTCATGTCGTCCTTGGAAGGACAGGCCGAGAGAAAGACGGCGAGGGCCCCTGCCGAAAGACCTGACGCCAGGCGCGCCGGACGAGTCCGGATCATTCGACCTCGATCTTTTCGTAGTGCGGCCGCCTTTCGCCACCGCCGGCGGCGCGCTCGGCCAGGGCGATCTCCTCGTCGAGGAAGTCGCGCAGCGCCTTCATGAACTCGATACCGGAGGTCTTGGCGCGCGAAAGCGTGCTCCCGTGCCCGCGCGCGAGGCGGAGCGAGAACTTGCCGACGAGGTCCGCGGCGGGCTTGAAGATGCACCCCTCTCCGGCGCACGCGAGGCCCGGGATCGGACCGCCTCTCCCCCTCCCCGCGGGCGCCGGCTCTTCGCCCCGGCCCGGTCCGAATCTTCCCTCGAAAGAGGAAGCTGCGGGCTTCCGCCCGGTCGACTTGGGCCCTGCGCGGCGACGGCGCCGCGCCCCCGCGTTCTCGCCCGGAGAGTCAGCTTCTTCACGCATGCCGCCCTCTCTTTCCCACCTAGAAGAACCTTTCGGCGCCGTCCCCTGCGCCGGGCGTCTTCCCGAAGCGCACGGTGAGTTTGCCGTCCTCGACCTTCGCGCCGGACGGCGACAGACCCGAGAGCATCCGCGGGACGGGGATGTGATGGCGCACGTTGCCGATGCGCACGATGAGGTCCCCCGACGCCATCGCGAGGTCCACTTCGTGCCGATCGACGAACGGGAGATCGAGCGTGAGCACGTACTTTCCGTTCCGCTTCGCGTAGCGATACGGCGGATCCGAGCGGAAGGACGCGGCGGGATCCTTCCCGCCCCAGAGCTCCCGCCCGAGCTCCAGGAGAGCCACCGAACCGAGGACCTGATCGTCCTTGAGCGGCAGCGTGAACACCGGGACGGGGTCGAAGTAGCTCCGCGCCTCCTCGAGGAACACGCCCTGCGTCCTCCGCCATTTCGAGAAGAAGGGGTCCAGGACGCCGTCGGGCAGAAGCCGGTTCACGACCACGGCATCGACCGTGAAGCCGTACAGGCCGAAATACATGAAGGCCCTTTGCGTCTCCTTGATGACGATCTTCTCGGCGTTCGTCACGAGCCGGACGGTCGTCGTCCCGGGGTCCTTGAGGAGCGCGTCGACGCCTTCGAGCTTTTGCGCGAGCGACTGCACGTTCGCGAAATACCGGTCTGGCGGAAGCGGCAGGTCGGTCACCTTCTTCGCGACCGGTCTCGCGACCTTCAGGATCGAGCGCTCGAGCCGGAAGAGCTTCTTCATGTACCACTCGAGCGTGGGCGGAAGCGACACGAACCGCAGCGATTCGCCCGTTGGCGCGCAATCGAGAATGAGGACGTCGAAAGCCTTTTCGCGCGCGTACTGGTTCACGTACAGGAGCGCCGAAACCTCCTCCATCCCCGGGAAGATCGCGAGCTCCTCGGCGAGCACCTCCTCGACGCCGGTGACGGCGAGAAGCGTCGTGATGTAACCCGAGATGTCCTTCCAGTGACGGCCGATCTCCTCGGTGACGTCGACCTCCTGGATCCACAGGTTTTGAGCGACCGCGACGGCCGCCCCGTGGGCGTGGTCGGTGAGCGCGACGTCGCGGTCGAACGCGTCCGCGAGGGAGTGGGCCGCGTCCACGGACATGACGAGCGTCTTCAACCCGCGCGCGGCGAGCGTCAGGCCCGTCGCCGCGGCGACCGTCGTCTTGCCGACGCCGCCTTTGCCCGTGAAGAGGAGGACCCGCATCGGCGGCATGTTACGCGGAAGGGACGCTCCGGTTCCCGGCTGCGAATGCGACCCAGGCGAGCAGGAGAGCCGCGTAGCCGTCGATCGCGTAATGCCAGCCGCTCACGACTGCGGCGAAGAACGTCACGACCGTCAGGGCCAGGTAAAGGAGGAACACGGCCTGCGACCGTTTCCGTGCGAAAAGCATCAGGAACGCCTGCGCCCCGACGTGGAGCGAGGGCATCGCCGCGATGCCGAGGTACGGCGAGATGTCGACGCCTTCCGACCGCCGGGGAAGGGAGAGCACGCGCCCGTAATGCGCGAAGAGGAGGTCCATCGTCGCGGATTGCGACGGCATGGACGCACGAACCTCGGTGTAGTCGTCCTTCAGTGCGTAACACGGCCCGAGGGCCGGGACCGCGACGTAGAACCACGACCCGAGGATCCACAGGAGGGTGAAGCCCGCGGCGAAGCGCGCGCGGTCCCGGACCGAGAGCGTCGCGGCGAACCAGCCGACGCCGGCAATCACCGTGAAGATGAACGCCGCGTAATACGCATCGAGGAGCCTCCAGAGCGACGCGTACGGAAAGAGGCTCTGCAGGAACCGTCCCGGGTTCACTCCGAAGTGGAGGACGGTCTCGATACGGTAGAGCTCCTGGTCGTACAAGGTGCCGGGCCGGAGCAGCGGCAGCGCCACCTTGAGCCAGCTGTACACATAGGACGTGAGCGTCATGAACCCGAGGAACCGGACGAGATCGCCGAGCGATCGCAAGTTCAGGAGGAGGGCCCGCAGCCGGGCGACCCCGCGCCGCCATCCCCGCCGCGCGGCGAGGAGCGCGCGAAGCACGACGCCTCCGAGAACGAACAGGCCTGCCCACGCGAGGAACTCGCGCATGTCGAGAAGCGTCTTCACGATGTCCAGGCCGAGGCGCGCCTTCAGCCGCAGGAGGAGGACGACGAGGGCGAAGTCGGCGAGGAGAAGGAGCTCGTAGAGCCTCGGGCGTAGAAGGCCCCTCACCAGCCGCGCACCCTCTCGCGCTGGCGCCTCTCCTTCTTGGTCGGGCGTGAGCCCCCGATGCCTTTGGGCGCGAGGAGGCGCTCGAGCCGCCGGGCCTCCAGGACCTGGGGCGAGAGCGGGGGCGTCGTCTCCTCGAAGAGCGCCCGGGCCGCCGCCTTCAGAACGTGCCTTTCCGCGAGACCCTTCACGAGAAACGTCCGGCGGCCCCGCGGAAACGTGATCTCGAGCCGGTCGCCCGCGCGGACCGTCTTGTGCGCGGCCGCCGCTCGCCCGTTCAGGTCCACCTTGCCGCCCGCGCAGGCGGCAGCGGCCCGAGATCGCGTTGGAAAGAGGCACGCGACGTCCAACCAGACGTCGAGTCGGACCTCGGTGAGCGGCGGGGGGTCCTCGTCGGCCCGGGGCGACATAAGAAGAAGCCTAAAGGATCAGAAGACCGGCTTCTCCACTTTCTTGTCGAATTTGTAGACGTACCGGTAGCCGAAGATGTCCGCCGACTGCTCGTATTGGGCCGAGATCGTGATGTACGTGCCGTTGCGCTCGACGCGGATGGCGTCCATCTTGAGCGGCACTTTTGCGTTCTGCGCTTTCAGGTAGATGTCCATCTTCAACTTCTCGAGCCCCTTCAGGCCGCCGAAGTTGGCCGCTTCGTTCATCGCGTCGAGAACCTCGTTCCCATGGATGTGGAGCGGGACGATTCGCACCAACGAGACGACGACGAGGAACAGGATGCCCAGCCCGACGATGAGCCCGAAGGCTCCCTCCCCCCGCTGGGATCTCGTGGCAACTCGCCGCATGGTGTTCTCCTTCTGGCGCGGCTGAGGCCGCGCCTTAGCGTATGGCGTGAAAGGTCCTCTCCCAACGCGCCCGGGACAAAAAGTTTAGCGCGGTATCGAGAAAACGGCGCAACCGCGCTCCGCGGCCGGAAAAGGTGCGTGAACCCTCGCGGAGAGACCAGAGCACCGAAACGGCGCGACCCTCGAGGTGCGCGAGGGGAACGGGCCCCCAGAAGCGCGAATCCTGCGACTCGTCGCGATTGTCGCCCATCGCGAAGAAGTGCCCGGCTTGGACGGCGAGCGGCCCGAAGCGGTCGCGGAGGAGGAGGGACGGCGGCACCCCCGTCCTGTACGTCGTCGCGTCGCGATGCACCGCGTACGGCTCGAGGAGTCGTTCCCCGTTTACGCTCAGGACTTTCGCCTCGGCCTCGATCCGGTCCCCCCCCACCGCGACGGCGCGTTTGATGAAATCGCGGCCGGGATCGGGCGGGGCCCGGAAAACGACCACGTCCCCGCGCGCGAGATCGCGGTACGGGAGGATCCGGGCCCACGGACCCCGGTGAGGTCCATACGCGAACTTGTTCACGAGCACGTAATCGCCGGTAAGGACCGTATTCTCCATCGACGAGCTCGGCACGTGGAAGATCTGGAAGACGAAGCCCTTGAACGTGAGCGCGAGCGCGGCGGCCACGAGGACGGCCTCCACCGTCTCCGTGAGGCGCCTTTGCGGCGTTCTCATTCGACCCTGAGCAGCGCGCGGAAGGCCTCCTGCGGCAGCTCGACGCGGCCGACCTTCTTCATGCGCCGCTTGCCTTCTTTCTGCTTTTCGAGGAGCTTCTTCTTGCGCGTGATGTCCCCGCCGTAGCACTTCGCGAGGACGTTCTTGCGGAGTGCCTTCACCGTCGAGCGCGCGAGGATCTTCGACCCGATCGCCGCCTGGATGACGACCTCGAACATCTGCTGCGGAATCATCTCCTTCATCTTCTCGACGAGCGCGCGGCCCTTCGCCTGCGCCTTCTCGCGATGCACGATGAACGCGAGCGCGTCCACCGGCTCGCCGTTGATGAGGATGTCGAGCTTCACGAGGTCCCCGGGACGGTAGTCGATGAGCTGGTAGTCGAAGGAGGCGTAGCCCCTCGAGAGCGACTTGAGCTTGTCGTAGAAGTCGAGGATGACCTCGTTCAGGGGCAGCTCGTACTTGAGGACGGCTCGCTGCGTGCCCGCGTACCCGAGCGAGACCTGCGTGCCCCGCCTCTCCTCTGCCAGGGCGAGGATCCCGCCGAGAAACTCGTCCTTCGTGATGATCGTCGCGAGGATGTAGGGCTCCCGGATCTCGTCGATGAGCTGGACCTCCGGGAGCTTGACCGGATTCGAGATCTCGAGCTCCTGCCCGCGCGTCGTCTTCACCTTGTAGGGCACCGAGGGGGCCGTCGTGATGAGCGAGAGATTGAACTCACGCTCGAGGCGCTCCTGGACGATTTCCAGATGGAGCAGGCCGAGGTAGCCGCAGCGAAAGCCGAACCCGAGCGCCGTCGAGGACTCGGGCTCGAACGTGAAGGACGCGTCGTTGAGGCGGAGCTTCTCCATCGCGTCCCTGAGGTCCTCGTACGCGTCGGTCTCCGTCGGGAAGATCGACGCGAAGACCATTGGCTTGACGTCCAGAAAGCCGGGCAGGGCCGCGGCCGTCGGACGGTCCGCCTCCGTGATGGTGTCGCCGATCTTCGCCGCGTGGAGGTCCTTGATGCCGGCGATGACGTAGCCGACCTCGCCCACGGAAAGCTCCGGCACGATCTGCTGCTTCGGGGTGAAGATCCCGACCTCCTGGACCTCGCCCCCGAAACCCGTGCCCATCATCCGGATCTTCATCCCGGGCTTCAGCCGGCCCTCCCGTACGCGTACGAGGCACGTGACGCCGCGGTAGAGGTCGAACCACGAGTCGAAGAGCAGCGCCTTGAGCGAGGCGTCCGGATCGCCCTTCGGTGCGGGTACCGAGTGGACGATCTCCTCGAGGAGATCTCGCACGCCCGTGCCGACCTTGCCCGAAGTCAGCACGGCATGCCGCGCGGGAATCCCGATGATCTCCTCGATCTGTTCGCGCGCCATCTCGGGGACCGCGGACGGCAGGTCGATCTTGTTGATGCACGGGACGATCGTGAGGTCGTTGTGGATCGCGAGATAGGCGTTCGCGAGCGTCTGCGCCTCGACGCCCTGCGTCGCGTCCACGACGAGCACGGCCGCCTCGCACGCCGCGAGCGAGCGCGAGACCTCGTACGTGAAGTCCACGTGTCCGGGCGTGTCGATGAGGTTCAGGACGTAGTCGGCTCCGTCCTCGGCCCGGTATTTCAGCGTGACGGAGCGCGCCTTGATCGTGATGCCGCGCTCCTTCTCGATCGGGTTGTCGTCGAGCACCTGCTGGGTCATCTCGCGCGCGGTCAGCGCGCCCGTGATCTCGAGGATCCGGTCGGAAAGCGTCGTCTTCCCGTGGTCGATGTGGGCCACGATCGAGAAATTGCGGATGTGCGAGGGGTCGGTCATGGCTCTTGGTGATGAGGGTGACGCGCGGCCGGCCGGCCGCGCGCAAGCCCTTTATCTTAGCGTCTCGAGCGGCCAGCGCGACCGCGCGACCGCAGCGAGCCCTTCGCCGGTGCGCCCCGAACGCAGCCGCAGAAGCCCCGCGAACGCGATCATCACGGCATTGTCGCCGGTCAGGGTTCGAGGGGCGACCCGGACGTCGACGCCGCGCGAACGTCCCCACGCCGGGATACGCTCCCTCACGAGCGTGTTCGCCGCGACGCCTCCGGACACGGTGAGGAGCTCGATGCGCCGCGACTCCTGAAGTCGCGAAAGCCGATGCAGAAGCTGCGCGACGATCGCCTCTTCCACGTCGGCCATCAGGTCGCAGAGCCCCTGCGGCGCGTCCTCCTCAAGAAGAGAGGGGCCGCCGGGGAATCCGGGCGCCGGGGCGCGGCCCAGCTCGAGGAGCCGCTCCCGCGCGGCGGTCTTCAGGCCCGAGAAGCTGAAGTCGGGCGAGCCGTCCTTGAAATGCGGCACGGGAAAAGGGCGTACCGCTCGTCCGCGCCGTGCGAGACGGTCCACGGCCGGGCCGCCGGGGTAGCCGAAGCCCGCCATCTTCGCGACCTTGTCGAACGCCTCACCGGCCGCGTCGTCGCGCGTCCGCGCGAGGCGTTCGATCCGGTCTCTTTCGAACGAAAAAACGTGCGTGTGGCCGCCCGAGACCACGAGCGCAGCGAACGTCTCCGGCACCGGGACAGCCGGCCCCCCCGCGCCGTCCAGGAAAGGCGAGAGCGCGTGCCCCTCGATGTGGTTCACCGGGACGAAAGGCACCGAGAGCCCGATCGCGAGGCCCTTTCCTTCCGAGAGGCCGACGAGCAGGGCGCCCACGAGCCCCGGACCGGCCGTCGCCGCGACCGCCGTGACGTCGGTCAGGCTCGCGCCGGCGTCGGCGAGCGCCGCGTCGAGAAGGGGGGGAAGGTTCTGAAGATGCGCACGTGCCGCGATCTCGGGTACGACGCCGCCGAAGCGGCGATGGGCCTCCTCCTGCGACGACACGCGGGAGGCGCGCGTCCCGGCCGCGCCGTCGAGAAGCGCGACGGCTGTCTCGTCGCAGGACGTCTCGAAGCCGAGGACCAGCGCCTCGTTCGGCTTCATCGCGAGAGGAGCCGTCGGAGCGCGTCCGCGTGCGGCGGCTCGGAGACTCCCCGCTCCGTGACGATCGCGTCGACCAGGGCCGCGGGGGTCACGTCGAAAGCGGGGTAGAGCGCGGAGACGCCCTCGGGCGCGAGGGACACTGAGCCTCCGGCCGGCAGCCGCAGCGAGACCACTTCCGAGCCGGGCCGCTCTTCGATGGGAATCGACGCGCCGTCCGCCGTCGCGAGGTCGATCGTCGTCGTCGGGGCCGCGACGACGAACGGGACGCCGTGCGCGCGGCTCGCGAGCGCGAGGCCGTACGTCCCGACCTTGTTCGCGACGTCCCCGTTCGCGGCAATGCGGTCGGCTCCCACGACGACGCCCTGAACTCGGCCGCGGGCGATCAACGAGGCGGCCGCGGCGTCCGGAAGGAGCGTCACGTCGAGCCCGTCGTGCTGAAGCTCCCACGCCGTGAGGCGCGCACCCTGCAGAAACGGCCGGGTCTCGTCCGCGAGGATCGCGAGCGTCCTTTCCGCCGCCAGCACCCGCACGATGCCGAGCGCGGTTCCGATTCCTGCCGTCGCGAGAGCGCCCGCATTGCAGTGCGTGAGGACCGTCGGAACGCCCGTGACGCCCGCCCACCGGCGCTCGAGCCACGCCGCCCCGAGTCGGCCGATCGCGAGGCAGGCGAGGCGGTCCTCCTCGGCGATCCGGTCCGCCTCCTCCTCGAGACGGAGGACGCGATCCCCGACGCGGGCCCCCGGGCTGGCCTCGAACACGGCGCGCATCCGGCCGACCGCGAGCGCGAGGTTCACGGCGGTCGGTCGCGCCGAGACGAGCCTCTCGGCGCCGAGCTCGAGGGCGACATCGAGATCGTCGGGCACGCGCGCGGCCACGCGGCGCGCCTCCGCACACAGGCCGTAAGCTGCTGCGACGCCGATCAGCGGGGCCCCCCTCACCGCGAGGTCGCGAATGGCTTCGGCCGTCTGCGCGGCGCTCTCGCACTCGAGGAAGATCTCCTCGTGCGGAAGGCGGCGCTGGTCGAGGAGGCGCAGCCGCCCCGCCGAGTACTCGTACGGTGTCACCCGCGTCTTGGGTCCGGCGTCCAAGGTCACGGGCGAGACTATAGAGGTCCCGGCGCATAAGATCGCGCGCGCGACCTTCCGACAGGAGAACGCCATGGCCGACCTCCCGCGCTCGATCCGCGATCTGGACCTCGACGGCAAGAGAGTCTTCGTGCGCGTCGACTTCAACGTTCCCCTCGCGGACGGCGTCGTGCGGGACGACACGCGTGTGGTGGAAGCGTTGCCCACGCTCCACCTCGCCCGCGAGCGCGGCGCCCGCCTCGTCCTCGCCTCGCACCTCGGGAAGGCCAAGGGCACGCGCGACCCGAAGTACTCGCTCGCTCCCGTGGCGCGCGCGCTGGAGGCACGCCTCGGCGCCCCCGTCGCATTTGCACACGACTGCATCGGGGAGGAGGCGGAGAAAGCCGTCGCCTTGCTTGCGCCCGGCGGGACCCTCGTCCTCGAGAACCTGCGTTTTCACGCCGGCGAGGAGGGCAACGACCCGGCGTTCTGCCAAAAGCTCGCGGCCCTCGCCGACGTCTACGTCAACGACGCGTTCGGCACGGCGCACCGCGCACACGCTTCAACGGCCGGAATGGCGGCGCTCTTTTCGCGGGAGACCCGCGGCATCGGCCTGCTCATGGAGAAGGAGCTGAAGGCCCTCGCGAAGGTCGCCACCGACATCGAACGTCCCTTTGCGGCGATCCTCGGCGGAGCGAAGATTCTCGGCAAGCTCGCCGCCCTCAGGACGCTCGTCGAGAAGGCCGACGTCCTCCTCGTCGGGGGAGGCATGGCGAACCACTTCGTCGCCGCGCTTTCTCTCCCGGTGGGCGGCTCCCTCCTCGAGAAAGAGGGCATCCCCGTCGCCCGGCAGATCCTAGACCGGTGCAAGGAGCGCGGGGTCGCGCTCGTCCTTCCGTCCGATTTCGTCGTCGCGCCTTCCCTCGAGAAGGCCGGCGAGGCGAAGACCGTGGCGATGAACGCGATCCCCCAGAACGCGTCGGCCTTCGACATCGGGCAAAAGACCGTCGAGATGTTCCGCCGAATGACGAACGACGCGAAGACCATCTTCTGGAACGGGCCCATGGGTGTCTTCGAGACGAAGCCGTTCGACCAGGGCACGTTCGCCGTGGCGAAGATCCTCGCTGAGTCTTCCGCTTTCACCGTGGTTGGAGGCGGTGAGAGCGTCGAGGCCGTGAAGGAGGCGGGGCTCGCGACCAGGATGTCTCACGTGTCGACGGGCGGCGGCGCGTCGCTCGATCTCGTCGCCGGCGTGGCGCTGCCCGGAGTGGAAGCCCTGCGTTGAGCGAGCGGCGCCGCCTCTTCGTCGCGAACTGGAAGATGACCCGGACGCCGTCTCGGGCGGCCGAGCTTGCGCGCGCGATCGCCGCCCTCCCGCGGCCGGCCGGCGTGGACGTCGCGATCGCCCCCTCGTTTCCGGCGCTCGACCGCGTCCGCGCGGCGCTCCTCGGAAGCGGCATCGCGCTCGCAGCGCAGGACGTCTTCCACGAGCGCGAGGGCGCCTTCACGGGCGAAGTGTCCGCCGCGATGCTGAAGGACGCCGGTGTCACCCTCGTCCTCGTGGGCCACAGCGAAAGGCGCCTCCTGAGGGGTGAGCGCGAGCCGGACTTCGCCCGCAAGCTGGCGCGGCTCGCCGAGGAAGGGCTCGCGCCGCTCTACTGCGTCGGCGAGACGCGCAACGAGCGGGAGGCAGGACGCACGCAGGACGTGCTCCGGACCCAGCTTCGTGCGCTCGACGGGTTCGCGGCGCCGCCTCCCGGCCTCGCGCTCGCTTACGAGCCCGTGTGGGCCATCGGAACGGGGCTCGCGGCGACACCCGGGATGGCTGCGGACGCCCACGCGCATCTCCGGACGGAGCTCGCCGCCCGCTTCGGCGAGCCGGTCGCCCTCTCGACGCGAATTCTCTATGGCGGTTCCGTTTCGCCCTCGAGCGCACCGGGGCTCTTCGCGGAAAAGGAGGTGGACGGCGGCCTCGTGGGGGGCGCTTCCCTTTCCGCCTCCGACACGGCGGCCGTTCTCGCCGCGGCAGCCGCCCCTCGCACCTGAACGGCGATTCCGCTATCATTTCCGCCCCCCTGGGCCCGCCCCGGGGTCCGGAGCACCACCGAAATGATCTACGTCCTCGTCCCCGTTTACGTCATCGTCTGCGTCTTCCTGGTCCTCGTCGTCCTACTGCAGCAGGGCAAGGGCGCGGACGTGTCGGCCGCCTTCGGCGCCTCTTCCTCGCAGACGACGTTCGGGGCGCGCGGCGCCACCACGCTTCTGGAGAAGATCACGACGTGGTCGTTCGTGGCATTCTCGATCCTCGCGGTCGTGATCTCGCTGATCCAGGCCCGCCCGAGATCCTCGGTTCTCGCCAAAGCGAAGTCGGCCGTACCCGCGAAGGCCGCCCTCCCGGCCCCCGCTCCGGCAGGCGTTCCGGCCTCTCCGGGCGGCTCGGCCCCGGCGTTCCCGGCGCCCGCGCCTCCGGCCACGAAGTAGTTTTCGGTTAGAATCCCCGTCCCTCGCGGCTCCGTGCCCTGGTGGCGGAATTGGTAGACGCGCACGTTTGAGGGGCGTGTGGAGCAATCCGTGCCAGTTCGAGTCTGGCCCAGGGCACCACTTCTTCCTTCCCGCCCGCGATCGGCGGCACCGCGCGGCGGCCTACTTCTTCGCCGCCGCCGCGTCGGCCACGTAGAGCCGCACGTCCCCGTTCACGGTTTCGACGGCGAGGTTCTCCCGGCCTCCGTTGATCGCGCCGCGGGCCTCTTTCGGACCCCACTTGCCCTCGACCGTGACCTCCGGAAACTGCGACTGGATGCGGCCGTTCGTCGTCTGGAGCGCGCAGCGAATCGAGGACTCACGCGCGCACGTAACGGTGACCGAGCCGTTGACGGTCTCGAGGCTCGTCTGGCGCATGGGGCCGGCGAAGGACACCTCGACCGAGCCGTTGACCGTGTTCACCTTCAGCGGCCCGTCCTGGCCTTCCACGCGGACCGCGCCGTTCACCGTCGACAGGACGAGGTCCCCCGCGCGGTTCGCGGCGGAGAGCCGGCCGTTTACCGTCTCCGCCTCGAGCGCGAGTGAAGCGGGCAGCGTGACCTGGTACGCCACCTCCGCCGAGCTGGCCCGCCCGAACAGCGACCACTGGAAGAAGTGCCCGCGCTTCGGGAGCACGGTCTCCACTTCGATGACGCTTCCGGACTTCGTGACCCGGATCTCGGTCTCCTTGAGAAGATCGGCGTCGGACGCGGATTTCACCTTCTTGACGGCCACGACCTGGAGAAGGTCGCCGCCCGTCTCGATCTGGATCGGGCCGTTCACGTTCTGGACTCTCACCTTGCGAATGCCGGCGACGTCGTACTTTTTCTCGAACCTTTCCTGCGTCGCATCCCCGGCCCACAGGCCGGAGGCCGCAAGAAGGGAGAGGGTGGCCAGAACCGGGATCAGGCGGCCCTTCCGTGTGCGGTCGGAGGATGGTCCCTTGAACATTCGTTGCTCCCACCATAGAGAACGGCGATCCCCGGTCGAAAGTTTCGCTGTCACCTCCTCAGGCCTCGACGAGGAGCGTTCCCGCCGCCTTGTCGCCCGGTCTCCGCCCGTCCCGGCGACGCAGAAGTGATGACAGCTCAATGAGATTCCAGCCCGGGATGAGAAGGGGGACATTTCGCAGCAGGGACTGGAGGGCTCCGGCTTTCGCTCCGCCCTGGAGGATGAGGCGCAGCCCGAAGAGCTTCTTTCCCGGGCTTCCGCCGCCGGCATCGCGGAAGAGGAAAAGACCCAGGGCCGCGGCCTGGGCGGCCCGGAAACCGTCGTCGAGGCCGGCTGGCGCCTCGCGCGAGGACGCGTAGACGCAGAGGACGATGGCCGACGCGAGAAGGAGCGGAACGCCCGCGACGAGGATCACGTCCACGCCGAACGCCGCGGCTCGCATCCACAGCCTTTGGCGCGGCGGCGTTCCGAGCGGGACGGGGCCGGTTTCGAACGGCTTCTCGTACGATGCGCTCGCATGACCTTCCGACGAGACGCTCTCGCCTTCCTCCGAAGGTTCTCTCCCGCGCCGAAAGTCGAGCTTCACCTGCACCTCGAGGGGGCCTTCCGGGCGGCCGCTCTCGTCCGCCTCTCGTCCCGCTCTCCAGACCCCATCTTCCCCGATCTCGCCTCGGTTCGCGCGCGGCGCCGCGCCCTCGGGTCCAAGGAGGCCTTCTTCGACTTCTACCGCGACGTCTGCCGGCAGCTTCGGAGCCCCGCTGACTACGCCCTCGTCGCGCGGGGGCTCGTGTCTCGCCTCGCGCGGGAGAACGTGCGGTGGGCCGAGGTCACGGTCTCCCCGGCCGTCGTGGAGAAAATCGGGCTGGACTGGTACGACGTCGCAGGCGAACTCGAGCGCGTCTTCCAGGAGCACGAGAGAAAAGGCCGCGGGCGCGTGCGCATCCTGCTCGATTTCGTGCGCCACTGGGGGCCGGCCTCCGCCGAGCGCGTCCTCGATCTCCACGCCGAGCGGCCCTGGAAGCGCGTCGTCGGGTTCGGCCTCGGCGGAGACGAAACGGCCTACCCCTCGCGCGATTTCGCGGAGGTGTACCGGCGCGGCCGAAAGACAGGCCTCCTCCCGATCGTCCACGCGGGCGAGTGGGCAGGGCCGGAATCGGTCGCCGACGCCCTGCGCTTCCTCGAGCCCGAGCGAATCGCGCACGGCATCCGGGCGGTCGAGGACCCGGCGCTCCTCAGGGCACTCGCGAAGAAAGGCATCGTGTGCGACGTCTGTCCGACGTCGAACCTCAGGACGGGGGCTATTTCGTGCGGCGAGGCGCACCCGCTTCGCCGGATGCTCCTCGCGGGCGTCCCGGTGACGCTCTCGACGGACGATCCCGGCCTTTTCGGAACGACGCTCGCAGGGGAGTACCGGCGCGCCGCGTCGTGGGGAGCGACGGGAACAGAGCTGGCGCGCTGCGCCGCCACCGCGCGTCAGGCCGCGGCGAGGACGCGCTCGTACAGCGCGAGATAGCGCGAAACCATCGTGTCCGCGTCGAAGAGGCGGATCGCTCGCTCGCGCGAGGCGCGGGACATCGCCGCGTAGCGCCCCTCGTCGAGGAGGAGGTCCGCGCCGTCCGCGGCGAGACCCGCGACGTCGCCGACCTCGCGGAGAAAGCCCGTTTCGCCGTGCGCGATGACTTCCGGCAGCCCGCCCACGGCATAGCCGAGGACCGGGACGCCGCAGGCCTGCGCCTCGAGGGCCGAGAGCCCGAAGGACTCGGAATTGGACGGCAGGAGGTAGAGGTCCGCGGCGGGCATCACGGCCTCGAGCGCCGGCATGTTCCCCAGGAACGACACGTAAGGCGCGATGCCTTTCTCGCGGCACAGCGCCTCGGCCGCGGGGCGATCGGGGCCGTCGCCGATCATGACCAGCGTCGCGGGGACGCGCTGCCTGAGGCGGTCGAAGATCTCGACCACGTCCAGGACGCGTTTCACGGGGCGGAAATTCGAGACGTGCATCAGCACCTTCTTCCCCGCGGGCACGAACCGACAGGCGAGCTGCTGCGATTCCGGCGTCCAGCGCTCGGGATCGATGAAATTCGGCACGACCTCGATCTCCTTTTTCGGCTCGAAGACCTCGATCGTGACTTTCTTGAGGTGCTCGGAGACGGCGGTGACGACGTCGGACTTCTCGATGGAAAAACGCGTGATTGGAAGGTACGAGCGGTCCTGCCCGACGATCGTCACGTCGGTCCCGTGCAGGGTCGTCACGAGGCCCAGGCGCCGCGGAGCGAGCATCTCGCGCGCAAGATGGGCGGAGATCGCGTGCGGAAGAGCGTAGTGGACGTGGATGAGGTCGAGACCCACGTGCGTCGCCACGTCGCCCATCCGCGTGGCCAGGGCGAGGTCGTAGGGCGCGTACTGGAAGAGCGGATACGACGGGACCGTCACCTCGTGATACGTGACGCGGTCGAGGAAGACGTTCAGGCGCGACGGCATCGCGTACGTGATGAAGTGCACGTCGTGCCCGCGCCGCGCGAGCTCGTGCCCGAGCTCCGTCGCGACGACCCCCGAGCCGCCGAACGTGGGATAGCACGTGATACCAATCTTCATCAGGCCCTCAGTCCTCGCCGCAGCTGATGCCGATCTTCACGTTCTCTTCCCGCCCTCGTACCCGCGAAACGCCGCGACCGGATCCGCGAGCGTCGGGGGCGAGTTCGAGACGAAACCTTCCGCATATTCCACGTTCGCGATCCTCCCGAGCGCCCGCGCACGCGCCTCGATCCCTTCGAAGAAGCCCTTCGAGGAGACATACGTTTCCGGCTCGCCCGAGTTCGGGTCAAAGAACTGGCTGCGATACGCGCGAAGGGCCGCCAACTTCGTCGCAAACGTGGCCGAGACGTCCACGAGAAACGTCGGCAAAACGAGAACGTACGTCGCGTAGTAAAGAACCTGGTCGGGGCGATGGGGCGGGAGACCGGTCTCGACCTTCGCGAGGCCCGCGTACCAGGCGGCCTCCGGCACGAGGCGGCCTGCGCGCGCGTGATCGGGATGGCGATCCGCGGGAAGCGGCGCGAGGACGACGCGCGGCCGTGCACGGCGGACGGCGTCGACCACCTGGAGCTCGGCCGCGCGGTCCGTCCTCAGGCCGCCGTCCCCGAGGTCGAGCGTCTCGCGGAAGCGCGCCCCGAGGATCCGCGCGGCTTCGGCGGCCTCGCGCGCCCTCGTCTCGGGCGTGCCCCGCGTCGCCATCTCCCCGCGCGTGAGGTCCACGATCCCGAACGTGAGGCCGCGCGCGGCGAGGCCCGCGAGCGTCCCGCCGCAGCCGAGCTCGACGTCGTCGGGATGCGGCGAGAAGGCCAGGACGTCGACTTGCAAGACGTTCACAGAGAAATGACCTGCAGCCCCGGCTCATTCCAGGCGAGCTCGCTCCGGAGCGCGCCCACGACCGCCTCGCGGCCGAACCTCAGGACGTACGGCAGCGCCGAGTACGCGCGCTCGGCGAGGATGCCACCGGGCAGGATCTCCTCCGCGAGACGGTTCACCTGCGTCGCGGTCCGCTCGTCCGCGCGTCCCGCCGCGGCGGCGGTCTTCTCGACGAGCTTCTGGAACGCGAAGCTCGTTTTTTCGCGTGTCGTGAGGATCGCCTTCTTGAGGGAGGCGTCGACGGCGAGAAGCGCCGGCTCTTCGGCGTCGAGCGCCCCGACCGCGTTCTCGCGGATGGTCGCGAGGCGCTCCAGCAGCGTCCGCGCGTCGCCGGCGCCCTTCTTCCGGAGCATCGCCTCCTCGCCCCCGAGGACGTCCTCCACGGAAAGGCCGAGCTTCGAGAGGACGCGCGCCGTGGCGGCCGGAACGAGCGCCACGAGGGGTCTCGGAACGGTCAGGGGCGGGACGATCCCGGCCCACGAAAAGAGCGGCCAGGCCTGGGCCCAGTACGCGATCTCGGCGGGACCCAGGATCGTCGCGGCGATCGGAAAGAGGACCGACGCGGCGAGCGGCCGCGAGAGCGCCGAGAAGGACGGCAGCCAGGCGCCGATCGAGAAGCGCTCGACGACCTCCTCGGCGGAGAACGTCCCTTCGACTCCCTTGAGCGAAAGCTTGGAGCCCGTCTCGAGAAGGAGGAGTCGGTCGCCGCCCACGCGCGCGAAGAGCGGCAGCGCGGCCGGGTCGGACTTGACCTGCAGCGGGTGGCCTGCGGCCGTCAGCGCCGCGTCACGCTCTTGAAGGAGCCTCTTCACCTCGGCCCTTTCGCGCACGAGGCGACACGCGAGCGGTACGAGAGCCGGCTTGTCGAGGGGGTTCGCCGCATCGAGGATGGGCACCGTGCCGCCGAGGAGCCACGCGAGCGTCGCCGAGAACGCCTCGAAAAAGGTCTTTCCCCGATGTGCGGCCAGGAGCGCGGCAACCGCTTCCGCGTCCGGCGGCCCCGCGAGAGACGTCGCGGCTTTCTCGATGAGGGCCTCCACGTCGACACCGACCGGGAGCGTTCCGACGGGCGACCGGTTTCCGGCGAGGCTGCCGGCATCGGGGCCGCAGTCCCTCGGGCCGTCCGGTCCCGGCAGAACGAGCCGCGTGACCTCCACGAGATCGTGGTCCTCGGACGCGCACCAGAACGCGGGCCCTGCGGTCAAGCCCTGGGCCGCGAGGTCCGCGGCGAGCTTCTCCGCCGCGACCGCCTTCACGAGCGTGAGGAGCGGGCCCCCGAAAAGGCCTGCCTGCTGACCGGCGAAGACGGCCGCGGCTTCGCCACGCGCGAGTGCGGCGAGTCTCGGGTCGGCCTGGGCGGAGGCGGCTCGCGGCCGGTACGCCGAGAGGACCTCGCGCGCCCTCCGTGCGGTCGTTTCGAGGTCGGGCCGGTCCGGAAGGAAGGCGGAGACGTCCGGCTCCCCGGTCGCGAGGCCTCGCGCGAGGGCGGGGATCCCGGGAACGCGCGCGAGCGAAATCGCCGTCACCGGTTCTTCTCCGCGCGGGTCTTCGCCGCGGCTTTCACGGCGAGGAGAATCAGGCGAGGCGATTTCCGTCGGTCGAATGGCGAGCCGTCGAAGTTCCCGTACGCCGCACGCACGATGAGCGACGCTGCGCGGTGGAGGTTCCTGAGCTCGTGCTCCGTGTAGGCCCGAACACTTTCCGTGTAGAGGCGCCTGTTCCCGCCCGAGCCCATCTCGATCTCCTTCTCCACGCGCCGGCTCGAGGGATCGTACCGTCGGCGAATGCTCACGCGCTCGCCCGCGACGGTCTTCACCTCGCGAACCGCGAGCGTCGAGACGACGCGCTCGGCGTTGAAGACGTCCGAAAGGAACGCGCCTCCGGGCGCGAGAACCCGCGCGACCTCGCGCACGACGCGGACGTCCTCGGAGGGATCCTCGAAGGTGCCGAACGACGTGAAGAAGTTCACGACGGCGCCGAACGTTCCCGCTCGAAAGGGAAGCCGCCGCCGGTCGGCGCGCGCCCAGAACGGGTGGGACGGCCCCTCCTTCCGGCGGGCCTGGAAAAGGAGGCGATCCGACAAGTCGACGCCCACCACTCCCCCGCGGCCGTCGTGGAGCGCCACGGCACGCCGGCCCGTCCCGCAGGCGAGATCCAGGAAGCGCATGGGACCGGCCTGCGCATACGGCTTGAGCAGATCACGCGCGAATGCGGCTTGCTGGCGCGCCTCCCGGTCGTCGCGCTCGGGATAGGCGCCGAGGTATTCCTCCCCGAACCACTGGGTGTGCCAGGGATCGCGCTCGAGCGTCATCGCGCCACCCTCGCCGTCATCAAGGCATCGCTCCCCGGGCAAAAAAAGAGGGCTCCGCGAGAGCGGAGCCCCGGTAGGAGGCAGGACGTGTTCGTGTCACCCGGTGCGCCCTTTCGGCGCCCACCCGGCCTGCGCATTCTCTTCGCAAGCCCCGTGCCGGGGCGATCGGCCCCCTGCGGGGACGTCATCGTCTCCTTCGCTCTTTCCCCGGTCAGGCCGGCCGGACCACGGCGAGACGCGCTTCCGCGAAGCGCGCGTCCGAGTCCGCGGCGTCCAGCTCCTCGTCTCCCGCGGCGCGCGCCCGCCGGCTCTCCGCATCCGCCTTATCCGCCGAGGCTTTCGCCCCGTCGATGGCCTCGGGTGCCGCGGCTTCGTCGGCCAGGATTCGCACCGCGTCGCCCGCGACCTCCACGAACCCGCCGCGGACGGCGAGCGCCGCCCGCCGGGCTCCGTCGCGATACCCGACGACGCCTATTCCCAAGAGCGCGATCAGGGGCGTGTGGCCCGGCAGAACGCCGAGCTCGCCGCGCCACGCCGGCAGCGTGACCTCGTCACAGGCGACGCCCTGGAGGAGCGCGCGCTCCGGCGTCACGACCGTGAGCGTGAGCCGCCCGTCCGACATCAGGCTCCCGCCTTCAGCTTCTCGGCCTTTTCCTGGGCCTCCTCGATCGCGCCGACGTTGAAGAACGCCTGCTCGGGCAGCTCGTCGTGCTTGCCCTCGACGATCTCCTTGAAGGAACGGATCGTGTCGGCGATCTTCACGTAGCGGCCCGCCACGCCCGTGAACTGCTCGGCGACGTGGAAGGGCTGCGAGAGGAAGCGCTGGATGCGCCGCGCGCGCGCCACGATGATCTTGTCGTCCTCGGACAGCTCGTCGATCCCGAGGATCGCGATGATGTCCTGGAGGTCCTTGTACTTCTGGAGGACCTGCTGCACGGCGCGGGCGACGTTGTAATGCTCCTCGCCGACGATCAGCGGGGACAGGATCTTGGACGTCGAGGCGAGCGGGTCGACCGCGGGATAGATGCCGATCTCGGCGATCTGGCGCGAGAGAACGGACGTCGCATCGAGATGCGCGAACGCGGTCGCAGGCGCCGGGTCGGTGAGGTCGTCGGCGGGCACGTAGATGGCCTGGACGGACGTGATCGAGCCCTTCTTCGTGGACGTGATGCGCTCCTGCAGCTCGCCCATCTCCGTCGCGAGGTTCGGCTGGTAGCCGACGGCCGACGGCATGCGGCCGAGCAGCGCCGAGACCTCGGAGCCCGCCTGCGTGAAGCGGAAGATGTTGTCGATGAACAGGAGGACGTCCTTGCCCTCCTTGTCGCGGAAGTACTCGGCGGCCGTGAGGCCGGTCAGCCCGACGCGCAGCCGCGCGCCCGGAGGCTCCGTCATCTGGCCGTAGATGAGTGCAGCCTTCGACTTCTTCCAGTCCTTCGGGTCGATGATCCCGGACTCCGTGAACTCGAGCCAGAGGTCGTTCCCCTCGCGCGTCCTCTCGCCGACGCCCGCGAAGACCGAATAGCCGCCGGCGGCTTTCGCGACGTTGTGGATGAGCTCCATGATGAGGACGGTCTTGCCGACGCCCGCCCCGCCGAAGAGGCCGGTCTTGCCGCCGCGCGTATAGGGTTCGAGGAGGTCGATGACCTTGATGCCGGTCTCGAACATCTCGACGGACGTGGACTGGTCTTCGTACGGCGGCGCCTCGCGGTGGATGGGCCACTTCTCGGCCGTGACCACCGGGCCCATCTCGTCCACGGGCTCGCCGATGACGTTCAGGATGCGCCCCAGCGTTTCCGGCCCGACGGGGATCGAGATCGGCGCGCCGAGGTCGACGGCCTTCATGCCGCGCACGAGGCCGTCGGCCGGCTTCATCGAGATGCACCGCACGCGGTTCTCGCCGAGGTGCTGCGCGACCTCGGTGATGATGTCGATCTTCTCGGTCGAAAGACCGCCCTCGTCGGTGATGTGGACGGCGTTGAGGATCGTCGGGAGCTTCCCGACCGGAAACTCCACGTCCACGACGGGACCGATGATCTGGACGACACGACCTTCGTTTGCCATGCGTTACCCCTGATTCACCCGAGCGCGGCCGCGCCCGAGACGATCTCGATGAGCTCTTTCGTGATGCGCGCCTGGCGCGCGCGGTTGTAGATGAGGGTCAGGGAATCGATCATGTCGCCCGCGTTCTTGGAGGCGCTGTCCATCGCGGTCATCTGCGCGGCGAAGAACGCCGCCTGCGACTCGAGGACCACCCGGTACATCTGGAACTCGAGGAAGCGCGGCAGGAGGATGCCGAGGATCTCCTCGGGGGACGGCTCGTAGAGGTAGTCCGGGCCGGCAGGTGCGGCCGCGGTCTCGAGCGCGATCGGAAGGAGGCGCTTCGTCCTCACGACCTGGGAGAGGGCGCTCCGGAACTCGTTCGAGACGACGTACACGGCGTCCGCCTCGCCCGAGACGAACCGCGCCGCCAGAGACCGGCCGATCTCGGCTGCAGGCCCGGCACCGATCCCCGCGAGGCCCATCCTCGCCTCGAGGATCTCGACCGGCCGGCGCCGCCAGAAGTCGTTCGCCTTCTTGCCGAGCGCCACGAGCCGCACGTTCTCGACGCCCCGCCCTTTCGCCTCGCGCAGGAAAGCCGCCACGGCCCGGTTCACGTTCGTGTTGAAGCCGCCCGCGAGGCCCTTGTCGCCGCTCACGACCAGGAGGACGACGTTCTTCTCCTCGCGCGACGCGAGAAGAGGGTGGAGCGGCGCCCCGTCCTCCTTGGGCGGGACGCGGGACGCGACCGAGCGCAGGATGGCCTCGAGCGTCGTCGCGTAGGGGCGCGAGGCGATGGCGCGGTCCTGCGAGCGGCGCAGCTTCGATGCGGCGACCATCTTCACGGCCTTCGTGATCTGCTGCGTGTTCTTCACGCTCCGGATCCGCCGCCGGATGTCGATCAGGTTCGCCATGCCTTGGCCCGGCGCCGCCCTAGGCCTGCTTCGCTTCGGGCCGGGATGAGAGGAAGACCTTCTTCGCCTCTCCCACCGCAGCAGCCAGCGCAGCTTCGATCTCCGGCGTGAGCTTGCCGGCTTCCCGGATTTCCTTGAGGAGCGGCGCGCGCTGGGTTCCCAGGTACTCGTGGAGCGCGGTCTCGAAGAGCAGGACGGCCTCGACGCGGAGGTCGTCGAGGAAGCCCTTCGTGCCGGCGAAGACGGAGGCAATCTGGAGCGCGACGTCCATCGGGACGTACTGGTTCTGCTTGAGGATCTCGACGAGCCGGCGCCCGCGGTTGAGCTGCGCCTGTGTCGTCTTGTCGAGATCGGAGCCGAACTGCGCGAACGCCGCGAGCTCGCGGTACTGCGCGAGGTCGAGGCGCAGCGTGCCCGCGATCGCGCGCATGACCCGGATCTGCGCGGAGCCGCCGACGCGCGAAACGGAGATGCCGACGTTCACGGCCGGGCGCTGACCCGAGAAGAAGAGGTCGGACTCGAGGAAGATCTGTCCGTCCGTGATCGAGATGACGTTCGTCGGGATGTAGGCCGACACGTCGCCCGCCTGCGTCTCGATGATCGGCAGCGCCGTCAGCGACCCGCCGCCCTTCGCCTTGTTCAGCTTCGACGCACGCTCGAGGAGGCGGCTGTGCAGGTAGAAGACGTCTCCCGGATACGCCTCGCGGCCCGGCGGGCGGCGGAGGAGGAGCGAGATCTCGCGATAGGACGCCGCCTGCTTCGAGAGGTCGTCGTAGATGACGAGCGCGTGCTTCCCGTTGTACATGAAGTACTCGCCCATCGCGCAGCCCGCGTACGCCGAGATGTACTGGAGCGGCGCCGGGTCGGACGCGGCGGCGGCGACGACGATCGTGTGCTCCATCGCGCCGTACTTCTCGAGCGTCTGGACGACCTGGGCGATCGTGGAGTTCTTCTGGCCGATCGCGACGTACACGCAGATGACGCCGTTGCCCTTCTGATTGATGATCGTGTCGAGCGCGATGGCGGTCTTTCCGGTCTGGCGGTCTCCGATGATCAGCTCGCGCTGCCCGCGGCCGATCGGGATCATCGAGTCGATGGCCTTGAGGCCGGTCTGCATCGGCTCTTTGACCGGCATGCGGTCGACGACTCCGGGAGCGAGCCGCTCGACCGGGTAGAACTCCTTCGAGGCGACCGGGCCCTTGCCGTCGATCGGCTGCCCGAGCGGGTTGACGACGCGGCCCACGAGAGCCTCGCCGACGGGGACCGAGATGATGCGCTTCGTGCGCTTGACGGTGTCCCCTTCCTTGACGAGGCTCGTCTCGCCCATGAGGACGCAGCCGACGTGGCCTTCCTCGAGGTTCAGCGCGAGGCCGTAGACGCCGTTCGGGAATTCGAGGAGCTCGCCCGCCATGACCTTCTCGAGGCCGTACGCGAGCGCGATGCCGTCGCCGACGGACACGACCGTTCCGACCTCGTCGACGTCCACGCCCTGGGTGACGCCGGCGAGCTGGGCCTTGATGAGCTGGGTGATTTCCTGAGCGCTGATTTCCGCCATGTGGGTGCTTCTTTCTCCGTGTCAGGCCGGGGCGAGTACGTGCAGGGCCGCGCGGGCTTTTTCGAGGCGCCTCTGGAGCGAAGCGTCGAGCCGCGCGCTGCCCACGGAGACGACGAAACCGCCGAGAAGAGAGGGGTCGACTTTGGACACGATCCGGACGCTCTGCTTCGTTCGGTCGGCGACGAGCGCGCGGAGGGCTTCGAGCACGGCCGCGTCCGCCGGTTGGGCCGTGACGATCCGCGCTTCGACCGCGTGCGTGTCGCGGTCGAGCCGCGCGCGAAAGGCGGCGAGAAGCTCGTGAAGCGAGTGAAGCCGGCCGTTGCGAAGGAGGATCACGAGGAGGCGGCCCGCGATCTCGGGCACCCCGACGCGCGCGGCGACCGCGGCGAGCAGCGCCTCGCGCTTCTCGCGCTCGAGCCCGGGGTTCGAGAGGACCTTTCCGAGCTCGGGAGCCGAGTCGTAGGCGTGCTGGAACGCCTCGAGCGCAGCCAGCTCCCCGGCCGGATCCTCCGCCACGGCGAAGAACGCGTCGACGTACGGTCGCGTGACCCGGGCGCTCATCTCGTTCCGCCTCGGCCGCGCGCCGCGCCCGTCAGGTTCGCGATGCCCTCTTGGAGCAGTCTCTTCTCGTCCTCGGCCGTGACGTTCTTCTGGAGCAGCTCGCGGGCGAGGTCGACGGAGAGGTCGCCGGCGAAAGCCGTCAGCTCGGCCCGGGCCGCCCGGACGCGATTGTCGAGATCGGTGCGAGTCCTGGTCAGGATCTGGTCGGCGTCCGCCTGGCTCTTGACGAGCAGTGCGGCGTGTTCGGCGTCCGCGTCGCGCCGCGCGGCTTCCTTGAGGTTCTGAAGCTCGGTCTCGATGCTCGCAAGCCGGTTCTCGAGCACCGCCGCGAGCTGCTCGGCCCGGCGGCGGTCCTCGTCGGCCTTCGCGAGGACTGCCGCGATGCCCGCCTTCCGGTTGCCGAAGAAATCCGCCGCCGGCTTGCGGAGGAAGTACCAGAGGAGGCCGAGAAAGAGGCCCAGGTTGAGAAGCTGCCACACGAGGCCCGGAACTCCGAGAAACCCGCGCGCGCCCTCCCCCTCCTCGAGGAAGAGGAGACCCGCTCCGAGCGTCACGCGATCCTCCGGCCGAGGGCGCGGGAAGCGATCTCCACGGCTGTGGCCCGCGCGTTCCGCGCGAGCTCTGCCCGCGCAACGGCCACATCCTTCTCGAGCCGGGCCTGGGCCTCCGCCGCCGCGCGGCGGGCTTTCTCGTGCGCGGCTTCGAGGATCGCCTGGCGCTTCACGTTCGCTCCGCCACGCGCGGCCTGGCGCGCCGCGAGCGCCTCCCGCCTAGCCTGCGTGAGCCGCTCGTCGATTCCGGCAAGCGTCTCTTTCTCCTTCTCGAGCATCCCCGCGAGCGCCGCCGTCGCCCCTTGGACGATGCGTTCGCGCCCCTCGAGTATGCCGCCCAGCGGCTTGAGGATGAAGAACCTCAGGACGGCGTACGTCGCCCAGAAGATCGCCATGACGAGGAGCAGGGAGAGATCGGGTAGCTGCATGTGCGCTCGGCGTCGCGTGCACCGGCCCGAAACCCGGACGTCGAATTCTCGGGCGACGCCTTGGACCCGGATCTGCGCAGGCCGCGGCGTTATCTCACAGCGGCGGCGGTCGGTCAAACGCGAGGCACGCTCGGCGAGCCCGCCGGGCGATGTCGACGAGGGACATGAAGATTTCGGGATGGCTGCGCCACTCCTCTTCCCGCAGTCCTCGTCAAGCCGCAGAAACAGAAAATTCCCGGAACAAGATATTCTACATTAATTGATTGGCTTGTTAAACATTGCAGATACAACGTTTACGTCTATGGCTGGGGGCGCTTAACCGGCTCCTCGGCCCGCGGCGGGCCGCTTTCCACGGGGCCCTGGATCACCGCGCCCTCTTCGACGACCAACACCGGTGTTTTGATGTCGGCGAAGACGCGCGCGCCCGCGTGAAGCTCGACGCGCTCTTTGGCGTGCACGCTTCCCTTGATCGTGCCGGAGACCGCGAGGCGCCCGACCCGGACGTCGCCTTCGACGACGCCGCCCTCTCCGACCACCAGCTCGGCTTCCGACGTGATCGTGCCCTTGAACTGCCCGTCGATGCGGAACACGTCGTCGAACGAGAGCGTGCCCTCGAGGCGCGCGCCGCGGTCGAGGAAGCCGTTCAGAGAGCCGCCTCCCCTCTTGGCGCTCATGTCTTGCGGCCTCCGAGCAGCCGCTCGAAGAGCCCGATCAGCTCCTCTTCCGAAAAGAAGGAGATGCGGACCTCGCCCCCGCGCTTTTTCCTCCGGATCTCGACGCGGGTGCCGAGGACGCGCGCGAGGCGGAGCTCGGCATCGCGCGTGTCGGCATCCACCGCGCGGGATTTCCTCTTCTTCGCGCTCCCCTTCTGGATCGCCGCGGCCCGCGCCTCCGTGGCGCGCACGGAGAGACCGCGGCGCACCACCTCTTTCGCGAGCAGCTCCTGATCCGCCGCAGACGGCAACGCCAGCAGGGCGCGCGCATGGCCCGCGGACAGAGATTCGTCCTCGAGCGCGGCGCGCACCGAAGCCGGGAGCTTGAGCAGCCGGAGCGCGTTTGCGACGGTCGCGCGGTCCTTGCCGACTCGCTCGGCGACGTCCTCCTGCGTGAGAGAGAAGTCATCCTTGAGGTGGCGGTACGCCTCCGCCTCCTCCAGCGGGGTGAGGTCGCGCCGCTGCAGGTTCTCGACGAGCGCGAGCAGAAGCTGATCGCGGTCCGTGACACCCTCGCGCACGACCACGGGAACCTCGGAGAGCCCCGCGAGCCGGGCCGCGCGCACGCGGCGCTCCCCCGCGACGATCCGGAACCGCCCGCCCTCCTTCGTGACGAGCACGGGCTGGAGGATCCCCGTCCGCCGGATGGACCGCGAGAGCTCCTCGAGGCCGGCGTCGTCGAAGCGGCGGCGCGGCTGACGGCGGTTCGCGTCCAGGAGATCGATCGCGACGGCGCGCAGGGCGGCGCTCGGTGCGTCCGCGCGCGCCGAGGGAATGAGCGCCGAGAGGCCCTTGCCGAGCGCCGGCTTCCGGGATGCGATCACGACGGCGATCCTAGCAGCCGGGGGCGGACGCGGCGGGCCGGCGGCCCTCCTGCCTCAGGAGCTCGCGCGCGATCCCGAGATACGCCTCGGCTCCCTTCGACTTCACGTCGTACAGGAGGATCGGCTTTCCGAAAGAAGGCGCTTCGCCGAGGCGTACGCTCCGAGGGACGACGTTTTCGAAGACGGCCCCGCCGAAGTGCCTCCGGATCTCGGCGAGGACCTGCCGCGAGAGATTCGTCCTTTCGTCCCACATCGTTGCGACGACTCCCGCGATACCGAGGCCCGGGTTGAGGCTCTCTTTGACGCGCTCGATCGTCGTGAGGAGCTCGGAGACGCCCTCGAGCGCAAAGTACTCGCACTGGATCGGCACGAGGACACCGTCCGCCGCGACGAGAGCATTCACCGTCAGAAGCGACAGCGACGGCGGGCAGTCGATCAGGATGTATTCGTACCGGTCCCGCAGGGGGTCGAGCCGCTCGGCCAGGCGCCGTTCCCGGCGTTCTTCGCCCACGAGCTCCACCTCGGCGCCCACGAGATGGCGGTTCGCGGGCGCGAGAGTCAGGTGGGGCAGGTCCGTGCTCTGCGCGATCTCCTCGAACGCCGCGCTCCCTCCCAGCCAGTCGTACGCCGTGCGAAAAAGCGCCGACTTGTCGACCCCGAGACCGGACGTCGCGTGGCCCTGCGGGTCGAAGTCCACAAGGAGCACCTCTCGCTCCAGAACCGCGAGAGCTGCCGCGAGGCTGATCGCGGTCGTCGTCTTGCCGACGCCCCCCTTCTGGTTCGCGACTGCCAGGACACGGGCCGGACGCGGCGGATGTTTCACGTGAAACACTCGAGGGAGAGGATGCCCCGCCGCTCGGCGCCTGGCGCCCGGCTGAAGAAGGACCGCGCCGCGCCGCTCTCCCGCACCGCCGCGGCTGCGAGCGGTTCGCTCGTCCAGAGTAGCGCCCGCGCGCCGGGAGACAGCAGCGGCCGCGCGGCGCGTACGAGCCTTCCCGCCGAGGCCACCGCGCGGGTCGTCAGCAAGTCGTATCGGGGGGTGCCGCCCATCGGAAACGAGTCGGGGAATCTAGCCTTCACGACCCGGGCGGTCAACGCGAGGCGTGAAATCGCTTCGTCGAGGTACGCCGCTTTCTTTCCGGACGACTCGACGAGCGTTCCCTCGAGGTCCGCCCGCACGAGAAGCAGCGGGATGGCGGGGAAGCCCCCGCCCGAGCCGAGATCGAGGAGCGGGATCGGCCGGCCTCGCGGGCGCGGGAGGAATGCCAGGCCGAGAAGGGCGTCGAAAAGGTGCGTCCCGACGAGAGTCGAGAAGTCCGCCGACCGCGACGACACGAGGTTCATCCTCGCGTTTTTCTCGAGGAGGAACGAGAGAAAGCTCGCGAGCCGGCCGGTCTCGGAGAGGACGCGGACTCGCTCTTCTTCCGGGAGATCCGCCGTCATTCGCCGGACCCTGTCTTCGAGGGTCACGCCGCAACCCCGCGCCCGGACGAAAGAAGCCGGGCGAGGAGGACGGCGACTGCGGCGGAGGTGACGCCCGGCAGGCGCGAGGCCTGGCCGAGCGTCCGAGGCCGATGCCTTTCCAGCTTCTCGACGGCCTCGGCAGATAGGCCGGGAATGCCCCGGTAGACGAAATCTCCCGGAAAGGCGCGCTCCGAGGCGCGCGCCATCCGGGCGACGGCCTCGCGCTCGCGTGCAACGAAGCCCTCGTATCGCAGGTCCGCGACGAGCCGGTCCCTTTCCTCCTCCCGCAGGGCTTCGAGGTCGGCGGCCGTCTCGGGGTCGAGGTCCTCCGAGAAGAGCTCCCGGAGAACGGAGAGGTCCGCCTCCGGCCGGCGCAGCAGGCCTCCGAGCGTCGTTTCTTCGCTCAGGTCGATGCCGCGCTCCTTGAGCCGTTCCCTCGTCGCGCGGTTCGGCCGCACGCGGACGCCGTCCAGGGTCGCGCGCGCGCGCGCGACCCTGGCTTCGGCCTCGAGCACGGGACCCCCTTCGATCTCCGTCAGGAGGCCGTGCGCGATGGCCGTCCCGGTGAGCCGCAGGTACGCCGTGTCGGCGCCGAGGAGCAGGCGGTGCTCGGCGCGCGAGGTCAGGAGCCGGTAGGGTTCCTCGAGGCCGAGCGTGACGAGGTCGTCGAGCATCACGCCGATGTACGCCTCGTGCCGGCCGAGCCGGAGCGGTGCGTCGCCCGCCGAGGCCCTGGCGGCGTTGGCGCCGGCGACGAGCCCCTGGCCGGCGGCCTCTTCGTATCCGGACGTGCCGTTGAGCTGTCCCGCGAGGAAGAGCCCGGGCAGGGCGCGCGTCTCGAGCGAGACGTCCAGCTGCTCCGGAAAGACCATGTCGTACTCGACGGCGTAAGCGGGCCGGAGGATTTCGGCCCGCTCGAGGCCCGGAATCATCCTCACGATGGACTCCTGGATCGCCTCCGGCAGGGACATCGAGAGGCCATTGAGGTAGAGCCAGTCCGTCGAAAGCCCTTCCGGCTCGACGAAGATCTGGTGGCGCGGCTTCTCCGAGAACCGCACGACCTTGTCTTCGATGGAGGGGCAGTAGCGCGGCCCGCGCCCGACGATCCGGCCCGAATAGAGGGGCGAGAGCGGCAGGCTGGCCCGGATGAGGTCGTGGACCGCCTCGTCCGTGTGCGTGAGCCAGCAGTCGACCTGCCTCTGCCGCGGAAAGGTTTCGCGGCGCGACCGGAACGAGAACGCGATCGGTCGCTCGTCGCCAGGCGCACGCGACATCTTCGAGAGATCCACGGTGCCCGCGCGAACGCGCGGCGGGGTCCCGGTCTTCATCCTCCCGAGGCGGAGCCCGAGCGCACGGAGCGCATCAGACAGGGACCGCGCCGGCGGCTCGTTCCAGCGGCCGGCCTCCCGCTGCGCATCGCCCACGTGTATGAGGCCTCGGAGGAACGTCCCTGTCGTCACGACGGCCGCGCGACAGGCGAGGGTGGAGCCGTCTTCGAGGGTCAGGCCGGCGAGCCGGCCGCCTCGGACGGAGAACCCCGCGGCCGTCCCTTCGCCAACGGCGAGGTTCGGCGCCGCCTCGAGGATCCGCGCCATCTCCGCGGCATAGAGGGTTTTGTCGGATTGGCACCTGAGGCCGCGCACGGCGGTTCCGCGCGAGGCATTCAGGACCTTGAACTGGATCGCCGTGCGATCGGCGACGAGTCCCATCACGCCGCCGAGCGCATCGATCTCGCGTACCACCTGTCCTTTCGCGAGACCTCCGACCGCGGGGTTGCAGCTCATGCGTCCGATCGTCGCGCGGTCACGCGTGACGAGGAGAGTCTTCTTTCCGAGGCGAGCGGAGGCGAGCGCGGCCTCACAACCGGCATGGCCGCCTCCCACGACCACGACGTCCCATCGCGCTTCCATCCCCGCCACTCTACTTGCCCAAGCAGAACGTCGCGAAGATCCGGTCCAGGAGCTCCTCCGTCGCCGTCTCGCCCGTGATCGCCCCGAGCGCCGAAAGAGCCTCGCGGACGCGAGCGGCAACGAGCTCCGGCGCGCCGCCGTCTTTCCGCGCGAGCTCCGCCGCCTCGCGCAGGGACGACCCCGCGGACGCCAGGGCCTCGCGATGCCGTTCGAGGACCAGGAGCTCCCCGTCCGCCTCGACGAGGCCGAGGCGCGCCGCGATCGCGGAGCGGAGCGCGTCGATCCCTGCGCCTGTGAGGGCGGAGACGAGGAGCCCTGGAGACGGAAGGGACAAAGAAAAGGAGGAAGAAGAAGAAGAAGAGGGAGAAAGATTTTCTTTGAAAGGAGATACGGGCCGCTGCGGCGCGGCAGCTGCGGCCGGTTGCGCGCCGGCGCCTCTCGCGACTGAGGGCGACGGCCCTTGCGGCACGAGATCGGCCTTCGTCTTCACGAGCAGCATCCCTTCCCCTCTTCCCCTTCCAAGAAAATCTTCGTCCTCTACGGACATTCCACGAATCGCATCGACCACATACAGGACGAGGTCCGCCTTCTGTCCCGCCCGCTCCGCGACCTCGACGCCGATCTTCTCGATCTCGTCCTCCGTCGAACGCAGCCCCGCCGTGTCGAGGAGCGTCACGGTCTCCCCGCCGAGCTCGCACGCCTCCGAGATCGCATCGCGCGTCGTGCCGGGCACAGCCGTGACGATGGCGCGATCGCGCCCGACGAGGGCGTTGAAGAGCGTCGACTTCCCCGCGTTCGGCCGCCCGAGAATCGCCACCAGCTTGCGCCGGTCGCGCGCGCCGCCCCGCGCGGCGGCCGCTCCGAGACCGTCCGCTTCCGCCGCGACGGCCTCGAGCGCGTCGGCCGTTGCGCGCAGATCCGGCGCGAGAACGTCCTCGGCGAAGTCCAACGAGGCCTCGAGAGAGGCAAGCACGTCGAGGGTCCTCTCTCGCGCCAGAGACACGCGCCTCGATAGCTCTCCCTGAACGAGCGAGAGGGCCCGCCGCGCTGCGCCCCGGCTCTCGGCCCGCGAGAGCGCGGCGAGGCCCTCGGCCTCCGCAAGATCCAGCTTGCCGTTCGCGAGGGCGCGCCGCGTGAACTCGCCGCGCCCTGCCGGCCTCGCCCCTGCCGCGCGCGCCGCCGCGAGGAGCCCCGTCACGATCGCGGGCGACCCGTGGCAGAGGAACTCCACGACCTCCTCGCCCGTGGCCGAGTGCGGCGCCGGAAAGTACAGCACGAGGGCACGGTCCAGCGGGCGGCCGTCCTCTCCCACGAGGTTGTGCAACGCCGCCTCGCGCGGTCGCGGCTCCTCCCGAAGGCGCGGAGCGATCCGACGCGCGACCCCCAGCGTCATTCCGGGAGGACCCGTCAGCCTGACGACCGCGAGCGCCGAGACGCCCGGCGGCGTCGCGGGGGCGACGACGACATCCCCCCCTCGGTCCGGGTCGGCCACGAGGCGCGCCATGGGCCGGGCTCCGCCCTGCGGGGCGTCAGGACGCCTTCGGCTTCATCGAGGCCGGGCCGAGGTCCGTGAACCGGTTCAGGAGCATTTGCTGCCCGATCGTGAGGACGTTCTGCATGAGCCAATAGAGAACGAGACCCGACGGCACGTCCTTGAAGAGGAACCCCATGACGAGCGGCATGATGTTCTGGACCTTCCGCATCGTGGGATCGCCCCCCGTCGGCGTCATCTGCTGCTGGATCCACATCGTCGCCGTCATCAGGATCGGCGTGACGTAGTACGGGTCCTTCGCCGAGAGATCCGTGATCCACAGCATGAACGGCGCGTGGCGCAATTCGATCGAGTGGGCGAGCAGGTTGTAGAACGCGATGAGGATCGGCATCTGCAAGAGGAGCGGCAGGCACCCGCCGGCGGGGTTGACTCCCTCCTGCTTGTAGAGGGCCATCATCTCCTCGTTCATCTTCGTGCGCGCCTGCGGGTCCTGCTTGATCTTTCCCGACCACTTCGCGCGAATCGTCTCCACCTTCGGCTGCAGGACGCTCATCTTCTTCATCGAGACGAGCTGCTTGTGGGTGAGCGGGTAGAGCAGGATCTTGATGACGACCGTGATGACGAGGATCGCGACGCCCCAGTTTCCGACCACTTTCTGGATCGCCTTGAGACCCCAGAGAAGCGGCTTCACGACGATCGCGTACCACCCGTAGTCGATGAGGCGGTCCATGCCGGGGCGCGTCTTCTCGAGAACGTCGAGCTCCTTCGGGCCCAGAAAGACATCCGTCGCGACGGCGTTCGCCTCCGACAGGACGACCTCGCTCTCGGTTTCGGCCGCCGCGGGCTTCCCCTCGGCGGTTGGGGGCGTGGCGAGCGCTACGGGCCTCAGGGTCACGGCGGCGGTCCCGGGCGGGAGAAATGCGGTGAGAAAGTAATTGTCGTCGATGCCGGCGGCGACGAGGCCCGTTCCCTTGGGCAAGGGCTCCTTGAGTGAGTCCTTCGCCTTGCGGTCGACGGAGGCCGACGCGGTGAGCGTGACGGTCTCCCCCGGCTTCGAGTAGCGGCTCGAGAGCTCCTCCTTGGAGGGATTGCCGATTCCGGGCCCGAGGACGAGCCCGACCATGGCGCCGGGCGCGCCTTCCCGCTCGGCCTTCACGGCGACGACGTACGAATCGCGGAAGACGTAGGTGCGGACCAGCCCTTCTCCGCTCGCCTCGCGGTATAGAAAGCGCACCTTGGTCACGCCGTTCCCGGTCTCCTTCTCCACGACGAAGTGCGCTTTCTGGGCTCGCCGGAGAAAAGGATCTGCCGGATCGAGCGCCAGCGTCGCGCCCGGAAACGGCGCCCCCTGTCGCACGAGGTCGAGCGCTTTTCCCGCGCCGTCCCGGTGATGCGTCAGGACGAACGATTTCAGGACTCCCCCCTCGTTCGAAAGGCGCGCCGTATACAGCGGGCTGCGCACCTCGACGAGCTCCTCGGCGCCCGCGGATACCGGGACGACGCTCTCGCGGGCCGCCTGGGCTGCCGGCGCGGGGGCGGGTCTCGGCGCCACCGCGGCGGCCGTCGTCGCGCTGGGCGCCGCGGTTGCTGCGGGCGGTGTCGTGGCGGGTCGTGCGGCGGGTGCGGACGGCTTCGGCGGCGGGAACAGAATCGTCCAGCCGATCAGGATGGCGGCTGAAAGCGCGAAAGCGAGAACGAGACGCTTCGTTTCCAAGGGATCTCCTCTGAATTCAGGGAACCGGGTCCGGACCGCCCGCGTGGAACGGGTGGCAGCGGGCGAGTCGCCGAGCCGCCAACGCGAGGCCCCGCCAAACGCCGTGGCGCGTCACCGCCTCGTGCGCGTACTCCGAGCACGTGGGGGTGAACCGGCAGGCCGGCGGGAGCAGGGGCGACACCAAGCGTTTGTAGGCGGCGAGAATCGCCGCAAGGGCGCGGGCGGGCGAGATTGGGAGCGTGTTCACTTCGCCACGTCCGCCACCGCGCGGGCCAGGAGCGCCCTCACCTCCAAAGAGAGGGCTCGGAAGGACGCGCGGCTCGCCTGCTCCGAGATGTTCACGACGAGGTCCACGCCGACCTCGGGCGCCGTCGCCGCCCAGCGTCGGAAGATCTCGCGCACGCGGCGGCGGGCCCGGTTTCGCACCACCGCTCCTCCGGCCTTGCGGGTCGCCGTGAGGCCGAGCCGGAGCCCGCCCTCGGCCCGGGGCCTCGCAAAGACGACGACGAGGCGGCCGTAGTGTTTGGCCCCGTGGTCATACGCCGCCCGAAAATCCCGGCGCGCCCCGACGCGACACACCCGCGGGAACGTTTCGCCCCTCGGACGGAGGGAGGCGATGGTGGCCCGTGCGTGCATGACTCCGGCCGGACGCCGCCACCCTTCGCGGCGGATTTCCGGGTGCCGCCTCCGCTCAGGCGGAGAGGCGCTTGCGCCCTTTCGCCCGCCGGCGGGCGAGTACGGCCCGGCCCGACTTGGTCCTCATCCGGACCAGGAACCCGTGGGTCCTGTTCCGGTGACGGTTGTTCGGCTGGAACGTACGTTTGCTCTTGGCCATTTTGGACGGGCCCTCCGAGGGGGAGGGGGATTCTCCGGGCTTCCGTCGATCCTGTCAACAGCAGGGCCCTTTTTCGGCCGGAAGGGCACTGATACCATTCCCGACTTCCGCCAAGGCGGTTTTGCACAGCGGTGGAGATCCTGTGGAAAAGCAGACGACCTGGGCCAAGATCCTGGAGCACCTGAAAACCCGGGTGGACGAGCGCGAATTCGACTCGTGGTTCCGCGACTCGCGGCAGAAGTCCGAGTCGGCCGAGGCCATTTTCGTTCAGGTTCGCACCCCCCTCTTCGTGGACTACATCCCCGAGGCGTATGCCCGTCAGATCGCCGAGGCCGCCCGCCTTGCGGGCGCCGGTAACCGCGAAATCCGCTTTGGCGCGGACGGGGAGTACCGGTCTGCCGTCAATCCGCAGAAGGTTCCGGCGGAGCCACGCCGCCGGGCGGGAGGCCTGAATCCCGTCTACACGTTCGAGCACTTCGTCACGGGCGAGTCCAATCGCCTTGCCCACGCCGCCGCCTTGCGCGTGGCGGACCAGACGTCGCGGCAGTACAACCCTCTTTTCATCTGCGGCGGAACGGGACTCGGCAAGACGCATCTCATGCAGGCACTCGGGCACCGCCGCCTCTCGCGCCGACCGGGCGAGAAGGTGATCTACCTGACCTCCGAAAACTTCGTGAACGAGGTCGTGCTCGGCGTGCGGTTCAACAAGATGGAGAGCCTCCGGCAGCGTTTCCGGGCCGCCGACATCCTCCTGCTCGACGACGTCCAGTTCGTCGTCGGGAAGGAGGCCTCGGAGAACGAGCTCTTTCACACGTTCAATGCGCTGTACGACGAAGGCAACCAGATCGTCTTTTCTTCCGATGTTCCGCCCCGCGAGATTCCCGGCCTGACGGACCGCCTGAAGAGCCGTTTCGAGGGCGGCCTCATCGTGGACATTCAGCTTCCCGACTTCGAAACGAAGGTCGCGATTCTCCGCCAGAAGGCCGAGGCGAACCAGGTCGTCCTCGAGGACGACGTCGCCTTCTTCCTCGCCGGGAAGATCAAGTCGTCGATTCGCGAGCTTGAGGGGTATTTCAACCGTGTCGTCGCTTTCGCCTCGTTGAAGGGGGAGGCGATCTCTCTCGATCTCGCTCGCGAGGCGCTGCGCGACGTCTTTCGCGCGGAGGACCACGCGACGACCCCCGCCGACATTCTGAAACTCGTCGGTGCCCACTACGGCCTCAAGCCGGCGGAGCTTCGGGCACGCACGAAGCGAGGCCCCATCGTCTTTGCCCGGCAGGTCGCAATGTATATCCTCAAAGAAACCACGGGGCTCTCCCTGCCCGAGATCGGTCGTCTGTTCTCCGATAAACACCACACGACGGCGCTGCACGCCATCCGGAAGATCGCAGCGCTCAGAGAGGAAGACCCCGAGTTGGACCGTCTTCTGGCCGGTTTTCTGGCGCAGTTTCGCTGAGATTTCCACCTCTTTTTCCTCTTCCCCCGGTCGCCGCCTCCGGCACCGACGGAAAAGTCCCGAAGGGCTGTTTGCTGGGACCGTCTTTACACAAAGTGACGACGAGAGATTCACAGCACACATATCAGCCAACTCATTAAAATACAATGAGTTAGTAGACAATGCACTTTTTGGACCTGCCTACGTCTTCTGCTACTTTCGGGAACCTGTAAATGATAGGATTCAAGATCTAAGGAGACGTCGTGGAGCTGACACTTCCGGCCTCGATCCTGGCCCGCGAACTGAGCCTGATTCAGGGTGTCGTCGAGAAGCGAACGACGCATCAGATTCTCACGAACGTCCTGCTTGAGGCCAAGGGCGAGACGCTCACCCTGACGGCAACGGACCTCGACACGACGCTCGTGTCCGAGATCACGCCCGTTACGTTGAAGAGCGCCGGAGCGGTTACGGCTCCGGCTCGGCGCCTGTACGACGTCGTGCGCGAGCTACCGCCGAACGCGGACCTGAGGCTCAAGGTGCTCGAGAACAACCACGTGTCTCTCGAGTGCAAGGAACCGAAGCTCAGAATCCGGCTGAACGGACTTCCCGCCGGGGATTATCCGACCCGGCCGGAGCCCGCGGGAGGACCCACGCTCACCCTCTCGTTCGGTGCTCTGCGCCGCATGGTCGACAAGGTGCGGTTTGCCGTCTCGACCGAGGAGATGAGACTTCAGCTCCAGGGAGCGCTTCTCAAGACGAAGGGGGAAAGCGTCGAAATGGTCGCCACGGACGGCCACCGACTCGCCCTCGTGGAAGTCGAAGGAGCGCAGGCCGAAACCGGATTCGAGCCGGTCCTCGTGTCCAAGAAGATTCTCGACGAGCTTGGAAAACTCGACGCCGGTGACGACGCGCCGGTCACGATCGTGCGAGGGACGAACCACATCGGCTTCTCGGTGGGGAACCGGAGGCTTTTTTCGAAGCTGGACGAGCGGCGCTTCCCCGATTACGAGAAAGTCATCAGCAAGGAGAACGACAAGAAGGCGATCGTGCCCCGCGAGGAGCTTCTGGGGGCCGTTCGAAGAATCGCGCTCCTGTCGGGCGACCGGATGAAGGCGGTGAGTGTCGCGTTCCAGAAGGACGCCCTCGTCGTGTCATCGGAAAGCCAGGAAGTGGGCGA
Source organism: Thermoanaerobaculia bacterium (assembly GCA_963821225.1). Taxonomy (GTDB): domain Bacteria; phylum Acidobacteriota; class Thermoanaerobaculia; order UBA5066; family UBA5066; genus Fen-183. The sequence goes on from CAWGCY010000004.1 coordinate 348,278, forward strand.
CGGGTCGCAGGAGATCGCCATCGCATACGACCACCCGCCCGTCACCCTCCGCCTGAACGCACGCTATCTCGAGCAGTTTCTCGAAGCGGCAGAGACGAAAGACGTACACCTGTTCGTGAAGGACGAGCAGGCGCAGTGCCAGGGCCGCCCCGCAGAACCCCTGGGGGGCATCCGAAGCTATCTCTATGTCGTCATGCCGATGAGGATGTAGTCGGCCGCGTGGAGATTCTTTCTCTCTCTACCGAAGGGTTCCGGAACCTGGCCAACGGCCGGGTGGAGCTGCACCCGCGCGTGAACCTCATCGTCGGGGACAACGGGCAGGGCAAGACGAATCTCCTCGAGGCGCTCGCGCTCGTCTCCGGCCGGCCGTCGTTCCGAACGCACGACCTGGCCGAGACGCGGCAGCACCTGGCGGGCCGGACGGTCGTCTCGGTGCGGCTGCGGGACGAGGGCGGCGACCCGAGAAACATCACGACACTCGGCTTCGTCCACGCGGACGGCACGCGCGAGCAATACCGGGACGGCCGGCGCGTCACGCGGCTGACCGCCGCGCGCGCTCTCCCGGCGGTGTTCCTGACGGCCCGCGACCTGTCGCGCCTCTCCGGCCCCCCGGCGGAGCGCCGCCGGAGCCTGGACCGGGCCGCCCTCGCGCTGGGGCCCGAGCACGCGCGCGCGCTGCAGGCTTACGAGCGAGCCCGAGCGGCGAAGACGCGCCTCCTCTCCCTCGGGGCGCGGTTCGACGCGGACGAGCTCGCCGTCTACGAGGCCGCGCTCGCGGAGGCGGGCGGGCTCGTGGCGGCCGCGCGCCGCGAGGCGCGCGCGAGCCTCGAACGGGAAATCGCGCGCCACGCGGACGACCTCGGGACCCCGTTTCGCAACATCTCCCTCGAGCTCGTGAGCGACCTGCCGGCGACGGGCGAGGCGCGCGAGCTGGGGGGGGCCCTCGAGGCACTCCTGCGCGGTCGGAAGAGCGAAGAGCGGCGCGCGCAGCGATGCCTCGTCGGACCGCATCGGGATGACGTCGTCCTCCGGGCCGAGGGCGCGAGCGTCGCGAGCCGGGCCTCCTCCGGCGAGACGCGGACCTTTCTGCTCGCGTGGACGCTCGCGGAGATGTCCCTGCTCGCGGAGGGCGGCAAGCGGCCGCCCCTCCTCGCGTTCGACGACTTTGATTCCGAGTGGGACCCGCGTGTTCTCGGCGCGTTTGCCGAGGCGCTGCCGGAGGAGGGCCAGGTTTGCCTGACCTCGGCCCGGCCGGAGGCCGTGCGCGGCCTGCCGCTCCCTGCGGGCGCGATCTACCGGATGACAGCCGGAAGGCTCGCCCGCGAGGGAATCCTCGGGGCCGGGCGAAGCCCCGAGAACCGCGCCGCGGCGGGGGGGCCGAGGTGAGCGGGCGCCGCGAGAGCCCGGCCGTCGCCGCGGCATTTCCTCCGCTTCAGCCCACGCACGCGGGCGCCGAGGACTACGGCACGAGCTCGATCAAGCTGCTCAAGGGGCTCGAGGCCGTGCGCAAGCGGCCCGGCATGTACATCGGAAATACCGACGACATCTCGGGCCTCCACCACATGGTCACGGAGCTCGTGGACAACGCGATCGACGAGGCACAGGCCGGTTACTGCGACACGATCTCCGTCATCGTCCACGCCGACGACTCCGTCACGGTCGAAGACAACGGACGCGGGATCCCCGTCGGCCCTCATCCCGTGCTCGAGCGCGAGACGCTGGAGATCATCCTGACGGACCTCCATTCAGGCGGCAAATTCGACGACAACGCGTACAAGGTCTCGGGGGGCCTCCATGGCGTCGGGCTTTCCGTCGTGAACGCCCTCGCGGGCGCGCTCGACGTCGAGATCAAGAGGGAAGGCAGGGTCTTTCAGCAGAGCTACGCCAGGGGCGTCCCGCTCGAGCCGATCCGCGAAGTGGGCAAGACGGCCAAGACGGGCACGAAGATCACGTTCAAGGCCGACCCCGAGATCTTCTCCGTCACGAGCTACAACTTCGACGTGCTCTCGCAGCGGCTCCGCGAGCTCGCGTTCCTGAACTCCGGAGTCGCGATCGACATCCTCGACGAGCGCGACCCGAAGGGCGAGAAAAAGCACCTGTTCCGCTACGACGGCGGCATCCGCTCGTTCGTCGAGCACCTCAACAAGAACAAGCAGCCGCTCCACGACGCGGTCATCACGTTCTCCGACGTGAAGGAACCGAGTGGCAACGCCGCCGTGGACGCGAAGAAGGAGCGCCTCGACGTCGCGCTCCAGTGGAACGAGGGCTACACCGAACAGATCTTCTGCTTCACGAACACGATCTCGAACAAGGACGGCGGTACGCACCTCGAGGGCCTGAAGACGGCGCTCACCCGCGCGATCCAGAAATACGCCGAAGCCTCCGGTCTGACGAAGAACCTCAAGGACACGACGCTCTCGGGTGACGACTGCCGCGAAGGGCTCACGGCCGTCGTGTCGCTGAAGACCCGCGACCCGAAGTTCTCCTCGCAGACGAAGGAGAAGCTCGTTTCGCAGGAAGCGAAGACCTGGACCCAGACGGTCACGTACGAGAAGCTGTCGAGCTTCTTCGAGGAGAACCCGAAAGTCGCGCGCCGGATCGTCGAGAAGATCGTGGACGCGGCCCGAGCACGCGAGGCCGCCCGCAAGGCGCGCGAGCTCGTGAGGAGGAAGGGCGCCTTAGACGGCGCGGGTCTCCCGGGAAAGCTCGCGGACTGCCAGGAAGGGGACCCCGCCCTTTCGGAGATCTTCATCGTGGAGGGCGACTCGGCCGGCGGCTCGGCCAAGCAGGGACGCGACCGGCGCACTCAGGCGATCCTCCCCCTCAAGGGCAAGATCCTGAACGTCGAGAAGGCGCGCTTCGACAAGATGCTCGCCTTCGCCGAGATCCGCTCTCTGATCCTCGCTCTCGGCGCGGGGATCGGAGAGGACTTCGATTCCGGCAAGATCCGGTACCACAAGATCGTCCTCATGACGGACGCGGACGTGGACGGCAGCCACATCCGCACGCTCCTCCTCACGTTCTTCTTCCGGCAGATGAAGGCGGCGATCGAGAAGGGCTACCTCTACATCGCGCAGCCGCCTCTCTTCCGCGCCGTCGAGGGAAAGAAGGAAGTCTTCCTGAAGGACGAGAAGGAATATGCCCGCTTCCTCCTCGCCCGCATCGGAGACGACCGCGCGCTCACGGCCGAGCCCTCCGAACGCACGCTCTCGGGGAGCGCGCTCATGGCGCTCGTGACGGGCCTGCAGGACTGGCGCGCGCTCGTGTCGCGCCTCGCGGTGCGGGGCTTCCCGGAAGCGCTCGTGAGGACGCTCGTCAAGCAGAAGCTCACGGAGCCCGGCGCCCTGAAGGACCGCTCGCGCCTCGAGCGCGCCGCGTACGAGTTCGCCGCCGTCGTCGAGTCCTTCGCGATCGTGAAGGACGAGGAGCACGACGGTTTCGCCGTGCACGTGACGCAGGGCGTGAACGGGGTCCAGAAGACGGGAGTCGTGGACGCGGCCTTCCTCTCGGGCTACGAGATGAAGCGCGCCGTCGACCTGGCGGCGGCGCTGGACGGGTTCCTCGACGGCCCGTACCGGCTCCGGACGAACGGAAACGGCGACGAGCGGGTCCTCGCGACGCTCGGCGAGGCCGTCGACGCCGTCCTCGAGAGCGCGAAGAAGGGCCTCACGATCAATCGTTACAAGGGCCTCGGCGAGATGAACCCCGAGACGCTCTGGGAGACGACGATGAACCCGGCGACGCGCCGGCTCCTCCAGGTCCGCGTGGAGGACGCCGTCGAAGCCGACTCGATCTTCACGATCCTCATGGGCGACGCCGTCGAGCCGCGGCGGGAGTTCATCGAGACGAACGCATTGAACGTTGCGAACCTGGACATTTGAATCGTTTGCCGATGACACACCCGAGGTTCCCGCGTGAGTGACGATGCCGTGAAGCCGCCGGCGCCCCCCGCCTCGCCCGGGGTGGTGGGTGGGGGGGGCGGGGCGGGGGGCGAGAAGATTCCCGTCTCCATCGAGGAGGAGATCCGGCGGAGCTATCTCGATTACGCGATGTCCGTCATCGTGGGCCGCGCGCTGCCCGACGTGCGCGACGGCCTCAAGCCCGTCCACCGCCGCGTGCTCTTCGGCATGTGGGAGCAGGCCAATCGCCACAACCGCCCGTACAAGAAGTCGGCCCGGCTCGTCGGCGACATCATGGGCAAGTACCACCCGCACGGCGACGCCGCGATCTACGACACGATCGTCAGGATGGCTCAGGACTTCTCCATGTCGGAGCCGCTCGTGGACGGACAGGGCAACTTCGGTTCGGTGGACGGCGATTCCGCGGCGGCGATGCGCTACACGGAGATCCGGTTGACGCGCCTCGCCGAGGAGATGCTCGGCGAGGACATCGACAAGGAGACCGTCGACTGGAGTCTGAACTACGACGGCTCGCTCCAGGAGCCGACCGTCCTGCCCTTGAGGTTCCCGAACCTCCTCGTGAACGGGTCCGAGGGCATCGCCGTGGGCATGGCGACGAAGATCGCGCCGCACAACCTCGCCGAGGCCTGCGCGGCCGCGATCGTCCTTTTGGACGACCCGAAGGCCGAGCTCGCTCGGCTCGTCGAGGCGATGCCCGGCCCGGACTTTCCCACGGGCGGAATCATCCTCGGCCGGCAGGGCATCGTGGACGCCTACAAAACAGGCCGCGGAATCCTGCAGGTGCGGGGGCGCGCGGAGATCGAGAAGGCGAAGAAGGGCGACCGCGAGTCGATCGTCGTCACGGAGCTCCCTTTTCAGGTCAACAAGGCGCGCCTCATCGAGCAGATCGCGGGCCTCGTCAACGACAAGAGGATCGAAGGCATCTCGGCGATCCGCGACGAGTCAGACCGGCACGGGATGCGGATGGTCGTGGACGTGAAGCGCGACGCCATCGCACAGGTCGTCCTGAACCAGCTCCTCGCGGCAACCCCGCTGCAGTCCTCGTTCGGGATCAACGCGCTCGCAATCGTGGACGGGCAGCCGCGCGTCCTGGCGCTCAAGGACCTGCTCCGGCACTTCCTCGACCACCGCCGTCAGGTCGTCGTGCGCCGCACGCTTCACGACCTCAAGAAGGCCGAGGAGCGCGCTCATCTGCTCCTCGGCCTCGCGATCGCGCTCGCGAACCTCGACCAGGTCATCGCGATCATCCGCAAGAGCAAGGATCCCGAGGAGGCCAAGAGGCGCCTCACGCAGGAAATCTCGATCCCGAAGGCTGAGCTGGAAAAGTTCCTCGGCGCCCTGATCCTCGAGGCCTCCGCCTCCACCCGCAGCGACGACGGGCCGTTGCGCCTCGACGCGACGCAAGCGCAGGCGATTCTCGACATGCGACTCCAGCGTCTCACGGGGCTCGAGCGCGAGAAGATCGTCGCGGAGTTCCGGGAGGTTCTTGCGGCGATCGCCGACCTCAAGGACATTCTCGCCAAGAGCGAGCGCGTCTCGGCGATCATCCGCGCCGAGCTGTCGGGGATCCGGGAGACGTACGGCCGCCCACGACGCACCGAGATCGTCGCCGAGGCGGGCGACCTCGCCGCCGAGGACCTCATTGCCGAGGAGGAGGTCGTCCTCACGATCAGCCGGGGCGGCTACGCGAAGAGAACGCCGCTCTCGATCTACCGTGCGCAGAAGCGCGGCGGCAAGGGCCGGATGGGGGCGCAAACGAAGGAAGAGGACGTCGTCGAGCACCTGTTCGTCGGCTCCACGCACGACTACCTCCTCGCGTTCACGAACAAGGGGCGGGTCCACTGGGTGAAGCTCTACGACGTGCCTTCCGGCGGCCCCGCGACGCGCGGGAAGGCGCTCGTGAACCTCCTCGCGCTCGGGGAGGGGGAACGCGTGGCCGCCATGGCGACGACGCGGACATTTCCCGACGACCTGTACCTCCTGTTCGCGACGAAGCGCGGCCTCGTCAAGAAGACCGTGCTCTCGGCCTACGGAAACCCGCGCGAGAAGGGCATCATCGCGATCAAGCTGGACGAGGGCGACGAGCTCCTCTCGGCGCAGATCACGGACGGGAAGAGGCAGATCTTCCTCGGGACGCGCCTCGGTATGGGAATCAAGTTCTCCGAGACCGACGCGCGGCCCATGGGACGCGACACGACGGGCGTCAAGGGGATCGAGTTGAAAGGGGACGACGTCGTCGTCGAGATGGACCTCGTGGAAGAGACGGGCACGCTTCTCGCGGTCACCGAGAAGGGCTTCGGCAAGAGGACGGACGTCGCCGAGTACAGGCACCAGGCACGCGGCGGCTCGGGCGTCATCAACGTGAGGGTCACGGAAAAGAACGGCCCCGTCGTCGGAATCTCGTCCGTGACGGAAGGGGACCATCTCCTCGTCATCACGGAGCAGGGCATCCTCATCCGCCTCGCGGTCGCCGACGTGAGGGAGACCGGCCGCGCGGCGATGGGCGTCAAGCTCATCGACCTCGCCGACGGGGACCGGGTCGTCGCCGTCGCGAAGCTGGCCGAGCGCGACGAGGATTCCGAGAACGGCACGGCCGGCCCGATGCCGCCCGTTCCTGCCGCCTGACGAACCTTGGACGAGTACACTCCGCGGTCCCATGCGTTTCTTCCTCGACACCGCCGATCCCGAAGAGGCCCGCCGCGTGCGCGACTGGGGCTTTCTGGACGGGATCCTTCTCCGGCCGGAGTCCGCAGAGATGAGCGGACGCGACACGCGGCGCGTCCTCGCCGACCTCGCGCAGGTCGGGGACGGGCCGGTGATCGCGACCCTCGCGGCCGGCGACCCGAAGGCGATGTACAAGGAGGCCCGCGAGCTCCACAAGCACGGGAAGAACGTCGTCCTCAGGGTGCCGATGACGCGCGAGGGCCTCCGCGTCGTGCGGCTCCTCGGCGACGACCAGATCGCCACGGACGTGGGTCTCGTCTTCACGGCCATGCAGGCCCTTCTCGCCGCGCGGGCGGGCAGCGCGTACGTCTCGCCGTCCGTCGGCGAGCTGGACGACGCCGGGCAGATCGGAATGGACGTCGTCGAGTCCATCGTCCGCGTCTTCGACAACTACGGCCTCGAGACGCAGATCTGCGTGCAGGGGATCCAGAACCCGATCCACGTCCTCGACGCGGCCGCCCTCGGCGCCGACGTCGCGACCCTGCCCTTCGCGGTCCTCGACCGGCTCTTCGACCATCCGCTGACGGCGCGCGGAGTGGCGTCTCTGAGGAATCCGCCCTCAGACGGCCCGAGGCGGATCCATTGATCTCGCGAGCGCGCGCCGTCGACCTCTCGCACAGGATGGTCGAGCGTCTTTCGAAGACGCCGGGCGTCACGGTCGCCGCTGAGCGCGAATACGCGAGGAACCACATCCTCCAGGCGATCCTCGCGTGGGACAAGGAGAACGAGCGCCTTTCGAGCGAGACGGAGAAGAAGCTCCTCGCGAGAGCGCGCCGCGTCGTCGCGGGCTCGCGCGAGTGGGATCTGCTCTTCGCCGAGGAGATGGAACGCGCCTATGCGGCGCTCCTCTCCCGCGGCGAGTGACTGCGGTCGCAATCCGTTCAGACTTGGTTGGCCCAGGTACAGGCCGGGTTTGACCTTGGTCTAGGCCAAGGGCAACATGCGCGGCATGGCGAGAAACGCGCTCGATCCCGCCGCGCCCGTCCACGTGCCGCTCTACCGCACGATCGCGGACGCCATCATCCGCGACATCCGCCGCGGCCGGCACCTCGAGGGGGAGCGCCTGCCGGCGTCGCGCGACCTCGCGCGGTCGCTCGAAGTGAACAGGGCGACCGTGCACCAGGCGTTGCAGCTGCTCAAGGGCGAGGGCTGGATCGAGACGAACAAGGGAGGGGGAACCCGGGTCGCGCGCCGCTCCAGCGCCTCTCCGGTGCTCGGCCCCGCGCCCGCGTGGGACCGCATCGCGTCGTCGCTGCTCACGCGCATTCTCTCCGAGCCCCCGGCGACGGAGCCGGTCTCGGTGCCGTACGACCTTTCGCGCCTGGCCCCGGACGAGCGGGATTTCCCGGCGGCCGCGTTCGCGGCGCTTCTCGCCGACGTGGCACGCGACGGCTCGCTGCTCGCGTACGGCTCCCCGTTCGGTTACCGCCCGCTCCGCGAGACGCTCGCCGAGCGCCTCGCCAAGCGCGGCATCCCGGCCGACCCTGACGCGCTCCTCATCGTGAACGGGGCGCAGCAGGGGCTCGACCTCATCACGCGCGCGCTCGTGGATCCAGGCGATCCGGTCGTCGTCGAGACGCCGTCTTACGCGGGAGCCCTTTCCCTCTTCCGGGCGCACCGGGCCCGGCTCGTGGGCGTGCCGCTGGACGGAGCCGGTCCCGCGCTCGCGGCGTTCGAGCGCGCGCTTCTCGAGAAACCGAAGTTCGCCTACTCGATTCCGGATTTTCAGAATCCGACGGGTCTCCTCTTCTCTCCCGCCCGCCGTTCGGAGATCGCCGAGCGCGCGGCCGCGGCGGGAGTCCTCCTCGTCGAGGACGCGTTCGACGCCGACCTTCTCGTCGAGGGCGCGCTGCCACCGCCGCTCGCGGCGCTCGCGCCCGCGCACGTGGTCCACCTCGGCACGATCTCCAAGGCGCTCTTCCCGGGCGTCAGGGTCGGGTGGATCTCCGGACCGAAGGAATTCGTCCATCGGCTCGCGGCAATCAAGAGGGTCGGGGAGCTGACGTCCCCGCCGGTCCTGCAGGCCGCCCTGAACCTCTTTCTCGTGAAGGGCGACTACGACCGGCATCTCGCGAAGATGCGAAACCGGCTGAGGCACCGTCTCGCGCTCGCGCACCGCACGCTCGTGAACCGGTTTCCGATCGGGACGCGCGTCGAGCGTCCCTCCGGAGGCTACGTGCTGTGGGTCGAGCTTCCGCCCGGCGTGTCGGGGCGTGCCCTCGCCGCGGCGGCGCGCGAGAAGGGCGTCCTCCTCTCGGCGGGTGCGGAATTCCTGGCCGACCAGTCCGACGTCAACGCGATCCGGATCTCCGTCGCGCGAGGTTCGTCTTCAGACCTCGAGAAGGCGCTCGAGATCGCGGGCGCTCAGGCGCGCGATCTCGCCCGGCAGGCCCTGCGCCGGCAAAAGAGTCCCGCGCGGGAAGTCCGCGAGGCGGCGCAGGCCGCCGAAGCGGCTCTCATCCAGATCTGAGGAGAACACCAAAATGACACCCATCAGCGGATTCCAGCTTCCCTCACCCTTTTCGTCAGACGAGTTCCGCGTGAAGGTCGGCCTTGCCGAGATGCTCAAGGGCGGCGTCATCATGGACGTCGTCGATGCCGAGCAGGCGAAGATCGCCGAGAACGCGGGCGCCGCCGCGGTCATGGCGCTCGAGCGCGTCCCGGCCGACATCCGGCGTGAAGGCGGGGTTGCGCGCATGTCTCCCGTCGCGAAGATCCGCGAGATCGAGGCGACCGTGTCGATCCCTGTGATGGCGAAATGCCGCATCGGCCACCTTGCCGAAGCGAGGATCCTTGAGTCCCTCGAGGTGGATTTCATCGACGAGTCCGAGGTGCTCACGCCGGCCGACGAAGAGAACCACGTCTACAAGCACGACTACAAGGTGCCCTTCGTCTGCGGCTGCCGGAACCTCGGCGAGGCGCTGCGGCGCATCGGCGAGGGCGCGGCGATGATCCGGACGAAGGGCGAGGCCGGGACCGGCGACATCGTCCACGCGGTGAAGCACCTTCGCGAAGTCACGCGGCAGATCAAGGCGCTGACCCTTCTCACGAAGGACGAGTGGATGGCCGCGGCGAAGAATCTCGGCGCCCCGTTCGAGCTCGTCGCGTGGGTCGCCACCTTCGGGCGGCTCCCCGTCCCGAACTTCGCGGCCGGCGGCATCGCTACGCCCGCGGACGCGGCGCTCTGCCGCATGCTGGGCGCCGAAGCGGTGTTCGTCGGCTCGGGCATCTTCAAGTCGTCCGATCCGGAGAAGCGCGCGCGCGCCATCGTCGAGGCCACGACGCATTTCCAGGATCCCGCTCGGATCGCGAAGGCGTCCGAGGACCTCGGCGAGGGGATGAAGGGCATCGAGGCGGCGAAGCTCACCGAGGCCGAGCAGCTCCAGACCCGCGGCTGGTAGGCGGTGATCGGGGTCCTCGCGCTTCAGGGCGATTTCGAAGCGCACGTCGACGCGCTCAGGCGCGCGGGTGTCGCGGCGCGGGAGGTCCGCTCGGCGGACGAGATCCTGGAATCCACGGGCCTCGTCCTCCCCGGCGGCGAGTCGACGACGTTTCGGAAGCTGATGGACGGGACGGGAATCGAGGACGCGATCCTCACCGTCGCGCGTCGCGGCGATCCCATCCTCGGCACCTGTGCGGGAGCCATCCTCCTCGCGCGCGACGTGCAGGCCCCGCGTGGGCAAGGGCTCGGCCTCCTTCCGATGACGGTCGTGCGAAACGCTTACGGTCGTCAGCTCGACTCCTCCATCGTGCGACTCACGGACGTCGCGCCGGGAGCCCTCGGCGAGGAGCCTCTCGAGGCGGTTTTCATCCGCGCCCCGAGAATCTCCGAGGTCGACCCATCCGTCGAGGTCCTCGCCAGGCGCGACGGAGATCCGGTGCTCGTGCGCAAGGGCAACGTCACGGCCGCCACGTTCCATCCGGAGCTGACGGACGACCGCCGGGTCCTCGACCTCTTCCTCTCCGGGCGGCGTTGCGCGTGAGAACATGGACTCCTTGAGCGCGCACGCCTTGACGATCGACTCCCCCACCGACCTCCTCGTGGAGGACCGGGGCGGCGTCAGGATCCTCGCGATGGGCCGGGGCAAAGCGAACGCCATTTCGACGGACTTCGCCGCCGCTCTGCAGGAAGCCGCGCTGAAGGCGCAGGAAGACCCGGCCGTTCGCGGCGTCGTCCTGACGTCCCGCTCGCCGAAGATCTTCTGCGGCGGGTTCGACCTGAGGCTGTCGCGGGCCAGCGCGGAGGATTTCGCCCGATTCGCCCGCGTGTTCGACGCGCTTTTCTTCGACCTGTTCCTGCTCGGCAAGCCGCTCGTCGCGGCGCTGACCGGGCACGCCGTGGCCGGGGGCGCCCTTCTCGCGGCCACGGCGGACTTCCGTTTCGCGGCCGAAGGCCCCGGCACGATCGGCCTGCCCGGCGTGCGGCTCGGGATCCACTTGCCGCGCCATTGCATGGAAGCGATTCGCAGTACGGTGGGCGAGCAGACGCTCACCCGCTGGGCGCTTCTCGGCGAGACGATGCCGTTTTCCGAGGCTCACGAGCTCGGCGCGATCGACAGGATCGTTCCCCAAGACCGTCTTCTCGAGGAGGCGGTGAACTTCGCGGAGCAGCTCGGCGGCGCCTCGAGCGAGGTCTACCGGGCGATCAAGCGCGACCTCAGAGGCGCGGCGTACGAGAGGGCGCAGAACGTCCTCCCCGAGGGGCGAAGAGCCTTCGTGGACTCCTGGTTTTCCGAGACCGGCCAGCGCGGCCTCGCCTCCGTTCTCAACCGCCGCTCCTGACCCCGGAAGAGGGCCGGGGCGCACCGCGCGGTCGTCGCTTCAACTCTCGGTCGCGCGGCCGGACGGCCGCGACGAGATCCGCGTGACGTTCTTCGAGCTCTCGCGCGGCTAAAAAGTCAGCTCGTCTCCGTCGGCGAGAAGGGAGACGCGCCCGTTGCCGAGCGCCGCGACCTCGGCCCGCAGGCGCTCGAGCGTCGGCGGCTTCATGTGGTAGAGGTAGATGGGCGCGCCGGACGGGAGCTTCTCCATCTCCCCCCGCAGCGTTGCGGGCGTGAGGTGCATCGACACGTCTGCCAGGTGCTGCAGGGCGTTCGGAAACGAGCACTCCACGAAGAATCCCTTCACGGAAGGGTGCGCCCGCGCCGCCAGCCACAGCGCTTCGGTGGGGCCGGTGTCGCCCGAGAAAACGATGGTGGCGCCGGCGTCTTCGAGAATGTAGCCGCAGGTCGGCACGACGTGGGACACGGGAACGGCCGTCACCACGAGGCCGGCGACCCGGCAGGGGGTTCCGGTCGGGATCGCGCGAAACACCACGGAGGGAACGACGTCGTTCGGCAATCGCGAGAAGTCCGGCCAGAGGGCGTCGTTGAAGAGATGCGTCCTCAGGGCGGCGAGGACCTCCTCTGGAGCGACGATCTCGAGGGGCGACCCGTTCCGCCCGAAGACGTTCTCGACGAGGAAGGGAAGGGACGCGACGTGGTCCATGTGCGCGTGGGTGAGAAGGACGGCCCGGATGCGCCCCTGCTCCTCGAGCGTGAGCGCGTCGGCGAGAGAGCCCGCATCCACACACACGGTATCGTCGACGAGGAACGACGTCTGGCGGTGGAAAGGCGAAGAGCCACCGTGGGCTCCAAGGACGCGAACGCGCACGGCCGCGGATTATGCGGCCGGTCGCAGCCGATTTCGGCCCGCACGAGCATTGGCGTGAGCCTTCTCACGCTTCGGTGGCGGACGGAGGTCCCGGCGGTCAGAACGTCGTCCCGACGTAGAACGTGGCCTGCGTCCCCGACAGGGCCGAGCGGAAGTCCCACTGCTTGGAGAAATCCACGTTCCACGGGAGGCCGAGGAAATACACGCTGAAGCCGGCGCCGTAGGACGCGTGCCCGTCCTTGAGCCGCCCGTCCTGCCAGAACTGGAAAGACTGGTCGTTGAGCCACGCGCCGCCGACGTCCACGAAAATGCGCCCGCGGATGCCGCCGAATTGCAGGATCGGCGTCGCGAGAACGTCCACGAGCGGGAAGCGGAACTCCGTGTTCACGTAGAACGTTTTGTTCCCGATGATGCTCCGGAAGTCGTAGCCGCGCAGCGTGTCGAGGCCGCCGAAATAGAACACCGTGGGCGCCGCGCCCCGCGAATAGCCGCCGAAGCCGCGGACCGCGAAGAGCACGCGCCGCGACAGCGGCAGATAGATCCGGCCCTCGAGGAAGACGTCGGTCGAGAGGCTCGTCTCGCCCGTCTTGAACGACGGCGTGTACTGCACGTTGACGTCGAGCCTCTTGCCCCCCTGCGGCCCGAAGCTGGCGTAACGCGTCGTGTCGTACGAAAAACCGACGCCGGCGGTCGGGACATTGTCTGAGCGCGGGTCGAACTGCAGTTGCTGCGTCCCGTCGAGGTTCGTGGCGAGGAGCGGAACGTCGAGAGCGCGACTGACGAAGCCGACGTTTCCCTCCAGGCGCGTGTAACGAGAGATCGGGTAATAGCCGTTCACCGAGATGCCGGTGTTACGCGCGATGCGCTGGTCGCGCGTGAAATCGCCCGTCTGGTAGTTGTACCCGTAGAAGTATTCGCGGTCGTCGTAGAGCTGGAGTCCCCACTGGAAGCGCTTGGCGATGTTGAAGTAGCCGACGCGGAAATTCGAGAACGTGGAGACCGAGTCGAACTGGAAGAACGCGCGCCGGTCGCCGAGGTAGTCCGAGAACGACAGGAGGACCTGGGACAGGAAGGTCTGGTCGGAGTTGACTCCCGCGAGAACCTGCGCGTTGTCGAGGAACAACTTGAACTTCGGGCGGGAGAGCTTCTCGGGGTCGACCGCGACCTCTACGGCCGGCACGAAGCTGGCGGTCCCACCGGTCTTGAACGGGCCGGGCGGCAGCGCGCGCTCGTCGAGCTTCCGGAACGGCTTCTTTGCGTCGGCGGCATAGAGCTGAAAGCGCAGGCCCTGGAAACCCGAGAAGACGATCTTCTCCTGGCCGTCCGGGCCGAGGAAGGCCGCGGGCCCGAGAGCCGCGCCGATCACGTCCGTGTACTGGAAAATCTCGCCGGACGCCAGATCCTGCCCGTAGATGTTGTAAATGCCTCCGCGCGAGGACGTGTAGTAGATCCGCTTGCCGTCGGGCGAAAACGAGGGGTCCTCGTCGTTGCTGTCCCCCCACGTCACCTGCTCGGCCTTCGAGGGGTCGTCGAGCGGGAAACGGACGATCTTCGAAAACCCGGCGACGATCTTGCTGTGATAGATGAACTTGCCGTCGGGCGAGAAGACGGGCGCCTCGTCGTACTCGGGATCGTTCGTGAGGTTTCTCACCGCCTTCGATTTCAAGTCGAGGAGAAAGATGTCGCGGCTGTTGCCCTCGATACCCGAGAACACAATGGAGTTCCCGTCCGGCGCCCACGACGGCGCGAGCGGAACGTCGGGCGCCACGGAAATGCGCTCGAGCAGGCCGCCGCCGCGCGCCGAGAAGATCAGGAGCTTGCGGCCGCGCTCCTGCCTGCCGAAGACGGCGATGCGGTCGCCGTCCGGCGCGAAGGAGAGGTCCCGCCCGCTCTCGGGGCCCGCCGTGAGGTACTGGCCGACGATGTATTCGTACTTCGTCGTGCGGCCGGCCGAGAGGTTCTTGTAGAGCTTGCGGTCGCGGACGGACAGAAGCGCGATGTCCACATCGTCCTTGTACGTCGTGAGCGTCGCGACGAAATCTCCCGACGGGGACGGCGCCGCACCGATCTCGAAGGACTCGCGCCCGGAGGGGCCGCCGACGCGGAAGCGCTCGCCGTACTCCGAGGCCTCACCCTTGGTGGCGAGGAGCGGGAGGTACTTCCGCCGGAGGTACCGGCGGAATTTCAGGTCGAAGTCGTCGGGCTGGATCTCGAAGGCGCGCCGGAGGGCGACGGAGACGTCGCGGCCGAGGAACGACCGGTACTCGAAAACGAAGTCGCGGACCGCGTCCTTTCCCCACTCGGCTTCCATGAAGTCGTAGACCGCGTGCCCGTACCGGTAGGCCGCGTAGCCTTCGATCGAGACCTTCGTGATCGGCGGGATGAGGTCCTGGTTGACCGCGTCCCTCAGGAACATCCGGTCCTTGTCGTCCTCGTCGTTGCCGTAGTACGAGGCCATGCCTTCCACGACCCAGGTCGGGACGTTCGACGTGAGCGCCCGGCTGAGCCGCCCGCCGAATAGGATCTCGTACTGGAAGATGTGCGTCAGCTCGTGCTGGATGAGCGCCTGGAGCTTCTCGTCGGGCACGTCGATGGGAAGCACCATGCGGTTGCGAGCCGGCTCGGCGAAAGCGCCGACGCCTTCCGGGATGAAGTTGAGCTCGATGTTGTTCTGCTCGAACTCGGCGTGAGTCGCGTAGTAGATGATCGGGATTCGCTTCGGAATCTGGTAGTTCAACCGGCGGGACAGCTCGTCGTACGCGGATTCCGCCATCGAGACGATCTTCTGGAGCGTCTGGCGCTCGCGCGAGTAGTGGAAGACGTCGAAGTGCGTGGACTGGTAGATCGACCAGTCGAACTGGTCGTAGACGATCTTGTTCTGCCCGGCCGATTGGGCGCCGCGCGCGAGGAACAGGGCCCCGGCGAGAAGCAGGCCCACCTGAAGGGCCAGAAAAGAGCGGGCGCGCTGCCTAGTCGAAGACATAACGGTTCGCCTCCCGCTCACGAACGACGAAGAGCCCGAGGAGCTGGTTCTCGAGGGAGAAGAGATTCTCGAAAAGGCCCACGAGCTCGTCCACGCGCGCCTTGCTCTTCTCCTTCGTGTCCCGGAAGTTTTCCTGGAAGAGCTTCGAGCCCGTGTGCCCGTCGATCGCGACGACCGTCACGTCGAAGGTGAAGCCCGTGGACTCGACGAGGACCTGGCGGTAGTACGTCCGTCCGTCGATGGCGCTCCGGTACTCCTCGCTCCGGTAGCCCGACTTGTTCTCGACGCGGAAGTCCACGACTCCCGTCAGGAGGATGTCGGCCCCCGTGCGACCGCCCACGCCCCGCCAGAAGTCTCCGGCCTCGCCGAGTTCCCGGAGGTTCTGCGTCGGAAGCCGCACGTCCTGAGGCATCGTCACGATCGTCATCTTCGTGCGTTTGCCGAGCTGCTTGCCGAGGTAGCGCCGGAACTCGGCGTCGAGGTCGAGGTCCTTGTAGCGCGGCGCGTCCTTCTTGTCGGAGAGCTTCGAGGCGACGAGAAAGGGCGCCAGCGAGATCCGCTCGCGCCCCGTCACGGCGAGCTTCGGGCGGAGAGGAAGGTGGAGCTTCACCTCTTTCGCCCCGCTCGAGCAAGCTGAGACGAGCCCGGCGGCGGCGACGAGAACGGCGACCCTTGGGCCCGCCACGGCGCGCCTCATTGCGGCCCCGAAGGCGGTCCGGGCGGGCCTGGTGTCGGCGCCGGAGGCGGGGCCGGCGGATTCTTCGCGGGCGGCGGCACCGGAGCGCCTGGCGAGTCGCCGGACGGCACGGTGCCGACAGACGGCGGCACGACCGGAGGCTCGGCCGAGGCGGGCTTTTCCGGAACGGGCGAAGGGGAAGGGCGGACGGCCGGGCTGGAGCTGGACGGCGCGGGCAGCGACGAGGCGCGCTGCACGGAGGTGTAGTACTCGGCGAAGCGCGCGTAGTTGCGCTTGATCTTCTGGTCCTGAGGCGCGAGCTCGAGGGCCTTCTTGTATGCGGCCAGGGCGCGCGAGGTCTCGCCGACGCTTTCGTACGCGACGCCGAGGTTGTTCTGGATCTCGGCGCTGCCGGGGTGGAGGGAAGCCGCCTTCTCGTAGCGAAACAGGGCTTCCCGCCAGAAGCCCTTGCGGGCCATCTGGCTTCCGTACGCGTTCTGCTCCTTCCAAAAGGAGCTTCCCCTGGAGGACGAACACGCGGACGCCCCGGCGGCGGCGACGGCCACGAGAAGCGCTGCAGTGGGTCGAAGGCGGCGCGTCACGGCGAGGTCGGGCATTATAGACATCGTCGAGACCACTTCTCAGAGCAAGAGAGGTGCCGGATGGACGGCGCGTCGGGCGATGCCCGGACAGGACTCATCTGGGCCCGGAAGGGGCGCGGAAGGGCGGCCCGCGCGCTCAGGAC
Source organism: Thermoanaerobaculia bacterium (assembly GCA_963821225.1). Classification (GTDB taxonomy): domain Bacteria; phylum Acidobacteriota; class Thermoanaerobaculia; order UBA5066; family UBA5066; genus Fen-183. Next base: position 364,978 of record CAWGCY010000004.1, read on the forward strand.
GCTTCTTCTTTCGGCCGGATCTCCCGCGGCGGTGCGCGCGCTGTCCCCGGAAGAGGCCGCCCGGATCGCGGGGGAGGAGGTCTCGGCAATCGCGCCGCTTCTCGAGGTCGTCGAGGGAAGAGAGATCCAGGAAGACGCGCGGCGGCTCACGGAATCCGGGGCGCGCGTCCTTTTTCTGACGGATCCGGGCTACCCCGCCCTCCTCCGCGAGATCCACGACCCGCCCGCCGTTCTCTTTGCGCGCGGCGCACCGTATCCCGACGCGCCGGCCATCGCCGTCGTCGGGGCGCGCCGCGCCTCGCGCGCGGGGCTCGACGCGGCGCGGACCCTCGGGGCGCAACTCGCGGAGGCCGGCGTCACGGTCGTCTCCGGCTTCGCCCGGGGCGTGGACGCCGCCGCCCATCGCGCGGCGCTCGGGGCGGGCGGAAAGACGGTCGCCGTCTTCGGGTGCGGCGTGGACGTCTGCTATCCGCCCGAACAGAAGGATCTCCTCGAGGCGCTTCTCTCGTCCGGCACGGCTCTCTCGGAGTTTCCGATGGGGACGGCCCCCGAGCCCTGGAACTTCCCGGTGAGGAACCGCATCCTCGCGGGGCTCGCGCGCATCGTGTGCGTCGTCGAGGCGGCGGAGAAGAGCGGCTCCTTGATCACGGCCCGCTGCGCGACGGGTTACGGTCGCGACGTGGCGGCCGTTCCCGGCTCGATCCTCTCGCCCGGCGCGGCCGGGTCGAATGCGCTCCTCAAGGACGGCGCGATCCTCGTGAGAAACGCGGACGACCTCCTCGCGGAGCTGCCCGAGGCCGAGAGAGGTCTCCTCAGGCGGCACGTCGCCTCGCGCGCGGAAGCTCCGGCGCCGGCGCACCTCTCCCCGGATGCCGCCGCGCTCCACGCGGCGCTCGATGCCGACGAACCGAAGGATGCGGACACGCTCCTTTCCGCAACGGGGCTGGACGCGGCGCGCTTTTCGGCAGCCCTCGTCCACCTCGAGCTGGAGGGTCTCGTGACGGTCCTTCCGGGGGCCCTGTTCGTCCGGCCGCGGGCGCGGAGTTGACAGACATGGCATCGTGACGGCGGTTCATGGCGAAATCTCTCGTCATCGTCGAGTCCCCCGCGAAAGCCGCAACGCTCGGAAAGTTCCTCGGCAAGGACTTCTCCGTGATGGCGTGCTACGGCCACGTCCGCGACCTCCAGAAGAAAGGCATCGCGGTGGACCGCGCGCACGGCTACGACCCGTCGTACGAGATCCTGCCGGGCAAGGAGCGCACGGTCCAAGATCTCCGAAAAGCCGCGAAGGGGGCCGACGCGATCTATCTCGCCGCGGACCCGGACCGCGAGGGGGAGGCGATCTGCTGGCATCTCCAGGAGATCCTGAAGCCGGGCCTCCCCAAGACGAAGTTCTACCGGGCCGAGTTCCACGAGATCACGAAGGCGGCCGTCACGCGCGCCGTTTCGCAGCCCGGCGCGATCGACCAGAACCGCGTCAACGCGCAGCAGGCCCGCCGGATCATCGATCGCCTCGTCGGCTACGAGGTGTCGGACCTCCTCTGGTCCAAGGTCTGGCGCGGGCTCTCGGCAGGGCGCGTCCAGACCGTCACGCTCCGGATTATCGTGGAGCGCGAGAGCGAGCGAGAGCGCTTCGCACCCGTCCCGTATTTCTCGGTTCCCGTCACGCTGAAGAAAGGCGAGGCGGCGTTCCCGGCGCGCCTCGCCGTTTGGAAGGGCGAAAAGCTGAAGTTCGACGGGACGGACCCGCGCCTCGCGACGCTCGAGCAGGCGGAAGCCGCCCGGGCGCACGTGGAAAGCGCGGCTCTCACGGTCGTGAAAGTCGAAGCGAAGGAGCGCAAAGGGAGCTCTCCGCCGCCCTTCACGACGTCCAAACTCCAGCAAGGCGCCGCGCGCATGGGCTTCAGCGTGCGGCGGACGATGCAGATCGCTCAGCGGCTCTACGAGGGCAGGACGATCGGCGAGAGCGGGACGGTCGGCCTCATCACGTACATGCGCACGGACTCGACGCGCACGGCCGAAGAGGCGCTCGTCGCCGTCCGCGCGTTCATCTCAAGGACGTACGGCGCAGCCGCTCTCCCCGAGGAAGCGCGGCGCTTCCGCCAGAAGAAGGACGTCCAGGACGCGCACGAGGCGATCCGCCCGACGTCGCTGGACTTTCCGCCCGAGGCGATCGCGCGGTATCTGGCAGGCGACGAGCTGAAGCTCTACCGGCTGATCTGGAACCGCTTCGTCGCATCCCAGATGGTCCCATCCGTCTCGGAAGTGACGTCGGTCGAGATCGAGGCCGTCCAGGGCGGCGAGACAGCGGGACTTCGCGCCTCCGGCACGGTGCTCAAGGATCCAGGCTGGCTGCGCGTCTACGAAAGGGAGGCCGAGCCGGACGCGGAGGAGAGGGAAAAGCCGGAAACGAACGGCGAGGCGGGAGACGAGGACGACAAGGTGCGCCTCCCCGCCCTCGCCGAAGGCGACCCACTGACTCTCGTCGCGGTCGCCTCCGAGGGGCACGAGACGCAGCCGCCGCCGCGCTTCAACGAAGCGTCGCTCGTGAAGTTCCTCGAGGAGAACGGCATCGGTCGCCCCTCCACGTACGCCGAGATCATGCGCAAGATCGAGGACCGTGAGTACGTGAGGAAGAAGGACCGGCGCTTCACGCCGACGCCTCTCGGGCGTGTCGTCGTCGACCTCATGCGCGAGGGCTTCGACGACTTCTTCCAGACGGAGTACACCGCGAAGATGGAAGAGGAGCTGGACGAGGTCGAGGAGGGGAAGCTGGACTGGCGAAAGGCGCTCGCGGAGTTCGACGGCAAGTTCGTCAGGGATCGCGACAAGGCCAAGAAGAAGATGGTCTCGCTCAAGGCGGGACTCTTACTGGCGGAGGTGAGGAAGCGCTTCATCGACTTCCGCCTCACGAACGACCCCGGCGACGCGTGTCCGAAGAGCGGTCATCCCCTGAAGCTGCGAATGGGAAAGGCGGGCCTCTTCATCGCGTGCAGCGGGTATCCCGAATGCGACTTCACGCAGGACATCCCCGAGGTCGAGGAGGACCCGATCGACGCTTCCGACCTCGAGGGTCAGACCTGCGAGGAATGCGGCAGCCCGATGAAGGTCCGCACCGGGAGGAACGGGTCGGCGTTCCTCGGCTGCACGGCCTATCCCGTCTGCCGCAACACCGTGCCCGTGAAAGTCGCGGGGGGGAAGGCCGAAGCGAAACCCGACGTCCCGACCGGCGAGAACTGCCCGAGCTGCGGCCACGCCCTCGTGACGCGCCACGGCCGCTTCGGCGACTACATCTCGTGCTCCAACTACCCCGCGTGCCGCTTCAAACCGCCGAAGCCCGTGACGCTCACGGGCGTCAAGTGCCCGAAGTGCAAGGCGGGCGACATCCTCGTCCGCCGCGGACGCTTCGGTCCCTTTTACGGCTGCTCGAACTACCCTTCATGCGACCGGAACTTCCGGGCGCGCCCGGTGCCGAAGACCTGCCCGAACTGCAAGGCGCCGTACCTCCTCGTGCGCGACCGCAAGGCAGGCCCCTTCTACGTCTGCGAGACGGAGGGGTGCGGCCTCGACGTTCCGGCTGCCGACCTCGACCTCTACCAGCCGGCGACGCGCATCCCCGAAGGAGCTCTCGAGGCGGCGATCGCCGAGGCGCGGGCGCCGGCTCCCGCGAAAGGCGCGAGGAAGCGCGCGCCGCGTCCCCAGATCGCGGAGTCCGCCTCCGCCACGAGCGGACCCGCCTCACCGTCCGCGAAGGGCCCGAAGGCCGCGCGAGCGAAGCCCGCCCGCGCGAAGAAGGGCTGACGCCCGCGGGGAATTTCCCGGCAGGCCGGCGCGTTCGGCCGCGCATGCCCGAGCCAAGGCCCGTTTCCCGCGTCGTCCCCGGCGTGGTCACGCTCGAGGGCGGAGGATTCCAGGTGCGCCGCCCGTTCCCGACTCCGGCGCTCGACGCGATCGACCCCTTCCTCCTCCTCGACGAGATGGGCCCGACGAACTACGCGCCGGGAAAAGCCGTCGGCGCGCCGGATCACCCGCACCGGGGCTTCGAGACCGTGACGTACCTCCTGGCGGGCGCGATGCGCCACCGCGACTCGCGCGGCCATTCCGGAGCGCTGACGAGCGGGCGACGTCCAGTGGATGACCGCCGGCGACGGCGTCGTCCACTCCGAGCTGCCGGACCCCCAGTTTCAGAAGACGGGCGGCCTCATGCACGGTCTCCAGCTCTGGGTGAACCTCCCGAAGAAGGACAAGCGCACGCGCCCGCGTTACCAGGAGATCCCCGCCGCGCGCATCCCCGAGGCGAGGAGCGCGGACAAGACGGTGAGCGTGAAGGTGATCGCGGGGGAATCGCTCGGGCAGAAGGCCGTCATCGAAACGCGGACGCCGATCCTGTACCTGCACTTCACGGTCGAGCCGGGCGGCCGCGTGACACAGCCCGTACCGGAAAGCTTCAACGTGTTCGCATACGTCCTGTCGGGCGAGGGCCGGTTCGGGAGAAACGCGACGGGCGGCGCCGAGGGCGACTGCGTGATCTTCGGGAAGGGCGCCGGCGACGTTGCGATCGAAGCCGTCTCGCGTCTCGACGTCCTTCTCATCGGCGGGCAGCCGCTGAACGAGCCCGTCGCCCGCTACGGCCCGTTCGTCATGAACACGAAGGCCGAGCTCGCCGAAGCGTTCGAGGACTTCGAAACGGGGCGGATGGGATCGATCGAACCCGAAATCGCCTAGACGTCGAGCTCGCCCCGCATCACGAGGACGGCGCTTCCTTCGACGCGGACGCCCGACGGTAGGCCGCCCTCGAGGAGGACCGTGGCGTCGAGCTCCGACGGCCGGCCCATCTCGATCCCCTGGTCGATCGTGAAGCGGCCGCGCCCGTCCGCGACCCCACCCGGTACCGCGCCGTGCAGCGCGAGGTAGACGGCGACCGGCCCGGCGGCCGAGCCCGTCGCCGGGTCCTCCGGCACGCCCGCGCCCGGCGCGAACATGCGTGCCCGGATGCGAGTCTTTCCGGTGGTCTCGTCGAACGCAAAGAAGAAGAGGCCGAGGACCGAGAGCTCTCGTTCGACGTGGTTGAGCATCCGCGTGTCGGCGAGGGCCGAGGACACGGCCCCGACGGACGCGAGCGGGACCATGAGAAACGTGTTCCCGGTCCCGACGGCCTGCGGCGGGAGCGAAGGGTGCAGCGCGTCGAACGGCACGCCGAGGGCCGCCGCGATCTGCCCCTTCACGTCGTCGCCCGCGACGGGTGCCCTCCACTCCGGCTTTCCCTGCTGCATTCTGACGCGGGAGACGCGACCGTCCTTCTTGAGGAGCTCGAGGGGGAGCGGGCCGAAGCCGACCTCGATCGTGACGGGATGGGCGCCGTCCGGCGCGCCGGCGGCGACCTTTCCGAGAGCCGCCATCACGACGGCGGTTCCGACCGTGGGGTGGCCGGCGTAAGGGATCTCCTTAACCGGCACGAAAGTGCGTTGGAGGTACGCGTGCGCGGGATTCTTCGGCGGCAGGACGAACGTGGACTCCGAGTAGTTGATCTCGCGGGCGATCGCCTGCATCTGCGCCGACGTCAGTTCGCGCGCGTCCGGGACGACGAGGAGTTGGTTGCCGGTGAAAGGCCGGTCGGTGAAGACGTCGCAGGTGACGAAACGGACCTTCATGCCGGCGACGTTACCGCCCGGAGGCACGTCCGGAAACGGCAGAGGCCGACCATCGGCAAGGCGCGGTCGAGGGCGCCGAGAAAGGGATACGGGCTCGCGGAGAAGAAGAGGTCCTCGACGCGGAACCCCGCGGCCTCGACGAGAAGGACGACGCGCTCCGCCCGACGGACCGCGATGTGGTCCTCCTGCTGGAGAAAGGGCACGGCCGCCTTGAGCCGCTCGGCCCAGTGCGCCGCGTTCGGCGTGTAGATCGCGAGAGCGCCGCCGGGGCGGAGAATCCTGCGTGCGCTCGAGAGGCACGGAATGAGCACGTCGTCGAGGACGTGCTCGACGAAGTCCGCGAGAAGGACGACGTCGAAGGGCCCGCCCGAAACCCCGGACAGGTCGCGTGCGTCCGCCTCCTCGAACCGGACGTTCGGCAGCGCGAGATCAGCGAGGCGTGCGCGAGCCGACGCGACGGCGACCGCCGCGGCGTCGATGCCGACGACCTTCGCGACGCGCGGCGCGAAGAAGAACGTCGTGTCGCCGCGGGCCGAGCCGACCTCGAGAACGCGCATCGTCGGAGACGGCCGCACGATCCGGAGGAGAGCCGCGTCCCGCTCTTCGTACTTGCGCCGGTTCCTGAGGAACCAGTGCCGCCGGTACATCCTCTCGTAGTAGCCGGGCCCGTAAACCTCCGCGTTCGGGGCGAATTCTCCCGGCGCGTCCGTCACGGCTTCACGGCCCCCAGGAGAATCCTGTACCGGAACGTCGGTCCGACGAGCGGAAGGGGCGCGAGCGCGGCCTCGATCCATCTCACCCCGGGAAAAGGCGAGACGGAGTACGCATCGAGCTCGACGCGAAGCCCCGCGCCGGAGAGAAAGCGGCGGTACGCCTCGGCTCTTCGGACCGCGATGTGCTGCGGGAACTGCCTGAGGAGAACGCCGTGGGCCTTCAGGCGCTCGACGTAGTGCGCGCGGTCGGGCGTGTAGAGCCCGAGGCGGCCGCCCGGAACGAGGACGCGCCGGCATTCCCCGAGCATCGCCGCGAGCGTCCGGTCGTCGATGTGCTCGACGAGGTCGATGGCGGCGACCGCATCGAACGACGCGTCCGAGAAGACCGACAGGTCCGCCACGTCCGACTTCACGAAGCGTACGTTCGAAATCCCGCGCCTCGCGCGTCCGGCTTCGGCGAGCTGGAGCGCGTCGTCTGAAGCATCGACCCCCACGACATCCTTCGCGTGCGCGGCGAGGAGGAACGAGACGTCGCCGCGCGCCGAGCCGAGTTCGAGAACCCGGTCCGAGGGCGCAGGCTCGACGACGCGCAGCGTGTCGCGGTTTCGCTCCTCGTACTTGCGCTTCGGGTTCGTGAACCAGTGGCTCTTGTGCAGCCCCTCGAAGTAGCCGCGGTCGTAGAGCCGGCCTTCGAAGGTCATGACGAGAGTCTACGGCCCGTAGAATCCCCGGGATGGCGGATGCTCCCCGCGTCACGGTGATCGGCGGCGGGTTCGCGGGCGTGGAGTGCGCGCACCAGCTCCTCCGCCGCGGCCACCCGGTGCGCCTCGTCGAAATGCGGCCGGTGAGGACCACCCACGCGCACGCGACGGACCGGCTCGCCGAGATGGTCTGCTCGAATTCCTTTCGGTCGGACAACCCTGCGAACGCGGTCGGGCTCCTGAAGCGCGAGATGGAGTCGATCGGCTCGCTGATCCTCGAGGAAGCGCGGAAGGCGGCGGTGCCTGCGGGCGACGCGCTCGCCGTGGACCGCGCTGTCTTCGCCGAGGCGGTGACGCGACGCCTCGAGAGGGAATCGCTCCTCGAGCTCGTGCGCGCGGAGGCCGAGTCGCTCCCCGACGCGGGCGAAAACTACGTGGTCGTCGCGACGGGCCCGCTCACGTCGCCGGCTCTCGAGAAGTCGCTGCTCCTGGCGCTCGGAGACCGGTACCTCTACTTCTACGACGCGATGGCGCCCATCGTGGAGCGAGCCTCGCTCGACCTTTCGAAGCTCTACGCGCTCTCGCGCTGGGGCAAGGGCGGGGGCGACGACTACCTGAACGTCCCGCTTTCGAAGCCCGAGTACGAGGCCTTCGTGACCGAGCTTCTCAAGGGCGAGAAGATTCCTTTCCACGACTTCGAGGAGGCGGTCTACTTCGAAGGGTGCCTTCCGATCGAGGCCATGGCCGAGCGTGGAATCGAGACGCTGAGGCACGGACCGATGAAGCCGTTCGGCCTGAGGGATCCCCGCACGGGCTGTGAGCCATACGCGGCCGTGCAGCTCCGCCAGGACGACCTCGCGCGGGAGCACTTCAACCTCGTGGGCTTCCAGACGAAGCTCCGCGTGGGCGAGCAGAAGCGCATCCTCCGGATGCTGCCCGGGCTCGAGAGGGCCGAGTTCGTGCGCTTCGGAATGCTCCACCGCAATACGTACCTCAACGGGCCGGCGCACCTCGACGCGCTGTTCCGCTGGAAGAAGGACCCGCGCGTCTTCTTCGCGGGCCAGCTCACGGGCGTCGAGGGCTATCTCGAATCGGCCGCCACGGGCCTCATGGTCGGCGCGACGCTCGCGCAGGTCCTCGAAGGCCGCGAGATCCGGGCGCTGCCTTTCTCGACCGCGCTCGGCTCGCTCGCGAAGCACGTCTCCGCCCCGCGCCAGCAGGCCTACACCCCCATGAACGTCACGTTCGGCCTCATCGAAAGCGAGGAGGATCCGAACGCCCCGGCGACGAGGAACCGGGCGAAGCGCCGGGAGGAGATCGGCCGGCGGGCCCTCGCCGCGGTCGCCCGCTGGCGAGAAGAGGCGCTCCCCGTGCCTGCCCTCACACCCTAGGGAAACGTCCGGCCTCTAGAATTGCGTTTTTAAGGGAAGGAGATTCGTTTGAAGAAAAATCTCTTCGTCCTCCCGGCGGGCGCCCTGCTTCTCGCGGGTGCCGCTTCGCCGATTCGCGCCGAAAGCGCCCGCTCCGAGAACTTCCAGACGCATTGCGCCGTCTGCCACGGAGACAACGGCAAGGGCCAGACCGAGGAAGGCCGCAAGAAGAAAGCCCGGGACCTGACGAACGCGAAATGGCAGGACACGATCGACGACGCGCGGATCGTGCGCTCGATTACGAAGGGGCACGACGAGATGCCCGCGTTCGGCAAGAAGCTGACCGAGGCCGAGATCAAGGCCCTCGCGGCCGAGGTCCGGAGCCTCGCGAAGAAGCCATCGTAGAGAGCGTTCCCTTCTCCGCGGAGATCGCGGCGTTCGACCGCCACCTGAGAGACGAGCGCCGCGTCTCGCCCCACACCCGCGCCGCGTACGGCGCGGACCTCGAGCGCTTTTCGGCGTTTCTTTCCGCGGTCTTCTGGAACCGGCCGGCGGCCTCGCTCAGGGCCGAGGACGTCGATTCGCTCGCCGTACGGTCGTATCTCGCCCACCTGCGCGCCGAGGGGATCTCGAAGACGTCGATCGGACGGCACCTCTCGGCGCTCCGCACGTTCTTCGCGTTCCTCAAGCGCGAGGGCCGGATGGCGTCGAGCCCGGCGAAGTCGGTCGGGACGCCCCGGCGCGAGAAGACGCTTCCCCGGACGCTGTCCGTCGCCGAAGCCGGGGCGGTCGTCGAGGCAAAGGGGCGCGAGGGGCCGCTCGGAACGCGCGACCGCGCGCTCCTCGAGCTCCTGTACGCGACGGGCCTCCGCGTCTCCGAGCTCGTGGGGCTGCGCCTCGACGACATCGATCTCTCCGCCCGGCAGGTGCGCACCGTGGGAAAGGGACGCAAGGAGCGCGTCGTGCCGTTCGGCCACCCCGCCGCAGCGGCGGTCCGCGCCTGGCTGAAGGAAAGAGCGGCGTTCGCTCCCGCTCCGCGGGACGCCGAGATCGTGTTCCTGAACGCGCGCGCCGGCCGCCTGACGGACCGCAGCGTGCGTCGCATCCTCGACCGGGCCCTCGCGGCGGCCGCTGTGCCCCGCCACGCCTCGCCGCACGCGCTCCGCCACTCGTTCGCGACGCATCTCCTCGCGGCCGGCGCGGACCTGAGGTCCATTCAGGAGCTCCTCGGGCACGCCTCGCTCTCGACGACGCAGCGCTACACGCACCTCGACGCCGAGCGCCTCATCGAGGTCTACCGCAAGAGCCACCCGAAGGCCGAGGAGAAAGACTGACGGGCTAGACTCGGCACATGGGCGGACCGCGTTTTCGACACACGACGATTCTCTGCGTGAGGAAAGACGGCGTCGTCGCGCTGGGCGGCGACGGCCAGGTGACGATGGGGACGACCGTCATGAAAAGCGGCGCCTCGAAAGTACGCCGGCTCCTGGACGGAAAGGTCCTCGCGGGCTTCGCCGGCTCGACGGCCGACGCCGTGACGCTTTTCACGCGATTCGAGAGGAAGCTCGAGGAGTTCCACGGCCAGCTCGAGCGCGCGGCCGTGGAGCTCGCGACGGACTGGCGCACCGAGAAGACGCTGCGCCAGCTCGAGGCGCTCCTCGTCGTGGCCGACGAGAAGATCTCGCTCCTCCTCTCGGGAACCGGCGACGTCATCGCGCCGGACGAGGGCGTGATCGCGGTGGGCTCCGGTGGTCCGTACGCGGCGGCGGCGGCGCGCGCGCTGCTCAGGCATTCGGCGCTCGACGCGCCCGCGATCGTGAAGGAGTCGCTCGCGATCGCGGCGTCCATCGACATCTACACGAACGACGTGATCCGCGTCGAAACCCTCCCGTGACGCCGCACCTTCTCAGAGACCTCTCGCCGCGGAAGATCGTGGCCGAGCTCGACCGCCACGTCGTCGGGCAGACGAAGGCGAAGCGCTCCGTCGCGATCGCGCTTCGCGACCGCTGGCGGCGCCAGCGCCTCAGCCAGGAGCTCCAGCGCGACACGATGCCGAAGAACATCCTGATGATCGGTCCCACCGGCGTCGGCAAGACCGAGATCGCGCGGCGCCTCGCGCGCCTCGTGGACGCGCCGTTCGTGAAGGTCGAGGCCTCGAAGTTCACGGAGGTGGGGTACGTCGGGCGCGACGTCGACTCCATCGCGCGGGATCTCGTGGAGGCGGCGATCCGGCTCGTCAAGGACGAGCGCCGCGCGCGCGTCCTGGACCGGGCGAGCGCCGCGGCGGAAGAGAAGCTCGTGGACCTGCTCGTGGCCTCGCTGTCGGCCGGGCCGGCGGGCCGCGCGGATGCGGGGGCGAGCGCGGGCCTGCAGGACGGGCGTGACCGGATCCGGCGCGACCTCAAGGACGGCAAGCACGAAGCGCGCGAGGTCGAGCTCGAGGTGACCGACGAGCGGACCCCGCAGATCTCCGTCATGACGCCACAGGGCATCGAGGAGATGGGGATCGACCTCCCGGGCATGCTCCCGAACCTCTTCGGCGCGCAGAAGAAGAAGAAAGTGAAGCTGCCCGTGTCCGACGCGCGTCCGCTCCTCGTGGCGCGCGAGGCCGATGCCCTCTCCGACGAAGCGACCGTGCCCGAGGAGGCCGTGAGGCGCGCGGAAGAGACGGGGATCGTCTTCCTGGACGAGATCGACAAGATCGCGGGCAAGGAGGGAGCCCGCGGCGGCCCCGACGTCTCGCGCGAAGGCGTCCAGAGGGATCTCCTCCCGCTCGTCGAGGGGACGACGGTCAAGACGAAGCACGGGATGGTGAAGACGGACCACGTCCTGTTCATCGCGGCCGGGGCCTTCCACGTCGCGAAACCGTCGGACATGATCCCCGAGCTGCAGGGCCGCTTTCCGATCCGGGTCGCGCTCGACTCGCTCACGGACGAGGACTTCCTGCGCATCCTCACCGAGCCCGAGCACGCGCTCCCGAAGCAGTCCGCCGCGCTTCTCGCGGCGGACGGCATCGAGCTCGTCTTCGCGGACGACGGCCTCGGGGAGATCGCGAGGGCCGCGGCCGAGGTGAACCGGAACCTCGAGAACATCGGCGCCCGGCGCCTTCACACCATCCTCGAGACGGTGCTCGAGGAGATCTCCTTCGCGGGGCCGGACGCCGCGGGGGCGCGGATCGTCGTGGATCGGCCGTACGTCGAGCGGGCGCTCAAGGGCCTCGTGCGGGATCGCGACCTGTCCCGTTTCGTGTTGTAGGTCCTTCAGAGGGAATTTTGGTTTCGGATTCGGATTTTCTTAGAAAGGGGAAGAGGGCGTTCGAAGCCGCGACTCGACGCGCGCATGCGTGGACCTCGCTCCGGCACCCATTCATAGAAATCTTCCTCTTCCTCTTTCTCTCACTCTTTCTTCTCCAGGGCTGCGGGCGAAAGCTCGCGCCCGAGCCGCCGCTGCAGGTGCTGCCGGCCCGCGTGGAGCCCGTGCGCCTGTCCCAAGAGGGTTCGGACGTCGTCCTGAGGTTCCCCTACCCGGCGAAGACGAACGGCGGCGCGACGCTCACGAATCTCACGGGTGTGACGGTCTACCGCGAGCTCATCGGGGCGCGGGAGGGCGAAAGGCCTCCGGAGGCGCCGAAAGACGCGGCGAGCCGTGCGCGGGAGGAGAAGGGTTTTCGGGCACGCGCCACGGCGATCCAGAAGCTCACGCGCACGGAGCTCGATGCGTCGACCGTGGGCGCGGACGTCGTCGTGAGGGATCCGCTCGAGCCGATCTTCCGCGAAGGCCGCATCGGGCGCGTATTCCTCAGGTACGGCGTGACGGCCACGCGCGACGGCAAGAAGGCCTCAGAGCTCTCGCCGCTCGTCGCGGTCCTCCCGCGCATCCCCCCGGACCGGCCGTTCCGCGTCGTCGCCACCGTGGAGGAGAGACGCGTGTGCCTCGACTGGAGCGCTCCCTTCGCCATGCTCGACGGCGCCCGGCCCGCGGTGGTCGCGGGCTACGCGGTCTACCGGCGGGATGCCGGGGACGAGGAGTACGAGGACCGTCCGCTGGGCGTCGTGATCGGCGCGACGACGTACGTCGACGCTACGGTCGTGCCCGACCGGAAGTACGTCTACACCGTGCGCGCGGCGCCCGTCGCGGAGCTGCCGCTCATCCTCGGCCCGGCGTCCGACGAGGTGCCCGTGTCGACCGCCGACGTGTTTCCGCCGGACGCTCCGGACGGCGTCCTCGTCCTCGCCGAGGCGGGCGGAATGCGTCTCGTGTGGAACCCGAGCCTCGCGGGCGACCTCGCCTCCTATCGCGTTTACCGCCGCGAGGACGGCGCGTGGAAACGGATCGCGCAGGACCTCAAGGATCCCGTCTACTTCGACGCCGGCGTCTCGGCGAGGGAATACGGCGTGACGGTCGTGGACAAGTCGGGCAACGAGAGCGCGATCGGGACGGCGAAGTGACCGGGGAGAAGCCCACGTCGCGCTTCGGCCTGCTGCCTTACGCGTTCACGAAGATGAGCGGAGCAGGAAACGACTTCCTGGTCTTCGGGGCGCACGTGGAGAGAGGCCCGCGGGAGATCGAGGCGATCCGCAGGCTCTGCCGCCGGGGCACGGGTGTCGGGGCGGACGGAGTCCTGTTCGTCTTCGCGGAGCGTCCGGGAGACCCTTCCTCGAAGATCGTGGCCGATTACGTCAACGCGGACGGCTCGGCTGGCCGATTCTGCGGAAACGGGACGCGGTGTGCGGCGCGGTTCGCGGTCCTCAGGGGCCTCTCCGGGCCGTCTCTCGTCGTCGCGACGGGCTGGGGCGCCGTCGGAGCGACCGTGCGAGCCGACGGCCTCGTGGAGCTCGCGCTGCCGGAGCCGGTGGCCGTCGGGCGCGCGGTGCCGTCGCTCGACGCGGCGGGCGAGACCCTCGAGCGCGACGGGTTCGCGCTGGTCGTGGGTGTGCCGCACGTCGTTCTGTACGTGAAGCCGGGGATCGACCTCGACAGCCTCGACCTTTCGATCCTCGGGCCCCTTCACCGGCGGCATCCGGGGATGCGCGAGGGCGCGAACGCGAACTTCGTCAAGGTGTTGTCGCCGTCGCGACTCGCGGTGAGGACCTGGGAGCGGGGGGTCGAGGCCGAGACGCTCGCGTGCGGCTCCGGCGTGGTCGCGGCCGCGGTCGTGACGAGCTTCCTCGGGGGCTCCGCCCCGCCGGTCTCGGTCGGGACGCGCTCGGGGGAGACGCTGGAGGTGTCCTTCACCAGGGACGGCGAGCTCGCCCGCGACGTCACGCTCACGGGCGACGCGCGCGTCGTCTTCGAAGGCGTCCTGGAGGAGGAAGCTCTGTCGTGATCGGTTCTGAGCTCAGTGCGTCGCGCGGTCGCCCGTCAGAAACCCGTACTTGACGAAGACCTCCCGGGCCGGCTCCGACGCGAGATAAGCCGCAAAGCGTTTCGCGGCTTCCGGGTGCGCGCCGTCCTTGACGATCGCGACCGGATACGAGATGCGTGGGCCCTCTTCCGCGGGGACCGCCCAGGCGACGCGGACCTTCTTCGAAATCAGAGCGTCCGTTCGGTACACGATTCCGGCGTCTGCGTTCCCGGCGTCCACCGCGGCGAGACACGCTCGGACATTTTCCGTCGGAACCACTCGGGAGGCCAGCGCGTCCCAGAGCCCGAGCTTCTCGAGGTACGCCTTGGCGTAGACCCCCGCAGGGACGATCTTCGGCTCCGCGAGAGCCAGCGTTCGGACCGACAGGAGATCGCGTGGGTGGGCGATCTTAGGGCCCCCCTCCGACGACACGACGATGACGAGAGCATTGGAGAGGAGCGACCGGCGCGAGCCGGGAAGGACGAGGCCGGCCTTTTCGAGCCCGTCCATCTGCGCCTCGTCGGCCGACACGAAGAGGTCCGCGGGGGCTCCCTCCCGGATTTGACGGGCCAGCATGCTGGAAGCCCCGAGATTGAAGACGAGCTTGTCGCCGGATCCCTTTTCGTAAGAGTCCGCGACGTCCCTGAGGGCGTCCGTCAGGCTGACGGCCGCGAAGACGACGACTTCTTCGGCGAGAAGGTGTGACGAGAAAGCCAGGAAGAGCCCCAGGCCAACGAGTCTTCGCATCGATCCCTTCCCGTCGAAGCGCCATGCCAAGTGTCCGGCAGGATTCGCCGAAACCGACATGTTTTCACGTTCACCCGCACTTTGGATTCCGGGTACCGGGCCCGGTCCTTGCTAGGCCCTTTTTCAGGCCCTTTCGACCGGCCTCCTTGGCGCTCCTCGGCGCCCGGCGGGGCACGCACACGTATACTCGCAGTCCCGAGGGCGGCCTCCCGCCCCTTATTCCGAAGGAGTCCCAGATGTCTTTCCCGAGAATCCGCCCCCGAATGGCCCTCGCCCTGACCGCGGCCTTGACGCTCGCCTTCGCCCCGGCCCTCCTCGCGCAGGCCCCGGCCTCGGCGCCCGCCAAAGTCTCCGACACGGCGTCCGTCCCGAAGCTCGTCGTCCCGGAGGACAAGAAGGACTTCGGAATGGTGCCGAAGGGCGAGCCCATCAAGCACGTGTTCGTCCTCAAGAACGTGGGCAAGGCCGACCTCCACGTCACCGACGTCAAGCCCTCGTGCGGCTGCACCGTGCCGGAGTTCGACAAGGTGATCAAGCCCGGCGCCGAGGGAAAGGTGACCCTCACGGTCGACACGAAGAACTTCTCCGGGCCGATCTCGAAGACGGCGCTTCTCATGACGGACGACCCGTCGATGCCGCAGATGACACTTTTTGTCTCTGCGAACGTGAAGCCCTTCGTCGAGGCGCTCCCGTACGGTTTCTTCCGGATCACGGCGCTCTCGGGCGAGGCGGCCTCGTCCGAGGTCGTGCTCGTGTCGGACGAGCCGGAGTTCAAGCCCACGAAGGTCGAAACGCCGAACTCCTTCCTCAAGGCCAAGCTCTTTCCCGTGCCCGAGAAAGAGCTCATCAAGGACAAGAATCCGAATCAGTGGAAGGTCGTCCTGACGACGGCCCCCGACGCGCCAGAGGGAATCCTCGGCGGGACCGTGAAGGTCGCAACCGGCGTCAAGCGTCAGCCCGAGATCGAGATTTCGGTGTCGGGATTCGTGAAGCCCGCCGTCTCGGTCACGCCGGTCTCGATCAACTTCGGAAACTTCGATCCGAAGGGCGATGCCGTGAAACGGAACGTCATGATCGTCAACAACAATGCGCAGGCGGCGAGCTTCGCCGTCACGAAGGTCGAAACGAACGTGCCCGGCATCTCGGCCGAGATCGTGCCCGTCGACAAGTCGCGCGTGCAGGTCGTCCTCACGGTCGACCAGAAGATCAAGAAGGGCGTCTTCGAGGGCGAGCTCAGCATCAAGACGACCGACAAGGCCAAGAGCGACGTGAAGGTGCCGCTCAAGGGTGTCATCCTCTGATCTTCCCGGACGAAAGGTGACGGAGGAGCGGGGGCGACAGGCGCCCCCGCTTTTCATTTCGGGCGCGCGCGGGAAGCGGGGACGGTTTCGGCGGCCGGCACGTCGTGGAGCGGAGGATCCTTCATGCGCGCGGCCTCTTCGGCGAGGAGCTGGAACGTGTTGAGCGAGGCCTGCCGCCTCTCGTGCTGGCGGCGCACGGCGGCGGGCGACAGGATCGCCGAGAACGGCGAGTCCGGGTCGTAGTGCATCGCGAGGTAGAGGTCCGTCGTCCCGTCCACCGGAGTGTCGAGCACGAACGTGAGGGAGAGCTTTTCGACGCCCTTGTCGAGAAGGTCGGCATCGTCGGACTTCACGAGAAACGAGAGCAGCTGGCCCGGGGCTGCCGCGAGGACCAGCAGGTCGATATGCCGGGGTCCCTCGAGCGTCGTCGCCTCCAAAGTGAGGACGTCGCCCTTTTCGGCGGTCGGCCCCTTCTTGTAGCGCGCTCCGCGCGGCAGGAGTCCGGGCACGCCGGCGAAGAGCCATTTCGCGGCGTACTCGGGAGCGACGAGGAGCCGCCACACGAGGGCGCGCGGCGCACGGATCGACACGCAGTTGACGCCCTGAAACGTGGCGAGCGCCGTGTCCGAGCGCGCGCGGACGCGGGCCGCCCAGGGATCGACCTGGGCGCCGGCAACGGCGGGCAAGAGAGACGCGGCGAGAAGAGCCGCGGAAATCGGCCATCTCGGGGCTGCCATCGGGAGGAGAGGATACGCAAGTTCGCGTTTCGTCCAGCCCTTTTCGGACCCGGGTCCTGTATGTAGCGCCGGGCGAGCCGCCTCCTGTAGGATCCGGCGAGTATTTCTCGGAGGTGAAAGGATGAAGTTCCTCCTGACCGCGACGGCGGCTCTCCTCGCGACGTCGACGCTGCTGGGGCAGCAACCCGGGACCACACCGGCGCCCTCCCCCGTACCCCCTGGGGCCGCCACGACGGCCGCGGAGACGCTTCCCATGCCGACGCCGACGCCGACTCTCGTCGACAACCTCATCAAGCTCTGGAAGGCGAACCTCTCCGAGGATTTCCTCAAGAAGTACATCTCCAGCGCGGACATCGCGAAGGATCTCTCGGCCGAGGACATCGTCAAACTGCGGAACGCGGGCCTTCCGGAGAGTCTCATCTCGGCCGTGTCCGAGCGCAAGCAGGTCCCGCCCGCGGCAGCTCCCCTGGCCGTCGTCACTCCGGCTCCGTCCCCCGCGCCGGCGATGTCCGTGCGCTGGGAAGGGCTCGTGCGGCGCAACAGCGGCGTCGTCCTGTTCAAGAGCCGTTGGGATCCCGGCGTCCTCGAGTTCAAGGACGAGACGCTGCGCTGGACGGACGCCCGCGACGCGTCGAAGAACGTCCTCTTGACGGCGAAGCAGATGACCGAGCAGCAGCTCACCTGTCTCAAGAAGGCCGGCGGCAACGAATGCTTCGAGTGGGTCGTCAAGACGAAGGGTCAGGAGTATCGCTTCCGCGACATCTCCTGGGCGCAGGGCGACAACGCGAAAGTGACGGAGCTGTTCACGTATTTCAAGGTCCGCTACCCGAGCCTCGTCGCCTCGCAGGTTCCGGTGGACGAGAAGTAGCGCCGGCTATTTCTTCGCCGGCTGGGGGCGCAGAAGCTCGAGCCAGTCGAACGCGGCCGCGAGCGTGCGTTCGTCCAAGGCGCCGCTCACGCGGTCCTTCGGGGACTCGGCGTACGCGAAGACGAACTTGAGCTCGTTTTGGCCCCTCTTCCAGAGCGCGCGGGGGACGGCGATCGCGTAGACGCGCGGCTCGCCTCCGAGCGTGAGCACCTCGGTCTTCTGGTCGTTCACGAACAGTGCCAGCGTCTGGGGCGGGGCGCCCGGGAAGAGGAACGGCCAGCACCGGAAGCGCACGAGGCGGTCGCCGTCGGCGCGGCTCACGATCGAGACGCGCGCCTCGCGGCCGTGGACCCAGACGAACGTGTCGCCGAGGTCGGTCTTTTCGAAACCGTCCCAGCCCGCGCCGAGCGCGCCCATCGTCGTCTCGGGATCGAAGTTGAGGGAGCGCGTCTCCTCGGGCGTCCGGCAGGCTCCCGTGACGATCAGTCCGGTCAGGAGAAGGGGAGCCGAGAGGGACGTCGAGAGGACGCGGCGCGGTACGCGTCTCATCGGGCGGGGCTGGCGTGCCGCACTTCGACACCGGTGGCGACGAAGACGGCGCCCTTCTCGGCGGCGCGGGCGCGCCCCTCGGCGGCGAGGAAGACGCCCGCGAGATCCTGGGGAAGCTTGAAGGACCCGTCGGAGACGACGGGCAGAACGGCATCCCCCTCCTTCAGCGCGGGCTGCCCGGCAGCTCCCGCGTTCGGACCCTCGACGCGGACGGCTTTCGCGGAGTAGCGCGCAGGGTCCTTGACCACGGCCGCGACCGAAACCGGGGACAGGCCGCGGAGCGGCTTGCCGTAGAGGTCCGCCGCGGAGGCGGGAAATGTCGCGAAGGACACGGCGCAGAGAGTCAGCGCGCCGGCCGCGGCGAAGGTCCCCGGGCGGCGCCTCACAGGTTCAGTCCCTTGGCGCCGCCGAAGGGGTACGTCACGCTCGCCAGGGGGCACGGGTTACCGCCCGGCGCGCTGCCGCGCGTGTACGTCAAAGAGCCGTAGATGGTGCCGTCGAAGTACGTCTGGATCTTTCCGCTGAACGTCGCGGCCGTGGCGCCGGAGCCGTCAACCTGGCTTCCCGCGAAAGACGTGCTGCCGTCCGCGTTCTTCGTGAACGTCGTGTTCTGGCCGGGCGCCGTGCCGAAGCCCTGAACGAAAAAGAGAGTGTCCTGGCCGCCGCACGAGGGAATTACGATCCCCGCGGTGATCAGGTCGAACGCACCGTTGAAGACGTCGGCGCGCCCCGAAAAACCGTATCCGCCGTCGTCCAGGATGAGCCCGTAGGCGCCGTTGTTCGCCACGGGCAGTTTCACGGGCGGAGCGTAGCTGATAGACCCGATCGCGTTGTCGATGATGGAGGCGCCCGTCGCGACGGGTCCGCCGCTCGTCACGGTCACGAGAGCGGTCATGTTCGTGTCGCTCGCGGCGGGGACGTAGCCGAAGAACTCGCCGATCCTGTTGATTTGCGTCTGCTCGAGCTTTCCGAGCGTGAAGTTCCTCGAGCCGACGGACGTGCCGTCCCCCTTGCGGAGGGTCACGGTGACGCCGGTCGGGCCCGTCGTGTTCGTGGACAGGAGAAACAGGTTCGTGCGGTACCCGCTCCCCCCCGGCGGGGACGCGGAAACGTACGGCACGTATGCCGTCTCGCCGACGGCCACGACCTGGTCCTGGTTCTGGGAGGGGATCGCGAAGCCGTTCGTTCCGGCGACCCCTGCCTGGTTCCTCGCGTTGACGACGAGCGTCTGCGAGAGGACCCAGACGCCGGCGGGGTCGGGATTCAGGCCGCCCGTCGCCGCGAACGACGTGACGAGAATGCCGCCGGCGCCCGTCGCGCCGAACGTCGAGGCGAGGACGTCGTCCAGGGCGAGCGTGGAGTTCGCGGGCGCGGACACGACCACCTTCGGAGCGGCGCTGTTGTCTGCGTTGTTCCCGGCGTCGAGCGGCCACTGCGGAAGAAAGTACAAGTCGACCTCGACCGCGAACGGGTTGGGGTTCACGATGCGGAGGGACGTGACGTAGTCGTTGCCTCCTCCGGACAGCTTGGCGGACGTGACGATCCATTGCGTCGAGGCGGGGGTATCCGCGAGGAGAGATGCCGACAGCAGCGAAATCGCCGCGAGGGCCAGGGAGCGAAAGGGCTTGAAGTGCATCGCGGGTTTCCTCTTTCTGCGACTTTGGTGCCGGCAGACAGCCATCGGACGCAAGAATGCGGCCGGAAGTTTAGCCTGCCCGTAAGAAGTGACGCCGCCCAACCCGGCCTTTCAGAAGAACGGACTCCCGCCTCCGGCATAGCGGCGCAGGTCGCCGCGCCTTCGCTCGCCGAGGAGGACGCGCGTCGAGACGGCTTGAAAGCCGAGGCTTGCCGCCGCGTCGAGAAGAGCCCGCGCCTCGGCAGGGAGCGCGAGTAAGAAGCGCTTTCCTCCGGCGCGCGACGCGAGGAGAGGCAGGAATTCCGCGGCGCGCTCCGGCGTTTTCGCGGCGATGGGGCCGAGCGCCGTCCCACGAGATCCCCGGTGCCACGCGCCGAGCGCCACGGGCCGGCCGCCGCGCTTCCACGAGACGACGTGGCCCTCCTGAGCCCATCGCGCCCAGTCGCGCGGCCGGGCGAATCCCCGGGTTTCGCGGTCGAGTGCGGCGATCCAGCCGTAAAGAGAAGCGCCGGGAGAGACGGCGTGGAGCGAAGCGCCCGGGCCCGGTGCGAGGTCGAGCGCTTCCGCCGCCATTTCGAGGACGAGTGTGCGGAGGGAGAGGCCGGCGCGGAGGAAGAACGCGAGAGAGGACGGGTCGGGCGGGGCGAGAACTTCCAGCGCGCCGGCGCCTCGCGAGGCGCCGTATGCGCGCGCGGCCGCGAGGAGTGCGCGTCCGACTCCGTGCCTTCGGTGCGCCGCCTTCACGTCGAGCGCGAGGAGGAGAAGGGCGTCTTCGCGGACCGCGACTGCGGCCGAGCCGGCCAGGCGGCCCTCCTGATCCACGGCCACGAGCGCGCCCTCCGGATCCGTAGAACGCGCGTGCACAAAATCCGCATCCGGGGGGGCCTCGCCGGGCCGGGCGGGGCGGATCGAGACCGGCGGAGGTTTCCTCGCGGGCACCCTGACGGACGGTAGCACGCGGAGAGGCGAGGCCGAGCCGACGAAGGCGGGGCGACCGCTGCGCGGTCTAGACGGGAGATGGGCGGGGCGCTCGAGAAGCGCCCACGAGCAGAACAAGCGCGTTTGCGCCCGTGCCCGCGAGCACGGGATCGATTCCGAAGGGATGAGCAAAGCGCTCGAGCATCGCGATCGCACCGCCGAGGAGCATCGCGGCGCCCGCAAAGCGCCGGTCCACGTGGACGCCGGGACAGAACGCGACGAGCGTGGGCAGGATGAGGCCGGAGGCGAAGAGCGTGTAGCCCAGGCGGAACGTCTCGACGAGGTCGCGAAGCAACAGCGCCACGACGAGCCCGAGCCCGCCGTACAGAACGACGGCGAGGCGCGTTGCGTAGACGCCGGCTCTCGGGCCGAGGAGATCGTGCGTCGTCGCCGCGGCAGCCGACAGGAGAACGGAGTCCGCGGAGGACTGCATCGTGGCGACGAGCGCCACGAGGAGAAGCGGGGCCAGCGCGGTTCCCGCGAGGAGAAAAACCGTGCGGGGGAAGAGCTCCTGGGGAGGGCCGACGACGCCGCGCGCGACCCCCGCGAGAGCGATCGCCGCCGTCGCGAGGCCGAAGGCGAGCTTGGACGTCGCGGCGCCCAAAGCCGCGCGGCGCGCGGCCCCTGCGTCGCGAGCGGAGAGGAGCTTCGCCCACACGTCGCTCCCGACGGCGTGCGGGAGACCCACGAGGACGACGAGCGCGCACGCGTCCGCCCACGAAAAACGCGGGCCCGTCGGGAAGTGGAGAAGCTCCGCCGGCACCCCCGTCGCAGCAAGAGAGCGGAGCGCGAGAGGAAGAGCCACGGCGAGAAGGCCCGCTACCATGAGGCCGAACTGGAGGAGGTCCGTCCTCACGACGGCGCGCTGGCCCCCGAGAGCCGTGTACGCGACGAAAAGGATGGCCGTGACGACGAGGACGCGCACGGGCTCCCAAGGCGTCGTCGCGACGATGACGGTCCCGGTCGCCTCAGTCAGGAGCGCGAACCACACGATCTCCGCGAGGACGACGAGAAATGCGGCGAGCCTGCGCACGCCCCCTCCGTAAGTCCTTCCGATGACCTCGGCAATCGTCGTCGCGCCCGTCGCGCGCACCCGAGGCGCGAAGAAGAGGCCGAGAGCGAGGAGGCCGAGCGCTCCCGCGATATCGAGCCAGAGCGCCGGAAGCCCCACCCGGGCGATGAGCGCCGCGAGGACGAGGGTCGTGGACCCCCCGATCACCGTCGAGGACAGGGCCGCCCAGGCTGTGAAGGAGCCCAGGCCGCGGTCTGCGACGAGGAAGGAGTCCACGGAGCGCGAGGCGTCCCGCGCCGCGAAGAAGCCGACGAACAGGACGGCGGCGCCGTAGAGGACGAGGGCGGCGGCCACGCTTCAGCGCTTCAAGGCCTCAGTCGGCGAGGACGTCGCGCGCGAAGCCTGCGTAAAGCAGCGCGGCGTGCGGCAGGGCGCGCTCGTCGAAATCGAAGTCGGGCGCGTGGTGCGGACCCCGCGGTCCGGCGGCTGGCGCCGCGCCGACGAATGCGAACGCGCCCGGGACCCTCAGCAGAAACTCGCTGAAGTCCTCGCCGCCCATGGTCCGGCACGCCGTCGTGACGCGCG
Organism: Thermoanaerobaculia bacterium; assembly: GCA_963821225.1. Lineage (GTDB taxonomy): Bacteria > Acidobacteriota > Thermoanaerobaculia > UBA5066 > UBA5066 > Fen-183. Next base: position 387,170 of record CAWGCY010000004.1, read on the forward strand.
CCGGGGACGTGCGCGGAAAGAGCGCCTCCGCGACGCGTCGAACGCGCTCGGCTTCGTGCGGGTGGTTCACGACCGCGGGGTTGAGCTTCCGGTACACCGTCTTGGCATCGCACCCGAGGGCTCGCGCCGCGCTTTCGGCGACCTCGCGGACGAGGGACGGAAGGCGGTCGGCGACTTCGGCGTCGAACGATCGGCAGGTGCCGCGGAGCGTCACCGACTCGGGCAGGATGTTGAACGCCGAGCCGCCGTGCATCGACGTCACGGAGACGACCGCCGGCAGGAGCGGCGAGAGCCGCCGCGCGACGATCGTCTGGAGCGCGGTGACGACGTGAGCGGCGGCCACGATCGTGTCGCGCGTCTCGTGGGGCGAGGCCGCGTGGCCGCCGGGACTCGACACGTCGATCGAGAACTCGTCCACGGCGGCCATCATGGCGTCCAACGCGACGCCGAACTGGCCGAGCGGCAGCGCGGCCCACAGGTGCACGCCGAAGACCGCGTCGGGACGGGGATCATCGAGGATACCGTCGGCGATCATGGCCTGCGCGCCGCCGGCCCCTTCCTCTCCCGGCTGGAACGCGAAGACGATGCGCCCTCTCGCGGGCGGGTCGAGAACCAGGAGGTCCGCCGCCGCGTCCAGCGCCGCCACGTGTCCGTCGTGCCCGCACGCGTGCATCTTCCCGTTCGTCGCGGCGAAGTGGAGGCCGGTCTTCTCGGCGACGGGGAGCGCGTCCATGTCGGCCCTGAGGAGGACGGTCTTTCCGGGCCGCCCCGTGTCGAGGACGGCCTGAACGCCGGTCCTCCCGAGGCCCGTGCGCACGGCGAGAGCGCGCGCCCGCATGCGATCGGCGACGAGGCGGGCCGTCTCGATCTCCTCGAAAGCGGTCTCCGGCCGGGCGTGGATCTCGCGGCGGAGGCGGACGGCCCCGGCCTCGACTTCCCCCTCGCCTTTCGCGAGCGCTTTCACGCGGGGGATCATAGGGCCAGGACGCGCTATTCTCGGCGAGATGAGCGAGACCCCGCGGAAGACGTTCACGTTCGAGGAAGCCCGGGCGCTTCTGCCCGAGGTCAGAGAGCGGACCCGGCGGGCGGTCGAGGCGCTGTCGCACCTGACGATCCCCTCGGATGACGGGCGCGAGGCCAGCGGGGCGCGAGCCGAGAGGGCCGTGGCCGAAATGCTCGCCGCGTGGGCCAACGGGATCGAGGAGCTCGGGATCGAGGTCAAGGGGCCGTGGCTCGTGGATTTCGACTCGGGCGCGGGCTATTACTGCTGGAAGTGGCCCGAGGAGTCCCTCGAGTTCTTCCACGGGTACGAGGAGGGGTTTGCGGGAAGGGTGAGACTCCAGTAGAGAGTCAGGCGATTCCGAGAAGCCTCTTTCCCTCGGGCGTCATCATCTCCGCGCTCCACGGCGGGTCCCACACCACCGTGACTTCCGCCTCCGCGACGCCGGGCACCGACGCGATCTTCACCTGCGCGTCCGCGGCGATCGCGCCGCCCATGCCGCAGCCGGGCGCCGTGAGCGTCATCTTCACCTCCACGCGCTCCCCCGCGGCCGCGGCAGGAAGGATGCGAAGGTCGTACACGAGGCCGAGATCCACGATGTTCACGGGAATCTCGGGGTCGTACACGGTGCGCAGACGGTCCCAAACGGCCTTTTCGTCCACGGGCCCGGAGGGCGCTGCAGGGCCTCCCGCCGGGCCCCCCGCGAACGGCGCGAGCCCCAGGGCGTCCGCGTCGCTCCCGGCGATCCGGAAGAGGCCGCCGAGCGCCGGGGCCTGCACGGTGAACGTGCCGCCGAGAGACTGCGTGAGATAGACGGACGTGCCAGCGGCCAGCGTGACGGGCTCTCCGCTCGGAATGCGGATCGCCTCGCAGTCGCGCGCGAGGGTGTGGACGGTCTGGGTCGGCGGCGTCATGGGCGGAGGTCCGCGTCCGGAGAGCGCGGCCCACGGCCATTCTCTCTCAGGAGCCCGGTCGCGGAAAGAGAGAGCGCGCCGGCCTCGAGCGCTGCCGCGGCCCAATGTGGCCAGTCGGGCCCGACCCTGAAGTACAGGTTCTCGCTTCCGAACGGCCCGAACACGCGGCCCAAAGAGCCCATCGACTGGTACGCCCCGAGGATCTCCCCCTGCTCCCCCGCGGCCGAGCGCCGGCTGACGAGCGACGAAAGCGTCGGTGTCGTGATGCCGATCCCGAGGGCGATCACGGCGATCGCAGCGAGAAGGATTGGAACCGAGTCCGCGGCCCTGAGGCCCACGAATCCCGCGATGAGGAGCACGGCCCCGAAGACGACGAGACGCGCTTCCCCCACGCGCGCCACGAGACGGCGCACGAGCACCCCCTGGACGAGAGCCGAGCACACGCCGATGAACACGAAGAGCCACGCGACGGTGGACGCGCCGGCCCCGAGGCGCAACGACACGAACTGAGCGAACGTGGACTCGAACGTCGCGAAGGCCGTCGTCGTCACGAGCGCGAGGAGCATGAGGGCCCCGATCGCCGGCCTGCGGAACGCGCGCCCGAGCGCCGCGAACGAGAAGAAGGAGAAGCGCGCGCCTTGTCCGCCTTCGGGGCGCGTCTCGGGCAGCTTGAGAAAGGCCCAGACGAAAGCGGCGAGCGAGAGCGACGCCGCCGCGAGGCCGGGGGCGCTCTGGCCGAGACCGACCGTGAAACCCGCGATGGCGGGCCCGAAGATGAACCCGAGGCCGAAGGCCATCCCCACGAGGCCCATCCCGCGGGCGCGTTCCTCCGGGCTCGTCGTGTCGGCGATGACGGCGTGGGCGGTGCCGATGTTTCCGCCGGTAGCTCCGTCGAGGAGGCGGGACGCGAAGAGCACCGGCAGAGAGCGCGCGAACGCGAACAGCAAGTAACCGACGACGGTGCCCGCGAGGGAGAAGAGGAGAACCGGGCGCCGGCCGAAGCGGTCCGAGAGGCGCCCGAGGATCGGCGCGCACAGGAACTGCATGGCCGAGTAGCTCGACATGAGAAGCCCGAACGCGATCGGAGACGGCTGGTACTTCTCGGCGTAGAGCGGCAGCAGCGGGATCACGATCCCGAAGCCGAGAAGATCGATGAAGACCGTCAGGAAGACGATCTTCAGAACGGAGCGGTGCTCTACGTCTTCCTCAGCTGAACGACTTGCCGCAGCCGCAGCTCCCGCCCGTCGCGTTCGGGTTTTCCACCGAGAAGCCGGCGCCGCGCATGTCCTCGATGAAGTCCACCGTGGAGCCGTGCAGCTTCAGGGCGCTCTGCGGGTCGACGATGACCTGGATGTCGCGCACGGCGAGTACGTGGTCGGTCGGGCGCTTCTCGTCGAACGTGAAGCCGTACTGAAAGCCCGAGCAGCCGCCGCCCTGAATGAAGACGCGGAGCGCCTTGCCCGCCGAGTCCGGCATTTTCGCCGCGAAATCCTTGACCTTGTCGACGGCGCGGTCGGTGACGTTGAGGATGAATACGGACGGCGACGTGGCCTGGGTGGCCGCGGTCTCGGTGACGCTGGACATGAATACCCTCCCGCGGCGAGACGCCGCTCGTTGAGAACGAATCTTGAGGTCCCGAGCGGTCGAAGTCAAACGGGATCGCCGGCTCTAGCAGCCCCACGCAGAGAAGGGGGCACCCCCACTATCTAGTGGCCAGGGGATAGAAAAACACTATCGGTAGCGTTTTTCCCTTGAAAAAAGCAGGGGCGGGAATTACCTTGTGAGACAGCCCCATACGCCGGACGCGAGACCACGCGGAGAGCGCGGAGGAAGCGAAAAAAGGCCAGGCTGCTGGCAGAAGGGGTAGTTTCGTCTTCGCGCGGAACGAAGGCGGGGAAAGGGAGGTCCTCTCACCCATGAGCACCTCGAACGGACGAGAGACGCGCACGACGGTAGGAGCCCCGGCGGAGAGTGCGGCGGCAGGACGCCCCGCCCGAGCCGGCCTCAGAGGCCTCACCTTCCGCCGGCTCTTCACCGACGGCGTCACGTCCCCTTTCGATGCGCTGGAATGGGAGCTCCGCACGGCCGCGATCACGAACGAGAAAGGCGAGGTCTTCTTCGAGCAGAAGGACGTCGAGGTCCCGAAGGCCTGGTCGATGACGGCGACGAACATCGTCGCGCAGAAGTACTTTTCCGGGAAGCCCGGGACGCCGCAGCGCGAACGCTCGGTCAAGCAGCTCATCGGCCGCGTCGTGGACACGATCACGGGATTCGGTCAGAAGAACGGGTACTTCCGCACCGCGGCCGACCGCGACACGTTCTCGGACGAGCTCGCCCACATCCTCGTGAACCAGGCCGCGAGCTTCAACTCGCCCGTCTGGTTCAACGTCGGCGTCGAGCCGAAGCCGCAGGCGTCGGCGTGCTTCATCAACTCGGTCGGCGACTCGATGTCCTCGATCCTCGACCTCGCCAAGACGGAAGGCATGCTCTTCAAGTTCGGGTCGGGCACAGGCTCGAACCTCTCCTCGCTCCGCTCGTCGACCGAGTCGCTCTCCTCGGGCGGCATCGCGTCCGGCCCCGTGTCCTTCATGAAAGGCTTCGACAGCTTCGCGGGCGCGATCAAGTCGGGCGGCAAGACTCGCCGCGCCGCGAAGATGGTCATCCTCAACGTCGACCACCCGGACATCGAGGAATTCATCCTCTGCAAGGAACGGGAGGAGAAGAAAGCCTGGGATCTCATCGACTCCGGCTGGGACGGCTCGTTCAACGGCGAGGTCTACGCGAACATCGCGTTCCAGAACGCGAACCATTCCGTCCGCGTGACGGACGAGTTCATGCGCGCCGTCGAGGCGGGCGGCACGCACACGACGAAGGCCGTCACGACGGGCGAGCCCATGGGGACCTTCGACGCGAAAGACCTGCTCATGAAGATGGCGGAGTCGGCCTGGGTGTGCGGCGACCCCGGGATGCAGTACGACACGCTCATCAACAAATGGAACCCGTGCAAGTCGACGCACCGGATCAACGCGTCGAACCCCTGCTCGGAATACATGTTCATCGACGACTCGGCCTGCAATCTGGCCTCCCTGAACCTCATGAAGTTCGCGCGCGAGGACGGGGGCTTCGAGATCGAGAAGTTCCGCCACGCGGTGGACGTCGTCTTCGCGGCGCAGGAGATGCTCGTCGGCGAGGCCTCGTATCCGACGTCCGCGATCGAGAAGAATTCGCATGCGTTCCGCCCGATCGGCCTCGGCTACGCGAACCTCGGCGCGCTCCTCATGTTCAACGGCCTCCCCTACGACGGCGACGAAGGCCGCCACTACGCGGCCGCCGTCACGAGCCTCATGCACGGGCAGGCCTATCTCACGTCGGCGAAGATCGCCGCCGAGATGGGGCCTTTCGCAGGCTATCCGCCGAATCGCGACGCGTTCCTCGAGGTCATCTCCATGCATCGCGACGCCGCCTATGCCGTCGAGAAGAGCGGCGTTCCGAAGGACCTTCACGAGGCGCAGCGCGCGGTGTGGGACCTGACTCTCGAGTCGGGGCGGCAGCACGGCTTTCGAAACGCGCAGGCCACCGTTCTCGCGCCCACCGGCACGATCGGCTTCATGATGGACTGCGACACGACGGGCGTGGAGCCCGACCTCGCGCTCGTCAAGTACAAGAAGCTCGTCGGCGGCGGAACGATCAAGATCGTCAACCAGACCGTCCCGCACGCGCTCACCCGCCTCGGCTACTCGGACGCCGAGATGCACGCGATCGTGACCTACATCGACGAGAAGGGCACGATCGAGGGCGCTCCTTCTCTGAAGAGCGAGCACCTGCCCGTGTTCGACTGCGCGTTCAAGGCGCTCGGCGGCACCCGCTCGATCGCCCCGATGGGCCACGTGCGGATGATGTCCGCGGTGCAGCCCTTCCTCTCGGGCGCGATCAGCAAGACCGTGAACATGCCGAACGACGCGACGGTCGAGGAGATCGCCGACGTCTACATGCAGGGCTGGAAGATGGGACTGAAAGCCATCGCGATCTACCGCGACGGCTGCAAGCGCACGCAGCCGCTGAACACGGCCGCGAGCAAGAACGACGACGCCGTGAAAGGGCATCGCGGCCTGAGGGCCAGCGCGGGAGCCGGTGCCCCGGCCGCCGTCCCCGCCGCCTCCGCCGCGCCCGAGGGGACCCCGCGCCGGCACAAGCTCCCCGACGAGCGCCGCGCGATCACGCACAAGTTCTCCGTCGGCGGCCACGAGGGCTACATCACCGTGGGGCTGTACGAGGACGGCACGCCGGGCGAGATCTTCCTCACGATGGCGAAGGAAGGCTCCACGATCTCCGGCCTCATGGACTCGTTCGCGACCGCCATCTCGCTGACCTTGCAGTACGGCGTGCCCCTGGAGGCGCTCGTCGAGAAGTTCAGCCACATGCGCTTCGAGCCGTCTGGCTACACGAAGAACCCCGAAATTCCAATCGCGAAGAGCCTCGTCGACTACCTGTTCCGCTGGCTCGCCTCGAAGTTCCTGACGTCGGACCTCAAGGAGAAAGTGGGCGTCATCTCGCGCGAGGAAAAAGGCCCCGCCACGACGCCAGCCGACCTCAAGGGCCAGGCCACGCTGACGCCCGTTGCGGAGGAGGCGGCCGGCCCCGTCCTCGCGGCTGCCGCGGCGCTCCAGACGCTCTCAGGCTCGAAGGCCCAGGCCCCGACCGCCGCCGAGGCGGCCGAGCCGCGGGCCATCGGGTTCGCCGTTCCGGCGCCCGTGCACGCGGGCAAGCTCACGTTCGAGAACAGCGCCGACGCACCGAGCTGCCACGAGTGCGGAAGCCTCATGATTCGCAACGGCGCCTGCTACAAGTGCCTGAACTGCGGAGCGACGAGCGGCTGCAGCTGAGAAGGCCGAGGCTTCTTCTCGCGCTCTTCGCCCCCGCGGGCGCGACGCTCGTCTTCTCCGCCTTCGTCGCGCTCGAGACCTTCGTCTTTTTCGCGCGTGAGGACCGGTGGGGGGTTCTCTTCTTCTTCACGAAAGAGACGTGGCTCTACATCGGTCTTCTCTGGATCAAGGACATCGGCCTCGCCCTCCTCGCGGGTCTGCTCTTCGCCGCGCTCGTGAAGGGAACGGCCCGGCTCGAGACGGATCGTCCCGCCCCTTCCACGAAGGGTGTCCTCGCGGTGGCGCTCGTCGCGTCCGGAGCCGGAGTGGCCCTTCGCTTCCTTTGGCCCGAGATCTATCCGCCCGGCGTCTGGTTCGACCCGCCCTTCGAAGCGCGCGCGCTCCTCGTCAGGCCGGACGGTCTGCCGTGGATAGGCGGAGTTCCCCTTCACGACCGACCGGAGCTCACCGGCAACCGGGAGCTCGTCTCGTATCTATACCTGCACTTCTACGACGCGGTCTTTCGTGTCTTCGGCCGTGCCGAGGCGGGATTCGGGGCGCTTTCGGCCGTGCCGGGCGCGCTCACGATTCCCGCGGCCGCGTGGCTCGCATGGGAAGTCTGGGGAGGATTCACCGGCAGCCTCGCGGCCGCTCTCGTCGCGCTCTCCCTCTGGCCGCTCGTCTTCTCCCGGTGGGGTTACACCGCGGCGGCGCTCATTCCCCTCGCGCTCTTCGCGGGCGCCGCGACGCTCGCGGCCGTTCGGACGCACCGCCTCCGCTTCGCGCTCCTCGCGGGCGCATCTCTCGGCCTCTCGCTCCACACGCATTCCTCGTCGTGGGCGGTCGCGGCGGGACTGGGCGTCTTCTCGCTCGTCTTGCTGCGGGAGAAGGAAACACGGGGCCTCGTCCTCGCGGCGTGGCTCGCGGCCGGCCTCGCGTTCCTGCCGTTTGGAATCGGGTACCTGCGGAACCCGGCGAACCTCGGAGGCCGGATCCGGGACGTGCCCGCCGGCTCGCGCGTTTCAGGCAACTATGGCGTCGCGCTCACGGGCCCGCTCCGGATCCCCGCGACACTGGCCCTGAACGCGATCGACTACGCGGGGGTCCTCGTGTGGACGCCGGATCCGAACCCGCGCGACGGGGTGCCCGGCCGCCCCGCGCTCCATCCGGTGCTCGGCCTGCTCGCATTCGTCGGCTTCGCCCGCGCGGGGGCGCGGCGCTCGCGGGGGGACCTCGTGCTGCTTTCGCTCGCTGCGGGAAGCCTCGCCGCGGGCGTTCTGTCGAATCCCGGCGGCGCGCCGAACACGATCCGCACGTGCGTCTTCGTTCCCGCAGCGCTCCTCGCGGCGGCCGGCGTCCTGGGAACGTGGGCCGCCGCACCGGCGCGGGCCCTCATTGCGCGGCCCGGGATCACGGCGCTGGGCGTCGTCGCGCTGGCCCTTGCGTTCGAGACGTCGCCTTTTCTCGGCGCGTGGCCCGAGAACGGGGCGGTCCGCGCGCATTTCTGCGTCACCGAGACCTCCGCCGCCCGGCTCGCCCGAAACCTCGGAAAGGGCGAAGTGTTCCTGGAGCCGGCTTCGCTCCGGCATCCGTTCGTCTTCGACGCGTTGTGGGGTTCGACACGCGCTACCGACCCGATGATCCCCGCCGAACGGCGGACCGCGCACGAGCTGATCGCGTCTCCACCACGCGGTTCTTTCTTCTTCGTTGCGCGGCAGCCGGCTCTGGATCTTCTCTCTCGAGCGGGCTTTCGCATCGGGCGAGGCGTCGCGCCGAACGGAGACGACCCGGGCCTCGTCGTCCTCCGGGCGCGGGCGCCCCGCTGAGAGCGGACGCGTCAGCGCTTTCCGAAGAGCTGGTCGAAAGCAGAGCGGGCGCGATCCGGGGAGTCGGCCACCTTCGTCCCCGTGAGATCGAGCGAGACCGTCGGCGCGAAGAACGTGCAGGTGTTCGCCTTCGATTTCGCGGGCACCGGTGCGGGGATGTCCTTCAGGCACTGCCAGTGCGCGGCTCCGTCGAAGAAGCGGCATTGCGCGCACGCGTGGAGCGCCGCGCCGCACTTCCTGCAGACGGACCCAGGCCCGACCTCGGGGTCGTTCTTTTCACTGCAGGTCTTGCAGCGGAACACCTCGGCCCGATTGCGCTCGGCACCGCGCCCCTTCGGCGCCCCCTCGAGGCGCGCGGGCTTGTCCGATGGGCCGGAGAAGCCGCCCTTCCCGGACCGTTCGCTCTCCCGGTAGCCGCGCTGGCGGTATTTCTGCTCGGTCATGGAGTGCGATTGTAGGGTGAGGCGGAGGCTGCCGCGCTCGAACTAGAATCCGGGGTCGAGGTTCGTGACATGAGAATCATCCTTCGCGTCCTCATCAACGCAGCCGCTCTCTGGGCGGCGGCGGCGTTCGTGCCGGGAATCCATGCCGGTGGCATCGGCTCGATTCTGGCACTGGCGCTCGTGTTCGGCGTGGTGAACGCTCTGGTTAGGCCTTTTCTCAAGCTGGTGAGCTGTCCGATCATATTGCTCACGCTCGGGTTGTTCACGCTCGTCGTGAACGCCCTCATGCTCATGTTCGCAGCCTGGGTGGGACGCGGCCTGGGCATCGATTTCCGGGTGGACGGCTTCGTGCCGGCGTTTCTCGGCGCGCTCCTCGTGTCCATCGTGTCGACCCTGCTCTCCTGGGTCCTGATTTCCCGAAACGAGGGCTGAAACCGCCCTTCGAGCGCCCGGACTAGTTCAAATGAGGGATTTACGGGCCACCGCGTTGCCGGATGCTCAGGCTGGAGGAATCCCTGTTCGGCATCCCGTTCCACCGGCATCTCGGGTTCAAGCTGACGGCGGCCGCATCGGCGGTCTCGCTCGCGACGATCTCGCTGTTCGCGTTCCTCTCGATCCGCTCCCAGAGGGCTCACCTCATCAGCGAGGTGGTCCGGGGTGCCGCCCAGTTCTCGAGCACGATCGCGACCAGCACCCGGGACCTCATGCTCGAGGACCAGCGGCACGACGTCTACCGGATCATGCAGGGCATCGGGCACCTCGAGGGCGTCGAGAAAGTGCGAGTCCTCAACAAGGAGGGGCGCGTCATGTTCTCGACGGACGCGCGGGACATCGGCCTGTCCGTCGACAAGGACGCCGAGGCGTGCACCGCGTGCCACGCGGCGGGCCAGCCGCTCGTGGCACCCACCACGTCCGCGCGCAGCCGGCTCTTCGAGACGAACGGCCACCGTGTGCTCGGGATGGTGACGCCGATCTACAACGAATCCGCCTGCGCGACGGCCCGCTGTCACGCCCATCCTCCCGATAAGCACGTCCTCGGCGTCGTGGACGTCGGCATCTCGCTCAAAGACATCGACGCGAGCCTGCGCACGCAGTCCCTGAGAATGGCAGGCGGGGCCCTTCTCGCCGTGATCGCCCTCGCGGCGCTCGTCGACGGCGTCGCACGGCGCATCGTGTTCCGCCCGGTGAAAGAGCTCGTGGAGGCCACGCAGCGGGTCGGCCACGGCGACTTGTCGGCGACGCTGGCGGTCCGCTCGTCGGACGAGCTCGGGATCCTCGCGAACTCCTTCAACGAGATGAACGCGTCGCTCGCGAAGACGCGCAACGAGCTCGAGAACCTCACGAACGATCTCGAGCGCCAGGTCGAGGACCGCACCGCGGCGCTCAAGAGCGCGCAGGAGGTCGTCGCGCGGAGCGAGAAGCTCGCCTCGCTGGGCCAGCTCTCGGCGTCCATCGCTCACGAGATCAACAATCCTCTCGCCGGAATCCTGACCTTCGCGCGCCTCATGACGCGCATGCTCGAGGCCGGGACGCCGGACGAGGCCACGCGCGCGGCCTGCCTGAAGAACCTTTCCCTCGTCCAGCGCGAGACCGAGCGATGCACCGTGATCGTGCGCAACCTCCTCGATTTCGCCCGCGCACGCCCTCTCGACCTGCGCATCGTCGACCCGATGCGGGCGCTCGAGGAAGCGCTCTCGCTCGCCCAGCACAAGATGCAGCTCCAGGGCATTACGGTCGTGAAGAAGCTCGAGGGCTCGGGCGCCGTGAACGCCGACTTCGGGCAGCTGAGGCAGGCGTTCATGAACATCCTCCTCAACGCGTGCGATGCGATGCCCCAGGGCGGCACGCTGTCGCTCAAATCCCATTTCTACTCCGGCAGTCGCGAGGTGGACATCTCCGTGACCGACACGGGCGCCGGCATCGCTCCCGAGCTCGTCTCGCGCATCTTCGATCCCTTCTTCACGACGAAGGAGAAGGGGACCGGCCTCGGCCTGTCCGTCGTCTACGGCATCGTCGAGAAGCACGGCGGCTCGATGCAGGTGGAGAGCCGACTCGGGCAGGGAACGACGATGACGATCCGCCTCCCGCTCGCCGAGAACGGCGCCCCGGGCGCCGCGGCTGCGGCGACGTGAGCGAGGTTGCCCTGTGGTGGATCGGAACGGGCGAAGCCGACGAAGGGCTCTTGGAGGGCGTGCGCCTGCACGTGGAACGCGTGTTTCGCACGCCGGCCCGGCTCGAGCTCGCGGAGGCGAGGCCCGAGGACGCGTTCGACGTCCGGCGCAACCAGCACTCCTCGCATCGCACGCTCCTGTGGCTCGCGTCGCGGCGGCCGCCGCGCGCCGCGCGGATCCTCGGCCTCACGGACGCGGACCTCTTCATCCCGGTCCTCACGTTCGTCTTCGGAGAAGCGCAGCTCAAGGGCCGGGCGGCCGTGGTTTCGACGGCCCGCCTGACCGGCATCGGCCTCCCAGGCGAGGCCGCCCGGCTCGGGGTGCGCCTCAGGACCGAAGCCGTCCACGAGCTCGGGCACACGTTCGGCCTCCTGCACTGCCGGGACCCGCGCTGCGCGATGGCGCGCTCCTCGGCCCTGAAGGACGTGGACGCCAAGCGGCCGGACCTTTGCGAGACGTGCCGGGCCCTCTTCCTCGAGAACGCCGACGAGATCGGAGATTTCCATGAGCAAGAAGAACACGCGGATCCTGCTGATCGATGACGAGGAGATCGTGCGCGAGTCCCTCTCGGGCTGGCTCGAGAAGGACGGCTACACGATCGGGACGGCCCCGGACGGCCTCGAGGGCCTCAAGGCCGTGGACGAGGCGCCCTGGTCGATTCTCCTCGTCGACCTGAAGATGCCGGGAATCGACGGCCTCGAGGTCCTCCGGCGCGTGAAGGCCAAGAGCCCCGAGACGGCCGTCGTGATCATGACGGCGTACGCGACCGTGGACACGGCGGTGAACGCCATGAAGCTCGGCGCGTTCGACTACATCGTCAAGCCGTTCGATCCCGAGGAAGTCAGCCTCATGGTCGAGAAGATCGTCGCGCAGCAGGCGCTCGTGAGGGAGAACGTCATCCTCCGGAAGGCGCTCAAGCGCGAGTACGAGTTCCACGACCTCGTCACGAAATCGGCCTCCATGCAGGGGACGCTCGAGCTCGCGCGTACCGCGGCGCAAAGCCCCTCGACGATTCTCATCCTCGGCGAGAGCGGCACGGGGAAGGAGCTCCTCGCCCGCGCCGTCCACGCCGAGAGTCAGCGCCACGACAAGCCGTTCGTCGCGATGTCGTGCGCCGCGCTCACGGAGACGCTCCTCGAATCCGAGCTGTTCGGCTACGAGAAGGGCTCCTTCACGGGCGCCACCCAGCGCCGCGAAGGGCGGTTCGTCGCGGCGAACGGCGGCACGCTCTTCCTCGACGAGATCGGCGACATCAGCCCGAAGCTGCAGCTCGACCTCCTGCGCGTGCTGGAGGTGCGCCGGGTCACGCGCGTGGGGGGGACGGAATCCATTCCCGTGGACGTGCGCATCATCGCGGCGACGAACCGGGACCTCGTGAGGGCCGTCGCCGACGGCCGTTTCCGCCAGGATCTCTACTACCGGCTGAACGTCATCACGCTCACGCTCGCGCCGCTGCGCGAGAGGAAAGAGGACATTCCGCCCCTCGTGGACCGCCTCCTCGAGCAGCTCGCCGTCGAGCTGAAAAAGCCCGTGGAGGGCGTGTCGCCGGAGGCGATGGCGCTCCTCCTCTCGCACTCGTGGCCGGGCAACGTGCGCGAGCTGCGCAACGTCCTCGAGCGCGGCATCGTGGTCTCGCGCGGGCCGCTGCTCCTGCCTGCCGACCTCGGCCTGACGCTGCGAGGCGAGGAGATGCCGGCGCACCCCGCCTCGCTCGCGGAGATCGAACGGCAGCACATCGCCGCAGTTCTCAAGAACACGGCCGGAAACGTGACGCAGGCCGCGCGCATCCTCGACATCGACCGCGTCACCCTCTACAACAAGATCCACAAGCTCGGCTTGAAGCGCGCCGATGACGGCGTTTTCGAGCCCGCAACGGAGAGTTGAGAAAGACAACGCCCCGTTGAGGAACTGAACACCTCTCGCCGGGTTGGCGCCGGCCTATCGGGCGGCACAAGCCCTTTCCTTACAAGCACCTGACACCCCCTGGAGGGCGCAACCGAAAGGTGGCTCGCCCCTTGCGCTGGGAAGGGTGTCGCCATGAGAGAAGCCCCGAACACCCCAGCCACCTGTCCACTCCTCAAGGAAGTCGTGATGCTTTATTGCGACGCCTGCCCGACGAAGAAAATGCTGCCCCTCGACCACCTCGTGTCGGCCCGGCCCTGCCAGGCGACACGGTACGTGGACTGCCCCCTCTATCAGGAGGCCGTGAGGCGGCTCGGGACGGACGTCGCGTACGCGGAGCCGCCCGCCGTGGCGGCGGAAGGCTCCGGGAGGGAGGTCCCATGATCGCCACGGTTCCCCTCGCGCTCCTGTTCCTTCTCCTCCTGCTCCTCAACGACCGCGCCACTTCGCGCGCGGCACGGGTCTGAGGGAGGCCGCGATGAATCTGAATCGCCGGACTCTCTTCAAGCTCGCGGCCGCGGCCGGCACCGCCGGCGTCGCCGGAGCTGCCGCGACGTCGCGCGCCTCGGCCGTGCCGGCGGCGCGCGGCGCCCGCGGCGTGCTCGTGGACACGACCCGCTGCGTCGGCTGCCGCGCCTGCGAGGCGGCCTGCGCGGAGGCAAACGCCCTCGCCGGCCCCGAAAAGCCCGGCGACGACACCGTGTTCGCGTCGGCGCGCGCGACGAGCCCAACGGCCTACACGGTCGTCCAGAAAGGCTCCTTGAAGAGCCCCGCCGGCGAGGACCGTTTCGCAAAGGCGCAGTGCATGCACTGCGTCGACCCGGCCTGCGCCTCCGGGTGCGTCGTCAGGGCGCTCGAAAAGACCGCGTCCGGGCCGGTCGTCTACCACACGGACCGCTGCCTCGGCTGCCGCTACTGCATGATCGCGTGCCCCTTCGGCGTCCCGAAGTACGAATACTCGAAAACGACGCCGCTCGTCAGGAAGTGCACGTTCTGCGCGGAGCGCCAGGCGAAGGGCCTCGCTCCCGCGTGCACGGAAGTCTGCCCGTCGGGCGCGCTCGAGTTCGGGGCGCGCGCCGACCTCCTGGAAGAGGCCAGGAAGCGCATCTACCAGAACCCGGAAAAGTACGTCCACAAGATCTACGGCGAGGACGAAGCGGGCGGCACGAGCTGGCTCTACATCTCCGACGTGCCGTTCGAGTCCCTGAAGCTCCCCCAGGGAATCGAGAAGAAGTCCTACCCGGAGCTCGCCGAAGGTGCGCTTTCGGCCGTGCCCTTCGTCATCACGCTCTGGCCGCCGCTCCTCATGGGCATGTACACCTTCAGCAAGCGTCGCGACGAGGTCGCGGCGAAAGAGGGCGATGGAAGGCAGGAGGAACGCCATGTCTGAAAACGCCCTGAAACCCGCGCTCTTCGGCGGCCCGTGGATGCGGGAAAACCTCTTCCTCGGGATGACCTTCCGCGAGTACGTCAAGAGCCTCGTGACGCCGGTCAATGCGATCGCGACGGCGATCCTCCTCGTGGGACTTCCCACGATTGCGTACCGGTTCTGGAGAGGCCTCGGCGCCGCCACGAACCTGTCGCAGACGAACGCATGGGGCATCTGGGTCGCCTTCGACGTCGTGTGCGGCGTCGCGCTCGCGGCGGGCGGCTACACGGTCGCCTGCGCGGTCTACATCTTCGGCCAGAAAGCGCTGCGGCCGATCCTCCGCCCCGCGATTCTGACCGGGTTCCTCGGTTACGCGCTCGTCCTCCTCGGACTCGTCGTGGACCTCGGCCAGCCGTGGCGGCTGCCCTACCAGTTCTTCCTGACGCCCGGCACGACGGCCGTCATGTACGAGGTCGGCTGGTGCGTCTTTCTGTATCTGATGGTGCTCGGGCTCGAGTTCGCGCCCGCGGCGCTCGAGTGGCTCGGCCTCGTCAAGCTGCGCCGGCTCCTCGGGTCGCTGACGATCGGCATCATCGTCGTCGGGGTCACGCTCTCGACGCTCCACCAGTCCTCGCTCGGCGCCTTCTTCCTCATGACGCCGGGCAAGCTGCACCCGCTCTGGTACTCGTCGTTCCTGCCGGTCTTCTTCTTCGTATCGAGTCTCGCGGCGGGTATCGGCATGGTGGTCGTGGAGAGCGCGCTTTCCCACCGCGCGTTCCACGACCGGCTCGATCCGGCCGCTGCCGTGGACCTCGACCGCATCACGCTTTCCCTCGCGAAGGGCGGCGCGATCGTCCTGTTCGCTTACTTCTTCATCCGACTGCAGGGCCTCGTGCAGGGCGGCCGTTTCGACCTCCTCGCGACCGGCTGGGGCGCCTGGTATCTCCTCGAGATGCTCGGCTTCGTCCTCCTGCCGTCGCTCATGTTCGCCTTCGCGGCGCGGCGAAAGAGCGCGAGGCTGGCCCGGATCGCCGGCGTCCTCACGGTCCTCGGCGTGATCCTCAACCGCTTCAACGTCTCGCTCATCGCCTTCAACTGGAACGTTCCGGACCGCTACGTTCCGAGCGTCGCCGAGATCGTCACGTCGCTCACGATCGTGACGATCGGCGTCCTGATCTTCCGCTGGATCGTGAATCGCATGCCGGTGGTGAACGAGCATCCCGACTGGCGCGGCGCCCACTGAGAGGGGAGAAAAAGAGCCATGAACGAAACCGAACTTCTCAGCCCTTACACCGCGAAGGCCGTCGAATACGTCCTCGCGATCTCGTACCTCCTCCTCTTCATCCCCTTCTGGCGCTTCGTCCAGGGGGAGGCGGTTCCGGCGCACGCCCTCGGCTTCGGCTGGTTCCAGGTCCCGAACGGCGTCCATCTCCATGCCGGCCACGCCTGGGCGCGCCCGGAAGGCGGTGCGGTGGAGGTCGGCCTCGACGACTTTGCCCACAAGCTCGTGGGCCCGCTCGAGGCGGTGCGCTTTCCCGAGATCGGCGCGCCGGTGCGCCAGGGCCAGAAAGCCTTCACGATCGTGGCCGGCGGCCAGCCGCTCGACGTGCTCTCCCCGGTGGACGGCCACGTCGTCGCGTTGAACGAGGCCATTCGCGCGCATCCGGCCGAGGCGCTGCGCGATCCGTACGGCGCCGGGTGGCTCATGAAGGTCGAGCCGCGCTGGCTGACCGGCAACCTCAAGAACCTGTTCTCGGGAGACGCGGCCCGCCGATTCCTCGACGCCGCGGCGGGAAAGCTGGCCCAACGCCTCACGCCGCAACTCGGAGTCGTCCTGCAGGACGGCGGAACGCCGGTGCACGGCATCGCGCGAGCTCTCGACGAGGACCACTGGGACGAGCTGGCCCGGCGGTTCCTCGAGGGAAAGTGAGGCGGCCGTCATGAGACATCTCCGACTCATCGTTGTCCTCCTGACGCTCGGGCTGGCCGGGGCGGTTCTCGCGGCCGGTCTCGCCCGCCTTCCGAACGACCGCGCGCTCCCGCAGGGAACGGACAGCCCGGGCGTCGTGACGTTCCGACACTCGTCGCACGTCGACGTGGCGAAGCCCGACTGCACGACCTGCCATCCGGCGCTGTTCCCGATCCTCCGCCGTTCCGACGCCCTGGCGGCCCCCCGACTCAATCACAAGGACATGGAGAAAGGCGTCGCCTGCGGCAAGTGCCACGACGGCAAGAGCGCGCATGGATTCGATGATTGCGCCACCTGCCACGCCGTTCCGAAAGAGAGGTGAGCACCATGGAAGCTCTCCTGACGTTCCTCGAGGGTACCGTCATCTTCGTGGCGGGCCTCATCATCCGCCTTCTCCTTCTCATCGCGTTCGTGGCCGCCGCCCTCCTGCCCATCCTCGCCGGGTGGGGCGTCTACCGCCTGGCCGAGCGGACGATCCGGCGCCTCAGGGCGCGCCAGCTCGGCCTCGTGGACGTCGACGGCCTCGTTCTCGCGGAGCGCCGCCGTTACACGCCCGCCCACGCCTGGCTGGAAGAGAAAGGCGGCCGCCTGCGGGTGGGTCTCGACGGTCTCGCCGGACACCTCCTTCACGGCGTCACCGCCGTACAGCTTCCGCAGCCTGGAAGCATGCTGGCCGCCGGGCGCGTGGCCGTGACGGTCGCGTGTGGCGCGCGGACGGCGGTCATCCCCTCGCCCGTGACGGGCACGGTGGTGGCCGTGAACAGCGCCGTGCGCCGCCGCCCTTCTCTGGTCGAGTCCTCGCCTTACGGGAGAGGCTGGCTCTTCTCGGTGCGGCCTGCCTCCGACACGTATCGCAGCTTCCCGACGGGTGCGAAGGCGCGCGCCTGGTTCCACGCCGACGAGACGCGGCTCGCGCATTTCCTCGAAGGCGAGCTCGGCCTCGCGGCGGCGGACGGCGGCGAGCTGGTCCTGCCTCCTCCGGCCCTGCTTTCCGAGGATCAATGGCACCGGGCGGTGTCCAACTTCCTCGAGTCCTGACTGCCCCTACGGCGCGGTTCCCCGCCAAGGCCGCCCCTCCGGGGGCGGCCTTCTTCTGTCAAGATCGGAGCCGGAAAAAGGAGACCTCCCATGCGCCGATCCGTCCTCGTCGTCGCGCTCGTCCTTCTCGCGGGTTGCGCGAAGAAGCCCGCCGCTCCCGCCGCCGCTTCGAGTCCGGCTGCGGTGATCCCTCAGGCCCCTCAGCCCGCTCTCGCCACGGTATCGGGAGTCGTCGAAGAGACGCTCGACGCCTCCGACTACACGTACATGCGCCTTGAAACCTCCGGCGGCGAGATCTGGGCCGCCGTCACGAAGACCTCCGTGAAGAAGGGCGACCAGGTCACGGTCGTAAACGCGATGTCGATGGACGGCTTCGAAAGCAGGACGCTGAACCGGAAGTTCGATCACATCGTGTTCGGCATGATCGGCGGCGGAACGGCCGGCGCTCTGCCCCAGGGCGCGCCCCCGGGACTGGTATCGGCGCACGGCTCCGCCTCGGAACCTCCTCAGCCCGCCCAGATGGCCGCGCAACACGCCGCGGTTGCGGGCGGCCCGGCGGAGACCGGTGACGTCGCGGTCGCGAAGGCCGAAGGCAAGGACGCGCGCACCGTGGCGCAGGTCTTCGCGGAGCGCCTTTCGCTGAAGGACAAGATCGTGTCCGTGCGGGGCAAGGTCGTGAAGGCGAACTCCTCGATCATGGGCCGGACCTGGATTCACATTCGCGACGGCTCGGGTTCACGCGAAAAGAAGGACGACGACCTGACGGTGACGACCCAGGACAGCGCGGCCGTCGGCGACATCGTGGTCGTAAGGGGCGTCGTTCACGTCGACCGCGATTTCGGCGCCGGCTACGCGTACCCGGCCGTCCTGGAGGACGCGAAGGTCACGCGCGAGCCGGCCTCGACGCGAGCGGACGCGACACGTCGGTGATTCCGCTCGGGGCCGACCTCGCCGGCTATCAGGGACAGCCCGGCTCTTTCGGCGCCCGCGCGGCGGCGCGCTGCGGGAAGCCGGTAGCCTTCCCCACCTTCGAGCGCACGCTGCGTGCGCTCCTCGCCGGCGAGATCGGGTGCGCCGTGCTGCCCGCGGTCAACCGCGTGGACGGGCCGATCCTCGAGTCCCTGGATGCGCTCGCCCGCTCGCTCCTGGAGCCGGAATCCGCGATCGCCGTCGGGGCCGAGATCGAAGTGCCCGTGAGGCTCGTTCTTGCTGCGCCGGAGGGCCTCGCCCTGGAGGCCGTGCGCGAGGTCCATTCCCAGGCCGCGGTGCTCAGGCAGTGCCGCCATCTTCTCGCGCGCCTCGACGCGATCGGGATCGACACGCACGACACGGCGTACGCGGCCTTTCGCGTGAAGGAAGCCGGAGGGCCTCGAGCAGCCGTCTGCTCGGAGGAGGCGGCGCTCGAGGCCGGCCTGCTCATCCTCGAGGAGGACGTCTCGGACGTCCGTCCGAACACGACGCGATTCTGGAAGCTCGTCCTCGCCGGCACGACGGCGGATGCCGTTCCGGCGGACGATGCCGCGCCTGACGCCCCCGCGCCGCGCGTGGTCTTCTACGCCGGCGTCCGGGCGTCTTCCGCGTTGGCGGAAGCCGGCGCCGAACTCCTCTCGCTGCCGGGCACGCCGGCCGATCCGGTTCGCGGCTTCGCGGTCGTGCCCGAGAAGAACGTGACGCGGGCCTCGGCGGGCACGGGCAGGCCCGCAGCGGGCGAGCGCGTGATCTGGCTCGGGCCCGCCCCGGAGTTCGTGCGTCCTCCGCGGATGCGCGACATCCCGAGAGTGACGGAGGTGCGCGATCCGAGCGTCGTCGCCGTGGGGCCTTTCGTCGTCGGCGGAGGGCACCGCGCGGTGATCGCGGGTCCGTGCGCGGTCGAATCGCCCGAGCAGGTCGCGCGTCTGGCGCGCGCGGTCGCGCGCGCCGGCGCGACCGCGCTCCGCGGCGGCGTCTTCAAACCGCGCACGTCCCCCTATTCGTTCCAGGGACACGGCCTCGAAGCTCTCGGCTGGCTTAAGGATGCGGGAGACGCTGCGGGGCTTCCCATCGTGACGGAAGTGATGGCCCCCGCGCAGGTCGGCCCGGTGGCCGAGCGGGCCGACGTGCTGCAGATCGGCGCCCGGAACTGCCAGAACTACGACCTCCTCAAGGAAGCGGGCAGAAGCCCCCGCCCCGTCTTCCTGAAACGCGGGTTCGGAACGACCGTCGAGGAGTGGCTCTCCTCGGCCGAGTACCTCCTCGACGCGGGCTGCAAGGACGTGATCCTCTGCGAGCGGGGCATCCGCACGTTCGAAAAGGCGACGCGGGGGACGCTCGATCTCGGCGGCCTCCTCGCGGCGCGCAGTCTCACGCATCTCCCGCTCTTCGCCGACCCCTCGCATGCCGCGGGCCGGCGCGACCTCGTGCCGGGCCTCGCACGCGCGGCGTGGGGCGCGGGCGTGGACGGACTCATGATCGAGGTCCACGATGCCCCCGAATCCGCGCTCTCCGACGGGCCACAGGCTCTCTTGCCCGAGGACCTCGAGGAGCTGCTTGACGAATTCGGCATCCTGCCGGGCATGAGCGGCTCGGTGGAGAGGATCCGGCGCGCGATCGACGTCGTCGACGGCGGCATCGCACGGCTTGCCGCGCAGAGACTGGAGCTCGCACGGCGCGTGGGCGCCGTCAAGAAAGCTTCCGGCCGCCCGATTCGCGACGAGGCGCGCGAGGCGAGCGTGCGTGCGCGTTTCGCCGAGGCGCTTGGAGGTGACACGCCGGCCGCGATGCGGCTCGTGGACACGCTCATCGACCTCGCTCTGGAAGCGGAGAAGCCCGGCGACGCGTGAAAGACGATCATCGCGTCGCCGGTGGCGCCCGAACGCCTTACTTCTTGTCGGCCGGCTTGGCCTCCCCCTTCGGCGCGGACACGGCCTTCTTCGCGGGCGCGGCGGCCTTCGCCTCCCGCTTCGGCGTCCAGAACTCCGGGTCCCGGGCCACGAACTCCTTCGAGGGATAGCTCATCGCGGGGCTAAAGGCGAAGATGGTGCTCTCCACGGTCGCGTACCCGTCGGACGCCATCTTCGCGAGAGCCTTCTCGTTCTCCGGGCCCTCGGCCTCCCGGAGCGCCCCGGCGCGCGCGACCGCGGCGTCGATCTCGGACAAGGATTTCATCGGGGAAAGAATCATGAACGTCGGACCGGGCATCCCGCCCGTGATCTGGTAGGCCGCCCACGGCAGGTCGATCTTCGCCTTCTCGTACGCGCCCTTCACGATCTTCACGGCATCCTGGAAGTCGTTCTCGTGTCCGGGGCGCACCCGGAACGTGAGCATGCGGAAATACCGCATCTTCGGGATGTCGACGGGGCCGCCCGCGCTCAGATCCTCGCGCAGGACGGCGACGAGGCTCCGCGAATTCGTCAGCAGCTCTCCGTCCTTCTCGATGAGTCTGTCGAGCTCGGCTGTGAACGCCTTGTTGTTCTCGGTGTCGTTTCGATCCTTCTCCCACGCGGCGAAGGAGGGGTACCCCGTCAGGAACCAGGCCTCGGTCGGGCCCGTGATCGTCGTCAGGGCGATGTAATGGGTCGGCCAGTTCGCCCGGGCCGACGCTGCTACGAAGCCCTTCTCGACCTGGGCGTGCGCGGCGCCCTTCCCGGCCTTGACCTCCTCGCGATATATCTGGAGGACCTTCGGGGGCCCTGGGGGAGCGGGACTCTCGGCGGCGCGCAGCGGGAACGCGACAAGAGACACCAGAAGCGTGCTGGCGAGGGAGATCTTCTTCATCGGAGCCCACCTCCTTAGGGGGCGTGTCGCATGATCTTTCGGTTCGGGTGCGGGAGAGCCTAACCCGAGAACGCGTCTGAGACAACGTCGCTGAAAACAACGCGTTCACCGTCCGTGCCTTCGAGACGGAGGGCCGAAGGGGGCCGGCTACTCCCCGAGAATCTTGATGAGGACGCGCTTGTCGCGGCGGCCGTCCCACTCGCCGTAGAAGATCCGCTCCCACGTGCCGAAGTCCAGCCGCCCCTTCGTGATGGCGGCGACGACTTCACGGCCCATGAGCTGCCGCTTGATGTGCGCGTCGGCATTGTCCTCGCCGGTGTCGTTGTGGCGCCACTGAGAAACCGGGTCGTGGGGAACGAGCTTCTCGAAAAAGCGCTCGTAATCGTGGTGGAGGCCGGCCTCGTCGTCGTTGATGAAGACCGAGGCCGTGATGTGCATCGGGTTGACGAGGCAGAGTCCTTCCTTGACCCCGCTTTCGTCGATCGCGGACTGGACTTCACCCGTGATGTTCACGAATCCGACTCTGCCGGGGAGATGAAGCGTCAGGATCTTGCGGTGCGATTTCATCCACGGTTCTCCACGGCCGGGACGCTTTCGAGCGCCTTCATGCCGGCCTCGGCGGCTTTGCGGGCGTCGCTTCCCGGCGCCGCGTTTCTCAGGATTTCCTCGTAGAGGCGACGCGCGTCCGAGAGGCGACCCGCGGTTCCGTAGAGCGCCGCGAGGCCGAGACGCGCCTGGTCCGCCTGTGAGGACCCCGGGGCCTTGAGGAGGATCTCCTCGTAGAGCGTCGTCGCGCGGAGCGCGTTCTTGGCCTTGTCGGCGCCGCGCGCGAGCCGGAGGGTGGCCCTGACTCTCACGTCCGGGTCGCTTGCGCGCGCCGCTTCCTCGAACGAGCGCTCGGCGGCGTCGTCTTGCCCGAGCGTCTCGAGGACGTCGCCCTTCTTCAGCAAGGCCTCTCCGCGCGAGGCCGGGATCTCGATCAGCGCCTCGAGGGCCTTGAGTGCGCGCGATTTGTCCTGCGTCTTGACGGCGAGGTCGGCGATCGTCGAAAGGAGGACGGCGCGCGACTCGGTCTGCGCCATCTTGGAGGCGGCATCCTCGTAGAACGTGAGGGCGGCAGGGACGCTCTCGCGTTCGAGGAGCGCCCCGCGCTCCAGGACGCGCTCGAGCGTGACGTCTCCTCCGGCCGGGCGGACGGGGGCGGCGGCGGCCGGCGCCGCCGCGGGAGCCGGCCGCCTCTCTCCCGAAGGGAGGCGCGGAGCCCGCTTCGCCCACCAGGCGCCGAGCCCGGCGAGCGCGGCGACGACGAGGGTCGCCGCGATCAGGCCGGTGCGGTTCGTCTCCTCGCGCGGGATGGAAGGGACCGTGCGCGGCGTCCCGCCCGCGGCGAGAGGCACGGCGCGCGTCGCGAATCCGGGTGTCGGCTCGCTGCTCGAAAGAAGCGAGGCGATCTGACCTTGCGTGTACGGGTCTGGCGGCGCGAGGGCCTGGAGCTTTCGGAAAAAGCGCATGAGGTTCAGGAAGTCGTGTTCGAGGCGGTAGAGCTTCGCGAGCTGCAGGAGGAGGGCGAGGTTGTCGGGATCCTTTTTCAGCGCCTCCTCGAGCTCGCGGATGCGCGCGTTGTCGAGCGGCTTCTCACGCTGCCCGGCGCGCACGGCCGCGGTGCGCAGGAGCGTCTGCGCGGCCGGGTCGTCCGGCGTGCAGGCGACCGTCCGGTACGCCGCCCAGAGCGCCTCCTCGGGGCGCGCGTTCGCGTCCTGAAGCAGGCGTTCGGCGGCAGCGGTGGACTCTTTGGCGAGCAGCCGATTGCGTTCGGCGACGAAGGCGGCGGGGTTCTCGAGGAACGTCCGGAAGTGGATTCCCGGCCGCGTAGAGCCCTCCTTCTGATAAAGCGTGTCCAGGGCATCGCACGCGGCGTTCGCGCTCGCGAAGCGACGAGAACGGTCCTTCGCATGGAGCTTTCTGAGAAACGTGTCGACGGACGGAGGAATCGACGGATCTAGAAGAGACGGCAGGTCGGGCTCGGCGTCCGCGACGCGGCGGAGGGAGGACGCGATGGAGTCGGCCGTGAACGGGTTGTACCCGCAGAGGAGCTCGTAAAGGACGGTCCCCATCGAGAAGAGGTCGGTCCTCGGGTCCAGCTCCTCTCCCCGCGCCTGCTCGGGCGACATGTGCGCGGGCGTGCCCACAACGGTTCCCGTGTGCGTGAGGCGCGTGAGGTGCGCGGCATGGCTGATCCCGAAGTCGCCGATCTTCACGCACCCTTCGCGCGTCCACATGATGTTCTGCGGCTTGATGTCGCGGTGAATGACGCCCTTCGCGTGAGCCGCGGCGAGCCCGGTGAGGGCCTCCCGGGTGACGAAGAGCGCGATCTCCCACGGGAAGCGGCCGCACTGCTTCCGGAGACCGTTCAGCTCGCCGCCATCCACGTATTCCATGACGATGTACGCCTGTTCCGGCGTGGGGCTGCAGTCCACGAGCTCGACGATGTTCGGGTGCTTGAGGGAGATCTGGATCCGGATCTCGTGGAAGAAGCGGTCGAGGAAGTCGGGATCCGTGGCGATGTGCGGCAGGATCTTCTTGAGCGCGACCGTCCGGCCGGATTTCTCGTCAACGGCCTCGAAGATCTCCGCCATGCCGCCGAGCGCGATCCGACGCACGATCCGGTAGTGGTCGATGCGCTCGAGAGGATGCGACGGACGCGACTCAGGGGACATTTTTCGAATCTTACGCGTGGGCCGGGATGATCCGAGGACGCGGTGTGATCCGGAATAGAGCCGGGAGGCGCTCCGCCTCGCCCATCGAGCCCGAAGGAGGTGCCCCGTGACGTGCCGCTTCCCGCGCGCCGCCGCCGCGCTCGCCGTTCTCGCCTTGACTCCCCTCGCCCTCGACGCCGCCCCGAAGTTCTCTTACGAGGACTGGAACAAGGTCCTCGGGAAGTACGTCGACGCGCACGGGTACGTGAATTACGAGGCGCTCGCGGCGGACCGCGGCACCCTCGACCGGTTCCTCGCGGCCATCGAGAAGACCAGCCCGCGGTCGAATCCCGAGCTCTTCCCCTCGAAGAACGACCAGCTCGCCTACTGGCTGAACGCCTACAACGCGCAGGTCTTCAAGGGCGTCCTCGCGCGCGGGCCCGAGAAAGAGAGCGTCTGGAAGGGCGGAATCTTCTCGGGGTACTCGTTTTTCGTCGGCATGGACATCGTCCTCGGCGGCGAGAAGCTGAACCTCAAGAAGCTCGAGGACAAGACCGTCCGCGGGGGCTTCAGGGACCCGCGCGTCCACGCGGCGTTGAACTGCGCCTCCAAGGGCTGCCCGCGCCTGCCGCAGGTCGCCTTCGACCCCGAGAAGCTCGACGAGCAGCTCGACGACGGAATGAAGGGCTTCGTCGCCGAAAAGCGCAACGTGACGATCGACGACGCGGCGAAGACGGTCACGCTCTCGAAGATTTTCGACTGGTTCTCCGGGGACTTCGTCGCGTACGAGCGATCCCACGCGGATCCGGACGGCAGCCAGGTCGACTACGTGAACCGCTATCGCGGCTCGCTCCCCAAGGTGCCGAAGGGCTATGCGATGAAGTTCTTCGACTACGACAAGGGGGTAAACAGACAGTAGGCGCAGGTCAGGCAGGGGGAACCGGACCACGGTTCCCTCGTCCCCCCCCTTCGGGGTGGGGGATTCCCGTCCGACAAAAGGACTGATACTCTTTAGCAGTGAATCAATACGCAGACGAACGCCGCGTCTTCGATGATTTTCTGCGAAAAAAGGGCCTGAAGGTCACGCGCGAGAGGACCGCCCTCTTCGACGAGATCTTCTCGACCCACCGGCATTTCGACGCGGAGGATCTCGTGATCCGCATGCGCGACCGCGGCACGAAGGTCAGCCGCGCGACGATCTACCGGACGCTCGAGCTCCTGCACGGGTGCGGCCTCGTGGGGCGCGTGCGGCTGAACGAGGAGAAGTACCGCTACGAAAGGCTCCGCAAGGGCGAGCACCACGACCACCTCGTGTGCTCGAGCTGCGGCAAGGTCATCGAGTTCATCGACACGGCCATCGAGAAACGTCAGGAGGCCGTCTGCAGGGAGTACGACTTCGTCGCGACGTCGCACTCCCACCAGATCCGCGGTCTCTGCGCCGCCTGCCGCAAGGCGGCTACGAAACCTGCCGGGAGAGCTCCGGGCGCAGCCTGAGGGCCGTCAGGGGCTCGGCTCCGAGAGAGGAAGCGACGCGACGGGCGGCGCGTTCTCGAGCGGGAGGCCGTAAAGAGCGGAGTAGCTGCCCTGGTAGAAGAGAACGCGCTTGACGTAGTTGCGCGTTTCCGGGAAAGGGATCGACTCGAGGAACTCGTCCTCCGGTGCGAGGCCGGAGGCCTTCTTCCATGCACGGACGCGGCCCGGCCCGGCGTTGTAGGCCGCGAGCGCCGCGGCCGTGTCGCCCGGGAAGGCGTCGAGGAGCTGCCTGAGGTAGCGCGCGCCCAGGCGCAGGTTAGCGGCCGCGTCGTTGAGGTCGGGGCGTCCCTTGCCGTTCTCCTTCCGGTAGAGCAGGCGGCCGGTGGACGGCATGACCTGCATGAGACCGAGGGCGCCTGAGCGCGACTTCGCGCTCCCGGCAAAAACGCTCTCCTGCCGGATGAGGCCGAAGAGGAGCGAGGCGGGCACGCCCGCGGCGCGCGCGGCCTCTTCGATCCGATCCGCCTCCGCGAGCGGGTAATACGCGCTCCGCGCTTCCGGAGGCACGGCACCCTCCTCCGGAGTCCCAAGCTCCGGATAGCGCCTTTTCAGGATGGCGGCAGCGCGCCTGTGGTCGCCCCGGGCCGAGGCGGCGCGCCCGGCGAAAAGCGGGTCGAGCGAGCCCTCACTCTCGGCGGCGTCCTCGGCGAGGTCGGGAAAGCCGCACCGGAGAAGCTCCCGCGAGGGCGCCCCCGGCACCTCGGCGATCTCCTCCGTGCTCAGGGAGACGGCGGCGGGCGGAGCGGCCGGCAGCGTGACGCCGAGCGCAGCGGCGGCCCACCGCGCGTAGAGGTCCGGGACGGTGCCGGGGACGAGCCCTGCGTAGAGCGCCTTCGCCGTCGATGCGTCGCCGCCGCGCTCGTGGGCGCGCGCGGACCAGTACGTCGCCCGGCGCTTGAGAAAGACCGTTCGGTACGCCGTGATCTGCTCGTCGAGCAGGCGCGCGGCGCCCGAGAAATCGCCGGCCGTGAAATGCGTCCAGGCTTCGGCGAACCATTCCGACGCGCCGGCTTCGGTTGCGGGGTCGAGGCTCACGAGGGGCGCGAGGAGGCGGCGGGCTTCGTCGGCGTGGGCGGTTCTGAAGGCGAGACGGATTCCCGTGCTGAGAAGCCGCCGGCGGTCCTCTTCGGACAGCGGCTTCGCGAGGAGCGCATCGAGCCGCGCGAGGCGTTCTGACGCAGCCGCCTTCTCCTTCTCGGAGACCGGGGCGGGAGACTTTGCGGGCCGGACGGGGCGCGCGCGGCGGGCGCGGCGCGTGCGCGACGATTCCGGCGTCCCCAGGAGGCTCGTCTCGACGAGCCACGAGAGGGCGGAGAGGTGAAGCGCTGCCGCCTCGTCCAGCGGAGCACCCTGCAGGCGCGCGAGGAGGCGCTTGGCGTCGCGCGGACTTCCGGCGACGAGCCAGGCATCGGCCAGCGCGGGGATCGAGGCGGTGGGCGGATTGGCGCCGAGCGAGCGCAAGAGCGCGGACGCCGCTTTCGGATCGCGCGCGACGAGTGCACGCGCCCTCTTCACGCGAATGTCGGCAGGCGCCGTGCCCACCGCGGCGTCGAAGGCGTCTCGATCGACGTCGTCGAAGACGTCGGCGGCGCGCGCGGGCGCGTCGGGAAAGACGGCCGCGAGGGCGACGAGGCGCTGGCGGCCGGCCTCCGCGCCGAGGACGCGCGCCTCGGCCAGCGTGCGTGCGATGAAGGCTCGCGGTTGAGAGGGGGGCGGCTCGGGTCGTGCGAGGAGAGCGGCGCTGACCGACGCGCGCTCTTCGGGGCTCGCGGCGAGGCGCGCCGCCACCCCGAGCGCTCTGCGCGCGAACGGCTCGCCGGGCTCTTTCGCCGCGAACGCGAGGAGCGCGCTCACGCGGGTCGCCCTCGAGGAGAGAGAGGCCGCGAGGGCGATCCACGGGGGTAGGTCGGAAATCCCGAGCGACGACGCGTCGAGACCCTCGACGAGAGACACGGCAGAGCCGTCCTCCCGCGCGAGAGCAGCCGACGCGGCACGCAGCCGCTCACGCACGGCTTCCGGTTGCGGTGCGGCTTCCGGCACCTCGGGAGAGGCCGCCCGGGCGGCGCTCCCCAGGCCGAGCGCGCCCGCGAGGAGGAGAACCCGGAGAGTCAGCGGCTCAGCTCACCGAACCGAGCGCTTCGGCCCGCCCGTCGGCGAGGATGCGCACGAGCTCGTCGTGGAAGAAGTCCGTGTCCTGTCGGATGTTGGCGGGCGTGCGCTCGTCGTAAACCTGCCGGCTTCTCTCGATGTCGTCCTTGAGGCGCTCGTAGAGGTCTTGGGCTGCGCGGCCGTCCTCGACTTTCTTCTCGTTGTAGAGCTTGATCTCCGAGATGAGAAGGCGGGCGAGGCGGCGCGCGTCGTCGAGCGCACGCTGAGGGCTGTCCGGTGCGGCTGCGGCGCGGCCGCGGGGCACGAAACCGGAGATCGGCCGGGGGGAGCCCGCCAGGTCGCGTGGCGGCATGACGGCGGACGTGGGCCGGACCGGCTTCTGCGCCGTCACGTCGGCCTCCCCCGCGAGCGGGACACGTCCGGACGCGCGAAGGGCCTCGAACGCACCGGTGAAATCGCCCGTCGAGGCGTTCGCGAGCGGTGAGGTGGCGGGCCCGGGCAAGGGAGGCGGGGGAGCCGGCGCGACGGGGGGAGCGGAAGGGAATGACGAGGGCGGAGGGGGCGCGGGGGCCGCTCCGATCGTCGGAATCGCGCTCGTCAGGCCGGGGTCGGACGAGAAGGACCGGATCCCCTGGGGGATTCTCGTCTTGGCCGCCTCCTCGATTGCACGAAGGGCCTCGCCGGCGTCGGTCGACCTCGAACGCTGAGTCGGCGCCGGGGCCGCGGTCGGCGAAGGGGCCAGCGCGGAAGGGGGTGGGGCGGCGGAAGGGGTCGCGATCTCGAAGTCTGCCGCGGCCGCACGCATCGTCGCGCCGGGGGGCTCGAAGCGCGGGATCGCCTCGCCCGTGGGCGTGAGGGAAGGAGACGGGATCTTCTTGCGCGCGGCCAGGAGGTCCACGGCGAGCCCGGTCACGAACGTCAGAACCTCGACGGCGGCCTCGTTCAGGCGGCCTTCCTCGCCCGGCAGCTCGTCCGCGCAGACGATGCCCGCAAGCCGGTCTCGGATCACCATGGGAACGAGGAGTGTGCGCGCGGGCGTCTGTCCGGAAAGGGCGCGGCGGAGCGGACTGGACTCGTCGGGGGGCTCGGCGAGCATGGAGTGTTGCGACTTGAGCAACGAGGCGACGAACGGATCGTCCTCGACGCCGAGGTCGAGCGCGCGGATGGCCTCGTCGCGTCCGCCCGACGCGTCGAAGCCGACGGACTTCCACCCGGTGAGCCGGTCGTTGCGCAGGACGAGAAGGGCCACGCGCGAGGCGTGCGCGTTCACGCGCGTGAGAAAGCGCGAGAGGACGTCGACCTGCGAGCGGGCGGACTCGATCGCGGCGAGCGAGCCGCGCACTACGGTCCAGTCGGCCTGCGGCGCGCCCGGAGCCACGGCGGGCGCGGGCGGAGGCGGGGGCGCCGCGGGGACCACGTCCTCGAGCATCAGCGACACGAGGTTCTCGGGAAGAAGAGGCTTGGCATGCGCCGGGATCTTGTCGGAGAGGGTTGTGAGAAGCGCCTCGATGTCTCTCCGCGCGTCCACGAGCGACGACTTCCACGTCGCGAGGTGGTCCTCGAGATGCGTGGAGAGCGATTCGATCAAGCGGCGTGTCGCGGCGGGGTCGACCGGCATACGTCTCCTGACGGCGCCATCGCGAGGACCTTCGGCGTCGTGTTCGCGGCATTATATTCGGACAGCGCCGCGGAACGAGGCCGGGAAGGGACACGTTGACCTCGGGCGCCGCCGCCTCTAGCATGTGGAGTTTGCCCACGCCCTCGGGAACGGCGGGTTCCACGGGCATTCGGGGCCGGAGAGGAGGGAGATCCGAAGTGCCGTTGATCCACGTCAAGGAAGACGAGTCGTTCGAAAACGCCCTGCGCCGATTCAAGCGCAAGTGCGAGAAATCCGGAATCCTCTCCGAGCTCAAAAAGCGTCAGCACTACGAGAAGCCCTCGGCCAAGCGCAAGCGCAAGGCGATCGCAGCCCGCAAGAAGATGCTCCGCAAGCTGGCTGAAGAGCGACGCACGGGGATGTAGATTCCCGTTCCGTGAGTCATTCCGAGCTCGACTGGCCCGGCGCGCTTCGGCTCGCCGGGCGTTTTTGTGCCACGGAGCGCGGGCGCGACCGGCTCCTGGGCGCCGCGCCGTCGCCGGACGCGTTTGAGGTCGTCCGCCGGCTCGGGGTGACGCGGGACCTGCTCCACCGACGGGCGCTCCGGCCCCCGGTACCGCTCGGCGGGCTCGACGAAGGGGCGCCGCTCGTTTCGCGACTGGGCCCGCAGGGACGCGCGCTCGCGCCGGAGGATCTCCTCGACCTCTTCCTTCTCGTCGAGCGGGCGGAAGGCGCGCGGGCCGCCGTTCCCGTCCCCGACCTCGATCTCCCCCACCTGGCCGACCTGCTTTTTTCCCTCGCGTCCTTCGAGGACCTTCTCTCGGAACGCGAGCCCACGTTCGAGCCCGACGGGCGCGTCAAGGACACGGCGTCCGCGCGGCTCTATGCGATCCGCTCGTCGATCCAGCGCTTGCGCAAGGAGGTCGTCCGAAAGCTCGAGGAGGTCGCGCGAACGCATCCGGACGCGCTGACGGGCGGGTACGTCACCGAGAAGGGCGGGCGCTACTGCCTGCCCGTGCGCGCGGACCGCCGCGAGCTCGTGGGAGGGCTCCTGCACGAGCGGTCGGGCTCGGGCCAGACGATCTTCGTCGAGCCGCTCGCCGTCGTCGAGGACAACAACGCTCTCGCGGAAGCCGTCGAGGAGGAGCGCGAAGAGGTGTACCGCATCCTGGCGGCGCTCACGGCGCGGTTCTCCTCGCGGCGCGATGACCTCCTGGCCGCGGTCGAGGTGCTCACCGAGCTGGACGCGTATCAGGCGCGCGCGGAATTCTCGTCGTGCGTTGCCGGCGTTTTCCCCGACTTTTCGGACCGGCTCGTTCTCCGGGCCGCGCGCCATCCCCTTCTCGATCGGCGCCTCGCGGATCTCCGCGCGGACGTCTTCGGAGAGCTCGAGGCACGCCACGCCGACGCGGTGCCGCTGGACCTCGAGCTGCCCGGGGACGCGCGCCTTCTCCTCCTGTCCGGCCCGAACGCGGGCGGCAAGAGCGTGGCGATGAAGACCGTCGGGCTCTTCGCGCTCCTCGCGCAGTCTGGCTTCGCGATCCCGGCCGCGGCCGGCTCCATGCTCCCCGTCTTCGACCAGGTGCTCGTCGTCGCGGGCGACGCGCAGGATCTCCTCGGCGACCTCTCGTCGTTCGCGGCGGCGATGACGCGTACGGCACGCGTCCTCTCCGAGGCGACACCGAGAAGCCTCGTGCTCGTCGACGAGCTCGGCAGCGGCACGGATCCGGACGAAGGGGCGGCGCTCGCGATTGCCGTTCTCGAGGAGGACCTCTTGCGCGGCGGCTTCACGGTCGCGACGACGCACCTTTCGGCCGTGAAGGAGTGGGCGCAAGACAGGACAGGCGTCCTTTCGGCCGCGATGGAGTTCGACGAGAAAGCCGGCCGGCCCACTTTCCGCGTGCGGCCGGGCGCCGCGGGCCGCTCGCGCGCGCTCGCCGTGGCGGAGAAGGCAGGCCTGCCCGCGCGCGTCCTTTCGGCCGCGAAAAAGCGCCTCGGCGCGAAATGGGAGGCGGCCGACGCGGCGCTCGCGCGTCTCGAGACCGAGACGCGCCGCGCCCGTGAAGAGGCGGAGAAGGCGAAAGCGGCCGGGGAGACGGCACGCGCGAGGCTCGGCGAGCTGGAGAAGGAGCGTGCCGCCCTCTCGGCCGAGCGCATGCGCCTGAAGGAGAAGGCGAAGGTCGAGATCGACCGGGCGCTCGCGATGCTGCGCGAGAAGACCCGGCAGGAGCTCGAGCGCATGCGCGAAGACCTGAAGGCGGGCCGCTCGATCTCGAGGGGCGCGCTCATGACCGTCACGCAGTCGGCGCGGGAGGCCGCGCTCTCCCTGTTCGGCGGGGACGAGGAGCCCTCCCGCGAGGCCGGCCCCGTGGCCGTCGGCATGGAGGTCCGCGTCGCGAGCCTCGGCACGTCCGGCCGGCTCCTCGCGCTCGACGCGGGCCGGGGCGAGGCCGAAGTCGAGGTGAAGGGCAAACGCTTGAGGGTGGCAGCGGCTTCCCTGTCCCCGGCCCCGGCAGGCCGTGCCCTTCCGCGCCGGACCCCCGCCCTGGCGTCGAGCCGGGCTGCGACTCCCCCGACCCCTTCTTCCGGAGTCGTCGCCACGGCGGAAGCCGTGCTCGTCGGCCTGCGCGTCGACGAAGCCCTGCCCGTCGTGGAGAAGGCGATCAACGACGCGCTTCTCTCGGGCAAGGCGGCACTGCGCCTGGTCCATGGCCACGGCACGGGCCGTCTGGCGGCGGCCGTGCGCGAGTTCCTCCAAACCCATCCCGGAGTCGCGTCGTATCGCTGGGGAGACGCACAGGAAGGCGGCCAGGCGGTGACGATCGCGAGGCTGGATGTCTGAGCCCATTTACGACATCACGGACGACATCAAGCGCGACATCCTCGCGGCGACGGACCTCGTACAGCTCATCGGCACTACGACCTCGCTCAAGAAAGCCGGCCGCTCGTGGAAGGGCCTGTGCCCGTTCCACGGCGAGAAAACCCCTTCCTTTCACGTGCATCCCGACAAGGGCTTCTATTACTGCTTCGGATGCGGCGCCAAGGGTGACGCGATCACGTTCGTTCGCGAGACCGAGCGCCTCGAGTTTCCCGAGGCCGTCGCTTACCTCGCGCGCCTCGCCGGCATCACGCTCCCGATGCGCCGGAGCGGCCCGCGCGCGGACCGCGGCAAAGAGACGCGGTTAGCCGAGGCGCTGGCTCTGGCAGCCGCTTTTTTCCGCGCGAACCTGGACCGGCACGAGACCGCCCGGGCGCTCCTCGAAAAACGCGGCCTCTCGCTCGAAGACGCTCGGGTGTACGGCTTCGGCGCGGCTCCGGACGCGTGGGACGCGCTGAAGACGTCGCTCGCCCCGCGCGTTCCGGAAGACACGAGTTTAGATGCCGGCCTCCTCCAGAAGAACCCGGAGACAGGCCGCGTGTACGACCGCTTCCGCAACCGCCTCACGATCGAGATTCGCGACGGGCGCGGCGAGATCCTGGGCTTCGGCGCGCGCGCCTTCGGAGACGAGCAGCCGAAGTACCTCAATTCGCCGGAGACGGCGCGCTTCTCGAAGGGCAAGCTCCTCTACGGCCTCGACCGCGCGAAAGAGGCGATCCGGAAGGAGGACACCGTCCTCCTCGTCGAGGGCTATTTCGACCGCATTGCGTGCGAGCGCGCGGGCGCCGCGAACGCGGTCGCCTCGATGGGGACGGCGCTCACGCCCGCTCAAGCCGACCTTCTGGCCCGTCAAGCCGCGACGGTGATCGTCGCGTACGACGGCGACGCGCCCGGCCTCGCCGCCGCGTACAAGTCGTTTCCGCTGCTCCTGTCGCGCGGGGTGACCGTGAGGCACCTCGCGCTGCCGGATGGTCACGACCCCGACTCGTACCTTTCCGCCCGCGGAGCCGACGCGTTGAGGGCGGCGATTGCCTCGTGTCCTTCGCTTCTCGAGACGCTCCTCGAGAGGATTCCGACCGCTGGCGCGTCGGACCCGACCGAGCGCGCGACGAAGCTGCGCGAGGCCGTCGACGTCCTTTCGGCGGCGCCCGATCCCGTCCTTCGCCACGAGCTCCTGGCGGGGCTTTCGCGGGGTACGGGGGTCCCTCTTTCCGTTCTGGCCGGGCCGGGGAAGAAATCCGCTCTCGCGCCGGTTAAGCCGGCTCCGGTGGTTACGGGAAGCCGGTCTTCCCTGGACCTCCCGGAACAGGAGGCGCGTGTGCTCTCGGCACTTCTCACCGAATGGCCCGACAGTGCAGCCCTGGTCGGCAGGCTTCCGACGGAGATTTTCTCGCATCCTGTTGCGAAGGAGATACTTATCGCCCTGAAGGCGATCGAGGGAGAGCCCGTAACCCTTGATTTTTCTGAGTTTACGTCACATCTTGGGGCAGATGCGGGTCCCCTCGCCGCAGAATTGCTCCTCCAGCCAGGCAATTCGAGGTCGGACATCCCGGGCGAGAGCGGAGACAAAGGCGGGCTTAGTCGTATTCATATCCCATTGCTGCAATTGAAGATACGTTTTCTGGAGGAGTCGGCAAAAGGCCTCCAGCCGGAGATCCAGAACGCCGCAGCGGCCGGAAACATGGAAGGGCGCGAGGCGGCCTATCGCCGCAAGCAGGCCCTCGTCGAAGAGATCCGGCGCCTGAAGGCGGAACTAAAGGCGGAAAACGCGAGTCGGACTTGAAGTGCGCCGGCACCTGCCGGGCGCGCATGGAAGCGAGAAGTCGGTGACGGTAGAAGAGAAACACCCCGAAGTCAGAACGCTGATCAACCTCGGCAAGGAGCGCGGCTACCTGCTCTACGACGAGATCTATCAGGCCTTGCCCGAGGAGCTCGCGAACGCCCCGGACGAGTTGGACGAGATCTACATCCGATTCGGGGACTTCGGCATCGAGGTCGTGGACGTCCCCGAGAAGGCGACGAAGAAGGCCGGGCCGGCCGCCGGTACGGAGACGACGGTGCCCGACCCCGCGACCGTCGAGAAGACGAACGACCCGGTGCGCATGTACCTGCGCGAGATGGGCACCGTGAAGCTGCTCGACCGCGAGGGCGAGGTTTCGATCGCGCGGCGCATCGAGAACGGCGAGGCGAAGATCTAC
Source organism: Thermoanaerobaculia bacterium (assembly GCA_963821225.1). Taxonomy (GTDB): domain Bacteria; phylum Acidobacteriota; class Thermoanaerobaculia; order UBA5066; family UBA5066; genus Fen-183. Next base: position 421,428 of record CAWGCY010000004.1, read on the forward strand.
CGCGCTCTCTCGACGAACAAGGTCGTACTCGGCGAGATCCTGAAGATCGTCGAACAGGCCAAGAAGGACAAGAACGTCGCCCGCGGGTTCCTGGAGTTCGCGGCTGCCGCGCTCGAGGAAGCCGACGAGATCGACCCGCGCACCGCGAACCGGATCGGCTCGATCCAGAAGCACTTCGAGAAGATCGCGAAGCTCGACGGAGAACTCCGCAAGCTCGCCGACCGCAAGAGGCCGGCGCTGAAGCCGAAGAAGCTCTCGGTCAAGGCGCTCGTGCACGCGAAGGCGAAGGCGGCGGGAAAGCCCGTGCCGCCGACGAAACCCGTTCCCGTCGTGGATCCCGCGATCGACCGGCGCGTCTCGGAGATTGCGCGCCTCATCCATGCGATCGACTTCACGCCGGCCACGCTCCTGCGCATGGTGAACATGCTGAAGGACCTCGACCGGCAGTTCGCGATGCCCGAAGCCACGATCCGGCAGGACCTCGCGAACCTGAAGAAGGAGAAGAACGAGGTCCGCCGCGATTTCTACAAGCGTCGCGTCGGGAAGTACCGGCAGATGCTCAAGGAGCTCGAGGAGAAGTACCGGATCGACCACGACGAGATCAAGCGGACGATGAAGCTCATCCGCGAGGGCGAAGGCGAGGCCGACCAGGCCAAGCAGGAGCTGATCGTCGCGAACCTGCGTCTCGTCGTCTCGATCGCGAAGAAGTACACGAATCGCGGGCTCCAGTTCCTCGACCTCATCCAGGAAGGAAACATCGGCCTGATGAAAGCCGTCGAGAAGTTCGAGTACCGCCGCGGCTACAAGTTCTCGACCTACGCCACCTGGTGGATCCGCCAGGCCATCACGCGCGCGATCGCCGACCAGGCGCGCACGATCCGCATTCCGGTCCACATGATCGAGACGATCAACAAGCTCACGCGCACCCAGCGCTCGCTCGTGCAGGAGTTCGGCCGCGAGCCCACCGCCGAGGAGATCGCGAAGCGCATGGACATGCCCGCCTCGAAGGTCCGCAAGATCATGAAGATCGCGCAGGAGCCGATCTCCCTCGAGACGCCCATCGGCGAGGAGGAGGATTCGCATCTCGGCGACTTCATCGAGGATCGGCAAGTCATCTCGCCGATCGACGCCGTGATCGTCGCGAACCTCAAGGACCAGACGCGCCGGACGCTGAAGACGCTCACCCCCCGCGAGGAGCAGGTCCTGCGCATGCGCTTCGGCGTCGGAGACGGGTCGGAGCACACGCTCGAGGAAGTGGGGAAGAGCTTCAACGTGACGCGCGAGCGCATTCGCCAGATCGAGAGCAAGGCGCTCCGCAAACTGCGGCATCCCTCGCGGGCGAAGAAGCTGCGGCCGTTCGTGGACGTCGGGCAGTAACGTGCTATATTTACCATTCGGCCGTCGGGGTCCGTAGCTCAGCGGTCAGAGCCACCGGCTCATAACCGGCGGGTCCCTGGTTCGAATCCAGGCGGACCCACCGGACGGTTCCGACGGCGACGGACCGAGAGGAGAGGGGACATCCGGGCGCGACGAGACACTTCCGATCCCACGGGCGCTTTCGAGTGCCGGGGGTTCGTGCAACCGGGCGCCTTTGCGGCGCCCTTTTTCCTTTTCAGGGGGTTCAGGATGATCGGGATGACGAGGTGAGCGCGACGATGACGAGTCCGCTCGACAGGCTGTTTCTTCTCCAGGAGGTTCTTCTCGAGGTTCACCAGAAAACCGAGCGCCGGGACAAGACCCCGGACCACCTCGTCCACATCGAAGCCGCCTACCGCGACGCACGGCGCCAGCGGGAGGCCGCGGGGGCCGTCCTCTCGCAGGCCGAGGAGCGCAAGAGAACGCTCGACGGCGAAGTGGAGGATCTCAACGAGCACCTCAAGAAGTACCAGCAGCAGCTCCAATCGGTGAAGACGAGCCGCGAATACAGCGCGCTTCTGAACGAGATCGACGGGATCAAGCGCGAGGTGAGGACCCGCGAGGACGAGCTCCTCGCCCTCGACGAGACCGTGGCCGGGTCGTCGACCGAGCTGGATCGGCGAGACGAGGAGTTCCCCGCCGAAGAGGCGGGCTACGAGGAGCAGATGAAGGAGTGGCGGGCGGAACAGGCCGTTCTCGACGCCGAGATCGCCCAGGCGAACGCGCGGGTGACGTCCCTCCGGGCCGAGCTCGAACCGCGGCTCCTCAAGACGTTCGAGCGGATCAGGCACAAGCGGGCCGGCGTGGCGGTGGCCCGCGTCGACATGGTCGGGCCGCAGACGGCTGCCTGCTCGGCCTGCCACGTGCGTCTGCGCCCGCAGCTCCTGTCGGACCTCAGGCTTTCGAAAGAGACGGTCTTCTGCGAAAGCTGCAAGCGAATCCTCTACTGGATTCCGTGAAGGGCAAAGAACGCCTCGTTCTCTATTTCGACGGGGCGTCGCGGGGGAATCCGGGCCCCTCGTCCTACGGGGTCTGGTCGCCCGCGGGCCTCGCGGATTCGAAGAGGCTCGGCTCCACGACGAACAACGTCGCGGAATGGCGCGGTTTTCTCGCGGCCCTCGACCTCGCGCTCGCATCCGGCGCCCGGGACGTCGAAATCCGCGCAGACAGCCAGCTCGTCCTCCGGCAGTTCTCCGGCGAGTACCGCGTGAAGGCGCAACACCTCGTCGCCTTCCTCGAAGAGGCGCGGCGTAAGGCACGCGGGATCGAGCGCCTCCGCGTCGTCCATGTCCCGCGCGAGGAGAATCGTAAGGCGGACGCGCTCGCGAACCATGCGCTCGACGCGACCCCCCCTTCGCGCTCGTGACCCGATGCCGGAGCTGACGCGGGAGAAGGAAATCGCCTCGCGCGTCGCCGAGGTGAAGCGCCGCATCGCAGCGGCCGCCGCGCGGTGCGGCCGAACGGAGGAAAGCGTCCTCCTCGTCGCGGTCGGGAAGACGTATCCGCTCTCCGACCTGCTCCTCGCCCATGCGGCCGGAGTGCGCGCGTTCGGCGAGAACCGCGTCCAGGAGGCGGAGGAGAAATTTCCTCATCTGCCGGCCGACACCGCGAGACATCTCATCGGCCCGATCCAGTCGAACAAGGCGAATCGCGCCGTGAAGATCGCCTCCGTCGTCGAGACGGTCGACTCTCTGGACCTCGCCCGGCGGCTCGATCGCGCCGCCGCGATGGCGAAAAGACGCCTCGCCGTCCTCGTTCAGGTGCGCCTCGGCGGGGAAGCCACGAAGTCGGGCGTGGAGCCGGCCGCGGCCGCCGCGCTCGTCGCGTCCGTGAGGGAGCTGCCGGCGCTCGACCTCAGGGGGCTCATGACGATCCCTCCGCCGGGGGACACGCGAAAGCACTTCGCGGCTCTGAGACGTCTCGGCGAAGCGCTCGGACTTCGCGAGCTCTCAATGGGGATGAGCGACGACTTCGAGGCCGCCGTCGAGGAAGGCGCGACCTTGGTGCGCGTCGGCAGCGCGATCTTCGGTGCACGGGAGCCGAGGAATGAGATTTCCTAGAAGGTGAAGAGGGAGTGCCCCGGAGCGTCGGGAGCGCCCGAACTCGTGCGGGGACGTCCTTGCTAATCTGCTGGGGATGAGACCGACTTACGCGATGCGCTTCTCCGCCCCGCCGGGTTGGCGCCGCATCCCGCCCGTGACGCGCGGCGTACTCGTCGCCGTCGGCGCCGGCTATCTCCTGACTCTCGCCGCCCCCGCCTCGGCCGTATGGCTCGCCCTCGCACCGGCGGCAGTTCTCGCCGGGGAGGTCTGGCGGATCCTCACGTACGCGGTCGTCGAGGCGTCGATCGTGAGCGTACTCTTCGACCTCCTCCTGACGTGGAGCTTCGGCAGCGAGATCGAGCCACGGTGGGGTTCGCGACGGTTCGCGCTCTTCCTCCTCGGCGCGACGGCCATCGCGGGAGGCCTCGGACTCCTCGTCGGGGGCGGCGTCGGCCTCACCCCGACGCTCCTCGCGTTGATCTTCGCGTGGATGCTCGAGGGTCCTTCGCAGCGTCTCTCGTTCTTCGGCGTTCTCCCGATGACGCGCCTGGGGTTCGCGGTTCTTGCCCTCGTCCTCGTCGTTTTCTCCGAGCTGCAGGCGTCACGCTCCCTCGCGCGGCTCGTCTTCGTCCTGGGCGGCTTGCCCGTCGCGTGGCTCTTCGTTCGCGGTCTTCGCGGCGGCGGACCGCGCTTTCCGCGAATGAGGAACCCGTTTCGTCGCCGGCGCTTCACGATCGTCGACACGGGGCGCGATTTCCGCGTGCATTGATTTGAGTCCAAAGGGTTTATAATCAACACATGAGACCCACAATCAGCTCGCTCGAGATCCGCAAACGGCTCTTTTCGAAGCGATTTCGCGGGTTCGATTCTGTCGAAGTCACGCAGTTTCTCGACGCCCTCGCCGAGGATCTCGAGGAGATGGCGCGCGAGCTGGACGTACTCGAGCGCGAGAACGCGCGGCTCACGGAGGAAAACACCCGGCACCGCGACACGGAGGCCACGCTGAAAGAGACGCTTCTCCTCGCCCAGCGGTCGGCCGACAGCTTGCGCGAGGCGAGCGAGAAGGACGCCGGCCGCATCGTCAGCGAGGCCGAGGCGAAAGCCGATCGGATGGTGCAGCAGTCTTTCGCGCGAATGGCCGAGACGGAGAAGAAGATTCGCGAGCTGCGCATGGAGCGGCGGAACTTCCAGCTGAAGCTCCAGAGCACGATCGACCTCTTCCAGCAGGTCCTGAACTTCGACAAGGAAGAGGAAGGTCTCGAAAGCTCGATTTCCGTCCATCGCCCGAAAAAGCGCGAGGGGGAGACGGCCTGAATCGGCTGTCCGTCCGGCATCTCGCCGAGCTGGCGACGCCGGAGGGGGTCACGGCTCGCGCCGGCGCCGCACAGGGCGGGATCCGACGCGTGAAACACGCGGCGCTCCTCGTCGAGGACGGCCTCCTCGCGTTTGCGGGCACGGATCTGGAGTTCGTCCGCCGGTTCGGTGAGGCCCCCGCGCCGGGGGAGACGGTCCTCGACGGCAGCGGCAAGACGGCCGTGCCGGGCTTCGTCGACGCGCACACGCACCTGCCCTGGGACGGTTTCCGCGAGGACGAGTTCAACCGCCGGCTGAAAGGGGAGACGTACGCGGCGATCGCGGCCAAAGGCGGCGGCATTCTCGCGACCGTCGCCACGACCCGCGCCGCCTCCGAGGAGACGCTCGCCTCGAACGTGCGCGCGCGGCTCGACCGCATGCTCAAGCACGGGACGACGTTCTGCGAGGCGAAGACGGGCTACGGCCTGGACCTCCGGAACGAGAAGAAGCAGTTGCGCGCGCTGCTTGCGGGCGCGAAAGGTCATCCGGTCGGCGTCGCACCGACGGCGCTGCCCGCGCACGAAGTGCCGCCCGAGCGCCGCGGATCTGACGCGCTCAGACGCCGCTACGTCGAAGAGTGCTGCGCCGAGATCCTGCCCGCGCTCGCGGACGGTGGAGCGCGGTTCGTCGACGTCTTCTGCGAAGAGGGCGTCTTTTCCGTCGAGGAGTCGCGTGCGATCCTCGAGGCGGGGAAGGCCGTCGGCCTTCGGCCCCGCGTCCACGCGGACGAGCTTTCGCCCCTCGGCGGAGCCTCGCTCGCGGCCGAGGTCTCGGCCCTCTCGGCCGACCACCTCCTCTACGCGACGGACGAAGGCATCGAGGCGATGGCCAGGGCCGGCGTCGTGGCGACGCTCCTGCCGGGGACGAGCGTCTTCTTGCGGATGAACCGCTACGCGCGGGCGCGCCGGATGGTCGATCGGGGCGTCGCCGTCGCGCTCGGAACGGACTGCAATCCGGGCTCCTCCTATACCGAGTCGCTGCCGGCCGTCGCATTCCTCGCCTCCGTGGGCATGGGTCTCACGGCGGAGGAGACGCTCACGGCGATGACGCTGAACGCCGCCGCGTCGGTCGACGAGGCGAACGGGCGAGGGTCCCTCGAACCGGGCAAGCGCGCCGACGTCGTCCTCCTCGAGGCGCCCTCTCTCGAGCACCTCGTCTATCACTGGGGCGTCAACCTCGTGTCGGACGTTCTCTCCGGGGGAGAGCACGTGATCTCCCGGGGCGACCTGCTAGGCTCGCCCGCGTCATGACGGGCCTCGCGGCGCTCTCCGTCTCGGACTTCTCCCTCGCCCTCGCGTCCGACGCTCCGGCGCCGGGCGGCGGCTCGGCCGCGGCGGCGACGGGAGCCTCGGGCGCCGCCCTCCTCGCGATGGTCGTCCGCCTCACGCTCGGCAAGGAGAAATACCGGGCCTCCTGGCAGGAGCTCGAGGCGCATTCGGCTCGGCTCGAAGCAGCCCGCGTCCGCCTGCTCGAGCTCGTGGACGAGGACACGAAAGCCTTCGACGCCGTCGTGGCCGCCCGGCGCCTTCCAAAGGACACGCCGGAGGCCGCCGCGCGAAGGACGCGCGCGGTCGACGAGGCGAACCTCCTCGCGACCACGGTGCCGATGCAGACCGCGTTCTTCGCGCAGGAGGCGCTGAAGGCGGCGCCTTCGGTGCTCGAGAAAGGCAACCCGAACGCCGCGTCCGACGCGTGGGTCGCCGCTCTGCTTCTCCACGGCGCCGCGCTCGGCGCGCTCGCGAACGTCAGGATCAACCTGCCGGGCGTATCCGACCCGGAGCTTTCGCAGGGATTCCGCGAGGATGCCGACGACCTCGAGAGAAGGGCCGCCGAGGCTCTCGAGAAGACGCGCGCTCTCGCGAAGGCCCGCCACCTCACCCTGTGAGGCCGCGGCCTCGCGCCGCGGCCCTCGCCGCGCTTTCTCTCGTCCTCTCGGGCAGGCTCACGGCCGCGGTTCTCGGGTTCGACCGGCCGGCGGACGCGTTTCAGCCCGCTCCCCAAGGCTTCCATCTCGTGGAGGATCCCCCCCAACCCGCGGCCCCGGCGCGTATCGAGGTCCCCGTTTCGCCGCCGCTGCGCCTCTTCGACCGCAAGACCACCCTCGTGACCGCCGCCGTTCTCGTCGGCTCTCCGATAGTCGGCTACTTCGCCTGGTGGCACACGTCGACCAAGTCGACCTTCGACGTGGCGAACGAACGCTGGTTCCAGCGCGACACGTACTCGGGCGGAGCCGACAAGGCGTCGCACGTCTTCCTCGGCTACATCTCGACGGTCACTCTCCAAAGCTTCTACCGGTCGCTCGACAAGACCCCCGCCCAGGCGCGCGGCCTCGCGCTCGGCGTCATGGTCACGGCGGGCGCTCTCATCGAGATCGGAGACGGCTTCTCCAAGTACGGCTTCTCCTGGGAGGACATCGCGGCAAACGCGATCGGGGCGGCCCTCGCGACGGGGCTCGACGCGTGGAGCCTGAAGGGCACGGTCGGCCTGCGCTTCGGTTACGTGAAGGCGCGGATTCCCGATGCGTGCTGCCGCTACGGCGGGTACGGCGACGACTATTCCAAGGAGGTCTACTCGGCAGACCTCAAGCTCGCGGGCTTTCTGCCGCGCATCGGCGTCCGGCCGGGACCGGCGCGGTTTCTCCTCCTGTCGGTCACATACGGCTCGAAGGGTTACCGCTATTCGGACGCGCCGCTCAGGCAGCGCAACGTCGGCCTCGAGATCGGCCTGAACCTCCGCGAGGCGCTCCTCGCGGTGGGCGTACCGGAGAAGAAATGGTGGGGGAAGGTCCTCCTCGCGATCGGAACGTACTTCCGCGTCCCGTACACCTCGTTCGGCTGGCACTACGACCTGAACCACGGGACGTGGAGCGGGCCGGACACGGGGGATCACTTCGATCCGGGGTCGATCGTCTACGACTGAGGGCGGTCAGCCCGCGCGCCGCTCCTCGAGCCAGTCCTGGAAGCGGTCGCGCGGCCACGTGTTCACGACGCGATCCTTCGGGACGACAGCGAGGCGCGCGACGGCGAGGCCGTAGTCGAGGAACGAAAGATGCGCGGCCGCGTGCGCGTCACTCGAGACGGAGAAGAGGCAGCCCGCTTGGACGGCGATCCGCGCGAGTGCGGGCGGCAGGTCGAGGCGCTCGGGGCACCCGTTCAGCTCGATGGCCACTCCACGTCGCGCAGCCGCCGCGAAGACGCGCGGCCAGTCTGCGCGCACGCCGCTTCGCATGTCATAGAGGCGCCCTTTCGGGTGGCCGAGGACGGCGACGCCCGGCGTCTCGATCGCGCGCACGAGCCGGGCCGTCTGGTCGCGCGGGCTCCTCAGGTCCGTATGGACGGAGGCGACGACCGCGTCGAGCTCCGGCACGCTCCCCGGCGTCACGTCGAGCGAGCCGTCCTCCGCGATGTTCGCCTCGGCTCCGACGAACATCCTCAAGGTCCAGGCGCGGAGGTTCAAAGCGTCCACCTCTCGCCGCTGCGCGCGGAAGTCGGCGGGAAAGAGGCCCCCCGCGACGGCGCAATCCCGCGCGTGGTCGGTCAGGAGGGCATAGGTGTCGCCGCGAGCCTCGAGAGCGCGGTGGAGCGCGGCGAGCGGCATCCGGCCGTCGGAGCGGTCGGTGTGGAGGTGGGCGTCGCCGCGCAGGTCCGCGGGGGAGATCCCGCCCGGCGCCGAAAGGATCCGATCCACGTCCGCGCGCGAGAGGAAGTCCGCCTTGCGATTCGCGCCGGGGTCGGCCTGGTCGAGCATCGCAGCGAGGGCATCGCCCACGTTCTCGTCCGAGCCGCATGCGAGGAAAGCCGCGATCGTGTCAGCGGCCCGAGGCGAGACGCCCGGCAGGGTGACGACCGCGATGCGGCGCCCGAAGAGGTCGATGCCGAGCTGGCGAAGCGTCCTGGCGGCGGCGCGGTACTCGGTGGCGCGGCGGCTCGTCGGATCCTCGGCGGCCGCGAGCGCCAGGAGCGCGGACGCGAGCCGCCCGTTCGTCACCGGAGGCGCAGCAGGGGGGAACGGGACCGACGGGGGAGACGGGCGTGCCGACATCGCGCCTCACCCCGATTGTAAGGGCGAAGCGGCCCGATAGACTCGGCGGCCGATGCGCCGGGCAAGGGTCGTCGAGGGAGCGCTGGCCGCGGCTCTCGTTCCGCTGGCGCTGGCCGTCGTGCTCCCGTTCCGCCGGGAAGCGATGGCGAAGCAGACCGTCCTGTCTCTCGGTTGGGACGCGGCCCTGCACGCGACGGAAGGCCTCGACCTCTTCGACGACCTGAGGCTTTTTCGCCCGCTCGACGCGCTGCGGCTCCTCCTGAGCCGGCACTGGTGGGGGCCCCTCTGGGCGCTCGTGAGCGCTCCATTCCAGGCAGTGTCCGGGCCATCGCTTTCGGCCGCGAGCCTGCCGAGCCTCGTCGCCTTCGCCCTCGCGCCCGCCGCGGCTTTTCTCCTCGCGCGTCGGCTCGTTCCCGGGGGCCTCCTCGCTCAGGCCGCGACCTTTTTCCTCGTCGCGGTCCTGTTTCTCCGATCTCCCATGCTCCTCGAGATCTCCGCATGGCCCATGCTCGAGAGCCTCGGAGGGACGCTTGCCCTCTTCGCGTGGCTTTTCTTCGCGGGGCGGCCCTCCCGCCGCCCGCAGCGGGCCGCGTTTCTCGCCGGAGCGGCGCTTTTCCTCCTGAAGTATCACTTCGGATTCTTCGTCCTCGGGACGTTCGCAGCGGTCGTCCTCGTCGAGGAGACCCCGGAGACGCGACGGCGTCTCGGGGCGGCGGCACGTCCTCTCTTCTTGCGCGGGGCGGGTGCGGGAATCCTCGGCCTGGCGGCGGCCCTCGCCGCACTCCGGTCGTTTCTCGAGGCTCGCGGCGGAGACGCCCTCGCTGCTCGCGTGCCGAGCGTGCCAAACGTCGCGTGGGGAGCGTTCGTTCTCTTCGTTCTCCTCGGCGCCGCTCGCCGGCGGACTCTCTCCAAAGCGTGGGTGAGCGCGTCGGCGACGTTTCGCGACCTCGTCGTCTTCGGCCTCCTGCCCGTCGGCGCGTGGTGCCTCGATCCCGCGAACGTGCGCGGCTGGTACCGCCAGATCTTTCAGCCCACCGACGTGCCCGAGCGGAATCCGCTCGCGAGGCTGGCGGCGTTCGGAGACTTTCTGCGCAACGACTACATGCTCGGTTTCGGACCCGCCGTTCTCGTGCTCTTCGGCCTTCTTCTCGCGTTCGTTCTGCCGGGCGAGAGGACGCGCCGGGCGCTCGCGAGCTTTGCGTTCTGGCCGGTGCTCCTGATGTCGCTGAACGCGTATCCCGCGGAAGCCCGCTTTCTCGCGTGTCTCGTGCCAGCGCTCCTTGCGGCGGCGGTCGCGGGTTTCTCGGCTCTCGCGGCGTATCTTCCCGAGAGGGCGCGTGAGCCCGCGCTCGCCGCCGCCGCCGCGCTGATTTTCCTGGCGTTCGACACGGGGCGCTGGCGCACCGAACGCGACGCGCGCGTCGCCTACCGGTACGCCTACGGCCCCGAGGAGATCGCCGCCGTGAACGTCGCACTGGCGGCCGCGCCGCCGAGCGGGCCGATCCACCTGCGGCTGCCCGCAAGCCGTCCCGTGTGGCCTACCGTCCGCCTTGCTCTTCGCCTCTCACGCCGCGACCTCGCGCCGGCCGACGTCGAAGTGTCTCAGGCGCCGTGAGAGGTCGCGTCGGCGGATAGACTCGGGCCGATGGCGACGCTTGCCCTCCTGGACGCATCGAACTACCTCTATCGCGCGTTCTACGCGATTCGCGGGCTGACCGGCCCCGGAGGCAGGCCGACGAATGCGGTCTACGGCTTCCTGAACATGTGGCGGAAATACCGCGAGGTGCGCAAGCCCGACGCGGTCGCCGTGGCGTTCGACCGGTACGAGAAGACGTTCCGCGAGGAGATGGACGCGACGTACAAGGCCCAGCGGCAGGCGATGCCCGACGACCTCGTGCCGCAGATCGAGGACGCGAAAAGACTCTGCCGCCTGCTCGGCTTCGCCGTCGTCGAAGAAGCGGGGTACGAGGCGGACGATCTCATCGGGTCGATTGCACGCGTCGCGAAGGAGGCGGGCTTCCGGGCCGAGATTTGCTCGGCCGACAAGGATTTGTTCCAGCTCGTGAAGGACCCCGACGTCGCCGTGTGGCATCCCGTCAGGGAAGTGCTCCTCGACGAGGCGGCCGTCCTGGAATTCTTCGGCGTAAAGCCGTCCCAGGTCATCGACGTCCTGGCCCTTATGGGCGACTCTTCGGACAATATTCCCGGCGTCCGAGGAATCGGCGAGAAGACGGCGAAGGAGCTGATCGGGACGTTCGGCTCCCTCGAGGAAATCTACGCGCGGCTGGACGAGGTGAAAGGAAAGCGCAAGGAGACGCTGGCGAGCGGGCGGGAGGAGGCGTTCCGATCGAGGGTGCTCGCGACCGTCCGATGCGACCGGCCTTTGCCGGCGGCTCCCAAGGACCTCCTCGAGCTCTTCCGCATCCGACCGCTCGGCGACGAGGCGGTGAGAGACCTTGCGGCGTTCTACGACGAGCTGGGATTCGCGAAGTTGAAAAAGGAGCTGATCGAATCCCGGCCTTCCTCTCCCGCGAAGGCAGCGACCCCGGCGACGCTCTCGCTGTTCGACGACGCGTCTCCGTCCCGGGACGAGATCGAGACCGCCAAATGGGTGTCGTCTGCTCCGGGCCTCGACTCGCTCGTCGAGGCGGCCGCTCGGACGGGCCGCGCTGCGGTTCACGTGGAGTGCGGGCCGGGCTGCCCCTGGCCGGCGCCGCCGCTCGCGGCGGTCGTGGCGTTGCCCGGCGGGGAAACCGCCGCCTTCGCCCTCGACGAGGCGGGCACGCGGGCGCTCGGAGAGCTCTTCGCGCGCGTTCCGCTGGTGGCGCACGACGCGAAGCGCCTTTTTCTCGCGGCCGACGCGCTCTCGATCGCACCGCCCGCGCGGATCTCGGATTCGATGCTCGCGAGCTACGTGGTTTCCCCGGGCCTCCACGCGCACGACCTGGGCGGCGACGCGCGCGGCATCCTGAACCTCCCGCCGGAAGCCGTCCCGACCCTGAAGGAGCTCGCGGGAGGAGAGCCGGTCACGCTCGACGTCCTCGCCTCGGAAGCCGGGCGGCGGTGGCTCGCTCCGCGCGCGCGCCTCCCACTCGCGCTCATGGACGCGCTCCTTCCGCGCCTCGCGGAGGATTCGCCGCTCGCCCGCGTCCTTGAGGAAATCGAGCTGCCGCTCGTCCCCGTCCTCGCGCGCATGGAGATCGCTGGCGTCGCGGTGGACCGAGGCGTCCTGGCCGTCCTGTCGAAGGAGTTCGACGAGCGACTCGCCGCCCTCGAGCGGAAGATCCACGAAGCGGCGGGCGAGCCTTTCAACATCGGGTCGCCGCCGCAGCTCGGGCGGATCCTGTTCGAGAAGCTGGGCTACCCGGCGGTGAAGAAGACGGCCAAGACGAAATCGTGGGCGACGGGCTCCGACGTGCTCGAGGAGCTCGCCGCGCTCTCGTCGGGGCCGGTGCCGCTCCTCGTCCTCGAATGGCGGGAGATCTCGAAGCTCAAGGGCACGTACGTCGACGCGCTTCCCGGCGCGATCGCGAAGGACGGGCGCATCCACACGCGGTACGACCAGGCGGTCGCCGCGACGGGGCGCCTCTCCTCGAACGCGCCGAACCTCCAGAACATCCCGGTCCGCACGGAAGCGGGCCTCGCGATCCGGCGCGCGTTCGTCGCGGCCCCAGGGTGCGTCCTCGTGGCCGCCGACTACTCCCAGATCGAGCTGCGTCTGCTCGCGCACCTCTCGGGCGACGAAGCACTGCTCGAAACGTTCCGGCGCGGAGAGGACGTCCACCGGGCGACGGCGGCGAAAATCTTCTCGATCGCGCCGGAGGCCGTTACGGCGACTCAGAGGCGCGGCGCCAAGACGATCAACTTCGGCGTGCTCTACGGCATGGGACCGTTCGCGCTGGCCGCGCAGCTCGGCGTGCCGCGCGCGGAGGCGAAGGCGTTCATCACCGCGTACTTCGCCGGGTTTCCGAGGATTCGCGCGTGCCTCGACGCGATCCTCGAGAAGGCGCGCGCGACGGGAGGCACGGAGACGATCTTCGGCCGCGTGAGGCCCATCCCCGGCCTCCACGACCGCAACCACAACGTGCGTGCGAACGCGGAGCGGATGGCGATGAACGCGCCGTTCCAGGGCTCGGCGGCCGATCTCATCAAGAAGGCGATGATCAATCTGAGCGCTGCGCTGGCGCGCGAGATTCCCGCGGCGCGCCTTCTCCTGCAGGTGCACGACGAGCTCGTTCTGGAGTGCCCGGTGGCTCTCGCCCCGAGAACGGCGGCGCTCGCGAAGGCCACGATGGAAGGCGCGGCGGCCCTCCAGGTGCCTCTGACGGTGGCCGTCGGCACGGGCCGGAACTGGGCGGAGGCGAAGTGACGGGCTGTCCGGCCCTGGCTGCCGCTAGAATCGTGCCGATGCGCCCCGCTCGTCTCGCCGCTGCCGCAATGCTGGCTGCGGGCCTCGCGCGCGCGCAGGCGCTGTCGCCCATGCCCCGGCCCGTCGAGGCGCTGGCGGATCCCGTGCGCGTCACGCTCGCCGAGGTCGCGTACGTTCACCCGCTCTTCCGGGCGCTCGACGAGGCCCCGAGGCTCGCCGAGAGGACGAATCCACCGGATCTCGACACGCGCCAGCCGCTCGTCCTCTCGGTGCATCTCCTCGAGACGGGGCGCGCCGCGGAAGCCGTTCCGATCGAGCCGCCGCTCAAGGGCCTCGCCGCGCCGCTCGGGGGCCTCGTCCCCCGCTGGCGGTTCACGCCCGCGAAGAAGGGCGGACAGCCGGTTGCGACCTGGGCCACGTACTCCATAGATCTCGCGATCTCGCTCGAGAAGGGGGTCTTCGCCGCCTTCACGCTCGAGGCGCTGCGCAAGGACGATCCGCTCGTTCCCACGATCCGCGACACCTCCGGCGACGCGTGGATGGCGCGATACCCGCACGACGTAGAGCCGAAGGACCCTGCGGTCGTCTCGATCGAGGACGTGGACCTGCTCCCTTCGCCCGAGAAGACTCCGTGGAGCTTCGACGCAGCGCGCGTGCGGGCCCGCACCACGGCGCTCGTCGAGGTCTCGGATCAGGGTGTGGTCAGTCGGTTCTTGCCCACCGGTGAAACGGAGCCGCTTCTCGGGATCTGGCTCAAGCAGCTCGCGTCGAAGTGGCGCTTCACGCCCGCGGTCTCGGACGGCCGTCCGGTGTCCTGCTGGATGGCGCTCGACGCGACGCTCGACTACACGCTCGATTCGGCGAAGAAGAAGAGTGAACGCGTCGTGAAGAAGAATCTGCGCGCTACTCGACCTTTCTGACGTCGCCCGACCGCCGCGTCAGCTTTTTCGCGTCGAAGAACTCGAGCAGCGGAATGAGCGTCTTGCGCGTGAGCCCGAGGAGGTCTCGGAAGCCGGCCACCGAGAGCGTCTGCCCCCGCACCGACTCGAGTTTTTTCTCCGCCGCAGCCGCTACGTCGCGGTGGACGACGAGATCAGGCGAGAGGCGCACGAGGATTCCGGATTTCACGAGGTGTGACACGAGGCCGTCCACGACGGCCGGCTTGGTGCCGACGGCGGCCGCGAGATCGGGAAGTTTCGGAGGCTCGAACCCCGCCGCGCGATAGCGTTCGGAGATCTTCGCGGCGAAAGACGCGGCGTCGCCCTCGAGATCGGCCGCTTTCGTGCCCGGCGGGGCGATGCGATCGCCGTCGAGCGCCAGCTTCTTCGACGCCGCGAGGACCGCGATCCAGCCGTCCGAGACGGCGGGCGCAAGCCCCCTGGCCAGACGCTCCTTGAACTCGCTCTTGCCGAACGAGACGGATGGGGCGCCGCTCTTTTTTCGCTCGGCGAAGGCGGCCGCAGCCCTCTCGGCGAGCGAAGCGGCGGCGCCCGCGTGCGCGTAGAGCGCGGGCGCGATGCGAAGTGCCTTTCCGGAAGACACGAGCGCGTCGAGCAGGCTCGCAGCCGAGGACGCGAGGAGGCCGAGCCTCGAAGCGAGGCGCGCGGCCGTGAGGCCGGCCGGGCCCGCCTCCAGGAGGAAGAGCTCCGCGAGGTCCTTCTCGTCGCCCTTTTCGAGGATGGAGAGCGCGCGGACCACGTTCGCGCTGCTCCGGAGCCTCAGGCGCGGGCGCCCGGCGTCGAGGACGCGCCCTCCGCCGACCGTCTCGGCGGGAGAGGGCCGGCGGAGGACGAAGCGGTCGCCGGGGCGCGCGGGCAGAGATCGATCCAGCGTGATCTGCGCGAAGCCCGTCGAGAGGGGAGCGAATGTGCGGCTTTCCGGCTCGCCGGGGCTCACCCCGACGCGGCGGATGCGGCCCGCGATGTCGGCCGTTCCGAGGTGGACGCGCAGGCGAGCCCCGTCCTCGAGAGGGGCCGAGACGGACGGCAGCCACGTGACTTCGACCGTGAGGACGGAAGAAGGCTCGAGTCCCCCGCGCGCGACGAGGGCCTGGCCGCGGCGCAGCGTCGCGCGCTCGACGCCGGCGAGGTTCAGGCTCGTCCGCTCGCCCGCCTCCGCGTGAGCGCGCTCCTCGCTGTGCACTTCGAGGCGCCGCACCCGCACGGGGAGGCCCTCGGGAAAGAGCGTGAGGGGATCTTCGGGCGCGAGGCGCCCTGCGTCGAGCGTGCCCGTGACGACGGGACCGAAGCCCTTCATCGTGAATGCCCGGTCGAGGAAGACGCGGGCCGAGCGGCGGCTCCGGTCCTCGCGCGCGAGGCGAGTCGCGGCCTCGGTGAGGTGGCGGCGCAGGGCGGGAAGCCCTTCGCCGGTCACCGCGGAGACGGGCACGATCGAGGCGTTCGCGAGAAACGAACCCTTCACGAGCTCACGGATTTCCTCGTCGACGAGCGCGCCGGTCTCCGCGTCGACGAGGTCGCTCTTCGTCCGGGCGATGACGCCGGAAGTCAGGCCGAGGAACTTCAGGATGTCGAGGTGCTCGCGCGTCTGCGGCATGACGGAGTCGTCGGAGGCGACCGCGAAGAGGACGAGGTCCACGCCTTGCGCGCCCGCCACCATCGTGCGCACGAACTTCTCGTGCCCCGGCACGTCCACGAACGAAAACGTCGTGTCGTCCCACGAGGCGTGCGCGAAGCCGAGGTCGATCGTGATGCCGCGGGCCTTCTCCTCCGGCAAGCGGTCGGGATCCGTTCCCGTGAGCGCGTTGACGAGCGCGCTCTTTCCGTGGTCGATGTGGCCGGCGGTGCCGACGAGGACGCGGCGCAAGCTCAGTACTCCGGCCCCGTGTAGGTCGTGGACTTCT
Organism: Thermoanaerobaculia bacterium; assembly: GCA_963821225.1. Classification (GTDB taxonomy): domain Bacteria; phylum Acidobacteriota; class Thermoanaerobaculia; order UBA5066; family UBA5066; genus Fen-183. Next base: position 437,509 of record CAWGCY010000004.1, read on the forward strand.
CCGCTGGCAGCGGCTCGCCCGCGAGCTTCGCGCGCGCATGCGCGGCGACACGCAGGCCGTCGAGCGCGGCCGAAACGATCCCACCGGCGAAACCCGCGCCTTCGCCCGCGGGGAAGAGGCCCGGGACGCTCGGCGACTCGCACCAGCCGTTGCGCTCGATGCGGACGGGCGAGGAGGTGCGCGACTCCGGGGCGAGGAGGACGGCCTCGTCGGAGATGAAGCCGGGCATTCTCTGGTCGAAGGCGCGCAGACCTTCGGCGAGAGCCTCGAGATAGGGTTCGGGCAGGATGCCGTCGAAGAGGGACGGGACCGCCGCGGGGCCGTACGTCGTCCGCGGGATCTCGCGCGGGGAAATGCGCGACGTGCGGCTCTTCAGGAAGTCCGTGACGCGGAGCGCCGGAGCCGCGTACGTTCCGCCGGCCGATTGGAAGGCCGCCTCCTCGACGCGACGCTGGAGGTCGCGGCCCCGAAAGAGCGGCTCACCGCTCAGCGCGTCGAAGTCCTCGTCGCGGGTCTGGACGACCAGCCCTGCGTTCGCGTAGCCCGACGATCTCTTGTAGCGCGACATGCCGTTCGTCACGACGCCCGAGGGTTCCGAAGAGCACGCGATGACCTCGCCGCCCGGGCACATGCAGAACGTGTAGATGCCGCGCCCGTTCGACGCGACGTGCGCCTGCTTGTAGTCGGCGGGCATCACGCCGCACGCCGACGAGGGTTGGGCGTACTGGATGAGGTCCACGGCGTCCTGGGGATGCTCGATGCGCAGGCCCATCGCGAAATGCTTGCGCGTCATCGCGACGCCGCGGCGGAGAAGCATGTCCATCGTGTCGCGCGCGGAATGGCCGAGCGCGAGGATCGCGAGCTCCGCCGGGATCTCCTCTCCCGAGGCCAGCGTCAGGGCCAGGAGGCGGTTGTCCGGACCCGCCGTCACGAAATCCGTGACCTTCGCCCGGTAGCGCAGCGTCGCGCCGTGCTCGAGAAGGTGCTTTCGGATGTTACGCAGGACGACGACGAGCCGGTCCGTCCCGATGTGCGGCTTGGCGTCGACGAGGATCGAAGCGGGCGCGCCGAAGCGGTGCAGCGTCTCGAGGATGACGGCGATCTTGTCGTGCCTCTTCCCGCAGGTCAGCTTGCCGTCGCTGAACGTGCCGGCGCCGCCCTCTCCGAACTGGACGTTCGACTCGGGATCGAAGACGCCCGACGTCCAGAATTTCATCACCGTGCGATACCGGTCCTCCGCGGGATCTCCGCGCTCGAGAATCGTGACGGGAACGCCGGCGTCGACGAGCGCGAGGGCCGCGAAGAGGCCCGCGGGTCCCGTTCCCACGACGGCCACGCGGGCCTTGTGCGGGGCGGGAGGGAGCAGGAGCTCCGGGCCCCGGGCGGCCGGCGCCTTGGACAGACGCAGGGGTTGGGAGAGGCGTGGAGCGAGCGGTGTCTCCGACGAGAACTCCACCGTGAGGTCCCAGAAGAGCGCGGGCTTCTGCCGGGCGTCGAGCGAGCGGCGCACGAGGACGAGATCGGAAAGGCCTTCTCCCGAGACGCCGAGGACGCGCGCGACGAGGAGGATATCCACGCTCTTCGGCGCGCGGGCGCGCACGCCGGAGAGCCGATAACGAATAGGGCCGGTCACGGACCGTATTGTGAGGCTATCCTTCAGGCTGGATGATCGCCCTCGTCCTCGCGGCCGGTTTCGGCACGCGTTTCCGTCCCGAAACACGCGCAACGCCCAAACCGCTCCTGCCGCTCGCGGGCCGCCCTATCCTGTTTCACGTCTTCGATCATCTCCTCGGACAAGGAGCGGAGGCCTTCGTCGTGAACGCGCACCATCTCGCGAAGGAGCTGCGCGGCGCCGTCGGGGAGTCGTACGAGGGCGTCCCCGTCGCATGGTCGATCGAGGAGGAGATCCTGGGCACCGCCGGAGCCATCCGACTCGCGCACGCGCGGGGCCTTCTCGGAACGGAGCCCTTCCTCGTCGCGAACGGCGACGTCGCGACGACGCTCCCTCTCGGGCGCCTCCTTGCGGCTCGTCACGAGCCCGGGGTCGTCTCGGCGCTCGCCGTTCTCCCGAACGAGAGTCCCGCCGTCTCGACGCCGCTCTGGTCGGATTCGCGCGGACGGCTCGTCGCCGTCGGAGGCGACCGTCCGTCCGGGGACGCCGCCGGACCCTGGCTCTTCACCGGCCTTCAGGCCGTGGACCCCGCGCTCGTCTCGCGCATTCCGCCGGGCTTCGCCGAGCTCGCGAAGGACGTCCTCGCGCCTTCGGCGCGCGCAGGCGACGGCGCCTTCGCGCTCGCCGTGTACCGAACGCCCGCCGACGGCTTCTGGTTCGACCTCGGGACGAAGGCGCGGCTCGCCGCAGCCGAAGCTGCGCTTGCCGCCCACTGACACGGTCACCACCTCTTGATCCACTTCAGGGACTTGCCGTGCCACGTGAAGATCTGGATCTTCGCGTTCAAAGGCGTGACGCGCACGGCCGCCTGGCGGCGCTTCTTGTTCGAAAGGTAGACCGACCCGGGCGAGGCTTTACCGAGAGGCGAGAACGTGCAGATGTCGGACTTTCCGAAGCGCAGGGGATCGGTGAGACTGCCGATCGGCGCGCCGGCCGGGTCGAGGCCGTCGAAGCCGGGGACAAACGAGAACGTGATGCCCGGGTACTTGCCGTGCATCCAGTACGGTCCCGCGACGAGGCGGTCGATGCCCTTCCTGATGTCCAGCGTCGTCACGCCGTTGCCGTTCCCGTCCTGATAGACGGACAGGACGAGATCTCCCGAGCTGTTCGTCCACTTCACGCCCACGTCGGCGCCTTGAAAGACGGCGCGCCCGCGGGCGGCCGTGAGGATCGTGGACACCTCGCGGGCCGCCGCGTGAAGCCCCTCCTCCGCGAGGAGGTCCGTGAAGGGAGGGAGAGACAGAGCGAGCACGAGCCCGAAGATCGCGAGAACGACGACGAGCTCGAAAAGGGAGGTGCCGCGCACGTTCATCTCTTCTTCGAGGAGAGGCGGGCGGCCCGGCAGCCTTCTGCGCGGACCGCCCTTCCCCGTCAGGCCTTCGCCTTTTTCGGGGCGGATGCGCCTGACTTCTTCGTCTTGCCCGAGGTGCCGCGCGACCCCTTCGACGAGACCTTCTCGGCGAGAGTCGTCGGGCCGCTCACGGTGAGGTAGGGCTTCAGCGTGGAGAAGAACTTCTCCCCGACGCCCTTGACCTCCATGAGGTCCTCGATGCGCCGGAACGGACCGTGCTCCTTGCGGTGCGACACGATCCGGTCGGCGAGCTTGGCGCCGACGCGCGGCAGGCGCGAGAGCTCCGCCGCGGTCGCCTGGTTGATGTTGACGACCTTGTGCATGGCCGGCGGCTCGCCCTCGGCGACGGCAGGATGCGAGGCGAGGCCGGAAAGCGAGAGCCCGAGGACGGGCACGACGAGCGCGCGGACGATGGGACGGAGAGCCATTGGAAACTCCTTTCAGTTTCGTTTTCGTTGTGGAAATTCAGGACATTCCGGGGTTCGGGTGTTCCTTCCGCTTGATTCCCGGGCGCGCCCGGGTGCGCGTTCAAGGCTCTAGGTCATCCATCACCTCCGCCCCCGCGCATCGCACGGGCGGTGCCGGGAGCGGAACGTTCCGTGCAACCGACTGGTAGCCGAAGAGTTCTTCTTAGAAGGGGATCGCGGACGCCGCCCGTGCGTGACAACTTCTCCTGTCGCGCGTCCCGCCGCCGTTGGCCCTATTCCCTTCTAAGAAAATCTCTTCTCCTCTCCCGCACGAAATGGGGAGACGGCGACAGGAAAAGCTGTCGCGTAGGACAATCGGGGAATGGCGGCGGCGGGAGGGAAGCGCGACCTGATTCTCGGGATCTCCGGAGCGAGCGGAGCACGTCTCGGACTGCGCGCGCTCGCGCTCTTCTCCGCTTCACCCGACCTCGAGCACCTCCACGTCGTCGTGTCGCCCCGCGCGCTCCTCGTGGCGCGCACGGAGATCGACGCGGGGATCACGTCCGTCGAAGCGCTCCTCGATTCCGCCGACCTCGACGAGGCGGTGCGCGCGAAGCTCGTCCTCCACCCCGAGAGCGCCGTGGACGCCCCGATCTCCTCGGGCTCGTTCCCCACGCGCGGGATGGCCGTCCTGCCGTGCTCGGCGGGAACGCTCGCGGCGATCGCGCACGGCACGTCGCGTGGCCTCCTGCAGCGGGCGGCCGACGTCTGCCTCAAGGAACGGCGCCCGCTCGTCCTGGGGCTCCGCGAGACGCCCCTGTCTCTCGTGCATGCCGAGAACATCGTGCGCGTCACGCGGGCGGGCGGCATCGTCGCGCCCGTCGTTCCCGCGTTCTACGCGGCACGCGAGGCGGACGACCTTCTCGACGCCTACCTGCTGCGAGTCGCCGACCTCCTCGACGTGAAGATCGACACGGCGGACTACCGCTGGACGGGCGGAACGTGAAGGGCGTGACGCGGTTCTTCTCCCTCGTCACGTTCTCGCACACCATCTTCGCGCTGCCGTTCGCGCTGCTCGCGGCCGTGCTCGCGGCGGGGGGGGCGCCGGAGCTTCGGACGCTGGGCCTGATCCTCCTCGCGATGGCGGGCGCGCGCTCCGCCGCAATGGCCTTCAACCGGATCGCGGACCGCGACCTCGACGCGAAGAACCCGCGTACGGCGGGGCGCGAGATTCCGGCGGGCGCGGTCTCGGTGGCGGCAGCCTCCGCGTTCTGCGCGATTTCGGCGGCCGTCTTCGTCCTCGCGGCATGGCTCCTGAACCCCCTGTGCTTCGCGCTGTCGCCGCTCGCGCTCGCGATCGTCCTCGGCTACTCCTTCACGAAGCGCCTGAGCGCCCTTTCGCATCTCGTCCTCGGGCTGGGCCTCGCGATCGCGCCCGTGGGCGCCTGGATCGCCGTGACCGGACGTTTTGCGGCGACGCCCGTCGTGCTCGGCCTCAGTGTTCTCTTCTGGGTCGCCGGTTTCGACGTGATCTACAGCCTGCAGGACGAGGCTTTCGACCGCGCGCACGGCCTCTTCTCCCTGCCGGCGAGAGTCGGCGCCCGCCGCGCGCTCGACCTCTCGACGGTCTTCCACGCGGTGTCTCTCGCGCTGCTTTATGCCGTTTTCGTCCTGGCCGGGGGAGGGCCGCTCTTCGGCGCCGGCGTCGTCCTGGCGGGGCTCTTCCTCGTCCGCCAGCACGTTCTCGTTTCGGAGAAGGACCTCTCGCGCGTGAACGGCGCGTTCTTCACGGCGAACGGCTGGCTCTCGGTCGCGGTCTTCCTCTGCGGCGCCGGGGACGTCCTCCTCAGGCGCTAAACTCGCCGCCTCGTGCCGGCGCCCACTCCGAAGGAATTCCCGCTTCGTCACATCGCGATCGAAGGCCCGATCGGTGTCGGAAAGACGTCGCTCGTGGGGCTTCTCGCGAAGCGCTTCAGCGGCACGCAGATCCTCGAGGACGTGACGAATCCCTTTCTCGCGGACTTCTACGCGGGGAAAAAGGGCGCGGCGTTCCAGACCCAGATCTATTTCCTGCTTTCGCGCTACCGCCAACAGCAGGAGATCGCCCAGATCGACCTGTTCCGGAACCTCGTGATCGCCGACTACACGTTCGCGAAAGACAAGATCTTCGCTTACCTCACGCTGAACGACGCCGAGATCGCGCTCTACGACAAGCTCTATGCCACGCTCGCCGCGAGCGTTCCGCGTCCCGACCTCGTCGTGCACCTCACGGCGAGCGTCGAGACCTGCCTCGGCCGCATCCGGAAGAGGGGCCGCACCTACGAAAAGACGATCGCGCCCGAGTACCTCAAGTCGCTCGTCGAGGCGTACAACTATTTCTTCTATCACTTTCGGGACTGCCCGCTCCTCGTGGTGGAGACGAACGAGATCGACTTCGTCGAGCGGAAGGGCGACCTCGAAGACCTCATCGCCCAGGTCAGGCGCCCCTTCCGGGGCACCCAGATCTACGTTCCGCGCGGTTCGAAGAAGTGAAGCCGTGGCGGCCGGGACGGAGCGCGAGAAGGACGGCCTTGCGGTCTCCCCGCTCAACGCGCGGCTCTCGCCCGAGGAGCGCAGGGCCGCGCCGGCTCTCTTCCGCGCCCTCCTGGCGGGCCAGCTCCTCCACGCGCTCGGGGAGCGGAGGGCGGGGAAGATCCTCGCGGCCACGCGAAGAGCTCTCGAGATGGAGCCGGGCCTGAGGATCGACTCCCTCGATCTCGTGGATGCCGGAACCTTCCTTCCCGTCAAGAAGACCAAGGGGCCGGCACTCCTCGTGGGGGCCGTCTACGCGGGAGAGACGCGCCTCACCGACCGCGTACGGCTCGAATGAGAAACGGTCTCTTCAATTTTTTTCTTGCTTTTGCGGACATTCTTGTTTCTCATTGATCCAATAACGCCAGGGAGAGTTCGCGGACCATTCCCCGATGTCTTCACCGGCAGAGAGGTCATGGCCGGAAGGTCTTGGTCAAGGAGGTTCCCCCTTATTTCCAACCCCTCGGGGCCCCATCTGGGAAACGGCCCCACCGAAGCCTCCTGAAGTCCCGGAGCCGGTGAAGGTTTCCCTCACCCCAACCCGGCGGCCGCTGTTCCGCGTGGAGCCGCGCCCGCGAATCCCCCACGGTTCTCCGATCCTGGATCGGAAACCTTTTTCGGAGTTCTGATGTACACGGACAAGACCATTCCCTGTATCGACTGCGGCACACCCTTCATCTTCACGGCCAACGAGCAGGAGTTCTATGCGCAGAAGGGCTTCTCGAACGAGCCCAAGCGCTGCAAGGCCTGCCGCGACAAGCGCAAGACCGGCGGGTTCGGCGACGGAGGCGCGCGCCAGCTCTACAACGTGACGTGCGACGCGTGCGGCAAGACCACGCAGGTGCCGTTCAACCCGACGAACGGCAAGCCCGTCTATTGCCGCGACTGCTACCGGGAGAGAAGGCCGGCCCGATAGGGTGGGTTAGCAGCGCGCGCATTCGCGCGCGCTGCTAAAGTTCTCTGGCTCAAATGTCTGTTCTCGCTGCACGTCCGCTCTACGTCGCCGATTCCTCGCTGGATCTCATCGGAAAGACGCCGATGGTCCGGCTGTCGCGCTTCGCGGGGAGCGGCACCGCCGAGATCCTCGCCAAGTGCGAGTTCCTGAACCCCGGCGGCTCGGTGAAAGACCGCATCGGGATCGGGATGATCCGCGACGCGGAGGAGAAGGGTTTCCTGAAGCCGGGCGGCACCATCATCGAACCGACGGCCGGGAATACGGGCATCGGGCTCGCGCTCGTGGGCGTGGCGCGCGGGTATCGCGTCATTCTCTGCGTGCCCGAGCGATTCTCGATCGAGAAGCAGAAAATCATGACAGCCCTCGGCGGCAGCGTCGTTCGGACGCCCGACGCCCTCGGCATGAAGGGCGCGATCGACAAGGCGCACGCCCTCGCGAACGAGATCCCCGGCGCCTACGTGCCGCAGCAGTTCGCGAACCCCTCGAATCCACGCGCGCACTACGAGACGACGGGCCCCGAGATCCTGGAGCAGTGCGAGGGCCGCCTCGACGCGATCGTCATCGGCGCCGGCTCCACCGGCACGTTCATGGGGGTCGCACAGTTTCTCGTCGAGCGCCTGCCCGCGCTCCTGAAAGTCGCCGTCGAGCCGCAGGGCTCGATCCTCGGGGGAGGGAAGCCGGGCCCGCACAAGGTGGAGGGGATCGGGTCCTCGTTCCTTCCGGAGATCTGGAACGCTTCGCTCGCGGACGAGATCATCGCGATCGACGACGAGGAGGCCTTCGCCACGGTCCTCGAGATCGCGCGCACGGAAGGGCTCCTCGTGGGCGGATCCTCCGGCTGCAACGCTGCGGCCGCGCGGCGGATCGCCCGCCGCCTCGGTCCCGGCAAGCGCGTCGTCACGCTGCTGCCGGATGGCGCGGAGAGGTATGTGAGCAAGGGGATCCTCGGATGAAAGCCAAGCCCCGCGGCGAGACGCTCAAGAAGACGCCCGGAAAGACGCGAGTTCCGGGCTTCGCGACGACGTGCGTCCACGCGGGCCAGGAGCCCGAGCCGCTCACCGGGGCGGTCGCCGTGCCGATCTTCCAGACGTCGACGTTCATCCAGGAGAGCTTCGGGGTGCCGCGCCAGGGCTACGAGTACGCGCGCACGAAGAACCCCACGCGGCTCGCCCTCGAGACGCAGCTCGCCGCGCTCGAAGGCGGGCCCGGCGGTTCCGCGACGGCGCACGCGTTCGCGTCCGGGATGGCGGCTGAAACGTCGCTCATGCTCAGCTTCGTCAAAGCGGGCGACCACGTGCTCGTGAGCCGCAATACGTACGGCGGCACCTACCGGTTCTTCTCGAAGGTTCTCGCGAACTTCGGCGTGACGTTCGACTACATCGACACGACGGATCCCGGGACCGTGCGCAAAGCCGTGACGAGGGCGACGCGCATGCTCTTCGTCGAGACGCCCACGAATCCCACGATGGAGATCTCGGACCTCGAGGCGCTGGCCGCGGTCGCGAGGGATGCATCGAAGAGCATCGGCGCGAAGATCCGGGTCGTCGTCGACAACACCTTCGCGACGCCATTCTTCCAGAAACCCCTCGCGCTGGGGTGCGACGTCGTCGTCCATTCCACGACGAAGTACCTGAACGGCCATTCGGACTCGGTCGGCGGAGCGGTGATCTGCGCGGACCCGGCGGACGGCGAGAAGATCGGCTTCACGCAGAACGCCGCGGGCGCGATCCTCTCGCCGTTCGACTCTTTCCTCGTGTCGCGCGGCATCAAGACGCTCCCCGTGCGCATGCGCGCCCACGACGCGAACGGCCGCGCGGTGGCGGCCTGGCTCACCGCGCACGCGAAGGTGAAGAAAGTCTTCTATCCGGGACTTTCGTCGCATCCCGGACACGCCGTCGCGGCGAGGCAGATGTCGGGTTTCGGCGGGATGATCTCGTTCGACCTCGGGTCGATCGAGGCCGTGAAGCGCTTCCTCGACCGCGTCGTCGTGTGCGCCCTCGGCGAGTCGCTGGGCGGCGTCGAGAGCCTCATCTCGCACCCCGCCTCGATGACGCACGCGAGCGTCGAGCCCGAGGAACGCCTGAAGCGCGGCATCACGCCGGGGCTCGTCCGCGTGTCCGTGGGAATCGAGGACGTGGAGGACATCCTCCAGGACCTCGAGAACGCCCTCGCCGCCGTCTGATCCGCGTCAGTCGATCGTGGCCTCTCCGGGCTCGTCCTCGTCGTCCGCCGGATTCTCGATTCCCGTGGAGTTCGCGGCCACCCAAGCGGCGAAGGCTTCGTCGGCGTGACTCGCGGGGAAAGCGAGGATCTCGGGCAGCTCGTAGGTGTTGAGCTCCTTCAGAAGCTGCCTCACGCGCTCGAAGTTCCCCTTCAAGGTCTTGACCATCAGCAGAAATTCGCCCTCGTGCCGGATTTTTCCCTTCCAGCGGAAAACGGATCTGACGCCCGGCAGGATGTTGACGCACGCCGCGAGCTGGCTCTCGACGAGACGCTGCGCGATGTCGAGCGCCTGCTCCTCGGTGCCGACCGACGTCACGACGACGAGGAGCGAAGGGGAGGCTTTCACCGGGCTCTTCACCACGCCGGTCAAGGTAAGGGACCCGCGCCGCGGCGTCAAGCGCTTGGATCGGATGTGAGATCCTTGGCCGGGTGGAGATGGTTCTTCCCGAGCGCGTCACGCTCATCGAGGTCGGCCCCCGCGACGGCTTTCAGTCCGAGCAGAAGCTCATCCCGACCGACCTGAAGGTCGAGATGATCGAGGGGCTCGCGGACGCGGGCCTCACGGAGATCCAGGTCTGCTCGTTCGTTCACCCCGCGCGCGTGCCGCAGATGGCCGATGCGGAGGAAGTCGTCAGGCGGGTCGGGACGCGCGCGGGCGTCACGTACAGCGGCCTCGCCCTGAACCTCAGAGGAGTCGAACGCGCCGCCGCCGCGGGCCTCCGCGCCGTCGACCTCTCGATCTCGACGAGCGAGACGCACAGCAAGAAGAACGCGAACCGCTCTCTTCCCGAGGCGCGCGCGGACGTCAGGGTCATGATCCGGGCCGCGACGTCGAAGGGCCTGAGGACGCGCGTAGGCCTCCAGTGCGCCTTCGGATGCGCGTACGAGGGCGCCATTCCGCTGGACCGCGTCGTCGAGATGTCTCGGGAGATCGTGGCGGAAGGCGCCGCCGCGCTTTCCCTCGCCGACTCGACTGGCATGGCCAACCCGAAGCAGGTCGCGGAGGTCCTCGGGCGCGTCCTTCCCGTTGCCGGAGCGGTTCCTGTCGTCCTTCACCTTCACGACACGCGCGGCCTCGGGCTGCCGAATCTCCTCGCAGGGCTGCAGGCCGGCGTCACGCGCTTCGACACCGGGTTCGGGGGCCTCGGCGGCTGCCCGTTCATTCCGGGGGCGTCGGGCAACATCGCGACGGAGGACACCGTGAACATGCTCGAGGCGATGGGCGTCGTGACGGGAGTCGCGCTCGAGCCCGTGATCCGTGCCGCGCGCCGGATGGAGGGATTCCTCGGGAGGAGCCTCCCCGGCAAGATCCACGCGCTCGCCGCATGAGATCCGGCGCCCATGGCCGAGAGCCTGACCAGATGACGCTCCCCCTCGCGGACATCACGGTCCTCGAGTTCACGCACGCCGTGATGGGCCCTGCGTGCGGCCTCATCCTCGCGGATCTCGGGGCCGACGTGGTCCGCATCGAACCCGTGGACGGCGACCCTACACGCCGCCTGCGAGGTTTCGGGACGGGCTACTTCCCGTACTTCAACCGCAACAAAGGGAGCCTCGCCCTCGACCTGAAAACGCCGGAAGGGAAGGAGATCGTCTTCCGCCTCGCGAAGACCGCCGACGTCGTCGTCGAGAACTTCGGCCCCGGCACAATGGAGCGGCTCGGGTACGGATGGGACGTGCTCTCTCGGCTCAACCCGAGGCTCGTGTACTGCGCTCTGAAGGGTTTTCTGTCGGGCCCTTACGAGAAGCGCCACGCCATGGACGAGGTCGTCCAGATGATGGGCGGCCTCGCCTACATGACGGGCCCCCCCGGCCAGCCGTTGCGCGCCGGAACGTCCGTCATCGACATCACGGGCGGCATGTTCGGCGTGATCGCGATCCTCCTCGCGCTCAAGGAGCGGGCCGAGACGGGGACGGGCTCGAAGGTGAAGAGCGCGCTTTTCGAGACGACCGCCTTTCTGATGGGTCAGCACATGGCCTACGCGGCGCTCACTGACGAGCCCGTGCCCCCGATGGCGGCGCGCGTCTCGGCGTGGTCCGTCTACCGCGTCTTCACGGGAAAGGACGGCCAGCCCGTCTTCGTGGGCCTCATCTCCGACAAGCACTGGGAGCGGTTCTGCGAAGTCTTCGGGCGCCCGGACCTCCTTCGCGACTCCCGCCTGCGCACGAACAACGACCGCATCAAGGAGCGCGCGTGGCTGCTGCCCGAGATCGAGAGGCTCCTGGGCGCCTTGACGCGCGACGAGATCGTCGCCGGCTGCGAGAAGGCGGACGTGCCGTTCGCTCCGATCGCGCGGCCGGAGGACCTGTTCACGGACCCGCAGTTGAATCAGGGTGCGGGCCTCTTGCCCACGACCTTCCCCGGCGGAGTCGAGACGAAGATGCCGCGCCTTCCCATCGAGGTCGGCCGCCACGACTTCGGGATCCGGTGCGACCCTGCCGCGATCGGCGCCGACACGCGCGAGGTCCTGCGCGGCGCCGGCTACAGCGACCGTGAGATCGACGCGCTTCTCGCGAAGGGCGTCGTCGCCGCACCGGGTCGCGGCTAGCCTTCCGCGGCCCGGGGGGCTATCGTCAAGGGAAACCGGCTTCCTTTTTTCGAAGGAGGATTTCATGAAGCGTCTGCGCTTCCTCGCGGGCCTCCACGTCTCGGTTCTTCCCAGCGTCAATTTCTTCGGCCGGCGCCGCTCGGGAAGGCTTCCGGCGGGAGCGGCGGCCCTGGCCCTGCTCCTGCTCGCCGCGCAAGGGGCTCTCGGCGCGCGGCCCGACGAGGCGCCGATGTCCGTCGGATCCGTGCCGCGTGAGGTGGCGGGCGCCCGCGACATCGCCCGGCTCGACGGAGACGTCCGTCTCGATCGCGTGATCCTCGTCCTTCCGAGGCGCGATCCGGAGGGCCTCGCGCGCCTCCTCGCGGATCAACACGATCCGGGGTCTCTGGACTATCACCGCTGGCTCTCGCCCGCCGAGTTCACGCAGCGCTTCGGCGCCTCGGACGAAGACGTCGCCGCCGTCAGGGAATGGCTCACGAGCCACGGCCTCGATGTGGAAGAGGCGCCGGCCGGGCGCGCCGCGCTCGTGTTCTCGGGCCGCGCCGCCGACGTGGAGGGCGCTTTCGACACGGAGCTTCACGAGGTCCTGGCCGAAGGCAGAGTCCGGGTGGCGAACGTGAGGGCGCCGAGTCTGCCGCGCGGTCTCGCACGCCGGGTCGCGAGTGTTCTCTCGCTCCACTCGTTCCCGCGTCTCCACCCACTCGTGCACCGGAGGCCCGAGACGACGGTCGCGGAAGGCCATCTTCTCGCGCCCGCCGATTTCACCGCGATCTACAACGTAGATGCACTCGCCAGCACAGGGCTGACCGGCGCCGGGCGGACGATCGGCCTTCTCGGACGATCGAACGTCAGCGTGGGGGACACGACGTTCTTTCGCTCGTACTTCGGACTCCCGGCCAACGACCCTTCGGTCGTCGTCAACGGTGAGGACCCGGGCGTTTCCGAGGACGACGAGGTCGAATCCGATCTCGACGTCCAGTGGGCCGGCGCCGTCGCCCCGGCGGCCCGGACCTTCCTCGTCACGTCGAAGTCGACGCTGACGACGGACGGGATCGACCTCTCGGCGCTCTACGCGGTCGGCCACGACCTCGTGGACGTGCTGTCCGTGTCGTACGGCGCGTGCGAGGGCGACGTCGGCGAGGAGGAGACTGCCTTCTACGCGAGCGTCTGGGCGCAGGCGGCCGCGCAGGGGACGTCCGTGATGGTGGCGTCGGGGGACAGCGGCGTCGCGGGCTGTCAGCGTTTCTTCGATGTGTTCGGGACGAAGGCTGGGGTGAACGGGCTGGGCTCGTCGCCTTACGTCACGTCCGTGGGCGGAACGCAGTTTCTCGACACCGGCGACCCGTCGACGTACTGGAGCCCGACGAACGACCCGACGACGAAGAAGTCCGTGAAGGGCTACATTCCCGAAGCGGTCTGGAACGAAAGCGGCACGATGCCCGGCGGGTCGGGGCTGGCGGGATCGGGGGGCGGCCCGAGCCTCGCGTTCGCGCGCCCGCCCTGGCAGAACGTCACCGGCCTTCCCGCGGACAGCGCCCGCTACGTGCCCGACGTCTCCCTCGCCGCCGCGTCGCACACTCCGTATCTCATCGTGCAGGGGCACACGACCGGCACGAGCGGCCTCGCCTCCGTGGGCGGCACGTCGGCCTCGTCTCCGGCCTTCGCGGGCATCGTCGCCCTTCTCGCACAGCGGGCGGGGGGACGCCTCGGAACCACGAACCCGCTCCTCTACTCGGTGGGCCGCGCGCAGTACGGGACGGCAAGCGCAACGGCGCCGGCGGCTCTCGCGGCCGGCGCGTCCGCCTTCCACGACATCACGACGGGCGACACGTCCGTCCCCGGGCTCACGGGATTCGCGGCCGGGCCCGGGTACGATCCTGCGACGGGCCTCGGCTCCGTCGACGCCGCGGCGCTCGCGTCCGCGCTGCCGGATCCGGCCCGGGCGCCGGCCACGACGGACTTTACCCTCGGGGCGAGCCCCGCGACGCCCGTCCTCCCGGCGGGAGGCACCGTCGCCGTGAGACTCGCGCTCTTCCAGGTCGGCACGAGCGACGCGGACGCCGTCGCCACCGTGACGGTCGAAGGCCTTCCGACGGGCGTGACCGCGGAATTCCATCCGGGGAACCCCGCCGACTCGGCCGCGGGCGTCCTCTCACGCACCCAGCCCGCAACGCTCACTCTCCGCGCCTCCGGCGCCCCTGCCGGAACCTATCGCCTCGACGTCACGGCGAAGGCCGGATCGGTCACGCGGCGGATTGCGCTGTTCCTCACGGTGGGAAGCGGCCCTTCAGCGGCCCTGACCGGCGCGGTCGTGCAGGTGCCGGTCGTCCTCGACGTCCACGGCGCGGCTTCGTCGCACTACACGTCGGACTTCGTGGCCGTGAACCGCAGCGAAACCGACGCGACGCTCGTTCTCGTCTACGTCCCCGCGCCGGGCACCCCGGGCGCCGGCGGACCCGCCCTGGCGCGGACGCTGTTCGCGGGGCGGCAGATCTACATTCCAGACGTCATCGCGTACCTCGCGGCCAACGGATGGGCGCTGCCCCCGGACGGGTCCGGAAAGCTCGGAACGCTCTTCGCGACGTTCGTCGGCGTGAGCGACCCGACTGCCGTTTTTGCCGGCTCACGGACGTCCACTCCGAACCTCTCGGCTTCCGTCGGCGGGGCCTTCGGCACGTTCGCGTCGGCGGTTCCTGCCGGGAGCGCCACTTCCGGAGACGCGTGGATCTATGGGCTGCGAGAGGACGCGTCCTTCCGATCGAACCTCACGGTGGTGCACGCGCCTGCAACCGCCTCCGGCACGACCTCCGGCCCCGTCTCCCTCGAGATCCAGCTCTACGACGGCGACAGCGGCGGGCTGGCGGGAGCTCCGCTCAAACAGACTCTCCAGCCGGGCGCTTCCTTCCAGTTCAACTCGATCCTCCGTTACACCCCCGTGCTGGTCAAACTGGGAATCCCGAACGGCTACGCGCGGGTGCGGCGCACGGCCGGGACCGACCGGTTCATCGCCTACGGCGTCGTGAACGACGGCGGCAGCGCGGGCGGCGGCACCTCGGACGGCAGCCTCCTCGTTTCGGACGCGACCGAGGGCCTTCTGCCGATCGTCCTCGACGTCCCTGGCCCGGCGCACTTCTCGAGCGACCTCACACTGACGAACCCGACCAACACGCCCGTCAGCGTCGCGCTCACGTACACGGCGTCGGCGGCGCTCTCCGGGGAGGGGAGCGGCACGCGCTCGGTGACCCTCGGGACCCGCCGGCAGCTCGTGGTCGAAAACGCGATCTCCTATCTGCGCTCCCTTGGTCTCGCGATCCCCGCGGAGGGCAACCAGGGCGGCACGCTGCTCGTCACCGGCGCGGTCGCGCTGGCACGTACGACGAACCCGAACCCCGACACGGGCGTGGGCGGCTCGTACGGGCTGTCGTATCCGGCGGTATCGGAGTCTGCGCGCGCAAAGGGAGAGGCGTGGGTCTACGGCCTGCGACAGGACGCGGACGTGCGCAGCAACCTCGCGATCGCCGACGCCCGCGCCGGAAGCGCCGAGACGGTCAACTACGTCATCGACGTGTTCGACGCCGACACGGGTTCGACGACACCCGTACAGACGCTGACTCGTTTGCTGACGGGCGGGCAGTGGGCGCAGATCAATGGGATCCTCTCGGGCGCCGGCATCGCGCACGGGTACGTGCGCATCCGGCCGGAGTCGGGCACGTCGGACTTCGTCGCGTACGGCGTCGTGAACGACGGGCCCGCGGCCGGCTCGCACACCTCCGACGGCTCGTACATTTCGATGGTCGTGACGAATTAGGGAGAGATCCGGAACCTCAACTCGCCTTCAGGAGAGGTCTCGGCAGGCTCTGGACTTGGCCGGCGGCCTCGTAGAGATCGACGGCCTTCTGCGCGTTCATCCAGAAGTCCGGCGAGGTCCGGAAGGTGGCTCCGAGCCTCAGCGCCATCTCGGCCGTCACGGCGCACCGGCCGTTGACGATGCGATTTACGACCTTGACGTCACATCCCAGGTGATCGGCCAGGACCCTCTGGCTCAGCCCGAGCGGGACGAGGAACTCCTCGCGGAGAATTTCTCCGGGGGAAGTCGGCTTGCGGCGTCGCGCACGGTCACTCATCTTCACACCTCGACTCTCAGTGGTAGTCCCGGATGTCAACGTCCGTCGGACCGGAGGAAGTCCAACGGAAGACGACTCTCCATTGGTCGTTGATTCGGATGCTGTGGAAACCCAGCAGGTCCCCTTTCAACGGCTCGAGATGATTTCCGGGGGGAGAGGCAAGGTCTGTCAGCTGAACGGCGTAATCCAGCATGTCGAGCTTGCGGGCCGCGACCTTCGCCACGCCAGACCACTTCACGCCCGGGCCGAGTCGGCCCTGTCGAAAGAACCTCTCCACGACGACACTGGCAAAGCCCCGGATCGCCATCGCCGACGATATACCGTATCGCGGTATACCGTGTCAAGGTACATTCGGACCTCCTGGCTTGCGAAAGGCCGAGTTGGGACCCCTTTTACGGATCCTTCTCAAAATGGTGGAGGCGGGGGGAGTCGAACCCCCGTCCGAAGCGCCCGAACGTCGAGATTCTCCACGCTCAGTCCGGACTTGTTTTTCTAGCCGCCGCGTCTTCAGGTCCGGACGACCGGGCGCGGCAGCGAACCTGAAACTCTCGGGACGCCTCTTCAGATGGCGGAGGCGGCCCCAGCCCGGATTTCGCGTCAAACGCCGAGGCGCCCCGGACAGGCTCCCCGGCGCCCGTCACGGCTAATTAGGCCGCGAGAGCGAGGTCGCTGTTGTTGGCAGCTGGTTGTTGACCGTCGTTTTTACGAGCGAACGGCCGTGCTCGGCGTGCTCCTCGATCGCTGAATGCCCCGTCGAAACCGGGACGCCCCCAATCGTGACCGACGAGGATACCAGAACCATGGGGCGGCCATCCAGCCGGAGAATCGCCATAATCCCGGAGTGAGACGTCGCGCGCCGCTCTCTTCTTGCGCCGCCGCGGCCGCGCTGTTGCTGGCCGCGCTCCCCGTGCGCGGAGAGGACGTGACGGCGACTTTCTCCCGTCCGGACAGGCCTCCGGCGAGCCTTCGCGCGGAGGAACGCGACGGCCGGACGTACCTCTCCGTGAACGACGCCGTCACGGCGCTCGATGGCTCGATGACGTTTGACGACAAGACCAGGTCGTACGAGGTGAAGCTCAAGGGGCGGTCGGCGGTCTTCGGGCTGGACGCGGCGCTCGCGGTCGTGGACACGAAGCTCGTCTCCCTGGGCGCGCCGGTGCGCGGCCGCGGCGCCCTCGCATGGGCGGAGCCGGAGTTCTTCCAGAAGGTCGTCGGGCCGATGGTGGGTCTTTCCCTCTCGTGGGACCGCGCGACGCGGACGCTGTCGGTGCGAAGGGGAGAAACCGCCGAGATCACGGTCGAGCCCTCGGTGGCCGATCTCGGTGAGACGACGAAGATCGTCCTGCGCTTCTCGCAGGCGCCGTCGTACGCCGTCGAGAAAGCCAACGATCAGGTCATCCTCCACGTCCCGAACGCGCACCTCGTGATGCAGCCTCAGGACAAGCCCCTCGAGTCGGCGCGCATCGCGCGTCTCGTCGTCAAAGGCGGCGACATCACGATCGTCTTCCGGGAAAAGGACCTCGTGCCGAACGTCTACGCGCTCGGGGCGCCGCCGCGCCTCGTCGTGGATCTGGCGAAGGGAGGCTCGCCGGCGCCGAACGGCACGCGCTCTCCGGTTCCGGCACCGGGGCTGCCGCCGGCCGCGAGGCCGAAGACCATCGTGCTCGACCCCGGGCACGGGGGCGTCGAGGAAGGGGCGAAGGGTCCGGGCGGCCTCCTCGAGAAGGATGCCACGCTCGCGTTGGCGAAGACGATCCAGGAAGTCCTCCAGCGCCGCGGCTACCGCGTCGTGACGACGCGCCTCTCCGATGCCACGGTCGGCCTCGACGATCGTGCCGCGCAGGCGAACGCGGCGAAGGCGGACGTCTTTCTCTCGATCCACTGCAACGCGTCGCGCGCCCCCAACGCGCACGGAACCGAGGTGTACTACCTCTCGCTCGACGCTTCGGACCGCGCCGCGGCTCTTCTCGCCGAGAGCGAGAACGCGACAAGAGCCGCGACGCCGGACACGGCCGAGAAGAACGCGGCGGTGCGCGACCTCGATCTGATCCTCTGGGACCTCGCGCAGAACCAGCATCTCTCGGCGTCCGCGCGACTCGCGGAGATCGTGCAGGCCGACTTCAACCGGCTGCTCGGGATCACGACGCGCGGCGTGAAGCAGGCGCCGTTCCGCGTCCTCGTCGGCGTCAACGCCCCGGCCGTCCTCGTGGAGGTCGCGTTCATCACGAACCCGGACGAAGAGACACGCATCGGGTCGGAGGAGTTCCGGCGCCAGGCGGCGGAAACGCTCGCCGGGAGCCTCGACACCTATTTCCGCACGGCGGACTCCGTGGCGCCGGTGCCCTACGCGCCGAAAGCGTCCGGCAAGAGCTAGACACGGCCGCCGCATGCCGCGCCGTTTCGCCCTCGCACTCGTCGTCCTGCTCCTCCTGCTTCTTTCGGCCCTTCTCCTCGGGCGCCGCATGAGGGGGCCGTCGCCGGCGGCCGCGGCCGTGCCCACGCTGCGCCCGACGGCCGTCATTCCTCCGACGCCCATCGCGGCCCGGCAGGTGTCGCTCTACTTCGAGTCTTCCGCCGACGACCTTCTCCACCCGGAAGCGCGGGACGTGCCCGCGGCGGTCGACGACGTGGCGTTCCTCAGGTCCGTCGCCGCCGCCGTGATGGACGGGCCGCGTCGCCAGGAGCTCGTGCGACCTTTTCCCGAGGGCTGGTCTTTGCGAGGCGCGTACCTCCTGCGCGAAGGAATCGCCGTGATCGACCTCGCCCCGCCGCCCCTCCTCGCGCCGCGCGAACCCGGAACCCCGGTGAGCCCGCGCTGGCAGGCCGGCTCCCACGAAGAGGACACGGCCATTCAGGCGCTCGCCGTCACTCTCGCGAAGAACCTGCCCGCGGTGACGCGCGTCGTGCTCCTCGTGGCGGGTGAGTCGGCGGAGACTCTCGGCGGCCACGCGGATCTCCTGCATCCGATCGCACCCGATCTCAAGCGCGCCGCCGAAGAGCCGGCGCTCGAGGCGCCGACCGCCACGCCGTCGCCCGCCGTTTCGCCTTCACCGCTCGCCCCTTCACCCGTCCCTTCTCCCGCGGTTCCGCCCCGGCGTCCCGCTTCGCGCCAGCGCGCGCCCGCCGAGCGAACATGAGCGACTCCAGGCCGATCGGCCTTTTCGACTCAGGAGTGGGAGGCCTCACGGTTCTCGAAGCCGTCGCGCGACGGATGCCGTATGAAGACCTCCTCTATCTCGGCGACACGGCGAGGTTGCCGTACGGCACGAAGTCGCCCGAAACGGTGCGGCGCTACGCGCGCCGAGCGATCGGCTTCCTGCTTTCTCAGGGGGTCAAGGCCGTCGTCGTGGCCTGCAACACGGCCTCGGCCCTCGCTCTCGACGTCATCGAGGAGATGTCGGCGGTCCCGGTCGTCGGCGTCGTCGCACCCGGCGCCGAGGCCGCGGTCGGAGCGGCGCTGGCCTCGGACCTCGGCGGCGTGAAGGGACCCATCGCGGTTCTCGCGACCGAGGCGACCGTCGCGTCGGACGCTTACGGCCGCGCCATCCGGGCGCTCGATCCGGGGCGGGACGTCGTGCACACGGCCTGTCCCCTCTTCGTGCCTCTCGCCGAGGAGGGCTGGACGGATAACGAGGTCGCGCGCTCGGCGGCGGCACGCTATCTTGCGGACGTGCCGCGCGCGGGCGCGCGAGTCGTCGTCCTCGGGTGCACGCACTATCCGCTCCTGGCGCGGACGATCGCTCTCGCGCTGCCTGCGGACACCATTCTCGTGAATTCCGCCGAGACGACGGCGCGCGCCGTCGAAGCGGCCCTGCCCCCCGGATCGCGCCGGAGCGAGACCTCCCAGGGAACGACGCGCCTCCTCGTGACCGACGCGTCCGAGCGCCTCCGCCGCGTGGCGGGGCGATTTCTCGGCCGTCCGGCAGCGGACCTGACGCTCGTGGATCTCCCTTAGCGGCCGGCGCGCCGTTGCGACAGAATCCCGCCGTGACGTCTCCCTCGCACGGCGGCCCGCCGCGTCCCGACGGCCGTGGCCCGCTCGACCTCCGGCCCGTGACCATCGTCTGCGACCCCGTGACTCACGCGGAAGGCTCCTGCCTCGTGACGCAGGGCCGAACACAGGTGCTCGTGACGGCCTCGGTCGAGGCGAAGGTCCCGCCCTTCCTGCAGAAGACCGGTCTCGGATGGGTGACGGCCGAATACGGGATGCTGCCGCGGGCCACGCACGAGAGGAGTCCTCGCGAAGCTTCGCGCGGCAGGCAGTCCGGGAGGACGCTGGAGATCCAGCGCCTCATCGGGCGGGCCCTGCGCGGCGTCGTGGACCGCTCGCGGCTCGCCGATCGCACGCTCACGCTCGACTGCGACGTCCTCGTCGCGGACGCCGGGACCCGCTGCGCCTCCGTCACGGGCGCGTACGTCGCGCTCGCGCTCGCCTGCGCGTCGCTCGCGAAGGCGGGCGACATCCGGGCGAACCCCTTGCGCGAAGCCGTCGCCGCCGTCTCCCTCGGCCTCCAACAGGGGCGCGTCCTCCTCGATCTCGACTACGCCGAGGATTCGGCGGCCGACGTGGACCTGAACGTCGTCGGGACGTCGAGCGGGCGGTTCGTCGAGATCCAGGGCACCGCCGAGCGCGAGCCCTTCGACGAGAAGCAGCTCGTCGGCCTGCTCGCGGCCGGGCGCAAAGGGCTCGCCGCGCTTTTCGCGGCACAGCGCGCCGCGCTCCTCGGGCGGCTTCCGGAGGAGTGGCTCGACGCGTTGGCCCCCTCCTCACCGACCGCGGGCGCTCACGCCGCGAAGAAACCGCGAAGCGTCGCGGCGAGGCGTGGAGGATCTTCCAGGAGAGCGTAATGCCCGATCCCCGGCAGCTCGAGGAATGTCGCGTCTCTTCGGGCCGAGAGAATCGCGCGCACCTCTTCGGCGGGCGCGAGCGGGTCGCGCGCGCCGGTCACGAGAAGGAGCGGCATCGACGTCCCGAAGAGTCTCTCCGCGAGCGGCCGGGCGGCGAGAACGCCGTCCACGAGCCTCTCGATGGCCTGGACGACCTCTGCGCGCCGGGGCCCCGTCCGCGCGGCGACCGTCCGCGCGACGAAGCCCGCGCGCCCGGGCCCGTCCACCGCGAAGCCGTAGCCTGCGGCGCTTCGGAGCGAGCTTTCGGGCACGCTCTCGATGACCGCGCGCCGGGACATCGCCATCCACTTGAGGCGGTCGGTGAGGCCGTAGGGCGCGGACCCGAGCGGGGACACGAGCGCGAGGGCGCGCACGCTGCCCGGCGCGAGCGCCGCCACCTCACCGGCCACGCGTCCGCCGAGCGAATGACCCGCGAGGAGCACCGGCTCCTTTCCGATCTCGCCGAGGACCCAGCGGGCGAGTGGTTCCATCTCGTAGCCCGTTCCGGGACCCGGACCGCGGGCCGAGCCCGGGAGGTCGAGCGCGCGCACCGCGAAGTCCTTGGTGAGAATCGACGCGACCTCGGCCCAGTCCTCTGACGAGCCGCCCAGTCCGTGCAGGAGGACGAGGGTCCCCTTCGACTTCTTCGTGGCCATCGCTCAGAATCCTACCGGACGGGGCGTGGCGCAGGGGTAGCGCACCTGCTTTGGGAGCAGGGGGTCGGCGGTTCGATCCCGCCCGCCCCGACCAGAATTCGAAGTTCCTTGACGAGCGCCGGCGTGCCGCGATGTGCCTGATCGTCCTCGCGTGGGAGGCGTCGCCGACGACGCGCCTCGTGGTCGCCGCCAACCGCGACGAGTTCTTCGCGCGCCGTGCCGCGCCGGCCGCGTGGTGGGCCGACGCGCCTGATGTTCTCGCGGGGCGCGACCTCGAGGCGGGCGGGACATGGCTGGGAGTCACGCGAAAAGGCCGGTTCGCCGCGCTCACGAACTTCCGGGACGCGCTGGCCCCGAAGAAGGACGGCGCGCCCTCCCGGGGCGCGCTCGCCGCCGACTTCTTGCGGGGAGACGTCGCCGCGGCGGACTACGTCGCCGCGATCCAGCTCGGCGCGGACCGTTACCACGGCTTCAACCTCCTCGTCTCGGACAGCGAAGAGCTGTGGTCCTTCTCGAACGTGGAGGGCGACCCGGTTCGCCTCGGCTCCGGCCTCCGGGGCCTCTCGAATCACCTTCTCGAAACGCCGTGGCCCAAAGTGACGGCGGCCCGCTCGCGCCTCGAGGCGGCACTCCGGGCCAGTCGCGGCGGGGAGGACCTCGAGCGCCGCCTGCTTCACCTGCTCGCGGATCGAACGACGGCGCCTGACGGCGCCCTCCCCGCGACGGGCCTGCTGCTGGACCGGGAGCGGGCCCTCTCGGCTGCGTTCGTCCAGCTCCCGGGCTACGGGACGCGGGCCTCGACCGCCCTCGTCGTCGGGACGGACGGCAGGGCGCGGTTCGACCGAGCGCACCTTCGGCGAGGACGGGACGCCGCTCGGCGACGTGCGCGAGGCGTTCGAGGTCCGCGCGACGCCACTTTAGTAGTGACTCTTCTACTGTGAACGGGAGTGCTGTCGGCCTTTCGGGCCGCCGTTCCGAATGCGGCCTACTGTTTCACCGCCACATACTGGCTGCTGGTCCCGTGCAACTTGTCGTCCACCGTGATGGTCATGCTCTTGCCGTCAGCCGCCACTGTCATGCGTGCGACGCTGGTCACTTTTCCATCCCGCTTGTCGGTTTCCTCGATCGTGTTCTTGCCCACCTTCTTGAGCGACAGGCTGGTCGTGCCGGGGTCGCCCTTGTACGGCGCCTCCGTCCCATCCAGCTTTGCGGTATAGCCTTGTCCGGTCGGGGTGCTCATGCTCAAGGTATCGCCAACCACCTTGTTGGTGAACATCAGCCCGTTGTCCGAGACGGAATCCATCTTCGAGGTCAGCCAGGAACCCGAGATGGCGTGCGATCCTGCAGGACCCTTGGCCACTCGCGTCGATTCACCTTTGCCGGTGACCGGAGCGGCGTTGGAGGCGCTGCTGTCGGTGAATTCGAACGTCATCGTGTTTCCGTCGGCCGAGACCCAGGTTTTCGAAGTCGCGACGGTTTTTCCATTCTTCTTGTGGGTTTCCTCGATCGTGCGAGCGTCGACTACCTTGATGCTCACCATGTCGTAGTACGGATGCCCTGACACCTTCTGGTCCTTCCCATCCGCCTTGACCTCGATCGGGGGAACGCACGTCTTGCAGTGGTACATCCCGTCCTGCAACAGGTAGACATCGGGCTTCGTCGGGAATTTCGCCGACTTCAAGTCCACCTTCCACGTCCCGTCGAAAGCACTTTGCGCCATTGCCATCGCGGGCATCAACAGTGAAGCGATCAAGACGAACCAGCGAGTCGTTTTCATCACTCGTCCTCCATCTAGGGTGTGGCCCCAATTTCCGATTTCAACTTCATCTGCCCAAATTCCCGAGGGGCGGGCGGCACCGAGGTCTTACGGCATCGGCTTGAGATTGACCTCGCGGAGATAACGCGTTCCGACGGCATCGCGCATGGCGAAGCGCGGGGAGATCATCTCCTGCTGCTTGGTTTCGTCCTTCGTCTTGAACTGCTTCTCGGCGATGGCTTTTCTCTTGTCGTCGTCCCCCTGGTTGAAGTCCAGGGCCTTGCCGAAGCTGGGGTAGAGCGTCGCGATCGCGATGTCCCAGTCTTTTTCGTCACGCGGGGTGTTGAGGAGGAACTTCGTGTCGAGGATGAGGCCCTGCTTTTTCGCCTCGCCCGCGGAAACGAGGTAGGTCGAGCGCAGGTACTTCATGTAGTCGTCGAACTTGCCGGGCTTCGTCCGGATGTAGTTGACCGCCCAGACGGGTCCTTCGGTGAAGTGCTCCTGCGCGAGCGCCGGCAGTCCGGTCAGACACGCGCCGAGAAAAAGAGCGATGAGGGTGAGACGTTTCATTGAGCCTCCTATGGCTGCGGTTGGTGGGAAAGTCGCTTCGATCCGCGGTCTGCGACGGACAGGCAGGAGCGGCGACGCTCCCGGCCCGGGCTTGACGATCCCTTGGAAAGTTCGCGGATTCTTCGTCCCGGCCGGCCTTCTGTCAAGCGAGAGGGACCGGGACCGTCAGGGCACGAGAGCGAGCGGATGGCGGCCCCCGGTCACCTCCCGGATCGCCGGTCCCGTGACGGAGACGTCGTCGGAGATGACGCTCGCGACGCCCTGGCGCGCGAGGTGCGCGGCGAGCGAGGGATCGTTCACCGTCCAGACGTGGACCGAAACGCCCTCGGCTTTCGCGCGCGCGAAGAGCGCGTCCGAGACGAGCATCACGTTCGGACCGATCGCGGAGCAGCCTTTGGGGAGGTCGGGCCAGAGCCGTCCTTCGGGCCGGTGCGCCATGCCGTCGAAGTTGAGGCACGTCGCGACCCTGGGCTCGATCTCCCGGATTCGGCGGAGCGCGTCGGGCGAGAAGGAAAGAACGACCGCTCGTTCGAGGAGCGAGAGCTGCGCGAGGAGAGCAGCGACCCGGAACTCGAGCAGGGAGGGGCGCGGCGAAGGTCCCGGCTTCAGCTCGACGAGGTAGCGTCCCTGGGAGCCGTACCTGAGGAAGACGTCGCGCAGTGTCGGGACGAAACCCCGGAGCTCCCCGCGCACGACCGGGGTCTCGTTGAGCTCGGGAATCGTGAGGGTTGCGAGCGGGACCCGGCGGCCCGGGAGGACGATTTCGGCGTCGTGGTGCACGACGGCCTCGCCGTCCAGCGTGAGCCGCACGTCGAGCTCGAAGGCGTCGGCGCCGTCCGCCTCGGCGCGGTCGAAGCTCTCGAACGTGTTTTCGAGAGCCTTCGTCGGGGAGCCTCGGTGCCCGACGACGCGCGTGGGAGAAGCTTCGAAGAAGTTCATGCTGGCTGGATTATCCTCGCGGGACATGTCGCGATCCGCACGCCCGCGGCCGGAGGGCGCCGTGCGCCGCCGGCGCGCGGTGCAGCCTCTCTCCGAAGGGCCGTTCTCCGTGCCGCTGTCGACGATCGATTGGCTCGTCTCGCGCGAGAGCCCGGCGGCTCGCTACGTGGCCCTTCGAGACCTCCTCGGCCGCCCCCCGAAAGATCCCGACCTGAAGAGGGCGAAACAGGGATTCCACCGGGAGCCGTTCGTGCGCGAGACGCTCGCGCTGCTGCGCGCGAAGCTCGCCCCCGGCGCGGGAGCGTCGGCACTCGAGCGCCGTTACGACGGGGGGGTGTGGCTCGCGCTCTTCCTGACGGAGGTTGGGGCGGACGGCTCGCTGCTTCAGCTTCACCACGCGGGCGACGTCCTCCTCGCCCGCTGGGAAAAGGCGCTCGTAAAGATCGAGCGGCACGAGGAGGCCGACCTCGACGCCGCGCTGTTTCGGGCGGCCCTCCGCGTCCTTTCGCGGATCGGGTGGGAACGCGATGCGCGGGTCCGCGAGGGCGCTGACGCGCTCGCGGCGCGCGCGCTCGCAGGGCGCGGCCAGACGGAAAAAGACCTTCTGCTCTTCGCGTCGCTGCCCGAGGGCGCGAGAAGCGAGCGCGTCTCGAGGGCCATATCCTTCCTCTCGGCCCGGCTCCTCGAGGTCGAGCTACCGGCTGCGCTCGCCCCCGGCGCGCCGGAGGAGCTGCTCATGCCCGGCTTCCCGTGCGGCGACGAGACCGATCTCGTCGAGATGCTGTTCGCGCTCGCCTTGGTGCTCCCCGCCGAGTCCCGGCGAGAGCCGGTCCTCTGCCGAGCCCTCGCGCGCCTCGTCACGCGCGCCGACCATCGCGCGCGCTGGACGCTCGAACGGCCGCGGCCCGAGCGGCTTCCCGTCGCCCTCGAGCGCACGGGCGAGCTCTCGCGGTGGGTCACGCTCCGCGCGCTCGCCGCCCTGCAGCACTTCCACGGCCTCGAGGTGCCGGGCGCGCCTCCCCCGAGGAGGCGCCCGTGAAACGGCGCCCGACGTTTCTGCTCGGAGTCCTCCTGGCGCTCCTTCCGGGGTGCGCCGCCGATCCCTTCGGCGCGCCCACACGCGTGAAGACGCACGGCTATCGCGCGCGCGTGACGCTCAGGAGCGACGGAGTCGAGAAGGCGGCGTTCGACCTCGCCGTGTTCCGGGACCTCAGGCGCAAGGGGCCGGCGGACGGCCCGGCGCTCGTTCTCGACGTGGCGGCCCGCAAGGCGTTCCGGCTCGATCCGGTCGCGAAGACGGCCCGGGACGTTCCCTACTCGGAGGCGGTGGGCGAGCTTCCCGGCGGAATCCCGCTCGCCCCGGGCTTCGACGAAAAGGAGGAAGCGGCGCGGCGAAACGTCAGCATCTACCATCGCGAAGGCGACGAGGTCTTCGCGGGGCACGCTTGCGGCCTCTGGCGCTTCGACGACGATCCCGCCGTGCCGGGCTCCCCGACGACGACCTACTGGGTGGCCGCAGATCTGGACGGCCTCGTGACGCGTTACGACCGCGAAACGACCGACGCGAACGGAAGGACGCGGAAATCTACAGTGACCCTCACGAACGTCCGGGTGGGAGCGGATCCCGGCCTCTTTTCGGTTCCGGCCGGCTGGACCCGGCTCTGAGCGGGACCCCCGGTCCCTCACGCCCGGCCCCGTTCTTGCTGGTATCCTCCCGGACCCGCAACGCCATCGGGCCGACGGGACCATCACTTGTAAGGAGTGCGCGATCGCCATGAACACAGTGAACCCGACTCTCTCGCGTCTGGTGAAGACCCTCGTCGCGGGTCTCGCTCTCGTCCTCGTCGGGCAACTCATGGCTCAGACGGCGACCCCGAAGGACCCGAAGTCGCCCTTGCCGGGCTTCGCGGACGGGCGTGGCCCGACCGGTCCGGTCACGCTCAAGATCGTCGCTCCCGCTGCGGATGAAGTCATCCCGGTGCCGCAGCCCGAGGCCGGTCAGCCTCCCGCAAAGGGAGCGCCGGTCACGCTCAAGGTGGAGCTCACGAACTTCGAGACTTTCCAGGACGAAGCGACGAAGAGCGGGCAGCACCTGGAGATCCTCGTCGACAACATCAGCGCCATGTTCCCCTGGCACGATGCGACGAAGCCGTACACGTTCAAAAGCCTTCCGAGGGGCACGCACACCGTCCGGATCTTCCCGGTGCGGCCGTGGGGCGAGTCCATCAAGGAGCCTTCCGCCTTCGCGATGGTCACGTTCCACGTCGGCGAGAAGGACGGCAAGAACGCGATCGAGGCGGGTGCGCCCGTTCTCACGATCGTCTCGCCACGCGGCAAGGTGAAAGGCGAGAGCGGCAAAGCCCTCCTCGACGTTCTCGTAACCGGATGCCCGGTCGCCGAGTCGTCCGTACCCGACTCCTGCCGACTGCGCTACAAGCTCGATACGCTGCCCGAGGTCACGCTGACCAAGGCCGAGCCCGTGTGGCTCGAGAAACTCACTCCCGGCCGGCACGCGTACGTCGTGGGCCTCACGCGCGACCAGAAGGTCGTGCCCGGCGCCTTCGCGCTCTACCAGGGCGCCTTCGAGGTCGAGAGCTCGGTGAACCCCGCGGCGCCCGCTTCTGCCCCGCCCGCGAAGGTCACCGGTCAGTAAACTTCCCGGTATGAGCCTCGTTTACGGCGGCGCGGGGACGCGTCCTTGCGCCGTCGACCCGCCGTTGATCCTCGCCCCGATGGCCGGGATCACCGACATGACGTACCGCCTGCTCCTCCGGCGCATCGGCGGCGTCGGCCTCGTGACGATGGAATTCATCTCGTCCGAGGGGCTCACGCGCGGAAACCGCAAGACCGAGCGGCTGCTGCGCTTCGATCCCGCCGAGCGCCCGCTTTCGGTCCAGATCTACGGAGCGGACGCAGAGCGCATGGAGATCGCCGCGGAGCGAGTCGAGGAGATGGGCGTCGACGTGTGCGACATCAACATGGGGTGCCCGGCGAACAAGATCCTCAAGGGCTGCGCGGGGGCGGGCCTCATGCGCGATCTGGACAAGGCTCGCGGGATCATCGCGGCCTGCCGCAAGGCGTTGAAGACGACGCCGCTCACGGTGAAGTTCCGGCTCGGGGTGACGGACGAGACCGTGAACTATCTCGAGCTCGGCCGGATCTGCGCCGGAGAGGGCGTCTCCGCGGTCGCGCTGCACGCGCGGACGGCGAAGCAGATGTACACGGGTCGGGCCGACTGGAGCCGCATCGCGCGCCTCAAGGAGGCCGTGCCGATCCCCGTCGTCGGGAACGGCGACGTGGCGACGCCGGAAGACGTTCTCGCGATGTTCAGGGAGTCCGGCTGCGACGCGGTGATGTGCGGCCGCGCGACGATGAAGAATCCGTGGATCTTCCGGCAGGCGTCCGAACTCCTCGCCGGCCGCCCCTATCGGGAGGCGACGCTCGCGGAGCGCCGCGAGGTCATCCTCGACCACTTCCGGCTCATCCAGAAGGATGACGCGGACGCGCCGAAGGCCGTCATCGCGAAGCTCCGCACGTTCACGGGCTGGTATACGCACGGCCTGCCGAACGGGGGCGAGTTGCGCCGCCGCATCGCGTCCCTCGAGAGCCCGCAGGCATTTCTCGACGCCGTCGAGGGCTTCTTCGAGACGCACGCCGCCCGCGCCGCCGCGTGAGGCTCAGTACGTCTTCGGGACCGCGTCTTTCGCGAGCGGGCTGACGTAGGGCTTCCCGGCGGTCGCCTTCTGAAACTCGGCCTTCGCGGCGGCGACCGTCCGGGCATCGCTCAAGAGGTCGGCCACGGACGACGCGAGGACCTTCGCCGCCACGAGCATTCCCTTCTGCCCGAGCGCGTGCCCCGCGCAGGACGTCACGGCCCAGTGGTGCCACGGCTGGCCGGAGGCTCCCGTGGCGACGGCGAGCTCGGCGACCGGCAATGCGGCGCTCACTTCCCCCACGTCGGACGAGGCCCCGGACCCGTGGCCGGGTCCATAGGGAAGGACGCCGTCCGCGAGGCCGGTCTGGGGAACGCCGACCTCTTTCTGAATGCCGC
The DNA here is from genome assembly GCA_963821225.1 of Thermoanaerobaculia bacterium. Classification (GTDB taxonomy): domain Bacteria; phylum Acidobacteriota; class Thermoanaerobaculia; order UBA5066; family UBA5066; genus Fen-183. Next base: position 466,220 of record CAWGCY010000004.1, read on the forward strand.
GCGCGAGCGCGAGGTCGGCGGCGTCCCACGCGGGCGCGCCGACGCGAGCGAGATGCTTCTGAAGGACCTTCGAGAGCGCGTCGTTGAAGAGCGGCTCGCGCGTCGAGGCGAGAAGGCTGACCTTCGACGTCGTCTCCGTCGCGAGCGCGGCGCCCTCGGCGGCCTTCCTCAGGCGCCCGACCATCTCGTTCACGCGCTCGCCGTTCTCGTCGCGGACGAACCACTGGGCGCGGGCGTAGTCCGGGATGATGTTCGCCGCGAGGCCGCCGTTCTTGATCGTGCGATGGAGGCGCGCCGTCGGGAGAACGTGCTCCCGCATGAGCGCGAGGGCATGGTCGAAGAGCTCGACGGCGTCGAGCGCGCTCCGCCCGAGCCACGGGTTCATGGCGGCGTGCGCCGTCTTTCCGAAGAACTCCACGTCGACTGCGGTGATCGCGAGATAGGGCTTCGTCGAGACGTAGTTCGCGTCCGCGGGGTGCCAGGCGAGGACGACGTCGGTGCCCGAAAAGACGCCGTTCCTGAGCATGAAGGGCTTGCCGAGGAGCTGCTCCTCGGCCGGCGTGCCGAAGACGCAAATCGTGCCGGGAAGCTTGGCGGCGACGCGGGAGCGGTTCGCGGCGACAGCGGCCGCGACCACCGCCGTCCCGAGGAGGTTGTGACCGCACCCCTGGCCGGCCGCTCCGGCGACGAGCGGCGTCTTCTTCGACGTGCCCGCCACCTGCGAGAGGCCCGGCAGCGCGTCGTATTCCGCGAGGATCCCGACGACGGGCGCCCCGGCTCCCGCGGAGGCAACAAACGCCGTCGGCATTCCCGCGACTCCGCGCGTCACGATGAATCCTTCCTTTTCGAGGACGTCGGCCAAGAGCGCGGAGGACTTCGTCTCCTGGAGGGCCGTCTCGGAAAACCCCCAGATCCTCCCGGCGACCTCGTTCCAGCGGGCGGAGGTGGCATCGAGCCAGGCATCCGACGCGGCGGGCCCGACCGGCGAAACGGCAGTTCCCGGAGCCGGCACCGCCAGGAGGACGAGGCCGAGGAGCGCGCCAACAGGGCGGCGGAAGGGAACTTGCATCGAGGCCTCCCGAACGGGGGATGTGTCGCTTGAGAAAGACAGCATACGATGGGCGCATGACGAAGCGGGTTCGCGAATTCTCGCTCCTCGCCCTCGCCGCCCTCCTCTCGGCCCCGCCTGCGAGTCCGCAGTCAGGCCGTCCCGGAGATGGCCAGAAGACGCGGCTCGAGGCGCCGGGAATCTCGATCCCGATCGACGTGCGCGAGCAGTATCTCGGGCGGACCGGGGGAAAGACGGCCGTCAAATTCGTGCTCACGGTCTCGAGGGGAGACCTCCGCGGGGCGGGAAACGTGCAGCCGCGCGTTTATTCCTTCTTCCTCTCGGGCGACGTCACGGACGAACGCGGTCAGGCCGTCGAGAGCTTTCGCGTGCCCGTGGACATCGACCTGTCGTCGACGGACGTCACGAATGCCGGCAAACCCGTGGCGATCTCGTTTCTTCGCGCGCTCCTACCCGGCGCTCTCAACGTCCAGTTCCGGCTCGAGGGCGTCACGGGGGTGCTCCTCGGCACGCGGGCGATCTCGCTCACGGTGCCCGCCATGTCGTCCGAGTTCCGCGCCGAGGATGCCGGGCCGGACGGCGCGGGGCTCCCGAGTGCCGCGGCGGTGATCCTCGAAAGCGAGAACAGACCCGCCGTCCCGGCGGGCGCCTCGGGGTTCGTGAAGATCCTGGCACCGGACCAGGAGGTACCTGTCGGACTCCTCAGGATCGAGTGCGAGGTGAAGGAGCCCGTGAGGCGCGTCGAGTTCTACCTCGGGGAAAAGAAGGTCCTCGTTCGGAACCGCGCCCCGTACACCGTCGAGCTCGACCTCGGGAAGATCCCGAAGAAGCAGACACTCAAGGTTCTCGGCTACGACGTCCAGGGGAACTTCGTGGACGCGGACGCGTGGGCGATCAACGAGAAGGACTCGCGCCTCGCGGTGCGCATCCTCGAGCTGCCGAGGCAGAAGGGCGCCGGCGACACCGTGGAGCTGAAGGTCGCCCTGCAGTCCATCGCGGGCGGCGCTGCGAAGAAGCTCCAGCTCTGGCTCGACGACACGATGGTGAAGGAGTGGACCGAGCCGCCGTTCACCGTCTACGTCCCCGTCGCGAAGATCCAGAAGGCCACGCTCATGCGGGCGACCGCGACCGATGCGGAAGGAAAGGAGTTCACCGATCTCAAGCTCCTGAAAGGCGAGTCGCGCTTCATGACGAAGGTCGAGGTGGATCTCGTCGAGCTTCCGGTCTCGGTCTTGGATTCCGAAGGCCGTCTCGTGAAGGGCCTTCCGCGCGAGGAGTTCACGGTGCTCGAGGACGGCGTGAAGCAGGATGTTTCGAGCTTCGAGTTCGCCGAGTCGCTCCCGCTGTCGCTCGGGATCGTCATCGACGGGTCGGGCTCGATGGCGGACGCGATGCCTCTCGTCCACCAGGCGGCCGCCGAGTTCGCGCAGAAGCTCGTCTCGAAGGAGAAAGATCAGGGCTTCGTCATCGAGTTCCGCGAGCGGCCCACACTTCTCGCGTCCCTCACGCACAAGTCCACCGATCTCGAGCGGGCCATCGCCGAGACGCGCGCCTCCGGAGGCACCGCGCTCTACGACGCCGTCGTCATGGCACTCTACCAGTTCCGCGCGCTGCCCGGCCGAAAGGCCATCGTCGTCCTCACGGACGGTGACGACAACCACTCGTGGACGGATTACGGGACTCTGCGCCGCTACGCGCGCGCCGCCGGCGTGCCGATCTACTTCATCGGATTGAATCTCTCCGTCCTCGACTTCGGCATCAAGTCGAAGATGACCGAGCTCGCCGTCGACACGGGAGCCGAGGCGTTCTTCATCGGCAAGGCGGCGGCGCTCGCCGAGATCTACCGGAAGATAGAGACGGAGCTCCGCTCGCAGTACTTCCTGCGGTATCTCACGAATTCCTCGAAGGGCGAGAACCAGTTCCGCGCGATCGAGGTGAAGCTCGGCAATCCGAAGCTGCGCGCCAGGACGATCCGCGGTTATTTCCCGTAGCCAAAGAGCGACTAGTCCCGATACGGGTCCGTCCGGGGCGACGGGCCCGCCCGTTCTTCGAGAAGGGATCGCAGCGCCCGAACGTGCGCGGCGTTCGTGCCGCAGCAGCCGCCGACGATCCGGGCTCCCGCGGCGAGCCATTCGCGCGCCAGAGAAGCGTACTCGTACGGGTCGATCGGCTCGGTGAAGAGCCCGCGCGACTCGTCGAGCGCCCGCCCGGCGTTGCCGTAAAGGACGAGAGGGATCCCGGGCGCCGCGGCGCGGAGGCGTACGAGATCGCCGCCGATGCGGCGTGCGGGGACGCAGTTGATGCCGAGAGCGTCGGGGTGAGGAGACAGGGAGAGGAGCGCTTTCGCGGCGTCTCCGATCGATTCTCCGGACAGGAGCCGCCCTTCTCCATCGGTGACCATGGACGCGAGGACCGGCAGGCCTGTCGCGACGGCCGCGGCCGTCGCGGCCACGAGCTCGCGAATGGCGTTCATCGTCTCGACGAGGATGAGGTCGACTCCCGCGGCGGCGAGAGCCGCCGCCATCTCGGAGTGTTCGGAGGAGAGAATATTTTCTTGCTTCGGAACTCGATCAGGCCGGTAGCAATCCTCCAAAGGGGCGAGCGATCCGGCAATTGCGATGCCGCCGAAGATTTTCTTAGAAGGGTGTCTGGAAATTTCGGACATTGCCCGTCGCGCCAGAGTCACCGCTCTTGCGATGAGTTCCCCCTGCGAGAGGGTGCAAGAACTCTCTCTGATATTCCTCCCGTGCAGCCGGAAGCTCGCGATGGTCAAGACCTCCGCGCCCGCCGCGACGTTCTCGCGGTGAATCGCCTCCACGAGCTCCGGAGCCTCGACGAGAGCCCGGGCGCTCCAGAGCGGCGGCGCGGTGTTCGCTCCCCGGCAGGAGAGCTCCGTTCCCATCGCCGCGTCGAGCACGATCGGCGCCTCGCGTCCGAGCCGCTGACGAAAGGCGTTCCCCATGGGGAGCCAGATTAACCCGCGCTCGATGCTAGGATTCAAACACGATGGCCGGTAACCGCAACTGGGCGCTCGTGCTGGGCGCCTCCTCCGGCTTCGGTGAAGCGGCCTCGCTCGCGCTCGGGCGAGGCGGACGCAACGTCTTCGGGGTGCACCTCGACCGCCGGGCGACGCTCCCGAACGTGGAGCGCATCACCCGCGGCATCGAAGCCGCCGGGTCCCGTGCGATGTTCTTCAACATGAACGCGGCCGACGACGAGAAGAGGGCGGAAGCTCTCGGCGCAATGGCGAAGGTCCTCGACGCAGAGGGCCGGAGGGCCGGCGTCGACGTCGTCTTGCATTCGCTCGCGTTCGGCACCCTGAAGCCGTTCCTCGCCGCCGATGGCGGCGAGCGGATCTCGAAAGCCCAGATGGACATGACGGTGGACGTCATGGGGCACTCGCTCGTCTACTGGATGCAGGACCTCGTCGCGGGCGGGTTCCTGCCCGAAGGCGCGCACGCCTTCGCGATGACGTCGGCGGGCGGCCACCGCATCTGGAAATCCTACGGCGCCGTCTCGGCCGCAAAGGCGGCGCTCGAAAGCCACTGCCGGCAGCTCGCCGTCGAGCTCGCCCCGCGGAAGATCGCCGTGAACGCCATACGCGCGGGCGTGACGGACACGCCGGCGCTCCGGAAGATTCCGGGGAACGACCAGATGATCGAGCGCTGTCTTGCGATCCATCCGGCGGGCCGGCTGACGACCCCGGAGGACGTGGCGAGCGTCGTCGTGGCCCTGTCCTGCCCCCAAACCGTGTGGCTCTCAGGAAACGTCCTGGGTGTCGACGGGGCGGAAGACGTCGTCGGCTGAGCGCACGATGATGCGGGACCCCTTTTTCGCGCGCCTTCGCGCGACCCTCGTTCTCGCGGTATGGGTGATCGCTCTGACGGGATCCTCGTGCGAGGTCGTGAAACCCTCGGTGAAGGCCGTCTCGGACGTTCCCTCCGCCGGGAAGTTCCCGCACGGCCTCCTGGGCCGGCTTCTCGAGAAGGTGGTGACGGACGGCCTCGTGGATTACGCGGCGGTCTCGGTGGACGAGCCGCTTCTCGAGGAGTACCTCGCCGAGATCGCGCGCGTGTCGCCCGATTCGCACCCGCACCTGTTCCCGACCGAGCCCGACCGCCTCGCCTACTGGATCAACGCGCACAACGCGTGCGCTCTGCGCGGCGTCCTGCGCTTCAACCGGCCGGCCAACCTGAAGGACATCGCGCACCGCTTTGACTCGGAAACCACGTACGTCGTCGGCGGGAAGAACCTCTCCCTCAACGCCATGGCGGTGATCGCGTCCAAGCGCTTCACGGACGCGCGGATCCACTTCGCGCTCGTGAAGGCGCGCCGGGGCGGGCCACCGCTCGCGAAGGAGCCCTGGGAGGCGGCCGACCTCGACGCACGGCTCGACGCGGCGGGGCGCGCTTTCCTCGCGGACCCGCACAACGTGGACTGGAAGCCTCCGGCCCTCAAGGCGGGTCTGTCGCGCATCCTCCTCGACTTCCGCGCGGAGTTCGAGCGCGAGGTTCCGTCGACGGTGTCGGGCGACGCACGGCTCCTGTCGTCCCTGAACCGCTTTCGCGCGCCACGGGAGAAGATCAACGCGGTCGAGGTCTACCCGATTCCCCTGGATGAGCGGGTGAACGACGTGGCCAACCGGTAGACGATGCCCCACTCACACTCCGCCGCCCCGGCTCTTCTCGCGGCGTTCGTGCTCTCCTGCGGCCGCGGGCCCCAGGAATCGCAGCCCGTGCCGGCGCCCCAGGCGGAGCGACCCGGCCGCCTGCTCGCCCTGCCGCTCCTGCCGGGACTCGTCCTCGCGCTCGACCCGTATCTGCCCGGTGTCGACGGCGAAGACGTCCCGGAGTCGGCGCGCCGCGAGGTGGAGGTTCTCGAGTTCGGAAAGGGGGGACTCCGGCTGCGCTGGTCGGGCCGCGTGCGCACCGAGAAGCCGGATTCGGCCCGCCGCCGCGAGGAGTGGGTCCGGGCGCGCGCGAACGCGCCCCAAGGCGCGACGCCCGTCGCGGCGCCGCCCGCGGCATACGAGTCGCGGGAGGTGGGCGGAACGCTCCTGTTCCCGGACTTCGCGACCGCCACGGAGTTCCTCCTGCCGGGCCTTTGGCCCGAGGGTGTCGCGACGATCACGGGCTCGTCCGCGCTCTGGATCTCGCCGAACGCGTTCGCCGAGCTCAAGGCCGCGGGCCGGGCGACCGTGCCGTTCTCGCTCTCGTCCAGCCGTTTGAGGGACCCCGCCGCGTCTCTCCTGAAGCGCGCCTTCGGCCTCTCGAGCGAGGCGTCGTCCGGCCCGCCTCAGCTCTGGACGCGCGAGAGGGAGACGGATTTCCCACTCCGCGTGGACGGCATGGAGACCCACGTCAAAGCGCTCGGCGCGCGCAACTGGTTCGGCGCCTACACCGTTCTCGCGGCGGGCGGGCCCCCGCTCGTCCTCTCCGTTCTGCCGGACCCCGCCCACTCGCCGGGCCTCGACCTCTTCGCCCCCGCGAGCGTCCTCCGGACGCTGCTCGGCTATCGCGTGGCGGAAGTGATCCGCGTGCCGCGACGGGATTCGTGACCCGCCCGGAGCTCGCCGTCGTCACCGGCGCTTCCTCCGGAATCGGCGAAGCGCTGGCCCGCCGCCTTGCGGAGGAGGGCCGGGACCTCCTCCTCGTCGCCCGCTCGGGCGACCGTCTCCAACGCCTGGCGGAGGAGGTCGCGAGAACGAACGGGATCGAGGCCGGATTCCTCGCCGCCGATCTCGGAAGACCGGGAGGACGCGAAGCCGTGTTCGCCGCGACGGAGGGCGCGGGCAAGGCCGTCTCGGTTCTCGTGAACGGCGCCGGCTTCGGCCTGAACGGCCCCGAGGCCGAGCTGCCGCTTCCGCGCGTCCTCGAAATGCTCCAGCTCAACGTCGTCGCGACGACCGAGCTCACGCACCGCTTCCTCGCCGCCATGCGCGCGCGGCGCGGAGGCGCCATCCTCAACATCGCGTCGACGGCCGCGTTCCTGCCCATGCCCTATTTCGCCGCGTACGCCGCGAGCAAGGCCTTTGTTCTTTCGTTCACGCACGCCCTGCACGAAGAGGCGAAAAAGGACGGCGTCACCGTGACGTGCCTCTGCCCGGGCTTCACGAAGACGAATTTCTACGCCGTCGCGGGCATGCGCGGCGCCGAGGCGACGCCGTTCCCCGAGATGACGCCGGACGCCGTCGCGAAGATCGGCCTCGAGGCCCTGCGGAAGAAGAAGGCCTACGTCGTGACGCACTTTCTCGATCGCGCGTGGATCGCCTCGGGGCGGCTCGTGCCGCGCTGGGTGCCGGTGAAGCTCGCGTCCGCGGTGCTCTCGCGGACGAGGCTGCCGGAAGAGCCCTGAATGGCTAAGATCGTCCGTGTGAACGAGGAATCGCCGGCACGAGTGACGATCCTCTACGACGCGATCGGCAAGTCCGCAGGTTTGAAGCTCGGGTGGGGCTATTCGGCGCTCGTTGAATACGGCGGAAGGCGCATCCTCTTCGACACCGGCGGCCGTCTCAATGATTTTGCCGCTAACGTGACGTCTCTCGGCGCAGACCTGAGCCGACTCGATTTCGTCGTTCTGTCGCATCGCCATGGTGATCACACGAGCGGCTTGCATCATGTGCTCAAGGTCAATCCGGGCGTGAAGATCTACACGCCGGCCGAGCAACAGAACTTCCATACCCCTTCAGCGCCAGGGCTCGTCAACCTGATCAGGCGGCGCGTGGAGTCGGCGCCCGAGAACATGCACTATTTCGACGGCAAAGTCCCGGAGCAGATCGGCTCTGACTCGCCGTGGCCGGGCGCCAATTTCGCCCAGATCAGGACGGCCACCGAGGTGCTCCCCGGTTTCTGGCTGTTCTCGACGACTTCCGACGTGACCGGCACGAAGGAGATGAACGAGATCTCGATGGCGGTCAGGACGCCGCTGGGATTGGCGGTCGTCATCGGCTGTTCGCATCCGGGCGTCGAGAAGATTCTCGAAGGGGCCGTGAAGATCGAACCCCGGGTCTACAGCATCTTCGGCGGGTTCCATTTGGTGGAGACTCCGGACTCGGAGGTGAGCAATCTCGTCATCCGTTTTCGCGACAAGTGGAAATTCGAGCGCGTCGCCGCCGGACACTGCTCAGGCGAATTCGCTTTCTCCGAATTCAACCGCGTCTACGAAACGAAGTACGACCGCGCGGTCGTTGGCGCAGTGATCGCGTTGCCGCGATGACGACGGGGAGCGAGCTTCAGTGCTTCGGGGCGGCGTCGCCCCAGAGCTCCTTCAGGCGCGAATCCCGCCCGCAGCCCGAGCGGTAGAACGAGTAGCGGATCGGATTCTTCTTGTAGTAGCTCTGGTGGTAGGCCTCGGCCTTCCAGAAGGTCCCGGCCTTCAGGATCTCGGTGACGATCGGACGTTTCAGAACGCCGGAAGCCTCGAGCGCTTTCCTGCTGGCCTCGGCCGCCTTCCGCTGCGCGTCGTCGGCGACGAAGATCGCGGTGCGGTATTGCGAGCCGTTGTCGCAGAACTGGCCGTTACCGTTCGTGGGGTCGACGTTGTGCCAGAAGACGTCGAGGAGCGTCTCGTACGTGACCTTCTTCGGGTCGTACACGACCTCGATCGATTCGAGATGCCCCGTCCCGCCCGCGGAGACCTCGCGGTACGTGGGATTCGCCTTCTCGCCTCCCGTGTACCCCACGGTCGTCGAGACGACGCCCGGGAGGTCGTCGTAAGGCCTCTGCATGCACCAGAAGCAGCCGCCCGCAAAGGCGGCTTTCGCGAGTCCGGCGGGTGCGGGCGCCGTCGCGACGATCGGCTCGTCCGCCCGCGCGAAGACGGCGAAAAGGACGAGAGTCAGGAGCGGAACGAGGAATCGAATGCTGCGGCGCATCAGAGGTATCTCCGGCGATTGTCCTACGGGACGACCGCGCTTCATGGATGACCCCGGCGGCCCCGTTTGTTCCCCGAGGCGCTCACACGGCATACGTTCGCCCGAAGAGCCGCGAGAGCGCGTCGGCCGCGGAGCGAAAGGCGAGCGGAAGGCCGGCCACCTCTTCCGCGGTGAACCAGCCCACCTCGAGCGTCTCGTCGCCCGCGTGCGGTTCGCGGCTGCCGACCGCGAGGGTGCCCCGGTAGACCACGATGACGACGGGCCTCCCGGGATAAGAAAAGGCGCCCAGGAGATCCCCGAGATCGGCCGTCGCGCCGCACTCCTCGAGCGTCTCGCGCAGCGCGGCTTCCTCGAGAGTCTCGCCGCGGTCCACGTGCCCCCCGGGGAACGTCCACCGGCCGAACCCGGGCTCGATCGCGCGCTTGACGAGGAGGACCCGGTCGCCGCGCACGATGAGGATGCCGGCCGCGATCTTCGGGTCGATCCAGTGCACGGCGCCGCAATGCACGCAGACCGGGACCCTCTTGGCGGAAGGGCCCATGGCCTGCTCCTCGAGCCGTGCAGCGCACTGCGTGCAGAAGATCGGAGCTTCGTACACGGCGTCAGGCTACCGCGTTTCACCTGGATGCGTCCGGGGGGGGCGGGACGCCCGGACCCGGCGCCCCGGCCCCATTTTGGTGCCTCCTTGACGCGGGGGAGAGACGTGAAGAGAATTCGCCGTTTGCTCCAAACACCTTCGGGCGCGGAGCCCAGCGGGAGACCCCTCCAAATGATGCTCAGGAAATGGACCGACGACGACGCCCGCTGGCTGAAAGCGAACTTCGGCCGGATGGACCTGCAGACACTTTCCAAGGAGCTCGGGCTGCCGCTCGAAGACCTGGAAAAGAAGATCCGGCAGATGAAGCTCGCCGGGGCCGAGCCAGACCGGCTGCGAAAGACGCCGGCTTCGCTCAAGGAGGCCGTGAAGGAGAGCTCCGCGGCGCGCAAGGAATACGAGAGGGCCATCGAACTCTTCCACAAGCGCCATTTCGACGAGGCCGCGCGGCGCTTCGAGGACCTCATCGAAAAGCACCCCGACGAGAAGGAGTTCCTCGATCGCGCGCGCATGTATCTCGGCGCCTGTCGCACCGGAAGGAGGACGAAGGGCTCCGCGGCGGCCGAGCCGGAGGAGCTCTACCACGCCGCCGTGTTCGAAAAGAACCGGGGCAACATCGAGAAGGCTCTCGAGCTGCTCCGGAGGAACCCGGGCCGCCGCGACGGCGATGGCCGCGTTCACTACCTCACGGCCTGCTGCCTGGCGCTGCAGGGCGACGTCGAGCAGGCGATCCTGAGCCTGAGGAAGGCCGTCGCCGCAGACGATCAGAACCGCATTCAGGCGCGACTCGAACCCGACCTCGCCATTCTCCGGGGGACGAAGGGCTTCATGGAGCTCGTCGCGGGAGGCGTATGACCGTCGTCGTCCTCCTCGCCGCCGGCCGCGGCGTGAGGATGAGGTCCGAACAGCCGAAAGTTCTGCACGAGGCTGCCGGCCGCCCGCTTCTCGACCGCGCCCTCGACACCGCGCTCGCGGTTGCGGGAAGCGCCGCCCAGGTCGTGGTCGTCGTCTCGAACGACGACGGCGGGGTGGCTCAACACGTGAAGACCCTGTCCCCGGGAGTCCGCGTCGCGCTGCAGAATCTGCCGCGGGGAACGGGCGACGCCGTGCGCGTCGCGGCGGCCGCATTCGGGAAGGCGACGCGCGTCGTCGTCCTATCGGGCGACGTTCCGCTCCTCTCCGCGGAGACCGTCAACGTCCTTCTCGATGCGCTCGCGAAGGACAAGAAGGTGGGTGTGGCGGTCCTGACGGCGAAGCTCGCAGACCCGACCGGCTACGGGCGCATCGTGCGGGCGAGGGGCCAGTTCGTGAAGATCGTGGAAGAGAAAGATTCTTCGAGCAAAGAGAGGAAGATCTCCGAGATCAACACCGGAACCTACGCGTTCGATCGGACATTTCTCGATCAGTCCCTTCCGCTCCTCACCTCCAAGAATTCCCAATCCGAGTTCTACCTGACCGACGTGCTTTCGTTCGCGCGGAAGGCCGGCCGCCGGGTGGCTCTCGTCGAAGGCGACCCCGCCTCCGCCCTCGGCGTGAACTCGCGCGCGGACCTCGCCGCCGTCGAGCGGACTCTCCGGCACCGCAAGGCCGCCGAGGCGATGCAGGCCGGGACGACGATCCAGAGGCCCGAGACCGTCACGCTCGACGACACGGTCGTCCTCGAGCCCGACACGGTGCTCGGGCCCTTCGTGACGCTTCTCGGAAAGACCCGGGTGGGCTCGGGAACCGCCATCGGCCAAGGCTCCGTCGTGAAGGACTCGGTCTTCGGAAAGGGCGTGACGGTGAGGCCCTACTGCGTGATCGAGTCGGCGGTCGTCGGCGACGACGCGGTCGTGGGCCCGTTCGCGCGCCTGCGCGAGGGAACGGACCTCGCCGAGGGCGTCCACGTGGGGAACTTCGTCGAGACGAAGAAGGCCGTCCTGAGAAAGGGCGTCAAGGCGAACCATCTGACGTACCTCGGCGACACGGAGATCGGGGAGCGGACGAACGTGGGCGCGGGCGTGATCACGTGCAACTACGACGGCTTCGCGAAGAACCGGACGACGATCGGCCGAGACGTCTTCGTCGGCTCGGACGTGCAGCTCGTCGCTCCGGTCACGATCGGCGATGGCGCGATCGTCGCCGCGGGCACGACCGTGACCGAGGACGTCCCGAAGGACGCGCTCGCCCTCTCCCGCGTGCCGCAGAAGAACGTCCCCGAGGGCGGCGCGCGGTACCGCGAGAAGAAGAGCGGCGGGAAAAAGGCCTGAGATGTGCGGCATCGTCGGGTACGTCGGGGACCGCGAGGCGACGCCGGTCCTCCTCGACGGCCTGAAACGCCTCGAGTACCGCGGCTACGACTCGGCGGGCATCGCGGTCGTCGGGAGCGACGGTGTCGTGCGCGTGGCGCGCAGCGAGGGCAAGCTCGGCAACCTCACGAGGAAGATCGCGAAGGATCCGCCGCCCGGCCGGTTCGGCGTGGGGCACACGCGCTGGGCCACGCACGGCCGCCCCTCCGAGGAGAACGCGCACCCGCACCGCGACGCCTCCGGCCGCGTCGTCGTCATCCACAACGGCATCATCGAGAACTTCCTTCCGATGAAGCAGCGGCTGCAGAAAGCGGGCGTCCGCTTCCTCTCGGAGACCGACACGGAGGTCGTCGCCCAGGCCCTCGGCGCGGCACAAAAGGCCGAGCCCCAGACCCCCTTCGCCGAGATCGTCCGAAAGACCGCGGCCTCTCTCGAGGGGATGTTCGCGCTCGTCCTCTTCTCGGCGGACGAGCCGGGGGTCCTCTACGCGCTCAAGTGGGGGCCGCCGATCGTCCTCGGGCTCGGGACGGGCGAGAACTTCGTCGCGTCGGACGCGACCGCGCTGCTTTCATATACGCGCGACCTGATCTTCCTCGAGGACGGCGACCTCGCGCGCGTGACGGCGTCCGGCGTCACCGTGACGGGATTCGACGGCGCCCCGCGCGAGCGGCCCGCCCACCGCGTCCCCTGGGACGCCGTCTCCGCGGAGAAGGGCGGTTACCCGCACTACATGGCCAAGGAGATCGCCGAGCAGCCCACGGTCGTCATCGAGACGATCGGCAACAAGCTCTCCCTCGAGACCGGCCTCTTCAACGAAGAGGAGATGGGCGTTCCGCGAGCGCTCCTCGGAGGGATCGACCGCGTGCAGATCGTCGCCTGCGGGACGAGCTGGCACGCGGGCCTCGTCGGGAAGTTCCTCCTGGAGGAGATCGCCCGGATCCCCGCGGACGTCGACTATGCGTCCGAATTCCGCTACCGGTCGCCGCTCGTGGACGGGAAGACTCTCGTCCTCGGCATCTCGCAGTCCGGCGAGACCGCCGACACCGTGGCGGCTCTGAAGGAGGCCCGGCGTCTCGGGGCGCGCACGACCGGTCTCGTGAACGTGCCGGGCTCGGCGATCGCGAGGATGGTGGACGGCGTGATCGCGACGCACGCGGGCCCGGAGATCGGCGTCGCGTCCACGAAGGCGTTCACGACGCAGCTCGTGGCGCTCGCGCTGTTCGCGCACTACGTGAGAGCCGCGCGCGCGAAAGACGGGAAGCCAGTCGACGCCGCGTTTCTCGCGGGCCTCGCGCGGCTTCCCGCGGCTCTCCGCGAGGCGCTCGCCCTCGAGCCGGAGCTCGAGAAGATCGCCCGCCGTCTCGAGAAGGCGCGGGACGTCTTCTTTCTCGGACGCGGCGCGCACTACCCGATCGCCCTCGAGGGGGCGCTCAAGCTCAAGGAGATCTCGTATCTCCACGCGGAGGGCTATCCCGGCGGCGAGATGAAGCACGGCCCGATCGCCCTCATCGACGGCGCGCTCCCCGTCATCGGCCTGGCGCCCGACGACGCGCTCTACGAGAAGATCGCCTCGAACCTCAGGGAGGCGAAGGCGCGGGACGGCATCGTCATCGCGCTCGTGAACCCGGGAGACGCGGACGTCTCCTCGTTCGCCGACGCCGTGCTGACGATGCCGAAGATCCATCCGGCGCTCCAGCCGATCGTGACCGTCGTGCCGCTCCAGCTCCTCGCCTACCACGTGGCCCGGCGCCGGGGCTGCGACGTGGACCAGCCTCGCAACCTGGCGAAGTCCGTCACGGTGGAGTGACGTTCAGGCCCAGCCTTTTGCGCGACTGACGGCCTTCTCCCAGCGGGCGCGGAGCTTTTCCGCGCGGTCGCGCGACATCGCGGGCTCGAAGCGGCGGGCGACTCTCCAGTTCGCGTGGATCTCTTCGGCGTCCTTCCACGTGCCGACGGCGAGGCCGGCGAGATACGCCGCTCCGAGGGCGGTCGTCTCGAGGACCTCGGGTCTCACGACGGGAACGCCGAGGAGGTCGGCCTGGAACTGCATGAGGAGCTCGTTTGCCGAGGCCCCGCCGTCGACGCGCAGCTCGGTCAGTGCGCGGCCGGTGTCTCTCTCCATCGCGTTGAGCACGTCCGCGCTCTGGAAGGCGACCGACTCGAGGACCGCGCGCGCGAGATGGCCGCTCGTCGAGCCACGCGTCAGCCCGAACATAGCTCCCCGCGCGTAAGCGTCCCAGTGCGGCGCGCCGAGCCCCGCGAAGGCCGGAACGAAGAACACACCGCCGTTGTCGGGAACGCTCGCGGCGAGCGCCTCGACGTCGGCGGCTTTCCGGATGAGCTTCAGCCCGTCCCTGAGCCACTGCACGGCGGCCCCGCCGATGAAGACGCTGCCCTCGAGGGCATACGTACGGCCGACTCCGAGGTCCCAGGCGACGGTCGTGAGCAACCGGTTCTTCGAGGCGACGGCGTGCGCCCCCGTGTTGAGGAGGAGAAAGCAGCCCGTGCCGTACGTGTTCTTCGCGAGGCCCGGCCGGTCGCAGGCCTGCCCGAACAGAGCCGCCTGCTGGTCGCCGGCGATGCCCGCGATGGGCGCGGATACGCCGCCGAGAGTCGTCGTCGCGACGGCGCCCGACGAGGGCACGATGCGCGGCAGCACCTCTCGCGGGATTTCGAGAAGGCTCAGCAGCTCGTCGTCCCAGGTGCCCGTGTGGATGTCGTACAGCAGCGTGCGGCTCGCATTCGACGGGTCCGTCACGTGCACGGTTCCGTTCGTGAGCTGCCAGACGAGCCACGAGTCGACCGTGCCGAACGCGAGCTCGCCCCGCGCGGCCCGCTTGCGCGCGTCCGGCACGTGATCGAGCAGCCACTTCAGCTTCGTGCCGGAGAAGTAGGCGTCGAGGACGAGGCCAGTCTTGGCGGTGAACGTCGCCTCGTGCCCGGCCGCCCGTAGCGCGTCGCACGTCGGCGCGGTGCGGCGGTCCTGCCAGACGATCGCGTTCGCGAGCGGTCGCCCCGTCGCGCGCTCCCAGAGGAGCGTCGTCTCGCGCTGGTTCGTGATGCCGATGGCCGCGACGTCGCCGCCGGTGATGCCGGCCTTCGCCAAAGCCTCGTGCATGGCGCCCGATTGCGTCGCCCAGATCTCCGTCGGATCGTGCTCGACCCAGCCGGGCTCGGGATAGATCTGCCCGATCTCCCCCTGAGCCATGCCGCGCACCTTGCCGCTCCCGTCGAAAACGAGCGCCCGCGAGCTGGTCGTGCCCTGGTCGAGAGCGAGGACGAACGGCATGGGTGCGACGAATCATGCCGCACCGCGCGGCGGGGGAGGCCCGCGCGCCACTGCGCTACCATCGGTCCCCTTGGTCGCCGGCCCGGAAGATCTTCTCGAAGGCCTCAACCCCGAACAGGCCGCCGCCGTCTCGCACGGCGAAGGGCCGCTCCTCGTCCTCGCGGGCGCGGGGTCGGGAAAGACGCGCGTCCTGACGCGCCGGCTCGCCTGGCTCGTGGCGCGCGGCGTGCCGCAGGAGGCCGTCGTCGCAGTCACGTTCACGAACAAGGCCGCAGGCGAGATGAAAGACCGCGTCGCCGCGCTCCTCGGCACGGAGCGTCCGCGCTCTTTCGTCGGGACGTTTCACGCATGGGGCGTGCGCCTCCTCCGGCGCTTTCCGGGCGAGGCAGGCGTGCCGAAGGGCTTCGTCGTCTTCGACTCGGACGACCAGCTCGCCGTCCTGAAGCGCGCGATGAAGGAAGTCGCCCTGCCCGAGAAGTCCGCCACGCCCCGGCAGATCCAGTCCCGCATCTCGCAGGCCAAGAACGAGGGGATCCAGCCGGAGAACTTCCCGCGCCGCTTCGGCGACTTCCTGGGCTCCCGCCTCGCGGACATCGCGCGCGTGTACGAGAAGTCGCTGCGCGCGGCGAAGGCGCTCGACTTCGACGACCTCCTCGTCCTGTCGACCCGTCTCGTCGCGACCCGCGACGACGTTCGCGACCTTCTCCGGCGGAGCATCCGGCATCTCCTCGTGGACGAATACCAGGACACGAACCGCGTCCAGGCGAAGCTCGTGCGCCTCATCGCGGGCGAGGCCGGAAACCTCTTCGTCGTGGGCGACGAGGACCAGTCGATCTACCGCTGGCGCGGCGCCGACGTGTCGAACATCCTGGAGTTCGCGCGCGAGTTCCCGACGGCGAAGACGGTCCGCCTCGAGCGGAACTACCGCTCGACGGCGCCGATCCTGAACGCGGCGGGCGCCGTCGTGGCCGAAAACCGCCGCCGCCTCGGCAAGACCCTGAAGGCGACGAAGACGGGCGGCGGGAACGTCCGCCTCGCGGTCTTCGACGAAGAGCGCGACGAGGCGCGCGAAGTCGTCTCGCGGATCGCGGCCGCGCGCCGCGCACGGCCCGGAGCCGAGATCGCGGTCTTGTTCCGGACGAACGCGCAATCCCGGCCTTTCGAGGACGAGCTCCTGCGCTCGAAGATGCCGTACATCCTCGTCGGCGGGACGAAGTTCTACGAAAGGGCCGAGATCAAGGACGCGCTCGCGTACCTGCGCCTCGCGGGCAACCCGTCCGACGACGTGTCCTTCCGGAGGGTCGTGAACGTGCCGGCGCGGGGCGTCGGAGCGGCGACGCTGGAGGCCGTCGAGGCCGCGGCCCAGGAGCGCGGCGCTTCTCTCCTCGCGGTCCTCGGCGCGCTGCCCGAAGGACTCACGGAGCGCGCGAGAAAGGCTCTCGCCGAGTTTCGGGACCTCGTCGCGAAGCTGCGCGACTTCGGGTCGGCGGGGGAGAACGGCGCAGGCGCTGCGGTGGCGTTCGCGCTCGAGGAGACGGGTCTCCTGAAGCTGTACGAGAGCTCCCTCGACCCGCAGGACGAGGTGCGCCGCGAAAACCTGGACGAGCTCCTCGCCGCGGCCCGCGAGCACGAGCGCGCGACCTCGTTCGGCGGGGAGGGCGACGATCCCTCGGTCGGGGGGTTCCTGGACGCCGTGACGCTGCGCGCCGACGCCGACGAGGCGGACGAGAAGAAGGGGATTCTCCTCATCACGCTTCATGCCGCGAAGGGCCTCGAGTTCGACGAGGTGTTTCTCGCGGGATTCGAGGAGGGCTCGCTTCCGCACGCCTCGTCGCGCGACGACGACGACCAGTTCGAGGAGGAGCGCCGCCTCGCGTACGTCGGCATGACTCGCGCGAAGGACCGGCTCACGCTTTCCTACGTCCTCAGGCGGATGGTGCGCGGCGAGTGGATGAGCCGCGAGCCGTCGCCGTTTCTTTCCGCGATCCCGGAGTCGGTGCTGGAACGGGAAGATCTGACGTCTGGTTTCGGAAGAGGAAGAACGGGGGATTTCTTAGAAGGTGAAGGGAGAGGCGGTGCGCGCGAGCGGGGCTTCGGCCCGGGACGCGGCTTCGGCGGAGGGCGCGGCGGATCCTTGTTTCCCGACTACGAAAACGAATCCCAAGAGCCCGCTGCGGGAGGCGCGGGATCCCCCTCTTACCCTTCTAAGAAATCTCTCTTCGGACGCTCCCCGATACGCAGCGTCACCCCCGTCAGACCCGTCATGCGGCGGACGCCTCCGCCGCCCACGGCGTCCGGGTTCCGGCGAGGCTCGAAGGTGCGCCATCCCGACTACGGCCCAGGCGTCGTCCTGACGATCGAGGGCTCTGGCGACGCCGAGAAGCTGACCGTCTATTTCGACCGCGCGGGCCGCAAGAAGTTCGTGGCCCGGTACGCGAACCTCTCGCCGGGCTGAACGATCAAGTCGGCGGGCGCTTCGCGAGCGCCGCCACGGCCCGCCTCAGCTTCCGGTGGCCGTCGAAGAGGCGCACGAAGTCCGACTCGCGGCGGCCGCCCTTGGCCCTCACGACTGCGGCGAGCGCGCGCTTTTCGTCTGCGGACCAGCGCGCGACGCCCGGCAGGATCGCCACGAGCGGCGCCCAGCGCCGGAACGCGAGGCGCTCGCCCTGGCTCCACTCCGAAAGGGAACGGAGGCCGAGGAGATCGCGCGCCTCGAGGATCAGGGCCGCCTCGGCCCGTTCGCGTTCTGAGCCGAACCGCCGCGCCAGCATGTCCGTGACCGCGAGACCCACGTTCGGGAGCTCGAGGAGGCCGATCGCGTCGTCGCGCTCTTTCCCGAGCTGGAAATAGAGGTTCTCGGAGGCGAGGGTCTTCAGGGTCGCGAGGGAGGAGCGGTGCTTCGGATCCGCCTTCATCCGGGCCAGCTCCTCTTCCATGAGCGCGACCACGTGCGGGGCGCGGGGGCGAAAGCCGAGCTTCTGATAGAACCACCATGCGCCGGAGGCGAGCGCCTCCGGGTTGCCGTAACCGCCGAGCTGGTACGGGAAGATCGTGAACACGTCCGGGCCGAAGAGCTGCCGGGTCAACGCGAGCACCTTCCCGTAGATGCGGCCCGACTCGCCGCCGCGGAAGGTCTCGAAGACGTTGTACGCGACCTCCGAGGAGGAGAAGAGCGCGCTCACGAGGACGTAGCCGACCGGCACGCCATTCTTCAGCGTCAGAAAGCCGTAGACCGACTCGAGGAGGAGGCGTCGCTCTGGCACCGCGCCGATCACGACGAAAGTGAGGCCGTCCGGAAAGTGCGCAAGGCGGACGTCGCGGCGATCTCCCCACTGGAAGACGTCGAGATCCCGCTGTCGCGTGACCATGGACGCGCGCGCGAGGTCGAGGAGGCGCCCGGCCTCGTCGCGTTTCGCGGGCACGACGCGAACGGGAGGGCGCGCGATTTCGCGCGCGACGTCCGGACGCCCGCTGTCGGGCGGCGCGGTCTGGAAGCTCACGGAAGGGACGGAGACGGCCGCATACGTGCGCGAGGGCCCACCCTTTCCCGGCGCGAGGACGAGCGGGAGGTCGAGCCCCTCGTAGGCCCACTCGTTCTCGAGGGAGTCGCGTCCGAGCGTCGCGAGCCGGCGGACGAGGAAGGCCGCGTCCGTCTCGCGAGGCCCCTTCAGGCGTTTCACCCAGCCGCGCACGCCGAGGTCCAGCTCGTCGAGCCCCGGCGTCTCGGCGAAGAGCGAAACCAACGGAAACACGCGCTCGAGTGCTTCGCGGTTTTGGAAGGCCCTCCAGTCGATCTTGAGGCGGTCTCCCCACCTCGCCGCAAGCCAGCGCGCGGTGCCGGCGTAAAAGGTGAATCGGATGGCGGTGCCCGCGATCCCGGTGCTTTCGAGCGCTCGGCGGTGGCGGCGGAGGTCGGCGCGCCGCGGAAAGTCCGCGAGCATCGCCGTGACGGCCGCGAGAACCCCGGCGTCGTCGGGATAAGCGCGCAGGAAGCAGAGCGCCTCGTGGAGGCGCTCGACAGCGCGCGCACCGCGCAGGGAACGCCGCGCGAGGACCGCGAGGCACGCCCTTTTCTCGGCGGCGGCGTCGCCGCCGGTTTTGGTCCGCAGGCGCTCGAGCGTGAGAAGGGCGTCGCGTGCGGTCATCCGGCCTCCGGCGGGAGCGTACGCCCCGCGAGGATCGCGGCGGCCTCGGCATCGGCCCAGGAGAGCTCGGCCTCGAGCAGGAGGAGCCTTCTCCTCCGCGCGGCGGTCGTGCCGGGCGCCGCGCGCTCGAGCTCGTCGGCGAGGAGACCTCGATAGAGATACAGCGAAGCGAGGCGCGCCTCGGGCGAGCGCCTCTCGAGGAAGGCGAGCCTCACGAGCGCCGCGGCGTGAGGCTTCGGAACGGCGAGCGGCTCGGCGAGCCACTCCCGGAATTCGCGCCGGCCGGCGGCGGTCAGCCGGTACTCGCGGCGAGGCGGACCCTTCGAGGAGCGCCGCCTCCGGAGTGCGACGAAGCCGCCGCGAAGGAGACGCCGGAGCGCGGGGTAGACCTGCGCGAGGTCGGCATTCCAGCCGAGAGCCGGATCTTTCGCGAGCCTCGTCCCGAGGTCCCATCCGCTCGCCGGACCT
Organism: Thermoanaerobaculia bacterium; assembly: GCA_963821225.1. GTDB lineage: Bacteria > Acidobacteriota > Thermoanaerobaculia > UBA5066 > UBA5066 > Fen-183. The sequence continues at coordinate 485,947 of CAWGCY010000004.1, forward strand.
CGCCCCAATAGCGCGAGAAGGACGTGCGGAAGGGACATGGAATTAGTATATAAAGCTTTATATACAGAGGTGCATAAGAACTGGAATTGCCTGTGGAAATCGTGTCCGAGATCTGATGAATCGAGCCGCCCGCGGACAAAAAATAAGGGGGCTGGTCCAGCCCCCGAATCCCGGAAATACCTTGGATGGAACAGTTTGAAGGAAGGTACTTACTTCTTCCCCTTTTTCCCCTTCTTGGTGCTCTTCTTGGCAGCCTTCTTCTTAGCCGGCATGTGGTCTGTCACCTCCTCCTGGCAGATTTGATTGACAGTCCCGAAAGCCGCGTGCTAGGTTGGCCGCCCCTCGAAGGACGGGGACCTCGCGTTTTCCAGATCTGTCGACTGCCGAAAAAACCAGAAACTTTTTCGTCGCCGATCGATTTCAAAAGAGCTCGGGGTTTCCGTAAGGACGGTGAAGCGACTCGTGATCGCCTCGCCGTCCTTTTTTCTTCTTGAATGAATTGTAGAGAGTTTCGAGCCCGAATCAAGAATTTTTTTCTTGACGCGCGAAGTTTTTTTCACCCGCCTTCGTCCGGCTCGTCGCGCGTCTCGCACCGCGCATCCGGGCTACGATCACGCGAGAGAAGTTTCGGAGACATCGCATGAACGAAACACTCGTCCTCGCCCACTCGCCCGACTCCGACGACGCCTTCATGTTCTACGGGCTTCGCGAGAACGCGGTCGACACCGAAGGCGTCTCGTATCGCCACGAGCTCGGAGACATCGAGACGCTGAACAGGCGCGCTCTCTCGGGTGAGCTCGCGATCACCGCCGTGTCCTTCCACGCGTACGCGTTTCTCGCCGATCGCTATCTGCTCCTGCCGCACGGCGCCTCCTTCGGAGACGGATATGGGCCGTGTGTGGTCGCGCGCGAGGCGGCCGGATCTCCGCGAACGCTGGAGGATCTCGCGGGGCGGCACGTCGCGATCCCCGGCCGGTTCACGTCGGCGGCTCTCGCGCTCACGATCTACGCTCCCCTTTCTATTCCCGTCGTCACGCCGTTCGACCGCGTCGGAGAGGCCGTGGCGCGCGGAGACGTGGAAGCCGGTGTCGTCATCCACGAAGGTCAGCTCACGTGGAAGGACGACGGCTTCCGTCTCGTGGCGGACCTCGGCGTCGTATGGAAGGACGAGACCTCGCTGCCGCTGCCGCTCGGAGGGAACGCCGTGCGCAGAGATCTCGGGCAGGAGCTCATCGGGCGTGTTTCGCGCGCTCTCGGCCGGTCCATCGCCTATGCCCTCGACCACCGTGAAGACGCCCTCACGGACGCGATGCGCTTCGCCCGCGGCCTCCCGCGCGAGAAGACCGATCGCTTCGTCGCGATGTACGTGAACGACTGGACACGCTCCTACGGCGAGCGCGGACGCGAGGCCGTGCGGCTCTTTTTGGCGCGCGGGCACGCGGCAGGAGCGCTTCCCCGGCGGGTGACGCCGGAATGGGTGGAAGAGAGCTGAATGAAGGCTGGAGAAAGCCCGAGAGGAAAGGAGCGATGACGGTGCGCGGCCGGATGGTGCTCGCGGGGGCGTGGCTCTTCGTCGCCGCGCTCTGGTGCGGGATGCTCGTGTTTTTCGGCGCGTTCGGGGCACGCACCGTCCTTGCGACCGCCCCGAGCCGGCACGCCGCGGGCGCCGTGAACCGCGCGCTCCTCGACGGGCTCGACGCCGCGTCGCTCGGCGCCGTGTTCCTTCTCCTCGTCGGCGTCGTCGTGTGGAATCGCGCCAGCCCGTGGTCGCCCCGCGCGCGCGGGCTGGGGCTGCGCCTTCTCGCGATCGCCGCGGTTGCAGCGATCGCGTCGCTGTACGTCATCACTCCCGAAATGATGGCGCTGAGAGACCGGATGGGCGCCATCGATCTCGTCGCGAAGTCGGATCCCCTGAGACAGGAGTGGGGACGCCTTCACGGGCTCTCGTTGCTCACGCTCGTGGTGCGGCTGGGTGCCGCGATCGGGGCGTTCGTGACCGCGTTCTCGCAGCTTCCGCGCGGCGACGCCTAGACGCTCACCCCAGGGAGGCTCGGAAGAACTCCGTCCAGCGCCTCTCGTATTCGGCGCGCACCACGGCCTGGGGCTCGTCCGCGTGGTGGCAATGGCCGCAGAGCGGCACGCGCCAGAACGACTTCTCCCCCGCGAGCGCCTCGTAGAGGTCCGTCGAAAAGCGGATGGGGACGAGGCCGTCGTTCTCGCCGTGAACGACGACAGCCGGGCACGTCACGCGGCGCGCGGCGCGGACCGGGTCCACCTCCGCGAGGTCGAGGCCTGCGGTGCGCGCGATCCTCCGCATGATGACCTTCACGGGAACCAGGAAGAGGAAGGCGGGCAGAGATGTGGCGCAGTGCAGGTAGTGGGCCGCCATCGCGACCAGGTCGCCGAACGGCGCCTGCAGCCAGAGTGACGCCGGCGAGGAAGCGGCGGCGAGATGGACCGCGAGAAGGGCGCCCATCGAACAGCCGTCGATGCCGAGGCGTGCTCTCGCGACACCGAAGCGTGCCTCGGCGAGGTCGAGGAGGCGGAGCAGGTCGCCGGTCTCGAGGAGGCCGTATGTGACGCGCGCCCCGGTGGAGGGAGGATGCCCCCGAAGCTCGGGCACGAGAATGTTGAAGCCGAGGCCGAGGGCCCGCACCGAGTCCGCCGTCCACTCGGCGCCGCATCCGCCCTTGCCGTGAAGGAAGAGGAGCGTGCCTCTCCCGGCGGGCCGGCCCGGCGTCGCGAAGAGAGCCGAAAGGCGTGCCGGCTCGCGCGGGTCGCCGTCGTGTGTGAGGACCTCGACGAGTCCGTCGGGCCCGGCGGCCGCCCGGACGGCGGCGTGAAACGCCTCGACGGACGCGGTGGCGGGGACGAGACCCACGGGGGAGAGCAGGATGCCCGCGGGCGACCGCATGTCTCGCGAAGGTGCCCTTTCAGGAAGCCTTGGTGGATTTCTTCTTGGCCGGCTCGGGCGCCGCCGTGCGGTACTCGGCGTTCTTGGGATCGATCTCCGAGGCCCTCTTCAACGCCGCCGCAGCGCCCGCACGGTCGCCCGTCGCCCGGAGCGCCGCTGCGAGCGCGGCCTGCGCGGGAGCGTCCTCGCCGTTCGAGAGCTCGACGGCGCGGCGCGCGTGCTTGACCGCGTCGGCGGCGTCCTTTACGGCGAGCGCGACGCGGGCCGCTCGCGTGGAGAGGTCCGTGTCGAGAGGCCCGATCGCGACCGCCCCGAGATACGCCTTTTTCGCTTCGCCCGTCTTTCCGCTTGACGCGAGCGATTCGGCGAGGTCGAACTGCCTCTCGACGCGCGTCCCTCCGGAGGCGCCCGTCTTCTCGGCGAGCGAGGCGGCGCGTTGAAAAGCGGAGAGCGCCTCCGGGCCGTTGCCGGCCTGGCGCTCGGCGCCGCCGAGCGCCGCAAGGACGTCGACCGACGTCGCCGTGGGCTCACCGAGTGCCTGAAGCGTCTCCTTCGTCACGGCGCGTGCCGCGACGAGGTCGCCCCGCCTCCCGAGCCCGGTCACGAGCGCCGCCGCGAGGAAGCCGCGCCGCGGGTCCGTCCCGAGCCGGGGAAGAAAGGTCGCGATGAGATCGGTTGTCTCGGAGGACAGGTCGTTGTGCAGCGACTCGATCGCCACCAGCTGCAGGAAGAGCTGGAGGACTTCCGGTCTGCTCAGATCGCCTTCCTCGCTCACGAGGCGAAGCGCGATGGGCCTGAGGCGCGGGAGGTCGCGCCGCGCCGCAAGCGCGTTCGCGATCGGGAACGCCTCGTCGGCGTTCCACGACGCCTTGAGCTTCGACAGGCCCTCGAGGAGCGGCGTCTTGCCGGCGAGGACGGCCTCTCCGAGGCGCCGGAACTCGGTCGCCTGGTAGCCGCCCACGAGGCGGTCGATCTCGTTTCCGTTCGCGTCGAGGAGAAGCACCGTGGGAAACGAGTAGGCCTGATACCGTGCCGCGATGCGCCGTCCCTCTCCCTTCTCCGCATCGACGCGCGCGGGGACGACGGTTCTCTTCGCCCAGTCCACGACGGCGGGATCGGAAAACGTCGTCTTGTCCATGATCTTGCACGGCCCGCACCACACCGCGACGACGTCGAGCATGACGGGCTTACCCTCCACCTTCGCGCGCTTCAGGACCTCGGCGAAGGGCCGGCCTTCGAGGAACGGAATGTGGACGGCGGCGGAAGCGCCCGCCTTGGCGGGCGCCGGGGGCCGCTTGGCAGAGGGAAGAGCGCCCGCAGTCGTGGGCACCGGGGGCTGCTGAGAAGGGGAAGAGGGCTGGGCATTGGCTCGATCGGCCGGCGAAGCCATGAGTACGGCGGCAACGGCCACGATGAGGTTGGGGAATCGCAAAGTTGTTTCTTCCTCTCTTCCCTTTTCCAAGAAAATCTTCTTCTTCTCTTCTTCTTCGTCCTGCTCTTCCCAGCAAGAACTCTTTCTCTTGTCTCGATTATTCCCTCAAAACCCGGGGCGGAAGGGATCGATCGGAGGCGGAGGCGGGTCGCCCGCGTACGTGACGGATTCCAGGAAGAGGCCTGACGGCGGGGCCGTCCATTCCGCCGGCACACCCGAACGCGCCGCGAGGAGCGCGCGGACGTCCGCGACGCCGAGTCGGCCCCGGCCGGCCTCCAGGAGCGTTCCCGCGAGGCGGCGGACCATCTTCCACAGGAAGTGCGAGGCGCCGATGCGGAAGAGGATGAGGTCGGGCGCCTCGGGCGGCGTCTCCACGCGCGCGAACGCAACCTCCACGAGCGTCGAGTCGTGGCCCTCCGCGTTTTCGCAGAAGCTCCCGAAGTCGTGCCGGCCCACGAAGAGGTCCGCCGCCGCCTGCATGAAAGAGGCGTCGAGGCGGTCCTTCACCCAGTAGACGTACCGCTTGCCGAACGCGGTGCGCCGCCGCGAGATCCGGTACCGGTAGATCCGCTCCCCGGCCGAATGACGCGCGTGGAACGAGGAGGGCGCGACGTCGAGCCGGAGCACGTGGATGTCGGGCGGGAGCCGGTCGTTGAGATCCTGGCGGACCTTGCCGAGGTCGGCGGCTCTGACGCCGGCTCCGTGCAGCGAAGCAACCTGCGCGAACGCGTGAACGCCGGCGTCCGTGCGGCCCGCGCCGTTGACCTTCACGTCCTGCCCGAGCACCTCGCGGCACGCGCGCACGAGCTCACCCTGGACCGTGCGCGCGTTCACCTGTGCCTGCCAGCCACGGTAGCGTCCGCCGTCGTATTCGAGCGTGGCGCGCAGGACGGAGGCGGGCGGCATTCGGCTATTCTCTCCGAACGTCGTGGCGATCGAGGCGGACGAAGCTCTCCGACCCTTCACGCGGGCGCGGGACGCTGGCGCCGAGGCGCGGGCGGCGGAGGTCGTGCGCGCGCTCGTCTCGGCGCTCACGGACGCCGCAGGCGATGCCTGGGCAGGCGCGGCGCTGGGCGGCGCGCTCGGGCTCGGGGAGGGCGCGACGATCGTCGCCCGCGACGGAACGGGGCGTCCGGGAGAGCCGTTCGAACTTCTCGTCGTCCTCGATGCGCCGGTCCGGGACGTCCCGGCGCTCTCCAGGCACCTCGCGCGCGCCGCCGCCGAGACGGCGCGAAGCCGCCGCGTGGAAGCGACCGTGTCGGCGGTCGCGCGGCGGGGTCTGCGCTTCCTGCCTCCGACGTTCTGGAACATGGAGCTCGTCGCGGCCCGGCGCGTCGTGGCCGGGCCGCCCGATCTCCTTCCGCCCTACGGGGAGGTCTTCCGTGGAGGACCGGACCGCGCCGAGGGCGTGCGCCTGCTCGCGAGAACGGGCGCGCGCCTGCTCGCGGCCGAGCGCCTCGTGGATCACTCCGCTTCGGGAGCCGGCGCGCGCGAGGCTCTCCGGTCCGTCCGCGCGGCCGACCTCGCGCTCGGCACCGTCGTGCTTCTTTCGGCCGGTCGCTGGACGCCGGGGACGCTGCAGCGCGACGAAGCGCTGCGCGCCCTCGCGGCGGCGGGGCCCGAAAGCCCGCGCCGGACCGGTTTCCACGTGCAGATGAACTGGACGCGCTTCCGCGATCTCGTGGAACGGCATCACGCGGCCGCTCTGGCGCTCTCCGAGCCGGAGGGCGCGGAAGCACCCGACGCGCGCCGACAGGTGGCCCGTGCCGGCGACCGCTTCATGGAGGTCCTGCGGCTCTTCGAGGAGGAGCGCCTCGGCGTGCCCCTCTCGAACTGGACGGAGTACGCCATCGCGCTCGCAAGGCGAAGGAGCGGCGAGGCGGTTACCGAGCTCTTCGGCGACGACGAGGAGATCCAGGCGGACCTCGCCGCCACGGCGCGTCTCGCGCGAAAGTCGGCGAAGAGCTGGCCGCTCGCCGAGCGCCTCGCGCCGGCCGTGGCCGCGCTCCTGGACTGGGATCCGGGCGACCTGCCGATCGTGCCGGTTCTCCTCGGCCTTCCGGACGTCGCGACGCGCGAGGCCCTCCGGCAACGCGCGATCGCCTGGAGCGCGAACGTCTGAACGCTTCTGAATCCGCTATTCCGGCTTGTCGCTCCAGCTCTGCCTGCCGACCTTCCAGGCGCCTCCCTCCTGGATCATCTCGACGCTTCCGTACGATGGCTTGGGCTCGCCCTTCGTCGTCCCGGCAACCTTGAGCGTGGCTTTGGTGCCGTCGACCTTGAGGCCCGTGATCTTGTTCTCGTCCGGGGTCATCGCCCCGAGGAACTCGACGACGTCCTTGGGCGTCTTTTTCATCTCCTTTGCCTGGGCCTCGATCTGCTGCGACGCCTCGGCCGGAACGAGCTTCTTCCACGCCTCGAGGTTCCCCGCCTTCACGGCCTTGACCCAGTCGAGGTAGACCTTCGCCTGCGGGCTCTTGGCCGCATCGCCGCCCTTCGGCGGATCGCCCGCGGACACGGAGACCGCCGCGACGACGAAGAGGGCAGCGAGAGCGAGATTGAGGAAACGCTTCATGGAGGTCCTTTCTGGAGGGCGCGAACTTCCGTCGCGCCAGTTGGTCTGAACGCGCGGCAATTCTACAGCGTGGAGGGGACCCGGAGCGTCGCGGTGTCTTCGATCCTCACGCCCTCCGGGGGCAGGCGCTCACCGCGGGCGATTGCCCGCTCCAGCTCGCGCAGCTTGAGGTACTTCAGAAGCGTGTTCGCCGACGAGAGGGCCGCGAACGTGAGCCCGGCCGTGCCGTCGAGGAAGCCGAGGCGCAGGAACGCGCGGTCGAGGAACTCCCAGAGGACGCGCGCGGGCAGAAAGGCGCCGGCCCCTTTTCCGGCCGCCCACGTCGCCTCGGCGGCGAGCGTCGTGTAGCGGTCGAGCTTCTCGAGGTAATGCGCGAGATCGCGGTGCGAGCGGTGGAGGACGGACGCTTCCAGCGACTCGACCGGCCCCGAGGTCAGGATCTTCTCGTGAACGGGATCGTCCGAGAACCGCGCGCGCATCCTGTCGTAGAGGCGGGCGGGTCTCACGACCGTGTCGCGCCCGAAGAGAAGCTCGCGGCCGAGGAACTCGAGGCGGACGGGCACGCGGAAGGCGGCGGGCGGAGACGCTTCCGATGCGGCCGCGGCGAGGCAGGCGCGGATCTCGAGGGCGAGCTTCGGCGAGACGATCTCGTCGGCGTCGATCGAGAGGATCCAGCGGTTGGTCGCGAGGGCGGCCGCCGCGTTCTTCTGCCGGCCGAAGCCGTCGAAGGGTTGCACGACGACACGGGCGCCCGCCTGCCGCGCGATCTCCTCGGTGCGGTCGGTCGACGCGGCATCCACGACGACGATGCGCTCGTCGGCGAAGGCCACGGAGGCGAGCGCGCCCGGCAGGCGGTCCTCTTCGTCGCGGGCGATGAGCGTGACGCTGAGGCGGGGCTCGTCCGGGGCCGTCATCGTCTCCTCAGTATGAACCCGGGGCCTCCGGCGCGGCGCCTCCGTATACTCCCCGGCCGTGACGTCCGGGCCTTCCTCAGACGATCCCGAAGCGTCCGGGCGGATCCTCTTCGCGGCCGCGCTCGCGGTCGGCGCCCTGCTGAGGCTCGTCCTCCTCGGACAGCCGGACCTCTTCGGCGCCGACGAAGGGCGCTGGGCGATCGGCGCGCAGAACCTCGTCGCGGGCGGGACGGACCAGCTGCTCGGACTCTCGACGACCCCGCTGGGGCCTTCGGGGGGCACGCCGATCCTCTTTCCCTGGGTCCTCTCCTTGATGGTGCGCGTGTTCGGGCCGGAGGAATGGGCGGTCAGGCTGCCCTCCGCGCTCCTCGGACTCCTCGGCGCGCTCCTCCTCGAGCGCGTGATCCGGCGCGGATGGGGCCAGCCCGCCGGCCACCTCGCGGGCGCTTTCGCGGCGCTGTTTCCCCCGCTCGTGGCGGCGTCGCGTGCCGCGACGGTCGAGCCGACTCTCGTGACGCTCGGGCTTGCCGGCATCATCTTCGGCCTCAGGGCATTCGAGGAGGACGCCCCTTTCGAGGGCGTCGTCTCGGGCGCCTTCTTCGGCCTCGGCTTCCTCGCGAAGGGCTATGCCGTCGGCCTCTACCTGATCCCGCTCCTTCTCGCACTCGCGGCGCGGCCGCGCCTGTTCGGTCTCGGCCGCACGAAACGGGCGCTCGCGTTTCTCGCCTCGTCGTTCGTTCTCGTCGGCTTCTCCCACCTCCTCGCGGTGCTTCTCTTCCGGCCCGCGGCCTTCGGCTTCGAGCTCGCGACCGCGTTCGGGGCATCCGAAGCCGCGACGCGAGCGGCGGCGCTCCCGACGGCGTTCTCGGTCGACGTTCTGACGCTCGTGCGCTCGCTCTTCTTCTTCCTGCCGCTTGCGGCGCTCGGGGTGGTCTTCCTCGGGCGATCCGTGGGAGAGGCGGAGATCGTATCGGGAGCGACGGGAGGCGATCGCCGTCTCGCGCACGGCATCCTGTGGGGAGCCTATGTCGTCGAGCTCCTCATCCTCGTCGCGGTCGCGGGGAGGTACCGCCTCTCGTCGATTCCCGTCATGCCGGCGCTCGCGGCGTTCACGGGGCTCGGCGGCACGTGGCTCATGCTCGCGGCGAGGCGCCGGACTTCTCCGCACGCAGGCCGGCTCGCGAGGGGCGTCCTCGTGGCCCTCCTCGCGTGGGGGGGGATCGAGGCGGCGCGCCAGATCCGGCACGATCTCCTCACGCATCGCACGGGCGCACGCCAGCTCGCGGATCAGATCGCTCCCTCGCTCGCGCCCGTCCCGCCCGCGACGCCGTCGTTTCGCGCGACCGAGCCCGAGGGGCTGGAGTTCCGGCTGTTCAAGACGGGTCTGTCCTGGGACGGCATGACCTCGGCGGCCGAGATCGAGGACGAGGCGCGTGCCGGGCGCATACGCTGCTGGGCTTACCGCCCGGACGGATACGCGCCTCCGGCCGAGGTCAGGTCCTGGCTCAAAGCGCATACGCGCGAGATGACCGCGGATGTGAACGCCCGTGCGGGCCGCATCACCGGCCTCAGCGTCTTCGTCCCATAATCCCTCCGATGTCGACCGTTCTCTTCGCCGACCGCGACGGCGCCTCCTTCGGCCCTCTCGGCACGCGCATCGTGCCGGCGCTCCTCCCGCTCGGCGGCATCCCCACGCTCGAGCACGCGCTGGAGGCGCTGGTCCGCGCAGGGCGGCGCTCGGCGCTCCTCGTCGTCGGTCCGCGCGGGGGTGAGATCGAACGCCGCTTCGGCAAGGGCATCCGCTGGGGCATCGCGCTCGAGATCGTGCGGCGCGAGGACGATGAGACGCCCGGCGAGGTGCTGCGGCGACTCGAGCCGCGGCTCGACGGCGAGACGATCGTCGTGCGCGGCGACGTCGGAGCGCACGCCGTCATCGGCGAGTTCCTCGCGAAGGTGGACGACGTGCGAGGGCCGGTGGTCGCCGGTCTCCTCGGCGGCCGTCCCGCCGGGCTCTGGCGCCTCCTGCCCGGAGCGCTCAAGAAGAAGGACTTTCCGGCGGAGCCGGGCTCCGCAGAGTGGGTGAAGGACCCCGACTTCGCGGCGCTCGCGCTCGCCGAGGGGCCGATCCTTCTGGCCGACGTCGCGTCGTACTACAAGGCCGACCGCATGGCTGCCGGCACCGCCCCGGCCCTCTCGGAGCGCTCCACGGTGGACGGGTCCGCGGCTCTTCACGAGGGGACGACCGTCGCCGAGGAGGCCGTCGTCCTCTCGGGCGCGCGCCTTTCCGCGGTGAGTGTTCTGCCGCGCACGGCGATCCCTCACGGCGTCACCCTCGAGAACGCCATCGTCTCGGGCAACCTCGTCGTCGCGGCGACCGGCGCGACCAGCCTCCTCACGGATCGCCTGCCTCCCGCGCAAAAGAAGCCCTCCTCGTCCTCGAGCCGGGGGCTCGGGCTCGTCGCCCTCGCCCTCTCGCTGCCGCTCTGGCCCGTGGCCGCCCTCTGGAGCGCGATCGCGAACGCGGGTCACGCCACCCGTCCCGTCACGCTCGCGGGGAACGCCCCGGATGGCGGGCGCGCCTCGTTCTCGACGTACCGGTTCGAGACGGCGGTTCCCGTCCTGCGCGACCTGCCGCTTCTCATCGCAGTCGTGTCGGGGCGCCTCTCGCTCTCCGGCGTGACGCCGCTCGCGCCCGCGGAGGAAGCCGCGCTCAAGGAGCAGTGGGAGAAAGTCCGAAACGAAGCGCCGGCCGGCCTGCTTTCGCTCGCGCGTCTCACGGCGCCCGCGTCCGCACCGCCCGAGGTCGCGCACGTTTTGGACGCGTTCTGGGCCCGGACGAGAAGCCCGCTGATCGGGCGCTCTCTCTCCGCGCTCTTTTCGGCGCGGGCGTGGACAGCCCCGAGAGGCTGGAATCCGGACGCGCTCAAGGAGGAGGGGAAGGGATGAGTCTCGAAGAGCTCGTCGTCACGGCGCCGTTCGGGGGTCTGGAGCTCGCGCGAATTCCCTCCCCGTCCGCCGAAGACGTCGAAACCGCCGTCCGGCGAGCCGTCCTCGCGTTCGAGAAGACCCGGGTGATTCCCACATTCACCCGCGTGGCGATCCTGAGAAAAGTCGCCGCCGAGCTCGAGCGGCGGCGGGACGAGCTGGCGCGGACGATCGCGGCCGAGGCCGGCAAGCCGATGAAAGCCGCGCGGACGGAGGCGGAACGCGCGGTGGCCACGTTCTCCGCCGCGGCGGCGGCGCTCGAGGCCCAGAAAGGCGAGATGCTGCCGCTCGACGTGAACACGGCTTCGCTCGGGCGCTGGGGCGTCGTGAAGCGCGTCCCGCTGGGCCCCGTCCTCGCCATCACGCCCTTCAACTTTCCGCTCAACCTCACGGCGCACAAGGTGGCTCCCGCGATCGCCGTGGGCGCACCCGTCGTCCAGAAACCCGCTTCGAAGACGCCGCTTTCGGCGCTCGGGCTCCGGGAGATCGTCGTCGAGGCCGGCTGGCCGGCGGACGCGTACGCCGTCCTTCCGATCTCCGGCTCGGCGGCCGCGGGGCTCGTGACGGACGTCCGCCTCCCGGTCGTCTCGTTCACGGGGTCGGGTGCCGTCGGCTGGCACCTGAAATCCCTCGTGCCGAAAAAGCGCGTCGCCCTCGAGCTGGGCGGAAACGCCGCGGTCGTCGTCCACTCGGACGCGGACCTCGACGACGCGGCGCGCCGGACGGCCTCGGGCGCGTTCTCGTACGCAGGCCAGTCCTGCATCTCCGTCCAGCGCGCGCTCGTCCACCGTCCCGCGTTCGACGCATTCCGCGAGAAGCTCCTCGCCGCCGCGGCGGCGCTCGTCGTGGGCGACCCGCTCGACGAGAAGACGGACGTCGGGCCGATGATCGCGCCCGCGGAGGCCGCACGCGTCGAAGCCTGGGTCGCGGAAGCCGTGGCGGGCGGCGCGAAGGCTCTCCTCGGGGGGAAGCGCGCCGGAGACTGCCTCGCGCCCACGATTCTTTCGGACACGACGCCGTCGATGAAAGTCGAAGGGCTCGAGGTTTTCGCCCCCGTCGTGACGCTCAACGCGTATGAGGACTTCGAGGAGGCGCTCCTTCGGGTGAACGAGTCGAAGTACGGCCTGCAGGCGGGCGTCTTCACGCGGGACGTCGCTCGCATCCAGCGCTCGTTCGACGTTCTCGAGGTTGGCGCGGTCCTCGCCAACGACGTCCCGACCTGGCGCGCGGACCGGATGCCGTACGGCGGCGTGAAGGAGTCGGGCTCGGGGCGCGAGGGCCCGGCGTACGCGATGGAAGAGTTCACGGAACCCAGGCTCCTCGTGATCCGAACCTGAGAAGAGGAAGGGATCCATGTCCCAGCAAGACTTCACGATCGCCGCGACGTGGAATCCCGCGGAGAAGCAGGGCACGCTCGCGACCCCGGACGGCAGCTTGAAAATCGTCCACATCGGCGCCAAGTCTCTCGGGGGAGGAGACGGCGCCCCGAACCCCGAGGAGCTGCTCCTCGCGGCCGTCTCGACGTGCTTCATCCAGACCTGGGCGATCTTCCTCGCGAAGCTGCAGGTCCCGATCGAGAAGCCGGCCCTCGACGGCTCGTGCGAGCTGGACAAGGACCCGGCCGGAGGCTTCCGCGTCACGAAGGTCGACCTCGCGCCGCACGTTCCGAAGGCGCTCTGGGAGTCCCGCCGGGCGGACGTCGAGAGGACGCTGTCGCTCGCGGAAAAGTACTGCATCGTGTCCAAGGCGGTGAAGGGCTCGCTCGCGCTGACGGTGACGCCGAAGCCGGTCTGACCGCCTCCGCGCTTGGTCGGCGCGCGAGGCTCCCGGCGCGCGCGCCGCGCCCTCCTCGCTCACACTTCCTGCGTGCGCCTCCCCGTCCTCGTCTGGTGCGTCCTGTGCCTGATCTGGAGCTCGACGTGGCTCTTCATCAAGCTCGGCCTCGCCGACCTGCCGCCCGTGAGCTTCGCCGGAATCCGGTTCCTCGTCGCCGCGTCCGTGCTCTGGGGAATCGTCGCGATCCGCCGGACGCCTCTGCCGAAGGGCGCGCGCGCCTGGGGGTTTCTCGCGCTCACGGGCTTCCTCGCTTTCTCGCTGAACTTCGGCCTTCTCTTCTGGGGTGAGCAGCGCACCTCGTCCGGCCTCGCGGCCGTCCTCCAGGCCACGATTCCGGCGTTCGGCCTCGGCCTCGCGCACCTTCTCCTGCCGACGGACCGGATGACGCTGCCGAAGGTGCTCGGCGTGTCGCTGGGAATCGCAGGCGTGGCCGTCATCTTCTCGGACCGCTCGACGCTCGCGGGAGAGGATGCGCTCCGCGGCGGCATCGCCATCGTCGTCGGGGCCTTCGCCGTCGCGCTTTCGAACGTGCTCGTGAAATCGCGCGGGGCATCCTTCGAACCCGTGATCCTCGCCGGCGTCCAGATGACGTTCGGCCTCGTGCCGCTCGTCGCGGTCGGTTTCCTTCTGGAGGGAAGCCCTTTCGCGTTCCGGTGGACTCCGCGGGCGATGCTGTCGGTGCTTTACCTCGCCCTGGTCGGGTCGGTGGTCGCGTTCCTTCTCTTCTACTGGCTCCTCCGGCGGATGGACGTCACGAAGGTGCTCCTCATCGCGCTCGTGACGCCCGTCCTCGCGGTCGTGCTCGGCGCGGCCGTGCTGGGCGAGCGGCTGGGCGGCCGCGCCTTCGTCGGCACGGCGATGATCCTGGGCGGCGTCTTCCTCGGCGCGCGAAGACCCGGCGGAGCCTGAGGGGCGGGTCCGTCAACGGGAATCCGCTCTCTCACAGGTTCTTCTCGAACCACTCGACGAGGCGCTGGTTGCGGTAGAGGAGGGCCTCCTTCCGCGGGCCGTGCTTCTGGCGCGGCAGGGGCACGAAGGCGAAGTCTTTGCGCGCCCTCACGAGCTCGTCGAAGAAGTCGATGGAGTTCTGCATGTGGACGTTGTCGTCGGAGGTGCCGTGCATCACGAGGAGCTTCGTCGAGAGATTCTTCGCGGCTTCGAGCGGCGAGGAGACCTTGTAACCCTCGGGGTTGTCCTTCGGGCGCTTCATGTAACGCTCGGTGTAGATCGAGTCGTAGAACTTCCAGTCCGTGACGGGCGCGCCCGCCATTGCGCACTTGAACGTTCCGTTCGTATGCGTGACGGCGTAGAGCGTCATGTAGCCGCCGTACGACCAGCCCCAGATCCCGAGGCGTGCCGCGTCGACGAACGGCTTTTTCGTGAGCTCTTGAACGCCCTCGAGCTGGTCCTTCAGCTCCTGCGCGCCCATGTTCCGGAGAAGCGGCGTCTCGAACGCGTGCCCGCGGCCCCACGATCCGCGGTTGTCCATCGTCCACACGAGGAAGCCCTTCGACGCGAGGTAATGGTCGAGGCCAGACGCGACTCCCCAGCGATCCTGCACGAGCTGCGCGTGCGGGCCGCCGTACACGAAGACGATCACGGGGTGCTTTGTCGCGGGATCGAAGTCCGCGGGTTTGACGAGCCGCGTGTAGAAGAGCGTCCCGTCGGCGCCCCGGAAAGAACCCATCTCGACTGAACCGAGCGCGTAGCCGGCCCAGGAGCCGGCCGTGTCGTCGAGAACGCCCACGAAGGCACCCGTGGCCGTGCGGACGAGCGTCCTCGGTGGCGTCGTGGCGTTCGAATACGTGCTCACGAAGAAGCCGCCGCCGGGCGACAGCGTCAGGGAGTGAAAGCCTTGCTCTTCCGTGACGCGTTGGAAGCCGGTGCCGTCCAGCTTCGCCCGGTACACGTGGCGTTCGCGGGGATCCTTCTCCGTGGCGGTGAACCAGACGAGGCCGGCTCTTTCGTCGACGGTCCACGGACCGTCGATCATCCAGTCGCCCTTCGTGACCGCATTGACGAGCGTGCCGTCCGAGGCATGGCGATAAAGGTGCATGAAGCCCGTGCGCTCGGACCGGAACAGGAACGTCCCGTCGGCGAGGAAGCGGGGCGGCTCGAGCGCGTTGATCCAGGCGGGATCCTTCTCCGTGAGAAGCTTTTTCGGCGCGCCGCCGAGGCGCGGCAGGAGGTAGACGTCGAGCGTCGTCTGCGGGCGGTCCAGGAGGAGGAAGCAGGCGTTTTTGCCGTCCGCGGTCCAGGCGAGCTCCGGCGCCACGTAGACGTCGTCGGGCGCGGGCGCGAACGAGGCCGTCTCCCGGCCGGTGAGGTCGACGACGTGAACCGAAGGGACCGAATTCGGGTCGCCCGACTTCGGATAGCGTTGGGGAAGGACCTTTCCGTTCACAGGGGCGAAATCCACGACGGGAAACGCGGGCACCCGGTTCTCGTCGAGGCGAAGGTAGGCGATCGCGGAGGAGTCCGGCGCCCACGTGTACGCGCGGCTGCCCCGCCGGTTCGCGAGCTCCTCCTCGTAGACCCAGTCGAGCTTGCCGTTGAAAACGTGTTCGCTGCCCGTCGTCGTGAGGCGGGTCTCCCGGCCCGTCGCGCGCTCGATGGTGAAGAGGTCGGACTTCTTCACGTAGGCGACGCGCGAACCGTCCGGAGAGAAGGTCGGCGCCTCCTCGTCGTCGGGGTCGTTCGTGAGGCGCCTCGGCGCGGCGCCTTCGGCGAGGAGCCAGAGGTCGTGGTCGAACGCGACGAGAAGAACGTCGCCCCTCGGGCTCCATTTTCCGCCGCGAGGCGAGAGCTTCCGCTCCTTCCCAGCCCGGTCCTTCGCGGGTACGGGCTCGAAGACCTTCGCCCTTCTCCCGCGCTTCGTGTCGAATTCCCAGAGGGTCGAAGGCGCCTCGGGTCCCGCCGCTTCCGACACGAGCCATGTCACGCGCGCCTCGTCGCGCCAGGCGAACCCGCTCGCCCCGGGACCGCCAACCGCCGGTTCGGAGATCTTCTCGAGCGTGAGAGGTTTCCGCGCGGTCGCAGGGGAAACCGCAGCCAATTGGGCCACGGTGAGAGCCGCCGCGGCGAAGATCACTTCGCGCTCCCAACCGCCATCGGCTTCATCGTGAGGGGATCGCGGAGCGGAATTTCTGCGAGCTTTCCGTTCGTCAGGTCGGTGAACTTCACCGGGTGCTTCGGATCGGGATTCAGGAGGTCGGCCTTCTTCCCGACAACGAGGAGCGTCACCGCCTCGGGCTTGAGCAGCCGCTGCGCTTGACGCTTCACGTCGGCCTTCGTCACCCTCCCGACGTTCGCCTGATACTTCGCGTAGTAACCCGGGTCGGAAGCGTAGCGCCCCGTGAACTCCTCGTCCGCGAGGAGGCCGGCGACCTGCACGGGCGTCGAGAAACGGCGCGGCAGCGTGTCGATGAACGAGCGCTTGGCGGTTTCGAGCTCTTCGTCGGTGACGTCCCCGTCGCGGAGCTTCTTCATCTCCTCGATCACGATCTGCGAGGCGTAGGCGGCCGTCCGCACCTTCGACTGGAAGGCGGCGTCGAAGCGGCCGGGGTACCAGACACCCGGCTGGAGCGCGGAGCCGGCCGAGTACGCGAGGCCTTCGTCCGAGCGGACCCGGTTCGTGATGCGGCTCGTGAACCCGCCTCCGCCGAGGATATCGTTCATGACGGCGGCCGCGAAGAAGTCGGGGTCCGTCCTCAGGAGCCCCGGCAGCATGATCGAGACGCGGCCCTGGTTCACGTCCTTGTCGACGAGGAAGGTCCCGGGGTTCATCGTGTGCGATGGCTTCGGCACGGGCGGCGCGGCCTGGCCCCGGAACGGCCACCTCGCGAGGAGCTTGTCGAGCTTCGCGGCCATCTCCGCCTTCTTGAAGTCGCCGGCCGCCGCGATGAGCATGTTCTTCGGGTCGACCCACTTCCGATGGAAAGCGACGAGGTCGTCGCGCGAAAGGCCTTCGAGAGAGGCCTTCGTCTCGAAGCGGTTCAGGTAGAAGTCGTCGCCGTAGGCGAGGAAAGAGCGCTCGCGCCGCTCGATGTCCGCGGAGCTGTCGTTGCGCTGCTTCATGTCGGCGAGGGTCTGGTCCTTGCGAAGCCTGAGCTTGTCGTCCTGGAAGCGGGGCTCGGTGAGCACCTCACGCAGGATCGCGAGTCCCTCGTCGAGATCCTTCGCGAGGAGGTTGAGCGACACCGCGCCGCGGTCATCGTCGTAGGCGCTGTTGAGCTGGGCCCCAAGGAAAGCGAGGCGCTCCTCGAGGTCCTCGGCCTTGCGGTTCTTCGTTCCGCCCCGCGCGAGGAGATAACCCGTCAGCTCGGCGAGCCCTTCCTTGCCGGGCGGGTTCAGGTACGTACCGCCCTTGAAAAGGATCTGGATGTTGACGAGCGGAAGCTCGTGGTTCTCGGCGAGATACGCCACGACGCCGGACTTGAGGACCGTGCGGTGTTCCTTTGCGACGGGTGGGACGTAGACGAAAGGCTTGAAAACGAGCTGATCGGGCTTCGCCGGGATTTCGGCGCCGGCGGCGAGCGCCGCCGGAGAGGCGAAAAGCACGGCGAGAAGAGCGACGGGGACCGCCGGCGGGAGCACGTTCTTCTTCATGGTTACTTCTTCTCCGTCGTCTTCGGCGCCTTCTCGAGCTCGGTCAGGCGCTCGCGGGCCCTCTGCAAGATGAGATCCGTGGCCGGCTTCATCTGCGGCGGCATCTGCCCGGACTGGCTCTCCATCTGCGCGATCATCTGTTTGAGCTTGTCGGCGTCGGTCAAGGTGGCCAGCCGGCCGATCGTCTGCTTGACCATCGGGCGCATCTGCTCGGGCACGGCGGCGAGGGCAGGGTCTTCCGGCGCGGCGGCCGCTCCCGGTTTGCGCGTGTAGGTCGCGACGCCGCGGTTCTCCTTCGTGAGGTACGTCTGCGCCACGCGGCGCACGTCCTCGGCCGTCACCGCCTGGATCCTCTTCGGTCCGTCGTTGAACTCCTTCCAGTCGCCGCGCCCCTCGTTGCCCATGAGCTGAAGGAGGATGAAGAAGTTCTGCTGGAGTCCGCGGAAGGTCTGAGCGGCGAAGTTGTTCTTCACCTTCTGGAGCTCTTCGGCCGGGACCAGGTCCTTCTTGAGCCTGTCGATCTCGGCGTAGACGGCCTTCTCGGCGTCCTCGGGCGCCTTGCCGTCCTTGACCTCGGCGTCGATTTCGAATTCACCGGCGTACTTGCGCGAGCGGGCGCCCGCCGCGACGTTCGTCGCGACGGCGCCGTCGCCGACGACCATCGCCTTGTAGAGCCGGCCCGTGCGGCCGTTGAGGAGCTGCGAGAGAACCTGCAGGGGATAGGAATCCTTGTTCTGGAACGGCACCGTGTGCCAGTCGACCTCCACCTGCGGGTTCGTGTCCGCCTCGCCGTTGAAGCGCATCTCCGCTTCCCACTTCGGCGGCAGGATCGTCATCTCGGGCGGAGGATTCTTGCCGCGCGGGATCCGCCCGAAATACCGTTCGGCCATCGTGAGGGCTTCCTTCGGGTCGAAGTCCCCCACGAGGATTGCGGTGATGTTGTTCGGCGCGTAGAAGAGAGCGTAGTACGTGTCGGCATCGGCCTTCGTGATCGCGGGGATGTCCGAGGGGTATCCGACGACGGGCCACGTGTACGGGTGGCCGTGCCAGAACATCTCCTCGAAGGCCTCGTCGAGCCGGCCCGTGGGAGTCGACTCCGTCCTGAGGCGGCGCTCCTCGAACACGACGTCGCGCTCCGAGTAGAACTCGCGGAAGACCGGGGCCTTCAGCCGGTCGGACTCCATCCACATCCACAGCTCGAGCTTGTTCCTCGGGACGGTGACGAAGTACTGGGTGAAATCGCTGTTCGTCGAAGCGTTCATCCCCGAAGCCCCCTGCTTCGTGTAGACGCGGTCGAACTCGTTCTTCACGAGGAGGTCGCGCTGCTCCTTCACGAGGCCGTCGAATTCCTTCTCGAGCTCCTTGTACCGCGGCGTCTTGTTCTCGGGCCTCGCCACGTCGTCGATCTCGCCGCGCCGGAGGGCGGCGCGCATCTTCGACTCCTCGTCGCGCATGAGGCCGCGGAACCGCTCCTGCTCCGCGATGAGCTTCTGGTCGCGCACGTAGTCCTTCGAGCCGATCGCCTCCGTGCCCTTGAACATCATGTGCTCGAAGAGATGGCTGATCCCCGTGATGCCGGGCCGTTCGTTGGCGCTTCCGACTTTGGCGACCCACCCGGCGGAGACGACCGGCTCGTCGCGCCGGGGCACGAGCAGCAGCTTCATGCCGTTGGACAGAACGTGCTCCTCGACCTTGAGCTGCTGTGAGCGGGCCGGAAGGGCGGCCAGGGCGGCGAGAATCGCGGCCGCCGCGAGGGAAGTTCGTTTCATAGACACCTCTGCCCAGAATTCGGGGCGGATGATCGTACGCCGGAACGTCCGCACGGGTTCTGCCGTCTTCTCCCGGCCGAAGAGTGAGAGAATTCGCGACAGGTGGTTCCATTCCGCCCCGGTGAAGAGCTGTCCTTGCCCGCGCTCGCGCGGACGCAGGGATTCGAGTCGAACGTCTTCACGGTCGTGGACGTCATCCGCGGAGGAATGGGCGTGTGCGCCCGGATCCGGCAGACGCCCTCGGGTCCCAGTTTCGCGCTGAAGGCGCTTCCGCGCAGCGCCCACAGCAAAGAGGACTTCGAGCGGTTTCTCACAGAGCTCCAGGTCTGGCTGAAGCTGTCCGTCTGCGACGGCATCGTCGAGGCGCTGTGCGTTTTCCCCCTCGAGAAGCTGCCGGTCGTCTGCTCGCGCTGGATGGCGGGCGGAAGCCTCAGGTCGCAGATGACCTCCCGGGATCCCGAGCTCTTCTACCGGACGCTCGTGCGCATCGCGGGCGCTCTGGAGTGGGCGGCCCTCGAGCACCACATCGTGCACCGCGATCTCAAGCCCGAGAACATTCTCCTCGACGAGGTGGGGCGCGCCGCGGTCAGCGACTGGGGCATCTCGTCGCCGCTCGGCGAGAGCGAGATGGAGTCGACGCCCGGCGGCGGACACCTCATCTTCGGCACGGCGGTGTACTCCTCGCCCGAGCAGCTCCTGGGCGGCGTCCCGCTCGACCTCAGGTCCGATATCTACAGCCTCGGCTGCCTGATGTACGAGTGGGAGACCGGCCGAAAGCCGTTCTCGGGCACGTGGGACGAGATCCGGGAGGCGAAGATCCGAGGTGAGCCCCCGAAGATCGCGAGTGGGATTTTCCGGAAGACCTCGTTCGGAGCGGAGGACGTGATCGTGCGATGCCTCCAGCGTGAGCGCCACGACCGCTTTGCCGACTGGAAGGGGTTCGTCAACGTCCTCACGATGGCCGCAGCCCGGCGGGGCATCACAGTGGCGCCGTTCGTCCCGAAAATGCGCTATCAGGCGTCGGCACGCGGGGCCAGCGTCGTCCGCGCGCGCGTCGTGGGCGGCGCGGTCGTCACGGGCCGCGGGGGCGAAGGACGCGCGTCGGTCGACGTGCGCGGCGCCGCGCGCGACCTCGACGAGGCGAAGAAGCTCGCGGGTGCCGGCGACTGGAAGGCCGCCGTCGACATCCTCGCCCGCATCGTCCTGCCCTCGATCGTGCGCGAGCTTCCCGACGACCCGCTGCAACAGACGGCCGTTCTCACGTTCGCACGCGGCCTGCTCGAGCTCGGCCGCCCGGCTGAGGCCGTGACCGCCCTCGACGCCCTGTCCGGTGCGATGGAGAAGCCGGCGGAGCTGTTCATCTCCCTGGCACGGGCGCATCTCGCTCTCGGTCACGCGCCTCTCGCCGAGCGCGCGGCCCGGGCGGGTCTCGCCGTCCACGGTGGTAATCCGAAGCTGCTCGAGTGTCTCCTCGAGGCGCAGCGGGCCCAGGGGCTCTCTTCGGAAGCGGTCGCCACGTCTCGGCAGATGCTCTCCGCCTCGCGGGACGCGGGCTCTCTCTCGACGGCGGCCGAGCTGCTCGTCGAAAACGCCGCGCGCGTCCCCGAGGCGCGCCTTCCCGAGGGGTTCTCATCCCTCAACGAGGCGATTTCGCTCCTCTCGGAGGCGCGAGAGCAGGCGCCTCAGGATCCCTCCTGGAGACTTCCGCTCGCGCGCGCGTTCATGGCGCTCGAGCGTTGGCCGGAGGCGCGCGTGGTCCTCGAAGGAATCACGGACTCACGCGACACGCGCCGTGCGCGCGAATCCGCCGAGCTCCTTGCGAACTGCCTCCTCTCCCTTCGCGAATATGGGGCCTGCCTCGCGCAGTGCAACCGCTCGCTCGCCCTGTTTCCCGACAGCGTCGCGCTCGCACGCCATCGCGCGCTGGCCTTCGCCGAGGGCTTCGTCCTCGGCGTGGAGACGGACGGCCGTCGGGTGGTCGACGACGCGGCCATGAGCTTTTTCGAGAAGGTCATCGCGGACGCCAGACAGTGCGAGCCCGTCGATTTCCTGACGCTCGCGCGTTATCACGAGTGGACCGGGCGGGCCGACGAGGGCGTCGCGCTGCTTGCGAGAGGGCGAAAGGCGTTCCCGGAGTCATGGGAGATCGCGACGGCCCACGGGCGGCATCTCGAACGGCGCGGCGCCTTCGAGGAGGCTCTCGCCGCGGCGCAGGAAGCGACGCGCCTCGCGCCGTTCCGCCCGGAGGGCTGGGGCGCCCTCGCGGCCGTTCGTGGCATTCTCGGGTCGAAGGAGGAGGCGAGCGACGCGCGCCGGAAGGCAGGGGAGGCGGAGAGGCGGCTCCGATCGCTCCGCGCGAAGACGCCGGAGACGAAAAAAGCCTGACGGAGCCGCGGCGAAAGGCCGGGGCGACCTCAGATGAAGCGGCGGATGTGCTCTTTCCAGAACGGCCAGTCGTGGCCGAAGACGCCGGGCCAGAACTCGGCCAGAACGCGCTGCCCCTGACGCTCGAGAAGGGCCGCGAACTCGCGGTTCTGGCGCACGAGCGAGTCGTTCTCGCCGGTCGCGACGACCCATTCGACCTGGCGGAGCTTCTCTTTCCACGCCTCGTCCATGTTCGCGATGTAAGCCATCGGCGTGTGGTAGTAGCAGAGGTCGTCCCAGTACCCGTCGAGGAACTGGTACACGTCGTACATTCCGGAGAAGCAGATTGCCTTCGTGACGACTCCCGGGTATCGCGCCGCCACGTTCGCCGCGTGGTACGCGCCGAAGGACGCGCCGACGGTCACGATGTTCCCGTCGGTCCGCGACGTGATGTACGGGAGCATCTCGTCGCGGAGGTAGCGGTCGTAGTCGTCGTGACGCCGCGCGCGATCGGCGGGCGGGATCAGCTTGTTGTACCAGCTCTCGGCGTCCACGGAATCGACGCAGACGAGCTGGAGCCAGCCGGCGTCGACCTTGTCGGCGAGCGCCGCCGTGAGGCCGAAGTCCTCGTTCTGGTAGAAGGTGCCCATCGACGTCGGGAAGAAGAGGACGGGCCGCCCGCGGTCGCCGAACCAGAGAAACTCCATCGGGCGCCCCAGCGCAGCGCTCTTCCAGGATCCATACTCGCGCTTCATGAACGCAGTCTAGCCAAGTTCCAGGCGCCGGGCACGGCGGGGCTCCGTGCGCGGGCGCATTGCGCCCGTTCTCGGCGCTCCGTTAGGATGCGGCCGCGGCGACACAGCGCGGGGGAACGTGATGATTGAGGCGGCGAACAAGCGGATCGGCATTCTCTTCGGCATGGAGGACACCTTTCCCTGGGCCCTGGCGACCGAGATCAACGCGCTCGCGAAGCGGAACGGCGACGCGATCGAATGCGGTCCCGTGAAGATCTCGCACCTCACACAGGAGCAGTCTTTCGAGGACTCCGTCATCCTCGACCGCATCAGTCACGAGGTTCCCTTCTACCGGACTTTCCTGAAGTGCGCCGTCGCGCGCGGCGTGGACGTCGTGAACAACCCGATCTGGTGGTCGGCGGACGACAAGTTCTTCGACAACGTCGTCGCGCTCGCGGCAGGCGTCGCCGTGCCGAGGACGGTCCTTCTGCCGCACAAGGAGCGCCCGCCGAACACGACCGAGAAGTCCTACCGCAACCTCGACATGGTGGACTGGGACCGCGTGTTCTCCTACCTCGGCTTCCCGATCTTCCTGAAGCCCGCGAACGGCGGCGGTTGGAAGGACGTCTGGAAGTGCGACACGCCGGACGAGTTCTTCGCGGCGTACGACAAGACGCGCGACCTCGAGATGATGGCGCAGGAGGCGATCGACTTCACGGACTACTATCGCTGCTACGTCGTGGGACGCGAGCACGTGCGCATCATGGGATACGCCCCGAAGGAGCCGCACCACCTGCGGTACAAGGCGGCGCCGGACCGAGCCGTGCCCGCCGCTATGGTCGAACGCGTGACGGAGGGAGCTCTTGCGCTGTGCGAGGCCCTGGGTTACGACCTGAACACCGTGGAGTTCGCCGTGCGCGACGGCGTTCCCTACGCCATCGACTTCATGAACTGCGCGCCCGACGCCGACGTCGCCTCCGTGGGGCAGGAGAACTTCGACTGGATCGTCCGGACGATGGCGGAATTCCTCCTCGAGCGCGCGAAGCACCCGCGCCCTTTCGAGAGCCTCGGCACGTGGCCGCGCCTGCTCGGCATCGCGAAATGAGCCCGGCGGACCGGACGGGCTGAAACGTGGGAGCCCCGCGCCCGTCCTTCACCCTGGGGATCGAGGAGGAGTTCCAGATCGTCGATCCCGCGACGCGCGCGCTCAAGTCCCACATCCAGGAGCTCTTCGCGGCCGGTGAGCTGCGTCTCAAGGACAAGATCAAGCGCGAGTTCCACCAGTCCGTCGTCGAGGTCGGAACGGGAATCTGCAAGGACATCGCCGAGGCGCGTGCGGACGTGACGAACCTCAGGAAGGAGCTCGTGGCGCTCACGGGGTCGGCGGGCCTCGCGATCGGCGCGGCCGGGACGCATCCCTTCACGCATTGGTCGGAGGTGCCGATCACGCCGAACCCGCGCTACGAGAGGATCCTCTACGACCTCGCGGCGATCGCGCGCGGCAACCTGATCTTCGGGCTCCACGTGCACGTCGCGATCGAGCACGAGGAGACGCGGATCGCGCTGCAGAACGCCGTGAGGTACTTCCTGCCGCACGTCTTCGCGCTCTCGACGAACTCGCCGTTCTGGTCCGGACACGACACGGGCTGGAAGAGCTTTCGCGCGAAGGTCTTCGACCGGTTTCCGCGCACGGGGATCCCGGACGAGTATTCCTCGTGGGCCGATTACATGAGCTACGTCGAGACGCTCGTGAAGACGAACTGCATCGACAACCCGAAAAAGATCTGGTGGGACGTGCGCCCGCACCCGTTCTTCCCGACGCTCGAGTTCCGGATCTGCGACATCCCGATGCGCGTGGACGAGACGATCTGCCTCGCCGCGCTGTTCCAGGCGATCACGGTGAAGCTCTGGAAGCTGTACGACCGCAACCTCACGTTCCGGCTCTACCCCCGGGCCCTCATCAGCGAGAACAAGACCCGCGCGGCGCGCTTCGGCATCGACGGCTCGCTGATCGACTTCGGGAAGAAGGAGGAAGTTCCGTTCGCGTCGCTCCTCGGAGAGCTCCTCGAGTTCGTGGACGACGTCGTGGACGAGCTCGGCTCGCGAAAAGAGATCGAGTACGTCCACACGATTCTCGCGCGCCGGACAGGCGCCGACCGCCAGCGAGAGGTCTACGAAAAGACGCAGAGCCTGCCCGCGGTGGTGGACTACATTCTCGAGGAGACGCGCTACGGCCTCGACTGAGGAGCGGCTCTTCACGGCGGAGGACGTCGCGCGAGCGACGGCGGCTTCCCGGGCGGCCGCTCTTCCTCCCGCGTTTTCGTCCGTTTCGACCGACACGCGTACGCTCGCGCCGGGCGCGCTCTACGTTGCGTTGAAGGGCGACCGGTTCGACGGCCACGCGTTTCTCGCCGAGGCCGCCAAGAAAGGCGCGGTGGCTGCGGTCGTGAGGAAGGGAACGCCGCGCGTGTGGGGACTTCCGCTCTTCGAGGTCGACGACACGCTGCGCGCGCTTGGGGCTCTGGCGGCTTTCCACCGGAGCCGATTCTCGATCCCGGTCGCCGCGGTCGGCGGGTCGGCCGGCAAGACGACGACGAAAGAGATGGTCGCGGCGATCCTGAGGACGCGTGGGCCCGCCCTCGCGACGGAAGGAAACTTCAACAACGAGGTCGGGGTCCCGCTGACCCTTCTGAAACTCGGGAGAGAGCACCGCGCTGCGGTCGTGGAGCTCGGCATGTCGGCCCCGGGCGAGCTCCAACGGATCACGGCCATCGCCCGCCCGGACGCGGCCGTCCTGACGCTCATCGCGGCCGAGCACCTCGAATTCCTCAAAGACCTCGACGGCGTCGCCGAAGCGGAGGGCGAGCTCTACCGCAGCCTCCTGCCGGGCTCCGTCGCCGTCGTCAACGCGGACGACGCGCGCTGCATGGCTCAGGCGGAGCGCGTGGCAAGCGGCGTAAGAAAGATCTTCTTTGGTAAGAGCGCTATTGCGGACGTCCGTCTTTCCCGGGTCACGGCTCGCGGACTGGAGGGCATGGAGATTTGCTTAGAAGGGGAGGAGTGGGGGGGCGGTGCGGAGCGTGGGGTTCGTGGCGTCGACCTACAGCTCCGCAGAGTCACCGTCAGGCTGGAGTTCGTGGGGGAGCACAACGCCATGAATGCGGCGGCGGCGGCTGCCACGGCTGTTGCTCTCTCTTGTACATTCGAAGAAATCTCTCGAGGTCTCTCTTCGGCCCGGCCGTATGCGCATCGATCGCGGCTCGTGGCCGGCGCGGGGGGGATCACGATCCTCGACGACTGCTACAACGCCTCGCCCGCATCGATGGAGGCCGCCCTCGCGACGCTCGCGGGGCTGAAGGAGAGCAGTTCGGGCCGTGCGATCGCGGTCCTCGGCGACATGCTGGAGCTCGGGGCCTTCGAGGAGGAAGCTCACCGGGTGCTCGGGAGAAAAGCGCGCGAATCGGTCGAGCTGGCGGCTTTTTTCGGTCCCCGGTCTCTTCACTCGTTCAAGGAATTCTCCTCTTCGTCTTCCTCTTCTTCCTCGGCCCACTTCACCGAAATCGATCCGCTACTCACGTGGTTGAAACCCCACCTCGCAGCGGGAGACGTTCTTCTCGTCAAGGGGAGCCGGGGCATGAAGCTCGAGCGCGTCGTCGACGCGCTCTCAAAGACTCCGTAATCTCGCCTCCGGGGCCTTGGCCGCGCCTCACTTCCCCGCGAGGACACGCTCCACGGCTTCGATCATAGGAGCGCTTTTGAGGCCAGCCTTCCTGCCCTCTGCGAGCGCCTCGTCGTGCGGCTTTCCCCTGAAGGCCTCGACGACCGCGATCACGGCGCCCACACGGTTCGAGCTCGAGCAGTAGAGAAGGACCGGGGCGGCCTTTGTGTCACCGAGGATCGCGGCGACCTTCTTCGCGTCGTCCGCGCGGAAGGTCTCGGGCGAGACCGGAACCGACACGAACGTCAGGCCCTGCTCTTCGACCGCCTTGCGGGCCGCTGCGACGCCTTCGGCCGGCTGCCTCAGATCGATCGCCGTGCGAAAGCCCAGCTCCTTCAGCTTCGCGAGCGTCTCGACCGAGGGTTTACCGGCGGTCGCGAGCGCGGCGCCGGCCTTCCGGTAGTTCAGGGCCTCTCCCGGCTTTAGCGATTCCGGAATCCCGGAGGCGGCCGCGAGGAAAGCGGAGAGGATGGCGAGCCCGAGGGTGAGTGCCTGCAACGTGACTCGGCGCATGACGGCCTCCCACGGAAATCTTACGGCGCAAAAGCCGCGCGTGCCGCCAGGGCGGTCCCCGCCGAGCTCAAGGCAGGGTTTGCGAGCGGACGGCCTTCTCCTGACCGGCGCGGAACTTCCGCAGCTTCGCGCGTAGCTTCGGATCTTCGACCGCGAGGATGGCGACGGCAAGGAGAGCTGCGTTCACGGCCCCGGGCTTTCCGATGCCGAGTGTTCCCACGGGGACGCCGGCGGGCATCTGGACCGTCGAAAGGAGCGAGTCGAGGCCTTTCAGGGAAACGCTTTCCATCGGAACCCCGAGCACGGGCAGAACCGTGTGCGAGGCGAGGACTCCCGCGAGGTGCGCGGCACCGCCGGCGGCGGCGATGATCACGGCGAGGCCGCGCTTCTCGGCGCTCGCGGCCCACTCGGTGGTGAGCTTCGGGCTCCGGTGGGCCGACATGACGCGGCACTCGTGCGCGACGCCGAACCGCGTCAGCAGCTCGTCGGCGTGCTTCATCGTCTCCCAGTCGGAGGTCGAGCCCATGACGACGCCGACGAGGAGCCGCTCGCCTTTCTTCATGGGCGCGATCCCACCGTGAAGCTCAGGCGCTCCAGGCGCGGGCGGTCTCCGCGGCGAACGCGTCGAAGCGCCGCGGAGCGTGCCCGAGGAGCGCCGTGAGGCGCGCGACGTCCTCGGGAGTCGCCTTGAGGCCCTTCTCCTGGAAGAACGCGTACATGAGCCGGAAGTCGAAGACCGCGAACGGGGGAAGGAACGCGAGCGACGCCTTCTCCCAGGCGTCGAGGTCGTTTCCCCCGTAGGCGATCTTGCGGCCGAGGACGCCGCCCCACGTCGCGGCCGTGCCCGTCGCGGTCAGGAGCTCCGGGCCGACTACGTTGACCGTCTCGTTCTCCGCCGCGTCTGTCGCGAGCGCGAGCGCGGCGACCTCGGCGATGTCGCGGACGTCCACGCGCGAGAGGCCCACGTCGCCGAACGGCTGCGGATAGAGGCCGTAGGAGAGCATGGCGTCCTTGTACCAATTGTCGTTCTGGTAGAAATTGTTCGGCCGGAGGATCGTGAAGCGGATCCCCGAGGCCTTGATCGCCGTTTCGATCGGGAGCTTCGACCCGAAGTGCGGGAGATGGGGTGCCTCGTCCACGCGGTGGACGGAAAGGAACACGATCTTCTTCACGCCGCCCAGCCGGCAGCCGTTTACGGCCATGAGGCCTTCGTGGCACTCGCCCGCGCTCAGGGCCGTGAGCAGGAAGACACCGTCCATGCCGGCGAAACTAGACCGCACCGTGCCGGGGTCGAGGAGGTCGCCGACGACCCGCCTCACGCCTTTCGGAAGACTCTTTTTCGGGTCACGCGTGAGAACGGAGACCTCCGCGCCACGGCGCAGGAGCTCCTGCACGACCTGAGACCCGACGGTGCCGGTTCCGCCCAGAACGAAAGCCTTCATCGTCACCCCCCCATGTGCTTGATGATCGCATCCCCGAAGGCGCTGCACGACACCTCGGTGGCGCCGTCCATCTGGCGCGCGAAGTCGTACGTGACCGTCCGGGCCGCGATCGCCCCGTCCATGCCTTTCAGGACGAGGTCGGCGGCTTCGTTCCAGCCCATGTACCGCAGCATCATCTCGCCCGAGAGGACGACGGAGCCCGGGTTGACCTTGTCGAGATTCGTGTACTTCGGCGCCGTGCCGTGCGTCGCCTCGAAGATGGCATGGCCGGTCGTGTAGTTGATGTTGCCGCCCGGCGCGATCCCGATGCCCCCGACCTGCGCGGCGAGGGCGTCCGAAAGATAGTCGCCGTTGAGATTCATCGTCGCGATGACGTCGAACTCGTCCGGACGCGTGAGCACCTGCTGGAGCGTGATGTCGGTGATCGCGTCCTTGACGAGGATCTTCCCGCCTTGGAGCGCCTCCTTCTGCTCGGCGTTCGCTCCGGCCTCGCCCTTCTCCCTCTTCGTCCGCTCCCACTGATCCCAGGAGTACGTTTGGGCTTTGAACTCGCTCTCGGCGAGGGCGTAGCCGTAGTTCCGGAAGGCGCCTTCCGTGAACTTCATGATGTTTCCCTTGTGGACGAACGTGACGCTCTTTCTCTTGTTTGCGATCGCGTACTGGATCGCGGAGCGAATGAGACGCTCGCTGCCGCCCTTCGAGATGGGCTTCAGGCCGAAGCTCGTCGTCTCGGGGAAGCGGAGCTTCTTGTACTGCGCCGGAAAGTTGTCCTTCAGGAACGCGGCGACCTTCCGGCCCTCGTCGGTTCCGGCGGCGAATTCGATGCCCGCGTAAATGTCCTCGGTGTTCTCCCGGAAGATGACCATGTCCACCTTCTCGGGGTGCTTGACGGGAGAGGGTACGCCCCGGAACCAGCGCACGGGTCGCAGGCAGACGTAGAGGTCGAGGACCTGGCGCAGCGCGACGTTCAGCGAGCGGATGCCGCCGCCGATGGGCGTCGTGAGCGGGCCCTTGATGCCGACGAGGTACTCGCGGAACGCGTCGATCGTCTCGTCCGGCAGCCACGTCTTCATCTGGTCGTACGCCTTCTGCCCCGCGTAGACCTCCATCCACTGGATCTGCCTCTTGGCCCCGTACGCCTTCGCGACGGCGGCGTCGAGGACGCGTACGGCGGCGCGCCAGATGTCGGGGCCGACGCCATCACCTTCGATGAAAGGGACGATGGGCCGGTCGGGGACCTGGAGCTTCCCGCCCGAGATCGTGATCTTCGCTCCCGCAGCGGGCACCGTGGGCTTGGCGCTGGACATGATGGCTGACCTCCTTCGTGGGCGCGAATCATAGGTCGAACTTCGGCCAAACGACCGGTCCCTGATGCATCTGCACCGGTCTCCGGCGGGGTCCGTCGGAACCATGTTTTTCCTGGGCCTTCATCTCTCCCAAAGGCCCATAGAAAGGAACCTCTCCATGGCGAAGCACAAGACGGAAGTTCTCGACAAGAAGGCCGACCTCGCCGGTCCGGGCATCGGAAACTACGAGGAGCTGGAAAAACTCCTCCCGACCGATTACACGCCGCTTCTCGACCCGAAGAAGACGCAGGTCGCGATCACGGCCGTAAAGAGGTACATCGAAGACGGCCTTTGCCGCGAGCTGAACCTCATGCGGGTGGAGGTTCCTCTCATCGTCGACGCCGAGAGCGGCGTAAACGATTACCTGGACCGCGACGGCTCCCGCGGCCCCGTGACGCTCCACATCGGGAACGACAACGACAAGCACCCGATTGAGGCGCAGGTCGTCCAGGCCGCGACGAAATGGAAGAGGATCGCGCTGAAGCAATTCGGGATGAAGCCCGGCGAAGGGCTCGTCACCGACATGCGCGCGGTCCGCAAGGACTACTTCCTCGACCACGACCACAGCGCCTACGTCGACCAGTGGGACTGGGAGAAGGTCATCACGCCGGCCGAGCGCAATCTCGACTTCCTCACGAAGACCGTCGAGGGAATCTGGAGGGTGATCGTGGGCGCCGAGGACCTCGCGCTCGACAGCTTTCCGGACCTGAAGAAGAGAAAGCTCCCGCGCCTGCCCGAAAAGCTCGTCTTCCTGCACGCCGAGGAGATCCTCGACCGGTTCCCGGACCTGCCGCGCAAGGCGCGCGAGACCGCGATCCTCAAGGAGCACCCCGCCGTTTTCATCTACGGCATCGGCTGGACGCTGAAGGACGGCTATCCGCACGAGATGCGCGCCGCGGACTACGACGACTGGGTCACTGAGACGCACACGAAGGACGGCCGGGTCATGCACGGCCTCAACGGCGACATCCTCGTGTGGAACCCGATCACGAAGCGGCGGCACGAGCTCTCGTCCATGGGCATCCGTGTGAACGCCGACACGCTGACGAAGCAGCTCGAGCTCACGCACCAGCTCCACTTCCTGAAGTTCCCGTATCACCAGGGGATCGTGAACGGCACGCTCCCGCTCTCGATCGGCGGCGGCATCGGCCAGTCGCGGGTCCTGATGCTCCTCCTCCGAAAGGCGCACCTGGGTGAGGTCAGTGTGACCGTGTGGCCGAAGGTCCTGAAGGAGATGTGCGCGAAGCGCAACATCCACGTCATCGATTGAATCAGTCGGCGGCCCGGCGCGCCGCGCGGCGCCCGGGCCGGCCGAACCGGCCGAGGCACGCGAGGGAGACGAGGCCGAGCGCCGAAAGAGCCGCCCCGAGGAGAAAGGAACGGGGGCGATACCTCACGCGGACGGTCGACGATCCGGCGGGAGTCGGAACGGCCATGAACGGGCCGTTGGCGCGGTAAACCCGCGCCGCACGGCCGTTGACGTCCGCGGTCCAGCCTGGGTCGAAAGCCTCGGCGAGAACGAGCCAGCCCCCGCCCTCGCTTTCGACCCGCGCCTCGACCGTACCGGAGACGCGCGAGAGAAGCGCGACTTTCCCGGGCCCATCGTGCCCCGCCGGCGGATTCGCCGCGTCCACGAAGAGCTCCCGGCTCGCCCTCTCGTCCCGGTTCTCGAGGAGCCGGTCGAAGGTCCGGAGGCCCGGGTCGGCGGTGGCGCGATCCGTGTACCGTGCGCGCGGCAGCACGTCCGCCAGCTCGTAAGCCCGGCCGTCGGGCTCGTCGTAGACGAGCGAGAACCGGAAGCCCGTCCGCCTTTCGAACTCCGGGGTGTCGAGCCGCGGGTTCTCAGGGTCGTCCAGCCAGTACTTGAGAGCCGCGAGCTCGGCGACCCGCGGATTCGCGAGCCTCCGCGGATCGACGGGACTGAAGAAATGCTTGGCGTCGTAGCCGCCGAGCTTGCGGAGGAACACCGCCTGCTCGAGCGAGTCGACCGCGTCGTACGACGTGACGCTCGAGATGTCGTAGGGGAGATTCAGGTTCGGGGGCATGAGCCGGCCGAGTGGCACGACCCTCGGATGCCCGGCGTCTCTTCGCAAGAAGTCGGTGAGCTGCGTCGGGAAGAACGAAAGGCGGCGGTCCACGGCGCCGTGGTAACCGAAGGCGACGTGCCAGAGATCGAACGTCAGCAGCGCGAGCACCGCGGCTGTCCGGAAGGCTCCGGCGCGAAACGGAACGAGAGCGAGTAGAAGCGGACCGAAGAGGAAGAGAAGAGCGAGCTGCGTCTCCGGCACGGCGGTCGCGTGGACGAGTCGATCCGGCGCGGCGCGCCCGAGAGTCAGGACGCCGGCGACGGCCGCGGCCGCGAGGAGAGCCGGCACCGCGAAGAGGCGAAGGACCGCGCGGCGCCTCCGGGCCCTCACGAGAGCGAGGAGGCGATCCCAGCCGAATGCCCCCAGCGTGGCTACGGCGAGCGCCGCGATGTGGAGGGACCGGTGCGTGGCCGTCCGGTCGAGCGGCGGCAGCGCCCCGAGAAGCGAGAGGGGCGGAAGACCGTAGGCCAGGGACACCGCGAGAGCGCCGAAAGCGAGAATCGGCAGGGTCTTCCGGAGGCGCACCGTGAGGAACGCGATCCCCGCGAGGCACAGCATCGAAGTGCCGGCGAAGGCCGCCGAGTCGAGAAACCCGGCGTGATCGGGCCATTTCGTGCCGTCCATCGGGCGGCCGAAGAAGAGCGGGACGATCCAGGTCACGAGCCACGACTTCGGCAGGGATTGCGACCCGTGGCCCTGCTCGAGGAGGACACGGCTCCTCGCGAGGTACTCGAGGAAGGGCACGAGCTGGATCGCGGCGGCGAGCGTCCCGAGGACTCCTCCGAGGGCGAGGAAGGCGCCTGATCGCCCGACGCTTTCCGGCGACGCCTTGCGCAACGAGAACGCCCATACGAGGAGGGCGGCGAGAAGGTCGAGGAACGCCGACTCCGGATGACCCCCGATGTGCATCGCGAACAGAGTGAGACCCAGTCCGCATGCGGGCCCGGGGCCGGGGGCTCGCGCGAGCCGTACGGCGAAGAGAAGGAAGAGCGGCAGGAGCATGTTGACGTTCGCGTGCGGCCATGCGAGCCACGTCACGAAGGGAAGCGAGTACGCGAAAGCGAGCCCGCCGAGAGTCGAGGCGGCGCGGGAGCGGCCGAGAGAGCGCAGCCAGAGAAAGGCCGTGGCTCCGGCGACGACGAGGCGGCTCGCGAGGACGAGCGTCCAGGCCCAGGGCCCGAGCAGGGCGAGGAAAGTCAGCGGGGAATAGGACGCGGTCACGGGGTTCGCGGCGAACGGCAGGCCGAGGCCCGAATCGGCGTTCCAGAGCGGCCAGTGACCCGCGCGAAGCTCCTCACCCCACCTCGCGAACCACGGATAGAACTGCAGGATCACGTCGGGCAGCTCCGCGTTATGGTCGACGTGATTCCGGAAATAGGCTCCCCAGGGATAGAAACGCT
Organism: Thermoanaerobaculia bacterium; assembly: GCA_963821225.1. GTDB lineage: Bacteria > Acidobacteriota > Thermoanaerobaculia > UBA5066 > UBA5066 > Fen-183. Next base: position 518,584 of record CAWGCY010000004.1, read on the forward strand.
GGAGGAGCTCGGCCGGCACGACGATCCCCCGAATCAGGATCGCGGGCGAGAAGAAAAGCGCGACGCCTGCGGTGCTGAGGAGCAGGAAAAGGAGGAGCGGATGTCTCCGGGCCCGGTCCTTCATGGCCGCTGTTCGTCGGGGCCGCACGCCTGGATGCGGCGCTCCGGCGGGTAGGGGAAAACGTCCACGATCTCGCCCGCGCGCTCGCGGCGCTGGATGTCGAGCCAGAAGCGCACGCCGAGGAGGTCGGAGTGGCGCTCGAGGAAGGCCTCGTGGGCGGCGCCGCGCAGGCCCATGAACGTCAGAAACTCCTCGGGGAAGACGTCGCCCGGGCCCACCCAGAACGATGGCTGTTCCCCGATCCAGCTGACCTCCTCCAGGTCGGGCGGCAGCTCCCGGAAGTTCACGTCGGTGAGGAAACAGATCTCGTCATAGTCGTAAAAGACGACGCGGCCGTGGCGCGTCAGTCCGAAGTTCTTTGGGAGCAGGTCGCCGGGGAAGATGTTGGACTTCGCGAGGTCGCGGATGGCCTCCCCGAAGTCGACCGCGGCGGTGCGGGCCGTTTCGGGCGACGCGTCGCGAAGGAAGATGTCGAGCGGCGTGAGCCTCCTCTCGGTGAAGAGGTGATGGAGGACGACCTCGGAGCCGCGCCTCTCGACCGTTTCTGCGGCTCCGGCGAGGAGCCGCTCGAGCAGCCGTGAATCGAAGCGCGAGACGGGGAACGACAGGTGCTCGAACTCCTGGACGTCCGCGAGGCGCCCGGCTCGTGTGTGGTTGAAGACGAGCCGGTACTTGTCGAGGACGTCCTGCCGCCCCGTCGTCTTCGGCGGGGCGAAGGAGTCGCGGATGACCTTGAAGACGACGTCGTAGGAAGGAAGCGTGAAGACGAGCATGACCATGCCCGCCGCGCCGGGCGCCTCGACGAAACGGTCGTCCGACGAGGCGAGGTGGCGGAGGAGATCGCGGTAGAGCTCGGTCTTGCCGTGCTTGTTGAACCCGAGCGCCGTGTAGAGCTCGCCGACGGGCTTCCTCGGCATCAGGGCCTTGAGGAAGGCGACGAGCGCCGCCGGCCGCGGGCACTCCACGTGGAAGTACGACCGCGTGAAGCTGAACACGATCGAGGCCTCGTCTTCGTCGGCGAGGACGGCGTCCACCGTGACGCGCCCGTCGCGGTTCAGGAGGGCGAGGACGAGCGGACGCGTCCATTCTCCGCAGCGAATGCGCCCGATGAGGTAGGCCCCCTTGCTCCGGAAGAAGACGGGCCGGAGCATCTCGAGGGAATCGAAGGCGGGCGCCCCCCAGGCCTGCGTGAGCGCCGCGTCGAGCTTCGCCGCGCCGAGCGCCGCGTCGCGCGCGAGATCTTCCCAACCCGCGGCGAACGGAACCGCCGAGAGCGCCCTCTCGAGGATCGCCCGCGCCCCGGCGCTTCCGTCGTACGAAACCAGGAATGCGGCGGCCGCGTCGAGCGGGAGCGAAGGCGGATCGGACGAGACGAACTCGGCGCGGGAATCCACGCCCACTGTGTGGAAGATGCGCCGGGAGGCGGAGTTGAAGAAGGTCTCGGCAAGCTCGACATCCTGCCGGCCCGCGGCGAGGTGCGCGAAGAGCCCCTTCATCGCCGTCCACAGCGTGACGTCCGAGACGCCCTCGCCGAAGAGCGACTTGAGGTCCCGGATCGCAGGGTCGAGCCTGTGGCGATAGAGCTCGAGGCGCTCGAGCGCGTCGGCCCGCGTCCCGTGCCAGTCGCCTTCCGAGAAGCGCGCAGGGGCCCGGCGCGTGATCTCGCCGAACGCACGCGTGTACTCCTCGTACGCGCGAAGCAGCCACTCGGCCCCGGTACGGGCGCGCTCCCCGCTCATCGGCGGAGGATCGCGGCGCATGCCCGGGTCCTCTTCATGCGCGGGATCGTAGCGCGGGCTCACGCGTGCGACTTTAATTAAATTCATGTTGACTTTCATTTAATTAAACCTATATTCAAAACCAGGTTTAAGAATGTGGATGGACCACCTCAGCGACGAGGACCTGGCCTTCGTGAAGCGCTTCCTGCTCGCGTCGGGCTCGCTCAAGGAGCTGGCCGGGGCGTACGACATCACGTATCCGACCGTGCGCCTCAGGCTCGACCGCCTCATCGAGAAGGTCAAGATCCTCGACGACCAGGAGATCCAGAGCGACTTCGAGCGCGTCCTGAGAGCCGCTTTTGCCGAGGGAAAGATCGAGCTCGACACGCTGAAACTGCTCCTGAAGGAGCACCGGAAGGAAATGGAGGGACGCCGTGAAAAGGGCCATCGCGCTCGCTAGTTTCATCTCCACGCTTGTCGCGGCGCCCCTGAGTGCCGAGAAGGTCGTCCGGAAGATCTCCTGGTCCGCCCTGAAGGCCGAGGGGCGGATCGCGAGCGGCGAGGTCGTGCCCGCAGGCGGCGACTCGGCGTTCGAGTCGCTCCGCGTGACGAACCCGGATGGCGCTTCGCGCACGATTCCGCTCTTTGCGATCGACGAACCGGGCGTGAACGCTCCACGCTACCTGCTCCGCGGAGAGGTGCGCGGCGAGGGAATCGAGGGCCAGGCGTATCTCGAGATGTGGAGCTTCTTCGCGGGCGGGGGACGGTACTTCTCGCGGACGCTGGCGCAGACAGGACCCATGGCGAGCCTCAGCGGTACCTTCCGCTTCCGCCCGTTCATCCTGCCGTTCACGGCAGAGCCTGGAATGTCGCCGGAGAAGCTCGCCGTGAACGTCGCCCTTCCCGGCCGGGGGACCGTGATGCTGGGAGAGCTGAACCTCGTCGAGCTGGGTTCCGGCGACGACTTCTTTCTCAAGGCCGGTTCCTGGCTCACGCCCCGTCAGATCTCGCTCTTCGGAGGAATCGGGGGGTCGGTTCTCGGCCTCCTCGGGGCGCTCGTGGGCATTCTCGCGTCGCGGGGCCAGGCTCGCGCGCTCGTCCTGACGCTCCTCAAAGTGATGTTCGGTTTCGGCGCCGTCGCACTGCTCGCCGCCGCAGCCGGTTGGTGGCGCGCGCAGCCGCCGGAGCTGCTCTCGACTCTCCTCCTCCTCGGAGCCCTCTGCACCGTCCTGCCCGCGAGTCTCCTCGGGAGAGTGCGGCGACAGTACGAGGAAAAGGAGTTTCGCCGAATGAGGGCGCTCGACGCCCGCTGACGGCTCGGCTCGAACGTTCGTCTTCTGGCTCTGGGAGATCCCGCGCGCGTACCTTCTCGCGGTACGGGCCGGCTTCGGCCCGCGCGGCGCGTTCCTCGCGATCGCAGTCGCGTTCTCGACGCTCGCGGTCCTCGGCGCGGCCCTCTTCCGGCGCGGAAAGTGGAAGGAAAAGAAGGTCTAAACTCCGCGCCCATGCATCCGGGGTTTCGCGCGGCGTTCAACGCGGCATTCACGCCCGCGCTCGCCTCGGCTTACGCGCGGGATCTCGCGCGACGTGCCGGCTCGGAGCCCGGGTTCCGCCTCGCGGAGACGCCGGTTTTCCTGACGGCCGAGCTCTCGGCCGCGCTCCAAGCCGGCGCGCACGCGATCGTCGCGCAGCTTTCGAGGCCGGAAGCGCTTCTTCGCATGAAAGAGGCGATCCCGGTCCGCTGGGCGGCGCCCGGGATGGATCCGCTGCCCTCGCTCGCGCAGGTGGACTTCGCGATCGTGAAGGGAGCGGACGGGCGCCTCGTCCCTCGTCTCATCGAGCTGCAGGGCTTCCCGTCGCTGTCGGCGTTCGAGGTGCTGCAGTCGGACGCGTGGAACGAGGCTCTCGGTCTCGTAGACGGCCTCCCGAAGGCGACGTGGGTCCCGTACTTTTCCGGCCTCACGCGGGAGGGGTTCGTCGCGCTGCTCTCGCGCACGATCGTCGGCGACGCGGACCCCGAGGAGGTCGTCCTCCTCGACCTCGACCCTCCGGAGCAGAAGACGGCGATCGACTTCTCCGCGACGAAAAGCCTCCTCGGGGTCGACGCCGTGGACCCGCGAAGCCTCGTGAAGGAGGGCAGGCGGCTCTTCCGCTCCAGGGACGGGCGCCGCGTCCCTCTGAAGCGGATCTACAACCGCGTCGTCTTCGACGAGCTCATCAAGAAGGACCTCGAGCTGCCCTTCGACTTTCGGGACGACCTCGACGTGAGGTGGGTCCCCCATCCGAACTGGTACTGGACGTGGTCGAAGTACTCGCTCCCGCTCCTGGCGCACGAGACGGTGCCGAAATCCACGTACCTCTCGGAGCTCGGCGCGATCCCGAAGGACCTCACGGAGCGGTACGTGCTGAAACCGCTCTTCTCCTTCGCGGGAGGCGGCGTGAACGTGGATCCCAAGCCCGAGGATCTCGCGCGCATTCCCGAGCACGAGCGCGCCTCGTGGTGCCTGCAGGAAAAGATCGCGTACGACCCGTGCCTCCTCGCCGTGGACGGCGGCGGCGTGAAGGTCGAGGTGAGGATGATGTTCTTCCGCCCCGACGAAGACCAGGTGCCCACGCTCGGGCTCAACCTGTGCCGGCTGTCGCGCGGCAGGATGTTGGGCGTGGATTTCAACAAGGACTTCACGTGGGTGGGGTCCTCGGTGGCCCTCCAGCCCGCGTGACCGAGCGCCCGCAGAGGCCGGGCTTCGCCCGCGCCTAGAATCGGGCGAGGAGGATTGAGATGACGTTTGCGATTCCAGTCGGTACGACCTTCGTGCGGCGTGACGTCGTCACGAAAGAACAGACGGTCGCGCACTTCGTGCCGGGGATGCCGGAGGTCTACGGCACCCTGATGCTCATCCTCCACATGGAGACGGCGGCCGCCGACGCGATCCAGCCATATCTGCCGGAGGGCTGGGTCTCGGTGGGCGTCGAGGTGAACGTCACCCATCTCGCGGCGACACCGGTCGGCGCGACAGTCACGTCGAAAGCGGTCGTCACCGCTGTCGGCGAGCGCGACGTGACGTTCGCGGTCGAGGCGCACGACGGCGTGGATCTCATCGGCGCGGGCACGCATCGCCGCGCGCCCGTCGAGGTCGCGCGCCTGATGAAGCGGGTGGCTTCGAAGGTCGGAAAGAAGAACACGTAAGGGGCGAGGCCCGGCTCAGCGTCGTCCCGGGAGAAGGCCATGGCAAACATCTCGGGCTCCGTGGGAGCCAACGGCAAGAACTTGAAGGCCGACGTCGAGACCGTCCAGACGCTCTTGAACAGGGTCCCGTACGACAAGGGCGGGCCCACGCCCCCGTTGAAGGTCGACGGTCTCTGCTGGCAGAAGACCACCGCAGCGATCGAGCGGTTCCAGAAGATCGGCTGCGGGTTCAAGTGGCCGGACCGCGTCATCGAGCCCGGCCGCAAGACGTGGATCGAGCTCGAGAAATACGACGAGCCCGCGACGCCGCCCCCGCCCGAGGATGAGCCGAAGTGCCCGCGCGGGGTCGTCCCCACGATGCAGCTCCCTCCCGGACAAACCTCGAACAGTTTTTTCGGAGGAGGCAAGTACCTGCCCGCGCCGCTCGATACCGGTCAGAGGAATTCCGCCCGGCGCGTCTTCGGCGACAGCCTCGATCTGGACGCGATCCGGGTGCTCTACCGAAGTCCGTCCGGCGCGAAGGGGGCCTGTCTCGTCGGGCCGCTCCCGGGCCAGAACACGCTCTTCCTGAGCAGCACGGCTGAGCTTCTGTTGATCCACGAACTGACCCACGCCTGGCAGTCCCAGCACGACAGCGATAAGAAGATGTACATGATCAACGCGTATGAGAGCTTCAAGCTGGAAGAAAAAGGCAAGACCAGTGCGTACTGGTATCAGTACATTCCGGAGAAGCCCTTCGAGCAGTACGCCGCGGAGCAGATCGCCGATCAGGTCGAGAACGACGAATCGCGCATCGTCAAACACATCCGATCGCGATACAGGCTCTTCAATGATCCGCTCAACGAGGAGAGCCTCCGGCACCCCAGAGTCCAGGCGATGGACCTAAAAGTCGCGAAGCACGCGCCGGCGAAGTACTGAGAGCTCTAGGCGACCACCAGCCCCGCGCCCCAGTGAAGGCCCGCGCCGAGCGCGGTGAAGGCGACGAGGGAGCCGCGCTTCACCTTGCCCGCGAGCTTCGCCTCGTGGAACGCGATCGGGAGAGTTCCGGCCGTCGTGTTCCCGTACTTCTCGATGTTGTTGAACACCTTGTCGTCCGGCAGGCCGAGTACTTTCTGCGCCGCTTCGCAGATGCGCAGGTTCGCCTGGTGCATCAGCAGGAGGTCGAGGTCCGCGAGCGCTCTCCCGTTGCCGGCGAGGACCTCCTGGACGGCCTCGGGCATGAGGTGCGCCGCGAGGCGGAACACCTGGCGCCCCTCCACGATCGGGATCGTGCCGAGGTTCTCGAACATCTCCGGCGTGAAGTAGGGGCGCGACTTGCAACCCCCGCCCGGCACGTAGAGCTTGTCCCAGTGCTCGCCGTCCGTGTACATCGCGAAGCCGAGGAATCCGCGCCCGTCGCCTTTCGTGTTCGCTTCGAGGACCATCGCGCCCGCGCCGTCGCCGAAGAGCACGGCGCGATCGCGCATCCCGGTCGCACGCTCGAACCAGAAAGGGTCGCAAGGCCCCGGGGATTTCCCGAGCATGACGCCCCAAACGTCCTCGGGCCACGGCATGAGGCCGCTGTGCACCTCGGCGCCCACGAGGAGGATGCGGTCGTACATGCCCGAGCGGATGAACGCGTCGGCGGTCTGCAGTCCCGAGAGAAAACCCGTGCACTGCATCCGGATGTCGAGCGCGTGCGTCGTCTTCATGCCGAGCCGCCGCGCGAGGAGGCCTCCGTTGCCGGGAAAGTAGTGGTCGGGCGTCATCGTGGCGAAGATGACGAGGTCGATGTCGGAGGCTTCGAGGCCGGCGTCTTGGAGGGCAGCCTCCGAAGCTTTCGCGCCGAGCTCGGCCGAGCCGATGCCCGGCTCGACGAAGCGGCGCTCCCTGATGCCGGTGCGCGGCACGACCCATTCGTCGTTCGTGTCCATGATCCGGCCCATCATCTCGTTCGTGACGACCTGAGGGGGCACGTAGAAGCCGGAGCCTCGAATGACGGTCGTGCGCTCTTTTTTCGCCGGGGATGTCAGATTTTTCACCGGCGGAGTCTAGCGGAAATCCTGCGCAGTAACGCGGCTCAGGCGCGCGGACGCGGCGGGATCGGACAGTCGAGATGCCCTTCGCACAGAGCGCGCATCGCGTCGTTCGCGGAATTGAAAGCCGAGATGATCGAGCCGCCGGTCTTTCCCGCGGTGAGATCGCCGACGAGAAAGAGGCCGGGAATCGAGGTTTCGTAGCCGTCGGTGAGAACGGGCGTCTGGCCGTCGAAGTCGATGCCGATCGTCTTGAGGAAGTTCTCCGGCGTCGTGCCGCCGAGCGCGAGAACGACATGGTCGAACGTCTCGGGTTTCGGCCGGTCCTCGGTGAAGTGGACGCGGGGCCGGCCTCCGTCGCTCTCGACGCGGCCGACGTTCGTGCCGGTGAGGACGAGCACGCGGCCCTGCTCCTCGAGGGCCGCGAGCGAGGTGCGATTGATGTCGTTCATCCGGTGGAAGGATGAGCCGCGGTACGACAGGACGACGCGGCAGCCCTCCTGGACGAGGTATTGCGCGTATTCGGAGGCGGAGTCTCCGCCTCCCACGACGAGCACGTCGAGGTTCTTGAGCGACACGGACGTGATGTCGTAGGTGATATGTGCCTTGAGGGAAGACGGGATCGGCCAGGCGGGTTTCTGCGGGCGGCCGAGGATGCCGATCGCGATCACGCACGTCTTCGAGCGATACGCCGCCGCCGAGGTCTCCACGAGGAAGAAACCGTCACGGGGGCGGATCGCGCCGACCGCTTCGCGGTACCGCACGACGAGGCCGTTGTCCTCGATCGCGCGGTCCAGATACGTGAGCGTTTCCCCCTTGCTCGCGTCCGTCAGGCAGAGAACTCCGGTGCAGACCGCCGGGAGACCCTTGTAGTTCGCCGTGACGAGCTTCGACTCGGGGTAGTACTTCCGGATCGAGTACGAGTGGGCCTCGCCCCTTTCGAGGATGAGAATCCGCGCGGGCGAGATGCCGGCAGCGACGGCTTCGGCGCCGAGCGCGATGCCCGCCGGGCCGGCGCCCACGATGACGAGGTCGAGGAGGCCGGCGTCTTCGCTCATCTATCCGGCCGGCGCGAGCCGGACCACGGTCGCACCCCATCCGCCCCGCTCGGGCGTCGCGTCCTCGAACGACGTGACGAGAGAGGATCGTTCGAGCGTCCTTCTCACGATCGCGCGTTGGACGCCGATTCCCCGCCCGTGAATCAGGCGGACCTCGCGAAAGCCCTTCGCGGCCGCCGCCGCGACGTATTCCGCGACGACCGAGGCCGTCTCGCCCGGACGGAAGGGGTGGAGATCGAGGACGTCCTCGATGGGGATCGCGACGAGGCCGTCTTCGCCTTCTGCCTGCACGAGGAGAGTGTAAGGAATTAGAATGCCTTCGTCTTCAGGGAGGAGAACTCATGATGCGCCGTGTCGGTAGTCTTCTTTTCGTCCTTTTCGCAGTCCTTCTCGCGGGCGCGCCCGCCGCGCGGGCCGCGGGAGGCGCGAAGCCCCGCGTGGCCGTTCTGGAGTTCGTGGACAAGTCCACTCATTACTACAGCTGGTACCACGTGGGGCGGGCCGCGCAGGACATGATGGTCACCGCGCTCGTCAAGGGCGACGCGTTCCGCGTGATCGACCGCGAGCGGCTCCAGGCCCTGATGCAGGAGAAGAACCTCTCGCTCTCGGGCGACGTCGACCCAAAGACCGCCGTGAAGGTGGGCAAGCTGCTGGGCGTCGAGTACCTCATCGTGGGCGCCATCACGGAGTTCGGAGTGACGAACTCGGGAGCGAGCGTTCCCGGGTACGGCGGGCTGCCGTCGTTCAGCATGCGCACGCAGCGCATGGACGCGGCGATCGACGCGCGGGCGATCAACACCTCGACGGGCGAGATCGTCTGGGCCGACACGGCGAAGGACACGTCCTCGGACAAGAGCGTCTACGTCGCGGGCGCGGGCGGGGGGTCGCGCGATGGTGAGAAGCTGGACAAGATCCTGCGCCCCGTCGTCCAGAAGCTCGCCTCCTCCGTTTCGGCGAAGCGGCTCGAGACCGGCGGCCTGGGGGGGACGTCGGACGCGTCGGGCGTCGTGGGCAAGATCGCGAAGGCCGACGGCGGCACGCTGTACGTGAACGCCGGCTCGGAAGCGGGCGTCAAGGAAGGCGACGAGTTCAGCGTCTACCGCGTCGGCGAGCAGATCAAGGACCCGGACACGGGAGAAGTCCTCGGGGCCAACGAGGTGAGGGTCGGGCGCGTGAAGATCACGAGCGTGAAGGGCCCGCGCCTCTCGACCGCGGTCTCCGTCTCCGGCTCGGGTTACCGGGCGGGCGACACGCTCCGGAACTGAACCACCGCCTACTTCAACGCGTCCTTCAGGAACGAGATCGTCCGGGGCCACGCGGCGCGCGCCGCCTTGAGGTTCGCGCCCTCCTTCCCGGTCTGCTGGCGGAGAAACCCGTGGCCCGCGCCGTCGTAGACGTGCGGCTCGTACGCCTTGCCCGCCTTCTTCATCGCGGCTTCGGTCGGGGCGACGGTGGCCGTGACACGCGCGTCGTCGCCGCCGTAATTTCCGAGGACGGGCGCCCTGATCGCGGAGAGAGCCTCGTCCGAGGGCGCGGTGCCGTAATAGACGACGGCGGCGTTCAGGAGCGGCTGTGCGGCCGCGTACGCGAAGCTCGCGGAGCCGCCCCAGCAGAAGCCGATCGTCGCGCTCCTCGCGTTCGCCGAAGGCAGCTTGATCGCCCACGCGCGCACCGCGTTCAGGCGCGCGTTCGTCTCCTCGGGCGTGAGAGTCCGAATGAGCCTGACGACGTCGTCGCGGCTCGCCGCCGATTCCGTTCCCCCGCCCCCCGGACCCTTGCCGGACAGGAGATCGGGGGCGACGGCGATGAAGCCGTCCATCGCGAGCTGGTCCGCGACGGCGCGAATCCAGTCGGAGAGGCCGAAGATCTCGTGGATGACGAGGACGACGCCCGCCTTCTCCTTTCGCTCCGGGTAGACGACCCACGTCTTGATCGGCGCTGCGCCCGAGGGCATCTTGACGTCGATCCACTCGCCATGGCGCGGCGATTTCTCGAGGGCCGCTTTTGCCTGCTCTTCGGCGGCGGGGACGTCCTCAGCGGCGGCACAGAGGCCGAGAGCGAGAAACGGGACGGCGAAAAGTCCGGCGTGGCGCATGCGATGCCTCCTAGCGACCTTCGGCGAGAGCGCGCGCCTCTCGAACGCGCGGCGAGCGCGGGGCCCGCTCCTGCGCCTTGTCGAGCTCGGACCGGAGCTCGCCGCGCGCATCGCCGAACGCGAGCCCCATCACCCATTCCACGTCCGGCCCCGGATTCGGACCCATCGCGTGCACCTCGTCGGTGACGAAACGCATCACGGGGGTGTCGGCCGCGGGGCCCGCGTTCTGGAGAGCGCGATAAAGGAGCTGCCAGGCCTCTGCCGTGCGGCCGTCGGCGTACGCCACGCCCGCGCGCGCATAGGCGTCGAGAAAACGCGCCTCGCCCGTCGGCCGCCGGGAAAACACGTCGCGCGCAGCACCCATCGCGGAGACGAAATCCTCCCGCCTGAGGCGGCTGCGCCCCCGTGTGTCCAGCGCCTCCCACGCGGCCGAAAGCTGCGTATCGCCCGAGAACGCGGCGCCGGAGAGAAGAGGAGGAAAAGAGTTTTGCTTCGGACGGTAGAGAGCGGACGCGTCGCCCGACCTGCCGCCGGCTGCGCGGCGGGAGGCGTTCTTTTCATCTTCGAAGGGTGGGTGGGGCCTCTTCGCATCTGAGGCCGCTGCCTTTTCCGGAGGCGGGGCTTCATCCACCTTCGAAGAAACTTCGGACGATCCGGTCGCCGGAGCGCTGGTCGTGAGGGCAGCCTCCGCCGTCGCCGAATCCGGCTGCTGCTCGTTCGATGAAATGCCGGACGATGCGATTGCCGGGGCGGTGGTCGTGAGCGCCGCGGCGGCAGTCGGCGTGGGCTCGGCCGCAGGCCCCTTGGGCGAAGTCGGGCGAAGGAGCAGAAAGATGCCCCCTCCCGCGCTCAGGAGAAGCAGCGCCGCGAGGATGACCCTGGCGCCCCTCGTCGCGTCCGGCTGCGAGTCTTCCGGCTTCTTGGTCTCCGAAGCCGGCGCCGCGAGCGCTTCAGCGTCGATGGCGGGAACGGAAACGACCGTCCGGACCTGGGACTGGACGTCCACGGCCTGCGGCACGGTCGGCGCGGAGCGCGTGACGCCGAGCGCTGCTCCGAGCGCCGCGACGAAGGCGCCGCAGGACGCGAACCGGTCGGCGGGCTCTTTCGAGAGGCCGCGTGCGAGTACCGCGTCCACCGCGGGAGGGGTGTCCGGCAGGACCGACGAGAGCGGAGGCGGTGGCGCCGTGACGTGCTGGTGAAGGACTGCGAGAGGCGATTGCGCCGAGAACGGCACGCGTCCCGCCAGGAGCTCGAACGCGATCACGGCCAGCGCGTACTGATCCGCGCGGCCGCTGAGGGCCGCGCCGGTCGCCTGCTCGGGCGCCATGTAGAGCGGCGTCCCGAGCACCGTCCCCGTCGCCGTGAGCCCCGACGAAACCTCGGCGCTTCGCGCGAGGCCGAAGTCGGCGAGAAGCGGCCGGCCCTGCGAGTCCATCAGGACGTTCCCGGGTTTCACGTCGCGATGGAGAATTCCCTTGGCGTGCGCGTGGTCGAGAGCCGATGCGATCGCCGAAAGCCAGGTGACCGCGAGAGCGGGCGGGACGGGTCCCGCGACGCGGCCCTTGAGCGAGCCGCCCGCCACGAGCGGCATGACCAGGTACGACACCTCCTCGCCGTCGATCGTCGCGCTGCCGTAGTCGAAGACCGGGAGCACGTTCGGATGCTCGAGGCCGGCGACGAGACGCGCTTCCCTCAGAAAACGCTCGCGAAACGTGGACTCGGAGGCGACGGGCCCGAGGATGACCTTCACGGCCACGGTGCGCTTCAGGGTCTGGTCCTCGGCCTTCCACACTTCGGACATTCCGCCGACGCCCGCTTTCTCGAGGAGGCGGTAGCGCCCGAGGACGGTGCCCGTGGTGATCGGCATGGCTCGTCCTTGAGGAGAATACCGGAGGACGGCGGCGGCCGCGGGGGCGAGAATCCTCCCGTGGCCGAGACGCATCTCCCGACGCTCCACCCGCGCACGCGCGGAAAGGGCCGCTACGTCTACGTCGTGCGGTCGCGCCGGTCGCGCGGGATCTCGGTCGGCGTCAACCTCGACCCGCAGAAGACGTGCAACTTCGACTGCGTCTACTGCGAGGTCATCGACCGACGGGAGATCGCGAAGGGAACGGGGCGGCCCGCGATCGCGATCGACGACGTGGCGTTGGAGCTCGCGGAGGAGCTCGCGTCCCGCGTCCCCCGGTCGTCCACGGCCGATCCGGTGCGCGATATCGCCTTCGCGGGCGACGGCGAGCCGTCCACGTTTCGCGGTTTCTTCCCGCTCGTGCGGGCTCTCTTCGACGTGCGCGACGCGGCCGGATTCCGGGACGTTCCGTTCGTCCTCATCACGAACGGCTCTGGCCTCGCGCGCGGCGAGATGCGCGAGGCACACGACCTCTTCGAGTCGCGGGGCGGCGCGTTCTGGATCAAGCTCGATGCCGGCACGGAAGGTTTCTACAAGACGATCGCGCGGAGCGCGATCTCCTTCGAGAGGATCCTCGCGAATCTCACCGAGGCTGCGAAGCGGCATCCGGTCGTCGTTCAGGCGATGTTCCTGCGTCTTCGCGGCGAGCCGCCGCCTCGAGACGAGATCGCGGCATGGGCGAGCCGTCTTGCGAAGATCGTGGACGCCGGCGGACGCTTCTCGCTCGTTCAGGTCTACACGGTCGCGCGCGAGACGATGGAGCCTGGCGTGACCCCGTTGACGAGGGCCGAGCTGGAGGACATCGCCACGGCGGCGCGGGCGGCCGTGCCCGGCGTTCCCGTCGAGACGTTCGCCTGAGCTTCAGCCGGCCGCGGCCGAGTCGGTCTCGGCCGGAGCATGGTAGAGGACCACGGAGGACGGTCCCGTGCGGATCGCCTGCGCGAGGGCCTCGTTCGCGCGGAGGACGAGCGTCGCCGTGTCGAAGGCGTCGTCGGGGTAGACCGCGACCCCGGCGCTGAGACCGAGACGGATGCCCGCCGCGACGAGGCGCTCGTCCATTCCCTGCTGGAAGTTCTTCTGGACGGAGTGCAGAGCGCGGTGCGCCTGCACCTTGCCCGCCTCGAAGATGAGGATGTAGAAGCGGTCGTCCTCGTCCCGCGCGACGAAGTTGACCGCGCGCGTCGAGCGCACGAGCTTGGCGGCGAGCTTCGGCAGGAGGGAGTCGCCCGAGCCGGCGCCCAGCTTGAGAATCGCCTCCCTCAGACCGTCCATGCGCAGATGCGCCACGGCGATCGACTGACCGTTGCGCTCGGCCCGCCTCAGCTCGGATTCGAGCCGCTTCGCGAGAGACGAACGGTTGTAGAGGCCCGACTGGCTGTCGCGTTCTGTCTGCTGTTCGATGAGCTTCATGAGACGGGCGTTGTGGAGCGCGACCGCCGCCGCGTCCGCGAGAAGATCGAGGCGCTCCTTGAGGTCCACCGGCCAGTCGTCGCTTCCGCGCCGCGCGCCGACGGAAAGGACGCCGATGAGCTCGTCGTGATAGGTGAGAGGCACGGCGGCCGCGCGGATGAGCGGTGCGCCGGCACCCTCCGGATTGCCGGGGAAGAAAGCGGACCCCTCCCCGGGCCCGGCGATACACAGTGTCTTGTCGAGAAACGTGCGGACGATCGGGTGCCCCGTGTGCTCGAAAGCGACGGCGCGCCCGACCTCGTCGCCCACGTCGGCGCCCCAGCGCGTCGAGATCTTCGCGGCCTTGGAAGCCGGGTCCGCATCCCAGAACTGCGCGGCGTCCGCCTTCAGCAGCGCGACGGATTGCTCGCAGAGCGTCTGTTTGATGCGGTCGACGTCGAACGTCGTCGAAAGCGAGCGACCGACTTCACGCAGCCGGTCGAGAAAACGGTACGACTCCCGCTCCTGCTGGAGGAGGCGGGCCGACGTGATCGCGAGCGACACCTCGACGCCGAGTGCCTCGAACGAGTGCAGCACGTCGGACGAGAGGGCCTCGCGCCGCGCGCCCGTCACGGCGCACAGAACTCCCGCGGGAGCGCCGCGGTACGCGAGAGGCACGGCGAGAAGGCCCAGCGGAGGCGAGAGCTGCGTGACGGCCGCCCCGGTCGGCAGGAGCGAGGCGCCGTGCGGATCCGATCCGACGTCGGTGAGCAGGAGGTGCGATCCTTCCGTCGCGAGATGCCCGAGAAGGGCGTTCGGAATCTCCACGGCGGCGGTGTTTCCTCGCCCCTTAACGTAGGCGGCCTGCGTCCCCGGCAGCTCGCCGGACGGAACGAGCCGGAGCGCGCAGACGTCGAAGTCGAATTGGGGCCCGAGCTCGTCGACCGTGCGCGACGCGATCGCGGAGACGTCGGTCAGGCCCGACAGGGCCGTGTGGAGGCGGCCCACGAACGCATTACGCTCGCTGTGGCGGCGCTCGGCATCGAGGAGCCGCGCCTTGTCCAGGGCGCCTGCCGCGAGCTTCGCCAGCTCCTGCGCGAGCCGCAGCTCCTGCGGCGTGAGGGCGAAACCTCCGCGGCGCGACATCGTGAGAAAGCCGAACACGAGCTCTCCGGCGTGGAGCGGCAGGCACATGCGGAGGCGGCGCGGGGGATTCGAGCCCGGCTCGTCCTCGAACGCGGGGCCGTGCGCAGAGAGGCTGCGGCCCAGGAGCTCGTCCGCGTCGAGAGGGCGCCGGCCGGACAACGGCCGCTCGCCGCTCGTCGAGCCGCCCTGCGTGAGGATCTCGGTGACCTCCTTCGTCTCGGCGTGAAATCGATACGCGGTGACGCGGTCGAACTCGAGCTCGCGCGAGAGCGAAGCCACCGTGAGCCGAATGACCTCGTCGGGATTCAGGGAGAGGAAGGCTCCTGAGGCGAGCTCGAAAAGGGCGACGGCCTCCTCGCGCCTCTTCATCAGCGTCCCGAGCGTGCGCTCGCGCTCGAGGACGTGACCGACGGTGCGCGCGAAGATACGAACGCCTTCCTCCGCCTCGGCCTCTCCGGCGGCCATCGTCTCGAGCACGACGCCGAAGACCGCCTGGACCTGGTCCTTCACCTTCACGGGCGCGCCGTAGAAGGAGAGTCCGCCCTCGGCGACCTTCTTCGGGCGGCCCTGCGCGAGAACCTCGCCGAGGTGCTGGTTGAGACGTGTCTCGGCGGCCGCCGCGACGCTGGACCGGCCGGCCCGCGTCATGGGCGGAACGCCGGCGCCGGGAAGCAGGGCCACGACGGGCGCGTCGAAGAAGTGGAGCGCGGCGGTCAGAATCCCGCCGAGCGATTCGTCGAGGAGAAGACCTTCCTTGAGGGCGCCGTCGAACGCCTTGAGGAGCGGCAGGCCTGGAAACCGGGAGAAGGAAGCCATTTAATCCGCCTCCATAATAGCGCCCGGTGGAGGTGCCTTGATGCGCCCGGACATCGCGGCGACGGACGCTCTCGCTGAGTCGCTCGCGCGGCTTTTGCCCGCGCTCGAGTCTTTCACGCGCTTCGAGGGCGCCGATCCTGCGGCGCGGCGCACCCTCTGGCGCGCGGCCCTCGACGAGCCGCTGCCCGAGACCGGCTCGGGGCGCGAGGCGGTTCTCGAGGCGCTGTGCTCTCATGTCGTCGCGAACGGGCTCAGGATCGGCGCCCCGGGCTTCTCGGGCTGGGTCACGAACATGCCGACGACGGTCCCGGCCGTCGCGCAGCTCGCGGGCGCGATCGCGGCGGCGCAGCGCTGGTGGGCGACGCCGGGCAACTTCCTCGAGGTCCTCGCGCTGCGCTGGCTCCAACGCCTCGTCGGATTGCCCGATCACTTCGAAGGCTCTTTCACGAGCGGCGGCGCCACGGCAAACCTGCTCGGGCTCGCGGCCGCGCGCCAGCACGCGGGCGAGAGTCGCGGCTTCGACCCGAGCCTCGACGGCCTCCAGCGCCTCGTCGAGCCGCGCGTTTATGCGTCGACCGAAGTGCATCACGTCGTTCACCGCGCGTGCGGCATTCTCGGGCTCGGCCGCCGCGCTCTTCGCATGATTCCGGTCGACGCGAACCGGATGCCCGACCTCCGGACTCTCGAACGTCTCCTCGACGAGGACCTCGCAGCGGGCCGCACGCCGGTCGCCGTCGTCGCGTCCGCCGGCGACGTGAACACCGGCGCCGTGGAGCCGGTGGACGAGATGCGGGAGATCGCGCACGCGCGCGGAGTCTGGCTGCACGTGGACGGCGCGTACGGTGGCTTCGGCGTCCTCGACCCGCGCGTCGCGGCGCTCTACGGGGACCTTTCCAAGATCGACTCCTTCGCGGTCGACCCGCACAAATGGATGGCGGTTCCGGTGGGGTGCGGCGCCGGCTTCGTGCGCGACGGCGGCTTCCTCGCACGCGCTCTCACGCTCGAGCCGGCCGCCTACGTGGAGATGGCGCCGACCTCGACCGGCGACCTCGGCTCGCCCTTCGACGAACGCGGCGAGGGGAACCCCGACTTTTCCCTCGACCACTCGGCGCCGGCGCGCGGCCTCACCGTGTGGGCCGCGCTGAAGGAGATGGGCGCTTCCGGCATGCGCGCGCGCGTGGTGCGACACCACGACTGCGCGCGCCGCGTCGCCGAACGGGTGCGCGAGCACCCCCAACTCGAGCTTCTCGCCGAGCCGATTCTCTCGATCTGCTGCTTCCGCGTGAAGCCGAAGGGCGTTTCCGACGAGACCGCGCTCGACGCGCTGAACGAAAAGGTTCTCCTCCGGGTTCGCGCACGCGGCCGCGCGATTCCGTCCCACACTCGCGTGAACGGCCGTTTTGCGATCCGGCCTTGCTTCATCAATCCCCGCTCGACGCTCGCGGACGCGGACGCCACGGTGAACGAAGTCCTGAGCGTGGCCGGGGAGCTGGGCGCGATCGAGGCGCGCGCGCTCGGCTCCGAATTCCCCCGCTAAGATAAGAAGAGCCGTCTCACGGGGAGGCTTCGATGCAGCTCGGAATGATCGGTCTCGGACGCATGGGCGGGAATATGGTGCGCCGCCTGCAGCGCGGCGGCCACACGTGCGTCGTTTACGACCGCTCGCGCGCGGCCGTGGACGCGCTCGCCAAAGGCGGCGCCGCCGGAGCCTCCTCGCTCGCGGAGTTCGTGAAGAAGCTCGCGAGGCCGCGCGCCATCTGCCTCATGGTCCCCGCCGCCTTCGTGGACGCGTCGATCGCCGAGCTGGAGACCCTGCTCGAGAAAGACGACACGATCATCGACGGCGGCAACTCGCATTACCACGACGACATCGCGCGCGCGAAGCGCTTGAAGGAACGGGGCCTCAACTACGTCGACATGGGCACGTCGGGCGGCATCTGGGGCCTCGAGCGCGGCTATTGCCTGATGATCGGCGGGGAGACCGAGGTCGTGAAGCGGCTCGAGCCCGTCTTTACGACCCTCGCGCCGGGACCCGGCGCGATCGAGCGCACGCCGGGACGGGAGAAGCTCGGCGGCACGGCCGAGCACGGATATCTGCACTGCGGCCCGGCGGGCGCGGGCCATTTCGTCAAGATGGTCCACAACGGCATCGAGTACGCGCTCATGGCCGCGTACGGTGAGGGCCTGAACATCCTGAAGAACGCGGGTCTCGGCAAGGCGACGCACGAGAAAGACGCGGAGACGGCTCCGCTTCGGAATCCCGAGTACTACCAGTACGACCTCAACCTGGCCGACATCACCGAGCTCTGGCGGCGGGGCAGCGTCGTGACGTCCTGGCTCCTCGACCTGACCGCCGCGGCGCTCGCGACCGACCCTGCGCTCGAGTCGTTCTCCGGCCGCGTGTCCGACTCGGGCGAAGGCCGCTGGACGATTGCGGCCGCAAACGACGAGGGCGTGCCGGCACACGTCCTCACGGCGTCACTTTTCGAACGTTTCGCGTCGCGCGGAGGCGATCTCTTCCAGAACAGGGTGCTTTCGGCGATGCGCTTCGGCTTCGGAGGCCACGTCGAGAAGAAGTGATCGGCTGGGCCGCTACTCGCCCTCCAGGATCTTCCGCGCGGCGTCGAGCTCGGCCTTCTTCGCGGCGTCGACCTTCGGATACTGGAGATCGAGGTCTTCCATCGCCTCGATGATCGCCGCGCCCACGACGAGGCGCGTGAACCACTTGTTGTCCGCAGGCACGACGTACCACGGGGCGTGCGGCGTCGCCGTGGCCCGGATCATGTCCTCGTACGCCCGCATGTACTCCTTCCAGTGCTCGCGCTCCTTGGCGTCGGCCTCCGAGAACTTCCAGTTCTTGTCGGGCAGGTCGAGGCGCTCGAGGAAGCGCTTTTTCTGCTCCCTTCTCGACACGTTCAGGAAGAACTTCAGGATCACGGTCCCGTTCCGGGCGAGATGGCGCTCGAAGTCGGCGATGGTCTCGTAGCGGTCGCTCCAGAGTTCCTTCGTCACGAGACGCGGCGGGAGCTTCTGCCTCTCGAGAAACTCGGGATGGACGCGCACGACGAGGACCTCCTCGTAGTACGACCGGTTGAAGATCCCGATCCGGCCGCGCTCGGGGAGGCACTTCGTCGTGCGCCAGAGGAAGTCGTGGTCGAGTTCCTCGGGCGAGGGCACCTTGAACGAAAAGACCTGGCACCCCACCGGATTCACACCCGACATCACGTGCTTGATCGTGCCGTCCTTGCCGGCCGCGTCCATCGCCTGGAAGATCAGCAGGATCGCCCACCGGTCCTGCGCGTACAGCTTGTCCTGCAAGGCGGCGAGGCGCTCGATGTCCCTCCGAAGGAGAGCAGTGGCCTTCTTCTTGGTCGTGTCGAGGTGAGCCGTGTCCCCGGGGGAATGGTCCTTCAGCCGGAAACTCGCCCCCTTCGTGACGCGGCACCGGCGGAGGAATCTCGCGAGTTTGGACATGGTCACGATCTTATGATCTTCACCCCGGCCCCCGCCCCTTTGCCCAGAGTACCTGCGCGACCATGAGCAGCATTCCGAGGTCGCGCAGGACGTCGAGGCGCATGTCGGCGAAGCGCTCGGCGGCGGTCTTGTTCGCCAACGCCACGTCGAAGCAGCCGCATTCGATCGCGTTGCCGCGCGCGAGGTTCAGCGAGATTGCGGCGACGAACACGAGGAGGAGCGCACCGACGAAGCCTGCCGATGTACGGGTCCAGATCCCGAGGATGAGGGCGAGGCCGACAAGGAGCTCGAGCCAGGGCATGACGAGCGCCATGAGATTCACGAAGGCGCCCGGCACGAGCCGGTAGTTGTAGATCATGTGGGCGAAGGAGGGCGGGTCGACGAGCTTCGGCAGCGCCGCGGCGACGAAGAAAAGGCCGAGCGCGATCTGGACGCGGACCGTGAGCCACGGCGAGGCGAGCGCTTCTCTCGGCGTCACGACTCGCGCCCGGTCGCGCTCTTGCCTCCGCGCTTGACCCAGTCGGGCCAGCCGTCGCGGTACACGAGGAGGTTGTTGAAGCCCGCGCCGAAGAGCTTCTGCGCGAGCATGTGCGAGTCCTCGCAGTCGCCGCCGGAGCAGTAGAGGACGACCGGGACCGCGCCGTCGCGGCCCTCGCCGACGAGCGCCGTCACGCGGGCGTCGATGTCGCTCTCCCAGACGGGGAAGCTGCGCGCTTGGGCGATGTGGCCACCCTCGTAGTCCTTCGTGCGGCGCGCGTCCAGGACGAGCGCACCCTGCGCGACGAGCCACGCGGCGTCGTCGCCGGAGATCTCGACGTAGGGCTTGTTGTGAGGGGGGAAACGCTTGAGCAGGTCGGCGGGGGAGGAAGAGATTCTTGCTTCGGACCCTTGGGCGGCCGCAGTGGCCTTCGGGGCGGACACAGGGGCTTGGCCAGGGCGCTTTTCTTCGAAGGGTGATTTGGCCGACGCCTGGGCGCTGCCCTCGCTCGCGAGGAGCGCCGTGCCTGGTGCCGCACCCCCATTCACCTTCGAAGAAGGGATTGGAACCTTCAGCGCATCCGGGTAGCTGCCGGCGAGCGCGAGCTGGCGCTCGCGCGACGCGAGCGTGTTCGCGACGAGGGCACAGAGAGTCGCGAGGAGGACGAGCGTGGCGGCTTCGAGGAGATGCCGGCGGAGGTTCACGGGGGCATTCTAAGCAAGGGTTCCGCCGCTGGACCTCTGCCACCGTGGCGCGGGCTAGAATCTCCGGACTTGATCGCGCCTGTCTTGAAGCAGGAAGGAAGCCATGGCCGAAAAAAGCACGCTCACGATCACCGACAACCGGACTGGAAAGACGTACGAGCTGCCCGTCGAGAACGGGACGATTCGCGCCCTCGACCTGCGCAAGATCAAGGTCGACGAGAAAGAGTTCGGCCTCATGACCTACGACCCGGCGTTCACGAACACCGCGTCTTGCAGGTCGGCGATCACATTCATCGACGGCGACAAGGGGATCCTCGAATACCGGGGGTATCCGATCGAGGAGCTGGCCGAGAAGTCCACGTTTCTCGAGGTCGCGTGGCTCCTCTTGAAGGGCGAGCTCCCCACGGCCCCCGAGCTGAAGGAGTTCAGGAACCACGTCACGATGCACACGTACCTCCACGAGAACGTGAAGAAGCTCATGGAGGGCTTCCGGCACGACGCACACCCGATGGGGATGCTGCTCTCGACCGTCGGCGCGCTTTCGACGTTCTACCCGGACGCCAAGCAGATCTTCGACGTGAACTCGCGCGACCATCACATCGTCCGGCTCATCGCGAAGATGCCCACGATCGCGGCCTTCGTGTACCGGCATTCCATCGGCTTCCCGTACGTCTACCCGGACAACGAGCTCTCCTATACGGGCAACTTCCTGTCGATGATGAAGAAGATGGCCGAGCCGCGCTACGCCCCGAACCCGGTCCTCGAGCGGGCGCTCGACGTCCTTTTCATCCTTCACGCGGACCACGAGCAGAACTGCTCGACGAACGCGATGCGCTCGGTCGGCTCGGCGCAGACCGACCCGTATTCGTCCGTCGCGGCCGCTACGGCGGCGCTCTACGGGCCGCTTCACGGCGGCGCGAACGAGGCCGTGCTCCGGATGCTGCACGAGCTCGGCGACATCAAGAACGTGCCGGCCTTCGTGAAGGACGTCAAGGAAGGCCACGGAGAGAAGCGCCTCATGGGCTTCGGCCACCGCGTCTACAAGAACTACGACCCGCGCGCGACCGTCATCAAGAAGCTCGCCGAGCAGGTCTTCGAGGTGACGGGCAAGAACCCTCTTCTCGCGATCGCGCTCGAGCTCGAGCGCATCGCGCTGCAGGACGATTACTTCGTCAAGCGGAAGCTCTACCCGAACGTGGACTTCTATTCCGGGCTGATCTACGAGGCGATGGGCTTCCACTCGGCCTTCTTCACGGTGCTCTTCGCGATCCCGCGCACCGCCGGCTGGCTCGCGCAGTGGCAGGAGCTGCTGGGCGACAGCGAGCAGAAGATCGCGCGACCGCGACAGGTGTTCACGGGGCCGCCGCGCCGGACCTACGTGCCGATCGACAAGCGCTAGCCGGGGGCGGTCAGGTCTTCGCGCAGGCCGGGCAGACGCCGCGCAGCGTGATCGTGTAGTCCTCGACGATGTGGCCCTCGGCGAGGCGCGGGCGCGGCGCCTCGCGAAACGTCTCGAACGGCACGTCCTCCACGGCACCGCACGCGCGGCAGATGAAGTGGTGGTGCCGATCGAGGTTCGCGTCGTAACGGGCGACGGCGTCGTCGAGGACGAGCTCCTCGATGAGGCCGCTCTCCTTCAGGGAGTGCAGGACGTTGTAGACCGAGGCGCGAGACGCGGTCGGCACAGCGCGGTTGACGGCGAACCCGACCTCCTCGGCCGTCGGATGCCTCGGAGTCGTGAGCAGGTACTCGAGCACGGCCACGCGCTGTTGCGTGACCCTGAGACCCTTTTCCCTCAGGCGGCCGGATAGCAGGGCACGTGTGTCCACGACGAGCTTAGATTAAGTCTAGATAACTTCACGATCAAGCCCCCGGGAGGAATAATTAGGGCATCGGACCGCATCTCCTTGCGGAAGAATCATCTCGATGGGCCTTTTCTCCCTCGGAACCCAGCCGGTCGACCGCGTTCGAGAGGACTTCGATCGTGAGGCGTGGACGCATTTCCGGGAGATCTATCGTGCGGCGCTCCGCCTGACGCGGCGCCCCGCGGAGGCCGAGGACCTCGCGCAGGAGGTCTTCCTGCAGGCCTGGAAGTCCTTCGCGCGGTTCGAGCGCGGCACGAATTGCCGCGCGTGGCTGTACCGGATCCTCTGGAACGTGAACCAGCAGAGAGTTCGGAAGAAGGCGCCGGTTCCGCTCGGCGCTGAGGGCGAAGCCCGAATCGCCGAGACGCTCGCGGCCGAAGAGCCGACGCCGACGGAGATCCGCGATGAGGAAGTCGCCGCCGCGCTCGAGGCGCTGTCCTCGGAGCACCGGCAGATCCTCATCCTGTCCGACGTGGAGGAGTTCAGCTACAAGGAGATCTCGACGATTCTGCGTGTGCCGATCGGCACCGTCATGTCCCGTCTTTCCCGGGCCCGGAGCGCGCTTCGCGAGAAGGTGCGCGGGACCGCGGTCGCGACCGCCCTCTTCGCGAACCGCCCCGCCGCCGAAGGAGGAACCCCGTGACCGCTCCGCTCCAGCTCCGCGATTACGCCTGCGCCAAGGTGCGACGGCGACTCGACTCCTATCTCGCCGGAGAGCTCTCCGTCGACCTCTCTCACGAAATCCTCGAACACCTCGACCGATGCCCGGAATGCCGCGCCGAGTCGGACGCCCGGGAGAAGCTTCGCGCGTCGTTTCACCGAGTTGTGGGCGCGACGTCCGGGCCGCGCGACGGGTTCGAAGACGAAGTCCGTGCGCTTCTTCTGAAGACGCCGCTCAAGCACCCGATGGGCGCAGGGCTTCTCCTCGCGGCCTCGCTCGTCTTCGCGGCTGGCGTGGCCGGATGGCTCGTCCTTTCGCGGGTCGCGGCGCCGGACGCGTCGCGAGCGACCGAGGTCGCCGCGCTCGACGCGAGAGCCGCCGATTTCGCCGCGCTGAGCCACAAGAACTGTGCGCGAGCCGAAAACTGGCCGCGCGAAGCGGCCTCTGCCGAGGCGTTCACGAAGAATCTCGACCCGCATCTCGCTGCGGCCGCGCGCGCCGCCGCCGCGCGCCTTCCCGGCTACGTTCCGGTCTCGGCCCACGAGTGCGCCCCCGCGGGCGAGAAGATCTTCCACATCATCCTCAGGCGGCCTTCGGACGCGAGCCCGGACGGCCTCGTGTCCTTGGTCGTGACGCGCCCCGGCTCCGTCCTCGCGGCGCGCGCCGCGGCCGGGGCCCGCCTTGGCACGTCACACAAGCTGGGCTACACGGTGGCGGGAGAGCGGGCCTCGGACGGGAGGCTCGTACTCGTGGTCTCGAGCGCGAATGACAAGGAAACGATGGAGATGGAGCGCGCCGTACTGCCCGCGCTCGCGACGGCCATCGCCGTCCCCTGAAGGCCGGGTTCAGTTCGGCGTGGCGCCGTGGACGTCCGTGATGAACGGGCGGCCGATGCGCGACCAACGCGGGCCCTTGAAGAACTGCTGGTTCCAGCTCCACATGATGCCGACCGCCCGCCCGAGGAGGTCCTTCTCGGGGCGCGTGCCGAAGAAGCGCGCGTCGCGGCTCTCGTCGCGATTGTCGCCCATGAGGAACACCTCGCCCTCCGGCACGGTGATCGGCCCGAACGTGCGGAACGCGGGGCGGTCGGGCAGGACGCGAACGGGGTGCGCCCTTCCCGCGAGAATCTCCGTGCCCAGAAGAATCGGCTCGCCGTCGTCGTTCTTCTGCTCGGGCAGGAAGTCCACCGGCTGCTTCTGCCCGTTGACATAGAGCGTCTCGTTCCGGAGCTCGACGATGTCGCCCGGGAGGCCGACGAGGCGCTTGACGAACGGCACGCTTCCGCCGTCGGGGTTGCGGATGACGACGACGTCTCCCCGCTTCGGCGCGCCGGTCTCGAAAAGGCGGACTTTCGAGAAGGGGATGCGGAACTGGTAGGCGGATTTCCAGACGAAGACGCGGTCGCCTTCGAGGATCGTGGGCTTCATGGAGCCCGTCGGAACGACGTACCAGTCGGCCAGGACGGACCGTCCTGTCAGGATGACGGCGGCCATCAGAATGAGCTGGCGGACGTCTTTGAGGAGGGCAGCGCGCTTTTCCGGCGTGAAGGCCATAACAGCGCAGATCTTCGCACAAGACGTGCCGTCCTTCTCCGCCGCGTTATCCTCGGCGCATGGCCCGCTACACGGACCGCCATGCGGCCTCGGGGGTGCGCGACGCACTGCCGAAGCTCGAGACCTGGCCCTCTCAATACCCCTCTGATTACGAGGTCGTCATCTCGATCCCCGAGTTCACCTCGATTTGCCCGAAGACGGGCGCTCCCGACTTCGCGACGCTGACCGTGACGTATGTTCCCGACCGCCGATGCCTGGAGCTGAAATCCCTCAAGGAATACGTCAACGCTTACCGGAACCTCGGCATCTTCAACGAGAACGCCGTGAACCGGGTCCTCGGGGATCTCGTTCGCGCGCTCCGACCACGCCGGATTGCCGTGCGAGGCGCCTTCACGCCCCGCGGCGGCATCCAGACGACGGTCGAGGCTCGCTTCCCGCGCGCCCAGGCGGGCGAGACCGCGGCGCCGGGCGGGGCAGGCGCTATTTCGCCGCGGGTTTCGCGGCGGCGGTCCCCGGCCGGGTCGTCCCGTCGGGGAGAAGCCGGCGGTAGACCGACAGCGCGTTGATCGCGTTCAGCTCTCGCGGGCAGTAGTCGGCCAGCTTCTCGGCGGACAGCTCACCCGAGACGCGGGCCTCCGGGGCGTTCTGCTTCTTCTTCTCGATCAAGAACGCGAGCATCGACGAAAGGTAGAGGCGCGTTTTTTCGATCTCGGGTGTTGCGTTCCCAACGGGGTTTCCCCGCGTCGGTACGAGGCCTCGGGCGCCGAGCCCCTCGAATCGCTCCAGGATGGCGATCCAGCCCTTGAGGTCGCTGTCGGGGTCCGACAGCATCGGGCAGCGGCTCGTCGTCACGAGATCGCCCGTGAAAACCGTCCGCGCCGTGACGTCGAAGACATAGAGGTCGTATGCGGTGTGCGCGTTGCCCGCCGGCACGCCGATCTCGAAGGCCTGCTTGCCGGCCGCGAGCGTGATGCGGTCGCTGATTCCGACGACGTGCGGAGCCTTCGCTCCCCACTTCGCGATCGAGGCCGCGATCGGCCCCGTGGCGCGAGCGTTCACGAAGAGCGTCACGTCCGTCGGAAGGAAGGCCTCGAAGCCGTCGTTCGAGTCGGAGTGGAGGTGCGTCATGGCGATCCATTTGATCGGCTTGTTCTTCGTCGTCCTCGCGATCTCGGCTTTGAGATTCTTCGCGTCCGCCGCGGTCGCACCCGTGTCGACGACGAGAACACCGTCGCCCGTGTCGATCCACGAGCAGTTCGTGATGCCGAACCGGCCGTACCACGTGTTCGGGTAGGGCTCCGCCACCTCGAAAGGGGTCATCGCGGGCGGCTTCGGCTTCGGCCTCTCCGCGGCGAACGCGGAGTCGGTGGCGAGAACGAGGGCGAGAGCGGCGAGCGAGAGCGGAAAGAACCGGTTCATTGAGTCTCCTGTCATTGGGGGCGGTCGGGGCCGCCGGCCGGAGTCGGCGGGCCGGAATGATCGTGAAAAGAGGCCAGGGCGGCGGCCAGCGTTCCGTCGCGGAACGACGCGAGGGCGGACTCCTTCTCGCGGGCGAGGCCGTCCTCGAGGCGGGCGAGACGGTCCCTTGAAGCGAGGGCGCGCTTGACGGCGGCGAGGGAGGCGATCGGCCGTTCGGCGTACTGCGCCGCACGCTGGAGGGCGAGAGGGAGCGCTGGCCCGTCTTCGGCGACGAGGTCCACGAGGCCGAGCTCTTTAGCGCGAGCGGCCGAGAGGGTCTCGCTCGAGTACGCGACGTCGCCGGCTGCCGAGGGCAGCGCGAGAAGCGGGAGAAAGACGCTCGCGCCCGCTTCGAACGCGGGGAAAAGCGGCGAGAGAGAGAAGACGGCCTCGTGCGGCGGGCTGCCGCGCGCGATTCGCTGATCGCACGCGAGCGCGAGCGAGAAGCCTGCCCCGAAGGCCGGGCCATCCACGGCCGCGAGGATGGGCCGGGGAGCGGACGCGAGGGCGCGTGCGGCCCGTGAGAGCGCGTCGAGCTGGGAGGCGAAGTCCTCCTCGTCGCCGAGCGCGACGAGAGCCGAGAGGAGGTCCTGGTCGAATCCCCGGGAGAAGGCGTCCCCCAGGCCGGTCAGGACGATGGCGGGGACCGTCGGATCCTCCGCGAGCGCCGCCACGGTGTCCGCGAGCATCCCGGCCATGTTCCCGGCGAAGGCGTTTCCCGCCGCCGGCCGCGCGAGTTTCACGACCGCGAGCGGGCCTTCGAGGGAGACGAACACGAGCGGTTCGCCCGCGCGGCCGGTGGCGCGCGCCCGCGCACGACAGGCGTCGAGAAACACCTCGAACAGCGCTTTCTGCTTCCGTTCCGCGACGAGGTTCTCGGGATGCCACTGCACGGCGGCGCAGAAACCGCCGCCAGGCCGCTCGAACGCCTCGACGAGGTCGTCCGGTGACGCCGCCAGCGGCACGAGGCCCGGCGCGAGATCCTTCACGCCCTGGTGGTGGCGCGAGTTCACGAACGCCCCTTCGAGCGCGGCGACGGCCGCCGCAAAGTGCGAGGGAGAAGGCACCGACCGCGCCCGCACGACGTGCGCGGGCTCGTCCTTCCGGGCGTGGGGATTCACGTCCGTGTCGTGCGAAACGCCGCGCGCCCGCTGCGAGGGCAGGTCCTGCCACAGCGTGCCTCCAAGCGCGACGTTCAGAGCCTGGATCCCGCGGCAGATCCCGAAGACCGGCGCCCCGAGCCTTTCCGCGGCCGAAAAGAGCGCGAGGTCGAGCGCATCCCGCTCGGAATGGACCTCGAGAGTCGGTGTCGAGGGCGCTTCGCCGTAGAGCGTCGGCGCGACGTCCGCCCCGCCTGCGAGCAGAAGCCCTTCGAACGCTCCGGGGTCCGGGTCGCCCGGAGTCACGACGACGACCTCTTCGGGGAGGGCTCCCGCGGCAAGCAGGGCGCCGCGATACGTTGCGTTTGGCTGGTTCGCGTCGGACGCGATGACGATCTTCATGGACGGCTGAAAGAGGCTTTCCGGGCGGGCGGCGCCGCGCGGGAGGCGGGCCGGGCGATTATAGAGACGACATGGGGACCGTGCCGCGGGTGGTCGTGACGGGATTGGGCGCCGAAACCGCTCTCGGGCGGGGCGTGGAGGCGCTCTGGGAGGGCGCGCTCCTCGGCCGGTCGGCGATCCGTCCGGTCGCGAGGTTCGACACGCGTCGATTCCACGCGCGGCAGGCGGCCCTGATCGACCGCGAGCGCTCGCCGGACGGCGCGGAGCTGGAAACGCTGTTCGCCCGCGACGCCGCTGCCGAGGCGCTCGCGTCCTGCCCTGACTTCGGCGGCAGCCGCGCGGGGGTCGTCGTCGGGACGACGCTCGCCGGGAACGGC
Source organism: Thermoanaerobaculia bacterium (assembly GCA_963821225.1). Classification (GTDB taxonomy): domain Bacteria; phylum Acidobacteriota; class Thermoanaerobaculia; order UBA5066; family UBA5066; genus Fen-183. Next base: position 546,107 of record CAWGCY010000004.1, read on the forward strand.
GTTCTCACGGAGTGGCTCGCCTCTCGGACGGGCGCAGCGGGCGCGCTCTCCCGCGGCGACCCGGGCGCGCTCTCCCGCGACCTTGCGCAGCGGCATGGCGCGCGCGGTCCGATCTCGACGGTTTCCGTCGCCTGCGCGTCGGGCGCGGCCGCCGTCGGGCTTGCCGCGGAATGGATTCGAGAGGGGCGCGCCACACGGGTTCTCGCGGGCGGGGCCGACGCGATTTCTCCCTTCGTCTTCTCGGGCTTCGACGCGCTGCGCGCCCTCAGCGCCTCCGTTGCCCGGCCGTTCGACGTCTCGCGCGACGGCCTCACGCTGGGAGAGGGCGCGGGATTCCTCCTTCTCGAGGTGGAGGACCAGGCGCGCCGGCGCGGGGCCGCGATTCTCGCGCGGATCTCGGGCTACGGCTCGGGCTCGGACGCCCATCACATGACGCGCCCGGATCCCGAGGGGCGGGGCCTGAGAAGAGCCGTCGAGACCGCGCTCCTTCAGGCGGGCCGGTCCGCATCCGACGTGGACTTCGTGAGCGCCCACGGCACGGGGACGACGTTCAACGACGCGATGGAGGAAGCCGCTCTGGCGCACGTCCTCGGCGCGAAAGCACGGTTGGTGCCGGTGAACGGAATCAAGGGTGCGATCGGGCACACGCTCGGCGCCGCAGGTGCGCTCGAGGCCATCCTCTCGGCGCTCGTCCTCGCGCGCCAGCGCGTCCCGCCTACGGCCGGTCACGTGACGTCGCGCCCGAATTCGCCGCTCTTGGTCGTCTCCGGAGCGCCGCTCTTGCCCGAGAGGCCGATCGCCGTCGCGCTGTCGACCTCGTCCGCCTTCGGGGGTACGAACGCGGCCCTCGTCCTGGAGCGGGCATGAGGCCAGTCTTCCTCGTCTCGGCGGGGGTCGCGGCCGCGGCCGAGGACGGTGCTCGGGAAGACGCAAATCGCCTGCGCCGGATGGACCGCTTCGGGCGCACGGGCTTTCTCGCCGGAACGCGCGCGTTCGCGGCTTCCGGCGCCCCTCGTCCGCCGGAGCCCGATGCGCGCGCGGGCGTCATCGTCGGGACGCGGCATGGCTGCCGCCCGGCGATCACGGAGCACGCACGACGCCTCGCCGCGGCCGCGCGCATCGAAGACATCGCACCGTCCGTCTTCGCGGCCACCGTTCACAACAGCGTCAACGGCGAGCTCGCGATGGCGCTCGGCCTCGGCGGCGTTTCCGAGACCATCGTCTCGGGACGAACGGCCGGCCTCGAGGCCCTGATTCTCGGCGCGCTCCGCATCGCCTCGGGCGACGCGGACCGCGTGCTGGTCGTCGCGGCCGAGGGCGTCGACGACGCGATGCGCGAGGCGTGGGCGGAGGAAGGCTCCGCTCTCGGTTCCCGCGCCGCGGGAGTCGAGCTGGTCGAGACGGGCGCGTCGGTCCTCCTCGAGGCCAAAGAGGAAGAGCTTGCTTCGGAGGAGAGACTCCCCGCGCGCTATGTTTCCGGCTCGCTCTTTTTCGAGCCGGATGCGCGGCTGGCGAAGGCGCGATTCTTCGAATGGGTGAAAGAAGTCGAAGCGCGGGCGGGCGAGAGTGGTCGCCCTGCTGCCGTCTCGCTTTGCGTGCCGGACTATGAAGATTTCTTCGAAGGGGAAGAAAGAGGAGGAGGAAAGCCGCCACGCATCGAACGTTTCGGTGCGGCGGGGCTGTACGAGATTGCGTGCGAGGTCGCCGCTCGACGCGCGCATGAGGCGGACGAGCAACCGCCCAATTCACCTTCTAAGAAAATCCACCTTTACGTAACACGAGACGTAACAGGCGCAGCGGCGGCGGTTGCCCTCGAGTTCTTCTATTCCTAGCGATCTTCCTTCTTTCTTTCTAGCGTTTCCCCTTTTCTTCGAGCAGCTCGTCGGGCAGCGGCACGGCGGGAATCGGCTCCCTCGGCAGGGGAGCCCGGTCGCCGGCGGCGCAGGCTGCGCGCCACCGCTCCACTGCGGCGCGCAGCGGGGCAGGGCCCGGATCGCGCGCGAGGGCCTCGTCGAGGAGCTGCCGCGCCCGCGCGCGGTTCCCGCGCCGCGCTTCGAGCTCGCCCAGCTTTGCTGCGGCCTCCGCGAACTCCGGAGCGAGGTCGTATGCACGCTGGGCGTCGCGTTCCGCCGCCTCGAGCCACGCGCTCTTCCGGTCGTGCTGGAGCCGGCGCGCGGATGCCAGCGCCTCCCGTGCGCGCAGGTAGCGGCCGTAACCGCCGTCCGTGAGCCAGGCGTCCGCGGGGATGGGTGCGGCCGTCGTCGGGGGCGGGCCGGCGGTGCTCGCAAGGACGGCCTCGAGGTCGACGGGCACGTACGCTCCGAGCGTGTGCGGCGCGGCGGCCACCCATGCGCGCCGGTGTGTCAGGTCGAGGACGATCGAGTGCGAGGCGATCGAAGCGTCGATGGCGTTGCGATTTCCGGGTCCCAGGTCCCTCCCGTCCGCGCCGCGCCGGTCTCGCAGGATGGCGACCGCGGACTCGACGTCGAGGGATCCGCCGGCCGCCCGGAGCAGGACGTCGAGGCGAGCGCGTCTTTTTCGTGACGTCGATCCGGGCGGCAAGGTCCGCGCGCCCCGACGCACGGTCGGATCCTCGGGCTCGTTCGTCGCGGCGAGCGGCGCACCCGACGACTCCCTCACGGCGAAGGCGGTCGGGCTCTTCTCGACGACGGCGAATCGGCCGGCTCTCGCGTCGCCGAGGAGGATCAGATCGGACACGAACACCTTCGCGGCCCGCAGGCGGGCCACGGCGCCGTCAAACGTGCCTTCCTTCCGGAGGACGTCCGCGAGAAGAAGCGTCATGGGCGTGCCCGAGGCCGCTGTCTCGCCGCCCGCGATCGCCTGGATTGCGACGCCCAGCCCCTGACGGTTGAAGCCGGAGACGACGCCGAGCATTCCGGAAAATCCGACGGAGAGGTAGGGGATCTCCCCGTCCGGTGCGACGACCGACACGAGCTTCTGGCGGTCGAAGATCTCCCCGCCCTCGAAGTCGAAGTCGCGCGCGAGGAGAAGCGATCCGTCGGCTCCCTTCGCGAGGAAGCCCGTACAGGCCGCCGCGAGGGCAGGAGCGTCCACGAAGCGCTGCGAGACGTCGTGGAGCGCGTGAAGGTAGAGAATCCGGCGATACGCGTTCCAGTCCCCGGCCGGCGGCACTGGCTCGTAGCCGTCCGCGAGCCCGGACAGGGAGACGAGGAGATCGTCCGGAACGTCGTCCGGGAGCCCCCGCAGGCGAAGAGCGGAGAGCTGCCGGACGAGCGACCTCTTGAAGCCGCCGGGGACGAGCACCGTGAAGAGCTGCTCGAGATGCCTCTCCTGCGAACGGATCCACGGGCGCGTGAGACGGCCGAACGAGAACCCGAGATCGTAGGGCGCGCCGGTGAAGCGCCCGACGAGAATTCCTCCGGCCGCGGCGGCCTTGTCTTCCGCCACCCACGAGCTGCCGAGCCGGCGCACCCCGCCGAGGACTTCCGGCGTGGAGTCGGCCGCCATCGCCGAGGGCGCGGTGCCGGGCCGCCGCGGCGCGCAGGCGGGGAGGAGCAGCGCCGTCGCCAGGAGGGCGGGCGCGCGTCTCACGCGGCGTCGTTCCAGAAACGCGTGAAGAGGTACCACTGGGCCGGGTACGCTCGGATCGTCCGCTCCATCGACGCGACGAAACGCGCGAGCGCGGCGGTCACGGCGGCTTCTCCCTCCCCGCCGCGCGCGTTCGGCACGCGGATCGCCTCTTCGACGATCGTGCGATACCGGCCGTCGTCCTCCTGCAGGACGAAGACGGGAAAGATCGGCGCCCCCGAGGCCTGCGCGAGGCGGAACGGCCCGACCGGGAAAGAGGCCGTCTTCCCGAAGAACGGCATGCTGAGGCCGGTTCCGGACACGTCCCGGTCGCCCTGGATCGCGACGCAGGTGTTCTCCTCGAGCGCCTTCCGCACCGGTAGGAACGCGAAGGGCGACGTGTCGATCGGAAGACCGCGCACACCGAGCATCCGGCGCGCGTCCTCACGGTGCCGCTCGATGACGGGCGAAGGGTCGGGCACGTAGACGGCGGCGACCTTCAGACCGAGCTGAGCGAGGAAGAGGCCGCCGATCTCGAAGTTTCCGACGTGGGCCGTCAAGAGGATTGCGCCTTTTCCTTCTCGCGACGCGACGACGAGGCGCTCGTCGCCGATGCGCGTGGCGAGGAGCGCAGCCGGATCGACGTCTTTCCGGCCCGCATAGCGGAGGAGGTCGATCCAGAGGCGCGAGTGGCGCGACACCATCTCGCGCCCCACCGCCTCGACCGCCCGCGCGTCCCGGGGGAGGTCGAGCACCGCAGCGAAGTTGTCGAGGATGGCTTTGCGCACGTGACGGCGGCCCCAGATCACGCGCTCGACGGTCGCCTTTGCGAGGCGTGCCAGCCAGAAGGTCGGCAGCGTCCGCGCCGCCCAGCGGAAGAACGGGAACCAGAGCCCGAACGTGACATGGACCAAGCGGGAGACGATCGCAGGTTCCTCGACGGGGGACGATTGCGCCACGCCGTGAGAATGCCACGGCGGCGCGGGGCGCTAACATCCTTCGGCAAATGAGAAAGCCAGTCGTCCTCATCACGGGAGCCAGCGGAGAGATCGGCCACGGCCTGATCACGCGCCTCGCCACCGACGGCTCGCGGCCCATCCTCACGTTGGACCTCAAGGCGCTCGACGCCGAGCAGGGACGTCTCGTCGCGCGGGAGTTCACCGGCTCGATCCTCGACCGCACCGTCCTCGAGCGAATTCTCTCCGAGTTCGAGATCGACCTCATCTTCCACCTCGCGGCTCTCCTTTCCACGCGCGGCGAGTTCACGCCGGTGACGGCGCACCAGGTGAACGTGGAAGGGACGCTCAACCTCCTCGAGTTCGCCCAGAGCGAGCGTCAGTCGCACGGGCGACCCGTCACTTTTCTCTATCCGTCCTCGATCGCCGCGTACGGCCTTCCCGACCTCGCGACGAAATCTCGCGCCGGAAGAGTGAAGGAGGACGACTTCAACCGGCCGACCACGATGTACGGCTGCAACAAGCTCTACGCCGAGCACCTCGGCCGGTACTACTCGCGGCACTACAAGCAGCTCTCGTCCGAGACGGTGAGCTCTCGCGTGGATTTCCGGTGCGTGCGCTTCCCCGGGCTCATCTCGGCGGTGACGCTGCCTTCGGGCGGAACGTCCGACTACGCGCCGGAAATGATCCACGAGGCCGCGCAGGGGAACCCCTACGCGTGCTTCGTCCGCGAGGACACGCGCATCCCGTTCATGGCGATGCCCGACGGCATCGAAGCCCTTCTCAGGCTCGCGACCGCGCCCGCGGGGGCTCTCACGCGGCAGGTCTACAACGTGGGGGCGTTCAACCCGTCGGCCGGCGAGATCCGCGACCTCGTGCTCGAGGCCTTCCCCGGAGCGCGCATCACGTTCGAGCCGGACCTCAAGCGCCAAGGCATCGTGGACTCCTGGCCCGCGGACGTGGACGACTCGGCGGCAGCGAGAGACTGGGGGTTCTCGCCGCGCTTCGACCTGAAGAAGGCGTTCACCGAGTACCTGATTCCGACGATCCGGAAACAATACCAGCGCTGAGGACTAGTCCCCCGCCTCGTCGTCGCGCTGGAAGGCGCCGGCCCCCGCGAGCGCGCTCTCGAGCTCGACGGGCCGCACCCACTTTTCGACGGCACTCTTCGTCCCCGGAACCCGGAGCTTCTCGAAGAGGAAAGAGAACTTCTCCTCGAGGCGCTTCCCGATCCCGGCGCGCACGGCTTCCGGCAGGTCCCACGCGGCCCTCTTGAACGGCCCGATCGCTTTCTTGCGCGACCGGTAGAGGAACTGCTCGTCGGTGTCCTTCGGCTTCCTCTCGTCGGCGGCGTTCGCGTGCACCCAGGCGTACATCTCCTCGCGAAGTCCCGGCGGGAGCCCTTCGTACGTCATGTTCTGGAACTCGGTCGCGAGGTGGACCTCCGAGGCGCCGTGCTCGGGAAACTGGTGGAAGTTCTCCGGCGCGACCGTCGACGCACCGTGCTGGACGGCACCGGACAGGCCGTACTCGGCACGCGCGACCTTCGAGATGGCCTCCATCGCGTCGAAGTGGATGTCGACCTTCGCCACGGTGCCGTCCGGGAGGGGTGTGCCGCCGTGGGACGTCCCCGTGTTGATCGAGATCTTCGAGACGCCCTTCATCCCCGGCGGCAGCGCGGCGAGATAGCCGTTCATGAAGGCACGGAACTCCTCCGGCGTGGAGACGTCCTTGCCCACCTCGCCGATCTCTCCGCCGATCGAGATCGTGAGGCCCTTGGGCTCGCGCGCACGGATGAAGCGCGTGAAGTGCGCTGCGTTCTCGAAGTTCTCCCGCTGCTGGAGAGCTTCGGTCGGCTTCGACATGTCGACGAGCGTCGAGGTGTCGATGTCGATGTTCAGAAAGCCAGCCGGAATCGCCTCCTCGATCAGTGCCTCGATCGCCCGCCGTTCGGCCTCGGGGTCCGCGGCGTACTTCTTCGCGTTCATCTGGAAGTGATCACCCTGGATGAAGACCGGGCCTCGATGTCCTTCCTTGATCGCGGCGGCCAGCACGGCGGCGACATACTCGCCCGGGCGCTGGTCGGTGTAGCCCATCTCGCTGCGGGCGATCTCGAGGATGAAGGCGCCCACGTCGCGCGCCTTCGCCGCGCGGAAGACGGCGCGCGCGGCGTCGTACGTGAGCATGCGGAGGTTGATCGCCGGCGTCGTGAACCCGCCCGCATCTCCACGCCCCATCGCGACGTAGAGCTCCTGGATGGAGGCGGGAAGGATGCCGAGAGCGGCGGCGGCTTTTCGAATGGAGAGACGCGCCTCGTCGCGCTTCGCGGCATCGGCCTCAAAAACGGCGCTCCTCACGAGAGCGTCGATCGTGCGATTCCGAAAGCCGGCTGGATCCCGCTTCACCTCTACAAGGACGTTTTCGACGGACATGACGGCCTCCCGAAGGTGAGATTCTATTTCGATCCGGGACGCTTTCCGGCGAGGTGGATGATCACCCACGAGAAATCTTCCGCGCCGAATCCCGCCGCCGTGGCAGCACGGAGATCGTCGTAAGCGCCGGCGACGACGGGCAGGTCGTCCCCCGCCGCCTCCAGAGCGAGACGCAGGTCTTTTTCCATGAGCTCGAGGCCGAATTGCGGCGGCCGTCCGCCGCTCCCGAGGAACGCCACCTTTCGCTGGACGTAAGGAGACGTGGACGGAGCCGCGAGGAGCCACTCCGTGACGCGCTCCTCGGGCAGGCCCAGCCTCGCGGCGAGGCGCAGGGCTTCGCCGAACGTGGCAAGTCCCACGCCGAACGTCAGGTTGTTCACGAGCTTCATCGCCGAGCCCTGTCCCACGCCGCCGAAATGGAGAGTCTCCGTGCTCACGGCGTCGAGGACCCCCTTCGCCTTCGCGAGGACCGCACCGTCGCCGCCCGCGAGGAGCCTCAGTGTGCCGTCGGCCGCGGGCTTGACGCTTCCGGCGACGGGCACGTCGCAGAAGTCCGCGCCCTTCTCCCGCGCGAGCTCGGCGGCGCGGCGCGAGGCCGCGGGCGTCACCGTGGAGAAGTCGAGCCAGATCTCTCCGGAGGAGAGACCGGCAACGAGGCCGTCCGGCCCGCCGGCTACCGCCTCGAGCGCCGCGGGGTCGGAGAGCATCGTGCAGACGACGTCGGCGGCGGCCGCGGCTTCCCGCGGGCTCCCCGCGACCACCGCGCCCTCGATCGCGCGGGCGCGTTCCGGGTGCCGGTTCCAGACGGTCAGGGGAAAGCCAGCCTGGAGAATCCGGCGCGCCATGGGGGCTCCCATCGCGCCGAGGCCGAGGAAGGCAACGCGTGTCATGCGCGCATCTTAAGATCCTCAGTCGTGGAACGACGGGAACTCTCCGCCTCCGAGCTCGCGGCTCTCGCCGCGATCGTGGGAGCGCCGCACCTCCTGGTGGCGATGGACGATCTGCAGCCGTACGCGCACGACTGGACGGAGGACTTCGTCTTCTATCCCGCGGCGGCCGCGAAGCCCCGGACGACCGACGAGGTCTCGCGTCTCCTCGCGTTCTGCAACGAACACCGCATCCCGGTGACGCCGCAGGGGGGACGCACGTGCCTGACGGGCGGAGCGCTGCCCCTCGCCGGAGGCCTCGCGCTTTCCCTCGAGCGCATGAACGCGATCCTCGAGATCGACACCGACAACTTCGTGGCCGTCGCCGAAGCGGGTGTCGTGACGCAGACTTTCCACGAGGCCGTCGAGGCTGTGGGCCTGTATTACCCGCCCGATCCGGCGTCGCGCGGCTCCTGCATGATCGGCGGCAACATCGCCGAGAACGCGGGCGGCCCTCACGCGGCCAAGTACGGTGTGACGGGGCGCTGGGTCATGGGCGTCGAGGCGGTGTTCGCGAACGGGGGCGTCGCCGTCACCGGCGGCAAGACGCGCAAGGACGTGGCGGGCTACGACCTCACGTCGCTCCTTCTCGGGAGCGAAGGCACCCTCGGCGTCGTCACGAAAGCCTGGCTGCGCCTCATCCCGAAGCCGCCTTTCTGGGCGACGCTCGTCGCGCCGTTCCCGACGCTGGAAGACGCGGCGCGCTGCGTGCTCGAGCTGCACCGGCGCGGGCTCGTCCTCTCGGCCTGTGAGTTCGTGGACAAGCCGTCCATCGACCTCTCGTCGAAGAAGAAAGGCGTCGGCGTGCCGTTTCCCGAGTCCGAGGCGCGGCTCCTTCTCGAGCTCGACGGCTCCTCCGAGGCGGAGGTGGAGCGGGACGTGACGCTCGCCGGCGAGATCGCTCTCGAGTGCGCGGCGCTGGACGTCGTCCTCGCGACCGACGAAGCGAAGCGGCGGGTCCTCTGGGACGTGCGCCGCGGAATCGCCGAGGCGGTCCACGACCTGGGGGTCTCGGCCGAGCTCGACCTCGCCGTGCCGCGGACCGAGCTCGTTCCGCTCGTGGCGGCGATCCGCCGCATCTCGGGCGCGTCGGGGCTGAAGTCCCTCGCGTTCGGGCACGCGGCGGACGGCAACCTTCACGTCCATCTCTGGCGCGAGGGGAAGGATCCGGCCGCGAGGACTCTCTTCGAGAAGACGTCGACGGAGATTTACGCCGAGACCGTGCGCCTCGGCGGCACCGTGACGGGGGAGCACGGCGTCGGCATCACGTCGAAGGACGTCCTTCCCCTGTACCGCCCGCCTGCGTTCCTCGCCGCGATGCGCGCGATCAAGCAAGCCCTCGACCCGAACGGCATCCTGAATCCCGGAAAGATGCTGCCGGACTGAGGGAGCCCTCGGCGCGCCTCCGGTAGACTCGCCGCGATGAGCGCCGCTGATTTCGAGCCCGTGATCGGGCTCGAAGTGCACTGCCAGCTCAAGACGAGGAGCAAGGCGTTCTGCGCGTGTCCCGTCGTGTTCGGCGCGCCGCCGAACACCGCCGTGTGTCCCGTTTGTCTCGGCTATCCAGGCGTCCTTCCGGCCGTCAATCGCGAGATGGTGACGCTCGCGATGCGCGTCGCGCTGGCCACCGGCTGCAGAATCGAGGAGAAATCGGTCTTCGCGCGGAAGAACTACTTCTACCCGGACCTGCCGAAGGGCTACCAGATCTCGCAGTACGACAGGCCGCTCGCCACGGGGGGCGCGGTCGCCCTCGACGCGGAGGGCTCGGCGAAGAGCGTCCGGCTCAACCGCGTTCACCTCGAGGAGGACGCCGGCAAGTCGATGCACGACTTCCCATGGCAGGATGTGCCCACGGGCGTGTCGCTCGTGGACCTCAACCGGGCGGGCACGCCGCTCATCGAGATCGTCTCCGAGCCCGACCTCTCCTCGGCCGAGGAAGCGCACGAATACCTCGTCCACCTGCGCCGGCTCGTGCGCTGGGTGAACGCCTCCGACGGCAACATGGAGGAGGGCTCCCTGCGATGCGACGCGAACGTCTCCGTGCGAAAGAAGGGATCCGCGGCGCTCGGCACGAAGGTGGAGATCAAGAACCTGAACTCCTTCCAACACGTGAAGAAGGCGATCGAGCACGAGGTCGAGCGGCAGGTCCAGGCTCTCGAGGCCGGGCAATCGCTCGTGCAGGAAACGCGTCTTTACGAGCCGGCGACGGGCGCGACGAAGACGATGCGGACCAAGGAAGAGTCGATGGACTATCGCTACTTCCCCGATCCCGACCTCGGCGCTCTCGTCGTGGACGAGGCGTGGAAAGCGGAGGTCGCGGCCGCGATGCCGGAGCTTCCCGGGGCGCGGGCCGCGCGCCTCGCGAGCGCGTACGGCCTCCCCGTCGCGGACGCGGACCTCGTGTGCCTGTCGCGCCCGCTCGCGGACTTCTTCGAGGCCGCCGCTGCGGCGTATCCGAAGAACCCCAAGGCGCTCGCGAACTGGCTCCTCTCCGAGCTCCTCGCGAAGATGTCCGACGCGGACCGGAACGCGGGGCGCATGCCCGTCGCGCCCGGAACGCTCGCGGCCCTCGTCCAGCGCATCGACGACGGGACGATCTCGGGAAAGATCGCGAAGGAGCTGCTCTCGGACCTCATCGCGACCGGTCGGACCGTCGACGAGCTCGTGAAGGAGAAGGGGCTCGTCCAGATCAGCGACGAGGGCGCGATCCGGGAGATCGTCGCGGCGGTTCTCGCGGATCATCCCGCCCAGGTCACGACGTTCCACGGCGGCAAGACCGCTTCGTTCGGCTGGTTCGTCGGCCAGGTCATGAAAGCGACGAGCGGCAAGGCCAACCCGGAAGTGGTCAACCGTCTTCTGAGGGAAGCCCTGGACCGCCGGTGAAATGATCTCTTCGTGATCGAGTTCTACCGCGTCGCCAAGGAGTATCAGGGCCGCAGGGTCCTCCGCGACGTGACCTTCAAGACGAAGAAAGGCGAGTTCCTGTTCCTGACGGGTCCGTCGGGCGCCGGGAAGACGACGCTCTTGAAGCTCATCTTCCACGCCGAGAAACCCACGGAGGGCCAGATCATCGTGAACGGGATGAACGTGAGCGGCATGCCGGCCTCACGCATCCCGGCTCTCCGCCGCTCGATGGGGATCGTCTTCCAGGACTACAAGCTGCTGCCTTCGCGGAGCGTTCTCGACAACGTGACCTACGTGCAGAAGTTCCTCGGCGTGCCCGCGGCCGAGCGCCGGCGCCGCGCCTACCAGACGCTACGCCTCGTGGAGCTTCATCACCGCCTGGCCGCGCTTCCCGAGGAGCTTTCCGGCGGCGAGCAGCAGCGCGTGGCCCTCGCGCGCGCTCTCGTGAACGAGCCGGAACTTCTGGTCGCGGACGAGCCCACGGGCAACCTCGACCATCGCCTTGCCGGCGAGGTCATGAAGCTGCTGCAGGACATCAGCGTGCGCGGGACGACGGTCCTCGTCGCCACGCACGACCAGGAGCTCGTGAAGGCCGCGGGACGACGCTGCCTGACGCTCGATCGCGGGCGCGTCGTGGAAGGCCTCGTCGAGGCGGCCCTGCCGCCACAAGCTTTTGCGAGGCGGGCCGACCCGGAACGCGTGGAGCCCGGCCCGTGAATCGTCCTGCGGCGCTCGCCGCGCTCGTTTCAGAGGCGCTCGAAGGCCTCGCCCGCGCACGGCGCATGACGAGCCTGTCCGTGGTTCTCATCGCGATCTCGATCAGCCTCGTCGGGGCGTTCTTCCTCGTGTCCGAGAACCTGAAGAGCGTCGTCGAGACGGTTCGCGACGAGTCGACCGTGACGGTCTTCCTCAAGTCCTCGGCGACGGAAGCGGACCGCGCGGACCTCGAGCGCCTCGCGAAAGAGACCCGCCTCGTCGCGCGGACGCGCCAGGTCTCGCCCGACGAGGCGCGCGCGCGCTTCTCGACGTGGTGGAAATCCCTCGGGCCGGCGGCGCGCTCCCTTCCGGGAAACCCGTTTCCGGCCTCGCTCGAGATGGAGCTCGAGCCCTCGGCCGTCATTTCCGACGCCCTTCCGCCTTTCCTCAAGCTGCTCGCGTCCCACCGCGCCGCCGAGGAGGTACAGTTCGACGTCGAGTGGATCCGCCGCTTGCGGGGGGCCGTCTCCCTCGCACGCCTGACGGGTCTCGTGCTCGCGGTCTTCCTGACGCTCGGGGCCGCGTTCACGATCGCGAACGTCGTGCGGCTCACGATCCTGCTTCACCGCGACGAGATCGAGATCCTGCGCCTCGTGGGCGCCCCGGAATTCCTGATCCGCGGCCCGTACTTGCTCGGAGGTCTCGTGCAGGGAGTTCTCGGCGCGCTCGTTGCGCTCGCGCTCCTTTGGGTGGCCACCCGCGCCGTCCTCGCGTGGGTCGCCGCGACGAAGAACGCGCTTCTCGGGGTCTTTGCCGTGCACTTCCTGCCTGCGTCGGCCTGCCTTCTTCTCGTCGCGTTCGGCCTCGCAGCCGGGCTTCTCGGGGGCTTGCTCGCCGTGCGGCGCGGGAACCTCGCCGGCTGAGGCGGCGGCGGGCGCGCAGCGTTACCATGGCCGGAATTCGCGCGATGAGCCTGCAGCAGCTTCTGGGCACGGAGCTTCCGATCATCCAGGCGCCGATGGCAGGTGTGCAAGGCAGCGCGCTGGCGGCGGCGGTGTCTAACGCGGGCGGTCTCGGCTCGCTGCCTTGCGCGATGCTCACCCTCGACGCAATGCGAAAGGAGCTGACGGCGATCAAGGCTTCGACCGACAAGCCCTTCAACTTGAATTTCTTTTGCCACGCGCTGCCGGAACCCGATGCCGGACGTGAAGCCACCTGGCGAGCCGCCCTTTCGCCGTATTACGAGGAGTATGGGATCGACCGGGACGCGGTTCCCGCCGGGCCGGGGCGCGCGCCCTTCAGTTCCGAAGCGGCAGACGTCCTCGAAGAGTTCAGGCCTGCCATCGTCAGCTTTCAATTCGGGCTGCCGTCCGCCGGCCTGCTGAGGCGGGTGAAGACGTGGGGCTCGAAGATACTTGCCACGGCGACGACCGTCGCCGAGGCGCGCTGGCTCGAGGCTCGCGGCGCGGACGCGATCATCGCGCAGGGGCTGGAGGCGGGCGGGCATCGCGGGATGTTCCTGTCGGACGATCTGACGACCCAGGTCGGCACATTTGCGCTGTTGCCGCAAGTCGTCCAGGGAGTGAAGCTCCCGGTCATCGCTGCGGGCGGCATTGCGGACGCGAAAGGCGTCGCGGCGGCGATGGCGCTCGGCGCGGCCGCCGTGCAGATCGGGACCGCATTCCTGCTCTGTCCGGAGGCCACCACGAGCGCGGTGCATCGTTCCGCGCTGAAGAGCGAGACCGCCCGCCACACGGCGCTCACGAACCTGTTCTCCGGCCGGCCCGCTCGCGGGATCGTGAACCGCGTCATGAACGAGATCGGCCCGATCAGCTCCGCCGCGCCCGCGTTCCCGCTCGCCGCTTCCGCCATCGCTCCCTTGCGCGCCCGAGCCGAAAGCGGAGGCTCCTCTGATTTCTCGCCTCTCTGGTGCGGTCAGAATGTCAGCGGCTGCAAGGAGATCCCCGCCGCCGACCTGACACGTGAATTGGCCGCCGGTCTCTAGCGGGGAACCGGAGACGATGAAAAGCCGTGCTTGTTCCGGTCTGGGCCGCTCCCGGTGCGCTCGCGGCTCTCGTGGTCAAGTGCACTCTGGTGGTCGAGAGGATCGAGCAGACACCGCCGGCACCGCCCAAGCCGGCCTAGACAGCCGGCCGCTCGTTCGCTACGCCCCGCGATGGCCGGCGAGGAGCGCCTCGGGCTCTTCCGGCGGCGCGGGATCGGGGGTCCGGTCGCCGAGGAGCGCCGCCCACGGCGCGAAGCGCTCGAAGCGCTCCGTCACGACTTTAATCATCGCCGTGAGCGGAACCGCGAGGATCGCGCCCGGCACGCCCCACAGGATGCCCCAGAACAGGAACGCGAACAGGACGGCGAGAGGGTGGAGCCGCACGCGGCTCCCCACGATGAAGGGAGTCAGGACGTTCCCCTCGAGGAACTGCACCACCGAATAGAAGACGAGGACTTTCACGGGCAGGGCCGCGTCGCTCGAGGCGAGAAGCGCGACGAGAAAGGCAGGCGTCGTCGAGAAGATGACGCCGACGTACGGCACGAGAACGCACACGCCGGCGAGCGGGCCGAGAACGTAGCCGTACGGCACGCGAAGCACGAGCAGACCGGCCGTCGTGATGCAGGCCGTGATCAGGACGACGAAAAGCTCCCCGAGCACGTAGCCCGAGAGGACGCGTGCGACGCCCACGGCGAAGTCCTGGGCGGCGCGGCCTCCCTTGATGCGCAGGATCTTCACGATCGCCCCGCCGTACCTCTCGCGGTCCTTGAGCATGAAGAACGAGAGCATCGGAACCGCGGCCGTGTAAAGGAGCAGGGAGACGATGGTCTTGACCTGGAGCGCGACCTTTGACAGGGACTCGAACGCGTCCGACTCGAGCCGCACGGAGCGGGTCGTTCGATCGCCCTCGGGGAGGAGCGAGCGCGTGCGCTCCTCGATCTGGGCGAACACGCCTTGCGCTTTCGAGGTAAAGGCGCGGATCCGCGTCTCGTAGGCGGGCAGGTCACGCGTGAAGGCCTCGATCTGTGACATCGCGTTGATGACGAAGAAGATGACGAGCGCCGAGAGGAACACGATGACCGTCAGAACGGCCAGGGAGCGCGGGAAGCGGATCTTTTCGAGAAGGGTGACGAACGGCTGGAGCGCGAAGGACAGGAAAAGAGCGAAGAAGAACATGACGAACAGGACCTTCCCCGCCCAAAGCATTCCCACGAGGGCCGCGGTCGCGAGTACCACCAGCGCGCGCGAACGGAACACGCCGGCGGCCGAGGGGTTCGTCCCCGTGGAGAATGTTCCGGTCGAGAAAAGTCCGCCCGAGCTCGAATCCACGGCGGCGTCAGTCTAACGCCGCCGTGGACGAACTCGTCGAATCAGGGGAACGTGACGGTCACGACGGCGCGCCGGTTGCGCGTCGCGTCGGGCGAATCGCCGTCTCCCTTGACCTCGGTCGTGATGCGCGAGCCGTCGATGCCGTGACGCTTCATGAGGTAGTCGCGGGCGGCTTCGGCGCGGGCCTTGGCGAGCGCGGCGTGGTCCCCGCCCTTCTCCTTCGGGTCGGTGGAAGCCGAGATCGTGCACGTGGCGGCGAGGTTGTTCTTCAGGCGCAGGGCGACGCCGTCCAGGATGGCCTTCGCGATGTTCGTGAGGCGGCTCTTGGCGGCGTCGAACAGGATCTCGTCGGTCGTCGAGGTGGAAGGCCGGGCAGCGGGCGGAGTGGCGGGTTCGGCCGCCGGGGGCGTGACGGGCTCGGGAGCGGGAGGAGGCGGCGGCACTGGCTCCGTCGCGGGCGGCGGGGGGGGCTCGGTTTCGCGGGGCAGGGGGACGCGAGGCCTTTCCTTCGCCGGGGCGGGCGGCTGGTAAGCGACCTGAACGAGGCCGCCGATGTTCGAGGGAGTGCTTCCGTATTTCGCCCAGCGGTCGATGTTCACGCGCACGGCGCCGGACGCCGTGAAGCCGGAATCTCCGAATGCGAATCGCCCACCGACCAACGCCTCGGAGAAGTCCGGGGGCTGCGTGTCGCCGCCGTCGTAGTGGACGCGGTTGATCTCGCCGATCGCCTTGAAGACGTTCGGCACGACGGGGACGGCGACGCCGACGGTGTTCGTCCACGTGTTCGAGATGTCGTAGCCGGTGGGCCCGGTGCCTGGGAACGCCGTGGGCGTGCCGAGCTTTCCGTTGAGCTGGTAGGCCGACTGGAACGTCATCCAGCCGAACGTGAACGACATGCCGAGGTCGTAGTCCGCGCGAGTGGTGCCGATCGCGTTCACGTCGTTCTTGGACTGTGTCGGGATGGAGATGCCGCCGAAGAGCACGACGAGGACCGGATCCCTCCAGTTCATGCGGATCTTCGTTCCGATGCGGACTTTGTCCGACTCGCTGTGCGTGAAGCCGCCGAAACGGTAGTGCCCGTTCAGGAGGCCCTGCCATTCGAACGCGGAAGCGTGGTAGCGGTTGGAGCCCGTGCTGATGCTCGCCTCCCAGCCCGGCATGAGGCCGTAGCCGACGGAGAGCCCGAACCGCTGCAGGTCGTAGCGGAGAGGGTCGTCCGCGAGCGGCGCCGCGTACGGAACGGACGCCGCGCTCCGGTCCCACAGTCCCCAGGACAGCCCGAAGGAAAAGCGTCCTTGAGGCAGCATGTCGGCGTTCGTAACCTGGAAGAGTCCCGTCTCGCCCGTGACCGTGGGAGCTACCTGTGCCGCGAGGGGGGCCGCGAGGACCAGGCATGCGATCGCACCGAGGAGGAGTCGGGTCCGCATCCGTCGCATCGAATCTCCTTTGGTCCGCTCTGGCCGCAGGGCTCGTTTCTGGCCAGGGCGGGAAAAGTGCCTCGAGTCGTTGTCCAAAAAAGACAGGAATCGCTGCAAGATTCTAGCGCGTCCCCTCCCGGGAGGCAAACGAAGTCAAGGAGTTACGTTCAGAGCAGGGGGTTCATCTTTTCTCGGAACCCGCGCGCCGCCCCAGGGCCCCTGAGCTTCTCGACCATCTCCTCGAGCGTCCGGATCAGCTCGCGCACGACGTCGAGACCTCTGCCCCGGTCGAGCTCCAGCAGGGCCGTGCGATAAGGACGGTCGATCGTCGCGTCTCCGGGCGCCGCCGCCGCGGCCTCGGCCTCCTGCTTCACTTTCGTACAGAGGATCTGAAGGCTGCGCTTCTCGTCGCCCTTCGAGAGCGCCTGGAAGGCCCCGCTGTGCGTCGAGACGTTCGGGATCGACTGGCCGGTGGGCGGGGGAATCGCCGGAAGAGGCGCGGGCGCCGGGGCCTGGGGCGCAGCGCGGGCCGCAACGTGAACTCTGCTGACCTCGACGAGCTCGGCCGTGACGAGGCCGTAGAGCGTCTTTGCGACGTCGAACGCCGAGGTTCGAAGCGCCCGCGCAATCTCGTCGATCGAGCGGTTGCCGTCCGTCTTCGTCACGACCTTCCATTCGAGCGGCGTCAGCGTCACGGGTCCGTTCGCGCCCTCGCGGGCCACGAGGACGGGGACCGAGTCCGTCCCGGGGATTTTCTTCGAAAGGATCTTCCACTCGTCGCTCCGGCGCGCCGCCTCGAGCAGGAGACTCGTGTTCGAGCGGCTGATCGTGCGTGCTTCGCTCTCGACGCCCGGCGAGAACTGGAACGAGCCCTGGCTCCACAGCGCGAGCGCGTAGATCGCGTCCTCGCCCTCGACCTGGCCGAGCTTGGCGTGCGTGATCTGCCCGTTTTGGAGGTAGACGTAGCCCTTCTCGGAGGCGCGCGTCATCGAGAACATGCCCGTCTTGCCGGAGACGGCCACGAGCTGGACGATATCGGAGAGCGGGAGCTCGTTGAGGGAGCCTTGGAACGACATCGGGCGCTTTCACGATAGCAGCCCGTGCCTTATGAGCTCAACAGGGGCCTCAGCCGGCCGGGCGTCTCCTGACGGAAGGGTGAAGAACCGCGAGCGCGCGGGAGGCCGCGACGAAGCTCGCGCCGCGCGGTGCGGCGACGAAGCCGTGGGCGAGAGCGGCAGCCGCGGCGTCGGCGGCGTCGAGGGCGAGGCGCCGCCCGAGGAGAGCGCCCACCATGCGGCGCACCTGCTCCTTCTCGGCGTTGCCGGATCCGGCCACGGCGCGCTTGATCTCGGCGGGAGTCACCTCGGCGGTCGGGATGCCGGCCTGGGCGAGCGCGAGAAGCAGAACACCGCGCGCCTCTCCGAGGGCGATGAGGCTCTGGGGATTCACGCCCGAAAAGACACGTTCGATGGCGGCCGCGTCCGGCCGATCGGCGGCGATGACCTTGGCGAGAGCGCCGTGCAGGAAGAAGAGGCGCTCGGCGAACGTGCCGGTCCGGGGCGGACGGATGACCCCGGCGTCGACGAGGGCGGGCGTGGGGGCGAAGTCGACGACGGCCCAGCCCGCCGCCCGGCTTCCGGGGTCGACCCCGAGGATCTTCATCGCGCTTTTGGGATCTACTCCGTCAGGTACTTTTCGTCGATGTCGCCGTTCGACCAGACTTTCTGGACATCGTCGTTGTCCTCGATCATCTCGAGGAGCTTCAGGAGCGCGGGGGCCTTCTCACCGACCTCGATCGTGTTCTGCGGGACCATCTGGATCTCCGCCGTCTGGATCGAAATGCTCTTGCCCTCGACGACGGCCTTCACGGCCTCGAACGAGGCGGGGTCGGTGACGATCTCGAAGACGTCCGCATCGTCCGCCTTGAAGTCCTCGGCGCCCGACTCGAGCGCGAGCTCCATGAGGACGTCTTCCTTCGCGGCGCCCTTCTCGACGGCAATGACCCCTTTCTTCGAGAACTGGAACGCCACCGCGCCGGCCGCGGCCATGTTCCCGCCGTACTTCGTGAGCAGGTGGCGGATCTCGGCGGTCGTTCGGTTCTTGTTGTCCGTCATCGCCTCGATGAGGATCGCCGCGCCACCCGGCCCGTAGCCTTCGTAGGTGACCTCCTCGTACGTCACACCCTCGAGCTCGCCCGTGCCGCGCTTGATCGCTCTGTCTATGTTGTCCGACGGCATCGACGCCTTTTTCGCGGCGAGGACCGCCGAGCGCAGGCGCGGATTCGACTCGATGATGCCGCCGCCCACCTTGGCGGACATCGTGATTTCCTTGATCAGCTTCGTGAAAAGGTTCCCGCGCTTTGCGTCGGCGGCGCCCTTCTTGTGCTTGATCGTGCTCCACTTACTGTGACCGGACATGGCTCACCTCTGGGGTCCTCGGGGCCGCGAAGTCTAACAGGGGTGCGCCTCCAGTCGGCCATCCCTTCCGGTCTCCAGGAGGCGCACGGTGAGTCGGCGGCCGGGTGCGCTCTCGCCCTGCGGGAGACGAAGACCCACGTCGAGATAGTGATCCGTGAGGCCCCGGCTCCCGCGCAGTGTGACGACCTCGGCGACCGTACCGGACGCGCGCGTGGCGAAGGCGCGGGCCTTTTCCTCGCCGAGACGACGCAGGGTGCGTGTCCGGTCCGTGACGACCCGTGTCGGCAGGGGATCCGCCTCGTGCCAGGCGGCGGCGTCCGTGTGAGAGCGCGGCGAGAAGGGAAACACGTGGAGCGAGGCGAAGGGCAGGTCTTCCACGAAGCGCCGGGTCTCCTCGAACTCGGCGTCCGTCTCGCCGGGAAAGCCGGCGATGAGATCGGTCGCGAGGTGGAGGCGCGGGTTCGAACGCACCGCACGCGCCGCGAGCTCGATGTAGCGCTCCGGCACGATGCCGCGGCGCATCCGCTTGAGGACGCCGAAAGACCCCGACTGCAAGGGCAGGTGCAGGTGCGGAACCACGGCGCGCGCGTTGGCGACGAGGTCGACGAGGGCCTCGCCGGCCTCCATGGGTTCGAGCGAGGAGAGTCTGACCCGGCACGCGGGCGGGTCGTCTTCGAGTTTCTCCAGGAGGTCGACGAGCCGCGTGCCGCGGTCGTGGCCGTAAGCCGCGAGGTGGATTCCCGCGAGCACGACCTCGGGCACGCCGGCGTCTCCGAGGCTCCGGACCGCGTCGAGGACGTCTTCGATTAGGGCGCTGCGCTCTTTCCCGCGCAGCGAAGGCACGACGCAGAACGCGCACCGGCGTTCGCAGCCGTCCTGGATCTTCAGGAACGCGCGCGTGCGGTCCGGGTCGAGGAGCGCCTCCGGCGGCCGGTCCCGCGCGGGCATCCCGAAGAGCGCGGCGCGCGCCGCCGCCCCGGTCTTGACGATCCGCTCGGGGAGGAGACCGGCTTCGTGGGCGTCGAGGATCTCGGGCAGCGCGTCGCGCGCGGCGAGAGAGACGACGAGATCCACCTCCGGCATCTCGGCGAGCGATTCGCCGCCCTTCTCGGCGAGACAGCCGGAGACGACGAGCGTCGCGCGGGGATTCTCGCGCCTGAGGCGGCGCACGAGGCGCCTTCCGTCGCGTTCGGCGCGATCCGTGACCGCGCAGCCGTGCACGAGAAGGACGTCCGCCCCGGCTGGCCCGGCCGCCTTCACCTCACCACGGGCGAGGCCGGCGAGGCGGGCGGCCGCCGCGGCGTCGATGCGGCTGACCTTGCAGCCGAGCGGCGCGGCGAAGATGCGGCGCGCGCCAGGCGGCGCGTCTCGGTTCGTTGACACGGCGGTCACCCCGACGATAATAGATTGTTCCGAAAGGAGTTGTGCACGCGGCGGAGGCCTTGCCCCCGTCCTGAGACACCGGCATGAAGTTCCTGCTGATCGAATATGAGCCGCGCTATCTCGAGCGGATCCGCCATTACCTGGCCAGCCAGTCCCAGACCGTCGAGCTCGTCATCGCGCGCGATGGCGAGGAAGGGCTCGAGCTGTATCAAAAGTCGCATCCGGACCTCGTGCTCATCTCCTCCGTGCTTCCCAAGGTCCGCACGCCGGACGTGATCAAGGGCATGCAGGCGACGGGGCCGACTCCGCCCATCCTCCTCATGATGTCCGGCTACAAGGGTCGCAACAAGCGCGCGGACGCGCACCGCGTGGGGGCGACGAGCATCCTCGAGAAGCCGTTCACCGAGGACGTCTTTCAGGCGGAGGTCGCGATGGCGCTGGGCCTGAGGCCGGGGATCGAGATGCCGCCTTCGCCGGGCCCGCCGAGCGATCCGGGCACGCCGCTCCTCTCGGCCGACGACATCTTCTCGGAAGTCCTGACGGGGCTCGGCGAGGCCGGGCCGCCGGCGAAGCCCATTTCCCGCGAGGTGCCGGCACCGAGCTCAGTCGAGAAGCGTCTCCACGACACGCTCTCGGGGCTCCTGCCGCCAAAGAAGGCGGTGAGCGGATCCACCGCTCCGTTCCCGTCGGCCGAGCGGCCCGACCGGCCCATCGAGCGCACCGCGCGCGTGAACGTCGCCGAGGCGATGGCGAGTCTCGCCGCGCGCCCGCAGCAGCCGTCGCGCTCCGGGGAGTCTCCGGCCCGGAAAATCTCCTCCGTCGACAAGCTTCTCAGCGACACGCTCTCGGGGCTCATGCCTCCGCCGAAGACGACCGCCGCCGCGCCGCCTTCGCGCCCGAGGGAGATCTCGCGCGAGGTTTCGGGCGAGACCGTTCGGATGAAGGTGGCCCCGGTCCCGCCGCCCGTTCCGCTCGCGCCGCCCCCGATGGCACGACCGGTCGACGCGACGCGTCCCGTCGCCACCGGCCGTCCCGCCTCGTCGCCGGGAGCCTTCGGGCGCTACCAGCTCCTCGAAAAGATCGGAGCGGGCGGCATGGCCGAGGTCTTCAAAGCGCGCATGAAGGGCGAGCAAGGCTTCGAGAAGATCGTCGCGATCAAGCGCATCGTGCCGCACATGGCGACGAACGCCGAGTTCGTGACGATGTTCGTCGACGAGGCCAAGCTGGCGGCCCAGCTCAACCACAACAACATCACGCACATCTACGATCTCGGCAAGGTCGACGCCTGGCACTACATCGCGATGGAGTACGTCGAGGGCAAGGACCTGCGCACGCTCCTGAAGCTCGGGAAGGAAAGGAACTTCCCGCTGCCCGCCGAGCTCGCGCTCTTCATCGCCGCGAAGATCGCGAACGCACTCGACTACGCGCACCGCCGGCCGGCCCCGGACGGTAGCGAGCTCAATCTCGTACACCGCGACGTCTCGCCGCAGAACATCCTCATCAGCGACGAGGGCGACATCAAGCTCTGCGACTTCGGCATCGCGAAGGCCGCGAGCAAGGTCTCGACGACGATCTCGGGCGCGCTGAAAGGGAAGCTGCAGTACATGTCGCCCGAGCAGGCCTGGGGGAAGAGAGTCGACCGCCGGAGCGACGTCTTCTCTCTCGGCTCGGTACTCTACGAGATGCTGACGGGGGCGCCCCTCTTCGAGGGCGACACCGACATGTCCGTTCTCGAGAGCGTGCGCGAGGGCGAGGTCGCGCCTCCCACGTCCCGCGGCGCCGAGGTGCCGAAGCGCGTGGATCAGATCGTCCTCAAGGCGCTCGCGAAGAATCCTCAGGAGCGCTATCAGAACGCGTCGGAGTTCGAGAAAGACCTGCACGCGGTGCTCTACACGTACCAGCCCTCGCCCGGTCCCGCCGATCTCGCGATCTACATGCACCGCCTTCTCGAGGCGACCCAGGCCTCGGACGAGGAGATCGACGCCGCCTTCGACGCGGCCCGCGACATGCCCCGGCCGGCCGCGCCGCCGGCACCCGCTTCCGATGTCCCTCCGAGGAAAGGGAAGGGCCTCGTCATCGCGAAGGCTTCAGGCGAAGTCACGCGGCCGTCGATTCCGGCTCCTGTGCCACACCCGGTGCTGCACCCTGCGCCCGCGCCTCGCCGCTCCGTGGGAGAGAGCGCGGCCGCGCACGCGCTGCCCGCCGCGGGCGAGTCGAAGAAAAGCCGCGTCGGCCTCGTTGTCGGGATCGGCATCGCGGCGGCGTTGCTCGTCGCAGGCGCCCTCTACGTGACGAAGGACCGCTGGTCGGGCGCGAAGCCGCCCGACACGGCGTCGGCTCCGAAGACGGAGGCTCCGTCGGCGAGCCCGTCCTCCGCGGTGTCCGTGGCTCCCTCTCCCGCGCCCCCTGCGCCCGAGCCGGCGAAGATCGTCGACCCGAAGGCCGTCGAAGCGGAGGCGCGGCGCCTCGGCGCCGAGCGCGAGAAAGCTCTACGCGACGCGGCGGCCAAGCAACTCGCTTCCACGGCGGGAAAGCCCGCGATCGTATCCGCGCAGGCCCCGGCCGTCGTCGGGCTCGCGCCCGTGAAGCCCGCCGAGCCCCCGCGCGCGGTCGACGCCGGTTCGGCGTCGATCCCGGCGCCGGTTCCGGCGCCGGTCCCGGCGTCGAAGAGCGTCGAGCCTTCATCCGCAACGGTCGTGCGCGCCCCGGAGCCGCGGCCCGTCGAGACCGCTGTCGAGGCGGCTCCGAAGCCCACGCCGCCGCCGCCCACGGAGGTTTCCATCCCAGAAAAGCCGCCCGCGATCCCCGCCGCTTCGAACACGCCGGTCTCGGAAGGCGACCTCGTGGGTCCCGGCGAAGGGGTCACCGAGCCGCGGCTCGTGCGGCTCGGTGGCATGGGTAATCTCCCGCCGCTGGCACGGCAGATCCAGCGCGCGGCCGACGGCTCGATCGGAACCCCGTACCTCATGGCGCTCGTGGACGAGCGCGGCGTCGTCCGGGAGGTCCGGATCATCAAACCGTCGAGCTACAAGTTCGTCGACGAGGCTGCCGTGCGCTCGTTGAAGGGTGCGACAATCCAGCCTGCGACGAAGGATGGCGTGAAGGTGAAGATGTGGAAGACCTTCCCCATTGAAGTAAAGCCCTGATCCCGTCGAGAGGGATTTTCGAGGAGAACGCATGAGCCTTTCCGACGAACAGAGAAAGTTCTACGAGAACACGCTCAAGGTGACGAAGGTCGAGATCGACCAGCTTGAGTCGGAGATCCAGGCCGAGCTCGCGAAGGTCAAGGAACGGCTCGCGGACCTCCAGAACGCGCAGAAGGCGGCGCGCCAGATGTACGGTGCGGCTTGCCTCAGGCTCGGGATTTCGAACGACCTCGAGGAAGCCGAGGAACCCTGAGCGGGCGTCTCGGTCTTCTTTCCCTCGGTCTCGCGCTGCTCGCTTCTCCGGCCCCGACCCGATCCCCGCTCCCGCCCCGGCGCATCGTCGCGCTCGCTCCATCCGCGGCCGAGATTCTGTTCGCGCTCGGGGCCGCGCCGCGCGTCGTCGGCGTTTCCGACTTCGCGGACGATCTCCCCGAATCGGCCGGAAAGGCGCGGGTCGGAGGCTTCGCTCCGGATCTCGAGCGGGTCGTCTCTCTCGCTCCGGATCTCGTCGTCGTCTCGAAGGACGGCACCGATCGCGCCGCGTACGAGAAGCTCGGGGCGCTGGGGATCGCGGTCGTCGTGACGAGCGGAACGACGTTGGCCGGCGTCCTCGAGGACGTGACCCGTGTCGGACACGCGCTCGGCGAGGACGACGGCGCCCGGGCCCTCGTTCTCTCCCTCACGAAACGCATTGCGGCGGCCGAGGCACTCGGGCATGCCGCCCACCGGCGGACGCGGGCGCTCGCCCTCATCTGGCCGGATCCGCCCGTGGCCGCGGGTGCGGGCACGTTCGTCGGCGACGTCGTGAGGCGCGCGGGATTCGCGAACGTCGTGCCGGAATCCGCGGGGGAGTGGCCGCGCGTCTCGTTCGAGACGCTCGCCGCGTGGAATCCCGATCTCGTGATTCGCCCCGAGACCCCGGAGAACGCCGCAGCGTTCGCGCGCGCGTTCTCTGACGCGCGCTGGCGTCTCGTCAAGGCGGTCAGCGCCGGCCGCGTCGTGGTCCTGCCCGGAAACCTTCTCGAGCGGCCGGGCCCGCGCCTCGTCGAGGCGCTCGAGCGCCTCGCGGCGGTCAACGTGCCGTGACGTCCCGCCGCCCGGCGCTCATCTGGGGGATCGCGCTCCTGGGCGTCCTCGTCGCCGCGCTCCTCGCCTCGCTCCTTCTCGGAAGCGTCCCGCTCGCGCCCCGCAGCGTCCTCCGGGCCCTTTTCGGCGACGGAGACGCGCAGACCGTCTCCATCGTGCGCGACCTCCGGCTCCCGAGGGCGCTTCTGGCCGTGCTCGTGGGTGGCGCGCTCGCGCTTTCGGGCGCGGCGCTGCAGGCGCTGCTCGGGAACCCTCTCGCCGACCCGTATCTCCTCGGCGTCTCCGGCGGCGCCGCGTGCGGAACGCTCGCAGGCTCGCTGCTCGGCCTCGGCGCGGCGGGGGCAGGCTCCAGCCTTCTCGGCTCGTTTGCCCTGCCTCTCGCCGCGTTTCTCGGCGCGCTTGCGGCGGTTCTCGTCGTGGGGTTGGGCGCCTCTTCCGGAGGGCGGCTCGACCGCGGGCGCCTTCTTCTCTCGGGCGTCGTCGTAAACGCGCTCGCGTCGGCCGTGCTCCTCTTTCTGCTCTCCTTCGGCGACGCGTCGCGCTCGCGGACGTTCGTCTTCTGGATGCTCGGCTCGCTCGCGGGAGCCACTCCGGGAGCGGTGCTCGCTCTGTCGGTTTACGCGGCGCTCGGTCTCGCGCTGCTCCTGCCGCTCGCCCGCGCGTTCGACGCCCTCACGCTCGGGGAGGAGACCGCCGCGACGCTGGGGATTCGCGTCGAGACCGCCAAGCGCACGGCCTATCTTGCCGCCTCGCTCCTCGCCGCGGCAGCCGTGGCCTACGCCGGAATCATCGGATTCGTGGGCCTCCTCGTACCGCATGCCGTGCGCAGGGTCACGCGCTCACACCGCACGCTGCTCCTCCTCTCCTTCCTCGGAGGCGCCTTGCTCCTCGTCGTGTCGGATGTCGCCGCGCGGTCGCTCTTCGCACCGGCGGAGATCTCGGTGGGCGCCATCACGGCGCTTCTCGGGGCCCCGGCGTTTCTTCTGCTCCTGAGGGCGCGGCCGTGACCGCGCCGCTCGCCGTCGAATCGCTCGCCGCGGGGTACGGCGCGCGCGAAGTTTTCGCGGACGTGACGCGGACGTTCGACGCGGGCCGCGTCACTGCTCTGCTCGGCGAGAACGGCGCGGGAAAGTCGACGCTCCTGAAGGTGCTCGCGGGCATCGTGCCCGCGCGGCGCGGGACCGTCCGGCTCCGCGGGCGCCCTCTGTCCGGGGTTCCGCGGCGCGAGGCGGCGCGCGCGCTCGGCTACCTCCCGCAGGGATTCGAGCCGCTCTTCCCGATCCTGGCGCGGGACGTCGTCCTGCTCGGGCGCACCCCGTGGCGCACGGCGTTCGGCGCGCCCTCGGCGCGAGACCGGGCGGCGGTGGAAGCCTCGCTCGGCGAGATGGACGCCCTCGCGCTCGCCGAGAAGAATCTCGGAGCCATGAGCGGAGGGGAGCGTCAGCGCGTCCTGCTCGCGCGCGTGCTGGCGGGCGAGCCCGAGATCCTCCTCCTGGACGAGCCGGCCGCGAATCTCGATCCGCGCCATCGATTCGTCGTGATCGACGCGATGCGCCGCCGCGCAGACCGGGGAGGCGCGGTCGTCTTCTCCACCCACGAGCTGGACGTCGCCGCGACGGCCGCCGACGACGCGCTGCTTCTCTCCGGCGGCCGCGTGCTCGCCGCGGGCCCTCTCGTCGAAACGCTCACCGAGCCCCTTCTGTCGGCGCTCTTCGGCGTCGCCGCCTGCATCACCCCCGGCGCGGGCGGACGGCCGATCGTTTCTCTCGGCCCCGCGCGGGCGAGCTAAGATCCCCGGTTCTTGGCCATGTGGTTCCGAAAGGACAAGCTCCCGCGCGCCCCACGCGACCCGAAGACAAGCTCTTCGCTGGGCGAAGGCCTGTTCCTGAAATGCGACGGGTGCCGGGAGGCGCTCTACCTGAAGGAGGTCGAGCGCAATCTCCGCGTGTGTCCGAAGTGCGGCTTTCATTTCCGAATGTCGGCGGCCGAGCGCATGCGCCTTCTGCTCGGGGACTCGGGCGGACAGCCTCTCTTCGGCGACGTCAGGCCCACGGATCCGCTCAAGTTCAAGGACAGCAAGCGCTATCGCGATCGCCTGAAGGAGTCCGAGGCGAAGACGGGACGGCCGGACGCGATCGTCACGGCGAAGGGCACGATCGAGGACGTTCCGGCGATCGTCGCGATTCTCGATTACGCCTTCATGGGCGGATCGATGGGCTCGGTCGTGGGCGAAGTCCTGACGCGCGCGGCCGAGCAGGCGCTTGCGGAGCGAGTCCCGCTCGTGGTCGTGACGGCGTCCGGCGGCGCGCGCATGCAGGAGGGAATCCTCTCGCTGATGCAGATGGGAAAGGTTTCCGCGGCGCTCTCGCGCCTCGGCGCCGCGCACGTCCCCTACGTCGCGGTGCTCACGGACCCGACGACGGGAGGCGTCACGGCGTCCTTCGCGATGCTTGGGGACGTCACGCTCGCCGAGCCGAAGTCGCTCATCGGCTTCGCGGGCCCGCGCGTCATCGAGCAGACGATCCGCCAGACCCTGCCGGAGGGTTTCCAGAGATCCGAGTTCCTGCAGGACCATGGCTTCGTGGACCTCGTCGTGCAGCGCGCCGACATACGCGCGACGGTCGCGCGCGTACTCCGACTGCTCCAGACGGGTTGATGGTCCGGCTGAAGAGCCGCAGTTTTTCGGCTTGAGTGCCCTCGTTGCCTCATCCGGTCTGGCATGGCTCGACTCTCTGGGCCCGCAGAAGATCCGCCCTGGACTTTCGCGCACCCGCGCCCTTCTTTCCTCTCTAGGAAATCCCCAATCTTCCTATTCTTCGATTCTGATCGCGGGCACGAACGGGAAGGGCTCTACCGCCGCGACGATCTCGGCGGTTCTCACAGCCGCGGGGGTTCCCTGCGGCCTCTATACCTCGCCCCACCTCGTGTCGGTCACGGAGCGAATTCGCGTAAACGAGCGCGACGTCTCACCCGGTACGCTCGACGGCGTGCTCGCGCTCGTCGCGCGGGTCGCAGCGCCGGGCCTCCGGGGACCCACGTACTTCGAGGCACTCACGGTCGCGGCGTTCGAGCTGTTTCGCCGCGCGCGTGTCGCGGTGGCGGTCGTGGAGGTCGGGATCGGAGGCCGGCTCGATGCGACGAACGTCCTTTCGCCCGACGTCTCGATCGTGACGAACGTCGCAGCCGACCATCTCGACGTGCTCGGTCCCGCGCTCGAGGACGTCGCGCGTGAGAAGGCCGGAATCTTCCGGAAGGGCCAGCCGGCGCTCCTCGGCGCGTCGGGCACCGCGGAAGGCCCGCGCGCCGCCCTCCATGCCGAAGCGCGGCGGATCGGGGCGCGACTCGTGGAGATTCCACCGACCGAGGACGCCGCGTTTCCGCTGGCGGGCACGCACCAGAGACAGAACCTCGCTCTCGCGCTCGCGGCCGCGCGCGCCGTCGCACCGCTCGACGAGGAGGTCGTCTCTCGCGGCCTCGCAGCCGTGCGCTGGCCCGGACGCCTGCAGAGGGTCGAGCGCGAAGGAGCGAGGCCCCTCCTTCTCGACGGCGCGCACAACCCGGCAGGTGCCTTCGCGCTCGCGGAACATCTCGACTTGATCGGTCTTTCGGGCCGCCTCGACCTTCTCTTCGGAGGAATGTCGGACAAGGACCTGCCCGGCGTTTTCGCGCCGCTCGCGGCGCGCGCGCGCCGGATCGTCCTCGTGGCGCCCGGGTCGCCGCGGGCCGAGAAGCCCGAGGCGCTGCGCGCGCGGCTGGGGCGGCCGGACCTCGAAACCGCGGATTCCGTGGCCGAGGGCCTCGCGCGGCTCGAGGAGGCGGACGGAGACGGCCCGGTTCTCGTCGCGGGGTCGCTCTATCTCGTCGGCGAGGTGCTGCGGCTAAGATCGAGCGCGTGACCGCGCCTTCTCCCGCCGTGGCCCTCGTCCCCACTCTCACGAAGAGGGACCTAGAAGCCCAGGAGGACGCGCGGCTCGCGATCTACGCCTCACGCGCGTCGCGCGCCGTGCGGCGGTACCCGATCGCCGAGGAAGGGAAGACGTACGACTACCGGACAGAGTACCAGCGCGACCGGGACCGCATCATCCACTCGCGCTCCTTCCGTCGGCTCAAGCACAAGACGCAGGTCTTCATCCCGTTCGAGGGCGACCACTACCGGACGCGTCTCACGCACACGCTCGAGGTGACGCAGATCGCGCGCACGATGGCCCGGGCGCTCGCGCTGAATGAAGACCTCGCGGAGGCCTGCGCGCTCGGCCACGACCTCGGCCACACGCCGTTCGGGCATTCGGGCGAGAAGGTGCTGAACCGCATTCTCACGGGGGGCGAGGCGTCGATCCCGATCGACCCGAAGGTCGCAGCGCACGTCGGAGCGTTCAAGCACAACTACCAGTCCGTACGCGTCGTCGACGTGCTCGAGAAGCGCTACGAGCACCCCGGCCTCAACCTCACGAACGACACGCGCGAGGGCATCCTCAAGCACACGACCTGGCGCCGCGACTTTCCGTTTCCCGACGTGGACGCCGAGGGACTGAACCTCTCGTCCGGCGGCCACCTCGAATGCCAGGTCGTGGGGTGGGCCGACGAGTTCGCCCAGCAGGCGCACGACCTCGAAGACGGCCTCAAGCTCGTGGATTTCGGCAAGGTGCTCGCGCTCTCGGTGTCGCGCGCGGTCGTGGACGCGCTCGGCTCCGCCTACACGGCGGCGAAAGACAACACCGTGCGGCAGGCGATGCTCATACGCGGGATGATCCACCTCCTCGTCACGGACCTCATCACGGCCTCCCGCGCCTCGATCGGGAAGTGGCTCGAGGCGAAGAAAGTCACGACCTCCGACGAGTTCTACGCGCAGCGCCGCAAGCTTCCGGGCTCGCTCGTCTTTCCTTCGAAGACGGGCGACCGCTTCTATCAGGACCTCAAGGAGTTCATCTACCAGAACGTCATCCACAGCTACCGCGTTGCGCGACACGACGGCCGCGCGCAGCTCGTCGTCACGACGCTGTTCTCGGCGTGGTACAGGAACCCGCGCCTCCTGCCCGACTACGTGCTCCTCCGCTACCGCGACCTCGCGGGCATCGATTACCTCAGGGACGTGCCGCTCAAGCGCCTCGACGCGGAGATCGCCTCGAACTACACGAAGAAGCCTCTCTTCCTGCGCGCGATCGCGGACCATCTCGCCGGGATGACCGACAGCTACGCCCTCTCCGAGTACGACTCGATGGTGTCCGCCTATCCGCGTCACGCCCTCGAAGGTCCCTGACGCGCCAGGACGGCCGCCGCGATACGATCCGCGGCTCTGGAGGATCCATGTCGACGACCGCCAGCCGGCCCACGCTCCTGAACCGGTCCCTTGCCGAGGTCGATCCCGAGATCGCGCGCATCATCGCGGCCGAGACCGCCCGGCAGAACGACGGAATCGAGCTGATCGCGTCCGAGAACTTCACGTCGCGCGCCGTTCTCGAGGCCGTCGGCTCGGTTCTCACGAACAAGTACGCGGAGGGGTACCCCGGAAAGCGCTACTACGGCGGGTGCGAGTTCGTGGATCAGTCCGAATCCCTGGTCATCTCGCGGGCGAAGGCGCTCTTTTCGCCCGGCAATCCCGACGCGATCCACGTGAACGCCCAGCCGCACGCCGGCGCCCAGGCGAACACCGCCGTCTACATGGCGTGCCTCAAGCCCGGCGACACGTTCATGGGAATGTCTCTCGCGCACGGCGGCCATCTGACCCACGGCCACCCGCTCAACGTCTCCGGGAAGCTCTATCGCGTCGTGGCCTACGGCGTGAGGAAGGACACGGAAGTCATCGACTTCGACGAGCTTCGCGCGATCGCCGAGCGCGAGAAGCCGAAGCTCATCGTGGCGGGCGCCTCCGCGTACCCGCGAACGCTCGACTTCCCGAAGTTCCGCGAGATCGCCGATGCCGTCGGCGCGCTCCTCATGGTCGACATGGCGCACATCGCGGGCCTCGTGGCGACGGGCCTCCACCCTTCGCCCGTCGGCCACGCGCACTTCGTGACGACGACGACTCACAAGACGCTGCGCGGCCCGCGCGCGGGCCTCATCCTCTGCGCTCCCGAGTGGGCGAAGGAGATCGACAGGGCCGTTTTTCCGGGCCAGCAGGGCGGCCCGCTCGAGCACGTCATCGCGGCGAAGGCCGTCGCGCTCAAGGAGGCGATGGAGCCGGACTTCACGAGGTACCAGAAGCAGGTCGTCACGAACACGCGCGTCCTGGCGGAGGGCGTGGCCGCGAAGGGCTTCCGCCTCGTCTCCGGCGGGACCGACAACCACCTCTTCCTCGTCGACGTCGGGAAGAAGGGGCTGACGGGAAAGGTCTGCGAGAAGGCGCTCGACGCCGCCGGGATCACCGTGAACAAGAACACGATTCCGTTCGACCCGAATCCGCCTCTCGTCACGTCCGGCCTGCGCATCGGGACGCCCGCCGTCACGACCCGCGGCATGGGCGAGGCCGAGATGAGGACCATCGCCGGCTGGATCGGCGAGGTGCTCGACGCGCCGGAGGACGGGGCTGTTCAGGCGCGCGTCAAGGAGAAGGTCCGCGAGCTGACGGCGGCGTTCCCGCTCTACTGACGGATTGCCCCGGCGCTCCTGGGAATCCCGGCGCGCAGCCGCATCCGGATGCGGAAAACCTCGAAGTAGGCCTGCGCGCCGCCGAAAAGCGTGACGCGCGAGTCGGCCGAGTTGAACCAGAGGACGGGGACCTCCGCGATCGCATATCCGAGCTGACGCGCGAGGAGGAGCGCCTCGACGTCGTACGCGAAACGGTCCACCTTCGCCCGCGAGAACACCTCGCGGGCCGCCTCGCGCGAAAAGAGCTTGAAGCCGCACTGCGTGTCGCGGATGCCCGGCACGAGGAGCAGGCGCACGATCCGGTTGAAGAGCTTGCCCATGGCGATTCGCCCGAGCGACTGGCGCTCCTTCACGAGCGACTCGTCCAGGGCGCGCGAGCCGATCGCGATCGGGGCATTCGCGGCCGCGAGCTTTTCCCACTCGTAGATGGGCGTCGAAAAATCCGCGTCCGACACGAGGATGAGGCGGCCCGCGGCCTCGAGGCAGCCGGTTCGGACCGCGAAGCCCTTGCCGCGGTTTCTCGGGAGGCGCAGGACGCGGAGGTCGAGGCCGTGGCGGCGCCCGGCGTCCTCGGCGCGCGAGGCCGTCGCATCGGAGGAGCCGTCGTCCACCACGATGACCTCGACGCGGGGCGCCGACGGTCGGGCGGCGAGATAGGCCGAGACCGCCCCGAGGGAGGCGGGCAGCCGCTCTTCCTCGTTGAAGGCGGGGATGACGATCGACAGGTCGACGCTCCGCGCGGGCTCCGTGCGCGCGGGCGCCGCCTGCGTCCCGAACGCGAGCCTCTCGCGTGTCGCCATCACGAGATCCGCGCCTCGTAGACGAACTGATAGCCGAAGAGCGTCGGCCAAGTGCGCGCCGCGGCGAGCGCGGCCGCACGCGCGAAGCCGGCAAGAGGCGGACGTGAAAGCGCGGGAAGGGCGAGCTCGAGCGGCATCGCGGTCGTGTCGATCGACAGGACGCGAAACCCGCTCTCCTCGAGGAGGGCGCGGCCGGTGGCGCGCGAGAAGAAGCGCAGGTGCGTGCGGTCGAGGATGCCGCGGGGCGCGTACTGAAAGCGGCCGAAGAGGAGGCCGAGCCGCACCGTGACGTTCGCGACGTTCGGCAGCGAGAGCAGGAGAACGCCGTCCGGCTTCAGCAGACTCCTCAGGGAGCCCAGTAGGACCTCGGGCCGCGGCAGATGCTCCAGGACGTCGCCGGCCACGACCACGTCGAAGGGCTCCTTCCACGGCCCGGAGACTCCTTCCAGGAGGTCGCCCGTCACGGGATCGTCGAAGAACGGAGCGCCTTCCTTCGCCGCCTCGGGGTCGAGCTCGACGCCGGCCAGGTATCGGCACGCGGGACGGACGCGCCGGGCGAGGAGCCCGGCGCCGAAGCCAAGGTCGAGCACGGCGAGGTCCTTTCCGCGCGCGAGGACTTTCTCGAGGAGCAAGACGTGCGAAGAGCCCGGGATCTCCTTCCAGGGGTAGCGCTGGGCCTCGAGGGATGCGGTGTACTTCAGAGCGGAGCCCTCTGCGCGATCGGGATCCGGCGACCGCGGCCGAACGCCTTCGCGGATACCTTCAGACCGGGCGCCATCTGGTTGCGTTTGTACTCGGCACGGTCCACCTGGCACGCGATCTTCTTCACGAGCTCGAGCGGCGCCTGCGCTCGTCGCGCGGTGGCCTCGGCGGTGAGATTTCGCTCCACGAGGCCTTCGAGAATCGCGTCGAGAAGCGGATACGGCGGAAGGGAGTCCTGGTCGCGCTGTCCCGGCCGAAGCTCGGCCGAAGCCGGCTTCGTGAGCGACGCCTCCGGGATGAGCGCGCCTCCCGCGCGCGCGTTGAGATGCCGTGCGAGCGCATAGACGCGCATCTTCGGAAGGTCCGAGATCGGGGCGAGCCCGCCGCACATGTCGCCGTAGAGCGTGCAGTAACCCACGGCGAGCTCGCTTTTGTTGCCGGTCGTGAGGACGAGGGGCCCCTTCTTGTTCGAAACGGCCATGACGAGGAGGCCGCGGAGGCGCGACTGGATGTTCTCCTCGGTGACGTCCTCGGCGAGGCCGAGAAAAAGCGGCGCGAGAGTCCGCCGCGCCTCGTCGAAGAGCGCGGCGATCGGCAGGATCTCGAAGCGGATGGCGAGGTTCTGCGCGAGCGCCCGCGCGTCTGCGATCGATCCCTCGGAGGAGTAAGGCGACGGCATCCCGAGCCCGGTGACGTTCTCCCTTCCGAGCGCCTCGACCGCGAGAGCCGCGACGAGCGCCGAATCGATTCCCCCCGAAAGGCCGAGAACCGCAGTCGTAAACCCGCATTTCCTGGCGTAATCGCGGATGCCGAGGACGAGCGCGCGGCGGAGCGATTCGAGAGGTTCGCCGCCTGCGTCGTCGGGAAAACCGCGCGTTTTCCTTCCCGTCACGGGAACGACCTGGGCGCCGGACCGCCCCTCGCGTACGACGTCGACGACCAGGAAGTCCTCCTCGAACGGTGCGGCGCGCAGGGCGACGCGCCCGCGGGCGTCCAATACCATCGAGTCGCCGTCGAAGACGAGCTCGTCGTTCCCCCCGACGAGGTTGAGTGACGCCACGGGCACGCGGCCGTCGCGCGCATAGCGCGCCAGCATCCGGCGCCTGAGGCGAGGCTTCCCTTCCGAGAACGGCGACGCGGAGATCGCGACCACGAGAGTCGCGCCGCGTTTCACGAGCGCTTCTCCCGGGTCGTCGTGGTACAGGCGCCTTTGCCGCCAGAAGTCCTTGTCGTTCCACAGGTCTTCGCAGACGGGAAGTCCCAACCGCTCGCCGCGGAACGGAAGGACGACACATCCGTCGCCCGGCTCGAACCAGCGCCCTTCGTCGAAGACGTCGTAGGTCGGAAGGAGCGTCTTCTTCGCGAGGACCCGCACGCGGCCTCCCTCGAGCAGGGCCGAGACGTTGTGGAACGGCTTGCCGACGCGGCTCCGGTTCGGCACGAACGTTCCGACGAGGAGCGCGGTCCGGCGCGCGCGTCGCGCGAGCGACGCGAGGGCGCGCGCGGCCTCGCGCGCGAACGACGGGCGCTCGAGGAGATCCAGCGGCGGATAGCCGCAGACGGCGAGCTCGGGAAACACGGCCAGGTCCGCCCGGGTTTCTTCGGCCCGGGTCAGGCCCTCGAGAATCCGGGCGGTGTTGCCCGAGAAGTCCCCGACAGTCGTGTCGATCTGGCAAAGCGCGAGGCGCACGGCGCTCCCTACGAGAGGCCGGAGGGCTCGGCGGCCTCCACGGGCTCGATCGTCGTCCGCGAGACGAGGTCCGCGAGCGTGCGGCCGCGGCGGTCGAACGCGGCGACGAGCAGGGGCACGCCGGCGAGCGCGCCCGTCAGGAGGAAGCCGACGAAGCGCAGCAGTGCGGCGGACAGCGTGGGAGAGCCGCCGTCCTCTGCGCAAATTCTCAGATCGGCGAGCGCCATGCCCGGCGTCGTGCCCCAGACGAAAGGCGCGAGAACGAGGAGGACGAGAGCGGCGAGCAGGAGGAAAGCCGCGAGCGGAAGGAATGCGGGAGGCGGGAAGCGCAGGTCGAGAAGCAGAGCGCCGGCGGCGAGCTCGACCGCGCCGACGAGCGCGAGGATGAGGAGGTCGGCGAGACCCGCGGCCACGCGCCGTGCGAACGCCACCGCGTGCGGTCCTTCGGGCTCGACGACGGCGGGCTCCGGCTCGGAGAACATCGGCGCGGCGGACGTGGAGGGTTCGCGAGCGGGCGGCGCGGGCGCCGTGCCGGCAGGAGCCGGCTCCTCGGCGGCCTTCGGGGGGGCGCCCGCTTCCGGAGGGCCGAAGGGCTTCTCGGAGACGTTCGGGAAAAGCTCGAGAGTCGTGTGCGGCGAGGATCGCCGCCGCGGGGGTGCGGGAGAGAGCGGATGTTCGGCGAGCGGGTCGCGCGGGGGCTCGGACATGTCGCGTCCGGCCTCAGGGCCTGAGGGTGAGGTGCTTGATGAGAATGCGGGAGAGCAGGTCGTTCGCGCCTCGCGGGTATTTTCGCGCGAAGCGCAGGAGACGCTGCGCCTCGGCATCGCCGGGTCTGAGGTCCGTGGCCTCCTTGACCGCGATCGTGGCCTTCGCCATGTTGCCCGCCTGCAGGCTCTGCACCGCGGAGTTGTAATACGCGTTGACGAGGTACTCCTCGACGTCCTGGTTCTTCGGGTCGCCCCGGCGGAGCTGCCAGAGGAGCTTGATCGCACTTTCATAGTCGTTCTCGTTGTACGACTTCGAGGCGCTCCTCAGGGCCTCGACTTGCTCGTGCGCGCGCTGCGCGGCGGCCGCCGCCTCGGCGTCCTGAGGGCGGGCCTTGACGACGGGATCCAGGTTCTTCAGCGCGTCGATGTACCGGCTCGCGGACATCGCGGTGAGGCCGGCGACGCGCATTTCGTCGAGCTGAGCAGAGCTGGGAGCGGCGGGTCCCGGCGTCGGGGCCGCCGAAGACTTCATCTTTTCGATCCGAACGAACGCCTCGTTGTGGCGCGGATCCGAGTCGGGCAGCTTCGCGAGGACGGCGATCGCCTCGTCGATCTTTCCGGCGTCGAAGAGGACCTGGGCTTTCTGGAACGGGTCCTCCGAGGGCGCCCCGCGCCCGCCCGGCGGGACCCCCTTTGGGGAAGGCCCGCCTGCGGTCGCGAGGCGAGCGGCGGGCCTGCCGCGCAGGAACCAGTACGTGCCGCCCCCGACGGCCAGGAGAAGAACGGCCGCCGCCGCGAGGAGGACGCGCACGTCGACCCGGCCCTTGCGTCCGGCTTGAGCGGTCTTCTGGGCGACCCTCGCCGCGGACTCGAGACCGGCGCTGCTCGAATCCCCTTTGAACGGGCGCCCGACGCCAGAATCCTCCGCAAACGAGGGAGGCGCCGGCGCCTCGATCTCGTGCTTCATGAAATCGGAATCTCCGGCGCTGGCCGAGGGGGGCGCCCCGCTTGGCGTGGCCGCGAGAGCAGCCTCGATCTGGTTGAGATAGCCGCGGGCGGTCGCGTCGTGCTCGGAGGCGGCGAGGACGTCGAGAAACTTGTTGCGGGCGCCCGCGAGGTCGCCGCTTTCGTACTGGGTCACTCCTTCCGTGAGGAGAATGTCGATCTTGCGCGCCGATTCCGCCTGCGACTCGCGCGCGGCGTCGATGCGGCGGCTCGCCTCCTCGTTCGAGAGGTCGATGAGGAAGACCCGGGACCAGAGGTCGATGGCTTCCTGCGCGTTACCGCGTGCGAGAGCCTCGTCCCCTTGCTTGAGAAACTGCGTTATGCGTGGATCGGCCTGGACGCCGGACACGGCTCGGTGTGGAACCGGAGCGGGCGCAGGCTGCGCGAGCGGCGGTCCCGAAGGCGGGGAAGCCAGCGGGGGAGCCGAGGCAGGAGCCGGAATCGTCCCCACGCCGCCCGGTCCACCCCCGGGCATGCTCAGGCGCAGGTCGTCGAGACCGCCGAACGCGTCGCCCGCGGGGGGCGGCGTGAGAGAGGCCTCGGACGGGGGAGCCTCCGGAAGAGGCGAGCCGGGTGGGCCGCCCCCTTCGTCGCCGAAAACGAGATCGTCGAGACCGCCCGCGGGCTGCGCGGGAGGCACCGGCGTCCTTGGGCCGGCCGGGAACGCGTCCGGCAGCTCGTGGGCCGACTCCGGAAGCGCGACGCCCGCGCTTTCGACGCCGAGGTAATCGGCGAATCGCTCGACGTTGACCGGCGTGCCCGGCGCGACGCCCCGCAGCACCTCGAGAAGTCCGCGCGCGGGCGCGAAGCGCGCGTCCATCTTGAGCAGGAAGTCGCAGCCGAGGAGGGCCTCTTCGTTCTTCCCTTCCTGGGCGAGCACGAGCGTGTGCCGAAACGTCTGGAGGACCTTCTCCCGCGCTTCGGGAGCGAGGGCGGGGCTGCCTGCGTAGGAGGTCATCAGACCGAATGCTAGCAAGAACAGCGCGGCACGGCGCGCCGTCGGATACGATCGACCGCCGGAGGCGCAATGGCCGCGTTGATCGAGTGCATTCCGAACGTGAGCGAGGGGCGCCGGCAGGATGTCGTGTCGGCTCTGGCAGACGCGGCCGTTGCGGCCGGGAAGGGAGTCGTCCTTCTCGACCGCACCTCGGACGCCGACCACAACCGCTCGGTTTTCACGTTCCTGGGAGACGGGGATGCCCTCGTTGCGGCGATGACGGCGCTCGTGGGTTCCGCGCTCGAGGCGATCGACCTCAGGACGCACCGTGGCGCCCATCCGCGCATCGGAGCCGTAGACGTGATCCCGTTCGTGCCCCTGCGCGGCGCCACCGCGGCGGATTGCGTCGCCCTCGCGAAGACCCTCGGAAAGGCGCTCGCGGACCGCTACGGCCTGCCCGTCTACCTTTACGAGGACGCGGCGACCTCGCCGGTCCGCCAGAACCTCGCGAACATCCGAAAGGGAGAGTTCGAGGGCCTCGCGGCGAAGATGGCAGAGCCGGCGTGGATTCCGGACTTCGGCCCGCGGGCCCCGCACCCGTCGGGCGGAGCCACGGTCGTGGGCGCCCGCGCCCCGCTCGTCGCTTACAACATCAACCTCGGAACGTCGGATCTCGCAATCGCCGACCGTATCGCGAAATCGATTCGCCACCTCTCGGGCGGCTATCGCTTCGTCAAGGCGATGGCCGTGAAGCTCGACGCGCGCGGCCAGGTGCAGGTCTCGATCAACATGACGAACTTCGAGAAGACTCCGCTCCACCGTGTCTTCGAGACCGTGAAATCCGAGGCCTCGCGCCACGGTGTCGCGGTCGTGGGCTCGGAGATCGTGGGCCTCGTTCCGCAGGCGGCGCTCCTTGCGGCGGCGGAGCACTACCTGAGGCTCGAGGCCGACCCCGGCCCCCAGGTGCTCGAAAACAAGCTGCTCGAAAGGCTCTCGTGAAGAGCGGGCGCCTCGCCCCCGTGGCGGCGCTCTTCGGCGCCGCGGCTTTCGCTCTTTCCGCGGCGAGTCCCGACGCGACCACCGATCTCCGCGCGGCGCTCGAGCGCCTCATGCGAGCGGCCCGGGACACGAACGGGGCGTACGAGGCGGTCCGCGGCCTCACGGACTCCGTCGGCCCGCGCCTCTCCGGCTCTCCGGGCGACGCCCGCGCCGTCGCGTGGGCAGGGGCCGCGCTGACGGCGCGCGGCTTCTCGAACGTCCATGCGGAAGCCGTGACCGTGCCGCACTGGGAGCGCGGCGAGGAGAGCGGCGAGCTCGTCTTGCCCGTGCCGCTCCGCCTCTCGCTGTGCGCGCTCGGCGGCAGCGTGGGAACGCCGCCGGGCGGGATCGAGGCGGAGGTCGTCGAGGCGCAGTCGCTCGAGGGCGTGGACGCGCTCGGCGCGAAGGCAAGGGGCAGGATCGTCTTCGTCTGGAAGGTCATGGAGCGCCGCCCGGACGGGTCGGGCTACGGCGCGACCGTCCCGATCCGCGAGGGCGCGGCCTCGCGCGCCGCGAAGCTGGGGGCCGTGGGCGCCCTCATCCGCTCCGTGGCGACGTCGAACGTGCGACTTCCGCACACGGGCTCGCTGCGCTACGAGGAGGGGGTCCCGAAGATCCCCGCGGCGGCCCTCGCGAATCCCGACGCGGACCTCGTCCACCGCCTCCTCGCCGACGGCAAGACCGTGCGCGTGCGCTTCACGCTCTCGGCCCGGACGCTTCCCGACGCGGTGTCGGCGAACGTGCTGGGCGAGATTCCGGGCCGCGAGAAGCCGGAGGAGATCGTCCTGCTCTCAGGCCACCTCGATTCGTGGGACCTCGGTCAGGGCGCCGTGGACGATGCCGCGGGCCTCGGCATCGCGATCGAGGCGGCGCGCCTCGTCGGGCAGCTCCCGATGCGGCCGCGCCGCACGCTCCGCATGGTGGCGTTCGCGAACGAGGAGAACGGCCTTGCGGGATCGCGCGCCTACGCGAAGGCGCACGCGGCCGAGCTGCCCTTGCACGTCGCGGCGATCGAGTGCGACAGCGGCGCGGGGCGCGTGTCCGGATTCGGATGGACCGCCGGCCCCTCGGCCGAGAGCTCGCTCGCGAACGTCGCGGAGATCCTGAAGCCCTTCGGCGTCGGGGCCATGAAGAAGGGCGGCGGGGGCGCGGACGTGGGCGCGATGCGCGCCGCCGGAGTGCCGCTCTTCTCGCCGATCCAGGACGTTTCGCGGTACTTCGACGTCCACCATTCGGCCGACGACACGTTCGACAAGATCGACCGCGAAGAGCTGAACACCGGAGTCGCGACGATCGCCGCCCTGGCCTACGCGCTCGCCGAATCCGAGGTTCCTGTCGAGCGCATCCGCGAGGCCGACCGCGTCGCGCCGCCCCGCGCGCGTTAGAAAGGACGCTACTCGCCGTCCAGCCCAAGCGCCTTCATCTTCCGGTGGAGCGTCGTGCGGTCGAGGCCGAGGCGCTCGGCCGCGCGCGACACGTTTCCTTTCGTCTCCAAAAGGACGCGTGCGAGGTAGCGTTTCTCGAAGGCCTCGCGCGCGTCGGCGAGCGTCGCGTGCGCGGGAATCTCGTCCGAGACCGTGCGGGACGGACCGCGACCGGCGGCCGGACCGTCCTCGGGCGGGAGATCCGCGGCCCGGACGGTCGGACCCGTCGACATGAGGAGGACGCGTTCGACGAGGTTTTGCAGCTCGCGTACGTTGCCCGGCCATTGCCGCTTCGCGAGGGTCTCGAGCGCGTCCTTTTCGAAGGCCTTCGGGCGCCGTCCGCGCCGGCGCGCGAGACTGTCGGCGAAGTGCGCCACGAGGTGCGGAATGTCCTCGGGCCGCTCCGACAGGGGCGCCACGCGCAGCGGGACGACGGCCAGCCGGAAATAGAGATCTTCGCGGAACGTTCCCGCGCGGATCATCGCGGGCAGGTCCCGATTCGTCGCGGCGATGATGCGCACGTCCGTCGCCAGAGTCTTCGCGCCGCCGACGCGCGTGATCCGCCCGTCCTGGATGGCGCGCAGGATCTTGGCCTGGGTGCGTGCCGACATGTCGCCGATCTCGTCGAGGAAGAGCGTGCCGCCGTCGGCCTGCTCCCATTTCCCCTTGCGGTCGTCGAACGCGCCCGTGAACGAACCTTTCACGTGCCCGAAGAGCTCGCTCTCGATGAGCTCTTCCGGAATCGCCGCGCCGTTGACCTCGATGAACGGGCCCTCCGCACGCGGCGACGCACGGTGAAGCGCGCGCGCGACGAGCTCTTTACCCACGCCGCTTTCGCCCATGATGAGAACTCGCGCTTCCGACGCTCCGGCGCGCCGGATCTCGTCGAGGAGACGCATCATCGCGGGGCTCGTGCCGAGCAGCGTCTCTCGGGCCGGATCGTCCGTGCGGCTGATGAGCTCGCGCCTCAGGTCGTCGCGCTCGCGCGCGAGGCGGTACCGTTCGAGCGCCTTGTCCAACGTCAGGAGGACGCGCTCGAGCGAAAGAGGCTTCTCGAGAAAGTCGTCCGCGCCGCGCTTGACGGCCTGCACGGCCGTGTCCACCGTGCCGTGCCCGGAGATCATGACGACGGGCATGGCGAGGCCGGCGGCCCGCAGCCGATCCAGCACGGTGAGGCCGTCGAGATCCGGAAGCCAGACGTCGAGGAAGATGGCCTCGGGGCGCTGGTCCTCGTCCCCTGAGGCACGCTGGAGAGCCTCTTGTCCGAGGCCGACCGCGTCCACGGTGTAGCCCTCGTCGCTGAGGATCTGCGAGAGCGTCTTGCGGATTCCCGGCTCGTCGTCGCAGACGAGGATGCGCGGGCCGTCCGTCACCGGGCGCTCGTTCGCATGGGGGCGCTCACGCGGCCGGCCATTCGAGGAGGAAGCGGCATCCATGAGGGACATTCTCCTCCACGCGGACGCGGCCCGCGTGCTCGGCGGCGATGCGCGCGACGATCGCGAGACCGAGGCCCGAGCCGCGCGCCTTCGTCGAGTAGGCGGGGTCGAAGACGCGCTCCCGCTCCGATTCGGGAATGCCGGCGCCGTCGTCCTCGACGGCGAGCCGCGCGCGTCCCTCCTCGACGCCCGCCACGATCCGCACGTGTCCGCCGCCCGGAGTCGCCGCCACCGCGTTGTCCACGAGGTTGATGAGGGCGCGCTTCACCTGTTCGGCGTCCGCGTTGACGAGGGGAAGCGCATCCGGGACGTCGGCCGTCACCGTCACGCCCCGCTTCACGTTCGCGTACAGGTTCGTGACCTGTTGGACGACCGCGCCGAGGTCCGTCGGGGCGAGGTCCGCGGCCGGCAGGCGGGCGAAGCGCCCGAACGTGTCGACGAGCGAGGCGAGTGTCGTGACCTCCTCGATGATCGTGGAAGCTCCCTCGCGCACGACGGAGGCGAGACCCTCGGGGTCGACGTCCGTCCCCAGAGCACGCCTTCGCATGCGTTCGGCGGCGAGGCGGATGGGCGTGAGCGGGTTCTTGATCTCGTGCGCCATGCGGCGCGCGGCTTGCTCCCACGCCGCGGCGCGCTCGGCCGCGACGAGGGCGGTCGTGTCCTCGAGCGTCACGACCCAGGCGCCCGCGGCGTCGGCGGCCCCGGCGGGAATCCGGGTCACGCGAGCCTCGAGCACGCGAGGGCCGATCTTCAGCGTCGCTTCGCGCGGTGCGGCCGCCGTTCGCGCGCGGGAAAGGAACTCGTTGAGCGGCGCGAGAGCTTCGGACGCGAGGAGATCCTGCGCGCGGGGGAAGCGCGCGTTCTCGTCGCGCCCGAGCAGGCGCCGCGCGGTCTCGTTCAAGAAGTACAGCGTGTCGTCGTCGCCGAACGCGACGACGCCGGCGTCGAGCCGCGCCAGGATCGTGCGCACGCGGCGTCGCTCCTCGTCGACGCGCTCGTTCGTCGCGGCGAGCTCCGCGTTCGCGGCGACGAGCTCGGCCCGGCTCTTGCGCAGCTCGGACGTCATCGCGTTGAAGGCGCGCGAGAGAGCGGAGATCTCGTCACCTCCCTCCACCTCGACGAGGGCGTCGAAATCGCCCGCGCCGACGCGTCGCGCCGAAGCGGCGAGCGCCGCGATCGGGCGCGTCACGCGGCGTGCCAGAAGGAGCCCGACCCACACGGCCGCGAGGAGAACCAGGAACGCGAGAAGGAGGAAGAACAGCACCTGTACGGCCTCGAGCTGCGCGCGCTCGGCCTTCAGCATCGCGTAAGCCGAGGTCGCGCGCGCGAGCTGGCGCAGCGGCTCGGCCTCGGCGGGCAGGTCGAACGTGCCGACGACGAGGAGGCCGGAGGGGAGCGAGACGACGGTGCGTCCGGCTTGCCCGCCGTCACGCGTGGGCTCGAGGCGCCGCGAAAGGCCCCGCACCTTCGCATCCGCCAGCCATTCGGCGCCGGGTTCGTTCACGTCGCGCAGCGGCCACCGCGGGGCGCTGACGGCCACCGCCGGCCGGCCGGGGCGTCTCCACTCGATGAGGTCGACGCCCGACTCTTCGCGCGCGGCCGACAGGAGTGCGAGGAGGCCGGCCTCCGAGACCGACGCGAGCCGGGGCGCGAGGCGCTCGGCCGTGCGGCGCTCGAGGGCGGCTCCCCGAGCGCGGACGAGGTCGGCCACTTCCCGGCCGGCGCGCACGGTCTCCTCGACCGGCGGCGCGAACCAGCGCTCGACACTCTTCTGCAGGAGGCCCGTCGTGGGAAGGACCAGGAGCGTGATCGGCAGGAGCGCGAGGCCCACGTACGACGCGACGACGCGCACACGGAAGCGCGATCCGAAGACGCCGCGACGGGACTCGACGACGAGCTTCGCCGTGCTCCTTACGAGCACGAAGACGAGCGCGAGGATGAGGACGACGACGATGTAGAAGAGGACGAAAAGAAGGACTCGGTTCGTCAGGGCGACCGGCGCGAGGTTGCGCGTGCGCAGGACGAGCGCGTAGCCGCCGGCGAGCGCGGCGCCAAGGGCGAGCGCGATCGCGACGAGGATCCGGTTGTCGCGCGCCCAGCGCCTCCTCGTCGGGACCGGCGGAGACGAGTCGTTCAGCGCGCGCCGCTCGCCGTCCACTCGAAGATCCCCGACCGCACCCATGCGGTCTCGGCGCTCGTGGGCACGACTCCCAGGGCCACGCCGCTCCCATAGAGGCAGCGCACGCGGACCAGGAGTCTCTTGCCGAGCAGGTGGTCGCCCATCGTGAAGAACGGCAGACCCGGCACCCTTGCGAGCGCCGCCGCCGCCTCGTCGCGAGTCGGCACCACCCTGGTGTCGAGCAGGCGCGCGTCGATGCGGCGCTCGACCGTGTAATCGGACGTGACCGGCCGGTAAGTGGCCGTCACGGCGTACCGCCTTTCGTCCTTCAGGCCGTCGAACCAGAGATTGCGAAACGAGAAGAGGCGCAGCTCCCACGTGACCGTCGTGGGAAGCCCCGAGGCGAGCCGCTGCAGGACGCTCTCGGGCAAGGCCGGCGAGAGGCGCGTGTCGACGTAGACGTCATGTCCCGCGACCCACGTCGAGACGCCGGAGACAACCGGGCCGTCGCCTTCGATGATCGCCCGGGCCGGACCTGCACCGGCGAGAAGAGCGGCCAGAAGAACAGCGGCGGTCGGGGTACGCACCCCCCGACTTTAGCGGGTCGGCGGGATTCCGGTCAGATTCGCGCGTTCAGAGCCGCGGTGTGCGCCGGTGTCCCCGCGGGGGCCGCGAAGGCCGCGAGGCTTTCCTCGCGCAGCAGGCGCGCGAGGGTCGCGTGCATCGCGTGGCCGGCCTTGTATGCGACCAGGTGGCCGAGCACCGGTCGGCCGACGAGCGCGAGGTCTCCGAGAAGGTCGAGAGCCTTGTGGCGCACGAACTCGTCCGCGAAGCGCAGGTCGCCGTTCTCGACGCGGTCGGTGCCGACCACGATGCAGTTGTCCTCCCGGGCGCCTCGGGCGAGTCCGTGCGCCTTGAGCATCTCGTACTCGGCGAGAAACCCGAACGTCCGCGCCGGCGCGATGTGCGCGGCGTACGACTCGGGCGTGAGGACCACGGTGATCGACTGACGTCCGACGACGGGGTTCGGGAAGTCGATCGTGTACGTGACGCGCAGGTCGCGCGCGGGGCGGATTTCGAGCTTCTTGCCGCCCGACTCGGAGACGGCGAGGACGCGCGACGGGGCGAACGGGACGGCGCGCGCAT
This sequence comes from Thermoanaerobaculia bacterium, assembly GCA_963821225.1. Lineage (GTDB taxonomy): Bacteria > Acidobacteriota > Thermoanaerobaculia > UBA5066 > UBA5066 > Fen-183. The sequence goes on from CAWGCY010000004.1 coordinate 589,943, forward strand.
TCAGCGCAACGAGGCCGGCGGTTTCGAACGCGTCGAGCCAGGGAAGCGCGCTGCCGTCGAGGATGGGGACTTCGGGGCCGTCGAGCTCCACGAGGAGGTTGTCGAGGCCCGCGCCCACCGCCGCAGAGAGGAGGTGCTCCACCGTGGCCACATCGCGCCCGCGCTCGCCGAGGGACGTCGCGTGGTCGAAGCGCCCCGCTGTCTCGGCGACGGCCGGGATGAAGGCGTCGACGTCGGAGCGGTAGAAGACGACGCCGTGGTCCGCGCGGGCCGGATGCAGGACCACCCGGACGTGACGGCCCGTGTGCAGCCCGATTCCAGACAGCCGGACTCGCCGGACGAGGGTGTACTGGGCGCGCATTCAGGCCGGGATTTGCACGCTGGATGCCACGGAAACGGCGCGCTTTTCCGCGGGATTTCGCGGATGGCAGCCTTTTCCGGAGACGTTTGTGCGGCAAAAACCCCTCACCTGCGGCTTTTTCGTCACAGGCCTTGCCCGGGGGCGGTTCAGGCAGAACGGCGGCTGATATCCTCGTCTTGTCCGGAGGCTGTCGTGCTCGCGCCCGCTGAGGAGAAGTACTATCAGGACTTTCTCGCCGTGCTCGGCCAGAAATGGCGGCCGGCCAAGGCGGCCTTCTACACGCTCGATCCCGCGAGCGGCACCTTTCGCCTGAAGGCGCAGTTCGGCTTCGGTCGCACGGACCACCTCGCCGAGCGCCTCGGCCGCAATGACGCGCTCGCCAATTATCTCTACGAGCACCGCGAGCCGACCTTCGTCAACAACGTAAACCTCGCGGGAAAGCTGACGGACGTGATGGTTCAAGCGACGTCCACGCGCATGCTCCTCGCCCCTCTTTACCTCGACGGGCGGATCATGGGATTCGTCGACGTGCGCGAGAAGGCCGGCCGCCAGGGCTTCACGCAGGACGACGTACTCGAGATTTCCGACCTCCTGCGCCGCTTCGCGATCGAGCTCCGTCGTATCGCGGACGCGCGCGCCGGAGGCAGCGTGATCTTCGCCGAGCCGGCGCCCCGGATCGAGCGCCCGCTCGAACGCACGCCGACCGTGACGGCGCCCCCTTCCTCCCTCGAGCGCACCTCGGGTTTCTCGACGGCGCAACTCAGCACGTCGGGCATCTTTAGACGGCCCGTGACGCCCGTCGTCGAGCCCGAGACCGACGCCGGGACCCAGCTCCCGAGCGCGGTCGCGCGGGCGAACCGTCTCGTCGAGGAGACGCTCTCCCGCGGTACACCCGTGAAGGTCGCCACGGCGGCGGGCGGCGGCCTCACGCCGCACGAGGCCGAGTTCATCGCCCTCTACCTGCCCACCTGCCTCAGCTACCAGGAGGTCGAGGTGGCCGCCGTATCGTCCTTCGTGCCCGGAGGAGCGACAGTCACGATCGCGGCGAGGCGCCCGCTCGATCCGGACATCGCGCCCGCGCTCCTCGAGAACCTCGAGAAGATCTTCGCGAAGACGGCCGTTCCGTTCCCCTTCACGTCCGACCCGTCCTGGCGGCCCCTCGACACCCCCCACGCGGAAGCGCCCGCGCTGCGCCGGGCCGAGATCGTCTCCATCCAGTCGAGCGTGCTCGACAGCTCGGCGGACGGCGTCGTGCTGTTCTCTCTCCTGTTCCGCCACGGCCCGAACCCCGAGGTCCGCGAGGCGCTGCGCGCGGCGCACGTGGTCCTTCGGAACGTCCTCGCCGGCAACCGGAGCGAGGCCCGCTTCCGCGAGGCGTACCGGGGGCTCGTGAACAAGCTCCTCGAGCCGGGCCTCATGAAACGCACCGCCCTGAAGACGCATTGTTTCAACGTGGGCCGCATGGCCCGCAAGCTCGCCGCCCAGCTCGGGGTGACGCCGATGGAGGTCGAGCAGATCACGGTGGCCGGCATCCTCCACGACGTCGGCATGCGCGAGCTCAGCTACGAGACGATCTACGGGAAGCGCACCCTGACCGACGAGGAGATGGCCCTCGTGCGCCAGCATCCGCGCGTCGGGGCCTTTCTCGTCGAGGACATTCCGTGGCCTTACCAGGTCGCCCCGCTCATCCGGCACCATCACGAGCGCTGGGACGGCGGCGGCTATCCCGACGGCCTGAAGGGCGACGAGATCCCGCTCGGCTCGCGTCTCATCCACTTGTGTGAGGCGTTCGATGCCATGACGTCTCCCACCTCGTACCGAGCCGTCCTGTCGGACTACCAGGCCATCGACATCCTCGATTCGAAGGCGGGCACGCAGTTCGATCCCGAGCTCACGCCCGAGTTCAAGCGGATGGTCGCGGACGCGTCGGACTGACCAGGGACCGCGCGTGAAGTCCCGGATCGAGAGGCAGGGCGAGAAGGCGGCCGCGCGCGCGGCCCAGAAGAACGCCGGGAATCGCCCGATCGCGTCGAACCGGCGCGCGTTCCACGAATACAACGTGGAGGAGAAGTTCGAGGCCGGCGTCGCGCTGACGGGCACCGAGGTGAAGTCCCTGCGCGAGGGCAGGGCCAGCCTGCAGGACGGGTACGTGGCGGTGACCGGCGGCGAAGCCTGGCTGTGGAACGTCCACATCCCGCCGTACGGGGCGGGCAGCTACAACAACGTCGACTCGAAGCGGAACCGCAAGCTCCTCCTCCACAAGCGCGAGATCGTCCGCCTCGCATCGAAGATCCAGCGGTCCGGCGCCACGTGCGTGCCGCTCAGCCTCTATTTCAAGGGCCCGCGGGTCAAAGTCGAGATCGCGCTCGTGACCGGCAAGAAGCTGCACGACAAGCGCGAGACGATCCGTCGCCGCGAAGCCGACCGCGAAGCGCGCGCCGAGATGAAATCCGCGCGGCGACGGTAGACCGGGATGGGGTGCCTCGTCCGATGCCGACACGACTCTCGCTCGACCGCGGCGATCTCTTCGCCCTCGCCCTGGCCCTCTTCTACGCCCTCGTCTTCAGCGCCCTGTCGCTGCTCCGTCACGCGGCGTTCGAGACTCACTCTTACGACCTCGGCCTTCACCATCAGGCGACGTGGAACACCCTTCACGGACGGTTCTTCCAGTACACCCTTCTCTCGACCGACGGCTACGACCTGCCGAACCTTCTCGGCGACCACGTCAACCTCATCCTTCTCCTCGCGCTTCCGTTCTACCGGCTCTTCGAGGGCGCCGGGACGTTGCTCGTCCTCCAGGCCCTCGTCGTGGGGAGCGCGGCGTTCCCTCTTTTCCGGGTTGCCCGCGAGGTGACGGGCGGGACGGCGGCGGCGCTGCTTCTCGTCGTCGTCTACCTTCTCAATCCGGCGCTTCACGCCGCGAACCTCTTCGACTTCCACGCGATCGTCCTGGCGGCGGCGTTCCTCGTCTGGGCCTTCTTCCGGGCGCAGACAGGCGGGACCTGGAGCCTCGCCGTCGCCGTGGCTCTCGCCCTCTTCTGTCAGGAGAACGTCGCGCTCGCCGTGGTCGGTCTCGGCGTGGGTATCTTCCTCCTGGGGCGGCGCCGTGCGGGCGTCGCCGTGGCCGCCGCCGGTGTCGTGTGGTTCGTCCTCTGCTTCTACGTGATCCTGCCGCACTTCAATCCGGGAGTCGGCTCCAACGCTTTTTCCCGCTATCGCGAGTTCGGCGCAAGCCCCGGCGCCGTCGTCCTCGGAGTCCTTCGCGACCCGTCTCGCCTCGTCTCCCGCATCCTGGAGCCCGGAACGCGCGACTGGCTCTTCTCCCTCCTTGCGCCGTTCGGTTTCGTTCCGCTGCTGGCGCCGCAGGTCCTCGTCGTCGGAGCAAGCGAGCTGTTCCTCAACCTGCTCTCGTCCTTCCCGCCCCAGCGGACGATCGACTTCCAGTACACGGCCGTTCTCCTGGTCGCGTCGGCGCTGGCGGCGCCGTGGGGAACGAAAGCGATCGCGCGTCGCATCGACTCGCGGTTCCGGCTCGATCCCCGGACGGCCGCCGCGATCGTCGCCGGGCTCATGCTCGTCTGCACGATCGGGTTTCAGGTCGTCCGCTGGGGCACGCTCCGAATTCTCGCGGAACCGTACCGGGCGTCATACCGGGTGACCGACCATCACAGGATGGCGCCCCGCTTTCTGGGCGCGATCCCGGCGGAGGCAACCGTCTCGGCCCATGACGCCATCGGGCCGCACCTGAACCGTCGCACGATCTGGTGCTTCCCTCAGGTGCGGAACGCGGACGCCGTCCTTCTCGATCTCTCGGCGAGGTTCGTCCTCGTGCTCCGCGGGCAGTCCCCTGAGGCCAGCTACTACGAGTACGTCCAGCGCCTCCTCGCCCACGGGGCCTATCGGATCGAGGACGCGGCGGACGGGTGGCTCCGCCTCTCCCGCGCGAGCGGGCTCCCTCCGGCCGACGCCATTCGGCCCGGCGCCGACGGCGGTCCCCCTCCCGTCCTCTTCCGCGCGGAGGCCAGGGTCGTCGAGGCCCCGGTCTCCGCGCCGGCCTCCTCGCGCATGCCGCTCGTCGTCGAGATCAAGAACCTCTCCGAGGCGGTCTTCTTCTCCCGTTCAGAAGCGCCCGTCGCATACGCCACGGGCGTCGCGGCGTACTGGATCGACCCGGCGACCGGCACTGGAGAAGACCGGGGAGAACGCCTCTGGCTTCCTTCGCGCGTCGAATCCGGAGCACACGCGACGATCCGGGGCGAGCTGACGGCGCCGGCCGAGCCCGGCCGCTGGCTTCTCCTTCTCGACGTCGTCACGGACCGCGTGGCGCGCTTCAGCGAGAACGGCTCGCCCACCGCCTCGACGTTCGTGACGGTCACCCCCGCCTCGGCGCGATGATCTCCACGAGCCGGCGGTGTCAATAACTGCGCGGTGTCCCGCTGCTGACCACCAAATCTTGACAGCGCTGGTCCTCCGAATGACCCGGCCATCGAGGGATGCGGGGCTCGGCCCGCGACGGCCCTCACCGAGTAAGATGAAGAAAACGTTAGGGTTCCACACTTCATTGCGAAGGTCCCTCTCGTGGGCGGGCGACAAGGCTTGAGGCAAGGAAAGTGAACAAGAGAATGGCTTCCCCTCGGCGTAGCGGAAGACGTGTCGACTTTCGGGCGGCGTGAATGGCTGCTACCAGGAACCGTCTCCTCGGCCCCGCTCTCCTCGCGATCGTCACGGCTGCGGCGTTGGGAATCGCCGCGCGCGGAACGGCGCCTGCGGAGGCCCCCAAAGCCCTTCGTGCGGGCGACCCGGGCCGCATCGTGGATCTGCCTGGCGATCGCGGCCCGGGTGAGCTCCTGGAATTCGACGAGCGCCTCGTTCCCGCGCTTCTTTCCCTCGCGCCGGAGGCCCAGGTCGACGTCGAGGACTGGCCCGTCGCCCCGGGCATCCGCCGCGCCGTGCACCTCGCGCGCCACGAAATCTACGCGCCCGGAGCCCGGATGGTGCAGGTCGACGCCGGAGGCGAGCACGACGTGCCGCGCTCGCGCCTCGTGTTCCTCTGGGGCGCCGACGAGGCGGGCGGCCGCGTCCTGGTGTCGGTCGACCCCGATAACCACACGCTTCAGGGTCATTCCTACGGGCCGGACGGCGTGCACGAGCTCGCGCCGAACGCCTCTGACGGGAGAGGGCGACACCTCCTCGCCAAGTCGGAAGTTCCGGAAGGAGAGGGCCCCGGCGCGCCCCGATTCACCTGCGCCCAGGAGGACTCGACCGAGACTTCGTTCGCTCACGACGAAGCGCGCGCGGCCCGCCAGGCGCTCGGGCGCTCGTCGTTGGTCCTCACGTCTCTCCACACGGCCACGGTCGCCTTCGACACGGACAACGAGTACATGGCGTACTGGAGCGACAACGTGCCGAACGTGACGAACTACATCGCAACGCTCGTCGCCTCGGTGAACGTGATCTACGAGCGCGACCTCAACCTCAGGCTCGTCGTGGGAACGACGTTCTTCCGGGTCTCGACGACGCCCGACCCATATGCGCAGAGCAGCACGGGAAACGCGGACGGCCCGAAGCTGAGCGAGTTCTCGAACTACTGGTCCACGAACGAGGGCGGGGTCACGCGGGCCCTCGCCGCGCTGCTCTCGGGCAAGCAGAGCAGCTCGAACTCGGCGTCGGGCATCGCGTGGCTGACGTCCCTGTGCAGCACGACCTACGGCTACAGTTTCAACCAGCTGTTCAAGATCAACTACCTCACCGGCGACACGCTGATCCTCGGCCACGAAATCGGACACAACCTCGGCTCGCCCCACACGCACTGCTATCCCACGCCCCGGCCGGACCAGTGCTACGGCAGCGAGCCGGGCTGCTACAGCGGCTCGACCTCGTGCCCCGGCCAGCTCGTGATCAACGGCGTGACCTCGAACGGCACGCTCATGAGCTACTGCCACCTTCTGGGCTGTGGAAACACGACGCTCGTCTTCCATCCGCAGACGGTGAACAACTACATCGGGCCCCAGCTTTCCAGCAGGGTCGGCGCCTGCGTGTTTCCGCTCGGGGGCGGCCCGACTCCGACCCCGACGTCGACGCCGACGCGGACTCCCACGCCGACCTCGACGTTTACGCGGACCGCGACGCCCACGTCGACTCCCACTCGCACCGCGACCCCGACGGTTCCTCCGGCGACGCCGACAATGACTCCGACGTGGACGGCCTCGCCCACGAGGACTCCGACGCCCACGTCGACGGCGACGCGCACGCCGACACCCACCGTGACGGCAACCCGCACGCCGACACCCACCGTGACGGCAACCCGCACGCCGACACCCACCGTGACGGCAACCCGCACGCCGACGGCAACGCCGACGCCTCTCGCGGGGGCGACGTTCACGCCGACGCCGACGGCTCCGGGCATCCGGTTCTTCACGCTCACCCCCTGCCGCGTCCTGGACACGCGCAACCCGAGCGGGCCGCTCGGCGGACCGGCGATCGGCGGGAGCACGCAACGCACCTTCACGCTTCCGCCCACGTGCGGGATCCCGTCGACCGCGAAGTCGGTTTCAGTGAACGTCACCGTCGTGAACCCCGCAGCCCAGGGCGACCTCGTCGCCTATCCCGCGACGCTCGTCACCGCGCCGAACACGTCGACGATCAGCTTCCGGGCGGGACGAACGCGCGCGAACAACGCCCAGCTGCTCCTCTCCACGGACGGCACGGGCCGGATCACGGTGAAAAACAATGCGACGGGCGCGCTCGATCTCGTTCTGGACGTGAACGGCTACTTCAACTGACGAGGCGGCCGAGGAGGCGCGGTCCGGCGAGGAGAGCGCGCGCCCGCTCGGGAAGCGGCGCGGGCCGGATCAGCGCCCGCGGTCGGTATGCGCCGACGGCCTCCGGAAAGTCCTCCACGAGGCGGTACCGGAGGGAGGCCGCGTCGAACGAGAGGAGCACGAGCCGCTCCCAGGGGATCGTGCCGGACGCGCGTCCGTCCGCGGACTCGGCGCACGCGAGCCCGGCAGTTTCGGGCCGGCACGTCGCCCCCCAGCGAGGCAGCGAGACGACGGTGCGCCCGGCGACGGACGGGTCGTTCCAGAGGAGAGACATCCACGCGGACGCGAGGTATGGGACCCGTGTCGCCTGAAAGCCTCCGGGGTCCGGCACGAGGGAGAGGACGAGCGTTGCACGCGGTTCGAGGTTGGGGACGGCCTGGAGAATGGAGGACAGCTCGGTGCGCTGCCGCCGCCACGTCGCGAGGTACGTGTCCTGCCGCTCGACGCCGCCCGCGACGCCCAGGCCGACGAAGAGGACGGGCAGGGCGAGCGCGAGACGAGGAGCGCGCAGGCGGCGCGCGGCCGCCTCCGTGGCGAGGGCGAGGAGAAGCGACGTGAGGAGGCGCGTCACGAGGTGCGTGCGGTACCGGACCTCGGCGAGCTGGACGCCCGAGAACGCGAGGTGCGTCGCGGCAATCATGAGGACGAGGACTGCTGCGATCCGCCAGCCTCGTTGGCGCTCCGGTCCGGGGACCGCGGCTCCCGACGACACGTGTTCCGCCGCGGTTGCCGCCAGGAACGCGGCGGCTCCGGCAAACGCGGCGAGGACGTAGACCCAGACGGGAACGAGCGGCGGAAGGTGCTCGATCCAGACGGGCTTGCGAAACGCCCACCTCCACGGCATGACCTCGTGCGCGACGAGAGCGGCGGTGAGTCGCGCGCGCGCGATCGGAGTGCGCGCGACAAACGCGACAGCCGCGTAGGAGGCGGGATCGCGAAGGAAGCGGACGAGGACGACGCCGTAGGGGACGAGGGCGAGGAGCCAGCCCCCCGCGGCTGCCGCCCAGCGGCGATCGACCCGGCCCCGCACGGCGAGGAAGAGAAGGGGAGCGAGCGCGGCGGCGGGGGCAGCACCATCGGACGCGAGGAGCCCGGCGTTCAGGACGAGCGCCGCGGCGACGAGGGCCACGGGTTGGCCCGTTTCCTGGAAACGGATTGCCGCCGTGATTGCGGCGGCGAAAGCCAGGCCCGAGAAACAGTATCCGAGGCCGACGGAGCTGTTCGTGAGAAGGTCGCTCGTAGCCGTGACGGCGAGCGCGCCGGCCACGAGGGCCGAGGCCGGCGACCAGGGGAATAGCCGTCGAGCGAGCGCCCAAACCGCGAATCCCGACAGGAGCCAGCAGGCGCCGAGGAAGAGCTGGAGGACGACAGCAGGCGCCGGCGAGGCCCAGGCGAGGATGTACGGCACGCCAAGAAGCCGGCGCGTGGGAGTGTGGAGCGGCGCGAGGATGCCCGATCCGGGAGTCGAGGCGGCGCGCTGAGCCCACGCGAGGTTGGCGGCGTCGTCGTGGAAGAGCCCCTGGTCGAGCGCGAAGAGGCCCCAGACGAGCAGCGTGAGGAAGACGTAGAGGATCGCCGCCCGCTTCATCCAATCTCGTCCAGCCGCTCCGCGATCCGGCGCGCCGTGTGGTCCCACGTCCAGCGTGCCGCCATCTCGGCCGCGGCCCGCCCGCCCTTCGCCGCGGCCTCGTCCGGGTGCTCGAAGACGTGTCGAAAGAGGTGCGCGAGGTGCTCGGGATCGGGGTCGGCCCAGCGGAAGCCCTTTCCGTACGGCGGGCGTGCGTCCGCGGGCACGACTCCGCGAAGGCGCAACGGATATGCGATCTCCTCGTGGACGAACTCCGTGTGCGCGCCCCAGTCCGTCGCGATGGACGGCAGGCCGCAGGCCATCGCCTCCATGAGCGGCAGGTCCCAACCCTCGCCGCGTCCGACCGACACGTAGCAGTCCGCGGAGCGGTAGAGCGCGCCGAGCTGGTGATACGGGAACTCCTTGTTGTAGAGGAATGCGACGCGCCCGCCGCGCGCCGACAGGCCGAGAGCCTCGATCTGCGCCCGGACGTTCGTCGCCCGGTTGACGTTGATGACCTTGCAGACGAGGGCGACGGGCTCGCTCCTCCGGAAGGTCTGGTTGAAGACCTTCAAGAGCATGTCCGCGCGCTTGCGTTCGACCCATTCGAAGCTCGCGAAGAAGACGAAGTCGCCCGCGGGGTTTCCGACGCCCCGGATTCCGGAGTGGAAGTGGTCGACGTCGACGCCGAGCGGCACGACGTGGACGGGCTTCTTCAATCCCGACGCGAGGAAGCCGTCGCGGTTGAAGCCGGACGGCACCCAGATCTCGTCCATCTCGTTCGCCTGCCGGACCCACTCCTCCGGAAAGCCGTCCACTTCGAGCATCGTGTATCCGATCCGGTATCGGCCCTTGTTGCGGTGGAAGACGTCTCCCTGTCCGTAGACGACGGAGGCCCGTGGCTTCCACGCGATCCGCCGGCGGGCGATCGTATTGAGGAAGTAATCGCGCGCGTCGTCGTCCTCGCGCGCGGGGAAGGGTGTTCCGGGCCCGTAGACGTACCTGTAGACGACGCGGACGCCCTTCGCGTCGCAGGCGCGCAGGATCTCCCGGCAGCTCACCGCGTAGCCGGTCGGGAAATTCAGGATCGACTGCCACGAGAGGTCGTGCCGGTACCGCGTCTCGAGCTTCTTCCCCCAGAGACGGCGGAACGTCCGGCGGCTCTCCTGGAAGAGCGCCTCGAACGTCTCCGGCTGCTCCGCGGTCGAGCCGTGCTCGCGGTGGACGAGCGTCACGGCGCCGCAGACGACCGTGCGGAAGCCCGCCTCTCTCGCGCGGAGGCAGAAGTCCGTGTCCTCGAAGTACGAGCGAAATTCCTCGAAGAGCCCGCCGATCCTCGCGAGGACCTCGCGCTTGAGGTACGCGCACGCGAAGACGATTCCCTCGACGTCGCGCGTGCGGGCGTACTGGTTCACGTCGGTCTCGAGGGCGCCGATCTGCTGCCCCCAGAGCGTGTCCGGGAGCATGTACGTCCCCGCGTGAAGGAGTCGCCCGTCCGGGCGGACCAGGCGGCAGCCGACGATCCCGACGTCGCGCGCCGCGTGGGCGGTCTGACGCAGCGCGTCTAGCCAGCCGTCCTGATGGATCTCGACGTCGTTGTTGAGGAGGAGGACGTCGGCGTCCGGCGGCGCCGCCGCGATCCCCACGTTGTTCCCGCGGGCGAAGCCGAGGTTCGTGGCATTCGTGACGACGCGGACCCACGGAAGCTCGCGCAGGCGCGCGGGAGTCTCGTCCGTCGAACCGTTGTCCACGGCGAGGACCTCCGCGTGGGTCAGGTCGGTGTGCGCTTTCAGGGTTTCGAGGCAGCGGCGCGTCAGGTCCCAGTGGTTCCAGCAGAGGACGACGAGCGTCGTCCGCCGCGGAGCCGGGGGAATCACGGGCTCTCCCGCGGGGGGAGGCGCCTCCAGAGGAGCGCCAGCTCCGGGGCGACGTCCGCGCTCGACATCTCGGTCGTCTCGTTCCAGTACTCGAGTCGCAGCGGCGGCTCGGCACCGGCGTCGCCGCCGCGGGCGAGCGCGATCGCGGCCTCGGGCGGCAGGGCGGCGGCCGTCCGCGCGAGGGCCGCCGAGAGGGCGCGCACGAGGTCGCGCAGCTCCGCAGCCTCGGCCCTCAGGCGCTCGAGCTCGGCGTCGGCGCTCACCACTTCCGGCCCACGAGGCCGCGCAGCGACTGGATGACGCGCCAGGGCCGCGACGCCTTCACGGCCGCGACGTACTCCTCGGCCGCCTCGGCCCGGTTCTTGAGGGCGACGCGGTCGGTCTCCAGCTCGGCGACGCGATACGCGAGGCGCTTGACCTCGTCCTCGAGCCGGCTCATCGCCGCGAGGGCCATCTCGCGCTCGTGCCGCGCCTTCTCGACGCGAGCCGAGACCCAGTCTTCGCCGGGAACGCGGGTGGACACGGCGGAAGTATAGGAGGCCCGGCGGGTAGACTTCCCTCACCCGATGGAAGCCGGCACGCCCGTCTACGACTCCTCCCGCAGCGGGCTCCGCTTCGCGGAGGAGGCACGCGAGCTGTGGTCCTACCGCCACTTCGTCTTCGAGCTCGCGTCCCGGGACATCAAGGTCCGCTACAAGCGCTCGGTCCTCGGCGTCGCGTGGACGATGCTGAGCCCGCTCATGGCGATGGTCGTCTTCACGCTCGTCTTCTCGACGTTCCAGCGCCTCCCGATCCCGGGCTATCCCGTCTACTACCTCTCGGCGGCGATCTTCTGGACGTTCTTCTCCCAGGTCACGAGCCACGTCGGCTCCCTCACGACGGACGCGCTCGAGATCGCGAACCGCATCTACATCCCGCGCTCCGTGTTCGTCGCGTCGGCCGTCGTCGTCGGCCTCGTGAACCTCCTCCTGAGCCTCGTCCCCTTCGCGCTCATCGTCCTCGTGACGGGCCGCCCCGCGCACTGGACCTGGCTGTTCCTCCCGGTGTCGCTCGTCATCGGGACGCTCTTCACCGCGGGCGTCGGCCTCCTCATGTTCACGCTCGCGCTCCGGTTCGTCGACGTGCGCGACATGTACCAGGCGGTCCTGCTGCCGTGGTTCTTCGTGACGCCGATCGTCTACGAGTCGTCGTTCGTGCCGCCCGCGTGGCGGTGGGTCGTCCGGTACAACCCGATGACCTACCTCGTCGAGATCTTCCGGGCGCCTCTCTACAACGGCTGGCTGCCCGGCCCGAACACGCTCGCCTTCGCGGTCCTCGCGGCCGTGTCGTCGCTCGCCGCGGGCTGGCTCTTCTACTCGTGGAAGGTCGAGGAGTATGGCCTCCGGAACTGAGGCCGCCATCGTCGCTCACGGGCGTCACCGTCCGCTATCGGATCGCCGTCGAGTCGATCCTCACGCTCAAGGAGTACGCAATTCGCAAGCTCCGGGGCCGGATGGACCACGGCGAGCTCCTCGCGCTCCGCGACGTCTCGCTCGCCATCGAGCCGGGCGAGCGGGTCGGGATCATCGGGCCGAACGGCGCGGGCAAGAGCACGCTCTTCCGGGTCATCGCGCGCGTCCGCCGCCCGAACGAGGGCCGCGTCGTCGTGCGCGGGCGAGTCGCGCCGCTCCTCGAGCTCGGCCTCGGCTTCCACGGCGAGCTGACGGGCCGCGAGAACGTCATCCTGCACGGGACGCTTCTCGGCCGCTCGCGCGCGAAGATGGTGGAGCGGATGGACCGGATCGCGGAGTTCGCGGAGCTCGAGGCGTTCCTCGACACGCCGATCCGGAAGTACTCGACCGGGATGGTCGCGCGCCTCGCCTTCGCGGCCGCGACGGACGTCGACCCGGACGTCCTTCTCGTGGACGAGGCGCTCGCCGTCGGCGACGAGCGATTCCGCGCGAAGTGCCACGCGCGCATGGCGGGGTTCCGCGACCGCGGCAAGACGTTCCTTCTCGTGTCGCACTTGCTCGACGAGGTGCGTGAGACGTGCACGCGCGCGATCTGGATCTCCGAGGGACGCATCGAGCGCGACGGGCCCGCGGCCGACGTCTGCGACGCGTACCGCGCGTGGGCGCACGCCGCCGCAGGCTGACGGCTCCGCTTCAGGGCAGCGCCGCTTCGGGACGCCCGTTCGGGCCCGACAGTTTCTGTCGTACGTCCCGGAGTTGGCGGTCAATAAGTGGCGGCGGGCGCTCCCCACGTGCCTCTGCCGGGCCCCCCGCGTGATCCGACTCACCCCGCGCCGGCCCGGCAAGGAATGTGTATAGCAGGTGAGAGGTCGACACTCTCGGGGGACCCGGAATGAAGGTTTTCGGCCGAAATGCTGTGCGAATCGTCTTCCTGGCGGCCGCCTTGGGGACGGCGAGCCCGGGCGTTGGCGGAGCGCCCAGCCGACCGTCTCGTCGCGACCCGTCCCGGGCCTCTCTACGGAACGCCAGACGGCGGCGGGGCGAGCTACTCGCCTTCGATGCCCGCCTCGCGCCTGCTCTCGCCACGCTCACGGCGGGCGAACGTCGTGGCGGTCGATGGCTGGCCCGTGGCGCCCGGCGTCTCGTGCACGATGGTCCTGACGCGGACGGACGTTTACGCGCCCGAGCGCGCATCATCGCGATCGGTGCGGATGGGGAGACCGAGGTTCCGGCTCGAGATGGATCGTCGTTCCAAGGCCGCGACGTCAGCGGCTCGCCCGCGGGCCGTCGCCCGGGACCCTGACACGGGCACGTGAAAGGACTCGTGGCTCGAGCGCGGCCTCACGAGCTACTCCCGCCCGACACGTGGACGGGCGGCCGCCACCGGCTCGCAGCGCCGGAGACGCGTGCGTGGACGGGACGCCGCGCAGATGGGAGTGTGGCGAGGAAGAACTCCTCGTGCGAGACGGAGTCGCTGTTCCTCCGGCCCCTAGCTCCGCCTGCTGCAGTCGTCCGAACGGCTCTCTCGGCCTTCATGTACTACGCCGTCATCGCGATCGAGACCGATTACGAAATGTACGTGAAGAAGGGGTCTTCAGTTCGCGGACACAGGACGTGCGACGATCTTTTCGCGGCCGTTTCGCCGTATACCAGGCGACCTCCTCTGACGCGCAGGTGCAACTCCACTTGATCTGGACGACGGCTTACACGATCCTGCGGCGGCTCCTCCGTAGCAGACCCGTCTGTACGAGTTCGGGGACAACTGGCACGCGAATCGAAGCGACGCTCCGCGAATGACGGCGCACTTCCTGAGCGGACATTAAGGACCTCGGTAAGCGGAGCGTCGCCTGGCGAGCGTCCTGCAGGCCCGATCGCACTCTGCGTCGGGGAGCAGCCTATGGCTCGGCGGTTCCTCGTTCACGGCTCTCTGCGGCAGTTCAGGGTACAGCCTGAGCGGTGTGGCGCCCGTGAACATCACGACGACGTACTGGGACTTCCTGTTCGCGGCGCACGAGATCGGCCACAACTTCTCGTCGCCGCACACGCACTGCTACAGCCCGCCCGTGGATATGTGCAACAACGCCTGTTACGCGACTCCCTCCGCGAGCGTTCCGCCTGAGCTCGGCACGATCATGAGTCTACTGCCACCTCCTGGCGGGTCGCTACAGCAACATCCAAATGTTCTTCGGCGTGGCGGGCGAGCCCAGCGCGGCCGTCACGACGAGGATGCGAACGTACATCGAGGGAAACCCTTCGTGCATTTACGGGACGGTCGCCGGGCCGAAGGTCTCCGGAATCGTCCCCGCGCTGGGCCCGACTGCCGGCGGCACGCCGGTCACGATCTCGGGTACGGGGTTCGCCGCGCCCGCCACGGTCCGGATCCGCGGTGTCGCCGCGACCTCGGTGGTCGTCGTAAACGCGACGACGATCACGGCCGTTACGCCCGCCGGGACGGCCGGCGCGGCGGATGTGACGGTGATCGTCGCGAGCCAGGGCGCGACCCTCGCCGGTGGCTTCACGTACTCCGCCGCGCTGCCGCCGCCGACCGTTTCCGCGATCGCGCCGAACAACGGCTCGACGCTGGGCGGGACGGCCGTGACGATCACGGGCACGAGCTTCGTGAACGGGGCGACGGTCGCGATCGGCGGCGTCGCCGCGACGGGCGTCTCGTTCGTGAACGCGACGAAACTGACGGCGACGACCGGCGCGCACGCGACCGGGACCGTGAACGTCGTCGTCACGAACCCGGACGCGCAGACCGGGACGCTGACGAACGGCTACTTCTACGTTGCGCCGGCCGCAAGCACCGCTTTCTACACGGTTCCGCCCTGCCGGGTCCTCGACACGCGCAGTGCAAATGGACCGCTGGGCGGCCCGGCTCTGAGCGGCAGCGGCGCGCGGCGCACCTTCAACGTGGTCGCGTCCGCCTGCGGCATTCCGGCGTCGGCGAAGGCCGTGTCGGTGAACATGGCCGTGACTCAGCCTGTGGCCGCCGGGAGCCTCACGCTCTATCCCGGGAACGGGATCCCGACGGGCACGACCTCAATCAATTTCAGGGTGGGGCAGACCCGCGCGAACAACGCGATGCTGTACCTCTCGACGGACGGGACAGGCACCTTCGGCGTGGAGAATGATGCCGTTGGCTCGGCTCACTTCATTCTGGACGTCAATGGCTATTTCCAGTGAGCGGGTAGGCATGAGGCAGGCCACGGCGCGCATGTCGCTGGAGACTCTGTTCCTCGTCTTACTCGTGGTTCCAGCTCCGGGTCTCGCACAGGAATCTCCTATCGGCAGAGCTCCCGAAGAACGCGAGAGCGGTGGCGTTCTGGTTCCAGCCGCGACGATTCAGCCGTCGAGAGCGCCAGCTTCAAGATCTTTGGATGTCCGCGCGCGCCTTCCGCTCGTGGGAGAGGCGGTCAACGGTTTTCCGAACTGGCAGGAGCGGGTGATTCATGAGTGGATCAACCGGGCCCGCGTCGATCCGCAGGCCGATCTGGCCGGGTGCGGCGCGAACTGCGCAGAGAACATAGGCGGCTGCTACACGCCTCAGGCCCCCCTGATCTGGGACGCGAACGCGGGCCGCTCCGCGCGCTACCACTCCGCGGAAATGGGGCTCCAGAATTTCTTCGCCCACAACTCGGCGTGCACGCTCGTCAGCAACATCAACAGTCTTTATCCGGGAAGTTGTAACGGCTCCGCCTCGTGCGCCTGCGTCGGCGGCATGTCGATGTGCAATCCCGGATGCACCGCATGGAACGCCCGACTCGGGCTCTTTGGTGCCAGCGCGGCCGGCGAGATCATCGCCGGCGGCTACTGGGACGCCGACAGCGCGTTCTACGGATGGCTGTGGGAGCTATCCAGCTCGACGTCGTGCTCGTTCAGTAGCGCCAACGGTCACCGCTGGCTGATCCTCAAGTCCAACAGCGCGGTGGGCACGGGGTACCAGAGCGTCAGCGGCAGCCTGTACACGCGCTACTACACCGGTGACTTCGCCGACGCGAACAGCCCCATCCCCAAGATCCCTTCGGGCACGCACTACCCGCAACAGGCCGGCTCCATCGATTTCTGGGTGAACTGGTACGACTCGGCCCCGCCTCAGAGCGCCGCCGTCAACGTGGACGGCACCTGCTATCCCATGACGCTCCAGAGAGGATCCGCATCGAACGGAGCCTATGCGGCGCTGGAGATCGCCGGCCTCGGCTCGGGCTGTCACCGGTACTTCTTCACGTTCCACGATTCGTCGGGAAACGAAGTCACCTACCCGTCGAGCGGGTCCTACGGCATCGGCCTGACGGCGTGCAACGACTGGGACCTCTCGCGGCCCTCGAGCTGTACGTCATCCGCAACGGGGACCCGCTTCTATACGATCACGCCCTGCCGGGTCCTCGACACGCGCAACGCGAACGGACCGCTGGGCGGGCCCGCTCTGAGCGGCAGCGGTGCCCGGCGCACCTTCAACGTGGTCGCGTCCGCCTGCGGCATTCCGGCGTCGGCGAAGGCCGTCTCGGCGAACCTCACCGTGACTCAGCCCGCGGCCGGCGGGAGCCTCACGCTCTATCCCGGGAATGGGATCCCGACGGGTACGACCTCGATCAACTTCTCGACGGGGCAGACCCGCGCGAACAACGCGATGCTGTACCTGGCGACGGACGGGGCAGGCAGCTTCGGCGTGGAGAACGATGCCGTGGGCTTGGTTCACTTCATTCTGGACGTCAATGGCTATTTCCAGTGAGCGGGTGCGCGCCTTTCTGATCGCGGCCGTCGTGGCCTTCCAGCCGGCGTGGGCGCGCGCGCAGGCGGTCCAGGGCGGCCCTCTGCCCGGACCGCTTCCTCTCTTTCCCGCCTCGAACTGGTGGAACGTGGACGTGACGTCCGCGCCGGTCGACCCGAACAGCGGAGCGATCCTGAGCTGGATCGGTCTCACGAAGGGGATGCACCCGGACTTCGGCGGCGACTCGTCGCCGTCGCCGGCGCTCTACGGGATGCCCTACGCCGTCGTACCGGGGACGCAGCCGCTCGTTCCCGTGGCGTTCGACTACGCCTCCGAGAGCGACGTCGGCGCGCCCGGCCGGCCCGTGGGCTACCCGTTCCCCGTCGAGGCGAAGACGCAGCCGCGCTGGATCGAGGGCGGCTACCCGGGGAATTGCGACTCGTCTTACGCCGGCTCTCCCTGCCGGGGCGACAAGCACTTCCTCGTCGTGGACAAGGACAACCGGCTCCTCTTCGAGACGTGGAACACGCGGTGCCTCCCGGCGGGATCGGCGACGTGCTCGTGGCGCGCGGGCTCGGGGGCGGTCTTCCCCCTCGACTCCAACACCCGCCGGACTGAAGGCTGGACGAGCGCGGACGCCGCAGGCCTCGCGATCCTGCCGGGCCTCGTGCGCTACGACGAGGTCATCGGGTCCGACCCGATCCGTCACGCGTTCCGCTTCACGGTGCGCGACTCGAACGGCTACGTGTATCCCGCCTCGCACGTCGCAGGTTCCAACCCGAGCGCCCCGCCCTTCGGCATGCGCCTCAGGCTGAAATCCTCGACCGACCTCTCGCGGTTCCCCGCGAGCGCGCAGAAGATCTTCCAGGCCATGAAGACCTACGGCCTCATTTTCGCGGACAACGGCAGCGACATGTACGTGCAGGGCACGTACGACACGCGCTGGGACAACGGCGTTCTGAACCCCGCGTTCGGGGCGATCCGCGTGAGCGACTTCGAGGTCGTGCAGCTCGGCTGGAAGCCGCCCGTCTCGTCCACGAAGGGACCCTTGTCGTTCTACACGCTGACACCCTGCCGGGCCGTCGACACCCGCGTGCAGGGGCCGGGAGCGCTCCCTCCGAACGCGTCGCGCGTCATTCCGATGGCGGGCGTTTGCGGCATTCCGGCTGGCGCGGGCGCCGTCTCTGCAAACGCCACCGTCGTCAGTTCGGGCTCAGGCTGGGTCAGCATGTACCCCGGGGACGGAGGGAACCCCGGCACGCGGAACGTGAGCTTTTCCGCCGGCCAGGTGCGCGCCGCCGCCGCGCTTCTGTACCTCGCGACGGACGGCTCGGGCGGCGTTGGCGTGGCGAATATCTCGAATGGATCCAATCACTTCATTCTCGACGTGAACGGTTACTTCCAGTGAGGAGAACGACCCGGAGGGAGAGCGCCCGGGGCGGATTCACAGTACTTGACAGCGTTGGTTTTGAAGGCACAGACTCAATACACTGTTAAAGGGAGCCACCATGAAGATCTCGAGGCTTGGAATCACCGTCGCTATCGCAGGTCTCACTGCGCTCGCTCTCGTTCCGACTGAAGCGGCTGCGCAGACAGGCGGTCCATTTCAGTTCTTCGCGGTTACGCCGTGCCGCTTGTCGACACGCGTAATCCAAACGGCCCGCTGGGCGGACCCGAACTTTAGATGGTCGAGTCGACCGAACTTCCCGATCGCCGGTCTTTGCGGTGTACCGACGACGGCGAAGGCGGCCGCGCTTAATGTCACCGTCGCCGCGACCACGGGCGGTGGACATACCTCAGAGTCTGGCCGTTCGGAACCCCAATGCCGACTGTGTCGACGATCAACTTTCGATCAACGGAGAGCCTGCCATCGCCAACGGCGCGATCGCTCCTTTGGCGGCCTACAATCCGTCGACTCCCGGCGACCCGACGACGAACAGGAGTATCACTGCTTTCTCCGGGATCGGGGCGCCGTACATCGCGCACGTTATAATCGACGTCAACGGCTATTTCCAGTAAGCCGAGAAGCGCGGCGCGAACGGCCTTCGGGCTGGAGCGTGGAGACACAGGGGTCTCGGGCTATTGAAGGAGGACGTTCAACACCTTCGTAGCACGAGAGCGTGATTGAGCGCGTCGTGACGGCAGCTGCCCGCTGCTCGGCATTCGATTCGCACGGATTGATCTTTCCGAGGGCGATCTGGCACCTTCTAGCGGGAATTTGAGAGTAGCCAGAAGACACGTCTCGCGGTCGGTTCGACTCTCGGCGTGAAGCAGAACCTGCGCCTCGGCGCGCTGGCCGTCGCCAACCTTCTCGTCTCCCTGCTCACTCAGTGGTTCGTGATCACTCGACTGGGCGTCGGGGCTCCGACGGACGCGCTCTTCGCCGGCATGGCCGTGCCGCAGGTCGCGCTCGCGATCCTGAGCAGCTCGTTGACGCCCGTGCTCGTCCCCCTTCTGTCGGGCGAGGATGACTTGAGCTTTCGGGAATCAGCCTGGGCCTTCCTTCTGAGGGTGACCGCGCTTTTCTCCTGCATCGCGATCGTGCTCTTCGTCCGCAGCGCCCGCATGGGTCCCCTTCTCGTCCCCGGTTTCAGGACCCGCAAGCTCGGCCCTCACGGTCCTGTTGACCCGAATCCAGCTTCCCGGAATGGTTTTCACGGCTTCGACTTCAGTACTCTGGTCGGCCTGTTATGCCCGCAACCGGTTCACGTGGGCCGAGGTTTCTTCGGTCATTGCGGGGTTGGTCGCCTTCGCCTTTCTCGTCCCCTGCCTGCCGCGTTTCGGCGTGGCAGCCGCGGCCTGGGCGAACACCGCACGCCTGCACAATGCAGTTTTTCCTTCTTCTTCCGGTCCTTGGGCGATGGCGAAGAGCGCCGATCGGCTCCCCGACACTCAAGGCCGGCTGGAGTCGCCTCCGGCCGCTCTTGGTCGGGACGACGTACTACAAGCTCGACCCGTTGGTCGACCGGGTTCTGTCGTCGATGGCACCTGCGGGCGGCCTGAGCGCCCTCTACCTGGGCCAGCAAGTCTGGGGCGCCGCCAGTCAGATCGTGAACAAAGGCGTCGCCGCGCCGCTTTCGCCCCTGCTGACCGTCCAGGCGAAGTCCGGGGACTGGTACGCGTTCGGGCGCACGGTCCGGCAAAGACTCGGCTGGACGTTCGTCGTGACGATGCCCATCCTCGCCGGGTTCCTGGTGGCCGGCCGCCCGATCCTGCGCCTTCTCATCGGCCACGGCGGGATCACGGCGGACAACGTCTCGCTTCTATGGAGCGTCATGGTGGCCCTGGGTGGCGTTCTCGTCGCAGGCTCGGCGGGCTCCGTGTCGTCCCGCGCCTTCTACTCGTTCGGCGATACGCGAACACCTACCCGCATCGGCATGATCAGCTTTTCGATTTACGTGCCCGTGAAAGTCCTTTGCTTCTTTTTGTTCGGACTGACGGGAATCGCCCTGACCACGAGCCTGTTCGTCGTGTTCAACCTCGTCGCGCAGGTCGTTCTTCTTGGTCGTTTCCTTCGAGCGCGTGGAGTGCGTACTCTTGACAGACCCATGACCCCACAAAATGAGCCTTGAGCTTGGAGTCGCTCTGGAGTCGTCCGGTTGTCCCGCAGGGTGCGGGGAGGCGGCGGAGCTCGTCCGTCGTAGGCGGCGCGACCGGCTTCATGGATTGCCCGGCAACTTCCGGGTCGTGAAATGCTCACTCTGTGGCGTCATGCGAACGGACCCGCGGCCGACAGCGAAGGCCATGAGCCTGTACTACCCGGACGACTACGGTCCGCATCTCGGCACGCGGGTCGTGGAGATGGTGGATCGCCGACCCGCATGGCGACGGCACATTTCCCGGGTCGTCGGACGATTGATGAATACCAATGCAGATCGCATTCCGCCGGTGCCCCCGGGCCGGCTTCTCGAGATCGGCTGCGCCTCCGGTTCGTATCTGCACAAGATGTCGAGCGCCGGATGGGCGGTCGAAGGAATTGAGCTCCCGAGCCTTGCGGCAGAGCGCGCGCGCCTCTCCGGTCACAAAGTGCACGTGGGAGCGGTCGAGTCTGCCCCCGATCCCGACCAGAGATTCGACCTCGTCGTCGCGTGGATGGTGCTCGAGCACCTGCACGACCCGGTTCTCGCTCTTCAAAGAATTCACGATTGGACGAAACCGGGAGGTTGGTTGGTCGCCTCCGTGCCGAACGCCGATTGCTGGGAGTTCAGAGTCTTCGGAAGCGCGTGGTATGCCTTGCACCTCCCCAACCATCTCTGGCATCCGACGAAAGAGACTCTGAGGATGGTTCTCGAGACGTGGGTGGGTGGAATGTTTCCCCGCGTTGGGGCATGGCTCAAAGCCTTTCCCGGAAGGGGAGGCCGCCTTTCACAGATCCTTTTTCCGGTCGCGTGGCTTTTGGCCTTTCTCGGGCAGACGGGCCACATGACGACCTGGGCGCGGAGACAGGATTGATCAGGGTCGTTGCGCTCACGTCGGGGCCCGACACCCCTTCCTCGAGATTCCGGGTGCGGCAGTACATCGCCCCGCTGGGTGCACGGGGTATCGAGGTGTCGGAGCGTCATCTTGGCTACAGCAAGTTCGAGACCCGGCCTGAACGCCTGAAGGCCCGTCTCATGACCTTGAGAAAGCTCGGTGGCCGGGTGCCGGGCGTGCTCGCGAGCAGGCGTGCGGACGTCACCTGGATCCAGCGAGAATTGATTCCGGGCCGGATGACGCTCGAGGGACTCACGAAGAGACCGCGGCTACTCGACGTGGACGATGCCATCTGGCTGAACGGGAAGGCCGGATTCTCGGAAAGAATCGCGGAAGAGAGTGATGGCGTGATCGCAGGCAATGCTTTCCTCGCGGCACACTACCGGGCAGCCGGCAACCGTGTCTGGGTGGTGCCGACCTCGATCGATACGGACCGGTGGAAACCTCGACCTCACCCGGCCGCAAGGGAATTCACGATCGGGTGGATCGGAACAGGATCGAACCTCGGGTACCTCCTCGATGTCGAGGAGGCGCTCGCGGAATTCCTCGCCGAGGAGAGGGAAGCGCGGCTGCTCGTCGTGTCAGACCTGGAGCCCCGTTTCACGAAGCTGCCGAAGGGTAAATGGACCTTCGAGCGCTGGACGGCGGAGCGCGAGATCGAGCTCGTTCAACACATGGACCTCGGCCTCATGCCCTTGCCGGACACCGAGTGGGCGCGTGGAAAGTGCTCGTGCAAGATGCTCTCCTATATGGCGGTCGGAATACCGGTCGTGGTCAGCCCGGTGGGGGTGAATCTCGAGATTCTCGAGCGTGGAACAGTCGGCCTGCCCGCCACGACGAAGAGCGATTGGTTCAACGCGCTGAAGCTGCTCGTTCGCGACAGAGATCAGGCCGTGCGGCTTGGTTCGACGGGAAGAGAGACCGTCGTCAACGACTACTCGGTGGCGAAAAACGTCGTGCACCTCGAGAAGATCTTCCGGGAGGTCGCTCGATGAGAGCCGCTTCGCTCCGCCACGAGCGGCCGGCACAGCCGGCCGCTATAACGTCGGGACGGACGGCTTCTTGAACGAGCGAAGACCCCGCATCCTCATCGCGATCGGCTCCCTCGAAGTCGGGGGCGCCGAGCGGCAGGTCGTCGAGATCTGTCGCGGGCTTCGCGATGAATTCGAGTTCCATGTCATCACCGTGGCGGCTCAAAGAGGCCCCTTCGAAGAGCCTCTCCGGGAGACGGGCGCTCAGCACCACGCGCTGAGGAGCGCGCCCGGCTCCTCATCCTCTTCGCGCCTGATTCGGGCGTGGAGAGCGGCCCTTTCCGCCGTGCGCTTCCGGCACGCGGTACGGCTTGTTCAGCCCGACCTCATCCACGCGTATCTCTTCGAGATGTCGATCGCCGCGGTCGCGGCGCGATGGCCCCGGCGGGCTCCACCCCTTCTCTTGTCTCGACGTTCACTCGTGCAGTGGATTGCCCACGACCCGATCTATTTTCCTGTTGCTCGCTGGATGAACCGGAGAGCCGACCTGATCCTGGCGAACTCGGAAGCCGTGCGGCGAGACACGGTCGAGAAGGAGAGGCTCGACCCGGAGCATGTCCGCGTTATCTATAACGGTGTCGACGCGGAGTCCTTTCCACCCGGGCCTCCGGACGATTCCCTCTATGCGGAGCTGGGCGTCTCGCGAACCCTCCCCGTCGTCGGAATGATCGCGAACCTGCATTCCTACAAGGGACACGAAGAGATGATCGAGGCGGCCGCGCTCCTGAAGAACCGAGGTGTCGAGTTCACGCTTCTTTTCGTGGGCCGCGAGGGAAATGCCTCCGAACGAGTCGCGGACCTCTTGCGCGAGACCGGGTCGAGCCGGATAGTCGTGGCCGGCCCGAGATCCGACGTGCCGCGGCTCCTCAGGTTCATGGACGTCGTGGTGTCGGCATCACACGAAGAGGGTTTCTCGAATTCCATCCTGGAGGCCATGTCCGCCGCCAGACCGATCGTCGCCACGGCGGTTGGGGGAACGGTGGAGCAGATAACCGACGGCGTCACTGGTCTTCTCGTCGAGCCCAGGAGTCCAGAGGCCCTGTCGAGGGCGATCGGGCGCCTTCTCGAGGATGGCGACTTGAGGAAGCGCCTGGGAAGCACGGCGCGGCAGACAGTGCTCGAGCGCTTCTCTCTCGACCGGCTGCTGGCCAATATGTCCGCCCTCTACCGCGAGTGGATGAGGGTCGCATGACCATGAGCCCGGACAAACTCGACAAATGGGACAGACCCCTTACCTCATCCCCGAGGGTCGATATCGACCGTGACGCCCACCGCCGGGAACGCCTCGCGCACTGGGACGCCATCGCGCGGGCCCCGGAGCGCCCCACGGCCGGCTACTACCACCGGCGTCTCGCGGAGGTGTATCGGCACGTGGTTGCCGCCGACCAGCGGGTCCTGGAGATCGGGTGCGGGGCCGGCGACCTGCTTGCCGCGCTCGAACCTTCCTACGGAGTAGGTGTGGATTTCTCCAGCGAGATGGTTCGCCTCGCCCGCGAGCGCCATCCGCGCCTTGAATTCTTCGAGCAGGACGCGCATGCGCTGGAGCTTGAAGGTGAATTCGATGCGGTGATCCTGTCGGACCTCGTGAACGATCTCTGGGATTTGCAAGCGGTCCTGGAGTGCGTACGACCGTTCTGCAAGCCCTCGACCCGTATCATCCTCAATACCTATAGCCGGCTCTGGGAGCTTCCGTTGGCCCTGGCCGAGAAGCTGCGCCTTGCACGCCCTGTGCTTCATCGAAACTGGCTGACCGTGGAGGACCTCGACAATCTCCTGCGGCTTACGGGATTCGAGACGCTTCGGGCATTTCCGGAAGTGCTCTGGCCGGTCCGAACGCCGCTGATCGACCGTTTTTTCAACGCCTTCCTCGTGAAGCTGTGGCCTTTGCGCTACCTTGCTTTGACCAACTTCATCGTCGCGCGACCGGAGGCCGACCCGCGCAAACAGGACTCCCAGCCCATCGTCTCAGTGGTCATTCCGGCGCGAAACGAAGCGGGAAACATCGAGGTGATCTTCGATCGAATTCCGGAGATGGGGCGGGGGACCGAGCTCATATTCGTCGAGGGCCACTCCACAGATGACACCTTCGACACCATCGAGCGAGCTATCGCCGCCCACCCGGAACGTCGCTGCAAGCTGCTGCGCCAGACGGGCCGCGGGAAGGGCGACGCGGTGCGCCTCGGCTTCGCGCAGGCTGAAGGCGAGGTCTTGATGATCCTGGACGCCGACCTCACGGTACCGCCCGAAGACCTTCCCCGCTTCTACGAGGCACTTCACAGCGGGAGGGGAGAATTCATCAACGGGGTTCGCCTGGTCTATCCGATGCAGCAGGGAGCGATGCGTTTCCTCAACCTGCTCGGAAACAAATTCTTCAGCCTGGCGTTCTCGTGGCTGCTCGGCCAGACCATCAAGGACACGCTCTGTGGCACGAAGGTATTGTGGCGGCGGGACTACGAGCGCATCGGTGCAAACCGGCGACACTTCGGGGACTTCGATCCGTTCGGAGATTTCGACCTTCTCTTCGGCGCTGCGAAGCAGAACCTCAAACTCGTGGATCTGCCCATCCGCTACCGCGAGCGGGCGTACGGAACCACAAACATCCAGCGCTGGCGGCACGGGTGGCTGCTCATTCGAATGGTCATCTTCGCTGCGCGCCGGATCAAGTTCGTGTAATGGGATCGTCAGCCATCGCTTGGGTCCGCGGCTGGCTGAGACACCCGCTTACCCGTGGCTTGTCCCTCGACGACCCCAGAGCGACGGTACTGCGCCGCGAAATCTTGCGTTCGAAGCCCTTCCTGCGGCAGATCTATTTGGAGTGGTACCAACTGATCCTCGACAGTCTTCCGGCAGCACCGGGTGCCGTTGTAGAGGTCGGCAGCGGCGCGGGCTTTCTCCAGGAGATCCTCCCGGAGGTGATCGCATCTGAGCGTTTCGCCATCCCCGGGGTGCGAGTCGTCGCCGATGGTCGGCGCCTCCCTTTTCGCGGCAATGTATTGCGCGGCATCGCAATGGTGGATGTGCTTCATCACATTCACGACTGTCGCCGGTTCTTCGACGAGGCGGCGCGTTGCGTGCGACCCGGTGGCGTTCTGGTGGCGATCGAGCCGTGGGTCAGCCTCTGGTCCCGCTTCGTCTATGGACGGCTGCACCACGAGCCCTTCGAACCCGATGCCGTGGAATGGGAGTTCCCGGCGACAGGTCCACTCTCCGGGGCGAACCAGGCTCTTCCATGGATCGTATTCGCCCGAGATCGAGCCAGGTTCGAGCAGGACCATCCGCAGTGGCACGTCACGCGCGTGCGCCCTTTCATGCCTTTCCGGTACCTCGCGTCGGGCGGCGTGGGGCTGCGTGGCCTCGCGCCGAATTGGAGCTACCCTCTCATCGCCACCCTCGACAGGCTGGCAGAGCCGTGGATGGAAAACCTGGCAATGTTCGCTCACATCGAACTGAGGCGAACGACTAAGCCGGTGGCCGCACCGTGCGTATGACGGCAGCGCCGGCCGCGACGCACGGAACGGGTGTGCCGTTGCTCCACCGCCTTCCCATGACGCGGTTCAGGATCGCGGTCGCCCGATCCATCTGGATCGGGCTGCGTCCATTTGTCGGGAAAGGACTTCGGCGGATCCGACGGAAAGGGATTGCATACGAAGTGGATCTCTCCGAGGGCCTTGACATGTCTCTTTTTCTCTTCGGAGGGTTTCAGTCACATGTGTCGGAGCTCGTGCTCTCCGGAATCCGGTCGGAAGCGATCGTGCTCGATGTCGGAGCGAACATTGGTTCGATGTCTCTCGCGTTTGGTCGCCGGTTCCCGGAGTGCACGGTGTATGCGTTCGAGCCGACGGATTTCGCCTTTAGAAAGCTCGAGCGAAATCTCGAACTGAACCCTGAGCTGGCGCGGCGCATACACCCCATCCAGGCCTTTCTCGCGCGGGACGGGTTCCAGAGCGTTCCCGAGGGCATTTACTCCAGCTGGAGCCTTGCGAGCCGGGCGAACGAGACACATCCATTGCACGGGGGCACGAAGCACTCGGCGCCCGGGGCAAAGGTCCTCACGGTCGATTCCTTCTGCGAGGAAGCCCGCCTCGAACACGTCGACTTCATGAAGATCGACACCGATGGATACGAGTTCGAGGTCCTTCTGGGGGCACGGCGCACGCTGAAGGAACGTCGGCCGGTCGTCGTCTTCGAAACGAGTCTTTACGGGTTGCAGGAGTCAGGCGTGGAGTTCAGGGACGTTTGGGACTTGCTGACGCCGTTTGGCTATCGACTCGTGAATCTGACGAACGGCCGGCCGGTGACGCTCGAAAACCATCGAAGGGAGATTCCGCAGAACTTCACCACGGACCTACTTGCCACTGCGGAGGCGAAGTGAGGCGCTCGTTCCGACCGGCACCCGCGATTTCGGCAGTACATTTTGGTCCGCTCGGTGCTCTGCTGATCCTCATTGCCGTCTTTGCCGCTCACACGTTGATCGGGTTCACCCGTGGAGTCGTGCCGTCGGCGACGGCGTTTTTCCTCTCACCAGCGTGGGGCGGCGCAGCCGCCCGAGCGGAAGCGTTTCTCCCACACCTTCTTCTGCTGTGGGCGATGGCCGGCGCCGGTCTGGCCCACGGGGCCAACCGCTTCGGCACCAGGCGGTTCAGGCGGCTCACCCTTCTTTCCGAGCTCCGTGTCCAGAAATGGTTCTCGCGTTTCGGGCTGCTCGCGTGCAGCGGCGTATTCCTGTTTTCGCTGGCTCGTTCCTGGGCGGAGGTCGGCTACACGCGACGGTCCGGAGCCGTTGGAGCCACGTATCCGAGGTACTCCGCATTGTTCGGCTTTCTCCCGTGGTCGGATGCGCACGCGTATTACACAGGTGCGAATCATCTCGTCGATGTCGGCAAACTCGATTCGTGGAACGAACGCCGCCCGTTGAACGCGACGCTGCTGGCCGTGAGGCTCGGCCTTGCACGATTCGATCTCAGGGCGGCGACCATCCTGCAGGTGCTCCTTTTGGCCGCGTGTACGTTCCTCGCCGGCCTCCTACTAGCGCGGCGGCTCGGGGTCTGGGTCGGGATCGGAATGGTCGCCCTGGTCCTGCCCGTTGCTCGGCTCTATCAGTCGACCACCCTGTCGGAAGCACTGGGAATGACCTTGGGGGCGTTGAGCGTTGGCCTCCTTTATGATGGCATTGTCGACCGCAACGCCTATGTCGCGGCGGCCGGGCTCGGCGCCATGTGTCTCGGCATGGGCGCACGACCCGGAGCGCTCCTCCTCGTTCCCGCGGTTTTGCTCGCGTTGTTCCTCGGCAGGAATGTCTTCCAGGTAGGCCGTTGGAAGGCAGTGACGGCGGCGGGCCTGGCAGCGCTGCTGGGGCTGTCCTGGACGCCGCTTCTCAATCGAGAATATGGAACCGGGGCCGGAATGGTCAGCTCGAACTTTGCGGACGTGACGTGCGGTCTCGCGTTGGGGGGCTCATGGGTCAAGGCCCGCGAGCGGTACGCCAGGGAGCTTACGTCTTTGGCAAACGAGCGGGAGAAGGCCCTGTTTCTTTATCGCGAAACGGTCAGACTCGTTCGGCAGAATCCAAGGCCGATGCTCGAATCTCTGCGCAAACACGGCGCGGCATTTGTTTTCAACCTCGGGCCGTTCTTTCGGGGATTGGTGATCCCGTCAACCGGGGGACCTTTAGCGGTTCTCCAGGAGGGCATTCTCGTGTGTTGGGTGGTCTGGTACCTCGCGTGGGGGTGCCGTCCGGGAGAACTCGGCTTCTGGATCGCTGGCTGGATCGGAGTGCTCCTGTCGGCCCCATTCATTTTCGGGGATGGTGGATGGCGGGCGTTCGCCACGACATGGCCGTTCTGCGCCGCAAGCGTGGCGGTAGGACTCGGGACGGGAAGGCTCAGGGAGGTTGCCGACTCGTTCTCGCCACGTCGCGACGGTGCTCGACTTGCGTCCTGCCTGTGTCTTGCGTTCCTGGCCATGACACCTGTTGTCGGGCCTAAGATCGTCCGAGCACTCTCTTCCCGACCTGACGTCAGAGGATTCAACGCCGCCGGGGACGGGGGAAAGCTCGTGATCATCAAACGGCCGGAGCGGGATCCGGCAGTCGGAGTCGTCGATCGGGGAGAACCCGGGATAGGAGGTATCCCCAGTTTGGAGTTCGATGAGTATCAGCGACGGTTGAATGAGATTGCCATAGGGGAGCAGACGCTTCTGAGCGCTCCATCGCGCCCCTTCCTGTTGCTGTGGAGCTACGACTACATCGGGCATTGGACTTTTCAGCTCGCTGCCCCGCCAGAGCTGCTTGCCGCCAGCGGGAAATGGCAGTGGTTGAAGATCGAACCGTGGGGGGAGAGCAAACGGCTTCGACGTGTCGTTGCTTTCGGCGACTGGGAGCCGCGCGGGCTCCCGGCGCAGCGACGTTAGCTATCGGGTGGGCGCAGCGTGAGATTCCCGCCCGGTTCGAGCGAGCCAGAGAAAGGGACACCGCGGTCCGAAACCGACGGCCCGGGGCGGTATTACGCAGATCGCCTCGACTCGCTGCGCGATGTTTTCGGCATCGCAGACGTGACGCTCGACGCGCAGGGCCGGCTGGTCGTGGCCGGAAAGGCCTACCCGATCGTGGGCGATGTGATCGTTCTCCTGGATGCGGGCGAGTATCCGCGGGGACTTCGTCGTCGGCTGGGGTTGCCGGAAACTGGGAATGAGGGAATTGCGGACGACATTCAACACACGTTTGGCGCGGAATGGAGCCGCTATCCGAGAATACTGCCCGAACACAATGCAGAGTTTTCTCTCTATTTCGATCTCGTCGACCTGGGAGAGCTGAGGGAGCGACGCGTTTGTGACCTGGGGTGCGGCATGGGCCGCTGGAGCTTCTTTCTCGCGCCGCATTGTCGCGAGGTCGTACTCGTGGATTTCTCCGAGGCGATCTTCGTGGCACGGGAGAACCTGCGGCATCAGGCGAACACGCTGTTCATCATGGCGGACATCCGGCAGCTTCCTTTTCGCGACGATTTCGCCGACCTCATCGTCAGCCTGGGAGTTCTTCATCACCTGCCCGTCGATGCCTTGACTGAGATCAGGCGCCTCGCGCGGTTCGCGCCGAATCTGCTGATCTACCTCTACTATTCCCTCGACAATCGCCCTCGCTTCTTCGCGCTGCTGCTCAGCATGATCACGCGCCTACGTCTCGTGCTGTCCAGGGTCCGCGGTAGCCCCACCCGGGCGGTGATCACGCGGGTCATCGCGGTCCTCGTTTACCTGCCTTTGGTCGGGTTCGGATGGCTCCTGAAACCCTTCGGCCTCGCGAAGGATGTGCCCCTCTGGGAGACCTATCACTCCCGGAGCTGGGAAGGGATCTGTCAGGACGTCTACGATCGCTTCTTCACCCGCGTCGAGCAGCGGTTCTCGAAGAAACAGGTCGAAACCCTCCGCGATACGTTTCGCGAGGTCGACGTTTCTCCGGCATTGCCGTATTGGCATTTCCTGTGCCGGCGATGAGGGTACGCTAGGGCCATGTGCGGCATCTGCGGCATGACGACCGTAGACCCGCGGGGGCTCCTCGCTCTCCCGCCGATGCAGGACGCGCTCCGCCACCGCGGGCCCGATGACGAAGGCATCTGGACCGACCCCGCTTTCGGCGTCGGCCTCGCCCATCGCCGGCTGTCGATCGTGGACCTCTCGCCGCTCGGCCGGAATCCGATGTCGCGCGACGGACGGCTCTGGATCACGTACAACGGCGAGGTCTACAACTTCATGGAGCTGCGCTGCGATCTGGAGGGCCTGGGCGAGAGCTTCCGGTCTCGAACGGACACGGAAGTGATCCTCGCCGCCTATGACCGCTGGGGAGTGGAGTGTCTGACGCGCTTTGTCGGCATGTTTGCCTTCGGGTTGTGGGACTCGTCCACGCGCCGTCTGTTCCTGGCGCGCGACCGTCTCGGAAAAAAACCGCTCTATTACGCCGAGTACGCCGACCGGTTCACCTTTGCCTCGGAGATGAAGGCGCTTCTCGCGGACCCCGAGTTTCCTCGGGACATAGACCCGCAGGCTCTGGATCTTTACCTCCGCTTCGGTTACGTCCCCTCTCCTTTTTCCATTTTCCGCGCCGCACGCAAACTTCCTCCTGCGCACTTCGCGCTCTGGGACCCTGCCGCGCGCTCCCTGAGGATCGAGCGGTATTGGGACCCGGTCGCTCTCGCCGCGGCGGGGCCCGTTCCGATCGACGAGGGAGAAGCCGAGGAGGAGCTGGAATCTCTGCTCGCGGACGCCGTGCGGCTGCGCATGATCGCGGACGTTCCCCTCGGAGCATTCCTCTCCGGGGGTATCGATTCGTCTCTCGTCGTCGCGATGATGAAAGAGGTGAGCTCTTCTCCGGTCAAGACGTTCACGATCCGCTTCGAGAATCCGGAATACAACGAGGCGGACCATGCGGCCGCGGTGGCCCGCCACCTGGGGACGGAGCACCATGAGGAGACCTGCTCGGCTTCCGCGATGCTGGACGTCGTCACGACGATGTCGCATCACATGGATGAGCCATTCGCGGACTCCTCCCTGATCCCGACGTACGTCGTCTCACGGATGACCCGGCGTCATGTGACCGTCGCGCTTTCGGGCGACGGCGGGGACGAGCTCTTCTTCGGTTACCCGAGATTCTGGTTCTCTGCGTATCTGCGGTTGCTCCTGCGGGCGCCGCAGGGAATGCGAAACCTCATGGCGGGGCTCGCATCCCGGGTCCCGAGGCGAAACTTTCGGCGCGCCGCCGACGTTCTGCGGCAGGAAGACGTCGACAGCTACCGCCCCTTCGTGACCTATTGGGCGAACGCAGACGTCAACCGGATGACGGGACGAAGCTCTTCGCCGTACGAGACGTACGACCACGTGACGCGCCGGATGAGCGGTCTTCCCCCGGAACTGCGTCCGCCCGTCCTCGATCTCGTGACGTATCTTCCGGAAGACATCCTGACGAAGGTCGACCGGGCGTCGATGGCGGTGAGCCTGGAAGCGCGGTCGCCGCTTCTGGACCATCGGCTCGTCGAGTTCGCGCTCCGGCTGCCTCTCGACCTCAAGAGGCGAAACTGGACGAGCAAGAGGTTGCTGCGGCGAGTGCTTTACAAGAGAGTGCCCCGCGAGCTGCTCCAGCGTCCGAAAATGGGCTTCGGCGTGCCCCTCGCCGACTGGTTCCGGGGATCCCTGCGCGCCCGACTTCGAGGAGCGCCTCGCGGGCGACGGTCTGCCCGCGCTCGGCCTCGACCCGGGTCCGGCTCGCCTGCTCTGGTCGGATTTCAAGGCTCGTAAGACGAATCGGACCGATCTTCTCTGGAACCTCCAGGCGCTGATCTCCTGGTCCGAGACGTGGCGTTCCGACCGCACGACCGCGACGACGGCCGTAGCCTGATGTCGCCGCCGGGTCCCGTCCGGATCCTCCGCTTCATCACCCGCCTCAACGCAGGAGGCCCGGCGCGCCACGTCGTGTGGCTGAGCCGCGGCCTTTCGGACAAGGGCTACGAGACGCGGCTCGTGAGCGGGGAAGTGGCGGCGGGAGAGAGCGACCTGTCCGACTTCGCGGCCGCGCAGGGCGTCGAGGTCCACCGTATCGCGGGTCTCTCGCGGGAGATCGACCCCGTCGCGGACGGCCGGGCGATCGTGAGACTGGCGAAGATGGTCCGGGAGTTCGATCCGCACGTCGTTCACACACACACCGCGAAAGCGGGCCTCGTGGGGCGACTTGCCGTCCGTCTCGCGCGCGTGGGCTGGCGGGACCGCCCGCGGATCCGCGTCGTTCACACCTTCCACGGCAACGTCCTGAGCAATTACTTCTCTCCTCTGAAGGAAAGCGCCTTTCGCTGGCTCGAGCGACGGCTTGCGCGGGGCTCCACGGATGCCATCGTGGTGCTGTCGCCGCAGCAGCGCGCCGAGATCGTCGGGCGCTTCGCCGTCGCGCCGGCTGAGAAGGTGTTCGTCGTGCCTCTCGCGCTCGACCTGTCGCCGTTCGAGCGGCTGCCGGAACGTGGCGCGTTCCGCCGCGAGATGGGCTTCGGCGAGGACACATTCGTGACGGGGATCGTGGGACGCGTTGCGCCCGTCAAGAACCACGAGATGTTCCTTCGCGCGGCGGCGCGAACGCTGAGCGCGGTTCCGCACGCGCGCTTCGTCGTGGTCGGAGACGGCGAGCGTGCCCGCGACCTGGAGCAACTCGCGGCCACACTCGGCCTCGGCGCCGCGATCCGCTTCGCGGGTCTCCGGACGGACCTGCCGCAGATCTACTCGGACCTCGACGTGGTCGCTCTCACGAGCCGCAACGAAGGGACGCCGCTGTCGCTGATCGAGGCGATGGCCTGCGGGCGCGCCGTCGTGGCGACGGACGTGGGCGGCGTCGGCGACGTGCTCACGAGGGATTGGTCGGGCGGCGTGGAGGAGCGGCGGTTCGCGGAGTCCCCGGCGCCGCGCGGGCTCCTGGTGGCAAGCGGCGACCAGGAAGGTTTCGCGGTCGCCCTCACGAGGCTCGCGCGTGATTCCGCGCTACGGCGTCTGCTCGGCGAGGCGGGACGCAGCTATGCGTTCCGCTGCCACGCGCTGCCGCGGCTCCTCGAGGACCTCGACCACGTTTACCGGCGGATCGGGGCGGCGGAGTCGGTGTAGCTTCAGACAAAAGCCGGGCGTGCACAGAACATTCATCGGATCGTGACCTCCTGCACGTCCACGGAGAGGCGCAGGCAGACCTTCTTCAGACGTTCGCGTTCGTCGGACGGGATCTTCGACGACGCAAACACGACGGCTGCGACGCTCCCGGCCGAGAGAACGCGCTCGGCCTCACGAAGCGAGCCCAGCACCATGTGGCCGTGGAGGCTGCGCCCGATCTTGTCAGGGCTGTCATCGAGAAAGCCCACGATGCGGTAACGACCCTCCTCGTCGGCCATGATGAGGCGCGTCGCGGCCTCGCCGAGCGTCCCGGCTCCGACGATCAGGACGCCCCTGCGGTCGGTCGTGTCGAGGTCGCGGAACAGCTCTTTGACCGAGTGGAGGGCGATTCGGGCGAAGACGACACCGGACAGCGTGAACACGGCGTCGATGACGACGACGGCGCGAGAGAAGTCGCCGAAGCGCGTGAAGAGGACGAGGCCGGTCACGAAGATGGTCGACGAGATGAGGACGGCCTTCGAGATGGCGAGGAAATCGTGAATCGAGAAAGCGCCCGGGATGGTCCGGTAGAGGCCGAAGGCGAAGAACGATACGAGCCTGGTCGCGATGAGGAACGGGAGTGACATCAGGATGAGGTCGAGGTTCCGCGGGGAGAGAACGCCCTCGTAGCGGAGCAGGTAGGCGGAAAGGTAGGAAATCGCGACGACCGCTAGGTCGGTCGTCACGTCCATGATGCGCTGCTTGTGCAGAATGAAAGTGTCGAGGACGAACTGCCCGCGCGAGCGCGCGTGTTCCACGCCACTCGGGTTCTTGGCGTAGACCTTGACCGAGCCGAGCGTCGCGCCGAAGTAGTAGATCGCGAGGACGGTGACGAGGAGGCTCAATACGACCAGGTAAGCCGGGAGCTTCGGCAGAAGGAGAGAAGTAAAGCCGGCCGCCGCCGAGATGACGTAGAGCGTCAGCACCGCGTTTCGCTCCGAGAGGCCGAGTGAGACGAGCCGGTGACTGGAGTGGTCGCGACCGCCCTGCGCGATGGACCGCCCGTGAAGGACGCGGAGGATGGTGACGAGCGTCGTATCGAAGATTGGGATAGCCAGAACGAAGAGCGGCACGGCGATGATTGAGAGGCTGACGAGCGGCCGGGCCGTGGTTCTCATCAGGGACAGGGTGCCGAGCGAGTAACCGAGGAATAGGCTGCCGCCGTCGCCCATGAAGATGGAGGCGGGCTGGAAGTTGTAGACGAGGAAGCCGATCGCCGCCCCGGCAACGGCCGCAGCCGCCCCCGCCAGTGTCAGGTCGCCCGACTTGAAGGCGTGAATGGCGAGGATGCCGGAGGCGATCGCTGCGATTCCTGCCGCGAGCCCATCCATGTTGTCCAGGAGGTTGAAAGCATTCGTGATCCCGACGATCCAGAAGAGCGCGATCCAGAAAGAGACGAGCGGATGGAACACGGGGATCGTGAGGCCGGAGGAGATCGGCAGGAGCGCCGCGATGATCTGGGCGATCAGCTTGCTGGTGGGCCTGAGCCCGCGGATATCGTCGTAGACGCCGACGAGCGAAATGACGAGGGCGCCGGCCAGCCAGGACTGAAACAGTCGTCCCCCGGTGCCCTGCAACAGGAGGAACGCGCACAGCGTTGCCGCGACCATGGCGGGCCCCCCGAGGAGCGCCGTCGGCTCCTTATGCCAGCGATCCTCCTTGGGCTTCGCGACGAGGCCGGTACGGCGCGCGTACCAGCGGGAGATCGGCGTGAAAGCGACCGAAAGAAGCGCGCTGAAGGCGAGGGTCAGGAGTAGCCGGGAGTGATCAGACAGTGACACGATAATGTTCGGCCACGCGATCGATGATCTCCACGAGCTGAGTCCGGGGCTCGAAGCCCACGAGCGCACGAACCTTGCGGATGTCCGGGATGCGCCGCGGCATGTCTTCGAAGCCTGCCTCGTAGGCCTCGTCGTAAGGGATGAAGACGATCTCGGAGCGACTCCCCAGCCGCTCCTTTACGAGCCGGGCGAGCCCGAGAATGGAGATCTCGTCCTGAGACCCGATATTGAATACCTGCCCGTACGCCTTCTCGTTCGTGATGAGGGCCGGCAGAACGTCCACGATGTCGCCCACGTAGCCGAAACACCGGGACTGAGTCCCGTCGCCGTAAACGGTGATGGGCTGCGACGTGAGAGCCTGGCTGACGAAGCTCGGGAGCACCATCCCGTAGCGGCCGGTCTGGCGCGGACCGACCGTATTGAACAGGCGGCCAATGACGACGGGCAGCTTCTTCTCGTGGAAGTACGCGATTGCGAGGAACTCGTCGAGGGCCTTGCTGCACGCGTAGGACCAGCGGCCGCGGCTCGTCGCACCGAGCACGAGATCGTCGTCTTCGCCGAACGGGACCTTCGCGGACTTCCCGTAGACCTCCGAAGTGGACGCGATGAAGACAGGCTTCTGCTTCTTGTTCGCCACCTCGAGAATGATCTCGGTGCCGCGCACGTTCGTCTCGATCGTACGGACAGGACTCTGGACGATGAGCTTCACGCCGACCGCCGCGGCGAGGTGGAAGACGTAGTCGGCCCGATCCACGAGTTCCGCCGTCAGCGGCCGGTTCATCACGGACTCGATGACGTACTCGAAGCTAGGGTTGCCCTTGAGGTGCTCGATGTTCTGGACGGAACCCGTGGAAAGGTCGTCGAGGACGAGGACGCGATGGCCTCTTGCCAGGAGCGCTTCGGCCAGGTGGCTCCCGATGAATCCGGCTCCTCCGGTGATGAGGTAGGTATCGCTCACGCCATGCCCTTTCGATGATAACGAATAGTGTCCCGAGCGTGGGAATCCTCACGTCGTGAGGACCGGGCTGAAGAAGCGAAGCGCAGAGAAGAGGTCTTCCGGTAATCTCGGGCGGAGACGTGATGAAGGCATCGATGGACCCTGAGGCGCGCGGGCTGGCGGCTCTGAGTCGAAGTCCGCGCGCAGGGAGCTGCCGCCCGCGATGACGCTGATTCAGAGACTGTCCGTTTCCCCCGACCTGCGCCCTCGTATTCGCGCGGGTCTTCTCTGGAGCTTCGTGGCTACCGCTTTTACGGCGGGCGGCACTTTCGTCGTGGGGATCGTGGCCGCGAATCTCCTCGGCCGGGAGGATTTTGGACGATTCTCGATTCTGCGGAGCACGCTCC
Source organism: Thermoanaerobaculia bacterium (assembly GCA_963821225.1). Classification (GTDB taxonomy): domain Bacteria; phylum Acidobacteriota; class Thermoanaerobaculia; order UBA5066; family UBA5066; genus Fen-183. The sequence continues at coordinate 626,022 of CAWGCY010000004.1, forward strand.
TCACCGTGACGGCACTTGCACCATTGGCCACGGGTCTCACGGCGACCAAGTTCGTCGCGGAGTTCCGCGCGACCCAGAAGGCGAAGGCCGGTCGAATCCTCGGAATGTGCGCGCGGATTTGCCGATGCCGGCGGGTTGACAGCGGCGGGTGTCCTTCTGCTTCTCGCTCCGTGGCTGTCCCGCGACGTCCTGAAATCCGAGGCACTCTCGGAGCCTCTTCGTTGGAGTGGTGCCGCGGCGCTCTTTCTGGTTCTGAGTACATTTCATTCCGGAGTCCTTTCGGGGCTCGAGGCCTTCCGTGCACTCGCCTTCAACGCGGTCGCCTCCGGCTGCCTGTATGTCGTCTTCGTCAGTGTAGGTGGCTGGATGAACGGCCTGCGGGGGGCCGTGATCGGCCTCGCCGCGAGCAGTGTCATCCAGTGGCTTTTCCTGTATGTCTCGGGCGCCCGCGAGCTCTCGCGCCAGGGAATCAAAGTGACTGCGCCGCACCTCCGAAGCGAGCTACCGTTGCTGAAGAGTTTCACGCTTCCAGCGGCGCTGAGCGGCCTCTCCCTGATGCCGGCCTTCTGGCTGGCGAATGCCTTTCTGGCGCGACAGCCCGGCGGCTATGCGGAGCTCGGTCTCTTCGGAGCCGGTAACACCGTCAAGACGCTCGTCCTCTTCGTCCCGGGCCTGATCTTCAACGTCACGATCGTTCTCTTGAACAATCAGCGTGGCGCCGGAGGGTCGAAGGAGTATTTCCGCCTCTTCTGGACCAGCCTCGGTGCAACGGCCGCAGTGGCGACTGCCGCTGCCGGGGCCGTGGCCTTGTTTGGGCACATCATATTGCGCCGCTTTGGGCCCACGTTTGACGAGGGCTACGGTGCATTGGTCATCCTCGCCGTGGGCGCGATCTTTGAGGCCTGCATGAGAGCCGCTTACCAGCTTGTACAGGCCGAGGGTCACATGTGGATCGTTTTGACCGGTATCGTCATTCCTCGCGACGCGACGCTCGTTGTGTTGGCCTTCCTTCTCACCGGTGGGAGCGGGGCCATCGGACTCGCGATCGCATATGCCGCGGCTCAGGCGGTCGGCCTAGGCGGAGCACTGCTGGCCAGCATCCGCCTCGCGCGGAGAGCGATATTAAAGTCTCAAGAGGCCCACTCCGCCCTCCCGCTGCAACTCGACACGACGGAGCCTTGACTTGACCTCGCACATTTCCGGGCGTACCGAGAGCAGCATCTCCTCCGAGGACCAGTGGAGCCAGGAGGTCAACGGCGGCAGCCGCTTCCGATTCGGCCGTAACTGGCGCCGTTTCCTCGGAACGGTCGACGAGTCGAAAATCCATGAGGCGGAGCGTTCGCTCGAAGAGATGCTCGGGAATGGCGCCGTCAAAGGGGAGGCCTTCCTGGACGTCGGCTGCGGGAGCGGCCTGTTCTCTCTCGCTGCCCTGAGACTCGGCGCGGCAACGGTTCGATCCTTCGACTTCGACGCGGATAGCGTGGCCTGCGCGCTCGAGCTGAAGCGTCGGTTCGCGTCCGGGGCGTCTCACTGGATCATCGAACAGGGGAGTGTCCTCGACGAAGCGTTTCTGGGCGGGCTGGGCCGGTCCGGTGTCGTCTATTCCTGGGGCGTCCTTCATCACACTGGGCAGATGTGGAAGGCAATCACGAACGTATCGTCACTCGTCGCCGATCGAGGCCTGCTCTATATCTCCATCTACAACGATCAGGGTCGCCGCTCCCGACGGTGGAGGACCGTCAAACGGCTTTACAACGGCAGCTTTTTCGCGCGCGTCGCGATTCAGGTCGGCTTCGTATCAGCGTTCGTCGCCGGGGGTGCCGTGCGTGACATCCAGCGGGGCCGTAGCCCGCTGACGCGTTACCGCACGTACGGACAAAATCGGGGAATGTCCATCGTTCACGATTGGTTCGATTGGCTGGGCGGATATCCTTTCGAGGTGGCGACGCCCGAGGCGGTGCAGGCAGCCGTGCGAAAACTCGGGTTCGATCTCGTTCGCGCGAAGACAGTCGGCGATCAATTAGGGTGCAATCAATTCGTCTTTCGACACTTGTGATGGCGGGGTCTTTCCCCGCCGGAGCGGCCGTAAAGCCGAGGAGGCTCGTACGCGAGTAGCCTTCACGGTTCTGGCAGCGTTCGGCGTCGGCTATTTCATGCTGAGGAGACGCCGCTTCGATCTCTTCGCCCTCTCGTACCTGGGGTCGTGCATCTATTTTCTTCCCGGCTTCTTCGGCGTTGTCCTGCACGCCGTGGGAGACGCGAGGCTGGGAATCGAGGAGCCGCTCGAAAACGGCACCTATGTCGTGATGCTTTCAGTTCTGGGAGCGACTCTCTTGAGCGGGATCCTGTACGACTGGGTGTACGGTTCCCGGGGAGAGGAGGGTGGAAGCGCGGAACCGGCGGAAAAACTAAGCGGGGTTGCCCTCGTGTTCGCGACGGGGTTCTGGATCACTCTCCTTCCACAGGCCGAGATTTTGCTGAGCGCGAACAAGGTGGCGCTCCTGACGCTCCTTGATCGTCGCTATGTGGGATTCCAGGTGTTTCTCACGGCGGCGGCGATTCTGGGCATACGTGAGCGGCGCTGGTGGGTCGTCGTCGGCACGGTTCCGCTGTTCCTGTTCGACATGGCTCTGGCCTTCAGGGTCACTCTCGCGCTCGTGGCCGTCAGCGCGGCTCTGGTGGTCCTCGAGCGGGACGGACCCAGCCGTCTGGTCTCGCGACGCAAGGGTTTCCTGCTCGGCTCGCTGGCCGCCGCCGCCTTCTTTTTCATCTGGGCCCAGCTTTTCTTTGGCGTGAAGAGAGGCCGCTGGGAGCTGTTTCGTGAGCTGATCGCAAGGCCAGACACCTACATCAACGCCGTTCAAATGTCAGAACCGTTCGTCACGCAGGGAATCCTGAACGAGGTCGTGAAAACGCGATTCGAAGTGCCGGGAGGACGACTCGGAAAGGCGATCGGGGTTTCTCTCGTTCCGTTCTATACGTCGTTCTTCGAATCACCGAAGTCGTTCAACGATTACTTTCAGCCGGCGCTCTTTCCCGGCGTCGAGTACGGGATGGCGAACAACATCTGGGCGGAGGCTTTCGCGGAGGGCGGCTTCGGGGGAGTAGGCGTCGCCGTCATCCTGTTCCAGGGACTGCTTTGGCTGGGGTCGAGAGCCTTGCTGGCCGGAAAGGCACATCTACACAACCTGGCGCTTCTTTGCGGCGGGTACCTCGCGTTCTACATCCATCGAAATGATCTGTTGTACGAGCTCGTCCTGCTGAGGCGACTGGCGGGCGCGTACGTGGTGATCGTCGTCGTGGCGAAGCTGCTCTCGGGGGCTCTCGCGACGGTTCGACGGGAGGATGCCCTTCGGGGACGTCCCCGGGTCGGGCCGCCAGAGAGGCTCGGGCCGTCGAACCACTAGACTACCTGCAAGGGAACGAGACGATGACCTTTCGTGACATGTATCTCGTCATGCGGCGATCCGCGGGGCTCGTCGTGGCGACACCAGCTCTAGCGATGATCGTGACGTTGGCGGCAAGCTGGCTGGTCCAGAAGAAATACACGAGCGAAGCGGCGGTCAGCCTGACCGTTTCAACACAGATGGCTTCGCCCCCGTTCGCGAACGTGCAGCTCCTGTCCAACATGCCCCCCGTGCCGGGCCTCGCCCAGGCTTTCGTGCAGCAGGTGGCTTCGCGTGCCACGGCGAAGGCGCTGGGGCTCGAGGCACCGGAGGGCGCCTTCGAGGCTCGCTTCGACGAGAGAAAGGCCCTGCTATCGCTGCTGGCTACCGGTTCCACACCGGCACAGGCCCGCGAGCGCGCGGAGCGCCTGTTGCGCGTCTCGGAGGGGTACTTCCAGGGGCGAGTCGCGGCAGTGACGACCGACACCTTGAAAGGCGCGGCGGCACTGGCGAAGCTCGACCTCGCCACTGCCGAAGCGAACCTGCGGGATGTCCAGGGGATGCTGAAGCCGGGAGCCCGGACCGGGCCGCCGGTCACGCCGGAGATCTCGGCTGCGCTCGAGGCGATCAAGGTGGATCCGCGCGTCGCGCGTTCGCCGAACCTCGGTTACGCCTTTCTGACTCTCGAAGAGGCGAGTCTCCAGACCCAATTCGCGCGTTCGCAGGCGCGTGCGCGCACCCTCGAAGGCCTGCTCAACGACCCGGAGGCGCTCCTGGAGCTGACTCGGCAATCGTTCCATATCGAGGTTTTGGCCTCACCCACCGAGCCGCTTCGACCCTCGAGCCCACGGCCGGTGCGAAACACGGCTCTTGCGGGCCTGTTCGGCCTGATTGTCGGTGTTTTCGGAGCGTTCGTGAGAGCGGCCCTGACGATCGGCGCTCAACCACCATATGCGTAGCGCGCGCCGAGCACGACGATAGCCGTCCAGACCTGGAAAGCCGCTGCCGCGAGAAGCGCGGTCCGGCCCCACCTTTCACGGCCGTCCGCCTCGAGCATGACGAGAAGGGGGAACGCCGCGAGAGCGGCGAGCGGCAGGACGAACCGCCCGTAAGGAACCGTGGGGGCGAGATAGCGCAGTGTGAAAGTCACGGCACCGCAGCTGAAAGCGGACCCTGATACGAGAAGGAGCGCACTGGCGGCTGCTGGCCGCTTCCGGAGGAACGGCGCCACGAGAAACGGGAACAAGACCAGAAGGGCAACGAGTCCCCACCGCGCAAGCGCATAGACGGCGTCCGGATAGAAGGCATCGTGCCAGCCAAAGGCGCCCAGCCAAAACTTCCACGAAAGCCGGTCCTGGTCCCACGCGAAGGCGTTCGAGAGAAAAGCCCGGGCGTGCTGGGCGACGAGGCGCGGGAACGGCACGTATTCATACCCGTATGGGACCGCGGTCCAGCTCGTGAGGAGGAATGCGGACGTTGTGACGGACGCGAGGGCGGTCGAAAAGAGCGCGAGGATGTTCTTCCCCTCGGCCCCTGGCTTCGCCGCCAGTCGCCGAACGGCCATGCCCGCAGCGGCGGCGACGGCGACCGGAGCGAGCGCGAGGAGCGCCATGAACCCGGCAGTCTTCGGTCCTACGTCGCCGAGGAGCCGGGGGACAGGCACGGCGAGGGAGCCACTTGCCGCCGCCTGGAGGAGTACGCCGCCACCGAAGGCGCCGAAAAGAAGAACCGCGGCGCCGGCGAGGACGGTTGCGGTTCTTTGGGGCACCCCGGCGCGCCTCGCGAGCCGCGTGCCCGCGAGGGAAACGAGGAAGCACGTCCCGAGGAGCGCCGGAAAGACGAAGTCAGTCCAGAGGAAGACGCCGGCCCACGATCCGCCAACGAAGACGACGATGGCGATGCGTCGCGTGGATCGATTCTCCGTGACGATCGCGGCACAGGCGGCGGCGGCGAGGAGCTCGCCGAGGCCGATCGCAGGCGCGTAGTTCGAGCAGGTCCCAACCGTCGAGACGCTGTAGGGGATGAGCGCGACCAGCCCGTAGGACGCTGCGACATGCGACGAGGCGCTTGCCCGACGCAGAAGGAGCGCGCCGCCGGCGAAGAGGAGGAGCCCCCAGGCTGTGGCGATGAGCCTGAACGCGCTCAGCCGGTCGAGGAAAGCGAGCCGCGACAGAAGCGGCGCCGCTGGCCCGTAAGCGCGAAAGAAGAGAGCAGCCCGACGATCCGCGGGCTGAAGGCCCGCCGCGACAGGCTCGGGACCCGCTTCGAGCGCTTCAGACGTGAGAGGCGACGTCAGCACCGCCGCAAGGCGATTGCGCGCGACGGCGTCACCGAGCGGCAGGGGCTCTCCGGGCTGGAACTGAACACGGTCCTGCTGGAGCGCGGCTGCGGCGATCGAGAACGAGCGCGGATATGGTTCGGCTTCGTGAGGTGCGGCGCCCCGGAAGACCAGTGCTTCGACGGTTGCTGCGTGGCTCGTCTCATCCGCCCCCTGGAACGGAGGAAGCAGGACGGCATGGAAGAGTGTCGCCGACGATACGAGCGCGACCGTAGCACCCCAGGGGCGGCCGGCGAAGAGAAGACCCGCTCCGGCACCGAGGAGGCCGAGGGCGAGGACGCCCGCCGCGGCAAGGATGGTGCTGTGGCGGATGAAGAAGAAGACGCGCGCGAGCGCCTCGCCGGGCCGGACCGGCTGCGGGACGACGAGCCGCCAGCGCAGCCGGACCAGGGGTTCCACCCCCTGGGTCCGCAGCGCGAGCGTCAGATCACCGCGCCCGCCAGTCTTCTGGTCGAGCGGCGCCTCGAGGCCGAAAGGTCCCGGCAGGAGACCCAGGATCTGGACCTCGAGATGGCCATCGCCCGCCAGGCCGAGGTCGACCCAGCCGCCGTCAGGCACGATCCGCAGCGAGGCGTGCCCTGAGAGGACGTCGCGAAGCGCTGCGGAGACCGCCGGTGCTGGGTGGCCGGACCGGATCACGAGGATGCGGGTGCGACCCGCAGAGGAGAGTGCGGCTTCGACGCGGGCGCCGGACGGCAAGGTCTCGTTCGAGGAGAACGCGAGGTCGATCGCGCGCACGGGAACCGTCGACAGCACGAGGTCCGCGATGCGCGTCCCCGACGACGCGAGTGGGATCGGAAGATTCGTGTCGACGACGCCGACGGCGCCGCACCCCCGCAGACAGAGGTCGGCGAGGGAAACGAGGAGGACTCCCGCCGTCAGGAGGAGCGGCCGCGCGCGCACGGGCGTCGGCAGTTTACGCGCCTCTTTTGGCGTCAGCGGTAGTAGCCCGCGACGTCGACGATGAGGTGAACCGTGCCCGACGCGAACCCGGAAACGGCAGTTACTGTCCCGGCGGGCGCGCCGACGAGGGCGAGCGTTGCGTTGTTTGCGCGCGTCTGGCCCGTGCGGAAATACACGGCGTCGAGCGTCGGCGTCGTGCCCGCGCGGCCGATGCGGACGCTCCCGGCAGTCGTGGCGCCCGTGACGGTCACATTCGCAGCCACGGCGACGGCGTCGGCCGGAACGCCGCACGGGGCGCCCGTCAACGGGAAGTCGCGCGACCCGTTCGCCTGAAGAGCCGGGCCGCCCGTGGGTCCGGCGGGTCCACGGGTGTCGACGACACGGCAAGGCGTGACCGGCGTGAACATCGTTGCGGACGACATGTGGGGCCCGTCGATCCTCCGGACCTCGCCGCCCGCGGCGTACGTCGTGTAGTAGAGCGAGGTCCCGATCGGAGACGGCCCGAAGGCGAGCTCGACAAGCGTGAACGTCCCGAGGCCCGTCGCGAAGTCCGAGGCGGCGGAACCGTTCGCCGCGAGTCGCGGAATCGCGCCGCAGTCGAAGTCCGCGAAAAGATACGTGCCGTCGTAGGTCGAGGGCCATAGCCCGACGGGGACCCACGCGCCGCCCGTGATCGAACCGCAGCCTCCGGCCGTCGTGCCCGGGATCGTCCCGTGCGGGTACTCGAAGAAGGGGTCGATCATATTCGCCGGTGTGGGGCTGCACTTGCCGGTGGTGAGGTTCGGGTGCGCCCCTTCGCGGCAAGGCCAGCCATAGTCTCCGCCACCGGGCACGAGGTCGATCTCTTCCCACGCGCCCTCGCCCACGTCGTTCACGACGAGCATCCCGTCCGTCAGGCGGAAATTGAACCGGAACGGGTTGCGAAAGCCCCATGCGAAGGCCTCCCGGCAGATCGTGCCTGGGGAGGCCGGGCCCGCGTTGCAGCGGGCCGTGCCGGCGCCCTGGAAGGGATTCGTCGCCGGAATGGAGCCGTCGGTGGCGATCCGCAGGATCTTCCCGTTCAGGATGTTTCGGTCGCGCGAGGCGTCGTTCGCGCCGCCGCAGCCGCTGTCGCCGGCGTAGTCGCAACCGCCGTCGCCGATTCCCGCGTAGAGGTAGCCGTCTGGCCCGACCCTGACCTGGCCGCCGTTGTGGTTCCCCGCGAAGTTGAGGACGTTGTCAATGAGTACGAGCTCCGTCGCCGGGTCGATCACGTTCGCTGTGGGGATGTCCAGCGTGAAGCGAGAAATCCGCTCCACCGGTGTCGTCGCGTTGCTCGTCGGGCAGCCTGCAGCGTTCTTGTTGAACGTGTAGAAAAGGTAGATGAAGTTGTTGGTGGTGAACGCGGGATCGACTGCGACGCCGAGGAGCCCGCGCTCGCTGTTCGAGCACACCTTCGAGCCGAGCGTGAGCGCCGGCGTCGCGAGGAGGACGCCGCCCGAGACGATCCGGAGGGTTCCGCCCTGCGTCGTGACGAGCATCCGGCCGTCCGGCGTGAACGCGAGCGCCGTGGGCGCGCCGATGGAGACGACGAGCGTGTCCGAGAAACCGGCGGGCAACGTCGCACGGGCGGTGGAGGCGGCGAGGACAGCCCCGAGAAGGAGGGCGAGCGGGCGGGACATGCGCATCGATAACACGGGAAGTGACGAAAAGAGGCCGAAAGGTAACGCGTCTTTCGGGGAGTCCCCTTTTCATGTGACCGAGAGCACCAAACGACCTCATTCCTCCGTCGAGCCCAGCAGCTTGTGGTATGCGCCGGGCACGTCGATCGCCGCATACGCCGCCGCGCGAACGCGGCCCTTCCGGACGAGTCTGTCCCGCGTCTCGTCCTCCCGCCACAGCCGGAGCATCGTCGCCGCGAGCCCGGCCTCGTCGTCGGCGTCGAAGAACAGCGCGGCGTCTCGCGCGACCTCGAGGAGCGCGGGGAGATCCGAGCACGCGACCGGGGTTCCGAGCGCCATGGCCTCGAGAACCGGAAGGCCGAATCCCTCGAAGAGCGACGGAAAGACGAGGAACTCGGCTCCCTCGAGGAGCGCCGTGGCGTCGGCATCCTCGAGATAGGGAAGGAGGCGGACGTTCGCCTCGAGGCCCAGTGATTCGATGCGGCTGCGCAGCTTCTCGCGGCCCTCGTCGAGCGCGCCGCAGAGGACGAGAAGAAACTCGGGCTCCTCGCGCACGATGCGCGCCGTCGCCGCGAGGAGACGCTCGTGGTTCTTGTGCGGCCAGAAGTTCGCCGGATACACGGCGAACTCCGCACGGTAGAGGTCGAGGTCGTCGAGGCGGTTCAACGCGTCGCGCGGGTCGAGCGCCACGCGAAGCCCTCCTGCGGTCGGCGGGAGCACCGTGATTCGGTCGCTCTTCACGTGCACGCGCTCGACGGCCATCGCCTTCGTGGCCTCGGAGATCGCCACGACTCGGTCGGCGCGCCTGAGGTCGGCCCGGAAGCCGATGCGCCTGCGGCGCTCGTCGGCGTCGAAGAACTGCGGGTAGACGAGGTCCTGGAAGTCGTAGGCGACGACGACGTGGGGCAGCCCGGGCTCGTGAAATGCCGCCGTGCCGAGCGGGCTGAGGAGGACCTCGGCGCCGAGCCGTTTGAGCGACGTGCGGTCGGGCGCGGCCAGCTCCAGAAGAGGCTGGAAGAACCCGTGCAGGCGCCGGCGCGTGCGCAGGAGGCGCCGGGGCTCCTCCACGTCGAGGCCCTTGCCGAGCCGCTCGAGAGCGGCGCCACGCGAAACGAGCGGCGCCACGGCAGCCTCGGCTTCCGGCTTCACGAGCAGGTGGTACTCGTGCGCGTCGGGCCTGGCGAGGAGGACGGCCAGAAGGTCCAGGGTGAAAAGGCGCGCTCCTCCATTGTCGCCGTCCGGCGACAGGGGTGCGAGGTCGACGAAGACCCGCAGCCTTCGCCCCTTTGACATCCTTCTACTTTCCCACAAACTGGAGCGCATGGCGCGCATCCTCATCACGGGCATCACCGGCCAGGACGGCTCGTACCTCGCGGAATCGCACCTCGCAAGCGGCGACGAAGTGGACGGGCTGGTCCGGCAGTCGAGCCTCCTGCAGCGCACGCGGCTCGACTCCGTTCCGGCTCTCGTGAAAGCCCGTTCCACGGGCCGCCTGAAGCTGCATTACGCCGACCTGTCGGACACGAGCAGCCTCGTCTCCGTGCTGCGCAACGTGAAGCCCGAAACCGTTTACCACCTGGCCGGGCAGAGCCACGTGAAGATCTCCTTCGACCTGCCGGAGTACACGGCGGACTCGACGGGCCTCGGGACGCTGCGTCTCCTCGAGTCCATGCGCCACGTGGTGCCCGACGCCCGCCTGTTTCTCGCGGCCACGAGCGAGATCTTCGGCGAGGCGAAAGAGTCGCCGCAGAACGAAAAGACGCCGATGAACCCGATCAACCCGTACGCCGCGGCGAAGGTCTATGCCCTGAACCTCGTGCGCATCTACCGCAGGGCCTACGGCGTTTTCGCGTGCGCGGGGATCCTCTTCAACCACGAGAGCCCGCGCCGCGGCGAGAACTACGTGACGCGGAAGATCGCACGAGCCGCCGCGCGCATCGCGCGAGGGCTCCAGAAGGAGCTTCACCTCGGCACGCTCACGCCGAAAAGGGACTGGAGCTACGCCCCGGACATCGTGGACGGCATCCGCAGGATCGCTTCGGCCCCGAAGCCCGACGACTTCGTGCTCGCGTCGGGACTCCCGCATTCGGTCGGGGAATTCTGCGAGGCCGCGTTCCGCGCCGTCGGGCTGGACTACGGAAAGCACGTCGTCCTCGACCCGGAGTACGCGCGCCTCGTGGACATCGCCCAGACGTGCGGCGACGCGTCGAAGGCTCGGAACGAGCTGGGATGGGCGCCGAAGACGCGCTTCGAGGAGCTCGTCCGGATCATGGTGGACGCCGAGCTGGCCGACCTCGACGCGCACGGGGAAACGGCCTGACCCCTCCGGCCGTCCTCGTCCCCGCCTTCCGGCGCGTGGACGCGTCGCGCCGGGCGATCCGCTCGCTCTTCGAAGCCGGCGCGGAACGAATCCTCTACGTCGACGACACGGGCGAGGCCGGCGGGGACGAGATCGCGCGGGAGTTCCCCTCGGTGGACGTCGTCCGCACGACGTCGCCCGTGTGGTGGACGGGGGCGATCGACCTCGGAATCGCGTCGGTGAGGGACGGCCGCGACGAAGGGGTCCTCTTCTACAACCAGGACGTCACGTGCGCGAAGGACTACTTCGAGAAGCTCGGGGAGGCCGTCGGAAAGAACCCGGGCGCCCTCGTCGGAAGCGCGGTGATGTACGCGCAGGAGCCGGCGCGCGTCTGGTCCGCCGGCGGCGCTGTGGAGTGGTGGGGACGGGGGATCCGCGTCCTGCATCACGGCGCGCCCGCAGCGGCCCTGCCGAGCGAGCCGTTTCCGGCGGACTGGCTCTTCGGAATGGGGACGTACGTACCGGTCGAGGTCTTCGACCGCATCGGCCTGCCGGACGCGGAGCGCTTCCCGATGGCGTGGGGCGACCTGGACTTCTCCCTGCGCGCCAAGCGCGCGGGGATCCCGGTCGTCGTCGCGCCCGCGGCACGGCTCTTTCACGAAGTGGGCGATTACGACGCGCGCGTCGCGGGCCCGCCGAGCGCGAGGCGGTACGCCGGTTGGCTGAAAGATCCGATGCACAACCTCTCGCTCTCGGCGCACGCGGAGATCTGGAGGAGGCACGGGCCGAGGATCCTCTGGCCGCTCTCGCTGGCGATGAGAGTGGCCTTCCTCGTGATCAACTTCGTTCGGATACGGCTCCTGTTCCCGTCTTCCCCTTCCAAGAAATCCTCTTCGGACGTTTCCCGATGAGCATCGTCTTCCCGAAGATCTCGCTCGTGACCCCTTCGCTCAACCAGGGGAAATTCGTCCGCGCGACGCTCGAAAGCGTCCTTTCGCAGGGCTACCCGGATCTCGAGTACCGCGTGCAGGACGGCGGCTCGACGGACGGGACGCTCGAGGTGCTGCGGGAATTCGAGGCGCGCGTGCCGTTCGTCTCGGAGAAGGACCGTGGACAGGCGGACGCGATCAACCGGGGCCTGTCGAAGGCGACGGGCGAAATCCTCGGCTACTTGAACAGCGACGACGTCCTCCTCCCGGGCGCGCTCGCGGCGGTGGGCGAGGCCTTCGCATCCGATCCGGAGCTGATGTTCGTGTGGGGGCGCGCGAGCTACATCGACGAGGCCGGAAGCGTCGTCTCGCCTTACCTCGCGAGGCCCGACGCGATCGAGCGCCTCGCGGACGCCTGCTTCATCGCGCAGCCCGCAGCGTTCTTCCGGCGGAAGGTCTTTGAGGAAGTCGGGCCTTTCGACGAATCGCTCCATCACACGATGGACTACGACTACTGGCTGCGCATCGCCGCACGGTACCCGCGACCGAAGATGCGTTTCCTCGACCGTGAATTGGCCGGCTGCCGGATGCACGCGGACGCGAAGACGGTCGCGGGTTGGGCTCGGGCGCTGGACGAGATCTTCGCGCTCGTGAAGAAACGCACGGGCTACGTGTCGCTCTGGTGGTGCGTCGCGAAGTGGGACCACCGGATCGACGGACGCAGCCAGGCCACCGACCCGCACCCGGTGCCGTGGCGGGCGTTTCCGCCGGCGCTGGTTGAATTTCTTCGGAAGAATCCGGCGCGCCCAGACTTGTGGTGGCGCGGAGTCCGCGGAGCCCTTGGCGGGCTCGCCCGACGTTTGCGGGCCGGTCTTCCGTCCCGTCGGTCCGCAACCCGCCCCGGTGTTCTGGCTCTTCTGGTTGCATGCATGAGCATTTCGAAGGCGGCGCCCACGGTGGACGCCGGTCCAACTCGGGACCGCGCGGCCTCGTTGACCGGCGCGCATGGCGACTGGCCACAGTGGCGAGGCAATCCGCAGCACACGGGGTACCAGGGTCTGCCGGGGCGCATCGTGAATCCACGGGTGAAATGGCGTGAATATCTCGGGGGAGTCCTGAGCCCCACCGAGGTCTTCCTTTCGGCGGGCGCACGACCGGGCGAGCAGGGTTCCCTCGTCGTCGCTTCCGGAGGCACCCTTCGGAGGTTCACTTCTGACGGAGATCTCCTGTGGGACCGGGAATGGCCAGGCAATCTCCGCATTCTCGGCATTTGGGACTTGGAGGGCACCGGAGCAGCGCAGATCCTGGCGTCTTCCCTGGGTTTTGCGTCGACTAGCCTGTTTCTCTTCGACGTATCGACGGGTGACCTTCTCTGGACGAGCCCCTCGGTCGCGGGGCAGGTGGGGGGCGTCAAGGTTGCCGACTTCGGGCTCGGAAAGGGACTCCAAATCGTCTGGCTACCTGCCGCGAGCTCAGTGATCCGCGCCTATACCTTCGAGGACGGTGTGCGCCATCCGCGGCTGATGTGGAAGACCAGGCTCAAAGACTTCGTTACGGATCCTTACGGATACTCGGCGCTCGCGATCAGGAAGACTGGGAAGAGCGGGCGGCGGCAGATCGTGATTGCAGGAGGCCGACACAGCATTCCCGTACTGTTCCTGGACGCCGTGACCGGCGAGGAAACAGGCAGACGGGAGTACCGAGGCCGGGTCAAGGGAGTGGAGTCGGGTGGTGACCGTCAGCTGCTCCAGCTCGCGGACGTCGATGGAACGGGTTCGAAGCAGATCGTCTCGATCAGCGACCATCTTCTCGCCGACGGCGAAATGTTTCACGGACTGATGGTGACGCGCACCCCGGGTGACGGAAACGATCGGATTCTCGACACGCACCCCGAGGGTCTCCACTTTGCTCTAGGTTCGATTCGCGAACGCGGGAGGAAAGGAGCAGAAGCCGTCATCTCTCGTTATTCCTTGTCCCGCCGCCGGCACGATCTCATGGTCCTCGATGTGCGGAGCCTGAAGGCCAAGGCGAAACTGAAGGATTTCGCTCTTTCCGCGATCCTACCGGAAGACAGCGGTCACTTGATTGTTCTCGGGCGGGTGGGTGCCGGCGGCGAAAAGCCCCTCTTCGAGGGGCGCTTCACGGCGTGTCGATACGACGGCTCCGCCTTTCGCGAGATCTGGGAGGCCGCGGGACGCGTGACACTGGCCGGGATCACGTCTCGAAGCTTTGGAACGGCTGAAGTCGACCACGAAGGGACGCGCGCCGTGACGCTCCCCCGAGAGGATGGTGGCCTATCGATCCTCGCATTTCGTGGCGATCGCCCGGACCACCGCCCGGAACTGACGGCTCTCGACCTCGCGACTGGATACCCGATCGCGACATTCGTTGGGCACCCCGGAACACAGTTCACTCTCCTCGACTCCTTTCGCGCCGCCGAATTCGAAAGCTCCCGGATCGCGTTGTCTGACGACGAGGGGTCCCTGTTTCTTCTGGACGGCAAGCTGAACGTCGTCCGCCAGCTGCGGGCGGGAACATACCGCCAGAACCTCGCGTCGAACGGCCATTCGACGGAGGTTGCCATCGTCTCAGACCTGAGCGGAGGGGGCCGGAAGGACGTCATCGTCATCGATTCGCTGCGCCGGGTGCTTCGTCTGAACCTCTCGAGCGCAGGTTGCCCCGAGGAGATCCCGACGACGATCTGGAGTTCGAAGACCAGCCAGGATCTTCTCGCCTTTCCAAACGGTGGAGGAGGTCACTGGCTTTCTCTTTCCGGAATCGACGAACTAAAGCCCGCGTTGAACGTGGTCGACGGGGACGGGAGAGTCCGGTGGAAACACATGTTCACGGGTGAGACCGGCTCGCCGCCCGAAGACATGATTCCCGTCGGCTTCAACTACGGCCGCTTCGGGCCGAATGGACGGCCTGGTGTCGTGTGCGCGGGCGGTTCGTCAAAGATCTTTCCAAGGCGAACATTCGCGTTCGACGCGGCGTCCGGCCGGATGCTGTGGGATTCGAAGGTCGGTACGTATTGGGATGCCACGATCGCGCTCGGGGACGTGAACGAGGACGGCAGCGACGACATCCTCATCAACGCCGATACAAACAAGTGTCGCGTCTTGAGTGGCAAGGACGGAAGAATGCTGGTCGAGCCCGCGTTCCTTCCCGATTATCGAAACCTCAGCGACGTCGACTACAACGGAGCGCTCATCGTGGTGGGCACGAAAGGTAGAGATCTGCTTGTGGTCAACGCCGAGGACGATGCCCATCTCGCGCTTCTCGCGGTCCCGCTTCGGCCGGGTCGCGGCGCACGCACGCGCGTCCTGTGGGCGGCACCGCAGGTGGGCCTCGATGAAGAGCGCCACTCGATGGCAGCGTTGGCGCCGAGTGCCTCGGGGGGCTGGCTCGTCGGCGTCGGCAGCAGGCGGGGCGTTCTTCGTGTCCTGCGGGGGCCGGATGGGGCGTCGATCTGGAATGTGGGCCTGAAGGACGGTCGAATCCTTCGCGCCGCCCCATCCGAGCCGAATCCGCTGAGCAGCGTCCTTTCGATCGACGTGGACGGCGACGGTCGCGTCGAGTTCGTCGTCGGTGGCACGGACGGCTGGCTCTACGCTCTCGACGCGGAGGCAGGGTCCTTGAAGTGGAGTCTTTACCTCGGGGCGCCCGCGGGGGACCCGATCGCCGCGGATTTCGAGGGGCGCGGTTTCGCCGAGATCCTGGTTCCGACGGCTGACGGCTATCTCAACGCCGTCGGACCTTGAGGAATCGAATCCGGGATCGCCCTCGAGGGCGTCAGGGCCTCTCTCTTGGGCCCGTGCGAGGAGGCTCGCGCCGATCCATGGCGGGGTCGAGCCGGCAGGCCGGAGGACCGGGTCCATAATCCGCGCCCCGATGGACTCGATCGTCATCCGCGGGGCCCGCGAGCACAACCTCAAGAACCTCTCCCTGACGATTCCGCGCAACGCGCTCGTCGTCCTGACGGGAGTGTCGGGGTCGGGAAAGTCCTCTCTCGCGTTCGACACGCTGTTCGCGGAAGGGCAGCGGCGGTACGTGGAATCTCTCTCGGCGTACGCGCGGCAGTTCCTCGAGCAGATGGAGAAGCCGGACGTGGACTCGATCGAGGGCCTTTCGCCCGCGATCTCGATCGAGCAGAAGACGACGTCGAAGAACCCGCGCTCGACGGTCGGGACGGTGACGGAGATCTACGACTACCTCCGTCTCCTCTACGCGTCCATCGGAAAACCCCACTGCCCGACGTGCGGCCGGGAGATCGCCGCTCAGACGATCCAGCAGATGACGGACCGCATCCTCGCGATGCCCGAGGACACGCGCTTTCTCGTCCTCGCGCCGTTCGTCCGCGGCAAGAAGGGCGAGTACAAGAAGCAGATGGAGGAGATGGTCAAGCAGGGCTTCCTCCGCGCCCGCGTGAACGGGAAGATGGTGGACCTCGAGAACCCGCCGGATCTCGACAAGCAGAAGAAGCACACGATCGAGGTCGTCGTGGACCGGCTCGTCGTCAAGCGCGACGACGAGGCGCGCCGGCGTCTCGCGGACTCTCTCGAGACCGCGACCCGGGTGGGGAAGGGGCTCGTGACGATCGCGACGCTCGGTCCGAAGCCGGATTCACCCACGACCGACGAGACGCTCTCGACGAGCTACGCCTGCCCCGACTGCGGCACGTCCTTGACCGAGATCACGCCGCGGCTCTTCTCGTTCAACTCGCCGTTCGGTGCCTGCCCCGCGTGCAGCGGGCTCGGGACGGTCCAGAAGGTGGATCCCGAGCGGCTGATTCCCGACCCGTCGAAGTCGATCCGCGAAGGGGCGATCGCGCTCTACAAGCAGGGCTCCGCGAACTGGCGGTTGCGGCAGATCGAGCACCTCGCGAAGGTGATGAAGTTCTCGCTCGACGTGCCGTTCAAGAAGCTCGGCAAGGACGTCCAGAACGTGATCCTCAACGGCTCCGGGGAGCGCGAGATCAAGTGGAAGTGGAAGTCCGAGAAGGGCGAGTACAACTGGTCGTCCGCCTTCAAGGGTCTCGTGCCGCTCCTCGAGGGGAAGTACAAGGAGGTCGAGAGCGAGGAGGCCCGCGCCGAGCTCGAGGCCTACATGTCGGCCTCGCCCTGCCCGGCGTGCAAGGGCCGAAGGCTGAAGCCTGAGGCGCTCTCGGTTCTCGTGGACGGCCGCGCGATCGACACGCTCACGGCGCTGACGCTCGAGGACGCGAAGGCGTTCTTCGACTCGCTGAAGCCGTCGCCCCGCGAGCTCGAGATTGCCGGCAAGATCCTGAAAGAGATCCGGGACCGGCTCGGGTTCCTGAACGACGTCGGGATCGGCTACCTCTCGCTCGCCCGCGCGTCCGCGACGCTCTCGGGGGGCGAGGCGCAGCGCATCCGCCTCGCGACGCAGATCGGGTCGAAGCTCATGGGCGTCCTCTACGTCCTCGACGAGCCGTCCATCGGACTCCACGCGAAAGACAACCGCAAGCTCATCGACACGCTCCTCGCGATGCGCGACCTCGGGAACTCGGTCGTGGTCGTGGAGCACGACGAGGAGACGATCCGCCTCGCGGACCGCGTCGTGGACCTCGGGCCGGGCGCCGGCATCCACGGCGGCGAGATCGTGGGGGAAGGCCACGCGGACGAGCTCGTGAAATTCCCGCGGTCGCTCACGGGGAAGTACCTCTCCGGCGAGCTGTCGATCGACGTGCCCACGCGGCGCCGGGCCGGCACGGGGAAGCTCCTGATCGTGGCCGGCGCAACGGAGAACAACCTCAAGAACATCACCGTGAAATTCCCGCTCGGCATCTTCACGGCCGTGACGGGCGTCTCCGGCTCGGGGAAGTCGACTCTCGTGAACGACATCC
Source organism: Thermoanaerobaculia bacterium (assembly GCA_963821225.1). Classification (GTDB taxonomy): domain Bacteria; phylum Acidobacteriota; class Thermoanaerobaculia; order UBA5066; family UBA5066; genus Fen-183. The sequence goes on from CAWGCY010000004.1 coordinate 643,401, forward strand.
TCTACCGGGCGGCGGCGCGGACGTTCTACGAGTCGACCGAGAAGCCGGGCGCGCACCGCCGGATCGAAGGGCTCGAGCACCTCGACAAAGTCATCGACATCGACCAGTCGCCGATCGGGCGCACGCCCCGCAGCAATCCCGCCACGTACACGAACGTGTTCAACCCGATCCGCGAGCTGATGGCGCAGGTGCCGGACGCGAGGATGCGCGGCTACGGCCCGGGGCGGTTCTCGTTCAACGTGAAGGGCGGCCGCTGCGAGAACTGCGGCGGCGGCGGGCAGATCGCGATCGAGATGCACTTCCTGCCGGACATCTACGTCACGTGCGACGTGTGCGGCGGCAAGCGTTACAACCGCGAGACGCTCGAGGTGCGCTTCAAGGGCCTCAACATCGCCGACATCCTCGCGCTCACCGCCGAGCAGGCCGCCGAGGTCTTCGCGAACGTGCCCGCGATCCGGACCATCATGGACACGCTCAACGACGTTGGCCTGGGATACATCCGGCTCGGCCAGAGCGCGACGACGCTCTCGGGCGGCGAAGCCCAACGCGTCAAGCTCGCGCGCGAGCTGGCGCGCCGCGCGACGGGTCGCACGCTCTACATCCTCGACGAGCCCACGACGGGTCTCCACTTCGACGACGTGAAGAAGCTCCTGAAGGTGCTTCACGCCCTCGTCGACCGAGGCAACACGGTGGTCGTCATCGAGCACAACCTCGACGTCGTGAAGACGGCCGACCACGTGATCGACCTCGGGCCGGAGGGCGGGGCGCGCGGAGGCGACCTGATCGCAGCGGGAACGCCGGAAGAGCTCGCGAGAGCCGAGGGGTCCGTCACGGGGCGTTTCCTGGCCCCGCGCCTTTCCCGCCGGGACGGAGCCTCGATCCGCTAGAATTTCCAACCACCGTGATCACGGGCTTCAACACGGACGTGAAGCACGAAACGAAGGTGTTTCACGTGCAGACAGAGGATCGCGGCCTCGCGAATCCTGTGGTGGAGTCGCTCGTCTACGTGGGCGGCGAGATCCTGATGTCGAAGAAAAGCCCCTATCGGGATCTCATCAGCGGGGACCACGTGGACGAAAAGGCGCTGCGCGAGATGATGGACCTGCAGCACCGCCGCGTGATCGAGGCCGTCCGCCGCGGCCGGCTCGACAAGGGGAAGATCGGCGAGGCGCCGCCCGACTGGGCCGACGACACGCTCCCCTCCACAGAGAAGGTCTCCCCGGCGGCGCTCGCGGCCGTCCACGCGATCCTTTCGGCGCCGCCGGAACCGCTTCCGGGCGATCGCCGGGCCCCCGGCAAGCCCGCGCGCATCGCCACGAGCGCGGCGAGCCCAGCGTTCGTGCCGTCGCCTCCGGCTCCGGCGCCTCCGGCCGTCGCGCCTCCCGCCGGCGCCGCACCGCCCCCCGAACGGGTCGCGGCGGCTCCGCCGGTCAAGCCCGCGGCGCCGCCCCCTCCCGCGCCGGCAGCCCCGCCGAAGCCGAAATCCGGCGCCGCGCTCAGATCCCTCGATCAAGTCATCGTCGACTACCTCGCCTCGGAGGCCGCTTCGGAGCACCTCGAGATCGCGCTCACGGCGGACGGCGATCTCGTCTCAGGCGAGACCGTGTCGCTCACGGTGAAGGCCTCGACGTCGCTCACCGAAACGCCGCTCGCCGGCGCCCACGTGTCAATCCGCGTGGTCTCCACCATCCGGCCTCCGCAGATCCTGTTCCGCGGCGTCACGGGAGCCGACGGCGTCGTGAAGTCCGTCTGCGTCCTCCCCGACATCGGCACCGGCAACGCGGCCCTGATCATCGCGGCCTCTTCCGGCCTCGGAAACAACGAGATCAAGCAGCTCATCCGGAAAAAGCCCCGTTAGGTCCGCTTGAAGCTCCGGCTGGGAGAAGGTATATTGCGCGGCCGCTTCGGGACACACCCGGAGCCGCACGGGCCGCTAGCTCAATTGGCAGAGCAACAGACTCTTAATCTGTGGGTTGTGGGTTCAAGTCCCTCGCGGCTCACCATGAATTTCACAAGCCGGTCGCACGCGCGGCCGGCTTTTTTCTTGGGCGGAAGAGACCGAGAGAGAAGAACGAAGAGGGGAGATTCTTAGAATGAGTAAGAAGGAAGAAGGGATCGTGGCGCTCTTCACCATTCTCGGAATCTTTTTCTCTTCTCTCTCCGCGTCCGCCGCGCCCGCAGGCCGCCCGATGTCCCTCGACGACCTCCTCACTGCGGTGCGCGTGGCGGACCCTCAGGTCTCGACGGACGGGCGGCAGATGGCCTTCGTGCGCACGACGACCGATCTCGCCGGCGGGAAGCGCGACGCGAACATCTTCATCGTGCCTGCCGACGGCTCGGCCCCACCGCGCGCGCTCACGCGGAACGAGAAGACCGACGACACACCCCGGTTCTCGCCGGACGGAAAAACGCTCGCGTTCATCTCGACGCGCGGCGGCGCGCCACAGGTGTATCTCCTCGATCTGGCGGGCGGCGAGCCTCGCAAGCTGACGGACCTCTCGGCGGGCGCGCAGCCTCCGCTCGTCTTTTCGCCGGACGGGAAGAGACTGGCCTTCGTTTCCGACGTGTTTCCTGACTGCGCCGACGAAGCCTGCAACCGGAGACGGCGAGATGAGGCCGAGAAAAATCCCGTCAAGGTCCATCGCCTCACGCGCCTGATGTACCGCCACTGGGACGAGTGGCGTGAGAACGTGCGGCACCACGTCTTCCTGGCCGACGTGGGGACCGGCACCGTGACGGACCTGACGCCGGGCGATTTCGACTCTCCCCCGCACCTCTACGAGGAAGCCGGCATCGCCTTCTCGCCCGACGGAAAGGAGATCGCCGTCGTCTCGAACCGCGACGGAAACGACAAGGAGGCGTGGACGACGAACAAGGACGTCTTCCTCGTGCCCGTCGCGGGCGGCGCCGCCGAGAAGCTCACGGTCCAGAACGCGGCGGGGGACTTCAGCCCCGCGTTCACGCCCGACGGCGTGTCGATCCTCGTGCGCGCGCAGCGGCGGCCGACCGTCGAATCGGACCGCTGGTACCTCGACCTCTACGACCGGAAGACGAAGGCGAAGCGGACGCTGTTCGAAGAACCGGATCTTTCTGTTTCGGAATTCTGCCCGAGTCCTGACGGCAAGAATGTCTACTTCACCGCAGAGAGAGAGGGCCGCAAAGATCTCTTCGAAGTGTCCCTCTCGGGGGGAACTCCCCGCGAGCTGAAGAGAGGCGGGAACATCGGCGCCCTGAGAGCCGGCCCGGGTTTTCTCGTCTTCACGGAAAACTCGCTGACGGCGCCCGACGAGATCTTCTCTTTACCACTCGAAGAAAAATTCCCGTCTCCCGGCATGAAAAGCCAGCAGGCGAAAGCTCCGCGGGTTCGCGCGCTGACCGACGAGAACCGCTCGTGGCGCAAGGACGTCACGTTTTCGGCGCCCGAGAGCCTCTCGACGACGGGCGCGGGCGGCGCCCCCGTGCAGTACTGGCTGATCAAGCCGCCGGCATTCGACCCGGCGAAGAAATATCCCGTCGTGTTCCTCATCCACGGCGGCCCGCAGGGCGCGTGGGAGGACGGCTGGTCGTTCCGGTGGTGTGAGAGCCTGTGGGCGGCGCAGGGCTGGGTCGTCGTGGCGCCCAACCCGCGCGGGTCGACCGGCTTCGGCCAGAAGTTCGTGGACGAGATCTCCGGCGACTGGGGCGGAAAGGTCATGGTCGATCTGGATGCCGTCTTCGACGCCGTCGTGAAGCTGCCGTTCGTGGATGCGGCGCGCCAGGGGATCGCGGGCGCCAGCTACGGCGGCTACGCGGTGGACTGGCTCCTGGGCCACACGGGCCGGTTCAAGGCGGCGGTCACGCACGACGGCGTCTTCAACCTCGCGTCCATGACGACGGTGACCGAGGAGCTGTGGTTCACGGATTGGGAATTCGGCGGGCCGCCCTGGACGGCAAAGGCGAAGGAGCAGTTCGCGAAGTTCTCGCCGCATCTTCATGCCGACAGGATCACGACACCCACGCTCGTCATCACGAACGAGCTGGACTTCCGCGTTCCCGTCGATCAGGGGCTGCAGCTCTTCACCGCGCTACGCCGGCAGGGGGTGCCGTCCGAGGCGCTCGTCTTCCCAGATGAAGGTCACTTCGTCCTGAAGCCCCTGAACAGCAAGCTCTGGCACGAGGCCGTCTTCGGCTGGATGAAGAAGTGGCTGGAGCGCTGACACGGCAGCCCCTCTAGCCCCGGCGGCGGCGGAGGCCGGACCGACGGACCGGAGCGCCGTGGCGACGGCCTTCTTCGCGGCGCCCCTGGCCTTCGGCCTGTGGGTCATCGCGTGGACCGAGGCCCTCTCCGCGCTCAGCCTCGCGGGATCCCGGGTTGCGTGGGCCGTGTTCTGGTGCGCGAGCGCAACTCTCGCGGCAGCGGGGATCGCTGCGGTGCGAAAGTCTCCGCGGGCGCGGTCCGTCCGGATGCCGCGGATGGGCGCGCTCGCCGTCCTGGCCGCCGTTCTCGCGCTCACGTTCGTCGTCGCGCTCGTCGCGGCCCCGAACAACTGGGACTCGATGGTCTACCACAACGCGCGCGTCATGCAGTGGTGGGACCACGGCTCGATCGCCCCGTGGAATACGCCGATCGACCGCCAGATGCGGATGCCCCCGCTCGCGTCCTACTTCAAGCTCGCCCTGCTCGGCCTGACGGGAAACGACGTCCTCTTCAACCTCGTGCAATGGGCGTTTTTCGCGTTCTCGATCCTCGCGGCGGCCGTGCTCGCCGCGCGTCTCGTCCCCTCCAGGGGTGCGGGTCCCTGGGCCGCCTTCCTCGTCGCGACGATTCCGATGGCGATTCTCCAGAGCACGAGCACGCAGAACGACGTCGTCGTCGCCGGCTACCTCCTGTGCGCCGCGTTCTTTCTGCCCCGCGCCTTCGCCGTGGACGGCGCACCCTTTCGCGACCTCGCGCTCGGCGGCGCCGCCGTCGGCCTCGGCCTCGCGACGAAGGGAACCGTGTACCTTCTCGCCGTCCCCCTCTTTGGGGCGGCGGTCGTCGCCGCCCTCACACGGGTCGCGCGAGGGCGCGGGCGGGAGCGCCGGGCGTGGGCCGCCGGGCTCGGGGCGGCCGCCGTCCTCGTCGTCCTCACGAACATCGGCTTCTGGTCGCGCAACGCGAGGACCTTCGGCTCCGCCGTCGGATCGGCCTACGAGGTCGTCCGCCCCTCCGCGATCCTCGCCCTCGGCCCCGCCAAAATTCCCGCGCTCGCGGTTTCGCAGATCCTCCGCGCCGCCGTTCTCCAGCTGGGCCAGCTGCGGAAAGCGGGCGTGAGCGGCCGCCTCCTCGTCGCGGCCACGGCCCGCGTGCACCGCGCGCTCGGCATCGGCATTGACGAGCCGGCGATCACGGGGCCGGTAACCTTCTTCACCGCGAAGTATTTGCCGCTCTACCACGAGGACGGGGCGCCCTCGACGGGCACGTTTCTGATCCTCGTGGGGGCGACGGGCATCGCGCTCGCACGCGGGTCTCTCCCCGGCAGGCGCGCCGTGCTCGCCTCTTTCGCCTCGGGCTGGGCCGCCTGGCTCCTCGTCGCCCTCTTCGTCCGCTGGATGCCGTGGAACGCGAGGCTCCAGTTGCCGGCGCTCGTCCTCCTCGCCGTTCCGGCGGCCGCGGTCGTCGCGGAGTGCCTCGGCCGCGTCCCGCGCGCAACTCTTGCGCTCCTCCTCGTCTTCCAGGCCGTTCCGGCACTGTTTCTCAACTGGAGTCGCCCGCTCCTCAGCATCTCGCGCTCGCCGGAGAACCCGGTCTGGCTGCAAAGGTTCGTCCCGGACACCGCCCGCCGGTCGATCTTCGCGACCCCGCGCTGGGAGGAGTACTTCCGCAACCGACCCGCCCTGCAGGTCGAGGTCGAGGACGTGATGCGGGCGGTTTCGCGCCGCTGCGGGCCGGGCGGCGTCGTGCAGCTCGTCATGGACGGCAACGCGTGGGAGTACGCCCTGTGGGTGGGTGCGCGCCAGTTCGCCCCCGGCGTCCACCTGCGGGCGGGAGCGCCGTCTCCGGGGGAACCCGCGCCCTGCGCCGTCGTGAGGACCCAGTGTCCCGATGCGCGCGCCTTCTGCGTCGACGAACCCGCGCGGCAGTCCGAAGGTGAGGATGCGCAGGGCAGAGCTAGACTCCGCGCGCACGAAGGGGACATGCCGCGATGGGGACTTTGATCGTCACGGGGGAGGGCACTGCCCGACCGGGGAACGCCCGCCGGAAAGAAGTTCTTGCAGCCGGGCTGCTCCTCCTGGCCGGGCTGCTCTTCCGTGCGGCTCTCTCCCGGAGGGCGCCGATCACGGCGGACAGTGTTCGTTTTCTTGCGCAGGCCCACGACCTGTCCGCAACAAAGCCATGGGTCCTTCCAGGCGATCCGTTCTCGGTCCTGCCCCCGGGCTATCCCCTGTTCATCCGGACGCTGGGATGGATCCGGCCCGGGATCCCCTTCCTCCTCAATGTTCAGTTCCTCCTCTCGGTCGGAACGCTCCTCCTCGTCTGGCTCGCCGGCCGGCGGCGGTCTCGTACGGCAGCGCTGGTGGCGGTCGCGGTTCTGGCCTTCAATCCGTGGCTCGCCCGGCAACAGGCCCTCGTCATGTCCGAGACGCTCGGAGCATTCCTTGTTGCGGTGATGGTCCTGGTTTGGCCCGCGCCCGGGCGGCCGCTCGCGCCCTTGCCTGCTTTCGCCCTCGGTGCGCTGGCAGTAGCGGCCTCGCTCGTCACGCCGGCGGCCGCCTTCGTCGCCGTCCCCGTCCTGGGCTTTCTCGCCTGGAGGGAACGCCGCTCTGCCGCCGTGTTGGGCCTGACGGCGGCCGGCATGTTCGTGGTTCTCGCTCCCTGGCAGGTTCTTTTGCTCGAGAAGACCGGCCGCGTGGAGCCGTTGCTCTTGCGCCCCATCGGATCCGGAAGGACGGGGCTCCAGATGTGGCTCCGGACCTGGTCCACGACGCCCCAGGACAAGTGGATCTGGTGGAGCCCGGAGGCACGGCGCGAAATTCCGGAGCGGGCCCTTGGGCAGGGTCCGGAGCGGGCTCTCATCCTGAAGGCGCTGGACGAGGCCCCGCCGGCCCATGCCCGATACGACATGGGCAGCGGCTACGACGAGACGTTCCGCGAAGCGGCGCGCGTCCGGAGAAGAGAGCATCCGATCCTCTTCTGGATCGGCCTGCCGCTCGTGAGGTCCGCGGCGCTGTGGCTGGACTATCGCTCGATGATCGGCGTGCCGGCGCATCTCCGCGAGGCCGGCGGTTTCCTCCGCGCCTCGTACTGGGCCACTCACGCCGCTTTCTGGAGCGTGAACCTCTTGACGCTCGGGCTTTTCGCGTGGGGGGCCGTCCGGGCCTTTCGATCGAGGGACGCGCTCCTCCTCGCGATCGTCGCCGGGGCCGTGGCTTACTCCCTCGCGAGCGCGACCAGCGCCATCGGCGAGTTCCGAAGAAACCTGACGCTCGAGCCGGCCCTCGCCCTTCTGGTCTGCGCCGTGCCGGCGAGCGGGCGTGCGGAGGAGCCGGGCTCGTGAACGGCTTCGACCTCTTCCTCTTCTCGACCGACGCGAAGACGGTGTCCTTCTACACCGAGGCCGGCGTCGACGGCTTCATCGTGGACTGGGAATGCAAAGGCAAGGAGAAGCGACAGGCCGGAGCCGACACCGAGATCAACGAAGATACGCCCGAGGATCTCCGGCGAGTGCGGGCCGCGACGAACGCCCGCGTCCTCTGCCGCCTCAATCAGCCCGGCCCGTGGACGCCCGGGGAGATCGAGGAGGCCGTCGCCGGCGGCGCGGACGAGCTCCTCCTTCCCATGGTGCGAAGCCCCGGGGAAGTCCTCGACGCAATCCGGGTCGCGGGGGGCCGCTGCGGGGTCGGAATCCTCGTGGAGACGGTCGACGCTGTCCGCCGTGCTCCGGAGCTGGCCCGCCTTCCGATCAGCCGCGCCTACGTCGGACTGAACGACCTCTCCATCGAGCGCAGGTCGCGATCCATCTTCGAGCCGCTCACAGACGGACTCGTCGACGAGATTCGGCCGCTGTTCACGGTTCCGTTCGGCCTCGCGGGGCTGACCCTTCCGGAATGCGGGCGGCCGATTCCGTGTCGGCTCCTGATCGGCGAGATGTCGCGCCTCTCGTCCTGCTTCACGTTCTTGCGCAGGTCGTGGCGGCGCGACATGGCCGGACGTGACCCTCGAGCCGAGATTCCGAGGGTCAGGGCCTCGATCGAACGCGCCGGGCGGCGCAGCGCCGAGGAGATCGCCCGGGATCGTGCGGAGCTGGTCGAGACCGTCGCCGCCACTGTCGGTGGCGACGCGGGGTCGAGAAGGATCTCTTGACGGGTTTCGGGAGGAGCGGCGCCCCCGAAGACCGCGTGGAGGTCAGCGTCGTGCTGCCGGTCTACCGTAACCGTGCGACGCTGGACGAGCTGCACGGGAGGCTGTCGGCGGCGCTCGCCGGAGCGTCGCTCCCGTGCGAGCTGATCTTCGTGGACGACGCCTGCCCGGAGGGGTCCGGCGCCGCCATCGCCGAGCTCGCGGCGCGCGACCCGCGCGTGCACCGAATCTCTCTCCCCCGGAACGTCGGACAGCAGCGGGCCGCGTGGATCGGCCTTTCGGCCGCGCGCGGCGCCTGGGCCGTCGTCCTGGATGCGGACCTGCAAGATCCGCCTGAGGCGATTCCGGCGCTTCTCTCTGCGGGGACGCCCGGCGTCGACGCCGTCCTCGCGGCATGGAGGGGACGCTACGAGGGGAAGGGACGACTCGTCACCTCCCGGGTGTTCAAGACCCTGCGGGAGAAGCTGACCACGTATCCGCGAGACGCGGGGATGTTCCTCGCGCTTCGCCGCCCCCTCGTCGAGGACATCCTGCGCCACGACGTTCCCCACCCCTTCCTGCCGTCCCTCGTCGGCCTTTCGGGACGCCGCTTCGTGACGGTGCCCGTCGAGCGGGCGGCACGGCCGGGCGGCGGATCGGCTTACACGCGGGCCGCGCGCCTCCTGCGGGCCGCGCGGGAGCTCGCCTTCATCTTCCGGCGGCGGGTTTGAAGAGGCGCTATGCTAGTTTTGGCGGTCCACTCCAGCGGGAGTGGCGGAATGGCAGACGCGCGGGACTTAGGATCCCGTGGGGCGACCCGTGGGGGTTCGAGTCCCTCCTCCCGCACCAGGTCGAGCGCCCAACAACCCAACAAGAAGGAATTCGATGATCACCTCGTACGTCGACGAATCCCCCACGAAGAAAGTCTTCACCTTCGAGGTGCCGGCGGACGACGTCCGCAAGGCCACCGACCGCACGGTGAAGGTGTTCGCCAAGCAGGTTCGCCTTCCGGGGTTCCGGCCCGGGAAGGTGCCCCCCGAGATGATCAAGAAGCGCTTCGCCGAAGAAGTGAAGGGCGAGGTGCTGGAGCACCTCATCCAGGCCTCGGTCGAAGAGGCTCTGAAGGAGAAGCACCTCGTGCCTCTCGGGCGTCCGAAGATCGGAGACCTGAAGTTCGCGTTCGAGGAGCCGCTCTCCTTTCGCGTCGACCTGGAGGTGCGGCCCGCGGTGGAGCCGAAGGACTACCGCGGACTGAAGGTGCCGGCAGGCAACGCCGTTCCGTCCGACGAGGAGATCGATGCGCTCATCGGGCGGATTCGCGAGGGCCACGCGACGTATGAGCCGATCGAGGGCCGGGCCGCGAAGGACGGCGACTTCGCGCTCGTGGACATCAAGGGCTCGTTCCCGAAAGGCGACGGGAAGGACTTCGAATCCGAGAAGACGATGGTCGAGGTCGGCGGCGAGCACACGATGCCGGAGCTTTCCGCGCACGTGTTGAACGCCGAGCCCGGGGTCACCGTGACGTTCCAGAAGGACTGGCCGGCCGACGTGCCGGACAAGGACTTCGCGGGAAAGACCGTCCTGTATACGGTGCACCTCGTGGCGCTCAAGGCCCGCGTCCTGCCCGCACTCGACGACGAGCTCGCGCGCCTCGCGCTGACGCCGCGCGACGGCGAGGCTCCCGAGGGCGCGAACCTCGCGATGCTGCGCGAGAAAGTGGCCGAGTCGCTGAAACGCGACAAGGAGCACGCTGTAAGGGAGGCGCGGCGCCGCGCCGTCCTCGACGGCCTCCTCGCGCTCCACGAAGTCCCGGCGCCCGAGACGATGGTCGAATCGGAAGTCGATTCCGCGCTCAAGGACTACGCCCGGCACCTGACGCGCGAGGGTGTCGACCTGAAGGACGCGCAGGTCGACTGGAACAACCTGCGCAAGGAGGCGCGGCCCGGGGCCGAGCGCCGCGTGAAGGAATACCTGATCCTCGACGCGATCGGCGGCAAGGAGAGCGTGACGGTGACGGACACGGAGCTCGACGCGGAGCTGAAGCGCCGGGCGCAGGCGATGGGCCTGTCGTTCGGCGACCTGAAGGGCGCGCTCGTGAAGGCGGATCGCCTCGAAGGAGTGCGCGAAGAGCTGCGGATCGAGCGCGTCCTCGACTTCCTCCTCGCCGAAGCCGCCGTCGCGAGCTGAGTACACTAGGAAGCGAAGGAGATTCCATGCTGATTCCGATGGTCATCGAGCAGACGAACCGGGGCGAGCGCGCGTACGACATCTACTCGCGCCTCCTCAAGGACAACGTCATCTTTCTGGGCTCCGCCATCAACGACGACGTCGCGAACCTCATCATCGCGCAGATGCTTTTTCTCGAGGCCGAAAACCCCGAGAAGGACATCACGCTCTACATCAACTCGCCGGGCGGCATCATCTCGGCCGGGCTCGCGATCTACGACACGATGCAATACGTGAAGCCCGACGTCGCGACGTACTGCCTCGGGCAGGCGGCTTCGATGGGCGCCATGCTCCTCGCCGGCGGCGCGAAGGGCAAACGCGCCGCCCTTCCGAACGCGCGCATCCTGATCCACCAGCCGCACGGCGGGGCGGAGGGGCAGGCCTCCGACATCGAGATCCAGGCCCGCGAGATGCTGCGCACGAAGCAGCGACTCAACGAGATCCTCGCGTACCACACGGGCCAGCCCGTCGAGAAGATCTCGCGCGACACGGACCGCGACAACATCTTCGAGCCCGACGCGGCGAAGGAATACGGCCTCATCGACCTCGTCATCCGCCGCCGCGACGACGCGAAACCCGCCGCCTAACGAAAGAGCCAGGAGACGAACGCGCGCCCCTGTACCGCGGTGGCGGCGATCGTGTCGAACGCGTCGTAGGTCGAGATCCTCTTTCCCCACGTCCAGGAGCCGCCCGCCGAGAGAGAGCGGCCGACGGGAACGCGCGTCTCGGCCCGGAACGACTGGATGCTGCTGCTCCTGGCGATGCCGTTCGAGGTGTGCGCCCAGAACACCGAGTACGTGAGCGTCAGGAGGTCGAGCTCTTCGCGCCGCAGGCGAACCGCGGTGAAGACGGCCGCGCCCGGGCCGTAGTCGTACTTGCGGCCGACGAGAAGGTTGCTGGTATCGGGATGGTCGTTCTGGAAAGCGACGAGCGGCGCGAGAGCGCCGAGCAGCTCGGCCCGAAGCTCGACGCCTTTCCCGAGAGGGTGCAGCGAGAGGAGCCCGAACCGGAAACTCTGAGAGCTGAAGACGCGCGTGTCGTTGTTCGTGTAATCGAAGTCCATGAAGAAGCCGAGGACGTGCCGGCTGCCCGGCGAGCCGGGCTCGAGGTCCCATCCCCCGAGGAGGCCACGGACTTCGGCGTGCGTGAGCCAGGCCGAGCTGGGCGTCGACACGTCGACGGACGCCTCGAAGGAGTCGAAAGGTCGCGAGACCGCGCGCTCGAACGGATCGCCGTAGCGCGCCTGCAGCGTGACGAGAGCGTGGTCAGGGCTCGCACCGCGGCTCGAGACGAAGTGTCGCCAGCCGACGTCCGTCTCGGCGACGAAACCCGACGGCACGAGGTAGTCGCCGCGGTCCGTGCGGGCCGCCCAGAGGTCGCCCGTCGTGAGGCGCGTGACCATCTGCGTCGGGTTCAGGAGCGCGGCGGCCGTCTCGCGCAGGACCCTTTCGCCGCCGCGCGTGCGGTCGTCGAGGAGCATCTGGGAGAGCCGGTACGTGGCCTCGCCGGAAATCATGCCTCCGAGCGTCGTGTTCACGAGGTCGTTCAGCGAGGGCTTCTGCGTTTCGAACACCATCTCCCAGAAGACGCTTCCCGCGAGGGCGAAGGGCGCCGACTCCCAGAACGTGTAGCCGTTCGTGCGCGGGGCGTTGAAGAAGAGGGCGCCGGAGACCGTGTGCCCGAGCTGGTTCGTGGTGACCTTGTCACGGTCGAACTCGAAGCCGCTCTGGAGGTTGTCGCGGATGGAGGTCCAGGAGATCAGCGCGTAGTCCTCGTGGTTGAGGTACCGGTTCTGGGTGTACGGAATGATCTCGAGGGACAGGACCTCGGCCGAGGCGAGTCCGAAGCGCTTCTTCGGCTTATGCGCGGGGGACGGGACCGGTGCCGAGGCGGGCGGCGGCGAGGTTTCCGTGCCCTCGTCCGCGCGCGAGATCCCGGCGAACGCCGCCAGGAAGAGCCCCGCGGCTCGCAGCGGAAACTTCCTCACGCAAAATGGGATAATAGGATAGGTTCCGCAGGCGCTCGCCCGGGAATGTCCCGAGTCTCCGGTTTGTTCGGGGTATCGGGGCCGCGTTAAGATGGGGTCTGGAGTCCGAAAGGGCAGGGCAATTCCGGTATGACGAAGAAAACGGGCACGGGTGACGTCTTGCGCTGCAGCTTCTGCAACAAGTCCCAGCGGGACGTCAAGAAGCTCATCGCCGGTCCGACGGTCTACATCTGCGACGAGTGCGTCGACATCTGCCTCGACATCATCGCCGAGGACCGGGTGCTCGACCAGGCCAAGCCCGAAACGAAGCTCCCGAAGCCGCGCGAGATCAAGGAATTCCTCGACGAGTACGTCGTGGGGCAGGAGACGGCCAAGCGCAAGCTCGCCGTCGCCGTCTACAACCACTACAAGCGGATCGACTACTTCGAGAAGAACCGCAAGCTCGACGTCGAGCTCCAGAAGTCGAACATCCTCCTGATCGGGCCCACCGGCACCGGCAAGACGCTCCTCGCGCAGACGCTCGCGAAGATGCTCTCGGTCCCCTTCACGATCGCCGACGCGACGACGCTCACGGAAGCGGGCTACGTCGGCGAGGACGTCGAGAACATCATCCTCAAGCTCTACCAGGCCGCCGGCCAGGACAAGGAGAAGACCGAGCGCGGGATCGTCTACATCGACGAGATCGACAAGATCGCGCGGAAGGGCGAAAACCCGTCCATCACGCGAGACGTCTCGGGCGAGGGCGTCCAGCAGGCGCTGCTGAAGATCCTCGAGGGCACCGTCACGAACGTGCCGCCGCAGGGCGGCCGCAAGCACCCGCACCAGGAGTTCATCCAGATCGACACGACGAACATCCTGTTCATCTGCGGCGGCGCCTACGTGGGCCTCGAGGACATCATCGGCCGGCGGCTCACCGAGAAGTCCATGGGCTTCGGGGCGAAGATCATCTCCAAGAAGGAGAAGCGCGCCGGCGACATCCTCGAGAAGGCGCATCCCGAGGACATGATCAAGTTCGGGATGATCCCGGAGTTCATCGGACGAGTCCCGGTCGTCGCCACCCTGCACGATCTCGACCGCTCGGCTCTCGTCGCCATCCTGAAAGAGCCGAAGAACTCCCTCATCAAGCAGTACCAGGCGCTTCTCGACTTCGAGAACGTGAACCTGCGCTTTACGGAGGACGCGATGGAGCAGATCGCCGACGAGGCGATCGTCCGCAACGTCGGGGCCCGCGGCCTGAAGATCATCCTCGAGGAGCTGATGCTGGACGTCATGTACCGCGTCCCCTCGGAAGAGGAGATCGAAGAGTGCGTCATCACGAAGGATGTCGTCCTCCGGCGCGCTGCTCCCATCCTGTCGCTCCGGAAAGCCGGCTGAGATTGGGACCGGGGACATCCCAATGAGCGATCAAACCGCCCTCGAGCCTTTCGTGTCCACGGACCGCACGCTTCCTCTCGTGCCGCTGCGCGACATGGTCGTCTTCCCGCGGATGATGGCGCCCTTCGTCGTGGGCCGCGCGTCGTCCATCGCGGCGCTGGAGTCCGCGCTCGCGTCGTCCGAGAAGAGGATCTTCTTGGCCGCGCAGAAGGACCCCAAGGTGGACGAGCCCGTGGCGAGCGACATCAACGAGACGGGCGTCATCGCGTCCGTCGTGCAGTCGCTGAAGCTCCCGAACGGCCACATCAAAGTGATGGTCGAAGGCGTGGTGCGCGGGCGCATCCGCGCCTTCACCTCCGGCGCCGGCCATCTCGCCGTGAGCGTCGAGCGGCTCGAGCCGAAGCCGCTCGGAGCGTCGGCCGCCGAGCTCGCGCCGTATCTGTCGAAAGTGCTCTCGGTCTTCGAGCAGTACGCGAAGCTCTCGCACAACCTCGCGTTCGAGGGGCTCCTCTCGTCGCTCAAGATGGACGATCCGGAGTCGTTCGCCGACATGCTCGCCGGGCACCTCCCGACGTCCATCGCGACGGCCGAGAAGCAGGCGCTCCTCGAGACCGTGAACCCGCTGGAGCGCCTTCAGAAGCTGCAGGACCTGCTGGAGATCGAGATCGAGAAGATCAACATCGACCGCCGGATCAACAACAAGGTCAAGAAGCAGATGGAGCGCGCGCAGAAGGAGTACTACCTCAACGAGAAGATCAAGGCCATTCACCAGGAGCTCGGCCGCAAGGACGACAAGTCCGACGAGCTCGAGGAGCTGAAGGTCAAGATCGAGAAGGCCGGGATGCCGAAGGAGACGAAGGAGAAGGCGCTCGCCGAGATGAAGCGGCTCGAGGCCATGCCGAGCGTCTCCGCCGAGGCCACCGTCTCGCGCAACTACATCGACTGGCTCGTGAACGTGCCCTGGAAGAAGGCCACGCGCGAGATGCGGGACATCAAGCGCGCCGAGAAGATCCTGAACGAGGACCACTTCGGCCTCGAGAAGGTGAAGGAGCGCATCCTCGAGTTTCTCGCCGTTCGCCAGCTCGTCACGGAGACGAAAGGCTCGATCCTGTGCTTCGCGGGCCCTCCGGGCGTCGGGAAGACCTCCCTCGCGAAGTCGATCGCGAAATCGCTCAATCGCAAGTTCGTGCGCATCTCGCTCGGCGGCGTGCGCGACGAGGCCGAGGTGCGCGGCCACCGGCGCACGTACATCGGCGCGTTCCCGGGTCAGATCATCCAGCTCATGAAGAAGGCGGGGACGGTGAACCCGGTGTTCCTGCTCGACGAGGTCGACAAGATGTCGATGGACTTCCGGGGAGACCCGTCGGCGGCGCTCCTCGAGGTGCTCGACCCCGAGCAGAACCATGCCTTCGTGGACCACTATCTCGACACGGAGTACGACCTGTCGAAGGTGATGTTCATCGCGACGGCGAACGTCGTGCACCCGATTCCGCCCGCTCTCAAGGACCGGATGGAGATCATCCCGCTCTCGGGCTACACGCCGAACGAGAAGGTCGCGATCGCGAAGCAGTTCCTCGTCCCGAAGCAGATCAAGGAGAACGGCCTCAAGACCGAGCAGGCCGTGTTCGAGGACGGCGCCCTGTACGGCCTCATCGAGAAGTACACGCGCGAGGCGGGCGTCCGCAACCTGGAGCGCGAGATCGCGTCCGTCTGCCGGAAGATCGCCCGCAAGATCATCGGCAAGGACGCCGAGACGCCCCTGACGGTCACGGCCGAGAACCTCGCGTCGTATCTCGGCAAGCCGAAGTTCCGCCTGAACAAGAAGGGCGATACCGCGGAGATCGGCCTCGCGACCGGGCTCGCCTGGACGGAGTCGGGCGGCGACGTCCTCCACATCGAGACGACGCTGATGCGCGGCAAGGGCAACCTCGTCCTGACGGGTCAGCTCGGCGACGTCATGCAGGAGAGCGCGCGGGCCGCGCTGTCCTACGTGAGGTCGCGCGCGGAGCTGTACGGCGCGGACGCCGATTTCTACGAGAAGAAAGACATCCACGTGCACATCCCGGAAGGTGCGATCCCGAAGGACGGGCCCTCGGCCGGCATCACGATGGCGACGTCCATCCTCTCGGCCGTCACGAGGATCCCGATTCGGAAGGACCTGGCGATGACGGGGGAGATCACGCTGCGCGGCAAGGTCCTGCCGGTGGGCGGCATCAAGGAAAAGCTCCTCGCGGCCTACCGCGCCGGCATCACGACGATTCTCCTACCGAAGGAGAACGAGAAGGACCTCGACGACCTGCCGGAGGAGATCCGGACCGTCATGGAGTTCCATCTCGTGGAGGACGTGGACGAGGTGGTCCGCCTCACACTCGAGGGCGCACCTTCGCCCATGGCTCCGAAGGCCATCGCGCCCGAGGCCGGAACGACACCTCCCACCGCGCACTGAGTTCGCGCACCTCTTTCCCGGGTCTTTCTCAATTTTCCCGGGTCTTTCTCAATGGTCTTTCCGCGAATGGACTGCGTTGGGGCGCGCGCGGTCGGGCGGACAGCACCCCGTCCTCTCTGATAGACTCTCGTTTCGGACGGGGTCCCGTCCTTCTTTCCTTCTAAGAAATCTTCTTTTCCCCTCCCAGGGGATTTCGACCTCTCCCATGACGATTCTCTCTGTCCCCGCTTCCCATCGTGCCGGCTTCCGGTCGGGCAGCGTGCGAGGTCCGCTCGCCGCGGGGGCCGAGGTGCGTCTCGTCCTTCCGGCCTATCGAGCGGGCGAGCGCCCGAAGGGGGAGGCCGTACCCGCTCTCGCGGTCCTCGGGCGATCGAACGTGGGGAAGTCCAGCCTCTTGAACGCCCTGCTGGGCACGAAGGTCGCGCGAGTCTCGCAGACGCCGGGCCGTACGCAGGCGCTCTACTGGTACCGCGTCGGGGAGAAGTTCGACGTCGTGGATTGTCCCGGATACGGATACTCCAAGACGTCCCGCAGCGCGCGTGACACGTTCTCAGCTTTGATCGAGGAGCTGGTTACGGGTCATACCGGGGGAACCCCCGTCGCCGCAGCGCTGCTCCTCGTCGATGGCAGGCTCGAGCCGCAAGCCTCCGACCTTTCCATGTCCCTTTTCCTGAGGAATTCCTCGGTCCCCACGGTCGTCGTGGCGACGAAGTGGGACGCCGTGAAGCCCTCTCAGCGCGTGCGGCAGCACCGGACGCTCGCCGCCGCCTTCGAGACCCCGGATCGCCCCCTCCTGCCCGTCTCGGTCGAAACGGGCGAAAACCTCCGCGAGCTCGCGCGGCTCCTCGCCGCGGCTCTTTCACCTGCCTCCAAGGAGTAACCCATGCCCCGACGCAAGGTCCCCGGCGCCGATTACGCCGTCCGCGACATCGATCCCCGTGAGCTTCCCGCCGACATCGAGGAGGCCCCCGCGGCGGCCGGAGCTCCCGTCGAGCCGGTGCTCGACATCCGGACACTGCACAACCATTCCATGCCGCAGCTCGTGAAGATTGCGCAGGACCTCGAGGTTGAGGGCGCCCCGTCGCTGCGCAAGCAGGAGCTGATCTTCAAGATCCTCCAGACGCAGACGGAACGCCTCGGACTCATCTTCTCGGAGGGCGTCCTCGAGGTGCTGCCGGACGGCTTCGGCTTCCTGCGCGCCCCCGAGTACAACTACCTCGCCGGACCCGACGACATCTACGTCTCGCCGTCGCAGATCCGGAAGTTCGGCCTGCGCACGGGAGACACGATCTCCGGCCAGATCCGGCCGCCGAAGGAAGGGGAGCGCTATTTCGCCCTCATCAAAGTCGAAGCCGTCAACTTCGAGCACCCCGATGTCGCACGCGAGAAGATCCTCTTCGACAACCTGACGCCCCTCTATCCGCAGGAGCGGATCCGGCTCGAGACTCCGAACCTCTCGTCGCGCGTCCTCGACCTCATCGCGCCCGTCGGGAAAGGCCAGCGCGGCCTCATCGTCGCGCCGCCGCGCACGGGCAAGACGATGCTCCTGCAGGCGCTCGCGAACTCGATCACGACGAATCACCCCGAGATCACGCTCATCGTCCTCCTGATCGACGAGCGGCCCGAAGAAGTCACGGACATGCAGCGCTCCGTGAAGGGCGAGGTCATCTCCTCGACCTTCGACGAGCCCGCGACGCGGCACGTGCAGGTCGCCGAGATGGTCATCGAGAAGGCGAAGCGCCTCGTCGAGCACAAGCGTGACGTCGTGATCCTCCTCGACTCGATCACGCGCCTCGCGCGCGCCTACAACACGACCTGCCCGCCCTCGGGCAAAGTCCTGTCGGGCGGCGTGGACGCGAACGCGCTCCAGAAGCCGAAGCGCTTCTTCGGAGCCGCCCGGAACATCGAGGAAGGGGGCTCGCTGACGATCATCGCGACGGCGCTCGTCGACACGGGCTCGCGCATGGACGACGTGATCTTCGAGGAGTTCAAGGGGACCGGCAACATGGAGGTCCACCTCGACCGCAAGCTCGTCGACCGGCGCGTCTTCCCGGCCATCGACCTCAACAAGTCGGGCACGCGCAAGGAAGAGCTGCTCCTCGAGAAGCAGGAGCTCAACCGCGTGTGGATCCTCCGCAAGGTCCTCAACCCGCTTTCGACGGTGGAGGCGATGGAGCTTCTCATCGAGCGCCTCGAAAAGACGAAGAACAACGCGGAGTTTCTGGGCTCGATGTCGGCCGGCTGAGCGTCGCTTCGCTTCACACCATGACGGACCGCGTTCTCAGAACGGCGGCGATGAGCCGCTCGTCGCCCTTGGTCGTGATGCCCAAGCGGGCCCCTTCGGCCGAGAGCGCGTTGTAGAGGAGCCGCCACGCGGTTTCCCCGTCCATCGCGACGCGGGCCGCCGGGGACGGCGCTTCGTCTTCGAAGAGGAGCCAGCCGGCCGCACCGCGGACTGCCGACCACGTGCCTCCGGCCTCACCGCTGATCGAGACGGTCACCGCGGTGCCTTCGGGCGCCGCCTCGCCGTCGAGAGCGCGGGGGAGGGCGTACATCGAGAACGCGAGCACGGGGTGGAAGAGGCGGCGCCCGTCGAGCGGCGCCGCGCCGACGGCGAGGCGGATCTGGGCCTGGTGGTGCCATTTCTCCGTGTACTCGCGGCCGAGGTCGAACCAGTTCGTCGAAGCGGTCTGGCCGGCCCAGAGGACGCCGAACGGCGCAGACGCGTCGGGGTCGAGCGTCGCGACGACGGCCGCCAGCTCGCGTCCGGAATACGTGAGGAGCTCCGTGAGGACGCGCGGCGACAGCCGCCGTGCGACCTTCACCCATCCTGCGTTGAGGTCATTGAGGAGCTTCACGAGGTCGGCCCATTCCGCGACCGGCGTCTCGACCGGCAGAGCCCAGCCGTCCCGCTGATTGGAAATCCGCCTGAGGTCGGTGTCGAGGAGGTGCGCCGCCACGTCGCGCACGCGCCAGGCTCCGGCTACGGTGGGGAGCTCCCAGTCCGCGGCCGAAAGTCCGGACAGGAGCCGCACCAGCTCCTCGTGAAGGGGCCGGAAGAGCGGCACGACGTCCAGGCGCTCGGGCCCGCGCATCGCGGCGGAGCCTACCTCAGGCCCCCGGGAATCGACCGTCCGTCGAGGCGAGTGAGCCCGCACGCGTCCGCGAGCGCGAGCGCTTCGTCCCATTCCGCGCTGGAGATTCGCCGCGCGAGGGGCTCGATCTCCTCGGCGCGATAACAGGGGCGGTACTGATCCATGAGATTGAGATAGGTGTTCCTCGAGATCTCACGACCGAGAAACTCGAGAACCCCGCCGGTACCCGCCAGGCCGCCGGGCAGCACGAGGTGCCGGACCAGGAGCCCCCGGACGGCGAGGCCACGCTCGTCCAGCACGAGGTCTCCCACCTGACGGTGCATCTCCTTCACGGCAGCCTGATTGACCTCTCGGTAGTCTTGCGCGTGCGAATAGCGCCGGGCGGCGAGGGAGTCGGCGTACTTCATGTCGGGCATGTAGATGTCCACGACGCCGTCGAGGAGCTCGAGAGCGGGCGGGCTGTCGTACCCGCCCGTGTTGTAGACGAGCGGAAGGGCGAGCCCGCGGGCGGCGGCGATCTCGAGGGCCGCGAGAATCTGCGCGACGACGTGGCTCGGCGTCACCAGGTTGATGTTGTGGCAGCCCTGGTCCTGCAGCTCGAGCATGTGCGCGGCCAGGACCTCGGGCTCGACCTCCTCGCCTTCTCCCTTCTGGCTGATCGTCCAGTTCTGGCAGAAGTCGCACCGAAGGTTGCACCAGGAGAAGAAGATGGTCCCCGAGCCGCGCGTCCCCCGGAGGGGGTCTTCCTCACCGAAGTGCGGGCCGTGGCTGTAGACGCGTGCCCGCTCGCCGGTGCGGCAGACGGCGCCCGCGATTCCTTCCAGACGATCGACGTGGCAGAGACGCGCGCAAAGGTCACAGTCGGCGAGGCGCGCGTGCGCTCGCACGACCCGTGTCCTCAGCTCGCCGGTGCGGTGCAAGGCGAGGTAGGAAGGCTCGATCTCAGGCGTGCAGCTCAACGACGTCCTTGTCTGCGAGGACGTGGTGACGGTCGACCTGCTGGCCGTCGAACTTCGCGTGGCCCCAGAGCCGGGCGAACTTGAGGCGCTCTGCGATCTCCCTGTGGACGTGCGCCGCGAAGTCGTGGACCGTCGCGCCCTCGGGCAGGACGAACGGCCGTTCGAAGTCCGGCTTCTTCCCCGGCTCCCTGCCGTAGACGCGGATCCGCTTCAGCTCGCGGAAGAGAATCTCCCGCAGCGCCTCGAGGCCCGCGCCCGTGACGGCGGAAACGGGGAAGAAGGGGAGATCCGCTCCGACCGCTTCGCGGGCGAACGCCGCGAAAGTCCCGTCGTCCTCCTCGGCCTTGTTGCCGAGGACGAGGACCGGCTTCGGGAGAAGGAAAGGCGGCGCCCCCGGCGGCAGCGGCCGCGTTCGCGGCCAGACGCGGGCGCGCGCGAGAAGATCGTGGACGAGGCGCGCGGAGGGCTCGGCGTCGTCCGCCGTCACGTCGATGACGAAGAGGATGCCGTCCGCATCGTGCGCGAGGTTCGGGAGGTACGGTTCCGTGTGGCCTTCGGCGATCGCGGGGGTATCGACGAGCTGCACCTGCACGTTCTCGAACTCCATCATGCCGGGCAGCGGCGCTCGCGTCGTGAACGGGTACTCCCCGACCTCCGGGTGCGCGTGCGTCAGGGCCGCGAGGAGCGACGACTTGCCCGCGTTCGGCGGTCCGAGGAGGACCCACTGGCCCGCCCCCTCGCGCTTCACGTGGCCGACCTCGACGCGGTGCCCCGGCCCGCCGCGCGTGGGGTGAGCGGCCTCGTCCTCGAGCTTCGAGAGGCGCTTGCGGAGGTCGGCGAGCAGCTTCTCGGTCCCCTTGTGCTTCGGGAGGAGCGCGATCATCTCGCGCATCGCCGCGAGCTTCTCCGCGTGGTCCGCCGCCCGTTTGAAGCGTTCCTCGGCGTCGTGGTACTGGGGCGTGAGGTTCGCGGTCACGAAACAAGAGTATGGTCGGAAGCGGCCCCGCGCCAGGGTCAAACGGTGCGACTAGGATTCGGCCGCCGACGATGAATTTCTTAGAAAGGGTCAGGAGCCCGCGCATCCGCTGGACTGTCGGCATCGCGGGAGCGTTGCTCGCCTTCTGGGCGATCCTCGGCTTCCTCGTTCTCCCGCCGTTCCTTCGGCCGACGATCGAAAGGAGGATAAGCGAGGCCCTGCACCGCAAGGCCACGCTTCGTGGGCTGTCGATCAACCCGTTCGCGCTCTCGGCGACTCTCTCGGGCCTCGACGTGAAGGACAAGGACGGCGGGCCCTTCCTCTCTTTCGAGCGGCTCACCGTGAACGCCGAGATCGCCTCCGTCTTCCGGGGCGGGCCCGTCCTGCGCGCGATCACCCTCGAGAAGCCGTCCCTCTCGCTCTTCCGCAACGCGGACGGCACGTACAACGTCCAGGACCTCATCGAGGAATTCTCGAAGCCGAATCCGAAGCCGAAGGGCGAGAAGCCGCTCCGGTTCTCGCTCAACAACATCCGGCTCGAAGGCGGCCGGATCGACTTCGACGACCGCCCGAAGAAGACGAAGCACGAGGTTCGCGATCTCGTGATCGGGATCCCGTTCCTCTCGAACATCCCCTCGAAGGTGGAGATCACGACGCAGCCGGTCTTCGAGGCGAAGGTGAACGGCTCGCCGTTCGCGTTTCACGCGAAGACGAAGCCCTTCAGCAGGACGCACGAGACGACGCTCGATCTCGACCTCTCGGACGTCGACCTTCCGCATTACCTTGCGTACGTTCCGTCCGACGTGCCGTCGAAGCTGAAGGCGGCCCGCCTCGACGCGAAGCTCGTCTTCGCGTTTACGCAGCCCCCGAAGGCGAGACCGGCGCTCATGGTGTCGGGGACCGTGGGACTCCGGAAGGTCGTCCTCAGTTTTGCGCCCCGTCCCGCCTTCGACGTCGTCCTGTCGGAGGCGATGGTTGCGCTCGAGGGGCTTTCGACGGAGCCGGGAAAGGCCGCTGGGCTCGAAATCTCCGCGAAGTCCGACGCCGGCGAGACCTTCCGCAGCTCCGGCACGGTGTCGATCGATCCGGTCGCCCTCGAGGGGACGTTCTCGGTGGAGGGCGTCGCGCTGAAGCGCTACAACACGTTTCTCGAGCCGTTCATCCCCGTCACGGTCGACGACGGCATCCTCGCCCTGAAGACTCGTTACCGCTGGACGACGGGCACGGACGCAAATGCGACTTTGTCGGGTCTCGCCGTCGACGTCAAATCGCCGCGCCTCCGGAAGAAAGGCGGCACGGAGCCTTTCTTCCGGGCGGCCTCCCTCACGATCGCGGAGACGTCGCTCGACCTCGCGAAGCATGCATTGGTCGGCGGAAGCCTCGAGAGCGCGAACGGCTTCATGGCGGTCATCCGGGAGAAGGACGGCAACGCCGACCTCGCGGCGCTCGTCCCGAAGTCGGCTCCGGACGCCCCGCCGACGCCGCCCTCCGCGCCCTGGGACGTGACGCTGAACAGGGTCGCCCTGCACGATTACACCGTGAAGATGGACGATCGCGGCCTGCGGCATCCCGCGCGCTACGCCCTCACGAAGACGGATCTCGTCCTCGAGAACCTCTCGACGGCGAGGGGTTCGAAGGGGACGCTCTCCGTGCGGTTCGGCGTGGACGGCAAGGGCGTCGCGTCCGCGAGGGGCTCGGTGGGCTTCAAGCCGATGTTCGCGGACCTCCGGGTCGACGTGAAGGGCGTCGACCTGGTTCCGATCCAGGCCTACGTCCTCCAGGACCTGCGCCTCGACGTCGCGAAGGGCTCTCTGGGCGCGGCCGGATCGCTCGCGATCCACGAAGACACGGCCGGCAAAGCGAGCGTCGTCTACACAGGGAGCGCCCTCGTCGGGAATCTCCTGACCGTCGACGAGTCGACGAAGCTCGACTTCCTCGGATGGGAGACCTTCTCGGCGGCCGGCATGAAGGCGGGCTACAACCCGCTCTTCCTCGAGGTGAAACAGCTCGCCGCGGTCGGGCTCGCGTGCGACGTTACGATCGAGGCCGACGGGACCATGAACCTCCGCAAGGTCGTGGGCGCGCCCACGCCAACGGACGAGGAGGAAAGAACCACAGGCGCGCCGGCACCGGCTCAGGCAGCCCCGGCGGCGGGCGACAAGGACTCTCGACCCGCGATGCCGATTCGGATCGACGAGATCACGCTGCAGGGGGGGCGAATCGGACTCGCAGACCATTTCGTGAAGCCGAACTACGCCGCGACGCTCGGAGATCTCGGCGGGCGCGTGACGGGGCTCTCCTCGCAAGACGGGACGGTCGCGTCGCTCGACCTGCGCGGCAACCTCGCGAACCACTCGCCGCTCCAGGTCTCGGGCACGATCAACCCGATTGCGGCCGCGACGTTCGCGGACGTCAGGGCGACCTTCCGCGACATCGACCTGCCGGCGTTCACGCCCTACTCGGGCACGTACGCCGGCTACACGATCGCGAGCGGGTCGCTCACGATGGAGGTTGCCTACAAGATCGAGAACAGGAAGCTGAAGGCTTCGAACCGCCTTCTCGTGAACCAGTTCGACTTCGGCGACAAGGTCGAGAGCAAGCAGGCGACGAAGCTGCCCGTCAGGTTCGCGATCTCTCTGCTCAAGGACAAGGACGGCCTCATCGACCTCGACCTCCCGATCGAGGGTTCGCTCGACGACCCGAAGTTTCGAATCGGCAAGGTCATCTGGCAGGTCCTCGGGAACCTGATCGCGAAGGCCGCGACGGCACCGTTCGCGCTCCTCGGCAAGCTTTTCGGCGGAAAGGGCGACGAGCTCTCGTCCGTCGAGTTCGCGGAGGGCGTCGCGACCCTCGACGAGGCGGCGAAAAAGAAGCTCGACGCTCTCGCGAAGGCCCTGACGGCGCGCCCCGCTCTCAAGCTTCAGGCCACGGGCCGCTTTTCCGGCGAAAAGGACCTCGAGGGTCTGCGGTCTTTCCGCGTCGAGAGGAAGATCAAGGCCCAGAAGCTGCCCGACCTTGTGAAGAAGGGTTCGGCGCCTGCGAGCGTGGACGACGTCGTCGTCGAGCCCGCCGAGCGTGAGGGCTACCTCAAGAAGGCGTACAAGAAGGAGAAGTTTCCCAAGCCGCGGACGACGCTCGGGTTCGCGAAAGACCTGCCCGCCGACGAAATGGAGAAGCTCATGCTCGTCAACGAGGCCGTGGACGAAGACGACCTCCGCCAGCTCGCTCTCTCGCGCGCGAACGCCGTGAAGGATTACCTCACGGGGCCGGGCGCCGTAGAACCGGCGCGCGTCTTCGTCCTCGAGCCGGGACGTGAGGCTGCCGCGCCGAAGGATAAGGCGCGGCCGACCCGAGTCGACTTCGCGCTCACGTGACGCGCCGAAGAACGCCTTACTTCGTCGCTTCTTTCACCTTGACCTGCAGGAGATCGACGGGCAGCGCGTTGTAGGACTCGATCTCGAGCTTCTTCGCGTCCTTGTCCCACGTGAGCTTCGCGGCCTTCACGATCTTGCCCTCGCCTTTCCCATTCGTGTCGAGATGGAGCTCGATGATCGTGACACGGTAATCCATCGAGCGCCTGGCGCCCGACCCCTCGCGAAACGAGACAGGCCGGTCGGATGCGAGGACGACGCGGCGCGTGCCGTCGGCGTTGCGGTGGTCGCGCGCGTAGGAGAGATCCCAGCCGATGGAGTCGGCGGTTTTCCTGAGCACGCCGTCCGGGTACTCGTTGCCAGCGGCGGCGCCGACCGTCCATCCCAAGGGCGGGCGAATGTAGCCCACGCGCGGCTCGATCTTCTTGAGCGCATCGACGAGCTTGTCGCGGCCGAACTCCTGAAGAGTCGACAGAAGCTTCTCCCGCTCCTCGTCCGTCGACCAGCGGTAGAGCGTGATGTCGACGATGCCGGTCTTGCCGGTCCCGAGGTCGGCCACGAGCGCCGTGTAGGCTTCGATCGGCTTCGGATCTGCGGCCGAGACGGACGGCTCGACCGCGACGAGCGCGGCGGCCGCGAGGACCGCTCCGAGAATGCGTCCGGAAATCACATGGCTCCCCACTCGGCGGAGAGTCTATCGTCGGACCGCGGTAGGGGGATGCGGTTTCTATACTGCCCGCATGTGGGAGCGGACGTTTCTGCGCGACCTCGCGGTCGTTCTCGCGGCCTCGTTTCCCGTCCTCTTCGTCTGCCGCCGGCTAAAGCTCCCGCAGGTCGTGGGGTTTCTCGTCACCGGGGTCGCCATCGGGCCGCACGCGCTCGGATGGGTCCGCGACGCGGACCGCGTCGAGTCGATCGCCCAGTTCGGCGTCGCGCTCATCCTCCTCTTCGTGGGCCTCGAATTCCCGATTCGGCGCCTGAAGGCCCTCGGCCGGACGTCGCTCGTCGGCGGCACGCTCCAGATGGCCCTCACGGCGGCCGGAGGCTACGCCCTCGCGCGGCTCTGGGGAGGCGCGCCGAATCAGGCCGTCTTCTTCGGCCTCCTCGTCTCGGTCTCGTCCACGGCGGTCGTCCTCCCGATCCTCAAGCAGCGCGACGAGCTCGCGGCCCCGTACGGCCGCCGGTTCCTCGCGGTCGCCCTCTTCCAGGACCTCGCCGTGATCCCCATCCTCCTCTTCCTGCCCGCCCTCGTCTCCGGGACCGGGCCGGGCGCCGCGGCCGTCGCGGGCCGCGTCGTCCTCGCGATCGCGAGCGTGGCGATTCTCGTCGCCGTCGCGCGTCGCGCGGCCCCGCGCCTCCTCGACGGCGTCGCTCGCATGGGGAGCCGCGAGATCTTCACGGGCGCGGTCGTGGTCTTCGTCCTCGCGATGATCGCGGCGGGCGAGAAAGCGGGCGTCTCGGCCGCGATGGGCGCCTTCGCCGCGGGGATCGTCCTCGGCGAGAGCGACCACGTCCACGAGGTCGCCGCGACCCTGGCCCCGCTCCACGATCTTCTCTCGAGCCTCTTTTTCGTCTCGATCGGGATGCTCCTCGAGCCCGGGTTCCTCGCCCGGCATCCCGCCGAAGTCGGGGCGGGCATCGTCGCTCTCGTCGCGATCAAGACGGCGGCCGCGTTCGCGGCGCTCCGGGCGTCGGGCACGGTCCCGCGCACGGCCGCGCGCGCAGCGCTCGCCCTTGCGAACGTCGGTGAGTTTTCGTTCGTCCTCGCGACGACGGGAGTTTCGCTCGCGCTCCTGACGGGAGAGGCGCAGCAGATCGTCGTCGCGGCGACGGTCGGGACGCTCGTCCTCGCCCCGTTTCTCGTTGCGGCCGGGCCGGCTCTCGTCGTGCGCCTTCCGGAGGCCGTCGAGGATCCGGGCGAGGAGATCGAGGCCCCCCGCGCCCGGCACATCGTCATCGTGGGCGCCGGCCTGAACGGGACGAACGTCGCGCGGGTCCTCCAGGAGACGGGCATTCCGTACATCCTCGTCGACATCGACCCCGAGCGCGTCGCGGCGGCGCGAGAGGAGGGGGTCGACGCGTTGCGCGCCGACGCGACGGGGCTCGAGGGTCTGCGCGCAGCCGGCGTCGAGCGCGCGCTCGGCGTCGTCGTGACGATCCCCGACCCGGACGCGTGCCGCCGCGTCGTTCGCCTCGCCCGCATGCGCAACCCGGACGTGCGGATCCTCGTGAGGACGCGCTACGTGAAGGAGGTCGAGACCCTCCACGCGCTCGGGGCGGACGAGGTCATCCCGGAGGAGTTCGAGACGTCCATCGAGCTCGTCGCGCGCGTCCTGCGCCTCCTCCACGTCCCGGGGAACGTCGTCGCGACCCAGATCCGCATCCTGCGCGACGAGGCGTACCGGCGGTTGCGCGACCCGCAGTCGAAGGCGGCAAGCGGCCGGCGGCTCTCGGCCCTCGTCGCCGCCGGGACGAGCGAGCTCTTCCTCGTCATGCCGGACACGGCTGCGGACGGCCGGCTCCTCTCCGATCTCGACCTCGCCGCCGCGCACGTCGCCGTGCCGGCCGTGCTGCGCGACGGCGTCCCGCACGCGCCGCCACCCGAGGATTTCCGCCTCGCCGCGGGGGACACGCTCGTCCTCGTCGGAGCGCACGAGGACCTCGCACGCGTCCTCGCGCGCCTCGAGATGGGCGCGGGAGCTCCGGCCGCGGGTTGATCCACCTTACGAACGCGAAACCTCGCGGGTTGACTCCAGGTGGTTTCCGGCACACATTCATCCCGGCCTGGGGGTGGCCCGAGAGGGCCTGAGATCACACTCCGGAACCTGATCCGGTTCGAACCGGCGTAGGGAAAGGCAGAAAGAGCGTATTGATGACCCTTCTCGAGATCCTGGGAGCCCTGACCGGCGCTCTCGGCGTCTGGCTGACGGCTCGTGAGAACGTGTGGTGCTGGCCCGTGAGCCTCGCCAACGTCGCGATCTACGCGGCCGTCTTCCGCGAGGCGAAGCTTTACGCGGACATGGGCCTTCAGGTCGTCTATTTCGCGCTCTGCCTCTACGGCTGGTGGGCGTGGCTCAACGGAGGCGTGGCGCACGGCCGGCTCGTCGTCTCGCGAGCGCCCCGGGCCGTGCTGGCCGCCTCCCTCGTCGCGGGAGCCGTCTTCGCGGCGGCGGTCGGAATCTTCCTCCGCTCGAAGACCGACGCGGCGCTTCCCCTGTGGGACGCGGGGACGACGGGGTTCAGCCTCGTCGCGCAGTTTCTCCAGACGCGCAAGTGGATCGAGAACTGGCCGATCTGGATCGCGGTGGACACCGTCTACATCGGCATCTACGTCGTGAAGCGCCTGTACCTGACCGCCGGCCTCTACGCGCTCTTCCTCGTCCTCGCGGGAATCGGCCTCGCGGCGTGGCGGCGGAGCCTCGCCGGTGCGGGTGCGGCCGCGTGAGCGTTCTGAGGATCGTTCTGACCGGCGGAGAGTGCACGGGCAAAACGACGCTCGCGCGATTGCTCGCCGAGCGCCACGACACGGTCTGGGTCGCCGAAGCCGCGCGCGAGGCCGCGCTCGCGAAAGGGGGGCTGCTCGGGCCCGAGGACGTCGCGCCGATCGCGCGCGCGCACGTCGCCGCCGCGGATGCGGCCGTGCGCGACGCGACTTCGCGATCCCGGCCCGCCGTGATCTTCGACCAGGACCTCCTGTCGACCGTCGTTTACGCGCGTCACTACTACGGCGACTGCCCGTCCTGGATCGAGCGCCTCGCCGCCGAGCGGCGTGGAGATCTCTACCTCCTCTGTCACCCGGACCTCCCGTGGTCCAGCGACGGCGTGCGGGACCGGCCTCAGGCGCGCGAGGAGATCCACGCGCTCTTCGCCTCGGCTCTCGCCGACGCCGGTGCGCGCGTCGCCGAGGTCGCCGGCCGGGGAGTCGGACGCGAAGCGCGGGCCCATGCTGCCGTGGCGGAGCTTCTCGGCTCGCGCGCTTGAGAACCGTCAGCGGCGGCGAACGCCGAGCAGAGACAGCAGGAACGAGCCGAAGAGGGCCTGCGCCCCGAGGACGAGAAGCAGGGTTCCGGGAATCATCAAGCGCATCGTCTGCGTGTACGGCAGGCCGTGGAAGCCGGCGCCGGCCCAGAGGCTCACGACGCGGCCCACGAGAACGCCGCCCGCGAGAAGGCACGCCGCCCCGGCGAAGAGCCCGGTCTCCAGCGTGACCCAGCGGTCGAAGAGGCGGTCGAGAAGGGGATCCCTCGGCAAGAGGCCTTCGGTGATGCCGAAGATCTTCGCGCACACTCCGGAGAAGATCGCGGCCGCTCCCACGAGGACCATCGCGGCTCCGGCGAGCATCGTGTGGACGTCGAGCGTGGCCCCGCCGAGCGCGCGCGGACCGGGCAGCAGCCAGACGATGAGGGCGGCGCCGACGAGGGTGAGCGCGAGGCCGGGAACGAGAAAGAGCCAGCGAGGCGAATAGAGGAGAAGGAAACGCAGGTGACGCCAGCCGTCGCGCCACGTCCGGAGGTGCGGCGGCCGGGATCGGCCGTCCTTGCGGAGCGTCACGGGAATCTCGCGGATCGTCAGCCCGAAGAGCGCCGCCTTGACGACCATCTCGCTCGCGTATTCCATCCCGGTCGTCTTCAGGTCGAGACCCAGGAGCGCGTCGCGACGGAAGGCGCGCAGGCCGCAGTGGAAGTCGGACACGTCGGTGCGGAAGAAGAGCCGGCCGAGCCCCGTGAGAACCGGATTCCCGAGCCATCTGTGGAGCGGCGGCATCGCGCCGCTCTCGATCCCGCCGCGGAACCGCGAGCCCATGACGAGATCGGCTCCCGCATCCAGAGCCTTCACGAAGTCCGGTACGGCGCCGAAGTCATACGAGTGGTCCGCGTCACCCATGACGACGTAGCGGCCGCGCGCCGCGGCCAAGCCGCCCGCGAGCGCGGCGCCGTACCCGCGAGCGGCGACGGAAACGACGCGCGCCCCGGCGCGTTCGGCGAGCTCGCGGGAACCGTCGGTCGAGCCGTTGTCGGCCACGACGACCTCGCCGTCGAGCCCTGCTCTCGCAAGGGCTTGAAGCGCCTCGCCGACGCACCGCGCGACGGTTTCCGACTCGTTCAGGCAGGGCATCACCACGGAGACGGTGAGGGGGACGCCGTCGGGGGACACGGCTCATTGTCGCCGAGTCCGCCCCGAACCCGCCGTCGTGGTGTATTTTTAGGAGGGGAATGACAGCCATGCTGCGTGCCTCGCTCGTGGATTACGTGAACTCCTGGCCCCTGACCTGGGGTCTCCTGCGCGGGGCGGTGGAAGGGGTCGAGGCGCTGACGGACATCCCGTCGGCATGCGCCGACCGTCTCGCGCGCGGGGAAGTCGAGGCCGGGCTCGTCCCGTCGATCGAGGCCGCGCGTATCCCCGGCATCCGGATCGTGCGCGGCGTGGGGATCGCGTCGCGCGAACGCGTGCGGAGCGTCATCCTCGTCAGCCGCGAGCCCCTCGAGACCGTGAAGACCGTGGCGCTCGACGTCGCGTCCCGCTCGTCCGCCGCGATGGCGCGAATTCTGTTCCGCGACCTCCTCGGCATGAGGCCGGAGTTCCACACGGCCGCGCCCGATCTCGGCGAGATGCTCGCCCACCACGACGCGGCGCTCCTCATCGGGGATCCGGCGTTGAAGGTGGACCTCTCCGGGCTCCACGTCCTCGATCTCGCGGAAGGCTGGCGGCGGCTCACGGGCCTCCCGTTCGTGTTCGCGGTGTGGGCGGTGCGGCCCTCCGTGCCGCCGGAGCCCTTCCTGTGGTCGCGCGAATACGCGAAAACGCACCTGGCGGAAATCGTCGCAGTGGCCTCCCAGCGGACGGGGCTCGAGCAGTCGGCGCTTCACGAATACCTCGACGGGAATCTCCATCACGACCTCGAGGTCGAGGACGAGAAAGGCCTCGCCGAGTTCTACCGCCGCGCGCACGTCCACGGCCTTCTCCCCTCGCCCGACCTCCCGCCTTTCGCGGGCGTGCCGCTCGTGCCGCGCCGGGAAGGCTGACGTGTCCACGGCGCCCGCGGTGCCGATGGCGGCGGCGGCTTCCGTCTTTCTGCCGAACGCACCCGTGCCGGGGCTCGGCGGCTCGCGCCGTGTCGCCGCGGCGCTCACGCGCGTTCGCAATGGCGCGCGCCTCACGTTCGACGAGGGCCTCACGCTCTTCCGGGAGGCGACCGTGCTCGAGGTCGGCACGGCGGCGGACGCCGTGCGGCGCCGGAAACACCCCGCCGACCGGGTCACATACCAGGTCGACCGGAACATCAACTACACGAACGTCTGCATCTACCGCTGCGCGTTCTGTGCGTTCTACCGGCCGGCGGGCGACGCGGAGGGCTACGTCCTGCCGTTTCCGGAGATCGGCCGGAAGGTCGAGGAGACGATCGCGCTGGGCGGCACGGGCATCCTCCTGCAGGGCGGCGTTCACGCGGGGCTGCCCTTCTCGTTCTACGAGGAGATGCTCTCGTTCCTGAGAGAAAAGTACCCGCAGGTGCACCGGCACGCGTTCTCGGCGCCGGAGATCCACTTTCTCGCGAAGAAGGAGAAGACGAACATCGCGGACGTGCTCCAACGCCTCCAGAAGGCGGGGCTCCAGTCCGTTCCGGGCGGCGGGGCCGAAATTCTCGAGGACGAGGTGCGCAAGCGCATCTGGGCGCTCACGAAGGCGCCGACTCTCAAGTGGGCGGAAGTGCACCGCGAGGCTCACCGCCTCGGTATGCCGACGACGGCCACGATGATGTTCGGGGTGGGCGAGACGCACGAGGAGCGCCTTCGGCATCTCGAGGTCGTGCGCCGCGTGCAGGACGCGTCGCTCGCCGAGGGCGTCGAGAGCTTCACGGCCTTCATCCCGTGGACGTTCCAGGAAGAGAACACGGCGATGGACGGCACGGTCGAGACGGCGAGCGGCATCGACTATCTGCGCACGCTCGCGATCGCACGCCTCTATCTCGACAACGTGCCGCACGTGCAGGGGTCGTGGCTCACGCAGGGCGCGAAGATCGGCAGCGTCGCGATGTCGTTCGGCGCGGACGACCTCGGCTCGATCATGATCGAGGAAAACGTCGTCGCCGCGGCGGGCTCGCACAACAAGATGGGCGAGAAGGCGATGCTCGCGCTCATCCGCGACGCGGGCTTCACGCCGGTCAAGCGCGGCTCGGTCTACGACCGCTGCCGCGAGGTCTGCTGCAAGGGCCTGCCGCCGCTCTGATCAGCCGAGGGAGGCCGGACAGTTCTGCTCGAGCGCCGAGACCCCCTGCTCCTTCGCGCGTGAACTCGCTTCGCTCAGACAGCACGCGCGTGCGTCGCAGGGGGTCCCGGCCGCTCTCGCGTTCTAAGCCAAATCGAAGACGAGAAACTCCGCTTGGCTGCTCGGCGCCTTGAACGTGAAGGCGGTCTCGTCCGAGGCCGCGAGGCCGTCACCGGCCGAGAGCGCGTGGCCGTTCACGTCCACGGTGCCGCGAAGCGCCTGCACCCAGAGGTGCCTCCCCTTCGGGAGCGTCAACGACGTCGACGTGCCCTTCTCGAGGACCGACGCGTACAGCTTCACGTCCTGCCGGATCGCGAGTGACCCCTCCGCGCCGTCCGGGGAGGCGACCAGGCGCAGGCGACCGGTCTTGTCGGCCTTCTCGACGCGAATCTGACCGTAGCGCGGCGCGTATCCGGCGCGATCCGGGACGATCCAGATCTGGACGAAATGGACACGCTCGTTCGCGCTCGCGTTGAACTCGCTGTGGAGGACGCCCGTCCCGGCACTCATGTACTGGACGTCTCCCGGCGCGATCGTCGAGCCGGTCCCCATGTTGTCCTTGTGGGCGAGCGCTCCCTCGAGGACGTACGACACGATCTCCATGTCCCGATGCCCGTGCCTGGCGAACCCCTGGCCCGGCTGGACGGTGTCGTCGTTGAGGACGCGCAGGGCCCGGAAGCCCATGTGCCGCTCGTCGTGGTAGTCGGCGAAGGAGAACGTGTGCCAAGTGTCGAGCCAACCGTGCGTTGCATGGCCGCGCTCTTTGGCGGGACGGACGGTGATCATCGGGAACTCCGACCAGGAGAGGGTTGCGGCCCGAGGGTCCGCGCCCCCTCCGGCGACTGTTGGTGCGCTTTGTGCAACGCGGAAGAGGACGGCGTTATTCCCGGCCTAGAGGAGTCTCTCCGAAATGCTCTTGGCTTGGAGGAAAAGCCCGAGGTAGTCGCGGCCGCCCGCCTTGCTGTCCGTGCCCGACATGTCGAAACCGCCGAAGGGGTGGACGCCGACGAGGGCGCCCGTGCACTTCCTGTTGATGTAGAGGTTCCCGCAGTGGAGGCGCTTCTTGGCTTCCGCGATCCGGAAGCGGTCGCGCCCGAAGTACGAGCCCGTGAGGCCGTATTCGCTCGCGTTGGCGAGCGCGATCCCGCTCTCGAAGTCCTTCGCCTCGGTGATCCCGAGGACGGGGCCGAAGATCTCCTCCCGGAAGATGCGCGCCGACGGCTTCACGTCGTAGAGGACGGTCGGAGCGACGAAATTGCCGACCCGCCCGTTCCACGTGCCGCCCGTCCCGAGTTTCGCTTCGCGCTTGCCGATCTTGATGTAGTCCGTGACCGTCTTGAGTTGCCGTTCGGACGCGACTGGTCCGAGATAATTTGTGTGGTCGCGCGTCGGGCCCTGCTTGAGCTTCGCCGTCCTCGCGACGACGGCGTCCACGAAGCGCCTGTAGAGCCTGCGGTGAACGATCGCGCGCGAGCAGGCCGAGCACTTCTGGCCCTGAAAGCCGAACGCCGAGGCGACGACCTGCGAGACGGCGAACTCGAAGTCGGCGTCCTCGTCCACGACGATGAAGTCCTTGCCGCCCATCTCGAGAACGACGCGTTTGATCCAGCGCTGGCTCTTCGCGATCTGGGCCGCCTTCTGGTTTATCCCGAGGCCGACCTGCTTCGAGCCCGTGAAGGAGATGAAGCGCGTCGCGGGAGCCCCTACGAGGAAGTCGCCGACGTCGCTGCCCGGTCCCGGCAGGTAGTTGAGGACGCCGTCCGGAACGCCGGCTTCCTCGAGGACCGTGAAGACCTTCCACCCGATGAGAGGCGTGTCGGACGCGGGCTTGAGAATGACGGCATTGCCCGTGACGACCGCCGCGGACGTCATCCCCGTCAGGATCGCGTTCGGGAAGTTCCACGGCGGGATGACGGCGCCGGCGCCAAGCGGGATGTAGACGGTCTCGGGGAGCTCGCCGCGGTACGGCGTCACCGGGATCTCCCCGCCCCAGCGCAGCATCTCGCGGGCGTAGAACTCGAGGAAGTCGATCGCCTCGGCCGTCTCGACGTCCGCCTCGGGCCAGGATTTGCCTATCTCGAGCACCATCGTCGCGGAGAACTCGTGCTTTCTCTCGCGCATGCGCGCGGCGGCGCGCAGGAGCACGGTCGCCCGCTCGCGAGGCGCGACGGCGCTCCAGGCTTTCTGGGCCTTGACAGCAACTTCGAGCGCCTTCGCCGCGGTCTTCCGGTCCGCGAGGTGATGGCGCGAAAGGACGTCGGCGCGGTCGGCCGGGTTGCGGTTCTCGAGAAGGTGGCCGGTCCTGAGGCGGCGGCCGCCGACGACGAGGGGAATCTCGGTGCCCCGTTGACGTTCGACGCGTGCAAGGGCGGCCTCGAAGGCCGAACGGGACTCGGCCTGTGAGAAGTCGGTGAACGGCTCGTTGCGAAAGTCTTCCAGCATGGGAGGGACATTCTATCCCGGCCCGCGCGGGAATCCCCAACATTGATCTCTTGCTCTGTCTTGTGAGAGAGTTGTGGGGAAGAGGAGGAATTCGATGGACAAGACTGCGGCGGGTATTCGTACGTTCGTGACGGATACTCTCAAGAAGAACAAAGCGCTGACGGAGCGCGAGGTCAAGGCCGCGATCGGCAAGGTGTTCAAGGTGAACCCGAAGACGATCAGCGCGGGCGTCATCCGCGATGTCCGCAAACGCCTCGGAATCGACCGTCCGGGGGCGATTGCGTACGCGAAGGCGATGCTGAAGAAGAACCCGGTGCTCGAAGCCAAGAAGGTCATCGAGATGGTGGGCTCAAAGTTCGGAATCCGGCTCGGGCCTCCCGACGTGTCGCGCCTTCGCCCCGCGGGCTCGAAGCGGCGGCGCGCAGATCGGACCGCCAGGACTGCCAGCGCATCAGCACCCGTCAAGCGCGGCCGGCCTGGCCGTCCCGCGAAGGCCTCGCGTTCCGGAGGTGACATCTCCGTCACGTATCAGGGCAGCGGAAGGCCCGAGGATCTCGCTGCGTTCTTCCGCGGCCTCGCGGAGCAGTAGGAGCCGGCCTGCGGTTTGACCGCGCGCGGGCGGGCCCGCATAATCCCCGGCCCCGCGTGCATTGGGGGGTCGTCCAACGGTAGGACTCCAGACTCTGGATCTGGCTATCGGGGTTCAAATCCCTGCCCCCCAGCCACTTGCTCCCGCGAGTGGCTGGGACGAATTCGCCTACAGAACGACTTTTCCCAATCCCACCTTTCTAAGAATTCTTTCTCCAAGCGCCACCGCCAGCGCGACCCCAGCCGTGTCGGCGAGGACGTCACCGATCTCGACGTCGCGCCCGGGCGTAAACGACTGGTGGATCTCGTCCGAGCAGCCCCAGAGCAGGCCCGCGAGAATCAGGAAGGCGGCCGTCTTGCCGCGACTCCAGCCTTCGCCGAAGCGCGCGGCGCGGACCGCGAGAACAGCCGTGACGAAGAAATAGACGGCGTGCTCGACCTTGTCCTTTTCCCAGAACCACGGGCCGAGGTCCGGCATGCCGCTCGGCGGCTGCACGGAAAGAAAGAACTCGTAGCCGAGGAGAAGGGCCACGGGCGCCCAGAGAAGAAAGCGTCCCCGGGCGGTCACGCGCCGGCGCGCGCTTTCTTCTCGATCTTGCCCCACGTGTCGCGCAGCGAGACGGACCGGTTGAAGACGAGACCCGAAGGACTGCTGCTCGGGTCGACGGTGAAGTAGCCGACGCGCTCGAACTGGAAGAAATCACCGGTCTTCGCAGACGCAAGAGACGGCTCGACGCGGCAGCCGGTTCTCACGACGAGCGAGTCGGAGCTGAGATTCGCGAGGAAGTCGTGTCCCTCGGGTGCCGCGTCCGGGTTCGAAGCCGAGAAGAGCCGGTCGTAGAGGCGGACCTCGGCCGCGAGAGCTTGCGCCGCCGAGACCCAGTGAATGGTCCCTTTCACCTTCCGGCCCGCGGGCGCGTCACCGCCGCGCGTTTCGGGGTCGTAGGTGCACTTCAGCTCCGTGATGACGCCGGTCGCGGGATCTTTCACGACCTCGTCGCACCGGATGATGTAGCCCCAGCGCAGGCGGACTTCCTTTCCGGGCGAAAGCCGGTGGTATTTCGGAGGCGGCACCTCGCGGAAATCGTCGCGGTCGATGAGCAACTCGCGCGAGAAAGGCACCTTTCGCGTTCCCTGCGAAACGTCCTCGGGGTTGTTGACGGCATCCAGCTCCTCGACTTTGCCTTCGGGGTAGTTCGTGAGGACGACGCGCACGGGATCGAGAACGGCCATGACGCGCGGCGCGCGGCGGTTCAGGTCCTCCCTGAGGCAATGCTCGAGCAACTCGACCTCGACGACGCTGTCGCGCTTCGCGAGGCCGATGCGGTTGCAGAAGTCGCGCAGGGCTTCGGGCGTGAAACCGCGGCGCCTGAGGCCCGCGAGCGTGGGCATCCGCGGGTCGTCCCAACCGGTCACGTGGCCACCCGTCACGAGCTGTAGGAGCTTCCGCTTCGACAGAAGCGTGTACGTGAGGTTCAGGCGGGCGAACTCGATCTGGCGCGGGCGGTCCGGAAGGTCGAGCGCCTCGAGACACCAGTCGTAGAGCGGCCGGTGGTCCTCGAACTCCAACGTGCAGAGCGAGTGCGTGATGCCCTCGATCCAGTCGGACAGCGCGTGCGCGTAGTCGTACATCGGATAGATGCACCACGTGTCGCCCGTGCGATGGTGCACGGCCTTGCGAATGCGGAAGAGCGCCGGATCGCGCAAATTGATGTTGGGCGATGCCATGTCGATCTTCGCGCGCAGCGTGCGGGAGCCGTCCGGAAACTCGCCGGCGCGCATCCGCCGGAAAAGATCCAGATTCTCGGCGACTTCGCGGTCGCGCCACGGGCTGTTGCGGCCCGGCTCGGTGAGCGTCCCGCGGTACGCGCGGACCTCCTCTGCCGAGAGGTCGCACACGTAGGCCTTGCCCGAGCGAATCAGCATCTCGCCGAATTCGTAGAGCTTTCCGAAATAGTCCGACGCGTAGAAGAGCCGGTCCTGCCAGTCGAACCCGAGCCAGTGCACGTCGTGCTGGATGGAGTCCACGTATTCGGTCTCTTCCTTGAGCGGGTTCGTGTCGTCGAACCGGAGGTTGCACTTTCCTCCGTATTCGCTCGCGACGCCGAAGTTCAGGCAGATCGACTTGGCATGGCCGATGTGGAGGTAGCCGTTCGGTTCCGGAGGGAAGCGCGTCGCGACGCGGCCCCCGTGCTTTCCCGTACGCCTGTCCTCGTCGAGGATCTCGCGAATGAAGTCCTTGCCAGGAGTCGGGGGCGCGGCTTTGGGTGAGTCGTTCATGGTCGCCTCAATGTGCCGCAGGCTCTCGCGCGAGGAGGTCCGCGAAAGCCAGAAGCCGCCGCCGGGTCGTCTCCTTGCCCAACACCTCGATCAGCTCGAAGATCGGGGGCGACGCGAGAACGCCCGTGAGAGCAAGGCGGGCGGGCTGCGCCAGGTCTCCCAGCTTGAGGCCTTTCTCGGCCGCGAGCGCGCGCGCGGCGTTCTCGAGCGCTTCATGTGTGAACGGCGCGGCGGCCGACAGGCGCTCGGCGAGCTCCTTGACGAGCGGGGCGGCGTCCGGCTTTCCGAACTTTCTCATGCCGGCCGCGTCGAAACTCGTCGGGTCGTCGCCGTAGATCGAGAGGGCGCGCGCGAGCTCGGCGAGCGTGCGTGCGCGCGAGCGATGCAGCTCGACCGCCCGTGCGAGAAGCTCCGGATCCCGGTCCGGAACGTGGAAGGGCTTCAGCATCTCGATGAGCCGCGCCGTCGGAACCTCCTGGAGGTACTGCCCGTTCAGCCACGCGAGCTTCTCGTGGTCGAAGCGCGACGGGGACGGCCCGATCCGCTCGAGCGAGAAGAGCGAGACCATCTCGGAGAGAGTCATCCGCTCCCTGTCCTCGCCGGGAGACCAGCCCAGGAGCGCGAGGAAGTTGTCGAGCGCCGCGGGCAGGTAGCCCTGCGCCTCGAACTCCTCCACGCCCGCGGCGCCGTGCCGCTTGCTCAGTTTCTTGCCGTCGGTGCCGAGGATCATCCCGAGGTGCGCGAAGACGGGCGGAGGTGCTCCGAGCGCGCGGAACAGCGCCACGTGCTTCGGCGCGTTCGGGAGGTGGTCCACGCCGCGGATGACGTGCGTGATCCCCATCGCGACGTCGTCCACGCAGACCGTGAAGTGGTAGAGGGGGTGGCCGTCCGATCGGACGAGGACGAAATCGTCCAGCGCGCCCGGCGGAAACTCCGTCCGTCCCTGCACGACGTCGTCGACGACGAGGGGTGCGTCCGGCACGGCGAGGCGCACGACGAACTTCTCGCCTGACGCGGCGCGGCGGTCGGACTCTTCCTTCGAGATCGCGCGGGCTCTGCGGTCGTACCGGAACGCGCTTCCCGCCGCCTCCGCGGCCTTCTTCATCGCGTCGAGTTCCTCGGGTGTCTCGAACGCGCGATACGCGTTTCCCTCCGCGAGAAGGCGGTCCGCAGCTTCCCGGTAGAGCGGGCCGCGCTCGCTCTGGAAGAACGGGCCCTCGTCCCAGTCGATGCCGAGCCAGCGCATCGCGTGGAGGATCTGGTCCGTCAGCTCGCGGCGGCTCCTCTCGACGTCCGTGTCCTCGATGCGGAGGATGAACGTGCCCCCGAAGCGGCGCGCGAAGAGCCAGTTGTAGAGAGCCGTGCGCGCCCCTCCGACGTGGAGGGAGCCCGTCGGGGAAGGCGCGAAGCGTACGCGCGGAGCGGTCATCGGGCGGCGAGGATAGCAGTCGCGCTCTGGGGCATGATGCGCGGTTCATGACCGCGTCGGCCGGCGTTTCCGTGCCCCGCCCCGAGGCTCTCCGGGCCGACCTCGTGCTCGTCCTCGTGACGGCGATCTGGGGATCCACGTTCATCGTGAACCGGCTCGCGATCGAAACGGCGCCGCCTCTCGTCTTCGTTCTCGTGAGGTTCGCGCTCGCGGGTCTCGTTCTCCTCGCTCTTGCGCGCGGGCGACCGCGGACGCCGAACCTCGCGAAAGACAGCGCGGTCATCGGGGTCCTTCTCGCGATCGGCATCGGAAGCCAGATCACGGGCCAGCTCTTCACGACCGCGAGCAAGGCCGCGTTCGTGACGGGCCTTTCGGTTCCCCTGACCCCGGTCGCGGGCTACCTCATGACGAGGAAGAAGCCCTCCCGGGAGAACCTGACGGGCCTCGTCCTGGCGGCCGCGGGATTCGCGGTACTGACCTGGCCGCACAGCGCGGCCGGATGGAACCGGGGAGACCTCCTGATCGTCGTGACGGCCGTCTCCTACGCGATCCTGATCGTGGTGCTGGCGGAGACGGCGCCGATGCACGACGTGCGCTGGTATTCGTTCGGGCAGGTCGCGGCGGCGGCGATCGCCGTAGGGGTCGCGCGGCTCGCGCTGGCGCCGTTTCTCTCGGGAACCGGGGTGTTCGTCACGGCCGAGAGCCGCCCGCTCGCTTTGACGCCCCGGCTCGTGGCCGCCGTCTTCTGGATGGCGATCGTGGCGACGGTCGTCACGTTCCTCCTGCAGACCTGGGCGCAGCAGCGCATGCCCGCGACGCACGCGGCGATCCTCTTCGCGCTCGAGCCGGTCTTCACCGCCCTTTTCGCGGCGCTCTTCCTCGGCGAGCGGATGACGGGTCGCGACTGGTGGGGCGCCGCCCTGGTGCTGGCCGGGATCGTCGTTTCGGAGCTGAAGTTCTCTACTCCTGCGCGAACGTGACGCTGTAAAGGTACGGATCGCGCCAGACGGAAAGGACGAGGCTCGAGCGCGAGAATCCGCCTTCGATCGATTTCGCGAGCTCCTCGACGCTCTTCACTTTCCGGTTGTTCACGGCGAGGAGCAGGTCGCCTCGATCGAGGCCCTTTCCGTCGGCGGGGGAATTTCGCGTCACGGAAACGACCATGGGCCCGTTCCGCGTGTCGCGCACGCCGACCCCGAGCTCGCGCCGCAGGATCTCGAGACCGAGGTCGTCGGGCGTGTGCTCGGTCGTGAGGCGTACGGTCCGGTCCCGCCCGTCGCGCCGGAAAGAGACCGTGAGCGTGCGGCCCGTGCCGGCGGAGGCGAGAGCCGTCTCGAAATCCTCGCGTCCCTCGATGGAGCGGCCGTCGATCGACACGACGACGTCGCCCGGCTCGAGGCCCGCGCGCGCCGCCGGCGAATTGGGATAGACCGAGCGCACGCGGAGCCCCTGCCCGCGCGATTGAGATCGCGGATTTCCGAGCCCGACGGTCGTTCCTCGGAGGCCGAGCCAGACCGATTTGACCTCGCCGTAATGGAGCAGCTCGTCGACGACGCGGCGCGCCCGATCGATCGGGATCGCGAAACCGATCGTGTTCGCGCCGCCCACGATGGCCGTGTTGATGCCGATCAGCTCGCCGAGGATGTTCACGAGCGCCCCGCCGGAATTGCCGGGGTTGATCGCGGCGTCGGTCTGCAGGAAGTCCGAGTAGTTGCGCCCGGACTCGCCCTTCACGGTGCGGTGAACC
This sequence comes from Thermoanaerobaculia bacterium, assembly GCA_963821225.1. Lineage (GTDB taxonomy): Bacteria > Acidobacteriota > Thermoanaerobaculia > UBA5066 > UBA5066 > Fen-183. Next base: position 683,883 of record CAWGCY010000004.1, read on the forward strand.
GCCGAGACGATTCCCGTCGTGACCGAGTTCGACAGGCCGAAGGGGTTGCCGATCGCGATCACGGTTTCCCCGATCATCAGGTCCGACGTCGTCCCGATCTTCGCGGCCTTAAGGTTCTTCGGGTCGACCGTCAGCACGGCGAGGTCGTTGTCCGCGTCCGCGCCCTCCAGCTTCGCTTCCAGCTCGCGGCCGTCGGCCGTCGTGACCCGGATGCTCGAGGCGCCCGAGATGACGTGGTCGTTCGTGACGACGACTCCGGAGGAGTCGAGGATCACGCCGGAGCCGAGGGACTCGGTCCTGTAACCGCGCGGGCGCGCGTCGAAGCCGAGGAAAGCGTCGAGAGAGCTCCGGCGCTGCTGGACGAGCCGCTCGGCGGAGATGTTGACGACCGCCGGCCCGATCTTCTCGACCGCATCGACGATCGGAGTGCGCCGCTCGGCGAGCGCGCCCGGCGGGGAAGACGCGGGCGGCTGAACGGAATGCTGTGAAAGCGCCGCGGGCGCGAGAAGCGCGGCGGCGAGGAGCAGGGCGAGGCTTGACATTTCTTTTCGGGCTCGCATGATTGTTACTCGATAAAGTCGAAGGGGTTTTTAGTCATTCTAAACACGCGGCAGAAGAAAGCGATTCAGGCGCTCGTGGAGCTCGTCTACCGCGCGGGCCCGGACGTGACGTCGGCTCAGCTTGCGATCTGGCTCGAGCTGTCGCGGGATTCCGTGCACCAGCTTCTCCTGCCGCTCGTGAGAAGCGGCTGGGTCGCGGCGGGCCGGGGCCGCAACGGCGGCTATCGGCCGACCCCGCTCGCGCCGACCGCCACGGCTCTTTCGGTCGTATCGCTCTACTCGCGCGAGGGACGCGAGCCGGGCTCCGAACAGTCCACGCTGCCGGGCGCAATCCAGAGGCTGGACCGGGAACTCTCGGAGACGCACCGGCGCTACCTCTCGGGGATCACGATCGCGCACCTCGTCGCCGAGGTGAAGGCCGAGCGCGAGGAGCTGACGTACTCGATTTGAGGGACGCACCGGATGCCTACTCCGCACGACTTCTAGCAAGCTGCGCGCCCGCCAAACCGGCGCGCTCCGAGGGGGGGAGATCATGAGAATCGCCGCCGACATCACGAAGCTGATCGGGAACACACCGCTCGTGAGGATCAACCGGTTGACGGCGGGGATTGCGGCGGGCACGACCGTCGCCGCGAAGATCGAGTTCTTCAACCCCGCGCATTCCGTCAAGGACCGCATCGGCGTCTCGATGATCGACGCGCTCGAGAAGGCGGGAAAGATCGCGCCGGGCAAGAGCGTCCTCATCGAGCCGACGTCGGGAAACACCGGCATCGGCCTCGCGTTCGTCGCGGCCGCCCGTGGCTACCGCCTCATCCTCACGATGCCCGAGACCATGTCCGTCGAACGCCGCAAGGTCCTCAAGCTCCTGGGCGCCGAGGTCGTGCTGACGCCGGGGCCCATGGGAATGAAAGGCGCGATCGCGAAGGCGCAGGATCTTCTCGCCGAGTACGGGCCGAACGGCGTCCAGCCGCAGCAATTCGAGAATCCGGCGAACCCGGCGATTCACGAGGCCACGACGGGTCCCGAATTGTGGAACGACACGGAAGGCAAGATGGACGTCTTCGTGGCCGGTGTCGGCACGGGCGGCACGATCACCGGCGTGGGGCGATTCTGGAAGCCGAAGAAGCCCTCGCTGAAGATCGTCGCCGTCGAGCCGGCGAACTCGGCCGTGATCTCGGGCGGAGCGCCGGGTCCCCACAAGATCCAGGGTCTCGGAGCCGGGTTCATTCCCAAGAACCTCGAGATGGCGTTCGTCGACGACACCTTCCAGGTCTCGAACGAGGAGTCGTTCGCGATGGCCCGGCGCCTCGCGAAGGAAGAGGGAATCCTCGGCGGCATCTCCTCCGGCAAAAAAAAAAGTTAATTATTATGAAAAGAGGCATTAAATAGTGAAAGAGAATGGTGAGATGATAGCAATTGAATGATGTGATGTGAGTGATAGGTAGGCAGAGGAATATGTGGCGGTGAGGTGGCGAAGGTGAGAGTTGTAAAGAAGGGGTTTTATAATGTTTTAGAGAAATTGAGAGATAGTGGGGGTATGGATAATATGGTGATGCTAGGATTTGAAGGTGAGAGAGGATTTGTTGAGAGAAAGTAGTTAGTAGGTAGTGAGTTGGTGAGAGAGAAGGGTACGCTAGATTGGTGAAGTGATGACGTGAGTGGGAGTGGGCTGCAAGAGGTAACGTGGGGGGAGAGTGAGGGAATGAAGTGCTGGTGGGGTGCTAAGGTAAAGTATATGTGGTGGTGTGTGGGAGATAGGCACGTGAGGCGGAGGTAGATCTTGAACTGGTCCCCACACGATCTCGCTGTAGAGCCAGATGTAGCCACCGCTCTGCTTGACGATGCCATAGACGGTGGAAGGCCAAGGCCGGTGCCCCTTCCCATCCTCCTTGGTCGTGAAGAACGGCTCGAAGATCGGGCGCAGCGTCGCTATCGTCCATGCCGGTGCCCAGTGTCGCTGACCGCGAGCATGCACATACGGCCCGGCCGGAGCCCGTCGTGCTGGCTCGCGAGACCTTCGTCGACGTCGATGTCCCCGTCTCGATGGTCAGCTTCCCGCCCTGCGGGCATGGCGTCCCTCGCGTTGACCACGAGGTTCACGATGACCTGCTCGATCTGCCCAGGGTCCGCCGTGACGCTGCCCACGATCCTTGGCCAGCCCCAGGGCCAGATCGACATCCTCGCCGATCAGGCGCCGGAGCATCTTCTCGAGTCGAGGTCACGAGCGTATTGAGATTCAGCACCACGGGTTGCAGGACCTGCTTGCGGCTGCGATCTCAGCGGCGGCACGTGATCGGAAAGACGCTGAGCGGTAGTAGAGATCGCTTCGGAACGCTCGTCGCGATGGCTGTCGAGGTCGCGGTTCGTCGCAGCGATGACGCGGACGTCACCGGGATGGACTGGCTGCTGCGACGCGCTCGAAGGCGCGCTCCTGCAGGACGCGGAGCAGGGCGATCTGCGTCTCCTGCGGAAGCTACCCGCCTCGTCGAGAAAATGGTTTCCCGTCGGCCAGCTCGAAGCGGCCGAGGTGACGCTGAGCCGCGCCGTGAAGGCCTTTCTCGTAGCCGAACAGCTCCGACGTGATCAGGGTCGGCGGAACCGCGCCGCAGTTGACGGACACGAACGGCCGTGAGGCCCGGGGCGAACGCCGGTGAATGGCGCGCGCGACAGCTCCTTCCCGGTGCCGGTCTCGCCGGTGATGAGGACGGTCGAATCGGTGCTCGCCACCTTGCTCACGAGCACGAGCACCGTCGCAGCGGCGCGAAGAGCCGACGATCTCCTCGAACATCGAGGTCTGGCTGATCTCGTCGCGGAGGGCGATGTTCTCGTTTTGGAGCTGATCTTTGAGCTTCTGCAGTTCCTGTTCCGCGAGTTTGCGGACGTCGATGTCCGTGAGGTGCCGTACCACCGGAGGATCGCCCTTGTCGTCCGAAGCGGAGCGGCACGGGTCAGGAACCATCGATATTTCCCATCCGCGCCGCGGACCCGCATTTCCTGATCGGGAGCACGCCCGCGAGATGGCGTCCCGCCAGTCCTTCACGACGCGTTCGCGATCCTCGGATGGAGCACCTTCGCCCACTCCCACATGAGGGTCTCGTCCTTGCGAAGACCCGTCTGCGCGAACAAGTGGCCGGTGATGAAGTCGATGGCGCCATCAGGCTTGGCGGTCCAGACGAAGGCAGGGATCGTCTCAAGAATCGTCCGAAGCTCTCGCTCCGTGCTTCGGAGCGTCACGTCCGCGCGCTGAGATCCTCGACGTCGATGCTCAAGTCGATCCATCTAACGACCGTGCCGTGCTCGTCGCGCAGAGGCTGGATGTGATGCAGCATCCATCGGTACTCGCCGTCGCGTGCGGACGCGAGCCTGGAGTCCGACGACTCACCGCTGTCAACCGACGTGTGTAAGCGGCGGAGATGCTCCTCCCGGTCGTCCGGGTGGATGAAGTTCGTCATCCCAGCCTCGAGCGCGTCGGGCGAAGCTCCGATCTCGTCGAGCCAGCGCCAGTTGACGTAATCGACGCCGCTGTCGGGACGCCCGCTGCAAATGAGCGCCGGCGCCATGTCAGCACGAGCCGCAGATCCAGATCCTGAGGCTTCATCTCCCTGTGGAGGTCCTTGTTGAACGGGAAGTCTACTTCAGCCGACGTCGAGAATTAAATATTATATGAAATATTATTATATACAGCGAAGGCTCGATCGGGGCAGAGTCGGCGATCTGGTCGGGCCGCGGCGCACGCGGCGATCGAGATCGCGAAGCGCCCCGAGAGCGCCGGGAAGCTCATCGTCTTCGTGATTCCCGACACCTCGGAGCGCTACGTCTCGACGGACCTCTTCCGGGATGAAGAAGTGCCGGCAGGGGCGATGGCGATCTGAGCCGTCGCCCCCGGCCGCTTACTTCTTCTGGGCCTCGAGAGCCGGCTTCACCGGCGTGATCTTGATCTGCTTCGGCTTCGTCTCCTCGCGCTTCGGCAGCTCGACGGTGAGAACGCCGTTGTCGAATGCGGCCGAGATGTGCTCGTTGTCGACGTTCGACGGGATCGTGAAGGAGCGGACGAACTTCCCGTAGCTCCGCTCGACGCGGTGGTAATTCTCGTCGCCGTTCTCCTTCTCGAACTTGCGCTCTCCCTCGAGGGAGAGGACGCCGTCCTCGAAGCGGAGCTGGATCTGGTTCTCCTTGAAGCCGGGCAGCTCGGCCTTCAGGATCGTCTTTTCCTTCGTCTCCATGATGTCGACGGGCGGGGCCCACGTCCCCGTGAAGAGTTCCTCCTCGTTCCGGGTCGGGTGCGTGAGCGTCGAGTCGAAGGCCTGGTTCAGGCGATTCTGAAGAGCCGCGAGCTCACGAAAGGGATCGTTCCAACGGATCAGGTTCATGGTTCTTTCCTCCTTGTTCATCGGGCCTTCGCGGCGGCCCGTTCGGCCGTGTCGGTCCGGAACTCGAGCGCCGAGCCCCCCGGAGCGAGCGCGAGGGTCACCGCGGAACCCTCGTGGATGTCGCCCGAGAGGAGCTTCAGCGCCAACGGGTCCTGGACGAGCTTCTGGATGTTTCGCTTGAGGGGGCGGGCGCCGTAGAGCGGGTCGAACGCCTCGCGCGCGAGCCACGTTCTCACCGGGTCCGTCCAGGCGAGCTTCACGCCGCGCGCGGCGACGAGCTCGGCGACGCGGCGGAGCTGCAAGCCCACGATCTGCTCGATGTCGGGAAGCTCGAGCCGCCGGAAGACGACGATGTCGTCGATCCGGTTCAGGAACTCGGGCCGGAAGTGGTTGCGCAGTTCCGCTTCCACACGCGTCTTGAGCGCTTTCTCGTCGACGCCCTGCATCTCCTGGATGATCGGGCTCGCGACGTTCGACGTCATGATGACGACGACGTTCTTGAAGTCCACGGCGCGGCCCTTGCCGTCCGTGAGGCGGCCGTCGTCGAGCACCTGCAGGAGAACGGACCACACGTCGGGATGGGCCTTCTCGATCTCGTCGAAGAGGACGACGGAATAGGGCCGGCGGCGCACCGCTTCCGTGAGCTGGCCGCCCTCGTCGTGGCCGATGTAGCCGGGAGGCGCCCCGATCATGCGGGAGACCGTGTGCTTCTCCTGGTACTCGGACATGTCGAGGCGGACCATCGCGTGCTCGTCGTCGAAGAGGAACTCCGCGAGCGCCCGGGCGAGCTCGGTCTTGCCGACGCCCGTGGGGCCGAGGAAGAGGAACGAGCCGATGGGCCGCTTCGGATCCTTCATGCCGGCGCGGGCCCGGCGGACGGCCGCGGACACGGCCTGCACGGCCTCGTCCTGACCGATCACGCGGAGCTTCAGCCGCTCGTCCATCTTCAGGAGCTTCTGCGTCTCGCCCTCGACCATCTTCGAGACCGGCACGCCGGCCCATTTCGAGACGATCGCGGCGATGTCCTCCTCTTCCACCTGCTCGCGCAGGATGGCGCCGTTCTTCTGGAGGTCCGCGAGGCGGGCGGAGGCCGTCTCGAGGTCCTTCTGGAGCTTCGTGAGCGTGCCGTACCGCAGCTCGGCGGCCTTGTTCAGGTCGCCCTGGCGCTCGGCGGCCTCGGCCGCGACCTTCGTCTCGTCGACCTTCTTCTTGAGGTCCCGGATGACGGTGATCGCGTCCTTCTCGGATTTCCAGCGCGCCTTCATTCCGGCCGACTTCTCCTTCAGCTCCGCGAGCGTGCGCTCGAGGCCCTTGAGCCGCTCCTTCGCGGGCTTCGCGTCGTCCTTCTGAAGGGCTTTCTTCTCGATCTCGCCCTGGAGGATGCGGCGCTCGACTTCGTCGATCTCCGTCGGCAGGGAGTCGATCTCCATCTTGAGCTTGCTTGCCGCCTCGTCGATCAGGTCGATGGCCTTGTCGGGGAGGAACCGGTCGGCGATGTAACGGTCGGACAGCGTCGCCGCCGCGACGAGCGCCGCGTCGGTGATCTTCACGCCGTGGTGGACCTCGTAGCGCTCCGCGAGCCCGCGGAGAATCGCAATCGTGTCCTCGACGGACGGCTCTCCGACGAGCACGGGCTGGAAGCGCCGCTCGAGCGCGGGGTCCTTCTCGATGTGCTTGCGGTACTCGCCGATCGTCGTCGCGCCGATCGCGCGCAGGTCGCCGCGCGCGAGCGCGGGCTTCAGCATGTTTCCGGCGTCCATAGCGCCCTCGGCGGCGCCCGCGCCGACGAGCGTGTGCAGCTCGTCGATGAAGAGGATGACCTTCCCGTCCGACTCCTCGACCTCCTTGAGGACCGCCTTGAGGCGCTCCTCGAACTCGCCACGGAACTTCGCCCCGGCGATCATCGCGCCGAGGTCGAGCGAGACGACGCGCTTGTTCTTCAGCGTCTCGGGAACGTCGCCCGAGGCGATGCGGCGGGCGAGCCCTTCGACGATCGCGGTCTTGCCGACGCCGGGGTCGCCGATCAGGACCGGGTTGTTCTTCGTGCGCCGCGTCAAAACCTGCATCACGCGGCGGATCTCCTCGTCGCGGCCGATGACCGGGTCGAGCTTGCCCTTCCGCGCGAGCTCGGTCAGGTCCTTCGCGTAGCGCTTCAGAGCCTGATACTTCTCCTCGGCGTCCGGGTCGGCTACGCGGCTTCCGCCGCGCACGTCCTTGAGAGCCGCGAGGAGGGAGGCCTCTGAAAGACCCCGCGCGAGGAGAGCGGTGGCGGCCCTCGACTTCCCGTCACGCAAGAGGGCGAGAAAGAGGTGCTCGCTCGCGATGTAGTCGTCCTTGAACTCTCCCGCGATCTTCTCGGCGAGGTCGGTCAGCTTCACGAGCGCGGGCGAGAAGCGCGGCTCCACCCCCTCGCCCTGCACCTTTGGCAGCTTCGCGAGCTCCTTCTCGACGTCCTGGAGCGCCAGCCCCGGAGCGACGCCGACGCGCTCGAGGAGCGCGGGCACGACGCCTTCGTCCTGAAGGAGCAGGGCCTGCGTGAGGTGCTCGGGTGTGGCTTCAGGATGGCCCTCGGTGCGCGCAGCCTGAGCCGTCTTCTGGAGGGCTTCCTGGGCCTTGTGGGTAAACCGCTCGATATTCATCACGGTAAATATAGAATCTGCTTATGATCTTGTCAAGGAATACTTGATAGTAACATATATAGATTCTATTAGTTATCACAATTTATTAGATAATAATGGTTTAGTCTTCTTCTTGAGCTCTCTATCGACGAGGGTCGACGAATCCAGCCTCCGCGAATCCCTTGGCCCGGAGCAGGCAGGAGTCGCAGCTCCCGCAAGCCCGGCCGTTCCTTCCCGGGTCGTAGCAGGAGGTCGTGAGGCGCGTGTCGAGCCCGAGAGCGAGCGCGAGACGGACGATGTCCGCCTTCGACATCCGAAGAAGAGGCGCCTGGATCGAAAAGCTCCGGCCCTCGACACCGGCCTTCGTGCCGAGCTTCGCGACGCGCTCGAACGCCCTCAGGAATCGAGGACGGCAGTCGGGGTAGCCGGAATAGTCGAGGGCGTTCGCGCCGATGACGATCTCGGTCGCGCCGCTCGACTCGGCGACGCCGAGCGCGAATGCGAGAAAAAGCGCGTTGCGGGCGGGGACGTACGTGACGGGGATGTGAGCCCTTCCGAGCGCCCTCTTCGGGACGCGAATCGAGCGGTCGGTCAGCGCGGACCCGCCGAGCGCGCCGAGAGACGGGATCGCGATGACGCGATGCGACGCGACGCGGTACTTCCGCGCGAGCGCGCGCGCCGCGCGCAGCTCGATGCGGTGGCGCTGACCGTAGTCGAAGGAGAGGGCGTGGACCTTCCAGTTCCAGCGGGAGACGAGCGCGAGGCACGTCGAGGAGTCGAGGCCGCCGGAAAGAAGAAGGACACAGGACGGTTTACCCTTCGCAGGTGCGCGGGGTATCGACATCTCTTTCATCTCCCCGGAACATCTCCCCAGAGCAGCTTGTGCACCTGCAGGTTCAGGCGCAGCTTTCTCTTCGAGTCACGCACCCACTCGGCGACCTGGGGCGCGATCGCGCTCGTCGCGCCCTCGAAGACCGGCGAAATGAGAACGGTGAGCCTCTCGTCGAGGCCGTGCGCCTCGACGAAAGCGATCGCCCAATCGAAGTCTTCGCGGTTCTTGACGACGAACTTGATCTCGTCTCTCGGGCCGAGGAGTTTCAGGTTCCCGACGTCGTTGCGCGACTCCATACCCGAGCCGGGACACTTCACGTCGACGATCTTGAGGACGCGCGGGTCGACGCGGCCGAGCGGGACGTGCCCTCCCGTTTCGACGAGCACGGTGTATCCCAGGTCGCAGAGCGCGGCGGCGAGCGGATAGAACCCTTCCTGCTCGAGCGGCTCTCCTCCCGTGAGCTCCACGAGAGGCGCGCCCAGGCGCTCGAGCTCCGCGAGGACCTCGTCCAGCCGCATGGTCTTCCCGCCCTGAAACGCGTAAGCGCTGTCGCACCAGACGCAGCGCAGGCCGCAGCCCGTCAGGCGCACGAACGTGCAGGGGAGGCCCGCGAACGTGGACTCGCCTTGGAGGCTGCGGAAGATCTCGGTGACGACGAGCGCCGGGGCGTCGGCCATCGGGCCGACGATAGCGCGGGGGTCGCGCGGGGCGCGGCCATAATCGCCGTCGTGAGGTTGAAGCTCGAGCTGGCGTACCTGGGAAGTTTCTTCGAAGGCTGGCAGGTGCAGGCGCCCCGCGCCGACGGGGCCGCAGTTCGCACGATCCAGGGCGTTTTGGAATTTTCCTTGAAGGAGATATTTGGAGGGGAAATTCGGGTACATGGTGCGGGGCGAACAGACTCCGGCGTCCATGCGGACGGTCAAGTCGCGCACGTCGACCTCCCTCCGGGCGCGCCCTCTATTCCATTCGAAGGAATACGGCGTGGCCTGAACTCGAAGTTACCGGAAGACGTGCGGGTTTTCGGAGTATCCGAGGCGCCCCCCGACTTCCACGCTCGCCGCTCGGCGGTCGGCAAGATCTACGTCTACCGCCTGCGGCGCGGCGAGCTTCTCCACCCCCATCGCGGCCTCATCGAGGCGCTCGCCTCCGAGCCGCTCGACGTGCCGGCGATGCGTGCCGCCGCGACGACCCTCGTCGGGCGGCGCGATTTCGCTCCGTTCTCTCTCACGGGCTCCGATCCGCGAACGACCGTGCGCACGCTCGCGCGGCTGGACGTTCAAGAGGAGGGTTCTCTTCTCCTCATCACGGCGGCCGGGGACGGGTTCCTCCGCGGAATGGCGCGCCGGCTCGTCGGGACCCTCCGCGACGCGGGCCGCGGCCGCATTCGTCCCGAGGACGCCCTCGCGAGACCAGGGCCGACCGCCGAGGCGCGAGGCCTCACGCTCGCGAGGGTTTTGTATCCTCCGGAGACGCTTCCCGGGAACTTCGCGGCCGCGTCGGTCGCGCCCGTTTCGTCGGGATAGAATGCACGCTCCGGGGGCGTGTTTCGCCCCCGATGCCAATGATCGACAAGGATTCCATTGCCGCGCCGGGCACGCCCGACCGGACGCTCCTCGACGCGCTCGACCTCGGCCGCCTGCCGCGGCACGTGGCCGTCATCATGGACGGCAACGGGCGTTGGGCGCGCCAGCGCCGGCTCCCGCGCGTCGAAGGCCATCGCGCCGGGATCGATTCCGTGCGCGCGACGGTCGAGACGGCCGCGCGCCTCGAGCTCACGGCGCTGACGCTCTACGCGTTCTCGGTGGAGAACTGGAAGCGCCCCCGCCTCGAGGTCGCGACGCTCATGGCGCTCCTGAAGGAGTACGTGAGGCGTGAGCTGAAGACGCTCCTCGACAACGACATCGTCTTCCGCGTCGTGGGACGCATGGACGGCCTCGACCCCTCCGTTCAGCGTGAGCTCGGGCACGCGCTCGCCGCGACCGCGCACGGAAAGGGCATGATCTTCAACATCGCCCTCAACTACTCGGGCCGCGCCGAGCTCGCCGACGCGATGCGCGCGCTCGCGAAGAAGGTGAAGGCCGGCGTTCTGCGTCCGGAGGACATCGACGAGGCCGCGATCGAAGGGGAGCTCTACACGGCCGGGCTGCCCGACCCGGATCTCCTCATCCGCACGAGCGGTGAGATGCGGATCTCGAACTACCTGCTCTGGCAGATCGCGTACGCAGAGATCTACGTGACGCCGGTGCTCTGGCCCGACTTCAGGACCGGACACTTCCTCGAGGCGCTCGCCGAGTACCAGAAGCGCGAACGCCGGTACGGCGGCGTCTCGGAAGCGGAAGAGAGGCGAGACGAGGTCGCGGCGCCGGCGGCGCATCCGGCGGCCGCGTCGCGATGAGATTCCAGAGGGAGCTCACGGCCGCGGTCCTCATCCCCGCGGTCCTCGCGGTGCTCGTGGCGGCTCCGCTCTGGGCCTGGGCCCTGCTCGTGGCCGCGGCGTCGACGCTGGCGCTCCTCGAGTTCTACCGGCTCATCGAGGCCGCGGGATGGATCGTGCCGAAGTTCGCGGGAGTCGGCCTCTTCCTCGCGCTCGTCGCGGCCGCGTACCTGGCCTCCGTGGTCATGCTCGTGATCCTCGCCGGCGTCGCGCTTTTCGCGCTGCCGACGCTCGTCATGTTCGCGTCGCCGCGCGAGGCGGTGCTCCTCGCATCGTCCGCGTCGTCCGTCTTCGCGACTCTCTACCTCGCGCTCGGGGCGGGCGCGATGGTGGGTCTCCGGGCCCACGGGTGGAAACCGGTGTTCTTCGTCCTCGCAACCGTCTGGGCGAGCGACTCGGCTGCGTTTTACGTGGGCCGAAAGTGGGGCCGAAGAAAGCTCGCTCCGGTCGTGAGCCCCAAGAAGACCGTCGAGGGGCTCTTCGGGCAGCTCGCAGGGGGCGCGGTGGTCGGCCTCGGAATCTCCTTCCTTCTCGGGGACGGTCGCTCCGCCGCCTTCGGCGCGGCAGCGGGTCTTCTCATCGCGGGCCTCGCCGTCGTCGGGGATCTCCTCGAATCCACGTTCAAGAGAAGCTGCGCCGTGAAGGACTCCGGCGGGATTCTGCCCGGCCACGGAGGGCTCCTCGACCGGCTCGATTCGCTTCTCTACGTCTCGCCGGTGGCGCTTCTCCTCGTCACGGTCCTGCCGGAGTCCCTGCCGCGATGAAAAAGCGCATCGCCCTCCTCGGCGCGACGGGCTCCATCGGCGACTCGGCCCTGTCGGTCGTCGCGCACTTTCCGGATCGCTTCGAGATCGTCTCGATGTCCGCCGGCTCGAACCTGGAAAAGCTCCTGCCGGCGATCGCCGCGCACCGCCCGAAGGTCGTCTCGGTGAAGACGCGCGAGGACGCTGCGCGCCTGAGGCAGGAATTCCCCGGCCTTTCCGTGGGCTTCGGGCCCCAGGGCCTCGTCGACGTCGCGACGATTCCGGAGGCGGACGTCGTTCTCGGCGGCATCGTCGGGTCCATCGGCCTCGCGCCCGCGTACGAGGCCGCCAGGCTCGGCAAGACGCTCGCCCTCGCGAACAAGGAGACCCTCGTCGTGGCGGGCGAGCCGCTCATGGCGGCGGCGCGCGCCTCCGGCGCCAGGGTCCTCCCCGTGGATTCCGAACACTGCGCGCTCCACCAGGCGCTTCGCGCGGGGGCCCCCGGGGAAGTGAAACGACTCGTTCTCACGGCGTCCGGCGGGCCGTTCCGCACCCGCGACTTCGCCACGTTCGGCGCGATCACCGTGGACGACGCGCTTCAGCACCCGACCTGGAAGATGGGCCCGAAGATCACGATCGACTCGGCCACGATGATGAACAAGGGTCTCGAGGTCATCGAGGCCCGCTGGCTCTTCGGGGTGCCGGGCAAGAAGATCGAAGTCGTCATCCACCCGCAGTCCATCGTGCACTCGATGGTCGAGTACGTGGATGGCTCGGTTCTCGCGCAGATGTCGCCGAACGACATGCGCTTCCCGATCCTCTATGCGCTGACGTATCCCGATCGCGTTGCGACGCCGCTCAAGGGGCTCGATCTCCTGTCGCTCGGAAGGCTCGAGTTCTTCCCGCTCGACCCGACGCGCTATCCCGCCGTCGGGCTCGCGTACGCCGCGCTCGAGACCGGCGGCTCGGCTCCGGCGGTCCTGAACGCCGCGAACGAGGTCGCGGTCCAGGCGTTCCTCGACCGGCGCATCCCGTATGCCGCGATCGTCGAGATGGTCGCGCGCATCCTCGGCAGACATCGCGTCGTGCGCGTGGAGTCCGTCGCGGACGCCCTCGGGGCCGACGCGTGGGCTCGGCGCGAGGCCGCCTCCCTTCTCCCCCTGCTCGAAACCAGCCCGCGCGGGGCAGTCGCCCGCGCTTATCCCTCGTAAAACCCCCGAGGCCTCATGACCATTCCGACCAACATTCTCGCCCTGATCTTCGTCCTCTCGTTCCTGATCGTGTTTCACGAGGGCGGCCACTTCCTCATCGCGAAGCTTTTCAAGTTCCCGGTCGAGATCTTCTCGCTCGGATTCGGAAAGAGACTCTTCGGCTGGAAGAAGAACGAGACCGACTACCGGGTGTCGCTGATCCCGCTCGGCGGCTACGTGAAGGTCGTGGGCCTCGGCCCCGACGAGAGCGACGTCGTGCACGGTACGGCCGAAGCGTCCGTGACGCAGCCCGGGACCCGCTTCCAGCGCCTCCTCATCCTCTTCGCCGGTCCGGGCGTGAACCTCGTCCTCGCGTTTCTCCTCACCGCGCTCGCGTTCCTCATCGGCGTCGAGGTCGCGAAATACAAGGGCGAGGCCCCCGTCGTGAAGGTCGTCGACCACGGGAGTCCGGCCGAGAAGGCAGGCATCCGCGAGGGCGACCGCATCGCGACGATCTCGGGCAAACCCGTGAAGACGTGGGAGGAGGTCGAGCTCGAGACCGGTCTCGCCCCGCGTGAGGAGCTCACGGTCGGTATCCAGCGCGACGGAAAGCCGCTCACGCTCCTGCTCACGCCCGAGTCGCGCTCGAAATACGACATCGGCTACACGGGGCTGAACCCCTACATCCCGGCCGTCGTCGCCCGGGTCGTGGCCGGCTACCCCGGCGCGAAGGCCGGCCTTCAAGTCGGCGACCGCATCGTCTCCGTCGGCGGCAAGCCGGTCGTCCTCTATTTCGAGGTCGTGCGCTTCATTCGCGAGGCGGCGTCGACGTTCGACAAGGACGGGCCCAGGCCCATCGAGATGGTCGTGTCGCGGAACGGCGAGACCAAGACGCTGAACGTGGTTCCCGTGAAGGAAGGCGAGAACTGGCGCATCGGCTTTGCGCCGAGGGAAGAGACGATTCTCCGCCGCTTTTCGCTCCCGGATGCGTTCGCGGCCTCCTGGCGCGAGAACGTCCGGCAGGTGCAGGTGACGGGTCAGATCGTCGGCCGCCTGTTTCGCGGGACAGGCTCCATGCGCCAGTTTTCCGGCCCGATCGACATCGCGAAATTCTCGGGTGAGGCGGCGCGTTCGGGGCCGTCGGCGCTCGTCCTGCTGATGGGCATTCTGTCGCTCCAGCTCGGAATCCTGAATCTCCTGCCGATCCCGCTCCTCGACGGCGGCCAGATCTTCGTCACGCTCCTCGAGGCCGTCGCGCGGCGGGACTTCTCGCTCAAGGTGAAGGAGCGGCTCCTGCAGGCAGGCTTCGTCTTCCTGGTCCTCGTCATGGTGACGGTCCTTTACTTCGACGTCCTGAAGAACGTCAGCTTCTGATGGCCCAGGGGACGATCCGCCCGATCCGCCCGCGCAATGCGACCGTCGGCGTGCGGGTGGGGAAGGTGCAGGTCGGGGGCGGCGCGCCCATCGTCGTGCAGTCCATGTCGAACACGGACACGGCCGACGTCCTCTCGACGGTCCGGCAGGCGCTCGAGCTCGCGGAGGCGGGTTCCGAGCTCGTCCGCGTCACGGTGAACGTCGACGAGGCTGCGCGGGCCGTCCCCGAGATCAAGAAGCGCCTTCTCGAGGCGGGCTGCGACGCGCCCCTCATCGGAGACTTCCATTACAACGGCCACCTCCTCCTCACGAAGTACCCGGGGATGGCGAAAGCGCTCGACAAGTACCGGATCAACCCCGGGAACGTGGGCACGGGGAAGAGGCGCGACGAGCAATTCGCGACGATCTGCTCCGTCGCGCGCGACCTCGGCCGGCCCGTGCGCATCGGAGTGAACGGCGGCTCCCTGAACCAGGAGCTCGTCATGCGAAAGATGCAGGAGAACACGGACCTCGATCTCGGCCGCTCGTCCGAGGAGATCGTGAACGAGTGCATGGTCCTTTCGGCGCTCGAGTCCACGGAGCTCGCGCTCGAGACGGGCATGAAGAAGGACCAGATCATCATCTCGTGCAAGGTCTCGCGCCCGAACGACCTCATCGCGGTCTACCGCGAGCTCGCGGCGAGGACCGACCAGCCGCTGCACCTCGGCCTCACGGAGGCCGGCATGGGGACGAAGGGGCTCGTGTGGTCGTCGGCCGCGATGGGCGTTCTTCTGAACGAGGGAATCGGAGACACGATCCGCGTCTCGCTCACCCCCCGGCCGGGCGGCGACCGGCGCGAGGAGGTGTACGCCGCGTGCGAGCTCCTCCAGTCGCTCGGCCTCCGGAGCTTCGCGCCGTCCGTCACGGCCTGTCCCGGCTGCGGCCGCACGACGTCCACGGGATTCCAGGAGCTGGCCGAGCGGATTCAGAGCTACGTCCGCGAACAGATGCCTGCGTGGAAGACGCGCTACGAAGGCGTCGAGACGATGACGCTCGCGGTCATGGGCTGCATCGTGAACGGCCCCGGCGAGTCGAAGGCCGCGAACATCGGCATCTCGCTCCCGGGCACGGGCGAAGCGCCGAGCTGCCCCGTCTACATCGACGGCCAGAAGTTCACGACGCTCAAGGGCACGCACGAGGAGCTGTCGGAAGCTTTCCGGAAGCTCGTCGACGACTACGTCGCGACGAAGTACGCGAACAAGGAATCGGCGCCGGAAGCGATCTGAGCGCCGCGCTCAGCTTCCCGGCCGTCCCCTTCGCTCGAAGCGCGCTTTGAGCCTCCGTGACAGAGCGATCTGCTTGGCATAGTTGAGGGAGTAGACGGCGATGGGGGCGCCCGCGACGTTGAACGGCACGGAGGCGAGCGCGAGGAGGAAGTGGCGCGCCTTCTCGGTCGGCGTGTACGCGGGGTTCCGGAAGTCCACGACCGTGCGGTAGTACTTGCCGAGCAGCTCGTAGACGTCGCCGAGGACCTTCGTGAAGCCCATTTCGACGCCCCATGAAAGGCACTCGCCCGCGCGCACCGAGGACAGGAACTCCCGCCACGTCGCCCCCGGCGCCATCGTGAAGACGGACGCGACGGGCGGATACGTGTGGGCGTCCGATCCGCCCACGAGCGCGAGCGAGCCGCGCTTTTCCTTCGCCGCGGTGAGAAGGTCCTCGACGAGCGCGTTGTGCTGGTAGGCCATCGAGCCGTTCTTCACCTCGAAGACGTCGAAAAGCTCGAGCATCGTCGTGAAGAAATCCTCCGGGGCCTGCCTCATGCGGTACGACTGGAAAAGATGGTTCGCCGAATAGAGAAGTCCTTCGCTCCTCAGGTACTCGACGAGGTCGAAGATGTTGCGCCGCTTCCGGTCGATGACCTTCCACTGCGTGAGAGAGAGGTCGAAGACGTTCACGTGGATGCGATGGCCCGTGCGCGGGAAGAACGTCTCGATCTCGGCCGAAACGAAGAAATCGACGTAGTCCGGATGGCGGTCCTGGAACTTCAGGCAGCCGTCCACGGTGTCGTGGTCCGTGAACGTCACGAAGTCCATGCCGCGGCTTTTCGCGAGGCGGTACGTTTCGTCGGGATCGTTGTACGAGTCGCGTGTGTTCGCGACCCGGAAGTACTTGAATATGGACGCGTTCGTGTGCAGGTGGAGGTCCGCCCGCGCCAGGGGTAGTGCGGGGTGGGACTCGCCTTCGGTGGGAGGGCGGGTATTCGCCATGGGGAGGGCAGTCTCACGGTCTCAGCCGGGCGAGTCAAGGCCGCCGGCACCGAGCCTGCTAAAGTCGATTTGCCATGGGAGGCGTGTTCGGAAGAGTGTTCTACGCGATGTTGCTGGCCGCTGTGCTCGCGGCGGCGACCTGGGTGTCTTTCACGCGCTTCGTGGCGGGAAAGTCGCTGAAGGTGCCGAACTTCGCGAACCTCACCGCCGAGGAAGCGGCCACCGTTGCGGCCGAACGCGGCCTCGAGGTGAAGGTGGACCCCGCGCAAGAGGGATTCGACGACACGATCGCCGCGCATCGCGTGCGAAGCCAGACCCCGGCCGCGGACACCGCAGTCAAAGGCGGACAGACCATTCGTCTCGCCCTCTCGCTTGGTCCCCGCGCCGTCCGGATGCCTGATCTGACAGGCCTCTCGGCGCGCGCCGCGGCGCTCACCGTCGCGAAAGCGGGCCTCAAGGAGGCCGCGGTCGCCTCCATCCGGCTGCCGGGCCCGCCCGGAGTCGTCTCCCAGGGAATCGCGCCCGGATCGATCACCCCGCCCGATTCGCCGGTCGACCTGCTCGTGAATCGCGGCATGCCCGACGTCGCCTGGGTGATGCCGGACCTCATCGGCCGCGACTTCGAGCGCGTGCGGACGGCCTTCGAGGAGCGGGGGTTCCGCATCGGGGGCGTCAAGAGCCAGTCTTACGAGGGCGCCCTCACGGGCACGATCCTCAGGCAGTTCCCGCTCGCCGGCTCGCCGGTCACGCGGCGCGATGCCCTGTCCTTCGTGATCGCCTCGCCCGAGGGAGGGACATGAGCGTCGCCCTCGCGCCGTCGCTCCTGTCGGCTGATTTCTCGCGGCTCGGCGAGGCCGCGCTCGCATGCGAGGAGGGCGGCGCCGACTGGATCCACTTCGACGTCATGGACGGGCACTTCGTCCCGAATCTGACGGTCGGGCCGATCGTGCTGAACGCGCTCCGGAAGGTGACGCGCGTTCCTTTCGACGTCCACCTCATGATCGAAGAGCCGCTCTCGACGCTCGACCAGTACCTCGACGCGGGCGCGTCGCGCGTGGCCGTGCACGTCGAGGCGGAGCCGCATCTCCACCGCTTCGCCCAGCACGCGCGCGGGCGCGGCGTGAGCCCGGGCGCCGCGATCAACCCGGGCACCGCGCTCGCGTTCCTCGACGAGGCCCTTCTGTTCGTCGACTTCGTCCTCCTGATGACGGTCAACCCCGGATGGGGAGGGCAGGCCTTCATCGAGGGCTCGCTCGACCGTGTGGCGCGGCTGTCGGAGATGATCCGGAGCTCGGGTTCGCGGGCGACCATCGCGGTGGACGGCGGCGTCGGCCCCGGCAACATCGGCGACCTCGTTCGCGCCGGAGCGCGCCATTTCGTCGCGGGGGCGTCCGTCTTCTCGGCCGGCGACGTGCCGGGATCGATCAGACGCCTCCGGGAAGCGGCCGGATCGGCCGGTACGTTGCGTGCTTGAAAGGTCGAGGAAGTACGTGCATCCTCCGAAGCTCATGTCGAGACGAGCGCCTCTCCGACTCCCCGCCGCCGCAGTGTTCGGCGCAGGCCTCGCCCTGTTCGGCTGCAGCACGGGGAACGACGCCGCAAAGCTGACACGAGAGCTCCTGACGATGCCGAAGGAAGAGGCGTACGCGCGGGGCGAAGCGCTCGTGAAGAAGAAGAAGTACGAGACCGGCCGCCAGTACCTGCGTTTCGTGGCCGAGAACTACGCCAACGATCCGATCGGACGGCAGGCCGCTCTCCGCCTCGCCGACTCGTACTTCGACGAGAAGACGCAACTCGGTTACCTCGAGGCGGGCGTGAGGTACAAGGATTTCCGGAATCGCTATCCGTCTCACCCGAGGTCCGACTACGCCCTCTTCCGCCTCGCCCAGTGCTCGGATCGGCAGGCGGAACGCCCGGACCGCGAGCAGGGCAACACACGCCTCGCCGCGACGTCCTACCGGGAGCTCGCCATCAACTTTCCAGACTCGCCCTACGCCACGGAGGCCCGTGCGCGCCTCGGCGCCATGCGGGGCCTCCTCGCCGAGCACGAGTACCTCGTGGGTCACTTCTACCTGAGGCGCAAGGCGTGGCGGGCGGCGAAAGGCCGGATGGACACGATCCTCACCGCGTACCCCGAGTACGCCGGCCTCGACAAGGTCCTCTACGAGGCGGGGATTCTCGAGACGAAGATGGGCAACAAGGACGAAGCGCGAACGCTCTGGGAGCGCCTCGTGCGCGACTATCCTGCGAGCCCGCTCGTCAGGAAGCTGCCCGCGCCGGCGGCGGGGGCGGCGGCTCCGGTTCGGGCGGCAGGCCGCTGACCGGCTTCCCGAAAAGGGCTGGATTTGACGCAACCGCTTTCGATGAGGTAACTTAGGGCGCCTCTGCCTCGCGTTCTCTCTCGGTTCTGCTGTCCCTTGGGCACCGTTTTCGAGCAGGAGGTCGTCATGCGTCATCCTCTGGCTGCTCTCACGGCGGGCATCCTTCTCGCCGCCACGCCCGCTCTTCGGGCAGACGAGCCGCGCACGCTGAGCCAGGGGCCGGCTGCCGCCAGCGAGTCCCGGCTCGAGAAGATCGTGAGGCCGCCTCAAATCGTGACGGGGCCGATTCCGATCGGCGTCGAGTCGGACGTGTACTGCTCGGGCTTTCTCGGGGAGCCGGCCGAAGTCTTTCCGGGAGCAGTCGTGAGCGCCGAAAAAGAGAAGAATCAGTCGATCTTCATGCAGGGCGACATCGTCTACATCGACATCGGAGAGCGGGACGGCGTCAGGGCGGGAATGGAATTCACGATCGTCCGGCCGCAGCAGCTCGTAAACAAGTGGGGCTCGGACATCGACGTCGTCGGCCGCATCTATCTGACTCCCAGCCGACTGCGCGTCATCTGCGCGCAGGAGCGATCCTCGATTGCCGAGATCTCCTACGGGTGCGCCGACACGCAGATCGGCGATTTCATACTTCCCTTCGAGCCCGTACCGGTGCCGCTCGTACGCCGGTCACAGGTGGCGACGATGTGCGACACCCCGAACGGAAAGGTGCTCGGCCACATCGTCGAGACCGGGGGCGCCGTGACTCCCGTCGGGGCCGAGTCGATCGTCTACCTGGACCTCGGCGAAGCCGACGGCCTGAATCCCGGGGACTTCCTCACCGTCTACCGGCCGTCAACCCGCGCGGAAGGCGTAAGGACCATCCTCGGCGAGGCCTCGATCCTGACGACGAGAGCCCAGACCTCGGTCGCCATCATCACCCTCATGTCCGACACGATCTACGTCGGCGACACCGTCGAGCTCAAGTAGGAAAAACACGCCTCAAAAACCTGTTGCGGGATGAAATTCCCGTGATAGCTTTCTCTCCCCCAATCGGCGAGCGTTCGTGCGGTGTGTGGGAGGAGACGTGTCTGTGACGATCGACGGGCAGCTGCAACGCATCATCGACGAGCTGGTTTCAAAGGGCATTCCTCTCGAGGCCGCGAAGAAGGAATTCGAGAAAAAATACGTGGCGGCGGCCGTGACGCGCGCTTCCGGCAACATGGGACGCGCGGCGAAATCCCTGGGCATTCACCGCAACACGCTGCGGGCGAAGATCTCGCTCCTGAAGGTGAAGCCGCCGCTTCGCGGCCGCGACAACAGCTAGAGCGTTTACCCGGACGGCGTCCTAGCCGGGGGTCATTCCCCCGTGTGCCATGGCCTCGAGGCGCGCGACGCGCTCCGCCGTCGGCGGATGGGTCGAGAACAGTCGCGCGAGGCCTCCCGGAAACGGGTTCACGATGAACAGATGCGAGGAGGACGGAGACGCCTGAAGCTCGGTGCGGTGGGCGGAGCCTTCGAGCTTCACGAGCGCCGAGGCGAGCTCGAGGGGCCGGCCGCACAGGCGGGCACCCGTCTCGTCGGCCCGGAACTCGGCCTGGCGCGAGATCATCGCCTGGACGATCGCGGCCGCGATCGGGGCGAGGAGGATCGCGAGGAACGAGGCGAGCGGGTTCGAGCCGCCTTCCTCCCGGTCGTCGCGGCGCATCCCGCCCCACATGGCCATCTGGGAGAGGTAGGTCAGGGCGCCGGCGAGCGTCGCGGCGATCGCGCCGAGCAGGATGTCGCGGTTCAGGACGTGCCCGAGCTCGTGCCCGAGAACCCCTTCGAGCTCGTCCCTGTCGACGAGCTTGAGGAGCCCTTCCGTGGCCGCCACGACGGCGTGCTCGGGATCGCGCCCCGTCGCGAAAGCGTTCGGCGCTTCTCCGGGAATGATCGCGACGCGTGGCATCGGGACGCCCGCCTTCGTCGCGAGCGAACGGACGACCCCGTGCAGCTCGGGAGCCTCGGCTTCGGTGACGAGACGGGCTCCGGTCGAGGCCAGCACCATCCGGTCCGAGAAGAAGTACGCGAAGAGGTTCATGCCCCCCGCGATGACGAGAGCGAGAACCGCTCCCCGGGGACCGCCCACGAGCTGGCCGACACCCACGAGGAGGACGGTCATGAACGTCATGAGGAAGATGATCTTGAGCGTGTTCATGCGCAGACCTCGAGGTCTGTCCGTCCCGAAGCCGGTCCAGCGGGCGACGGGCCTGCCTACTTCGGCTTGTTGGCTCCGTCGTTCTTGGGGGCGTCCTTCGAATCGCCGGACTGGCCCTCGCGCATCGAATCCTTGAAGTTCTTGATGCCTTCGCCGAGGCCCTTGCCGAGCTGCGGGATCTTGCCGGCCCCGAAGATGAGGACGACGATCACGAGGATGACGAGAAGTTCGGGAAGTCCGAGATTCGGCACGAGATCCTCCTGCCGGGGGGATCATACTCCCCACGCTTCCGCTCAGAGGAAGGCGAGAAGAGGAGCGAAAGGGCCGCCCGGCCCCGTGTGGCGGCGGATGACGCGGCGCGCCGCCTCGCGGTGAGGGCGATAGAACGGCCTGCCCATGAGCATCATCTTCTCGAACGTCCCGAGGACCTTCCAGGCTCTCTGCAGGAGGACCGGCTCCGAATACGCCGCGGCGTCGCACGCCACGGCTTCGGCGGCCCTTTCGAAGCGCAGTGAAACCGGGTCGTAGTCCGGGGGCCCGAAGCGCAGATCCTGAAAGTCGATCGCGGCGAGCCGGCCGTCCGGGGCGCGCATGAGGTTGTTCGCGTGGTAATCGCGGTGCGTCGGGACGGGGTCCCCGGTGGCACGGGGATCGGCCGCCGCGCGGGCGAGGTCTCGGGCGAGCTCCTGCCAGTCGGCGGCACGCGATGCGCCGAGAGGCTCGCGGCCTCCCTTCTCGAGCGCCCAGTGGCGGGTGTGGTCGAGCTCAGCGGCGAAGAACGCGGCATCGAAGGCCGGATTGCGCGCCGCGACCTCCCGCGAGACCGTGCGCACCGAGAGGAGCAGGTCCTCGGCCTCGTCGAGGAGGCGCGATCGGTCCTCGACGGGCGCCTCGGCGAGGTCGATCGCAAGGTCGCGGTCCCCGAGATCCTCGATGAGCGCCACGCCGAGGTCCGGGGCGTCCGCGTGAAGCGCGGGCACACGCACGCCGGCGGACGCGAGCGCCGCGCCGACCGAGGCCCAGTTCGCCTGCGCGGCCGACGCCGGCTGTGGATAGACAACGAGGAGAGTCGAAGCGTGGCCGGCCGTCGTTTGCCGGAAGTAACGGCGGGCGCCGATGTCCCCGGCGAGGGGCACGGGCGGTGGAGCACCGGCGAGGCCGAAGCGCTCGCGCGCGCATCCGAGACGCCGGACCGCCTCAGCCTCCGGGCGGTCCTTCACCCCTTTTTCTTCGCCGGCGCCGGTGTCGCGGCCGGAACCGCACTCTCCTCGACGATGTCGACCTTCGTCAGCTTCTGATAGGCGCGCGGCCTGCCGAGATTGGCGTTCGCCGGGTCCGGATTCGACTCGGCCACGATACGGTCGACGACGTCCATGCCCTTCACGACCTCGCCGAACGCCGTGTACTGGTGGTCGAGAGAGGGATAGTCCTTGAGGACGATGAAGAACTGGGAAGAGGCGGAATCGGGCGCCGAGGACCGGGCCATCGAGACGATGCCTCGTTTGTGGGAGGTCTCGTTGAACTCCGGCTTCAGCGTGACCGGGTTGCCTTTCGCGTCGGTCTTGCCGGCGTTCCCCCAGACGAACGCGTTCTTCGGGTCCTTCGTCAGCGGATCGCCGCCCTGCAGGACGAAGCCGGGGATGACGCGGTGGAAGAGCGTGCCGTCGTAGAAACCCGAGGCCGCGAGATCGATGAAATTCTTCACGTGATTCGGGGCGCGGTCGTAGAAAAAGCGGATCGTCACGTCGCCGCGCTCGGTGTGGAGGATGGCCACGGCATGAGCGTAGTCGTGCACGACGGCCCTGGCCGGGGCTTTCTTCTTCGCC
Organism: Thermoanaerobaculia bacterium; assembly: GCA_963821225.1. Classification (GTDB taxonomy): domain Bacteria; phylum Acidobacteriota; class Thermoanaerobaculia; order UBA5066; family UBA5066; genus Fen-183. The sequence goes on from CAWGCY010000004.1 coordinate 706,582, forward strand.
TTCGGTTTCGCGGCCGCGGCGAGGCCCGAAGCGGACGTCAGGACGAGAAGAGCCGCGAAGGCCGCGCGGACCGCCCGGAAAGCTGGCGCTCGGATCGACATTCCGTGTGTCCTCCTTGGAGCATCCGGACGGTCCTTGTCAGCGGCACCGGCCGCGCCGATGATAGACCCCGGGATGCTGGCCGAGACCTTTCTGAAGCTGGTCGAGAAGGCCACGACCGACCTCGACGTCGACCGCCTCCGGAGCGACGTTCGCGAGCTCACGTCGAGGCATCCGGAGGCGACGACGCGAGAGAAGGGCGAGCGCCTCGTGGCGAGGGCGGCGCGACGCGCCGCGGTCCTCGGCGGGGTCGCGGGGCTGCCGCCCGGGTGGGCCGCGCTCGCCACGGCCGCCCCCGAGCTGACCGCGCTCCTCATCCTGCAGAGCCGCCTCATCGTGTCCCTCCACATCCTCTACGGCGCTCCGATGGAACCGAAGGAACGCGCTCTGGAGGTGCTCGCCGGACTCGCGGCCGGCGCGGGCATCAACGTGGGGCGCCGCCTCACGACTCGCGCAGCCGAGGAGATCGCTGCTCGCCTGCTCGCGCGGTTCGCCGGACGCGAGGTCTCGCATCTCGTCCCTCTCCTCGGCGCGGCCGCCGGAGCCGCCCTGAATTACGGGGCCGTGCGCGCCGTCGGAAAAGCCGCCCTCCGACGCGTCGAGCGCCTTTACGGCCCCCCCGAACTGCCTGGAAAGGGACTCATTCTCGACGCGGCGGGCCGGGTATCGTGAGAACGCGTGGTAAAGTTCCGGCTTCACACAGCCGTCGCGACGAGAGCCAAACCGGGGGGTGCGGCGCGACGATCCAATCCGGGAGGAGATCGATGCGCGAGCTGTTCTACGAGGCGGTCCGGTCGACGGCGAACGTCGCCTGGAAAGCCTTCCAGGCCGTGAACCGCCGCATTCCCGCGCGCGCGTTTCATCCGGCATGGGCTCCCGAACCGCTCCCGAAGAGCCATCAGCGCACGAAACCTCCGCTCGGCTACCCGCGCCGCACGGACTCGCTCTGCCCGACGTGCACGCGGGAGGTCCGCGACGCGATCGTCGGCGGCACGCGCGAGCTTCGCGAGCTCGTGGACGGACGTCCGGGAGAGATTCCCGCGGACATCGTCCTTCGCGGGAACGAGATCTGGATGGTCAAGACGTGCCCGAAGCACGGCACGTTCGAGGACCTCATGGCGAGCGACGCCCGGTTCTTCGGCCGGCTCGAGGAGAATTTCTTCGGGCGCGACGTGAAGATCGGCAAGGACGCCCTTCACGACCACGGCTCCGCTTCGATCAAATACGGCCGTGGGGCCGTCCTCACGGTCGACCTCACGAACCGCTGCAACATGATGTGCAACCCGTGCTTCATGGACGCGAACCAGGTCGGTTACGTCCACGAGCTTTCCTTCGCGGACATCAAGGAGATCCTCGACAACGCGGTCTCGATCAAGCCCCGGCGCCAGCTTTCCGTGCAGTTCTCGGGCGGCGAGCCCACGATCTCGCCCTTCTTCCTCGAGGCGACCCGCTATGCGAAGGAGATCGGCTACTTCTCGGTCCAGTGCGCGACGAACGGGATCCGCTTCGCGCAGGAGCCCGGGTTCGCGGAGGCCGCGTACGAAGCGGGTCTGAGACTCGCGTACCTGCAGTTCGACGGAGTCGGCAACGAGCACAACACCCACCGGGGCGTCGGCAACCTGTACGACGTCAAGCTCCAGGCGCTCGACAACCTCCACGCGGCCGGCGTCGACGTCACGCTCGTGACGACCCTCGTGAACTCAGTCAACAACGACCAGGTGGGCGACATCGTCCGGTTCGCGATCCGGAACATCGACAAGATCAACGCCGTCTCCTTCCAGCCCGTTTCCTTCACGGGCCGCGACGAGGAAATCGACGACGAGACGCGCAAGAAGCAGCGCTACACGCTCGCCCACCTCGCGCACGACGTGAAGGACCAGGCCGGAATCGGCGAGCCGATGCGCGACTGGTTTCCCCTCTCCGCGTCGGGCCCCTTCTCCGATCTCAAGGACCTGCTCGGCGGCCTCGAGGCCCAATGGGGCTCGCTGAAGTGCGGCTGCCACCCGAACTGCGGCATTGCGACGATGATGCTCGTCCATCCCGAGTCGGGCGACGCCGTGCCGATCACCCAGATCCTCGACGCGGACCGCCTCCTGCGCGACCTGACGGTCGTGACGGATTCGGCGCGCGGCCGCATTCTCACGGTCGTCCAGACCGCGCTCTCCCTCGCGCGCAACATTCGCCCCACCGGCGTCCCGAAGAACCTCGGCGTCTGGGAGACGCTCAAGGTCATGGACGGACACACGGGCCGGGGCATGGGGATCGCGAAGAAGGCGCGCTACCCCTGGCGCGTCCTCCTCGTGGCCGGCATGTGGTTCCAGGACCTCTTCAACTACGACTTTCGCCGCACGGAGATGTGCATCATTCCGTACGGCACGCAGCTCGGCGAGATCTCGTTCTGCGCCTACAACACGGGCGCGGGCTGGAGGAAGATCGTCGAGGAGATGTTCCAGAGTGCCACGCTCGCCGAGTGGTACAAGGAGAAGGGCCGCCATCCCGTGTACGCCCACGGCAAGCGCGTCCCTCTTCCGGCCTATGCGCCTGCGCCGCGGCCGTCCACGCTGCCCGTGTTCGAGCCTTCTCCCGAGCCCCTCGGGGTTCCGGCCGCCGCGCGCTCCGCGGCGCCCGCGCTCACGGTTCTGCCCTCCTTCAGCGTGGCCTCGGGGAAATAGCGCGCTCTGCGAGCGCCACGACGGCGTTCGCGGCCTCGTCGGGGTTCTCGAGCGGCACGAGGTGCCCCGCCCCGGGTACGGTCACGAGGCTCACCCACGAGGCGCGGCCCGCGACGGCGGTCATCGCTTCAGCGTCGGATGGCGGCGCAATGGCGTCCTCGTCCCCGACGACGACGAGAAGCGGTTTCTCCCAGCCGGACAGCGCCTCGAAGCCTTCGTCGCGCACGGCGAGGCCTGCGAGGTCGGCCATGGCGGTCTCGGGCGGCGTCTCGAGGATCATCGCGCGTGCCGTTTCCTCGGCGGGCGTTCCCTTCGAGCGCCTCGCGAGCAGTTTCGGCAGCATCGCGGAGAGCGCCGCCTCGATCCCGTCCTTGCGGAGGGCCTCGATGGCTTCCTTGCGCTTTGCACGGCCCGCATCGTCGTCCGCGGAGGCCTTCGTATCGAAAAGAGCGAGACCACGGAGCCGATCGCCTTCGCGCGCTCCGTGCCGCTTAAGGAATTCGAACGCCACGTAGCCGCCCATCGAGAGGCCCGCGAGGACGAACGGTTCGCCTTCGGGCAGGTTGCGGGAGATCTCCTCGGCCATGTCGTCGGCGAGGAGCGACATCGTATGCAGGGGCGCCGCCCGGCGGAGGGACGTTCCGCGCCCACGGAAGTCGGGGGCGAAGACGGACGTGATCGGGCGGAGATTGCCTGCCGCGGCTCGCGCGGCGAGAGGGCTCCAGATCCGGTGATCCAGCGGATAGCCGTGGAACGCGACGAGGTGCATGGCGACCATGTTACGGGCAGGGCATCACAGCCGATACGTCACGCTGTTGCGGGTTCCCTCCCAGACGGTCACTTCCTCGAGCCGGACACCTTCCGTGAGGACTCCGGCCTTGGCGATCTCGTCCGCGACCCAGAGCGCGACGTTCTCGGCGCTCGGGTTCTTCCGGTCGAACGGGGGCACGGCATTGAGGTCGCGGTTGTGGAGGCGTCCCGCGAGCGACTTCACCAGGGCCTCGGTCGGGACGAAGTCGACGGACAGGTCGTACATCCCGAGCTTCTTCGTCGCCAGCGCCACCTCGATCGTCCAGGAGTGCCCGTGGACCGGCTCGGGCCCGTCGACGTAGTCCACCAGATGGTGCGCGGCCTCGAACGTCGCGCGGCAGCGAACGACAAAGGGCATCGCGGCAGTCTACGACGCGAGCACGGTCTCGAGGCGCATCACGCGCACGGCGTGCTGGCCCTCGGGCGGGACGCCGTACTCTTTCTCGAGGAACTTCTTCGGCGTCGTGGCCGCCTGACCCGTCAGCGCGAGGCGCTCCTCGCGCGTCTCGCCGTTGGGCAGCGTGAACGAGTAGACCGCCTCCGTGGCGGTGCGCCCGAGGGATTTCGCGCCCTTCGACAGCTCGACGCATGCGGTGATACGGAGTCCTCCCGGGAGCCGCGCGTTCACGGCGGCGACGTGCGCCTCTGAGAGCGCGTCGAGGACGTCCACGTCGAAGAGCTCGTGCCTCGACTCGTGGCCGAGGGGCAGAGCCGGTCCCATGGACATCCGGAGATGCGGGTTGTATCCCTCGGTGTACCGGACGGGGGCGCCGGACGCACGCAGAGCGCGCTCGAGGACGTCCATCGTGTTCCGGTGCGAGAGATACCGTGCGTCGCCCAGCTTCTCGAACGTGAAGCGGTACGCGCGCGCGGTCGTAGTCACCGGCGCCGCGATCCCGTCGCCGACACGCCGCTCGCGCAGCGGGGGGAGGTCCGGCGCCGCCTTCATCCGGTACGCCGCACCCTTGGCTTTCTCGGTATAGGCGGAGGGAAGAGAGAAGGAGGAAGAGGGTTTTTCTTCGAATGCCAATGGGGGCGATGCGCCTGCCGGCACGCCCGCCGCGACCGGCAGGGGATTGGCGAGGACGGTGTCCGCGCCGTTGCCCGGCACCCCGCACGCGTAGCAGTGACCCCACTTGCAGTCGTCCGTGTCCATCTCCCGAAGGGCCTTCGTAAACTCTGCGACGAGGAAAGGCTTGCGGATGAAGGCGTCGACGACGTCCCAGGGGAGCGTCTCCTTGAGGTCCTTCTGCCTCAGGTAGCGGCTCTTCGGGACGCCCGCGGCTTCGAGGGCCTCGTTCCAGCGCTCCCACGAGAAGTGCTCGCTCCACGCGTCGAAGCGTCCGCCGCGCTTCCAGACCTCGAGAATCGCGCGGCCCATCCGGCGGTCGCCGAGCGAGAGCATCGCCTCGATCTCGGCTTCCTTCGGCTCGTGCCAGGTCATCTTCGCGCCGCGGACGGCGCGGAACTTCTCCCTCAAATAGGCGAGCTTGCGGTTCAGGCTTTCGACGCCGTCGAACGCGAACCACTGAAAGGGCGTGAAGCTCTTCGGCACGAACGAACCGACGGAGACGTTCACCGTCGGGCGGATGCCGTGCTTCTTTCCCTGGGCGAGGATGTCCTTCACGAGGGCCACGAGCTCGTCGAGGTCCGGATCGGCCTCCGTCGGGAGGCCGATCATCGTGTAGACCTTGATCATGTCCCAGCCGCGCGAGAACGCGACGTCGGCCGCCTTGATCATGTCGGCGTTCGTGAACGTCTTGTTGATGACGCGGCGGAGCCGGTCCGAGCCGGTTTCGGGAGCGAACGTGAAGCCCGACTTGCGCACTTCCGAAACGGCGTCCGCGAGGCCGACCGAGAAGGCCTCAGCCCGGAGCGACGGGAGCGAGATCGACACCTTCGTCTTCGCGAGCTCCGGCGCGAGGCACGCGACGAGCGGCTCGATCTGCGAGTAGTCGGCCGACGAGAGGGAGAGCAGCCCGACCTCGCTCCAGCCCGCCTCGTCGATGAACGTTCTCGTTGCCCTCGCGACGTCCGCGGGGTCCAGCTCGCGCACGGGCCGGTACCAGTAGCCCGCCTGGCAGAAGCGGCAACCCTGCGTGCAGCCGCGCATGATCTCGAGGCCGAGCCGGTCCTGGACGATGTCGACGGACGGGACCATCGGCTTTTCGGGATAGACCTCGGCCGAGAGCCTCTCCACCCAGACGCGCTGCGCCCTCCCGGGCACGCCAGGCGCGTTCGGAGTCGTCGACGAGACCCGGTCGCCGTCGTAGACGACGTCGTACAGCGACGGCGCATAGATCCCGGGGCAGGCGGCGAAAGCGAGAAGACGTTCCCTTCGCCCAAGCCGCTTCGTAGCCGCGACCTTCTCGAGAAAAACGGGGAGAGCCTCCTCCGCGTCGCCGATGAGAAAGACGTCGAAGAAGTCCGCGAGCGGCTCGGGATTCGCGGTGCACGGGCCGCCGCCGATGACGATGGGGTCCGCGTCGCCGCGGTCCCTCGCAAGGACCGGAATGCCCGAGAGCTCGAGCATGTTCGGGACGTTCGTGTAGTTGAGCTCGCTCTGGAGCGAGAAGCCCACGACGTCGAAGTCCGAGGCGGGGGCGAAAGACTCGACGGAAAAAAGCGGGACCTTCTCGCTTCTCAGGATCGCCTCGAAATCCACCCAGGGCGCATACGTTCTTTCGCAGGCCCAGTCCGGCCTCCGGTTCACGATCTCGTACAGGATCTTCGTGCCCGTGTGGCTCATCCCGATCTCGTAGGCGTCCGGAAAGGCGAGACACACCGTCACCGACATCGCGCCGAGGTCCTTGCGCACGACGTTCCGCTCCAGGCCGAGGTAGCGCCCGGGGCGCTCGACCGCGAGGAGGTACGGCTCGAAGCGGGGGCGGACGGATTGGTAGCGCACAGGACTCCCGAACTGCGGAGTTTAGCGTTTCGGTGAGACGCCGTCTCGTTTCCGGCACCGCCAGGCGCGTCTCTCCGACTGCCTCGACCTATAATTGTGTAAATGCTTCATCGTCCGGTGCGGCGTATCGCGGGACGCGTGTGCCTGGGGGTGGCGGCGCTCTTCGTTTACGCGTTCTCCGCGTCCCGCGCCTCCGCGCAGGTGGCGGCGGATTACGCCGTGCAGGTGACGGCCGCCGTTCAGACCACGCCGCCGCAGATCGCGCTTTCGTGGGGCTCGTATTCCGGAGCGACGCAATATCTCGTCTATCGCAAGACGTGGACCGCGACGACGTGGGGCGCGGCGATTGCCACCCTGCCGGGATCCGCGACCGGTTTTACCGACACGAACGTCACGGCCGGCGCCTCCTACGAATACCAGGTCACGAGGCAGGCGAACGTCTTCGGCTACGGCTACATCGCTTCGGGCATCTCGCTGCCGCTCGTCGAGGATCGCGGGATCGTGGTTCTCGTCGTCGACGAGACCTATGCGGGCGATCTCTCGACCGAGCTGGGACGACTCCAGCAGGATCTCGTCGGCGACGGCTGGACGGTGATCCGCCACGACGTGGCGCGGACGGCGACCGTGCCGTCGGTGAAGGCTCTGATCAAGGCCGATTACCAGGCCGCCCCCACGCGCGTGACGACCGTCTTTCTCTTCGGTCACGTTCCGGTCCCCTATTCGGGGAACCTCGCGCCGGACGGGCATGGAGATCACATCGGCGCGTGGCCCGCGGACCTCTATTACGGCGACATGGACGGAATCTGGACCGACACGGCCAATTACGGAGGAACCGGAAGGCAGAGCAACGTGCCGGGCGACGGCAAGTTCGACCAGACCAATGCGCCCGGCCGCGTGGAGCTCGCCGTCGGCCGCGTCGACCTTGCGAACATGACCGCCTTCGGGCCGAGGACCGAGCGCGATCTCCTCGGCCGGTATCTCGACAAGGACTACGCCTTCCGCCACGCGGTCTGGACGCTCCCTCCCCGCGGTCTCATCGACGACAACTTCGGGGCGTTTGGAGGGGAGGCGTTCGCCTCGACCGGCTGGCGGGCCTTTTCCGCGTTCTTCGGACGCGGAAACGTCTTCGCGCTGGACTGGTTCTCGACGCTGGCCAACAACTCTTACCTCTGGGCATACGGCTGCGGGGGCGGGGGCTTCACCGGAGCGAGCGGCGTGGGATCGACTTCCACCTTCGCCTCGACCGACACGAAGGTCGCCTTCACGTTTCTCTTCGGCAGCTACTTCGGCGATTGGGACGTCTCGAACGACTTTCTGAGAGCGCCGCTTGCGACCACGACTTACGGGCTCACGTGTGCCTGGGCGGGGCGGCCGGCCTGGTACGTCCACCACATGGCCATGGGAGAGACGATCGGGTACGGGGCGCGCGTCACGCAGAACAACTCAGGAACGTACTTCTATGGCTACGGGCCGTCGGTCCACATCGCCCTGATGGGCGATCCCACGCTGCGGCTCACGCCGGTCGCGCCGGTCTCGGACCTGACGGCGAATCCCGGCATCCACACGGCGGCGCTGAGCTGGACGCCCTCGCTCGAGACGGTCGACGGCTATCACGTCTATCGGTCTTCGAATCCGGGCGGACCCTTCGCGCGTGTCACCTCCTCGCCGCTCGGGAGCACGTCCTTCACCGATTCCGGCGTTCCCGGCGGCAGCTGGACGTACATGGTGCGTGCCGTGAAGGTCGAGACGAGCGCCAGCGGCTCGTATGCGAACGCCAGCCAGGGCGTCGTTCGTATCGACCACGGTGGGCGGACCCTCCACGGCCGGTTTCTTCGAGGTCACCCCCTGTCGCGTCGTCGACACGCGCAATCCGAACGGTCCGCTCGGCGGACCTCGGCTCGCCGCCTCGTCCGTCCGCCGTTTCGTGGCGACCGGATCCTGCGACATTCCGGCCGGGGCGCAGGCGATCTCGGCGAACGTCACCGTCACCAACGCGACGGCCGGCGGCCGCCTCGTCGTCTATCCCGGCGATCTCCCCGTGCCGCCGCAGGTCGAGACCGTGGTCTTCCGTGCGGGCAGGACGCGTGCGAACAACACGATCCTGGCCTTCGCCCTTGACGGCTCCGGTTCTTTCAACGCACAGAACGCCACGGCCGGAACTCTCGATCTGATCGTCGACGTCACCGGGTACTTCGAGTAGAGGGCGGCAAGCGAGAGTCTCCCGCCGGGGTCAGGGCCCCTTGACGACCTCGCCGCCTTTCATCACGAAGCGCGCGCGCCGGAGCTCCGAGACGTCCCGCAGGGGATCGCCGTCGACGGCGACGAGATCCGCGAACCGGCCCGGCTCGAGCGCTCCGACCCGGTCCGACCACCCGAGGAGCTCGGCGGCGTCGCACGTCAAGGCCCGGATGACCTCGATCGGCGTCAGGCCTTCGTCCCGGAGCGCCTCGACGAGAAGCAGCGTCGCCTCGCCGCGCGTCTTCCCCTCGACCTTGAACCAGTTGTCCGAACCCGCCGCGATTTTCACGCCGAGCTTGCGGGCGCGCTTGAGACGGTCGGACGCCTGAGCCGCGTACCGCGCGAAGACCTGCGTGCCTTCGGTCTTCTCCTCGGGCGTGAAGTTGAAGATCCGATTGACGTTCTCGGGATAGGCGTGGTGCCAGAGGTCGGTCGCGACGAGGAAGAGGCCCTTCTCCTTCATGGCGCGGAGCTGAGCGTCGGTGGCATCATCGCCGTGCTCGATCGAATCGACGCCCGCGTCGACGCCGATCTGGATCGCCGGTTCTGTTTCCGCATGAGCGGCGACGCGGATCTTTCCGCGATGGGCCTCGTCGACGATGGCTCTCACTTCCTCGACCGAGAGCCGGGGCGGATCGTCGTTCAGGACCACCTTGACGAGATCGACTCCCTCGTGAAGGGCTTCACGGACCGCGCGCCGCGCGTCGTCCGCGCCGGAGACGACGCGGTACTCCTCGTCCACGATCCGGCCCGCGACCGCCGAGTGGTTCGGCATCGCCTGGCCGCCCGGCGGCGCGAGCTTTCGCCCCGAGGCCAGGATGCGCGGCCCGGGCACCCAGCCCTCGTTCACCGCGTCGCGGAGCGCGACGTCGCCGTTCAGGCCCGAGTGCCCGACGTTCCGGACCGTCGTGATTCCCGCCAGGAGGGTCTCTTTCGCGTTCGACGCGCCGAGGAGCGCGCGCTTGCCCGGGCTCATTCCCGCGACCGTCGCGAGCAGGTTCTCCCATCCCCGCAGCCGATAGCTCATCGCGTCGAGAAGGTGAGCGTGACCGTCGATGAGGCCGGGAAGGACCGTGCGGTTCGAGAGGTCGATCACGACGGCGTCCTTCGGAACGCGCGCGGAAAGGGACGGGAAGGGGCCGACCTCCTTGATCTTCCCGTCCACGATCAGGATTCCGCGCCCCTCGAGGAGAACGCCCGCCTTCACGTCGAGGAGTCGACCCGCCTTCACGAGGGCCGGAGGCACGGCGAGAAGGGGCGTCGCGGCCAGGAGGACGGCGAGCGAGGATGTGGTGAATCGCAACAAGGGCCTCCCCGATTCTGCGGGGAGGAGCCTACCCGAAGCGCCGTTTACGCGGTTCGGGCGATGCCCACGGGGCAGCTCACACCCGTTCCGCCGAGGCCGCAGTAGCCGTCGGGATTCTTCGCGAGGTACTGCTGGTGGTACCCCTCGGCGTAATAGAACTCGGGAGCGGGAAGGATCTCGGTCGTGATCGCGCCGTAGCCTGCGGCGGCGAGCTCCTTCTGGAACGCTTCCTTCGAGACCTCGGCCGCCGCCCGCTGCGCGTCGTCGAACGTGTAGATGCCGGAGCGGTACTGCGTGCCGATGTCGTTCCCCTGACGCATCCCCTGCGTGGGATCGTGGTTCTCCCAGAACAGCTTCAGCAGCTCGTCGTAGGAGACCTCCGCGGGATCGAAGACGACGAGGACGACCTCGCTGTGTCCCGTACGGCCCGTGCAGACCTCGCGATACGTGGGGTTCGGCGTGACGCCCGCGGCGTAGCCCACGGCCGTCGTGAAGACGCCGCTCTTCTGCCAGAACTTCTTCTCGGCTCCCCAGAAGCAGCCCATGCCGAAGAGCGCGCGCCGCATGCCGTCGGGAAAGGGAGGCATGAGCGGATGTCCGTTGACGAAATGCGCCGTAGGCACGGGCATTCGCTCGGCGCGGCCCGAAAGAGCGCCGCCGACCGCGGGCATCTGGAGCTTGCCTGTCGTGAAAGCCATGGCGCCTCCACTCCGCCTTATTCCCCCTCCGGGCGGGCGACGGATTCTGCTCCTCGTTCGCGCAGAAGAAAAGCGGTTCGTTGGGGGAATTCAAAGGTCGTCCGAGGCGATTGACTCCCTGCCGACAGCAGCCTAGATTGCCGCCCAGATGGCTATGGACGACAAGGTCCGCGCGTACCTTCGCGAGCTCGGCGCCGCGCTCAACGAGGCGGTCTCGTCGTCGGAGAAGGTGCACGAGATCCTCGCGAAGGTGAAGGCCGAGGGCTATGGCGTCTATCTCGTCCTCGACGCCACCGTCGCGCTCGAGAAACGCGGACGCCGCTCGTCGGCGGCCCTGCCGTCCATTCGACGCGGCGCGCTCCAGACGGCTCGTGCCGCCGGGGACGGCGAGGGCACCGTCGAAACGGCCGTCTTCCAGATCAACGTCAAGGACTTGAGCTTCCTGCGCTCGGTCGGCATCGACCCCACGCGGCCGATCCGCGCGCGCCGCCGCCCGGCGGCGACAGTCACCCTCCGCTCCACGGTCGCCAAGAGGAGCTGAGAGAGAAGCCAGAGAAAGCTCGAGCGCCGGCGCGCGACGAAGCAACATGATCTCTTCGTGATCGATCTCCTGGGCCTTCCCCCGCTCGACGTGGCGCGAGCGGTTCGCGAGGTGGCGCCGGAGCCGTTTCGGGCCGCGCAGATCCTTCAGTGGATCTACGCGCGCCGCGCGTCGGACTTCTCGGAGATGACGAACCTGCCGAGAGCGATGCGCGAGGAGCTCGCCCGGCGCTTCGTCATCGGTCTCCCGAAGGTCGTGGCGCGGACGCCCGCTCCCGACGGAACGGAGAAGTTCCTCTTCGAGCTCGCGGACGGCGCGCGCATCGAGGCCGTTTACATCGTGGAGTCGAAAAAGACGCCTTCGTGGACGGACCCCGAGACACCCGGCGCTTCCCGGATCACGATCTGCCTGTCCTCGCAGGCGGGCTGCGCAGTCGACTGTGCGTTCTGCGTGACGGGACGGATGGGCGCCGGGCGCAATCTCACGGCTGGCGAGATCGTCGGGCAGTACCTCGCGATCGCGCGCGCAAAGGGTTTCGGCCCGCACGCGGCGAACGTTGTCTTCATGGGGATGGGGGAACCGCTCCTGAACGTCTCCCAGGTGACGCGCGCTCTCGACCTCCTCGAAGAGGAAGTCTCGCCGAAGCGGACGACCGTTTCGACGGCGGGCGTCGTGCCCGGCATCGAGAGCCTCGCGGGCCGGCCGCGCCGTCCGAACCTCGCGGTGTCGCTCTCGGGGGCGGACGACGCGACGCGCACGAAACTCATGCCGATCAACCGCACCTATCCGCTCGCCGAGCTGTTCGCGGCGCTCAAGCGGTGGCCCCTCGAACGTGGACGAAAGATCACGTTCGAGTACGTCCTCATCGAGGGAGTGAACGATCGGATGTCGGACGCCGAAAAGCTCGTTGCGCTCGTGAAGCCGCTCCCGTCGAAGGTGAACGTCATCCCGTTGAACGAATCACCGGAGTGGCTTCCGGGCCTGAAGCGCCCGGCCGAAGCCTCGGTGAACGCGTTTGCGCGCGCCGTTGCCGCGGGCGGCGTGCCCGTGACGGTGCGCTGGTCGAAGGGCCTGCAGGCCGACGCGGCCTGCGGTCAGCTCAAGGGACGCCAAGAGCCCCGGGGCCCACGATCCCGGTGAGGATGCGTCCCGTCCGTGGGCCGTCACGACGCCAGGACGGAAGGTCCGGAGTCGACGCCGTGCAGAGGCCTGACGCGGTCGTCCGGTCTTCGCGAACGCCGCGCGCGCGCAGGGTTGCGGCGTTGAAAGCCGCGACGTCGACGAAGGCCCGGTCCCCGCGTCCCCCCCGCACCGCCTCCGCCGGAACGAGGACGCCGCGGTAGGCGTTGCGGAGCGCCGCCACGACCTCGGGCCCGACCTCGTACCGGTCGAGCGAGACCGACGGACCGAGCGCCGCGTGGAGGTTCTCCGGCCCGACGCCGCGGGCGGCGAGAGCGTCGAGCGCCGCGTCGAGGACGCGTGCGACCGTGCCCCGCCAGCCGGCGTGGACGGCGGCGATCCAGCCCGTCACGGGGTCGGCGAGAACGACCGGCACGCAGTCGGCCGACGCCACCGCGAGAAGGGCGTTCGGCTGGCAGGTGAGGACGGCGTCGCCGGTTCCGAGGATGCCGCTCCGGCGCTCACGCGCCGGTTCTTCGAACGTGAGGGTGACGGCGCCGTGGACCTGGTTCATCTGGACCACTTCCGCGTCCGGCGCGCCGAGCGCTTCAGCGAGGGTCCGGCCGGCGACGTCGGGATCGAGCGAACGGGCCGCCAGAGGGCCCCGGGTGAACCCCGCCACGAAGCCATGAATGCCGCCGAGCGAGAGCAGTCCCACCGCGCCGGCCGAAGCCGCGCCGGCCGAGATCGTGCGCGCCGACGGCCGCTCTTTCACGTTCTCATTCTAGGAAATCTCTCTTTTCTTGCCCCTCGAATCTCCCTCCTGTCATCGCGTGAATCTGTTCCCTCTTCTCCCTCTAGAATCCTCCCGACTTGAACAAACCGATCACGACCCGGTTGCGCCTCCCGCGCGGGCTGCGGTCGCCCTTCGCCATCCAGCGCTTTCTGGACGATCTCCTCTACAACAAGGAAAAGGACGGCGAGACGGCGCGCTCGCCGCGACGCGTCCTCGAGACACGCGAGGCGCACTGCTTCGAAGGGGCGCTCCTCGCGGCGGCCGCCCTCAGGCGCCTCGGATGGCCGCCCCTCGTCGTCCAGCTGCGCTCGACCTCGCGGGACGACGATCATGTGCTCGCGCTCTTCCGGGAACGGCGCAGGGCCGGCTGCTGGGGTGCCGTCGCGAAGTCGAACTACTCGGGCCTGCGCTTCCGGTCTCCGGTCTACCGCTCGCTCCGCGAGCTCGTCATGAGCTACTTCGAGGCCTACTACAACCTGGAGGGCGAGAAGAGCCTTCGGGCCTTCGAGCGGCCCGTCGATCTCGCGCGCTTCGACCGCCGCGGGTGGGAGACGGCCGAAGAGAGCCTCTGGGACGTGAGCGCCTATCTGGCGACGCGTCGCTTCACGCCGATTCTCACGCGCGCCCAGATCCGAGCGCTCACACCGATGGACCGGCGCCTTTACGACGCCGGCCTCGTCGGGAGAGTGTCCTGACGGAACGCGATCGCGTTCGCGTAGTAGCGCAGCAGCGGCAGCTCGCCGGCAACCGCTCGGAAGAGCCCGCCCTCTTTGGTCACGAGGTGCCGCTGAACGAGCGTCCTGAGTCCGAACGTGACGGCATAGTCCTGGTCGCCGCGGGGCACGTAGACCCGCGCACCCGCTTCCTCGAGCTTCCGCCAGCGGGCGAGAACCTCGGCCTTGAGCTCGATCTCGCTCTGGGCGCGGCCGGGCTCCGCCGTGAAGACCGCGGAAACGAGCGAGACGGGCAGAACCGGAATGATCCGCGCAATTCGCGCCATCAATTCCTCCGCGAGCGCCTGCACGGCCGCGAACCGCTCCTCGCGGGAGGCGGCCGGAAGATCGAAGGATCGGGACGCGAACCAGGCTTTCGTCGAGACGGGCGTTCCGAAGCTGACGCAGGCGTAGCCGAAGCGGTGCCAGTCGTTCGTCGCGAGAAGGCGAAGATTCTGCCCGAGAAATCGCAGCGTTCCGCCGATCGTCTCGAGCGACGATGCCCGGCCCTGCGCGGGAGAGCGGTCGAGCAGGAGCGTGCGATCCTCGAGAACCCGGTCGTAGTTCACGCCCACCGGGACGAAGACGAGGTCCCGGGTCCCGTTCGGATCGAAGCCCCGGATCATGTAGTCGAGGAGCCCGAGCTTCGGCGTCCGGAGCACGCCGTCCCGCGTGAGTCCGCCTTCCGGATAGACGGCTTGCGGGACGCCGTTCGCGGTCGCCATCGCGACGTAACGTTCGAGAACGCGCCGGTAAAGGGGGTCGCTCGCGTCGCGGCGCACGAAGTAGGCGCCGGTGGCCCGCACGAGGCTCTGCACAGGCCAGATGCGCGCCCACTCGCCGACCGCGTAACTCAAGGCGGTGCGCTCGGCCGCGAGGTACGACAGGAGGATGTAATCCATGTTGCTGCGGTGGTTCATCACGAAAACCACCGCCGATCCGTCGGGAATCGCCGCGAGGCCCGCGTCGTCCGCAGAGCCGATGCGGACCCGATACAGCGTTCGCGCCAGGGCGCGCGCCGCCGCGTAACCCGCGCGGAAATAGAACCAGGCATTGAAGGCGGGGACGATCTCGGCCGCGTAACGCTCGACGCGTTTCTGCACGTCCTCGCGCGGTGAGCCCGTCTCGCGTGCGAAGGCCTCGGCGGCCTCGAGGACTTTCGGATCGAAGCGAAGCTGGTCCACGAGGACCTCGCGCTTCGTGAGCTTGAAGGAGGGTATGCGCAGCGGCAGGCGCGTGTTCAGCTCGTCGATGACTCGATTCGCCCGACGGCGCAGGAACGCGCGCAGCGCCGGCTTCAGAAGGCGATCGAGCACCGCCCATCCCGCGAGGGCGGCGAGCAGGACGAAGGCCCAGGCCGGGAGGGAGACCGTGGCGTGCATGCTTCCGGGGACCCGGGGATTGTGTCAGAGGGCCCGAGTCGCGGTCTAATCGGCCCATGAGGACGTGCGTCCCCGCCTGCGGTCTCGCGCTGGCCATGGCTCTCGCTGCCCACGCGCAGATCGTCCCGCCGGCCCCGGTGCACGGTGATGCGGTCCTCCGCGACTTCCGGTTTGCCAGCGGTGAATCCCTTCCCGAGCTGAAGCTGCACTACGTGACGCTCGGGCGAAAGCTCGACGACGGCAGGGGACGAACGGTGAACGCGGTCCTCGTGCTTCACGGAACAGGCGGTTCCTCGGCGCAGTTCCTCGGGCCGAGATTCGCGGGCGCCCTCTTCGGGCCCGGACAGCCGCTCGATGCGTCGCGCACCTTCCTCGTGATTCCGGACAGCGTGGGTCACGGGGACTCGTCCAAGCCGAGCGACGGCCTGAAGGCGAAATTTCCGCGCTACACGTACGACGACATGGTGCGGGCCCAGTACCGGCTCCTCACGGAGACCCTCGGCGTGAGCCACCTGCGCCTCGTGATCGGCACCTCGATGGGCGGGATGCAGACGTGGGTCTGGGGCGAGACGTATCCCGACTTCATGGACGCGCTGATGCCGCTCGCGAGCCTTCCGACCGCGATCGCGGGGCGGAATCGGATGTGGCGAAGGATGGCGATGGACCTGATTCGCGAAGACCCCGATTGGAAGGGCGGCGACTACGCGATCCAGCCGCGCGGGCTCAGGGGTGCGCTCGCGCTCATGCTCGTCCTCTCCGGAAGCCCCCACGAGTGGATGCGGCAGGCACCCGACCGCGCGGCCGCCGACGCGGCCGTCAAGGCGTTCTGGGCGGATCGCCTCCCGAAAACCGATGCGAACGATCTTCTCTTCGCTCTCGATGCCTCGCGGGACTACGATCCGTCCCCGAGCCTCGAGAAGATCCGTGCGCCCCTGCTCGCGCTCAACTTCGCCGACGACGCGATCAATCCACCGGAGCTCGGTCTCCTCGAAAAGGGAGTCGCCCGCGTGAAGAACGGCCAGGCCGTCGTCTTTCCTCTCTCGGAGAAGACGCACGGCCATCAGTCGCACACGTGGGCCGATCTGTGGAAGACGTATCTCGCCGAGCTGCTCGTCAGGTCGAAGAAGTGAAGGAAGGAGGATCGATGGGAGAGTCCGATCTGCGCGCCAAGATAGTCCGCTACCTCGAAACGAGTGTGGAAGGAGACCTCCTTCGAAGCGTCGGCATGATCGCCGAGGCGGTCGGGGCCGACAGGGACCGCGTTCAGGACCTCGTCCGGGAGCTGGTCAAGGAGGGCGAGGTCTTCGAGCCGATCCCGCGGCGCTATCTCCGGCGCGAGCGACGGACGAGCGGTTCCTTCGCCCGGCACGATCCCGAGAGGCGCCTCGCGCGGAAGTAGGAGCCCCTCGAAGAGGAGGGCCGGCGGCCGGAGCTCAGCCGCGGACGCCGAGACAGCTCGCAACGCGTGAGACGCCCTCGCGGAAGACCTCCGGAGCGGGCAGAAGGCTCACGACGAGGAACGCCTCGAAGGGGAACTCGAAGAAGTAGCCGGGCTGCACGAGGACGTCGTGCGATTCGAGGAGGTCGAGGACGAGGTCTTCCTCGGGACGGACGGCGGGCACGCGCAAACACGCGGCCCACCCGGCCGGAACGGGCAGGACCGTCACCGGGCCGCCCTCGGGAAAGGTCGCTCTCAGCTCGCGCTCGTTGTGGAGCACGCGCGCCCAGATGGCTTCGGCCGTGCCGCGCGCGTGCTTGAGGAGCGTCGGAAGGGCGAGCTGCACCGGCGTCGAGACCGAGAGGTAGGCATCCGCGATCCACTCGAGGCGCTCGAGCGCGTCGTCGAGCAGGCCGGCGGGGCCGTTCGCGTAAATCCAGCCGAGCTTGAGCTGCGGAAGCGCCGCCGACTTGGAAAGTCCGCCCAGCGAGAAGACGAGCGCTTCCTCTGCACCCGCAGCCGAAGCGGCGATTCGGATGTCTCCAGGCCGGTCCGAGTAGCGGAAATCGAGGAAGACCTCGTCGGAGATCACGGCGAATCTGCGCTCTTTCGCGAGCGCGAAGAGCGCCGAGAGCTCCGCGAGATCGAGTGACGTCCCCGTGGGGTTGTTCGGATTCACGAGCACCACGGCCGCGACCCGGATGCCGGCGGCTTCGGCGCGCTGCACCTCGGTCTCGACGGCCGCCGCGTGAAACGTGAAACCGTCCTCCGACGCGAGCGCGTAGCGCCGGAGCGTAAGGCACTCCAGCTCCGCGAGCGCGTCGAGAAGCGGATAGGACGGCGCCGGCACGAGCACGACGTCGCCGGGATCCCCGGCGAGCTTGAAGAGCCAGCCGTAGGCCTCGCTCGAGGAGGCCGTTAGGACGATCTGGCCGGGAGGCACGAGGGCGCCGTGCACCGCCGCGTAGTAGTTGGCGACCGCGGTGCGCGCCGAGAGAGTCCCTTTCGGGTCGGGCGTGTAGACGAGGCCTCGTGGGTCGGCGAGGGCCGCGAGGACGCGCGCGTCGCGGCCGGACGTGGCGCCGTCGAAGAGATCGGCCTCGCCCGAGCGGAGCGCGACGGAGGTCGGGTTCGTCACCGTCAGGTCGAGGAACGGGCGCGTGCGTGCCTCGAGCACCCGCGCCAGGCGGTTCAGCCCGTGAGGCGCGGGGGTCCGGCGCGAGAACACGACAGGGGACTCCCTCTCAATTCCCCGACACGAGGTCCTCGGGCGTCCAGGGCGATGGCGCGCCTCCGAGGAAGCGGTGGAACCAGTCGAGGTGCGCCGCGTAGTAGAGGCCCATCTCGAACGCGTTCGGCCAGTGGCCGGCCTTCTCGAAGACGATGAGGCGCGACGGCACTCCTCGCCTCTTGAGGTCCGTGAAGAACTCGAGCGACTGCGTGTAGGGCACGCGGAAGTCCTTCTCGCCCGTGATCACGAGGCACGGCGTCTTGAAGGCCTTCACGAACTCCGACGGGCTCTGCGCTCGGTAAAGTTCGGGGTTCTCCCACGGCGCGCCCTTGAGGTCCCAGTCCGGGAACCAGACCTCCTCCGTCGAGGAGTACATCGCACGCAGGTCGTAGACGCCCATCATCGCGGCGAGGGCCTTGAATCGCGTCGTGTGGCCCTCGAGCCACATCGTCGCGTAACCGCCCCATGACCAGCCCATCGCCCCCATGCGGTTCCTGTCGACGAAGGGAAGCTTCTCGAGAGCGTCTGCGACCCTCTCGAGGTCGGTCATCACTTTGCCGGTCCAGTCGCCCGAGATGGCCGACGTGTAGGCCTGGCCGAAGCCCGTCGAGCCGTGCGGGTTCGGGAAGGCGACGACGTAGCCGGCTCCCGGATAAACCTGCCAGTCGCCGCGGAAGGAGTCCGCCCACTGCTGCTGCGGCCCTCCATGCACGTTCAGGATGAGCGGGTACCTCTTCGCGGGGTCGAAGCCGTGCGGCTTGACGATCCACACGTGCACGGGCTTTCCCTCGGCGCCGGGCACGAAGATCTCCTCGGCGGGCCTGACGTCGACCTCCTTCTCGAAGGTCGTGTTGTGCGTCGTGAGGCGGGCCTCCGACCCGTCGCCGCCGGGCGCGATGGGAAGGCGCCACAGTTCGAGCGGGCTCCCGATGCGGCGTCGCGCGGCAACCGCGAAACTCGTGTCGGGCGCGAGCGCCCACGCGTCGAGCGTGCCGACCGACGAGACAACGCGGATGGTTCCGGTCGCAAGGTCCACCGCGTAGAGCGGCGTACGGCCTTTCACATCGGCCGTGAAGAAGATCCGCGACCCGTCTTTCGAGAACGCGAAATCCCGGAGCGTGTCGTCGAAGGAAGCGGTCAGGTCGCGGAGCGCGCCCGATTTCCGGTCGAGGAGCATCAGCCTCGGGCGGTCGGCTTCGTAGCGCGGCGTCGTCTGTCTCAGGAACGCGAGAAAACGGCCGTCCGGCGAGTACCGCGGCGAGCCGTCGAAGCCCGCATTTGCGGCGGTGATGTTCTTCGGGGATTCGAGAGCGGCGGGGCCGCCTGCCACCGGAACCGTGAAGACGTCGGCGTTCGTCGAAAGAGCGGGGTCGGCGTCCCGGTTCGAGGAGAATGCGAGCTCGGTTCCTTCGGGGGAGAGGTCGAACCCGTGACCGCCCCCGAGCATGAAGACGGGCGATTCGAAATCGCCGGGCGTGAGGTCGCGCAGGGCCTTCTGCGCGTCCGTCTCGCGAAGGTCGAGAACGAGAACGTGCGCGCGCTTGCCCTCTCTCCATTGCGTCCAGTGCCGGAAGAGGAGGGTGTCGGCGAGATGCGCCTTGATCCGATTCTTCTCGCGCGCTTCGGTCCCCTTCCGATTGCAGGCGACGTCCGCGCCGCACGCGGGAAAGACGTCCGCGGAAAAGACGAGGAGCCGGCCGTCTTTGGAGAACGCGGGGTTCGCGACGCCGCCTGGGAAGGACGTCTTCTGCTCGGGCTCGCCGCCTTCGAGAGGCAGGAAGAAAACCTGCGGGTCGCCGGCGCGCGTCGAAACGAACGCGAGCGTCCGGCCGTCGGGCGAGAAGAACGGATGCTCGTCGAAAGCGCCCGAGAACGTGAGGGGGCGGGCGTTCTTCCCGTCGGCGTCGATGCGCCAGAGGGCGACGGTCTTCTTCTTCGAGGCCCAGTCGTTCGTGGCCACGCTGTAAACGACAGCCTTGCCGTCTGGAGAAATCGCGGGCTCGGCGACGCTTTTGACGCGGTAGAGATCGTCGAGCGTGAACGCGCGGCGGGTCTCCGCCGCGGGAGCAGCGGACGCGAGAAGGAGAAGAAGCAGGGAGGCGCGGAGGCGAGTGGTCATCCAGGGAGTTTATCGGGGAGACGCCCCGCCCCCGCGCCGCGGCTCGCTCAGTTCCGTCTGCTGAATAACCTCACGAGCGCGACGAGGATGACGGCGCCGACGAGGCGGATGAGAAAGTCGCCCAGGAGGCCCCCTCCCATGGCGAAGCGGCCGAGGAGAAAACCTCCGATAAAGCCTCCGACGATTCCCAGCAGGATGTCTGCGAGAAGGCCATAGCCTCCGCCCTTCATGATCTGTCCGGTCGCCCAGCCCGCGAGCGCGCAGAGCGCGAGTTCCACGATCAGCCACATGACGGCGTCCTCCCGTGCGCGGAATCCTATCCCCGGTTCCTGTTACATTCCCGCCCCCATGGCCGAGCAGTACATCTTCACCATGCAGAACCTCCGGAAGGTCGTCCCACCGCAGAGGGAGATTCTCCGGGGGATCTACCTTTCGTTCTTCCCGGGCGCCAAGATCGGCATCCTCGGGCTCAACGGCGCGGGCAAATCGACCGTCCTCCGCATCATGGCGGGCCTCGACAAGGAGTTCACAGGCGAGGCATACCCGGCCGAAGGGACGCGCATCGGACATCTCTCGCAGGACCCGCAGCTCGATCCGAAGAAGACCGTGCTCGAGAACGTCGAAGACGGCGTCCGGACCGTGAAAGAACTGCTGCGCCGCTTCGACGAGCTCGGCGAGAAGATGGGCGAGAGCCTGCCCGACGCCGAGATGGAAAAGGTCATGGCCGAGTACGGCAAGGTCCAGGACGCCATCGAGGCGGCGAACGGCTGGGAGCTCGACCGGACCCTCGAGAACGCGATGGACGCGCTGCGCTGCCCGCCGCCCGACGCGGACGTCACGAAGATCTCGGGCGGCGAGAGGAGGCGCGTGGCTCTGTGCCGGCTCCTCCTCGAGAGAAACGACATGCTCCTTCTCGACGAGCCCACGAACCATCTCGACGCCGAGTCGGTCGCGTGGCTCGAGCAGTTTCTCAAGGAGTTTCCGGGCACGGTCGTGGCCGTCACGCACGATCGCTACTTCCTCGACAACGTCGCCGGCTGGATCCTCGAGCTCGACCGCGGCGCGGGCATCCCCTGGAAGGGCAACTACTCCTCGTGGCTCGAGCAGAAGGAGGCCCGCCTCGAGATCGAGGAGAAGACCGAGAGCGCGCGCCAGAGGACCCTCAAGAGAGAGCTGGAGTGGGTGCGTTTGTCTCCTCGTGCCCGGCAGGCGAAGAGCAAGGCGCGCCTGCAGGCGTACGAGCAACTCGTCGCCGAGAGCGGCGTCGAAGCCCGAGGCGAGACGAACGAGATCTACATTCCGCCGGGGCCCCGCCTCGGAGACGTCGTCGTGAGGGCCGAGGGCGTGAGGAAGTCCTTCGGCGACAAGCTGCTCTTCGAAGATCTCTCCTTCGACCTTCCGAAAGGCGGCATCGTGGGCATCATCGGCCCGAACGGCGCGGGGAAGACGACGCTCTTCAAGATGATCATGGGCCTCGAGAAGGCGGACGGCGGCAAACTGCAGGTGGGCGACACCGTCGTTCCGAGCTACGTCGACCAGAACCGGGAGAGACCCGACGCGAAGAAAACCGTGCACGACGAGCTCTCTGGCGGCCAGGACCTTGTCATGCTCGGCAAGCGCGAGATGCCGAGCCGCGCTTTTTGCGCGATGTACAACTTCAAAGGCGCAGACCAGCAGAAGCTCGTCGCGAACCTCTCGGGCGGCGAGATGAACCGCCTCCACCTCGCGCGGACGCTGAAGAAGGGCGGCAACCTCCTGCTCCTCGACGAACCCACGAACGACCTCGACGTGGACACGCTGCGCGCGCTCGAAGAGGCGCTTCTCGCCTTCGGAGGATGCGCCGTCGTGATCAGCCACGACCGCTGGTTCCTCGACCGCGTCGCGACGCACATGCTCGCCTTCGAGGGCGACAGCAAGGTCGTCTGGTACGAGGGCAACTATCAGGACTACGAGGCCGACCGGCACAAGAGGCTCGGCGCCGAAGCCGACCGCCCGCACCGAATCAGGTACCGCAAGCTGACGTCCTGACATGCCTCCTCCGGCGCCGCTCCTTCTCGACCTCCGCCGCGAGCTGAAGCGCGTGGCCGTGGCGGTGAACGCGCCGGCGATGCAGGCGTACATGAAGTCCGACATGCCGTACCACGGCGTCTCCTCCACGGCGATGCGCGCGGCGTGCAGGAGGGTGTTCGCGGCGCATCCGATCGCATTCGCGGCAGCGTGGCGGCGCGACGCGCTCGCTCTCTGGGACGGCGCTACGCATCGCGAGGAGCGCTATGCGGCCATCGAGTGGACCGGGGACCGGCGCGCACGGGCGTTTCAGACGCTCGAGGCCTTGCCGATGTACGAGCACATGATCGTGACGGGCGCCTGGTGGGACACGGTCGATCCGCTCGCGAAGCTGCGGCTGGGCGAGCTGCTCCGCCGCGAGCCGAAGAAGATGCGCGCCAAGATGCTCGCCTGGAGTGTGGGCGCGAACATCTGGAAGAGGCGCTCGGCGATCCTGTGCCAGCTCGGGTTCAAGGGTGACACCGACCTGCCGCTCCTCTACGCCTGCATCGAGCCGTCTCTCGAACCGAACCTGGACCGGGGGGCGCTCGAAGGCCGACGCGTTTCGGCGACGGACCTGTTCTTCGTCCGCAAGGCGATCGGATGGGCGCTCCGGCAATATGCGTGGACGGACCCGAAGGAGGTCGCCCGCTACGTCGGGAGCCGTGGGAACGCCTTGAGCGGCCTCAGCCGCCGGGAGGCATTGAAGAACGTTCAGGGCGCGAGCGCCATCACGGCGAAGGTCGCGCCTTCGCGGTCGGCCAGGAAGGCGTAGCGCCCCACCTTCTCGATGTCGTCGGGTCCCTCGAGGACGAGCGCTCCGAGTGTCCGTGCCTTCGCCACGGCCGCGTCGCAGTCGGCCACGCGGAAATACACTCCCCACGCCGGCTCGACGGCCCCTCGACCCTTCTCGATCTCCATCATTCCGCCCGCGGGGCGCGGACCCTTCCACAGCTCCGTGTAGGCCTGCGCGCCCGTCTCCTGTTTCTTCAGCGCCCAGCCGAAGAGGCTCGCGTAGAAGTGGCCCGCGGCGACCGCGTCGGTCGTCGTGAGCTCGGTCCAGCACAGGGAGCCGACCTCTCCGACGATCTGCGCGCCCGGATGCTCGCGCGCCTCCCACAGGCACAGCGTCGCGCCCTGCGGGTCCTTCACGATCGCCATGCGCCCGCTCTTCCCGACGTCGAAGGGCGCTCCGAAGATCGTCCCTCCAAGGACCTTCACGCGCGTGGCGCTCTCGTCGGCGCTCGCGACGGCTGCGTAGGAGTTCCAGCGGGGGAGAGCGCCTCCGACGCGCTGCGAACGCTGGAGAGCGTAGAGAGCGGCCACGTTCCTGCCGGCGAGCCGCGCGATCGTGTACGTCGTGTCGGAAGCCCCGGACTGGTCGTCGAAGGTCCAACCGAAGAGCATGCCGTACAGGGCCTTCGCGGATTCGACGTCGGTCGTGGCGAGCTCCGGCCAGCAGAACGTGCCTGGCTCGTGCCGGACGATCTCGCGCATCGATCACCTCCGGGGTCACCTCATCATACGGGCGCCGGGATGCCGCCGGGGGGAAGGTCAGCCCCCGGGCACGGCGCGAAGCTCGCGAAAAAACGCCTTCACGAGGGCGGACGCGACGTGCGCGCGATAGGCCGCAGTCGAGCGGATGTCGTCGATCGGGGCGATGTCGTGCCGCGTCGCGGCGTCCAGCTCCTCGTCCGAGACCGAGGCGAGACTCGGCCCGAGAGCGAGCGCACGCACCGTCGGAAGGGAAGCCGTCACGGGTGCGACCGACGCCATGCCGAACCCGGCTCGAACGCAGCGGCCTCGCTCGAACTCGCCGACCGCGGCCAGGGCGACTTTCGAAATCGCCTGAGCCGCGCGCGTGCCGACCTTTCGCCACGCCTGGTGAGCGCCGGTGCGGGGGAGGACGAACTCCACCCGGACGATCGCCTCGTCTTCGGCCCGCCGCGTCGCCCGGTAACCCGTGAAGAACTGGGTCAACGGCACCCGGCGCTCGCCGTGAACGCTAGCCAGGACGACTTCGGCGTCGAGGGCCATGAGGGTCGCCGCGCCGTCGGCCGCGGGAGACGCAGTCGCGAGGTTCCCGCCCAGAGTCCCGCGCGCCTGGATCTGGATGGCGCCCACTTCGCGCGCCATGGCCGTCAGAACCGGCGCGCGTCTGAGGAGCACGGGATGGCTCCGGATCTCGAGGAACGTGGCGGCGGCGCCGATGGTGGCACGCTCCTTCGCGACCTGAATGCCGCGAAGCTCGGGCAGGCGGGAGACATCGAGTACGAGCGGCAGGTCGTCCGGGTCCTCCGGCGGCGCGAGGCCGCGCTCCACGATCCAGTCGGTCCCTCCGGCGAGAAGGACGGTTCTTTCCCTGCGCCCCGCGCGGGCCGAAAGCGTGCGGCAGAGCTCGACGAGCGAGGCGGGGCGTTCGAACGGGTAGAGCGCGAGCTCAGCCGGATTCACGCGAGGCCCGTTCCTTGGCGGCTTGCCGGATCGACTCGACAATGCGCTGGTAGCCGGTGCAGCGGCAGACGTTGCCCGCGATACCCTCGCGGATCTCGCCCTCGCCGGGTTGGGGATTCGCGGCGAGGAGCGCGTGCGCGGCCATGAGGAAGCCGGGCGTGCAGATGCCGCACTGTGCGCCGCCCTCCTTCACGAACGCGTTCTGCAGATCGGAGAGCCCGTCCCTGGTCCCGAGCCCCTCGACCGTCAGTACCGAGCGCCCGTCGCACTGGCCGGCCACGACGAGACACGCGTTGACCGGGACGCCGTCGAGCAGCACCGTGCACGAGCCGCACTCCCCTTCGCCGCAGCCCTCTTTCGTGCCCGTAAGGCCGAGAGGGCCGCGCAGGATGTCGAGGAGACGCGTGAGAGGAGGCGCGTCGAGCGCGCGCTTCTTTCCGTTGAGAACGAACGCGATCCTCACGACCCTGTCCGTCGCGCCGCAAAAAGGTCCTCAGGCAGGAGCGGCAGGTCGTCGCGAACGATGCCGGTCGCGTGCTCGATCGCGGCCGCGATGGCGGGCGCGCCGCCGTCCATGGGCAGCTCGCCGATTCCCTTGGCGCCGCCACCCGGCCCCTTCGAGTAGGGGTCCTCCACGAGAACAGTCGTGAACCTCGGAGCGTCCAGACTCGTGGGGACGATGTAATTCGCCATGCGCGCATTCAGAATCCTGCCGTCCTGGACGACGAGCTTCTCGTTCAGAGCCCAGCCGATCGCCTGGAGCGACCCTCCCTCGATCTGTCCCTTGCACTGGAGCGGGTTGATGGCCTTTCCAACGTCCTGAGCGGCCCAGAAGCCGAGAACCGTCGTCTCGAACGTGTCGAGATCGACCTCCACCTCGGCGATGTCACAACCCCATGCAAAGACGGGATACGCGTCTCCGCGGTACGTCTCGTCGTCCCAGACGACGTCCTTCGGGGTCTCGTACGTCTTCTCGGAGACGATCGGCTCCTTTCCGGCGAGGAGGCGGAGCGCGGCGTCGTCGAACGAGCCCCCGCGCTTCTGGCGCTCGTGCTCGATGCGCGCGAAGAGCTCGCGCGCGGCCCGCTCGACGATCGAGCCGACGATCATCACGGTGCGCGACGCGACGGTCGGCCCGCTGTCGGGGACGAGCGAAGTGGACGGCGTCGCGAACTCCACGCGGTCCATCGAAACCCAGAGCGCCTCGGCCGCGATCTGCCGGAAGACCGTCTCGGTGCCCTGGCCGATGTCCGTCGACGCCGTTCGGATCCTGAAGAGCGGCTTCTTTCCCGAAGAGCCGCGGAGCATGTCGATCGCCACCCGACCCTTCAGCCTGCGTTCGCCCGAGCCCGTGAACCCCGCTCCGTGCAGGAAGACGCTCGCGCCGATGCCCCGCGCCTTGCGGGGGGCTGTGGCTCCTGGCGCGGTCCGGCGAAGGAGCGCGGAGACCGGCCGCGCGGGCGCGGCCGGTCCGAGCGCCGCGCGCTTCTTCTCCCATCCGCTCGCTTTTCTCGCCTCCTCGACGCAGCGCTGCACGCCGACGGACTCCTTCAGGAACTGGCCGGTCGGCGTCGTGTCGCCGACCCGGAGAAGATTCTTCTCGCGCAGCTCGAGCGGGTCGGCGGACAGCTCGCGCGCGATCCGGTCCATGTGCCGTTCGATGGCCCAGATCGTCTGCGGGGCTCCGAAACCTCGGAAGGCGCCGTTCGGAGGCGTGTTCGTGGCGACCGCGACGGCCTCGATCGCGACGTGCTCCCAGCGGTAGGCGCCGGCCGCGTGAAGCGCGGCACGCGAGAGGACGACGGGAGTCAGCGTGACGTACGCGCCGCCGTCCATGAGGATCCTGATCGAGACGGCCGACAGGTTTCCCTCGCGGTCGCAGCCGGACTCGATCGTCACCTCGCAGGGATGGCGCTTCGTCGTTGCCTCGACGTCCTCCTGCCGGCTGTAGATCATCTTCACGGGCCGTCCGCTCTTCTTCGCGAGCAGGAGGGCATGGAGAGCGAGCAGCGTGGGGTACTCCTCCTTCCCGCCGAACCCGCCGCCCGTCACGGCCTGCGTCACGTCAACATGCGCGTCGTCGAGGCTGAACGTGCGCTTGACCCCCTTGTGAACGTAGAACGGGCACTGCATCGAACCGACGAGGTGAGCCCCGCGCGCGTCCCAGAACGCGAGCATGCCCTGAGGCTCGATGTAGAGCTGCTCCTGGTGGGGCGTGCGATACCGCCCCGTCAGGCGGACCGGGCTCGAGGCGATCGCCCCGGCGGCGTCGCCTTTCGAAATCCGGTAGGTCGCGAAGACGTTATCCGGCCCGTGAATCTGGGCCTTTCGCGCGAGAGCGTCGGCGACCGTGAGGACGGGCGGCAGGGGCTCGATCTCGGGCGTGAGGGCGCGCAGGGCCCGGGCGAGGCGAACGGGATCCTCGGCCGCCACGAGAGCGATCGGCTCGTACGCGTGGCGGACTTCGTCCGAGGCGAGGACAGGCTGGTCCTCCTCGATGAGCGCGACGACGTTCACCGGCACATCCTCGGCGGTCACGACCGTCACGCCCGTCCAGTCGAAGGCGGGATCCCTTCGGATGCCTCTGAGACGCCCGCGAGCCACGGGACTGCGGAGGGTCGCGCCGAGGAGGACGCCCGGTCTCGTGAGATCGTCGACGTAGCGGGCCGTCCCGGCGGCCTTGGCCGGTCCATCCGTGCGCGGCACGCTGCGGCCGACGAGAGCCACGCGTCAGGCTCCCGCGACGTCCCGGAGAGCGGGGTCGATCTGGGGAAAGTGAAACCGGAACCCGAGAGCCTCGGCTTTCTGCGGAACGACGCGCTGGCCGTCGAGCACGACCGTGGACATCTCGCCGAGCAGGAGGCGGACCGCGGGCGCGGGCACAGGCAGGAAGCTCGGTCGGTGGAGCGCGTGCCCGAGCGCCGTGGCGAATTCCCTCATCGTGACGGGATTCGGCGCGGTGCCGTTGAGCGGGCCCTTGACCTCCGGGTTCTCGAGGGCGAAGACGTAGAGAGCCACGAGGTCGTCCCGATGGATCCAGGACATCCACTGGCTGCCCCCGCCGATGGGGCCGCCGAGAAACGCCTTGAAGGGCGGGAGCATCTTCGGGAGCGCGCCGCCCTCGCGGCCGAGCACGACTCCGGCCCGAATCAGGGCCACGCGCACGCCGAGCGGCTCCGCCTTTCTCGCGGCCTCCTCCCACGCGACACACGTGGCCGCGAGGAAGTCGCTTCCGGGCGACGCGTCTTCGGAAAGGGTTTCGTCTCCTCGGGGGCCGTAAATGCCGACCGCCGAGGCGTTCACGAGGACGGAGGGCTTCAGGGGCGCTTTCTGAATCGCCGCACACAACTTTTCCGTGGCCTCGATGCGGCTCGACCGGATCCGCGCCTTCGCCGCCTTCGTCCAGCGCTGTGCGAGGTTCTCCCCCGCGAGATTCACGATCCCTCCCGCGCCGTCGACCCACGACTCCCAGGCGGCGCCGGGCGCCCACGACACGACGTGAACCTTCGGGTGAATGTGGTCTCGCGAGCGGGACGCATCGCGCGTGAGCAGGACGACGTCATGGCCTTTCGCGAGAAGGCTCTCCCAGAGCTTCGAACCGATGAATCCGGTTCCTCCCGCCACGACGACTCGCATCCGCTCTCCTTGTCCCTGCATCGTACCGAATCCAGGCGCCGTATAGTCCGGAGGTGATGAAGGCCCGCTCGCCGGCTTGCGCCGCCCTCGCGATCTCGCTTCTTCCCGGGACTGTCCGCGCGGAGATCGTGGCGCCGCCGTTCGAGGTGGACGCGCGCGACCTCGTCCGGCGCGTCGTGAGAAGCCAGCGGCGGGTCGAGGCCGCGTTCGAAGGCGCCACGTTCGACGAGCGCGAGGTGAAGATCGAGTGGCGCTCGGACGGCCGGCCCAAAGAGATCGCGTCGCGCCTTTTCTACGTGCTGCCGGGGAGCAGAGACGCGGAAGGCTCACGCGAGCTCGTCGATGTCGATGGCCGCCCCGCGACCGAGGCCGAAAAACGCAAAGCCGCCGAGGAGGACGAGAAGGCCCGGAAGAAGCGTCTGGAGCAGAAAGCCGCGGCGGAAGCCCGCCGTGTCGAGAGGGTCTCCGGTGACGAGGACGATCCGCTCGTCGGCCGCAGACGGCTGTCGGAACTCATCGGTCGGTACGTCATCCGCGTCGTGGGCGAGGAAGTCGTGGAGGGCCGCCCGGCGTACGTCCTCGACTTCGCGCCCGACCCTGCGGCGCCCGCGCCGAAAAGCCTCGGAGACCGCGCCCTGAATTCGCTGGCAGGCCGCGCGCTCATCGACGCTGTGGATTTTCAGGTTCGTTCCGTCGTCGCGCATCTCACGAAGCCTGTGAAGGTCGTGGGCGGCCTTGCCGCGAACGTGAAGGCGGCGGAGATCGCGTACACGGGGCAGCCGCTCGGGGGAAACCTGTGGTTTCCCTGCGCGGTGGAGCTTCGGTTGACCGGAAAGACGGCCCTCTTCTTTCGCCTCGACACGTCCTATCGCGTCGAGTTCACGAATCTCAAACGGTTCTATGTGGACACGGAAAGTGACGTCCGCCCCGCTGGGAACCCTGGGAGCGCTCCATGACACCGTCCCGCCGCCGCGTCTTTTTGTTCGGCATCCTCGCCCTCTTCGCCGCCGGATTCGCGTGGGCTTACTGGCTCTCCCTCGTCCCGGCGACCCATCCCGATCACGACCACGGAATCCTGAACCTGGACGCGGGGGGCCGCCTCAACGTGACCACGCGGGAAGGGAAGACCCGCAACCTCGTCGGGCGCCCGGGAAAGGCCCTCGTCCTCCACTTCTTCTCGACGTCGACGCCGGGAGCCGCCGGGGAGCTGGCGGGCATCTTCCGCCTGCAGGAACAGCTGAAAGCCGATCCCGGCGTGGAATTCGTGCTCATCGCGCACGACCGCGACTTCGCGACGCTCGACGCGTGGCTGAAGGAGAAGGGGCTCGTCGCGCCGGCGCCCGCGACGCTGGTCCTCGACCCGACGGGCGACACGACGCAGAAGCTGAACTCCAAGCGGCCCCTCGAGACGATGTTCTTCACCGCCGAGGGCAAGCTCTCCTCGCAGGCGCGCGGCGCGCTCGAGTGGCCGGACGGCGCCGTGGGCCACCTCGAGCGCGCGCGAGGCGGGGAAGCGATCGAGTAGTTACTTCTTCGGTGCGGCGGCCGTGGAAGGCGGAGGGTCGGCTGCCGCGTTGTCCGAGACGTACTTCCAGACGCCGTCCTTCTCGACGGCTACCCCACAGTACGTTCCCGTCTCGGTCGTCGGCGCGCCTCCCGCCTTCGGGACGGTCGTCATCTTCCAGTTGCCCCATCCCGCCGAGAGGTGGCCAGCCGTTCGGTGGTGGCTGTCCGTCAGGGCGAACTCCGTGACCTTTACGTCCTTCAGCCAGGCCGCGAGCGATTCGGCGATGGCCTTACCGCCCCTTGCAGCCGGCGCCCCGGGCATGGCGAGGACCGCGTCATCCGCGTAGAGCGCCGCGAGGGCGGCGGCGTCGCCCGCGAGGACCGCCTTGGTCCACGCGGCGTCGAGACTCTTGACGCCACTGACTTTCGACGCGTCGGCGGCGAGCGCGAGGCCCGCGGCGAACGTGAGGCAGAAGAGCAGAACAACCGACAGGGCTCGTTTCATGAAATCCTCCTTCTCGTCCGATTGGTCCGGAGATTCTCTCTCAGGTCGGGCGCCTGCGCGTCTCGGCCAGCGTGATGAGGACGACGGCCCCGACGATGACGGCCGCCGCCACGAGCGTGCGCACGCCTACCTCCTCGCTCGCGAGGAGCCAGCCGAGGAAGACGGCGACGATCGGGTTCACGAACGCGTACGTCGAGACGAGGGCGGGGGAGGCGACGCGCAGGAGCCAGACGTAGGCCGTGAACGCGAGGAGAGAGCCGAAGACGACGAGGTAAGCGACGGCCGCGAGCGAGCGGCCCGAGACGAGGGCGGGCGAGAAGCGGGCCCACTCGCCTGCCGCGCCAGAGGCGCAGCCGAGGAGGGCGCCTCCCGCGAGCATCTGAAGGGCGGTCGCCTGCAGGGGCGACGCGGGCGGGGCGAGATGCCTCGAGAGGAGCGAGCCGAGCGCCCACGCAAAGGCCGCGAAGAGCACGGCTCCGGCCCCGGCGAGGTCGACGCGCTCGCCCCCGAGGCGCACGGGGCCGACGAGGAGGATGACCCCCGCGACGCCGAACGCGACGCCGACGAGGGCGCGGGCCGAAGGGCGACGGCGCTCCTGCGGGAGCGTCGCCTGCAGGAGGACGATGAAGAGGGGCTCGACCGCGATGAGCAGCGCCGCGAGGCCGGAAGCGATCCGCTGCTCGGCCCACACGACGCCGCCATTCCCGCAGAGGAGCATGAGGCCGCCGGTCAGGAAAGCGGGCCCGAGGTCCCGGAACGTCACCCGCGGCGCGCCGCGAAGCTTCACCCATGCGAGCAGGACGCCGCCCGCGACGAGATACCGTGCGCCGGCCATCGTGAAGGGAGGGATCGTCTCGAGCCCCCAGCGGATTGCGAGGTACGTCGAGCCCCAGACGACGTAGATGACGAGGAGGGCGGGGAGGATGCCGCGCTTCACGGCGCGATCATCGCCTCCCAGACGGCGCGGGACATCTTCCGGGCGGCCTCGACGACCTTCCGGCGCCCCTCCTCGCTCGCGCCGAAGTCGTTCGCGAGGAGGACGAGGACGTAATCCCGCCCGTCCGGCAGGCGTACGACCGCCGCGTCGTGCTGCGAAGTGGACATGTTGCCCGTCTTGTGGCCCACGACCGCGCCGGACTGCGGATGGAGTCCCGCCGGAATCTCCTCGTTATCCGTCTGGCCGGTGAGGATCTCCCAGGCCTTCGCTCTCGACGCGGCCGAGAGCTTCGGCGACCTCACCGCGGCTTCCATCACGGTCGCCATGCCCGCAGCGTCCGTCTCGTTGTTCAATCCCCTGTCGAAAGCCTTCGAGTCCTCGACGCACCGCCGCACCTTCACCGTGGGCGCGCCGAGCGAGTCCATGAACACCTGAACATTCTCCGGCCCCACGAGCGAGAGGACGAGATTCGCCGCGAGATTGGAGGAGCGGACGATCATCTCCGTGACGAGGAACTCGAGCGTCGCCTTCCCGCCGAGCTTCCTCATCGTCGGACCGTCGCCTTCCTCGAGGCCGACCGAGAACGGCGAGCCGTCGACCAGGCTCTTGAACTCGTTCTTCACCGGGATTTCGTCCGAAAGACTCAACGTGCCCGCATCGGCGCGGCGCAGGACCTCGAGGAGGACGGGCGTCTTCATCGTCGAGGCCGCATGCATGACCAAAGAGGGGTTCTTAGAAAGCGAAATACCGCCGGAAAGGTCCTTGACGTAGATGCCGAAGTGCGCGCCGCTGCCGTCTGCCAACCCGTCGAGCGCCTGCCGCAGAACTCGCACTTTCGCCTCCGTGAGCCCCGCTACCTTCCCCTCTTCCCTTTTCGAAGAAATCCTCCCGACTCTTCGCGCGTAACGAAAGAGAGTTTTGAGGAACGGACTGTCGAAAGGCGTGACTTGCACGCCCGGCACGCCGTGCCGCGTGGACTGCAGGACCGTGCCGTCGCCGAGCCACATCGCTTCGTGGTCGATCCTGTCGTCCGTGCCGAAGAACAGGAGGTCGCCCGGCTGGAGCTTCTCGAACGCGACGGGGACGAGCTGCGGATCCTGAAAGGCCTGTTCGTAGCTGTTCCTCTTCAGGAGCAAGCCGTGCTCCCGAAAGATCCTCTGCACGAGACCCGAGCAGTCGAAGCCGAGCGGCGTCGTTCCGCCCCACGTGTACGGCGCGCCAAGAAACCTCTTCCCGAACGCGATCCAGTCGGAGGGGGATTTGAGAGGAAGAGAATGAGAAGGAGGAAGAGGAAGATCTTCTTCGAATGGTAAGAGAGCGACGTCGCGGCTGGCGACGAACCCGGCGCGCCCGTCGGGGAGGACGATCCGGACCCACGAATAAGCTGCCGTTTCCTTCTCTTTACCTTCTAAGAAATCCGAAAAAGCCATCATGCCCCCAACCGGGACCGTGAGGAGCGGCTTCTGCTTCGTGAACGAGGGCGAGGCGTAAACGTGCGCGAAGTTCGACGTCACGCGTGCGATTCTCGCGCTCGCCGGCGCGGCGCCTTCGCCGCGGCGCAGGGCACGCTCGGGAATCCAGGCCACCTCGCCCGCCGCCGTCCTCACCCTCGCGAAACCCGCGGTGTCCTCGAGAATCTCGACGCGCTCGCCGAGGATGACCTGGTCGTCGACGGAGGACGTCTCGTCGGGCCGCGTGAAGAGGTCCTGGACGGGGGACGTGATGACGGCCGTCTTCTGCCCGGCCGGAGGGGCGGCGGGAGCGGCCGCAAGAAGAGGATTCTCTTCGAAAGGAAGGAGGGAAAGAAAAGCGGCGGCAAGCAGCGTTCGTCTCGCCACGTGACCGGCTGGCCTCATCGAGTCGCGCATCGCGGGATTCTCACACCATAATCCGGCCATGACGCAGCCCCCCGCCTTCTCTCGCCGCGGTCTCCTCCTCTCATCCGCCGCCGCCGCGGCAGCGGCGGTCTCTTCCGCTCTGCCTCGGACGCTTTCGGCCGAAGGGATGCCGAAGGCCTCCGGCGCGCCTGACGTGTTCCTGTCCTACCGTCCGCTTCCGCTCAAGCTCGCGCACACGTGGACGATCGCGCGCGGCTCGGCCGACGAGAAGAAGAACGGCCTCCTGGCGCTGACGGCCGAGGGCGTGACCGGCTACGGCGAGGCCGCGGCGAACAAGCGCTGGAACCAGAGCTTCGAGACGTCGGAGGCGGCGTTCGCCCGCGTGAAAGGCGCCGTCGCGGGCCTCTCGCCGTGGGAACACCTCACCTGGCTGGAGCGCGCCGAGAAGGAGGCGGGGCCGGACACCGAGGTCGTGGCCGCGCTGGACATCGCGCTCTGGGACTGGAAGGGAAAGAAGCTCAACCGGCCCGTGCACGAGCTTCTCGGAGTCCCGAAGGGGCGTATGCCCGTCACGACGTTCTCGATCGGCATCGACACCGCGGAGGTCATGAAGCAGAAGGTCCGAGAAGCCGCTGCGTTTCCGAAGCTGAAGATCAAGCTCGGCCTTCCGAACGACGAGGAGAACGTCGCGGCCATCCGCTCGGTCACCGACAAGCCCATCACCGTGGACGCGAACGAGGGCTGGACGAGCGTGGACGAGACGAAGAAGAAGATCGCCTGGCTGAACACGGTCAAACCGATCTACCTCGAGCAGCCCATGCCGGCGGCGATGGACGGCGAGATGGCGAAGCTCAAGGGACTCGCGACGTTTCCGATCCTCGCGGACGAGGGCGTCCTCCACGCCGCGGACCTGCCCTCGAAGGCGGGGCTCTTCGAGGGCGTCGTCCTGAAGCTCGCGAAGTCGGGAGGCATCACCCGCGTCTACGAGATGACGGCCGTGGCGCGCGCCCTGGGCCTCAAGCTGATGCTCGGCTGCATGATCGAATCGTCGCTTGGCATCGCCGCGGGAGTCGCCGTCGGCCCGCTCTTCGACTGGCTCGACATCGACGGCAATCTCCTCCTGACCGGAGATCCATTCAAGGGACTTTCGATCGCGCATGGCCGCTGGTCGCTGCCCGACGCTCCCGGATTGGGCGTGATGACGACCGCGACCTAGCGGCGCGCGTTCAGCCCTCCGGCGAGAGAAAGACCTTCGGCCGCTCGCCTGAACGCGTGAGCCCGCGCGCGTGCAGGAGGCGGTGGTCCGCGCGCGCAATCGTCTTCTCGAGCGACTCCTGGTCCTCTCGCGCGGCCCACCCGAGCGAGAAGGGCACGAGGAGCTCGCGATCGGCCAGGAACACGAGGCGCTCGCTCGTGCTCTCGGTGGCGGCGGCGTCCACGCCGTCGAGGAGGAGCAGGAATTCATCGCCGCCCATGCGCACCGTGGATTCCTCGGCGCGCGTCGTGCGCATCAGAAAGCGTGCGACGCGGTTCAGGACGGCATCGCCCGCTTCGTGCCCGAGCTCGTCGTTGTACTGCTTGAAATGGTCGATGTCGACCATGATGCAGCCCCACGAGCCGCCGAAATCGGCGTGGCGCGCGGCGAACTCGGTGAGATAGCGCCGGTTCCAGCACCCCGTGAGCGGATCGCGCAGGCTCTGGTCGAGAAGACGTTGTTCGAGACGCTTGCGATCCGTGATGTCGATCAGAATGCCCTGGTAGTAAACCTCTCCCGTCTCGGGGTCGACGCAGCGGTAGGCCGTGTCGATGACGGTTCGCATCTCGCCGTCCCTGCGCCGGAGCTCGAGCTCGACGTCACGGACGGAGCCGTCGCGCTCCAGGACGAGGAGCTCGGCCTGATGGCGTGACGCGTCCCCGATGAAGTCGGTGTTCCTCATCTTCCGGGCGTCCTCGAGAGACGGGACCCCGAGCATCGCGAGGAAAGCCGGGTTGCCGTCGACGATCCGGCCGGCTTCGTCCGTGACGTAGATTCCCTCGCGGAGATCGCGCACAAAGCGCCGCAGCGCCTCGGCGTCGTCGAGACGGGAGAACCGACTTGGCATGGTCGGCGAATCCTATAACGAACCGTTTTCGGGCGCTGTCAAGGAGCTCGAACCGACTGTCCCTTCAGCTTCTCGGCGAGAGCGAGACCGCGTCTCACGATCTCGTTCCAGGGGAAGAGCGCGCCCGGGTCGTTCTTTCGGTCGGGCGCGATGTGCTGGTGCCCGGCGATCCAGGGTGCATCGATCTCGAACATCGCCGTGAGAACACCCACGAGCCGTACGGTCATCTCGACCTCGGCGGGCGTGAACGGATACCGGTTGCCGTCGCCGGTGATCTCGACGCCTATGGATGTGCGGTTCAGGGCCATGCGCCCGTGGAAGAGCGAAACGCCCGCGTGCCACGCGCGGTGCTCGAGAGAGACGAACTGAAAGAGGCGGCCGTCGCGGCCGACGAGGAAGTGCGACGAGACCTTGCTCTCGGGCTTCTCGAAGAGCGCGATGCACTCCTCGTCGCTGTCCTGAGACGTGTGGTGGAGAACGAGGGCCGAGATCGGCTCGATCTTGAACGGCTCGTAGCCCTCCCACCAGGAGTTCGGCATCGGGATGAGGCAGGCGTCCGCCACGTCTCCGCCCGCGGCGCGCCAGAGATCCCAGAAGCGGCGGTCCGTATCGCGGAAGACGCGGTCGAGATGTGGAGCGTCGGGGTTCGCACGAGCCTCGGCAAGCGTCATCTCCGCGCGAGGCACAGGCGGCAGGAGGACCGGCGGGAGCGGAGGCTCGACGACCTTCTCGAGGTCGGGCAGAAGAGGGGACCAGTCGTTCACGATCGCCGCGGCGATTTCGCCCATGGCGCGATTCGCACGGGTGCCTGCGTCCACGGTGTCGGGGATGCGGTCGGCGAACGCGACGAGGACGAAGCGACCCTTCTTCGTGGTGAGGATGCCCGAGTCGTTCCTTACGCCCCCGTAGCTGCCCGACTTGCCGGCCCACGAGGTTCCGGGTCCATCGAGAAGCAGCCGGGGCAGGCGGTCGCGGGTGTGCTGCGTCGCGAGGAGCTTCGCAAGGAGCCGGTCGCCCGCGGGGCCGAGGAGCGTGCGCGTCGCGACGCGCCGGTAGAACTCTGCCGTGTCGCGCGGCGTCACGACGCCGAGAGGCGGCCACTTCGGAGGCTCCTGTCCCTTGTTTGGAATGCGGCCCACGAGCCGGATGCCGGGCAAGCCGAGCGCCGCCATGCGCGCGTTCACGGCCTCGGCGCCAAAGAGGTCGATGAAGCGGTCGGCTGCCGTGTTGTCGGAGATCGCGACCATGAGGTGAAGCAGGTCGCGGTTCGTGGGTGTGAGGCCGGGGTCGAACTCGTCGAGCATTCCCGCGCCAGCGGCCACGTTCTTTTGAGTCAGCTTCCAGCGTTCCGTCAGGTCGAAGCGGCCCTCGCCCTCGAGCGCGACAGCCTCGGTCAGAAGCGCGAGCTTGATGACGCTCGCCGCCTCGAACTCCTCTTCTGCATTCAGCTCGAGGCGCCGCCCGCTCTCGACGTGAAGCGCGACGACTCCCATTCGGGCTCCGCTCTTCGCCGCGAGCTTCGCGACGCGGCGGGCGAGTGACGCGGCGGGCGGCGTCGTCTTCAGCGATGGAGGGATGGCGGTGCAAGAGGAAAGAAAGAGAAGAAAGAGAAGAGGTTTTGCTAATAGGGCCTGGGTCAGAACCGTTCGCGGCCTGCTGCCTTCGGCGCTTGGGCCACGGCGCTTTTCTTCGAAGGGGGTATAAGGGTCTCGCATCGGGTCGGGGCGGAGCCAATGCGTGGCGCCTCCACATTCACCTTCTAAGAAAAACATCCTCACCCGAGCCCCACTGTAGTTCGTAGCGCTCTGCCTGGACCCCTGCCGCATTCGCCTTCTAAGAAAAACTTCCTCACCCTCTTCTCCTGAGTCAGCCGTTCTAACATGGTCCCATCACGAGCCAGCAAGATCCTCCTCTCTCTTCGCCTGGCTCTGCGCCCGCCTCCGGCGGGCGCGGCGGGCGCCTCGCGGCCCTCGACCTGTTTCGCGGCCTGACGGTCGTGGGAATGATCTTCGTCAACAACCCGGGCGACTGGTCGCATCTCTACTGGCCGTTCGACCACGCGGAGTGGCACGGCTGGACACCGACCGACCTCATCTTCCCTTGGTTCCTGTTCATCGTGGGCGTCGCCGGCGTGTTCTCGCTCGAGAAGCGCATGGCGCAGGGCGCCGACCGTCTCGACCTCGCGCGTCACGCCTTCCGGCGCGGGACGACGATCGTCGTCGTGGGCTGGCTGATGGCGTTCTATCCGTTCGTTCCGTTCCTCGAGCGTCTCCAACGCCTTCGGATCCCCGGCGTTTTGCCGCGCATCGGCGTCGTCTTCGTCCTCGGAACCTGGATCGTGCTCGCCGTGTGGAGGCGCCGCCTCGTGGGGGTCGCGGCGGCCATCGTCCTCCTTCTCGTCTTACACACGCTGATCCTCCTCGGCACGGGCTACGACCTCACCCCGAAGGGGAACGTTCAGCGCGCCGTGGACCTCGCGGTGCTGAAGGGCCATCTCTGGAAGAACGCGCAAGGCTGGGACCCCGAGGGAATCGTCTCGACGCTCACGGCGATCGCGACGATGCTCACGGGAACGCTCACGGGATTCTTCCTGAAGGGGTCCGCGACGGTTCGGCGAAAGGTGGCGCACCTCCTCGCTTGGGGGGCGGTCGCGACGTCGGCCGGCCTCCTCTGGGGACGGGTGCTCCCGATCAACAAAAACCTCTGGACCGGCTCTTATGTGATCTTCACGTCCGGTGCCGCGCTCGTCACTCTCGCGATCTGTCTCTTCGTCGTCGACGTCCTCAGCTGGAAGAAGCCGTTCGCGTTCTTCTTCACGTTCGGGACGAACCCTCTCCTGGTGTTCTTCCTCTCGGGTCTTCTCGCCAAGACATTCGGCCTCGTCAAGTGGACGGACGCGGCGGGGAGGGCCGTCACGCTTCATGCGTGGCTCTTCCGGGGCGGCTTTTCCTGGATCTACGACCCGACGCTGCGCTCGCACGCCTTCGCACTCGTGACGATCGTCTTCTGGTGGGCCGTGCTGCGCGTCTTCGAGAAGCGCGGCTGGTTCTGGAAGATCTGAGTCAGGCGCCGGCAAGGAGGCGCGCCGGAACGTCCGCCGCCATGTGCCGCGCCGTCTCCTCCGGGACGCCGATGGACGCCAGGCGCGCCACGCACTCGTCGAGGAGACAGGTCGAGCCCGCGAGCGCGCCCGCCGAGTTGCGCGCGGCGCCGTCCTTCACGGTCAGCGTCTCTCCCCAGATTGCGTACGTGCCGTCCCCGAGGCCCGCGGCGGGCATTGCGTCGCTGATCAGGGCGACGCGGCCCTCGCCCTTGACCTTCAGGACGAGGCGCAGCATCTCCGGTGCGAGATGGTGGAGGTCGGCGACGACGTCCACGGTGACGCCGTCCGTCGCGAGCCCCCAGCCGATGGGCCCCACGTCGCGGTGGTGGAGCGGTTTCATCGCGTTGCCGAAATGTGTCATGTGGGACGCTCCCGCCTCGAGCGCAGCGTCGAGCGCGGAGGCGCCCGCTTCGGTGTGTCCGATGGAGACGAGAAAGCCCCTTTTCTTGAAGGCGCGGACGACCGCGATCCCGCCCGGAATCTCCGGCGCGAGCGTCGTCATCGGGCGCCCGGGCGGATCGCCGATCGCCTCGAAGAATGCGTCGAGCGTTCCCGGATCGCGTCCGTCCAGGAAGCACGAACGGTGGAGCGCGCCGCAGCGCGCGGCCGATACGAACGGCCCCTCGAAGTGGATCCCGAGGGCCATCGCTCCGCGCCCGTCTCCTGCGCGCCGCGAGCGCATCCACGCCGAGAGGCGTGCGACCGTCGCGGCCATTTCGCCGAGCGGCTGCGGGACGAGCGTTGGGAGAAAGCCCGAGACCCCTCGATCGGACAACCCGAGCGCGAGCCGATCGAGCTCGGTGGCGGAGGCAGTCAACACTTCGACGCCGAACGCACCGTGGATATGGAGGTCCACGAGACGCGAAGACGAAGAGAGATTCTTTGCTCCCTCGCTCATCCGCGGCCTTCCTCGGGCGGCTCGGTCAGAGCTGCCGCTACGTTTGAATTCTTCTTAGAAAGGTACTCGGCGGCCGCCTCGGCTGAAAGTCCCCATTTCGCTGCGATGAGTGCGGAAGGCAAATGCCAATTACCTCTTCTAAGAAAATCTTCCGCTGCCTCCGCTTCTATGCCTGCGAGCTCAGCCACGATCCTCATGGCGCGCTTCCGGAGCTTCTCGTTCGTGGGACGCATCGCGACCATCTCGTCGCGGTAGACGAGGCCTCGTTTCGCCATGACGGCCGTGGACAGCATGTTGAGGGCGATCTTCTGCGCGGTTCCCGCCTTCAGGCGGCTGGACTCGGCGAGGACCTCCTCGCCGGTGTCGAGAACGATGCCGATGTCCGCGAGCTTCTCGAGAGGTGCGCGAGGACGGCACACGACCGCCACCGTGAGGGCTCGTGCGCGCTTCGCTTCTTCCAGAGCGCCCATCACGTAAGGGGTCGTTCCGCTCGCGGAAACGCCCACGACGACGTCCTTTCCGCCGAAGCCCGCCGCGACGAGGTCGCGCGCGCCCGCGCCCGCATCGTCCTCGGCGCCCTCCTTTGCCTCGAACATCGCCTCGCGGCCGCCGGCGAGGAGCGCGACGACGAGCGATGGCTCGGTTCCGAACGTGGCCGGGATCTCCGCGGCGTCGAGGGCACCGAGTCGACCGCTCGTGCCGGAGCCCGTATAGAACCACCGGCCGCCCGAGGCGAGCCGCAAGGCGATCGCGTCGGCCGCGCGGGCGATCGCGGGAAGGGCCGCGCTCAGGGCGCCCTCGACCGCGCGGTCGGCCTCGTGGAGCCGCGCGAGGAGATCGAGCGTCGCGCTCATTTCCCCTCGGCGAGCGCGAGGCGGATGGCGCCGATCTCCGGCGGAAAGGCCGGCGGCCCGATCACCGCTCCGGGTGCCGCCGCCGCGATCGCCGCGCGGAGGGGGTCCATGAGCGGGGAGGCGGGGGAAAGGACGCCGCCGATCGTCGCGACGGGGAACGAATCCGCCTCGAGACCGAGCTTGCGGACGACCGTGATGACGTCGAGGGCCAGCTCGCGCGCGGCCTCCTCGAGAATCCGCCGCGCCACGGCGTCGCCGGCCTTCGCCGCGGCGAGAACGATCGGGTAATACGCGGCGACGTCGGCCACGCCGCTCTCGGTGTGGTAGACGTGCTCGAGGAGATCCGTGATCGAGCGGACGTCCTCGGTCGCGAAGAGGCGCTCCTTGATCGCCGTCTTCGGGCCGCGGCCGTCGATCTCGCGCACGACCGCGCTCAACCCCCGCCGCGCGATCGCGTAGCCCGAGCCCTCGTCTCCGATCACGGGCCCGTAGCCGCCCGCCCGCGCCATCGCGCCATTTCGCCCCTGGCCAAAGGCGATCGCGCCGGTCCCGGCGATGAGGACGACGGCGGGGACGTCGAGAGCCTCTCTCGATGCGCCGGCGAGCGCGATGCGTGCATCGCTCGTCAGAAGGACGCGCCCCGCGCCGAAGACGCTTTCGAGAGCGCCGAAAAGAGGCCGGCGGTCGTGAATGGAATCGACGCCCGCGAGCCCGATCGCGACGCGTTTCGGGTCGCGGTCGCCGGCGCCTGCGGCGGCGAGCGCATCCGCCGCCGCTTCGTGAAGCGTCTCGACGACGCGCGGCAGGGGTCGGGTCGCGGCGTTCGCGGGGCCGGAGGCTCCCCGTCCCAGCGGCACGAGATCGGCCCCCGCCACGACGGCGCGCGTACGGGTTCCGCCGCCGTCGATTCCGATGAAGAACGGCCCCATGAAAGTCAGCTTAACAAGCGCGGCCAGATTCACCCGCATCAGTTCCCGAAGACTCTCGATGGGCTAGATTTTCCCCATGACATTCGATATCGACTGGAAATCCCGCTACGCCAGAAAGATAGCAACCGCCGAAGAAGCCGTGCGCGCCATCCTCCCTGGCCGCCGGATCCTCATCAGCTCGGGAGCCGCCGAGCCGGGGCACCTCGTCGAGGCCCTCGTGACGCACGCGACGCAGCTTCAGGGAAACGAAATCGTCCACCTCATGACGCTCGGGGCGGCGCCGTACGTGGCGCCGGGTCTCGAGGAGCGCTTCCGGCACATGGCGTTCTTCATCGGCTCGAACGTGCGGCCGGCCGTCCAGGAAGGCCGCGCCGACTTCCTGCCGGTCTTCCTGTCCGAGATCCCGCAGCTCATCACGAGCGGGCGCATCGGGGTCCACGCGGCGCTCATCCAGGTGAGCCCGCCGGACCAGCACGGCTTCGTGAGCCTCGGCGTCTCGGTCGACATCGTCCGCGGGGCCGTCGATACGGCCGACATCATCCTCGCCGAGGTCAATCCCCGAATGCCCCGCACTCTCGGCGACTCCTTCCTGCACGTCGACCACATCGCACACCTCGTGCCCGTGGACGAACCCTTGCCCGAGCTGACCGTCGAGCCGCTCGACGAAGTGTGCCGCCAGATCGGGCATCACGCTGCGCAGCTGATCCCCAACGGGGCGACGCTGCAGATGGGCATCGGACGCATCCCGGACGCGGTGATGAGCGGCCTCAAGGAGCGCAGCGACCTCGGCATCCACACGGAGATGCTCTCCGACGGCGTCATGGCGCTCGCGAAGGCCGGCGTGATCACGGGCCGGAAGAAGACGCTTCTCCCCGGGAAGATCGTCACCTCGTTCGTCATGGGAACGCGCGCTCTCTACGACTGGGTGGACGACAACGCCGCCGTCGAGATGCGCCCCTCGAGCTTCACGAACGACGCGTTCCAGATCGCCCGAAACGACCTGATGGTCGCGCTGAACTCCGCCCTCGCCGTCGACCTGACCGGCCAGGTCGCGGCGGATTCGATCGGCGGGCGCTTCTTCTCGGGCATCGGCGGCCAGGTGGACTTCATCCGCGGCGCCGCGCGCAGCAAGGGCGGAAAGCCCATCATCGCGCTGCCCTCCACCGCGAAGAACGGCCAGATCAGCCGGATCGTCCCGGTGCTCGAGGAAGGCGCTGGCGTCGTGACGAGCCGCGGCGACATCCACTACGTCGTCACGGAGTACGGCGTGGCCGACCTCTGGGGCAAGAACATCCGCCAAAGGACGATGGCCCTCATCGGCATCGCACATCCCGACTTCCGGGGCGACCTGCTCGCGGCGGCGAAGACCCGGAAATACGTCTTTCCTGGCTGAGAGCCCTCCGGCGTGCCGGCCGGCGATGAACTCGCGCTAACCTCCGCGGCGTGCGCCGGCCGTTCCTTCTGCTTCTGCTCGCCACCTTCGCGCTGAAGGTGGCGGTCCTCGCGTGCTTCAACGCGCATCCGCTTCTTCAGCCCGCGGGCGACATGGACAGCGGCGTCTACGCGCGCCTTGCGGCGGACGTGGCGCGCGGCGACTTCCTGCTGCGCGGCCCAGGTCCGTTGCCGTTTTTCGTCTCGCCCTTCTACATCTATTTCCTCGCGGCGATTCACGCGCTCTCCGCCGGCTCGCTCCTCGCGGCAAAGTCAGTGCAGATTGCCCTCGGAACGGCTGCGGTCGCGCTCGTCTTCCTGACGGCGAAACGGCTTTTCGGCGACCGCGCCGCCCTCCTCGCGGGGATCCTTTACGCGCTGACGGGTGTCGTGACGTTTCACGAAGTCCTGATCCTGCAGGCGGCGCTCGACCCGTTCCTGACCGCGCTCGCTCTTTACCTGCTCGCGGTGGCGCTTACGTCGAGCTGTTTATCTTCGAAGGTGAAAGAGGATCGGGTGCGGGAAAGCCGGCCACCTGAGTCTGCGACGGTTGGGGCCGCGGGCGACGGGTGGGGGAGATGGCTTGCCGCCGGCGCGGCTTTCGGCCTGCTTTCGCTGAACCGGCCGAATGCACTGCTGTGCGTCGCGGCGGTTGCCGCGGCCCTTCCATTGCTTCCGGTTGCCGCGGCTCGCCTCGATGCGCGCCGGCGAGGCGGTCAACCTCTATTACCATTCGAAGAAATCTCTCTTCGGGTTTTTCTCCCCGCGTCGACGCTGCTCGCGGGCGCGGCGCTGACGATCGCTCCTTTCACTTTCCGGAACCTCCTCGTCTCCCGCGAATTCGTCCTGATCTCTTCGCATGGCGGCCTGAACTTCCTCGTCGGCAACGGGCCGGGCGCGGTCGGCGTCTACCATACGATCCCGGGGATCACGCCCGACATCGAAGGGCAGGCGGTCGACGCGAAGCGCGTCGCGGAGGCCGAGGAGGGGCGGCCGCTGTCGACGCGCGAGGTCTCGGCCCACTTCGCGCGAAAGGCGTGGGCGTGGATCCGGTCGGAGCCCGGCGCCGCGTTCGCTCTTTTCGCGAAGAAGGTCCGTTTCGCCCTCTCGGGCGACGAGGCGCCGCTCAACTTCAGCTTCCCGTGGTATCGCGACCGGAGCGTCGCCCTGAAGCTCCTCTGTGTCGGTCCTGGCCTCCTCGTCCCGCTCGCGGGCGCGGGGTTCGTGCTCGCCCTCTTCGCCGCGTCAGGCGCGTCGCGTCGGGCACTCCTCGTCTGGTCGGTCTTCATCCCGGCGTACGTTCTCGCGGTCGCGGCCTTCTTCGTCGCAACGCGGTACCGCCTCCCGCTCCTCGCCGCCCTCGCCCCTCTGGCGGGCGCCGGCATGGCAGGGCTTCCGGAAGTGTGGCGGGCGAAGGGCGCCCGTCTCGGGGCCACGGCGGCAACTGCCGCGATCCTCGCCGCCATTTCGCTGTGGCCGACGGGTCTCTACGACGGCGGCGCCGACGAGGACATGCACTGGGCCCTGTACCTCGTCGAGAAGGGCGACACCGCCGAGGCCGCGCGCGTGGCCGAGACTGCCGCGGAGAACCACCCCGATCCGGGTCTCATGTGGCTCCGGATGGGCAAGGCGTGGGCGGCCGCCGGGCGAATGGACGATGCGATCGCGTCGCTCGAAAGGGCCCGCGCGATCGAGCCGCATCCCGCCGAGACAGAAGTCAAGCTGGCGGCCGCGCACGAGAGCCGGGGAGTGGACCGCGTCCTTGCGCACGACTCCTTCGCGGCTCTCCCCGATCTCGAGGCCGCAGTCGCGCTCGCGCCGGACGATCCCGGCATGCTCCTGAATCTCGCCGCGGTTCTCGCGGAGAAGGGCGACCGGGACCGGGCGCGGGAGCTCGCGCGGAAATCCCGTGCGCTCCGGCCGGGCTACGAAAAGGCCGAGGCGCTCCTGAAAGCGTTGCGGTAAGAGCTCAAAGAAAACGGCCCGGCGTTTCCGCCGGGCCGGAAGATGTCGAGGGGA
Organism: Thermoanaerobaculia bacterium; assembly: GCA_963821225.1. GTDB lineage: Bacteria > Acidobacteriota > Thermoanaerobaculia > UBA5066 > UBA5066 > Fen-183. The sequence continues at coordinate 750,910 of CAWGCY010000004.1, forward strand.
ATTTGTCTCAGAAGTTGAAGTATGCCGTGAGCACGAACCGCCGGGGTGAGGCCCAGGCCGTGGGCGTGCCGAAGAGCGGGTTCTCGGTGGTCCCCGGTGGGCCCAGGACGGCAGAGGTACACCCGGTGCCGCAGGGGTCCTTGTAGGGGTCGGTGTACTTCAGGGTATTCACGCCGAGGACGGTTTGCGTGTTGAAGAGGTTCTGGACGCGCCCCTCCAGCCGGACGGACATGTTGCCGGCGAAGTTGAACGTGTACGCGCCGAGCAGGTCGAAGTTCGTCCAGGTCGGGAGGCGGCGGGAGCCGGCCGGCTCGAGGTACCGAGGTCCTGAAAGAGTCGTTCCGGCGGTGTAATTCGCCGTTCTCCCCGTCGCCTGCCACGTCGTGCCGCTCTGGATCCGGAGGAAACCGCCGAGCGTGAAGCCGAACGGAAGGTCGTAGCTTCCGAGGAGCTTCAGGACGTGCGTGCGGTCCTGCCCGAGGAGGCCGCTCCGGAGGGAGGCAGGATCGTCGGTGTACAGGCCCGGCTCGTCTTCGAGGCGGGACGAGTTGTTGAACTGGACGACGTCGAAATCATCGTCGAAGTTGCCGTAGAGCCTGCTGTACGTGTAGTTGGCGTTCAGGTACCAGCCCCGCGAATAGCGCTTCGTGATGTCGAGCGTGGCCCCGGTGTAGACACGCTTCGCGTTGGGGAAGTTGTTGAGGACGAAGGCCCCGTTGTAGGCGTTCGCGTTGATCGGCGTGTCCTCGAGAGGGTTCTTCAGGGTCTTGTACTGGTAGTACAGGTCGAACGAGAAGTCTCCACGGACCGGAGCCGAATAGCCGAAGAGGAACTCCTGATAAGAAGGCGCAGTCAGGCCAACGGGGATCCGGTGACCGGCGCTCGAGCCGCGGACGTTGTTACGGAGGAACTCGCCGGTTGTTCGGCTGAAGTACGTTTCATCATCACGAATCCGGAACGGCGCCTGCGAGCGGATGGCGTTTTTCGCGTCGATGCCCGAGTAGATTCCCCAGCTCCCGTAGAACTTGTCGCCTTTCATGAGATCCGCGTTGTACGCAAAGCCTAGGCGGGGCTGAATTTCGTCGCCCCAGTCGAACTTGAGGAAATTGTATCGGGCCGTCGAGGTGTTGACGTTGTTGGTCGGCCCGCAGATGGTGCCCTCGACGCAGAGCTGGCCGAAGTCCTCCCGGTTGAGGAGCACCCCGGCTGTGACGGAAAGCCGTCCCGCGGTCACGTTGTCCTGGAAGAAGAGGGAGTAGGTCCGGCCCTTGCCGACCTGCTGGGGAGTGTTGTTGTAGTAGCGGGCCCGTACCTCCGTGGTGGAGGAATAGATCAGGTTCCCCCATCCGTTCGAGGGGCGGAGAAAGTCCAGGTCGATGAACTCGGCGCCGCCGCCGATCTTGACCTGGTTCTGCGTCTTGCCGACGTCGAGGAAGAAGCTCGCGGTCAACTTCACCTCGTCCCGCTTGTAGAAGTAGCCGTCGGACTGATATGGATAGACGCCGACGTTACCGTTGTTTCGGGCCGGGTCGGCGTAGGCCCCGTATTTCCCGAGGTTGTTCGGGTCGATCGTGAGCGGCCGATCGTTGATCAGCGTCTGCGCCGTCGCGGTGTCGTCCTCCGTCGTGTGAACGTACTTGAGCTCGAGGACCGTGTCCTTCGTGGCGATCCAGTCGGCGCTGGCGTTCCAGACGTAGTTCGTGTTGTCGGCTCCATATGCGGCGGTGGCGAGGTCGTAGATCGAGCCGAACTGGTCCTCCGACTTGTTCGGCAGACCCCTGAACCCGGCATTCATGATGAAGGACTGGCCCACAAGCGCCGTGGCCTTCGCGAAGTAGTCCGTGGCCTTGGCCGTCCCGTCGGGCTGCGTCGTCGTGACGCCGCCGAGCGTGGCCGACGAACCAGTCGTCGTCGTCTTGGAGTACCGGCCCGAGACGTAGCCGAAGAGCTCGTCCCTGAGGATCGGGAAGCCGAGGCCGGCGGATCCGTTGTAATTTTCGGTCTGGGACTGGACAACCCCCTGATTGTTGTTGGCGCTGAAGGATGTGGGCTGGGCCGCGAAGCGAATGGTTCCCCTGAAGTCGTTCGTCCCGGACTTCGTGACCGCGTTCACGACGACTCCCGAGGTCCGGCCGAACTCGGCCGAGATCGCCCCGTGCTTGACGTTCACGTCGGCGATGTCGAGCTCGTTTGTGTCGACACTGAGGTTCCCGAATCCGGGGTTCGTAATGTTGACGCCGTCGATGAGGTACTTGTTCTCCTCGCGGGTGCCCCCGGCGATGGAGACGGCGCCGGCCGCGTCTTGATTCCCGGCAGCGCCGGGAATTAGGCTAATGAGCCCCGAGTAGTTGCGGGGGATCGGGAGCTGGCGGATCTCGGCCGACACGAAGTTCGAGTTGACCTCGACCGACTTCTTGTCCACCTCGGCGTTGACGGCCGTGACGACGACCTCGGCGGCCGCCGTCTGGACGAGGACCAGCTCGATCTGGTAGTCGGTGTCGACCGAGACGGTCACTTTCTTCGCGGCCCTGCCGAGCCCTTTCAGCTCGGCCTCGACCGTGTAGGAGCCGGGAAGCAGCTTCGGAAAGCCGTAGGTGCCGTTGCTCCGGCTGGCGACGGTGTAGCCCGCGGGCATCTGCGGCCCCGAAACCTTCACGGTGACACCGGGGACCGGAGCGCCGGAGCCGTCCTTGATGACGCCCGAGATCGATCCGGTCTCACCAGCCAACGCCGCGGTGGCCGCGACGAGAAGAGAAAGGGAAAGAAGAATTCGAGAGATGAACCTCATGCCTGACCTCCTCCACTGAGATCGAATGCAATGCGAACTGGTCGCATTTTTATCACGGCGGGGCCGCCCGGGTCGACGGGCGCCCAACCGTCAGGTAATAGACCGGGATCCCCGCCGCGACGACGCCGAGGACGGCGAGCGTCGAGGCGCGGCTTTCGGGCTGGACGATCGCGTTCGCGAGGAGATAGAGCACGGACGAGAGGAACAGGACCGGCACGAGCGGGAAGAGCGGCGCGCGGAAGGACGGCGCGTATCCGGGGATCCGCCTGAGCCGGAACACGGACGCGACCGCGAGCGCGTAGAAGGGCAGGAACGCGGTCACGAACGCGTCGGCGAGCTGCTCGAAGGTACGGGACAGGACGAAGACGATGCCGAGGCCGGCCGTCATCGAGATCGACACCCAGGGAGTGCCCCAGCGCGGGTGCACGGAAGCGATCGGCCGGAAGAAGAGGCGGTCGTTCGCCATCGCGAAGAAGATGCGCGGACTCGTGAAGAGGACCGTGTTGAGCGTTCCGAAGGTGGAGATCATCACGGTGACGGACACGAACGCGACGCCGGCCCGCCCGAGGACGGCCTGCGCGACGTCGGCGGCGACGAGCTTCGAGTCGCGGATCCTTTCGATTGGAAGGACGGCGAGGTACGCGAGATTCGCGAGGAGGTAGATCGCGACGACGGCGAGCGCGCCCCCGATGAGGGCCCGCGGGAGATTCCTCGCCGGGTCTTTGACCTCGCCCGCGTTGTAGGCGAGGTCCGCCCATCCGTCGAACGCCCAGAGCGTCGAGACGAGCGCGAGTCCGAACGCGGCGAGCGTGAAGCTGCCCGCGGGAGCCGCCGGCGTGAAGTGGCCGCCCGTCACCGGGAGGCCGAGCCCGAAGGCGACGAGGACGATGAAGACGAGCCCGCCGTATTTCGCGAGCACGGTCACGTTGCTGACCATCGCCGCGAGCGAGACCCCGCGGACGTTGAAGAACGCCGTGAGGGCGATCGCGAAGGCGGCGAACCACCGCACGGTCCAGACGTTCGACGGGTTCTGCGGGTCGATCCCGACGACGCGGAAGAAATACTCCGAGAACACGATCGAGATCGCCCCGAGCGAGGCGGCGCGGATCATGGCGAACTGTCCCCATCCGAAGAGGAAGCCCGCGAGGCGGCCCCAACCGTCGCGGCAAAAGACGTACATGCCTCCGGTCTGGGGCAGAGCGCTCGCGATCTCGGCGAGCGTCAGAGCGCCGCAGACCGCGAAGAGGCCGCCCGCCGCCCACACGCACAGCATGGGAAGCGGTCCGGGGAGCTTCGCGGCGATGCCCGCCGGCGAGCGGAAGATGCCGGAGCCGATCGTGGAGCCGATGACGACCGCGACTGCGCTCCAGAGGCCGAGGGTCCGCCGCAGCTCGTGCGGCGCTCCTCGCGCGGAGATCGCGTCCGGCATCCGGAGATGTTACGGCACGCCGCAGCTCACGCGAGCGGGAAGCCGGGGTCCTCGGGCGGGGGGCGAGCTCCTCACCCCCGAGGACGCGGCGGAACGGGACGATCGCCGCCCCCGTCAGACCGGGAAGATCCGGCGCGGAGGAAACGCGCAAGCAGAATTCGGGCGTCGCGGCGGGCCAGTGACGCAATAGAATTCGTTCGCCGTGAAGATACTCTTCGCGCTCGCGGTTCTTGCAGCAGCTCTCTCCTGCGGCGTGGGAGCCGGGCGCCCCGGCAGCGACCCGGGCGTTCGCTTTCCGGCCGGGAGAGGGCCCGGCAGCCTTGCCCTCGCGGACCTGAACGGAGACGGGCGGCTCGATCTCGCCGTCGCGAACCACGAGAGCGGCGACGTGACGGTTCTCCTCGGAGACGGGAAGGGTGGCTTCGCCGCGGCGCCCGGCTCGCCCTTTCCGGCCGGGAAATCCCCGAACGACATCGCGATCGCGGACTTCGACGGCGACGGCAAACCGGATCTCGCGTTCCCGAACCACGAGACCTCTCACGTCACGGTCCTCCTCGGAGACGGGCGCGGGCGATTCCGGCCGGCTCCGGCATCGCCGGTCGCGGTCGGGAGCAAACCGCATCCGCACGGAATCGCCGCCGCGGACTTCAACTCGGACGGGCTCGTCGATTTCGCCGTCGAGAGCTGGGTGAACGATCAGGTCGAAGTGGTCTTTGGTACCGGAGGCGGCAGATTTCGAACGCCGGGCCGGCTCTTCGGCGTGGGCCACATGCCCTATCAGAAGCTCCGGGCGGGCGACGTGAACGGCGACGGAGCCCCCGACGTCGTCACGACGAACTTCGAGGGGGGAAACGTGACCGTCCTGCTCGGAGACGGCAAGGGCGGGTTCGGCGAGGCACCCGGTTCACCTTTTCCGGCGGGCGAGGGGCCCTTCTCACTCGCGCTCGCCGACGTCGATCGGGATGGCCACCTCGACCTCGCCGTCTCGAACTTCAGCGGACGCGCCGGCGACACGAGCCACGACGCCGTCAACGTGCTCCTCGGGGACGGGCGTGGAGGGTTCCGGCTGATGAAGGGCTCGCCGTTCGCGACGGGAGCGGGTCCGGTGGCCGTGGCGGTCGGCGACGTGGACGGCGACGGCTGGCCCGACGTCGTGACCGCGAACGCGAGCGGGGACGACGTGACGGTGCTCCTCGGAGACGGGCACGGATCGTTCCGGCCGCGCGTGAAGAGGACCGCGGGGAGGGAGCCGTATCGCGTGGCCTTGGGAGACGTGGACGGTGACGGCCGCGCCGAGATCTTCGTGGCGAACCACGGCAGCGGCGACGTGACGATGATCCGGTACCGCTGAAGCGCGCGGGCGCGGCTTGACCGCGCGCCCGTTTCGCCGCACCCTCTGCGCGCCCGATGGCCACCACCTATACAGCCCGAGACATCACGGTCCTCGAAGGGCTCGAGCCCGTCCGCAAGCGCCCGGGCATGTACATCGGAGGCGTCGACGCACGGGGGCTGCACCACCTCGTCAACGAGATCGTGGACAACGCGATCGACGAGGTCATCAACGGCTACGCGACCCGCCTGGAAGTCACGCTCTTCGGAGGCGGCCGGGAGATCGAGGTCACGGACAACGGACGCGGGATCCCGGTCGACGTGCACCCGAAGTACAGGAAGAGTGCGCTCGAGCTGATCCTCACGACGCTCCACTCGGGCGGAAAGTTCGACCAGGAGAACTACGTCCATTCGGGCGGTCTCCACGGCGTCGGCTCGTCGGTCGTCTGCGCGCTCTCGTCGGAGATGACCGTCACGGTCAAACGGGACGGGCACGAATGGAGGCAGACGTATGCCCGGGGCAAGGCGACTTCCAGGGTCCAGAAGATCTCGGGCTCCGAGAAGGTGCGCGGGTCGGGCACGACGGTGCGCTTCCGGCCCGACCTGGACATCTTCGGAAAACTCGCGTTCGACGCGTCGGAGATCCGCGAGCGCCTCGAGGCCAAGACGTACCTCCATCGCGGTCTCCGCGTCGTGTTCCTCGACGAGACGGAGAGGCCGGCGCGGCGCGACGAGTTCACCCACGAGGGCGGCCTCGCGGATTGGCTCACCCATATCGTGGAGGAGCGCGGCAAGCCCGCGACGGGAGGCACGTTCAACCTCGCGCGCGAGGGCGAGCCCCGGCTCGAGCTCGCGCTGGTGTGGACCGAGGCGACGGACGAGCACGTCCGCTCGTACGTGAACGGCGTTTCGACTCCGTCGGGCGGTACGCACGAGAACGGGCTGCGTTCGGGCGTCACGAAGGCCGTGCGCAACTATCTCGAGACGCACGAGCTGGTCCCGAAAGGGGTCACGGTCACGGCCGAGGACATCCGCGAGGGCCTCGTCGGCCTCCTTTCCGCGTACGTCCTGGAGCCGCAGTTCCAGGGCCAGACGAAGGATCGCCTCAACAACCCCGAGATCGCGGCGCAAGTCGACGGCGCCGTCCGTCCGGCGCTCGAAAAGTGGCTCAACGAGAACCCCACGTTCGCCGAACAGATCGTGGGACGCATCGTCCTCGCGGCGCGCGCGCGCGAAGCGAGCCGCGCGGCGGCGCGGGAGGTGACGCGCAAGACGGCGGTGTCGCACCGGCTGAACCTTCCCGGCAAACTCGCGGACTGCTCGTCCACCGACCCCGCTCTCTCCGAGCTCTTCATCGTCGAAGGCGACTCGGCGGGCGGCTCGGCGAAGCAGGGCCGCGACCGAAGGACGCAGGCGATCCTCCCGCTCCGCGGCAAGGTGCTGAATGCGGAGCAGGCGAACGCCGCGAAGGTCACCGGCAACCGCGAGCTCTCGGATATCGTCTCGGCGCTCGGCTGCGGCGTCGGCGTGAACTTCGACCTCGGCAAGCTTCGCTACGGAAAGATCTTTCTCCTGATGGACGCCGACGCGGACGGCCACCACATCTCGACGCTTCTCCTCACGTTCTTCTGGCGGCACCTGCCGAAGCTCGTCGAGGGAGGTTTCGTCTACCTCGCGCAGCCGCCGCTGTATCGGATCGACGTGGCGAAGGAGACATATTGGGCGCTCGACGAGAAGGAGCGCGACGCGATCCTCTCGAGACTTCCGAAGAACGTGAAGCCGGAGATCATGCGCTTCAAGGGGCTCGGCGAGATGATGCCCGAGCAGCTCAAGCAGACGACGCTCGACCCGCGCCGCCGTCGCGCGCTCAAGGTCACGGTGCCGAGCGCCCTCGAAGCCGAACGCGTGCTCTCGGAGCTCATGGGCAGGGACGCGGCGGCGCGTTACCGCTTCATCACCGAGCGCGCGCGAGACGCGGATGAGATCGACGTGTAGTCCCTCGATCGGTTGATGCCGAGCCCGCGGCCCAGGGCCGCGAGCGCCCCGAGTAGGAGGGTAACCTCTCGGGAAGTCGGTTTCCCGCGGCGCAGGAACGATTCGATCTCGGCCAGCACCTCTTTCGAATGGCCTCGGCCGGGGTAGCCCGCCGAAGAAAGAGTCTCTCTGAAAGAGGTCAGGAGGCGCCGCACGTCGCGCGAGGGTGCAGGCTCATCTTCGGGCTTCGGTGTTCCTCGCCTTCGGTGCGGTGCTTCGAAGGGAAAGAGCCTGGAAAGTGCGATCGCGACCGATTGAGCGAGGTTGAGCGTCGGGAACGCCGGCTGCGTGTCGATTCGGAGCCGCGCGTCGCACCCTCGAAGCTCTTCCGTCATGAGGCCGCCGCGCTCGGGACCGAACACGAGCGCGACGCGCCGGCCGCGGCGGAGGGAGGAGGAGATCTCTTCGAAGGTGGTCGGAGGCGGCAACCCGCGCGAGACGCGACCGCGCAGCGAGCCCATGGCCACGAGCGTTTCGGTCTTGTCGAGTAGATCGCTCCAAGCCGAAAGGACACACACCTTTCTAAGCAATTCTTCGGCCCCCGACGCGAAAGAGATCGCATCGGGATGCGCCGGATCGACGCGGGGTCCGAGCAAAGAAATTTCTGCCCCGAAATTCTTCGCGGCTCGCGCCGCCGCCCCGAGATTGCCGGGGTTGTGCGTCCTCACGAGGACGACGCGAAGGGTCATGACGTGCCATCCTGGTCCAGAATGGCGCGCATGTCGAAACAGAGGTCCGAGGACGAGCAAAAGGCCGTCGAGACGATCCTGTGGGCGCTCGGCCACCGGCTGGCGCGCCTGAGGGACGAATACACGATGAGAGTTCAGCGGGGCGAGGAGCCCGAGGGTGTGACGAAGGGCTTCGAGATGGCTCTCCGCGAGATCAACGACATGCTTCCGCGGCGCAAGCGCTTCAAGGGCTGAGACTGTTCAGGCGGCGCGCGCGTGCGCCGGAAGCGTCAGGGAGCCGGCGGCCTTGGCCCTCGACCTGAGCGTCGCGACGAGGACGTGCGCCCAGAGGAGGAGCCCGGCCGTCGCAAAGACGCCGGTCGTCCCGACGAGCCTGTAAAGAGGCAGGCCGCCCCAGCCGAGCGCCACGGGGATCTGCAGCGCGCGGACGACGGCCGCAGCGCCCACGAGGGCGAGCGCGAGACGCGCCTCGCGCGGGCGCGCGAGGGCCCGACCCGTGAACGCCGGGACCACGCGCAGGCTCATGCCGACGATGAGGAGCGTGAGAAACCCGATCGTGTACACGTGCCGCGCCCCGTCCCACACGAACTTGTGAATCGAGGCCCCGGAGAGCTCGCCGAGGCAGGCCGCGACCGAGATCGCCGAAAAAAGGCCGAGAAAGGCGAACGGCGCACGCAGGGAGAGGGCTCCGGGACCCTTTGCGAAAGGCGCGAGGATCCGGCCTGCGGCGAGAAACAGGAAAATCGCCGCCGCCAGGAACAGCGTCCCCGCGAGGGCGAAGCCGCGCGAGGCGGGCGGCGTCAGTCCGGGGATCCACGCGGCCACGAGGAGGAGGACGCCCGTGGCCTGCATCGCGGCAACAGGCCGCGCGCTCCTTGCGGTGGGGCGCGGGAGAGAGAGGAACGCCGGGACCATCCGCGAAGCGAAGCCGAGCACGAACGAGAGCACGAGTCCGTAGAGCGCAATCGCGTAGAAAGGCTCCACAAGTCCGCCGGGGAGCTGGGACTCCGCGTGGCCCGCGAGGAAGAGGGACTGCGCGCCGGAGACAACAGCGGCGAGAGCGGCCCACAGGGATCCGAGGAGGACGTGAAGCGATAGAGGATCGCCGAGAGAGCGGCGCACGGCGAGGACCGGCAAAGCCCACGCGAGAAACGCGAAGACTCCGGCCAGCTCGAGGGCTCCCGAGAGAAGCGACAAGAACCGGCCCGCCGCCCAGGGCGCGAGCGGCTGTCTGAACGCGCGCAGCAGGGCTCCGCCGCCGACGCCGACGAGGACGGTGAAGAGCACTCGTTTCGACGGCGGCACGGCTCCCAGGATGCGCGGAAGGGCATGGAGCGCGACGCCTAGGATGAAGACGCCGGCGAACCCGAAAAGCTGCACGTGCGCGTGAAGCTGAAGATGGGAAGGAAGAACCGTGCCCACGGCGAAGGCCATCTGCCAGATCGCCCAGCCGCCCGTTGAAACGCCGAGCGTGACGGCCAGGGCGAGAGCGGTGAGGACGAAAAAGGGCAGGAGGTTGCGGGGGGGCGTGTCCTCCGCGTTCGACCCGCAAGCGCGGCAGCAGGGGGCGGTCTGAATGGGAGCCATGTCTTTCTCCACGGGGAAATTAGGCGCGATGGAGCCGGCCCGGTATGACGGGCGTCATTTCGCGCCTGAAGTCCCTGCATCATGGCCGCCCCGGCCCCGGCGCTACATCCTCCCGGCGGGAGGATCTTTGTTCAAGCCCGTCGAGCTCGAAATCGAGCTCTTTTGTCGGGGATTGCGCGTCGACCCCTCCTGCGACGTGAGCAGCGACGGCCGCCGCATCTCCCGCACGCGCGCCGGTCTCGGGTCGGGCCTCGAGCTCGTCCTGCCGTCGCGGCGCAAGAAGATCTGGGTGAACGTGCCTGTCGACGAGGCTTTCGCCGCGAAGTCGCCGTTCCTCCTGATGAAGACGGCGCAGGGCTATTTGCTCTGCGACTCACGGCAGGGCGACCACTACCCGGTCGAGATTCCCGAGGAGCCCGTCTGGTACTCCTGGAAGACGTCCAGCGGCGTCGAGATGAGCCGCGTCGGCATCCTGCAGGGCACGTATCTCGGAATCTACGTCTCGAACGCGTGCCTGTACTGGAACCTGCCGGCCTCTCCCGCGTGCGCCTTCTGCACGACGGGCCGCAACGTGGGCACGGCCGAGGAGTCGAAGAAGAACGTGGACGACGTGATCGAGGTCGCAAAGGCCGCGCGCGAGGTGTCCGGTTCCATCTTCACGCACCTCAACACGGGTTACCACTTCGAGGACCGCGACGATCTCGAGAGGGTTCACGGCCTGAGGCAGTGCGAGCCCTTCGTGAAGCGGCTCCGCGCCGAGGTTGGCGGCTTCATCGGCGTCCAGGCCGTCCCGGTGCCGCGGCGCAAGTTCAACGAGTACGACGACCTGATCGCCGCCGGAACGGACCATTTCTCTTTCTGCTACGAATTCGAGGACCCCGCGTACTTCGCGAAGCTCTGCCCCGGGAAGGAGATGACGCTCGGCCAGAACGCGTTCTTCGAGGCGATGGAGTACACGGCGAAGAAGCTCGGGCCGGGAAAGGTCTCGGGCGAGATCATCGCGGGGCTCGAGCCTCTCGAAGCCACCAAGCGCGGCATCGACCGCATCGTCGAGGCCGGCGCGTTTCCCACCGTCTGCATTTTCCGTCCCACGATCGGCAGCGCGCTCGAGAGCGCTCCGCCGCCCAAGCCGCACGAGATGCGCGAAGTCTTCGCCCATCTCTGGAATGCCGTGCGGCGCGCCTCTCTTCCCGTGGGGATCCTCCCGGGCATTCAGGTGTCGCTGGTCGTCCAGCCCGAAGAAGCCGCCGACCTCGTGCCGCCGACGTTCGCCTCGCGCCTCTACGAGACGAAGCTCGCGGCGCTGCGCACGCTCGCGAAGCCGTACGTCGCGTGGAAGCTGCGGCCGAAGAGCGGGCGGGTGGCGGCGGCCTAGAGGCCCGCCCGTGGCTGGAAAGGCGCGGCCCCTATGACGTTCGTCATAACGAGCGGCCGCGTGGGAGAACAACCTTCAAAAGCGATGGCGATCCGCGTTCGCTTCCCCGACCTCGAACAGTGGAAAGCGCAGGTCAAATGCCAGGCCGGGTGCCCCGTGGCGACGGACGCCGGGCGGTACGTGCAGCTCATCGCCGAAGGGCGGGACGAGGACGCCTTCCTCGTCGCGCGCGCGCCGAATCCGTTCGCGTCGGTCTGCGGGCGCGTGTGCGCCGCCCCGTGCGAGGACGCCTGCCGGCGCGGCTCGATCGACGCGCCCATCTCGATCCGGGCCCTGAAGCGCTTCGTCACGGAACAGTACGGCGTCGAGTCGCGGCACCCTGGGGCGCAGGACCGGCTGCTGAGAGAGCCCATCAAGGAAGGCAATCGATACGCGGGACATCTCCCCATTCATCCTGCGGGCGGCTCGGCAGGTGGAGATGGCGCAAAGAAGAAGATTTTCTTAGAAGGGAATACGGAAAAAGGCGCGAAAGTCGCCGTCATTGGCGCAGGTCCGGCGGGCCTTTCCGCCGCGCACGATCTCGCGCTCCTCGGATACTCGGTCACCGTTTTCGAGGCGGCGGGCGAGCCGGGTGGAATGATGCGCTTCGGGATCCCCGAGTACAGGCTCCCGCGCACGCTCATCAAGGCCGAGATCGACAAGATCCTCTCTCTCGGCGTCGCGCTGCGCCTCGGGACGTCGCTCACGCCGACGTTCGGGCTCGCGGAGCTGAAGAAGGACCGTTACGAGGCGGTCTTCCTCTCCGTCGGCGTGTCGAAGGGCCGCGACCTGCAGGTCCCGGGCGTCGAGCTGGACGGCGTCGTGAAGGCCGTCGACTACCTCTTGAACGTGAATCGCGGCTTCCGGATGGACCTCGGCCGGAAGGTCGTCGTCATCGGCGGCGGTTTCGTGGCGTTCGACGCGGCGCGCACGGCTCTCCGCATGGGACGCGAGGGGGACGTCGACGCGCTCGAGGAAAAGGCCGGCGAGGCCGACGCTCGGCTGAAGGAAGCGTTCGATTCCGCGCGCGCCGCACTGCGCGGCGGAGCGACCGAGGTCACGATCGTCTCCCTCGAGAACTTCGAGGAGATGCCCGTCCTCAGGAGCACGCAGGGTCACGAGGAGTTCGAGGAGACGAAAAAGGAAGGCGTCGTCTTCGTGCCGCGCCGCGGGCCGAACCGGTTCCTCGGCAGCGGCCACCTCTCGGCCGTGGAGCTGAAGAAGGTGACGTCGGTCTTCGACGCGGAGGGCCGGTTCGCGCCCGCGTACGACGAGTCGGACCTCGTCACGCTCGAGGCGGACGCCTGCATCCTCGCGATCGGCCAGAAGCCGGACCTCTCGTTCCTGAAACCGGCGGACGGGGTCTCCCTGACGCCGGGCGGCACGATCGCGGTCGACCGGACGACGCTCGCGACGTCCGCGCCCGGGATCTTCGCCGGCGGTGACGTCGCGTTCGGGCCGCGCAACCTCATCGAGGCGGTCGCGAACGGCAAGCGCGCCGCTCGTTCGATCCACGAGCATCTCGCGAAGGAGAAGGCTTCGATCCACGCGACACTCGAGATCGAGAAGATCCCGACGATTTCCTACCGGATGATCGCCGGTTTCGAGATCCTCGACCGCGAGGCGCCGCCTACGCTCGACGTCGGGCGCCGCACCGGCATCGCAGAAGTCGAGAGCGGCTATGCCGCGCCGGAGGCGCGCGCCCAGGCCGCGCGCTGCCTCATCTGCCACGTCCAGACGATCTACGACCCCGAAGCCTGCGTCCTGTGCAACCGGTGCGTGGACGTGTGCCCGGAGTACTGCCTCGCGCTCGTGCCGCTCGAGGAGCTGGACCTTCCCGACGAGGAGCGCGCGGCTCTCGCCGCCCGCGCAGAAGGAAACGGTCTCCCGCTCTCGGCGATGGTCAAGGACGACGACCGCTGCATCCGCTGCGGCCTGTGCGCCATTCGGTGCCCGACGGACGCGATGACGATGGAGAGGTTCTCGATCACGGAGGGATTCGATGAGTGAGCCGAAAAGCCGGCGCGAGATCTTCCTGAAGCTGGGATTCGGGGCGGGCGTCGCGGCCCTCGGCGCCCAGGCCGTCGCCTCGCTGAGGTCGCTCGTTCCGAACGTCTCGTACGACGCGCCGACGACCGTGAAGATCGGCCTTCCGAACGATTTTCCCGACGGGATGAAGTTCCTTCCGGACGAGAGGCTCTTCGTGTTCCGCGAAGGAAAGACGCTGCATGCGGTCTCCGCGGTCTGCACGCACCTCGGCTGCACGGTCCGAGCGGAAGCGCTGTCCGCTCCCGAGACAAAGGACGTCGGCGGAAAGCCGCTACGCTTCACGCACCGGTTCCTCTGCCCGTGCCACGGCTCGAAATACGCAGGGGACGGCACGAACGTGGCAGGGCCCGCGCCGAAGCCGCTCGCCTGGTACCACCTCTCGCTTTCGCCCGACGACGGACAGCTCGTCGTCGACCTCGCGCGGCCCGTGGAGCGCGATTTCCGGTTCACCCTCGCATGAAGGACGTGACGAGACATGAGCGCACAACCCGATAAACCCGGCTCCCCGCCCGCGAGCGCGCCCGGCGTCCATTCGAAGCCGCTTTGGAGCGTCAGGCCGGCCTCCGACCGCGAAGCGGGCGACTCCGTCGTCTCGAACTTCCTGCTCCACTGGTTCCCGGCGAAGACCTACAAGCCGTCGCTCGACTGGAACTACTCGTTCTGGCTCGGCACGGCCTCGGCCGCGCTGCTGCTTCTCGTCACGGTGTCCGGGCTGCCGCTGCTCTTCCTGTACGTTCCGTCCGTCGAGCGCGCGTACGGGTCCGTGAAGGACATCGAGTACGTCACGACGTTCGGCTTCTGGATCCGCGCCGTGCACCGCCTGTCCGCGCATCTCATGGTGGTCGTCGTGTTCCTCCACATGGTCCGCGTCTTCCTCACGGGCGCCTACAAGAACGGCCGCGGGCAGGGACAGAAGAGGGAGCAGAACTGGGTCCTGGGCGTGGGCCTGCTCCTTTGCACCCTCCTCCTTTCCTTCACGGGCTATCTCCTCCCGTGGGACCAGCTCGCGTACTGGGCGATCACGGTGGGGACGAACATCGCGTCCTCGGTCCCGTTCGTCGGGCCGGCGATCCGCGAGCTCCTCCTCGGCGGCCGCACGATCGATCAGGCGACGCTCATCCGCTTCTACGTCCTGCACGTCATCGCACTGCCGGCCGCGGTGGGCCTCCTCTTCATGTACCACATGTGGCGCGTTCGTAAGGACGGCGGCCTCGCACGGGCCGACCGCGCGATACTGCTGCCGGAGAAGGCCGCCGAAGCCCCTTCGAAGACGAAAACCTACACGCTCCTCGGCGTCGCGCGCGGGACGTCGCCGGCGGTCAAAGCCTCCACGCTCGAGCGCCCGGACACGACGGTCAACTCCATCCCCGACCTCACGCGGCGCATCGCGATCGTCGTCCTCGGCATCTTCGCGGTGGTGAGCATCGCGTCGGTCTTCTACCACGCGCCGCTCGAAGAGCCCGCGAACGCTCTCGTGACGCCGAACCCGGCGAAGGCGCCGTGGTACTTCCTGTGGCTCCAGGAGATCGTGACCGACACGACCGTGAAGATCGGCTCCTTCACGATCAACGGCGCCTTCCTCGGGGGCGTGCTCCTACCGGGAGCGCTCGTCCTCCTGATGACCGTCTGGCCGTGGCTCGACAAGAGCGCGCCCGGCTCGGCCGGCGTGTGGTTCCCGAAGGACCGGCGGACGCAGAACATCGTCTTCCTCGCGTTCGTCGGGATCGTCCTCGTGCTCACGTTCATCGGCACGTTCTGCCGCGGGCCGTACTGGCATCTCTACTGGCCGTGGCAGGCGTGGCCCGAGCTCCCGACGAGGATCTGACATGGAAAAGCGCACGGACTCCCCCTACCCGAAGATCGACCGGCCGATCCTGGCGGTCGTCGGCGTCCTCCTCGTCGTTTCCTGCGCGCTCTTCGCGTGGAGCGACCGCAAGCACGACTGGCGGTACTACCAGGCTGTGTTCAAGGCCCAGGTCACGGAGAAGCTCGGCGCCGAGAAGGCGAAACAGCTCCGCCCGGGCCTCCAGCAGATCTGGGTCGCCGATCTCAAGCGCGCGGACCGGTGCATGACGTGCCATCAGGCGGCTCTCTGGAAGGGGTTCGAGACCGCGGAGGAGCCACTGCGAACGCACCCGCCGGGGCCGCTCCGGAACCACCCCGTCGAGAAGTACGGCTGCACGTCCTGTCACGGCGGCCAGGGTTACGCCGTGGACGCGACGGAGGCTCACGGGCCGATCGAGCATTGGGAAGAGCCGCTCCTCGGCAGGACGCTCGGCGAGGCCTATTCGCTCGTGGACGACAAGAACGCGGCGATGCAGATGAACTGCAACGTGTGCCACCGCTTCGACCGCGAGACGAAGGGCGCCGACGCGATCAACCTCGGCAAGAAGCTCGTCGTGGAAAAAGGCTGCCGCGCGTGTCACGTCGTGAACGGGCGTGGCGGCTCGATCGGACCGGATCTGACGAACGTGGGCGAGAAGGCAGCCGAGCAGTACGAGTACGGACGTCTCTCGGGGCAGAAGACGTCGTTCGCGTGGCACGTCGCGCACTTCAAGGACCCCCGCGCCCTCTCGCCCGAGACCGTGATGCCGAACTTCCACCTTTCGACGAAGGAGGCGCAGGCTCTCTCGATGCTCGTTCTCTCGTGGCGGAGGGCGCCGGTTCCGGCCGACTACAGGCCCGGCACGCCGCGCACGGACCCGCAGACGCAGGCCGAGGTCGAAGCCGAGGAGAAGATGAAGACCGGGCCGGGCGCGTGGTTCGTCAAGACGGGCTGCTTCGTGTGCCACTCGATCCAGGCCCTCGGCGTCAAGAGCCCGGCACAGATCGGGCCGGACCTGTCCAACGCCGTCGAGGACGTGCAGTCGCGGTTCGGCCGGACCGTCGACGACTTCCTGAGGGAGCCCACGGGAACGATGTCGGTCGTCCTTTCGCGCCAGATCATCCTGACGCCCGAGGAGAAGGCCGTGGCCGTCGGAAAACTCCGCGAGGCGTTCGCGGAATACCAGAAGCAGAAGGCCGAGGAAGCGAAGGGAAAGAAGCCCGCCGCCTCGGTCGCCTGCGTCCCATTGAGTCAAGGAGGAATGGAATGAGCACGACACGGAAGAAATGGATGAGCTTGGGAGGAGTCGTCGCGATCGTCGCGGCCGGCCTCCTCGCCGGGCGGTGCGCGCCCTCGGCCCCGAAGGGCGCGAAGAAAGGGGCCGCGACGGTCTCGGACCAGTCGGTCGGGGCGATGAAGACGTACGTCGCGCCGGGGGATCTCGACGAGTACTACATGTTCGCCTCCGGCGGGCACTCGGGGCAGGTCTACGTGTACGGCATCCCGTCCATGCGGCACCTTTCGACGATCCCGGTCTACGCGCCTTACTCCGCCACGGGCTACGGCTTCGACGACGAGTCGAAGGCGATGCTGGGCGGCTTGACGTGGGGCGACGTGCACCATCCGGCGCTCTCGGAGACGAACGGCGACTACGACGGGCGCTGGCTCTTCGTGAACGAGATGAACGGCCGCGTCGCCCGCGTGGACCTCAAGGACTTCAAGACGAAGCAGATCTTCGGGCCGATGCCGAACATCTCGGGCAACCACGGCTCGGCGTTCGTCACGCCGAACACCGAGTACTCGATGATGGCGTCGCGCTTCTCGATCCCGATCCCGAAGGGGAAGTCGGTTCCGATCGACAAGTACGCGAGCGATTACAAGGGCGTCATCGCCGCCGTGAAGATCGACCCGAAGACGGGCGCGATGTCGCAGGGCTTCCAGATCCTGACGCCGCCGTTCGACTGGGACCTCGGGGACGCGGGCAAGAAGGTCTCCGACGGCTGGATGTTCTGGACCTGCTACAACTCCGAGCGCGCGACCGGCAAGCTCGAGGTGACGGCCTCGCAGCGCGACCGCGACTACATCGCGGCCGTCGACTGGCGGGCCGCCGAGAAGGCGATCGACGAGGGAAAGGGCGACCTCATCGGCGGCGTGAAGGTCCTCGACCCGAAGAAGGTGACGGGCATCTTCTACCTCCTGCCCTGCGGAAAGTCGCCGCACGGCGTGGACGTCTCGCCGGACGGCAAGTACATCGTCGGCTCCGGCAAGCTCCAGGGCGTCACGACCGTCTTCAACTGGGAGAAGGTCCAGACCGCGATCCGAAACAAGGACTTCACGGGCGACGAGGACGGCATCCCCGTCCTGAAGTACGAGTCGATCAAGGACGCCGAGGTGCCGGTGGGCCTCGGGCCGCTGCACACGCAGTTCGGCCCCGACGGCTTCGCGTACACCTCGCTCTTCGTCGACAGCGCGATCGCGAAGTGGAAGATCGGAACCTGGGAAGTCGTCGACAAGGTCCCGATGTCGTACTCGATCGGCCACCTGGCCGCCGCCGAGGGCGACACCTGCACGCCGAAGGGCAAGTACCTCGTCGGCCTGAACAAGCTCTCGCACGGCCGGCACCTCTCCGTCGGGCCGTCGCAGCCCGAGTCCTCGCAGCTCGTGGACATCTCCGAGGAGAAGATGAAGCTCCTCTACGACGCGTTCACGGAGCCGGAGCCGCACTACGCCCAGATCGTCGCGGCGAAGACGATCCACCCGATCGAGGTCTACCCGAAGGAAGAGAACAAGGACCCGAACGCGGTCTGGGACGTGAAGGACGCGGTCGTCACGCGCCAGGGCACGAACGTCCTCGCCAAGGTCATCCTCGTGCGCTCGACGATCACACCGCAGGCCATCGAGGTAAACCAGGGCGACACGGTCAAGGTCGTCATGACGAACATCGAGCAGACGACCGACGAGCTGCACGGCTTCGGGCTCCTCGACTACAACATCAACATCGTCGTGGATCCGGGGGAGACGAAGACCGTCACGTTCAAAGCCGACAAGCCGGGCGTCTTCCCGTACTACTGCACGAATTTCTGCTCGGCGCTCCACCAGGAGATGCAGGGCTACCTCATCGTAAAGGGCAAGGGCTAAGGGAAGGGGATCCGGGGAGGGCCGCGGCGCGGTCCTCCCCGGATCGATCAACATGAAATCCGTCTTCGAAAAGAGCAACCGATTCCTCGAGCTTCCGCTCGACCTGGGGCCGCGCGGCCTTCTCGTCGTTGCGGTGCTGCTTCTCGTGCCCGTCGTACCTGTTCCCGCTCTGGACCCTCACGATGTTCGCACCGCAATACGGCGACGGCCTGAGGATGCAGATCTACAGCTGGAGGCTCGACGGCGGAAACGCCGGCCAGGACATCAAGGAGATCAACGTCCTCAACCACTACATCGGGATGCGCGACCTCACGACGGCCGACTTCACGGAATTCAAGTGGATCCCGTTCGTCGTGGGCATCCTCGCGCTCCTGATGCTGCGGACGGCCGTCCTCGGGAAGATGTCGCACCTCGTGGACAACGTCGTCCTCTATCTCTACTTCGGCGCGTTCTCGCTCTGGTCGTTCGCGTTCAAGCTCTGGTCGTACGGGCACAACCTCGCGCCGACGGCGGCGGTCAAGGTCGATCCGTTCATGCCCCCGATGTTCGGCTACAAGAAACTCGCGAACTTCGAGGTCTATTCGTATCCGGGCATCGGCTCGTACGCCCTCGGCCTGGTGGCAGTCGTCCTCGTCGTCGCGATGGCGCTTGCCTGGCGCGAGGGCAGGCGCGCGTCCGCGCACGCCGCCGTCGGCGCTTCATGATCGCGCTGTCCTTCGTCCTCCTCCTTCAGATCGCCGGCGACATGGCGCCGGTGACGCCGGGAGGGCTCGAGGGGCGGCCGCCCGCGGAGGAGGCGTCCCCGCTGCAGGCCCGCGTGGACAGGGCGGCGCCGGGAGACACGGTCATCGTCGGCCCCGGGACATACGCGGGCGATCTCGTCGTCGACCGCCCTGTTCATCTGATGGGCCAGGGGCGGCCGCGGCTCGTCGGATCGGGGAAGGGCAGTGTCGTGCGCGTCCGCGCGAACGGCGTGCTTCTCGAGGGCTTCGACATCGACGGCGTGAAGGGCGGGGACCTCGGGAAGGACTCCTCGGGCGTCCACATCGCCGCCTCAAACGTCGTCGTGCGCGACTGCCGCATCCGGGACGCACTCTTCGGCATCTATCTCCGGCAGGCGGACGGCGCTCGCGTGGAGCGCTGCCGAATCCGCGGCATCCACGGGAAGGACCCGGGCGAAAAGGGCTCCGGCCTCCACGTCTGGAACACGACAGGGTTCACGTTCGAGGACAACGTGATCGAGGACGTGCGGGACGGCTTCTACATCCAGTCCTCATCGGGCGGGACGATCGTTCGCAACGTGGCGCGCGACCTCCGTTACGGCCTCCACTACATGTTCTCGGACGACAACACGTTCGAGGAGAACACGTTCGAGAACGGCGCCGCCGGCACCGCGCTCATGTACAGCAAGCGTATCGTCTTCCGCCGGAACCGCTTCCTGAGGAACCGCGGCTTCGCGTCGGTGGGGCTGCTCTTCAAAGCCTGCGACGACGTTCTCGCGGAGGACAACCTCGTCGCGGACAACGCGCGCGGGATCTTCCTCGAGGGCTCTTACCGCAACGTCTTCCGGAGAAACGTCGTCGCCCTGTCCGACGCCGCGATCGTCCTCTACGACTCCTGCGGCCAGAACCGCTTCGAGGGCAACTCGTTCGTGGGAAACCTGACGCCGCTCGCCCTCGTGGGGCACCGTACGGACACCGTTTTCGACGGGAACTACTGGTCGGACAACGACGAGCCGGACCTCGACGGCGACGGCCACTCGGACCGGCCGTTCCCGCTCGGCAGCGTCTTCGACCACCTGCGCGGCAACCTCACGGCCGCCGACCTCTTCTCTCGGAGCCTCGCGGCGCAGGCCCTCGGGGCTGCCGAGCGCGGGTTCCCCGTGCTGAGACAAGTCGAGGTCTTCGACCGCGCTCCTCTCGCGCATCCCCCCGCGCTCCCGCGCGTTCCGCGTCAGGACAAGCCGCCTTTCTCCGAGGGAGCGCTCGCGCTCGCGATGTCGGGCCTCTCGCTGCTCGCCGGAGGCGGCGTTCTTCTTTCGGGACGGAGGCGCTCGTGATCCGCTTCGAGTCCTTTTCGAAGAGCTTCGGAGCGCAGCGTGCCGTCTCGGACCTGACTCTCGCGATCGAGCCCGGCGAGATCGTGGCGCTCCTGGGGCCGAACGGGTCGGGAAAGACGACCTCTCTCAAAGCGGCTGCGGGCCTGATCCATCCGACGAGCGGTGGCGTCACCGTGGGCGAGGCGCGTCGGCCCGCTACCGAGCCTGCCGCGCGCCGCACCCTCTCCTTCCTTCCGCAGAAAGTCACTTTTCCCGACTCCCTGACCGGGCGCGAGGTCCTGGACTTCTATCGTGCTCTCCGAGGGGTGGCCGCCGGCCGCGTGGACGAGGCGCTGAAGATGGCCTCCTTGAACGGAGCCTCGGGCCGCGCCGTCGGGACGTACTCCGGCGGCATGACGCAGCGGCTCGGGCTCGCGGTCGCCGCGCTGCCCGACACGCCCGTGCTCCTCCTCGACGAGCCCACGGCCGCCCTGGACCCCGACGGCCTCTGCGCGTTCTACGGCCTGGCCGTCGCGCGGCGGCGCGAGGGAAAGACCGTTCTGTTCACGACGCATCAGCTCGGGGACGTCGAGCGGCTCGCGGACCGCGTCGGCGTCCTCGTGGAAGGGAAGCTCGTCGCCCTCCTGACGCGCGGCGAGCTCGACGCCTGGCTTCTCGCGCACGGCTTCCCGCTCGTACAGGCCGCGACGAGCCCACTCGAGACTCTCTACCGCGAGCTCGTGGGAGGTCCCGCGTGAGACGTTCGCGGTTCGCTCGCCGTCCTCGCGCTCGTCCTCTTCGCGGCCTGCTCGCGCGGCCCCGCCGCGCCCGTCGCACTCGACACGAAGAACGAGAGCTGCGGCTGGTGCCGGATGGCAGTCTCGGACGCGCGTTTCGCCGCACAGCTCGTGGCGCCGTCCGAGGAGCCGCGCTTTTTCGACGACGTCGGCTGTCTCGCGACGTTCCTGAAGTCCGGCGGCGCACCGTCGAACGGCCAGATCGCGTACGTGGCCGACCACCGCACGAAGGCGTGGGTGCGCGCAGCGGCGGCGGTCTACACGAAGAAGCCGGGGCTGGAGACGCCGATGGGTTCCGGCCTCGTCGCCCATGCGGACGCCGCATCACGGGGCGCGGATCCGGATGCGGCCGGAGGAGCGCCGATCTCCGTGCGCGAAGTCTTCGGACCGAACGGGGTCCCGGACGGCGGCCGATGAGCGCGCCCGGCCCCTTTCTCCTCTGCGCACGGCAGGAGCTGCTTCTCGCGGTGCGCTCGCGCTGGACGCAGATCTTCGCGGCCGTCTTCGCGGTGCTCGCGCTCGCCGTCGCCTCCTCGGGCTACGTGCTTTCGGGGGGTCACGGCGTGCAGGATTTCGCGCGCACGGCGGCGTCCCTCGTCGAGCTGGTCCTGCTCCTCGTACCCCTGACGGCTCTCCTGATCGGTGTCCTGTCGCTCGCGCCCGAACGCGGTGCGGCGGAACTCCTCTTCTCGCAGCCCGTCTCCCGACGCGCGATCCTCCTCGGAAAGACTGCCGGCCTTCTCGTCGCGCTCTCCGCCGCGCAGGCCGTCGGGTTCGGCGCGGCAGGCCTCGTAATCTTCTCGCAGGCCGGCGGCTCGGGCCTCGCGGGCTTTGGCCTGCTCGTTCTCGGGTCGTTCGTCCTCACGGCCGTCTTCCTCGGGCTGGCGGCGCTCGTCTCCGCAGGAGCCGTGGGCCGGCGGACGCGCGCCCTCGCGATCGCGCTCGTCGTCTGGTTCGGCGCGGTCGTCCTTTTCGACGTGGCCGCGCTCGGGGTCGCCTCGCTGCTCCCATCGGGACCCGCATCACGCGTCCTCATCGTCTCGGTGCTCGTGAATCCCGCGGACGCGGTCCGGACCGGCACGCTCCTCGGCCTCGAGGGAAGCGGCGCGTTCGGTGCGGCCTCTCTCGCGCTCCTCAGGTTCACGAAGGGCCCCGCGGGTGCCGGGATCCTGCTCGTCTCGTCGCTCCTTCTCTGGCTGGTCGTGCCGGCCCTGCTCGCCGCGCGGAGGCTCGGAAAAGCCGACCTCTGAAAACGCCGGATTTCTCATAAGAGGGACAAAGGGGATACGCATCATGGCTTTCAAACAGATACTCGTCGTGGCCGCTCTTGCTCTGGGGGCGATTCTGTCGACCCGTCCGGCTCTGGCTCATTGCGACACG
Source organism: Thermoanaerobaculia bacterium (assembly GCA_963821225.1). Classification (GTDB taxonomy): domain Bacteria; phylum Acidobacteriota; class Thermoanaerobaculia; order UBA5066; family UBA5066; genus Fen-183. The sequence continues at coordinate 773,407 of CAWGCY010000004.1, forward strand.
GCCGATGGCCCCGTCGTCGCCGACGCGAAGGTCGCGCTCGAAAAAGGAGACGTCGCACCCGTTCTCAAGTGGGTCAGGCCGGAGGCGGAAGCCGAGATCAAGGCGGCTTTCGCGCGCGCGCTCGCGGTGAGCGGGAAGGGGCCGGAGGCCCGGGCGCTGGCGGAACAGTACTTCTTCGAGAACCTCGTGAGGATCCACCGGGCCGGAGAGGGAGCGCCCTTCACCGGCATTCTCCCAGCCGGCACGCCCATCGATCCGGCCGTGGCCCTGGCCGACGAGGCGCTGTCGAGCGGCAGCGCCGACAAGCTCGTGAAGGGCATCGCGCACCACGTCGACGGAGGAATCCGCGAGCGGTTCGCGCGCGCTGCGGCGGCGAAGAAGCGGTCCGACCGGAGCGTGGCGGCCGGCCGGGAGTTCGTCGAGGCGTACGTGGAGCTCACGCACTACGTCGAGCGCCTTCACCTCGACGCCACCACGCCGGCCGCGCACGGCGCCGGGGCCCCCGCGGCCGAGCACAGGCACTGAGAATCGCCCGCCGGAGCAACTCACCGATCACCGCTCGTGGTCGCCTCGGCGTCCTCCGGCGCGGGATACCGCAATGCCCCGTCAGCTATGACGCGCGCACCGGGAGTGAGCGACGCTGGAATGATTTGGCCAGGCCCCATGATGTGCTCGACACGCATCCCGGCGGCCAACAGGTAATCGGTGATGATTCGGCGATGACAGCGCCACCACACCGCTTCGGCGCACATGATCGCGCACCGATGATCGCGCGCTAGCGCCCTCAAGTCATCTAGGCCGGCGCGGAATTCGTCAGTCTCCGCGTAGTCGGCGTAATTCCTGAATGCCGCGACGCGCCAGTAGATGTTGAGCGAGGGCGGCGCGCCTTTGCGATGATGACGTCGGCCGCCGAGCGCGCGCAGATGCCGGTAGCCGATGCCATCGGCGGCGAGGAAGTCCGGGAGAGTGTCTCCATTGAACTGCGACGCCGCTCGCGAGCGCGGGATAGAGCGCACGTCCACGAGCAGCGTGACGTCCACCTGCCGTAAGAGCGACACGAAGTCGGCGAGAGTCCGCGTGGAGTGGCCGATGGTGAAGACGATGTCGCCCGCCAGGCGATGCATTTTCGGAGCTTCGTGAGCGGCGATTCCCGGTGTTCTCTTCGCGCACATCATCTGGAGTAGTTTGGAGCAACATCGACGCGCGCCACACGTCCAGGGAGGAGCAACGAGAAATGTCGACCGACCCTTCGGAGAAGCAGCTCTCGTCCTGGTGGCGCCACGCCGTCATCCTCGTGATGGTGCTCGGCTTCAGCTTACTCACGCTCGTGACCGTCCTCACATACACGAACGCGCCGCCCATCCCCGAGCGCGTGACCGACCCGGCAGGAACGACCCTCTTCACGCGAGAAAACGTCGAGCACGGGCAGGAGGATTTCCTCAAGCACGGCCTCATGGAGCACGGGACGCTGTGGGGTCACGGGGCGTACCTCGGCCCCGACTACACCGCGGAGTACCTGCACCGGCTGGCGGAGATCACCCGCGACATCCTTGGCCGAGAACATCACGGCCGCCCGTACGCCGAGCTCGATCCGGACGCGGCTTCGGCCGTGGACGCGGCCGTACACAACCTGTTGAAGGAGAACCGCTACGACTCGGGCACCGGTACGCTGCGGTTCTCGGCGTCCGAGACGGCGGCCTGGCAGACGCAGAAGGCGGAGTGGGCCGACTACTTCTCGGGGAAGACGCCGGCGCCGGGCCTGCCCGCGAAGTACATCCGCAACGGGGTCGAGCTCGAAGACCTCGACTCGTACTTCGCGTGGGCGGCGTGGGCGACGGTCGCGAACCGGCCCGGGAAGGACTACTCCTACACCAACAACTGGCCGTACGAACCGGCAGTGGGCAACAGGCCGAGCGCCTCGACCTATCTGTGGAGCGCACTCAGCCTCGTGACTCTCCTCGGCGGCCTCGGGACCGTCCTGTTCGCTTTCGGCCGGTTCGACTACCTCGGCTGGCACGGCCCGTCCGCGAGCGGGCACGTGCACGACAGCGCGCTCGTCCGCTGGACTCTGACTTCGAGCCAGAAGGCGGTCGGCCTCTATTTCGGCGTGGTCGCGCTGCTGTTCCTGCTCCAGGCGTTCGCGGGGGGCGCCCTCGCCCACTACCGGGTCGAGTCCGGCGCCTTCTACGGGATCGATCTCGCGCGGATCTTCCCCTACAACCTGTTGCGGACGTTCCACCTGCAGCTCGCCATCTTCTGGATCGCCACCGCGTGGGTCGCCGGCGGCCTCTTCCTCGCGCCGATCGTCGGCGGTACCGAGCCCAAGGGACAGCGGGTGGGCGCCCTCGCGCTGCTCGCGGCCCTCGCCGTAGTCGTCTTCGGGAGCCTCGGCGGCGAGTGGCTGGGTCTCAACAATCGCCTGGGCACGCTCTGGTTCTGGATCGGCCACCAGGGCTCGGAGTACCTGGATCTCGGCCGCTTCTGGCAGCTTTTGTTGGCGGCCTCTCTCGCGGGCTGGCTCGTCCTCATGTACCGGGCGCTGCGCCCGGCGATCCGGGATCGGCAGAGGTCCGAGCTTGCCTCGCTCTTTCTATACGCCGCGGCCGCGATTCCGCTCTTCTACCTGCCCGCGCTCTTCTTCGGCCCCCGCACGAACTTCGCCGTGATCGATAACTGGCGCTTCTGGATCATCCACTTGTGGGTGGAGGGCTTCTTCGAGCTGTTCGCCACCGTGCTCGTCGCCGTCATGTTCGTGATCCTGGGTCTGGTCACGACCCGCACCGCCACGCGCGTCATCTACCTGGATGCGATCCTCTACCTGGCCGGCGGCATCGTGGGGACCGGGCACCACTGGTACTTCACCGGCCAGGGAACGCTCAACATGGGCCTCGCCGCGTGCTTCTCGGCGCTGGAGGTAGTCCCGCTCACTCTCCTCACCCTCGACGCCTGGGACTTCGTCCGCCTCCGTGACAGGCGGTGCGAGGAATGTCACACGACGTTCGCGGACCGCCACCGCTGGGCGATCTACTTTCTGATGGCCGTCGGCTTCTGGAACTTCGTCGGCGCGGGGATCTTCGGCTTCCTGATCAACCTGCCGATCGTTTCGTACTTCGAGATCGGCACATCGCTGACGAACAACCACAGCCACGGGGCGCTCTTCGGCGTCTTCGGAATGTTGGCGCTGGCGGTGCTCGTCTTCTGCCTGCGCTCGCTGTCCGAGGATGCGGCCTGGGCCCGCGCTGAGCGCTGGATCAGGGTGGGCTTCTGGGGGCTGAACGCGGGGCTCGCTCTCATGATGGCCGTCGATCTCTTTCCGGCGGGCGTCCTGCAGTTGTGGGACGTGCTTCAGAACGGCTACTGGCACGCGCGGCGGCTCACCTTCCTGATGAGCGGGCCATTCCACACGCTCGAGTGGGTGCGCGTCGCTGCCGACGGAGTATTTCTCGTGATCGGGGTCGTCCCGCTGGTCCTGGCGGTCGCCGTCCTGCTCCGTAGCTCGCGCCCGCGCGGACAAGCCGCGTCGTGACGTCCGGGAGACCGGAGAAAGGATCTCTGGCAATCGCGGCATGACGGCCGTCATGGCGGAGGGGACGCGGAGGGCGCAGATTTCGGGCCATGGCCGACTCCAATCCCCCCGACGTGCTCCTCGATGTACGGCCCGACCTGGCCCGCGGCGAGGAGCCTCTGACGAAAATCCTTTCGGCGGCTCGCGACATCCAGCCCGGAGGGCGGCTCGTCGTCCAGGTGCCCTTCGAGCCTTTCCCGCTTTACGCCGTCCTCGCGAAGCTCGGCTTTGTGAGCGGGTCGGAAAACCTCGGCGAGGAAGGATTCCGCGTGACTTTTCATCGTCAGAAGACGACGGCCGAGCCGTGACGGAAGTTCTCGACCTCAGGGGTCTTCCGCCGCCCGAGCCCCTCGTGCGAACGCTCGAGGCCGTGGAGGCGCTGCCGAAAGGAGACGAGCTCGTCGTCCTGACCGAGCGCCGCCCCGTCCACCTCCTGCCGCTCCTTCTGGAGCGCGGAGTGGAGGTGACGGTGCGCGAGCTCGAGGATGGCCATGAAATCCGCGTCCGCCGCTAGCGCCCCGGGGCCCGGGCCGGCGTTTCTCTCCGAGGCTCCCAGACCCTCGCTCCCGATGGCCTTCTTCCTGCCCGCGGTGGCGCTCCTTCTCGCCGCCGCGTTTGCCATGCCCTTCCTCGCGGTGAAGATGGCGGACTGGACGTACCAGCAGGAGATCCTGGCGCTCGTCCACACCGTGACGCTGGGATTTCTTCTCGCGGTCTTTCTCGGCGCCTCCGTGCAGCTCCTCCCCGTCGTCGCGGGCGTGACCGTGACGCGCACGGCTCTCGTACGCGCGGCGGCCGTCTGCTATTTCGCGGGCACCCTAGGGATGGTCTTCCACTTCGCGAAGCTCCGCTGGAACGGTCTCGTCCTGTCCGCGGTCGCCGTGACGGTCGCGGTCGTCCTTTTCTTTCTCGCCGTCGTGCCGGTGTTCAGGAAGGCGCCGCGTGGACCGGTGCGTCTCGCCTTCGCCCTCGCGTACGCGGGCCTCGCGCTCACGATGGCGGCGGGCCTCCTGATCGGCTGCGACCGCCGGCACACGTTCCTGCCGGGAGCGCCGCTCGACCACCTCGCGGCGCACCTGAACCTCGGCCTCCTCGCGACCTTCACCGTGGCGATCTGGGGCGTTTCGTCGAAGCTCCTTCCGATGTTCCTCCTGGCGCCCGCTCCTGATCCGCGGCGGCAGAGCGCGGCGCTGATGCTCCTCTTCGGCGGCGCCGTGCTGCTCGCGGCCGCGCTGTGGCTCGGCTGGCCGTCTGCGCCTTTCGCGGCCCTCCCCGTAGCCGCCTTCCTGCTTCAGGTGTCGCTCGTTCGCGACCTCCTGCGCGCTCGCCGGCGGGGGCGGATCGACGCCGGATTCCGCTATGCGCTTTCGGCGTACGCGGACCTCTTCGCCGCGGGGGTCGTGGGCCTCCTGATCGCGCTCGGCGTCGGGAAGGGAACCCTCCTCTCGCTGCGCCTGCCCTGGGTGTACGGGTTCCTCCTGCTCGTCGGGTGGGTGCTGCAGACCGTCGTCGGCATCCTCTCGAAGATCCTTCCGTTCCTCGTGTGGCAGGCCGTCTATGCGCGGCGCGCCGGACTCGGGCCGCTCCCGAAGCTCGCGGACCTCTCCTCCGAGCGTCTCCAGATGGCTGGCTTCCTCCTCTTCCGGGTCGCGACGGTGGGGATGGCCATTGCGCTTTGCCGCGGCCACGTCGGCGAGCTTCGCCTCGCGACGACTTTCTTCGCGATCTCGCTTCTGCCCTTCGCCGTGCACGTCGCCCTCGTCGTTTCGCACCTGAAGAATCCGCGCGCCTTCGCCGCGCCCGCCGGGACCCGATATGCCTCCGCCCACTGAAGCCGACGTCCTGGGCGCGCTCGAGCCCGTCATCGACCCGGAGCTCGGGCTCTCGGTCGTGGATCTGGGCCTCGTCTACGGCATTACGATCACGCCGGAGGGCGCCGTGCACGTGACGTTCACCGCAACGACCCCGGGCTGCCCCGTCACGGAGATTCTCGCGTACGGGATCTTCCGCGCGGTCTCCGCCCTCGACGGGGTCACGTCGGTTTCGACGGAGCTCGTGTGGGAGCCGCCCTGGGATCCGTCGCGCATCGCACCCGACGCGCTCAGGCGGCTCGAGGCGCGCTGATCAGTCCTCGGTCAGCGTCTCGAGAGCCCGAAGCTCCGGAATCGTGAACGCGTCGGGCTGTGTGATCACGACGCTCTCCTTTCCCCAGCGGCTCATGACGCGGATGGCGGTCTCCACCGTCGTTGCCGTCATGTCCGCGATCTCCTGGCGGGAAAGAGCGAGCGGGATCGTCGCGCCCGCTCCCTCGCGCCGCCCGACGCGCCGCGCGAGCATGAGAAAGAGCCGCGCGATCCGCTTCTCGACCGGGCCGGTCAGGTCCGCGAGGCGGCGCGAGATCTCGAACTGCCTGAGCATGAGTCCCTGCAGGAGGCGGCGGGTCATCTCGGGGTGGGCGTCGATCGTCGCGAAGAAATCCCGCTCGGGCACACGCAGGATCGTCGACGGCTCGAGCGCGACGGCGGACGCGGGGAAGCGCTTGCCTTCGAAGAGCGCGACGGCGCCGATGGGCTCACCCGCGCCGAAGAGGCCGAGAATCACGTCCCGGTCCGGGCCCGCCTTGACGATTTTCACGCGGCCGATCGCGACGAAGCAAAGGTCCGTGGCTTCGTCCCCCTCGCGAAAGACCTCTTCGCCCTTCTCGTAAGCGACGGCCCGGCACACGGGGCCGAGGAGCTTCCGTTCGTCCGCGTTGAGGCACCGGAAGAGCGGAACCGCGTCGAAGTGGGGAAGCGCGGGCCCGGACACGGGCGGAGCATAGAACGCGACGCGGGCCCGCGGCGCCCAAGTCGCGGCGGCGAACGCGTCGTCGTGTCTTCTCACGGCGCCGTCCTCGGCGGAAAAGGGTGGAAGCTCTTGGGCGGGCGCGCCGGGCCGCCCACGAACCACCAGTCCATCGGAGAAACGGGCCCAGAACGGAGATCACGCCGGAAAAGCAGCGGGCGGCGCCTGGCAGCGCCGCCCGGTTTTCATCGCTCCGGCCTGGCGCCGGAGCGCGGACTCGGGAACCCTCAGGCTACTTTGCGGCTGGGCCCGAGGGGCTTGGGCGTGCCGGTCCCGATGGGGATCGATTTCGGCTTCGCCTCTTCCCGCTTGGGGAGCTCGACGGTGAGAACGCCGTCGGCGAGAGTCGCCGAGACCTTCGACACGTCGAGGTTCACCGGCAGAGCGAACGAGCGATAGAACCGCCCGTAGGCTCGCTCGACACGATGGTAATTCTTGTCCTTCTGCTCCTCCTCGAATTTCCTCTCACCTTCGAGCGTGAGGGCCCCGTTCTCGACGTTGAGAGTGAGCTCCTCCTGCCTGAAGCCGGGCACCTCGAACTTGAACGTGAGGACGTCCTTCGTCTCGGTGACGTCAACCGGCGGAGCCCACATGGCAGCAGGCAACTCCTCTCCTTGCATGCGCGTGCCGAGGGGATTGATCTCCCCGAACAGCTTGTTGATCTGGCTCTGAAGCGTCTTCGTCTCCTTGAAAGGATCGTTCCAGCGCACCAGCATCTCGTTACCTCCTTTGGTTACGTGCTCTGCGCGAACGGAACATATCCTCGAGGTTTTGTCGTCCGTCCCGTCTTCACCTATGGGACGGCACGGGGGAGTCGTCAAGATGCATAAGCATCAGGCCAGCCGTTCAGCTTCCGAGCGCCACGGCGTCAAGGTCCCGGCTGTGCTTTTCTCGGAGGCTTGCCTGGCGCCATGAGGAGTCCAGGCCCGCCCCTGCGACGTGCCCGGCCCCACTCCAACACGTCGTTCACCGCACTGTAGGCGGCCGGCACGACATAGAGGGTGAGCAGGGTCGAGAGGGCCATGCCGCCGACGAGCGCGAGCGCCATGGGCCGTTGAAGCTCCGCGCCGGCGCCGATGGCCAGCGCGGGCGGAAGGGCTCCGACGATCATGGCGATCGAGGTCATGAGGATTGGGCGCAGGCGGATCGGGCAGGCCTCGAGCAGAGCGTCGTGGCATGAGACGCCCCGGCGGCGAACCTGGTTCGTGAAGTCGACAAGCATGATCGAGTTCTTCTTCGCGATGCCCACGAGGAGGATCAGCCCGAGCAGGCTGTAGACGTTCAGGCTTTGGCCTCCGACCCACAGCGCGAAGAGCGCACCGCTGACCGAAAAGGGGAGCGCGAGCAGCACGATGACGGGGTGCCAGAACGAGTTGAACTGCGAGGCCAGGACCATGTACGCGATCAAGATGCCGAGCGCGAAGGCGAACCAGAGCGAGTCGAACGACTCCCGGAAGGCCTTCGTGCTCCCGGCCGGCACGGCACGGTAACCGTCGGGGAGTATCGAGCGGGCGATGGCCAGCGAGCGCTCGACGGCCACGGCCTGCGACGCCCCGGTCGCGACGTTCGCGTAGATCGAGATCGCGCGCTCGCGGTCGCGACGCGTGATGGCCTGCAGCGTCGGCTCTTGGGCGATCCGGATCAGCTGGCCGAGCCGGACGACCTCGCCGCTCGTGGTCCTCACGAGCAGGCGTCCGATGTCCTCGGGCCGCTGGCGCTGGCTCTGGAGCAGCCGGCCGCGGATGTCGAAGCGCCGCCCCTTGTCCTTGAACTTCGCGACGCGGACGCCGCCGATCGCGGCGTTCACGGTCTCGCCGATGGACGCCATGCTCACGCCGAGGTCGGCGGCGCGGTCGCGGTCGGGCACGACCTGGGCCTCTGGCATTCCCACCTGGTAGTCCGTGTCGACGTCGGTGACGAGGCCCGACTGCCGCATCTCCTCGGCGATCTGCCGGGCGGAGGTCGCGAGCACGTTCCAGTCGCGGCCCCGCACGTTGAACTCGACGGGGAAGCCTCCACCGCGCGACGCGCTGAATCCGGTCTGCGAGATGTCCTGGAGCACGATCCGGCCGCCCGGGATCGTGGCGGCGTGCCGGCGGACGACGTCCATGAACTCGAGCTGGGTCAGCCGCCGCCCGCGCTTCTCGTCGACGGGCCTCTCGCGCGGGGCCTTCATGTTGACGTAGGCCTGCCCGAAGTTGACGTCGGTGCCGCCGACGCTCCCCGCGAAGAGCGTGACCTCGGGGCGCGACATCAGGAACGACTCGATCTGCCGGAAGTAGCGGTCCGTCGCGTCGAGGCTCGTCCCGACCGGCGTCTGGAAACGGATCGTGAAGCGGCTCATGTCCTGGCTCGGTATGAACTCCTGGCGCAGGAAGCCGACCGTGACGAGCGAGAGGAGAAAGAAGGCGAGGCTGCCCAGGAGCAGCCAGGTCCGGTGCCGCAGGGCCGGGCCGAGCGTTCGCAGGTAGAGCGCGGACAGCCTCCGGAAAAGACCGTCCATCGTCCGGCCGAGCCGGCCCCGATGCTCGACCTGGAGGAACCGCGAGCAGCGCATCGGCGCGAGGGTGAGAGCCTCGAGGAGGGAGAGGAGCACGGCGACCGAAATCGTGACGCCGAACTGGAAGAAGAACTTCCCGATGATTCCCTTCATGAACGCGACCGGCATGAAGATCGAGACGATGGCGAGCGTCGTGGCGGCCGCCGCGAACGTGATCTCGCGCGCGCCGGCCGAGGCGGCCTTTACCTTGCCTTCCCCCATCTCGCGGTGCCGGTAGATGTTCTCGAGCACCATGATCGCGTCGTCGACGACGATGCCGACGACGAGGGTCAGGCCGAGCACCGTGTAGGTGTTCAGGGTGAAGCCGAAGACGTAGATGACGATGAAGGTCCCGAGGATCGACGTGGGGATCGCGAGGAGGACGTTGACGGTCGTCGACCACGACCCGAGGAAGAGCCAGCAAACGAGCCCCGTCAGGAGCGCCGCCAGGACGAGGGTGAGGAGGATCTCGTTGATCGAGCGCTCGATGAAGACGGTCGTGTCCCAGTTGACCTCGAGCCGCAGCCCCTGAGGCAGCTGGGACCGCATGGACTCGATCTTCGCCTTGACGTCCCGGCCGACCTGGACGGCGTTGGCGCCGCGCATCTTCGTGATGCCGAACCCGATCGACGACTCGCCCATCGCGCGGTTGAGCCGCCGGCGATCCTCGAGGCCGTCCTCGACCACCGCGACGTCCTTCAGGCGCACAGGGGCGCCGTTCACGTACGTCACGACGAGGTTGCCGAACGACGAGAGGTCGATCGCCTCGCCCTGAGCGCGCACGTTCATCTCGCGCTCCTTGCCCTCGATGCGCCCCGCCGGGACCTCCTGGTGCTCGCGCAGAATCGCGCGGTTGACGTCGAGGACCGTGAGGCCCTGCGCCTCGAGGCGCGAGGCGTCGTACCAGACGCGGACGTTCCGGTCGCGGAAGCCGAAGACGTGGATCTCGCCGATCCCCGGGATCATCTGGAGCTGCGGCCGGATGACGTTCCTGACGTAGTCGGCGAGAAACGTCGGCGGACGGTCGCCGAACAGCGCGAGCCGGATGATCGGCTGGTCCTCGGGATTCGTCTTGGAGATCGTCGGCGGGTCGATCTCGCGGGGCAGGTGGCGGGCGGCCTCCGAGACCTTCGTCTGGACGTCCTGCAGCGCGGCGTCGATGTTTCGCCCGAGGCCGAACTCCAGGGTGAGGTTCGCCCCGCCCTGACGGGCCGTCGACGACATCTGCTGGACCCCCTCGACCGTCGAGCAGGCGTCCTCGAGCACGTCGACGACGTCCGTCTCCATGATCTCGGGGGACGCTCCTTCCCACGTGATCGAGACGCTCACGATCGGGAAGTCGACGTCCGGGTTCTGGCTGACGCCCAGTCCGCGGAAGACGTCTCCGAAGCCTGTGTAGCAGAGGACGCCGAATCCGATCAGCGCCACCATGAGGATCCACGCGAAGACGTGGTTGCGGATGGAGATGTCCGCGAGCGTCATCCCGGTCGCGATGGCGGCGGGGTCCTCCCGGGCTTCGGGGCCGTTTCCCGGCTCCATCACCGCGTGGTCTCTTTCGGAGGAGACGGCTGGTGTCCGGCGGCCGCCACGGCTTCCACCGGCATGCCGTCAGCGAGACGATCCGAGCCTTCGACGACGATGGTCTCGCCGATCGCGAGGCCGGACAGGATCTCGACGGACCCGTCCCCGGTCCGCATGCCGATCTTCACCGTCCTCTCCTTCGCGATCCCGTTCTCCACGACGTAGACGACGAAGCCGCGCTCGGTCGCCTGCACGGCTCCCTCCGCGACGACGACGGCGTTCCTGTTCGTCGCGGTGGACAGTGCCACCTCGGCGAAGAATCCCGGCTTGAGCACGCCGGGGTTGTCCACCCAGGCGAGAACCTCGACCTGGCGCGTGGCGGGATCGGCGATCCCGCTGACGTGGTAGACCCGCGCCTTGAACGCAGTCGGGCCGAGGGAGGCGACCGTGAAGTCGACCATCCCGCCTTCTCGCGTCTTCAACGACTCGGACTCCGAAACGCGAAAGCGGAGGCGCAGCCGCCGAAGGTCGACGAGCGTCGTCAGGACGTGGCCGATCTGGACGAACTGCCCGGGCTCGACCGTGCGCGTATTGAGCTCCCCGGCGCGCGGCGAGCGCACGATGGAGTGCTTGACGTTCTGGACCGCGATCTCCGCCGAGGCCTTGGCCGACGCCGCTTCGGCCGCCAGACGTTCGGACTCCTGGCGCGCGCGGTTGAGCTCTTCCTCCGCCACGAGGTTTTCTTTCGCGAGCGCCTCCCGCCGCACGAGCTCCGACTCGGCCCGCTTCCAGTCCGCGATGGCCTTGCGGTGCGTGGCCTCCGCGCGCTCGGCCTCGGACCGGTACCGGTCGGGGTCGATCCGGGCCAGGACGGTGTCCGCCGTCACCTTGTCCCCGGCATGGAAAAGGACTTCTTTCACCGCCCCGCTCACCTGGGCCGTGATCTGCACCTGCTCCTCGGGCTCGAGCGAGCCCAGGGCCTGGACCTTGTAGACGACGTCCCGCGCGGCGACGGGCGCCGTGCGAACCACCAGGCTTCTCCCGCCCTTCTTGTTGTCGCCCCCAGGGGGACCTTTCTCTTTGCAGGCCGTCAGCAGCTCCGCCGTCAGCCAGACAACGAACAACGCTCGCCAGCCTCTCGACACGATGCCCCCAATGCAGGGAAGTCAAGTCCCGCCAATTGATCGTGCCACGTTCCGGTCGGCAACTCCCTGATGCAAATGATGCGGACGGGGACAGGGCGCTCAGATTCCCAGGGCTGTCACGAGGAGACCGGTCGCCACGATGAGACCGCCCGCGACCGCGTCTCCCCAATGGTCGAGCCACGGGAATCTGAGCCGCGAGACACCGGCGCGCGCCGGAAGAACGAGCGCGAGCATCGCGCCGATCGTGGCCGCCTCGTAGAGGAGGACGATGCCCGCCGTGGGAGCCGCGCCGAGCGGCGCTGCCGCGAAGAGCAGGGGAATCACGGCCACGCAGGGGTCGGCCGAGAAGAGCACGAACAGCGACCACGCCGTCTTCTTCGAGGTTTCGTGCACGTGGTCGTAGTGCGCGTGCGGGTGGCCGTGAACGCGGCGGCCGGCCGCGCGCTTCAATCCCCACGCCCCGTACGCGAGGCCGAAGCCGACGAGAAGGATGCCGGCGACTGCTTCCATCTTCTGGCCGGCACTCTCGAAGACCGCGCGGCCGAAGGCAAGGCCGAGGAGGCCGAGGAGCGCGGAAACGGTCACGTGCCCGAACCCGCAGAGAAACGTCACGCGGGCGGTCCGGCCGGCGGACCAGCGCTGCGCGCGCGCGATCGCCGCGAACGGCAACCAGTGATCCGGCGCGAGCGTGTGGAGCGCGCCGACCGAGACGGCGGCTCCTGCGAGGGCGAGGAAGAGTCCGTGCTCCATGTCAGCTCATGCCGTGACGGCGCCGGCGGGCGTCTTGGCGCGCTTCTTAGATCGCTCTTGCTCGAGGAAGCGAAGCCACACGTCCATGCCGGCCCCCGTCGTGGCCGAGACCTCGAGGAGCCGTCCGGCGGGATTCAGGGAAAGCACCTGCTCGCGCACGGCGGCGAGATCGAAGGACACGTGCGGGAGGAGATCCGTTTTCGTCACGACCGTGACGGCGGCCTTCGAGAAGATCGCCGGGTACTTGAACGGCTTGTCCTCGCCCTCCGTCACGGAGAGGAGGACGACCTTGAAGTCCTCGCCAAGATCGTACGACGTCGGGCAGATCAGGTTGCCGACGTTCTCGATGAAAAGGATGTCGAGGCCGGCAAGGCCGCGGCCTTCCGCGGCCAGCGCGCGGTCGACCTGGCGGGCGTCGAGATGGCACGAGCCGCCCGTGAGGATCTGTCGAGCCGGAATGCCCATGCGGCGGAGCCGCTCGGCGTCGCGTTCGGTCGCGATGTCGCCCTCGAGCGCACCGAGGCGCAGCGAACCCTTGAGCGCCGCGGCGGTCTTCTCGAGGAGGGTCGTCTTGCCCGAGCCCGGCGAGGAGATGAGATTCAGAACGAGCGTGCCCGACGTCTCGAACGTCGCGCGAAGCGTCGCCGCGGCGGCGGCATTCGCGGCGAGCACCTTTTGTTTGACGTCAACCTCGATCATGACGTTGCTCCCCCCGCCGGAACCGTTTCCTCGAACACGACGCTCAGGACGTCCAGGTCGTCGCCGCCCGAGACCGTGAGCCCGTCGCCGCAGCGCGGGCAGAGGCGGAGCCACGAACCCGACGCGCGGCCCTCGATCTCGCCGCAGGCCCTGCAGGTCTGGCGGGCGGGCCGGAAGTCCACCTCGAGCTTCGACGCCGCGTCCTCGGTTCCGGCCACGGCCGCAGCCCACGCGAACTCGAGGAGATCCGGCTCCACGGCCGAGAGCTCGCCGACGGCGACGCGGACGATCTCGATCCGGCCCGGGCCGCGGCCCGCGACGGCCTCGCGGGCGAGACGGCGGATCTCGAGGGCCAGTCCCATCTCGTGCATCAGCAGATCCTCGGGAGCTGCTCTCCCGTGAGCAGGTCGACGATACGCTGGCCGCCGATGCGGCTCTTCAGGAGGACGGTGCCGCGCGGCTCCGCGAGGACTTCGCCGATGATTGCGGCGTTCCGGCCGAGCGGGTGCGCCTGGAGCAGGGCGAGGGCTTCGTCCGCGGCCTCGCGCGACACGATCGCGAGACACTTGCCCTCGTTCGCGACGTAGAGCGGGTCGAGCCCGAGGATCTCGCAGGCGCCGCGCACCTCCTCGCCGATCGGAAGGCGCGACTCTTCGAGCCGGATGCCGACGCCGGCCTGCGTCGCGATCTCGTGGAGGGTCGACGCGACGCCGCCGCGCGTCGGGTCGCGCAGGACGTGGACCTTCTCGCCGAGGCCGCCGAGAAGGCCTGCGACGAGGCCGTTGAGCGCGGCCGTGTCACTCGCCAGCGTCGTCTCGAAGCGGAGGCCCTCGCGCAGCGACATGATCGCGATTCCGTGCACGGCGATCTCGCCGCTCACGAGGACGATGTCGCCGGGGCGCGCGCGCTTCGGCGAGATCACGATGCCCGGCGCCACGAGACCGACGCCGCTGACGTTGATGAAGACTCCGTCGCCCTTGCCGCGGTCCACGACCTTCGTGTCGCCCGTGACGATCGGGACGCCCGCGCCGGCGGCTGCCGCCTGCATCGAGGCGACGATACGCGAGAGGTCGCCGAGCGAGAGGCCCTCCTCGAGGATGAGGCCGGCCGAGAGCGCGAGGGGCTGCGCGCCGCACATGGCGAGGTCGTTCACCGTCCCGTGCACGGCGAGCGATCCGATGTCGCCGCCCGGGAAGAAGAGCGGGCTGATGACGAACGAGTCCGTCGAGAACGCGAGACGCGAGCCGCCGACCTCGAGGACCGCGCCGTCGTGGAGCTCGCGCAGAGCCGGGTTGTCGAAGCTCTTGAGGAAGACGTTCTCGATCAAGCGCTGCGTCATCCGGCCGCCGCCGCCGTGCGCGAGGAGAATCGTCTCCCCGTCGCCGGCCGGAACCGGGCAGCTCGCCGCGAGCAGCGCCGCGCCGGGGTCGCCGGCCGTATCCTTCGCGCTCACGCCGGACTCCCGACCGCCCGCGCGTAGAGGTAGTACGCCGCGCAGGCGCCCTCGGAGGACACCATGGGCGCGCCGAGGGGATGCTCGGGCGTGCAGCGCGTGCCGAACGCCGCGCAGCCGCTCGGCTTTTCCCGGCCCTGCAGGATCTCGCCCGCGATGCACTCCTTCGGCTCTTCGGCGGTGATGTCTGCGACGTCGAAGCGCTCAGCGGCGTCGAACGCCGCGTACGCCGGCCGCAGCCGGTAGCCGCTCTTCGGGATCACGCCGATGCCGCGCCAGGCGCGGTCGCAGGGCTCGAAGATCTCGGCGAGAACGGCCTGCGCGGGGCGGTTTCCTTCGGCCGTCACCGTGCGCGTGTACTGGTTCTCCACGCCGAACCGCCCTTCCTCGAGCGCCGAGACCGTCATGTGGATGCCCTGCAGGAGGTCGAGAGGCTCGAAGCCCGTGACGACCATTGGAAGGCGGTACCGCGCCGCGAGGGGGCCGTACTCGGACGTGCCCATGACGGCGCAAACGTGCCCCGCGAGGAGGAAGGCCTGCACGCGATTCTGGGGAGACGAAAGGAGCGCCTCGATCGCGGGCGGCACGAGGACGTGCGACGTGAGGATCGAGAAGTTCGGGAGGCCGAGCTGCTTCGCCCGCTTCACCGCCATGGCGTTCGCCGGCGCCGTGGTCTCGAAGCCTACGGCGAAAAATACGACCTGGCGTCCCGGGTTCTGCTCGGCGAGGCGGACCGCGTCGAGCGGCGAATAGACCATCCGCACGTCGCCGCCCTGCGCCTTGACGCTGAGGAGGTTCGTCGTCGAGCCGGGCACGCGAAGCATGTCGCCGAAAGAGGTGAAGATCACGCCGGAACGGCGCGCGATCGCGAGGGCCCGGTCGATCTGCGTGAGCGGCGTGACGCATACGGGGCAGCCCGGTCCGTGCACGAGCGTGATCCCCGCCGGGAGCATGCGGTCGATGCCGGACCTGAGGAGCGTGTGCGTCTGCCCGCCGCAGATCTCCATCAGCGTCCAGGGACGGGTCACGCGCGAGCGAATCGCGCGGACGAAGACCCGCGCGTCCTCCTCGCGGCGGTACTCGTCCACGAAGCGCATCAGGAGTCCCGTGCGGGCTGCGGGACGTCGAGCTCGGAAAGCTCTCCCAGCTCCTTCAGGGTCCGGAAGACCTCGAGGGCATGCTCCTCGTCGAGCCTGCTGATGGCGAACCCCACGTGCACGAGCACCCAGTCGCCGGGGACGACTTCGGGCGTGTACGCGAAGCACACCTCTTTCGTGATGCCGCCGAAGCTCACGACGCCCATCGGCATGTCGACCGCGCTCGGTTCCAACCTCACGACTTTTCCCGGAACGCCCAGACACATGGAGCACCCCACGATCGCACCCTATACAAGCGAGGCCGTCAGGCGATCCGATGCAGATGCTTCAAATGGTGCGCCCCGGCGAGGACCTGCCCGAGGGAGATCCCGCCGTCGTTGGGAGGCACCTCGCGATGGAGGAGGACCTTGAAACCGCGAGCCGAGAGGCGTTCCGCCGCCCGCTCGAGGAGGAACCGGTTCTGGAAGCACCCGCCCGTGAGGGCGACGTGCTCCTCGCCGGCGGCCTCGGCCGTTCGTACGATCCCGTCCACGAGGGAGTTGTGAAAGCGCGCCGCGAGGCGGCGAGCGTCAACGCGGTTTCCGAGGTCCTCCAAGAGGGCGTGGAGCAGAGGTTCCCAGTCCAGGACGGCCGGCGCACCCTCGCGCAGGACGAGCGGGAACGGCCAGGCCCCGTCCTCGCGCGGGTCGGCCGCCGCCTCGAGCGCCATCGCGGCCTGGCCCTCGTAGCGCGTCCGCTGAGAGAGGCCGAGGAGAGCGGCCACCGCGTCGAAGAGACGCCCGGCGCTCGTCGTCAAAGGCGCGTTCAGGCCGGTTTCGAGCATCTGCGCGAGAACCGTCCGCTCGTTCGGCGAGAAGGTGCGCACGGGCGGGAGATCCTCGCGCGAGAGGGCGTCGCCGCCGAAGACCTCGAAGAGAACTGCGAGGGCCGCGCGGCGCGGCTCGCGGACCGCCGCCTCGCCACCCGGCAGGCGAAACGGCCTGAGATGGGCGAAGCGCGTGAAACCGCCGGCGTCGCCGTCGAGGAACTCCCCGCCCCAGACGGTTCCGTCCGTCCCGTAGCCCGTGCCGTCCCACGCCACGCCGAGCGCGGGCCCTGCCGCAGAGTTCTCGGCCAGACACGAGGCGAGGTGAGCGTGGTGGTGCTGGACGGCGAAGGAGGGAATGCCGTGCGTAACCGCCCATTCCTTAGCCCAGAGCGTGGAGGGATAGCCGGGATGGAGGTCGTGCACGACGAGGGCGGGGCGCGCCTCGTAGAGCCGCAGGAAGTCCGCGATCACGCGCCGGAAGGCGTTCATCGCCTCGGGCGTCTCGAGGTCGCCGATGTGTTGCGAGAGGAAGACCCGCCCGCCGAACCCGAGCGCCACCGCGGTTTTCATGTGCGCGCCCACGGCGAGAATGACCGGCAGATCCTCGGCCACGGCCACGGGAAGCGGGGCATATCCCCGGGCGCGCCGGAGGAGGCGGGGCGCGCCGGCCGAAACGCGCACGAGGCTGTCGTCGGCGTGCCGCTCGATCGGCCGGTCGTGAACGAGGAAGGCGTCGGCCATTCCGGAAAGACGCGAGAGCGCATCGACCTCGTCGGTGCAGATCGGCTCCTCGCTCAGGTTCCCGCTCGTGGCGACGAGCGGAACGCCGACCGCTCGCAGCAACAAGTGGTGGAGAGGCGTCGCGGGGAGCATGAGCCCGAGCTCCGGCCGCCCCGGCGCAACCGAACGGGCGACGGACTCTTCGCCGAGGCGGGGAAGCAGAACGATGGGCGCCTCCGCGGACTCGAGGAGCGCCGCGGCGGCGGGAGAGATTTCCGCGATCGACCGCGCGGCGGCGAGATCCCTCACCATGAGGGCGAACGGCTTGTCTTCGCGTGCCTTGCGGGCGCGGAGCCGTGAGACGGCGGCCTCGTTCCGGGCGTCGCACATCAGATGGAAGCCGCCGAGCCCCTTGCACGCGAGGACATCGCCCCTGAGGAGCACATCGGCGGCGAATGCCAGCGCCTCGTCTCCCCGCGCGAGCACGTCGCCGGATCGCGTCCAGGCCGCGAGCTGCGGCCCGCAGGCCGGACAAGCCGTCGGCTGCGCGTGAAAGCGGCGGTCGAGAGGGTTTTCGTACTCGGCCCGACACTCGCGACAGAGCGCGAAACCATGCATCGTGGTGTTCGGGCGATCGTAGGGGAGATCGCGGACGATCGTGAACCGCGGTCCGCAGTTCGTGCAGTTGGCGAAAGGGTACCGGTAGCGGCGATTCCCTGGATCGAGAATTTCGGCCAGGCAATCCTGACAGGTGGCGATGTCGGGGAGGATGAGGACGCTCTTGATCCCCTTCGCCTCACTGGTCCGGATCTCGAAGCCCTCGTAGCCGACGGGGTCGAGCCAGCTCTCGTTCAGGTCCTGGATCCGCGCCCGCGGAGGCGCCTCGGCCCGAAGGCGCTCCCGGAACGCCGAGAGACGCTCCGGATCTCCCTCCACCTCCAAAAACACGCCGTGGATGTCGTTCAGCACCCAGCCGGATAGGCCGAGACCCGTGGCGAGGCGATAGACGAAAGGCCGGAAGCCGACGCCCTGCACGGCGCCGTGGATCTCCATCTTGAGGCGTTTCGGCATCGGAGCTCCATCCTAGATCCGCGTGCCGGCGCAACCCGCGCCATTTCTGCCGGTACGCCCGTTGCAAGGTGATGGGTGTACGACGGTCGGATGCGGGCCGTTCGGGGCCCGTCTCCCGGCCGGCGAAGGAGGGTCCGATGGGAACCAGGGCTCCATGGGGAATTGTTGTGCTTCTTGGCATCGCGTGCTTGGCCGAGGCGGGCTACATCGTCGTGCACCGCGCCGCCGGATCGGTCCCACCCGGAGGCGTGACCGCGCCCATGCCTGCGGTGAACCTCGACCGCTGGGACCACCGCCTGCACGAGGAGATTGCGCGGACGGGCAAGCTCGTGGACAAGGATTTCGACCAGCTCTTCGGGGACGACTTTTTCCGTCAGCGGTTCGACCCGTTCGCGGAGATCGACCGCGCTCGCCGCGGGCTCGAGAAGGGCTTCGCGGGTTCCGAGCGCGCGCTCTTTAACAGCTCCTTCCAGGACTGGTTCTCGAAACGAATGGATCTCGCGGGAATCACGACGAAGATCGCGGAGCAGGGCAAGGACCTCACGGTGACGTTCGGGATCCCCGGTCTCAAGGAGAACTCCGTCAAGCTCGACGTCAACTCGAATCGCATCCGCTTCCGCTATGACACGAGTAAGGACGTGAAGAAGGACGGGAGCGACGTCGAGACGACCGAGAGCGTCGAAAAGGTCCTTCCTCTTCCGGACGGGGCCGACCCGAACGGTTTCGAGGTTCGGAAAGGCAAGGACGAGATCACCGTGGTCTTCCACAGGATCGCGCACGCCGCATGAACTGGAGCACTGACACAGCGGCGATCCACGCCGTGAGAGCGCTCGGTCCGGAACGCCGGGCCCTCAGATGACGTCACGAGACAGGCGATCACGCGTCTGAGCACCGTCACGTCCTCGTCGACGAGCCCGGGAAGAATCAGGACCCTGACGCGGAGAGGAGGAAGGAGACGAGGTCCCAGGTCTCTGTGTCGCTGAAGGACTTCCAGCCCGGCATGGGCGTGCCGTGCACGCCCTCGCGAATCGCGAAGAAGACGCGCCTCGGCGTGGTCGCGGTCCTCCAGGAAGGGTTGGTGAAATCGCGCGGCGGACGAGACAGGCCCTCGCGCCGCACCCCGCGGCCGTCCGCATTCTCTCCGTGGCAGAGGGCGCACGTGGTCAGGAAGAGCTTCCGCCCGTTCTCCCGGGCCTCGGCTGAGTCGAGGAGACCCGGCGGGACCTCCATGCGCCGGTAGGGCTCCGGAAGGTCCCGCTCCTTGCTACAGGCCGAGAGCGCGAGCGTGATCACGAATGCAATCTGAATCGCGCGCCGCATAGTGGCTCTCAAGGTGCAACTCGAAGCCCAGCCGGCTCACTTCCCGAACGACGCGGTCCACGAGTCCGGAGAGAGCGGCCTCCACGCGCGCCGAACGGGTCAGACCGACCTCCAGCGTCTCGGGCACGAGGCCGAGGAGGACGAGCTCCTCCGGAAGCCGCCCTCTCCAACGCGCCGCGTCGAGAAGGTCGGCCACACCCACCTGGTGGACGGAAAGGCGGCCCGCCACGGCGGGGCCCACCTCCTCTCCATCCAGCCGAACGAAGGAGCCGGGGGGCGCTTCGGCCCGGATGGCATCGACGAGGATCACCTTCTCGGCGTCCTCCAGATAGGGGAGGAGCGAAAGGCCGAGCGTCCCGCCGTCGAGGACGCTCACTCCCTCGGGGATCTCGTACCGTGCCCTGATTCGCGAGATCGCGACCGCCCCCAGCCCGTCGTCGCCACACAGGACGTTGCCCAGGCCCAGAACCAGGAGTCGGATGGGCCTGTGACGTCCGCTAGATGTCGTCATCATGAACGTCCTTGGGGTCGAAGTACCGGTAGCCCGAGTAGATGACGTCGTCCCTGTGGACGAATTTGTAGCCCGAGAAGATCGACTCGGTCGTCCCGTTGGCTTCGATCTGGGACATCAGGACGGCGCTGTAGACGTGATGGATGGCGAACCCGATGAGGAGCCACATGCCGGCGTGATGGATCAGCCGCACCGTCTGGAGACCCCCGAGGAGCGGGACGAGGTGCCCGAAGACACGCATGTGCGAGTCGACGTTCGCACTGGCCCCGTAGAGGGTGAATCCGGTGAGGATCATGACGAGGTAGATCGCGAAGACCAGCGTGTAAGTCGCCCCGGCGAGCGGGTTGTGGCCGATGAAGCCGGGGGGCTTGCGGAGCTGGAACAGGTAGAAGCGGAGCGCCTGGACGAGGCCGCGGCGCCGTCGCTTCTTGACCGGGATGAACTTGTCCCAGCGAGCGAAGTGGTTGCCGCGAAACATCCAGATCAGGCGGGAGAGGACGGCCAGCGTGAACAGGATGGCCGCGTAGGAATGGACGACCTTCACCGTTCCCGTCAGGAAGTGGTCCCCGGCGGGCCCGGTGACCGTGATGGACGGGTAGCCCATGTAGATGCCCGTCACCGCGAGGACGGTGATGGAGAGGACGACCCCCCAGTGCGCGAGCCGGACGGGCCACTCCCACACGTAGACCCGCACGAGATCGCTGTGCTCGGCGGGAGCGGTCGCGATCGGGTAGTGCCGGCCGCTCTCCGACACGACGAACGGAACCGAGGTGCTCATACGGCCCTCACCTTCGCGAGCAGGTTCTTCCTCGCGTCGACGACGTGGACGCCGCAGGCGATGCAGGGGTCGAAGGAGTGGATCGTCCGCAGGATCTCGATCGGCTTTTGGGGATCGGCCACGGGCGTGTTGAGAAGCGCTTCCTCGTAGGGACCGCGCTTGCCCTGGGCGTCCCTCGGCCCCGCGTTCCACGTGCTAGGCACGATGCACTGGTAGTTCGCGATGGCGCCGTCCACGATGTGCACCCAGTGGCCGAGGGCGCCGCGCGGGGCCTCGTGGAAGCCGGCCCCCGTGGACTCTTTGGGCCACGTGTTCGGCTCCCACTTGGAGTTGTCGTGGATCGTCAGCTGCCGCCGGTGCATGTTTACGGCGAGCTGGTCGATCCACCCGTCGATCTTCTCGGTGAGGAGCAGCGTCTCGATGCCCCGCGCCGCCACGCGGCCGAGCGTCGAGAACAACGCCTCCGGACCGACGCCCAGCTTCTTGAGGACGTCGCCGACGAGCTCCTTGACGCGGGCGTGGCCGGAGGCGTACGCGACAAGCATCCGCGAGAGCGGCCCCACCTCCATCGGCAGGCCGTCGTACCGGGGGGCCTTCAACCAGCTGTACTTCGCCGCGCCGTCGAGCTTTTCGTAGGGCGGCGTGGGACCCGTGTAGTTGGGCTTGGTCTCGCCCTGGCTCGGGTGGATGCCCTTGTCGTCACCGCCTGCGTAGTCGTACCAGGAGTGTTTGACGTGCTCGGTGATCTTGGCCGCGTCGAACTTCTCGACCTTGCTCAGGTCCTTGTTGCGGAGAACGCCGCTCGGGAGGAAGAGCGGCGGGTTGGGGCCGTCGTCCTCGGGATACTCGCCGTAGACCAGGTAGTTACCGACGCCGCCACCCACGCCCGCCCACGCCTTGTAGAACGAAGCCACGGCCAGGAGGTCGGGGATGTAGACCTTCGAGACGAAGTCCTTCGCCTTGGCCACGAGCTGCTTGAGCTCGGCGATCGACCCGACGTTGATCGAGGCCTGACGATCGGGATCGATCGGAGTCGCCATTCCGCCCACGAGGAAGCTCTGCAGGTGCGGGTTCTTGCCCCCCAGGATGGCGTGCGCGCGGATCACGTCGCGCTGCCAGTCCAGCGCTTCGAGGTAATGAGCCACGGCCATGAGGTTGGCTTCGGGGGGAAGGACGTAGGCCGGATGGCCCCAGTAAGCGTTGGCGAAGGGGCCGAGCTGGCCGCGTTCGACGAACGTCTTCAGACGGCCTTTGACTCCCGCGAAGTACTTCGTGCTCGAGAGCGGCCAGTCGGAGATCGACTCCGCCAGGGCCGAGGTTTTGGCAGGATCCGCCGAGAGGGCCGAGACGACGTCCACCCAGTCGAGTGCGTGCAGGTGGTAGAAGTGGATGACGTGGTCCTGCACGCATTGGTAAGCCATGATGAGGTTGCGCAGCAGCCGCGCGTTCTGCGGGGGCTGCGCGCCGATGGCGTTCTCGACGGCGCGGATCGAGGCGATGGCGTGCACCGTCGTGCAGACGCCGCAGATGCGCTGCGTGAAGGCCCACGCGTCCCGCGGGTCGCGCCCCTTCAGGATCAGCTCCACGCCGCGGAACATGGTCGCCGAAGACCAGGCGTCCTTGACGCGGCCGCCGTCCACCTCGGCCTCGATTCTGAGGTGCCCCTCGATGCGCGTGACGGGATCGACGACGACGTGCGTCATGAGGAGGCTCCTTTCTCGGGCGAGCCGGGCTTCTCGGTCTCGGCCTCAGGGGGCGGCGGCGGGATGTGCTCCTCTCGGACGCGTCCGTGACGAGCGCGTTGGACGAGGGAGATGAGGCCGTGTGTGGCGAAGGCCGCCGCCACGCCGGCGGAGGCCCAGAGTCCGACTTTGTCGACAGGAGTCCCCAGCCTGAAGCCGGGAATCGTGGGCAGGTGGCGGTAGAAGGGCGTCATCTTGTCCCAGAAGTCGGGCTCCGCGCAGCCGATGCACGGGTGGCCGCAGCCGATCGGCCAGCTCGTGCCCTCGTTCCACCGCACGACCGGGCAGTTCTGGAACGTGACGGGGCCCTTGCACCCCATCTTGTAGAGGCAATAGCCGGTGCGGTGTCCGTCGTCGCCCCAGGCTTCCACGTACTGGCCGGCGTCGAAGTGGGCGCGCCTCTCGCAGTTATCGTGAATCGACTTTCCGTACGCAAAAAGAGGGCGCCGGTAACCGTCCAGGGCGGGCAGGTCCTTGAAGGTGAGGTAGTGAACGACGAGGGCCGTGAGGTTCTCGGGGTTCATGGGGCAAGCCGAGAGGTTCACGAGGTTCTTCAGCCCCGGCACCGCGTCGGCGACACCCAGCGCGCCAGTCGGGTTGGGGGCGGCGGCCGGGAGGCCGCCGAACGTCGCGCACGTGCCGACGGCGATCGTGGCCGCGGCGCCTCCGCAGACCTCGCGTGCGATCTGGAGCGCAGATCTTCCCCCGATCGTGCAATACGCCCCGTTGGCCCCCGTGGGGATCGAGCCCTCGACGACGGCCAGGTAAGCTCCTTTCTTTTCCTTGACCGTCTTGCCGAGGAGGTCCTCGGCCTGATGGCCGGCGGCCGCCATGATCGTCTCGTGGTAGTCCACCGAAAGGACGTCGAGGACGATGTCCGCCACCGTGGGCTTGGTGGCCCTGAGAAACGACTCGGTGTTGCCCGCACAGTCCTGGAACTCGAGCCAGACGACGACCGGCTTCTCGGCCTTCAGGACGGCCTCGGCAATCCTCGCCCCGAAGACCCTGGGAAGGGCGAGTGCCGTGGCCGTCGCGCCGCAGAACTTGACGAATTCGCGACGCGAGACGCCGCGCTGCTGAAGCTCCGTCTCGAACCAGGACTCTGGCTTTTTCATACACACCCTCCGTTTATGGACAAGCCACTTCCCTTCAAAATGGTTCGAGTCTGCCCATCGGCCATGATTCAGACGCATTATTCAGACGCGTAGTGCGGGTTGACCGGGTTGCAGATCGTCGGCGGGATGTATCTTCGGGAGTGTGTGGAGACTCACCCAGGGAGTCGGCGGACGAGGGCCTCGTGAGGTGACGGGTTGACCCGGGAACAGATCGCCCTCGTTAGGAAGAGTTTCGACCGCCTGCGGCCGCTT
The DNA here is from genome assembly GCA_963821225.1 of Thermoanaerobaculia bacterium. Lineage (GTDB taxonomy): Bacteria > Acidobacteriota > Thermoanaerobaculia > UBA5066 > UBA5066 > Fen-183. Next base: position 797,337 of record CAWGCY010000004.1, read on the forward strand.
CCGCGCGGGGCGGGCAAGGATTTCTACGACACCTTGTTCGCGCTCGACCCGTCGCTGAAGCCCCTCTTCTCGAACGACGTCGAGAATCAGGGAGCGATGTTCGTGGTGGCCCTGGGCCTAGCGCTGAAGGGTCTCGACGACGACGGGGCCGTGGACGAGTCGCTGCGCGAGCTGGGACGCCGCCACGTGCTGTACGGTGCGAAGGACGTCCATTTCGACACCTTCCGCGAGGCGCTCCTGTGCATGTTCGCGCAGCGCCTCGGACCCGACTTCACGCCCGAGATGGCCGAAGCCTGGCGAGCCGCCTTCGACCGCATCAGCGCCGTCATGAAGGCGGCGGCGGCAGAAGCGCGGAAATAGCTTCGCTCACGGCCTCGGGGGTCTCGACGGTTTCGAGGTGGTGGGCTCGTGATTTCTCTGGAAAAAGCGGGAAGGCGAACCTATCTTGAGTCCTAATCTCAGGAGGTTCCTATGAAGTCGATCGCGAGGCTTCTCACAGTCCTTTGTATTTCCGCTCTCCCGGCGGTCGCCCAATTGCCGCAGGAGAGGCGGATCTCCGACCCCAGCGAAGGTCAGCCCTTCGTCTTCCAGGGCATGAGCTGGGTGGACCAGCGCGCCTTCATCGAAAGCGGGCGGCGCTGCAGCACCCGCAACGTGGACTTCGAAGAGCAGGAGTTCATCGAGGCCGAGGTGCAGCAGCTCCTCGCCGAGCGGGGAGGCCGGCAATCCCTCGCCACGGGGGGCACGATCAACGTATACGTCCACGTCATCAACAACGGAACCGGGATCGCGAATGGCGACGTCCCGGACACGCAGATCAACGCTCAAATCGCGGTGCTGAACGCCGCATACACCCCGTCGGGCTTCTCGTTCATCCTCGCCTCGGTCGACCGAACGACGGACGCGACCTGGTACACCATGACCCCCGGCTCGACGGCGGAGCGGGACGCGAAAACGGAGTTGCGGCAAGGCACGGCCGACGATCTCAACATCTATACCGCGAACATCGGAGACAACCTGCTGGGGTGGGCGACGTTCCCGTCCGACTACCAGCGCGCGCCGTTGGACGACGGCGTCGTCATCCTCTACTCGTCGCTGCCGGGGGGGTCGGCGGCGCCTTACAACGAGGGCGACACCGCGACGCACGAGGTGGGCCACTGGATGGGCCTTTACCACACGTTCCAGGGAGCCTGTAACGAGAAGAAGGGCGACTACGTGGACGACACCCCCGCGGAGAGGTCCCCCGCGTTCGGCTGTCCGGTTGGACGCGACACGTGTAAGCGAAAAGACTCCGGCCTCGACCCGATCCACAACTTCATGGACTACACGGACGACCCGTGCATGGTCGAGTTCACGTCCGGGCAGGACGCCCGGATGGACGCGCAGTTCACGGCTTACCGTCTGGGGAAGTAAGTCGCCGTCCGGGGGGAGCTAGTCTCCCCCCGGACCCCCTTCCAGCCCGTACTTCTCGATGCGCGAGTAGAGCTGGGCGCGCGTCAGGCCGAGGAGCTTCGCGGCCCGGCTCTTGTTGAAGCGCGCTTTTTTCAGAGCCTCTCTCACGTAGTCGCGCTCCAGCGATTCGAGGTCCACGCCTTCGGGCGGCAGGAACGCGCCGGCGGGGGCGGGAACGGCGCCGCGCGCGGCGGAATCCTGACGTGTCACGGAGATCGGGAGGTGCGCCGCCGTGATGAGGCCGCCTTCCACGAGAATCGCAGCGCGTTCGAGCGCGTTCCGGAGCTCCCGCACGTTGCCGGGCCACGGGTAGGAGAGAAGAAGCTCCTTCGCCTCCTTCGAGACGCCGGGCACGGGCCGGCCGACCGCCGGACCGAGCTCGGCGAGGAACATCTCGGTGAGCGGCAGGATGTCTTCCGGGCGATCGCGCAGGGGCGGCATGTGGATCCCGAAGACCGAGAGCCTGTAGAAGAGGTCCTGTCGGAACTCGCCTTTCTCGATCGCGCGGGCGAGATCGCGGTTCGTCGCGGCGATGATGCGCGCGTCGGTCTTCAGCACCTTCGTCCCGCCGAGCCGCTGGAACTCGCGCTCCTCGAGGACGCGCAGAAGCTTCGCCTGCACGGCCGGGCTCATCTCGCCCGCCTCGTCGAGGAAGAGCGTGCCGCCTGCGGCCTGCTCGAGACGGCCCGGCTTTCCGCCCGTCGCGCCCGTGAACGCGCCTTTCTCGTAGCCGAAGAGCTCCGACTCGAGGAGCTGGTCCGGTAGCGCGGCGCCGTTGAGGGCGATGAACGGACCGGCCGACCGCGCCGAGCTCCGGTGGATCGCCCGCGCGACGACCTCCTTGCCGGTGCCCGACTCGCCGGTCAAAAGGACGGTCGTCTCCATGGGCGCGACCTTCGCGGCCTGGACGAGGACGTCGTGCCAGCTCTTCGACGTCCCCACGATGCGGTCGGACCCGCGCGATGCGAGCTCCACGGAGAGAACGGCCACCCGCTTCTCGAGCGTCTCGGCTTCCGCCCGGGCGTCGGCCGCGCGGCGCGCCTCCTCGGCGAGACGCTGGTGGGAGAGCGCGAGGGCGACCTGGTCCGCGATCTGCCGGGCGAAGGGGATGTCGTCCTCGCTGTAGGTGTTCGGCGTACGCGAGATGAAGAGCAGGCCGCCCGCGAACTGCCAGTGGCCCTCGAAGAAGATGGGCACGCGAAGAATCGAGCGAGCCCCGTCCGCGGTCAGGTGCCGGCATCTGTCGGACGCGGGATCCAGGTCGACGAGGATGTCGCGGACGATCTCGGTCGACCAGTCCTCGCGCGCCAGGTCGGCGGGCGTCAGGCGTATCGGCTCCTTGATCTCGGGGATGCCGGTGCCCGAAACCGCATAAACGCGTATGGCCGCGCGATCTTCGGTCAGAAGGCCGAGCGCCATGCGGTCGTGCGGGACGATAGGCCGGACGATCTCCGAGATGAGGTCGAAGACGTCGCGCACGTCGAGCGCCTTCGCGAGCGCCGGCGCGAGAGCTTGCAGCCCTTCGTATTTCCGGCGCCGGTCCTTTTCGTCTGCCGCGAGGCGCTCGTGCTCGAACGCCATCGCGATGACATCCGCGATCGGCCGCACGAGCTCCTCATCGTCGTCGGTGTACGCCCCCGGCTTCAGGCTCAGAAGGGTCAAATAGCCGCTTCGCGACGTGCCGGTGAGAGGCACGCGAAGCATCGACCGGACCTTGGCGTCCTTGAAGCTCTGGTCGCGAGGGTAGGACGTGTCGAGGAAGGAAAGGAGATCGTCCGTGCGTCCCACGCGCAACAGCAGGGCCCAGAGCCCGGGCGAATAGTCTTTTCGCGGGACGAGGCGCGCGTACGTGCGACGCTCCTCGTCGTTCAGCTGCGGGCCGGCGATCGTGTAGAGGGAGAATCCTTCGCCCTCCTGGTTGTACGTCACGGTCATCGCGTCGAAAGAGAGGACGCGCGCCGCCGCCGCCGAGATGCGCTGGAAGACGACGTCGAGCTCGAGCGTCTCTGACGCGACGCGGGCGATCTCCGAAAGCACCGGGACGAGGGCGGCTGTTCCCGACTCCATGGGGCGGTCATTCTAGGCCCGGCGGTCGACTACACTTCGAAGGTGCCGGTCTCTGGGGGGGTCCAGGATCTCGCCGAAGGCGTTCTCGCGGGTCGCGTGCCCGCGGTCGCACGCGCCATCACGTGGGCCGAATCCGACGATTCGCGCTTTCGCGACCTTCTCGCTCTCGTCTTTCCGCGAACGGGAGGCGCCCGAGTGACGGGTCTGACCGGCTCGCCCGGAGCGGGCAAGTCCACGCTCACCGCGGCGCTCGCGCGCAAGGCGCGCGTCCTCGGACGAAGAGTCGGGATCGTTGCCGTGGACCCGTCCTCGCCGTTCAGCGGCGGGGCGATCCTGGGAGACCGGATCCGGATGCAGGACCTCTACACGGATCCCGGCGTCCTCATCCGCTCGATGGCGACGCGCGGGCATCTCGGCGGTCTCGCGCGCGCGACGGCCGACGCCGTGGACGTCCTCGACGCCGCGGGGTACGAGGAGATTCTCGTCGAGACCGTGGGAGTGGGCCAGGACGAGGTCGAGGTCTTCCGGCTCGCCGAGAGCTGCGTCGTCGTCCTGACGCCCGGCATGGGGGACGACATCCAGGCCATCAAGGCGGGCCTCATGGAGGTCGCGGATCTCTTCGTCGTGAACAAGGCCGACCGCGACGGCGCGGACCGCGTCGTGCAGGAGATCCTCCAGATGCTCGAGCTCGGCGAGCACGGAGCGTGGGTGCCGCCGGTCGTGAAGACGGTCGCGACGACCGGCGCCGGCCTCGACGAGCTCGCCGCAAAGCTCGTCGAGCATCGTGCCTTCCTCGACGGGCCGCAGGGCGCCGAGAGGAAGCGCGAGCGGACGAAGATGCGGATCGAGGGGCTGGTCAGAGAAGAGATTCTGAGAGGGTTAGAGACGCTGAGAGGCGACCGCGGGGCTCTCGAGGAAGCGGCTGCGCGCGTGGAAGGCCGCCTGGAGGACCCCGTCTCCTCCGCCCGCGCCCTGGCAAGCCGCATCGACCGAGGCGCCGCCGGCGCCACTCCCCATTCACCTAAGAAATCCTCGGATCCCTCTCCCGATTTCCCGCCTTCTTCACTTTCTAGGAAATCCCCGGTCCCCTCTCTCGTCTCCCGCATCTCCCACCTCGGCATCGCCGTTCCGTCCCTCGAGAAGGGAGGCGCTTTCTGGGACCTCCTCGGCCTTCTCGAGGAGCACCGCGAGGAGGTCGAGTCGCAGAGGGTCGTGACGTCGTTCCGCGCGGTAGGGGAGTCGCACCTCGAGCTCCTCGAGTCGACGTCGCCGGACGGGCCGATCGCGAAGGCGCTCGAGAAGCGCGGCCCCGGCATCCACCACCTGTGCCTCGAGGTGGCGGACGTGCGCCTTGTGCTCGCGCAGCTCAAGGCTGCAGGCGTCCGCCTCGTGAACGAGGAGCCGTTCGACGGGGCGCAGGGTTGCCTCGTCGCGTTCGTTCACCCCTCCGCGACGGGCGGCATCCTCCTGGAGCTTTCGGAAAAAAAGGCGCAGAAGGGTTGAGCGGCCGCTGTCAGTTCGGGCGGGACGTGGTGGGCGCGGCGGGAGTGCCTGGTACCTGCGGTCCCAGATAGCCCCTCACGTCCGAGCCCACGATGTCGAAAAACCGCTCGGCGTAGCTCGCGACGCTTCCCACGCGCGCGTCCTCGAACAGCTTCTCGATCCGGTGGAGGGGGACGAAGAGCGTCGCGATGCCCAGCTCCGCGTCGGCCCCGGGCCGCTGCTGGCGGGCCCAGTCGTCGAACAGATCTACGTCGAGGCCGCGCAGCGTCACGCCCGCGGGCCCCAGCGCAAGGAGGACGCCCCAATACTTCTCCTTGGGCTGGACGAGGTGCACGAGAACGAGCGTGCCGGCGTCCATCGGTACCTCAGAAGATCACGCGCGTCACGAAGTACTTGGACGGCGAGATGCGCCCGTTGAGGAGCGCGTCGGCGTCGTCGGGCGAGACGTCGAAACGCGCTGCCGCCTCGCCGTTTGCCGTCGCGAGAACGACTTCCACCTTTTCGAGCGGCTTGCCCGCGGCGCGGGCCTCCTTCAGGCCGCGAGCCGACGCCATGAGAGCGAGGAACACCTGCTGCTCGTTGTCCGTCACGGCCTGGACGCGCAGAGCGGAGGGGAGATTTCCGAGCTTGACGCCCTTGACGTTGCTTCCGTCGAGCGCGCGCATGAAGGCGTCGCTGACGACGGGGTCGAGAACGACGGGCGGAGCCTCGGCTGCCTTGCCGGCCGGCGCGCGGGAGGCGCGCGGCTCCCGTTCGGACATGCCGGCCGGGCGCTCGGCATGGTCGACATCCGGGTTCCTGCCGTGCTTCCTGATGTACTCCGAAAGCGATGGTTTCTTCCCTTCCGGAGCGGGTAGCGACGACGTGCGGCCGCCGGGATCGTCGAGAACGTACGCTCCGCCGAGGCCTTCCCGGTTCGCCTTCTCGCTGCGCTCCTGATCCCACTCGTCGATCGCGATCGTCTGTTGTGTCCCCAGTGGGGTGAGGTAAATGAGGCGGCGACCCTGGACGACGGGCTTCTCCCGCGCTTCGATCCGATGTCCGTCCTTCGTGTAGATCACGTAGGAGGCCTCGGCGGGAACGGCCGAGAGCGCGGCGAGGACGAGGGCCGCCGCAGAAAGGAAGGAGATGCGCGCGCTTGGGGACATGGGTGCCTCCGGGAGCCGCGCGGGGGAGTCGCGGCAGGATGCAGTATAAACGTCGCCGGAGAGAGGGTGAACGCGTGCTGATCGTCATGGACCGGAGCGCCACGGGGGAAGACGTCGGACGCGTCGTCGCTGCCGCGGAGCGCCTCGGGTTGAAAGCCCACCCGATTCCGGGCGCACAGCGCACGGCGGTCGGCATCACGGGCAACAAGGGCACGGTGGGGCCCGCGGCGTTCGAGAGCCTGCCTGGCGTTCTCGAGGTGATCCGCGTCTCGCATCCGTACAAGCTCGTCTCCCGCGAGTTCCACCCCGAAGACACCATCGTCTCCGTGGGCGGCGTCCCCGTCGGCGGCACGCGCATCGTCGTCATCGCGGGACCCTGTGCGGTCGAGACTCGGGAGCAGACGCTCACGATCGCGCGCGAGGTCAAGGCCAGAGGAGCAGATCTCCTGCGCGGCGGCGCCTACAAGCCCCGGACGTCACCCTACGCTTTTCAGGGCCTCGCCGAGGAGGGCTTGAAGATCCTCGCCGAGGCCCGAGAGGCGACGGGCCTGCCTGTCGTCACCGAGGTGCTCGACACCGAGACGGTCGACCTCGTGGCCTCCTATACGGACTGCCTCCAGGTGGGCGCGCGCAACATGCAGAACTTCGAGCTCCTGAAGAAGGCGGGTCGCACCGGAAAGCCCGTGCTCCTGAAGCGCGGAATGTCGGCCACGCTCGAGGAGTTCCTGCTGGCGGCCGAGTACGTCCTCGCGGAGGGCAACCCGAATGTCGTCCTGTGCGAGCGAGGCATCCGGACGTTTTCGGATTTCACGCGCAACACGCTCGACCTCTCGGTCGTGCCGGCGGTCGAACGTCTGTCACACCTGCCGATCGTCGTCGACCCGTCGCACGGGACCGGGCGCCGCGACAAGGTCGTGCCCATGTCGCGCGCGTCGATCGCGGCCGGCGCGGACGGCATCGCGGTCGAGGTCCACCACAAGCCGGCCGAAGCCCTTTCGGACGGTCCGCAGGCGCTCACGCCCGACATGTTCAGCGAGCTGATGGACCAGATACGCCCGATCGCGGCGGCTGTCGGGAGAACGGCATGAGCGGCGCGGTCCTCGTCCTCGAGGACGGCCGGACCTTTTCGGGCCGCGCCGTCGGGGCGGCGGGAACGACGTTCGGCGAAGTCGTCTTCAACACGGGGATGTCGGGCTATCAGGAAACGCTGACCGACCCGTCCTATCGCGGGCAGATCGTCGTCATGACGGCCGCGCACATCGGCAACTACGGCCTCAACGACGAGGACGTCGAGTCGTCACGGATCCAGGTCGCGGGCTTCGCGGCGCGGCACTTCCCGGATCGTTTCTCCAGCGCGCGGGGCAGGGAGCCGATCGGACAGGGACTCGCGGAGAGCGGCGTCGTGGGAATCGACGGGCTGGACGCGCGCGCCCTCGTCCGGCACCTCAGAAGCCGGGGCGTCATGCGCGGAGCGATCTCCACCGAAACCGCTTCCGAAGCCGACAGCACGGCGCTCGTCGAAAAAGTGAAGGAGCAGCCGGGGATGGCGGGCGCCGCCCTCGCGCTCACGGTCGGAACCACGACCCGGTACGGGTTCGCGCTTCCGCCGGGCGTCGCGCGAAAAGGGCGAGTGGCGGCAATCGACTACGGCATCAAGAGGAACATCCTGAGGATGCTGGCCGCACGCGGCCTCGAGCCGACGGTGTTCCCGGCGATGGCGACCGCCGAGGAGCTTCTTGCCGGCGGATTCGACGGCTACTTCCTTTCGAACGGACCGGGCGACCCCGACGCGCTGCCGTCGTGCGTCGCGGAAGTGAAGCGCCTCGTCGAGTCGGGCACGCCCCTGTTCGGCATCTGCCTCGGGCAGCAGCTCCTAGGGCTCGCGCTCGGCGGGACGACCTACAAGCTCAAGTTCGGCCACCGCGGCGCGAACCACCCGGTCAAGAACGTCCAGACGGGCCGAGTCGCGATCACGTCCCAGAACCACGGCTTCGCCGTCGCGGCCGACTCGCTGCCGCCCAACGTCGAGCTCACGCACGTGAACCTCAACGACGGGACGTGCGAGGGGTTCCGGGCGACGGACCGTCCCGTCTTCGCGGTGCAGTACCACCCGGAATCCGCTCCGGGTCCGCACGACTCGGGCGCGCTCTTCGACGAATTCGTGAGCCTCGTTGAGCGGGGCGAAACGCGCTGAAGTGTTCCCGGCCAAGGAGGGCCAGATGAGATCGAGAGTTCGTGTGTTCCTCGCAGGGTTCGTTCTCGCAGCCGGCGTCGCAGCCCTTTCGCCACGAGCCGCCGCCGAGGGAAAAGCGGAAGGCAAGCTCACGGTCAACGGCAAGACGACGGACGTGAAATACGCCTATGCCTCTGCCGGGCCGGGTTTCTTCGACAAAACGAAGGAAGACGTCACCGTGATCGTCAGCGACGTGCCGCTCGACGCGAAGGCGCTCGAGGACGAGTTCGAGCGCATGAAGATGGCCGACGCGGGGAAGCTTCACGCGTTCGAGATCACCTTTGGTGCGGATGCAACGCCCATCTCCACGTCTTTCAGGCACAACGGATTCACGAAGGCGAGCCCGAGCGGCCTGTCCAGCGAGGACGTCTTCGAGAAGAAGACGTTCGACGGGAAGACCGTGGAGGGGCACTACAAGAGCGCGAAGGCGCACGAGTTCTTCGGGAACACGTACTCGTTCGACGTGGCGTTCAAGGCCGACATCACGCGCAAGGCGAAGCCGGTGCCGCCGTCCGCGGCCGAGACCGCGGCCGCCCGGAAGAGCCCGCAGGCAAAGGTGTACGCGGACTTCCTCAAGGCCGTCCAGAAGGAGGACCTCGGGGCGATGAAGAAGCTCATGACGAAGGAACAGGGGAAGAACCTCGACAGTCCGGATGCCAAGAAGATGGTCGGCCTGATCAAGATGATGTCCGCGACGGACGTCGAGGTCCTGAAGGTCTCGGAGAAGGGCGACACGGCGGAGCTGACAGTCAGCGGAAAGCAGGACGGCAACGTTCAGAACGGCGTCGTCCACATGGTCAAGGAAGGCGGCGCGTGGAAGGTCCAGCGTGAGGAATGGAAGAACTAGGATCCGCGCGCTGAACCGGAGCGCCGAAGCGAAGCAAAGGCGCGCAGGTCCATGCGGAGCCCGAGTCTTGAGACGAGGGCTCCGCTGAACGTCCCCGCCTTTCTCGCGAAGCGGTTCCTTTTCGGCAGCCGGCACGGGCTGCCGAAGACCGTCTCGCTTCTAGCCCTCTTCGGCGTCGCGCTCGGGGCCGCGTCGCTCGTCGTCGCAATGGGGCTCATGTCGGGCTACCGGCACGAGCTTGCCGAGAAGCTCGCCGGGACGAGCGCGGAAATCGTCGCGATGCCGGAGCCGGGCGCGAACGTCGAAGAGCAGCGGGTCGAGCTGCGCGCCCTTCCGAACGTGACGGCCGTCGCCCGCACGGCTTTCGCACCGGCTCTCCTCTTGTCCTCTCGGGCGCCCGACGGAGTCGACGCGCTCGTCAAGGCTCTCGAGCTGCCCGACGGCCTCGCCACTACGCGGTTGCTCGGCGCGGTTCCCGGCCTCGCGAAGTCGTTCGCGGACCTCGAGGCGGCGGGCGAGACGCCCGTCCTCCTCGGAGCGGGGCTCGCGAAAAGGCTCGGCGCGGCCGCGGGCGGCACGATCGTCCTCGAGACCTCGTCGGCGGCTCTCGCGTCGGGCCTCGCCGTTCCGTCGCGAACTCCGCTCTCGGTCGCCGGGATCGTCGAGACGGGGTTCTCCGAGGTGGACGACGGTTGGGCGGTGGTCCCGCTGGCGGTCTTCGAGCGGCTCGCGCCTCCAGGCGCCCGCCAGGGGGTGTGGGAGATGAAGCTCACGCGGCCCTCCGCCTCGGGCGAGACCGTGGCCGCCGCGCGGAAACTCCTGGGAGAGAGCGCGACCGTGCTCGACTGGAAGATCATGAACCGGGACCTCTTCGAAGCGCTCGCCGTCCAGCAGACGCTGCTTTTCGTCGTCCTCACGCTCATCGTGGCCGTGGCGGCCGGCACGGTCGTCTCGTCGCTCGTCGTGCTCCTCGCGGAAAAGACACGGGAGGTGGGCGTTCTCGCGGCGCTCGGGGCGCCGCCCGCGCTCGTAGCGCGCACGTTTCGTCTTTCCGGGATGCTGCTCGGCGGCGCGGGCCTCGCGCTCGGCGTCCTTTTCGGAGTTCTCGTGTGCGCGCTGCTCACGGGTTTCCGCGCCGTACGGTTCCCCCCCGAAATCGCGAAGGTCTACTACCTGTCGTGGATGCCGTTCCGACCCGAGCCCCTCCACGTCCTCGGGATTCTCGGGATCGGTTTCCTTCTCGTCCTGGGCGCCTCGGCGCTCCCCGCGCGCCGTGCGGCGCGGATGAATCCGGCGGACGCGCTGCGTTACGAATAGCCGACAAGGAATGAAGCTCCTTCTTCTCTCCACCTCCGCCGGGGCCGGCCACACGCGCGCCGCCCAGGCGCTCGAGGAGACGGCGCGACTGAGCTTCCCCGAAGTCACAGTGAGACACGTCGACATCCTCGACTTCGTGGATCCCGTTTACCGAAAAACCTACGCGGCCGGGTACCTCGCGACGGTGGACAACGCGCCCGAGCTCTGGGGATACCTCTACGAGGCGAGCGACCGGGTGCCTCGCGAAGGCCTTCGCCGGAAGCTCGTGCGCGCGTTCGACCGCTTGGAGTTCGCGCGCTTCAGGGCCTTCGTGAAGGACTTCGCTCCGGACGTCGTTCTCGCCACGCACTTCCTCGCCGCGCAGGTGTTCACGCCGAGAGAACGCCGGAAACTTTCGTTTCCCTTCGGTCTCGTCGTCACCGATTTCGACGTCCACGCCTTCTGGGTACAGCCGCACGCGGATGTGACTTTCGTGGCGACGGAGGAGCTCCGCGCGGTCCTCGCGGGGCGCGGAGTCGACGAGAAGAGAATCGCCGTGACGGGGATCCCGATCATGCCTGCGTTCGCCGCGAAGCACGACCGGCGGCGCCTACGCGCAGGATTCGGGATTGCGGAGTCGGTCCCGGCCGTCCTTGTCATGGGCGGCGGCTCGGGCGTGGGCTCGATGCGGGACGCCGTAGAAGCCGCGCTCGGAGCAGGACGCACTCACGTCCTCGCGGTGGCGGGCCGGAACACGGCGCTCGAGAAGAAGCTCCGCGGGGTCGACGTGCCGAAGGGTGGCGCGCTCTCCGTCTTCGGGTTCGTCACGAACATGCACGATCTGATGGCGGCCGCGGATCTCGCGGTCACGAAATCGGGCGGCCTCACGACGGCCGAATGTCTCGCGTCCTCTCTTCCGATGGTGATCCGGGATCCGATTCCCGGGCAGGAGGAGCGGAACTCGGACTTCGTCCTCGAAGCAGGGGCCGGCGTCAGGGCGCACGGACCCGGCTCGCTCCGGTTCAAGCTGAAATCGCTGCTCTCGGACGCGGCGCGTCTCGCGCGGATGAAGGAGACCGCCCGCGCCGTGGGAAAGCCGCGTGCCGCCGAGGAAATCCTTTCCTTCATGCTGCACCGTTGAGCGCGCCTTGGACGGCTTTCGCAGGCGGTAGACTTCGCGCCGTGAAAATCGGCGTCGACTGGCGGCCGGCGAACGCCCGGGGGCGAAGGTAGGGATGGCCGCCGGCGGACGGGTGGTCCTGGGCGCGGACCACGGCGGCTACGCCCTGAAAGAGGCGATCAAGCGGCACCTGACGTCCCGGGGCGTGGAAGTCCTCGACGTCGGGACGGGCTCGACCGATGCAGTCGACTATCCCGTTTTTGCGCGTGCCGCCGCAGAAGCGGTTGCCTCGGGGCAGGCCGGACGCGGCATCGTCGTCGACGGCGCCGGCATCGGCTCGGCCATGGTCGCCAACAAGGTCTCGGGAGTCCGCGCGGGCATGGCCTTCGACCTCGCCACCGCGAAGAACGCACGGGAGCACAACGACGCGAACATTTTGACGCTCGGTGCCGGGTACCTCTCGGAGGACCTGGCGCTCCAGATCGTGGACGTCTTCCTGTCGACCGAGTGCACGGCGGAGCGGCACAGGCGCCGAGTCGCTATGATCGACGCCATCGACGCCGACCGCGGGATCGCGCCGGAGGGTTTGCACCGTCCGGCGACTTGGAGGAGCTCTCCGCCCATGACCTCACCTTCCTTCGACTCGCTCGTCGACCAGATCACGCAGATCCTGGCCGCGAATCCCTCGCTCCTCGTCCCGCCCACGTGTGTGGGATGCGCAGCCGCCGGCGCGACGGAGTGTCCGGCGGGCGGGCACTGCGTGACCCGCTGTCCCGACACGGTCCGCTCGATGATCGCGTGCGTCGGGCCGGGGTGCCGGGTGTCGGCCGCTCCCGGCGTCGGCGAGGTACCCAAGGACCTCGCGAAGTTCATCGACCACACTCTTCTCCGCGCCGACGCCACGTACGCGGACATCGACCGCCTCTGCGACGAGGCCGCCCAGTTCGGTTTCGCGTCGGTGTGCGTCAACCCCGTCTTCGTCAAGCGCTGCGCCGCCCGCCTGGCCGGCAGCTCCTCCGTCGTGTGCACCGTGGTCGGCTTTCCGCTCGGGGCGATTCCCAAGGAGATGAAGGCGCTCGAGGCGCGGCGGGCCGTCCGCGAAGGCGCGAGCGAGATCGACATGGTCATCGCGATCGGGGCGCTGAAATCGGGAGACCTGCGCACGGTCGAGGAGGACATTCGCGCCGTGGCGGAGGCCGCTCACGACGGCGGTGCGATCCTCAAGGTGATTCTGGAGACGTCGCTCCTGACGGACGAAGAGAAAGTGGCCGGCTGCTTGGCCGCCCGAAAGGCGCGCGCGGAGTTCGTGAAGACCTCGACGGGCTTTTCCACGGGCGGCGCCACGGCGCGCGACGTGGAACTCATGGCGCAGGCCGTCGACCGGAAGCTGGGCGTGAAGGCGTCGGGAGGAATCCGGTCGGCCGAGGACGCGCAGAAGCTCATCGCCGCGGGCGCGACCCGCATCGGAGCTTCCGTCGGCGTGAAGATCGTCAAGGAAGCCCGAGCCAAAGGCGCCTACTGATGGCGGACCTCCGGAGTTTCGTGACGCTCGACGCGTTGCAGCCGCAGGTCGCGGCGTACATCGGAACGATCGCCCGCGGCTTCCTTCCGGTCGCCTTCGAGGCCTCCCTCATCGTGGAGATCTCCCCGGGCATCGAGATCAACCGCGTGACCGACGTCGCCGTCAAGGCGACCGACGTGCGCCCCGGCATGCAGGTCGTCGAGCGGCTCTACGGGATGCTCGAGGTCCACAGCCCCTCGCAGGCGGAGGTCCGGCAGGCCGGCGCCGCGATCCTGGCCGCCCTTTCCCTGAACGAGACCGACCGGATCAAGCCGCGCGTCCTCTCCTCGCAGGTCATCCGCCGCGTCGACGCGCTCCAGGCGCAGCTCATCAACCGCGACCGGCAGGGAATGATGCTCGTCGCCGGCGAGTCGCTCTACATCCTGGAGGTCGAGCCGGCGGGCTACGCGGGCTTCGCCGCGAACGAGGCGGAGAAGGCGGCGGAGATCAACGTCGTGGACGTGAGGATGACGGGCGCCTTCGGGCGCGTCTACCTCGGCGGCGAGCAGCGCGACATCGACGTGGCGTCCGTCGCGGCGATCCGGGCGATCGAGTCGCTCACCGGGCGCGAAGCGCAGAAGGGCCGGAGGGACTGAGCGGTGATCGACCTCCGAAGCTACGTCTTTCTCGACTCGCTCCAGGAGCAGCACGCGGCGTTCATCGGGACGGTCGCGAAGGGCTTCTTACCCGTCGGCGGACAGGCGTCTCTCTTCATCGAGGTCTCTCCCGGGATCGCCATCAACAGGCTCACCGACATCGCGGTCAAGGGGACTTCCGTCACGCCCGGCATGCAGATCGTCGAGCGGCTCTACGGCCTCCTCGAGATTCATCACGACGATCAGGCCGAGGTGCGGCGCGCGGGCGAGGCGATTCTCGGGGAGATCGGAAAGGCCGAGGGCGACCGGATCAAGCCCGAGATCCTCTCCTCGACCGTGATCCGGGGCCTGGACGACCGGCAGACGCAGCTCATCAACCGGACGCGCCACGGCCACATGATCGTGGCGGGGCAGTCGCTCTACATCCTGGAATGCCAGCCGGCCGCGAACGCCGCTCTCGCCGCGAACGAGGCGGAGAAAGCGGCGCGCATCAAAGTGCTGGAGATCGTCTCGTTCGGCTCGTTTGGAAGGGTCTACCTGGCGGGAGCCGATCGCGACATCGACGTGGCCCTGCCCGCGGCCGAGCGGGCAATCCAGGGCCTATCCGGACGCACGGCAAAGTCGTAGAACACGTCATGACGAGGAACTGACAGCCCGGAGGCGGGGAGAGAAACAGGAGGATCGGATGGCCGAAGCACTGGGAATGATCGAGTGCCGCTCGTTCGCGGCGATGGTGGAGGCGGCCGACGCGATGGTGAAGGCCGCGAAGGTCGAGCTCGTGAGCTACGAGAAGACGGGGGGAGGCTACGTCACCGCCATCATCCGCGGAGACGTGGCGGCGGTGAAAGCGGCCGTCGACGCCGGGCAGAACGGAGCGGCCCGTATCGGCGAGATCGTGACGACCCACATCATCGCCCGCCCGCACGTGAACGTCGATCTCGTCCTTCCGCTCGGCCGCACGGCCGAGGCCGGGAAGGAGACCGGCGCGCACAAGAAGTAGGCGAGTCGTGGTGAACGGGAGGCGGTGAGGCCATGCTCCTGGCAAAGGTCGTCGGAACGGTCGTGGCGTCGCGGAAGGACCCGAGGATCGAGGGGCTCAAGTTCCTCCTGCTTCGGCAGGTGAACCCCGAGAACCTCAAGGAGGGCGGCTTCGTGGTCGCCAACGACGCTGTCGGCTGCGGCCTCGGAGAGTATGTCCTCTACGCGTCCGGCTCCTCCGCCCGCCAGACCGAGGTCACGAAGGACCGTCCTTGCGACGCGGTCGTCATGGCGATCGTGGATACCTGGGAGATCGGCGGCCAGACGCTCTTCGAGAAGAACTCGTCGGAGCACGGGTACGGCGATGAGCGCCTCTAGCCCCGACCAGATCCGGCGCCTCGCCGAGCTGATCGCACGCGAGCTCGTCGCGACTTCGAGCGCGGGCTTCCCGCCGCCTTCGGCCTCTCCCGGCGCGGACCCGCGAGGCGGCGTCTTCTCGAAGCTCGACGACGCGGTCGCGGCGGCATCCGCCGCGTTCCGGGCCCTCGACGCGCTCAGCCTCGAAAAAAGGCACGCGATCATCGGGTCGATGCGCGAGGCCATGCGGCAGAACGCGCGGTCTCTCGCGGCCCTGGCCGTGGAAGAGACCGGCCTCGGGCGCGTGGAGGACAAGGTCCAGAAGAACCTCCTCGTCACGAACAAGACCCCGGGCCCCGAGGAACTGGTACCCACGGCCACCTCGGGAGATCACGGCCTCGCCCTCATCGAGCCCGCTCCGTTCGGCGTCATCGGGGCGATCACGCCGGTCACGAACCCCTCGTCCACGATCATCTGCAACTCCATCGGCATGGTGGCCGCGGGGAACACCGTCGTCTTCAACCCTCACCCTTCCGCGAAGAGGGTCTCCCAGGAGACGGTCCGCCTTCTCGACGCGGCGATCGTCGGGGCCGGGGGGCCGCCGAACACGGTCTCCTGCACGGCCGACCCGACAATCCAGTCCGCGGGCGAGCTGATGAAGCACCCGAGGATCCGTCTCCTCGTCGTGACGGGAGGCGGCGCCGTCGTGGCCGCCGCGATGAACTCCGGCAAGAGGGCCATCTCCGCCGGGCCCGGCAACCCGCCCGCGATCGTCGACGAGACGGCCGACGTCGAGAAGGCCGGAAAGGACGTCGTCTTCGGGCACTCGTTCGACAACAACGTCATCTGCACGGACGAAAAGGAAGTCATCGCCGTCGACTCGATCGCCGACGCGCTGAAGCGGGCGATGGTGAAAGCCGGGGCCTTCGAGCTTCCCGCCCGCGACCTTCAGCGCCTCGAGAACGTGATCTTCGAAAAGGGGGCCGGTCCTCGCGGCCACGCCGTGGTCAACAAGAAGTACATCGGCAAGAACGCGTCGGTGATTCTCAAGGAGCTCGGGATAACGGCCGGGCCGGAGGTGAGGACGGTGCTCGTGGAGGTATCGAACGAGCACCCCCTCGTCTGGACCGAGCAGATGATGCCGGTCCTACCGCTGACGCGCGTCAAGAACGTGAACGACGCGATCGACCTCGCCGTCGCGGCCGAGGGAGCGTGCTTCCACACCGCCACGATGCACTCGCACGACATCGCGGCCCTTTCGGCGATGGCGCGCCGGTGCAACTGCTCGATCTTCGTGAAGAACGGGCCGAACCTAGCCGGCCTCGGGTACGGGGGCGAAGGCTACACCTCGTTCACGATCGCGTCGCCGACGGGGGAGGGGATGACGAGCCCGCGCTCGTTCTCCCGCTGGCGCCGCTGCACGCTGGTCGACCACTTCCGGATCGTGTGACGTGCCGGTGAGAGGCGAGAGTCCCGGACCCGCGCTCGCGATGCTCCTTCTCGACGAGGTGCCGCCGGGTCTCGCCGTTCTGGACGCGCTCGCCAAGGAAGCGGACGTGGAAGTGCTCCAGACGGGTACGATCTCCGGCGGCCGCTACCTGATCCTCTTCGGCGGAGAGGTCGGGCCCGTGGAGAGCTCGTGGCGCCGGGCGCTCGATACCGCGGGCTCTCACATCGTCGACGAGGTGCTCCTTCCGCACGCCGAGGAACGGCTCGCGCCCGCAATCGGGACGGGAGTGATCCGCTGGCCCGCTCCTGGGGACACCCTCGGCGTCCTCCAGGCCGGGACGCCGCCCGCTCTCGTCCGCGCCGTCGACGCGGCGCTCAAGGGGGCGCTCGTCGACCTCGTGGAGCTGCGCCTCGGGGACGGCCTCGGCGGGAAAGCGATCGCGAGCCTCTGGGGCGAGACGCACGACGTGGAGGCCGCGATCTCTCTCGCGCGGATCTCGTTCGAAAAGGCGGGCGCTCAGGGCTCCTCGACCGCGGTGATCCCGCGAGCCGATGCGGCCGTCCAGGAGACGCTCGGCTCGGCGAGCCGCTTCTTCAAGGAGTTCCGCGGATGAGGCGAGGCCGCGGATGAAACTGGGGAGGGTCATCGGAACGCTCGTCGCGACGGTGAAACCCGACGCGATGAAGGGGCTGAAGCTCCTGATCGTCCGCCCGCTCACCGCCGACCTGAAGGACGACGGCGAGCCGTTCGTGGCCACCGACGCCTCGGCGCAGGCTTCGTCCGGCGATCTCGTCACGTGGGAGGCGGCGCGAGAGGCGGCGCTCCTGCACGAACCCTGGTTCATCCCGGTGGACCACGCCGTCGTCGGGATCGTGGACCAGCACGCCCTGGAGAATCCGGAGCGAATACCGTGATCCTCGGCCGCGTCCTCGGCACGGTCGTCAGCACCGTCCAGCACCCGTACTACGGCGGGAAAAAGCAGCTCCTCGTGGGAGCAGTCCTGCCGGACGGCGCGCTCGACGGAACTCGATACATCCTCGCGCTCGACATGGTCGGGGCCGGCGTGGGCGAGACCGTTCTCGTGGAGGACGAGGGGAACTCCGCCCGCCAGATCCTCTCGGACCCGAAGGCGCCGGTGAGGTCGCTCATCGTGGCGATCGTGGACAGCGTGGACGTGGGCGCTCACGGAGAAGCCTAGAGCCGTAGGCCCCGAAACGTCACGTGGGCTCCGTCCGCGAAGGTGATTTGCCGCGGACCAGCCGGTATGCGACATGGATCAGGAGGCCGACGAGGCCGGCGATGACGGTGTCTCGCGCTTCGATCCACGTCGCGTGCCCGAGCAACCAGACGATCAGTGCGAGCGAGGCGGCCGAAAGGGCGAGGCCCGCCGGCGCGTGGAACGGCGCGGGCCCCGCGCGTCGACGCAGAAGCGGAAGGGAGGCGCACGTGGCCCCGTACGTCACCAGACGCGCGAGCGTGCTGATGGTCAACGCGTAGATGAACGTTCCCGACAGCGTGAGCGCGAGCATGAGCGCAGCCGTCAGGAGAACGGCACGATGCGGCGTCCGGAAGCGCGCGTGCGTCGCCGCGAGAAAGGCGGGCAGCTCCCTGCGCTCGGCCATCGCGAACGGGATGCGCGAGCCCGTGAAAAGCGAAATGCCGAGGTTTCCAGTGATGGAGATCAACGCACCCGCCGTGATCAGCGCCGCACCCGCGGCACCCTGGAACCGGGCGGCAGCATCGATCAGCGGCCGCGACGAAGAGGCGAGAGAGGGCAGCGTGCCGATGCATACCATCTGAACACCGATGTAGACCGAGGCCACGACGGCGATGCCGATCAGGAGAGCGAAAGGGAGGTTGCGCTGCGGATCGCGGACCTCCGCCGATGGAATCATGCCCATCTCGAACCCGGTGAACGCGTAAACGAGGAGCAGCACGGCATGTGAGAAAGCAGGGGCCGCCGGAAGCGGGCCGAGCTCGAGGAGCTTCGGCTGCAGGGCGAACAGGCCGGCCCCCACGAAGAGCGCAAGCGGAACGAGCTTTCCCACGGTGAAGAAGTTCCCGACTCGCGCGGCGTCACGCACACCCACGAGATTGACGGCGGTCAGGACGAGGGTAATGCCCGTGAGGACCGCGGCGCGAGGTCCCGGTGCCGAGACGCCTCGCCAGAAGAACGCCAGGTACTGCACGAGCAGGTTCGCGTTCGCGGCGAACGCGGTGAGGCGTGCCAGCCACATGAGCCAGCCGACCTCGAACCCCGTTACGGAGCCGAAAGCCTCGCGCGCGTAGAGGTACGGTCCGCCCGTCTCGCGGAACCGGCTTGCCACCTCCGCGAAGCACAGGATGATCAGCATGACGACGACGGCGCATGCCGTGAAAGCGAAGAGGCTGTACGGGCCGATGAGGGCGTGGACCTTGGAAGGGAGGCCGAAGATACCCGCGCCGATGATCGCGTTTATCACGACCGCGACGATGTCCCAGCGCCGGATCTCGCGGGCGAGGCCCCGCGGGGGGCCCGGGGCGAGCGTCGAGGCGATCGTCACGTGTTCGTGCGATTCTATCTGCGAGCGAGTCGCATGCGCACGGACCGCCCGGTTTGCGAGAAGATTGGAGCGATCCGAAAGAGGAAGCCACCATGCCGGTCACGATCTCCCGCCGCACCTTCGCCGGAACCCTCGGTGGCGCTGCCGGAGCGGCTCTTCTGGACTCTCCCCTCGTTCGGCGCACCGCCGAGGCGGCGACCTCACGCCGTCCGCGGCCGTTCGACGCCGTCCTCCTGAACTCCAACGAAAATCCGTATGGCCCTTCCGTGAAATCGCTCGAGGCCGCAGCGAAAGCGGCCCCGAACCGGTATCCCGACGGGCTCGAGGAGGAGGTCCGGGCGGCAATCGCGAAGCACCACGGCGTCGCGCTGGAGCAAATCGTCCTCGGCTGCGGCTCCTCGGAGATCCTCCAGATGGCCGACGAGGCCTTCAGCGGGTCGGGGAGGAGAGTCGTCGCCGCCGAGCCGACGTTCGAAGCCGTGCTGGCCTACGCGAAGGTCGTCAGAGCGGACGGAATCAAGGTGCCGCTCACGCCCGACTTCCGGCACGATCTCCCGGCGATGGCTGCTGCCTGCGACGCCTCGACCGGCCTGGCCTATGTCTGCAACCCGAACAACCCGACCGCGACGATCGTGACGGGCGACGAGATGGCCGCTTTCGCCGCAAGGGTCCCGCCCTCCGCGACGATCCTCGTCGACGAGGCATACCACCACTTCGTCGAGGACTCCCGGTATCGCTCGAGCCTGGAGCTGATCGGAAAGCACCCGAACGTCGTCGTCGCGCGCACGTTCTCGAAGATTTACGGGATGGCGGGCATGAGGCTCGGCTACGCCGTCGGGTCGAAGGAGACGATCGCGGCGATGGCGCCGTACGCTTCGTGGGCCAACACGAATGCCGCGGTGCTCGCCGCGGCCCTCGAATGTCTCGCGGATCCCGATCTCGTGCCGCGCCAGAAGAAGACCCTGAACGACACGCGCCGCTGGCTCGTTGCCGAGCTCGCGAAGCAGGGCCGGCGCACGATGCCGTCGGAGACGAACTTCGTGATGATCGACGTGGGCAAGGACGTCACTCCCGTCATCGAGGCATTTCGAAGCCGGAAGATCCTCGTCGGGCGGAAGTTCCCCTCGCTTCCGAACTGGCTGCGCGTCAGCATCGGAACACGGCCGCAGACGGAGGCGTTCATCTTGGCGCTCGCCGACATCGTCCCGGTCAAGGCCGCCGCGGCCTGATCGCTCGGCGACGGCTCACTTCAGCCCCTCGACGAGGAAGAGGTCCGACAGGATTCGATGGTAGCTGTAGGCGTAGGACGAGACATCGGGCGTGAGCACGACCGAAACGATCTCCACGACGCCGGCGGCGTCGGGCGGCATCAGCTCCTGTGAGGGATGCTTCTCGCCCGTTCCGAGGTCGAGGCGGATAACGTGGGCGGGAAGCTCACCGCGCCGGTATGTGAAGAGAGCCTTTCCGTCCGGTGAGAACCTGATGGGGCGGTCCTCGGCGACGAGGCCGGGGATGTATTCGGGGTCACCACCCCCGATCGGGAATCCGTAGAAGAGCCCGTCCGGACCCTGCGCCGCAACGATGCGCGCGTCCGGAGAGACGGGAAAGAAGCCCATCCCGATCCCCTCGCCGGTGATCGGCCGGGGCGGGTCGGTCTCGAGCCCCTGCACGAAGAGCCGAAGCCCCTCTCCGGGAGTGTTCGCCGCCGCAAGAATGCGCTTTCCGTCCGGGAGCCACCACGCCCGATGGACGCGCAGGTTGTCCTTCGGAAGCTCGCGGCGCTCACCGGCCTTCGTCGGAAGGAGCGTGATCCGGCGTCCCTCGGGCGCCATGCTCTGCGACGCGATCCACCGGCCGTCCGGCGAGAAGTTCCCGGCCCAGCCATCGCCGAGATGCACGGCCGGAGAGCCGTCCGTTTTCCGGACGTAGACGGCGTGGCGCGCCCCGCCGCCTTCGCCGCTCTCGTCGAAGAGGATCAGCTTTCCGTCCGTCGAGATGTCGCGCACGAGCGACCAGTCGAGGAGGGAGAGATCCCGGTCGCGATCCGTACCGGGCGGACGCCCGATGATTCCGACCTTCCCGTTGTCGCTCGTCATGAGGATGCGGCCGTCGGCGGACGCGTCCTGGATCGTGAGCTCGCCCGGCGTGCGGACCAGGAGCCGCTCTTTCCCCTCGAGCGTGGCCGACCAGATCGACCGCGCGACGCCGACGCGCGTTGCGGTGAACCAGATCTCCTTTCCGTCGCCCGACCACACGAGTCCGTACGCGGTGATCCAGTCCTTCGAGAGCACCGTGCTCTTGCCGGCTCGGTCCACCACGACGACGGAGCCCTCGTCGTCGCCGAGCGCCGGGTGGTCCAAGAACGCGACGAGGTCGCCCTTCGGCGAGACGCGCGGGTGGCTGACCCAGCCCCCGGTCTCGTAGAGCACCTTGCCGATCGGGTATTCGAGCCGGGTCTTGCCCGCGACGGAACGCACGACGGCCAGGTACGTCCCCTCGGGTCCCCAATCGGCCCAATGCACGTTTTCGAGAAGTTCGCGGGGCGCCCCGCCCGAAAGCGGCACCTGTGCGAGCGTGCCGCTCCAGATGAAACGTCCGGCCCAGTGGCGCTCGAGGGAAATTGCGAGCTGGCCCGTACGCGAGATCGCCAGGATCTCGGCGTCCGGCAGCATGAGCGGGCTCGACTCGGGGCTCTCGGGCCGCGTCGAGAAGAGCCGACAGGGCTCGCCTTCCCACGCCGCGCCGTAGACCACCGTGCGTCCATCCGGCGCAAAACGCGCGGAGAGAATCGTGCCGCGCCGGAAGCTGAGGCGCTGAAACGTCGGGAGCTCCTCTTTCTTCGTCACCTCGCTATCGGCCGCGGCGACCTCGCCGGACACGGCCTCCGAAAGGTGGTCGCGGAGCGTGGCCAGGTCTCGCGCCAGGTCGCGCGTCGAGCCGTAGCGGCCGTCCGCATCCTTCGCGAGGCAGCGCTCCACGATCCAGCGCAGCGGCGCGGGCAGGCGCGGGTTCAGTTTCGCGATCGGCTCGGGCTCTTCACGGATGACGGCCACGAGCGTCTCGGCCGTGCTGTCGCGCTGAAAGGCGCGTCGCCCCGTCGCCAGCTCGTAGAGGATCGTGCCGAGAGAGAACTGGTCCGACCGGAAGTCCGCCGGCTTGCCGCTCGCCTGCTCGGGAGACATGTATCCGACCGTCCCCATGACCATGCCGGGGACCGTGCCGGACGCGGTCGCGAGGCCGGAGAGATCCTGCGCGGGTGCTTCCGCGAGCTTCGCGAGGCCGAAGTCGAGGATCTTCACCCAGCCGTCGCGGGACACCATGACGTTCTCGGGCTTCAGGTCGCGGTGGACGATGCCGGCCGCGTGCGCCTTCGCGAGGCCGTCGGCGATCTGCGCGCCGATCTCGAGGAGTTTCTTCGTGGGAAGCGGCCCCGGCGGAAACGCGTGTCGCAGCGTCTCTCCCTCGACCAGCTCCATCACGAGGATGTGGCGGCCCCGGGCACTGGGAGAGCCGGGGATTTCTTCGAATGAATAGATGGCCGCGACGTTCGGATGATTCAGCGCCGCAAGCAACCGCGCTTCCCGCTCGAAGCGCGCTTTCTTCTGTTCATCATCTAAGAAATCTCCGGGCAAGACCTTGATCGCAACTTCTCTTCCGAGTCGCGCGTCACGCGCCTTCCAGACCTCGCCCATTCCCCCCGCGCCGAGCGGTGCGAGGATGTCGTACGAGCCGAGCTTCGCGCCGGGGGCGAGGCTCACTTGAGGCCCTCGACGACGAAGAGCTCCGAGAGGAGGCGCCGGTAGGAGTAGACGTAGGACCTTCCGTCCGCCGTCATCCGGATCAGGTCGATCGAGGAGACTCCCGCGGCGTCGAGGGGCGACAGTTGCCTCACGAGCTCACGCTTTCCAGTCCGCACGTTCACCCGGAAGATCCGCGCCGGCAGCTCCCGGACGTCGCAGACGAACAGGACTTCCGGGTCCGCGCTCCACCGAAGCGGCACTTCGCCCACTTCGACTCCCCCGAGAGGCCGCGGCTCGCCTCCTTCGATCGGATAGAGGATCGTCTTTCCGTCCGGGCCCCGAACGGCCACGGCGCTGCCGTCGGGCGTGACCGCGCCTCCGGAGGCGCGGACTTGAGCCTGGACGCCCTCGGGCGTCACGGGACGGGCTCGCCCCCCTTCAATGTCGCGAAGGTAGATCCGCCGGCCGTGGCCCTCTTCCGTCCCCGCGACGAGCAGCCGCTTGCCGTCCGGAAGCCACTCGCCCCACGGCGCGTACCGGATGCCGTCTTCGGGGAGCGTCCGGGCCTGACCCGCACCCGTCGGCAGGAGCGTCAGCTGAGTCTTTGCGAAGGGCCGCAGGAGCGAGAGGGCCCATCGCCCGTCCGGCGAGAGGGCGACCGCGGAGCCCTCGCCGAGCTGGATCGCGGGCGACCCGTCCGTGCGACGTGCGTAAACGGCGTAACCCGCTTCGCTCATCCGGTTCGCTTCGTCGAAGAGCACGGTACGCCCGTCCCGTGAGAGCGCGGCCGGAACGGACCAATCGAACCAGGAGAGGTTGCGCTCCTTCGATTCGCCCGGCGCGAGCCCGGCGATCTCGCGCCTGATGTTGGCGAGCGCCAGCAGCGCACGTCCCGTTCGCGACACGTCGAGGAGCCATGTTCCGCCGGGGACGCGGGCGAGGAGGCGCTCGACGCCTGGACGCGAGACGGCGTAGAGAGCTCCGCCGGAGGAGCCCCAGACCTCGGACCCGTCAGGAGACCAGGCCAGACCTGTGGCCCCCCTTTCCGACAGGACCGTCTTCTTCCCCGAAAGCGTCGTCTTGTTTCCCGAGAGGTCCACGACGCAGAGCGAGCCGACGTTGTCCGCCCGCTGAGGATGATCGATGAAAGCGATGCGGTCGCCGTGAGGCGAGAACCGCGCGAGCGAGATCCAGCCGGGCGATTCGTAAAGGACGTTCCCGACCGGGAACTCGAGGCGGCAGCGGCCGTCGACGTCGCGTACGACGAGCAAGCCCTTGCTGTCGGGTGTCCAGTCCGCTTCCTGGATGTTCTCGAGGATCTCGCGGGGCGCTCCTCCCTCGAGCGGCACCCGAGCCAGCGTTCCGATGTTCTCCCATCCGACCGTGAACCTGCGGCCGAGCGAAATCGCGAGGTCCCCCTTGCCGGAGAGGGCGAGGACGTCCGCATTCCCGAGTCCTAGCGTGCGCGATTCGCGCGCGTCCGCCCGGGTCACAAAGATCTCGAACGGCGCCCCCTCCCACGAGGCGCCGTAGACGACGGTTTCGCCGTCCGGCGCGAAGCGCGCCGACTGGACGAGACCGCGCCGGAAAGTCAAGCGCGTGAACTGCGGCGGGCCGGCCGCCGCCCGCACCGACGCACGCCCCATGAGAAAGCCTGCTGCGAGCGTCAGCGCCGCGAGCGCCGCCGCGGCGGGCACGACCACGCGGCGGCGCGTCCATCCGCCGCCCAGGGCAGAGGCAGGGGGGCGCACACCCGTTCCGGACGCCCCCGCGAGCGACTCGAGGTCGAACGCGAGGTCGTGGGCCGAGTGGAAGCGCTGCTCGGGGTTCTTCTCGAGACAGTGCGCGACGATCCTCTCGAGTCCTGGCGGCACGCTCTGGCTCGTCATCGACAGGTCCGGCGGGTCCTCCTTGAGGATCGCGGAGATCGTCTCGGCCGCCGTCTCGCGGTGGAACGCCCTCTGCCCCGAGAGCATCTCGTACAGGACCGCGCCGAACGAAAAGATGTCGCTTCGCGCGTCCGCGGGCTTTCCCTTCACCTGCTCGGGCGACATGTACCCGAGCGTCCCCATGACGACGCCCGGCTCGGTACCCCGAGTCGCCGTCGGCATGTTCGTGACGTTCGGGCTCTCTTCGGACTGCGTGAGCTTCGCGAGCCCAAAGTCGAGGATCTTGATCCGCCCGTCCTTCGTCACGAACAGGTTTTCGGGCTTGAGATCCCGATGCACGATTCCCTTCTCGTGTGCCGCCGCGAGACCCTGCGCGATCTGCCGCGCCCAATCCAGCGCCTTCTTCGTCGACACCTTCCCGCCCGCGAGCGCCAGCCGAAGCGTCTCGCCCTCGAGCAGCTCCATGACGAGGATGTGGAGCGCGGAGGGAGCGGAAGAAGGCGAGGAAGAGGAAGGGGAAGAAAGAGAAGAACCGGGGATTTCCTCGAACGAGTAGATGGCGGCGATTCCGGGATGATTGAGGGTGGCGAGGAGCCGCGCCTCCCGCTCGAACCTCTGCCTCCTCTCTTCGTCTTCCAGGAGATCTTCCGGGAGTACCTTCAAGGCGACCGTTCGCCCGAGGCGCGTGTCCGTCGCCCGCCAGACCTCTCCCATCCCACCCGCGCCGAGGGCGGACAGTACCTCGTAGGGCCCCAATCGTGATCCCGCCGCGATGACCAGAGCGCGAAGTCTAGCGCCCCCGGCGGGTGCCGCGGCGGCAGGCTTAGAATCTCCGCTTGGGGTTTCGTTCGGGAGGAACCGGAGTGACGGAAAGCCAGGAGCCCGAGGACTCCTCCAGTGCCGGCATTCCCCTTTGTGTCGATCTCGACGGGACGCTGATCCGGAGCGATCTCCTTTACGAGGCGCTCGCGCGCCTTTCGAAAGGAGGGCTCGTCCTCTTCATCCAGGCGCCCTTCTGGCTCTCGAGGGGGAGGGCCGGCTTCAAGAGAGAAGTCGCGAACCGCGTTCCGCTCGAGCCTTCCTCGCTCCCTTACAACAAGCGCCTCGTGGAATTCCTCCGCGAAGAGAAGAGCCGCGGACGGCGCCTTGTCCTCGTCACCGCCTCCGACGTCCGTTGGGCGGAGCAGGTGGCCGCACACCTCGAGCTCTTCGACGACGTGATGGGAAGCGACGGCGCGACGAACCTCAAAGGCGAGACGAAAGCGCACGCGCTTGTGGAGCGTTTCGGCGACCGGGGATTCGACTATGCGGGGAACGGGCCGGCTGATCTTCCCGTCTGGAAGAAGGCGCGGCGCGCCATCGCCGTGAACGCGCCGCCCGGGATCGAGAGCGGCCTGAGGCAGGACGGGAAACTCGCGGAGTCGTTCCCCTCCGCTCCCTTGACCGCGAAGACGCTCGTCGAAGCGATCCGGGTGCGCCAGTGGGTGAAGAACCTTCTGGTCTTCATCCCGATCATCACCGCCCACAAGCTCCAGGACGGGGCGATGCTCGCGGCGGGAGCTCTCGCGTTCGCGGCGATCTCGCTCTGCGCGTCGGGCATCTACCTGCTCAACGATATCCTGGACCTGGACGCCGACCGAAAACACCCGAAAAAACAGGGCCGGGCGATTGCGAGCGGCAGCCTGCCGATCCCGTACGCCGCCGTCCTGTCGGTGGTCCTGATGGCGGCGGGTTTCGCAGTCTCGCTTCGGCTTCCGGCCGACGCCGTCAAGCTCATCGGCGTCTACCTCGTCACGACGACCGCCTACTCCCTGTCTCTGAAGCGACGCGTGCTCCTCGACGTCTTCACTTTGTCGTTTCTCTACACGCTGCGCGTCCTGCTCGGAGGCGCCGCCACGGGTCTCCTGCTCTCGCCGTGGTTCCTCGCGTTCTCGGTCTTCACGTTCCTGAGCCTCGCGTTCTCCAAGAGGGCCTCCGAGCTCGTCCGGCTGAAAAAATCCGAGGTGATCGAGGCCCACGGGCGCGCGTACTTCACGTGGGATCACCTCGTCGTGCAGACGAGCGGCATCACGAGCGCCTACCTGGCCGCGATCGTCCTCGCGCTCTACCTGCAGAGCGACACCGTGAGGCGCTTCTACGCGAGCCCGGCGTGGCTCTGGCTCCTCATGCCCCTCTTCCTCTACTGGATCAGCAGGATCTGGGTGCTCGTCAACCGAGGCGTGATGGACGAGGATCCGGTGCTCTTCGCGATCCGGGACCGCGTCACGTATCTGACCGCGCTCCTCAGCGCGGCGGTGCTCGTCCTCGCCACGTACGGGCCCTTCCACCTTCCCGGCGTCCAGCCGTGAAGGCGCGTCCCGTGAAGCCTCTCCTCTTCTTCGATCTGGACGACACGCTCGTCGACCATCACGCCGCCGAGGAGGACGCGCACCGCGAGACGCATGCGTCGCACGCGTCGCTCTTTTCGGGCATCGCTTTCGACGACTGGCTCGCCGCCTATCGCCGCAACAACGTGCGCCTCTGGCACGAGTACGGAAAGGGCGAGATCGACCGGCCGACACTGGCGGTGCGGCGCTTCGCACTGCCGCTCGCCGATCTCGGCCTCGACGTCGCGGAAGGCGCGATCGTCAGCGCCTTCTACATCAACGCCTACAGCCGCAATTGGCGGCTGATGGACGGGGCCGAGGACGTGCTGGCGCACGCCGCGGAGGTGGGCGTCGTGGGCATTCTCTCGAACGGCTTCCGCCAGACACAGCGGGCGAAGGTCGCGCGCTTCGGTCTCGACCGCTGGGCGCGGCACGTGATCCTGTCGGAGGACGTCGGGGCCATGAAGCCGTCGCGGGCGATCTTCGACGCCGCCTGGAAAGCCGCGGGGGGAGAGGCGGGGCGCCGCGTATACGTGGGCGATTCCTTCGCGACGGACGTCGTGGGAGCGAAGGAGGCGGGCTGGTTCCCGATCTTCTTCGATCGCCATGGCAAGGGGGCGCCCGAGCCCGTGGTCTTCGTGACGCGGCTCGCCGATCTCAAGCCGCTGTTCGAGTGACGCGGCCCGTTACCGGCTGCTCTTGCCAGGGGCCGAGGGCGGCGTCATCGCGGAAGGAAGGGTCTTTTTCATGGCGGCGAGCACGGGCTCGTTGCCCGCTGGCGGCTGAAAACCGTGGTGCGTGAGGATGTGCCAGAGCCGGCCGACGACGGCCTCGGACTGCAAGGGCTTGGCCATGACGTCGGTCGCCCCCGTCTGGATCGCGAACGCGAAGTGGCTGCGGTCGAGGCGCGCCGAGGTCAGGACGACGGGCAGCGCGATCGTGGCGGGCTGGGCCTTGATCACGCGCGTGACGTCGAAGCCGTCCATTCCCGGTAGCGAGATTTCCATGAGCACGAGATCGACGGTGTCCTTGAGCAGCCGCTCGAGCGCCTCGGGCCCGTCCTTGGCCTCGAGCGTGCGGCAGCCGTGCCGGCCGAGAACGTCGGCGAGACGCTTGCGCTCTTTCGCGTCGCCTTCCACGAGGAGGATGACGGGCGGGCGGTTCTTCAACTCGATGGGCGTCGCGCCAGAGGAGGCCGATACCGCGGACGGGAGCATCGCGGGCGGCGGCATCGAGGCAGGCTCGGGATGCGTTCCCCGGCTCGCGGGCGTCTCGATCGACATCCCCGGAGCGCTCGGATAGGAGACGGTCGGAATGGCCGGGTGCGGTGCCGACACCGGCGGCATCGCGCCCGACTCGAACGGGTGGAGCATCGCGAGCTCGGCCTCGAGATCGGCCGCGGACGCGAACCGTGACGAGGGCTCCTTCGCGAGGGCCTTGTAAGTGATCGCGATGAGCTCGGGCGTCACGTACGTCGCCTTGCGGAGATCGTCCGGCGGCGGCTCCGAGACGTGCTTCATCGCGATCACGAGCGGGGACTCGCCGTCGTAGGGCACCTTTCCCGTGAGGATCTCGTAAGCCATCACGCCGATGGAATAGACGTCGCTGCGCGCGTCCGTCGGGCGCCCGAGCGCCTGCTCGGGCGACATGTAATGGGGTGTCCCCACCATCACACTGTCGAGCGTGAGCTGCTCGGTCGTCTTCCCGCGCGCGAGGCCGAAGTCGAGAATGGCGACGGCCCCGCTGTCCTCGACCATGACGTTCTGCGACTTCAGGTCACGATGGATGATGCCGAGCTTGTGCGCGGCTTCGGTCCCGAGGGCGATCTGCCGGAGGATCGAGATCGCGCGCGCCTGCGGCAGCTTTCCCTCCATCTGGATGATCGTCCGGAGGTCCTTGCCCGGGACGTATTCCATCGTGATGTAGGGAAAGTCGTTGCTCATTCCGAAATCGTGGATGCGCGCCACGTTCGGGTGCTTGATCTTCCGGTTGAGATTGATCTCGCGCTTGAACCGCTGGAGGAGTTGCTGGTCGTCGGTCTCCCAGTCGGGAGACAGGACCTTGATCGCGACGACGTCGTCGAGGTCGAGATCCTGCGCCTTGAAGACGATGCCCATGCCGCCGCGACCGACGGTTTCCTGCCATCGGTAGCGCGTCAGTCCCTCGAAGAAGCGTTGGCGGAGGCGTTCCAGGTTCATGCGTTCGCGCCGGGAGGGCGGTGTGGTGCGTAGCGTACAACGTCGGGCGCCACTTCGCCTGACGCGGGTAATCCTTCTTCCCGACGACTGCGTCTGATTCTCTGCCCACGAGGCCCGACGAATGAACCCCGTCCGATCCCGTTCTCTCGCCGCAGCCGCACTTTCAGCCCTCCTGCAAGCCGGATTGTCCGTCCGGGCTGCCGAAGAGGGCGAGCCCATCTCTAAGGTGCAGAGACGGAGCGACTTGGCGCCTCTCCTACCCTCCGCGGTGACGGCGGACTGCGCGTTTGCCCCCTCCCGCGTCGATCCGGACGGGCGCGCGCTCCGGGCCGGTGTGTCGCGCGTCACGCAGGCGTTCGCGGCGTCTCATCCCGATTCCGTGACGGCGGCCGCCCGGACCGGGGTGGCCCTCCATATCCGCCGGGTGAACTACGTCGACGACGAGATCCTCGGAGCTCTCGACGCCGCGAAGGTCGCCTCGGCGCCGCTTTCCTCGGACGCCGAGTTCCTGAGGCGCGTCACGCTCGATCTGACGGGCCGCATTCCCGACGCGTCCACCGTCACGGCGTTTCTCGCGGATCCTTCGTCGGACAAGCGCAGCCGGATGGTCGACGCGCTTCTCGCCTCGGACGCTTTCGTCGACCGGTGGGCGTTCTATTACGACGAGCTGTTCCAGAACACGGCTTTCGCGTCGAGCGGCCGTCTCTATTCCGGAGGCCGTAACGCGTGGCACGCGTACTTCCAGGATGCCGTCCGCTCGCACAAACCCTGGGACGTGATGGCTCGTGAGCTGGTCGCCGCGGCGGGCGACACGACGGGCGCAGGTCCCGCGAACTTCCTGGCGCGCGGCATCCAGTCGAACGGCCCCGCCCAGGACACGCTCGACAACCTCGCGGCGTCGACAGGCAGGATCTTCCTCGGCGAGAGCGCGATCTTCTGCACGTCGTGCCAC
The DNA here is from genome assembly GCA_963821225.1 of Thermoanaerobaculia bacterium. Classification (GTDB taxonomy): domain Bacteria; phylum Acidobacteriota; class Thermoanaerobaculia; order UBA5066; family UBA5066; genus Fen-183. The sequence goes on from CAWGCY010000004.1 coordinate 827,633, forward strand.
AACGGACTCGGGCATCTCGACTCGATCAACCTCTGGGGCTCGACGGTGCGCCGGCAGGACTTCTGGGGGATCTCGGCGTTCTACTCCAGGGTCTCCATCGCGCGCCAGCCGACGTCGCAGCAGAACAACTATTACTACACGGTCGGCGATCGTCCTTCGGGAAATTACGCGCTCAACACGACGACAGGGAACAAGACCGACCGCACGAGCGCGTACTACACGACGATCCCGGCCGGCCTCACGGCCATCACGCCGACCTATCTGAAGACGCCGACGAATCCGCAAGGCGGCGTTCCCGCGAACGGCGAGGGATACCGCGCAGCACTCGCCCGGCTCGTCACGGGGGATCCGCAGTTCGCGCGGGCCGCGGTGAACTATCTCTGGAAGAAGCTCTTCAAGGCCGGGATCGTGGAGCCTGCGGACTCCTTCGATCTCCTGCGGCAGGACCCGCGCAGCCCGCCCCCTGGCACGTGGACGATCCAGCCGACGCACCCGAGCCTCCTCGCGAAGCTCGCGCAGGACTACGCCGGGCACGGCTACGACCTGCGTTACATCCTCGGCGTCATGGCGAAGTCCAGCGCCTACCAGCTCTCTTCCTTCTACGGCGGAACGTGGAGGGAAGCGTATGCGCCGTATTTCGCGCGCCACTTTGCCCGGCGAATGACGGCCGAGGAGGTTTTCGACGCGATCACGAGGGCCACGAACGGTCCGGCGAGCCTTCCGGTTACGGGAGCCTCGAACGTCGCGTGGGCGATGCAGCTTCCCGACGTGCTGGAGCCAGGCGGCCGGTCCGTCGCCGGCAACTTCCTGAACGCGTTCCTGAGGGGCGATCGCGACGCGGACGCGCGCTCGAACGAATTCTCGATCTCACAGGCTCTTCTCCTCCTGAACGACACGACGATCACGTCGCGCATCAGGAGCGGTGCGTCCGGCTCGGCGGTGAACAAGCTCATCGCCGCGGGCGCGACGCCGGCCGAGATCGTCTCGTCGCTCTACGTCTCGACTCTCTCGCGCAATCCGTCCCCGCCGGAGCTCGCCGCGGCCATCGCGCTCTTCTCGTCGACGCCGGGCGAGTCGAAAGCGCAGGTCGCCGAGGACCTCCAGTACGCCCTCCTCAACAAGCTCGATTTCTTCTTCAACTACTGAGGTCTCCGTGAAATCGCCGCTCCCGAGCCTGCCCGCTCCCGGCGCGACGCCGTACACCGGACCCGAGCTCTCCCGCCGCGGCTTCCTCCAGATCGGCGCCGGAGGCCTCGTCGCGTCGTGGTTCCTGAGGTCGCCGTCGACCGCCTGGGCGGCGACCTCCGCGCAGGTCGTCCCGCGCGGTACGGCGCGGAACGTCATCTTCATCTTTCTTCCCGGAGCGCCGAGCCAGATCGACACGTGGGACCTCAAGGAAGGGCCGTGGACGCCGGCCGACTTCGTGCCGACGAGCTTCGGGTCTTCCCTGAGGTTTCCGGCGGGCCTCCTCCCGAAAGTCTCAGAGCATCTTCCGGACATCGCGATCCTGAGGTCGGTCAGGGCGTCTGCGCTCGTCCACCCCCTCGGGCAGACGTGGCTCCAGATCTCGCGCAATCCGACGGGCGCGACGGGCTCGGAGGCGCCGAACATGGGATCGATCGCGGCGCTCGAGCTGGACGCGCAGCGCGGCTCCCGGGACGTCCTCCCGTCGTTTCTGTCGTTGAACACGCAGGCCGGCCTCTCGGGCGCGGGCTACTTTTCGTCCACGTTCTCGCCGTTCGTCGTGCAGCCAACGGCGACCGGGCTTCCGAGCCTTACGCATCCGGACGGCGCGGCCCGGTTCGCGACGCGCTGGAACGACCTCGAGCAGCTCGACCTCGCGCTGAGAAACGGGCAGCCGCTCGGAAAGGACGCCTCCGACGCCGTGAACTTCTACGACGAGGCGGAGGTCCTCACGGACACGCCCGAGGTGAACGCCCTCTTCTCGTACTCGGCGGCGGACTCCGTGCGATACGGCAGCTCCGCCTTCGGCAACGGCTGCCTCGTCGCCAAGCAGCTCCTCGCGGGCGGGCGCGGCGCGCGTTTCATCATGGTCTCGGTCGGCGGCTGGGACATGCACAGCAACATCTACGACAAGGCGGCCGGCACGAACCTCTACACGCAGACGGCGCAGCTCGACCCCGCGCTCGCGAGCCTTCTCGCGGACTTGAAGGCCGTGCCCGGCAAGGTCGCCGGCAAGACGCTCTTCGACGAGACGCTCGTCCTCGTCGCGGGCGAATTCGGCCGCACGGTCGGCTTGCTGAACGGCCAGCAGGGCCGGGACCACTTCGCGATCAACAGCGCGCTCTTCGCCGGCGGCGGGGTGAAGGGAGGGCAGATCATCGGCACGACCGATGCCGCCGGCGCCACGATCACGGATTCCGGCGTGTCCGGCCGCACCGAGCTGCGCGCCGAGGACATTGCCTGCACGGTCTACTCCGCGCTCGGGATCGACTGGACGACGATGCGACATGACGACCCGCTCGGCCGGGGCTTCGAGTACGTGCCGAACGCGGCCGCGGGCGTTTACGCGCCGATCGACCGGCTTTTCGGCTGAGCCCCGCCGGGGGCGATCCCCGCGAGATAGAATTTTGCGCACGTGACCGCGCCCGCTCCGATGCTCGCGACGCGCACGGACGCGCCGTTCACGCGGCCGGGATGGGTCTTCGAGCCGAAGTACGACGGCTGGCGCGTGCTCGCGGCGCGCCGCGGCGGCCGCGTGGCGCTCTTGACGCGCGGGGGGCTCGACCTCGCCGGCGAGCAGCCGGAGATCGCGCGGGCCGTCCTGGCGCTCCCGGGCGGGGACCTCGTCGTGGACGGCGAGATGGTCGTCCTCGACACGCGCGGCGTCTCGAGCTTCCGGCTCCTGCAGGAGCGGAACGAGCCCGGCGCGAAGCGGCCGCTCCTCGTCCTCTTCGACTGCCTCGAGGAGGACGGCCGGTCGCTCGTCTCGCGTCCGCTCTCCGAGCGCCGCGCCGCTCTCGAGGAGCTCCTCGGAAAGAAGCCGCGCCCGCCACTCGCGCTCGCCGCTCGCCTCGGGAGCGACGGAATCACCGCCTTTGAAAACGCCGTGAAGAAGGGCTGGGAAGGCGTGGTCGGCAAGGACCTCGCGGCACGCTACGAGGCGGGTCGGCGGTCGCTTCGCTGGCTGAAGGTGAAGGCGCGGCGCGAAGCCGAGTTCGTGATCGGCGGCTTCACGCTCCCGAAGGGCTCGCGCCTGCACTTCGGGGCGCTCCTCGTCGGGCTCTTCGAGGGGAAAGCGCTCCGCTACTGCGGCTCCGTCGGGACGGGCTTCTCGGAAGAGATCCTCCTCGGGCTCCTCGAGAAGCTCCACCCGCTCCAGCGGGATGCCTGTCCGTTCGTGCCCGTCCCGCGCGAGGTGAAGGACGCGACGTGGGTCGCGCCGAAGCTCGTCGCCCAGGTCGCCTACGCGGAGTGGACGGGCGACCTGAAGCTGCGCCAGCCGGCCTTCCTCGGGCTCAGGAACGACAAGAAGGCGAGCGAATGCCGTTGGGAACAGAGAGAGAGATGAGCGCCCGGGCGGCGTGGCCCATCCTCCTTCGCGCGCGAACTCGCTTCGCTCAGACAGCGCGTCGCGTGCGTCGGACGGGTCACGCCGCCCCGCGCAACTAAGGGACGATCGTGATCGTGGCGATCATGCCGTTGTGGACGTCCAGTGTCGGCGCGCACTGGGTCTGCGTGCAGCCGTACGTGTAGGTAGGGCCGCCGAATGCCGCGCCGAGCATCGCGGCGGTCGGCGTGAACGTCACGACGCACGGATGGGACGCCGTGATGAGGTCCTGACCGTCGTCGCAGTGGCTGATGCCCAGCAAACCGATCGGAACCACCCCGTGCGTCTTTCCCTCTGACTGGGGCGTCGTCCAGGTCAGCTTGTAGACCTGTCCCACCCTGAGCTGCACGTCGTTCGGAAGGAACGTCCAGTTCGTGTTGTTCGTCGTCGTCGCTGAGATCGAGACGGTGATCGGCCCCGCGACCGCGACGACGACGTCCTTGGTCGCGCTGCCGGAGCCGCCCGCGTTGTCGACGAAGAGCGCGGTGTGGTACGTCCCAGCTGCCGAATATGCATGCGTCGTGGTGCCGGTCGTCGTCGTGCTGACCGACCCGTCGCCGAACGCCCAGAAGCGGTTTACGGGGGAGTTCGTCGACGTGTCGGTGAACGTGGCGGCCTGTCCGGCGGTCGGGCTGGCCGGAGTCACCGTGTAAGACGCGACGGGGGCCGTGGTCGAGACGTTCGGCTCGGCCGTCATGACGATCGCGAACGGGTCGTTGGAAGCGTTGTTGATGACGGAGGCGAAGGCGAGGACCGGCACGTCGCTCGTGAACTCCACCCAGAGATTCGTGTCGGTGGTGCCCGCGACGCCGGGAAACGTGCCGCCGTCGTCGACCGCCTTCTGCACAAGCCCGTTCGCGCCGACCGAGATCGTGCCGCTCGAGAGCTGGGTCCCGTCGCCCTTCCGGATCTTCACGACGACGTTCGCGGCCGTCGACCCGGGATTCATGAAGTCGATGTTGCTTCGGTAGCCCGTCGTTCCGCTCGCGCTCGCGGCGAGCTGGACGAGCGTGCCGGCCTTCAGGGCCGCGCTCGTGTCGATCCCGGGCAGCGCCTGCCCGGAGACGGAGCCGTTGCCGCAGCCGTTGATGTTGTTCACGCCCGACGAGACGAGCAGCGCGCCCGTCGTCTGGAGCCGGATGGGCCCGAACACGCCGAGCGACTGGCCGAAGAGGCTCTGAAGGACGTTGTCGTACGCGAGCTGCTCGCGCGGTCCGATCGTGACGACGGGCATCTGCACGGTGTCGAGAACGTTTCCGCCAGCGTCCGAGCGGTAGAAGATCGGCGTGAAATCGACCGGCGAGTTCGTCGGGTTGAACACGCGGACGTCGGAATGAAACTCGGCGAAGTTCCTTCCCGCCGAGAACGCCGTCGAAGGGATGACGACGTCCGCCCTCGCCGCGGCGGCGGCGAGCACGAGTGTGAGAGCGAGTGGTGTGACGCAGCGCATGGATGTCGGTGTCCTCATCGAGCTCCTCTTTTTCAAGGCGTCGCAAGGAGCGGGCCGCGACGCATGTCCCCCCGGAGTGGCGGCGGGCGCCCGGAGTCTCACGCCAGTTGGACGCGGCGGGTGTGGCGGAGATCACGGGCGGTTACACTTTCCGCGTGGAATTCTGGGAAAGTCGCCGCGTTCTCGTCACCGGAGCAGACGGCTTTCTCGGGCGCTCGCTCGTCCGCGCGCTCCAGGCGCGCAGCCCCGGCGCCCTCCTCGCGCCGAGCTCCGCCCGGCTCGACTTGCGCGAGCGCGATGCCGTGCGCGCGTATCTCGCGCACGAGAAGCCGGACCTCATCGTCCATCTGGCCGCGGTCGTCGGCGGCATCGGCGCGAACCGCAAGCACCCGGGCCTCTTCTTCTTCGAGAACGCGATCATGGGCGTCCAGCTCATCGAGGAAGCGCGGCGTGCCGGGATCGGGAAATTCGTCTGCCTCGGGACGATCTGCGCGTACCCCCGGCTCACGCCGGTGCCGTTCCGCGAAGAGGATCTGTGGAACGGCTATCCGGAGGAGACGAACGCGCCATACGGCCTCGCGAAGAAAATGCTCCTCGTCCAGCTCCAGGCGTACCGCCAGGAGTACGGCTTTCCGGGTATCTACCTCCTTCCGGTGAACCTTTACGGCCCCGAAGACCATTTCGACCTCGAGAGCTCGCACGTGATCCCCGCGATGATCCGCAAGTTCCTCGAGGCGCACGAGAGCGGCGCGCGCGAGGTGGTCCTGTGGGGCGACGGCTCGCCGACGCGCGAGTTCCTTTACGTGGAGGACGCCGCCGAAGGAATTCTCGCGGCCGCGGAGCGGTACGACGGCGCCGATCCGGTCAACCTCGGCTCGGGCGACGAGATCTCCATAAGGGATCTTGCGACGCTCGTGGCGCGGGAAACAGGATTCGGCGGCGGCATCCGATGGGACGCCTCGCGGCCGAACGGACAGCCGCGCCGAAAGCTGGACGTGACGCGCGCGGAGCAGCTCTTCGGATGGCGTTCCCGCGTCTCGCTGACGGAGGGCCTCCGCCGCACGATCGACTGGTACAGGGGGCGTTCCGGGGACGTCTGACAACGGCCCGATGCGGGCGACTAAACGTCGGCCTCCTGGTCAATGGAGCGACACAATTTGGTCACAAATACCTCGGCAGAGGCCGATTAGATGAGGTCGAGAGAGGGTTCGTTCCATGTTCAAGTCATTCTTGTGGCTATACTTGCCTAGCGAAACGTCCCTCATTATCTCTTCTTCGCAGTAATGGCACTTACATTGCTAGTAAATGTGTCAGTGAAACACGAATGACACACTTCCGAAGAGCAGCGGGGCGACTTCGGGTGTCGGCAAAAAGAAAATAACGAAGAGAGAAGAAGAGAAAAAGGAGAATTTCATGAAAAAGACACTGATCACACTCGCTCTTGCGATCGCCACCCTCTCGGCGAGCAGCGCGTTCGCGCAGTTTAACAGCGACACGGAGAGCGCCAACGCGACCGCGCGCGTCGTGGCCGCCATCTCGCTCACGAAGACCGCCGACCTGAACTTCGGCGATGTCGTGGCGAGCGCCTCGCTCGGCACCGTCGTGATGGACACGGCGAACGCCCGCAGCGCCACCGGCGGGGCGACGCTCGGCAATGCAAACGGCGCGGCCGCGGCTGCGTTCAGCGTGGCAGGCGTCAGCGCCGCCACGTACGCCGTCACGCTTCCTTCGAGCGCGATCACCATTTCGAGCGGTGGGAACAACATGACGGTCGACACCTGGACCGGCAGCAAGGCCACCGGCACGCTGACCGGCGGCGCGGACACCTTCACGGTCGGCGCGACCTTGCACGTCGCCGCGAGTCAGGCCTCGGGCCTCTACAGCGGCACGTTCAACGTCTCGGTCAACTACAACTGAACCGGGAGCGGCCCGGAAGGCTCGTCCTTCCGGGCCCGCCCTTCGGGCGCCTTACGGGCCCGGCCTTTGGGGCGCTCTCGGCGCCCCTTTTTGCTGCCGGGAAAGTTCATCACAGGGAGCGAGGAACAAAGTGCCCCAGGCGAGCCGGACTGAGAGAATGAGAGGAACGCGGTGCGGCGGCTTCATCGAACGAGGGCAGCCGGAATGAGAGGTTTAGTAAAGGCGTTTCGCATCGCCGCGGCAGGCTTCCTGCTGGCTTTCGCGGCATCGTCCGCGGAGGCCGCGATCAGCCTGACGAAGAACGCCGACCTCGCCTTCGGAGACCTCACGTCCGGCGCGACGGCCGGCACCGTCAGAATCGGGCCCGGCGGTGCGCGATCGAGGACCGGAGGAGTGACGGTGCTGGCCAGTACGTTCGGTAACGCGAGTTTCACGGTGTCGACGCCGAGCGGCAGCCGCAACTACACGATCATCCTGCCGGGCTCGGCGACGCTGGCCTCCGGCGGCGGGTTCACCATGACCGTGGACACGTTCACGAGCAACCCTAGCGGCAGCGGCAAGACCAATGGCGGAACGCTCCTGCAGACGCTCAACGTCGGAGCGACGCTCCACGTGAACGCGAACCAGAGACCGGGGACGTACACGGGCACGTTCACGGTGACGGTGAACCAGAATTGAATTCCTCCCGCCCCCGCTCCGCCGCGCTCGTCGCGTTCCTGGCCCTCGCCGCCGCTCCGGGCGCCGTGAGCGACTCCGTTCTCACGCATTCGGACGCGCCGAAGAGCACCGCTTCGCTGATCGTTTCCGCGAACGCGCGCGTCGTCGGTGCCCTCGCGATTCATAAAGTGCAGGATCTCGAGTTTGGAGACGTGCGTGCGCCCGGGGGCGCCGGCAGTGTGACTGTCCGGGCCGCAAACGACGCGTCAGCCGGGCGCACGAGCGCCGGCGGCGTCGTCCTCGCCGGGACGAGCTTCTCCGCTGCCCAGTTTTCCGTCTACCGTTCCGGAGGGGACCTCTCCCGAGTCGAGGTGACCCTTCCGGCCCGCGCGATTCTCAGCCGCGTCGGCGGCGGAGAGAACGTGACCGTGGAGGATTTCGTGTCGACGGTCGTCCCGGAATGCGCTCAGGTGTCGTGTCCCGCGTCCGTCGTCGTCGGCGCGACGGTCCGCGTTCCCGCGTCGCCGGTTGCGGGCCGTTACGTGGGCACGTTTGCGGTCACCGTGAACGCGTTCTGAGAAGCACCCGGTTGCACCGACGGGAAGTTTGAGGCGACAATGACGAGAGGGTTCATGTCCTTTTCATCGGCTCTTCCTTCGGGCGCGTGTGCTCTCGCGCGGGCCGCGCTCGTCGTGCTGCTCATAGGTGACGCGTCGGTCCTCGCCCAGACACAGGCGGCGCCGCAGTCCGAGCCGAGCGCGGCTCCTTCCACGGTGGTGGCGCCGCCTCAACCGTCCGCGTCCGGTCCCGGCGTCGGGGACCTTCTCGTCGCTCCCACGCGCGTCGTCTTCGAAGGGCGCGTCCGCAGCGCGGAAGTCTCGCTGATCAACATCGGCAGCGGGACGGCGACGTACCGGATCTCGTTCTCGCATCTCCGCATGACGGAGAACGGCGAGCTCAAGGAGATCGAAAAGCCCGAGGACGGCGCGCCGTTCGCGGACAACCTGGTTCGCTACTCGCCGCGCGAGATCACGCTCGAGCCGAACGTGGCCCAGGTGGTGCGGATGCAGCTCCGGCTGCCGGCGTCGCTTCCCGACGGGGAGTACCGCTCGCACCTCCTCTTTCGCGCGGTGCCGCCCGAGAGCGTGGCTCCCGAGCGCAGCATCGAGAAGGCCGCCGGCGAGGCGCCGGCCGCCGGATTCAGCGTCCGGCTGACCCCGATCTACGGGGTGTCGATCCCCGTCATCGTGAGGCACGGCGCCGCGGCAGCAACGGCATCGCTCGCGGACGCCGCGTACCGGCCGGGACACGGCGACGAGCCGGCCACCCTGGAGTGCAAGCTGGGACGCTCGGGAAACCAGTCGATTTACGGCAACCTGACGGTGAAATTCGTTCCGGCTTCCGGGCCTTCGCGTGTCGTCGGCGTCGTGAACGGCGTCGCCGTGTACACCCCGAACCCGTTCCGCATCGTTCGGGTGCCCCTGCAGCCGGCTCCAGGCGTTGTCCTCGCGCACGGCCGCCTGCAGGTCGAGTTCTCGAGGGCCGAGGCGAATGGAGAGCGCCTTGCCGAGGCCGTCGTCTCCCTCCCGTAAAAGGCGGGCGGCGGGCGGCGCAGAACCTTTCCTCCGAACGGCGCTTCTGCTTTCCGGTGTCCTCGTCTTCGCCGCTTGCCCGGTCCTGGCGCAGCCCGCCACGCCGGCGGTGCGCATCGTCGAGCGCCCGGAGACGGACCTGCTGCTCCTCGCCGTCCGGCTGAACCAGACGCTGCTCGCGGAAACCCTCCCCACCTACAATGGCCCGCATCCGGGCTCGGTGCTCGTTCCGATGGGCGAGATGTGCCGGATTCTGGGGCTGGCCATCGACGTGGACGTCACGCACGGTACGGCTGAGGGCTTCTTCATCGCGGAGAATCGACGCTTCTTCCTCGACGTGGTCGCGGGCAACGTGCTCGTCGAAGGGCGGCCGAAGCGTTTCGACCCTTCGGGCATCGAGGTCCACCGTGACGACATCTACGTGGACTCCACCCTCCTCGGCTCCTGGCTTCCTGTGGACTTGGGCGTGAACCTCTACGAATCGGTCATCGCCGTGCGTCCGCGCGAGCCCCTTCCCGTCCAGAGACGAATGGAGCGCGAGGCGGAGGCGAAGAAAGGTCTCGCGAGTCTCGGGCTTTCCGGACCGAAGTACCCGAAGATGGACGTTCCCTACCGCGCGCTCGACTGGCCCATGGTGGACCAGACATTTCGCTTCACGCTGACACCGAAGACCGGCGGCGGCAGCACCACGGGCTTCCAGGGAGCGACGTTCCTGTCGGGAGATCTTCTCTGGCACCAGGCCAGCGCGTACCTCTTCTACGATAAAGACGGCGTCTCCGACAATCGTCTCACGCTGGGGCGTCAGGATCCCGAGCGCGGGCTGCTGGGCCCGCTTCACGCGAGCGCGTACGCGGGGGGAGACGTCCTGTATCCCGGCCTCGATGCGATCGCCCTGCCGCGCTCGGACACGGGTCTTATTCTCACGAATTTCCCTCTCGATCGGCAGACCCGCTTCGACCGCCACACCTTCCGTGGAGAGCTGCCGCCCGGCTGGGACGTCGAGCTCTATCAGAACGGCGCGCTCATCGCGTTCCAGTCGTCGCGCTCGGACGGTCTATACGAATTCAACGACGTGCCCTTGCTCTTCGGGCTCAACGTCTTCCGCTTGGCCTTCTTCGGGCCGCAAGGACAGCGGCACCAGCAGGTGCACCGCTTCAACATCGGCGAGTCGCTCACGACCCCGGGCCAGCTCCTCTATCAGATCGTCGGGAACGACCTCGGTGGCAGCTTCGAGCGCGCCCACGTCGAGCTCGACTACGGCCTCTCGAAGCGCCTCTCGTTGCTGGGCTCGGTCGCGGACCTCACGCTGACCGACGGGCGGCATCGGTACGGAAGCGTCGGACTCCGTGGATTCTGGGACGTCGTCTACGGCGAGGTCGGCGCGGTCGCCGCTTCCGGCGGAGGGTCGCTGATCGCGGCCTCCCTTCAGGGACGCCTGGGTCCGATCGGCGTCTCCGCCTCGCACGCACAGCTCTCCGATTTCGTGAGTGAGATCTTCCGGCCGCTCTACGGAAACATCCAGAGCCGCAGCTCGCTCCGCCTGGACGCGACGATGGCGGGCGCGTTCTCGCTCACGCTGAGCGCCGAGGGGCGAAGGGATCACATCGAAACCGGGCTCGACGTCATCCAGTTGACCGGAAGGCTCTCGGCCGGGTATTGCGGCATCGCCGCGTCGAACTTCATCGACTGGACCACGTTCCGCGGAGGGCCGTCGCCTCCGCAGCCCTTCGCGCTCGGTGACTTTCTCGTCAGCAAGTTCGTTCGGCAGTTCAACGTTCGGGCCGAAGTTCTCTACAACCTCCAGCCCAAGGCCGAGGTCACGAACGTCATCGTCACGGCGGAGACACGAGCGTTCAAGGACTATCTCGTCTCGGCCGGCGTCAATCGCGCCCTCCCGGGTGGGCTTACGCGTTACCTCGCCAGCGTCGCCCGTTTCGAAGGCCCATTCAGCTTCGGTGTGAATCTCGACTATGCGAGTCGGGGCGGCCTGACGGCCGCCCTGACGATCAGCGCCAGCCTCGCCCGCGAGCCGTTCTCGGGCCGGCTGCGCACGCAGGCGCGGCCGATGGCCAGCGGCGGAGCCCTCGCGGCACGGACTTTCCTGGATGCGAACGGCAACGGCGTCTGGGACCCGGGCGAGAAAGCCGCCGAGAACGTGGGCTTCGTGGCCAGCCGGGGGGCCATGCTCGAGAACACCGGCGCGAACGGAGTCGCCTTCGTGTCGGGACTCCCGTCTGGCGAGGACAGCGATGTCGGCGTCTCGCTCGTGACGCTCGAGGATCCGCTGGAACGGCCGTCGCGCGAGGGTGTTCGCTTCGTGCCCCGCGCGGGCCGGATCGTCGCGGTGGACTTCCCGATCGTCTTCTCCGGGGAAGTCACCGGTACGGTCTACCTCGCGAGAGACGGCCGGAACGAGGAAAGCTCAGGAGTGGAGCTCGAGCTCGTGGAGGCCGGTGGGACCGTCGTCGCCAGAGCGAGGAGCGCCTACGACGGCTTCTACGACATCACGCGCATCCCGCCGGGCCGGTATCTTCTCCGGGTTTCACCCGCGCAGGTCGGGCGCTTGAAGCTTCTGGCTCCGAAACCTCGAGAGATCGTCATCGAGCCCGTCGGCACCATCCTGGATGGCGTCAACATCATCCTCGAAAGCGCGAAGTGAATCTGGCCTGGAATGTGTCCCGCGGGAGCGGTGACACTGTTTCCGGGCACATTTGACACAGCCTGCGTAAGTTACAAATCATTATTTTTCAGTGACTTGAGATACGTGGCCCTTGGCTGCTCCCTTGCACCTCCAGGCCTGGAGAGGTGCTCCTAACCATGAACGCTCGCCGATTCCTCCTCGCCGCCGTCGTTCTCGGCCTCCTGGCCTGGCAGCACAACGCCCCAGCCGTGGGACGTGCCTCCTCGAACGCGGCAGCGTTCTCGGCCACGGCGATGGCGAGCGCTTCCGTTCGGATTCTGGGACCCGCAGATGCCGACGTGGCTTCGGGCGCCGTGACAGTCTCGCGGGCGGGGGCGCTCGAACTCGCCGGAGCGAAGGCCGGGACTCACACGGCTGCCGCGGCCATGGTCGACGTGAGGGGCGCGCACAACGCCGTTTACGCGGTCACGCTCGCGCCTGAAGTGAAGGTTACGAGCGGCGCCCGGGAGCTCTCGGTCACCACGTTCCCGGCCAGCCCCGGCGGGACGGGGAGTCTCTCTCCATCGGGAAAGGGATCGGTGGACGTCCGCGCCCAGGTCGACGTGACGGCGACGGAAGCTTCCGGAAGATATGCGGGATTTCTTCCGATCACGATCGCGTTCAACTGATCTCGGGGAGGTTCAGGTCGGCAGCTTCCCCAGCATCCGATAGAGCGTCGATCGGCTGATGTGGAGCTGGCGCGCGGCCTCCACGCGGTTTCCCCCGGTTCTTTCCAGCACTTCCTTGAGCCGCTCGGGGGTGAGCGTCCGCGCCGTCAGGCCCGAGACAGCCCCCATCTCGCTCGCGCCGGCCGCGTCCGCGCGCGCGAGGAGGAGCGGGAAATCCTCGGCGACGAGCTCATCCCGGGACGACAACGCGCACGCCTGCTCGATCGAGTGCTTGAGCTCGCGGATGTTGCCGGGAAACGGGTCGTGCAGGATCAGGTCCTTGGCTTCGGCCGAGAGGCGCCGCGGGTACTGGGAGGGCTTCGAGAACATCCGGAGGAAGTGGTCGGCAAGCGCGACCTTGTCCTCTCCGCGCTCCCGGAGCGGAGGCACCCAAAGCGTGACCACCGCGAGGCGATAGTAGAGGTCGTCGCGAAAAATGTGCCGTTGGATGGCCGCTTCCATGTCGAGATTCGTGGAGGCCAGGATGCGGACGTCGACCGCGACGTTGCGGTTGTCTCCGACGCGGCGGATCTGAAACTCCTCGAGAGCGCGGAGGACCTTCGCCTGGGCCGCCAGCGGCATGGAACCGATCTCGTCGAGGAGGAGGGTTCCGCCCTCGGCTTCCTCGAATAGACCGCGCCGCGCGTTCGTCGCCCCGCTGAAAGCGCCCCGCACGTGGCCGAACAGCTCGCTCTCGATCAGGTCGTCGGGAATGGCGGCGCAGTTGAGCGTGACGAAGGGTTTTCCGGCCCGTGGGCCGAAGGATGCGATGTACTTCGCGATGACTTCCTTGCCGGAGCCGGTCTCGCCGCGAATGAGAACGGTGGACGAGAGCTCGGCGACCCGACGGGCCTTCTGGAGCAGGCTCTTCCAGATCGGCGAGTTTCCGACGGCGAAGTTCTGCTCCTTCTCGCGCCGCCAGATGCCGGAGGCCGTGCGAGGCGCGACGTCCTGCGTAAGGCGATTCACGACGTCGAGCAGGCTCTGGATGCGGAACGGCTTGACGATGAAATCGGTCGCGCCGGCCTTCATCGCCTCGATGGCGTCCGAGACGGCGGCCTGGCCCGAGATGATCACGAACGGGACGCCCGGGGCTTTGCCGCGCACCTCGAAAAGGAGATCGATCCCGGACATCCCGGGGAGCATCAGATCGCAGAAGATGACGTCGTAGTCAGTGAAGATTGCGCGGTCGAGGAAGACCTGTGAGCCGGGGAAGATGTCGACCGTCGCGCCCACCCGCTCGAGGGTGGTGCGAACCAGCTCCCGCACCCCCTCGTCATCGTCGACGACCGCGATTCTAAGCGTTCGAAGACCGAGGGGTGGCACGGTCATTCCATTCTAGCGGGACTCGGGCCGCACCTCGGCGCGAACTGTTCACGTCCGGACGCCGGAAACTGGACGCCAGAGGAGGCCGAGCGACGTGAAGCTCGTGCGGCCGGGCCTAGAAACCCTGGACCGCCGGAAGGTCGGTGAAGCGGTCGAGCGCGGCCTTCCACTCGAGGCGCGTTGCACGGAAGCGCCTTTCGTAATCGCGCATCTGGCGCCGGATCTCCCGCATCGTCTCCGACGGTGGGCGCTGCCCCGTCCGTTTCGCCGCCTTCAGCTCGCAGTGGCGGGCGTAAGCCTCTTTCCAGAGTCGCAGCGTTTCCTCCATGCGGACGCGCGCCTGCTCGGCGCGGGCGCGCAGGTCGTCCGCGATCCCGGTGGGAACGCGGGCCAGTCGCGCCTCCGTGACGGCCGCCGCGACCTTCAGCTTCGCGTTCTCGACCAGCGGTGGCGGCGTCACGCGCAGATTTCGCGCGAGGCGCGTCGCACGGAAGGAGTGGATGAGCCACTTGTTCGGATCCCAGTGGTACCAGCGGATGCCGTTCCGGAAGTCTGAAGGAAAGGCATGGTGGAAGTTGTGGAAGCCCTCGCCATGGGTGAAAAAGGCGAGAAACCAGTTGTCGCGGGCCGTGTTCTCGGTCGAGTACGGCCGCGCGCCCCACATGTGCGCGAGAGAGTTGATGAAGAACGTCGTGTGGTGGATGAGGACGATGCGCAGGAAGCCGCCCCACAGGAGGCCGCCGAGCGGGTGCCCGAAGAGAGCCCCTACGAGGGTCGGAAGGCCGAGACCGACGCCGATGCCGATGGCGCGTGCGTGCCGGTGCTGCCACATGACGCGCGGGTTGCGCTTGAGGTCGGGCACCGCGTCGAAGTTCCGGTCCGGGTCCTGCTTGTAGAAGATCCAGAGGATGTGCGCCCAGAGAAAGCCGCGCTTGATGTTGTAAGGGTCGCGGTCCGTGTCGACGAAGCGGTGGTGCTCGCGGTGGTCGCGCGCCCACTGGAGCGCCGAGTTCTGCAGGGCCATCGCCCCGAAGAAAAGCATGACCGACTCGACCACGGGGTGACACTCGTAGGCGCGGTGCGAGAAATAGCGGTGGTAGCCCGAACCGATCGCGAGCCCGATCGCGAAGAAGAGCGTCAGGCAGAGCGTCGGCTCCCACCACGCGACGCCGAAGCGCGAAGCGTAGAGAATCGTCCCTCCGATGCCTGCGATGGGTGAGAGGAGGAGAAAGAGAAGATTCGTCCAGTCCTTCTGGGGTTGATTCATCCGCAGATCTTACCCCGCGCGTGGACGCATTTGGCAACTAAGAATCAGTCTCGAGGCGTAGACGTCAGACGTCCGCAGCCATTTCCTCGACGGTCGAACGGTGCCTCGCCCGGGAGGCCGCGTTCCACCGGGGTTCCTGACGATCGACCCACCCGCGGCGGAGAGCGAGGGCCACGACCTCGACCTGGCTGTGGACCTCGAGCTTCTTCAGGGCGTTCTGAATGTGATTCCGGACCGTCGCGTGCGACAGATTCAGACGCGCCGCGATGTTGAGGGCGGCGTACCCGTCACTGAGGAGCGCGACGATCTCGTGCTCCCGTTTCGAGAGGGGGCAGGAGATGGTCGTGGGGTCCAGAATGTAGACCGTCCTCTCGGCGTGCGGTACGGCGCCCGGGATCCTGAGGATGGCGGAACGCGCGATCGTGTTCAGCGCTTCGGGCGAGAGCGCCGAGCTCAGCTCGGACCCCAGCAGGTCTTTCTGCCTGACGCCGAGGAGTCTCGCGGCGGCCGGGTTCACGAAGACCACGCAACGCTTCCCGTCCGTCGCGATCGCAGGCGGCTCCCTGGAAGATGAGCTTTCTGGAGGGCCGACGGCGCCGTGGTTCGTTCTCATGTGAATCTCTCGCGTCGGATATGCTGCCTTCGCGTGCAAGATCTTACAACCGGTCCTCCCCTCGACGTCGTGATCATCGGCGCGGGCCAGGCGGGCATTCCGCTCGCGCACGCGCTCGCGAAGGCGGGGAAAAGCGTCGCGATCGCGGAACGGAAGGACCTCGGCGGCTCGTGCGTCAATTTCGGCTGCACGCCGACGAAGGCGGCGATCGCGTCGGCGCGCGCCGCCTATCTCGCCCGGCGCGGGGCGGTCTTCGGTTTGAGGGTTCCGAAAGTCGAGATCGACTTTCCGGCGGTCCTCGGTCGCGCGCGCAGCATCCTGATGTCCTCGCGAGCCGGTATCCGGCGCAGCTTCGAGGAGTCCGACAATCCGCGGCTCGTTCGCGGGCACGCCCGGCTGGAGGGGCGCGAAGGGCGGCTCTTCAAAGTTCGAATCGGGAAAGCACGTTTGCGCGCGCGCCACGTCGTGCTCGATACCGGCACGCGGAGCGACCTCGGCACGATCGTCGGCCTCTCGAGCGTCCCGTTCCTGCACGCGAGCAACTGGCTCGACCAGGACGAGCTGCCACGCCACATTCTGTTCGCGGGAGGCGGCTACATCGCGCTCGAGATGGGGCAGTTCTACCGGCGGATGGGGAGCCGGGTGACGATCGTCGACGGCGGGGACCAGATCCTGAAGTGGGAGGACCGGGACATCGTCGAGAGGCTCCAGCACCTGCTGGAGTCGGAGGGGATCCAGTTCCGCCTGAACTGCCGCGTCACGCGCGTGTCCCGGCGCCGGGCCGGGCTCGCGGTGACCGTCGAAAAGGGTGACGCCCGCGAGGTCTTCACGGCGTCCCACGTCTTCGTCTCTGCGGGCCGCCGGGCGAATACCGACGATCTCGGACTCGAGACCCTCGGTCTGAAACCGGGAACGCACGGAGTCCTCGCGGTCGACGAGAGGCTCGCCACGAGCGTCCCGGGAATCTGGGCCGCCGGCGACATTCGAGGGGGGCCGATGTTCACGCACACGTCCTGGGACGACCATCGCATCCTCCTCTCGCAGCTCGCGGGCGACGGGAAGCGCACGACGCGACGCATCGTCCCCTATGCGGTCTACACCGACCCGGAGCTCGGCCGTGTCGGCGCGACGGAGGAGGAGCTGCGAAAGGCGGGGCGCGACATCCGGGTCGGCCGCTTCGAGATGCGGGGCAACGGAAAGGCGCGCGAGAGGTCGGAAACACGGGGGTGCATCAAGGTCGTCGCGGACGCGAAGACGGAAAAGCTTCTCGGCGCCTCCGTCCTCGCTTCGGACGGCTCCGAGCTCGTACACGTCTACGTCGCGCTGATGAACGCGGACGTGTCCGTGAACGTCCTTCGGAATGCGATCCAGATCCACCCGACCCTCTCCGAGGCCCTTCAGAGCGCCGTCGCGACGCTGGAATGAAGGCGAAAGGCGCAGCGGGCGTTCTCTCCGAAGCCGAGCTCGACCGGCTCCAGCGGAACGCATTCGCCTACTTTCTCCGCGAGACGCACGCGGGGAGCGGCCTCGTCAGGGACAGTACCCACGACGGCTCCCCCTCCTCGATCGCCGCCGTCGGCCTCGCGTTGACGGCCTATCCAGTCGGGGTCAAGCGTGGCTTCATGGACCGCGACGAAGCCGCTGCCCGGACTCTCACGACGCTTCGGTTCCTCATGAACGCACGGGAGGGCGAGGAGAGAGACGTTACGAGTCACCGCGGATTCTTCTACCACTTCCTCGACATGGGCTCGGGGCGCCGCGCATGGGACTGCGAGCTTTCGACGATCGACAGCGCGTACCTGATGGCGGGCGCGCTCCTAGCCGCGGCCTATTTCGACGGCGAGGAGCGGGAAGAGCGCGACATCAGGGAGACGGCCGACGCGCTCTATCGCCGCTGCGATTTCACGTGGGCGCTGAACGGCGGCCTGCTGATCTCACAGGGATGGAAGCCCGAGGGAGGCTTTCTGAAGCGCTGCTGGACCGGCTACAGCGAAGCTCTCGTCCTCTACCTCCTCGCGCTGGGATCACCGACGCATCCGATCTCTCCGAAGGGCTATGACGCGTTCACGTCGAGCTACCGCTTCCGAAAGCTCTACGGGATCGATTACCTGCACGCGGCGCCCCTCTTCATCCACCAGCTCTCGCACGTCTGGGTCGATTTCCGCGGCATCCGCGACGCCCCGATGCGCGCGCGCGACCTCGATTACTTCGAGAACAGCGCCCGCGCGACCCGGGTCCAGCGGCACTACGCGATCCGGAATCCGAAGCGCTTCGCCGGCTACGGGGAGAACTGCTGGGGGATCACGGCGAGCGAGGGGCCGGGCCCCGCGACGCTCGACGTCGGGGGCGTGACGCGCCGCTTCTACGACTACGTTGCGCGAGGCGTCCCGAACGGCCCCGACGACGGTACGCTCGCGCCGTGGGCGGTCGTGGCGTCGATCCCGTTCGCCCCCGAGATCGTGATGCCGGCGATCACCGAACTGCATGCGCTCGGCGTCGGGCAAGGACCGTACGGGTTCGAGGCCACGTTCAACCCGACCTTTCCAACCGAGTCGAGAGCCCCGTGCGGCTGGGTGTCCCCGTACAACTTCGGTCTCAACGACGGTCCTATCCTTCTGATGGTCGAGAATTACAGGACCGGGTTCGTCTGGGAGCTGATGCGGCGCTGCCCATACCTCGTGCGCGGCCTGAGACGCGCGGGCTTCAGGGGCGGATGGCTGAGGCGTTAGCCCTTCGGCTTCCAGATCGCCGCGTCGATCGTGGCGAGGATGTGCCCGACCCAGCCGAGGAAGAAGAACCAGAGAAAGCCGGACAGGAGGAAGAAGCCGAGCGCCGCCAGGACGCGCCCCTGGATGAGCTGCCCGAGCCCCGGGACGAAGAAGCTCACGAGCGCGGCGATCACGTTGCCGGTCGAGCCCTGGCTCATGTCGCGATGATACGGTGAATATTTTTCCGGCACGCATCGTGAAAGACGGAAGGCGTGGCGGCCGAAAGCCGCTAAAGGAGAAGAGATGGCTCACGTAGAGACATTTACCGACATGGCTCCAAGCGCCATCGACGGAATTGGCGGCCTGGTTCAGCCTTGTCCGCGGTGCGGGCGATTGGGGGTCGAACGCCGCACCGCCGAAGGTCGCACCTACGTCCACTCCGAATTCTCGGAGCTCCTCTCGGCCGGCCTCCTCACGGTACCCGTGGAGGCCTGTCCGCTCGACCCGCTCCCGTTCGACGTGCATCGCCCGGACGTCATCTGACCTCCCGGCGCGCGCGCGTCGACGCTCGCGAGACGGCTTGTCGTCGCGCTCCCGGACACGCGACGCGGGACCGGGCGCGCGAGCCATACGTCGTAAGATCTGCGTTGGCCCCGGCATTGCACTTGGGATCTGTCCAATGCGATTTCCGAACCCTTGGAGGATCCGTCGTGGGGCGTGAGACCTTCGAGCAGCAGCGGCTGGGGGCCACGCTTCGGGCGTGCCGTGCGCTGCGTCACGAGTTCGCGACGCCTCTTTCGGCCGCGGCTCTCCATCTGGAGGTCGCGCGGCGCGCGGCCGACCGCGCCGATGAGGCGATCCCCGAAAAGCTCCGCGCCGGTCTCGAAACGGGAAGAGAGCAGCTCGAGGAGGCGTCTCGTCTCCTGGAGGGACTCACCGCGCTCGGAAGTGCGCACTCGGGGGACCCCAGCCTCGTGGATTTCGCGGCGCTCGTGTCGCGGGCAGCTCGGGCCCGCGCACCGGAGCTCGGGCAGCGGGGCCTGACGCTGCGATTCTTCGGGCCCTCGGAGGGGGCGCTGGTGGACGGGTTCCTCGACGAGCTCGAGAGCGCGACGCAGGAGGCGCTCCTCACGGCGTCGCGCTGGGCGGCCCCGGGCGAGGCCGGGCTCGAGACGCGCCTTCAGGACGGAACGGTGTCGTTCTCGTTTCGCGTTCCCCTCGCGAGCAGCGCGCCCGGTGAACTGCTGTTCAAGACGCGCAGCCGCCCGGACGCGGGCCTGGGGCCGTTTCTCGCGCGCTGGACTTTCGAGGCCCATGGGGGACGGCTCGAGGGCGCCGAAGACGGGACGTACCTGACCGTGACAGGATCCCTGCCGCTGGTGGGCCCATGAAAGTTCTGGTGGTCGAAGACGACTCGGAAACCCGAAGAGGAATTCAGATGCTCCTCGAGGAGTTCGACCTCGACGTGAAAGCTGCGTCGACGCTCGCCGAAGGGCGCGCGGCGCTCGCGTCGTTCGACCCGGACGTCTGTCTCACGGATCTCCAGCTTCCCGACGGAGACGGCATCGACTTCATTCGCGATGCCCGCGCCGCGGATTCTCGCCGGGAGATCGTCGTCCTGACGGGCCACGGATCGCTCGACACGGCAGTCGAAGCGATGAAAGCGGGCGCCTTCGATTACCTCGTCAAGCCGCTTCGTCCCGTTCAGCTCGAGGCCGTCCTCGAGCGCCTCAGGCCCGGTGGACCCTCCCAGGACGGCGACGCCGCCCTCTGGAAGACACTGGATGAGACCGGCCATTTCGGGGCCATGGTGGGCGTCTCTGACGCCATGCGCGAGACGTGCGCCGTGATCGCGCGAATCGCGCGCTCGGACGCGCCCGTCATGATCACGGGCGAGAGCGGCAGCGGCAAGGAGGCCGCCGCCCAGACGATCCACTCCCTCTCTCGCCGCCGCGAGAGGCCGCTCGTGGCGATCAACTGCGGAGCGGTCGCGGCGAACCTGATCGAGAGCGAGCTTTTCGGGCACGAGAAAGGCGCCTTCACCGGAGCCGACAAGCGCCGCGCGGGGTATTTCGAGCTCGCCCACGGCGGCACGTTGTTTCTCGACGAGATCACCGAGATGTCCCCCGACCTCCAGGTCAAGTTCCTGCGGGTGCTCGAGACGCGCTCGTTCAGGCGGGTCGGAGGCAACGAGGAGATCGGCTGCGACGTGCGCATCATCTCCAGCTCGAATCGCGATCTTCTCGAGGCCGTCGAGAAGAAGACGCTCCGGGAGGACCTTTACTACCGGCTCAACGTCTTTCCTCTGCACATCTTTCCGCTCCGGGAGCGCCGCGAGGACGTGCCCGTGCTCGCGAAGCACTTCCTCGACCTCGTGGCCGAGAACGAGGCGGGAGGACGGCGGACCTTTTCGGCCGCCGCGCTCGAGAGGCTGGCCGCGCACCCGTGGCCCGGCAACGTGCGCGAGCTTCGGAACGTCGTCCACCGGGCGTACGTGCTCTCGGACGACGGGGTCGTGGACGACGCGATCGTGGCGGGCGTCCTCGCCGGCCGGTCGAGCGGCGTTTTCGCGGCCATGCGTCCGCCCGCCCCGTCTCCGCCGCGGCCTTCCGCCGAGCCGTCCCCGGCGGCCGAGAGCTCGGCCGCCGCGCCCCTCGCCTCCGAGCCGTCCGCGTCCGACGATCCGCTCCACGTCCCCGTCCGGGTGGGGGACTCGCTCGAAGACGTCGAACGCCGTCTGCTCGAGCGCACGCTGGCGGCAGTCGACGGCAACAAGAAGAAAGCCGCCGAGATCCTCCGGGTGAGCCTCAAGACCGTCTACAACAAGATCAAGCAGTACAAGCTCGAGCCCTGAATCCGGCGCGTGCGAGGCGCAGACTCACGACCCCGACGCGCCCACCGTTCAATCAATCTCCGGCCCGACAAGGGTTCCATTCCGGGCGGGCATCGACATTGCGCTCTGAGCCCCCGAGGCGCGACGAGATTGGAAAAATTTCAAATTCGGGCGCAGACCTTGCTCCCGGAGGGATATGGTTCTTGAAACGACGGGAAGTGGCGCCCGATGGCGGCCGCACGGGATGGATGCCCGTCTCGCGGCCGCCATCGGCGTGACGTTCGGGGCCCTTCTGCTGCTCGTTTCCGTGACGTGGGCGAACACGTCCCGGCTGATCGAGGACGCCCGCCTGGTGGATCACACCAAGGACGTCATCGGCGAGCTCGAGGGCGCGTTCTCTGCGATCAAGGACGGCGAGACGAGCCAACGGGGATTCCTGCTGACCGGCTCGGATTCCTATCTCGATCCTTACCGGGCGGCCGTCGCCGAGCTTCCGCGGCGGCTCGAGCGGATCGCCGCCCTCACGGCCGACAGCCCGGCGCAACGGACACGCGCCTCATACCTTCGGCAGCTCACGGAGGACCGGCTCTTGGAAATGAGCCGCACGATCGAGATGGCGCAGAAAGGCCACGACGACGAGGCCCGCGAGTACCTGAGAACGGGAGTCGGCAAGAGAACCATGGACGCGATCCGGCAGCTCGTCGTCGAAATGAAGGCGGAGGAGCGGGCGCTTCTCTCCATTCGGGACCGGCGCTCGAGCGAGACGGCCCGCATGCTTCTCACGACTCTCGGAATCGGCTGCGGTCTCCTGTTCGGATTCCTGATCCTCATCTGGTATCTCATCCGCGCCGACCTCACGCGGCGCAATCGCGCCGAGGCCGCGATCCGTGAGCGCGAGGCGCGCATCCGCCGCCTCATCGACGCGAACCTGATCGGCGTCCTGTTCTCGGACGAGGGGAAGGTGACGGACGCGAACGGCGCGTTCCTGTCGATCGTGGGGATCGATCGCGAAAGCTGGAAG
The DNA here is from genome assembly GCA_963821225.1 of Thermoanaerobaculia bacterium. GTDB lineage: Bacteria > Acidobacteriota > Thermoanaerobaculia > UBA5066 > UBA5066 > Fen-183. Next base: position 849,936 of record CAWGCY010000004.1, read on the forward strand.
CCCCACGAGCACCAGCTCTTCGGATTCACCGCGCCCGAATTCAAGGCACTCGATGAGAACTGCGAGAAGGTCCTTCGCGAGACCGGCACGTGCCCTCCGTACGAAAAAGAGCTCGTGCGCACGGACGGAACGCGCGTCCCGGTCCTCTTCGGCGCAACGAACGTGGACCTGGGCGAGCGTGTCCCGGTGCGTGCGTCCTTCGTCGTCGACCTCTCCGAGCTCAAGCGGCTGGAATCCGAACGCAATCGCCTCTACGAAGACGCGCGTGACGCCGTGAAGGCACGCGATGCTTTTCTTTCGGTCGCGGGTCACGAGATCCGGACTCCGCTGTCGGCCCTGAACCTGATCGTCTACCAGCTCGCGCGGCAGGTTCAGGCGCTCGGGAACGAGAAGGTGGTCGACCTGGCGGCGCGCTGCGAGAAGCAGGTCGCGCGCCTCATCCGGCTCGCCGACGAGCTTCTCGACGTCTCGCGCATCTCGGCGGGTTCGCTGCACCTCGACCCTGAGGAGATGGATCTCGCGCTCCTCGCCCGCGACGTCGTGGAACGGCTCGAGGAAAGCGCGCGGCGTGCCGGCTGCACGATCACCGTTCACGCGCCCGGAAGAGTGAGCGGATTCTGGGATCGCCTGAGGATGGAACAGGTCCTCTCGAACCTGCTCACGAACGCGTTGAAGTTCGGAGCCGGCGAGCCCGTCGAGGTCGGTGTCTCGACTGCGGGAGACGAGGCGGTCCTCTTCGTCAGGGACCACGGAATCGGAATCCACGACGCCGACCAGCGGCGGATCTTCGGGAGGTTCGAGCGGGTCGTTTCGCGCGAAACCTATCCGGGCATGGGGCTCGGGCTCTGGATCACGCGCGAGATCGTCGAGGCGCACGGGGGGAGGATCGGTGTCGAAAGCCGTCCGGGCGCCGGAGCCACGTTTCGGGTCACGCTGCCGAGACGAACCGGAGAGGTGAAGTGAGGATTCTCATCGTCGAGGACGACGAAGCGATCGCGCAGTCGCTCGCGAGCCTCCTCGAAGACGAGGGGTACCACGCGATCCACGTGCCGGACGGCAGGTCGGCGCTGGCGGAGCTCCGCTCGGGCGAAAAGCCCGGCGTCATTCTTCTCGACATGAACATGCCCGGGATGAACGGGTGGCAGTTTCGCGAAGAGCAGGTCAAGGATGAAGAGCTCGCGTCGATTCCCATCATCGTCTGCACGGCGCACGCCCGCGCAGCAGACGAGGCCAAGAAGATCGGGGCCGTGGGCTGGCTGCGAAAGCCGGTGGATCCCGCGCGGCTGCTCGAGGCCGTCGGTGAGCACGGCCGCGGGATCAGACAACAGGCCGTCGGCCCTGTATGACGCGAATGAGAACGACGACGATCGCGATGACGAGCAGGATGTGGATGAAGCCACCCATCGTGTACGACGTCACCATGCCGAGTAGCCACAGGACGAGAAGAATGACGAAGATGGTCCAAAGCATGTTTTTCCTCCTCCGGCGGGTTCAGCAAGCGCGGTGCCACGCGGTACGCGATTTGCTGCGCCCTTCCGATGGGAGGGTGTATGAAAAATCTCACAAAGGTCCCACGAGGGTCGAACGGGATCCGGACAATCGCGATCGCGCTCGGAGTCGTGCTCGCAACCGGCGGCTGTGCGTGGAAGAAGGAGCGCGACCAGCTCCGCGTCGAGAAGGCACAGCTCACGGACGAGAAGCAGAAGCTCGCGGACATGGTGTTCTCCCTCCAGTCTGGGTCGGACGCGGCGAATGCGACCCTGGACGAAGTGCAGAAGGGCCTCGAAGACATTCGCGCCCGGGAGCTGAAGGTCGTTCAGACCTCGATCCGCGTGGCCCAGGAGGGGAAGGCCACTGGCCGCGATCGGCTCGAGGCGGAGCTCCAGATGATCCGGGATGCCGTCCACAAGAACCTGGAGAAGCTCGCCCGGTTCGAGAAGGCCAACAAGGCGAGCGGCGTGAGGGTCGCATCGCTCCAGAAGCTCGGGGAGGAGCTCAAGAAATCGCTCGAGGAGAAGGAGGCCATGGTCGCCGAGCTGGAGAACAGGATCGGAGACCTCACCAAGACGGTACAGACGCAGGCGACCAGCCTCGCGGAGAAGGAAGAGACCATCCACAAGGGAGAGACCGAGGTCGCGCAGAAGACGAAGGAGCTCAACACGGCCTACGTGGCTGTCGCCTCGAAGAACGTCCTGAAGCAGAAGGGCCTCGTCGAGAAGCGAGGCTCGGTCGCCGGCCTCGGAGGGCGGTGGATCGAAACCGGAAAATTCGATCCGGGAGTCTTCCGGGAGATCGACGTCACCCAGGAGTTGGAAGTCCCGATCCCCGCGCCAGCGGGCAAGGTGCGCGTCGTGACGGGGCAGCCGAAGGAGAGCTACGAGATCGTGGACGGCGGCCCGAATTCGAAGTCGTCGAAACTCGCGGTCAAGGACCCCTCCGCGTTCTGGAGGGGCGACCGGTACCTCGTGGTGATGACTCCGGATTGATTCATCCGGCGCGGTTCAGCCCGGCTCACTGCCCGCTCCACTCCTCGAGTCCGCTCACCAGATCGGCCGTGGCCGGGCAGAAGGCGTCGATGCTGCTCGTCGTGGGGAGGCCCTCGTCGTCGTAACGAATGTCGAGATGCAAGTAAGGCGCAGGCGACATCCACCCTTCGAATTGCCCGGGTTCCACGTCGCTGACGCTTGACCAGCGGTCCGGCGGATACCCGGGCTTGACGGCGGTGAGGGTCCATTCCACGACGTAAGGAGTCGGCGCGGAGTTCGTCACCACGACCCAGGTCTGACGGCTCGCGTCGCAATACGCGACCAGGGTCAGGCCGCCCCCGCCGATCTTCTGCGGCGTTTCATGGCCCACCACGATGGGTTGGGCGACTTGACGAACGGGAAGATGCTGGGGCCGTACGACAAGTGCGGTGGCGAGGAGAAGGGGGGCGATCATGGGCCGTGCCTCCTCTCTTGGCACGATCCCCTCGTGCCAGTCCTACGTCTGGTGCAACAAACGGACCGCGGCACCAAGACCGTTCTTGCAAACTGTGAGAGGTGTCACCACTGTGCGGGTGCGAGGCTGTGCCACGCCGCACGTCTTCGTTCGAACGCGGGTGACGAGCGGGCCAAAAAGAGAAATTGAGTCGGGAGCGACGGGTGGGCCGGCCGGCGGCCGGCCCGCAGGCAAACTACTTCTTCGGCCCTGGCGTGAACCCTGGCTCGCTGCTCGGAGGAACGATGTTCTTCATCCGCAGGTAGACGATCAGGTTGCCGTAGTGCTCCACACCGTGCATGGCGTTGGCGGTCAACAAGTCGTGTTTCTGCATGTCGCCTTTGAAGAAGTTCACCGTTTCAAGAGCGGATGCCTCGGTCACGCCGTCGTAGGCCTTGTCGCAGTAGGCGAAGGCGTCTTTGAGTGCGGCGACCAGATCCGCTTTCGAGGTCTTGGTCTGTTCGATCTTCGGGGCGGGATTCTTCTCGCCGAGAACGGCGGAACAGAACAGGTACTGTGAATCGGCGACGTGCCCTACGATCTGGCCGAAGCTGCGGACCGCTTCCGTCGGCTTGAAGCCGTAGTTCTCCTCGGGCATCTTCTCGGCCGAGCGGAGCAGGGTAGCCTTCACGAATCCATAAGCAGTCTTGTTGAATGCGGTGAGCGGACGATCCGGGGCGGGCTTGTCGGTTGCCGTGGCCGGTTTGTCGTCGGCCCACGCGGCCGCCGCCGGCGCAAGAGCGCAGATCAGGAGCGTTCGCAGAAGTGCTCGCATCGTCGTTCTCCTTTCGATCGGAACTCGTCTCATTGGCTCACGGTGACCACGACTTTTCCGCGAGCGTGACCTGTTTCCAGATATCGCATCGCCTCGGAGACCTGACTCAGCGGGTAGGTCCTGTCGACGGCCGGCTTGACCTTTCCGGCTTCCATGAGATCGCGCAGGACGTTCAGGTCCTTCTTGTTCAGGTTCGCCATCATCATGCCGATCTCCTGGCTCACGAACCAGGACAGCACCTTCGCGGCCAGCGCACGATCGAGAGGAGCGATCCACCGGCCCTTCGGCCCGCCGACCATCACGTATCTCCCCTTGGGCTCCAGGACGCGCCTGCACCTCAACAGGGAATGATTCCCGACCATGTCGAGTACCAGGTCGTAACGCAGTCCCGCCTTGGTGAAGTCCTCCTTCGTGTAGTCGATGACGTGGTCGGCCCCGAGTGATCGCACCAGAGCGACGTTCCTCGTGCTGCAGACGCCGGTCACCTCGGCGCCCATCGCCTTGGCGATCTGCACGGCGAACGTGCCCACGCCGCCCGACGCGCCGTTGATCAGGACCTTCTGCCCCGGCTGGAGCTTTCCCTTGTCGCGGAGACCCTGCAGCGCGGTGCCTCCGGCCACGGAGACGGAAGCCGCCTGCTCGAACGTGACGTTGGCCGGCTTCACGGCCAGTCCTCGCTCGGACGAACACACGTACTCGGCGAGGGCGCCGCGCGCCGAGCCGAACACCTCGTCGCCCGGCTTGAACTGCGTCACGTTCCGGCCCACCGCCTCCACCCGGCCCGCCACGTCCACGCCGAGTCGCGTGTCCTTTGGTTTGCGCAGGCCCATTCCCATGAGTCGACCCACGTAGGGCGTCCCTCGCATGAAGTGCCACTCGAGCGGGTTGATCGAGGCCGCCCGCACCTTGACCAAGACCTGGTCGTCATTGGGCACCGGCCTCGCGACGTCCTCGACCTTCAGAACGTCCGGTGAACCATAGTCGCAATAGACGATGGCTTTCATCAGGTTGCCTTCAGTGGGGGTAATGCGCCCACAGTCGTTGGTCGAGGTCCAGTAGGCAACGAACGCCGCGGCGACGAGCCCGAGAGAAATCGCGCCCGCGCTCCACTTCAGAACGCGCTTGATCTTCATCAGATCGGCTCCTGATCCCGGCGCAGCCGCACCGCCGCGGCGAGGAATGCCGCGGCGAGCACCAGCCCGATCCAAAGGCCCGGCGTGCTCAGGAATCTCGCCGGATCGAGTTGCGTGAGGCGATCGATGACCCGGGTATTCGCCCCGCTGCGAACTGACGGCGAAGGCCTCCGTCATGGCGCCTGTCACGCGGTACTTCAGCAGGGAGCAGAAATTCGACGTGCCGAGCGCGATCTTCTCGACGAGCGCGATCGCGAATGGGGGGAGCGCGGCCCATAGCACGGGCATGCGGCGCGCCCAGGCCGAGACCAGCAGCAGCCAGCCATAGATCGGCGCGAACCACAGCACGTGCACGGTCAGGCCGTAGAGCATCACCAGCGGCTCCTGGACGAGCCGCAAGTCCGCCCACAACGTCGCGGGGCTCATGCCGGCCGCGAGGAGAACTGCGGTGCTCAGGAGCAGCAGGATGGCGAGTGTCCAGAGGCTGAGTACCAGGCCGATCAGCGGCAGCACGGCGAACGGGATGCTCGCCTTCGAGAGCACGGTCGTGAGGTCCGAAACCGGCAGCGACTTCCAGAACAGGATACTGCGATCGCGGCGCTCCCCGTGCAGCGCGTCGAGGCAATAGAAGATCCCGACGAGGAACGTGACGAACATGATGGGAGCCGGCGCGACGCTGAAGGGCTTGACCGCCACGAGGTGCTGCCTGGCCGGGTCCGCCGCGAGGGCCCCCATCCGGCCCGGCAGGCCGATCATGCTGATCAAGGAGGCGAACAGCACGATCGCGGCGACGGCCAGCGGCGCGATGGTGATCGAACGGCTCTCCCACAGCTCGCGCCGCACCGACCAGTACATGGGCCGCGTCGGCAGCGTTGGGGAGGCCGTGACCGGCGAGCCGGGCGGAGAGTCGGGCTGAACGGTCGTTGGAGGGTTCATGCAGGCGCTCCTTTGAGCTCTCCGGTCCCGTAGCCCATCACGGCAACGAAGAGATCGGCGATGCTCGGCGTGCGGACGTCGCCGAGTGCGGCGAGCTGCTGGCGCTCGGCGCCGTCGAACAGCAGGATGCTGCGGCCGAGTATCTGGCGCTCGTAGATCGGCCGGAGCGCCCGTGCCGCGGCGGCATGCTCGGGGTGCACCATCACCTCGAGATATCGCGACTCGAACGCCTCCATGCTGCTCTCGAGGACGATGCGGCCGCGCTTGAGGAAAGCGAAGTCGGTGAGGACATCCTGGATCTCGTCGATCTGATGGGTCGTCACGACGATGGTGCGGCTGCGATCGAAGTAGTCGTTCAGCAGCGAGTCGTAGAACTGCTTGCGATACAGGATGTCGAGTCCGAGCGTCGGCTCGTCCAACACCAGCAATTTCGCGTCGATGGCCATGACGAGAGCGAGGTGAAGCTGGGTCACCATGCCCTTTGACAATTCCCTGACCTTGCTCGCTCGCTTGATGTCGGTCCTCGCGAGAAATCCCTCTGCCTTCGCGCGATCGAACCGCGGGTGCACGCCGGCGACGTAATCGAGCGCCTGGGAGACCCGTATCCATCGCGGCAGCACGGCGACGTCGGCGATGAAGGAGACGTCGCGCACGAGCTGATCGCGCTCGGTCCAGGGGTTGCGCCCGAGCACCTTCAGCTCTCCCTGATAGGGGGTGAGGCCGAGAATCGCGTGGAGAGCGGTGCTCTTGCCCGCGCCGTTGGGGCCGATGATCCCGAGGATGCGGCCTTCTTCCACGTTGAGATCGACGCCGTCCAGCGCGATGGTCGTGCCGAAGGCCTTGCGGAGGCCGCGTGCCTCTATGCATGCCATGGCTTCAACGCTCCTCCTCTGGAGGAACTCGACTTCGCCCGGCGGTTTGCGGCAGCATCCAGCAGCTCTTCCGGTGTCAAGCCGAGGCGCCGAATGGTCGCGTCGATGCCGGGCCACTGTTCGGCAAGGAACTTCTGGCGTTCGCCCTGCAGCAGCAGGTTGCGCGCGCCGGCATTGATGAACATGCCGCGGCCTCTCTTCGTCTCGACGAGCTGCTCGTCGACGAGCTGTTGATAGCCCTTCAGGACCGTGATCGGATTGACCCGATACTCGGCGGCAACGGTGCGAACGGACGGCAGCGGATCGCCTTCTTTGAGAACGCCGTCGAGAATCATCGCGACGACACGGTCGCGAAGCTGGCGGTAAATCGGCTGACTGTCGTTCCATTCACGGTCCATCTAAGTGATATACTTAACTACAACACTAGATCAGTACGCAAGCCATTCTTCTTTTGTTCTTCGGCCGTCGCTTCCACTTCCCTCGGCCGGCGTGCGAATAGTCAGCAAGCCATTTGATATCAATTAATTAAGCTGTCGATTGGCCCAGGGATGAAGAGTTGGAGCACTTGCCTGCCGGAGACTCACGAACTGTCGGGGTAGACTCGCCTGCAGCAAATTGTTGCCCCCCGGCACGCGTCTAGGCCCCTACGAGATTCTCTCGCCTCTCGGAGCGGGCGGGATGGGAGAGGTGTACCGAGCGAAGGACACGCGGCTCGCTCGAGACGTAGCGGTCAAGGTCCTGCCCGAAAGGGGATCATCCACCGCGACGTCAAGCCCGAGAACGTCTTCCTGACGAAGGACGGCCGGGCCAAGGTCCTCGACTTCGGCCTCGCCCGCCACGACGTCTCGCGCCGCGATCCGGGCGACACGCGTTCCCCAACGCTCGCGGCGATCAGCGAAGCGGGCGTCGTCCTCGGAACGCTGGCTTACATGTCGCCCGAGCAAGCGCGGGGAACCGACGTCGACTTCCGGAGCGACCAGTTTTCGCTCGGTACCCTCTTCTACGAGATGCTGGCGGGCGGCAAGCCGTTCGACTCCGCGTCCGTGCCGGAGACCCTGACGGCCATCATTCGCGACGAGCCGGAGCCGCTCGAGAAAAGAGCCCCTCACGTTTCGGCGCCGGTCCGCTGGGTCGTCGAGAGGCTGCTCGCCAAGCAGGCTTCCGAGCGCTACGACTCGACGCGGGACGTCGTGCGTGACCTGAAGGGGCTCCGCGACCACTTGTCGACGTGGACGCAGGCGTCGCCGGCGGCCAGGCTCACGGGGAAGGGTGCGTCCCGGTGGATCCCGCTCGCCGCCGGCGCGGCACTCCTCCTCGTTCTCGGCGCCCTTGCCGGCCGGCGCACAGCCCCGCGCCCTCTCGCGCCCCCGCGGCTGACATACATCACATCCTCCGGGCGGGACGGCGATCCGGCGATCTCGCCGGACGGGCGCCTCTGCGCGTTTGCTTCCAGCCGCGACGGCGTGTCGCGAATCTGGCTCAAGCAGCTGATCGAAGGTTCCGAGATCGCTCTCACCGAGGGGCCGGACGTGGCGCCTCGCTTCACGCCCGACTCGGCGAGCGTTTTCTTCGTCCGCCGTGAGGCCTCGCGGTCGGCGCTCTACCGGGTATCCGCCCTCGGCGGCCCCCCCCAGCGCGTGCTGGCGGACGCAACGGAGGCCGACGTCTCCCACGACGGTGCGCGTCTCGCTTTCGTGCGAATCCGCACCACGGATTCCGGACGGACCCCGCAGCTCTGGGTGGCCGGAGCCGACGGAAGTGGCGAGCGCCTCGTGGATACGGTCTCGACCTTCCAGATCCGCTCTCCGAGATGGTCGCCCGACGGGAAGTGGATCGCCACGGCGCGCGGTGAGATCAACGTCGGATCCCCGTGGTCGGTCGTCCTCGTCAATCCTGCCAGCGGCGAGAAGCGGACCCTCCGCGCCTCGGGCGGCCTCGGAGAGCTCTCGGACGTCGCCTGGACGCGCGATGGCCGCGCTCTCGTCTACGGTTGCCGGGACCAGGCCATCGTGCCGGCGAGCCCCGGCGCCTACTACCTGCAGGACGTGGGGACGGGCGCGCTGACGCCGATTGCGTTCTCGCTCGGCGTCGGCCAAGGGCTCGACATCGCGGGTGCCGGTCGCTTGGTCGTGACGTCGCTCGTCGTCCCGACGAACCTGCTCGAGGTCCCCTTGGCGGGCAGCGAAAAAACGCGGAAGTGGCTCACGCAGGGATCCCAGGTCAACTTCCAGCCGGTCGTCGGGGGAGACGGCGAGACGCTTGTATTCACGTCGAACCGGGACGGTAACAGCGACATCTGGGAGCTGAACCGGCGATCCAGTACCGTGCGCCGGCTCACGACCCATCCCGCGAGCGATGCTGACGTTTTCATGAGCCGGGATGGGAAGACCCTCCTCTGGTCCTCGAACCGCTCGGGCCATTTCGAGATCTGGGGAGCGGCAGGCGATGGAAGCGCGCCGCATCGGATCTCCGACGACGGCGCCGACGCCGAGAATCCGTCACTTTCTCCGGATGGCTCCACGATCGTCTACGCCTCGTTCAACGAGCAAAAACGCGGCATTTGGACGATTCGTCCGGACGGCACGAACGCAAAACTTCTGGCTCCGGGACTCAACATCCTCCCTGAGATTTCGCCCGACGGAGCCTGGGTTTCCTTCTCGAGCCAGGGCCCGACTCCGGACATCGGGGTCGTGCGCCTCGCGGACGGGGCGCCCATCTTCCGGATCCAGAACGTCCTGCCGGGGCGAGGGTTCATCGCCGGCCGTCACCGGTGGCTGCCGGAGGGCCGTCGTATCGCCTTCCTAGGGGGCGACGGAGGCGGCGGAGCCGGGACCGCGATCTACGTGCAAGACGTCGTGCCGGGAGCGGACACTTCGGGGACACGACGAAGGCTCGCCACGTTCGAGCCGGACGTCGAGCTTCACTCGTTCGGGCTCGCTCCGAATATGAGCTTCGCCGTCGTCGCGGTGCGGCGGCCCGCGGCGAATCTGCTGGAGATCGACGGTCTCCCGCCCGACGTCGCCCCAGCCCCTCCGCGCCGGCCATGACGCTCCAGACCTTCTTGAGGCCGAACGGCGACGGTTCCTGAGCCTGAGACGCTGAAGCGGAACGAACCCGCACCCGCACGGACGCCGTCACCCCGCACACCCAGACGCAGACAAGGCGGCGATCGGATCAGGAGTCCGGCATGAACAGGTCGATCCCTTCGGGGGTACGGAACCAGTATCCCCCTGCGGCGCGCCTGAGCCTGGCCTGCAGTCTCCGATCCGAGGCGTCACTTGCGGCCTGTCGCGCGCGGCGGTGGGCGTCCCCGATCTCACCGTCGACCCACATCGCCCCGACGCGGTGCGGCAATGGAACGAGCCCGTGCTCGAGCGCGGAACCGACTTGTCTCCAATAGCGCTCCCAGCTGTTGCCTGCCGATGCCTGGGCCGCCCTGACGGCGCCTGCATTGCCCCGATAGGTACGCTGCCAGAGTCCTTGCACGCGCTGATGCGCCAGGAGGCACGCGCCGGAGACGTCGACACGGAAATAGCCGCCGCGGCGGGCCCGCGCCGTCAGCCGTACATGTGGATTGATTTGCGGCAGGTTGAAGATCCAGGATGCGAGGATCCCGCTGGCATCGGTGATGAAATAGAGCTTCTTGTTGTTTTCATTGACGTCGCTCGGAATGCGGAAGGTGGCCACGAGCACCGAAGCGGCGAGCGCGGCCGGCCCGGCGGCGTCGCCGATCATGCCAGCTACGACTCCCGTCGACGCAAGCGCTCCGGTGCCGGCGATAGCGCCCATTTCGGTCCCGGCGGTCACGAGGAGTCCGAATGCCGATGCCGCGTCGCCCGCCACGCCGATCAGCGTCACCGCGACATCGACATAGTTGCCTTCTCGAAGCTGCTGAATAAGCGCGGGGATGCTGAACAGCGTCGTCGTTGAGGGAATGGTGAACCCGCCGCCTTCGAAGGCGGCGTTGCGCAGACTGACGAACGTCTGCAGCATGTCGCTGGCATGGTCTTCATCCGCCGGTGTCGAGAGCGGGATCCGCCTGAGGAGCTGCTCCACATCGCGCTGCGTGCTCACGGTACGTTCTCGCTTTCGACCGGAAGGTCAGGGGATTGTATCCCTCCCCTCCCTTGGCCGCACGCGGTGCCCGGCCTGGCACGAGCGTGCCGCGCGCGTGGGTTGAGGACCGCAGCCCGGGTCTACCGTTTCTTCGGCGGCGAACCATTCTGGGCCACCGCGGCCTTCACGAGCGCCTTGAACGCGCCCGCGTCGACCTTCTCCCCTTCGTGGATGTCGATCGCCCTTCGCGTGTTGCCTTCCAGGCTGGAATTGAAGAGGCGCGATGGGTCTGGGATCCCGGCCCCCCGGGCGAACGTGAGCTTCACGACCTTCGTGTACGCCTCCCCGGTGCAGACGATCCCGTTGTGCGACCAGACCGGATTCATCCACTTCCACTCCTCGGTCATCTCGGGGTCGGCTTCGAGGATCAGCGCCCGCATGCGGGTCAGGGTCTCCCCGCGCCATCCTTCCAGGTCGCGGATCCGCTGGTCGATGAGCCGGGAAGCGGGTTTCCCGGCCGCACCTGCCTTCGGCGGGGCGACCGCGGCCCCTTTCTTCAAGACCGCCTCGGACCTGCGCTTTCCAGCCTTCGTTTTCGGGCGTTTCATCGGCGTCCTCCCTGCATGCCGTTTCACTGTACGTCGCGCGAGGGAGGTTATCTAAAGTGGTGGAGCATTCGCATCGATTTATCGAACTCGGGGTGAAGACCCAAGGTCGGTCCGAATCGCTCATTCGGGCGCACCGCCGTACCGGCCAAGACATGCCTAACGTACCTCTTCGCGTGGAGGGGTGCTCTTCACTTGAATCGGATGCATCAGAGAAGTGAGTGGACCCTGCTTACCATCGCGCATGAAATCGGTCATGCATTGGGCCTCGACCGCAGCGGCGTCCTCATGAAGAGTGCACTTTGCCAACAAGCCATCAACCTGACAAATACCGGCGTCTCCGGGGTCGGAAACTTTGCGAAGATTAGCCATCGCGTACTAAGGTGTGGCCACGGGTTGCCGTCGTCTTCAGAAAATTCTGACGAGTTTCTCAGTCTGTAGAGCGGCTAGGTTCGGACAGACTCTTGGCCTATTCCTCTCCGAGCCGGCCGGTAGACATCCAACGCGATAGTAGACTTCCGGCGTGACCACGCGACGCTCAACGGATCTCGACGTGCCGCCGGCCCGCTCCTGGGTCGTCGCGGCTCTCGCTCTTCTGCTGCTGAGTTCGACCCGCCTCACCTCAAGGCTTTACGCCCGGATGTCTTCCTCCCTTCGGAAGCCTCGCCGAGCATCATCCGATCGACGACTCCTGCCCGGAGATGCGAGGCGACGTGCCCGACCCGCCGGTCGGGCCGAACGACCCCGGCCCCACCGCCCGCCAGAAAGGAGGACCTCGCAGAGACTTCCTCCCACGCGAACCGGCATGCGTCCCAACAGCGACACCGACGTTTTCTTTCTCTAAACACCCCGTTCAACGTGCGTCTACTACTCGTTAGACGGCTCACGACGGTTCGAAACCGCTCGTCGGAGGTTCTGATGTTCACTCGAATGAAGTTTCTCGTCATTCTGGCGGGTTTGGCCCTGGCCTCCTCGTCCAACTTTGCGTCCGGAAGCGGCGGTTCGAGCAGCGCATCACCCGACACCGCCAAGGTGAAAGCGGCCATCCAGGCGGCGAACGCGAGATCCCTCGATGCGTTCAAACGGGGAGATAAGGCTGGAATGATGGCGAATTACACCTCTGACGCCATCGTGATGGCGCCGAACGAGGAAGCGTGGCGAGGCCAAGAAGGGCTCGACAAGGGCTTTAGCGGTCTTCTGAGCCAGTTCTCCTTCAAGGACGGCGCAGCGACCACTACAGATGTCATGGTTGCGGGAGATTTGGCGGTCGAGACTGGCACGTTTACATTGACTCTGCAGCCGAAAACGGGCGCCGAGATCAAGGACAAAGGAAAGTATCTGACCGTCTGGAAGCGCCAACCCGACGGAACCTGGAAGATTGTGCGCGATATCAATAACTCGGACCTCCCAGCGCCCAAGTGAGCGCGAGGCGGTGCTCGTCGTAGAGACCGAGCGCGCCATCGGAGGGCACACCCGTTGACCCAGCCGGTCTCGCCGGAAGACGTGCGGCAGCCCCCACTAATCGTGGGGCCGCACATCTTCCTCGAGATCATGCTTCGACAGCGACAGCGGGCAACCGAGAAGGCGATCGCGCGGCACGAGAGGCGAAAGAGGCGGCACTAAGTCAGGCGGGCCCTTACGCGGTCTAGTCTTCGCCCGGGTCGAAGAAGAGGCCGCCGACCGACTCGGTTCCGCTCGCCGAGATGATCGAGACTTCGAAGCCTTTCTCCGATTCGATCATGACGCCTGCCTCTCTCCGGGTTGTACCGCCCGCCGAGTGGCACGCGTAAGTAGAATGTAACGCAAAACGCGAGGAGGTGCCGCAGATGGCCTTGATCCTCATCGATCGAAGGGCGCACCGTCACGCGGGAGACTGGTTCGAAACGAGCCCCTCGGAGCCCTCCGGGAACGGGCTGGCGCTGACCACGGACGAAGTCGTCAGTTTTCCGCACATCACGATGGATCGCGTGCTGACGGAGATCGTCAGTCATGGACGGCGGGGAGGCGACGTGATGCTCGTCTGTCACGCGCGCGAGCTGGGGCTGGCGATTCCGTTGATCAACGGGGGAGCGGTGCGCGCGCGCTCAGAGGCCATCGGTCAGCTGGCGCACGACCACCCCACCACCGTCGACGGCATCACGGCGCCCGGAGTTTCGGCGGCCGACGCCGCGCCGGTTCTCATGATGCGGGAAGTCCAGGTGACCGGATTGCGTCAGAAGATGAACCAGGTACGCGCGCTGGGACTGCGTCACGTGGCGCTGAGAGGATGCAACGTCGGCGCGTGGTCGAACAGTCTGGGCGTCTACAAGGAGTTCTTCGGGTGCCGATCCCTGTCAGGGCCGAAACTCAGGGACACTTACGGAGTCGTTCCTCCGCAGACGGTCTCGAACCTGACGCGGTGGCTCGCCGCGCATTCCCGGTGGCAGACGTTCGTGGAGGGGACCGAAGGCAGTCAGGTGGCCGTCGCGACGCGCGGCGGCCAGACCGAAGAGCATTCCTACAAGATCGAGCTCGCCGCGCAGACGGCGGCGGCCCTCGAGTCCTGGGGAACGCGCCACCTGGGAGGGGCGGTGAGGGGACGCTTCTTCTACCATGGGATGTTCCGCACCTACGCGGAATCTGGCTCGGCGAGGATCTTGTGGATCAAAGACGCGGCTTACGCCGAACGCCTGGAGGTGGTGTGAGCTGAGGAGCCCTCACTTCTTCCAGAAGAACGCCGGCGGAGGCTCTTCGCGCGGCCACATTTTCTTCATCGTCTCCGCTTCCCAGACTTCGCCGTTCTCCACGACTCATGTGTCCGAGCGCCGACGCCGAGAATCCGTCACTTTCTCCGGATGGCTCCACGATCGTCTACGCCTCGTTCAACGAGCAAAAACGCGGCATCTGGACGATTCGTCCGGACGGCACGAACGCAAAACTCCTGGCTCCGGGACTCAACATCCTGCCTGAGATTTCGCCCGACGGAGCCTGGGTTTCCTTCTCGAGCCAGGGCCCGACTCCGGACATCGGGGTCGTGCGCCTCGCGGACGGGGCGCCCATCTTCCGGATCCAGAACGTCCTGCCGCCGGACGTCGAGCTTCACTCGTTCGGGCTCGCTCCGAATATGCGCTTCGCCGTCGTCGCGGTGCGGCGGCCCGCGGCGAATCTGCTGGAGATCGACGGTCTCCCGCCCGACGTCGCCCCAGCCCCTCCGCGCCGGTTATGACGCTCCAGGCCCCTCTTGAGGCCGACCCTCACTTCGGCCTGCCCACCGTCTGCGCCAGGAGAATCCGCTGGTCGGGCCTCAGGCCCAGAGCTTTCGCCAGGGCGGCGCGATCGACGGAACCGCGAACAACCGTCGAAAGCCCCGTCGCGGCGCACCAGAGGTAGACGTTCTGGCTGACGAAGGCCGCGTCGGCGGCGGCGTAGAGCTCGCGGTCGCCGGGCGAGGCGCCCGGCATGCGCGAGAAGTCTGCCACGTAGACGAGGTTCAGCGGCGCGGCCGCGACGAAGTCCTGCGCGCCGGTCGCCGCGCGAAGGTCCCCCGCCACGATGCCCCGAAGGGCGTGCGCCTTCGCGTCGTAGAGGTACGCCCCGCCGCGGACCACGGCGTAGACGTCGATCTCCTGCCAGTTCTTCGCCGAGGGCGCTGTCCGCCGGCCGTCGTCGCGGTTCACGCCGTCGGCCGCCCAGAGGAGGTCCGACAGCGCCTGCAAGGGGAGCGGCGCGGGCGAGAACTCCCGCGCCGACTTCCGCGCCTTCAGCGCAGAGACGAGCGTGGCGGCCGAATCGAGCTTCGGCTTCGGGAGCTCGAGAGCCGGGGGGAGGTCGGCCGCGATCGAGACGGCGGCCACGAACGGCGGGAGGAACAGTAAGGCTCCGAGTAGCCTGCGGGTGCGGGAGACGTTCACGGGCGCTCCTTTCGGCCGTCGCCGAGGCGACGAGACTCGACGAAAAAGATAGGCCTTGACGTCGCAACGATGCGAGGAGGGCGGGGGCCGGCGATAGACTAGGGTCTCGAGGTCGTCAGCGCATCGTTCGGGCGACTCGTCGAAGTCAGGCTCACGGCGTCGGCCGAGGTGTTCTCCAGGTTTCGCGAGTTCCTTGCCGCGTCATGGGGACGCGCGGGCCGAGCTCTCGCTTTCGGAGGGTGATTCGCCCGAGACAGTGATCCGCCTATTCGACGCAACTTCTCCGCGTGTCCTGCCGACGGCCGTCCCTCCTGGAAAAACCGGATCTTGAGCGGGACGAGGCCCTCCTGGTCGAGGTGGCTTCGGCTTCACGACGAGCCTTGAGGGAATCAATTCAATAAAGTGGTGGAGCTGAACGGGATCGAACACGCCCGCCTCGCGCCCTTCGGGCGCGCCGCACGCGCTGAGCGCTGAGGCGGGCTGATCGGATCTGAAGGCGGGGAAGTTTCCCCGCGCCCTTCAGGTCGACGGTTCGTATCCCGTTCAGCCAGAGGGACACTCGGCCGCGGCGTGCCGGAGTGAGATGTGAGGAAAATGTAATGGTGGAGCTGAACGGGATCGAACCGTCGACCTCCTGAGTGCGATTCAGGCGCTCTCCCAAACTGAGCTACAGCCCCACCCACCCGGAGAGGCGCGGAGATTAGCGGGAAGCCTGCAGGGCGTCAAACGGCGCCGCCGCGCTCGTCAGCCGCCCAGCGTGCGGGGCGCCTCGGCGAGCTTGCGCGTGATCGCGCGGAAGATCCCGTCGAGAAGAATCTCTTCGCCGAGAATCGTTCTGACGAAAAAGCGGACCGCTCGCGAACGTATGGTGGCGTCTTCGACGATCGTGACGCGCGTCTTTTCGTCCTCGGGCGAGAGGACGACCGTCCACGTGCCGGAATACGCGAGGTTCGGGTCGACCGTCTTCACGACGAGCTGGACGGGAGGCCGCTGCGTCGGAGCCTCGATACGGACCGGCGAGCCGAGGACGTCCAGCGAAGACGGGACGCGATTCCTCTCGACGCTTTCTATGTTGGCGAGGTCGGAGCGGTCGAATGGGAGCTGACGGATGGAGAGGAGCGCGGTCCAGACGCGCTCGGGCGGTGCTGCGTACAGACGCGAGGCCTTCGCGACATGTTTCGCGTTCATTCCCGCGCCCACCACGAAGACGACGAGGGCGATGCCGAGGAGGACTGCGGAAACTTTGAGGAATTTCTTCATCGGACGGTCACGAGCCCTTCCGCGAGGAGATTCTCCTCCTCATCGGACCCGCGAAGAAGATCCCTGAGGCTCGTCCCCTGTAGCACGGCTCTCTCTTCCCTGTTCGCCCTTGCGAAGACCCGATGCAACGTGTGGGCGGCGGCGTCATGGCCCGAAGGTACTGCCCGGAGCGCCGACTCGCCGATCGCGCGGGCTACGGCGTAGAGCGAGATCGTCTCGGGCGCACGTGCGAGCGCGAGATTCCCACCGGGGTCTGACGTGAGAAGGCCCTCACCGAGGAGCTCGGCGACGAGCGGCGCGACTTCCTCCTCGGGCCGTCCGATCTCGGCTGCGAGTCCCGCGCGCGTACGCGTCGCGCGGTCGTTCTTCCACGCGGTCGCCATCACCAGCAGGAGGCGCACGGCGACGTAGAGACTGCCGCCCTCCTCGGTTCTCTCGGGGGGCGTGTCGTGATCGAGGAACTCGTCCCGGTACTGGATCGCGTGGGCCAGGGAGACTCCCCCGAGACAGAGCGTCGTCATGATGCCGATCGCGATCACGAAGATGACGATCGCCGAGAGCGAGCCGTACGTCTGATTGAGAGACGTGAGGAGCGCGACGCCGCGCGCGAAGCCGACGCGCAGGAGCGTGAGCGAGGCGCTCACGAGGAAGGCCGCGATCGCCGCCGGTGCCCACCGCACGTACGAGCCCGGGAGCTTCCGGTAGAGGTAGGCGAGCAAGGCGAACGACATGAGCGACCCGAGAGGCCGGAAATCCCCGAGCGGCGCGCCGCTCTCGAGAAGAATCGACGTCAGGACGCCGAGCGCGACGGGCCCGAGGATCATGACCGAAAGGGCCATGCCCAGCCGGCGGAGCGGCCGGCGCGGAGTCTTGGTGGAGCCCCAGAGGGCCCGGGCGGCGCTCTCGACGAGGAAGAACGTGCGGAGCGACGTCACGAGGAAAAAGAGCGTCGCCGTGCCCGACACGGACGTCGCCTTGACGCTGAACGTCTGCAGATCCGTCACGAAATCGCGCCCAGCCCCCGGAAGAAAGCGAAGCAGGCGGTACAGGCCGGTGCCCGACTGGCCGAAGAAGGTCGACGTGAGGACCGTCACGCACGCGACGAGAGGCACGAGCGTGAGCAGAGCCGAGTAGGCGAGGCTCGCCGCGAGGTCGAAGCCGCGCGCGTCGAGGAACCGCCGCGCGGTCCCCACGAGGATCGCGCGCGCGAGGGGCGGAACCTCGTGGAGCTTCCGGCCGGCGAGGCGCACCGGCGCCGTCGAGGAACGCATCGCGCGTCCATCGTACCTTCCCCTGGCGCGCGGGCTGTGACAAGATCACCGGCCCGAGGAGGTCGGACCATGGCAAACAGCACGGTCGAAGACGCCGCAAGAACCGTCGAACAGAAGATAGACGCGACACGCGAATCAGTGGGTGAGAAGGCCGGGCGCCTGCGCGAGCGCGTAGGCGAGGTCGCCGGAAACGTGAAGGCACGCGCGGGGGCGCTCCGGGACAAGATCGCCGAGACGGAATGGGAAGACGTCCAGACGGGCGTGAAGAACTACGTGAGGGACAATCCGGCCAAGTCGGTCGCGATCGCGCTCGGCGTGGGTTTCGCGCTCGGCCTGCTGCTTCGCCGGAGAGACGACTGATGGACGACGCTGCGGTTCGTCAGCCGGCGCCCCACGGCGCCTCACCCGAGGGCCCGGTCGGCCGGCCCGGAGAGCCCTTCGATTTCTTCCCGAAGGACATTGATTGGAAGAGGGCGGCTCTCGAGACCGTGCAACGCCACCCGCTGGCGTGCCTTGCGGGCGCGGCGTTCGTCGGGTTCATCGTGGGCCGATACCGGGGACGCGTCATCGTGGGTGCTCTCGCCGGGGTCGCGACGAACATGGCCCTCCGTCAGCTCGGCGAGTCGTTCACGGCGGGCGACCTGTAGTTCTCCGGATTCCTGACCCGAGTCGAGCCATCTCTTCGAGTGAGTAGACTCGACCCATGGAGAAGGCAATCAAGCCTCATCCGTCGATCCTGACGTTCGCGTCGTCGGCGGGTTGAGCCTGCAAGCTGGGTCAGGCTGACCTGGTGAAGCTGCTGGGTGCGTTGCCGCGGGCTCACGACCCGCGTGCTCTCGTCGGATACGACTCGTCCGACGACGCGGCGGTTTTCCGCCTCGGTGCCTCCGACGACCCGGATCCCGAGACGTTGCTCGCCACGACGGATTTCTTCACGCCGGTCGTGGATTCTCCCTTCGACTTCGGGCGCATCGCGGCGGCGAACGCCCTCTCGGACATCTATGCGATGGGAGGCGAGGCGCTCTTCGCGCTCAACCTCGTGGGTTTTCCGGTCAAGGCGCTTCCGCTCGAGGTGCTCGGCGAGATCCTCCGGGGCGGCGCCGAGGTGGCACGCGACGCCGGAGTCCCCGTCCTCGGAGGGCACTCCACCGATTTCGACATACCGGTCTACGGCATGGCCGTCACGGGTCGCGTGCGCCTTTCCCGCCTGCGACGCAACGTGGGTGCGAGGGCGGGAGACGCGCTCGTTCTCACGAAGGCGGTCGGAACGGGAATCCTGACGTCGGCGATGAGAGCTCAGGTTCTCAGGGAAAGCTCGTTCTTCTCCGCCCTGAAGAAGAGCTCCGGGCCGTCGGAGAAAGAGGAGCACGTCGCGGTCGCCTCGATGACGCGGCTGAACCGCTCGGCCGCGCGCGCGGCCGACGCGTTCACGATCTCGGCCTCCACGGACGTGACGGGCTACGGGCTCCTCGGCCATCTCACGGAGATGCTCGGCTCGGGGGGCGTTTCGGCCGAGGTCTCGGCCTCCGCCGTTCCCGTTCTGCCCGGCGCGCGCCGGCTCGCGGAGGGCGGGGTCGCGCCCGATGGCAGCCGCCGCAATCTCGCCGCGGCGCGGCCCGGCCTCGAGATCGCGCCGGGCGTCTCCGAAACCGACCTTCTCCTTCTCGCCGACGCGCAGACGTCGGGCGGCCTGCTCTTCGCGGTGCCGGCCCCCTTCGCTTCCGCCCTCGTCGCGTCCCTTCACGCAAGCGGGGACACGGCCGCGGCCGTCGTGGGGCGCTTCCTTCCGGCCGCCGAGGTTCGCTCCGAAACCCTTCGCGTCGTACCCTGAGCACCGGGAACCAGAAGCAGGAGGTCGCCATGGCCGAGCACACGATGAGCGAGGAACACTGGGAGAACGTCGCGCCCGCCGCGAACGAGACGGAGGCGGCGCTCATCGCGGGGTTTCTCCAGAGCCGGGGAATCGCCGCACGAGTCGTCGACCGGAGCTTCCATCAGACGCCGACGGAAAGCGAAGATCTTTCTCCGATCGAGGTCGTGGTGCCCGCGGAGCGCGCGGACGAGGCGCGGGCGGAGCTCGCGAACCGCGAGCGGGCGTTCGCGAAGGACCCGGGTACGCCATCCGATCTGCAGACGGACGAGGGGCCGCGGGACGTTCCGCCGGAGGGTGAGGGAGGGTCGGGAGACGTTGGGTAGAATCCCCGCGGAGTCCATCAGCGTTTGAGCCCTGAACAGATCGGCCGGTACGTCATCCTGCGCACGCTGGGCCGCGGTGCCATGGGCGTCGTTTACCTGGCCCGCGACCCCCAGATCGAGCGCGAGCTCGCCCTCAAGACCATCCGGTTCGACACGGGCGAGAAGAGCTTCGGCGCCGACGAGGCGAAAGCGCGGTTCCTGAAGGAAGCGCGCATCTCGGGGCGTCTCCAGCACCCGCACATCGTGACGGTGTTCGACGTGGGCGAGGATCAGGGCACGCTCTTCCTCGCCATGGAGCTCGTGCAGGGCGGAAGCTTCGCGCAACGGCTTTCCGACCCCGCCGGCTTTCCGCTGCGCGATCGCATCCGCATCGTCGCCGAAGTGGCCGAGGCGCTGGCGCACGCGCACGAGCGCGGGGTCCTCCACCGCGACGTGAAGCCGGCGAACATCCTCCTCTCGCCGACACTCTCGGCGAAAGTCACGGACTTCGGGATCGGCAAGCTCTTGACCGGCGACACGGAGCTCACGTCGACCGGCCAGATGGTGGGCTCGCCGGCCTACATGTCTCCCGAGCAGATCAAGGGCGAGAAGCTGGACGCGAGAACCGACATCTTCTCCCTCGGCATCGTCCTCTATCAGGCGCTCACGCTGCGCAAGCCCTTCCCGGCCGACACTCTCGACGACGCTCGTTTACCAGATCCTCCACGAGGAGCCGATGGACCCGGGCTTGGTGACGAACGAAGTGCCCGAGGGGATGAAAGAGATCCTCAAGAAGTGTCTTGCGAAGGATCGCGCGAACCGCTACTCCGACGCTGGAGAGCTGGCCGGCGACCTGCGTGAGATCCTGGGGTTCTCGCCCGTCGGCTCCACCGCGGGCCTTTCGGAAAGCAGGGTCAAGCGCCCGCGGTCCTCGCCGGGCGCACCCCCGCCGGTCGCGCCGCTCGCCGGGGCGACGGTTCCCGCCTCGATGGCGCCCACCGCTGCCGTCAGGGTGACGCCGCCCGTCGGGAGGCTGCCCGAGGAACCGGCCTCGACGTTGATTCCCGCCCGGCCTCCGATGCCAGCCGCCGATTTTCCGGTCCCGGACTCGGAATCCCCCACGATCACGACCGGCCGCCGGATGGGCGAGGTGATCGCGAAAAGCGCCGCTGTCGCGCCGCCGCCCCCGAAAAAGAAGGGCGTCTCTCCTTTCGTCCTGGGGGGCGGCCTTCTCGTGGCCCTCGCCGTCGTGCTCGGCTTCCTCACGCTCTCGAAAAAGAGTGAAAAAGAGGTCGCCGAGCTTCCGCCCGTTCCGACCGCTGCTCCCGCAGCCTCCGTCCCGGCGCCTCTTCCGACCCCGCCGCCGCCGGCTCCGACGACGCCCGGCGCGACCACGGCTTCGACCGCCGGACCCGCGGTGGCGATCGTCGAGACGCCGGTCCGCGACACGTCGCCGACCGTGGCGCCCACGAGGAAGGCTCGCGTCAAGCCCACGGCCACGCCCGAGGAAGCGGCCACGGCCGCGGCGCTGGCCGTTCCGACCCCGCCGAAGCCCAAGACGCCTGCCCGGAAACCCGCCGACCTCACGGTCACGATCCGCCGGTTTCTGAAGATCGACGTTTCCCCGAGTCAGGCCCGCGTCTATCTCGACGGGAATTACATCGGCATCACCGACGACTGGGACGACTCCGGCGGCGGGTCGCTCCTCGCGTTCAACCTCGAGGGCACCCACCGGATTCGCCTGTGTGCGCCGGAGCATCGCGACCTCAACGTAGATCTCATCGTGCGGTCGACCGCGACCGACGACAAGGTCACGATCGATCGCAGCCTTGAAAAGGGCTCACCCGACGGCCCCACGGGCCCCGCCTGGCTCAACGAGGGAAAGCTCAAGCGCCCGAGCTACCGCACGGTGCGCGACGCCGTCTTCAACGTCGAGCCGCCAGACGCAATGGTCTTGGTGAACGGCCGCAACGTGGGGCCCGCGTCGAAGTTCGCGAAGGAGGACCTCCAGTTCGCGGACATGGCGGTTTACGAGGTCCTCCTGACCGCGCCCGGGTACGAGTCCAAACCGCTGCGCATTCTCGTAGGCCCCGCGGCCGGAGAGGTTCGCGCGAACATCAAGGAAAAGCTCAAGAAGATGTGAGCGGGGTCAGATCGGGCCCGCCAGGATGCGAAAGCCCGCGGCCTTCTTGATCGCCTCTTCGAGCCGCCGCGTCAGGACCAGGCCGATGCCGCCGAGAAGCGCGGCACCCTCGGGCGCGCCCGAGGCCAGGAGCTCGCGGAACACCGGTGCGCGTCAGGACGTAGACGACGGCGGGGCCGCCGTGCGCGAACACGTCGGCCGACCGCGGGGCGTCGTCCACGAGCGCCATCTCGCCCGCGATCTCGCCGCGCCCGAGAATCGCGAGCGCCTCTTCGCCCCCCGCGATCTCCAGCGAGACGCGGAGCCTTCCCTCGGCGACGAGAAACGCCTCTTCTCCCCGCTCGCCCGCCGCGAGAAGAGCGGCGCCCGGAAGGACGGTGCGCGCGACGAGCCCGAGCGCGGGCAGGAGCGCCGGGTCGAGCCCCGCCGTCTCGAACAGGTCGCTTGCGCGCACGGGGTCGATCGGGCCGTCCTCGATCGTGCCGGTCTTCGTCACGCGTGCCGGAGACGGAGGCGCCGGCGTTCCGTCGAAAAAGCGGCCGAGGGCGGCGTTCGTCTCGCGGAGAGCGGTCGTCAGGCTCGCGAGCGCCAGCCTGCGGAAGGCGCCGCCCGAAGGGCCCGGGTCGAAGAGAAGGGCGCGAGCCTCGTCCGCGGGAAACCATGCGGCGACGCTGCCGGCCTCCGGCGCGACGCGCGCGACGCCCGGTGAACCGCCGAACGGGACGCGCAGGTCGAGGAGAGCGGGCGCCGCGAGGTGCGCGACGGGATGCGGCCCGAACGGGGTCTCGGCGAGCAGCGTCGCACGGCCCTCGAGAAACAGGTGAAGCGAGCCCGCCGCCGTGTCGCGGAGCTCGTCTCCCGCCGCGAAACGCCTGCGCGGCCGCGCGCCGGCGAGGGCGGCGGCGTCGCGGTCGGCGGACTGGATCATCTCGGGATTATCGCCGCGTCCTGATGCATCCGTTCGGTTGACGGGGCGGGGGGGGTGCCGTAGAGTCCCGCGCGCAATGACCAGTCCCCCCGCGTCGCTCAAGCGGACGCCTCTCTGGGAGAGACACCGGGCTCTCGGCGGGAAGATGGTGCCGTTCGGCGGCTGGGACATGCCCGTCGAGTACTCCGGCCTCGCCGACGAGCACCGCGCCGTGCGGACGCGCGCCGGCCTCTTCGACGTGTCGCACATGGGCGAGATCCGGGTGCGCGGGCCGAAAGCGTTCGAGACCGTGCAGCGCCTCACGTGCAACGACGTCGCGGCGCTCGACGACGGCAAGGCCCAGTACTCGGCCTTTCTCACCGAACAGGGTACGTTCGTCGACGACCTCCTCACGTACCGGATCGCCCCGGACGACTACCTCCTCGTCGTGAACGCGTCGAACACGCCGAAGGACGTCGCGTGGGCGAAGCGGCAGGAGTCACCGGGCGCGGCGATCGAGGACGAGTCGGCGATCTGGGCGCAGCTCGCACTCCAGGGGCCGCTCGCCGAGCACGTCCTCCAGCCGCTGACGGACGTGAAGCTCCCGGACGTGGGCTACTACCGCTTCCTGACCGGGCACGTCGCCGGCGTGACGGCGCTCGTCTCGCGCACGGGCTACACCGGAGAGGACGGCTTCGAAGTCTACGTGCATTCCGACCGCGCGGGCGCCGTCTGGGATGCGATCCTCGAGGCGGGCAAGCCGCACGGCGTCATTCCCGCGGGGCTCGGAGCGCGCGACACGCTGCGCCTCGAGGCCACGCTCGCGCTCTACGGCAACGACATCGACGACACGACGACGCCGTGGGAGGCGAATCTCGCCTGGATCGTGAAGATGAAGAAGGGCGACTTCACGGGCCGCGAGGCGCTCGCGAAGCAGAAGGAGGCGGGCATCACCCGCCGCCTCGTGGGGTTCGAGGTGACGGGGCGCGGCATCGCGCGACACGGGTTCGCGGTCTCGGTCGACCCCGACTCGGGCCCGGTCGGAGTCGTCACCTCGGGCACGCAGACGCCCACCGTGGGCAAACCCATAGGCCTCGCGTACGTTCCGGCCGGCCGCATCACCCCCGGCACGCCGCTCGCGATCGACGTGCGCGGGCGCTCCGTGGCGGCGCGCGTCGTTCAGACCCCGTTCTACAAGCGCAAGACCTGAGGGCTTCAGGAGGCGAGGAACATGAGCGTTTACCCGGACGACCGCCGCTATTCCCGGAGCCACGAGTGGATCCGCGTCGATGGCGACGTGGGGACGATCGGGATCAGCGACCACGCGCAGAAGGAGCTCGGGGAGGTCGTGTTCGTCGACATGCCGGAGGTGGGCGAGATCTTCGACGCCGGGCAGGAGTTCGGCACGATCGAATCCGTGAAAGCCGTGTCCGAGCTTTTCCTCCCCGTCGCCGGCGAGATCATCGAGCTGAACGGCGTCCTCGCGGACGAGCCCGGGGCCGTGAACGAAGACCCGCACGGCGACGGCTGGATCGTGAAGATCAAGCTCTCGTCGGACGCCGAGATGGACTCGCTCCTGTCGGCGGCCGATTACGAGAAGTTCGTGGAAGAGGAAGCCAAGGCCTGACCGGGAGCGAAACATCCGGCGCCCCGGCCTTCGGCGTAACGGGTGCCGGGGAGGACACGACCAGATGCGCTACATCCCGAACAGCCCCGCCGAGCGGGAGTCCCTTCTCGCGGCGGTCGGCGCGGCGTCGATCGACGACCTTTTCGCGACGGTCCCGCGCTCCGTCTACCACACGGAGCCGCCCGGCCTTCCCCCGCCGGCTTCCGAGATCGAAGTGCGGCGGGACCTGGGCCGGGTCGCGGCGAAGAACGCGCACCTCGGAGACTGGACGTCCTTCCTGGGCGCGGGCCTCTACAGCCATCATTCACCCGCCTTCGTCTCGCAGCTCCTCCTGCGCGGCGAGTTCCTGACCTCTTACACGCCGTACCAGGCCGAAGTCGCGCAGGGAACGCTCACGGCGATCTGGGAATTCCAGACGCACATGGCGCTCCTGACGGGCATGGACGTCGCGAACGCCTCGATGTACGAGGGCGCCTCGGCCTTCGTCGAGGCCGTGCTCATGGCCGAGCGCCTCACGAAGAAGAAGACGAAGGTCGTCGTCTCCTCGGGCGTGCATCCCGAATACCGGCGGTGCCTCCACACGTATCTCGTGAACTTCGCGTTCACGATCGTCGAGGTCCCGCTCGGGAAGGACGGCACGACGGATGCCGCGGCGCTCGCGGCCGCCGTCGACGACGCGACGTTCGCGGTTTGCGTGCAGTCTCCAAACGTATTCGGGGTCGTCGAAGGCTGGCGGGCGGCGGCCGGCGCGGCCCACGCGCACGACGCGCTCGCGATCGGCGTCGTGAACGAGATGTTCTCGCTCGCGGTTCTCGAGCCGCCCGGAGCCGCGGGGATCGACATTGCGTGCGGCGAGGCCGCCTCGTTCGGCCTCGCGCCCTCGTACGGCGGCCCGCTCGTGGGATTCCTCGCGTGCCGCGACGCCGGCAAGCGCCAGATTCCCGGCCGCCTCGCCGGACGCACGACGGATGCGGACGGCAGGCCCGGTTTCTGCCTGACGCTCTCCACACGCGAGCAGCACATCCGGCGCGAGAAGGCCACCTCGAACATCTGCACGAACCAGGGGCTGTTCGCGCTCGCGGCCACGATGACGCTCTCCGTCCTCGGCAAGAAGGGCCTCAGGGAGACGGCCGTCCAGTGCCTTTCGAAGGCCGAGTACCTGAAGGCCGCCGTCAAGGCGCTTCCCGGCCCGTTCTCCGTCGCTTTCACCGGAAAGACGTTCAACGAGTTCGCCCTGCACTGCGGCGTTCCGGTGGCCGAGGTCCTGCGCCGCGCCGAGGCGCGGAAGGTCCTCGCGGGCGTCCCTTACGCCCGCCTCGAGCCCACCGCGACGGCGTACCGGGATCTCCTCCTCGTCGCGGTGACGGAGCGGACGCCGCGCAGCGGGCTCGACACCCTCCTCGACACACTGAGGTCCTTCTGATGAGCGATCACGGCACCCTCACGTCCCCGGAACCCCTCGTTCGCGCCGACGCCCGCCTCGACCGGCGGCGGCGCTTCGGCTCGCTCTTCGACGCCTCCCGCGCGGGGCGCGTCGGCGTCCTCCTCCCGCCGCTCGACGTGCCCGAGGCGGACCCGGCCGCGCTGTACGGAAAAGAGCATCGCCCGGCTGTAGAAGGAGAGGTGGAGGCCTCCGAAGTCGACGTCGTGAGGCACTTCACGCGCCTCTCGCAGATGAACTTCGCGATCGACACGGCGCTCTACTCGCTCGGCTCGTGCACGATGAAGCACAACCCGAGGCTCAACGAGGAAATCGCCCGCCTCCCGGGCTTCAACGACACGCACCCCTACGCGCCCGAGCACCTCTCGCAGGGCAATCTCGAGCTCCTCTTCCGGCTCGAGGAGGCGCTGAAGGTGCTCACCGGGTTCTCGCGCGTGACGCTCCAGCCGTCGGCCGGCGCGAACGGCGAGCTCACCGGTGCCCTCATGATCCGCGCCGCGCACGTGAAGGCCGGGAACGCGCGCAAGTACGTCCTCGTGCCCGACTCCGCGCACGGCACGAACCCCGCGACCGCGCATTTCGCCGGGTACTCGGTCGTCGAGCTCGGGTCGTCCCGGCGCGGGACGGTCGACCTTTCCGAGCTCGAGGCGAAGCTCACGGACGACGTCGCGGCGCTGATGATCACGGTGCCGAACACGCTCGGCGTCTTCGAGGAACGCATCCTCGACGTCGCGAAGATCGTCCATTCCAAGGGCGCGTATCTCTATCTCGACGGCGCGAACTACAACGCGTTCGTGGGCAAGGTGCGTCCGGCCGACATGGGCGTGGACGTCATGCACATGAACCTGCACAAGACGTTCTCGACCCCGCACGGGGGCGGCGGCCCGGGCGCGGGGCCCGTCGGCGTGGTCGCGTCTCTCGTGCCCTTCCTGCCCGTGCCCACCGTCGAGCGGGCGGGGGACGGGTTCCGGCTGGATTACGACCGTCCCGACTCGATCGGGAAGATGCGAGCGTTCTACGGAAACTTCGGAGTTCTCGTGCGCGCGCTGACGTACATCCTCTCCTACGGGAATTCGATTCACGAGGTGGCCGAGGACGCCGTTCTGAACGCGAACTACCTGCGCAAGCGGCTCGCGCCCTTCTACGACCTGAAGTACGACGCGCCGAGCTACCACGAGATCGTCTTTTCGGACCACCGCCAGGCGGTGAAGGGCGTGCACAACATCGACATCGCCAAGCGCCTCATGGATTTCGGTTTCCACCCGCCCACGATGTCGTTTCCGCTCATCGTGCCGGGAGCGCTCATGATCGAGCCGACGGAGTCCGAGGGGAAGGACGAGCTCGACGCGTTCGCGGACGCGATGATCGCGATCGCGAAAGAGTGTGAGACGTCGCCCGGGATCGTCACGTCCGCGCCGCACACGACGCCCGTCGGCCGCCTCGACGAGGCGGGTGCGGCGCGCGAGGCGAGCCGGCCGGGGAACTTCGCTCCCGTGCTCAGGGCACCGGTCCGGTAGACGAGCAAATAGAATTCTCTGAATGTCCGCGGCCCGCGTCGCGTACCTGGACGGACGCCGCCTCGCGCGCGCCCTCGTGGCGGGAGCTCACGCCGTCGCAGGGGGGCGCGCGGAGCTGGACCGCATCAACGTGTTTCCGGTCGCGGACAACGACACGGGCTCGAACCTCGCCGCGACGCTCGCGCGCGTTTCTGCGGCGGTTGCCGGGGCGCGCGAGAGGGACGTTGCGCGCGTCGCGCGTCTCGCGGCGGACGAGGCGCTCATGGGATCGAGGGGGAACTCCGGTGCGATCCTCGCACAGCTCCTCGAGGGATTCGCCGCAGGAGCGGCAGGCGCGTCCAGGCTCTCGACGCAGGGATTCGGGGCGGCGGCCGCCACGGGCGCCGCCTCGGCGCGCGGGGCCATGGCGCAGCCGCGCGAGGGCACGATCCTGAGCGTCGTCACCGCCTTCGCGGAGGAGGCGGCCCGACGCGCGAGAGAAACGCCCGACTTTTCGGTCCTGCTTCCTCTCGCGATCGCCGAGGCGAAGCGCGCGCTCCTTCGGACGAAGGATCAGCTCGAGGTCCTGCGCCGTGCCGGCGTCGTGGACGCGGGCGCGCAAGGATTCGTCTACCTCCTCGAGGGGGCGTTCGGCGCGTTCGGGCGGGGCGCGGAGCCTTTCGCTCCGCCTCCCGAGGACCGCGTCGAGGCGCGGATCCGCGAGTCGCGCGAGTCGATCCTCTTTCGCTACTGCACGGAGGCGCTCGTGACGGGCGCGCGGCTCGAACGCGACGCGTTGCGCCGGGCGCTCGCGCCGCTCGGCGATTCGATCGCGGTCGTGGGCGGGGCCTCGCGACTGCGCGTGCACATCCACGTGAACCGCCCCGAGGACGCCTTCGCCGTCGTCCGCCGCTTCGGCGACGTCGTCGAGACGAAGGTCGAGGACATGCGCGCCCAGCACCTGGGACGGTTCGCCGTGCGGGGCCGCGTCGCGATCGTGACGGATTCCGCGTGCGACCTGCCGGACGCCGTGCTCGAGTCGGAGGAAATCACGGTGGTGCCCCTCCGGCTCGTTCTCGGCGACGAGACCTTCCTCGACAAGGTCACGATCACCCCTGCGGAGTTCCATCGCAGGCTCTCCGAGGGGCGCCTCGTCGCGCGCACGTCTCAGCCGCCGCCCGCGGATTTTCGCGAGGTCTACGGCGTCCTCGCCGCTCACGGCGCGCCCGTGCTCGGAATCCACGTCTCGGGCGCCCTCTCGGGCACCTTCTCGGCCGCCCGCACGGCCGCGAGCTCGCTCCGTGGCGACGGGAGCCTCGCGCCCATCGCCGTGCTCGACTCCCGAAACGTGTCCGTCGGGCAGGGCCTCGTCGTGCGTGACGCCGCGCGCGCGGCGCGAGCCGGCGCGACCCACGCCGAAGCGCTCGCGGCCGCCGCGAGAGCCGCCTCGCGGGCGCGCCTTTACGCGGCCGTGCCGTCGCTCGACATGCTCGTGAGAGGCGGCCGCGTTACTGCGGGCCAGCGTGCCCTCGCGAACGCGCTCGGCGTGGTCCCGCTCCTGACGCTCGACTCCTCGGGGCGCGCCAGGGCCGGCGGCGCCTCGCGGGGCTTCCCCCGGGCGTGCGCGAAGCTCGTCGAGAAAGCGCTCGCGAGAACCCGGGGCCTCCCGGCGTCGACGTGGGGAGTGGCCCACTTCGAGGCGCCCCGCCTCGCAGAACGCATCGCCGAGGAGCTTCTCTCGCGGCGGCCGGGTTCGGACGCTTTTCTCGTGGAGGTCGCGCCCGCCCTCGCCGCCCACGCAGGTCCAGGGGCGGTCGCGGTGGGCTTTCTGGGCGCACGTTCTCGCGATTCGCGCTGAGAACGATTCGCCGCGAATATAGAGCTTGACTCTCCCGCCATCCGGCAAAAAAATGCCGGAATCTGCCAGAATGCCCACAATCAGCTTCGCTTCTCAGTGTGACGTGAAGGAGGAACCGGTGTTCAAATCGATTCGAAACCGGCTGACGGCCCTTGTGCTCGTCGGCCTCGTGGCCGCCGGGTCGGCGGGCCGCATCGAAGCGGCGGGCTTCGCTCTCTTCGAGCAGGGCTCGAAGGCTAACGCGGTGGGCGGAGCTTTCGCCGCCACGGCAGACGACCCTTCGGCGATGTTCTTCAACCCCGCCGGAAACGCCTTCGTCGAACGCTTTACCCTGGAAGGCGGCGGGTTCCTGATCCTCAGGCCCACCGCCGATCTCGACGGTCATAGCCCTTACCCGGGCGACGGCTACCACGCGGAGATGAGCAAGGCGCTTTACGCGATCGGACACGGGTACGGCGTCCTGCCGCTTTCGAATTCCGTGAAGCTCGCCGTCGGCTTCTGGACGCCGAACGGCCTCGGCGTGCCCTGGGAGAACCCTGACTCGTTCGCGGGCCGCTACATCAGCCAGCGCGTCGACCTGCGCCAGCTCGCGGTGTCGGCCCAGCTCGCCGTGAAGCTCACGGACTGGGTCGCGATCGGAGCCGGCCCCGAGATTCGCTTCACCGACGTGAGGCTCGGCAGAAACGTGCCCGCCGTGAACCCGTTCACCCAGCGCGTCGTGGACGTCGCCCACGTGAGCGTCGTGTCGGAAGGAACGCCGGTCAAGGTCGGCTTCGCCGCCGGCCTCCTCGTCAAGCCCTGCGAACGCCTGCGACTTGGCATCTCCTACCACTCGCACATGGACATCGACCTCGAGGGCCCGGCGACGTTCGGACAGATTCTCACGGGCAATGCGCAGTTCGACGGCGCCGTGGCGCAGGGGCTTCCCGGCAAGGGGGCCAGGGCCCGGACGACGATCCAGTTCCCCTCCGTGACGATGTTCGGCATCGCGTACGAGGTCACGCCGAACGTGACTCTCGAGGTGGACGGGAACTACACGACGTGGAAGGTATTCGACCAGACCGTCCTCCAGATCGACGGCCGTCCCGACACGCTCCTGACGCACGGCTGGCAGAACACGTGGGCCGTTCGCGCGGGTCTGACCTACAGGATGGGCTCGAGCTGGCTCGGGGGCGGCTTCATCTACGACCAGACGCCGCAGCCCGACGCCGACGTAGGACCGTTCCTGCCGGACGCGAACCGCACGGGCGGCACGATCGGCGCCGGAATCGCCCTCACGAAACACTTCGAATTCCAGCTCTCGAGCCTGTTCCTGTGGTTCCACGAGCGGACGATCACGACGAGCAAGGACAACTTCAGCGCCACGTACAAGACGTTCGCGATCCTGCCGAGCGCCACTCTCAAGTTGACGTTCTGAGGGAGCACAAGACCATGAAGATCCTGAAATCCCTCCTCCGTAACTCCCTCGCTCTCGCGGCCGCCGCCGTGGCCCTCTCGGCCGCGTCGAGCGCTCAAGCGCAGGTCGACCTCTCCCGCATCGCGTGGGTCGGCGACTCCGAGGGCGCCGGCTTCTCCGCCGGCTGCCTCACGAAGCGCGTCCAGGTCGACTCGCCGGGCGCGGTCATCGCGCGCACCAACGGCGTGGACTATCAGCAGCCGATCGTGAACGACCCGGGGCTTGGCGGCTGCCGGGTCCTCACGTCGCTCGCGCCGTCGTTCGGGAACGAGCCCTCCACGGGCACGCCGGCAAACCTCGCGCTCCCGCGCCCGTACAACAACCTCTCGGTCCCCGGCTGTGGGATCGGCGACATGCTGCGAGCCACGACGGGGGCCGATGCCTCTCCGGGCGCCTGCCGGTCGTTTATCGATCTCGTCCTGAGGAACTCGGCCCTCCACCTCGGCTCCATGGTCGATCAGGCTGTCGCGCTGAGCCCGACGTTCGTCGTTCTCGAGAATGTGGCTAACGACTACCTGGGCGCGGTCTTCTACGGCACCGTCGACGGCGTCACCGTCACGCCGCTCGCGTCCTTCACGGCCGACACGAACTCCGCACTCGCGAAGCTCAAGGCCAAGCAGCCGAACGGCATCGTGACCGGTGTCGCCGACGTGACGGGCTTCCCGTGGACGACGACGCTTCCCCCATACGTGACGAGCGGCGGGAAGCTCGTCCTCGATCCGACCGGCAAGCCGATCCCGCTCCTCGGGCCGAAGGGCTGCCCGGCGGGCGTGCCAGCCTGCCCGATCCCGGCGAACACGCTCGTGACGCTCCCCGCCGGGGACTACGAAAAAGCCGGATTTGGCATCCCGTGCGCAGTCGCCCCACTCCCGAACTGCAACAAGCCCCTTCCGGCCGCGACCGACGCGGCCGGCAACTACATCGCCCTCATCTACGCGGCCGACGTCGCCTTCCTCCAGAAGCGCATCGCCGACTACAACGCGGCCGTTAAGGCGGCGGCGGCGGCGAACGGCTACAAGTACTACGACGTCAACGACTGGCTCCTGCGCCTCAGGGCCGGCTTCGACATCGGCGGCATCACGATCAGCTCTGCCTTCCTGACGGGCGGAGCATTCTCGTACGACGGCCTCCACCTCACGCCGATCGGCTACGCCCTGCTGGCCGATGACCTGACCAAGTTCATCAACGCGAACTTCGACGCGGGCCTGCCCCGCGTCAACCTCACGACATATCTCTTCAACGGCGGGACAAACGGCGGCCTCTCGGGTTCCTCCGCGCTTTACGTTCCGCTGAACGGGGAGGACTACGAAAGGGCCGTCCAGGGGATCTTCACGCCGGAGTTCGCCCGCCAGCTCGCGTCAATGTTCCCCCTGTCGAAGCCTCCGCTCGTGCAAGGGGACAGCGGCCCGGTTCAGCGCCTCGAGCCCCATCACCACAGCTTCGAGCATCCGTGACCGGCCGAAAGATCAGGAGGACGATGTGATCTCAGCTTTCCTTCCGAAATCCCTCAGGCGCTGGAACGCCGGCGTGGCCGTCTTCGCCGCGTTCTTCGTCGCCGCCTGCACGTGTACGACGGGCGGCGGATTCCGCATCACGAAGCCGACCGCCGGCGAGCATCTGCCCCCGGGCGACGTCGTCGTCTGCCTGACGGCCGTGCCGGGCGACTACTGCTACTTCCCGCCCAAGGCTTACGAAGTCACGCTCGACGGCCGCCAGAGCCGGATGGTCATGGCCGACGCCAACCCGCTGTGTACGACCTTCAGCGGCGTGGCCCCCGGACCGCACGTGGCCGACGCCTGGGTGATGCGCAACGACAAGCGCGCCGAGACGGCCAGCGTGAAATTCATCGTCGATCCGCCGCCGCCTCCGCCGACGCCGGTGCCGACACCGGTCCCGACTCCCATACCGCCTCCTCCTCCTCCTTCCCCGCCCCCGGTAGAGCAGGAGATGGTGACGATCACCCAGAAGGGCGGCTATCTCGAGGACATCTTCTTCGACTACGACAAGTTCGCCATCAAACCGGAGTACCACGAGCGCCTCAAGCGCGGGGCCGAGTGGATCAATAATCATCCCGACACGCAGGTCACGATCGAAGGCCACTGCGACCAGCGTGGATCGATCAAGTACAACCAAATCCTCGGTGAGAAGCGCGCCCGGATCACGCGCGACCACATGGTCAAGCTCGGCGTGGATCCGGCCCGCATGACGGTCACGTCGGTCGGAAAAGAGCAGCTTTTCGACACGGGAACGAACGAAAAGGCATTCGCCTCGAACCGCAGGGCCCACTTCATCATCACGAAGCGCTGAAAAAGGTCTGTTTCCGGCTTTCCCGCGGCCCGGGCTGACAAGTTCGGGCCGCTTGTCTTTTCGGGGAGGGGTAGGTTAGGCTTGCCCTCCGCCAGCAGGTCGGGTGGGACGTTCGCCTTGTCTCGTGCGCCGGAGCGGAATCCTTGGAACTTCTGGAGAATGAATGATTTCCGCAACTGAAATCCGCCCCGGAATGATCATCATCTACAACGGTGAGTTGCACCGCACCCACAGCGTCCTTCACAAGACTCCCGGTAATCTCCGGGGTTTCGTCCAGGCGAAGCTCCGGAACCTGAAGTCGGGCGCGATGAACGAGCACCGGTTCCGGTCGGAGGACAAGGTCGAGAAGGCCTCCCTCGACACTCACGAGATGCAATACCTGTATTCGGACGGACAGGGACATCACTTCATGAACCAGGAGACGTTCGATCAGATCCGTCTCGACGACGAGGTCGTGGGCGACTCCATGAAGTACCTCCTTCCGGAAACCGTCATCGAGGTCGATTTCTACGACGGCAATCCGGTCTCGGTCGAGCTTCCGACGACCGTGAATCTCCGGATCGTGGAGGTCGAGCCCGGCATGAAAGGCGCGACCGCGTCGGCGTCCTACAAGCCGGCGAAGCTCGAGACCGGCCTCGTCGTGCAGGTGCCGCAATTCGTCGAGGCGGGTACGGTGGTCAAGATCGACACGCGCGACGACGCCTATCTGGAGCGTGTCTCCTGAGCTTTCTGCTCGCGGCCGTCCTGGGCGGAGCGCTGAGCTCGGGGAGCGACGTGTCCCTGTCCTCCCCGCTCGCGATGCTCCTCGAGGCGCGGGCCGCCGCTCTGGGCGCGGACGTCGCCGGCGGCGGCTCTTCGGACCGCGCTTCCCTTGCGAAGCCCTGTCCCGCGCGTGACCCCGAAGACGGGCGCTGCTACCCGTCGGCCGACGCGGCGGACCTCGCGTGGCTCGCACGCTCCACGAATCCAAAGGTCCTCGCGAGCCGAGCCGACGTTCCCGAAGAGGACCCGGACGACCCCGACGACTCCGATGACGCTGGAGACGGGCCGGGCGCGACACCGTCCATGAGCCCGGCGCGCCTCGCCTTCTGGCAGCACCTCGCCAAGACCGTCACGGGCCTCGTCGTGCGCAAGACGAACAACCGTCCGGTCTCGGTCCCCGAGGGCGAGCTCGCCGAGCTCTTCGCGACGGACTTCCCGCTGCCGCTCGAGGCGTTCGACCGTGCGAAGTTCCGCGACACATTCCTCTCCGGGCGCGGCCGGCACAGGAAGCACCATGCGATCGACCTGCCCGCGTCGCGCGGAACGCCGGTCCTCTCCGTCGCGGATGGAGTCGTCGAGCGCCTCGGACGCGACAAGAGAGGCGGGAAGGTCGTTTACCTGCGCGACGCGACCGGGAAGTACACGTTCTTCTACGCGCACCTCGCGCGGCACGAGAAGGGCCTCAGGGCCGGTGACCACGTCGCGAAGGGGCAGCGCCTCGGCGAGGTCGGCGCCACGGGCCACGTCATCGGCGGTCCCCATCTGCACTTCGCGATCTTCCGCGACGAGGACGCAGCGGGACGCGCGCTGGTCGTGAACCCCTACCTCGTCTTCAGCCCGATCCTGACGGCGCCCTAGGGAGGGGCGGACGCTGGAGCGGCGGCCATGGCCGCGCGCTCCTCACACGCGCCTCACGCCCTCCAGGGCGAGGACGTGCTCGAGCCACTGGTTCGCAAGTCTCTCTTCGAGCGAATTCTGGGAAAGTCGCGCGCGGAGGTTCTCCCAGTCCATCTCGTCGAGCTTCTGGTCCTGATTGAAGCACGAGAACACGAACGATTCCTTGTTCGTGGCCGGGTCCACGTGTCGCTGGAGGCACTGCGCGCAGACCTCCTTCATCATGCATTGCATCGGCGAGTTGATCGACCCGATTCCCTCGTGCGCCGCGAAAAGGTGCGGCGCGAGGACGCCGTGGCGCGCGGCGGTGACGGCCGCCATCATGCGGTCGGAGCCGATCACGATGAGACGCGACGCCTCGGCGAGCGCGATCGTCGTCTTCCCGAGGCGACCTTCGGCATACGCGAGCATGGCCTGCACGATGTTGCCGAGGAACGTGAAGTCCTGCGGGCGCTTCGCCGGAATCGTCGGAGCCATGTCCACGGTCCAGACGACGACGTCGGCCGCGGCCTCGATCTCCTCGCGCTTGTAGAAGTCTTCGGCCTTCTTGTAGCCCGCGAAATAGACGACTTTGTTGCCGCGCGCGCGGGCCTCGCGTCCGATCGAGAACAGCACGGCGTTTCCGAGCCCGCCGCCGCACAGCACGAGCGTTTGGTTCTCCGGCAGATAGGTGGGCGCGCCTGTCGGGCCCATGACGACGACGGGCTCTCCCTCCCGCAGCAAGGAGCAGAGCCGGCTCGAGACGCCAATCTCGAGCGCGATCATGGAGAGGAGGCCCTTCTCCTTGTCGACCCATGCGCCGGTGAGAGCGCAGGGCTCGATGAGAGCCGGCGCGCCGGGGCCGCCGTTCATGCCCGGCAGCCGCGCCGCGAAGGCCTCGTAGTTCTGAAACCGGTAGAACTGCCCGGGCCGAAAGTTGCGCACGGCCATCGGCGCCCTCACGAGGACGTCGACGATCGTCGGCGTGAGCCGGTCGACGCGCACGACGCGGGGCACGAGGAGGTCGTCCATCGTCGCGCCGAAGGACCTCCAGGCGGCGTCGCGGGCCGCCTGCGCGGCCACCGAGCGGTCGAGGGCCGAGAGCGCATCCTCGAAGAGCTCGAGAATCCTCGGCGTGCCGTCCCTCGCCGACGCCATCGCCTTCACGACCGAGCCGGCGTAGACGGGGTGATTGTCGCCGAAGTACGAAAGGAGCTTGCCCCGGTACACCGTCCCGGTGAAGAACGCGCCGACCCCGTCGTCCTTCGCGACGAGACGGAACCCCGCGCCGTCCCTCTCGGCGACGTGCGGGCGAAAGAACTTGTCCTTTGCGTCGAGCGGGATGCTCCCGGGCCGCTCCCGGGCGTAAGTCACGTTCGGCGACGTGCCCGCCGCGACGAGAAGGGTCCGGCAGGGAAGCTCGACGTTGGATCCGTCCCTCCGCTTGAAGACCACGGCGCGAAGAGCGCCGTTTTCGTCAGGCAACGCCTCGACGGGCTCGAGGTTCTCGACGAAGCCGATTCCCTCCTCGAGCGCCTTGACGATCTCCTCGTGGTTCAGGCGGTAGGCCGGGGACTCCTCCATCGAGCGCCGGTAGACGATGTTCGACCCTCCCCATTGCTTCACGAGGCGCGCGAAATCCGGCGTCTCCCCGGAGCGCGCCGCACGCTCGCGCTCCAGGCGGATCGCGTGTCCGTGCTCGAGCTGGCGGGTGAGGAGCACCCGCTCTTCGGCGGAGAGTCCGGCGAGGATGGCGGCCTCTCCCTTCTCGAAGGCGAGCTCCTCGAAGCGCTCGAGGGCCTTCTCGACGTGAAGCGGGTAATAGGCCTGCGCCTCGGTGGCCGTGTCGATCGCGGTCAGGCCTCCGCCGATGACGAGGATCGGCACGTCGATGTGCAGGTTCGTGAGCGCGTCCTTCTTGAAGGCCCCCGTGAGCTGCAGGGCCATGAGGAAGTCCGAGGCCATTCGCACGCCGCGGATGAGGTTGCTCGTCATCCCCACGAGCGTCGGCTTCCCGGCCCCGGCGGCGATCGCGACGTGGTCGAACCCGAGGTCGAAGGCCTGCTCGTGCGTGAGCGTCCCGCCGAAGCGCACGCCCGAGTAGATGCGAAGCGTGCGGCGGCGCGCGAGATTCAGGTAGAGGAGATCGAGGAAATTCTTGTCCCACCGCACCGTGATGCCGTACTCGGAGACACCGCCGAAGCCCGTGAGCGTGCGCTTGTCGAGCGGGCGGAAGAGGGTCTTCGCATCCCGGATCAGCCTCGGGGCACGCGTCTCCGTGCCCGTGAACTCCGCGGGCGGCGGCTCGATCTTCAGGCCGTCGATCGCGACGACCCCGAAGCCCTCGTTCAGGAGGTGGTGCGCGAGGGTGTAACCGGCCGGCCCCAGCCCCACGACGAGGACGTTCTTTCCGTTGTAGGGAAGCGCGTAAGGGCGCCCCGCGTTGAGCGGGTTCCAGCGCGTCAGAAGCGACCAGATCTCGAACCCCCAGGGCATCGCGAAAACGTCCGTGAGAACGCCCGTCTCCGTCTGCGGGATGTCGACGGGATCCTGCGTCTGGAAGATGCACGCCTTCATGCAGTCGTTGCAGATGCGGTGCCCGGTGCCGGGGACCATCGGATTGTCGATACAGACGAGCGCGAGGGCCGCGATCGCGTCCCCCTCGCGCCGAAGCGTGTGCATTTCCGAGATCTTCTCGTCCAACGGGCAGCCTGTCAGCGGCACGCCGAGCGGATTCGCGCGGACGCTTCCGTCCTTCTGCCAAAAGCCTTTCGTGCACGAATCCTTGTCGCGCTCGTGGCAGAGGATGCAGTAATGCGTCTCGCCGGTGACCTGGCGCGCTGTCTTGCGCGGGTCGGTGAGCGTGAAGCCGTCGCGCGCTCGCGCGTGGGAAGGCAGGCCGAAGCGCGCCTCGGGAAGGTCCGGCCGCGAGCGTTCCGTCGCGACGAGGGCATCGAACTTCATCGGCTTCGGGATCGTGAAAGTCGCCCACGATCTCGTGCGTGCGCGGTGCGCCGGACTGAAGCGCAACACCGCCACATAAGCGTCGAAGGCGTCCGTCCACTCCTTGACGAGGGCGGCGTCGTCCCCGGAGAGTGGAAGGGAGGTTCCGGCAGCGCGGGCGCGCAGATCCGCGACCCGCGCGTGCGCCGCCTCGGGCGTGTAAGACGCGTCGCGGGAACGGGGCGATGCGAGGGAGCCGGCGAGGTCGAAGAGGTCCCAGCCCGCGCGGGCGACGCGGCGCTCCTCGTCCGCGGAGTCGAGGGCAGCGACGAGAACGTCGACCAGGGATCGCCCGCACGCCTCGGCGGCATCGAGGTCGAGGGAGTCGATCGAGGCGGCATCGGGGAATTTCTTCGCGGAGCGCTTCTGGAAGACCGCGAACCGGAACCTGAAGAGGACCCCCTCGCCCTGGACGCGGGCCCGCGCGGCGTCGCGCTCGGGGGAGATGCCGAAGAGCTCGGCGACGAACGCCGCGAGCGGCCGGCTGGCCTCGACGAGGAGCACCGACAGGTCGGTGGGGAGAAGTGCTTCGTGGTCGCGATAGCGCTCGAAGCGTTCGGAGAGGTCGGGACTCTCCCGGCGGAGGCGCTCCCGGAAAAGGGCGTCGAGGTCCGCGAGGCGTTCCGGGAGAAAGAGGTCCGGGTCCGAGAAGCCGAAGTCCATCCCGGGAGGATAAACTGAGTTTCCAGTGGATCGGGACGATCGCGGCCTCACGGATCCGGGCGTCATTCGCGACCGGTTCCTCTCGGAGTTTGCCCTCGCACTCGTCGAGGGAGTGCAGCTCCAGGAGTTCCTCGACTGGTCGGTCGCGCAGATCGGCCGGATCCTCGACGTCGATCGCTTCACGCTCTTCATGTTCGGCGCGGGCGGCGACGCCGACGCGCTCGTCGTGCGCGCCTCGTGGGCGGCGGACGGTGTCGACCCGATTCCGGCGACCATTCCCCTGTCCGGGTCCCTCGTCTCGGCGCGGCTGAGGATGTTCGAGTCCGTGGTCGTCGAGGACGTGGACGACGCCGCCGACCTCCTGGAGGGACGCGAGGTCCTGCGGCGCCTCGGGACGAAGTCGCTTCTCGCCGTCCCGATCGGCATCGACAGCGCGCTCCGGGGGTTCGTCGCCGCGGCGTCCGTGCGGGAGCGCCGTGACTGGACGCCGGAGGACGTCGCGTTCCTCGAGTCGGCGGTGCATCACCTGTCCGCGGCGCTCAAGCAGACGGAGCTCGTCGAGGAGCTCGGCAGGGAGCGCGACCGGCTCTCCGTGCTCTTCGACCTCGCGTCCGCGGTGCAGCGGTCCACGACCGTGAACGACGTCGTCGAGACGGCGCTCTCGGGGCTCCGCGACACCCTGCTCTTTCCGATCGGCGTCTTCTCGCTCGTCGCGCCGGAGGGGGACGCCGTCATTGGTCTCGGCGGGTACGGCGGCACCGACGCGGGAGATTTCTCGGGTCGCACGCCCCTGACTCCGGAACGTCCGACCGTCTCGTTCCGCGTCCTCGAATCGGGGCAGCCGCTCATCGTGAACGACATCGAGGAGGAGCCTGAGAGCCCTTCGAAGGAGAGGTTCCGCCAGCTCGGGGCGCGTTCGTTCGGCGTCTTTCCCATGCGGTCGGCGGGCAAGACGATCGGCGTCATGAGCGTTGCGAGCCGGGACTCGTCCCGCCGGATCGAGTTCGACGACGTCGAGACGCTTCAGTCCCTCGCCGATTTCGTAGGCGTCGCGCTCGAGCAAAGACGCGCGGCCGACGCCGTTGCGGAGGCGATGCGCGAGGCCCGAAGCCTCGCCGACGCGTCTCACGCGCTTCTCACGCGCACGGCCGACCGGCGGACTCTCCTCGACCAGATCCTCGACGCGCTCGCGCAGCACTTCGGCCACGAGGCCTGCAGCCTCCTCCTCGTGGACGAGGAGCGCCGTATCCTCGTCCAGAACGGTCGGCGCGGACAGTGGTGGTCTCCCGTCGACCCGGTCTCCGTGATCCCGCTAGACGCCCCGGGCCTCATCCCGCTCGCCGCGCGCTCGGGGCGCGTCGTGAACGCGCCCGACGTGGCAAGCGAGCCGGACTACGTGGTCGGCTGGCCCGACGCGCGTTCGGAGCTCGTCGTTCCGCTGATTCTCGACGACCGCGTCGTAGGCGTCTTCGACCTGCAGTCGGGGCATCCGAACGCCTTCTCGGACGCGGATGCCCGCACGATTCGGGCCTTCGCCGAGCGAGCCGCTCTGGCGTTGCGTCTGTCCGAGCTCGTCGGCACGCTGGAGAACCGCACGCGCGTCCTCGAGGCGGTCACGCGCGCCACGCAGCTCCTCAACTTTCGCCTCCACGCGCCCGACGTTCTGACGTCGGTGGTCGAGGAGACCACGCGCGCGTTCCCGGGCGCCGACGGCTGCGTCGCATGGGTGAGCGACACGGACGGCACGAGCCTGTCCGTCGCCGCCGCCGACGGCTTGGGAGAGATGACGCTCCGCGCGGCCGGGACCGCGTTGCACGCGTTGCCGCGCCTGAAGTGCGCGGGCCGGGCCTTCCTCGAGAACCGTCCCGTGTTCTTTCAGGTGTCGGGATTCGACGAACTTTCGACGGGCTGGGACCCCGGTTCGCGCGCCCGCGCCCGCACCGCCGTCGAGAACCCGGACGTGCGATCCCTCATGGCCGTTCCGATCCGGGTCGGCGATCACCGGCTCGGCGTCCTCGAGGTGCTGGCGATCGTTCCGGACGCCTTCACGCCGAAGGACGGCGAGACGCTCGCGCTTCTCGCGGAACAGTGCGCGATCGCGCTCCGCAACGCGCGCCTCATCGAGGAGCTCCAGAGGAGCAACCGGCTGAAAGACGACTTCCTCGCGAACCTTTCCCACGAGATCCGCACGCCGCTGACGGGAATCGTGGGCTGGGCCGAGGTCCTGCTCGACTCTCACCGCGACGACACGGAAGCGCGGCGCGCGCTCGAGGCGATCCTCGGGCAGGCCGACACGCTCACGCGCATGCTGGCCGACCTGATCGACCTGTCGCGGATCGACAACTTCGGGCTGGAGCTCCGCCGGGGCCCGGTCGCGATCCCCGAGGTCCTCGCGGCCGCGCTCGACGCGGTGAGCCCGGGGGCGCGGCGCCGAGGCGTCGTCATCCGGTGCACGCTCGATCCGGACCTGCCCTTCGTGGAGGGCGATGCCGCGCGCCTCAAGCAGGTCCTCTGGAACCTCCTCGCGAACGGGGTCAAGTTCTCGCCGTCCGGCGGAACCGTGCACGTGGCCGGGCGCCGCGTCTCGGGCGGGGGGCTCGAGATCGCCGTGGAGGACGAGGGCCACGGCATCGACCCGGAGTTCCTCCCGGTCGTGTTCGACCGTTTCCGACAGGAGGAGACGTCCTCGAACCGGCGGTTCGGCGGTCTGGGCATCGGCCTTGCCATCGCGCGGGCGATCGTCCTGGCGCACGGCGGAACGATCGTCGCCGAGAGCGAGGGACGCGAGCGCGGCAGCCGGTTCGTCGTCACGTTCCCGCCCGAGCGTGTCGTGGCCCGTCGGGAGGACGGGCGCGCGACGAAGCGCGAGGCGGCCCGATGACCCGGCGCGACGCCGCGCGGCTCGAAGAGCGCCTCCAGAAGGCCGAGGAGCGGATCGCGGCCTTGAACCGGATCGGGATCGCCCTCTCCGCCGAGCGCGATCTCGAGAAGCTCCTGGAGACGATCCTGAACGAATCGCGGCGCTTCTCGGATTCCGAGGCGGGCAGCCTCTACCTCTTGGAGGACGCGCCGGAGGGCGGGCGCCTGCGCTTCAAGCTCGCGCAGAACGACGCGGTTTCGTTCGCTTTCTCCGAGCGCACGGTACCCGTGAACGAAGAGAGCCTCGCTGGCTGGGTCGCCGTCCACGGAGAGCCTCTCGTTCTCGAGGACGCGTACCTGCTTCCGAGGGACGCACCCTACCGGCACAACGTCGCGTTCGACGTCGCGACCGGATTCCGGACGCGCGCCATGCTCGTCGTGCCGATGAGGGATCACCGCGGCGAGCTCGTCGGCGTCCTTCAGCTCATGAACCGGCGGGGGCGCACACCGGGTGCGCACGAGCCGTACCCGGACGACCTCGTGCCCCTTCTTCTCTCCCTCGCGACGCAAGCGGCGGTCTGCCTGAAAGCGAACAACCTGACGGCGTCGATCCGGAAGCTCTTCGAGGACTTCGCGCGGGCCGCGATCGTTGCGGTCGAGCAGCGCGACCCGACGACCGCGGGCCACAGCAACCGTGTCTCGACGCTTTCCGTCTCGCTCGCCTCACTCGTCGACCGCGCCGCCGACGGCCCGTACGCCGCCCTGACGTTCTCCCGGGAAGAGCTGCGCGAGATCGGCACGGCCGCGCTCCTTCACGATTTCGGGAAGATCTCGATTCCCGAGCGCGTCCTCGTCAAGGCGAAGAAGCTCTCGGAGGAGGGGCTCGGGAAGATCCGCGACCGTTTCGACTTCTCGCTCGCCTCGGAGGAGGCTCGGGAGGCGCGAGCGCTCCTCGAGCGGCGCGCGCGGGAAGGCGGAATCGTCACGGCGGGCGATCTCGAGGCGCTGGACACGACGGCTGCGGCTCGCGCCCGCGACCTCGAGGAGCTTTTCGAGGAGATCGTCGCCGCGAACGAGCCGACCGTCCTGCCGAGGGATGCGCGCGGACGCCTCGAGGCGCTCCTCGAGCGGGCGTACCGGGATCGACGCGGGCGCGACACGACGCTTCTCCTTCCCGAGGAGTTTCGGCTCCTGTCGATCACGCAGGGGAGCCTCTCCGAGGACGAGCGCCGCGCCGTGGAAAGCCACGTGTCGCACACGTGGCGCTTCCTCTCGACGATCCCGTGGACGGCGGACCTCGCCCGCGTTCCCGAGATCGCGTACGCGCACCACGAAAAGCTCGACGGGACCGGCTACCCCCGCAGGCTGAACAGCGCGGGCATCCCACCGGCGGTCCGCGCGCTCACCGTCTGCGACGTCTACGACGCCCTCACCGCCGCCGATCGGCCCTACAAGAAAGCCGTTCCGCGCGACGAGGCGCTCGGCATCCTGGAGGAGGAGGCGAAGCGCGACCGGCTCGACTCGTGGATGGTCGGGGCCTTCATCGACGGAAAAGTGTGGACTTCGCTCGCGCCCTGAGTACGGCGGCGCGCGCGGCGGCGGTCGCCGCGTGGCTCCTGTTGTCGTCCTCCCCGGCCGCGGCGGCTCCCGCGAGGTGGCACTTCTCGTTCGGGAAATGGCGGATTTCGATTCTCTTCGAAAGGGAAGAGGGGAGAGGAGATACGACGCGGCTGCTCCTGGATGCCGGGGCCGGGCGATTCGACTTCGTGTCCTCGCAGAATCCCTCCGGCCGGGACTCGACGGAGAGCATCCGCCGACTCCCGGACGGCGAGACATTCACCCGGCGCCTCGTTCTGTCGACCTTCGAAGGAATCCCGGCGTGCTCTTCGGTCCGGTTTCCGGACGCGTGCGTCGTGCTGACGGGTGCGAACGGGACGCTCTCGGCTCCCATCTCCGGCTTCGCAGGCGAGTCGGGAGCGCCTCTGCGGGCGCGGGCCGCCAGCCTCGTTTCGCCCGCCATGCGGGACGCACTCTTCGCGCTCGCGCCGATTCTTCCGGCCGCCGCCGAGTTCGGCTCCTATTCGAAGGATTTTCTCGGCCTCGTCTGGCCCGAGCGCTTCTCCCGAGCGCAGAAGATCCAGCGCGGGGTCCGGAAGCCGGGCTGCGACTTCGACGCGACTTTCGGATACCCGTGCGACGCGGACGCCCGGCGGCGGGAGGAGAGTAGGTTTAGATGAGCGACGAGGCTCCTGCTCCGCGCCGGTACGTCCTGCGCCGCAGCGCGGCGTCGAGGAGCTACCGCGTCGACTACACGCGCGAGCTGAACGAAGAGCAGAAGACGGTGGTGTTCGCGCCCGACGGGCCGACGGTCGTCGTCGCGGGCGCCGGCTCGGGCAAGACGCGCACGCTCGTCTATCGCGTCTCGCGTCTCATCGAGGACGGCGCCGATCCGGCCTCCCTTCTTCTCCTCACGTTCACGAACCGTGCCGCCCGCGAGATGAAGCGCCGCGTCGAAGCCCTCATCGGCGCCGACCTGAACCGTGCGACGGCAGGGACGTTCCACTCGGTCGCCGCGCGCCTGCTGCGCCCCCACGCGGAGCTGCTCGGTTATCGCCAGAACTTCGGCATCCTCGACTCGGAGGACTCCAAGGACCTCCTCGAGTCCGCGACGTCCGACCTCGGAGTCCCCGTCACCGAGAGGCGCTTTCCCAAGGGCGACCTCCTCCGGGCGATCGTGTCGCTCTGCGTGAACACCGGGCGGCCGCTCGACGAGGTGATCTCGGCCGAGCATCCGCACTTCCTTCCCCAGCTCGAGGCGATCCGCGCGGTCGTCCGCCGGTATCTCGAGCGAAAAGTCGCCGCGAACGGCATGGATTACGACGACCTGCTCCTGAACTTTAAGAGACTTCTCGCCGAGCACCCGGGTCTCCGGAAGAGCTTCGGCACGCGTTTTCGGCACGTCCTCGTGGACGAATACCAGGACGTCAACCGCCTGCAGTCGGACCTCGTCGACCTTGTCGTGAAGGACGTCGAGAACCCGAACGTCATGGTCGTCGGCGACGACGCGCAGTCCATCTACTCCTTCCGCGGAGCGGATTTCGAGGC
Organism: Thermoanaerobaculia bacterium; assembly: GCA_963821225.1. Lineage (GTDB taxonomy): Bacteria > Acidobacteriota > Thermoanaerobaculia > UBA5066 > UBA5066 > Fen-183. Next base: position 894,388 of record CAWGCY010000004.1, read on the forward strand.
GCTCCTCGGATTCCCGAAACGGCATCCGGGGACGCGCGTCTTCTCACTCGAGACGAACTACCGCTCGACGCCCGAGATCCTCCGTCTCGCGGACGCGTCCATCGCGCAGAACACGCGGCGCTTCGAGAAATCGCTTCGCGCAACGCGCCCCGCCGGCGTTCCGGTGGCCGTCGTGGGCGCGGCCGACGTAGGGCAGCAGGCCGAGTTCGTGGCCCAGCGCGTCCTCGAGCTGCGCGACGAAGGAACGCCCCTCGCCGAGATCGGAGTCCTCTATCGCGCGCACCATCAGGCCCTCGAGCTGCAGATCGAGCTGACGCGCCGCGGCATCCCGTACGAAATTCGCTCGGGATTGCGCTTCTTCGAGCAGCAGCACGTGAAGGACGTGCTCGCGTACCTTCGTCTTCTCGTGAACCCGAAGGAGGAGACGGCTTTCAAGCGCATTCTCAAGCTCCTTCCGAAAGTGGGGGAGCGCACGGCCGCGTCTCTCTGGGCGGCGGTCTCGGAGATGCCCGACCCGGTCGGCTCCTTCCTTCGTCTCGATCTGCGAAAGGCTCCGGCCGGCGCGCGAGGCGCGCTCGGGAAGCTCGCGACGACGCTGGAATCGCTGCGAAGGCCGTCGCTTCTCTCGGCGCCGGCGGAGGCGATCCGCTTCGTCGTCGACGAGGGCGGCTACGCGGACGTCGCGAAGTCGAAGTTCGAAAACCACCAGGCCCGCCTCGACGACCTCGAGGCGCTCGCGCAGTTCGCGCTGCCGTACGGCGGCGTCGAGAGCTTCCTCGAGGAAGTCACGCTCTTCGGCGAGCCCTCGGGCGAGACCGTCGTCGCGGGCGAAAAGGACGACGAGCGCCTCGTCCTGTCTTCGATCCACCAGGCGAAGGGGCTCGAGTGGCGCGCCGTGTTCGTCCTCGGGCTCGTCGAGGACCGTTTTCCGAACGTGAGGGCCTCGCGCACGGCCGAGGGGCTCGAGGAGGAACGGCGCCTTTTCTACGTCGCGGCCACGCGTGCGAAGGACGAGCTCCTGCTCGTCCACCCCCTCGCGGCGTTCGACCGCTACGGCATCGTCGTCGTGACCGAGCCGAGTCGCTTCCTGCGCGAGCTGCCGGAGGACGTCTACGAGCGGTGGGTGCTCGAGCCGGGTCCGGCCCTCCCGGCGATCGCGGGCGCGAACGCCCCGAGGCTCGGCGAGGCGGCCGACCCGACGGGAGACGTGGACGAGGACGAGCCCGTGAACTGAACCCGAGCCTAGAATCCCGACGTGGTTTCCTTTCGCGGCCGTACGCTCTTTCTGACAGAGGACGCAGGACTTCTGGCGGGCCAGCTCGCGGGCGCGGATCTCCGGTGGGATGCGAACGACCCCGCGCAGAAGCTGCGCGACGACCTCTCGACCGACGAGATCACGCCCGGCTGGACGTGCTTCCATCACGACGCGGCGCTGGGACGATTCGCGTATCTCGGCATCACGTGCCGGAACGGCGAAGGGCACGTGCAGCCCGTGGGAGAGGACGCGGTGCGCCGCGGGGGTTTCACCGTCTCGGTGGCCGGGCGCCGGCGCGGGAAGGGCTCGTCCCGCGAGCAGGCGCCCTTTGCCGAGCGCGCGGCGGGTATCCGCCTCCTCGTGGCCGAGAGCTTCGAGCGCATCTACCGCCAGAACGCGATCAACCTCGGGATGCTCCTGACGACCGATTTCTCGATCCTCGAGCGCGTGCGGGAGGGCCGGGAGATTCCTCTCGCGTTCTTCACCGAAGGGGAAGACCCGATCACGCGGCGCGTGATCGAAGCGGGCGGCCTCCTTCCCTACACGCGGAGGCGTCTCGCGGGCCTCGAGTCGCCTCCGCCCGTCGGGACCTCGCCCCGGGGCATGACCCTCGTCGAGAATATTCTCGCGCGCCACGTCGTCACGGGCCCGGCGGCCGCTGGAGCGGGAGTGCCCGCGGTCCAACCGGGCGATGCGTGCTTCGTGCGGACCGACCTGCGCTTCTCCCACGAATACGTCACCCCGATGGCGGCCGAATGCTTCGAGGAGGCGCTCGGGAAGGGCGCGCTCGTGACGGATCCCGGCTCCGTCCTCCTCTTTCGCGATCACCTGTCCCTCCTCGGCGAGGTCATGCCGGAGGAACGCAAGGCGCGCGGCCTCCTGGCGCTCGCGGATTCCCTCGCGACGCGGCAGGAAGAGTTCGCGGCGGTACAGGGCATTCGGCTCCACGGAGCGGGCGAAGGCATCTGCCATTCCCTCGTTCTCGAACGCCATGCTTTTCCCGGCCAGGTCGTCGTCGGGTCCGACTCGCACACGACGCACGCCGGGGCGCTCGGCTGCCTCGCATTCGGGATCGGCACCACGGAAGTCGCGTGCGCATGGCTCTCCGGCGACGTGCGCGTGAAGGTCCCGGCCACGATCCGCGTCGTCCTCGAAGGCACGCGGCCGCCCGGCGTCGCGGCGAAGGACGTCATGCTCGCGCTTCTCGCGCACCCGTACGTAAAGGGCGGCGGCGCGATCGGAAAAGTGCTCGAGTACGCGGGCGAAGCGGTGGCGGCATTTTCCGTGGACGAGCGAGCCACGCTCACGAACATGGCGGCCGAAGCGGGGGCGTTCTCGGGCATCGTTGCGCCAGACGAGACGACGGCGCGATTCCTCTCCGAGCGGCGGGGAATTCCCCTCGCCGAGGCGCGACGTGGCTGCGAAGGCCTCGCGTCCGGAGAGGACGCGGTGTTCGATTCGGAGCTCGTCCTCGACGTCGGCGCGCTCGCGCCGAGCGTGGCGCTGCCCGGCGATCCGGGGAACCGAGTCGCGATCTCGGATCTCCCGACCCCCGTCTCCGTCGACATCGCCTATGCCGGGTCCTGCACGGCCGGCAAGCGCGAGGACATGGAGATGCTCGCGGCGGTTCTCGCGGAGGGACTCGCACGAGGGCAGCGTGTCGCGCCGGGCGTCGCCTTCTACATTCAGTTCGGGAGCCGCGACGTGAAGGAGTGGTGCCGCGAGAAGGGCTATATCGACCTCTTCTCGCGCGCCGGCGCCCGCCTCGTCGAGCCCGGCTGCGGCGCCTGCATCAACGCGGGGCCGGGGGTTTCGACGCGGGACGGGGAGGTCACGGTGAGCGCCATCAACCGCAATTTCCCCGGGAGAAGCGGACCGGGGCGCGTCTATCTCGGAAGCCCGTACGTCGTCGCCGCTTCGGCCCTTGCCGGCAGGATCACCGCGTGGAATCCCGGCGCCTGAGGCCGCTCGCGCTTCTCGTCGCCGCGGCGACGCTCGGGACGGGCTGCGGCGTCGCGTGGAATCTGTGGGCGCGAGGAGATCTCGCCCGGGACGTCAAGATCCTGCTGGCGCGCCAGGGACTCCTTCCGAAGGACGTCCGGTGCCGGATGTTCGGGACGCTCAACTCCGGGGCCTGCTTCCTGCCGATGACCGCCGAGCAGGCGAAGATCGTCGTTCAGGGCCTGAAGCTGCGCGTCCTGGCGCCGACGGAGGACATCCGCGAGTTCCGCGGCGGGTGCTCGCAGACGCCGCCGTTCGACACCGGGTTCGTTCGGATGTATCGATCGAGCGCGATGCGTCCGCCCGACCTCAGGCTCCGCGAGGGCAGGGGATTCGATTACCTGTATCTTTACCACCATCCCACGTCCGCGACGGCCTGCGTGCAGGTCCTCTACACGCCGGAAGGCGTCAAGCTCCCCGAGAGAACGATCGAGCGCTGAGCCGGCATGAAAAAGAGGCCCCCGTCGTCCCGGGGGCCTGCGGAGGACCGGGGGAGGAGGAGCCGCTACCTGCCGACCACCTTCACGACCGCCGTCGAGCCTGGAATCCTGTCTCCTTCCATCGGCTCGAAGCGTCCCGCGAGGCAGCCCGCGAGGAACTTCTCGGACCGGGCGTTGAAGTCGATGCGGTTCTCGGGGCGCGCGAAGCCATGGCCTTCGTCGGAGTAGACGACGTAAGTCACGCTGCCCTTGTTCTTTTCGATCGCGTCGACGATCTGCTCGGACTCCTTCACGTTCACGCGCGGGTCGTTCGCGCCCTGCCCGATCAGGAGCGGCCGGACGATCTTGTCGGCCTTGAAGAGCGGCGAGGCGTTCTTGATCAGCTCCGCGTCCTTCGGGTCGTCGACGTTTCCCATGCGCACGTCGAACATGGCCCGAATCGGCTTCCAGTAAGGGGGAATCGAGGCGATGAGCGTCTTGATGTTCGACGGTCCGACGATGTCGACCGAGCACGCGAACTTTTCGGGGGTGAACGTGACGCCCGCGAGGGCCGCGTATCCGCCGTAGGAGCCGCCCATGATGGCGACCTTCTTCGGATCCGCGATGCCCTCCTTGACGGCCCAGTCCACGGCATCCACGAGATCGTCGTGCATCTTCAGGCCCCACTGCCGGTTGCCTGCGTTCAGGAACTTCTTGCCGTAGCCCGTGGAAGCGCGGTAGTTCGTCTGAAGGACCGCGTAGCCGCGGTTCGCCAGCCACTGCACGTACGAGTCGTAACCCCAGGTGTCGCGCCCCCACGGCCCGCCGTGAACGAAGAGGACCATGGGCAGGTTTCGCGCCGGCAGGCCGGCGGGCAGCGTCAGATACGAGTTCAGGTTCAGCCCGTCGCGAGACCGGATCACCACGGGCTTCATCTCGGCGAGGGCCAGGCCCTCGAGCTTCGGCTGCGCGGAGAAGAGAAGGGTCCCCTTCTTCGCCGCGCGATCCCACTTGTACCAGGTGACCGGGCCCCTGTCCGACGTGAAGGCGACGAGCCACGCGTCGTCGGCCGTCGTTCGGTTCACGATCGTGAAGTCGCCCGTGTGGAGCTTCGGGATGGCGTCGAAATCAGCCTGAACGGACGGATCGAGCACCTTCCACGAGGCCCGCCCCGGGGCGAAGGACACGGCTTGTGCGACATGGGTCTTCGGATGGATCACGACAGGACCCGCGTCCACGTCGGGAGAGACGGCGAGCACCTTCTCGGCTCCCGTCGCGAGATTGCGTTCGACGAGTCGCGCGGTGTCGCTGCCGATGGAGCTCTTGAGGAACGCGGACTTGCCGTCGAGCGAGAAGTCCTCGAAGTCGAGAATCTCGTCGGGTCCGACCTTGAGAAGAGTCTTCCACGGCCTCTTGACGTCGTCGCGCACGCGGATCTCGGTGCCGCCGTCGGGCGTCTGTACCTGCGCGGCGCGCACCTGGAACTTCGCGTCCGTTCCCCAGCCCGCCACGTCGCCCGGGTTCTCGGTGTCGAGCGTGAGGGCGCCGGTCTTCAGGTTCAGGCGGTGGACGTCCATGAGCTGGCGGTTCCGGACGTTCGCCTGAATGAGGACCTCGTCGGGGAAGTCGCGGTTGAGGTCGACGACGTCGGCCTGGACGCCCTGGAACGGCGTGAAATCGCGCACGTTGCCCGAGGCGAGATCCACGCCGAAGACGTGGAAGTTCTCGTCTCCGTCGTTGTCCTGCCGGTAGAGGAGCGTCCGGTTGTCCTGGGCCCAGAAGTACTGGCGGATGCCGCGCTTCTTGTCGGCCGTGACCATCTTGTCGTCGTCCTTGCCGACGGTCTTGACCCAGACCTGCAGGACGTTCTTCTTGTCCGGCGCGAGCCACGCCAGGCGCTGTCCGTCCGGCGAAAGCCGCGGCTGGGCGCGCTCGGGGTTTCCGAACAGGATGTCGCGTGAAATGAGGGGCGGGAGCTCCGCCGGAAGGGGCAGGACGGGAAGGAGCAGCGCGAGCGTGACGGCGGCGCGCGCGCACCTCGAAAGCAGCGTTCTGGACATCGAGAGGGGCCTCCTATTCCCGAGGTATACGTCGAATCGCCCTTTCATGTTTTGTCCCGTTCCATGGGAGAGGAACCTTCCCGGCTTTGCGGCGTACACCTAGGGAAATCGGGCACCGCCCGGGAGGCTTCGGACATGGGCAAGCTGTTGAAAACCCTGGTCGCGCTGGTCGTTCTCGCGGGGGCCGCCACGGGCGTTTACGCCTTCAGCCGCGGAGGAAAGAAAGCCGACGGCGGCATGAAGCTCGTCGACGCGCAGCTCGGCTCGATCACCGAGAAAGCCGTGGCGGTCGGCCAGATCCAGCCCCGCCAGAAGTTCTCGGTCAAATCCAAGATTTCGGGCATCGTGAAGGTCTGCCGCGTCGAGGTGGGCGACCGTGTGAAGGCCGGGGATCCCCTGTTCGAGATCGCGCCCGACCCCACACCCCTCGAGCTCTCCGAGGTGGACCGCGCCGTCGATTCCGCCCGCGCGACGTTCCAGCGCGCGCAGCTCGATTTCGCCCGATCCGAGGAGATGTCCCGTCAGGGCATCCTCCCGAAGTCCGACGTCGACCAGAAGCGGGAGAGCTTCGAGCTCGCGAAGGTCGCCCTCAACAAGGCCGAGCAGGGCCGCGACCTCACGCGAAAGGGGCGGCTCGCGAAGACCGAGACGACCGGCTTCGAGTCGATCATCCGGGCGCCGGCTGCCGGTACGATCCTGACGCGCGCCGTGAACCCCGGCGACCCGGTCGTTCCGCTGACCTCCTATCAGCCGGGGACCGAAATGGCGACGGTCGCCGACATGGGGGACCTCATCTTCAAGGGCACGGTTGACGAGATCGACGTCGGCAAGCTCCACGTCGACCTTCCGGCGCGGATCAAGGTCGGAGCGCTCCCCACGGACGTGGTGACGGGCAAGGTCTCTCGCATCGCCCCGCAGGCGCAGCAGAAGGAGGGCGCGACGCTCTTCGACGTCGAGATCGAGCTGAACGCGAACCCGAAGATCACGTTGAGGGCCGGCTACTCGGCGAACGCGGACCTCATCATCCGGGAGAAGAAGGACATCCTCACGATCCCCGAGCGCCTGGTCCTCTTCGAGGACGGCGGCAAGAAGACCTTCGTCGAGATCCCGGACGAGAAGGCGAAGGGCAGCAAGGTCGAGCCGAAGAAGGTCGAAGTGAAGCTCGGGATCTCGGACGGGATGAACGTCGAGATCCTGAGCGGCCTGAGCAAGGGCGACAAAGTGGTTCAGCGGCCGCCGAAAGAGATTTCTTAGCCCCCCCCTTTCACCGTCTAAGAGAATTCGCAGACCGAAACGGCCTGAGGAAACGCGACACGTGACGACGCTCAAGGAAGTCTTCCGCCAGCTCTTCCGCGACGTGCGCAGCCAGAAGCTGCGGACGTTCCTGACCGTGTTCGGGATCGTGTGGGGGACGGTCGCCGTGACGCTGCTCCTGGCCTTCGGAACCGGCCTCAAGAAGCAGATGATCAAGAACACGGCTGGCCTCGGGGACCGCATCTGCATCGCGTGGCCCGGCCTCACGTCGATTCCCTATCAGGGGCTCGGCAAGGGGCGGCGGATCCGTCTCATGGAAGAGGACATCGACGCGATCCGCCGCGAAGCCGACGGGCTCGCCGGCATCTCGAGCGAGTACGACACCTCGATGAAGCTCCACCTCGACCTCAAGACGTGGCCCGTCGATGTCGGGGGCGTTTCGCCGGAGTTCGGCCGGATGCGGAATCTCATTCCCCAGAAAGGCGGCCGCTTCATCGACCCGACGGACATGGACGAGCAGCGGCGCGTCCTCTTCCTCGGCGACAAGCTCGCCGAGAACGTCTTCGGGAAGGAGAACCCCGTCGGGAGGACGGTCATGCTGGGGAACTCGCCGTTTCTCGTCATCGGAGTCCTGAAGCCGAAGCTCCAGGACTCGAGCTACACCGGCCGCGACAACGACAGGGCTTCGATTCCGGGCACGACGTACCGCGCTCTCACGGGCGAGAAGTACGTGGACAACGTCATCTACCAGGCGAAGTCCGCGTTCGAGACGGAGCCGCTGACGGCCCGCATCCTGGAGATCCTCGGGAAGCGCAAGAAGTTCGACCCGAAGGACAAGGAGGCGCTCGCGGTCTGGGACACGACGGGGCAGTTCAAGTTCTTCGACACGTTCATGCTCGCGTTCACGGGCTTTCTCGGCATCGTGGGCTCTCTCACCCTCGTCGTGGGCGGCATCGGCGTCTCGAACATCATGAACGTCGTCGTCGAGGAAAGGACGAAGGAGATCGGGATCAAGATGGCGCTCGGGGCGAAGCAGCGTTTCATCCTCACCCAGTTTCTCCTCGAGACGCTCCTCATGACGGCGGTGGGCGGACTCGTGGGCTTCGCGATCTCCTTCGGGATCTGCGCCGGCTTCCCGAAGCTCGGCTTCACGGATTCCGTCGGCGTCCCCGAGGTGTCGCCTCTCGTCGCGGCGATCACGATCGGGATCCTCGGGCTCATCGGGCTGCTCGCCGGGTGGTTTCCGGCGCGCGAGGCGTCACGGCTGGATCCGGTCGTGGCGATGAAGCTGTGACGGGCGGGCGGACCGTTCCGGTCGTCCTGACCCTCTTCACGCAGTCGTCCCGGCTCGCGAAGAAGCGCGCGACCCTGACGATCGCCGCGATCGCCTGGGGCACGGTGGCGATCCTCCTCCTCCTGTCGTTCGGCGAAGGGCTGAAGCGGCAGATGGACCGCAACCGGCGGTCGACGGGCGAGAACCTGGCCGTCATGTGGCCGAACGAGACGTCGAAGCCCTGGAAGGGGATGCCGCCCGGCCGCCCGATCCGCCTCACGACGGACGACGTGTCGTTCGTGGCCGACCGGATGCCGGAGCTCCCGGCCGTCATCGGCGAGGTCGTGTCGTGGCGCACCGCCATCACGTACGGGCGCAAGACCGTCAACGGGCGCGTTCTCGGCACGAACACGATCTACGGCGAGACCCGCAAGCACTATCCACAGGCGGGCGGGCGCTTCTTCACCGAGGCGGACGAAGCGGAGAAGCGCCGCGTCGTCTTTCTCGGCGACGAGATGGCGAAGGACGTCTTCGGAAAGGAGGATCCCGTCGGGAAGACTCTCCTCCTGAACAGCTCGCCGTTCACGGTCATCGGCGTGATGCAGCACAAGACTCAGATGGGCATCTACGGTGGGCCGGACCAGAACCACGCCGTGATTCCGTGGACGACGTTCAAGGCGATCTTCGGCCGGGACCGGCTGAACGTGCTCGTCATCCAGTCGCGGACGCCGGACGACATGGCGGGGGCGCTCAAGCGCCTGAACGAGATCCTCGGCGCGAAGTACGGCTACGACCCCACGGACGAGCGGGCGCTCTCGACCTGGAACATCGTCAAGACGTCACGGAACGGGCAGCGGGTCTCCCTGGGCATCGAGATCTTCCTGGGAATCATCGGGGTGCTGACCCTCTTCGTGGGCGGCATCGGCGTCGCGAACATCATGTACGCCGTCGTCAAGGAACGGACGCGGGAGATCGGCGTGAAGATGGCGCTCGGAGCGAAGGCGCGCTGGATCACGTGGCCGTTCGTTCTCGAGGGGCTCGTGTACACGCTCGTCGGGGGCGCCGCAGGCCTCGTCATCGCGGTCCTCATCGTCACCGGCCTCGGGCTCATTCCGGACGGATCGAATCGCGTGCTCGCGTTCCTCGGCCGGCCCACCCTGTCACCGCTCATCGCCGTCGGGACGGCGGCGATCCTCGGCGCGATCGGTCTGCTCGCGGGGTACTTCCCCGCGCGGCGCGCCGCCTCGATCGACCCGGCGGCGACGCTGCGCTACGAGTAGAAGGAGGAGGAGACGGCATGTCCCGGAACCTCGACGCCCCCCGGTCCGCTTCGGACGACATCATCGTGATGGACGGGATCCGCAAGGTCTACGACACGGGAAAGGTGAAGGTCGAAGCCCTGAAGGGCGTGAGCTTCACGGTGAAGAAGGGCGAGTTCGTCGCGATCGTGGGGCCGTCCGGATCCGGCAAGTCGACGCTCATGAACCTGCTCGGCTGCCTCGACACGCCCACGAGCGGCGCCTACGAGCTCGGCGGCGAGAGGGTGGCGGGGCTTTCGCGGGACGCGCTCGCGGACGTGAGGAACCGCCGCGTGGGCTTCGTCTTCCAGAACTTCAACCTTCTCCCGCAGATCTCCGCCCAGGAGAACGTCGAGATGCCGATGCTGTTCGGCGGTGTTCCCCCGAAGGCGCGCCGCGCGCGCGCCGCGGAGCTGCTCTCGAAGGTCGGCCTCGGAGACCGGCTCGATCACAAGCCGACGGAGCTGTCGGGCGGCCAGATGCAGCGCGTCGCGGTCGCGCGGGCTCTCGCGATGACGCCCGACATGCTGCTCGCCGACGAGCCCACGGGAAATCTCGACTCGACCTCGGGCGGCGACATCATGGGCCTCTTCACGGAGCTTTGGAGCGCCGGAGGCACGGTCATCGTCATCACGCACGACATGACCCTCGCGAGAAGGGCGAGCCGCGTCATCGAGGTGCACGACGGGCGAATCCTGAAGGACTCGGCGAGCGAAGCCGCCTGATTCGTCAGGGAACTTCTACTTTTTACCCGACTTCCCGGCCCTCTTGCAGGTCTCCTCGTCCATCGCCATCCACTTGCCGTCGGCGCCCTGCCCCTCGCCCTTGTGCGTCATCTCGGTCTCGCTCACCTTCGTGAAGGTGTCGCGCGCGCCGCTCTTCTGCCCCATCATGAGACCCGTCCCTTCGAAAACGAGGGCATTCCCCTTCCACCCCTGCGAGGTCTGCGTGCACGACCCGCCCACGGAGTCGAAGCAGACCGAGTCGAACGCCTTCTGCGCCGAGTCGTAGCCGATGACCTGCAGGACGTGGTAAGGCATCGCGCTCGCGGGAGTCTTCTTCTCGTCGTAGTGGATGACGAGACGGAAGCCGTCCAGAGCCGTCTGCGCGTGAGCGACCCCGACGGTCGCGTGCTCCGGGCCGAACGGCGAGGCAAACGTCTTCCCGGCGCAGTTCCACGTGCCGGCGAGGTACGAGAGCTGGGCCATCTCGGGCGCGGGCTTCGGGGGGCCCATGGGCTTGTCCTCGGCGAGGAGGGGCGCCGCGGCGAAGAGCGCGGCCAGAGCGACCGGACGAAGTACGTTCTTCATGGAGATCTCCTTTACTTCCCGACCTCGAGCGTCTTGACGATGTTCTCGAGGCCGTTCTCGACGGCATCCTCCATCGTTGAGCCTTTCGCCTTGTGTCGGATCTCGAAGATCGTCTTGCCCGACTTGTCCTTGGCGATGAGCTCCATCCCCACGCCGGGATTCGCCGCCCAGCCACCCCACATGCGGGCGCCGCCGCTCGGCTCCCAGGCATTGAAGACATTCCCCTCGATCCGCAGGTCGCCACCGTCCTTCACGACCTCCCAGCCGAGCTTCTTGGACCTCTTGATCCACTGCTCCAGGTATTCGGGGCCCGACTCGGCCGCGTGCTTGCTGCGCGAGTGCTTGTTCGTGGTGCCCCATGTCTTCAGCGAGACGGTCTTGAACGACTTGAGGTTCACGCCTTCGGGGAAGTAGACCCAGTCGGCCTCCTTCCCCTTCGTCAGCTTGTCGTAGTTCTTCAGGTACTCCTGGGGTTCGTCGCGCTCCTTCGCATCGTCCGACTCGGTGAACTTCTTGGAGCTGGCCGCGGCGGGAACGCTGACGGCGAGCGCGAAGAGCGATGCGAGCGACAGCAGGGCGTAGCGGCGGGTGATCGTATACATGGTCGGACATCCTCCTCGTGATGGTTGTGGTTCCGCTGGCAAGGCGATTGTAGAGGCAACTCCGCGGTCGACGCCACCGGCCATTGACCCTCCGCGAACGCGACTGCTAAGATGCCCTCCGGAGGCGCGCACTCACATCCGACCCGACTCCATACCGCTCACCCTTCCCGAGGCGGGGCTCGGCGCGCTCTTCGGTGTCCACGACGAAAACCTTCGGCTCCTCGAAGACGCCTTCGGTGTCGAGATCGCCGCGCGCGGGCGCGAGGTCTCCGTCTCGGGCGACCCGGAGAGCACGGCGCTCGCGGCCCGGCTTCTCTCGGAGTTCTCGAAGCTCATCGAGCGCGGGTACACGCCGAAAAAGCCCGACCTCGAGGCGGCGATCCGCATCCTGAAGGAAGAGCCCTCGACGTCGCTCGTCGATTTCTTCGAGAACCGCTCCGTCGGACCGGCTCTCCGGCAGGTCGTGTCGCCCCGGAACGTGCGCCAGCAGGAGTACCTGCAGGCCATCCTCGAGCACGACATCGTCTTCGCGATCGGGCCGGCGGGCACGGGCAAGACCTACCTCGCCGTCGCCATGGCCGCGGCGGCCCTGCTCGAGAAGAGCGTCAAGCGCATCGTGCTCTGCCGCCCCGCCGTCGAAGCAGGCGAGAAGCTCGGGTTCCTGCCGGGCGACCTCGCCGAGAAGGTGAACCCCTACCTCAGGCCCCTGCACGACGCGCTCTACGATATTCTCGGATACGACAAGGTCGGCCGCATGCTCGAGCGCAACATCATCGAGGTCGCGCCGCTCGCCTTCATGCGCGGCCGAACGCTCAACGACGCGTTCGTCATCCTCGACGAGGCCCAGAACACGACGTCCGAGCAGATGAAGATGTTCCTCACGCGCCTGGGGTTCGGAAGCAAGGCCGTCGTCACGGGCGACGTGACGCAGATCGACCTCCCGCAGGGGAAGATCTCGGGCCTCAAGGAGGCGGACCGCGTTCTCGCGAACGTCGACGGCGTGAAATTCGTGCGCTTCGACCAGCGCGACGTGGTGCGCCACCGTATCGTGCAGTCGGTCGTGAACGCTTACGAGATCTTCGAGAAACAGAAGGCCGACGATGCGGCAGCCGCGAACGGGAACGGTCACGGCAACGGGAACGGCTACGGCAGACCTCTCGCCCCGGCGCGCGAGTAGCGGCTCGGTTTTCCTCAGGAGATTTTTCTTTGAAGGGTAAGAGGGGAGACGTGCGCGCCGGGACCGCCGGCGCGTCCGCGGCGTTCGAAGTGCTGATCGGCGTGAACGGCGCTCCGCCGCGCGCCCGGGTGGAAAGCTGGACCCGCAGTCTTCTTTTCGAAGCACGCGCGCAGCGCGCACGGCTTTCCATTCTTTTGTGCGGTGACAGGCGCATGCAAACGCTGAATCGCCGCTTCCGCCGCGTCGACCGTTCCACGGACGTTCTGTCGTTTCCGGCCTTCGAAGCGGTCTCCGCCCGCGCGGCCGCGCGGCGCGGAGAGTTTCTCGGCGACGTCGTCATCGACGTGCCGTGCGCGGCCCGGCAGGCCCGGCTCCGCGGGCACGCCTTGGGGCGTGAAGTGCAGATTCTGCTGGCGCATGGCCTTCTCCATCTTCTCGGCTACGATCACGAAAAGGACGGCGGCACGATGTTCCGGCTTCAGCGGCGGATCCTCCTTTCGGCCTTCGGCGAGGGACCGGACGGCGTGCCGTGATCGGGTTCGCCGTGGGGGCCGGCGTCGCGCTCCTCTTCGCCGCCTTTTTCGCGGTGATCTACGTTCTCTTTTCGGGTTTCGCGCAGGCGCTCGAGAACCTCTCGGTTCTCCGTCGTAAGGCCCTTCTCGAGGCGAACCCGTCGCGTTTCGGGACGCTCCTTGCCTCCGAACACGTGCGCGTTTCGCGAATCGCCGTCCGGCTCACGGCGCAGGGCGCCGTCCTCGGAGGGCTCCTCTGCCTCGGATCGGCACTTGCCGCCCTCGGCGTCGGCGAGCCGTGGCTCCTCTCCGCGGTCGTCATCCTCCTCGGGTGGATCGTCGCGGAAAGCCTCGTCATCCGCTGGGTCGCCCGCCGCGGCGGAGACGCGCTCCTGCAGTCTTTCTCCTGGGTCATTCCGGCCGTGGACTTCCTCGCGGCGCCGCTCTACCCGGTGCTCTCGCGCCTCGTCGAGAAGGAAACCGACGAGGCCGAGGCGCACGCCGTGCCGGCGCCGGAGAAGGAGGAGGCGACGAAGGATGCCGAGGTGCGTGCGCTCCTGGACGTCGCGCGGGAGGAGGGGCTTCTCGAGAAGCACGAGGAGGAGCTCGTCACCCGCGCCGTGGACTTCGGAGATCGCACCATAGGCGAGGTCATGACGTCGCGGCCCGACATCGTGTTCGCCGAGGCGGACGCGCCGCTGAGCGAGGTGGCGGATCTCTTCGTGAAGACGAAGTTCACGCGCCTGCCGCTCGTCGAAGGCTCGATCGACAAACCCGTCGGCGTCGTCCACGTCAAGGACGTCTTCACGGTGCTGCGCGGACCGGACCCGCCGGCGACGGCACGCCCCATCGCCCGCCAGGTCTTCTTCGCGCCCGAGACGCAGACGGTCGCGACGCTTCTGTCCGACTTTCGCCGCCGGCGCCAGCCGCTCGCCGTCGTCGTCGACGAGTACGGGGCCGTCACGGGTCTCGTGACGCTCGAGGACCTCGTCGAGGAGCTCGTCGGAGAGATCGCGGACGAGCACGAGGACGAGCAGCCTCCGGTCGTCGCGCAGGAGGACGGCTCGTACTCGGTGGCGGGACGCGTGAGGGTGCCGGAGATCGCAAGTCTCTTCGGCGTGACGTTTCCTTCCGACGAATACGAGACCGTGGCCGGCCTCGTCTCCGAGCGCCTCGGGCGCATTCCAAAGGCGGGCGAGACCGCGCACGAGGCCGGCCTCGTCTTTCTCGTCGAGGAGGCCGACCGCCGGCGGATCCACCGCGTGCGCGTGAGTTACGAAGACCCCGCGAAGCAGGGAAGGAAACCGGAGCCGTGAACGCGGCCCGGCGGTCCGGCACGGTCGCCGTCGTCGGACGTCCGAACGCCGGAAAGTCCACGCTCCTGAACGCGCTCGTCGGGACCAAGGTCGCGATCGTCTCGGACAAGCCGCAGACGACGCGGCGGCGACTCCTCGGAGTGCGGACGGACCCGGAAGGCCAGATCGTGTTCGTCGACACGCCGGGTCTCCACAAGCCGCTCCACCGTCTGAACAAGGTCATGATGGGCGAGGCCCTCGAAGCACTCCGTGAGGAAGATGTCCGCCTGCTCGTGGTGGACGTGTCCGTGCCGTCCGGAGGCGGAGACCGCTTCGCGCTGGACCTCCTCGCACGAGCGCCGGCGCCGCGGATTGCCGTCCTGAACAAGATCGACCGCGTTTCGAAGGCCTCTCTTCTCCCGCGGATGGCGGCGCTTGGCGAGGCCGGGATCTTCGAGGAGATCGTCCCCGTCTCCGCGCTCACCGGCGAGGGGCTCCCCGCGCTCGTCCTTGCCCTGAGGCGCCACCTTCCCGAGGGCGAGGACATGTTCCCGGGCTCGACGTTCACGACCGCGGATCCCAGAACGCGCGCCGCCGAGATCATCCGCGAGAAGTTCCTCGAGAGAACGCGGGAGGAGATTCCCTACGGCCTCGGGATCCTCGTGGAGGAGTGGAGACGCGACGAGGCGAAGAACCTGACGGTCGTCAAGGCGACGGTCGTCGTGGACCGCGACGGCCACAAAGGCATCGTCCTCGGCGCGGGCGGACGCCTCCTGCGCGAAGCGGGCACCGCGGCCCGCCTCGAACTCGAAGGCGCGCTCGGCGGGCGGTTCTTCCTCGACCTCGTCGTGGCGGCCCGGCCGGGCTGGCGAGAGGACCCGCGCTTTCTCGAGGCGCTGACGAGCTAGCGCGCCGCGGGCTCCGCCCGCGACCGGAGAGGGGCGCGCTAGCATCGGTCATGTTGCAGGGAAACCCCGCCCGGGTTTCCCTGCACCCTTCCTCGCGTCAGAATCCCCAGTCCCGTAAACTGACCGGTCCGGAGCTCATGGCGACGTGGTAACAGAAAAAAGGCGTTCGCCCCGCACTTCTCTCGCGAAGGGGACGCGCGGGCACCTCAAGTCGACTCTCGCGATCGAGATCCTGAATCTCTCCGAGATGGGCCTTCTTCTCGAGCTCGCCTCGACGTTGCGCCCGGGTTCGACCTACGACCTCAGCGCGGTCTTCGGCGGCGTTCCGTTCTCGGGCCTCGTGCGGATCACCCGCTGTCGCGCCGGCGGATTCGCCTCCGACGACGAGGGCGGACGCCATCTGCTGTACCGGGCCGGCGGGGAGTTCGTCGGGCTCTCCGAGAAGCAGCTCGAGGGGCTGCGCCTCGCGCTCTCGAAAAGGTCCGCGTCCGGCGCGTCGCTGAAGCGGTTGTCCTGAGGCTCGTCAGCTCGCGAGGCCGCGCAGGGCCTGCCGCAAGGCGTCCTCCAGGCGGCGGGCGCGCTCGGCGGCTTCGAACGCCGCGCTCTCGGCGCTCGAGGCGGCCCTTCGGGCGGCGGCGAGCTCCTCGCGCAGGCGGGCGATCTCGGCGCTCATCTCCGTGCGGAGCCCGGCGATCAGGTCCTCGAGGCGGCGCTCGGTGAGGTCGGGCGCGGGGATCTCCTGGGTGCTCCCTTCCTGGGTCTCGAGACGGCGGTAGGCTCCGGACACGCGCCCGGCGGACTTACGCGCTTCCGCGAGCATGGCATTGAGCTTTTCGTCCACCGTGGACGCCTTCCCGAACGCGGACATGCCGGGCGAAGACGCGGGCGAAGGCGAGGGCGGAGCGAGATCCGGTGGGGGGGGCGCGGGCGCCGAGGGAGGCGCGGTCGCGAGAGCCGCCAAAAGTACTGCGGGCGCGAGAGTCGCCGGCTCCGGCTCGTCAGGCGGGGTGGGCGCTTGCGCCTCGGCGGTCGGCGGAGACTCCACCGCGGGAGCGGTCGACGAACCTGTCGAGTCGTCCGTGAGCTCGGGAAACTGCCCTTCCGCGGACGGGACGACCCAGACTTCGCCTCCCTCGTCCGGCGGCTCCTCGCGGCTCTCGGACTCGCTCGCGCTCGAACCTGTGGCGAGAACGGGCTCCTCCACGGCGATCGTCGGCGCCGGCGCCGGGATCTCGGGAGGCGGAGCGGGCGGCGTCGCGGCGACGGCGGCGGCAGGAGCCTCCGCGAGATCCGCGGCGGGCGCGGCCGGCGGCTGCCAGCCCCGCTGCAGGCGGCGGAGGAGATCGACGAACGTGAGCTTGGAGACGAGCTTGAACGTCTCGATCACGCCGGTGCCCTCGGAGGCCACCGTCTCCACGAACGGATACGAGTGGAAGCCGAGCGAATCCTGCAGTGCCTCGACCGAGAGCGCGCTCGGCAGGTCGCGCTTGTTGTACTGGACCACGACCGGCAGCGTTTCGAGGAGGATCTTCTCCTCGTGGAGATTCTCCTTGAGGTTCTGAAAGCACTCGAGGTTGTGGGACAGCATCGACCACTGCGAGTCGACGACGAAGACGAGGCCGTCCACGCCGCGCAGGACGATCTTGCGCGTCTCGTTGTAGAAGACCTGTCCGGGAACGGTGCACACCTGGAAGCGCACCGTGTAGCCCTTGATGTTCCCGAGCTCGATCGGGAGAAGGTCGAAGTAGATCGTGCGGTCCTGCGCCGTGGAAAGCGACAGCAGCTTGCCCGCGCCGCGCTCGAGCCGCTGATGGAGCATTTTGAGATTGCTGGTTTTTCCGCACAGCCCGGGACCGTAGTAGACGATCTTGGCCGTCAACTCCTTCGTTGCATGGTTGAACAGCGCCATGGCCCCCCCTCCGTGCTTTCCCGGGGAAGAAGGAAGTATAGGACGACAGCGTATCCTGCGCCCGTGAGTCCCGAGGCTCGGGAGCGGCGGATCGAGGCCACGTGGGCGGGTCTGCCCGTCCGGGGCGTCTCGGTGGCGGGGCGCGAGACGTGGTTTCACCTGCCCACGCTGCATCTTGCGTTCGACCTCGGGCGCGCACCCACCGCGCTCGTCTCCGTGCCGAGCGTCTTCCTCTCGCATGCGCACCTCGACCACTGCGCCGGCCTCGCGTACTGGTGCTCCCAGCGAAGGCTTCTACGCCTGCCCGGAGGCACAGCCCGGACGCATCCGGCCGCGGTCCCCGCGTGGACGAAGCTCCTGGCGCTTCACGAGGCCCTGGAAGCCGTGCGGTACGACGCGCGTGTCGAAGCCATGGAGAGCGGCGCGCGCGTGAGCCTCCGGCGCGATCTCGAAGTCGAGGCCTTCGAGACGGACCACCGCGTCCCGACGCTCGGCTTCGTCGCATCCGAGATCCGCAACCGCCTGCGGGAGGATCTTGCGGGCCATCCCCCGGAAGAGATCCGTGACGCCGCTGCGCGCGGCGAGGCCGTGGCGGGGAAGGTCGCGATTCCGCTCGTCGCCTACTCGGGCGACACGGGCGCCGGAATCTTCGCGCGCGCGCCGCGGTCGTTCTTCAGCGCGAAGGTGCTCCTCCTCGAGTGCTCCTTCGTGGAGGAGAGCGACCGCGACCGCTCGGAGAAGTGGAAGCACCTCCACCTCGACGAGATCGCGGAGCGGGCGGACCTCTTCGAGAACGAGGTCATCGTCTTCACGCACCTGACGCTGCGCACGAACCCCGGCGATATCCGAAGGGCGATCGCCCGCCGTCTCCCGCCGCGCCTTGCGGCGCGAGCCGTGCCGTTCCTGCCGGAGTAGGAAAAACGCGGAGGATTCAGCCCGCGGCGGCTCCCGCGATCACGCCTTTCTTCGCCGTCCACTCCCCGAGGGCTTGCCGCCACTCCCAAGCGTGGCCGGGGGACAGCACGAACTCCACGACCTCGCCACTCGTCGCGGTGACGCGAAGAACTTTGCTTCGGAAGAACCCTCTCTGCGCCTGTGTCCGGTCGTCGGTTTCGATTCGTTGTATTTCTTCGAATGAGTAAGAGCCCGAGCGGCCCCACAGCGCTTCCCATAGGAGACCGGCCGGAGTCAGGGCGACGGTGCCGGGGACGAGTGCGCCTCTGGCGCCGCCAGGAGATTCGGAATTTCTTAGAAGGGAAAGGGGGCCGGAGGCCAGGAGGCACGGCGTTCCGATTCGCACGACCCCTCCCAACCCATCCAGGAAAATTCGTCCTTTCCGCCTGGCAACGATCCTTGTCGTGAGAACGAACGCACCGGTCGCCAGCAAGAAAAACCCTGCGGCCCCCGCCATCCAGACGAGCGTCACTTGAAGAGCTTCTTCCTGTTCCGGATGTAGTCCCGGAACACGAACGACGCGAGATCGGTGGGCGACGCGTAATATGCGCGGCCCCGCGCGACTTTCGTGAGAGTGTCGACGAAATCCACGAGAGCCGGGTCCGTCGCGATCATGAACGTCGTGAGCTGGATGTCGTCTCGCCGCAGCTTCTCGGCCTCCTCGAGCGTGCGGTTCACGATCTTCAGGTCGAGGCCGAACGGATTCTTGTAGAGGCGCCCGCCCTCGTGGATGCACGAGGGCTTACCGTCGGTGATCATGAAGATCTGGCGGTTGCGCGAGCGGCGCCGCATGAGGAGCTGCCGCGAGACCCCGAGTCCGGCCTTCGTGTTCGTGTGGAACGGCCCGACCTGCGCCTTGCTCAGCTCCTCGAGGGGGACGGGCCTCGCCTCGTCGCCGAAGAGCACGATGTCGATCGTGTCCTTCGGGTATTTCTGGAGGATCAGCTCCGTCAGCGCGAGCGCGACCTTCTTCGCGGGCGTGAAGCGGTCCTCGCCGTAGAGGATCATCGAGTGCGAGACGTCGATCGCGATCGCGGTCGCGCAGGCGCTTTGGTGCTCGACGTCGAAGACCTCGAAGTCGTCCGGCCGGAGCGCGAGGTCGTCGGGGTCGCGTCGCGCGGCGTTCGCCACCGTGCGGATGCCGTCGAGGCGCGCCACGTCGTCGCCGAACTCGTACGGGCGCGTCTCGGGGAGCGGCTCCGAGCCCGTGCCCGCGCGCGGGATCGAGTGGAGGCCCGGCCCCGCCTTCTGAAGCGAGGTGAAGATCTCTTCGAGTGCGTTGCGGCGGATGCGGCGCTCCCCGGAGCCGAGGAGCATGAGATTTCCCTCGCTGTCGCGCCCGACGATTCCCTGTTTCTCGAGCGCGGCGCGAAACGCCTCGAGGTCGACGTTCGGACCGATGAGCCCGCGGCGCTGCAGCTCCTTCATCCACTGCATCGCCTGCTCGACGTCGCCCCCGAGGCGCGAGACGAGGTCGAGGAAGAGCTTCAGAAGCTCTTCGTACGTCAGGAGCGACTGGAGGAGATCGAGCGGCAGCTCGCCGTACCGATAGTCCACGCGCTCATGCTACGGCAGATCGGCGGGAAGGGACGTCGAGAAACCGGGGCCCTTACGCGAATGCTATCTTCGAGGCGGATGGCGAAGGTGTCCGACGTCCTCTCCCGCATGCGCAGCGACTGGGACCGGCGCGCCTCGGAGGATCACAAGCTCCACATCGCGACCGGGCACGCGGGCAGCGAAGAGGCGTTTCGCGCCTCGGGCGAGCAGGACCTCGAGGGGATCGTCCTCGACGGCATCGTGCTCGAGCGGTCGGCCGAGGTCCTCGAGATCGGGTGCGGCGTCGGGCGGCTTCTCGTTCCGCTCGCCGGGCGTGTGGCGGTCGTGCACGGCGTGGATATCTCGCCGGTCATGATCGAGAAGTCGAAGACCTACGCGGCGGGCTCGCCGAACGTGAGAACCGAGCTCACGGACGGCGCCTTCGCGTTCCTCCCGAATGCCTGCCTCGATTTCGTCTTCTCCTTCATCGTTTTCCAGCACATTCCGGATCGCGCGCCGATCCGCCGCTACGTGGAGGAGGCCGCGCGCGTCCTGAAACCGGGAGGAGTGTTTCGTTTTCAGGTGGACGGGCGGTGGTGGTGGAAACACTCGAAGGACGGGCCCGACACGTACCAGGGCGTCAAGTTTTCGCCGAAGGACGTGCGCGCGCTCCTCGCGAGCACACCCTTCTTGGTCGTGGACGAATGGGGAGCCGAAGGCCACTACCACTGGGTCACGGCGCGCAAAGCGGGAGACGGTGCGGCCGTGTCCGTCCGGCCCCGGGGGTGGGACGTGCCTCTTCTCGCATCCCTCCTTCGGCGCCTCAGGTCGAAGAGTCCGGAGGAAGACGCCGCGAAGATCCGGGACGGGGCCGAATCTTTGCGACCCTATCTTCTCGGTCTCGTGCAGAGGCTCTCCGCGACAGACCCGGCCAAGTTCGTCATCGAGGCGTCTCGCGCCCTCCTCGGAACCGATCTCGACGACGCGGGACGCGCGTTTCACACCTCCATCCTGGAGAAGCGACTCGAGGATCGCGCCGCGCTCCTCGACACCCTCACGACCTCCCGCGGCTTCCTGGATCTCTATCGCCCGTTCGTGCCCGAGATCCCCTGGTTCGCGGCGTGCGAGATCTTCATGCGCCTCGGAGAAGCACCGCGGACGGGGAGCTTCTTCGAGTTGGTGGCGGCCGCGGCGCCCCCGCTCGAGGGACGTCTTCCGCCGGACGCGGTCGCCCTCGGGTTCAGAACCATCCTGGGTTTCGAGGCCGACGTGGGGGCGCTCCGCCATCATCTGGCGCTCGTCGAGGGCCATCCCGACGGTACCCGGCTCTTCGTCCGGGAGCTGCTCTCGAGCTTGAAGTTCCCGGCTCCGCCGCCCGCGACGGTCCCGGGCGCCGCGCTTCTCCCGGGGGAATCGGCGCCGGGCGAGGCCGCGCGCGCCAAAGAGATCCTCGCCGAGGGGCAGCGGAGCGAAGACCGCGCCTTCGTCCATCTCGCGTACGAGCGGGTCTTCGGACGGGCGGCGGACGCGAATGGAGAGACGTTCTACCTTGACAAGCTCTCGCGGGGCGAGCTGTCCCGTCCGGCTTTCCTTCGCGAGCTTCTTTGGAGCGAGGAAAGCCGCGCGCGACTCTAGGGCCCCTTCTTCCAGGAGAACGTCTGCGACGGGTACTGGCGCACGCGGTCGTCCGCACCGTGGAAGACGACCGAGAGCTCGTGCCAGCCCTCGTCACCGGGCTGAAAAGCGAAGACACGCTCGTAGCCGGCGGTCCTGCAATCTCCGAGACTCGGAACGGCGGCTTGCACGTCGGCGCGCGGGAGACGTCCCTCGCGGAGTGGGACGCGCCGAGCCCGGTCGATGAGAACAGTCACGTCGAGGTCTCGGCCAGGAATGCGCGCCCAGCCGCGCACAGTGAGATTTCCAGTCACGGTCGCTTCCGCGGCCGGCTCGTCGATCGAGCCGGTCAACTCCACCCCCTTCGTCCCAGCGGACTCTCCGGGCTCGTTGGCCATGGGCGCGCCTTCGAGCTGTTTCGCGCCCGGCTCGATCTTGACGACCGCATAGAGTTCGTCGTCGGGTAGGAAGCGGCGGACGTAGAGGAGCCGGTGCGACGCGAGGCCGGCCTCGACGAGCCCCGCCGCGGTCGTGCGCTGCTCTGGCGTCATGAGCCCCTGTCTCATGGTCACGTACGAGACGGGTACGGCCTCGAGCGCGTCGAGAAGCTCCCTGGTCTTTCCCCCGGCGAGAAGGTCGTGCAAGCCCTGAGCAAGTGGCATCTGGAAACCCGAATAGCCGTTGACGAGCGGCTTCCAGTGATCGGCTGCGCGCAGCAAGTGAAGGCAATTCGTCTCTCCGAACGCGTCAGGCAGCTCGTAGAGTCCGCCCGCCATCGGCGTCTCCTTGAGGAACCGCGTGAGCGGATCCGGGTCCGGCTCACCGCGGTGAAGGTACATCGGCGCGACGCGATCCTCGAAGAGAAGGGCCGCACAGAGACACGCCGCGATCCCGAATCCGAAGGCCTTCGACGCGCGCCGCGACCACGTCTCGACGAGGGCGGCGACCGCGAGGCCCGCGAGGACGGCGAGGCCCAGGTCGGCCACCATCGCCCAGCGAACGGGCGCCCGGATCGCGTGAAAAGGCGGGAACAGGTGGAAGAGCAGCCAGTGAAAGGGGGTCGACATGCCGAATGACCCCACGAGGCCGAGACCGGCGAAAAGGAGGCCTACGGTGCCGGCCTCCGAACGTTTCCGGAAATAGAGAAGGATCCCGAGGGTTGCCAGGGCCAGCAGGAGAAAGCCGGGGAAGAGGCAGAACTCGGGGCGCCCGGGACTCTGCCCCATGCCGCGCCAGAGCTTCAGATTGAAATCCGGGGTGAGCCAGTGAATCGGCCGCGCGGAGTAGAAGGTCGCCTCGGCGGACCCGCGCTCGAGCCCATAAAGCGATCGAGCGCGCTGGTACGGCAGGAAAAAAGGCAGGAGGGCAAGCGATGCGGCGCCGACGGCGACCGCAGCCCGGCGCCACGCGCGTCGCGCGAGAGGATCCTTGGTAAACAGGATCGCCGCCATGACGGCCGTGGGAACAGAGCCGAGGAGGAACCAGTGAATGCTCGAGACGCCGCTCATGAAGAACGTCAGGCCGAGCCAGGCTGCGCGCGGCCACGACCGACGGCGCGCGAAAAGGACGACGGCCTCGGCGAAGAGCGGCATCCAGCCCGCGAAGACGTAAGGAAGGTGCGGAATGTGGTGGAAGCGATAGGGGACGAAGGCGAACGCGATGCCGGAGACCCATGCCGCAGCCGTCGAGCCGGTGAGTGTGCGCGCGAGACGGAACGCGCCGTAGCCGCTGAACGCGAACCCGAAGAGCATGGCGAGGCCGTGCACGGTGAGCGGTGGAAGGCCGGCGGCGAACGCCGGGAAAAAGAGCAGCGCGATGCCCCACAGGTGCTCGGAGAGCGCGAGCGTGTACCGGTACGGGAAGAAGTTGTTCGAGTCGAAGAGGTGGAGCGGATCGTGGAACGTCTGATGGAAATCCCACGCGAGGGTCCAGGACATCAGGTACGAATCGCCCGGGTCGAACGACGTGTCGCGCATGTGGGCCGCCCACGGCCACGTCATGACGATCGTCAGGGCGACGAAGACGAGGAGGACGCCGGCCTCGCGTGCCCCACGCTTCACCGGTTCCAGGTGAATCTCCGCGGCGGGTAGTGGCGCTGCCGGCCGTCGGCGGCCCGGAAGAGCACCTGAATCTCGTGCGTGCCTTCGTCGCCGGCCTCGAACGGGAACGTCGTCTCGTAGCCGGCTGTCCGGCAATCGCCGAGGTACGGCAGAACGGCCTGGACGTCCCGGCGGGGCACGCGCTCGCCCTTCGTGAACTTGCGCTCCTCTCCGTCGATCGTGACGATGACGTGAAGGTCCTCGTCGCTCGTGCGGGCCCAGCCGCGCACCGCGAGCGCGCCCGTCACGACGGCGCCTTGAGCGGGCTCGTCGATGGAGCCTGTGAGGGTCACGTCCTCGCGATAGAGCACCCCGGAAGACGGGGACCCGCCCGGCGGCGTCCACGGGAGCGAGCCGAGCGCTTTCGCTTCCGGCTCGTTCCTGACGACGGCGTACAGCTCGTTCCGCAGGCGGCGGTCGAAGCGATTCACGAACAGCAGGCGTCCCGAAGCCATCCCTCGCGCGAGCCACTCGCGGTGCGGGCCGCGCATCTCGGGCGACAGCCACGAGTCGCGCACGAGAATGTAGGACGTCGGAATGCTCTCGAGGAAGTCGAGGAGCTCGTCGGGAATCGGCTTCTTCCTCTCGTCCTCCTCGATGCGCGTCACGATGGGAGAGGCGAAGCCCGAGACGGCGGTGACGAGAGGCTTTCCGTGATCCGCGGCGCGGAG
This sequence comes from Thermoanaerobaculia bacterium, assembly GCA_963821225.1. Classification (GTDB taxonomy): domain Bacteria; phylum Acidobacteriota; class Thermoanaerobaculia; order UBA5066; family UBA5066; genus Fen-183. The sequence continues at coordinate 918,535 of CAWGCY010000004.1, forward strand.
CATGGCGCGGTAGTTGCCATGGTCCGGGGTGCCTGACGGGAGCTCGACGAGGCCGCCCTTCATCGGGGTCTTCGCGAGGAAGAGCGTGGCCTCATCCGGATCGGCCTCGCCGCGGATGAGCTCGAGCGGCGCGGCCCGGTCCTCGAAGAGGAGGCCGAGGCCGGCGAGGGCGAAGACGAGCACCGCCGCGCGCGTCCCGGGCCGGCGCCGGCGCCACGCCTCGGCGAGGGCAAGAGCCCCGGCACCCGCGAGGACCGCGAGGCCGAGGTACGCGATCACGGCCCAGCGTGCGGGAACGCGCACGCTGCGAAAGAGAAAAACCGCCTCGAAGAGCACGCGGTGGAACGGGAAGTTCATGCCGAGAGAGCCGAAAAAGCCGAGAACGGCCCAGATGCCGCCGACGAGGATCGCCTCGGGCCGGTGGAGGAGACGCAGGCTTTGCGGGAGGTTCCGCCCGCGCACGAAGGGCATCGCTTTCGGGTAGGCGATCCACCACCGCGCGAAGAGCGCGACGGCGAGGACCGCGAGCGCGCGCGGCGACTCCGTGGCCCTGAAGACCTCCTTGCCTCCGAGGCGGATGTGGATGCCGGCCGGACTCGCGGCGAAAAGTGCGAGTGTGCCCGCGACGACCGAGATCCCGTCCAGCCAGGGGAGAGAGCGGAGGACGCGCGGATCGAACCGCGGTGCCGGACTCGGCGGCGCGGGTTCGTTCGGTGCGGCGCGCGAAAGGAGAACCGCCGCGAGCGGGAGCAGGAGCAGCAGCAGCCCCGGAAACAGTCGGCGCTCGTTTGGCGCGGGCCACGCGGTGAAGCCTCGCCATGTCCGATTCCACACATCCATGTTGAGCCAGTCCCTTGGCAGGGCGGAAAGCGCGAGAGTCTCGGGTGTGCCGCGCGTGAAGCCGTAGAGCATCGCGGCCTTTTGATAGGGCAAAAGGAAAGGGAGGAGCGCGAATCCCGCGATTCCGAGCGCGAGAGCGCCGCGCTTCAACCCCGCCCGGTCCTGCACCGCGTCATTCCTGAACCCGAGCGCGAAGCCTGTGGCGAGGAGCGGGATGAGGGTCAGGATCAGCCAGTGGACGACCGAGAGGCCGTTCAGGAAGAAGGCGATTCCGAACCACACCGCTCGCTTCGGCGTTCTTTCGCGCAGGAAGAGAACGAAGGCCTCGATGAGGATCGGAATCCAGACCGTGAAAAGGTACGGAAGGTGCGGCAGCTGGGCGATGCGGTACGGCACGAATGCGAAGGCGACGCCGGTCACCCATGCCGCGCCCGTCGAGCCCGTCAGCGTGCGCCCGAGCCGGAACGCGCCATAGCCCGAGAAGGCGAAGCCGAACAGGGTTGCGAGGCCGTGCACGGTGAGCGGGCGCACGCCGAGCGCGAGGAGCGGGAAGAACGGCAGCGCGATGCCGTAGTTGTGCTCGCTGAACGCGAGGCTGTACTTCATCGGGTAAGAGACGTTGCCGTCGAAGAGGTGGAGGGGATCGTGAAACGTCTGGTGAAAATCCCACCAGAGAGTCCATGACACGAGATAGGGATCTCCGGTGTCCGAGCAGTGATCGCGCACGTGGAGAACCCACGGCCACGTCATGACGGCGGTCAGACCGAGGAACGCGAGGCACACCAGCGCCTCGCGCCCGAACGCACGCGTCCGGATCCTGGATTCGGCGCCCACGGACGGGATGATATCGACGCGGTTCCGAATGCGTATGCTCCGCACATCCTCATGTCCGTGAGCCCCGCGCCCCGCCGCGAGAGAATCCTCGTCGTCGCCGCGTTCGTCGTCCTCGCGGTTGTGCGCCTCGCGACGCTCGCTCCCGACCCGTGGGAATGGGACGAGGTCCTCTTCATGGAGGGCGTGCGAGACGGCCTCGACGTCCGCGTGAACCATCCGCACGCGCCGGGCTACCCGGTGTTCATCCGGCTCGGGCAGGGGATCCGCGCGCTGGGCGTCGAGCCGTTCCGCGCGACGGCCCTCGCAGGCGCGCTCGGCGGGTATCTCTCGGTCCTGGCCCTCTACCTCCTCCTCCGCGAGCTCGGCTCGCGGCGCGCCTGGGCCCTCGCCGGATCACTCTTCTATGCGCTCACGCCGTCCGTCTGGCTGCACGGTGTGCGACCCCTCTCGGACGGGCCGGGGGCCGCGGCCGCGCTGTTCGCGTCGCTGTTCCTCGTCCGTGCGATCGCGGGAAAGGGCGGACGGAACCTCGTCTTCGCCGCCGCGTTGACGGCTCTCGCGGCGGGGGTCCGCCCGCAGGTGGGCCTCGCGCTCCTCCCGGCGGCAGCCGTGGCGGCGGCGCTCGTGTTCCGGCGCGAGCGCCGCGCACGGCTGCTCCTCCTCGCGGTCCTCGCGGGCGTCCTCGTCTCGGCCGCGGTCTGGATTCCGGTCTTCCGGAGCTCCGGCGGCTTCGCGGTCTGGAAGACCCGGTTCGACGGGCAGATGAAGTACGTGACGCAGTACGACAGGCCAAAGGCCCGCGACCTCATCACGGCCCGGTTCTGGAAGCGGTGGTGGCTGGACCCGGTCGGGCACGAGGAGCTCACGATGGCGTTTCTCGCGCTGGGCTTCGTGGGCGCCCTCGTCGAGCGGCGGAAGGCCGGGCTGATCCTGCTCGTCTTCACTCCCGTCACGGCCCTCACGCTCGGTGTCCTCTCGACGGACTCGGCGCCGCGTTACGCCCTGGCGTTCTGGGGGGCTCCGTGTGCGCTCGCCGCTCTCGCGCTCGAATGGGCGTCGCGCCGCCGCGGCGGGAGGATCGCCGCTCCCGCGGCGGCCGTGCTCCTCCTCGCCGCCTTCGCGGCCCTGGGCACGCCCGCGGTGGTCGAAGTCGCGTCGCGCCCGAGCCCGTCCGTCGCCGTGATGAAGGCCCTGAGGTCCGAAGGGCTCGCAGCGCGCGACGTCTTCGTGACGCCGACGCTGCGTGCGCACGCCGACGAGTACTTCCGCGGCGGGGCACATGTCGTGGACGAGCTCGTCCCGCTGCAGATTTCCCCGAGCGCAGTCCTCGTCAGCTCCGACGGAGTGCCGTTCGGTCTCGCGCCCAAGCGCACCTTCGCCTTCGACGATCCCCGCCTCTCCCGCATCTCGCGCGGCCGGTACCTGCGCACGTTCGTCTTCGAGGGGCGGGCGGGTTCAGGAATCTTCGCGCCATCCGTCACGCGGCCGGGCTGGCAGCTGCACGGCCGGGTCGAGCTGCCGGAAGGGACGGCGCTTTCCGTCCTCTCCGCGGGCCCGGCAGACGTCGCGTTCACGGGAATCGCGGCTGGTGGTCCGGCCGAGATCGAGATCAAGACCGCCGCCGCCGTGCGCCGCGTGCAGGTCGTCGCGGACCGCGCCCAGGCCATGTCCTTCGCGGCGGTCCCCGACACGTCGGAGCTGCTGTTCACGATCTCGTCCCGGCGCGGCCGGACGGTGCTCGACGGATTCCGCATCGTGGCGCACGCTGTCGCTCCTGCTCCGGCGTATCGCAACGACGACGGGATTCCCGCCTCGATCGACGAGCCCGTCGAGGGTGCGCGCGTGACGCCGCCGTTCCGCGCTCGTGGGTGGTGTCAGGAGCGCGGCGGCGGGCGCGTGGACCCGGTCGAGTTCCGCCTCGACGGCCACCTCCTCGAGGAGACGCCCGTGACGCGAAGACCCAGACGCGACGTCGCGGCCGTCATCCCGGCGATCGGCGACCCGAGCGCCGCGGGCTGGGAAGTCCTCCTCTCGCCGAAGGTGGCGCCGGGCCGCCACCTCCTGACGGTGGTGTTCCAGGCCGGCGACCGCCGCCGCGTCTACCCGCCGCGGACGATCGAGATCGTCGCGTCGGGCCCGGCCCGCTGAGATCGACGTCCTCAGCGCGCTCGGGAAGCCGGAATCGCCGCGGCGTCAGCGCTTCTTCCAGACGAAAAAGCGCACCGGGTAATGTCTTTCACGGCCGTCCGCGCTCGTGAAGACGACCTCGATCATGTGCCGCCCCTCGTCGCCGGGCCGAAACGGAATCGCCGTCTCGTATCCTGCGCCCGAGCAGTCGCCGAGAGAGGGAATGGCGGCGGCAACGTCCGGACGCGGGACGCGAGAGACGCGCGTAGCTTTGCGCTCCGCGCCGTCGAGGCTGATGGTCACGCGCAGATCCTCTCCGGGAACGCGTGCCCAGCCGCGGACCCGGAGGTCGTCCGCCACCGTCTCGCCTTCCGCGGGCGCGTCGATCGAGCCGGTCAGGCGCACGTCTTCCCGGGCCGGCTCGCCCGATCCAGCGGGGCGGATGCGCACCAGAAGAACGCTGCCTGAAAGCGGATAGCCGCGGGCTTCGAAGAACTCACCTCGCGGGACGGGAATGCGTTCGTACCCGGATGTGAGAACGACGTTGCAAAGGTCCAGCGGATCGTTGCGAACGATCGGCTCGAGCCAGGCAAGCCCCCGGGTCTCGCGGTAGAAGCTCAGCGCGGGCCCGAAGACGCGGTCGCCCCCGAGCCGGACGCGTTCGAGGCCTTTTTCGTGAAGGCCCGTGAGGTCGTCCAGGACGCGGCGCACATCCGCGTCGTAGCGCCAGATCGTCGTGTGGTCGAAATTCGCGGAGCGGATCGACGAAAACGCGGCGATCCCCGCGAGCGTGACGGCGAGAGCGTGTCCCGCGATCCGCAGGGCGCGCCCCGGAGCCGCCGCCAGGGCGTCGAGTCCGCCCGCAGCGCTCAACGCGAGGAGGGGCAGGAAGAACATCGCCGTCCGGTCCTCCAGATAAGGTGTCCCGACCATGGCGTGCTGGGCCACGGAGCCGGCCGCCGCGAGGACGAGAGTCGAACCCGCGATCTGGCCGACTCTCCGCCCTCCCGCGCCTGAGGGCACGAGCGCTCCGACGAGACAGAGAGCGAGGAGAGCGGCGGCAACGCCGCCCGCCGCGGCGATCGCGAAGAAGCCGCCCCCCGAGGCCTCGGCCGTGACCCGCACGAGCGAGCCGACCGTGTCGGCGAAGAACCCCTTCGATCCCCCCACGTAGAACTGTCCGGCTCGTCTGAGGGCCACGATTCGCGGGCCGAGGACCGCTGCGACGAGGAGAGGCGCGACCGCGAGAGGGGGCGCCCAGCGTCGAAGCTCTTTCCGGTTGCGCGCGGCCGAAACGACCAGGAGCGCGAGGACGGGCAGGAGGAACGCCAGATTCGCGAGCACGGCTAGAAACGCGTACAGGCCGCCGACGAGGAGCCGCCGGAGCGCCAAGTCCGGTCTTTCCTCGGCCCGGACGAATTGCAGGAGAGCGGCCGAGAGAAGGGCCAGCGCGAGCCCGTACCCCCGCGAAAGGGCGAAGAACTCGAGGGCGAAGGGATTCGCCGAGAAGAGAAGGAAACCGCAGAGGCTCGACGCGGCGCTGGAGAACCGGCGGAAGAAGGCCGCTCCGCAAGCGAGGAAGACGCCGAACGCGAGGACGTTCGGGAGCCGCAGGGCCCACTCCGAAGGTCCGAACGTGAGCACGGCGAGTCGCGCGAGGAGCGAGTTGAGGACGTGATTGTTCACGGGCTCGACGGTGTGGATCGAGAGAATCGTGCCGAACGAGCGCCCGACGAAATAGAGGTAGCTGACGGCCTCGTCGTGGACGATCGGGACGCGCGCGGCCCGAATGGCGACGTAGAGGAACGATATGGCGCCGACGAGCGCCATCGCGCCGTCGCGCGGTCTCTTGGAGTCGAACCGCTCCGTGGCGCGCGGGATCGTGGCGCCTGTGACCCGAAGCGTCAGCGGACCTCCGCCAGCTCGTAGAGGTAGTCCACGAAGGAGCGCACCGCGCCGTCGTAGCCCGACACCTTCGGGTTCGAGGACTCGATCACGTAGTACTCGTCCGGCGCGTGCGCGCCGCTGCCGTGGCCGAGGCCGAAGTGGCCCGAGGCCAGCTTGAGAGGCTCGCCCGTGAAGACGTATCCGGGGTACGAGCCCGCGTTCCGCACCCAGAGGAGCGGGTCGAGGCCGTCTCGCTTCAGGAGCGCGATCTGCGCGCGGAGGAGCGGCGCGTCCGCGGGCGTCTCGGTGGGGTCGTAGCCGCCGGAGACGTTGACCTCGATGTCGCCGAAGCCCCTCTTCGCGAGGTGAGCTTTCAGCGCGGCGATCGCGCCGTCGAACGTCATGTCGGGCACGAGACGAAGATCCAGCTTCGCGACGGCCTTGTTCGGGGTCAGCGTCTTGCCGCCGGGTCCGGTGTAGCCGCCGACGAGGCCCTCGATGTTCACGGTCGGCGAGAAGGCGAGGCGCTCGAGCGACTCGCGCCAGGAAGCGTCGTGAGACCAGCGCGAGGCGCCGAGCATCTTCTTCGCGGTGGCCTCGTCGAGCCGCTTCGCGGCCGCATCGAGAATCGCCGCCTGGGCCAGGCTCGGCGGCTTCGCGGCCGCGGCGAAGCCGTCGATCGCGGGGTCCCCGTCGGCATTCACGAGCGTCGCGAGGGCCTGGACGAGGTGGAAGGCGGGGCTGTCGAGACGCGCGCGGTTCCCGGAATGGACGTCCTTCGTCGGGCCGCGGCCCCACTTCGCGCCGCTCGAGACGAGCTCGCATTCGACGACGCCCTTTGCTCCGAGCGAGACCGCGACGGAGCCGTCGGGGTCCTGGCTCGCAGACGGCATGAAGACGCCCATGGTCTTGCCGAGCGCGGCGAGAACCTCGGGCTTCCGGACGATCTCCGGAATGTGGGGCGAGCCGATCTCCTCCTCGCCCTCGGCGACGAGTACGAGGTTGACCGGCACTTTCTTTCCCGCGCCGCGAATGGCGTGAAGCGCGGCGAGGAACGCGGACTCCGGCCCTTTCTGGTTCACCGCGCCGCGGCCCACGATCACCTTGCCGAAGCCCGGCTTGTCGACGAGCGCCGCGTCGAACGGCGGCGACGACCACTCCGCGGGATCGGCCTGCTTCACGTCGTACATGAAATAAACGCCCACGGTGCGCCTCGCGCCCGCGTCGAGGGCCGCGAAAACGCCCGGCTTTCCGCCCGTGTCGGCCCGGACGGCATTCTGGAAGCCGGCGTCCTTCAGGAGCCGGATCATCAGCGCGCATCCCTCGTTCGCACCGCGGTTTTCGGCGGCGATCGAGGGGACCCGGATCCAGTCCTGCAGGCGCTTGAGGGCCTCGCCGTGGCGACGCCCTATCTCGGCGTAGATCGCGGAAAGATCGTCGGCAGCGGAGAGGAAGCGCGGGAGGGCGAGCGCGGCCGCGGAGGCCGCGGCGGCGCCGAGAATGTCGCGGCGTGTGAGATTCGGCATGGCGCGAAGTCTACCGCCGGCCGGTATGCTCAGCGGGGATGATCGGGACGTCTCTCTCCCACTACCGGATCCTCGAGAAGATCGGCGAGGGCGGCATGGGTGTCGTCTACCGCGCTCTCGACACCCGCCTGGACCGCGCGGTCGCCATCAAGCTGCTTCGGCCGGACACCGTCGGGGACCCCGAACGAAAGTGGCGCTTCGTGCGCGAAGCGAAGGCCGCCTCGGCCCTGAATCACCCGCACATCGTCACGATCCACGACATCGATTCCGACGGAGGGGTCGACTTCATCGTCATGGAATACGTCGAGGGAACTCCTCTCGACCGGATCATTCGGAAGGAGGGCCTGCAGGTTCAAGAGGCGATCGACTACGGCGACCAGATCTCCTCGGCGCTCGGTGCCGCACACGCAGCCGGCATCGTCCACCGCGACGTGAAGCCGGCCAACGTCATCGTCGGACGGGGGGCACGCGTCAAGGTTCTCGATTTCGGCCTCGCCAAGCTCGTCGAGCGGGATGCCGGTGGCCTGCTCGTGACGTCCGACTCGACCGCGACGGCCGCGTCCCTCGTGGAGCGCACGCGGCAAGGAGCGATCCTGGGCACGGTCGCGTACATGTCGCCGGAGCAGGCGGATGGACGGCCGGTGGACGCGCGCTCCGACGTCTTTTCTCTGGGCGCCGTGCTCTACGAGATGCTCGCCGGCCGCCGGCCGTTCGAGGGGGACTCTCATCTCCAGACCTTGACGGCGATCCTCCGCGATTCTCCGCCGCCGATCCGGTCGGTGCGTCCGGACGTTCCCGTAAAGCTCGAGCGGATCGTGAGCCGCTGCCTCGAGAAGCGTCCCGAGGACCGCTTCCCCTCAGCCGGCGAGGTCGAGGAGGAGCTCGCTGAGCTGAAGAGGGCCGGGGCCGCATCGATTGCGCGAGGCCGGTCGCCGCTCGCGAGTCCGGGATTCCTCATCCCCGTCCTCTCTCTCGTCCTCCTCGCCGGCGGCGTCGCTGCGTGGCGAGTCGTACGCGCCTCCCGTCTGCAGCGCGTCCGCGACGTGACGCTGCCCGAGATCTCGCGGCTCGTCGATCAGGAGAAGTTCGGCGCCGCCATTCGTCTCGCCCGGCAAGCGGAGCGTGATGTCCCCGAGGACGTCGCGCGGCTGCGCCGCGAGAACTGGAGCGCGTTCCCGATAGCGACCGAGCCGCCGGGTGCAGAAGTCTCGTTCAAGCCCTATCTGGACGTTTCTCTCGACTGGATTCCGGCCGGGAAGACACCCCTCGAGATCCGGCTGCCCTTTGCTTACTACCGGTTGAAGATCACGATGAAGGGTTTTCAGACGGTCGAGGCGACGACGCAGCCTGCAGGTCTGACGCTTCGGCTGGACCCCAAATCGGCCGTGCCGGCCGGCATGGTCCGCGTCCCGGGCGGACCCTTCAACTTGCGCAGCCTGAGCGCCGTGACCCTGGACGATTTCTGGCTGGACAAGCACGAGGTCACGAACCGCCAGTTCAAGGAGTTCGTGGACGCGGGCGGATACATCAAAAGCCAGTACTGGAAGCAGCCGTTCATTCGCGGAGGCCGGGAGATCCCGTTCGAGGAAGCCGTCGGGCGGTTCCGCGACGTCACGGGCCGGCCGGGTCCCGCCACGTGGGAGCTCGGGAGCTTTCCGGAGGGGCGCGAAAACTTACCTGTGGACGGCGTGAGTTGGTACGAGGCCGCGGCCTATGCCGAGTACGCCGGCAAGAGTCTTCCGACGGTCTACCACTGGTACAAGGCCGCTGGCATCGGCATCTTCTCGGAGATCCTGCGCCTGTCGAATTTCAGCGGGAAGGGTCCGGCGCCCGCCGGGACCTATCAGGGCTTGAGCCCGTTCGGGAACTACGACATGGCGGGAAACGTCAAGGAGTGGTGCTGGAACGAGACCGACCGCCGCCGGTACATCCTCGGCGGCGCCTCGACGGAGCCGAACTACATGTTCCGCGAACCGGACGCGCAGGATCCCTTCGATCGGTCGGCGGGCTACGGGTTCCGCTGCGTCCGGTATGCCAGTCCGCCTTCCGACGCGCTCCTGGCCTCCATCCCCGCAATGACCCGCGATTACAACAAGGAACAGCCGGTCGCCGACGACGTGTTCCGCACGTACAAGAGCCTCTACGCGTACGACCGCACACCTCTCGACGCAAGGATCGAGGTTGCGGAGGAGGACTTCCCCTACTGGCGAAGGCAGAAGGTCAGCTTTCTGGCGGCCTACGGCAACGAGAGAGTCCCCGCCTTTCTCTTCCTGCCGAAAAACGCCCGGCCGCCCTACCAGACCGTCGTCTACTTTCCGAGCACCCAGGCGGTGAACACCCGGTCGAGCGCGGACATGGACATGCAGGACGTCGATTTCGTCATCCGGAGCGGCCGCGCGCTTTGCTATCCGGTTTACAAGGACACGTACGAACGGCACGTCGAGAGGGCGGCGTCGGGCCCGAACTTCTATCGTGATCGCGTGATTGAATGGTCGAGGGACCTGGGGCGAACGCTCGACTTCCTGGAGACCCGGCCGGACGTCGACCGCAACCGCCTCGCGTTCTACGGCCAGAGCCTCGGCGCGATCGACGGTGTCAACCTCGTCGCCGTCGAGGACCGCTTCAAGACGGCCGTTTTCATATCGGGAGGATTCCGGCTGGTCCGCTCGCCGCCCGAGATCGAGCCGATCAACTTCGCCCCGCGCGTCAGGATTCCGGTTCTTCTCGTCACCGGGCGATACGATTTCGCGCACCCTTACGAGACGGCGCAGCTTCCGATGTTCCGGCTCCTCGGGACTCCGGAGAAAGACAAGCGCCACTCCGTCTTCGAAAGCGGCCACGTCCTGCCGAGGACCCCGGCCCTCATCAAGGAAATCCTAGACTGGCTGGACAAGTACCTGGGGCCGGTGAACCGGTAAGCGGCGGGAGACCGCCCGTCCAAATCCTGAGACGCACTGTCAAGGTATTGCTCTTGCAACGTGCGTGCGCCGACAGGAGATGTGACCTTGAAACGACTTCGCGTCGTCGTTCTCGCCATTGGTGTCTTCGCCGGACCGCTTCGTGCCGAGCAGGCTCCGGCCGTGCGGCTGCGGCAGATGAACGAGACGCCGTTCTCGCTCGAGTCCCTCAAGGGAAACGTCGTCGTCCTCGACTTCTGGGCGCCGTGGTGCGTGCCGTGCCGGACGAGCTTCCCGGCGCTAGACGCCCTCCAGCGGAAATACGAAAAACAGGGGTTGCGCGTCCTCGGCCTCACGCTCGAGGCGAACGACGACGCGATCATCGCGTTCCTGAACGCCGTGCCCGTCGACTTCACGATCCTGAGGGACGCGTCCGGGCAGGCCGGCGAGGCCTTCAACGTCGTCGCGATGCCGACGACGTTCGTCCTCGACCGGCAGGGGCGCATCGCGGCGCGCTTCGAGGGCGGCGGGGCGGCCGTGCACGCGAAGGTGGAGGCCGCGGTCGTGACGCTCCTCGCGGGCGGGACGCTCGGCGCGGACGCGGGCGTCCACGTGGCCCATTCCGTCCGGGCGACGGGCGGCGTCAAGGCCTGGCAGCGCGGCTACCTCGCGGACCCGATCATGAATCTCGACGGCGACAAGCTCACTCAGGTCCTGCGCGAGCACATCCACGCGAGCAAGGAAGCGGCCGCCGGCAACGGCGGAGCAGCGGGAGGCGGATGTGGCTGCAACTGAGCGCGCTCTCCGCCGGGCTCTTCGCCGTGCCCGACGCCGCGCCCGCGGGGACTCGCGCCGCCCATCCTTCCCGCTCCTGGCGGCCGGCGCCGGAGCGCTCGCGGCGCACGGGGCGCAGGCGCAGTCTCAGATCGACGCGCGGCTGCTCTTCTACAAGGAGTCGGGCGGAAGGACGGAAGTCATCAACCCGTTCGTCAACGTCCACAACGACCTCGGCGACGCATGGGGGACGCTCGACCTTCTCCTCGGCTACGACACGATCTCGGGCGCTTCGCCGACGGGCGGCTATCCGTCGGTGGACGTGACGACGTCGGCTTCCGGCCGCACGACGGCGGGCGGCAACCTCCCGCAGGCCTCGTACAACGATCAGCGCAAATCGGTTGGCCTCGCCTGGGGCCGGAAGTTCGGGTCGCAGGTGCCCTCGATCGACGTGTCGTACTCGAAAGAGAACGACTACACGGCCCGGAGCTTCGGCCTGTCGGACGCGTGGACGTTCGCGGGCGGGCGCGGAACGCTGCACGGCGGCCTGAATTTCGCGAGCGACATCGTCGCCCCGGTCACGAACAGCCTCCAACTGCCGAAGAAGGAGCAGGGCTACGCGCTCGGCTGGACGTGGATCCTCGACGAGCGGAACCTCTTCGACCTTTCGGCCTCGCTCATGAAGCTCTCGGGCTACCTCGACGACCCTTACAAGATCGTTCCGGTCGGAACGCCCGACAACTTCGTCGAGATGCCGGACCACCGCCCCGACAGACGCCAGCGCCGGACCGTCGTCGGGAAGTACGGGCACTACTACCTCTGGGGCGGCGCGCTCAAGGCGACGTACCGCTATTACTGGGACGACTGGTCGGTGAAGGCGCACACGCTCGAGGTCGTTTACGACCACCGTTTGAACGAGGACTGGCTCGTCTCGCCGACCGTGCGCCTCTACACGCAGACGGCCGCCTCCTTCTGGGGGAACTCGTTCGTTGCGAAGCGGGAGTTCATGTCGGCGGACTACCGCCTCGCGGCGTTCTCGAGCATCCTCGGCGGTCTTGCGGTCACGCACAAGGTGAGCGACTCGCTCGACGTGAACCTCGGATTCACGCTTCAGTCGCAGGCCGGCAGGGATTCGATCACGGTCTCGAAGGCCGCGACGAAGGCGAGCCCGGCGGGCTCCGCGACGGTCTCGGCCGCGGATCTCTCCGTCACGACGATCTCCGCCGGCTTCACGTGGCGCTACTGAGCGACGGCGAGGGTCCCGCCCTCTACACGACGCGCTTCGCCCTCATGGGCGGGCGCGCCGTCGTGCGCTTCGTCGACTGCCGTGGACGCGCAGCCGCCGAGGCGCTCGCGCGGGCCGTCGAGAACGAGGCGCTCCGCGTCGAGGTGAAATTCTCACGCTTCCTCGAGACGAGCGTCGTCTCGGCGATCAACCGCGACGCAGGCCGGACTCCCGTCGCCGTGGACGGCGAGACCGACTTTCTCGTCGGCGCCGCGCTGGAGCTCTGGAGAGAGTCCGGTGGCCGGTTCGACCCCACGGTCGGAGTTCTGAGGAAGGCATGGGACTTCAAGGCGCAGCGGGTCCCTTCTCGGGAAGAGGTCTCGGCGCTCCTGCCGCTCGTTTCGGGCGCGGCCGTTTCGCGGAAGGGCGGCACGGTCTTCCTGAAGAAGCCGGGCATGGAGATCGACCTCGGCGGAGTCGGCAAGGAGTATGCGGTGGACCGCACTGCCGAGATGCTCCGAGAGGCCGGTGTCTCCTCCGCGTTCGTCGAGTTCGCCGGCGACGTCCGCACCGTGGGGAGCCGGGGTGATGGGCGGCCGTGGCGCGTGGGGATTGCGCACCCGCGCCGCGAGGGAAAAATCGCGTTCGCTCTGAACCTCCGGGGGGACGCGGGCATCGCGACGTCCGGCGACTACGAGCGCGGCTTCGTGAAAGACGGTGTGCGCTATCACCACATCCTCGACGCCACGACGGGCTGGCCCGCGCGCGGAGTCGCGTCGGCCACGGCCGTGGCACAAACGGCCTTCGAGGCGGGGCGCTTCACGACGCTCGCCATGCTCCTCGGCCCCGACCCGGGATTCGACCTCCTCGAGCGGACGCCGGGCATCGAGGGCGCTCTCATCACGGACACCGGCGAAGTGCGCGCGACGACGGGCCTCGCCCGCCTCGCGAGCCTGCCGGCCGGCGCGTTCCCCGTGCTCGAGCGGCTACGCCGGCGCGCCTGACGCGCCCTTCCGAGAAAGGCAGAGAATCGTCACGTCGTCCTGCAGCGGGGCGCCGGCCGCGTACGCCTCGGCAGCGCCGATGAGGAGGGACACGATTCTTTCCGGCGCCTCGCCGGCCGCCGTGGCGACGAGCCTGGCGACACGCTCGCGGCCCAGCTCGACGCCCTCGGGGTTCTCGCACTCGGTCAGGCCGTCCGTGTAGAGGACGAGCATCGCACCCGGGGGCAGCGGAACGCGCTCCTCCCGGAAACGCGCGCCGGGCAGGAGTCCGAGGGCGGGCCCGGTGGACGGGAGCGGCCGCGGATCTCCGCGGCCCGTGGGAGGAACCAGGAGTCCGGCTTCGTGGCCTGCGTTCACGTAGCGCAGGGAGCCGTTCTCGGCGACGCCGAGAAAGGCCGTGACGAAGCGCGTCTCGGGAGCGGCCGCCCGCAGCCGCTCCGAGAGCTCGGCGGCGAGGACGTCGAGACGTCCCGCGCTCGCCGGAAGAAGGCTGCGGAGGGATCCGAGGAACGATGCCATGAGAAGCGCCGCGGAAATCCCCTTGCCGGACACGTCGGCCACCGTGACCGACACGGCGTCTCCGCCGAGCGGCGCGACGTCCCACGCGTCCCCGCCCACACCGAACGCCTGCCGGCATTCCGCCGCGGCGCTGTAGGTCGGCCCGTCCTGCCACCGGGGCGGGAGCAGCGCAGTTTGCACCTCGCTCGCGACCGCGAGGTCGTGCTCGAGGCGTTCGGCGCGCGCCGCGGCCTCGCGCTCGAATGCAGCGTGGAGCGTTCCGACGAGCCACGAGAAAAAGACGAAAAAGGCGAACTCGGCGCCGTGGTTCCAGAGCGGGACCATCGCGTGCGAGTAGTGCCGCTCCGCGACGAGGTCGTCCACGACGAAGACGGCGACACTCGCGAGGGAGACGAGAAGCCCCTCGCGTGGCCCGAGGTACCACGCGGCGAGTAGGACCGGCAGGAGATAGAACGAGAGGAACGAGAAGTCCGGGCGCGTGACGAGGTCGACGGCGGCGAGAAGGACGAACAACGCGGAGACGACGCCGGTCCGGAACCGCTTGCTCTTCCGCGCGAGGACGCGGAAGGGACTGAGTCCCGAGACCAGGCGTCGAAGGAAGAGTCGCTCGGAGAGGCGGCTCATCGCCGGCACGGAGTCCGTCGACACGAACGATCGGACGGACTGGGGGCCTGAGGGATTACGTCAGCCCCGGCTGCGCATCAAATTGAACTTCGCGAGCTCGGCGTATGTGACCGTCGAGTCGAGGTCCTCGCGCGCGATGCGGAGATTCTGGACGAGGCCCTCCAGGACGAGCTCCATGAGGAACGCCCGCTCGAAGTGGTCGCGCGGCTTCGCGTGCTTGAGGACGAAGTCCGAGAGGCCCTGCACCGATTCGAGCGTCTTCAGGTGCTCGGAGAACGGCGTGTCGTCGGAGAGGATGATCTTCTTGTCGCCGGTGAAGGCCCCGACGATGTCGTCGTACGGGCCCGGGGCCGCTGCGGCCGCCATGCCTCGGCGGGCCTCAGCGCGCTCGAGCGTCGTCGGGCCGCCCGGATCGTCCTCGTCCAGCTCGCCGCTGCGCGGCCGGCGCCGGCTCTCGGCTCGGGCACGGGGGCCCTCCACGGGCGGGAATTTCGCTTCGAAGAGCGCTTTCACGGCGTCGCCGATGAGTTTCTTGGCGACGATCTCGGAGCCCTGCTGCTCGCCCTCGAACACCATCTCGACCTTGCCCGTGATCGCGGGAAGCGTCGCGAAGAAGTCGACGAGGCGCGGCGCGACGACGCTCTCGCCCGTCTTCAGCGCGCGGCGCTCGAGATTCGAGACGAGCAGCTCGCGAGCGGCGATCGCGAGGCGCGCCGAGACGCCCGAGGACTGGTCCACGAGCTCGCTCCGGCGTGCTACGAACGCGATCTCCTCGACGAGGAGCTTGACCTCGTCCCCGAGGAGCACCGTGACGCCGTGCGTTTCGCGATCGGTCCACGATTCCTGATCCGTGATGGCCGAGGCCGTCTTCGCGTCGGCGGGGTAGTGCGTGAGGATCTGGGACGCGATGCGGTCCTTGAGCGGCGTGATGATGTTGCCGCGGTTCGTGTAGTCCTCGGGGTTCGCGGAGAACACCATGAGGATGTCGAGAGGGATTCGCAGCGGGAATCCGCGGATCTGCAGGTCCCGCTCCTCGAGGATGTTCAGGAGGCCGACCTGGATGCGCGGCTGCAGGTCGGGCAGCTCGTTGATGGCAAAAATGCCGCGGTTCGTGCGCGGCACGATGCCGTAGTGGATGACATCCTCGTCGGCGAACGTCTTCCGGAGCGTGGCCGCTTTCACGGGGTCGACGTCGCCGATGAGGTCGGCGATCGTGACGTCCGGCGTCGCGAGCTTTTCGCGATAGCGGGCCTCGCGTGGAAGCCAGGCGATGGGCATGTCCCTTCCGACGCTCGCGGCCATGCGGCGGCCGAAGGCGGTGAACGGCGTGAAGGGCGACTCGTTCAGCTCCGAGCCCACGATGACGGGGATCTCCTCGTCGAGGAGGTTCACGAGCGAACGCAGGATTCGAGTCTTGGCCTGTCCGCGAAGGCCGAGGAGGATGATGTCGTGCCGCGCGAGGATCGCGTTCTGGAGCGCAGGGAGGACGGTCTTCTCGTACCCGAGGATGCCGGGAAAGACGTTCTCCCCCTTCTTCAGCTTCGCGATGAGGTTGTCGCGCACCTCGTCCTTGACGGACTTCGGCTCGTAGCCTGCCGTGATCAGCTCACCGAGAGTCGTGGGACGTTCCGGCATGTTGCTCCTTGGGAAGATTACGCGACCGGGGTCCTTTCCGGTTTCCTGACGCCGAGAAGAGCCTGCGTTTCACGAAGGGCCGCTTTCGAAGGTGACCGCCCGGGTCACCGGTTGCGGCCCAGTCACCCGGGCGCGAAGTCTCGCACCGGATCGCCCGGCGGGACGAGCGGTGCGAACGGGACGTTCTTCGCCGCGAACCGCGCGCCGAGCGCCTCCATCCGGGCTTTCGACCAGCCGGCGAAGACGTCCTCGACCAGGCCCTCGGGCGACAGGAGCACGAGGTGTGGAACCGACTCGACGTCGAACGCGTTCGACGCGGCGAACGCGGGCTCCGGATCGAGCAGCAGGTCGAACGTCGCACCGCCATGCTGCGCGTAGTACGCGCGGCTCGAGCCCGTGTCGTTCTGCGAGACGCCCACGACGTGGACGGCCTTTCCTCCGTAAGCCCGATGAAGGCGCTCGAGGTAGGGCCACGTGAGCTGGCAGATGGGGCAGCTCGTCTTGAAGAATGCGAGGAGGACCGGCAGCCCGTTTCCTCTCGAGACGACGTCCGCGGTGGAAAGGACCGCTCCTTCTGTCGTCCGGAAGCGGACCTTGGGCGCGGCTGAGGATTCCATGCCGGGGAGTCTAGCGTCGAAGGATCAGTTCGTCTCGCCGCCGGCGGGGGTCCCGGCCAACGGGTAGAGAGGCGCTCGTGGCGTGGCGTCCGCCACCCGCACCGAAACGGCCTTCGAGCCCTCGGGGGTCGGCAGGTAACGCGCCACGACGTGGTCATTCGGCTTGAGCTCGGCAAGCGTCGAAGGCTTCTTGCCGCGGATGACGGGGACGTCGGGCGCGATCGCGAGGGCGACCGTCTCGCGGACGGCGGGCTTGCCCTTGACGGCCGTCGACTTCACCGACTCGCGCACGAGGACGAGACGCGACGCCAGGTCGACCCACACGATCTCCCCTACGATCGTCTTCGAGGGAGCCGCCGTCGCGACCTTCGACGCCGTCGCGGAGGATGCGGCGGGAGATTTCGAAGCGTCCTCGGGGGCGACGAGGAGTGCGAGAATGAGGACAAAGCCCGACATTTGCTCTCTTGCGTGCACGAGGCGTGCCCGGTCTGGCCGGGGCCACACGGTCGCCTCCTTGAACGAAAACTCTGTCGTTTTGGCGTTCGAGGCCCTCATCTGCCGCTCTTTTCGGACCGACGAGCAGAGAGGGCCGCACCATTCGGTCGAGTGATCCGTCCAAATGGACGGTCCCGGCGGGCCCGTCAGGCCGGTTTCTTGAGCCCGAGCTTCTCGAGGCGGTACTGGAGCGTTCGATACGTCAGGCCGAGGAGGCGCGCCGCTTTCGCGATGACCCAGCTGGACTTCTCCATCGCCTGGACGATGAGCTGCCGCTCGAATTCCTCGATGTCGATGCCTTCGATGGGGATGTCGAAGCCGTACGGGCGCGCGAACGGAGCCGTGCGCAGCCGCACGTCGGCGGGGAGATCCTGGGGGCCGATGACGTTTCCCTCGCAGAGGAGCACGGCGCGCTCGACGAGGCTCTCGAGCTGGCGCACGTTTCCCGGCCATGGGTGTCGCACGAGGAGGTCCATCGCCTCGGGCGAGACGCTGTTCACCGCGGTGCCGTGCGACGCGTTCGCCTTCTCGAGGAAGCGACCCACGAGGGCCTTGATGTCGGAGGCGCGCTCGCGGAGCGGCGGAAGGTCGACGGGAATCACGTTGAGGCGGTAGAAAAGATCCTCGCGGAACTGCCCGGACTTCATCATGCTCTCGAGGTCGCGGTTCGTGGCCGCCACGACGCGCACGTCCACAGGCACCGTCTCCGTTCCGCCGACGCGCTTGACTTCCTTCTCCTGCAGCGCCCGCAGGATCTTCCCCTGAAGGGGAAGCGAGAGATCGCCGATCTCGTCGAGGAAGAGTGTCGAGCCGGTCGCCGCCTCGAAGAGGCCGATCTTACGCGCGTCGGCCCCCGTGAAAGAGCCCCTCTCGTGTCCGAAGAGCTCGCTCTCGAGGAGGGTCTCCGGGATGGCCGCGCAGTTCAGGGCGAAAAAGGGCTTGCCGGAACGGTGCGAGCGCGCGTGAATCGCGCGCGCGACGAGCTCCTTGCCCGTGCCCGATTCGCCGCGGATGAGAACCGTGGAGTTCGTGGGCGCGATCTTCTCGACGAGGCGGAAGAGGTCGCGCATCGACGCGCTCTCGCCGACGATGGCCTCGAGCCCGTCGTGCTTCAGGCGCCTTTCGAGGCGGATCGCCTTCTCCGCGAGCCGGAACGCCTCGACGGCGCGCTCCACGCGGAAGAGCAGCTCGTCCGCGACGACGGGCTTCGACATGTAATCGAAGGCGCCGAGGTGGTGCGCTTCGCGCGCGCGCTCGACCGAGCCGTGCGCCGTCACGAGGATCACTTTCGGGGCGAGCGGCCCGTCCGCGAGCGAGCTGAGGCTCTTCACGACGTCCATGCCGGTGAGGCCCGGCATCTTGAGGTCCGTCAGAACGACCTCGGGGCGGATCTCCGCGGCCTTCGCGAGGGCTTCGCGGCCGTCGGCCGCGGCCGTCACGCGATAACCCTCGTCCTCGAGGATCATCGCGAGCGACTCGCGCTGATTCTTCTCGTCGTCGACGACGAGGAGAGAGGCCTTCGGCTCCTTGGTGCTCATCGGGTGGAGATTACCTCTCAGGCGGCCACGGGCAGCGAGATGCGGAAGATCGCTCCCGTGCGGCCGTCCGCCCTGTTTTTCGCGGTCACCTTTCCGCCGTGCTCCTCGACGATGCGCTTGACCATCGCGAGACCGAGCCCCACGCCGCCTTCCTTCTTCGAGAAATAGGGGTCGAAGAGGCGCGGGACGTCGGCCTCGGGGATCCCCGGCCCTTCATCCTCGCAGGAGACAACGAGGCGCGGGCCGGCCTCCTCGGGCGGGTTCTCGCAGAAGAGGCTCACCGTGAGGCTCCCTCCGTTTCTCTCCATCGACTGGATTCCGTTCTGCACGAGATTCCAGATCGCGGATTTCAGGAGGTTCGCGTCCCCCGAGAGCATGGGGCTGGAAGCCGGGAGGCGCTCGTCGATCGTGACGTGGGCCTGAGCGGCGGTCTCGGCGAGATCCGCGAGCGTGTGTTGGACGATTCTGCCGACGTCCGTCGGCGCGAGCGCCAGAGTGAGCGGCCGGCCGTACGCGAGGAAGTTGTTCGTGAGGGCGGCGAGGCGGTTGATCTCCTCGCGCATGGCCTCGATGCGGGCGGCATACTCCCCGGCGGCTCCCTCTTCGGCCGGGCGGTGGCGGCGGCGGAGGACGTCGAGTCCGAGCGACAGCGCGTTCAGCGGGTTCTTGATCTCGTGCGCGAGGCCGGACGCGAGATGGCCGATCTCGGCGCGCTTCTCGGCGCCCGCGAGCCGCACCTCCAGCTCCTGCCTCTCCCGCAGCCTCTCGGTCATGTAATTGAAGACAGAGGCGAGTCGGCCGACCTCGTCGTCGCGGTCGACCGGGACGGTCACGTCGAGCCGCCCCTCGGCGACCTGCGCGGCGCCGTCCGCGAGCTCGTCGAGCGGACGCGTCGCGTTCCGCGTGAGGACGAGCATCACGGCGAGGCCGAGCGCGAAGACCCCCAGAAGAGCGAAGAGTCTGCGCCGGAAGTTGTCGGCGAGCTGCGACCTGATGTTCTCGAGGTTGTAGGCGATCTCGACGTGTCCGCGGAGCTTGCCGTCGATGACGATCGGAACGACGAGGCTGCGGTTCGTGGGCCCCGAGCCGATGAAGCCGGAGATGATGACGTCCTTCGGCATCTCGGGTTTCCTGGGCCTCCTTTTCGCGGTAACGGCCGGTGGCATCTCGGGGAAGACCGGCTTGCCGCTCTCGTCCACGACCTTGATGTCGCGCAGGCCGCGCACGCCGAGCGCCGCGGTGTAGTCGGCCAGCACTTTCGGGTCTTTCCAGCCCTCGGGGCCGATCTGCGTCTGGCCCACTTCGATCGCCTTGGCGATCATCTGGTACGAGGCGTCCGCCTCCTCCACGGTCTCGTTTCGCGTCTGCAGGTAGACGAGCGTCTGCGCCATCGCGGCGATGAAGAGGATTCCCGCCCACGTCACCCCCAGGCGCGTGGAGAGCCGGATTCCCTTGATGCGGTCGCCGCCGATCATGGCCGCCTCATGATGCGTGGAAAGAGCGCCACGTGAAATAGAGTCCGAAGGCGAACAGCAGCGCGCCCGCCGCGAACGTCGAGCGGGAGACCCAGGCTCCCGCACGGTCCCGCCAGCGGTCCACGAGCTGGATGAGCACGGTGAACCACGAAAAGACGCCGAGGCCCACGCCGACGGCGAAGCCGCCGGCCCCGGCGACCGTGGGCACCAGCAACCGGTGCCCGACGAGGAAGGAGATGAAGAGTGTCCAGTTCACGAAGAGCGCGGGGTTCGCGGCGCCCTGCAGCAGGCCCGTGAGGACCGGGAGCCGAAATCGGCCGCCCTCCCTCGGGGTGGCCGGCGGCGGGATGAAGTCCAGGCGCGAGCGCACCGGGTCGATGCGCTCCGCGTCGCGGCGGGCGTCGACGAGGAGCAGCTTCGCGCCGTAGCCCACGAGGAACAGGGCGAGCGTTCCACGGACCCATGGATTCGTCACGACCTTCTCGAGGATCCAGCCGAGCCCGAGCCCGATGAGAGCGCAAATGAACGCATCGACGCTCGCGCCCCCGAGCGCCACGTGATAGGCGTCACGGCGCTCTCCGTGAAGGCTCTTCCTGAGGCACGTGACGCCGAGGGGGCCCGGCGGAATCGCCCCGAGAAAGCCGGCGAGAAAGCCCATCACGAGGGCCAGCGGAAAAGCCGCCACGCGGCCCTATCCTCTCACGGCGCGTTTGCGGCGTCCGGCGCCGGAGCGTAGAGTCGTCGCGTGAGACGCGTTCTCCTCTCCGTCGCCGGGCTTCTCCTCGCCGCCGCCGTCCTCGGCGCCGAAGGGCGACTCGAGTT
The DNA here is from genome assembly GCA_963821225.1 of Thermoanaerobaculia bacterium. GTDB lineage: Bacteria > Acidobacteriota > Thermoanaerobaculia > UBA5066 > UBA5066 > Fen-183. The sequence continues at coordinate 939,374 of CAWGCY010000004.1, forward strand.
CGAGCCGAAAGTGGGAGCCGTCGGAGGACGCGTCGTCGTGAAGTCGGGAGTCCCCTCGGGCGCGCAGCTTCTCTTCGGCGGAAGGCCCGTGGGCGTCGTCAGCGTGGCGGAAGGCCTGTCGGCCTTCGTCGTGCCGCCGGGCACTTCGGGCGGCGCCTTTCTCGAGATCGTGAGCGGCGGCAAGACGATCGCGAAGAGCGCCGTGCCGTTCATCGTTTCCGGCGCGTCTCTCGCGACGCCGCCGAAGCTCATCGGCCTCAAGGAGGCGATCGACGTCTTCGGCTATTCCGACCCGCGCCCGACCGGCGGCGAGAAACCGGAGCCGCGGGCGCGGCCCGTTCTGAAGCTCGACGAAGACGAGATCCTCACCATCGGCGAGCCAGCGCCGTTCCACCTGGGGCCCGCGGTCGAGAGCGGCGATCTCGCGAGCGCGGGCAAGACCGGCATGTCGGGCACGGGCCTCCTCATCACGGCGCGGCCGCCGAAGAAGAAGACGCCCGTTCCGCTTCCCCCTCCGCCGCCTCAGGACTGAACCCTCCTTCCGATTCGAGGAAGTCGCCGAGCACCTTTCCTACGGCATCGGTCTCCAGCAGGAACGCGTCGTGGCCGTGCGGCGAGACGATCGTGCGAAGCTCGGCGCCCGCGGCGCGAGCCCAGCCGCGCACCTCCGCCTCGGGATAAAGGGCGTCGCTCGTGATGCCCACGGCCGCGAAGCTGCCCCGGAAAGCCCGAAGCGCCTTGGCCGCGCCGCCGCGCCCGCGGCCGACGTCGTGCGCGTCCATCGCGCCGAGAAGCGTCAGGTAGCTCTGCACGTCGAATCGCGCGCGGAGTTTGGCGCCGTGATGCGTCAGATAAGACTGGACCGCAAACGTCGCGCCTTCGCCCGGGAGGCGCGCAAACCGGGTCTCGAGCTCCTCCGCCGAACGGTACGTGAGCATGCCGATCATGCGCGCCAGAGCGAGACCCGCGGCGGGCCCCGCCGCCTCGATCGCCTGCCTCTGGACGTGGCTCCAGCCGAGGGCCCAGGCGGAATGCGCCGTCGGCGCCGCGAAGACGACGGCGGCCCGCGTACGCGAAGGGAACGAGGCGGCCCACTCGAGCGCGACCATCCCGCCGAGGGACCCGCCTGTCACGAGAGCCACCTGCTCGATACCCAGCGCGCTCAGGAGGATTTCTACGAGATGGGACTGGTCGCGAGTCGAGATGCGGGGGTGCGCCGAGTGGCCTTCTTCCTTGCCAAGAGATCTCTTGAAAGCGGTGCCGTAGCACGAACCCAACAGATTCGGGCACAAGACCGCCCACTTGTTCGTGTCGATCGCCTTCCCCGGCCCGATGACGCTGCCCTTCCACCCGCCGAGAGTCTCGGGCGAACCCGTCAGCGAGTGAAAGACGAGGACGAGATTGTCGCGGCGCGCGTTCAGCGCGCCTTCGAGGACGTAGGTCTGCCTCACGTCGCGCAGGACCTCGCCGGACTCGAGCGCGAAGCGGGGCGTCAGGTGGACGCGCGCGGCGGTCACGTTCGCACCGCCGTACGAAGGGCCTGGTCGAGGTCTTCGGTCAGGTCACGCGCATCCTCGATGCCGACGGAAAGCCGGATGAGATCGGGTGTGACCCCGGCGGTGACGCGATCTTCGGCCGTGAGCTGTTCGTGCGTCGTCGACCACGGGTGGATGACGAGGCTCTTGGCGTCGCCCACGTTCGCGACGAGCGAGAACAGCCTGGCGTTGGCGATCACGGCCTTCGCCTCCTCCTCGCCGCCTTTCACGCCGAACGTCAGGACGCCGCCGTACCCGCCGGAGAGGTAGCGCGTCGCGGGCTCGTGCGCGGGGTGGGAGGGGAGGCCGGGATAGCGGACCCACGAGACGGCCGGGTGGGCCTCGAGGAAGCGGGCGACCGCGAGCGCGTTCTCGCAGTGCCGTTGGATGCGCAGGTGAAGGGTCTCGAGCCCCTGCAGGAAGAGGAACGCGTTGAAGGGCGACAGCGACGCGCCGACGTCGCGCAGGAGGACGACGCGGAGGCGCACCGCGAAGGCGGCCGGGCCGAAGGCCTCCGCGAACGAGATCCCGTGATACGCGGGCTCCGGATCCGCGAAGAACGGTTTGAAGCGCGGGTTCTTCCCCCAGTCGAAGCGGCCGCCGTCCACGACGGCGCCGCCGATCGCCGTGCCGTGGCCGCCGATCCACTTCGTGGCCGAGTGAAGCACGACGTCCGCGCCGTGGTCGATCGGACGGCAGAGGAGCGGCGTCGCGAACGTGTTGTCCACGACGAGCGGCACTCCCGCCGCGTGGGCGACCCGCGCGAGCGCCTCGAAATCGGGCACGTCGAGCTTCGGGTTGCCGATCGTCTCGACGTAGACGGCGCGCGTCGTGCCGTCGATCGCGGCGGCGACCTTCTTCGGGTCGTTCGCGTCCACGAACTTCGTCGTGATGCCGAGGCGCGGAAGCGTGTGCTGGAAGAGCGTGAACGTGCCGCCGTAGAGAGCCGAGGACGAGACGATGGAGTCGCCCGCCTGCGCGAGGTTCAGGAGCGCGAGCGTCTGTGCGGCCTGCCCGGAGGCGGTCGCGACGGCCGCGACGCCGCCCTCGAGCTCGGCGAGGCGCCGCTCGAAGACGTCCGTCGTGGGGTTCATGAGGCGCGTGTAGATGTTCCCGAACTCGCGGAGGCCGAAGAGGCGCGCGGCATGCTCGGGCCCGTTGAAGACGTACGAGGTCGTCGCGTAGATCGGCACGGCCCGCGCGTTCGTGGCGGGGTCGGCGGCCTCCTGCGCGGCGTGGACGGCGATCGTGCCGGGGCGATAGCGGGGTTTCGGGTGAGCCTGGGTCGTGTCGGTCGTGGGCATGGCGTCTTCTCCTTCTGGTTTTTCGGACACAAAAAAACCGGCCCTCTCGCGTGAGAGGGCCGGTTGCGGAATCCGACGAGCTGTTACGACTGTGCTCTCGGTTCGCCTGGTTTCGCTCGGTCTACGTGACGGACCTCGCGAAGCCGCCGTCCGTCTCCCGCGGGGGAGCGCCGGACATCGAGCACATGCACATGCAAATTCGAACCGCCGCGACTTCAGTCGCGTCGAAGTTGGCGGGGAAGGGGCGGTTCAGCATGTTCGAGGGACCTTAGAAGGGACGACTCGAAGAGTCAAGCGGAATGGAGAGGTGAGAGCCGTTCTCAGTAGCGGCCGCGGCCGTAGCCGCCGCCGCCGCCGTAGCCGCCGCGGCCCCCGCCGCCACCCGTGCGGGGCTCCTGCGGACGCGCCTCGTTCACGCGGAGGGCGCGGCCCTCGAGCTCCTGGCCGTTCAGGGCGCCCATGGCCTTCTGGCCGTCGGCGTCGGACATCTCGACGAAGCCGAAGCCCTTGGACTGGCCGGTATCTCGGTCCGAGATGACGCGGGCCGACTCGACGGCGCCGTACGCCTCGAAGATGGAGCGGAGCGTGTTGTCGTTTACGGAGTAGGAGAGATTTCCGACGTAGAGCTTCATGGAATGAGAATCCTTCGCAGCAATTTGCGATCTGGTAGGGCTGACCGCGGTTACAGGGCGGAAAGCGGGTTCGGGAGATGGTGGGAAGGAAACATGAAACGACGGGGACCTAGTGGTTCACGGCCCGCTCCGCCGATTTCTTCACGTCGAGAAAGGGAGAGAGGGAGTAGCGAACGCCGATATGACACCACGCTCCCGAGGCGCAAGTCAAATCCGCGGCACCGCCCGGGCGTAGCCTTCAGGGGTGCCGGTCCTCGAGTTTCCGCTCGATCTTCCCGGAGTGACCCGCAGCGCCCTCTGGGACTTTCACCGCGATCCGTCGGCGCTGGAACGCCTGACGCCGCCCGAGAAGAAGATCCGGATCGTCGCGCGGCCGAAGGAGATGTTCGCCGGAGCACGAGTCGTCCTCGAGGTCAGGCAGTTCGGTGTCTGGCTCACGTGGATCTCCCTCATCGAGGCCTGGGAGCCCGAGACGCGGTTCGTGGACGTGCAGGAGAAAGGGCCGTTCGCATCATGGCGGCACGAGCATCTCTTCTTCGAGGGACGCCTTCTCGACCGCGTGGCGTACGAGGTGCCGCTGGCCGCCTTCGGGGGAGGGCTCGCCGAGAAGGCCCTCGTGAGGCCCGAGCTCGAGCGGATGTTCGCGCACCGGCACCGGGTCACTGCCGCCGAGCTCCGCCGCCGTCTCTAGCCGGGAACTTCCGGCCGGCTCCAGGGTCCAACGTGCGGAGAGAGACCTCGATGCCCGCCCGCATTCTCGCCTTCGCCGTGCCTCGGGGAGGGGACCCGCATGGGAGAATGGCGTCCGTGACGGCCTCCGCGTATCCGTACACGGGGGAACGCGACTGGCCCGGCGACGAGCGGGCCCTGAGCCGCTTCCTTTCCGGCGACATCCTGGGGTTCGAGCAGATCGTTCGCCACTACTCCACGATGGTTTTTTCGCTCGCCGCGCGGGTCGTGGGCCCGACGGAAGCGGAGGACGTCGTCCAGGAGACGTTCCTGCGGGCCTATCACGGCCTCGGGAACTTCCGCGGCGACTCCAGCCTGAAGACGTGGCTCTACGCGATCGCGCTGAACCGCGCACGCGCCCGCCACGGCACGCTCGGCCGGCTGCGGGCGATCTTCACGGCGGGCCGCGCGCGGGAGGACGATCCCTTCGCGAGCCTCGACGACGCGGCCGACCCCTCCGCGACGCCAGAGGAAAACGCGGTTCTCAAGGAACGCCGGACGCGCCTGCGCGCCGCGATCCGCGAGCTGCCGGAGGAATTCCGTACGGCCGTCCTCCTGCGCGACCTCGAGGGTCTCTCGTACGACGAGGTCGCCCAGGTGCTTTCCATTCCGCTCGGAACGGTGCGCAGCCGGCTCGCGCGCGGCCGCGCGATCCTGAGGGAGAAGCTCTCGTGAGCGCCCGTCCATTCGTCCCCCGCCTTTCCGACGAGGACCTCGACCTCCTGCTGTCGCGCTCTCTGGACGGCGACCTTTCGCCGGAAGAGGAGCACGACCTCGAGACGCTCCTCGCGCACGACCCCGCCGCCGCGCGGCGCCGGGAGGAGCTCCTGCGCGTCGTGACCGACGCCCGCGCCCTGCCCGAGCCCGCGCCGCCCTTCGCGCTCGCCACGCGCGTGAACTCGAACGTGGCCGAGAAGGGGGGGCGCGGCGGGTCCGTCTTCAATCGCTTCGGCTTCTACCCGCCGCCCGGCATGGCCGTCGGCGCGATGGCCCTTCTCGGAATCGTGGCCGTCGCGATCGCGGTGCTGAGACCTTCGCCCCTCCGCGTCGCCGACCGCGTGGAAGGGCCGGTCGACGTGTTCCTCACGGGAGGCGGAGAGGAACAAAGCGCCGCGAAGCGGCTTCAGCCGGAGGCTCCGAAGGTCGCGTCGAAGGAAACTACGCCGAGCCAGGTCGCCGCCGCGCCGGCTGCGCCCGCCCCGGCGGAGCGCGAGCGCACTCCGGCCTCGGTCGTCGCGAGCGCGCCGGAAACGAAGCTGGAGGGAAGACTGGGAGGAAAGGCGGACGACGGGCCGGCCGACGCGGAGAAGCTCGAATCGGCGAAGAAGGTGAACGAGCGGCAGCCCGCTTCCGTCGTCGCGGCGAACGAGGCCACGTCCGAGGAGAGGGTCTACAAACAGGACACCCAGGACAAGCTGCGGCAGAAGCTCGCGAAGACCGAAAGCGATGCCGGAGCCGCTCAGCCGCGGCGACAGGCCGCGGCGGCGACTGCGCCGGCTCTCGACGCCGTGACGGGTCAGGCAACGAACGTCCCGGCTCCCGCCGCGAAGGCCGCGAGGGCGGTCGGAGGGAAGGCCGAGCCCCGCACCTGGTCCGTCGTCGTGCGCGGCGAGGGCGCGCGGCGCTGGATGCTGCGCCGCGCCCCCGAGGGCCGGCCTTCGGTCGCCTCCGCTCAGGCGTCCGCGTTCCGCATCACGCTCGATGCGGAGGGACGCGTGACTTCGGCGCGCTCGCTCGACCCGCGCCCCGTCCCGCCCGCGCTCCTCGAGTTCGTGCGAGGCCTGGTCTTCGCGCCGGTTGCCAGCGTCGCGGACGGAGTCCTGCGCGACGAGAAGGCGAAGGACGAGCGCGCGGATGCGATCACGGAACGGCCCGCCGCACCCCCGGCGGAGATCGAGGTCGAGATCTCGACGCACTGAGCGCCGAACCCCTCGTTTCAGACGCGTTTGACGCCGTTCCCGCCCCTCTCTACACTCCCGTTCCCTTCGGAAGAGAGCCGAAGTAGCTCAGTTGGTAGAGCAACTGATTCGTAATCAGTAGGTCCCCAGTTCAAGTCTGGGCTTCGGCTCCACTATCTCGCTGACAGCAGTACCACTCGGTCCCGGACGGCAGAGGTGATCTCGCTCGCGCCACCTAGCTCCGCGTGGGCGTGTGGTCGAACGTGTATTCGCCGAGGAGGCGCTCGCCCTGCTTTTCCCGGGCGAGCAGGCGCATGCGCACGATCGCGGGGCCCAGCGCACGCATGGCGGGCATCGCCTGAGCGACGATCAGTTCGAGAGCGTCGGGGCTGACCGGAACGTCCTCGCTGCGATGCTCGTTGCCCTCCATCTCCATGACGACGTCGAGACGCGAGACCCCCCTGAAATCACCCTGGAGCCGGCTGACGAGCAAGTCGTCCTGACGTGTGACGGTGCAGGCGACGCGCTCGCCCGGCGCGACGCGGTATTCGCGCGTGCGGAGCCCCCCGCGCGCCGCCGTCTCGAGGAAGGACGGCGTTACGACGACCTGGACGGCGCCCTCGTGGGCCAGGCGGCGGACGCCCTCGCCCAGCGACACGAGCGCCCGCAGCCGTCCGCTGCACTCGTCGCATTCGAGCAGGTGCTCCTCGACGCGATCTTCGTCGGGCGCCGCCAACTCCCCGAGCAGGGTGTCGACGAGCGTTCCCAGCTCGAGCGGTCGCTCGCAGGCGGCGCTCACGAGGTCCCCTCGAGGCATGTCTTGAGTCGGGCGATCGCGCGATGACGCACGACGCGCACGTTTGTCGGGCTCAGCCCCAGCTCGGCGCCGATCGCGTCGGAGCGGCGCTCCGCGTAGAACGACAGGACCACGACGCTACGCTCACGCTCGGCGAGGCCCTCGAGGCAGCGGGCCAGGCGATCGGTGTCGAGGGGCGGCTCGTCGCACGGGGCCGCCGGCTCCAGCTCGAAACCGAATTTTTCGAGGAGCCTCTGCCGGCGAGTGGCGCCACGCCTCATGTCGGCGACGACCCGGCGGCAGGTACCAAGTACGAAGGACGCGAGTTGCTCGGGCTCCCGCACCTTTCCCGCGCGCAAACTCTCGAACGTCATGAGTAGGACGTCCTGGGCCAGGTCGTCCGCGGCCGCGTGGTCGCGAAGGTGCCGGAGGCCGTAAAGCCGAACCCGCGGTGCGAGCCGGCGGTACAGCTCCGCCTCGGTTCCGCGATCCCCGCCTGCGAGCCGGCGCGCAAGGTCGGAGTCGCTCGCATCCCCGGCGCGGTCGAAGTCTGCCAAAGGGCGGCCAGCATAGCTCAGACGTCCCCTTCGAATTGGAAGTGTAACGACGGGCCGGGTCGTTACACCTCCCATCCGAGGAGGAAACGAACATGATCACGAATCGTGAGACGGGCACACGGATCGACGAGGTCGTCGAGGGGATCTTCCGGATCAGCACTCCCGTGAGTGCGATTCCGGGAGGCTTCACGTTCAACCAGTACCTGGTCGTGGACGAGGAGCCGCTGCTTTTCCACACGGGCCCACGCCGCATGTTCCCTCTGGTCAGTGAGGCCATCGCGGCGGTGATGCCGATCTCGCGGCTACGATACGTGGGGCTCTCGCACTTCGAGGCCGACGAGTGCGGCGCTCTCAACGAGTTCCTCGCCGTGGCGCCGGACGCCGTGCCGGTCTGCGGGAAGATCGCCGCCATGGTCTCGGTCGACGACGTCGCGGATCGCAAGGCACGGGCCCTCGCGGACGGCGAGACGCTCGTCCTCGGCGGCCATGTGATGCGGTGGCTCGACACGCCTCACGTCCCGCACGCCTGGGAGTGCGGCTTCCTCTTCGAAGAGAGCACGCGGACGCTGCTCTGCGGCGACCTCTTCACGCAGGGAGGCGCCGAGCACGAACCCCTCACGGAGTCGGACATCCTCGGACCCAGCGAGGCGATGCGGGCCGGCATGGACTACTACACCCACGCGACGAACACGCGGGCGACGCTCGAGCGCCTCGCCGAGCTCGCGCCCACGACCCTCGCCTGCATGCACGGCTCCGCGTGGCGGGGCGACGGCCGGATGTTGCTTCGTGCTCTCGCGGACAGCCTCGAGAACTCGCGGCAACAAGTGGACGCCGCGGCGTGATCCGCGGGGGAGTTTTCAGGCTCCGGGCGACTGCGCTTGCGAGAACTTCGACTTCGGCGCCGGCTTCGGCGCGGGCGGGCGTTCCACGCGGTCGGCGGTGCGGCAGTCGGTGCCCTCGTCAAAGGGGATGCGCAGGACGACTTCGTCCCCCGGCTTCAGGCCCTGGCACACGAGGGCGCGGGGCGCGAGCGCGACCTGCCGCTGGCGTCCGCTCTTCTCGAGGATGGTGATCGCGTTCTTCGTGTAGGTCTTCACGGTCCCGCGCACCGTCACGTACGCCGCTCCGACGACGGCCGGCCCCATGGGGCCGCTCGGGACCGGCGGCGCGTAGGTGGTGACGCCGGACGGTCCGGGATCCTGCAGCGCGGAGGGGCCCCCCGTCCGCGCCGTCACGCGAGGCCCACGCGAGGTCGTGACCCGCTCGCCCTGCAGGACTCGCCCGCAGCTCGCCTGCGACAACGTGTCGCTCGGCCGGACGAGCTTCTCCTTGTTGCTCTGACCCAGCTCGGAGGGCACCGTCACGTGCTGATCGGCGCCTGGAATACGTTCCTGCGCCAGGACGGGCAGGGTTAGCGCCGCGAGGAGGGTCAGCGCGGTGTTTCTCATCCAGTCAATATAGGTCCAGTGCGCCGCATGACCATATCGACTTGTTGACGCAGATGCATCACAAGGCTCGTTCGGCTGCTACACAACCTCGAAGTGGCCGAGCTTGTGGGCTTCGGCACCTTCCACGTGCTGGTTGACAGGCGAGGGGACACCGTCGTACGGTTTTGCGGAACGGGAACATTATTCGGTCGGAACCGGGCAGCCGGGAGGGCAAGTACTATGGCACAAACGAAACGCAATTCGGCCGACGCGCTTTCTTCGCTGTTCGCAGTGGTCGCAATTGTCACGGGACTCGCCCCCCTGCGCGCCTGGGCGGACCCGCCCGGCAACGGGCGTTTTCTCGACCATCCCGATGTCCCGGCGATGAAACCGGAGCTCGATCCGGTCTTCACGCCCCCGGATCGCTCACTTCCACCGGGGTTCAGGCCCTATCCTCTGAATCAGGCGATCGTCTCGATCTCGCCTACCGTCGGCTCGACCGACACCGGGGTCGTCATACGAGGTCGACACCGGTTCCAATCGCCCAGCGCCGTACATTTCGGAACCTTGTCGGCGGCCTCTTTTTACCAGCAAGGCGACGGCTCGATCCTGGCCTATTCGCCCTATACGGGTGTCGGCGGAACCAGCGTCGCGGTGTCGGTCACGGACCGAGGCGGCACCTTTACGAGCACTCAGCACTACTCCTATTTCATCGCCGAGATGGACGTGACCGGTCCCTTGCCGTTCTCGCCCTCGGCGATGGTCGATGCCGGCTGGGACAGGGGTCGTGGTCGTCTCATCCGCATGCTCGCGCCCCCGACGCTCACCTTTGTGCAGCCGCCGGACCTGCACGTCTCGACGTCGTTCTTCGACGATACGATGGCCAATCCGGCTACGTATCAGGGCGCCGACTGGGCGGTCGGAACCTACGCCACGTTCAGGGCCATCTTGCAGATGTGCGATCTGAACGGAACGCCGCCAGCAGGAGGCGGCGCGTGCGCAAACTGGGACGGCAATCAGGGAACCTGGGTCAACCAGATTCAGGTGGACGGCGAGGTCGACAGCGCGGGAGATGACACGACCGCCTTCGGGGATATGGTTTTGCCGACAGCACAATTCTTCAACGATCAGAACCTCGTGCGCACGTTCCGCCTGCGCCTTTCGCTGCAGCAGCATGATGCGGTCGTGCACGAGAGGGCCCAGCGCAGGGACTCGAAAGACACGGCTCCTTTCAACGCGGTGATCGTGCCGGCAGCCTTCATACAAGTACGCGCAATCCCCTATACGATCGTCTACCAACCACCTGGGAATCTGAGCACCGCACAATTTCAGACCAGCACGACGTACAGCAACACGTTCAAGCTCGGAAACAGCAGCGAGCAGTCCAACAGCTACGACTCGGGGAAGAGCAGCCAACTCAAGTTCGGCATGACCGAGGGCCTCAACCTCGGTTCCGGTGTCGGGTTGGCGGGGACCGGCGATTTTGGCGAGAAATGGGACCAGAAGACGACGACGGTGGTTACGACCGCCCAGGGCACGAACGAGACCATCGCGACGACCCTTGGCTTGTCGAAGGCGTACACCCTGCCCGCGCTCCAGACCACCATTCCCGGCAATGGGGATACCTGTGCCGGGCCCTTTCCACCCTGCCCGGCACCGGGTGCCCCACCTCCGTCGGCGGTCTGCACGCAGTTGAACCACGCGCCCGATCCCGTCGCGATCCAGCCATTCTGGAACGATCGGATCGTCTTCATGGTGCATCCGCAGTTCGCGGCATGGGTGCTGCAATCCGGGAAGAGCCGCTATACGTTGATGAGCGCCGTGCCGAGCACGGCCAGCGCATCGGTGGCACAGCTGGCTGCGTGCTGGTACGGCTCCTCCTGGCCGGGCACCAATGCCTGCGAGCTCGACTACTCCTACAGCTACGTGACCGAGTCGAATGGTTATCCGGTTTTTCGCGGGGAGACGGGAAGCATCACTCTGACATCCGAGGAGGCGGGTAATTTCCTGCGCCTCGATCCGTTCTTCGATGGCCAGAGGGCCGACATTCCCACGAATCGCGGGTTACCTCTGGGCGGCACTGATTATGGCGCGAGGATCTGTCAAGGGCCGACGACGCGGCAGCTGACTCTGACCAGTCAGGTGGCCCAGACGCACGAGGTGACCAACAACAAGATCAATTCGGTCGCAACCACCTCGGTACACACCTCCGACGCCGCGCTGAGCTTCGGCCTCGACGCGATGAAGCTGTTCGGGCTGAAGGTGACGCAGACGGACGCGACTCAGGACACGTACACGGCGACGCTGAAGACGACCTATTTGGATTCGACCGCTACCGTGGAGACGGATGCGACCGCCGCGCAGGTGACTTTGAACGATGTCGACAAGACGACGGGAATCAATTGCGGGCCTCAGTGCCACGACCCGCTGCCGCACCAACCCTCGGTCAACATGTACCTCGACCGGTTGTTCGGTGGCTTCATGTTTCAGGACCCGGGCGCTGCGCGCCATCTTTTCTTTCATGGACCTGCCTGGATGGCTGGCCGTCTGCTGTCTCTCTACGCGAGCGAAGCCCTGAACGGCCGGATGTTCGCGGACGTGGAGCCCGGTTCCCGGGACGCGACGGCAATCGGGGTACTCGGCCGTACCCGCGTTCTGAGCGGCGACGCTTCGGGTCGATTCCATCCCGAGGCGGCCCTGTCGCGCGGTGATCTGTCGTTAGCGTTGACCTCGGCGCTCCGCCTCAATGCGGACAAGCCAGCGGCGGAGAGGCTTCGTTTCGCGGATTTGCGCGAGCAGCCGGCGTTGATGAAGGCAGCCCTGGCGACAGCGAGCAAGCGGATGGTGTCGCCTCGGTCGGCCAGTGAGTTCGGCCCGCAGGATGACGTGACTCGTGGCGAGCTCGCGATTGCCCTTACCGAGGCTTTCCGGCCGCCGGAGAAGAGCGCAGCGACGATGGCGAGAGGCAAGGGAAAGGAGGCTTCGGGGACGCAGCTCTCCCGGGCGATCGAGAACGTCGTCAAGGCCGGCTACATGCGACCGCGCGACAAGGGCGAGTTCGCGCCCGAGGAGTCCGTAAGCCGCGCAGAAGCTGCCGGGGCGCTCTACGCGGCACTCTCGGACGAGGTGCGCCGGCGTGAACGGGAGGACCTCAACACCGCGTCCAGGGACAAGGACAATCGACCCCGTTTGCCTGCCGAGCCGCCTGCAGATCCGGCTTCCAAGGCGCGGTAGACGCGCTTTCCATACTTTACTAGCTGGCGTCGGGTCCCATCGGCTGCCACAACTCGATCGGGTTTCCCTCGGGGTCGTGCAGGCGCGCGAAACGGCCGTTCGGATACGACTCGGGATCGACGTCGACCTTGATGCCGGCCGCGTTGAGCTGCGCGGCCATGGCGTCGAGGTCGCTCACGCGGAAGTTGATGATCCACGTCCGCCGCGCGTCGCCGAAATACGTCGTCGACTCCGGCAGCGGGGCGAACACGGCCGGACCCGCGTCCTGGCGCCAGGGCGCCGTGTCGTAGGTCGGGGGCGCGCAGTCGACGCCGAGATACTGCTTGTACCAGCGGCTCAACCCCTCGGGCTTCTTCGCGACGAAAAAGACGCCGCCGATGCCGTTCACTTTTTCCATGGTGTCTCCTCTCGAGGATGAGGCCCGAGTTCGACTTCGCGCAGCTCCGCCTCCGATCATTTCACGACACGACGAGCACGCCGGCGCCGCGGATGGCGTCCGTCTTCAGAGCGATCAACGCCTCGTTCGCCTCCTCGAGGGCGAACGTCCGGATGTGCGTCGTGACGGGGATGTGCGCGGCCTCGGCGAGAAACGCGCGCCCGTCGTCACGCGTGTTGTTCGCGACGCTGCGGACGACGCGCTCTTTGTAGAGGAGCTCGTACGGGATCGGCGGGGAGTCGCTCATGTGGATTCCGCCGAGGACGAGCGTTCCCCCTTTGTCGAGCGCGGCGAGACCGGCGGGGATCAGGTCGCCGGCGGGGGCGAAAATGATCGCGGCGTCGAGCTTCGTCGGGGGGACGTCGCGCGCGCCGCCGACCCAGGCGGCTCCGAGCTCCTCGGCGAGGGCCTGGTGGCGCTCGCGGTCTCGCGTCATCACGTAGACGTCGGCGCCTCGCGCGCGCGCGATCTGGATCGCGATGTGCCCGGCCGCGCCGAAACCGTAGATTCCGAGCCGCGCCCCGCGGAAGCCCGAGGTGCGGCCCGCGAGGCCCGTCAGGCGGAGGGCTCGGTAGCCGATGATGCCCGCGCAGAGAAGGGGCGCCGCGTCGACGTCGGAGAATCCGCCGGGAAGCTCGTAGACGAAATCCGCGTCGGCCAGGATCGACGTGGCAAAGCCGCCGTCGACGGTCCAACCCGTGAACTGGGGGGCGTCGCACAGGTTCTCGCGGCCGCTCGTGCAAAAGGGGCAGACGCCGCAGGTCCGGTGGAGCCACCCGATCCCCACGCGCCGGCCGAGAAGCGCTTCGGCGCCCGTTCCCGAGGCGGCGACCGTCCCCGCGACCTGATGGCCGGGAACCACGAGCGGCTTTACGACCTCGAGCTCGCCCTCGACGACGTGGAGATCCGTCCGGCAGATTCCGCAGGCCGAGACCTTCACGAGGACCTGGCCGGGGCCCGGGGCCGGATCGGGGACGTCATCGAGGACGAGAGGCCGCGTTCCGACCGGAGCCGGTGCGCGGAGCCTGAGCGCGCGCACTCTCTTACCCGGGCGCTTCGAACGTGAACGCGTAGATCTCGATCGATCCGTCGTCCCGAAGCCTGTGGACCGCCTTCAGCACCTTGCCGCGCGGCGGCTCGATGTCCTGCCGGAACGTGACCTCGATCGTTCCCCGGGCGGGGTCGTGAACCGGGCGTCCGACGAGCTGTCCCACCTCGAGCACGTCGTTCCGGTTCAGAGTCAGGGCCTGCTTGAGGCTCTCTGCGAGCGTTCCGCGTTCGACCTGTTCGGGGGTGAGCGTGCAAGAGACGGTCTTCACCATCTCCCGATTGTAGGACTCAACCGCGTCGGCTTTGCGGCACTCTCCGTTGCTCTTCGAGCCGGCCCAGGAGCCGGAGAAGGCCGTCGAGAATCGTGAGCGGATGGGGCGGGCAGCCGGGAATGAAGAGGTCGACCGGCAGGACGGACGGCGCCCCGTCGCCCTGCTCGGGATGGCCGGCGTACGGCCCTCCGCTGATCGCGCAGGCCCCCACCGCGATCACGATCTTCGGCGGCGGCAGCGCGTCGTAGGTCTTCTCGAGCGCGAGCCGCATGTTCTCGGTCACCGGCCCGGTCACGAGGAGCCCGTCGGCGTGGCGCGGAGATGCGACGAACTGGATTCCGAAGCGGCCGACGTCCCAGCCGACCGTTCCGAGGACGTTCACGTCGGAGCTGCAGGCGTTGCAGTCGCCCGCGCTCACGACGCGCAGCTTCAGGGAGCGTCCGAACAGGCGGCGGAGTTTTCCTTCGAGAGCGTCCGCGAGAGGCAGCGCCCGTCCCGTGAGGACGAGGTCCTCGCGCCTTCGGGTCGCGAGCCGCGCGTCGTGCGTGAACGCGATCGCCCCCTCCGGGCAGGCGGTGACGCACTCGACGCAGAAGAGGCACCGGCCGAGGTCGAGCGCCAGCGGGCCGTCTACGGGGATGGCGTCGGTCGGGCAGACGTCGGCGCACGACCGGCACCCGTCCGGACACTTCGAGGGGTCGAGGGCGGGCATCCCGCGAAACCGCTCGGGCATCGGCGGCGGGTCACCCGCCGGGTATGCCGTCGTGCGGTGCCCCTGGTGGGCGCGGGCGAGGAGCGCTTTCAGCATGCTTTCTTTCTCACAGGTCGTGGCCGCAATAGGACAGGTTGAAGCTCTTGTTCGAGAGCGGAAAGTCGGAGATCTGGCCGTCCCTCAGGGCGAGCGCGAGAGCGAACCAGTTGTGGAAGGACGGATCGGTGATCTTGTACCGGGAAAAGCGTCCCGCCGCGTCCGTCATCGCGACGTGACAGATCTCCCCGCGCCAGCCTTCCGTGAGCGCGACGACGAGCGACTCCGGCCTCATCGCCCCGGCCGCGGCGCGCGTCCCGCTCGCCGGCAAGCCGTCGAGCTGGCTCAAGATGAACGCGATCGACTGCTGGATCTCGAGCCAGCGGACGTACGCGCGGGAATTGACGTCGCCGTGATGCGCGGTCATCACCGGGACGTGGACGAAGCGGTAGATGCCCGCGGGAAAGTCGTGCCTCACGTCCCGCTGGATCCCGCACGCGCGGGCCGCGGGGCCGACGAGCCCGAGGGCCGCCGCCTCTTCGGGGCTGACGGTGCCGGTGCCCTCGAATCGCTCCCGCACGCTCGGCGTCTCCCACAGCAGCTCCACCGCTTCCGTCACCTCCGTTCGCGCGGCAACGAGGCGCGATCTCAGGGACGCCGCCTGCGGGGGCGAGAGCTCGAAGCCGACTCCGCCGGGACGGACGAGGCCGCGCCCGAAACGCGAGCCGCAGAGCTCCGCCGTCATGTTCAGGAAGTCTCCGCGCAGCCGCCCGCAGTAGGACGCCGTCGGGAGATAGGCGATGTCGCCGGCGAGCGCTCCGAGGTCGCCGACGTGGTTCGCGAGGCGCTCGAGCTCGAGCGCGATGCCGCGGACGGCGTGAGCGTGCGCGGAGACCACGGCGCCGGAGAGGGCCTCGACCGCCTGACCGTATGCCATCGCATGGCCGATCGTCGTGTCGCCGGCGGCGGTCTCCATGTACGGCAGCGTTCGCTTCGTCGGCCCGCCCATAAGGGCCCGCTCGATGCCGCGGTGCTGGTAGCCGAGCGCGATCTCGAGGTGAAACACTTGCTCGCCGTGGCACTGGAACCGGAAGTGCCCGGGCTCGATCACGCCGGCGTGGACCGGGCCGACCGCGACCTCGTGGACCTCGTCCCCTTCGACCCTGAAGAAATCAGCCACGCCGGGCGGGATCCGCGCGTCCGCCGACCGGCCCCACGCGTCGTGGCCCTCGCGATACGAGTGATGGAAGCGGACCGGCTTCAGCCACGGATGTCCCTCGAACCTGACGCCATACTGCTCGGCGATCTCGCGCTCGAAGAGATGCACTTGGGCGACCTCGGGCACGACGGACTCGAAAACCATTCCGTCCGAAGCCGTGCGCGCGACGAACAGGCGCCCGTTCGCGTCGTCCGCAAGCACGGCCGTGAGCGCGACGTCCGCGATCGCCTCGTCCGCCGAGCCGAAGTAGGCCGCGACGCGCCGCCCCTTGTCCCGCACGCCCTGGACGAGCCACTCCCGGAACCGCGAGGGCAGGAGCCACGGCACGTCCTTCAGGGACAGGACGCGGGAGTTCCGGGCCGTGGCCGCGAGTCCTGCCGTCCCCGTCACGACGGGCCCTCCAGGGATTTCGCGGCCTCCAGGACCAGGGTCCGGACCGGATTGGGGATCCAGACGCCCATGATCACGACGATCGCGAGAGCGGCCAGCATCGGCGCGGTCTTCCAGAAAGTGTCGCGAAAGTCGGTCGTTCCCCCCGCCGGGGAGACCGGCCCCTGGACGACCGCGAGGACCGTCGAGCCCATGCCGATGAAGATGACGACGAGGAAGAAGAGGAAGAGCGCCGCCGTGACGAAGAGGTGCCCCGTCATGGCTCCCACGAGGATCGTGAACTCGCTGATGAACGGCCCGAACGGCGGCGAGCCCGTGATCGCGAGGAAGCCGGCGAGAAAGAGGAGGGCCGACAGCGGGACCCGGCGGAAGGCCCCGCTCACGGCGTCGATCGTCTTGCTCCCGTAGGCGCGGTGGATGTTGCCAGCGGAGAGGAAGAGGACGACCTTCGTGAGGGAATTGTTGATGACGTGCAGGAGCGCGCCGGGGACCGCGATCCCGCCGGCGCCGATGCCGATGACCAGGATTCCCATGTGCTCGACGCTCGAGTACGCCAGCATTCGCTTGAAGTCGCGCTGCCCGACCATGAACGCCGCCGCGACGCCCATGGAGAGAAGGCCCAGGGCGAGAAAGAGCTCCCGCGCGAACGCGCCTTCTCCGGCCGCCTGCATCACCCGGTAGACCCTGAGGAGGGCGAGGAACGCGCAGTTCGTCATCCCGCCGGCGAGGAGCGCCCCGATGATTCCCGGAGCCTCGCCGTAGACGTCCGGCTTCCAGGTGTGCATCGGCGCGAGGCCCATCTTCGTCCCGTAGCCGACGAGGAGGAGGACGAACCCGGCCCTCAGCCACGGCCTCGACAGGCCGCCCGCGTGCTCGAGCAGGGCTCCGAACAGGAGGCTTTCGTCGCCGGAAGCGCCGTGGAGCGCGGCGTAAGCCACAAACAGCGAGCCGAGAAGCGCGAGCGCGATCCCGACCGACCCGATCACGAGGTACTTCCACGCCGCCTCGAGCGAGCGGGCGTTGTGGTTGAAGTAGATGAGGATCGCCGTCGAGAGGGTCGCCCCTTCGACCGCGACCCAGACGACCGCCAGGTGCTGCGCCACGGTGATCGCTGTCGCCATCGACAGGAACGTGAGGAGGCAGACGCAGAAGATCCGGTTCGCCCGCTCCTTTCGGAGGCGCAGGTACTCGACGCCGTACAGAGCGCAGAGCGTGAAGAGGACGGACACGACGTCGAGGATCAGATGTCCGAGCGCGTCGACCTCGAACCAGCCCCCGAGCGTCGCGTCGCCGGACCGCACGGCCAAAGACCCGATCAGGTGCAGGACGGCCGTGCCCGCGACGATCTTCGGAGCCGCCTTCTCCGAAGGCGTCACGAACGCCACGAGGGCGGCGAAAAGCGGCACGACGATGAGCGCGAGAAGCAGCATCCCGTCAGTCCCGGAGCTCCGAGAGCCGCTCCGTGTCGAGCGAGCCGAACTCCCGCTGGATGTGGTTCATGACGATTCCCATGACGAAGATCCCGACGAGGAGGTCCAGGAGGACGCCGACCTCCACCAGCGTCGGCATGGCCTCGTGGAGAAGCTGCGCGAAGACGAAGATCCCGTTCTCGAGGATCAGGTAACCGGTGACCTGTGAGATGGCCTTGCGGCGCGTCGTGAGAAGGAGAAACCCGGCGAAGAGCGTCGAGAGCGCGACCGGCACCACGAGAAGGTCGCGGTGCGCCGGCTGGAGAGGAAGGCGACTCGCGAAGAGCGTCGTGGCTCCGGTCCCGGCGGCGAGAAGGAGCACGGAGGGGACGAGCCCCAGGTACGGCTCCATTTCATGCTGGATGTGCACCTCTCGGAGGGCCCTGGTGAGCATCCCGGGAATCACGACGGCCTTGACGACTCCGGCCACGATCACGAGGCCGAGGAGGCGCAGGGACGGCGTCGGCGTGAAGAGGAGCGGGAACACGCTCACGAAGAGGCCTTGCAGGGCCGCGGCCCGGATACACGCCTTCAGGTTCGAGGTGCCGAGCGCGAGGAAGTTCATCGTGACGGCGAGGATCAGGGCGGTGGAGGCGGCTTCTCGCATCGTTACTTCGGTCACCTCACGAGGAGAACCACGGCGAACCCCGCGAGCAGCGTCGCGGTCACGAGGAGCTGGGGAACGCGAACGAGCCGGAGCCGCGCCATGCTGGACTCCACGAGGCCGACGACGACGCCGACTCCGGCGAGGCCGCCCACGAAGAGAAGGAGGTCCGGGACGCCTCCTCCGGGACGTGCCGGAATCAGGAGCGTCACGAGCAGCGCGGCGAACGCCGTGAGCTTGAGGGCGGTCCCGTAGAGGACGAAGCCGAACGCGGGCCCGGAATGGTCGAGGACCATCGCCTCGTGGATCATCGTGAGCTCGAGGTGGGTGTTCGGGTCGTCGAACGGCACGCGCGCGTTCTCGGCGAGGAGGACGAGGAACCAGCTCGCGAGAACGAGGACGACCGACGCGCTCGCCTTCTGCCAGGCTCCCGCGGCCCGAACGTCGAGCATGCCCGTCAGAGAGAGAGAGCCCGAGAGACGCGTGAGCGCGAGCATTCCGAAGAGGAGCGCCGGCTCCACGAGCGCCGAGAACGTCACCTCGCGCGCCGCGCCCATCCCTTCGAAAGGCGATCCGGTGTCCATCGCCGCCGTCGCGACGAAGAACCGCGCGAGCGCGAATACGCCGACGAAGAGGAGCATGTCCCCCGAGAACGAGAGCGATGCGGGCAGCCCCGCGAGGGGCAGGAGGAGCAGAGCGACGAGCGGCGCCACGACGGAGAGAACCGGCCCCGCGAGGAATACCCAGGTCGTCGTCCGGCTGACGACGAAGCCCTTGCCGAAGAGCTTGGAGAGGTCGTAGTAGATCTGGAAGAAGGGAGACCCCGTCCGGCCCGCCACGACGGCCTTCGCCTTGTTGATCACGCCGAGGAGAAGCGGCGCGAAAGCGAGGACGACGAGGAGATTCGCGATCGAGCTCACAACGACCAGCTCCACGCGAGGAGCACGGCGAGCGTGATCGCGATGTACAGGAGGTAGGTCTGGATGCGGCCGGCCTGGATGACGTGCAGGAGGCCGAGAAGCGAGCGCCCGCGCTCGAAGAGGGGCAGCAGCACGCGGTCCAGGACCGGGTCGGGCGCATGGCTCTCGAAGCGCGGGCCGGTCGCCGGGAAGGGGCCGTTCAGCCGCGGCCGGTGCTCGTCCGGCAGCACGGCCCAGCGAAACAGCCTCACGAGCATTTGGGCGAACGACGAGGCCGTGTATTGGATCCGCGGGCTGCCCGAGGCGTACCCGCAGTCCCACGTCGTCGTGAGCGCCGTCGGGCGCATCAGGGCCACGCCGGCGACGCCGACGGCGGCGATCAAGCCGAGAAGGAAGAGAGGCACGCCAGAGAGAGCGTCGAGGCCGGCGCCGGCGGTCGGCGCGCCCTGTGCTCCGAGGAGGGCTTCCGCGGCCCGGCGGCTGACGGCGGTCGCGCCGTTCGGCCAGAGGCCGATGGCGGCGCAGGACAGGGCGAGCGCCCCCATCGAAAAGCGCATGGAGGAGCTCGCGTCGGTCAGGTCGCGCGTCGCATGGGATCCCCGCGGCGTCCCCAGGAAGACGGCCGAGAAGGCCTTGACGAAGCACGCGACCGCGAGAGCGCCGATGAACGCGAGCGCAGGCGCGGCGGCGGCGGCTCCGAGCATCCCGACGCCCGAGTTCGCGCTCGTGAGCGCCCGAAAGCTCGCGAGGGAGATCAGCCACTCGCTCACGAAGCCGTTCAGCGGAGGAAGGCCGCAGATCGCAGCGGCGCCGACCAGGAAGGCAGTTCCCGTGAAGCGCATGCGCCGGAAGAGCCCGCCGAGCGCGTCGATCTCCCGGGTCCCGGTCGCGTGGATCACGGCGCCGGCCGCGTGGAACAGGAGCGCCTTGAAGGCCGCGTGGTTCCACACGTGGAGGAGGCCGCCTGCGAACCCGAGCACCGCCCAGTCGGGCCGGCCTTGCGCCACCCCGAGCGCGCCCACGCCGAGTCCGATCAGGATGATGCCGATGTTCTCGATCGAGTGGTACGCGAGGAGGCGCTTGAGGTCGTGCTGCGCGAGCGCCATCACGACGCCGAGGACGCCGGACGTCACGCCGAGCGCCACGAGCGCGAGGCCCAGCCACGTCGGATACGCCGGCAGCATCGAGAGGACGCGCACGAGCCCGTAGATCCCCATCTTCAGGACGACGCCCGAAAGCAGCGCCGAGACGTGGCTCGGGGCTGCCGCGTGCGCGCCCGGAATCCAGACGTGGAGCGGGATCACGCCCGCCTTGAGGCCGAAGCCGGCGAGCGCGAGGATCAGGATCGGCGTCAGGAGGGGGGAGGAGCCCAGCGCCGCCGAGGGGGCGAGGAGCCAGCCCCCGGTCGCGTCGCGGAGCAACGCGAACATCGCGAAGAGGATCAGCGTGCCCGCGTGGGCCGACACGAAATAGATCCACCCCGCGCGGAGCGCCGCGGCGTCGTCCTGATCGGTCGTCACGAGGAAGAAGGCGGCGAGCGAGACGATCTCCCAGCCGACGAGGAAGCTCCAGGCGTCGCCGGCGACCATCACGAGCGCGAGGCCGGACGTGGCGAGGCCGTAGAAGAATCGGAGCTTGCGGCCACTCTCCGGGTGGTGCGCCTCGGGCCAGTAGCCCTCGCCGTAGACCGAGCCGAGTCCGGCCACGACGAAGACCGGCACGAGGAAGAATGCGGACAGACGGTCCAGCGTGAACGTGAGCGCGCCGCCCGGCAACGGCCAGGCGAAGACGGCCTTCGACGTGCCTCCGGCGAGCGCCAGTCCCGCCGCGGCGACACCGAGGACGCATCCCAGGACGTGGCACCAGGTGGCGAACCGCTGTGAGGCGCGCCTCCCCGCCGGAACGAGCAGGCCGGGGAGTCCGCTCAGGGCGACGAGCGCCGAGGCGGCGGCCAGAAGGTCGAGCGACGTCGGCCTCATGCACCGGCCTTTTCGAGCGTCCTTGCCGTGTCGATCAGGCGGGCGGCCGATTCGCGGCCGCGGATTGCCGCGCGAAACCCCGGGTCATTGAGGAGAAAAGCGATCTTCGCGAGCATCTGGAGGTGGACGCGCGTCGTCGGACTGACGAGGAAGAAGAGGGCGAAGACCGGCTTGCCGTCCGGCGCGTTGAAATCGACAGGCTCGAGGAGAAAGGCGAGAGACAGCGACGGCTCGTCGGTCGAGAGGGCGATCGGGTTCCTCACGTGAGGAATCGCGATTCCGTCGCCGACGGGCACGACCGCCGCGGCATCCCGGGCGAGGAGGAGCTGGAGCAGCGCCTCCCGGTCACCCTCATCCTCGAGCTTCAGCAGGGCGATGATCGAGCGAAGCGCTTCCTCGCGAGTCGTTCCCTCGACATCGTGGAATACCCCACCTCGCTCGAGACTCTCGGCGACCGACGGGATGCGCTCGTCCTCGTCCTCCTCGTGGAACAACGCGGGGTCCACGGAGAGCTTCCGGGCGGTCGCCCACTCGAGGAGCTCGCTCCGGTTGATTCGAAACTGATCGTTGATGCGGTAAGCCGGCAGGTCGCCGGATTCGATCCACGAATACACTTTTTCCTCGGGGGCGTGGAGGAGCGCCGCCGCTTCCCGGACTGTCA
This sequence comes from Thermoanaerobaculia bacterium, assembly GCA_963821225.1. Classification (GTDB taxonomy): domain Bacteria; phylum Acidobacteriota; class Thermoanaerobaculia; order UBA5066; family UBA5066; genus Fen-183. Next base: position 961,234 of record CAWGCY010000004.1, read on the forward strand.
CACGCACGTCGTGGACCCCTTCACCGCGCCACCGACGCCTTCAGGTGTTCCTCTGCGTCGCAGATGGAGCCGATCACCTCTTCTGCGCCGGAGCTTTCCGTGATGCGGCCGATCAGGGAGGCGTTGCCGAAGAGCTTCACCGCGCGCGAGATCGTGAGGAGGTATCCCTGGGTCGTCCGGGCGAGGATGACCACGATGACGCGGGGCCGATTGCCGTTGGGATCGTGGAAATCCACGGGCTCGCGCATCACGGCGAGGAGGATCCGCTTCCGCGAAAACCGGAAGTCAGCCGGCTCGTTCGGGTGGGGGAAAGCCGCGTTCTCGACGAGCGCGGTCGAGCAGACGAGCTCCCGCGCCCGGATCGATTCGGTGAGCGCCTGCCGGTCGACGCCGGGCTCGAGTGTCGCGTGCGCCACGATCCACGAGAGCAGATCGTCTCGAGACATCGGCGGCACGCCGAGCCACACGTTCTCCGGCAGGAGCAAAGGGTGGATGTCGATCTCCGACGGCGCGAGCTCCTCGAGGACCGCCTTCTGCCCTTCGACCTCCACCTTCTTGACCCGCTCGTCGAGCCAGCCGTCGATGTCTCGCTTGCGGAATCGCCACTGCGCTCCGACGCGGAGAGCGGGCAGGAGCCCCTTGTCGACCATCCTGTAGATCGTCTTCTCCGAGACCATAAGGTATTCGGAGAGCTGCTTGATCGTGAGGATGTCACCTGCCGGAGTGGACAACACTGGACATCAAGGTACACGGATAACCAAAGGAGGGCAATAGATCTACCACAATGTACTGGTGTGGCTCGTCTTAGGGTCCGGAGCTCTTCAGTACCTCGGCACGCTGGGATCGATTTCCACGGCCCAGCGGTCGATCCCGCCGGTCAGGTTCCAGACCTTCTTGAAACCGGCGGACATCAGGAATTGCACCGCCCTCGCGCTTCGGACGCCGGTGCGGCAAAAGATCACGATGTCGTCGGCCGTGGAGAGCTTGTTCACGTTCACGGGAAGAGTCCCGAGCGGGATCACAACCGAGCCGGGAAGCTCAGAGATCGCGATCTCGTGCGGCTCGCGTACGTCCACGAGGACGAACGGATCGCCCTTGTCCATCTTCTCCTTCAGCTCGCGCACCGTGATCGCGGGCACGCCCATCTCTCGTTTCTCCTCTTCCTTCGCCCGAGGGATACCACAGAACTCCTCGTAATCGATCAGGGCCGTCACCGTGGGATTCGGGCCGCAGACGACGCAGGCGGGGTTCTTGCGCACCTTGAGCTGGCGGAAATTCATGCCGAGCGCGTCCACGAGGAGCAGCCGTCCGACGAGCGATTCGCCGGCTCCGAGGATCAGCTTGATCGTCTCCGTCGCCTGGATCACGCCGAGGAGGCCCGGCAGGATGCCGAGGACGCCGCCTTCCGCGCAGGAGGGGACGAGCCCCGGCGGAGGCGGATCCTGATAGAGGCAGCGGTAGCACGGGCCCCTCGCCGCCCAGAAGACGGACGCCTGCCCCTCGAAGCGGAAGATCGAGGCGTAGGCGTTCGGCTTCCCGAGAAGGACGCAGGCGTCGTTCACGAGGTAGCGGGTCGGGAAGTTGTCAGTGCCGTCGGCGATGACGTCGTAGTCGCGGAGGAGGTCGAGCGCGTTGTCCGACGAAAGGCGCACTTCGTGCGGGACGATCCTCACGTTCGGGTTGACGTCCTTCAAACGCTCGGCCGCGGACTCGAGCTTCTTTCGCCCGACGTCCTTCGTGCCGTGCAGGATTTGCCGCTGCAGGTTCGAAGAGTCCACGACGTCGAAGTCGACGAGGCCGAGCGTGCCGACGCCTGCCGCCGCGAGGTAGAGCGCGAGCGGGGAGCCGAGACCGCCGGCCCCCACGCACAGCACGCGCGCGGCCTTCAGCTTCTTCTGCCCGTCGAGGCCGACCTCCGGCATGATGAGGTGGCGGGAGTAGCGCTGGAACTCCTCGCGGGTGAGCTCGCCGGCCGGCGGGGAGTCGGCCGCCGTCACGGGATCTCCGAGACGGCGAACGCGTTGGCGAGGTCCGCGACGAGGTCGTCGGCGTCCTCGATGCCCACGGCCAGCCGCACGAGGTTGTCGTGGATGCCGATCGCGAGGCGCTCCGCCGTCGTGAGCTCGTAGAAGGACATGAGGGCCGGCTGCTCGATGAGGCTCTCGACCCCGCCGAGAGACGGCGCGATGATGGGCAGCGTCGTGGCGTCGATGAAGCGGGACGCGTCGTTCAGGCCGCCCTTCACGAGGAAGCTCACGACACCCCCGAAGCCCGACATCTGGCGCGCCGCGACCTCGTGATCCGGGTGGCTCTCGAGCCCGGGATAGAAGACTCGCTCGACGCGGGGATGCGCCTCGAGCCAGGCCGCCACGCGGAGGGCCGTCTCGTTCTGGCGCCTCACGCGGAGGTCGAGCGTCTTGGCGCCGCGCAGGAGGAGGTACGCCGCGTGCGGGTCGAGGACGGCGCCGAGCACCCCGCGGAGGTCGCGCAGCCCCGAGATGAGGGCCGCCTTCCCCGAGAGCGAGCCGGCGAGGAGGTCGTTGTGGCCGCCGAGGTACTTCGTGGCCGAGTGGAGGACGAGGTCCACGCCGAACTCGACGGGGCGCTCGTTGACGGGCGTCGCGAACGTGGAATCGATGAGGACCTTCACGCCGGGATGCCGGTCGCGGATGGCGACGAGCCGGGGGAGGTCCACGACCCTGAGGTACGGGTTCGTGGGCGATTCGGCCAGGACGAGGCGCGTCTTTCCGGGCCGGATCGCGCCCTCGAGCGCCTCGTAATCTCCCGGCTCGACGAACGTGTGCTCGATGCCCCAGCGGGGCAGCATCGTCGAGACGAACTGCCGGGTCCGGCGGTAGCTGTCGGACGTCATGACGACGTGCTGGCCGCTCTTCAGCAGGGCGAGAAGCGCCGTCGTGGCCGCCGCCATCCCGCTGGAGAAGAGGACGCAGTCCTCGGCGCCGTCCAGCTCCGCGATCTTTCGCTCCGCGGTCCGGACCGTCGGGTTTCCGTAGCGGCCGTATTCCTCGCGCTGGATCCGGCGCTCGAAGTGGTCGCGGATCTCCGCCGTGTCGTCGAAGGCGTACGTGGAGGTGCAGACGATGGGCTGGGTCACGGCGTCGAGCACTCTCTTCCGACGCTCGCCGCCGCGGACGGCGCGAGTCCCGGAGCCGGACGGCCGGGACGTCATCGCGCCCCGCCCGCGATGGCGGGCACGATGGAAACCGAGTCGCCCTCCGCGACGGGTGTCTTCAGGCCGTCGAGGAAGCGGATGTCCTCGTCGTTGACGTAGAGGTTCACGAAAGTCCGGAGCGTGCCGTCCTCGTTCAGGAGCTGGGACCTCAGGCCGGGATACTGCTCGAAGAGACGGTCCAGGAGGGACGAGAGCTCCGCCGCCTCGACGGACACCTCGGCGCGGTCGCCGGTGAAGCGCCGGAGGGGTGTGGGGATCCGGACGGGAACGGGCATCACGCCTCTCCTTCTCTCGAGAGCGTCGTGACGACTTCGCCCGCGAAGAGGGGGCATTCGATCTCGACGGGCTCGAACGGAAGCTCGGGGGCGCGGATCTCCCAGGCCCCGATGTCGCGCGCTCGGCCCTTCTGCACCGAGACGATGACGGTGAGGAGCCCGACCCACGCGCAGGAGAGGTCCGTCGCGGAGGGACTCGCGGGGTGATCCGGGTGGCTGTGCCAGAAGCCGAGGAGGAGGAGGCCCCGCGCCTCGGCCTCGCGCTCCACGCGCAGGTAGTCCTGCGGCGAAACCTCGAACCGGACACGCGGCTTGTCCTTCTCGGTGTTCGGGAGCGGGAGCATGACACGGGCGTGACTTTTTTCGCCGAGAAGCGCGCCACAGCCCTCGAACGGATACGCTGACGAGGCCTCTCTCGCGATGTCCTCGAGGAGGACGGGGTCGAAGCGAATGACGGATCTCTCGGATGGCACGGCGTCTCAGTCTCCGACCGGAAGTCTGCTCTTCTCCGGGGTCCGCCGACAAATCCTCCGGAGATCACGTCTCAGCGCAGCCGGGTCTGCGGCGCGGAAGGGCGCTCAGAGCCCGAGGCGCTGCGCGACCACTTCGGGGCTCGCGATCAGAGCACCCGCCTGCCGCTTCTTCACGCGGCCGTCGGGTCCCGTCACGAGGAAGTGGGGCACTCCGCGAATGCTCATCTTCCGGGCCCACGCGCCGGAGGCGTCGACGAGGACCTCGCGCCCGATCGCGCGGGCCATCTCCGCGCACCTCGGCATCGCGTCCATGCCGACGACGAACGTCGTCTCGATGCCACGGTCCTTCACGAAGTCGGCGAGGGCGCGGTCGCCCGGAAGCGAGGCCTTGCACGGGCCGCACCACGGCGCGACGTAGACGATGAGGCAGCCCTTCGCGCCGCCGCACCGCTCGGGGGGCCCGTCGCCGGCGGGGGTGCCGTCCGCGGCGAGGCGCGGCAGCGAGCCCGCCGCGAGCTTCGTCGGCGCCCGCATCAGGAGCCACGCGGCGGCCGCAAGGGCGAGGAGCCCGAACAGAATCGCGCGGCCCGACGGGCCCATCGGAGGCGTCGGGCGTCCCGCGTCGAATCGTGACGGCGGCGCGGCGTGCGCGGGCCCTGCGGGCGGCGGCGTGAGAGTTCCCATGGCGTCATTTTCACCCAACGCCTGTTTTGCGGCCTCCTGAAGCATCTGCCTCAGGAATATCTGGCGGAGCTTGCGTTACCATTCCTTACGGTGGAAACCTCTCCCGACCCCCCATTTCGTGTTCGAGGCGCGGTGGCAACTCTCGTAGCGTTGCTCCTGTCGGTGTCGGCGCTCGCCCTCCCGCTGGCTTCGGGACAGGCGCCGGTCTGCCCGATGTCCGGTGCGCCGGCGTGCTGCTGCACGAACGGGGACGCTTCGCAGGATTCCTCCGCGGGATGCTGCCGCCTTTCGACGCCCGAGGAAGCGGCGCCTGCACTTCAATCGACCGTCTCCCGCGCGCTCGCGGCGCCCGCCGTGACCCCGCGCGACCTGCCTGATCCCGCTCTCATCGCGTTGCTCTCCGGGCCCGCTCAGCGTGTCGCGCCGCGCGCCCGCTCGGCCCCTCTCTTCCTCCTCTTCGCCGCTTTTCTCGTCTGATCTCTCGTCGAGCGTTTCTCGCGCCGCCCGAAAGGGCGGCTCCGTGAGGCTTTTCTGCGCGAGGAGATCCAGATGGTCGGAAGAGAAGAGAAGAAGGAAGATTTTCTTAGAAGGTCCCGAGCGGTGGCTGTCGTCACTCTGCTCCTCTTGTGCCTCGGTTCGGCGAGCGCGGGGGCCGCCGAGCTCGTCGAGGGCAATATGCCTTCGGCGGCGGCTTCGTCCGAGGTCGATGCACTCGTGGCGGAGGCGCTCGCGAAGAACCCGGACCTCGCCGCGGCGAAGCAGGAAGCCGCGGCCGCCCGCTCGCGGGCCTCTTCCGCCGGCGCCCTGCCGGATCCGATGCTGAGCGTCACGTACGAGAACGACGGAACGAGCCTGTCGCTGGGTGTCGAGCAGATGACGCGTCTCTCTTTCATGGCGCAGCAGGCGTTCCCGTTTCCGGGGAAGCTCGCGCTCGCCGAGAAGGTCGCGAGCCTGGACGCAGGGCGCGGCGCGACCCGGCCCGAGCGTGTGGCTCTGACCCTGGAAGGCGCCGTGCGGCGCGCGTACGCCGATCTCCTCGAGGCCCGCGAGGATCTGAAGCTCGTGGACGAGCAGGTCGCGACGTGGCGCGACATCGAGGAGGACCTCCGCGCCCGCTATTCGGCGGGACTGGGAACGCAGCAGGACGTCCTGCGCGCACAGGCCGAGAGAACACGCCTTCTCCAGCAGCGCCGCCGTGACGAGGCAGCCGAGAGGACCGCCGTGAGCGCGCTGAACCAGCTTCTCTACCGGTCCGCCGAGAGCCCCCTGCCGACGAAGAACGAGCTGATTCCCGGCGCTCGCCCCGGCGTCCCCTCGGGGCACGCGGCCGTCGAGGAGGCGCTGAAGATGACGCCCGAGCTGAAGGATGCGGCGCTCGCGAAAGAACGCGCGAAAGCGGCGGCGGATCTCGCTCGGCGCAACCTGAAGCCCGACATCGTCGCCTCCGCGGCTTACATGAACCGGGGCGGATTGCCGCTGATGTGGTCGGCGGGCGTCGGGGTCTCGGTCCCGCTCTGGGCCGGAAAAAAACAGAGACCGCTGATCGCCGAAGCGGAGGCCCTCGAGGAGGCCGCTTCGGCGACCGAAGCCTCCTTACGCCGCCAGATCGAAGCGCGGACCGAGGAAAGGCTGATCCGCGTCGAGCAGCTCGCCGCCGAGGCGAAGCTCGACGCAGAAGGCGTGCTCGTGCAGGACAAGCTGTCCGTCGACGCGGCGCTCGCCAGCTATAGGACCGGCTCGGTTCCGTTCGTCACCGTGCTCGAGGCGCTCGGCACGTACTTCATCGATCGACGCGCGGCTGTGTCGCGCCTCGCCGGCTTCATTCGCGCCGAGGCCGACCTCAACGAATTCTCCTTCGACCGCGCGGGGCCCGCCGGGATGGCGTCCTCACCCGGTCCCTCCTTCGGCACCGCCCCCAGGATGTAGGAAGAACGAACATGAAATCACCACGTCTCACCCGAGTCCTCCTCGTCGTCGCTTTCGCCGCCGCCCTCGTGCCGGCCGTCGCCCTCCTTACGGGATGCACGCAGAAGGGAGCGGAGACCGCTGTGGCGAGGAAATACACGTGCGTGATGCACCCGCAGATCATCCGCGACAAGCCCGGAGATTGCCCGATCTGCGGCATGAAGCTCGTGCCGATCGATCAGGAACGCACTTCGACGCCGGCGACACCCGTCACGAAGTCGGCGACAGGGACACGCAAGATCCTCCTCTACCGCTCGCCCATGAACCCTGCCGAAACCTCACCCGTGCCGAAGAAGGACTCGATGGGGATGGACTTCGTGCCGGTCTACGAGGACGAGGTCCAGGGCGCGACGGGAGGCCCGGAGGGCCTCGCACCCGTCACGATCGACGCTCAGAAGAGGCAGCTCCTCGGCCTGAAGACGGTGGCGGTGCGGCGTGGGCCGTTCGAGACCTCGATCCGGACAACGGGCCGGGTCGCGGCGGACGAGCGACGGATCCACCACGTTCACACGCGCTTCGAAGCGTTCGTCGAGCACGTGACGGCCGACTTCACCGGCAAGTACGTCCACAAGGGCGAGGCGCTCGCGTACCTGTACAGCCCCGAGCTTTACGCGACCCAGCAGGAGTACCTCCTCGCCCTCAAGGCATCGCGGTCGCTCGGAACGTCGGGTGTCTCGTCGGTCGCACAGGGCGGCCAGGACCTTTTGGCCGCCGCGCGCCAGCGGCTCATCCTCTGGGAGATCGCGCCTTCCGACATCGACCGGATCGAGAAGAACGGCGCGCCGATCCGCGCCCTTCCGGTCTACGCGCCGATCTCGGGATACGTGACCGCCCGCTCGGCCTATCACGGCATGAAGGTGACGCCGTCCGACACGCTCTTCGACATCCTCGACCTCTCGCACGTCTGGGTCATCGCGGACGTCTACGAGTACGAGCTGCCGCGCCTCTCGGTCGGGCAGAAGGCGACGGTGACGCTCTCGTATTGGCCGGGACGCGTCTGGAACGGCACGGTGACGTATGTCTACCCCGCCGTGGACGAGAAAACGCGGACGGTGAAGGTGCGCGTCGAGCTCGACAACCCGAAGGGAGAGCTGAAGCCCGAGATGTTCGCCGACGTGACGATCCACGGCCGCACGCGTGACGTGCTCCAGGTCCCCGACGACGCAGTCCTCGAGAGCGGCACGCGGAGCGTCGTCTTCGTCGACCTCGGTGAGGGGAAGCTCCTGCCGCGCACGATCTCGGTGGGCGATCACGGCACCGGGACCGTGGAGATCCGGGACGGCTTGAAGGAGGGCGAGGTCGTCGTCAGGGGCGCGAACTTCCTCGTCGATTCGGAGTCGCGGCTCAAGGCGGCTATCTCGGCGATGGGGGCCCCGAAATGATCCGCCGGATCATCCGGTTCTCCGCCGAGAACAAGTACCTCGTCATCGCTCTCTACGCGATCATCATCATCCTCGCCGTGGGCGTCATCCGCAGGACGCCGCTCGACGCCATCCCCGACCTCTCGGACACGCAGGTCATCATCTATTCCCGCTGGGACCGGAGTCCCGACATCCTCGAGGACCAGGTCACGTACCCGATCGTCACCTCGCTTCTCGGGGCGCCGAAGGTGAAGACGATCCGGGGCTTTTCGGACTTCGGGTTCTCGTACGTCTACGTGATCTTCGAAGACGGAACGGACCTGTACTGGGCCCGCTCGCGCGTCCTGGAGTACCTGTCGAAGATCCAGGGGAAGCTGCCGGCCGGCGTCACGACGGAGCTGGGCCCCGATGCCACGAGCGTCGGCTGGGTCTTCCAGTACGCTCTCGTGGACACGAGCGGAAAGAACTCGACGCAGGACCTTCGGAGCTATCAGGACTGGTTCCTCCGCTACGCGGTGCAATCGGTTTCCGGCGTCGCGGAGGTCGCGACGATCGGCGGTACGCAGAAGCAGTATCAGGTGACCGTCGACCCGAACACGCTCGCGGCGTACGGCCTGCCCCTCGATTCCGTCGTCGAAGCGATTCGAAAGAGCAACAACGAGATCGGTGGACGCCTCATCGAGTTCTCCGGGCGCGAATACATGGTCCGGGGGCGCGGCTATCTGAAGACGGTCGAAGACATCGCAAAGATCGTCGTCAAGACGAACGACAGGGGAACGCCTCTGACGGTGGGCGACATCGGTCGTGTCTCCCTGGGCCCCGAGATCCGCCGCGGGGTCACGGACCTCGACGGCAAAGGCGACGTCGTCGGCGGCATCGTCGTGATGCGGAGCGGCGAGAACGCGCTCGCGGTGATCGAGCGGGTCAAGGAGAAGCTGAAGGAGATCGAGCCGTCGCTTCCCCCGGGCGTCAAGATCGTCACGACGTACGACCGGTCCGACCTCATCGAGCGGGCGGTCGGCAACCTGAAAGACAAGCTGACCGAAGAGGTCATCGTCGTCTCGATCGTCATCTTCGTGTTTCTGTGGCACGTCCCCTCCGCGGTCGTGCCCGTCGTGACGATCCCCGTCTCCATCCTTCTCGCCTTCATCCCGTTCAACGCGTTGGGCCTGAACATCAACATCATGTCGCTCGGCGGCATCGCGATCTCGATCGGCATCCTCGTGGACGGCGCGATCGTGGAGGTCGAGAACGCCTACCACAAGCTGCAGCAGTGGAACGACGGCGGCCGGCCGGGGGACTTCCACAAGGTCAGGCTCGAGGCCCTCATGGAGGTCGGCCCCTCGGTCTTCTTCTCGCTCCTCGTGATCGCCGTCGCCTTCCTGCCGGTCTTCACGCTGGTCGACCAGGAGGGGCGGCTCTTCAGGCCTCTCGCTTACTCGAAGAACCTGGCCATGGCCATCGCCGCTCTTCTGGCCATCACGCTGAATCCCGCCGTACGGATGCTGTTCGTCCGGATGGACTCCTTCACGTTCCGGCCGAGATGGCTCGCCTGGATCACGAACCAGCTCGTCGTCGGCAAGTATTACGCCGAGGAGAAGCACCCCATCAGCGTTCTCCTCCACCGGCTTTACGAGCGTCCCTGCCGCGCGGTTTTGCGCCGGCCGAAGACGACGATCGCGATCGCTCTCGTTGCGATGCTCGCGACGGTGCCGGTCTTTCTGAAGCTCGGGTCGGAGTTCATGCCGCCGCTGTACGAGGGCTCGATCCTCTACATGCCGACGACCCTGCCCGGCATCTCCGTGACGGAGACCGAGCGCCTCCTCCAGGTGCAGGACCGCATCCTGAAGTCGTTTCCCGAGGTCGAGCGCGTCTTCGGCAAGGCGGGACGCGCCGATTCGTCGACCGACCCGGCACCTTTCTCGATGATGGAGACGACCGTCATCTTGAAGCCAGAAAGCGAGTGGCGGAAGAAGGGGCGCTGGTATTCCTCCTGGGCGCCGGAGTGGCTGGCCAGGGGCCTCCGGCACGTCTGGCGCGACCGCATTTCCCACGAGGATCTGGTCGACGAGATGGACGCGGCCCTGAAGATCCCGGGTACGACGAACGCCTGGACGATGCCGATCAAGAACAGGATCGACATGCTCTCGACCGGCATCCGGACGCCGATCGGCATCAAGGTGTTCGGCGCGGACCTGAAGGAGATCGAACGCATCGGGACCGAGATCGAGGCGGCCGTGAAGACCGTCCCGGCGACGCGGTCGGTCTTCGCCGAGCGGGTCGCGGGCGGTTACTTCATCGACTTCGACCTGAACCGCGAGGCTCTGGCTCGCTACGGCCTCACCGTGGACGACGCGAACGCCGTGATCATGACGGCGATCGGCGGCGAGACGGTCACGACGGTGATCAACGGGCGGGAGCGGTACTCCGTCAACGTGCGCTACCCGCGTGAGCTGCGCGAGGATCTCAACCGCCTCTCTCGCGTTCTGGTCCCGACGATGTCGGGGGCGCAGGTGCCGCTCGCGCAGCTCGCGACCATCCACCAGGTCCAGGGGCCCGCGATGATCCGGAACGAGAACGGGCTCCTGTCGGGGTACGTGTATGTCGACTTCGACACGTCGAAGGAGGACGTCGGCGGGTATGTCGAGAAGGCGAAACAGGCCGTCGCGGCCGCTGTCAAGCTGCCGACCGGATACGCGCTGGTCTGGAGCGGCCAGTACGAAAACATGATTCGCGTCAAAGAGCGCCTGAAGGTCGTCATCCCCGTGACGCTCGTCCTCATCTGGCTGCTCATGTACGCGAACACGAAGTCGGCCATGAAAACGATGATCGTCCTCCTCGCGGTGCCTTTCTCGATCATCGGCGCCGTCTGGTTCCTATGGCTGCTCGGCTACAACCTCTCGATCGCCGTCTGGGTCGGGGTCATCGCCCTCATGGGCCTCGACGCCGAGACCGGCATCTTCATGCTGCTGTTTCTCGACCTTGCTCACGAGGAGGCGAAGGTGAAAGGGCTGCTGAGGGATCGCGCCGACCTGATCGAGTCCATCATCCACGGAGCGGTGAAGCGCGTGCGGCCCAAGGCGATGACCGTCTTCGCGGCCTTTTTCGGGCTGATTCCGATCATGTGGTCTACGGGCGCCGGCGCCGACCTGATGAAACGCATCGCGGCGCCGATGGTCGGCGGCCTCGTGACGTCGTTCGCGCTGGAGCTCCTCGTCTATCCGGCCGTCTACATCCTCTGGAAACAGCGTGAGCTGCCCGGAACGGAGGCGCCTTTGCTCGGTCCCTCGGAAGCCACGACCTGAACCGAAAGGGACATAGTGCAGCGATGAATCTTCCGACCCTGCCCTCTTCGCCGCCGCCCGGGACCGTGAAGGACCTCGTCTGCGGCATGGACGTCGACCCGGCCCGGACGAAGCATTCGACCACTCACGAGGGCAAGAAATACTTCTTCTGCAGCGCGGGCTGCCTGGAGAAGTTCCGGCGGGAGCCCGGGAAATATCTGTCGGGCGGCGGTCACGAGCCGATGGAATCGGTCGCCGGGCTCGCGGTGCCGGAGGCACCGGCCGGCAAGGGCGTCGAGTACACGTGCCCGATGCACCCCGAGATCGTCCGGCCGGGCCCCGGCTCGTGCCCGATCTGCGGGATGGCGCTCGAACCGCGGACGATCTCCCTCGAAGACGCGCCGAATCCCGAGCTCGTCGACATGAAGCGCCGCTTCATCGTGTCGGTCGTGCTCACCGTGCCGCTCCTGGCCCTCGAAATGGGCGCGATGGTGGTGCCCGGGCTCATCGGAGCCATCCCGCCACGGCTGAACCTGCTCCTCCAGCTTCTCCTTTCGACGCCGGTCGTGCTCTGGGGAGGCTGGCCGTTCTTCCAGCGCGGATGGACGTCGGTGAAGACGCGCAACCTGAACATGTTCACCCTGATCGCGCTCGGGACGGGCGCGGCTTACCTTTACAGCGCTGCCAAAGCGGTTGCCTTTCTCATCCCCTTTCTGAGCAAATCCTCTTCTCCCTCTTCATCTCCCTCCCCTGTGCATGACGTCTACTTCGAGGCGGCCGCCGTCATCACGACGCTCGTGCTCCTGGGTCAGGTCCTGGAGCTCGTCGCGCGGAATCGCACTGGCGGCGCGATCCGGGCGCTCCTCGGCCTGGCGCCGAAGACGGCGCGGCTCGTGAACGCGGACGGTACCGACGAAGACGTTCCGATCGAACGCCTGAAGAGCGGGGACCGGGTGCGCGTGCGCCCGGGCGAACGCGTTCCCGTCGACGGCCGCGTCGTCGAGGGGACGAGCGCGGTGGACGAATCGATGATTACGGGCGAGCCGGTTCCGGTCGCCAAGAAGGCCGGCGATGCCGTGACCGGCGCGACCGTGAACGGGAATGGCGCTCTCGTTATCGAGGCCCTGAAGGTGGGCGGCGACACCGTCCTCGCGCAGATCGTCCGAATGGTGTCCGAGGCCCAGCGGAGTCGCGCGCCGATCCAGCGTCTCGCGGATAAGGTCGCGGCCGTCTTCGTTCCCGTTGTCATCGGTGTCGCGGCGCTCACATTCGCAATCTGGGCGCTCGTCGGGCCCGAACCGCGTCTGGTCCACGCGCTCGTGAACGCCGTCGCCGTCCTGATCATTGCCTGCCCATGCGCGCTCGGTCTCGCGACGCCGATGTCCGTCATGGTCGCGATGGGCCGCGGCGCGACAGCGGGGGTTCTCTTCAAGGATGCGGCCGCGCTCGAACGCCTCGAAAAGGTGGACACGCTCGTCGTGGACAAGACCGGAACGCTGACGGAGGGGAAGCCGAAGATCTCTCTGGTCAGACCCGTTCAGGGATGGAAAGAGGACGAGTTGCTTCGCCTCGCCGCCTCCGTGGAGCGTGCGAGCGAACATCCGCTCGCGGGCGCCGTGGTGTTCTCTGCGAATGAAAGAAAGATGACCCTTGCCGAAGCGCGCGACTTCCAGGCGATCGCGGGCAAGGGCGCCGTGGCGCTCGTCGCGGGACAAAGAGTGGCCGTCGGTTCTCTTTCACTATTCGATGAAAGTCTTTCTTCTCTCTCGTCTCCCTTCCCGGTCGATGTTCTTGCGGAGGCCGACGCCGCGCGCGCGAAGGGCCAGACGATTCTCTTCGTTGCCGTGGACGGGAAGGCAGCCGGGTTCCTCGCCGCTGCGGATCCGATCAGACCTTCCACACGCGCCGCGATCGCCGCGATGCATGACCTCAAAGTTCGTGTCGTGATGCTCACGGGCGACGCGAAGGCGACTGCAGAGGCCGTAGCGAAGGAGCTCGGAATCGACGAAGTCGTCGCGGGCGTGCTTCCGGCGGGGAAGGCCGAGGCCGTGACGCGGCTGAAGAGCGAAGGCCGGATCGTCGCGATGGCGGGTGACGGCATCAACGACTCTCCCGCGCTGGCCGCGGCCGACGTGGGGATCGCCATGGGGACGGGGACCGACGTGGCCATCCAGAGCGCGGGGGTCACGCTCGTCGGCGGCGACCTCTCGGGCCTCCTGCGCGCGCGGCACTTGAGCCGCGCGACGATCCGGAACATCCGGCAGAACCTCTTCTTCGCGTTCGTCTACAACTCGCTCGGGGTCCCGCTAGCGGCCGGTGTTCTCTACCCGTTTTTCGGCCTTCTCCTCTCTCCGATCATCGCGAGTGCCGCGATGAGCCTGAGCTCTGTGTCGGTCATCGCGAACGCCTTGAGACTCCGGCGCACCGCCCTGTAACGAACGTGGCAGGGGAGTTGCGTCGCCTGACGGAGGTGCCCTAAGACACCGCTCGCTCGAGGAGGCCTCGGAATAGCAAAAGACCCTGTTTGCGGCATGAGCGTCGACGACAAAGCCCTGCTGAAAAGCACGTATGCGGGAAAGAATTACTTGTTCTGCTCCGCTTCCTGCAAAGAGAAGTTCGACAAGGAGCCGGGCCGGTACGCGCCCGCTGCCGGGGGAGAAGCCCAACGAGAAAGGCGGACCTGATGCACGACGGAGGGTGGATGGGAATGGGCGGGATGGGCTCTTACTGGCTCGTCCCTGCCCTGATCGTAGTTCTCGTGGTTTTCGCTTTGCTTCTCGTCAGGCGCTCGAGGGACGGCCGCTAGAGGCCGAGACGCATACGGCTTTCGGGATCACGTCGCTCACCTTCAGTCCGCTCTCAATCCGCTCTCGGGTTCCTCTGGATGACCGGCCTCGTCGTTCAGCTTATAGTCGAGGTGAGCCATGACATCCCCGGCGCCTGCACCAAGCTACGGCCTGACGAAACACCTTTCCGGCGTGACCTTCAAGGAGGCCGTCCGGCGCGTCACGGAGGCCCTGAAAGGCGAGGGCTTCGGCGTGCTGACGGAGATCGACGTCCGGGAGACCTTGAAGAAGAAGCTCGGCGTGGACTTTCCCCGATACGTGATTCTCGGCGCCTGCAATCCCGCGCTGGCGCACCGCGCTCTCTCGGCGGATCCGTACATCGGACTCCTGCTTCCCTGCAACGTCATCGTGATGGAGGGGACTGACGCCACGACCGTTTCGATCGCGGACCCGCGCGCGATGTTCCGCATCGTCGACAAGCCCGAAGTCGCCCCGATTGCCGACGAGTCGGAGGCGAAGCTGAAGCGGGCGCTCGAGGGACTCTAGCTCCCCGCAGCAGTTGACGTGTGAGCAACGCAGATGCGAGCGGCGGCTCGCTTCGGTTATGGAAACGCCCTATTGATCCTGAGAGTCGGTCGCAAGATACTGCGCCATGGAAGAGTCACCGGAGGATCCAATGACCTCGCTACTGAAACTCGGACGCGTCGCGCTTCTTTCCGTCCTCGGGGCGGCCCTTTCGGCAGCCGCCCAGACCGGTGGTATGCAGAACGGACCCTTCGATGGCATGTCGTCCGAGATCGTCGTGCCAGCCGCGGTCCGGGTCGACGGGAAGAACGGCGCGTTCTTCCAGACCGACCTCTGGATCCGCTGCCAGACCGTGCCGTCGCCGCCACGCTTTACTTCCACTCCGCGGATGCGGCAAGCGCGGCCCCGGCCGTAACCGTACCGATGACGCTGACCCAGCCGGTCGTTTATCTGCCCGACCTCCTCTCGGCGACGTTCGGCGTTCCGAAGGGCGTCGGAAACATCCGGATCGTGGCCGGGGCGCCGGTCTCCGCCGCCGTGCGCGTCTACAACAACGGAGGCGGCGGCGCCTACGGCCTCTCGTTCATGGGGATGCCGTCGACGATGTCGCTCCGCTCGATGCCGATGATGGGAGGCTCTTTCGGCATGGACGATTTCGCGATGTACATGCTGGGCCTTCTTCCGGAGCCCGGAAATCGTGTCAACGTGAATGTCGTCAACACGAACGCAACGACTGTGAGCGGCGTCGTGGAGATCCTGGACTCGGACGGCTCGGCGCCGTCGGGCACGGGCGTGACGAGCCTCCCGTTCTCGATCGCCGGCTATTCCTCCCATCAGTTCAACGGCGTGCTCGCAAACGTCCACTCACGCTTCGGCACGGGCGACACGGGCCTCCAGGTTCGAGTGCGGCTCGACCAGGGCTCGACGGGAATGGTGATGGCCTACGCCGTCGTCAACGACAACGCGACGAATGACGGCTACGTTGTGATGGGGACCATGATGAACGGCGGCCGCGGCATGGGCATGATGCCCTGACGCGGCCGAGCTTCACGTCACGGGCGCGAGCTTTACGGGCTTCGTGTGCCAAACCTCGCGGACGTAGTCGCGAATCGACCGGTCCGAGCTGAAACGTCCCATGCGTGCGACGTTGAGAATTGACGCGCTCGTCCACCCGACGACGTCGGCCCAGGCCCTCGAGACGCGCCCCTGACACTCGACGTAGGAGCGGAAGTCGGCCAGCACGAGGAAGGGGTCGTGTTCGACGAGGTCGCGCACGAGGGGTCCGAACAGGCCCGGCTCCTCCGGAGCGAAATGGCCGGAGCCGACGAGTTGGAGGACGTCGGCCAGCTCGGGGTCCGACTCCACGATGTCGTGCGGGTTGTAGCCGCCGTGCACGAGATCCTCCACTCCTGCCGCCGTCAGCCCGAAGAGAAAGAAGTTCTCCTCGCCGACCGCCTCGCGGATCTCCACGTTCGCGCCGTCCAGCGTGCCGATGGTGAGCGCCCCGTTCATCGCGAACTTCATGTTCCCGGTGCCGGACGCCTCCTTGCCCGCGGTGGAGATCTGCTCCGACAGGTCGGCAGCCGGGTAGATGCGCTGGGCGTTCTTGACGTTGAAGTCTGGAACGAACACGACCGACAGGAGATCTCTCGCGACGGCGTGCCGTGCGATCGTCGCCCCCATGGCGGTGGCCAGGCGGATCATCAGCTTCGCCATCTGGTACGCGGGCGCGGCCTTGCCCGAGAAGATGAAGGTGCGCGGGGCGATTCCCGCGACGTCTCCGCGGAGGATGCGCCGGTACAGCCAGGCGACGTGCAGCAGGTTGAGATGCTGCCGCTTGTACTCGTGAATGCGCTTGCACTGGGCGTCGAAGAGGGTGGCGGGATCCACGACGCGGCCCATGGCGTCGTTGATCCAACCCGCCAGGCGCTCCTTGTTCGCTTGCTTCACGACGCGCCACCGCTCCCGGAACCCGGCGTCCGTGACGAGGCGCTCGAGGCCGGAAAGGCGGTCGAGATCCGTGAGCCAGCCGTCGCCGATCGCCTCCGTGATGAGCGAGGACAGGCGAGGATTCGCCAGCGCGAGGAAGCGCCGCGGAGTGACGCCGTTCGTGACGTTCGTGAAGCGCTCGGGCCACAACTCGGCGAAGTCGCGCAGCACGGTCTCGCGCAGGAGCCGCGAGTGCAGCGCCGCGACGCCGTTGACTTTCCGGCTGGCGAGGGTCGCGAGGTTCGCCATCCGCACGCTCTTCTCGCCCCGCTCGTCGATGAGGCTGAGGCGAGAGAGTCGCGCGTCGTCGCGGGGGAAGCGCTCGCGCACCTCATCGAGGAAGCGCTGGTTGATCTCGTAGACGATCTCCAGGTGCCGCGGCAGCAGGCTCTGGAAGAGCGGGAGCGGCCACGTTTCGAGCGCTTCGGGCAGGAGCGTGTGGTTCGTGTAGTTGAAGGAGTGCGAAGCGATGGACCACGCCTTGTCCCAGCCCAGGCCGTGCTCGTCCATGAGGAGGCGCATCAGCTCCGGGATCGCGAGCGTCGGATGGGTATCGTTGAGCTGGATCGCGAACTTCTCGGCGAACTTGTCGATGGTGGTCCGCTGGAGCAGCAGGCGGATGCAGTCCTGCAAGGCGCAGGAGACGAAGAAGTACTCCTGCTCGAGTCGCAGTTGCTTGCCGGCCGTCGAGGCGTCGTTCGGGTAGAGCACCTTGGTGATGTTCTCGCTCCGGATCTTCTCGTCGACCGCGCGCCAGTACTCGCCGACCTGGAACGCGTCGAGATCGAACTCCTCCGCGGCGACGGCCGTCCACAGGCGAAGAAAGATGGTCGTCACCGTCCCGAAGCCCACCACCGGGGTGTCGTAGGGGACGCCGCGCACGACGCGGGCGGGGATCCACTTCACGCGGGAACGACCTGAGGCGTCCACGGCTGTCTCGGTCCGTCCCCCGAAGCCGACGGTGTGTTCGATCTCGTACCGGCGGACCTCCCAGGGGTTGCCGAGCCGCAGCCAGCGATCGGTGCGTTCCACTTGCCAGCCGTCCCGGATCTCCTGATCGAAGATGCCGAACTCGTAGCGAATGCCGTGGCCGATGGCCGGGAAGTCGAGCGTCGCCAGCGAGTCCATGAAGCAGGCCGCGAGACGCCCCAGGCCGCCGTTGCCCAGGCCGGGCTCTTCTTCGTTCTCGATGAGCTCGTCGAGGTCGAGACCGAGAGAATCCATGGCCTGGCGCGCCGGACCCTCGATGCCGAGGTTGAAGAGGTTGTTGCCGAGCTGCGGCCCCATCAGGTACTCGGCGGAAAGGTAAATCACCGTACGGTGCTGCTCCTCGAGATAGGTGCGCGCGGAGCGGATCCACCGGTGCAGAATCCGGTCGCGCACCGCGCGAGCGAGCGCGAGATAGTGATCGTTTCGCGTCGCGACGCCCGGGAACTTGGCGACCTCGAAGAAGAGCTCCTCGACGAACGACCGACGGATCGCCGCGGCGTCGAGGCCGAGCACGACGTCGTCTGCGTTGATGTCCTTCGCTTGGCGGCCCGGGAGCATGCCCCAGTATGGGTCAGAACTTGAAGACGAACGCCGCGATGAGCGCCGTGTCGGTCTTCTTGAGGGTGTCCGGATTCGGCTTGGCCTTGACGTCGACGAGGTACGTGATTTTCAGCTCGGACTTCTTGGTGACGGAAGCCGCGAGGCTCATTTCGAAGTGATAGAAGGCGTCCGAGACGGAGCTCGTCTTCCAGAGGCCGCTCGCCTTCTCGGTAAACGTCGCGAGTGGAGAGATCCTCCAGAGGAAGCCCTGCCCAACCGAGAAGGCGCCGCTGTTGCTCGGGTCGTATCCGCTGTTCTTCTCGAAGGCGCCGCCGATCGAGACGTCGCCGCTCAGCTCGAGGTTCGCCTGCTTGATGAAGTAATACCCGCCGCCGGCCATCGGCGTGAAGAGGTACACGACGTTCTTGAATTTGTCGCGCTGATAGCCGAGTTGCGCGAAGGCGTACATCCGTTCCGCGAAAGCGTACTCGTAGCGCAGGGACGCGGCGGCCTTGTCGGTCGTGGCATCGCCGTCCGTGGTCGAGCGCAGGTAGAAAGCGTCGGCCTTGAACACGCCGCGCGTCTTCGGGTCGTACACCATATTGAAGGCGAGGTTGAAGGCGCTCGTGTCCGTGTTGCCGCTCGTGATCGAGAGCCCCGCGCTCAGCGAGCCTTGCAGCGGCGGCGGAGGAGGCTCGGGGCAGGGGCACGGGCAGGCGCAAGGCGGTGGCGCGGCGGTCACCTGAGCGACGGCAGGCGCGGCCGCAAAGAGGACGAGAGCGAAGGGCAGACAGATTTTCTTGAATGTCATTGGTGTTCTTCCTCTCTGGGGAGTGTGCTCTTTGCCAGGATCCTGACTCACTTCCGGAGAAGGTCGCGAATCTCGGTGAGGAGCTGCTGATCCTTCGTGGGCCCGGGGGCCGGGGCGGGCGCTTCCTTCTTGAAGCGGTTCGCCTGCTTGACGACGAGGAAGATCACGAAGCCCACGATGAGAAAGTCGATGATCGTGTTGAAGAAGAGGCCGTAATTGATGGTCGGGATCCCGGCCGCTTTCGCGGCCGCAAGCGTGTCAGCCGGCTTGCCCGCGAGATTGATGAACAGGTTGGAGAAATCGACCTTTCCGAGGAGGAGGCCGATGGGCGGCATGATGACGTCGTTCGTGAACGACGCGACGATCTTGCCGAAGGCGGCGCCGATGATGACGCCCACGGCCATGTCGAGAACGTTGCCCTTGGCGATGAATTCCTTGAATTCCTTGATCATGAGTCTCGCTCCTCTTGTGAGATCGGTATCGTTCCTGGATCCCTTGCAAGATATACGAGAGGCGCGTGAACGCAAGCGCGGTGCCGGTCGGCGCGCGAGGTCCGGAGCGACGCGCGTGCGAAAGCAGCTCCGCGCCCCCCTCTGAGCGGGTGAGCGAGCGCGCGGCCGGACCAATGAGCCCTATTCCGGGAGGATGACCTCGGTCCGGCGGTTCAGGGCCCGCCCCTCGGCCGTGGCATTCGTCGCGACCTCGAACTGCTTGCCAAAGCCCTGCGTCTTGATGCGGGCGGCGTCCACGTTGTGGCTGACGAGGAGACTACGCACGGTCTCGGCGCGCTGGAGCGAGAGCCTGTCGTTCAAGGCGTCGCTGCCGGTGGAGTCCGTGTAGCCGCAGACATAGACGGCGGCCTTGGGAAAGTACTGATTCAGGATCTCGGCCTGCCTCACGAGCACGGGGAGCGCGTCCGGCTTGAGGTCGGCCTTGGCCGAATCGAAACAGACCTTCTCGGCGTACTCGAAGATGAGGATGCGCGTCAGGCCGAGCTTCTTCGCGATGGGCGAGATGCCTCCCTTGCCAAGGCGGAAGATGACCTGGGCCTGATCGGGCGAGAGGGTGCGGATGCGCTTTTCGATGACTTCGAGACCGGCGCTCGTCGCGGTGATCGAAGAGACGTCCTCGAAGGTACTCACTCTGAGGGATTGTGGCGTCTTCCCGACGACCTTTCCCTGGTAGGAGACGGTGGCTTTTTCGGGCTCGGAAAGGACGTCGACCGCCATCTTCATTTCGACCTTCGGTTCGACCTTTGGTTCGACCTTCGGTTCGACGGTATGCGCGCAGCCCGCAAGGAGCGCGGCGAAAGCAATCGGGAGCGCGAGGCGATCAGCCGCTCCGATCACGCTCATTCCGGGAGGATGACCTCCGTCCGGCGGTTCAGGGCCCGTCCCTCGGCCGTGGCGTTCGTCGCGACCTCGAACTGCTTGCCGAAGCCCTGCGTCTTGATACGCCCGGCGTCCACATTGTGGCTCACGAGGAAATTGCGCACGGCCTCGGCGCGCTGGAGCGAAAGCTTGTCGTTCAAGGCGTCGCTGCCCGTCGAGTCCGTGTAACCGCAGACGTAGACCGCGGCCTTCGGGAAGTACTGATTCAGGATGTCGGCCTGCTTCTCGAGCACGGGGAGGGCGTCCGGCTTGAGGTCGGACTTGGCGGAATCGAAACAGACCTTCTCGGCGTATTCGAAGACGAGGACGCGCGTCAGGCCGAGCTTCTTCGCGACGGGCGAGATGCCCCCCTTGCCCATGCGGAAGATCACCTGGGCCTGATCGGGCGAGACGATGCGGATGCGCTTTTCGACGACCTCGAGATCGCCGCTCGTCGCGGTAATCGCCGAAATCTCCTCGAAGGTCTTCACGTTGAGGGATCTCGGCGTCTCCCCGATGACCTTCCCCTTGTACGAGACCGTGGCCTTCTCGGGCTCGGAAAGGACGTCGACGGCCATCTTCATTTCGACGCCGTGCGTGCAGCCCGCGAGAAGGGCGGCGAAGGCGATCGCGATACCGAGGCGGATGGGTCTTTTCATGTGCAGCCTCCTCGACCGACGACGGCGGAATCTATCCAACGGATCGGGCGCAGTCAAAAGCGGATCGAGAGGCCGAAACGGCCTTCGATGGGCTGGCCGCGCTCGTCCCGCGCCGGGCGGAACCGGTACTTCGCGAGGGCCTCGAGGGCGAGCGCGTCACAAGCGGGGGAAACCGGCGAGATGACGTGGCGGCTCTTCAGGCTGCCATCCTCTCCGATGACGACCGAGACCCCGACGACCTGGCCGCTGCATTCGCGCTCCTGCGCGGGGGACAGCGCGATTTTGACCTCCTCGTCGACGTCCGGCTTCGTCACCGCGCGGCGGGGGACCGGCGCGGCCACTGCGGTATGCACGGGCACGGGCGCTGGTACTCGGGCGGGGATCTCGCGGGCGGGACGGGCGCGAACGGGGGCCGCCGCCGCCACGGCCGTGGGAAGGGGCGTGGGCACGGTCAGAATCGCCTCCGGCGTCGGCGCCTCGATGCGAGCGGGAACGGCGGTCGGGGCGGGCGGCAGGGCCGCCGGAGTGACGGCCGGCCTCACCTCTGGAACGACCCGCGGGCCTCGCTCGCGCGTCAGGAAGTAAGCCCCTCCGGCAAGGGCCGCGAGGACGAGGATGCCTGCCCCGACCGCCGGCCAGAGCCACGCCGGGCGGCGCGCGGGGGCGGGAACGGCAGGAGCCGGAACCGCCGGAATCGGAGGCGCCGGAGTCGGCTCCGCCAGAATCGAAGAGATCGCCGCCAGAGTCGCCGGGGTCGGCGTCCACTTGATCGAAGATTCGGGCCGTATCTCGGGAAGGGGCCGCGCGAGGGGCGGTGCAGGAACGGGCGCCGCGGTCGGGACCGCGGGGGGGGCGACTGCGGGACGTTCGGCGGAGGATGGACGCGAGCGCGTCGTGAGCGGGTGGACTTCCGCGAGAAAGGCCTCGAGGTCCTCCCGCATCTCGGCGGCCGACGCGTAGCGCGCCTCCCGGTCGCGCGCCAGAGACCGGTGGACGATGCGCTCGAGCTCGGGGTGAACGTCGGCGCGCCGGCCGGAGAGCGGCGGCGCGTCCTCGGTCAGTCGCCGGGCGAGAGCCGACATGTTCTCCGTGCGGAAGGGAATGATCCCCGCGAGCATCTGGTACAGCGTGACGCCGAGCGAGTAGACGTCGGTTCGCCCGTCGAGCGGATGGCCCCGGAGCTGCTCGGGCGAGAGGTAGGCCGGCGATCCGAGGATGAACCCCGTCTGCGTCTTCACGAGGTTGTCGCCCGTCTTCGCGATGCCGAAGTCCATCAGGAACGGCCGCCCGCGCTTGTCGAGAAGGACGTTGTCGGGCTTGATGTCGCGGTGGATGATCCCGCGCGCATGGCTGTAGTCGAGCGCGTCGAGAAGCGGAATGACGATCCGCGCGGCGGTTTCCTCGTCGAACGCGCCGCGCCTCGCGAGCTCGCCCGTGAGCGTCAGCCCCTCCACGAACTGCATCGAGTACCAGAGCGTGCCCTCGACGTGTCCGAAATCGTAGATCTTCACGATGCTCGGGTGCTCGAGCGAGGCGGCGACGCGCGCCTCCTGGCGGAACCGCCGTGCGAACTCGGAACCCTCGACGTGCGTTTCGAGCAGCACTTTCAGCGCCTCGAATCGCTGCAGGCTCGCGCTCCGGACCTGATACACGGAGGCGAACCCGCCACGTCCCAGGAAACCGAGAAACTCGTAGCGGCCGGCGAGGAGCTTCTCGACCGCCCGGCCGCGGCCGTCCACGGGCTGCACGCCGGCATGGTAACGCGCCGCCGGGCGTCAGTAGCGGACGGAGATCGTGAGCCGCCCTTCGACCGGCCTGTTGTGCTCGTCCCGTTCGGCACGGAAGCGATAGCGCGAAACGGCGTCGAGAGCGACGTCGTTGCAGGCCGAACCCGCGCTCGAGATGACGCGACTGCTCTTCAGGCTTCCGTCGGCGGCGACGACGACCGTGATGCCCACGGTCTTCCCGGCGCACGCGCTCGCGAGGGACGGAGGGACGACGACGGCGGCCTCTTCCTCCACGTCGGCCCGGACGCGCGGAAAGCGCGGCGCGATGCTCTCGCGGGAGACGGATGGGGCAACCGGGACGGGCCTCGTGGGACGAGCGGCCGCCGCGGAAGTCGGCGAAAGCGAAGCCGCAAGGGGCGCGGACGATGCCGGCAAAGCCGGCGACGAAACGGGGTCGGTCGTGCGCGTCGGAGCGGGGCGTCCGGAATCGGGCGCGGTGCGTGCGAGGCCGGACTCCGGGCGGCGATCCCGTAAGAGCGCGGCGAAGGCGAGGGCGCCGAGAACGAGCACGGCGCCGGCGGCGAGCCACCGGACTCCGCGCACCGGACGCGCGGCGCTTCCGGGAACCGGCGCTGCGGCGGATGCCGCAAGAGGCGAAAAGACGCTCGTGCCGGCCGCCGTGTCGTCCGTCGGGCGGGCCGGCTGGGTTGAGGGCGGCCCGGGAAGGAGGCGCAGCATGGCTCCTGAGTGCGAGCGCAGGGGCGCGCCGCCCGCAGCGAGAAAGGCTTCGAGAGCCTCGCGCATCTCCGCCGCCGTCGCGTATCGGTTCTCCCTCTCTCGCGCCAGCGCCTTGAGCACGATGCGCTCGAGCTCCGGCTCGAGGTCGCGCGCCTTCGTCGAAGGGGGCTCGGGATCCTCCGTGAGGCGCCGCGTCATCGTCGCGATGCGGTCGTCCGACCGGAACGGGATGTCGCCCGTCAGCATCTGATAGAGGGTGACGCCGACCGCGTAGAGGTCGCTGCGCCCATCGAGGGAATAGCCGCGGAGCTGCTCGGGCGAGAGGTATCCCGGAGTGCCGAGGATCTTTCCGTCCGCCGTCTCCTGCACGTTGTCGTCGCGCTTCAGGATTCCGAAATCCATCAGGTAGGGCCGCCCGTCTCCGTCGAGGATGACGTTGTCCGGTTTGACGTCGCGATGCACGATGCCGCCCCGGTGGACGACCTCGAGCGCTTCGAGGAGGGGCACGAGGAGCCCGGCTGCCTCCTCGCCGCGCATCCGGCCGTGGCGTTCGAGCTGCGCCCGGAGAGTAGGCCCGTCCACGTACTGCATCGAGTACCAGAGAGTCCCGTCCGCGTTCCCGAAGTCGTAGACGCGTATGACGTTCGGGTGCTCGAGTGAGGCGGCGACGCGCGCCTCCCGCTCGAAACGCGCTGCGAACTTGGGATCGCTGCCCCGGGCCTCGAGGAGGACCTTCAGCGCTTCCACGCGGTCGAGGCGGAGGTTTCGCACGCGATAGACGGCGGCGAATCCGCCGTGCCCGAGAAAGCCTTCGAAGGCATAGCGATCGGTGAAGCGGGCGGCCACGGCGCGGCCGCGTTCGTCGAGCGCGAGCACGCGGCGATCCTACCCCCGGGCTCGACGTCAGGCGGGCCGGGGCTTTCGCGGGCGAGAGAAGCCGACGACGCCGGCGAGCGGCGCGCGCGCGTTGCGCCGGCTGCCGAAGAACGACGTCGACTCGCGCCGGATGAGAATCGTCACGACGGCCGCCAGGATCCACGGCACGAGCATGAAGAGGCCGACGAGGGGCCAGATGTTCGGGTCCTTCGGCGATGCCGAGGCCGCGCACGAGGGGCACGCCGCCGCCCCGCGCGCGAGGAGCACGGCGACGGCAAGGAGAGCGGCGCGGACAGTCGTCTTCACGGCCGCCTCAGTGGTGGACCCACGGCACGGGCACGCCCCGCAGGAGATTGAACGCATCGAGCAGGAGAAACACGGCATAGAAGCCCGCGAGCGGGAGGGGCAGGAACGCGAGCCACATGAGCGAGCGCTTCTCGTACTTCAGGTGCATGTAGTAGAGGCCCACGAACGACGCCTTCGACATCGCGAGCGCGATCATGATCGCCGAGATGATCCGCTTGTCGATCTTCGTGTAGGAGACCGCGACCTCGACGATCGTGAGGACGAGGAGCACCCAGAAGATGCGGAAATAGTCGCGCCGGTGATCGGGGCCCGGCTGGGCGCCGACGTCCGCCGCGTGGGGAGCCGAGGATGCGTGCTCGCTCATGTCGTGCTCTTTCAGGGAATGAGGTAGACGAGGGTGAAGACGAGGATCCAGATGAGGTCGACGAAGTGCCAGAAGAGGCCCGTGATCTCGACGAAATTCGCGCCGTTCTCGAGGTGCTTCCCGCGCGAGACTCCGAACGCGGTGATCAGAAGGTAGCAAACGCCCGTGAAGACGTGCCCGCCGTGGAAGCTCGTGATGACGTAGAAAGTCGCCGGAAAGTTGCCGGACGGAAGCGTGAAACCCTCGTGGATGAGGTGCCGGTACTCGTAGATCTGCCCGCACAGGAAAAAGACGCCGCCTGACGCCGTCGCGAGCAGCCAGCGAACCGCCTGTTTCGCGTTCCCGTGCTTGGCCGCGTCGAGTGCGAGCACCATCGTGAGGCTGCTCACGATGAGCACGAACGTCATGACCGCCGTGAACGGGATCCCGAGGATGGACGTGGGCGTGGGCCACTGCGCGTTGCCGGCGCGGAGGATTCCGTAGGCGAGGAGCAGCCCGCCGAACGTCATCGCGTCGGTCACGAGGAAGATCCACATGCCGACCTTGCCCGTCGTGGCCGGGCCGAACGTCGGAATCGTCAGGGGAGCCGGAGCGGGGGCGTACGAGGCCTCAGGGCGAGAGCTCATTCACAGTCCTTCCATGTTCACGAGGAGTCCGGTGTCACGCATCATCAGGTCGATCTCGTCGGAGGACGGCGCGCCGAGGCGACGCATGCGGCCGCGCGCGTCGAGGAGGAGAAGACGGTCGGCGAGCGTGCCGCCTTCGGGCGCGCCAAGCGCCTTGAGCGCCGCGACCTCGAGGGGCTTGACGTCGCCGCCCGCGAGCGTCCAGCGCCACGCGCCCGCTCCCGCGCCTTTCGCGAGAGCGGCGAGCGTCGGGTCGGCCGGGGAAGACCGCGTCGTGTCGACGAAGCTGACGAGGTGAACAACTTCGCCCGTGTTCCGAACGCGCCGCTGGAGCTTCGCGAGCGGCGACCCGCCCTCCGCGAGCGCGGCGGCCGTCGTGAATTCGGCGACGATGAGGTGCCCGCGGAGGTCGGACTCGTTAACCGGATTGCCGGTCTGGTCGACGAGAGCGAACGCCGGGAACGATCCGAGCACGGGCGGCGCGGGCGGCAGCGCCCGGCGGACGGAGCGCACGAGCGGCAGCGCGAACGCAGCCGCCACGAACACCGCCCAGAACCACCGGCTGCCGGTTACGTGCGCCGCGATGCGCTGGAGAAGGGAAGAGGAAGTCAATTGACCTTCTTCGCGTCGCGTCCCGCGACGCCCATCTGCGCCGTGGTGACGGGAGCCTCCGCTGCCGCGATGAGCTTTTCCCGCCGCGCGTCGGCCTCGGGCGTGCCCTTGATGTCGATCAGGGACCTCACGTAGTACGCCATCGCCCAGAGGTCTTCGTCGGGCAGCGCGCCTTTCCACGTGGGCATGGCCGTGCCGCCGATGCCCGAGGCGATCGTGCGGTAGATGTCCTCGAGCGCCTCGCCGGAGCGGACGTGGTCGCGCGTGAAGTCCGGCGGCATGAGCTTGTACCCGTAGTCGCTCTCCTTCAGCTGGGCGTGATACGCGTCCGGGCGGAGGATCGCCTCGCGCTTGGACAGCTCCATGCTCGCGGCGTTGATCGTCTCTTTCGTCTCGTACGCCGGGTGGCAGGAGAGGCACTGCGCCATCCCGTGGTAGACCTTCATCCCGCGCGTGACGGCCTCGTCCCGGCGCTCCTTCCCCCAAGGGTCCGGGCCGGGCACGATCGGCTCGCCGGGCGTCTTCTCGGCCCACTTCGGCGAGAGCGTCTTGATGTACTGGATGATGTCCATGAGCTCGCGCTCGGGGACGTCGTTCCACGGGAGCATCGCGCTGCCGTGAAGCCCCTTCTGGATGATGCGCATGAGGTCTTCGTCGTTCGGAAGCTGGCCGCTCGCCACCGCCCCGAACTTGAACTGGCCCTGCGTGAAGTTGCGCGGCGGCGGCCGAAGTCCGATCGAAGCGGGCCCTTTTCCGTCGCCCTTCACGCCGTGGCACGCGGAGCAATACGTCACGAACAGATGCTCGCCGTTGTTCAGGCGGCGCGCCGAGACCTTCTTCCCGCCGAGGACCATCGACTTCGTGAAGGTCTTGCCCGGTCCCGAGCAGCCGGTGGTGCCCCCCGCCAGCGCGGCCAGCAACAAGGCCGCAATCGACGCCGTCGCGATCGTCCCCGACGCCGCGCCTCCATCGACCTTCTTTCGTCCGACCTTCATAGAAATCTTCTCTTCTCTCTTTCTTTTCCTAGACCAGATAGATCGTGACGAACATGACGACCCAGACGGCATCGACGAAGTGCCAGAACATCGCCGAGAGGCGCACGGTGCTCGACCGGCCCGAGACGAGGCGCCCGGCGAACGCTCCCGGCAGGAGGACCGCCAGAGCCACGAGGCCCGCGAGGACGTGGACCGCGTGGAAGACCGTGAGCGAGTAGAAGATCGACCCGTAGGTTCCCGTGTCGATCCGGAATCCGGAGCGCCAGAGCGGGACCCACACCGCGAGCTGCAGCGCGAGGAACAGGCTTCCGAGCGCGAGCGTCCCAAGGAGACCGCGGCGCAGCGATCCCGGCTTTTGTTCTGCCTCCGGGCGGACCCCGAAGTGGAGGACGGCGCTCGACCCGAGAAGGACGAGCGTGTTCAGGAAGGGCAGCGCCCTCGGGAGGGGCTGGAGGCCGTCCGGCGGCCAGGCGGGCGCCCGGAGCCGCAGTACCGCGTACGCGAAGAAGAGCGCGACGAAGAGCATCGTCCACGAGGCGAGCGCCATCACCATTCCGACGAACGAGGTTCGCCGGGACTCTTCGGGCACCGGAAAGCGCGTGACGGCCACCGCGGTGCTCATCAGCTGCCGACGGCACCCAGGGCGGCGGGCTCGTCGCCGATCGGCTCGTCCTGCGCGAGCCAGTCCTTGCCGGCCACGGCCGGGTTGTTGAACTCGTGCGGCCCGTGGAGAACGATGGGGATCTCGTCGTAGTTGTGGTGCGGCGGCGGCGAGGGAATCGTCCACTCGAGCGTGCCGACCTCCCACGGGTTCTCCGTCGCTTTCTTTCCGGAAATGAGGCTCGAGAGGAAGTTGCCGACGAAGAGGAACTGCGACGCGCCCAGGAGAAGCGCCGCGCGCGTCATCCACAAGTTGACCGGGTGAAGGTGCTTGAGGAATTCGTAGGCCTCGTAGTTGTACAGGCGGCGCTGCATGCCGCCGTAGCCCACCACGAGCATTCCGCAGAAGATGACCGTGATCGGAACGATCGTGAGCCAGAAGTGCCACTTGCCGAGCGTTTCGTTCATCATCTTCCCGAACATCTTCGGGAACCAGAAGTAGATCGCCGCGAAGGCGCCGAGCAGCACGGAGGCCGCCATCGTGAGGTGGAAGTGCCCGACCACGAAGTACGAGTCGTGCAGGTAGATGTCCGACGAGATCGCGCCGAGGTGGAGGCCCGTGAGGCCGCCGAGGCCGAACACGAAGACGACGCCGAGCGCGAACAGCATCGGCGTCGCGAAGCGGATCGAACCCCGCCACATCGTCCCGAGCCAGTTCAGGAAGAACACGGCCGACGGAATCGAGATGAGCATCGTGAGCGTCATGAAGCCTTGCGAGAGGAGCGGGCTCATGCCAACGACGAACATGTGGTGCCCGTAGACGACCATCGAGAGGAGCGTGATGACGCTCATCGAGAGCGCCGTCGCCTTGTAGCCGAACGCGGGCTTTCGCGAGAAGAACGACAGGAGGTCCGAGACGATGCCCCAGGCCGGCAGGATGAGGATGTAGACCTCGGGGTGGCCGAAGATCCAGAAGAGGTGCTGATAGAGCACCGGGTCGCCGCCGCCCTTCGTGATCGCGGCGCCGGCGAGGAAGAAGTGGCTCCCGAAGACGCGGTCGAGGAAGAGGAGGAGGACGCCCGCGGCGAGGACCGGCACGAAGAGGGCGTTCAGGATGGCCGTGAGCCAGATGCCCCACACGGAGAGCGGCATCTGGAAGTAGCCCATGCCCGGCGCCCTCAGGCGCACGACCGTCGTGATGTAGTTGACCGCGCCCATGATCGACGCGCTCCCGGTGAAGAAGATGCCGAGGATCCAGAGCGTCTGGCCGTGGCCGGGGGAGCCCACGAGAGTCGAGAGCGTCGGGTACGACTGCCAGCCTCCGGCCGCGGCGCCCATCGGGACGAAGAACGAGACGATCATGCAGGAGCCCGCGACGACGTTCGTCCAGAACGACATCAGGTTCAACGTCGGGAACGCCATGTCGCGCGCACCGATCATGAGCGGAATCAGGAGGTTCCCGAACGCGCCGATGAGGATCGGCGTGATCGCGAAGAAGATCATGAGCGTCCCGTGCATCGTGAAGAACGACGCATAGGACTGCGGGGGCATGACGCCGCCGCTCTGGGGCCACAGGAGCTGGCCGAGGACGGGGAACGGCGTGCCGGGATAGGCGATCTGCCAGCGGATCATCATCGCCATGGTCCCGCCCACGACGAGGAAGAAGAGGCCGTACCACAGGAACTGCTTCGCGATGACCTTGTGGTCCGTCGAGAAGACGTATCTCCTGAGGAACGAGGTCGGCTCCGGGTGGATGTGCTGCTCCGCGTGGAATTCGGGCCCGACGTGAAGGTGCCGGACGGCGGCCGGTTTGCTCATCGCTGCGTCGCCCATCTCTACTGCACCCACTCCCATCCCCACAGTTGTTCCTTATCAGCCGGGTCGAACCGGCGCTGCGCGTCGCCCACGGCCTCCTTCATCCAGCGCTCGAAGTCGGCCTGGGGCTCGACGATGAGGTCGCCTTTCATCTTGTAATGGGCCCAGCCGCACATCTGCGAGCACGCGATCTCGAAGTTGCCCGTCTTCAGGGCCTGGAACCACGTGCGCGTCACGTAGCCGGGGTTCGCGTCGTGCTTCAGCCGGAAATTCGGGATGTAGAAGCTGTGGATGACGTCCTTCGCCTTCAGGTTCAGCATCACGGGCCGCCCGACGGGCACGTGCATCTCGTTCAGCGTGACGACGTCGTCGGGCGTGTTGAAGGCACCGTCGGGTCCGGCGTACCGGATGTTCCATGCCCACTGCTGGGGCATGACCTCGATCCTCAGGGTGTCGGGCGAGGTGGGCCAGTTGTACGTGTACTCCTTCACGTCGATCTGCGAGACCCTCACGAGGTTCATGTCGATCGTCACGAAGACGAGGGCCGCCAGGATGCCGGTGACGGCGAAGCTCTTGCGGTCCGTGCCGTGGGTGTATAGCGCCTTGACCCCCGGACGCGCCCGGTACTTCCACGCCGAGTACACGAGCGCGAACGCGACGAGCGCGAACGCGATGACGCACAGGAGCGTCGTGTACCAGAACAGGGCTTCCGCCCGCCAGCCGTCCTTCGAGACGTCGACGGTCGTCATCCAGGCAAAAGGCCACTGATGCATTTCGTCCCCTCGCTGGGCGGTAACTATAAGGGAACAGAGTCTCAGTTCAAGTCCGCCTGCGTCTCGTTCTAGAATCCGGACAGAGACTCATTCCACGAGGAGGCGAAACGATGGGCGACGAGACCTCCCACAAGGGCCACAGGGCGGTGCTGATCTTTCTCTTCGCGCTTCTCGCCTACTCGGCGCTGCCCGTCTTCGGCGTCGGGTTCTACCGGAACGGCTCGGGCCAGCTCTTCTTCCAGCTCTGGTACCTCGTCGGCTTCATGATCATCGCGTTCTTCCTGATGCACGAGCTCATCACGCCGCTGCCGCCGAAGGACACGGAGCGGGGATAGCGTGCAGGCGAGAGCGCGTCAACGGGCGCGAGGCCTTCTTCCGTAACGCCCGATGTCGTCGTGCTTGACGACATCGATGAAGTAGATGGTTCCACCTTCGACGCGGAAGATGATGCGGTCGCCGCTGCTGATGCGGGCCTCGAAGTAATACTTCTCGGGTTGGATCGGCTTCACCCGAAGCCCATGCGTGAACTCCTGCTTAATCAGCGGCAATCGCCGCGTCATCGCATGACCGTTGGCGGTCCGCCGATCAAGCCCAACGTAGCTTTCCTTCCAGTTGTCGGTCCAAATCGCGTTGAGAAAGGTCTGCTTGGCCCGCATCTCGCCGCCGTCTCAATTCAAGGCCGAGGGCCCTTCTCCGGGTTGAAATCAATCGCGACTGTGGTCATGTACGACACGAGGCGTTGGACCTCCGAAAGTTTGAGGTCGACGGGAAGCCGGAGCACCGCGACACGCCCCTCGGAGAGCTGGAACGGGTAGTCCATGTGGCCGACCTGAGGCGGCAGGACAACGTTCATGGCCGCCGTCGTGGGAGATTTTCCTTCCGCATTTCCGAAGCGCCTCTGTGCTTTTCCTTTCGCGGACGGGATGATCTTTCGATTGGTCGGCTTCCACGCCTTCGGATCTCGGACATATTCCTTGAATAGCTTTACTGCCTGAGTAAAGCGCCGACGGTACGCTTCCAGACTCTCCGGCTTGAAGTCGCGCGCCCGCTTGTTTTGGAATCGTTGGAATGCGTCGTCGACGTCTAACCGCGTGATGTCAACCGTCTCCCAACCGTCAAGCGCCGAAAGAACCTGCGTACAGGCCGCACGTAATGCAGCCGCCGAGGTTCGTCTTCATGAGTCCCTTATCGGCGGCGTATTTCCAATGCTCGACGAGCGCCCGGCCCGAAGTGTTTTGACCAGATTCGATGGCCATTGCAGCTACCTCTTGCCGACATGGTAAGGGCCGACGCCATCGAATGCAATGCTTTTCTATGTCAATGTCAACCTAATCGCATTTTACTGTCCCGAGGTGGGTTTCTTAAGGCTATCCAGGAGGGCGCGAGCCGCCCTCACCGTCCGGGTCTTCGAGACGTTTGAGGCGGTGATATCCGCCTCGGCCTTCCTGATCCGACCCTGCATCTCGGGGTTGTAGAACCAGAGCTGGTCCTTCGGGATGAGAGCCGCGGGAACGAGCTCATAGGTTCCGCGCTCGGTGCGCTCCAGGATGATGAAATCGCCGGCCTGGACGCCGAGGGCCGTGCGCACATCCTCGGGCAGAGTCGCCCGTCCCTTTTTGTCCAGCGTGACGAATGCCGAGCTCATGGAGACCCCAGGGGCCCTCAGGCCCACAGTGGGACTATAGCACTCAATCGAAACGGACGCTGACGAGCTTCGAGACCCCCGGCTCTTCCTGCGTCACGCCGTAGAGGGCCTGCGCGGTCTCCATCGTCCTCTTGTTGTGCGTGATGAGGACGAACTGCGTCTCCTCGGACAGCTCCACGAGGAGCGACGTGAAGCGGTCGATGTTCGCCTCGTCGAGCGAGGCATCGACCTCGTCGAGGATGCAGAACGGCGAGGGCTTGTACTTGAAGATCGCGACGAGCAGCGCGATGGCCGTGAGCGCTTTCTCGCCGCCCGACAGGAGGCCGATCGTCTGGTTCCGCTTGCCGGGCGGCTGCGCCATGATCTCGAGCCCCGAGTCCAGGGGGTCCCCCTCGTCGAGGAGATGCATGGAGGCCGTCCCCCCGTGGAACAGTCGCTGGAAGACCTGGCCGAAGTTGAAGTTGACGGCCGCGAAGGCCTCCTGAAAGCGCTCCGAAGAGGTCACGTTGATCGTTCGGATGGTCTCCTGGATCTGCGCGAGCGACGCGTCGAGGTCGGCCTTCTGGGCCGAGAGCTCTTCGAGCCTCTTGCTCTCGACCTCGTACTCCTCGAGCGCCGCGTGGTTGACGGGACCGAGCCGCTCGAGCGCGAGGGTGCGGGACACGACGTCCTCGCCGAGCGCGGCCTCGAGCGCCTCGGGAGAGAGGGCGGCCTCCTCCTCGGTCCTCTCGAAGGCCGGAAGCTCGCCCGGCAGGCAGCCGAACTCGGCCCGGCACTGCTCGAGGAGGTGATCCTGGTCGGCTTTGTGCCGCTCGAGAGAAAGCTCGGCCTCGAAGCGCGTCCGCCGCACGGCGTCGAGCGCTTCGCGGGCAGCGGAGGCCTGCGCTTCGGCGGCGGCACGCGCCTCGCGCCGTGACGTCGCCGCCTCGTCGGTCCCGGCGCGGCGCTGGTCGGCTTCGGCGGCGGCGATGGCGGCCGCTCCCTGCGCCGTCCGCGCGGCTTCTCCGGCCGCGAGTGCCTGCGCGCGCCGGCGTCCGACCTCGAGGAGCGCGTCAGCCAGCTCGGCGACACGGCGCGCCGCGTCGCGGGCGCGCTCCTCGGCCGCCTCGGAAGCGTCGACGAGGGCGCGCGCGCGCTCGACGAGGACGTCGCGTCCGTTGCGCGCGACGGCATCGGTCTCGGCGGCCGTCAGGCGCGCGAAGCGCGCGGCGTCGAGCGCCGTCTCGAGCTCCGAGAGCGTACGTTCCACGGTCGCCATCTCGGATTGCCGCTGCGCCGCGAGGCGCGCCGCCTCCGTCCGGCTCTCACCGGCCTTCGCGAGGTCCTGGCGAAGCGCGTCGCCCTCCTCGGCGAGGACGCGCAGCTCCCGGGTCGCGCGCTCTTCTTCCGTGCGCGCGGCCGCGCTCTTGGCCTCGGCCTCCGAATGCGCGCGCTCGGCGACGCCCTTCGCGGCGAGCGCGGCGTCGAGGGTCGCGGCGAACGTTCCGGCCTGCTCGGCGAGAGAGCCGATCTCGAGATTCGCCGCGGCCAGCTTCGCCGCGACACCTTCCCGTTCGGCGGCGAGGTTCAGGAGATCGCGCCGGACCGTGAAGAGGCCTTCTCCCGGGACGTCCGTGCCGGCGGCCTCGACCACGGCGCCCCGCACGACGACGCCATCCCTCGTCACGAGCGTGCGCTCGGGGTGCAGCGCCGCAAGGGCGAGCGCGTCGTCCACGTTCGCGACGACGACGGCGTCGGGCAGGGCGGAGGCCGGCGCACCGGCGGACTTCGCGGTGAGGAGCTCGCGCGCGATTCCGAGGACGCGAGGGTCCTTCGGTTTCAGCGGGAACGGCGTCTCGGGCAAGGGGTAAACGAAACGCGCCGTGCCGAGTTGCTTCTCGCGCACGGAGACGAGCGCCGCGTCGAGCGCGGAGCGGGTTTCGAGAACCGGCGCCTCGAGCGCGGATCCGAGAGCGGCGTCCAGGGCCTTTTCGAATCCGGCCGCCGCATCGAAGTGATCGGCGAGGACCCCCTTCGGCACCAGCTTCGCGGCCTCGAGCGCGCGGCGCGCGGACTCGCCTCCGGCCTCGCGCGCGGCGAGCGTCGTGTCGAGCGCGGCGGCGCGGACGTCCACGGCATGGAGCGCCGCGACGTGAGCTTCGCGCACCGCCTTGAGGGTCGCGAGACGGTCCTCGGCGGTCCGGCGGCCGTGGCTGGCTTCCTCGAGATGCCGCCGCGCCGCGTCGAGTCCGGAAGCTGCGGCGGCGAGGAGCGCGCCGGCGTCGGCGGAAGCCGCGCGGCGCTCCTCCACGAGAGATGCGGCCCGCACACGGCGCTCCTCGAGCTTCGCGAGCGCGAAGCCGACGCGGTCGACGAGCAGGGCGGCGTCGCGCTCGCGGTTCGTGGCCTCGGCGGAGCGTGCCCCGGCGGAGAGAAGGTCGCCCCGCGAGCCCTCGCGGCGCGCCGTCACGTCGGCCTCGCGCGCCGACACCTCGGCGAGCGCGTGGCCCGCGGCAGAGGCGGCCGCCGCGGCCTCGGAGAGCGCCCCCTCCGCCTCTTCCCGGGCCTTCACCGTCCGTCCGGCCTCCTCGACGAACCGGCCGTGATCGGCCTCCGATTCCCTGCGCTGCGCTTCCAGCAACTCCTGGCGCGCGGCGGCCTCCTCGGCCTCGCGCGCGGCCGCCGCGACGGCGGCCTCGGCGGCCAGGAGGGTCTCCCTGGCGCGCGCGAGCGCGTCGCCCGCGCTGCGGACGGAGCGCTCGTCCTCGTCGGCGAGGCGGCGGGCCTCCGTGACCACCGCATCGATTCGTGCGAGGTCCGCGAGGGCCGCGGCCTCGGCGTCGGTCGCCGTCTCGAGGGCTGCCTTCCCGTGGGCGAAGCCGGCCTCCAGGCGATCGGCGCGCAGCCGCGCGAGCCTCTTCTTCTGCGCGGAGAGGAGACCGGCCTGCTCTTTCCAGCGCGCGGCGCGCGAGGCCTGCCGCTTCAACGAGGCGCACGTGCGGTCGATCTCCGAGACGATGTCCGTGAGGCGCAGAACGTTTCCACGCGTCTCCTCGAGCTTCACCTCGGCCTGACGCTTGCGGATCTTGTACTTCGAGACGCCGGCGGCCTCCTCGATGAGCCGGCGGCGATCCTGCGGTTTCGTCGAAAGGATCAGATCGATCTTCTGCTGCTCGATGATCGAGTACGCGCGCACGCCGAGGCCGGTGCCGAGGAGGATCTCCTGCACGTCCTTGAGGCGCGACTTCTTTCCGTTGAGGATGTAGTCGCTCTCCCCGTCGCGCGTGACACGTCGCGTGATGGCGACCTCGCCTCCCGTTTCGGCCCAGTGCTCGTCGCTTCGCGACTCGAGGGTCAACGCGA
The DNA here is from genome assembly GCA_963821225.1 of Thermoanaerobaculia bacterium. Classification (GTDB taxonomy): domain Bacteria; phylum Acidobacteriota; class Thermoanaerobaculia; order UBA5066; family UBA5066; genus Fen-183. The sequence goes on from CAWGCY010000004.1 coordinate 996,558, forward strand.
CCTCCGCCATCCCGAGCGGCCGCCGGCGCGCAGCCCCGTTGAAGATGACGTCCTCCATCGTCGTGCCGCGCAGGCTCTTCGCCGACTGCTCACCGAGCACCCACTGCACGGCGTCGCAAATGTTGGACTTGCCGGAGCCGTTCGGGCCGACGATCGCCGTGATGCGCGACGGAAGGGTGACGGAGGTCTTGTCCACGAAGGACTTGAAGCCCTGGATCTCAAGTCTTTTCAGTCGGAACATCAGCGCCTTTTCACGAGTGAAGCGAGGCTTTTTCGGGTCGCGACGCTACCACGTGCCTGAGAGCCTACCACTACATTTTGAGGTGTCGCCGGCCTGGAGACTCAACCGGCTGGGGTTTCGAGGCCGATCGGGGCGCCGCATCGAGAGCCTTCAGAAGGCCGGACCGCGAGCCGACGCCGAGCTTCGAGAAGACGTGCTTCAGGTGGTCCTTGACGGTCCATTCGGTGATGAAGAGGCGGCGCGCGATCTCCGCGTTGCGAAGCCCTTCGAGCACGGCGCCCACGACGTCGGCCTCGCGGCCGGAGACGCCGCGCGTCGCGAGCCTCTCGCGCACGTCCTCGAGGGAAAGCGCCGACTGGACCTTCAGCGTGAGAACGGCGACGTCGTCTTCCTCCTCGTCGGCGAAGCGTGCGACCGAGGCCTCGAGCGCCCGGCCGTCGGCGAGGACGGCGGACCATTTTTCGCCAGCGGCGGCTCCCGCCCCCAGGCGCGCAATCCAGGTGGCGAGCGAGGTCTCGCGGCCGTCTCTCGGGATGACGATGAGCGGGCTGCGGGCCGCCAGGAGCGCCGCGGCGGCGCGGTTCGCGTAGAGGACGAAACCCGACGGGCGGACGAGAAGGATCGGCGTGGACGCGGCCTCGGCCGCGCTCTCCAGCCGGCGGCGGGCCGCCGCGTGGATTTCTGCGGCCGCCGCGCTCTCGAGGAGCTGGGCGAGAAGCGGCCGAAAGACCTCGAAGCGCAGGACCTCCGGCTGCGTCCACGGCCTCCGGGGCCCGCGGAGCAGCGTGAGCGCCCCCCGGAGGAGGCCCGTCAGGTGGAACTCCACGGCCAGGGACTCCGCCGTGGACGGGTGGCGCCGGGCCGGACGCACGCTGCCCGGCGTGAACACGCGGCTGCGCAAGGCCCGCCAGCGAAAGCGCTGGCCGGAAGGTTCGAAGAGGTACTCCATCTCGACCGAATCCGGGTCGAGGACCGTCCGCACGGTGCCGACGATTCGCGTCAGCGCCGCGGCGTGGCGCCCCCGGAAGGGCGGCCCGTCGAGCGGGGAAACCGGCATGTGTGGCCCTCAGCCCTCCCTCTGAGATTCTATGCGCCCCGGAACCGACAGCCCCCGGTCGTTCAATTTGTGTTGACGACGAGCGGACACCCCCCGAGCCGTGATAGGCTGGTGTCTGTACAGGACACTGTCTCCCGGCGGCGGAGGATCCGTTTCATGTTGAGCTTTGAGGTCCGCAAATCGGGCGGCGAATCGGAAGTTCGCAAGGTCCATCGGGATGTCATCCACATTGGCGCTTCGACGGGCAATGATCTCGTTGTGCGCGCCCGCGGCGTACTCGGCCGGCACGCGCGGATCTCCGTGGCGGGAGAAGAGCTTCGCCTCGAGGTCCTCGGGAGCGCGCCCGGGTCGGACGTAACCCTGAACGGCTCGGTCGTGAAGACCGCCGCCCTGGCCGCGGGGGACCGGATCGCCATCGGAGAGGCCACGATCACGCTCCTGAACGGCCCGGCCCCGAATCCGAACCGGATCGCGGCGCCTCCGCCTCGCGGACGCGACGCCCTTTCGCTCGCGACGGCGGCGCTCTCGCCCCTCGCGCCGGCTCCCGCGCTCACCCCGGCGAACGCGCCGGTCGCGGTCGCGGCGCGGCCGGCCGCGGTTCCGGCCGGGCGTCTCGCCGCGGCTCCTGTCGAGGCGCCGCACCGGGCGGAGGAGCGGTCCGCGAGAGACCCGTGGCCGGGGTTCTTCAAGCGCCTCCACCGGCCGGTCCCGTTCGAAGAGCTTCTTCAGGAAGTCACCGCCTACATCGCGTCGGTGACGCCCATACACAGCCTCGCGTTCGTATCCCTCCTTCCTCCGAACGAAGGCGAGGCGATCGCCGCGCTCTGGAAGGGAACTCTTCCGCGCCTCTCGGCCCGAAGTCTCTCGGACGCCCGGGAGAGAACCGAGCCCTGGGAGGTCTCCGAATCGGGCGCGCGACTGAGGGCGTTTCCTGTTCCGCGGCCCGCGGGCGAGAGCGTCGGCCTTCTCCTGGTTCCCGCCGAGACCGTTTCCGATCCGGCGCTCCTCGATTTCGTCGCGCATGCGGCGGCCGCGGTGGGCTTCGTGCACAGCGAGCGGAGCGAGGCGGCCTTCGGCGAGCGCGGTACCTCGGCGGCGCCTGCTCCCTTCGCGGTCCAGGTGGAGGATCCGCTCGCGCTCCTCGTCGGCGGTTCTCTGCCGTTGTCGAACCTCAAGGCGTCGCTCTCGCGCGTCGCGGCCGCGCGTGCGCCGATTCTCCTCGTGGGGGACGTCGGCAGCGGAAAGACGCTCGTGGCCGAGACGCTCCACGCTCTCTCGCCGCGGCGCTCGCGTCCGCTCGTGCGCGTCTCGGCGACGGCTGCAACCCCCCAGGCGCTCGAGGAGGATCTTCTCGGCGCCCCCGCCGTGGGCGACCGCCGGCGCCGGGTGGGCCGGCTCTTCGAGGCCGACGGCGGCACCCTTCTCGTCGAGGAAGTGGGCGACCTGCCCGGGCCGACGCAGGCGCTGCTCTTCCGCCTGCTCGAGGCCCGCGAGGTGACGGCCCCGGGCGGACGGACCGTGCCGGTCGACGTGCGCGTCATCGGCACGACCTCGCGGCCCCTCACGCGCGCCGTCGAGGACGGCGCTTTTCGCGACGACCTCTACTTCCGCCTCTCGGCGCTGACGCTGCGGCTGCCGCCGCTCAAGGATCGAAAGGAAGACATCCCGGCTCTCCTGGACGCGCTCGCGGCGCGACATGGCGGCCCGGCGGCGGAGCAGTTCGACGTCGAGGCGATGAACGCTCTCCTCAACTATCAATATCCCGGGAACGTGCGCGAGCTCGAGAACGAGGTGCGCCGTCTCGCCGCCCAGGTCGGGCCCGGTGCCATCACGCTGGCCGACCTCGACCAGAAGTTCTCGGGCGAGCACGTCGAGCTCGCGCTCAAGGAGAGCGACGACCTCAAGGAGATCGTCGAGAAGGTCGAGCGCCAGGTCATCGAGCGCGTGATGCGCAAGGTGCGCGGAAACCAGTCGCTCGGCGCGCGGCTCCTGAACATCTCGCGGGGCAGCCTCATCGCGAAGATGAAGGAGTACGACATAAAGGACTTTCGGTACTTGAAGCGCGGAGATTAATCAACTTCGACCCCGACCTTGACTGCCCTCGTGGAAAGTCAGTAGTTTCCCGCTCGCGCCAACGAGCTTGGAAAGGAAACAACCGATGTGTCCATGTCGGAGGCAGTTCCTGTCCCTGATCTTTCGCGGTTTCCTCCTCGTCGCCGTTCTCGTCCTCTCCGGCTGGCGGGCGGCTGCTCAAGCGATCAGTCAGGAGGCGATCGCCCAGATCCAGGCGCTGCTGGCCGAAAAGGACGCCCGCACCCCCGCGCAACGGAAGATCGACTCGAACCTGCTCTATACGATCAAGATGAACCGGGGGGAGCCGATCGCCGCCGGGATCGGCGCGTTGCAGACGGTGGTCGACGTCGGAGCCGATTCCACGACGGTCGTGGACATCGTTGCGCACCAGCCGGATTCCCTGACGGACACGATCCGGAGTCTCGGCGGCGAGGTGATCGACCTGCAGCCCGCCTACCGGAGCGTCCGCGCACGAATGCCGCTCCAGAAACTGGAGACCCTGGCCGGGATTTCGTCGGTCATTTTCGTCCAGTCGAAGCAGGAAGCGATCACCTGGCGCGAGATCGAGCGCGGCGGCTCGTCATCTCGGGCGCAGAAGACCGCCCCCGCAGCGGTGAGCCCCGGGCTTCTCAAGAAGGTCGCACCCGGCTTCGACGAGCGCGCCGAGCGCGTGGAGTCACAGCTCGCGACAGCGCTGGCCCGGAGAGCGCTCGTGGGCAGCGTCACGTCGCAGGGAGACGTCACGCACCGCGCCGACCAGGTGCGCTCGACGCTCGGGGCGACCGGCGCGGGTGTCAAGGTGGGCGTGCTCTCGGACGGCGTCACGTCTCTGCCGCTCCTTCAGGCCTCTGGTGACCTGCCAGCGGTGACGGTGCTTCCGGGGCAGGCCGGAGTCGGTGACGAAGGCTCGGCGATGCTCGAGATCGTTCACGACGTCGCCCCGGACGCCCAGCTGTATTTCGCATCAGCGTTCAACGGCATCACCAGCTTCGCCCAGAACATCAAGGACCTCAAGACCGCTGGCTGCGACATCATCATCGACGACGTCTCGTACTTCGCGGAGACGCCGTTCCAGAAGGGCCAGGCCCCGAGCGTCGTATCCGACACGAACGGCGGCATCGTGACGCAAGCCGTCGTCGACGTGACCGCGGCGGGAGCGTTCTATTTCAGCTCGGCAGCGAACTCGGGCAGCAAGGACAAGAACACCTCGGGCACGTGGGAAGGGGATTTCGCCGACGGCGGTGCCGTCGCAGCGCCGATCGCGGGAACGGGAAACTTCCACAACTTCGGCGGCCAGAACTTCGACGTCGTCACGGCGAGCGGCTTCGGCGCAACGCTCCACTGGTCCGATCCTCTGGGGGCTTCCGTGAACGACTACGACATGTTCCTCTTGAACAGCGCGGGAACGCTGGTCCTCACGTCGTCGACGAACCTGCAAACCGGGAGCCAGGATCCCTTCGAGATCATGGGGACCGCGGTGAACGACCGCATCGTCATCGTGAAGAGGGCCCCCGGGGGCGTCCCCGCAGCGGCGCGGTTCCTCCACCTGGACACTTTGGGCGGCCTTCTCTCGATTTCGACGGCCGGCAACACTCACGGCCACAACGCGCCCCCGGGGCCTTACGCGTTCGGCGTGGCGGCCACGCCTGCGGCCGCGGCGATCGGAGCGCCTCCGAACCCGACGGGACCGTTCCCGAGCCCCTTCAGCGGGTCGAACACGCTGGAACTCTTCAGCTCGGACGGTCCGAGACACTTCTTCTACAACGCCGACTCGACGCAGATCACTCCGGGGAACGTCTCCTCGACGGGTGGCGAGGTGCAACAGAAGCCGGACTTCACCGCTGCCGACGGCGTGCTTTGCGGCGCCCAGGGATTCAGCCCGTTCTTCGGAACCTCGGCGGCGGCTCCACACGCGGGCGCGATCGCCGCGCTCGTGAAGTCGGCCGCTCCGGGAGCGACGCAGGTGCAGCTGAAGTCGTTTCTCCTGACCGGCGTCATCGACATTGAGGGAGCCGGCGTCGACCGGGACAGCGGCGCGGGAATCCTGGACGCGCTCTCCGCCGTGCAGGCCACCGGCACCGCGGCTCAAGCCTCCTTCATCCTGGGAACCGTTGCCCTGGCCGAAGGGAACGGAAACGGAAATGGCAGCGTGGAACCGGGTGAGTGCGCGACGCTCGTCGTCCCTCTCATCAACGCGAACAGCTCCGTCGGAGCGACGGCGATCTCGGCCACGCTGACCACGTCCACCCCGGGCGTGACGATCGACACGGGCACGTCGGCATACCCGAACATCAGCGGCGGAGGAACCGCTTCGAACACCGCGCCGTTCGGGTTCCATCTCGCGACGTCCGCGTCCTGCCCGATCTTCATCGACTTCACGTTGACCGTGACTTTTGCGGGTGGAAGCAGCCCCCAGGCCCTGAGCTTCAACCTGCGCGCTGGCCGTCCGGCCGTCGTCATCTCCGAGACGCTCGACGGCTCGGGCCCCGTGGCCCCTGCGGGATTCACGGCCGCGACCGGCACGCAGACGGCGCGGATTTCACGCGATGGAGAAATCGGGACGTGCGGAGTCACGAAGAGCGTGATCACCACCGGCTCGGGAATTCGGCGTTACGACGCTTACACGTTCACGAACTGCTCGAATTCCGCCAGCTGCCTGACCGTCAATCTGAATCATCCCGGATTCCCCGGCAGCTCGGGCCTCGTCCAGCTCTTCGCGTCCGCCTATCTCGGCTCCTTCAACCCCGCCAGCATCACGTCCAACTACATCACCGACTCCGGCATCAGCAGCTCGCAACGGGACTTCACGTTCACGGCGACATCCGGCCAGACGTACGTCATCGTCGTGAGTGAAGTGAACTCCGGCGCGGCCACGTCTTACCCGTACACGCTGACGATCGACGGCCTCTGCGCAGCCTGCCAAACGTACTCGACGCAGTTCACGTGCTGCCCGACGATCGGGCTGACTCCGGCGTCGCTCCCGACGGGAACCGACGGCGTGCCCTATTCGCAGGTTTTGACGCCGACAGCCGGTACGGCGCCGTTCACGTTCGACGTTTCCGGACTTCCCGCCGGGATGACTCCGACCACGACGGTCGCGGGGTCGACTGTCACGATCGGCGGAACGCCAACCGCCACGTTCTCCGGCACGGTCACGGTCAGCGGCACGGACACCAACGGCTGCCCGTTCAGCCAGGACTTCCCGCTGACCGTGAACTCGTGCGGCGGCTCCACGACGATAAGCGCCGACTCCATCGTGGGCGCGAACTCGCCGAACCGGCATGCGAGCGTGCCCGCGGTGGCCGGAGCCACGTACCTCTGGACGGTCGGAAACGGATCGATCACGGGAGGCCAGGGTACGAACCAGCTCACGTACACCGCGGGGGCCTTGGGAACGGTGGCCCTCAGCGTGACGGTGACGCCGCCGAGCACCTGCGCGCTGACAGGGGACGCAAACGTTTCGATCGCGCCGATCGGGCAGGCCGTGCAGTTCTACACGTTGACTCCGTGCCGCGTCATCGACACGCGGAACCCGGACGGACCCCTCGGCGGACCCGCCCTCGCCGCTTCCGGGAGCCCGGATCGCTCGTTCACGCTCACGGGCGCGTGTGGGATTCCGGCGGGGGCGACCTCCGTCTCGGCGAACCTTGCGGTCGTGAGCCCCTCGGCCGGCGGAGCGCTCGCGATCTATCGGGGAGACGGGGCCCTCACGGGGACGACCTCGATCAGCTTCAACGCGGGAAAGACTCGCGCCTGCAACTCCATGCTGCAGGTCGCACTCGACGGCTCCGGGACGGTCAAGGTGAACAACTCCGCTGCCGGGACGGTCCACTTCGTGCTGGACGTGAACGGCTACTTCGAATGAGGGAGGACCGAGCCCTAGAATCCGGACGCCGTGTCGTTGACCCGCGGCTCCCGTCTCGGCCCCTACGAAGTCCTCGCGCCGCTCGACGCGGGCGGAATGGGGGAGATCTGGCGCGCCCGTGACGGCCGGCTCGGGCGCGAGGTCGCCATCAAGACTTTGCCCCAGGCGCTCGCGTCGAACGCTGAGGCGCGGGGGCGGTTTACCCGTGAGGCCCGCGCGGTCGCGGCTCTTTCCCACCCGAACGTGCTCGCGATCTTCGACGTCGGGGAAGACGCCGGCATTGCATACGCGGTGACGGAACTCCTGGAGGGGGCAAACCTCCGGGCGCACCTCGCCGACGGGCCGCTCCCGGCTCGCCGCGCCGCGGACTGGGCGCTCCAGATCGCGGAGGGGCTCGCGGCCGCGCACGAGAAAGGCATCGTTCACCGCGACCTCAAGCCCGAAAACGTCTTCGTCACGCGCGACGGGCGGGTGAAGCTCCTCGACTTCGGTCTTGCGCGACGCGAGGAGCCCGCCGCGGACGAGGCACGGACGCTGACTCACTCGCCGAAGACCGATCCCGGCACCATTCTCGGCACCGCGGCGTACATGGCGCCCGAACAGGCCCGGGGGCTTCCCGCCGATCACCGAAGCGACATCTTCGCGTTCGGGGCGGTGCTCTGGGAAATGCTCGCAGGGCGCCGCGTCTTCTCGGGAGCATCGGCCGCGGAGGTCCTCGCCTCCGTGCTCCGCGACCAGCCTCCCGCCCTGGCGTCCACGGACGGGCTCGCCGACGCGCTGGTCGAGGTCGCCGGAAATTGCCTCAAGAAGGAACCTGCCCTCAGGTTCCAGTCGGCGCGCGATCTCGTGTTTGCCCTGCGCGCGGCGGAGGTCGCCGTGTCGCGGACCAGCGTGACGTCGCCGGCACGCGCGCCCGACGGAAGCCCTTCGGTCGCCGTGCTCCCGTTCCGGAACTTGAGCCCGGAGAAGGACAGCGAGTACCTGAGCGACGGGCTGAGCGAGGAGATCATTCACGCGCTCATGAAGGTCGAGGCACTCCGCGTCGCGGCCCGTACGTCGTCGTTCGCGTTCAAGGACAAGTCCGAAGACGTGCGCGCGATCGGCGAACGCCTCGGCGTTCGCTCCATCCTCGAGGGCAGCGTCCGGCAGGCGGGCGGGCGTCTGCGCGTGACGGCGCAGCTCATCGACGTGACGACCGGGTACCAGCTCTGGTCGGAGCGCTTCGACCGGACGCTCGACGACGTCTTCGCGGTGCAGGACGAGATCGCGCGAGCGATCGCCGGGACGCTCCGCGTCCGGCTTTTCGGAGAGGACGCGGCGCCGCGCACGGCAGCGCCGCGGGATCCGGCCGCTTACGACCTCTACCTCCGGGGACGCTTCTTCTTCAACCGGCGCTCGGCTCCGAAAGCGATCGAGGCCTTCGAGGCGGCGCTCGCGCGCGACCCCGAGTTCTCGGCCGCGTACACGGGCCTCGCGGACGCCTGGGGCATTCACGCCTTCTACGGCGGCATCGATACGCGGGTGGCGTTCGCGAGGGCCCGCGCAGCCGTCGAACGGGCGCGCGCCCTCGCCCCGGACACTCCCGAGGTCGCGATGTCGTTCGCGATCCAGGAGCACTACTTCGGGTGGGACTTCGCCCGCGAGGAGCGCGAGCTCGACGCGGCACGCCTCATGGCCCCGCGTCTGGCCGCGCCGTACTACTGGCTCGGGCTCGTTTTCGGACTCCAGGGCCGCACGGAGGACGCCCTGCCGCTCCTCGAGCGCGTGGCCGAGCTCGAACCGCTCAACCCGCTCTCGTCGACCGCCTTCGGCTATGTTTTCCTCACGGCGCGGCGCTACGAGGAGGCCCGCGCCTCCTTCGAGCGCGCTCTCGAGTTCGACCCGCACTCCATCCTCCCCCTCCATGGCCTGGGCCACACCCTCGTCATGCTCGACGATCCGGGGGCGGCTCTCGCGGCCTCCGAACGCCTCCTCTCGGTCGCGGGGCGGAGCTCGAGCTACGCAGTGGGGGCGTGGGCCGAAGGGCTCGCGGCCGCGGGCCGGCCGGACGAGGCACGCGCGGCGCTCGCATCGCTCGAGGCGACCGGCGTCTACGTCCCCGCGACCCACGTCGTGAACGCCCAGCTCCGCCTCGGCGACCGCGAGTCCGCCCTCACGTCGCTCGCTCGCGCCGTCGGAGAGCGCAACGCGCTCGCGTGGTGGTGGGTCCGCCACGAGCCCGGCCTCGCGCCGCTCCGCGCGGACCCCGGCTTTCCCGCGGTCGCGGCCGGGGTGACGCCGGTGGGCTGAGGCGTCACGTGCCGGCGGCCGCTACACTGCGGGCGTGTCCGACCTCGACACCCGGGCTTTCCGGCGCTCGCTGACCCTCGTCCTCGCCGTTCTCGGCTTCCTGACGGCGGGGGCCGTGGTGCTCTTCGGGCATCTCCTCTTCAAATCGCTTTCGAGGGACGTCGTCAACGACGCGATCCTCCACACGAAGCTCGATGCGGAGCGGCTCGCGCGCGGCATCGCCGAGCGCTCGTCGGGGGACCCGTTCATCCTGAAGCTCAAGCAGACGGAGATCGACCGGCTCGTCACGACGGGGCTCTCGGAGCGCCAGATCCTCACGGAGGTCGAGGTCCTCGACAGCGCGAAGAAGGAAGTCCTCTACGCGTATCGCGGCACGCTCACCGTGCCCGACCGCAAGGGCCAGGCGGGCGCCGAGGGGCCGAAAGTTCTCGACGTGAAGCCGGCGGAGCCGGGAACGACCGCGCGCAGCTACAGCCTCGAGGCGCCCGAACTCGATCCCTACGACATGGAGGTACCCGTCGGCGACTTCGCCGTGCTGCGCTTCGGCGTCTCGCGGCGCGTTCTGGCCGAGCGCGTCGAGAAGCTCCGTCGCGAGCTCTACCTGAAGACGGCCGCGGCGGCCGGAGTGTCGTTTCTCGGAATTCTCGCGGCGTCGGCAGCGGTGATCCTCCTTTACCGCCGCACCCGCCGCGTGGAGGAGGCGCGCCTCGAGGCCGAGCGGCGCGCCGAGCTCGGCGAGGTGGCGGCGGGCCTCGCGCACGAGATCCGGAATCCCCTGAACGCAATGGGCCTGAACCTCGAGCTCCTCGAAGAGAAGCTCGTGCACCCGTCCCACGGCCGTAGAGAAGGAGCGTCCGCGGCCTCGGCCGCGGATCTCGCCCAGGCCGCGCGCGTCGAGACGAGCCGGCTCGCGCGGCTGCTCACGGACTTTCTCTCGTACGCACGCCCGTCGCCGCTCAGCCCCGTTCCCGCCGACTTGAACGAAGCTGCGCGCGAGGCGGTTTCGTTCCTGGAGCCCGAAGCCTCTCGTCGCCACATCCGGCTGACGTTCTCGCCCCGGGCGGGAGGAGCCCCCGCGCTCCTCGACCCTGCGCGCGTGCGCCAGGTCGTGCTGAACCTCGTCGGCAACGCCCTCGATGCCGTGGAGGCGGAGGGGGCCGCGGCTCGCGAGGTGGAAGTGCGCGTCGAGGACGCCGGGAGCCTCTGGCGCCTCACGATCGCCGACCGCGGGCCGGGCGTTCCGGCCGCGAGGACGGCGGACGTCTTCAAGCTCTTCGTGTCGACGAAGCCGGCGGGCACGGGTCTCGGTCTCCCGATCGCCGAACGGATCGTGCGCGCGCACGGCGGGACGCTGACACTCTCCTCGTCGCCCGGCGAGCCGACGCGGGCCGTGGCGACGTTCCCGAAGGAGCGCTGAAGCTCAGCGCGGCGGGAGAATCTTGGCCGGGTCTTCACCCGCCTCGCCGCGCTGAAACGCGAACACGCGCGCGACGAGCGTTTTCACGGGCGCCGGGAGAGTCAGCAGCAGCTCGCCCTCCGGATTCAGGATCACCTGCTCCGTCGTGCCCGTCGCGAGCAGCGTGCGGTCGGGCAGGCGCCGGATCTCGTACGCCATCGCGAGCTTCGCGGTCTCGGACGGCTCGAGGACGGCTGAGACCTCCAGCCGGTCGTCCAGCACGGCGGACCGCTTGAGGTTCAGCTCGACCTTCGTGATCGGAACCTTGTAGCCGTGGGCGAGCGCATCGGCGGGCGTGAGACCGAAGGCCGCGCAGAGCGCGTTGCGCGCGACCTCGAAATACAGCACGTAGTGGCCGTGCCAGACGACGCCGTAAGAGTCCACCTCGGGAAAGCGGACCTCGAAGGAAGTCGTGAAGGCGCGTGTCGTCATGGCGCCGTGAGGACCGCCGCGAGGATGTTGCCGCCGGCCCCGAAAGCGTCGATCAGGATCGCGCCCGTTCCGGGATCGGCTCGCAGCTCTGCTGCCGCGAGAGCGACCTGGATCGCCCCGATCGCGGGGTTCTCACCGAGGGAGTCCTTGACGGCCACGGTGCGCGGACACTTCGCCCCGAAGACGTCCTCGAGCGCGGCGCTCTCGGCGGCGTCCGTGAACGGCGACCCGTTCCGCGAGAGGTGGACGAGACCGATCCCGGAAGGGGAAAGGCCCGCCTCGGCGAGGGCGTCGCGCATGGCACCGGCGAGGACCGCCGGGTCGGCGCGTCGCTTCTGGGGCGAGATGGCCGCGCCGCGCGACGCGAGGCCCGCGATCCGCGCGTCGATCCGGGCTCCGCGGGCTCGGGCTGTCGTTTCGTCCTCGACGAGGACCACGGCGGCGCCCTCTCCGAGAACGAAGCCGGGGCGCCGCGGGGTGCGCGTGGCGCGCACGCGTTCGTACGCGCGGTGGTAGACGAGGTTCCACTCGTCGGCTGCGCCCACGAGGAGAGCGTCGGCGCGTCCGTCCGCGAGGAGCATCCGGGCATAGAAGAGCGCGTTCAACGCGGCCGGGTCCTTCTGGGTGATCGTCACGTTCGGGCCTTTGATGCCGACTTCGATCGCGGCCTGCGAGGCCGGCGCGTTCGCCACCGTGTTCGGAAAGAGGAACGGCGAAGCCGCGTCGGGCGATTCGACCGCCATCTGCCTCTCGAACTCGGTGAGCGGACCGACCCCGGCCGAGCCGGTGCCGAGGAGAATGCCGATCCGCTCCTCGCGGCCCGCGACCGCGTACCCCGCGTCAGCCAGCACCTGCCTCACGGCGACGACGGCGTACTGGCTGCCGCGATCGAGGCGGCGGGCCTTGCTCTTCGGCAGCTCCGGCTCCGTCGTGAACGCGCCGATGCGGGCGGCGGGGGAGCGGTCGGCCGCAGGCGGGGCGCCGTCCTCTTCGACGGGAGCCACGGCGGAGCGCCCCGCGGCGAGCGCGGCTCGCGTCTCGGCGAGCGTCCGGCCGAGCGCGGTGACCGCGGACTCACCGGTGATGACGGGCGCGCGCATCGTCACGATCGTACACGGGCGAGTGGGCTTCGTTTCGGTGTTGACACTGGGTCTCTTCCGCGACATGGTGGCGCGATCTGATACGTCCCGCAGAAGCGGAATAAGGAGATTTCCATGAAGCGTGTAATCGGATGTCTGTCGATCGCGGTCTGTTTAATCGTCGTGTCATGCTGGACCTCGGCGGCCATGGCCCAGGAAAAGAAGCCGGGAATGAACATCGTGTCGATGTATCAGGTGGCGGCTGGAAAGCACGTCGAGTTCCTGAAGTGGATGGCGAAGCAGGAAGCGGTCGCGAAGGAGGCCGGAGGGCCGGCCACGCAGTGGTACGTGCATCAGGACGGGGCCAGTTGGGACTTCGTCGCGATCACTCCGCAGCTCGAGGGCGCGAAGCAGGCGGAGATCGAAAAGAAGACGGAGGCGATCGCGAAGCAGAAGGGGCTCGCGACGGGGCTCAAGGCGTCGTTCGAGTTCCGCCAGTACATCGGAACGCACACCGACACGTTCGCGCACGGTCCGATGACGGCGGACGAGATCCTGAAGGCGGCCGAGAAGTAAAGCCCTAAGACCGCCTTTCGAACTGCCCGAACGCGACGACGGTCGAATTCCCGCCGAACGCGAACGAGTTCGAGAGCGCGATCTTCACGCGCGCTTCCCGGGCCGTGTTCGGGACGATGTCGAGATCGCACTCGGGGTCCGGCTCCTCCCAGTGGATCGTGGGCGGCACGAGGCCGGTCTCGATCGTGCGGACGGTCGCGACCGCCTCGATGGCGCCCGCCGAGCACAGGCAGTGGCCGAGCATCGACTTGATCGACGAGACGGGGATCTCCCGCGCGCGCGTCCCGAGCGCCCGCTTGATCGCCGCCGTCTCGGCCGAGTCGTTCTGAGGCGTAGCAGTTCCGTGGGCGTTCACGTAATCCACGTCTCCCGAGTTCAGGGAGGAGGCCACCAGGCACGCGCTCATCGTGCGCGCTCCCGCCTCGCCGGTCGGCTCGGGCTGCGTCATGTGGTGTGCATCGGAAGTAACGCCGTAGCCGAGGAAACGGGCCCGGATGCGCGCTCCGCGGCGGCGCGCGTGGCCTTCTTCCTCAAAGACGAGGAGGCCCGCGGCCTCGCCGATGGAGAGCCCCTTGCGGCGCAAATCGAACGGGCGGCAGGGCTCGGGGTCGACCGAGCGGAGCGCGTTGAATCCGCCGTGCGTGAGCCTCGCGAACGTGTCGGCGCCGCCTGTCACGACGGCGTCGCAGAAGCCGTGGCGGATCAGGTCGGCGGCGTAACCGAGCGACGTGGCCGAGGACGAGCAGGCGGTCGTGATCGTCGAGCGCGGGCCGAGAAGGCCCCAGCGCTCGGCGATGCGGTCGGTCGTCTGGTCGGGCGGGTGGTTGAGGACCTGCGTGGGACGCGCCCGGCGAGGCCCTCTCGCGATGAGGTCGCGGAAGTAGTTCTCGCTGTCGAGGAGTCCGGACACGCCCCCGCCGAGAACGACGCCGATCAACGAGAGATCCTCGCGATCGAGATCGAGGCCGGAGTCGGCAAGAGCCTCGGCCGCCGCCGTGAGGCCGATGACGTCCGTGCGCGAGAGGCGGCGCCTCAGAACGGGGTCGAAGCCTTGGGGCAGCTCCTTGATCTCGGCTGCGAGCTTCGTGCGAAAGGCCGACGCGTCGAAGAGCGTGATGGGGCCGATGCCGCACCGCCCGGCGACGAGCCCTTCCCACGTCGAGGTGAGGTCGTTCCCGAGAGACGTCACCGCCCCGAGGCCTGTCACGACGACGCGGCGTGTGTCCATCCGCCGGATCTTACTGAGTCGGGGGGGGACTTTGGATCCCGGGAAAAAGGCCGTCCGATGGACACGATCTCCTTTTCGCCGATCCATTGTTAGCATGGGGGCATGCTTGACCGTCGTGCGCTCGCCCTGACCGTACTTTGCTTCACCTTTTCAGCCGCAGCCGAGGAGCCGCCGACCGCCGCCGAGGCCGAAGCGTTCCTGGCGAATGCCGAGCAGCGCCTGCTGCAGCTCTCCGTGGAGGCGGGGCGCGCGGACTGGGTGAAGGTCAACTTCATCACCGAGGACACGGAGCTCCTCGCGGCGAAGGCCGACGAGCGGGCGATCAACGCGGCCGTCGAGCTGGCGAAGCGGTCCGTGCGGTTCGACAGGCTCGCGCTGCCGGAAACGCTCGCCCGCAAGATGAGGCTCCTGAAGAACGGCCTCACGCTCGCGACGCCTTCGGACCCAAAGGAAAGCGAGCAGTTGACGCGCATCGCCTCGTCGATGGAGGCCCTGTACGGCAAGGGAAAGTACTGTCGGCCGGGGACGGGCGGCAAAGAAGTGTGCCGCGATCTCGGCGAGCTCTCGAAGGTCCTGGCGAACAGTCGAAACTACGACGAGCTGCTCGACGCCTGGACGGGATGGCACGCCATCTCCCGCCCCATGCGAAAGGACTTCGTCACGTACGTCGCGCTCGCGAACAAGGGCGCGAGGGAGCTGGGATTTGCGGACACGGGTGCGATGTGGCGGTCGAAGTACGACATGCCGCCGGACGCATTCGCGGCAGAGCTGGACCGCCTGTGGGAGCAGGTGAAGCCGCTCTACCTCTCGCTTCATGCCTACGTGCGCGCGAGGCTGCGCGAGAAGTACGGGGATCGCGTTCCTTCGAGCGGGCCGATCCCCGCTCATCTCCTCGGCAACATGTGGGCGCAGGAGTGGGGGAACATCTACCCGCTCGTCGCGCCGGCCGGCGCGGATCCCGGATACGACCTGACGCAGATCCTGAAGAGCCGCAAGACGAACGACCAGCAGATGGTGAAATACGGCGAGGGCTTCTTTACCTCCCTCGGCTTCGCGCCGCTGCCCGAGACGTTCTGGAAGAGGTCGCTCTTCGTGAAGCCCCGGGACCGCGAGGTCGTATGCCACGCGAGCGCCTGGGACGTGGACGCGCAGAACGACCTGCGCATCAAGATGTGCATCGACATCACGGCCGAGGACTTCAGCACGATCCATCACGAGCTGGGCCACAACTTCTATCAGCGCGCTTACAACGACCAGCCGTACTTTTTCCGCGAAAGCGCCAACGACGGCTTCCACGAAGCCGTCGGCGACACGATTGCGCTCTCCGTCACCCCCGAGTACCTCGTGAAGCTCGGTCTCCTGGACAAGGCGCCGGACAAGTCGAAGGACATCGGCTTGCTCCTCGATCGGGCGCTCGAGAAGATCGCCTTCCTGCCGTTCGGGCTCGTGATCGACCAGTGGCGCTGGAAGGTGTTCTCGGGCCAGATCCCGCCGGAGAAATACAACGAGGCCTGGTGGGAGCTGCGGAGGAAATACCAGGGCATCGCGCCGCCGGTGACACGGAATGAGGGAGATTTCGATCCGGGCGCGAAGTTCCACGTGGCCGGCAACGTCCCCTACATGCGCTACTTCCTGGCGGACATCCTCCAGTTCCAGTTCCATCGTGCGCTGGCGGGGATCGCCGGATGCACAGGTCCGCTCAACCGCTGCTCGATCTACGCGAACAAGGAGGCCGGAAGCCGCCTGAACGCGATGCTCTCGATGGGCGCGAGCCGCCCCTGGCCCGAGGCCCTCGCCGCGCTGACCGGGCAGACGCAGATGGACGCCGGCGCGATCCGCGACTACTTCGCCCCGCTCCAGAAGTGGCTGGACGAGCAGAACAAAGGCAAGCCGGTCGGCTGGTAGGGAGATGACGGACCGCGTCGACTGGCATCGGTACTTCATGAACATCGCCAGAGAGGTGGCGAGCCGGGCGACGTGCCCGCGCAAGCACGTCGGCGCGGTGATCGTGCGCGACAAGCGACTCCTTTCGACGGGCTACAACGGCTCGCTTCGCGGCCTTCCGCACTGCGACGAGGTGGGCTGCCTCATGGAAGACGGGCACTGCATCGCGACGGTCCACGCCGAGGCGAACGCGATCCTCCAGGCCGCGATGAACGGCGTCCGCATCGAGGGAGGCGAGATCTACACGACGGCCTCGCCCTGCTGGAACTGCTTCAAGCTCGTCGCGAACGCGGGACTGGTCGCCGTCTACTTCGGCGAGTTCTACCGCGAGCCGCGCATCCACGATTACGCCGACCGCGTCGGCATCCGCCTCGTGGACCTGTCGGCCGACGTGCTGTCTCGCCGGCCCTAGTTCCTCGCCCGCTTCGTGCGCAGGGCGAGGTAGTCGTCGATGAGCTGGCTCGCGTTCTGCGGCAGCCGGAAGAAGCGGGCGCCGAAGCCGGATTCCGGGCCGTCGGTACGCCGCACGACGATGACTTCGCCGGTCACGGTCTTGCCGGACCGGTCGTGGGGAAGCCGGAAGCTGATCTCCAGGCGCGCGCCGACGGGCTGGGGCTCGCTCGTCGCCGTGAAGAACCCCGACGAGGAGATGTCCGTGACGCGCCCGTCGGTCGGGTGCCCGTCGCGCCAGATCGCGACGGGAGCCTCGACTTTCACGCGCGGCGCCACGCGTTCGAGAAGGGCGAGGAGCCGCCGCACCTCGGCGAGCACCTCCTCGGGCGCCGCGTTTCCCGGGAAGACGTGGCCCGCCCCCGCGGCGCGGGCGGCTTCGGCGCTTTCCGGCGGCGCCAGAACGAGCAGCGGGACGTCGCGCGCGGCGGGGTCGGCGCGCACCGCACGGACGGTCTCGAGCGCACCTTCGGGATCCTGCTCGAGGTCCACGATGACGAGCGAGGGACCGTGAGCGGCGACGGCGCGCACGGTCTCTTCCGCCGTGCCGACGTCGAGGAGCTTCCAGTCGCTCCGCTGGAGCCAGGATGGCCCCTCGGGCAGGCGCCTCCGCGCGCCCTCGAGAAGAAGAATCGTCGGCATGGGCGAATTCGAGAGCGAGTCTCGTTCGTGAGTGTACTCGATATCACCAGGTCAGATTGAACCCGCCGGCGATCGCGCGCCGCGGCAGCGGGACGGAGGCGACCTCCTGGTAGCGGACGTTGCCGAGATTCTCCCCGTCCACGAAGAACTCGAGGATGCGCCCCTGGAAGGCCTGCCACGAAAGGCGCGCCGACAGGAGCCAGACGCCGTCGGCGAAGCTCGGCCGGGAAAAATACGAGAGGCGCGAGGCAAGCGAGAGCTGGAGCGGCAGGGCGATGCCCGCGAGGAGGTCCCACCTCGCGTGCAGCGGGTCGAGCACGTACTTGCCCTCCGTCGCCCCGTCGGCCGAAGCCGACAGGCTCGCGAGATCCACGAACGTGTACGCGGCCTGAACACGGAACTGCGTCAGAAACGCGGGCCGCCCCCGGGTCCAGTCGGCCGAGGCCTCGATGCCGTCGGTCACGGCCACGCGCACGTTGCGGGCGTGCCACGGCTCGTCGGGGGAGGAACGCACGAAGTCGATCAGGTCCGTCGCGTGCCGGTGAAAGTACGCGGCATCGAACGTGGCCGCTCCGACCGCGAGGGCGGCCCCCGCCTCGATGTGCCAGGCCTTCTCGGGCCTCAGGTTCGGGTTGCCGACGTTCTGCGGATCGACGTAGTAGAGCTCCGTGAACGACGGGACGCGGAAGCTCGATCCGAACGAGGCGCGAAACGTAAGATTTTTCGCGGCGTCCCAGGCGACACCCGCGTACGGTGAAAGGCGCGAGCCGTAGCTCTCGTAACGATCGGCGCGCAGGCCCGCGTGCAGGCCGGCCGTCGAGGGCGCGGCCGGGTCCCAAGCGCGCGCGAACTCGGCGAAGAGCGCGCCGTGGTTGCGGCCGTGGCTCCCGAGATTGGTGGACTGGATCGTCTCGCGCCCGGCTTCGGCGCCGACCGCGAAGGTGCCGCCGGCGAGCCCGCGGCGCGCGGCCGTGCGCAGGAGAGAGGCGACGGCGTCGTGGAGGTTCTCGTAGAACCCGGGATCGCTCCTGACGAGGACGAAGTCGTCGTGATGCGAGCGCACGGATAGAGAGGGAGTCAGCGTCCAGCCGCCGAGAGCGAGGGTCGAAGAGAGCGCGGCCGTACGCGTGCGCGTCGACTCCTGCTGGTCCGGATAGGTCGTTCCGTAGAACGCGTAGGCGCCGAAGGCCCGGCTCGCATAGCCGAGAGCGAGCGTCACGGGCCCCGAGCCCGTGTCCCAGCGGCCGGAGACGCGCAGGAGAGAGGATGCGGACTCCGTGTCGTCGCGGAAGCCGGAGTTCTCGGTCCGGTACCAGTCGACCGCCGCCGAGACGGACTCGCCGATTCGCATCGCGGCGCGGTAGCCGCCGGCGTCGAGCGAGTTGCTGCCGTGGGTGTAGCGGGTCTCGCACTGCATGTTCGAGCGACCGAGGTCCGCTCCGCGCGTCACGATGTTCACGACGCCGCCGAGGGCGTTCGAGCCCCACAGCGCGGAACCGCTGCCCGCGAGGACCTCGATCCGCTCCACCGCGCCGAGGGGGACGTCGAAATCCGCCGATAGGTGGCCGCTCTGAGGGTCGGTCATGGGCTGGCCGTCGACGAGGAGCAGCGTGCCGTTGAAGTCAGAGCCCCGGATCCCGACGTCGGCCTGCGTCCCGTTCGGGCCGCGTCTCCGCACGTCGAAGCCGAGAATCGTCTGGAGCACGTCGGGAAGCGCGTGGACTCCGGGCATCAGGGCGATCTCCTCCCGCGTCACGATCCGGACGGTGGAAGAGGTGGCCGCGACGTCGAGGCGCGTCGCGACGACCGCGACGTCCTGCTCGAGGCGCGGAGTCGCGCCCTCCTCCGGTACGTCCTGTCCGAAAAGCGGTCGCGAAAGGAGCGCGGCGCCGAGCACGACGCCGGCGACGATTCTCATGCGCGGGAGGATAGCGGATGGATCTGGGGTTAGAGTTGGGGGGTGGATACGCTCACCCACGGGCTCGCCGGCGCCCTCCTCGCCCGCGCCGTGCCTTCCACGGGGGACGAGACGCTCGACCGCACGCTCGCGCGGCGCGAGGCCTGGATCGGCTTCGCGGCGGCGATGTTCCCGGATGCGGACGTCTTCGTTTCGCCGTTCTCCGCCGAGTTCTACATTACGCAGCACCGCGCGTTCACCCACTCGTTCGTGATGCTGCCGGCGTGGGCCCTCCTCCTCACGGCCGTCGCTTCGATACGCCTTTCGCCCGCTCTCGGCCCGCCCGGCGCGGCCGGCCGGCGCACGGCGGTGCGACGCCTTCTCGTCGTCGTGGCGCTCGCTCTCGCCTCTCACATTCTCCTCGACTGGATCACGGCGTGGGGCACGATGTTCCTGTCGCCGATCTCGTCGATGCGCTTCGCGCTCGACTGGACGTTCATCCTGGACGTGTTCCTGTCCGGCATCCTCGTCCTCGGCCTTTTCGGGGTCCGCGCCGTCTCGAAGCGGTCGTTCCCGCGGTCGAGGGTCGCCGCGCGCGCCGGCCTCCTCGCGGCAGCGGCGTACGTGGGGCTCTGCGGATTCCGCCACAGGGAAGCCGTGCGCATCGGCCAGGAGCTCGCGCCTCACTCCTCGAGTCGCGCTGCGATTCCCCAGCCGGGATCGCCGGACCGCTGGCTCCTTCTCTCGGACGACGGGCCGGCCGTGACCGCGACCTTCGTGGACCTCGGCAAGCGGGGCCGTGAGCGGGCGCGGCCGCCGGCGGCCGAGGAGCTCGCGCGCACCGGATTCCGCGGCGGCGCCCTGAATCTCCTCCGCAATCTCGACGGTGTCTACCGTTCGCGCGACGACCTCGCGCCGCGGGTCATCGAAAAGGCGAACGGCCCGCTCGCGCGGCTCACGCTCGAGAACGGCGTCGCCGGCGTGTTCGGCCGCTTCGCGCGGTTCCCCGCCGCGCGACAGGACCTGCAGGGCGACACCGTGGAGGTCCTCCTCAGGGACGTACGCTTCGGCTACCTCTCCAGGGAGGTCGACCCGTTCACGTACATCGTGAGGTATTCACGCCGGGGCCGGGTTCTGTCCTCGGGCTTCCCGTCGTCCCGGTGGAGCAGCGAGGCCGCGCCGCACGCCGTCGGCGCCGCGCACTAGGGAGCTCGCCCTGGCGCGGCTGCCCGTGCTCTTCGTCGGCCACGGCTCGCCGATGAACGCCATCGAGGACAACGAGTGGAGCCGCGGATTCTCCGCCCTCGCGTCGCTCGTGCCGTCGCCCGCCGCGATCCTCGCGGTGTCGGCGCATTGGGAGTCTGACGGCACGTTCACGACCCTCGACGACCCGCCGGCGACGATCCACGACTTCGGCGGTTTCCCGCCGGAGCTCTTCGCGATGCGGTATCCCGCTCCCGGCGACCCCGCCCTCGCCGAGCGCGCCGCTCGGCTCACAGGCGGCTCGGCGGCGGACGGCCGTGGGCTCGACCACGGGGCGTGGGCCGTTCTTCACGGGATGTATCCGGCCGCGAACGTGCCGGTCGTGCAGCTCTCGCTGGACCTCCGCGCAACCGCCGGCGAGCACCTCGCGCTCGGGCGCGCGCTCGCGCCCCTGCGTGACGAGGGCGTTCTCCTCCTCGCGAGCGGCAACCTCACGCACGACCTGAGAGACGCGTTCGGGCGGATGCGCCGCGGCGATTCGACGACGCCCGACTGGGCCGAGCGCTTCGACAAGGGCGTCGCGCGCGCGCTGGAGGCGCGCGACGAGGCGTGGCTCGTCCGCGCCCTCGACACGGAGGACGGACGCCGAGCGCACCCGACGGCGGAGCACTGGCTGCCGATCCTCTACGCGGCGGGCGCCGCGGATGTGGGCGACAAGGTGCGCTTTCCGATCACGGGCTTCGACCTCGGCTCGCTCTCGATGCGGGCGGTTCTGTTCGGCTGAGGTCCGCGCCTCAGCGGACCCGGAAGTGCTCCTTCGCCGCGCGCGAGCGGAAGGCGAGGAGCGAGAGCGCCGTCGCGACGGCGACGCCGGCGAGGATCAGCGCCATGCGGAGGTACGGCGCGCCCGCCGCGCGGCGTTCTTCGGCGAGGAGTTGGAGCGTGCGGACCCACTCGACGGCGCCGAGGACGAGAGCGCCCTGAACGGCCCGCGCGGCCCACGGGCGCCGCACGAAGAGAAGACCGACGAAGGCCAGGGCTGCGGCGACGAGCGCGAGATGTCCCGCGCGGAGGAAATGCGCGCCCAGGACGAGGAGGGCGAGGGCCGCAGGGAAGAGGCGCAGGCCCATCCCGCCTAGGCCGCCCCATGGACCGCGATCTCGACCTTCGGCGGGTTTGCGAGGGCGCGGGCCTCGACGGCGAGAAGCGCGTCGAGCCGCTCGAGCGCCGCAGCTTCCCCCGCGTGGGCGATCGCGAGGTCGAGATAGATCGGGCCGTGCCGGGCCTCGGCCTCGGCGAGCTCACCGTAGAGTCTCGCGAGGCGCGCGTCGTGGAGATGGCCGGCCAGGCGCTCGAACCTCTCGTGGCTGCGCGCCTCGATGAGGGCGGCCACGAGCAGGAGGTCGAGGCCCTTCTCGGGCTCGCTCCCCTTTCGGCACGCGGCGCGGAGCTCGGCGACGTAGAAGTTTCGCCGCGTCGTGAGCATCGGCGCGCCGAGGCGGCGCGCCTCGCGCGAGACCTTGCGGAAGTGGCGCAGCTCCTCGGCCGCGAGCGCCGAGAGCCGGTCGACGAGCGCCGGGCTCCGCGGGTACGTACCGACGAGCGAGAGCGCCTGCACCGAGGCCTGCAGCTCGCAGACGGCGTGATCGGCGACGAAGGCAGGCAGGTTCTCCGCAGCGGTGACGCGCGCCGCCCACGACTCGGGTGTCTTCGACCTCAGGCGAATCGGGATCACAGCACTCTCACGGAGGCTGAGTCCGGGGAGGGGCCGGATGCCGCCGCCGGGGCGGCCAAAACGGGGGCCGGGGCGCCCCCCTCCTTCGAGCGCTTCAGATAGGCGGAAGCGGCGCCGAGGTGCCCGGCGCGCGTCAGGATCCGGAGCAGGACGACGAACTGCTGGCCGGCGAGAATCGGGACGAATCCCCCGAGCTCCCTGCCGTTCCAGACGGGACCGACGAGAAGCCATACGAGGAGCGGAAGGAGGCCGAGGGCGCCGAAGAGGACCTCGAGAGCCAGCGTGCGGACGGGCCGCCCGAGGACGAACCCGAGGCCGCGCATCAGCGCGAGGAAAGGATTCGGGATTCCCTGGCCGAGGGCCGCGCGTGCGTACAGGACGACGAGCCGGATGAATCCCGCGGCGAGGAGGAAGACGCAGAGCCGGAAGAGGAGCAGCCCGACGGCCTCCCACTCGTACCGTAGTTCTTCGGACTCGTAGAGCGTCCCCGTGGCGGCGAAGAGAAAGCGGTACGCGGCGACGATCCCCGCGAGAGAGACCGCCCCCAGCAGCAGCGACGGAACCGCGAAACGCGCGACGTCCGCGCCGAACGCGGAGAAGCTCGTGCGCTCGCGCTCGGCGCCGAAGCGCCCGGCAAACCCGCCGGAGAAGAGGGCCGCGAGAAGAGCCGTGAGCGCCCCGAAGCCCACGGCCGAGCCCGAGAGGCCGGACGTCCGGAAGAAACCCGAGAGCGGCGCCGGCCGCCCCGAAGACGTGCGCTCCTGGCGCTCGCCCGTCAGGGCCTCGTCCCACTTCGAGAGGTCGCCCAGGACGTCGGGGCGCGTGCGAGCGAGCGACGTGTAGAAGGCGTGGAGCTCCGCGTTGCCCGAGGAGAGCCTCTCGGACCACGGGCTCCTGTCGAGCGTCTGCCGGAGCGCGGACGTCAGCGGATGCGTGAAGGCGAAGGCGAGCGCCGCGTTCAGGACGAGGAAGAGCAGCAGCGCCTTCCAGGTCTCGAGGGCGGAGACGAGACCGCGCGCCGCGAGAACGAGGGTGGAATCGCGCCTCACGCGGCCCCCGCGAAGCCCAGCAGCGCGAAGAACTCGAGGACGTTCTGCGCCCAGAAGCGCAGGCGGGCGGCCCAGAGCCGCGACGCGGCGGGAGCTGCGTCCGTGAGGCGTCCGTTGTTGAGCGGGTTCGTGTCGAGTAGACACTTGTGGTCCGGGTCCACCTCGACGGAAACGAGCTTCGGGCCCGTGGTGCGGTAGCGGATCCAGCGCTCGTCGCCGATCCACGGTCGTCGGACAAGCCCCCCGCCGGCGAAGCGCAGCTCGACCTCGACCGGCCACGACGCCTCGCCGAGCCGCTGCACCACGGCGAGCGACTCCCAGCCCCCCGAGTCGTCCCTGGGAACCACGAGCGTTCGGGCGTCGCCTTCGCCCGTATATCCCGTCAGCGGCCGCCCGGGGTGCGTGGAGGCCGACGTCACCGCGTAGTCCACGGCGCCCGCCGTGCTCCAGATCCCCGCGATCGCGCGCGCCGCCCCCTCGCCCGCGACTTCGCGTACCACGTACAGGAAGTCCGCGGACTTCGGGTGCTTGAAGGCCCAGCGCGTCGCGTACGTCTTCATCACCGTCGCCCAGGTCTTCTCGCCGAACGTGCGCTCGGCGGACGCGAGGAGGAGAGCCGTACGGTTGTAGGCGTTCGCGCGCACGGCCGCGCCGTCGAGCTGGCGGAACGACGGGACGTCCGTCGCGTCCGACCGCGAGGCCTGGGCCCAGCGGAGGAAACGCTCGTGCATCGCGAGCGGCGTGGGCACGGACGGAAACGCGACGGGAAGCCCGAAGAACCGCACGACGAGCGACGGGTCGCCGAACGCGGTCTTCTGCGCCCGGAGAGACGCGTACGTGTTGAAGCCCTCGTCGAGGTGCGCCTCCTCGAACTCGTTCGAGGCGAGCATCCCGTAGAAGACCTGGTGGCCGAACTCGTGAAGGGTGACGCCTTCGGGGGAATGCGCGGCCGCGGGCGCGAGCCAGTGCGCGCCGCCCGTGAAGAGCGTCGGGTACTCCATCCCCTCCGTGTGGCTGCCCCACGGCGGGTCCACGACGGTGACGAGGGGATAGGGATACGGGAGATATCGCGTGCCGTAGTCCGCGAGGCCGGCCTTGACGGCCCTGAGGTACCGGTCCCGGACGCGGCGATGGTCGGGTTGGAGGAGCAGGACGATGTCGACGTTCGGAAGGCCGGGGGCGCTGAACGTGTCGCGCACGACCTCGAAGCGCGGGCAAGCCGTGAAGGCGAAGTCGTGCACGTCCTCCGCCAGGAATCGCACGCGGACGAGGTCGCCGGGGAGGTCGGCTTCTTCCTTGAGGACCCCCGTCGCGCCGACGCGGCCCTTGACCGCCTTCGGCAGCGTGAGCGTCACGTCGTAATCGCCGAAGTCCGCGAAGAACTCGGTCGCGGCGTGGAACTGGTGTGCGTTCCATCCGTCGTCGGTCGCGACGCCGAGCTTCGGAAACCACTGGGCGCCGAGAAGGTAGTCGTCCTTCCAGCCCGTCCGCGCCACGGCGCGTGGGAACCGTCCCTGCCAGTCCACGCGAAAAGTGACCGTCTCGCCGGGCGCGACGGGCCGCGGCAACCCGACCGAGACGAGAGTCCGGTCTTCTGAGTTGCCGTCGTCCGGCGAGAGGTATTGCAGTGACGGCGTCAGATCGGTCCCGTCCTCGAGAGCGATGCGGTGAATCTCGGAAAAGCCCCACCGGCTCGCCTCTTTCGTGCGCACCCCCCGGTCGTTCCTGCCGCCGCCACGCGCCTGCTCGACGAGCCAGGTGGAGCGGTCGTTCTTCCACGCGTTCAGGTAGAGGTGGAGCCTGAGATCCTCGAACGAGAAGCGCGTGCGGTTCGTGAAGCGCACCGTTTCCCGGCCCGTGATGCCGTGCCCGGCATTCACCTGCGCCTCGATCGTGTAGGAGGCGACCGGGGCGACGCGGGATCCGGCTTCCGCGCGCGCCGGGGTGAGAGCAGAGGAGATCGTGGCGAGAAGGGCGGAAGCGAGCGAGAGCCTCCGCGGGCGCAAGATCGTCACGAGCGCGGATGCTAACAGGGGAGAAGGGCTCCCCCGGGAGCCGGGCGCTCCGGTCGGCATCCTAGAATCGACCCGTGGTGAAGTCCGGCCCGAAGCTGAAGGATCTCGCGGCGCGTGCGGCGGAGCTCCGGGACGAGATCCGGCGGCACGACCGCCTCTACCACACGGAAGCCCGGCCCGAGATCACGGACGCCGCGTACGACGCTCTCGTGCGCGAGCTGAAGGCGCTGGAGGCCGAGCATCCCGAACTCGTCACGCCGGACTCGCCGACGCAGCGCGTGGGCGGGGCGCCGGTCTCCGACCTGCCGAACGTGCGGCACGAGATCCCGCTGCTCTCGCTCGACAACGCCTACGACCGCGAGGAGCTGGACGCATGGCTGAAACGCGTCAAGGAGCGCCTCGGTCGCATGCCGGCGCTCGTTTGCGAGCTGAAGATCGACGGCCTGTCCGTTTCGCTCGTGTACGAGAACGGAGTCCTCGTGCGCGCCGCGACGCGCGGCGACGGGACGACGGGCGAAGACGTGACGCCCAACGTCAAGACGATCCGGACGATTCCGTTGAATTTGCGCGCCGCTGGCGCGGCGCGGAAGATTTCTTCGAAGGTGAAGATTCCGGCATTGCTCGAGGTACGCGGTGAGGTCTATTTCCCGAAGAAGTCCTTCACGGATCTCAATGCCGCGCGCGAGGAGGCGGGCGTACCGCTCTTCGCGAACCCACGCAACGCCGCCGCCGGCACCCTGCGGCTTCTCGATGCCCGAATCACCGCCCAACGGAAGCTTTCGGCTTTCCTCTATTCGATAGCACGCTGGGAGGGAGAACGGGCACCTGCGAGCCAGAGCGAGGGTCTTTCTACCCTCGAAGAAATCTCTCTTCCCGTCAACCCCCATCGCGCCGTCGTCTCCGACGTGGAGGGGGTCCTCGCCTTCCTCGACGAATGGCGGACGAAGAGGCACGACCTTCCCTTCGAGACGGACGGCGTCGTCCTGAAGGTCGACGCGGTGGCCGACCAGAGGCGCCTCGGCCAGACCGCGAAGGCTCCGCGCTGGGCGCTCGCGTACAAGTTTCCGCCCGAGGAAGCCACGACGGTCGTGACGAACATCCGCGTCCAGGTGGGACGCACCGGCGTCCTCACGCCCGTCGCGGAGTTCACGCCCGTCCTCCTCGCGGGCACGGTCGTGAAGCGCGCCACGCTCCACAATCACATGGACCTCGCGCGCAAGGACGTGCGCCTGGGCGATACCGTGGCGGTCGAGAAGGCGGGCGACGTGATCCCGCAGGTGACGCGCGTCCTCCTCGAGAAGCGGCCGAAGGGCGCGCTGCCTTTCGCGATGCCGGCGAGGTGTCCCGCCTGCGGCGAGAAGGTGGTTCAGCAGGAGGGCGAGGTCGCGGTTCGCTGCGTGAACCCGTCCTGTCCGGCGCAAGCGGCGGAGCGGCTCCGCCACTTCGTCTCCCGCCGGGCGATGGACGTGGAGGGCCTCGGAGACGAGCGCATCGACCAGCTTCTCGGCGCGGGCCTTCTCGAGGACGTCACGTCTCTCTACGCGCTCACGAAAGAGCAGCTCGCGCCCCTCGAGCGCTGGGGCGAGAAGTCGGCCGCGAACGTGATCGCCGAGGTCGAGAGGTCGAAGGACGCCGGCCTCGCCCGCGTCCTCTACGGCCTCGGGATCCGGCAGGTCGGCGAGAAGACGGCGAAGCTCCTCGCCCGGCGCTTTCTCTCGATGGAAACCCTCGAGGCCGCCGACGAGAACGCGTTGACGTCCGTGTCCGAGATAGGTCCCGAGACGGCGCGCGGCATCCTCGACTGGTTCCAACGCCCCCCGAATCGCACGCTCCTCTCGAAACTCCGGGCCGCGGGAATCCGTATGACCGAGAGCCCGGCCTCGTCCGGGGCCGGCGGGTCTCTGTCCGGAGGAGTTTTCGTCCTCACGGGGACCCTGCCGCGGCGTTCCCGCGAGGAGGCCACGGCCGCGATCGAATCGGCCGGTGGAAAGGTGAGTGGAAGCGTGTCGAAAAAGACGACGGCGGTCATCGCCGGCGAGGAGCCGGGAAACAAGCTCGACAAGGCGAAGTCGCTCGGCGTCGCCGTGTGGACCGAGGACGACCTCGACCGCGCGCTCGGGGCGAGCGCGTGAGCGCGGCGGCGCCGCTCGTCCTCGTCGTCGACGACGACGCCGGCAGCCGGAAGGCGATGGCGCTGACCCTCCAGACGGACGGACGCCGCGTGGAGGAATTCGCGGACGCCGACGCCGCGCTCGAGAGGGCGATCGAAGATCCTTCCGTTGCGCTGGTCGTGACGGATCTCAAGATGCCGGGCAAGAGCGGGCTCGACCTCGCGGCGGACCTCGCCACCGCGCGGCCGGACGTCTCGGTCCTGCTCGTGACGGCGCACGGCGACGTCGAGACCCTGCTCTCGGCGCGTACGCTCGGCACCGTCGATTACGTCGCCAAGCCTCTCGCAAAGGACGACCTGCGCCTGAGGGCGGAGGCGGCGCTCAGCCGCTCGCGTCAGGCGGTCGAGATCCGCAACCTGCGTGAGCGCCTGGACAAGCGCTTCGGCTTCGAGGCCATTCTCGGCCGCAGCGAGCCGATGGAGCGCCTCTTCGATCGGTTGCGCGTCGTCGCGCCGGCGAAGACGACCGTCCTCATCGTCGGCGAGTCCGGCACGGGCAAGGAGCTCGTCGCAAACGCCCTCCACCACAACTCGCCGCGCCGCGGGCGCGCGTTCGTGGCCCTGAACTGCGGGGCCATCCCGCGCGAGATCATCGAATCCGAGCTGTTCGGGCACGAGCGGGGCGCCTTCACGGGCGCGCTCGTGAAGCGCGTCGGGCGCATCGAGCAGGCGCACGGAGGCACGCTCTTCCTCGACGAGGTTTCGGAGATGCCGCCTGACCTGCAGGTGAAGTTCCTCCGCGTTCTGGACGAGAAGCGCGTGACGCCGGTGGGCGGGAACGAAAGCAAGGACGTGGATTTCCGTCTCGTGGCCGCGACGAACCGCAATCTCGTCGCCGAGATCGAAGCCGGTCGCTTCCGCCAGGACCTCTATTACCGCCTGTCGGTCGTGACCGTCGAGATCGCTCCGCTCCGCGAGCGCGGTGACGACGTCAACATCCTCGCCGAACGATTCTGCGCGCTCTTCGCCGAAGAGCACGGGAAGCCCGTGACGGGCGTGACGCCTGCGGCGCGGGCCGCGCTCGCGTCGTATGACTGGCCGGGCAACGTGCGGGAGCTGAAAAACGTCGTCGAGAGCGCCGTTCTCTTCGCAGCGGGCCCGCGGATCGACGTCGTCGACCTGCCTCCGGCGATCCGTGCCCGCGCCCCGGGCCGGCCCCGCTCGGGGGAGTGGGCGGCCGTCAAGCCGGCCGGGCCGCTCCCGGCCGCCGCCACCGAGACGCCGGCGGGAACGGCCCCCTCCGCGTCCGGTGGCGCCGCGGCAAACGCCGCGTTTGCCGGGAGTCTCGTGGGCAAGACGATGGCCGAGATCGAGCGCGAGGCGATTCTCACAGCGCTTCAGGTGTCGGGAGGAAACCGGCGCCGTGCCGCGGAGGCTTTGGGGATCGGCCTCAGAACGCTCCAGCGAAAGCTGAAGGAGTACCGGGGCGAGCCGCTGGGCGACGACGAGGGCGACGAGGAGGGAGACGAAGCGGGCGACTGAGCACGCCCCCGCACCCGGCGAAGGCGCGTTCGAGGTTATCCTTCGCACGACAGGAGGACCGATGGACATTCCGTTTAAGGTCTACGTGACCTGCCCGATGGCCGAGCTCAAGCAGGTGCCCGGGATGCTCATCTCCGTCTCACCGCACGGCTTCTACGAGATCAACCTGAACTACGGCTCGAACACGCACCTCATCCTGGTGCCGATCAACGGGACCACGCTGACCGCGCAGGAACCCGTGCTCAGCCCCGCCCCGAGCTTCGAGGTCGAGCGCTGAAATAGGCACGCCCGTTGAAGGGGACGCTCGCCGCCGCCGTCTTCGTCGTTGGTTCGTTTCTCCTCCTGCGCATCCTCGCCCGCTCGGTCACCTTTCCACGCGCCCGCGTCGGGATGCCTGACGAGAGCGAGCTCGCAAGGCACGTTCCGAACGCCCGCCTCGTGGCGTACGCGACCGCCGATGGAATTCCCTTGAAAGGGATCATCGTCGCTGCCGGCTCGCGCGCCGAGGCGCGCGTTCTCTACTTTCATGGGAATGCCGAGTCTGCGATGCAGAACCTGCCCCTCGCGGAGGAGCTCGCGCGCGGCGGAATCGAGACCTTCCTCGCGGAATACCGGGGCTACTCGGGCCTCGCGGGGCGGCCCTCGGAGACAGGGCTCTATCGGGACGGGGAAGCCGCGCTCACGGCATTCCTCGGCGCCCGCGTCGACGGCGCGCCGCTGATTCTCGTCGGCCGGTCGCTCGGCTCGGGCGTCGCCGTGGAGATCGCATCCCACAGGCCGCCGCGCCTCCTGATCCTCGTCTCTCCCTACACCTCGCTCGTGGACATGGGCCGTTCCCTCGCCGGTCCGCTGGCTCCTGTTCTCGTCCCGGACCGGTTCGACAACTTCTCGAAGATCGCGGCTTTGAGCTGCCCGATCGTCATCCTTCACGGAACGCGCGACGAGGTCGTGCCGTTCGAGATGGGCCGGCGCCTCGCCGAGGCCGGACGGAACGTGCGCTTCATCCCGTTGGAAGGGCGCACTCACAACGATCTGCCGGAGCTCCCGCGCCTGCTCGCGGAGGAGATCCGCCGCGCGCTCGGTCCGGGTTGAGCGCTCTACTCGGTTTCGGCCGGGACGGCTTCCTCGGACTTCTCGAACGCCTCGGCGCCGCGCTTCTCGAAAGCTTCCACGGCCTTGAGCACGCGGCGCCGCGCATCCTCGACGAAAGCGGCCTGCGAGTCGACGGGCGTCTCGCCCTGGGCGGGTTTGAGGCGTTCGTACGTTCCGTCCTGGTTCAGGCGCCGCGCGCGCACGTTGTCCTTCAGCATCGTGTCGAGCGCGTCGACGACCTGCTGCGCGAGCGCGGGCTCCTCCACGGGGAAAGCCGTCTCGACCCGGCGGAAGAAGTTGCGCGGCATCCAGTCGGCCGAGGAGAGCCAGACCTTGCGGTCTCCGCCGTTCTCGAAGGCGAACGCGCGGCTGTGCTCGAGGAAGCGGCCCACGATGGAGAGCACGCGAATCCTCTCCGAGACGCCCGGAACGCCGGGCTTCAGGCAGCAGATGCCGCGGACGAGGAGATCGACGTTCACGCCGGCCTGCGAGGCCTCGTAAAGAGCCGCGATGACCGGCGGATCGACGAGCGCGTTCATCTTCGCCTTGATGCCCGACGGGCGGCCGGCGCGGGCGTGCGCCGTCTCGGCCGCGATCCACTCGAGGACGGTCCGGTGCATGTCCTTCGGCGCCGTCACGAGGCGCGCGTAGCTCGTCTTGCCCGCGAACCCCGTCAGCGCGTTGAAAAGGCGCGTCGCGTCCTCGCCGAACTCCGGGCGGCAGGTCATGAGCCCGAAGTCCGTGTAGATGCGCGCCGTCGTTTCGTTGTAGTTGCCGGTGCCGAGGTGCACGTAGCGACGGATCTCGTCCTTCTCGCGCCGGACGACGAGCGCGATCTTGCCGTGCGTCTTCAGGCCGACGACGCCGTAGACGACGTGGACGCCCGCCTGCTCGAGCGACTTGGCCCACTCGATGTTCTTCTCCTCGTCGAAGCGCGCCTTCAGCTCCACGAGGACCGCGACCTGCTTGCCGTGCTCGGCCGCGCGGATGAGCGCGGGGAGGATCGCCGAGTCCGGGTTCGTGCGGTAGAGGGTCATCTTGATCGCGACCGTCTTCGAGTCGGTGGAAGCGCGTTCGATCATCTCGACGACGGGAGAGAGCGAGTCGTACGGATGGTGGAGGAGGATGTCGCCGGCGCGGATCGCCGCGAACACCGAAGTGTCGGGCAGGTTGAAGACGGCGGGAACGGAGGGCGAGAAGGGCGGATCCTTCAGCTCGCGCCGGTCGAGGCGCGTGAGAGACATGAGGTCACCCGCGCCGAACGGACCGTCCACCTCGTAGACCTCGTTCTCCGTGACCTCGAGCTGCTTCTGGAGGAGCTTTCGCACGCGCTTGGGCGTCTTCGGAGCCACCTCGAGGCGAACGACCGCGCCGAAGCGGCGCCGCCTCACCTCCTGCTCGATCGTGGCGAGGAGGTCGGAGGCTTCGTCCTCCTGAATCTCGATGTCGGCGTCGCGCGTCACGCGAAAGAGGTGCGAGGAGACGATCTCGAGGCCGGGAAAGAGCTCCGCGAGATTCGCCTGGATGAGCGACTCGAGAAGGAGGTACTCGGCCTTCTCGGGCCTGACCTTCTTCTTGCCCTCGACGAGCTCGCGAAGCGGGAGGAGGCGAGACATGGCCTGCGGCACCTTGACGCGCGCGAACTTCGTCTCGCCCGTCTCGGTGTTCTTCACCTCGACCGCGAGGTTCAGGGAGAGATTCGAGAGGAACGGGAACGGATGCCCGGGATCCACGGCGAGCGGCGTGAGCACCGGCAGGACGTTGTGCCGGAAATGCGCGCTCGCCGCCTCACGCTGCGCGTCGTTGAGGTCCGCCCACGTGAGGATCGAAATACCGGCTGCCGCGAGCTTCGGCAGGAGGTCGTTCACGAGGCAGCAGATCTGCCTCGCGGCCATTCCCTGGACCGCGACCCGCACGCGCGCGAGCGCATCGGCAGGTAGCAGACCGTCGTCCGTGGGCTCGACGATCTCCGACGAGAGCTGGTCGAGGAGGCCGGAAACGCGAATCATGAAGAACTCGTCGAGGTTCGTCTCGCTGATCGCGAGGAACTTCAGGCGCTCCAGAAGCGGCCAGCGCTCATCGTAAGCCTCCTCGATCACGCGCTCGTTGAAGGCGAGCCAGGAGAGCTCCCGGTTCAGCAGCGGGAGCGCAGACGAGGGGGCGGCCGGCGTGGATTCCGGCGCGACCGGCTCGTCGCTCACGAGCCCGAGCCGCAGCGGGCGCCGTTTTCTGGGTCTCAGTTCGTCGCGGCGAAACATGGGTGTTACCGGGGGGCCGAGAGAATACCGCGACCGGGACCCGCGTGCGCGGGAGCACGGCGTCCTGTTCCTTTCTATCTTATTGATCTTAAATAACTTATTAAACTTTATCGGCGGGGCTGGTGCTCCGGGCGCAGGAGGTCGAGGGCCGTCTTGACGGGAGTGAACGTGTCGATCGGCACCTCGACGAAGGCCGTTTCCCAGAGCGCCATCGCACCGTTCCACAGACCCGGCCGCTCGAGGGCGTAAAGCGTCCGCCCCCCGTGTGTCTTCTTCGCGATGAAGACGGCACGCTCGTCCACGAAGTGCGAAAGGTCGAAGGGGCGGCCTGAGGAGTCGCGCAGGGAGCAGGCGAGGTCGACGGGATTGAAGTGCGTCGCCGCCCTCCAGATCGCCGCCTGAGAGGGATCCGTGAGATCCACCTGCGCCGACTCCACGATCTGGCGTGTCTCTCCGCCGGGCCCCTCGACCCAGAACGGGCCGCCGCCGGGCTCGCCCTCGTTGCGGACGACGCCGCAGGCGCGGAGCGGTCGCGCCCGCGTCGAGGCGCGCTCGAGGCGCACGAGGACTCCGGCGAGGAGCCGCTTCCAGAGGAGCGTCGGGGCTCTCAGGTCGTCGGGCACGACGTTGTCGATGTTCTTCACGAGGACGAGGTCGCCTCCCGACTCGGCGAGATTTTTCAGGAGAGCCCCGTGCCCTCCCGGCCGGAAGAGGAGCCGACCCTCCGAATCGCGGAAGAGGCGGCCCCTTTCGTCGATCGCGACGGTGTCGGTGGAGGGCGCCTGCTCGGAGAACCGGACCTCGAATCGCGCACCCGTCTCCCGTTCGAGGCGGGGCCGCACCCGCTCGAGGACCGCCTCGAATGCGGTGCGGTGCTCGGGCGGGACGGTGACGTGGACGCGGCAGACGCCCGCGGCGTCCCGCACGGTCGCGGCCGCCTCGACGAGGTGCTCCTCGAACGGCGTTCTCACGGTCCCGGCGTACCGATGGAACGGGAGGAGACCCTTCGGAAGGGCCGCGAGCGCCTCGAGGTCGCCGGCGTCGAACGCGAGGGACGACGCGTTCTCGCGAAAGCGGCGCGCGTCCGGATGATCGGGCTCGGAGGATCTGAGGAACTCGAACATCCGGCTCGCGGCACCGGACGCCGGCACGAACTTCGAGAGCCGGCCCGCCCGTGCCGCCTCGTCCGCGAGCGCGAGCAGCTTCCCGTGCTCGCCCTCCTCGATCCGCACGATTCCGTCGCCGGCCGTGCACGGGCGCAGGAGCCTCACGGCGGGCGGCGGGTTCCGGAGGAGCGCCGCCTGGCGCTCCACCTCCTCCACCGTCAAACCCTGCGCCTCGATCCGGGCGCGGTCCTCGGAGGAGAAGGTGTCCGTTTCCATCTGGCGCGCGGCGGACCCGACCGCGATCAGCCCTGCGCGGCCTTCCACGCGGCGTAGTACGTCTCGACCTCGTCCTCGAAGCCGCCGTGGGCGGGCTGCCAGCCGAGGCGGGCGACCGCTTTCCGTGATTCCACGTGTTGGTCGAGCGCGAGGGCGTCCGCGAAGGCGCCCATCTTCTTGCGGGCGTCGTCGACCGGGATCCAGCGGATTTCGCCCTTGAAGGCGGCGGCGCGCGCGGCCGCAGTCACGAGGCGGCGGACGGGCGCGCGGGAGCGGTCGGTCACGTTGAAGATTTCCCCGGAAAGCCCGCTCGATGCCGCCCGGACGTACGCGTCGGCGCAGTCGTCCGCGTGCACCGTCGCCCAGCGGTTGTGGCCGTCGCCCACGGCCTCGAGCGAGCCGGCGGCGGCTCCGGCGAACCACATCGCAGTGAGGCTCCCGCCGTAGCCGTACACGCAGCCGGGGCGCATCACGATCCCCTTGATACCCGGCGCCGAGAAAACGCGCTTCTCGGTTTCGACGCGCGGCAGACTCATCGGAAGCGGCGCGAGGGGCGTCGTCTCGTCGGCGACGCCGCCGTCCGTCGAGCCGTAGACCCAGACGCCACTCGTGTAGAGGAACGTCTTCGGAGCGGCGCCCCGATTCGCGAGCGCGAGGAGGGCCTCGACAGCAGCGCGGTCCACGGCCCACGAGTCGCCCGTGTAGTCGAATGCCGCGTGCACGAGGACGGCCGCGTCCTCGGCGCCTTTCCACGAGCCGGGATCCTGCAGCGATCCGACGACGGGCCGGATCTCGTGGCGGTCGAGGCGCGTGGCGCCTTTTTCCGAGCGCGTGAGGCCCCAAACGTGATGTCCGGCGCGCCGGAACGCGAGCGCGATGTGAAATCCGACATGGCCGGTGCCTCCGGTGACGAAGACTTTCATGGGGCGGATTATCCTTCAGAGCGGGAGACGTCGTGGACGGCACGAATGGAGACGGGTCGCCGGAGAAACTCGCCGAGATCGCGAGAGGCATCGGCGTTCCCGAGGCGCGGCGGCACATCTTCCTGTGTTGCGATCAGACGAAGCCGAAGTGCTCGGAGCGGGAGCGCTCGAACGCCGCCTGGGACTACCTGAAGGCGCGCTTGAAAGAGCTCGGCCTCTCGACGAGCGGCCGCGTCCAGCGGAACAAGGCGAACTGCCTCAGGATCTGCGCCGGCGGCCCCATCGCCGTCGTGTATCCCGAGGGCGTGTGGTACCGCGCGTGCGACCCTCCCGTTCTCGAGCGGATCATCCAGGAGCATCTCATCGGCGGGAGGCCCGTCGAGGAGTACGCGTTCGTCACGCGCGCGCTTCCGGGAGGAGGCGAGCCGGAGGGAACGGAAGAGGCGTGACGCTACTTGGCGGGCACGAACTTCATCGCGCCATTTTTCGCGCCGTCGCGTGAGTCATTTCGCCGGGACAAACTTCATGGCAGTCCCGTTCATGCAGTAGCGCAGGCCCGTGGGCTTCGGGCCGTCGTCGAAGACGTGACCGAGGTGGGCGTCGCAGCGGCGGCACATGACCTCCGTCCGCACCGAGAAGAAGCTCCGGTCCTCGGCCGTCTTCACGGAATTCGGCGTGAGCGGCTGCCAGAAGCTCGGCCAGCCGGTCCCCGAGTCGAACTTCGTCTCGGACGAGAAGAGCGGCAGGTCGCAGCACACGCAGGTGTAGGTGCCCTTCGAATGGTTGTCCCAGTTCGGGCCCGTGAACGCGCGCTCGGTGCCCTTTTTTCGCGTGACGTAGAACTGCTCGGGCGTGAGGAGCTTCTTCCACTCGGCTTCGGTCTTGACGACCCGATCGGCGGCGGTGGCGGTGTCCGGCATGGCGGATCCTTTCTGCGCGGGGCTCTTCTCAGGGCCGGCCGAGCCGATCGCGGCGAGGGCGCCGGCGCCCGCGAGGACGGGAAGGGTCAGGGCGAGGAAGTCACGTCGTCTCATGGTTCACCTGACGCCTGGAAAATGCTCTTTCGGGCCGGATTATTCCCTCCGACCTCGCGCGCCGCCGCGCGGAGATCCTCGACCGCCATCCGGACCCGGTCCGCGTGCGTCCGGAAGTTCAGGATGCACATGCGGAGCGCGAAGACGTCGCCGAGAAGCGTTCCCGTCAGGAGCACCCTCTTCCGGGCGTTGACGCGTGCCATCAGCTCCCGGTTCACGCGGTTCGCCTCCTCCACGGAAGCGCCGGCCGGCGCCAGGCGGAACGCGAAGAGCGAGAGCTCCGGCTCGGCCACGATCGTCATGTCCGGGATCGCGCGCACGGCGTCGGCCGCCTCCCGGGCGAGGTCGAGCTTCTCGTCGAGCGCCTTCCGGAACGCGGCGAGGCCGCAGAGCTGGACGGCGAGCCAGACCTCGAGCCCCCGGAAGTTGCG
This sequence comes from Thermoanaerobaculia bacterium, assembly GCA_963821225.1. Taxonomy (GTDB): domain Bacteria; phylum Acidobacteriota; class Thermoanaerobaculia; order UBA5066; family UBA5066; genus Fen-183. The sequence continues at coordinate 1,032,561 of CAWGCY010000004.1, forward strand.
CGAGAGCTCGGGGGAGATCTCGCAGAAGTCCACGGAATCCGGGTCGTCCTGCATGCCGGGCATGTAATGCGCCGAAACGCTGTGCGACCGGCGGAGGGTCCCGGGGTCTTTCACGAGGAGGCTGCCCGTGCCGTACGGCATGAAGAGGCCCTTGTGCGGGTCGAGGACGATCGAATCGGCGCGCTCGAGGCCGCTCATGGCCGCGCGGCCGCGCGCGGTGAGCGCGAAGAACCCGCCGTAGGCTGCGTCCGTGTGCAGCCAGAGGTCCTCTAAGGCGGCGAAATCGGCGAGCGCGTCGAGATCGTCCACGGCGCCGGTGTTCGTCGTGCCCGCGCTCGCGGCGACGAGGAACGGCGTGTAGCCTTTGGCGCGGTCCCCGGCGACCCTGGCCGTGAGGGCATCGAGCCGGATGCGAAAAGCGGAGTCCGTTGGAATCTCGCGTACGTTCGCGGCGGGGAAGCCCGCGAGAAGCGCGGCCTTGCGGATGCAGTGGTGGCCCTGGTCCGACACATAGAGCGTGCCCTTGAGGAAATCCTCCGGCAGCCTCTCGTGCCGGGCCGCGACGATCGCGGAGAAGTTCGCGAGAGACCCGCCGGTCGTCAGGAACCCGCCGGCGCTCTCGGGGTAGCCGACTGCGCGCGCGAACCAGCGGACCACGTTCGTCTCGAGCTGGACGAGCGCGGGCGCCGGCGCGAAGACACCCACGTAGCGGTTCACGCCGGCCGAGATCAGATCTGCCACGGCCGCGTACGGCTGCCCCCCTCCGGGGATGTACGCGAGAAAGCCCGGCCCGGCGTTGTTGAAGCTCGCGGGGATGGCCTTCTCGAACAGGAAGTCGAGGAGCGGTCCCGGGGGCTTTCCTTCCTCCGGGGGATCCCTCTCGATCAGCGTACGCGCGAGCGCCGCGGCTCCGGCGGACCCGTCGGCGGGCTGGCCGGAGAGCGAGCCGATGTGCGCGACGACGCGCCGGACGGCTTCGTCGAGCAGGCGGCGCAGCTCCGCTTCCGAGGGCTCGAGGGGCAGGCCCGTGCTCATGAGCCGAGGCTATCGCGTATGGCGTCGGCGAGGTCCCCCGCGACCGCGTCGACGAGGGCCGCGTCCGCGCCCTCCACCATGACGCGGGCGAGCGCCTCGGTGCCGGAGTACCGGAGGAGGAGCCGGCCGTTCCCGGCGAGGCGCTGTTCGGCGATTCGGCGCCGCGCCGCGAATCCGGGGATCGCCTCGAACGGCGTCTTCTCGCGGACCCTCACGTTCTTGAGGACTTGCGGCGTGTGGACGAAGCGCGGCTGCGCCGAAAGCGGCAGGCCCGACGCCGCGACGAGCGCGGCGATGTGAAGGCCGGTGAGCGTGCCGTCGCCGGTCTTCGAGAGGTCCGCGCGGATGAGATGGCCCGAAGGTTCGCCTCCGAGAAGCGCGCCCGACTTCTCCATCTCCTCGACGACGTACCGGTCGCCGACGTCCGCGCGGATGAGAAGGACGCCCATGTCCCTGAGGGCCCGCTCCAGCCCCCAGTTGGACATGACCGTCCCGACGACGGCTTCGGGTATCCTGCCTTCGCGCTCCAGCTCGAGCGTCCAGAGATAGAGCACGTCGTCGCCGTCGAGGAGCGTTCCCGTGTCGTCGGCGAAGATGATCCGGTCCGCGTCGCCGTCGAGCGCGATGCCGAGCGACGCCCCGGTCTCGGTCACGGCGCGCGCCATGCCCTCGGGATGCAGGGCTCCGCAGCCCTCGTTGATGTTCCGGCCGTCCGGGGCAACGTTCCGCGCGACGACTTCGGCGCCCGCGGCCTGGAACGCGGTGGGGGCGACCTCGAAGGCCGCGCCGTGCGCCGCGTCGATCACGACCTTCAGGCCGCCGAGCCGGTGCGGAAGGCTGCGGACGAGATGCGCGACGTATTCCGCCCCGAGCAGGAGATCGCGGTGGACTTCGGCGGGCGGCGAGGCGGCCGACGTCGCAAGGCGCCGTTCGATGTCGATCTCCACCGCGTCGGGCAGCTTGCGGCCTTCCCCCGAGAAGATCTTGATGCCGTTGTCCTTCCAGGGATTGTGCGAGGCCGAAACGACGACGCCCGCGTCCGCATCCGTGAGCGCCACGAGGTAGGCCACGGCGGGTGTAGGGACGACGCCCGCGAAGCGCGTCCGGCCCCCAGCGGCCGCGATGCCGCCCGCGAGGGCCCGCACGATCTCCGGCGACGACGCCCGCGTGTCGCAGCCGACCGCGATCGAGATGGGCGGCCCCATCTCGGCATCCACGAGCGCGGCGACGAGCACGGCGCCGATCCGGGAGACCGTTTCGTCGTCGAGGGGAGGGGCCCCCGCCTGGCCGCGGATGCCGTCCGTGCCGAAAAGTGTGCGCATTCCCCGTGCGATGTTACGTGAGTCCGGGCCGGCCCGCCCGGCCGAGCGCTCCCAGGAAGCGCAACGTCTCGGCCACGTCGTGGACGCGGACGAGGAGGGGCCGCCGCGGCGCGAGGTGCGCGGCGACGGCGACGGCGGCGAGGGACTCCGGCAGGCGGTCGTTCGGGGGCGCTCCCGCGACCGTCCCGAGGAACGCCTTGCGCGACGCCCCGACGACGAGGAGAACTCCGGGCGGGGCGAGGCGATCGAGCGCGCCGAGGAGCGCGAAGTTCTGCTCAGGCGTCTTGCCGAATCCGAAACCGGGGTCGAGAAGGATCTTCTGCTCGGAAATCCCGGAGGAGATTGCGCGGGCACGCGCCCTCTCGAGATCCTGCGCCACTTCTCGTGTGACGTCCTGGAAACAAGATTCTTCGAAGGTGGTCTGGGGGGTTCCGCGGCAGTGATTCAGGATGACGGCCGCGCGCGCCGTGGCGATGGTCGAAAGCAATTCGTCCGATGCGTCGAGCCCCGTCACCACGTTCACGACATCCGCCCCCGCGTCGAGCGCCGAGCGCGCCACCTCGGCGCGCCGCGTGTCGACGGAGAGAGGAAGAGACGGGAGTCTTCTTCGAAGAGAAGAGAGGACGGGAATGACGCGGGCGATCTCCTCCTTCGAAGAAATCTCCCGGGCTCCCTCTCCGTAGGTTTTCCCCCTGGGCCGCGTGCTCTCCCCTCCGATGTCGACGATCGAAGCCCCGAGGTCCGCGTACCGCGCGCCCTCCTCCGCCGCGGCCTCGGCGCTCGCGAACCGTCCGCCGTCGCTGAAGGAATCGGGCGTGACGTTCAGGATCGCCATGACGCCCGGGAGGGGGCCGAAGCTCAGGATCCTCCCCTGAGCCAAAGGAAGCGCGTCGAGCACGGCGCGATTATGTCCGGCCCGTGGAATACTCTCGCGCCATGCGGATCGCGGTCCTCGGAGCAGGGGGGGTCGGGGGCTACTACGGCGGCATCCTCGCGCGCACCGGTCACGCCGTCTCCCTGTTGGCGCGGGGCGCCCATCTGGAGGCGCTGAAAGCCCGCGGCCTCGAAGTCAGGACCCCGGAAGAGCGATTCACCGTCGCGGTTCAGGCCTCCGACGACCCGAAGACGTTCGGTGAGTGCGACGTCGCGATCGTCGCCGTGAAAACCTATTCGCTCGAGGAGGTCGCGCCGGCTGCCCGCGTTCTCGCCTCCACGGGCGCCGCGATTCTGCCGCTCCTGAACGGCGTGGAGGCGATGGATCGGCTCATCGAGAGCGGCGTGCCCGAGAGTCTGGTCCTCGGCGGCCTGACGCAGGTCAGCGTCCTCAAAGTCGGACCCGGGGTCGTCGAGCGCAAGAGCCCCTTCCAGAAAGTTGCCGTCGGCGAGCGAACGGGGGAACCGTCCGAGCGCGTCCGACGGATCGTGGAGGCCTTTCAGGGGGCCGGCGCCGAGGCGCGAGTCTCCGAGGACATTCTGGGCGACCTTTGGCGGAAGTTTGCGTTCATCGCCTCCATGGCGGCGGCGTGCGGGTTGGCGCGCACGCCTGTCGGGCCCGTGCGGGACGCCCCCTACGGCAGGCTTCTCCTCGCACGCGCGGTGCGCGAGGTCCTCGCCGTGGCGCGCGCCCGCGGCCTGCCGTTGGCCGAAGACGAAGAGGCGAAGATCCTCTCCTTCATCGATTCCCTCGGTGGCGGCCTGAAGCCCAGCTTCCTCGTCGACCTGGAAGCGGGCGGACCCACGGAGCTGGACGACCTCAGCGGAGCCGTCTCCCGGCTCGGGCGCGAGGCCGGCGTGGAGACGCCCGTCCACGACACCGCGACGGCGGCACTTTCGGCTGCGCAGAAGAGCTCGTGAGGCCGTCAGAGGAAGCCTGCGATGAGCTTTCGTGCCGCGGGGGTTCTCCTGGTGTCGGTTCTCTGCGCGGAACCGGGTTGCCGTCGGGATCACCGGGGAGGAGACGGCGGAGTGCCCGCGTCGACCGTGTACTCAGCGAGCGAACAGAGCGGGGCACGGTCCGCGACCGGATTGTCGGAGGGCTACGTTCTCGTCTCCCCTCTCCTCTCGGGCACGACGTACCTCATCGATAGGTCGGGCCTGGTCGTTCACACGTGGGAGAGCGATTTCGCGCCCGGCGTCTCTTCGCTCCTCCTCGACAACGGACACCTCTTGCGCCCGGCTCGGGGGAACGGGACCCCGACGTTCCTCGGCGGGGGGGCCGGCGGCCGCATCGAGGAGTTCGGCTGGAATGGCGAGCTCATCTGGGAGTGGGTCGTGGAAACGGATGAGCTGCTCCCGCACCATGACCTTGCACCCCTTCCGAACGGAAACATCCTGCTCATCGCCTGGGAGAGGAAGACGCGCGACGAGGCCATCCGGGCGGGACGAGATCCAGGCCTGGTCGATTCGGGGGGACTCCGGCCGGACTGCCTAATCGAGATCGAGCCCAAGCGTCCCCGTGGTGGGCGCGTCGTCTGGGAGTGGCACGTCTGGGACCACCTGATCCAGGGCCGCGATTCGAGGCTCGAGAATTACGGCAAGCCGTCTGAGCACCCGGAGCTCGTGAACATCAATGCTTCGCGGCCGGAAGGATTCACCGATGAGGCGATTCGGCGGCTCAAGTCGCTCGGATACATGGCCGGCGGTGCCGCAAGGAGCGACAGCCTCGCCGATTTCATGCACACGAACTCTGTCTCCTTTGACCCGGGGCTCGATCAGATCGCCCTCAGCGTCTGGGGCTTCAACGAGGTCTGGATCCTCGACCACGGCACCACGACGCGGGAGGCGGCTTCACACGCGGGCGGGCGTGCGGGAAGAGGCGGAGACGTCCTCTATCGCTGGGGCAATCCGCCGGCCTACGGCCGAGGCACGCCCAGGCACCAGCAGCTCTTCGGCCCGCACGACGCGCGGTGGATCCCGGCAGGGCTCCCGGGCGCGGGACACCTGACGGTCTTCAACAACGGAGCCCACCGCCCAGGGTCCGATTACTCGTCCGTCCTCGAACTCGAGCTCCCGCTCGAGTCCGGAGGGCGCTACGCGACCGCAGCCGGCCGCCCCTTCGATCCGGAAAGGCCCGCGTGGGAGTACACGGCCCGCGACAAGGCTTCCTTTTTCGCCGAGTACCTGTCGGGAGCTGAACGTCTGCCTAATGGGAATACCCTCATCTGCGATGGCCCCAAGGGGCGGCTCTTCGAGGTGACGGTTACGGGTCGGACCGTGTGGGAGTTCGAAAACCCCTTTTCCGGCGACTCTCCGAACCCGCACGGCGACCCGCAGCGCTCGGTATTTCGTCCGACGTTCATCCCGACCGGTCACCGGGCGCTCGAGGGCCGAGACCTTCGACCTCTGAACCCGCAGCCTCAGCGCCAAGCATCCAGGCGCCCCGCCCGTCGTGTACCGGGTGCGCCCTGAATGCCACGTTCGTCTTTCGGACGACGCTTCAGGCCGCCTGTATCGGGTTTCTGAGAACGCCGATGCCTTCGACCTCCGACTCGAGCACGTCCCCGGGCTTGAGATATTCCGGCGGCTTGCGGGCGTGCCCGATGCCCGGCGGGGTGCCCGTCGCGAGGATGTCCCCGGGCTCGAGAGTCAGTCCGAGCGAAAGCTCGGCGAGGAGGCGCGGCACCTTGAAGTACATCTGGCTCGTGTTTCCATCCTGCTTCACGACGCCGTTGACGCGCGAGACGAGACGCCGGGAAGACCAGTCGAAGCCGTCCGCGGTGACGATCCAGGGCCCCATCGGCGCGTGCCCGTCCAGGCTCTTGCCCTTCCACCACTGGCCGCCGTGCTTTTTCTGCTGGATGTCGCGGGCAGTCGTGTCGTTCAGGACGCAGAACCCGAAGACGTGGTCGATCGCGTCTTCCTCGGTGAGGTTCTTCCCGCGCCGGCCCACGATGACCGCGAGCTCGACTTCCCAGTCGATCGCCGTAGACACGCGCGGGTCGTACGGAATCGGGTCGTAAGGGCCGTTGACGGCGTTCGTGCCCTTCGTGAAGAAGACCGGATGCTCGGGAAGCGTCTGGCCCGTGTCCCTGAGCGACTTGCCCTCTTCGAAATGCTCGACGTAATTCCAGCCGACGCAATGGACGTTGCGGCACGGGACCGGGATCGGCGCGGCCAGATGTACCTCGCCGAGGCCCGGCCCGTCACCCGCGGAGCCGTCGACGAGCGAACGGACCTCGGCGAGCGCCTTACTCCCCGCCGCGATCAGCGACAGCATTTCGGCGGGGTCGAAAGAGAGAGGAATGCTCCGCCGGCGCGCCTCCGCTCCCAGGTCGAGGACTCGGCCGTCGGGAGTGGCCGCGCCGACGCGGATCTGCTTGCCGGAAGAGGGAACGAAGCTGAAAAGTCGCATCAAGGCCTATCATCTCGCAACTCATGCGCGACTGGACGCGGCGGAGATTCCTTGCGACGGCGGCGGCCGGGACGGCTGCCGCGAGCGGAATGGTGCGCACCGCGACGGCGTCGGCCGCAGAACCAGGTAGAACGTCTTCCGTGTGGCCGGACACGGCCGGGGCCACTCTCCTGGCGGCGATGGACGCGCTCGTGCCCGCCGCCGACGGGATGCCGGCGGCGAGAGAAGCGGGGGTGATGGGATATCTCGAGCTCGTCGCGACCCGCGACGCGGACGTGAGGCGACAGCTCCGGCGTGCCGCGAGCGCCCTCGAAAAGCGTGCGCGTCCAATGCCGTTCGCCTCTCTTCCGGACGAGCGCCGCGCCCGCGTCCTGACGGAGCTCGAGGCGAAGGAGCCCGCGGTCTTCGAGGCTCTTCGAGATTTCGTCTACGAGGGCTACTACACGCGCCCCGAGGTCTGGAAACGCCTGGGCTTCGAGTTCTACGGGCCTGATCGCCCGGGGCCGGGCGTGCCGCCCTTCGACGAGGAAGCGGTCGAGCGCGTCCGGGCGCTGTCGCCGCTCTATCGCAGGGCCACCTGATGGCGGGCACGATCGCGGACGTCGTCGTCGTCGGGTCGGGGGCCGCGGGTGCGGCGCTCGCGTGGCGGCTGAGCCGGCAGGGAGCGAAGGTCGTCTGTCTCGAACAAGGCGACTGGATATCGCGTGACGCGCTCCCTTCGTCGCAGCACGAGGTCGAGGTTTTCCTCCGGCGGGGCCGCTCCACCTTCAGCCCGAACGTCCGCCGCCTCGCGGAGGACTACCCGGTGACGACCGAAGGTCTCACCTCGTCCCAGGTCTTGATGTTCAACGGCGTCGGCGGGAGCACGATCCACTGGGAGGGTCATTTCCCGCGCTTCCACCCCGCGGATTTTCGCGTGCATTCGTTCGACGGCGTCGCTGACGACTGGCCGCTCCGGTACGAGGACCTCGAGCCCTACTACGACCTCAACGATCGCATGATGGGCGTGTCGGGTCTCGCCGGCGACCCCGCGAACCCGCCGCGCGCGCCGCGGCCTCATCCCCCGCTCGGCCTGGGCAAGCGGGGCGAAGCCGCCGTGCGGGGATTCGAGAAACTCGGCTGGCACTGGTGGCCCTCGGACAACGCGATTCTCTCGCGCGACGCCGACGGCCGCCTCGGCTGCGACGGCCGCGGCCGCTGCAACTTCGGTTGCCCGCGGACGGCGAAGGCCTCGGTCGATCTCACGTACTGGCCGAAGGCGCTCGCGTCGGGCGCGAGGCTCACGACGTGGGCGCGCGTCCGCGAGATCACGCTCGACGCCGCCGGCCGCGCGCGGGGCGTCCTCTACCACGACCGCACGGGCGCTCTCCACGAGCAGCTCGGCCGCGTCGTCGCCGTCTGCTGCAACGGAATCGGCACGCCGAGGCTGCTCCTGAATTCCCGCTCGAAGCTCTTTCCGCAGGGTCTCGGCAATTCCAGCGGCCTCCTCGGACGGCGCTACATGGTCCATCCGAGCCACTACGTCGAGGGGATCTTCGCCGAGCGCCTCGACGGCCACGTGGGGATCACGTCGAACCCGTGCTTCAGCCAGGAGTTCTACGAGACCGACACGCGCCGCGGCTTCACGCGCGGCTACTCGCTCGTCGTGTACGGGCCGTATGGTCCCTTGAGCCAGGCGTGGGGCGATGCGAGACCGGTCCCCTGGGGCGCGGCGCATCACCGCGAGATGCGGCGCCGCTTCGCGCACACGATCGGCATCGCGATCATGGGCGAGGACCTGCCGGAGGAGACGAACCGCGTCACGCTCGACCCGAAAGAGCACGACCTCCACGGCATGCCGGCGGCGAAGGTCACGTACCGGTTCTCGCAGAACACGCTCCGGATGCTCGACCACGGAGTCGCGAGGGCACGGCAGGCGCTGGAGGCGGCGGGCGCAGTGGAAACTCTCCAGGCCCCCGGCCCGAACGTCTTCGCGCACCTGATGGGCACGGCCCGCATGGGCTCGGACCCGCGCCACAGCGTCGTCGACGCGTGGAACCGCGCGCACGACGTGCCGAATCTCTACGTCGTGGACGGCAGCTCATTCGTCACGAGTGCCGCCGTGAACCCGACGAACACGATCGGCGCCCTCGCGCTCCGCGCGGCGGACGGGATCTGGGAGAGACGGCGGGAGTGGAGCTGATCCACCCGCCCGGCTTGCCCCGTCAGCGTGAACGGTAGTCGTGTCCGTCTGCTCCCGCTAGGATCTCGTCCGGCAGCCGCCCTTTCGTCAACTCTCTGATTCCGCCCTCGACCACCAGGGCCGACGAGGTTGCCATGGCCACGCGCTTTCCCTCGGCGTTGTCCACGTTGCAGGAGGAGACCCGCAGACGCTTCCCACGGTGACTTACCGACGCGGTCACGGTGAGATCACCCGAGTCGACGAGCGCCGGCCTCGTGAATCGAATGTGCATGTCCAACGTGGCAAACACGTCGCCGGCGGACAGCGTGGAGTAGACCGCCGCGCCCATCGTGAACTCCGCGGCCCACGCCAGCAGACCCCCGTAGATCGAGGGGCCGCCGTTCGAGAACCACGCCACAGACGGCACGACCGCCCTGACGTGACCGTCCTCGACGAGGGTCGGGCGGTAACCGGTGAGGCGCCATATCGGAAAGATCTTCTCTCCCGTGACCGTCCGCTGTTGCAGGTCGATCGGTCTCCCGCTCACGACCTCCTCGAGGTTGAAGTAGCCGTCCTCCGGCGCGGGCCTCAAATAAGGGTCCGGCGGGTCGGTCGGACCGAGATCGGGAGCGGCGTACACGGCGTGAGGGTCCACGCGCACGTCGGAAACCAGGCAGCGCGTGCTGCCGAACGCCAGCATGCGGCCGTCCTGGTCGGTGATCTCGATCATCGACAGGCCCACCTGGCTTCCTGAATGGATGGTTTCGGCCCGGCCGACGATATTCGCCGTCTTCCTGCTCATCGGCCTGACGAACGACATGTTGAGCTCGGACGTCGCGACGGCTTTTCCGGCGGGAAGAGTCGTCCAGATGGCCGAGGCCAGGGGAGCATCCGCGAAGAGCGCGTACAGGCCGCCCCAGTACAGCCCGAAGCCATCCTCCAGCCAGCGGGTGATCGGCATGGTGAAGGTAGCCTTGCCGAGAACGGCCTCGGTTGGCCGCATTCCGACAAGCCTTGAGATGGGAAAACCGGGAAGCTCGCCCCGGATGTAGCGCTTGACTGTCTCCAGCCCGGGCTGCTGGAACGCGCGCAGGTCTCCGATCGACCCCCTGAAGCGCTCGTCGATGATGTTGTTCATCGAGCGGACCAGAGAGAATCTTACGACGATCGTCATCGACCCGGCGAAGCGTCCTCGAGATCGAACTGGAGCGGTGGCGGTTCGCTCAGGGGGCGAGGATCGAAGTACGGACGGATCTCGGCGATCTTCCCTTCGGGGGGGTGGTGCCGCGCTACGCGAACATGGCGTCGCCGAGCCTCTTGAGCATCGGGACGCCGCGGATCTCCGTTTCGTAGAGCGGAACGATGGCGCGGACGCTGCCGTCGAACTTCTGCCAGACGGTCTTCATGTGCTCGTCCTGCATCGCGACGCGGTTCTTCACGAAGTCGGCCGCATCGGCGCGGACGGAAGCCTTGTCGATCAGCATGTTGACGAGGACGCCGCCCACGGGGATGCCGAAATCGTGGAACCACTGGATGAAGCGCGTGATGACGGCGATGGGGAGCGCCTCGGGCAAGGTGACGAAGAAGAACGAGGTCTTCTGGGGGTCCGTGAGAAGCACGCGGCCGTGCTCCATCCGGTCTCGGAACGAGAGGAGGTACGCCATCAGAGGGTCCTCCTCCTTCTTCTTCGTGAAGGAGAGCAGCTCGCGGAGGGTCTTCGCCTCCTCGCGGCTCTTGAGCATCTTGTTGACCCAGAGCGAGTAGACCTTGGACATGCCGAGCAGGCGCCGCGCGTTCGCGGTGGGCGCGGTGTCGAAGACGTAGACGTCGTACTCGTCCTTGAACATGAGGTCGATCATGTTCTCGAACATCGCCGACTCCTCGAAGGCGGGGTTCATGGTGGCCGACTCGACGAAGTCCTCGGCTTTCGTCGAGATGTCGGCGAACTTGAGAAACCACTTGATCTTTTCGCGGATCTCGACCTTCGACCGCTCGATCGTCTCCTTCGTCTCGATCTCGTACGCCCACAGGTTCGGAGCGCCGTCGACCGGGGTGTGCTTCCCGAGCACGTTCTGGCCGAGGAGGCTCGAGAGGCTGTGGACCGGGTTCGTCGAGGCCAGCATCGTCCGGCGGCCGAGCTGGGCGTTGTGGAGCGCGGTGGCGGCCGCGAAGACGGTCTTCCCGACGCCGCCCTTTCCGCCGAAGAAGATGTACTTCAGGCCGGCGTGGTCCTTGATGTAGGTGCTCATGGAGGTCTGGATTTCAGGCATGGCCGCTCTCTCCACGTCCCGGCCTCAGCCGAGCTTTCCGTTGCCGTACATGATTCCGGCGAGCTTCTCGATCATCGGAAGGCCCGTGACGTCGCGCTCGAGCTCCGGGACGTACGCGAGGACGTCCTTTCCGAACGTCGTCCGGATGGTTCCGAGGTACTTGTCCTGCATCTGGATGCGGTTGCGCAGGTAGTCGGGGATGTTCTGGTCGATCAGTTCGTGCGGAATGACGCGGTTGACGACGTAGCCGCCGATCGGGACGTCGAACTGGGCGAAGAGCTTCGCGGCCTTCTCCGTGTCGACGATGATCATGTCCTCGGGCGTCACGACGAAGAAGAAGGCCGTCTTGTCCTTGTCGGTGAGGATCTTGGACGACGCGTTGATCCGCCCCTTGATGTAGATGAGCTCGTTCAGGATCGCGTCCTGCTCGGTCTGCTTCTCGCGCTTGAGGCGGCTGACCATCTCCTCGTACTCGCGCATGTCCTCGCGCAGCTTCGTGACCTTGTTGATCCACTCGTCGTAGACCTTCGCCATGCTGAGGTAGTAGAGCGCGTGGCCGAGCGGGACGAGATCGTAGATGTAGTAGTCGTAGTTCTCCTGGACGACGACGTCCACCACGGCGTCGAAGATCGCGCTCTCCTCCATGGCCGGCTCGGCGCTCGCAGCCTGGATGTAGCTCTCGATCTCCTCGGGCACCTTCTCGAGGCCGTACATGTCTCGGATCTTCTTGCGGATCTCGTCCTGGTACGCCTTGATGTGGCTGTCGGCGTCGATCTCCTGCGCCCACAGGTTCTCCATGATCTTCACCGGCCCCTTGCCGAAGATGTCCTGCTGGAAGATGTCGGTGAGCGAGGCCTGGGGGTCGACGGAGAAGACGAGGACCTTCTTGCCCTGCTTCGCGAGCCAGTAGGCCGTCGCGGCCGAGAACGTCGTCTTTCCCAGACCGCCCTTGCCGCCGAACATGATGTACCGGCGATTCGGGTTCTGCTCGAACACCTCTTTCATCCCCATGATGCCCTCTCCTCCTCGGCGTCTCTCTTCTTTCCGGAGACCTCAGAACATTGCGTCGGAAACGTCCTTCTCCCGGAGCATCCGGCGCTTCCACGTCGCGATCTGCGGCACGACGTGCGGCAGGAGCCGGAGGCTGTAGTACGGCGGGAGGATGGGGATCCCGAGCAGGTCTCCCATCGTGATGAGGATGAACAGGTGCTCCATGGAGGCCCGCGTCCTGAGCGCCGCCCGGCTCATGTCATGCGCGGACATGCCGTAGATGGTTTCCTTGAAACCGTGCCAGAGTCCCTTGAGGCCGCTGGGCCTGATCTGCTTTGTCTTCTCGGACACCGTCTCCTCCTCTCGCAGCCCGGGTGCGATTCCCGGCGTTTCCAACTCTAGAACGCCCCGCGCTCCGGGACGCGATGCAGATGCATTAATGAAAAGCGGCCAGACACGGCAACGCCGGCGAGGTCATCGTGACCTGCCGGCGCGCTCGCTGGGTCCAGCTCGAGGCGGATTTCGGCGCTTCTCTCTACTTCTCCTTCACCCTGACCTTTTCCTTCACGATGACTCTCTTTCCGTTCTCGTACGTGATCACCCTCTGAGTGGTCCAGTGTCCGGGGACGTACTCGAAGCCGCCCTCGACACGCGTGTACTCGGGCGCGACCCAGCGGACTTCCGCGGAGGGCGGCAGGCCCCAGCGTCCGGTGACCCAGACCCAGCCGGTGGGGCGATAGTCCCAATGCCCGGCGACCCAGATGTAGTTCGGAGCGGGACGTGTGTTCTCCTGGGCCGCCTCTTCAACGGGCGGCGGCGGCTCCTGCTTGACGATCGTGACGGTCACTTCCTCCGGGATCGGCGGTGGCGGCGGCGGCGGGATCTGGGCCGTCGCGATCGCGCTACCCAGAAGCAGAGCGAGACCGAGAGTCGAACCCAAGATGTTGTTACGACACATCATGTCCTCCTTGGGGGGTACCAGGCCCCTTGGGAGAATCGCAATCACGATGCCATGTGACATTGGCTTTTCTTCAAAATGGCCGGTTCGCGCGAAAAATGCGCCGAACCGCGACGGCAGGACGGACTTTCAGACCCCGTGGAGATGCTGGTCGTGGCTGTCGCCGAACTGCCGCTCGCGCAGCGTTCGCCTCTTCCAGGTCTGGAGGCTGCCGGTGACGTACGGGAGGAGCCGCAGCGCGTAATACGGGGGCATCACCGGCACGCCGAGCATGTCGCCGAACGTGATGAGCATGAAGAGCGATTCCATGGAGGAGCGGATCTCGAGCGCCTGCTGCGCGTGCTCGTAGCCGAACATCCCGTAGAGGAATTCCCGGATCGCCTTCCCCCGGCCGCCGCGCGTCTCCATCACGTCTCCTCCGCGGCGAGTGTATACACTGGTCCAGTGAACCTTCCTCGCCTCATCATCGATCGTTAGTTCTCGAACTGCGGGACCATTTCGAGATGGGATTCTCGCCATGCGCCCTTTAGGGTCTTCGCGTCGCGCCAGGCCTTCTGCTCTCGTCGCCGCGCTCTGCGCCGCCGCCGCGCCCGCGCTCGCGGGTGTGAGGTTCACACCCGTCCCAGCGCCGCCGGATGCGCTCGTGATCTCGAGTGCGGCGGCGTCGGATTATTTTGGTGCGCTCGCGTCGATCAATCCCTTCGGCGTGTTCGCAGCTCCAGGGCGCGGGATATTCTTGCTGGAATCGACCCAGTATGTGGCTGCACCCTGTGCAGACGCGCAGATCGTCGACGTTCTCAAGTATTACTTTTTCTCCGAGTGGACGAGCTGCGGCCTCTTCACCGTGTCTTTCAGCGGGTCCGGATTCGGAGCCTCGCCCGTGGCCGGTCTGCCGGCTGGCACGCAGGTCACCGCGATGTCGAACGGCCTCGTCGGGACATCCAACGCTGGTGTCTATTCCTTTGGATCCCTAGAGGACGTTTCCTTCGGGCAAGCCATAAGTTCGTTGAGCCTCGGGCTACCGCCGAACGCGCCGGTTCGCAGCCTGGGCTTCGCTGCGGGGCTGAACTATGTTTCTCTCTCCGCCGGGGGTCTTTACGACAAAGCGTCCGGGGGTTACTCCTGGTCAGACGCATCGAACGGCCTTCCGCCCCAGTCGAGGGTGGCCGCCATCGGAGGTTCCCCAACTGCCTTCGCGATGGTGGATGGGAACGGAATCTGGCGGCGGACGGGGGTCGGAAACTGGCAGCGCGATTCCAACGGTGCGGGCGGTACTGTGGTACGCGGCTTCGCGAACTCGTTCGCAGCCGCTGGAACCGCCGGGGTGCTGCGCCATGCGGATGGCGTGTGGACGCCTGAGACATCCGGGCTTCCGCCGGGCACGGACGCGCGGGCGATCACCACTGCCAGGGGCGGCAAATTCAGCAGTTCGTTCGACTTCTTGTATCTGGGCACGGGTGGACAGGGACTCTTCGAGGCGCTTGCAACCCCGCGGGTACGCATCCTACCCGCGCTCGTGGACACCGTCGGTGCAACGGGGCAGCGGTTTCGAACGGAACTCACGATCGGAAGTCCGGGTACTTACGACTCTGTGCCACTTTCCCTCTCTCTTCAACGCGCTCCCACGACCCTGAGCATTCCGATTCGCGGAGAGCTGAGGGTGCCCGACGCGTTTCCGTGGCTTCGTTCGCAGGGACTGAACCTCCCTGCCGGTGCCGCGGTGACCGGCTTGACGATCCCTCTGTTCTATGGGTTCGGGGCTATTCCGGCGCAGAGCTACTACATGCTCGCCCGCGTCTACACGACCGATCCCTCCGGGGGCACGTACGGCGTGATGCTCGACGCGCCGACGGATATCGACGCGGCGGAAGAAGAGGCGAGCGTCTACGGCCTGACAAGCGCCGCAGGAGTCGACCGCTCGAACCTCGCCGTTTCACACGTGGCGACGGACTTCAGCGGCGCCCCCCCGATCACGCTTTCGGTCCAGGTCTTCTCGGCGGACGGGACTCCAGCACCGAACGTCCTCACCCGCACGCTCGCGCCCGGCGAGTTCTTCCAGTGGAACGACGTGCTACTCCTCGCGGGTCTGCCGCAGGGATCGTCAGGCTACGCCCGGATCTCGCGGGTTGCGGGCATCGGCGCGTGGACCGGTTACGGCGTCATCAACGACGCCGCGACCTCGGACGGGTCGGTGCTTCCGCTCTTTCGGCCCGGAGGCCTCGCCGCGACACGGCGCCTGCTCGTGCCGATCGTTCTCGACACGTACGGCGCCGCCGGGTCGCATTACACGACCGAATTGACGCTGGCGAACGATTCGGCGCGGCCGTCGACAGCCTCGCTCCTCTATCACGCAGCTGCGGGCTCGGGTACCCCGGTCGCTGGGCCGGCGGTGGCGCTTCCCATCGGCGCTGGACGACAGGTCACGCTCTCGGACGTCGTCGCCTTCCTGCGGGAGCAGGGGGTGGCCATCCCGGATTCGCGGACGGCGGGCTCTCAGGCCGGGACTCTCGAAATCGCCTTCCAAGGCCTCGAGGGCGACGACGCGGCGAGGACGGTGGCTCTCGCGCGCACGACGACGCCGAACCCGAATCCCGATACGGGGGGCCACTTCGGCGTCTCGTACTCCGCGATCGCGTGGGGCGGCGGGGCGCGGCAGGCGGCGCTGGTCCCCGCGCTGTCACAGGACGCGACGAGTCGCTCGAACCTCGCCGTCCTCAATGCTGGCGGCGGCTCCGAGGGCCCGATCACGCTCTCCGTCCAGCTCCGGGACGCGGACACGGGCGTCGATGTGGGAAGCCCACTCGTCGTCTCCCTGAATCCCGGGGAGTGGTACCAATGGAACCGGGTGATCGAGAGCGCCGGAGCCGCGACCTCGAAGGCGATCGCGACCGTCACGCGCATCTCCGGAGACGACACGTTCTTCGCATATGGAGTCGTGAACGACGCGAAGACGTCCGACGGCAGCTTCATCCGGATGATCCGTCTCGACGGCGACTGAGCCGCCAGCATTCGAAGCGGTCTGCTATCGTCTCGCCCCGGCGAGGCGATCGCCGGGAGGTCCCACCTGTCCGCTCCGCTCATGTTCCTGGTCGCGCTCGTCATGGTGTGGTTCGCGGCCGGGAGCATCTGGAACGTGCGGAAGGGAAAGTCCACGATGCGCTGGATGCAGGGAGGGCTCCATCACCTCTGCGAGCGGACGACCGTCCGCTGGCTCGGAACGACGGCAGTCGAGCTGTCTCTCGTGAAGCCGAAGCCTCCGTTCGAGGACGTGACGCTCGTGATCTTCCTGGAGCCGAGGGACGTCCCGTGGCTCTGGGGGTTTTCGAGGAGCCGGGGGCGCAGGGACTCGCTGATCCTCCGTACGAAGCTTCGCCGAACCCCGCACGCCGATCTGGAAGCGCTGGACCGCTCGAGCTTCGCGGGGCGCGATGCGCTCCGCCGCATAGCCTCGGAACGCTGGTCCGTCCGCGAGGCCGCGGCTGAGGGCTCGCGGCCGGTCTTCTACAAGGTGGAAAGCGCTCTTCCACTCGCTGACGCCCTTCTCGAGCTCGCCCGCGGCGCGGGGATGACGGTCCGGCGCCTTTCCGTGCGCCGGGCCGAGCCCCACCTGCAGCTCCACATCGACCTGCCCCACGAGTCCGCGCCCGCCGCGGATTTCTTCGAGGCTGTGCGGGCGATCGGCGAGCGTGCGCTTCGGGCCTAGGGAGGCGGCAGGCGCCGCCGTCCCTCGTTGACGGCCGTCGAGGTGGTGAACAGAATGCCTCCCGGACGCCAGGTGACGTGAGAAGGACTCTCTTCGCTGCAATCGTCTTCTGCGCGCCCGTCGCGGCCGCCGAGAGCGGCTCTTTCGGCATCCACCTCGTCACCTCCGCCGATGCTCCGGGGTCGAGGATGTGGCGGCTCGCCTTGCCGGGCTCTGCCGTGGAGGAGATCTCGCTGGATTCTGCCGCGCTGCTGGATGTCACGGCCATCGCGAGCGCCGACGCGCAACGCGGACCGGGCGGGGGCGGGGAGATTCGGCTCGTCCTGACGGCCGAGGGCGCGCGAAAGCTCGCCGAGGTGACGTCGCGAAACGTGGGGCGGCGCCTCGGTATCGTGGTGGCCGGCCGGCTGCGCGCGGCGCCCGTCGTCGTGGCGGGGATCCCGAACGGCGTCCTCGTGCTCGGAGGGCTGAAACCGGACGAGGCGGAACTGCTGGCGCGCACGCTGGGGCCGCCGTTCGTGCCGGCAACGATCGGCCCGTCGGTTTCGCCGGATCCGGTGGGTGCGGACGTCGTCCTCCGTCTCCTCGACGGGACCTGGAGTCTGCGGAGCGCGACGATGAACGGCCGGACCATTCCCGACCGGAAGTTCGCGAGCGGCACGTGGACCTTTTCGGGTGGGACGCTCTCCGCGACGAACGGGGAAGGCGAGTTGGCGCGCTTCACACTGGCAGTCGACGCCGCCGCACCGGACGCAATTCGTGTCGAGGCGGTCCCGCCCTCGAAGGAACGAGGGGGGTGGATGATCTTCAGGCGGGAGGGAGACCGTCTGACTCTCGCGTTCTTCGACGGATTCTCCGGGCGGCCGGAGGACTTCGCGCCGGCGCCGAAGAAGGTCGTCCTCATCCTCGAACCGGGGACTGGCAAGACGACCCGGTAAGAAAAAAGTCCGGGGGACCCGGACGGATCCCCCGGAACAATCCACCAAGACCCGAGAGCTGGCCGGCTTCCTAGGCGGTCACCGCCGCCGGCTTCACCGGCGTTGAAACGAGCGGCGTCGCGCTGTACTTCCGGTAGGCCTTCAGGCCGTCCCAGCCGATGAAGAGCGCCGCGATGATCAGCAGGGCGGCGAGGACGATCATCGCCCAGGCGCCTGCGACCGGCAGCCCGCTCATCGCGGGATTCGCGGCGATCGTCACGTACAGGTTGCGCGCCGTGACGGCCGTGGCGAAGAGCGTCGTGACGTACATGAAGAGCATCGGGTAGAGGGCGTAGCTCGGGTTCTTCTTCTCCGACTTGAGCCAGACCGTCACGACGAGGAGGCTCAGCGCGGCCATCAGCTGGTTCGACGCGCCGAACATCTGCCAGAGGTAGACCCACGTGCCCGTCAGGACGAGCGCCAGGGTCAGCAGCATCGAGATGATGCTCGAGACGTGCATGTTGCGCACGAGCGGAATCGCCTCGCCCGCCCACTCGGTGAGCGTGATGCGCATGACGCGGAAGACGAGCTGCGTTACCGTCAGGACGATGACGACGAAGGCGCCGAACCCGAGCGCGGTGCCGAAGACCTCGGGGATCGCCTTGAACGTGCCGGCGTAGATGAGCTTGCCGACGCCCGCCGCGAACCTTCCGCCGCCGCCCCCGACGCCCGCGATCGAGACGGCCACGAGCGAGAGGAGGGCGAGCGTGTACTCGCCGAACATCGAGCCGCCGCCGACCGGGAGGCCGTCGGTCTCGTACTCGAGCTGCCGCGCAGTCCCGACGGAGCCGATGAGGGCGTGCCAGCCGGAGATCGCGCCGCAGGCGATCGTCACGAAGAGCATCGGCCAGAGCGGCTGCCACGCCGTGAAGGGCTTGACCGGAGCCGCGAAGCCGAGGTCCTTGACCGCCGTCAGCGCGAAGGCGCCGATGGCCTTGCCGCCCGCGTCCAGAACGCCGGTCAGCGGCGCGACGACCGCGCCGATCGCCGAGAGGACGATCGTGATGAGCATGATCCAGAAGCCGATGTAGTTGACGGGCTGGGCGAACCGCCAGATGGGCATGTTCGCGCCGCAGTAGGAGAAGGCGAAGAGGAAGACCATCCAGAGGAGGTAGTTCGGAAGCGTCCGGATCTGCTTCGTGGCCGCGTCGTACGCCGGGGTCGTCGGCCTTTTGCCGTCCGCTCCCGGAACCGGGATGCGCGGGTCGGCGTTCGTGGGGTCTTCGAGCGAGAGGATCGGCTGCTTCGCGTTGAGGTTGTCGATGGACGTGTTCAGCGAGACGACCGCCGCGCCGACGGGTCCCTGCACGAGCGCTCCCTTGTCGTTCTTCGTCTGGCCCCACGGTCCGAGCGCCATGGCTCCGAGCGTCACGGCCACGACGATCGCCGTCACGAGCATCAGATTCATCTTCCAGCGGTACATCATCTGACCCGCCAGAAGGCCCATGAGCGCCAGCATGATGATGCCGAACGGCACGTCGGGGCGGGCGGAGAGAATCGCCGCGAGGATTCCGATGAACGCCCCGGCGAGGAGCATCAGGTAGAAGAAGATGAAGATGAAGAGGATCGTTCGCGTGCGCGGAGCGATGAGCTTGTGCGAGATCGCGCTCAGGCTGTTCCCGTCGTTCCTCACCGAGACCATGATCGCGGAGTAATCGCTGACCCATCCGATGAAGCTCACTCCGATGACGAGCCACAGGAGGGACGGGAACCACCCCCAGAGGTTCGCGGCCGTGATCGGGCCGACGATCGGACCCGCGGCGGCGATCGACTTGAAGTGGTAGCCGTAGAGGACGTTCTTGCTCGTCGGCATGAAGTCCACGCCGTCCATGTACATCGTGGCCGGCGTCGCCTTTTTCGCGTCGGACTTGATCACGTCCCGGTCGATCCTCCGCGCGTAAAAGTTGTAGGCCATGTAAATGACGACCGTCGCGATCACGACGATCCACAACGTGTTCATCGGGGCTCCTTTCACGGGCGACGGGTCCCGTTGAGCGCGGACCTACCCACCTTCCGAAAGGATAGGGCGAACGCCAGCCGCCGCCGTCGATGCAAATGCATCATCGGCCGCGCCGCGTGCTTCGTAAACGCGGGGAAGGACTCGTTAGCAGCAGCGAGTAATGGGGGAAACACGGTCGTGTTTCCCCGTACCCCCTTCACCGCTCGAGAAACGCGAGTTCGTGGCGGGCTTACACCGGGATGGGAACCAGGCCGCCGGGCGCCGGCGCGGCGCCTTCGTCCTTCTGCGTGACGGTGGCAGGCGCGGTGGGCTTCGGAGGCTCGGGCTTGACGGGCGGCCTCTTCGCGACCTCGTGCCCGGTGACGCGCTTGATGATCGCGTAGATCTCCTCGCCGTCTAGGGACTCCCTCTCGAGGAGCTGCTTGGCGATCTCCTCGAGCGCGGCGCGGTGCTCGACGATGATCTTCTTCCCGCGCGTGTAGGAGCTCGTCACGATGCGGTTTACTTCCGCGTCGATCTTTCGCGCCGTGTCCTCGGAGTAGTCGGGCTGCCGCGCGAAATCGCGGCCGAGGAAGACCTCTCCCTCGGGACGGCCGAACGAGAGAGGGCCGAGCTCGCTCATGCCCCACTCGCAGACCATGCGGCGCGCCATCTCCGTGGCCTTCTCGAAGTCGTTCGAGGCGCCGGTCGTAACGCGGCCGATGCACACTTCCTCGGCGAGGCGGCCGCCCATCATGACGGCGAGCTCGGCCTCGATGTACTCCTTCGAGTACGTGTACTTGTCCTCGAGCGGGAGCTGCTGCGTCAGGCCCAGAGCTCGGCCGCGCGGGATGATCGTGACCTTGTGGAGCGGGTCCGTGTGCTCCTCGAAGGAGGCGATGAGCGCGTGGCCCCCCTCGTGATACGCCGTGACGCGCTTCTCCTCGTCCGACATGACCATCGACTTCCGCTCGGCGCCCATGAGGACCTTGTCCTTGGCGTAGTTGAAATCGACCATGTCGACTTTCTTCTTGTCGACGCGCGCGGCGGCGAGCGCGGCCTCGTTCACGAGGTTCGCGAGGTCGGCGCCGGCGAAGCCCGGCGTGCCGCGCGCGACGACCGAGAGGTCGACGTCGTCGGACATCGGGATCGTGCGCGTGTGGACCTTGAGGATGCCTTCGCGGCCTTTCACGTCCGGACGGTCGACGACGACGCGGCGGTCGAAGCGGCCGGGCCGGAGGAGGGCCGGGTCGAGGACGTCGGGCCGGTTCGTGGCGGCGACGAGGATGACGCCGTCGTTCCCCTCGAAGCCGTCCATCTCGACGAGGAGCGCGTTCAGAGTCTGCTCCCTTTCGTCGTGCCCGCCGCCCAGGCCCGCACCGCGGTGGCGTCCGACGGCGTCGATCTCGTCGATGAAAATGATGCAGGGAGCGTTCTTCTTCCCCTGCTCGAAGAGGTCGCGCACGCGCGAAGCGCCGACGCCCACGAACATCTCGACGAAGTCGGAGCCGGAGATCGAGAAGAACGGCACGTTCGCCTCGCCGGCGACCGCCCGCGCGAGGAGCGTCTTCCCCGTGCCCGGAGGGCCCATCATGATGACGCCCTTCGGAATCTTGCCGCCCAGCTTCTGGAACTTCGCCGGCTCCTTGAGGAAGTCGATGATCTCGGAGAGCTCTTCCTTGGCCTCTTCGCAGCCGGCGACGTCCTTGAACGTGACCTTTTTCTGGTTCGGAGTCAGCATCTTCGCGCGCGACTTGCCGAAGGCCATCGCGCGGTTTCCGCCCGTCTGCATCTGTCGCATGATGAAGATCCACAGGCCGATGAGGAACAGGATCGGCGCCCACTGCAGGAGGATGACGAGAAACGATCCCTGTCCCGGCTCCTCGGCCGTGATCTTCACGTTCGCCTTCATGAGGTCGGACGTCAGGTCGTTGTAAACGGGTGCGTACGTGCGGACGCCCGGCTCGCGCCCCTCGGGCGAGCCTTTCTTGTAGCCGCGGATCTCCTGGCCGCGGATCGTGACGCGGTCGAGGTCACCCTTCTTCACCATCTCCAGGAATTCGGTGAAGCTGACCGTGGAAGTCGCGGTGCGGCCCACGTCCACGACCCGGAAGAGCAGGAGGATCACCACGAGGATGACCATCCAGAGGAGGATGTTCTTGACGGTTGTATTCACCTTGTGCCCTCGACTCTCATACGCCGGTTCGCGGGATACGGTTCATCCCGCACGGGCGCGACGGTCCGCGGTGGACTCGAACGGTGCCTCCCCTTCGGTTCTGACCTGCGCGATGAACGGGAAGTTCCCGCCCTCGCCCATGAATTCCATGCCATAGCCCACGAGAACGCCTTCCTCGGCCGGGAACAGGACGTAATCCGCGCGGAGCGCGCTCTTCCTCTCCTGCGGATGATCCACCACGCAGGCGAAACGGATGGAACGGGGCTTTTCTTCCCGCAGCTGATTCAGCAGCCAGGTCTCGACGACTCCGCTCCGTATCACGTCCTTGAGCACGATGAGGTGGGTGTCCTGGACGTCGAAAGGCGCGAGGAAGTGATAGTTGACGACCTTCTCGCTCTCGCCGTCCCGCAGCACGTCGATGTACTCGCACCGCACGGGCCGCGGCACGGCGCGGGCGAGGTCGGCGACGAAGAACCCCGCGCCCTTCAGGACCGCGATGAGGACGATGTTGCCGTCGGGGTAGTCGTGGCCGATCCTCCGGCCGACGTCCGTGACGCGCCGGGCGATGTCCTGCGGGCCGTACAGTTCGTCGGTGACAAGAGCCACAGACGTGTAAGTCTAGCAGGGCCCCCGAAGGGAAAGGACGCTCAGGGCCGGGAGTACTCGTCGATCACGCGCCCGATTGCCCGCCGGCAGACCGGACAGAACCCCCCCGGGTCGCGCGTGAACATGATGCAGTCGGCCGAGGGCCGGTAGAGGCCCTTTGCCTCGTAGGCGGCGCCCTCGAAGGCCCCGACCTTGCCGGACCACGTCATGGCGGACAGAAGCTTCGAATTCAGGGCCATTTGCCGGCGGAAGAGGTCGTCGAGCGCGGAAGGTGGAGCGCCCGACGCGATGAGCTTCCGGCGCTCGGCCTGGATTTCGCGAACCTGCTTTTCGAATGCGTCTTTCTCCCACGGGGTGGGGAGCGGCGTGCCGCTCTCGACGATGTCGGCCCATTTCAGCGCCTTCGGGTTCTTCAAGGCGGTCACGTTCGGCTCCCAGGGCTCCGGCTTCTCGCCGCCGGTCTCGTAGGCCACGTCCGATCCGTAGTACTCGTCGGCGAGGCCCGCGAAGTGGTGGCCGAACTCGTGCACGAAGACGTACTCGGAGAAGGCCGTGTCCACCGACGCGGTCGCCTGGAAGTTGTAGATGCCCCCGCCGCCGTAACGCGCGTCGTTCACGAGGATCTCCAGGAAGTCGTACGGCGCGGCCGAGGCGGCCTCGCGGAGAGCACGGTCGTCGTACGTGAGCACGTACCGCTCCGAGCCGAAAATGCCGTACTGAACGGACAGCGGGGTCCGTCTGAAGATCTTCGAGTCGGGCCGGAGCACGCCGCTCTCGGAGCCGGGCAGGTCGAGGGCGCGCACGTTGAAGTCGGCCTTGCGGCTCTTGAACGGCTCGTACGTGAAGAGGATGTCCACGAGGCGCTTGACGTCGGCGCGGAACTTCGGCAGGTCCTTTTCGGCATAGCCCTCGCCGAGAAGGAGGAGGTCCAGCTTTGACGCGGAGGGGCCGTTCTCGAAGACCGTCCAGACCTTGCCCGCGGGTGCGCGCGGCGCGGGGTTCGCCTCGGGCCCCGCGGGATCGATCACGGCCGAGAACAGCTCGTGAAAGACGTTCGCCTTGTCGCGGCGCTCGAGGACGATCCGGACCTTTTCGCGGGGCCAGGGAAGCCGCAGCGACTCGGGAAACGTCCGGGAGATCCGCTTGACCTCCTCCGTCTGCTCCCACTCGCTGAACATCGACGAATAGCCGCGGGAGAAGAGGACGCGGTTCGTCCTCACGTCCCGCACCTCGAACAGGTGGCTGCCGAGGTTCGTCTCGTCGAGGAGGCGGGTCCGGCTGCCCGGCCAGGGGCCGTCGTCGACGGCGCGGTCGAGCGCGACGACTTCACCCTTCGGCCCGCCGGTGTGGAAGAGATCCATGCGCATCGTGCGGCCGGTGAAGCGGGCGTCGAAGGAATTGGACGAAGAGGAAGAAATTTCTGCTGAAGAATGAGAAGAAAGAAAGATCTCTTTGAAAAGGAAGAGAGCGGGGAGGGCCGCAGCGAAGATGAGAGGGCGGCGCAACTTCATGTTCATGGTGCTCAGATCCTAGCCCCGGTTCACGCTTTCCTCTCGGGCCTTGCGCCCCGCACGAACCGAATGCGGCGTGGGTCGACCTCGATCCTGCCGCCCGCGAATTCCTCCCCAAACGTCTTGTCGCCTTTTCCGAGTCGTTCCAGGACTTTCTTGATCTGGGCTCTGCCGGGAACTCGCCCGCCCTCCGCAGCCGCTCTTACCAGCAGTCGCCCCGCCTCCTCGGGCGAGAGACGGGTGAAAAAGGAGCGCGGCCAAATACCCTTCGAAGAAATTTTCTCTTTCGCCATCGCCTCCATGAGCCGTCGATCGAGCGCGTCCACCCGTTCTCCCCATTTCGCCCCCGCGCGTGCGAGCCGCACGGTCCTGCCGGGGTCCTTTCGCTCCATCTCCGGCAGCACGCTGCGGCGAATCCGGTTCCGCGCGAAGCCCTCGTTCTCGTTGGTCTCGTCCTCGCAAAAGGGGACGCCGCGCTTCCGGAGAAACTCCCGGAGCTCGGCGCGCGAAAAGGGGAGGAGCGGACGGACGATGCCGTCGCCCCGCCGGGTTCGAATCCCTCCGCGCCCGCGGCCGAGCCTCCGCTCGAGGTGGAGCAGAACCGTTTCGGCCTGGTCGTCGCGCGTGTGCCCGGTGAGGACGGGAGCGCCGCCCAGGCTTCGCGAGAGGGCGAGGAGCGCCGCGTACCGCAGGCGGCGGGCCGCGGCCTCGAGGCTCTCGCCCTTCCTCCGCCCGGACGGCACATCCACAGGGCGAAGCGTGAAAGGGAGCGAGAGTGTCGCGGCGAGCCGCGCGCAGAATCGCGCGTCCGCGTCGCCGGCCGCGCCTCTGAGGCCGTGCGCGACGTGCGCGGACCTCACGGTGACACCGCGGGGAGCCGCCCACCCGGCGGTGAGGAGGAGAAGCGCCGTGGAATCGCTCCCGCCCGAGTGCGCCACGACGAACGCCTTGGCGCCCGTGAAGAGGCACTCCTCCTCGACGTGTCGGGCGAAGCGGTCCTCGAGCGACTCCGTCATCGTGCGCTATCATCCGCCCTCCACCCGGGTCCCCGGGCGCGCCTTTTTTCGGGGCGGCGTAGCTCAGATGGCCAGAGCAGGGGTCTCATAAGCCCTTTGTCGGCGGTTCGATTCCGCCCGCCGCCACCACTGACCCGGAAGGAGTTAGCCCGGAATCGTCTCGGGCGTTTCTTTGGCCCGCGTCACGTTCGCAACCTCCGCAACCTCCGTGCGCAGATTTCCACTCAGCTTGCAGAAGCGCCTGTGGGCGGCAGGACGAGTCGCTCGAGCTCGACAAACCAGCCCGTGACGAGCTCGAGCTGCCTTACTGCACCGGAATCGGGAAGGCGCTCGATCGTCACGAAGCCGCTCCCGTCCGGAGCCACGTCATAGCCCTCGATTCCCGGCCTTTCGAACAAAGGCTCGGGCGGCCCGCAGCCCGCCTCCATTCCCTCTCCATCGAAAGCCACTCCGAAGACTCGGTCGCCCGAGAGATAGAAGATCCGGCGGCCGTCGCGAGACCACCGCGGGCTGCGCCCGCCTTGCACGGAGACCTGGACGCGGCGCGCCCCGCCTGTCAGGCGTTGGACGAAGACCTCGATCGACCCGAACTCGCCGGACTGATAAGCCAGGAAACGGCCGTCGGGCGAAAGCGTCGCCTCCTCCAGCGAGCCGGAAACGAGCCGGCGAACAGGGGCAGAACCGCGCATCGCTTTTCCCCACAGTCCCCGCTGGTCCTCTCCGGCCGTCACCTCGTAGAGGAGCGTCTCTCCGTCGGGCGTGAATCCCCGGGGCCGCTTCTCGAGTGGATCTTCCCCACAGAGGACTTCCGGCTGGCCGCTGCCATCCGACTTCTGCCGAAAGATCTTGTAGCCCATCTCTCCCAGGAGTGCGCCCCGGAACACGACCCACTCTCCGTCCGGGGTCCAGATTGGGAAACGAGCCAGACGCGTCGCTCCGAGAGGCAGCCGCGCCCTGGTGCCGCGCAGAGGATCGGAGATCCAGATGCCGCTCAATCGGGAGACGATCGCGAGAAGGCGACCGTCTCGAGAGAAAGACAGGGGAGTCGCGAAGGCGTCGGTCGAGAGGGCGAGCGGCTTCGCCGTGCCATCCTGTCCCAGCCGGACCAGTCGCTTCATCTCGTACGGACTGCCCCTCAACTGGCCACGGGCGTAGACCAGTGTCCCCGTGTCCGACACGGCGAAAACGCCTCCCGCACCGTCGAGCGCGACGTCCTTCAGGATTGCGACGGCCGGCCCGGTCGTGCCGCCGCGCATGGGATCGAATGGAGCCGCGAAGAGCGTTCCGTCCGTCCGTGTGTAAAGAACGTGGCCCGTTCGCACGACGGCTCCCGTGGACCCTGTGCTGGCGAATGCACGCAGCCGCCCGCTCGACAGATCGAGCAAGCTCGTATCCCCCAGCGCGGAGGCATCCCAATCGAGCACCAGGGCCGACCGGTCGCCGGCAGACAGCCGGGGATACCCGATGCAGCGGGGTCCCGCGGCCTCGCCCGTCCGGAAACGAGTCGTGACGGGCTCCTCGCGACCGCTCGCCGAAGGGATTCTTCTCAAGCCCTCCAGAACGCTGCCGACGAAATAGATCGCGCCGTCCTCTCCCCAGCACCCTCCTTCGAAACCCGGAAGCGGGCAGACGGTTTGCGTCAATCTGGAGGAGAAGGAGTGGGCGCGCAGCTCGCCCGGGCGCGGTGAGTCCGCCGAGACGTCGGCCGCGAACGCCACCCAGCGCCCGTCCGGGGAGAAGAACGGCCCCTCGGCAAACTCACTCTCGGGAATCCGCTCCGTCTCGCCGCGATCGAGGTGCGAGACATAAAGGTGCCGAGACCCGTCCTCGTCCTGCGCCGCGAAGGCCACCTTCGACCCGTCGCGGGAGATGGCGAGCACGGGTGACGCCTGGCCCGAAAGGCGCGTGCCGCGTGGGAGAGGCAGAACGGAGCGTGTGACGCCCGTTGCGGCCGCCCCTCGGGCCGGTCTCTCGGCCAGGGAGACGAGAGACCGGAGCGCGAACGCCAGATCGCGGGCCGACTGGAACCGCTGCTCCGGCCTCTTCTCCAGGCAGCGGCGCACAATCCGATCGAGCGCGGGGCCGATTCTGCCCTGCGGGTCGGAGCGCTCCGGCGTCTCCTCGGTCAGGATCGCAGCGATCGTCTCGGCCGCTGTTTTGCGCTGAAACGGCCGGGCCCCGGCCAGCATCTCGTGAAGGACGGAGCCCAGGGAGAAGATGTCCGAGCGGCCATCGACCGCCTGCCCGCGGATCTGCTCGGGAGACATGTAGGCGACGGTACCGAGGACCGCGCCGGCTTCCGTCAGAGACAGCGGGGACGTCGTCATTTGCGATTGGTTTCCGTCACCGGGCGCAGTCTGTTTGGCCAGCCCGAAGTCGGCGATCTTGGCGATGCCCGTTCGCGTGACGAGGATGTTTTCAGGCTTCAGATCGCGGTGGACGATTCCCTTCTCGTGTGCCGCCGCCAGCCCTTCCGCGATCTGCGCGGCCAGGTCGACCGCGCGCTCGACTGCGAGACGACCCGCCCCGAGCAACGCCCGGAGATCCGAGCCCTCCACCAGCTCGGTGACGAGAAACGGCACGTCGGATTCTCGTCCGACGTCGAAGACCGACAGGATGTGGGGATCGCACAAGGCCGAGGCCGCGCGGGCTTCCCGTTCGAACCGCGCCAGGCGCTCGCGATCTTTCGAGACCTCGTCCGGCAACACCTTGACCGCGACGGCGCGGTCGAGCCGTGTGTCCCGCGCCCGGTATACCTCGCCCATCCCTCCCGCGCCGAGAGGCGAGAGGATCTCATAGGGGCCGAGCCGGGTGCCCGCGCGGATCGTCACGAAGATCCAATGAGATTCTATCCGTGGCGGGCTGCGCCTATGATTCCGCCATGCGCCGGCGCCAGGAAGACGAAGACGATTCGCCTTACCGCTTCTGCGAGCAGTGTCAGCAGATGTTCGAGCGGATTCTCATCCAGGAGTGCCCGTACTGCTTCAAGGACTTCTGCCGTACCTGCGCGGTCCGCTCGGGAAACCTCTCGTTCTGCAGCAAGGCCTGCGCGAAGGGATGGTTTTTCGCCGAGGCCGACGAGGACGAGGCGGAAGACAGAGAGAAGGAGGAGGCAGAAGAGAGAGAGAAGGAGAAGACGTAGATCCGCGCCTTCTTCGCCGTCTCCGTGGACGATCCGGTGCTCGACGCGTCTCTCGAGGCCCGCAACGTCCGATTTCCCCAGGGCGAGCTTCGGTGGGTGCCCGCCGCCCAGCGCCACCTGACACTCCGTTTCTTCGACGAGCTTCCCGACGGCCGGCTCGAGGACGTCCGCGGCGCGGCGGGCTCGGCGGCCGCGCGCGTGTCGCCCTTCGACCTCGAGCTGGAAGGCGTCGGGTGCTTTCCGCCGCGGGGCCCTGCGAAGGTCGTGTGGGTCGGCTGCGGCGTGGGACGCGAGGCGCTCATCACGCTCGCGGAGGCGATCGCTCGTGCGCTCTTCACCCGGGGATTTCCGGGCGACACACGGCCGTTCTCTCCGCACCTCACGCTGGCGCGCGCGCGGAACCCGCGCGGCTCCTCGGGGGTCGCCGCGGCCGTGCGCGGGGGCGCCTTCGCGTCGGGGCCGCTCGGTCGCGTTCGGGTCGACCGCCTTCTCCTCGTTCGGTCGACGCTCGGCTCGGGGCCGCCCCGCCACGACGTCCTCGGGACGTTTCCGCTCGTGGCGTGACGCGGTGGGTGGTTGCGCGAACGCTCGCGCGGAGATAAACCACGCGGCATGGACCTTCGCACGCACCTCCTCGCGGACCTCGACCGCGCCTTCGACCTGAAGTCGTGGCACGGCCCGAACCTGAAGGGCTCGCTCCGCGGCGTCTCGCCGGCCGTCGCCTTTTTCCGGCCGGGCCCGAGGCGAAACTCGATTTACGATCTCGTGCTCCATACCGCGTATTGGAAGTACGTCGTGAAGCGCCGGCTTGCGGGCGAGAAGCGCGGTTCGTTCGCGCTCGCGGGCTCGAACTTCTTTCCGGCGCCGCCGCGGCCGTCCGCCCGCGCGCTCTCCGACGCGAAATCGCTTCTCGAAAGCGAACACCGCGCGCTCCGCGAGCTCGTGGAGGACCTGCCCGAAGCCGCGTTCGGGGCCCGACTCGGGCGCTGGACGGCGGAGGCTTTGATCTCGGGCGTGGCCGCGCACGACCTCTATCACGCCGGCCAGATCCAGCTCCTCAAGAGGCTTCACGCAGAAAGGCGGAGAGGATGAGTGATCTGGCGTATCCGATCGGGAAGTTCGCCTGGAGCGGCCCGGGCTCCGCCGAGGACCGCGCCCGCCGAATCGCCGAGATCGCGGCGGCTCCCGCCGCGCTGCGCAGCGCGGTCACCGGCCTCTCCGAGGCGCAGCTCGAGACGCCGTACCGTCCCGGCGGCTGGACGATCCGGCAGGTCACGCACCACGTCCCCGACAGCCACCTGAACGCGTACGTCAGGTTCAAGCTCGCGGTCACCGAGGACACGCCGACGGTCAAGCCGTACGACGAGGCGGCGTGGGCAGAACTCGCGGACGTGAAGACCGTCCCGATCGCGACGTCGCTCGCGCTCCTCGACGCGGTCCACGAGAGGTGGGTGGCCTTCCTGCGCTCGCTCGGCGAGGCCGACTGGACGCGCACGTTCCGCCACCCGGAGCTGGGTGTCGTCCCGCTGGAGAAGAACCTCGCCCTGTACGCCTGGCACGGCCGGCACCACGTGGCGCACGTGACGTCGCTTCGGGAGAGGATGGGCTGGGGCTGAAAAGGCGCCGCTGTTAGAGTTCCGAGAACGTGCCCGCGACGCCGCAGCATTCTTCACTTTTCGAAGAATCTTCTCTTCCCGAGTTCACCGCGAAGGCCGTGGTCACGGGCGTCGTGCTGGGCCTCGTCTTCGGGGCCGCGAACGCCTATCTCGGCCTGCGGGTCGGGCTCACGGTATCGGCCTCGATCCCCGCCGCGGTGCTCACCGTCGCCGTCTTCCGGCTCGCCGGCCGCAAGGGCTCGATTCTCGAGGCGAATCTCTCGCAGACGATCGGCTCGGCCTCGACGGCGCTCGCGACGGGCACGATCTTCACGATTCCCGCGCTGTTCCTCTGGGGCGCGGCGCCGCCGTACCTGCAGGTGGTCGCGCTCTGTTTCCTCGGCGCTCTCCTCGGCCTCTCCGCGATGATCCCGCTCCGCCGCCTCCTGATCGTCGACGCGCACGCCGAGCTGCCGTACCCCGAGGGCACGGCGTGCGCCGAGGTCCTGCGCGCGACCGCGGCGGATTCGAGCGGCAGCGCGTGGATCTTCCGCGGCATGGCCGTGGGCGCGCTCGTGAAGGTCATCGTGTCCCTTCTCTTCGTCATGCCTTCCGAGGTCGGCACGGCGCTGCCCTTCCTGCCGAAGGCCGAGGTCGCCGTCGAGCTCGCTCCCGCGCTCCTCGCGGTGGGCTACATCATCGGGTACCGCGGGTCGGGCGTCCTCGTCGCGGGCTCGATCGTGTCGGCCCTCGTCCTCACCCCGCTGATCGCCACCGTCGGGCAGAGTCTGACCGCGCCGCTCGCGCCCGAGGCCGTCAAGCTCGTGTCCGCGATGTCGGCCGGCGAGATCTGGTCGCGCTACGTGCGATACATCGGCGCGGGCGCCGTCGCGACGGCGGGCATCCTCACCGTCCTGAAGAACTTTCCCACGATGGCGAGCGCGTTCCTCGCCGTCGTGAGAGGAGTGCGAGGCGGCCGCGACGGAGCGAAGGGCGGTCCCGTCGCGCGAACGGATCGCGACCTGCCCGGCGGTTTCGTGTTCGGAGGCATCGCGGTCGTCGTCCTCGCGGCCGCGCTCGTGCCCGGGATCTTCTCGGGCCACATGGGCCAGCTTCCGAGGGCCGTCTGCGCCGCAGGCGTCGGCGTCTTCGGCGTGCTCTTCGTCGCGGTCGCAGCGCGCATCGTCGGCATCGTGGGCGTTTCCTCGCAGCCGACGTCGGGCATCACGCTCGTGACGCTCCTCGCCGTCGCCTCGCTCTTCGCGGCGGCCGGCTGGACGGACGGCAACGCGCGCGCGGCCGTCCTGACCGTGGGCACGATCGTCGCGATCGCGGCGTCGAAGGCGGGCGACATCTCGCAGGACCTCAAGACGGGCTGGCTCGTGGGCGCGACGCCCGCGCGGCAGCAGCTCGGGCAGCTCATCGGCGCCGCGTTCGCGTGCTGGGGCGTCGCGGCGACGGTCCTGCTTCTCGGCAGCGCCTACGCGTTCGGGACGAAGGAGATTCCCGCGCCGCAGGCCATGCTCATGAAGACGATCATCGAGGGCGTTCTTTCGGGAGCGCTGCCGTGGGGACTCGTCCTCTCGGGCGCCGGGCTTTCGTTCGCCGTCATCCTCTGCGGCATCTCGGGCCTCGCATTCGCGATCGGCGTCTACCTGCCGCTCGCGTCCATGGCGCCCATCTTCGTGGGCGGCTGCGCGCGCGGCCTCGTCGAAAGGTCGCGCGGGGGCCTTCCGCCGGAAGGCAGCGACGCCGGCGTTCTCGCGGCGTCCGGCCTCGTCGCAGGGGAGGGCCTCGCTGGAGTCTTCGTCGCCGCTCTCGTCGCGTTCGGCCTCGCGCCGAAGGGCCGCCCGCCACTCGTCGCGGGTCTTCCGGGCGAGGCGTTGACGGCCCTCGCGATCCTCGCCGTCTGCGCGTTTCTGTATCGCGCGGGCGCGAAGCGCGGCAACTGAAAGCAGATCCGGGGCCGGCGAGGCGAAAAGATCGGGGCCGGCCCGAAGGCCGGCCCAGAGAGATCACGAATCGATGGCCAGAGAAGCGTCGGGACTTGGTCTTTGCGGCGCAGCTCTGAATGGCTCCCTTCTGGGCACCGGTGATGATGCCGGCCTTCTTCAGGTCGTTCGCGAGGTTCGCCACGCAGCTCACGAAGCCGCCGTGGTTTTCGGCGCCGTCACCGCAGTGGCTTGACGAGGTCCGAGATCGTGCAGCCGGTCGTGAAGAACGTGTTGGGCACGCCCGAGTCGCAGTTGCCGATGACGACGGTGGGGCGGAAGTCGGAATTAGGTTCGCAGTCGACGTCGTCGGGGCATTCCGTCCAGGTCGGCGTCGTCGGGGATTCCGTCCAGGTTGGCGTCGAGGAACCAGCCGACGTCGCGCAACAGGGGCAGCGTCAGGTCAAACGGCGGCTTGACGTTGTGCGTCAGGTCGCCATTGATGTTAGGTTCCATGAGCTGATTCGGGAAAGCGCTCGTGTCCCAGTGCGAGATCGTGGAGCCGAGGGCGACCGGATTGGGCGTGTAGAGCAGCGCGCGTCCGCCCGCCGGTACCGCGCCCGCCCGCACCGTCATGTCGAGCAGGAGCGTCGCGTTGAGTCCGACGAGGTTTGCCTTGAGCGTGGTGCCGTCAGCCTGGGTGATCGACACCGTAGGGATCGTGATCGTCGGGTCCGCCCCTCCAAGACCGGGCGGTGGGCTGCCTGGCGCGTTGTTCGCCACGATCACCGCAATCGCGCCGGCGTCCTGGGCGTTCTTGGCCTTGACGACGAACGTACAGGCCCCGCGGTCCACGAGGGCGATCTTCCCCGTCACGCCTGACACCGCCGCGCAGCCGTCGGTGGGCGTCGCGTAGGCGACGTCGCCCGTGACGCCGCCCGCGGTCAGAGCCGGGCCGAAGGCGGCCAGGCCGACGTCGTAGGCGCCCGCGATTCCGGCCGGCGAGTTGACACGCAACAGCGGCACCCCCAGGGCGAGCACGCCCGGGACAGCCGCGGTGACGGTGCGCACCGTTCCAGACTACCTTCCGGGAGTTGATCGCGGAGGCGACGCGCTGCGCGTCGGTCATCTCGGGCCAGGTCAGGCCGGTCGTGAGGTCGAGGATTCTCTTTTCGTAGACGTCGTCAAAGCCGGCGAGTAACGCCCCGGTCGAGACGTTGGCAAACGACTGGAAGTTGAGACCGTGGGCGAACTCGTGCAGGAGCACCGTCACGAGGTCGATGTTGTTTGCGTGGTTGAGGTCGAATCCGTAGTACCAGTTGATGCCCGTCAGACACCCCGCCGTGCCGATCGTGCTGTTGAACCGGGCCCGGATGTCGTCGGCGTTCGTACCATTGGGCCCCGGGGAGTCGTCGAAGCCGAGGCGCTTGTTGGCGAGGGCGAGTCCGTACAGGGTGTCCGCCTCGAGGCCCGGGAACGGCGGGATACCTCCGCCGCCGCCGGGGACCAGATCAGCCTGGATCGTTCCCGCCGAACCGAGCACGGCCGAGGTTGCGGTGCAGGCCAGCGGGACGAAGCTCGCCTGGATGAAGATTGGAACGGTGCTGTCGAGCGTCGCGCCCCAGATACCCGCCGCGAACTTGAAGGCCTCGAGACGCTGCGCGCCGAGGGTCGTGCCGGGATTGCCTCCGACGGGAGCCGCCGGCGTTGGATCGTTGAACCCCACGCCGGGCGCGTTCGACGTTGACGATCGTGATCGTCGCGTTGGCGGAGGCGGTCAGCGCGGGAACGAGAACGAGGCACGCCATTGCGAGAAGGGCGAGGGAGAGACCAATCTTCGAGTTCTTCATGGCCTACTTCTCCTCTTTCGCCGCTTCGTTCTTTTTCGGAGCCAGCGGACGCGTGAGCGCCTTCGGCGTCTCGGATCGGGGCGTGCAGAGGAAAACCAGCTTTCCGTCGGCGCCGGTGCGCACGACGACGTCCTGCATTGCTTCCTCGCCGAGCTCGTAGTACAGGTTGCCGTTGGCGCTGACCGTGACCTCCCTCGCCGCCTGAGCGCGGCGCGCAGCCCTTGGCGCGATCGCGCGGGCCAGGGCCGCCTCCTCTTCCGGCCGTGGGCGCGCGCAGCTCGCCCGTGGCCGGGTCGATGAAGGCCCTCACGGCGTTCATGGACTCGTTGTCGTCGGCGGGACATTCCTCCTGGAGCGGCATGGAAATGACGCGCACGATCCGCCCGCGGGGCGGGAGCGGTGGTGGAGCCGCGACGGACGCCGCCGCCTTCTTCGCGGGCCGTTTCGCCGGTACGTACCGGGCGTCCTCGGCCGCCATGGACGGAGATCCAGCGACCAGAACCGCCGCGACCGAGAGCGGGCCGGCCGACATCCAAAGGAAACGCTTCACAAGGGATGGTTTGAGCCGCATGAGTACCTCCTGTTGCCTGAGACAGGCTCCCGGAATCTGTACCCGGAAGTGCCAGCGCGCAAGCGCAAAGATTGCCCTGTCCTCCGAAAGGCTTTACCCCGCCCGCAGCGCCCAGCGCAGCTTGGCGGCGGAAGAGCGGGGATTCCGGCCCTGCTCCTCGGGCGTCGCGCGGACGACCCTGTCCGCGACGCGCGCGTAGAGCCCGACCTCGAGGCCGGCCTTGAACGCCTTCTTCACGAGCCGGTCCTCGCCCGAGTGGAAGGTCAGGACCGCGACGCGTCCGCCGGGGGCGAGGCAATGCGGCAGGTCGCGGAGGAACGCCTCGAGCGCGGTGAGCTCGTCGTTGACGAGGATGCGGATCGCCTGAAAGGTGCGCTGAAGAGAAGATTTCTTTGCTTCGGACCCTTCGCGACACGCTCGTCCCCGGTAGGCGGACTCCACGGCACGTGTTACGTCCGAAGGTCTCAGAAGGGGATTTCTTAGAAGGTGCGTGTCGCCTGTACATGGGCGCCGCTGGGGCGCGTCGTGCGTCGGCGTGGCGCGCCGATCTGCGATCGTCGCCGCCAGAGCTTCGGCGATTCGCGCTGCTTCGGGCTCGTCCCCATACCTTCTAAGAAGATCTTCAATTTCTTCTTTTTTCATCCGACTCAGCAGCACGCCCGCAGGCTGGCCGCGCTCGGGGTTCATCCGCAGGTCCAGCGGGACGTCGTGCTTCCAGGAGAAGCCGCGGCCCGGATCGTCGAGCTGCATGGAGGAGACGCCGAGGTCGGCGAGGACGACGTCGGCGCCCGCGGGCGCTTCCTCGTGGAGGAGCTTTCGCAGCCCCGCGAGGTTGCGCCTCACGCAGCGCACGGCCCCGGCGTCGCCGAGCGACTCCGCGAGCGCCTTCAATCGCGCTTCGGCCTTCGGCAGCTCGATCGGGTCCACGTCCAGGGCAAGGAGCCTGCCGCCGGGCAGGATCCTCCTCAGGATCTCCGAGGCGTGGCCGCCGTACCCGAGCGTCGCGTCCACGGCGACGTCGCCGGGCGCCGGCTCGAGCGCCTCGAGGACCTCCGCGACGAGGACGGGCACGTGACTGCCGGCCGGCGTCTTGCCGGAGGCGAGGATTTTCTCGCGCTCGTCCGGAAAACGCGCGGGATCGTGCTCCTTGTATTTCTCCGCGAAGAGCCGCGGATGCGTGCCGCCGTAGCGCGGACGCCTCCGCTTCCTCCCGGCGTCCTTCGCCTCACCCGTCACCGGGGCAGGTCGAGCGGCTTTCCAACCGCGTCCGGCAGCGGCACGCCGAGCCAGCGGCCGACGGTCGGCGCGAGGTCGTACGGCGTCGTCGGAGCATCCGAAGCGCCGGCCTTGACGCCCGCACCCCAGAAGACGAGCGGCACGTGGATGTCGTACTCGTAGTGCGTGCCGTGCATCGCGCCGCGGCCGGGGTTGTACGAGCTCATGACGCCCCAGCGCGGAATCACGAAGGCGTCCCCGGAGCGCTCGCGGTCGAAGTCGTTGCGCACGAACGTCCGCGTCGGAGTTTCGGGCCACGAGACCTGCGCGGAGACGAGGAGGACGTCCTCGACCTCCTCGTCCCAGACGTGCTTGATCAGCTTCGGGAGGATGCGGTCCACGTCGGCCGGCGTCACGAGCGCGCCCGCGGGCCCGCAGGCGCCGGGGACGGTCTTGTACGGGAAGGCGGCACGGCTGTAAAAGAGATTCCAGCCGTCCATCGCGCCGACGACCTT
Organism: Thermoanaerobaculia bacterium; assembly: GCA_963821225.1. Taxonomy (GTDB): domain Bacteria; phylum Acidobacteriota; class Thermoanaerobaculia; order UBA5066; family UBA5066; genus Fen-183. The sequence continues at coordinate 1,068,395 of CAWGCY010000004.1, forward strand.
GGCCGAGCGGTCGAGGCAGAGCGCGTCGTCGAGGAGGCGGTTCAGGCGCTCGCGGTCGTTGTGGAGCGTGTCGCGGCCGGTCTCGAGGCGGCCGCCCGTCGCGTTCTTGTCGAGCGCCTTCGCGACCTCCGGCATCACGGGGAAGCCGTGGTCGGCCGAGAGCGCCACCAGGACGGTTCCCTTCGGGTAACTCGTCTCGAGCGCGTCGAGGACGCGGCCGATCTGGAGATCGAGCCGGCGGAGCGCGTCGCGCGACTCCTCGCTCTCGTCGCCGTAGTCGTGGGCGACCGGGTCGTGGCCCGAGAACGAGATCGCGAGGAGGTCCGGGACGTGGCCGTGCCCGAGCGCGTACGCCGGGTCGTTCAGGAACGTGAGCGCGAGGTCGGCCGTGAGCTCGTCGATCAGGGGGCTGCGGTAGATCCCGCCGAAGTACCCGTAAGGACCGCCAGCCGGCACCCGGCCGTACGTCGAGAGGTCGTGGCCGAAGCCGAGGCCGTGCGTGGGGAGCTGGAAGCGCGCGATCACGTTCAAGGGTACCGCCGTCGGGACGGGCTTCGCGCCGGGCGCGGGCGCCGGCTCGGGCAGCTTCTCCCACACGAGGCCGAAGCGCGCCGGGAGCATCCCGCCCGCCCGCGTCTCGTTGAACTTCTTCACGATCGCCGCCGCCGCGGGCGGCGGGCGATACGCGGCGGAGGTCTGGAAGCGCCCGGTCTCGCCGTCATACCAGTAGACGGCGTGCGCGGGGTTCTTCCCGGCGAGGAAGATCGCGCTGCGGTCCTTCGCGGAGAGGGACACGACGCGCGCGCCCCTGATTCCGTCGACGAGCCGGTCGCCGAGCGTCGGGATGCGCAGGTTGCCGGGGCCCGCGATCTTGCCGCCGGTCGCCGAATCCTTTTGGTCCGTGCAGTAGACGTTCCGGAGCACGCCGTCCGGCCCGTACTCGAACCAGCTGTTGAGGACGATCCCCGTCACCCGTGGGGGCGCGCCGGTGCCGAGAGAGGCGTGGCCGGGCCCCGTCTCCGTGTTCAAGTGCTCGTAGCGCGCGCCGCGCTCGACGAACCCCTCGTCGAGGAGGCGCTTGAGGCCGGCCGTATAGAGGGGCCGGTAGCCTTCGAGACGCGCCCAACCGAGCCCATCCACGGAAATCACGACGGCGAGCTTCGGCGCGGGGACCGGTGCGGAAACGGCGGCTCCGAGCGCGAGGGCCGGAAGAACGACGAGCGCCCGGAGGGCGCGCGAGGGCCGGATCATGTTCGTATCCTGCCACGCGTCGCGCTCTGCTCCCGATCGGGCAGGCTCGCGTTCGGGTGAAGGCCCCCGTGCAACCGTCGTGACGCGGCTCTGATAATCTCGCGGGCGCCGTGATCAAGCTGTTTCCGCGCGAGGAGAGCTTTCTTCCGCAATTCGCCCGCGCCGCCGAGATCATCCTCGAGGCCGCGAACGCCCTCGACGAGCTCGCCGCGGACTTCACGAACGTGGAGCTGAAGGTCGCGCGGATCAAGCACCTCGAGCACGAGGGCGACCAGGTCGCGCACCAGACGTTCGGCCTTCTTTCGCGCACGTGGATCACGCCCATCGACCGGGAGGACATTCACGAGCTCGTCAAGGCCCTCGACGACGTGCTGGACTATCTCGACGCCGCGGCCGCCCGCCTCGTCCTCTACAAGATCCCCGCCCCGACGCCGGCTCTGAAGTCGGCCACCGCCATTCTCGTGCAGTCGGCCGAGGCGATCTCCCGTGCGGCGGGTCTCCTCGGCGACCTGAAGAACTCCGCGAAAATCCTGGAGATCTGCGTCGAGATCAACCGCCTCGAGAACGAAGCCGACACCCTGAACCGCATTTCCATCGGCAATCTCTTCGAGACGGAAAAGGATCCGATCACGCTCATGAAGTGGAAGGAGATCTACGAGGTTCTCGAAGAGGCTACGGACCGCTGCGAGGACGTCGCGAACGTTTTCGAGCAGATCGTCCTGAAGTCGTCCTGAGCCTCGCGCCGCGCCGATGACCTTCGTTCTCTTCGTCGTGGTCGTGGCGCTCGCTTTCGACTTCATCAACGGCTTCCACGACGCGGCGAACTCCATCGCGACTGTCGTCGGGACCCGGGTCCTGACGCCGAAAAAAGCGGTCATGTGGGCCGCTTTTTTCAACTTCGTGGCTGCGTTCTCCCTCGAGACGCGCGTCGCCAAGACGATCGGCAAGGACATCGTGAATCCGGCCGTCGTGGATCCCCTCCTCATTTTCGCGGCGCTCGTCGGGGCGATCGTGTGGAATCTCCTGACGTGGTGGTGGGGCCTTCCGTCCTCCTCCTCGCACGCCCTCATCGGAGGGTTCGCCGGCGCGGCCCTCGCCAAGGCGGGGCCGGCCTCTCTCGTGCCGAAGGGCCTCGAGAAGACGATCGTCTTCATCGTGCTCTCGCCGCTCCTCGGGTTCGTGCTCGGTTTCGTTTTCTTTCTCATCGTCGCCTGGATGTTCCGCAACGCGCGCCCCGAGCCGCTCGATCGCGGTTTTCGAAAGGTCCAGCTCGTCTCGGCGGCCGCGTTCTCATTCGGCCACGGGATGAACGATGCCCAGAAGACGATGGGCATCATCGCCGTGCTTCTCTTCTCCGCGGGCACCCTCAAGACGCTGGAAATTCCGTTCTGGATCGTCCTCATCTGTCACGCGGCGATCGGCCTCGGGACTCTCACGGGGGGATGGCGCATCGTGCGCACGATGGGAATGCGCATCACGGCGCTGAAGCCGATCGGCGGCTCGTGCGCCGAGTTCGCGGGTGCGGCGACCCTCATCGGCGCGTCGCTCGGCGGCATCCCGGTGTCGACGACGCACACGATCACGGGCGCGATCATGGGAATGGGCTCGGTCCGGCGGTTCTCCGCCGTGCGCTGGGGCGTCGCGCGATCGATCGTGATCGCTTGGGTCCTGACGATCCCGGCGTCCGCAGCCGTGTCGGCGGCGGCGTGGTTCGGGTTGTCCTTCTTCCGGCGCTGACCTTCAGTTCTTCGGCCGCTTTCGCAGCAGCTTTCCGATCGCCGCGTTGACTTTGTTTTCCCGGGGCAGGAACGGCAGCACCGGCGACTTGCGTACGCCGATCCCCTCCGCGAGAGCCTTGAGGACCGCGCTCTTCGGAAGCGCCGCCATGCCGCGTTCCAGGGCCTGGATCACCTTGAGGCGTTGGTGGCCCGCTTGCCAGATTCCCACGAGGTTGACGTAGTGCTCGACGCGCGAGGGCTCCTTCTGGATCGCGAGCTCGCAGAAGCTCGCGGCCTCGGCGGCGCGCGTTGGAGCCGTGTTGGCGAGGCACAGCCCGTAGTACGAAAACGTGATGCCGGGTGCGCGCCGGCGCGCCTCCGGCTCCTCGTCCCCTGTAAGCTCCCGGACGGCGTCGCTCTTCACGTCGCGCTCGTCCGAGAAGATGCGGTAGGCCTCCGTGAGGAAGATGAGGCCCCGCTCGAAGCGCTCCGCGTTGGCGGCCTCCACGCCGAGCCGCGTGAGCTCCATGGGATCCATCGTGCCCGCTTCGGCGAGAAGCTGGGCGGGGATCAAGTTTCGTTCGCGCGTCACCGGGCCAGTCTCGGCTTTCGAAGCCCGCTGCGTCAAGCCGGGCGCGGCCGGCCCTCGGGTATCGTCCGGGCGTGCGGACGCTCCATCTCGTCAAGGGACGCGACGCGGCGACGCGCCGGCGCCATCCGTGGCTCTTCTCGGGCGCGGTCGCACGGCAGGAGGGCATCTCACAGGACGGAGCCGTCGAGGCGCGCGACGCCTCGGGCGCGTTCCTGGCGCGCGGGTTCGCGTCGCCGGCCGCCTCGATCGTGGCCCGCTTCTGGACGTTCGAGGACCGGCCGCTCGACGCGGACTTCGTCTCGGGGCGGGTCCGGGAGGCGGTGGCGCTGAGGGACCGCGTCGTGCCGCCCGAAACGGACGGCTACCGCCTCGTGAACGCGGAAGGCGACTTCCTGCCCGGGCTCGTCGCGGATCGCTACGGCGGCACCCTCGTCCTGCAGGCCACGACCGAGGGCACGGCGCGCGCGCGTCCTCTGTGGCTGCCTCCGCTCCTCGCGGCGTTCCCAGAAGCGACCGTCGTTCAGAAGAACGACCTGCCGTCGCGCCTGGGAGAGGGGCTCCCGCTCGACGACGAGCTCCTCGCGGGCGACACGATGCCGGCGCGCGCGGAGTTCCGCGAGCGGGGCCTCGCCTTCGTGGCGGAGATCTCCGCCGGGCAGAAGACGGGTTTCTTCCTCGACCAGCGCGAGAACCGCCTGCTCGTGCGGTCCCTCGCGGCGGGCCGGAGCGTGCTCGACCTGTTCTCGTACTCGGGCGCGTTCGGCGTCGCCGCTCTCGCCGGCGGCGCGACGCGCGTCGTCCACGTCGACGTGTCCGGTGACGCGCTCGAGCTCGCGCGCGAAAACCACGTTCTCAACGGCCAGGCCGTCGAGGGGCCCGGGGCGCGCGTCGAGACGCGTGAGGCCGACGTCTTCGACGACCTCAGGGTCCGGGTCGCGGCCGGCGAGCGCTGGGACTTCATCGTGACGGACCCGCCCGCGTTCGCGAAGCGGAAGGCGGACGTCGAGAGAGCATGCCGCGGCTACAAGGACATCAACCGGCTCGCTTTTCAGCTCCTCGCGCCGGGCGGGCTTCTCCTCGCTTGCTCGTGCTCGGGCCGCATCTCGCCCGACCTCTTCCAGAAAGTGATTTTCGCGGCCGCACTCGATGCCCGCCGCCCGGCGCGGCTCCTCGAGAAGCGCGGAGCCGGCGCGGACCACCCGGTCTCGATCGACTGCCCCGAGGGGGAATACCTCAAGGCCTTTCTCCTGTCCGCGTGACCGGGCCACCTGTCGCAGAATCGCGGGATGAAAAGAGCGCGGCTCGCGGCCGCCGCATGACGCCTCCCGTCGCCCTCGTCGGACCGATTCCCCCTTGGCGCAGCGGGATCGCGGATCAGACCCTGCGTCTCGCGCGGGCGATGCGCACCCTCGGAGTCGAGCCGACCGTGGTCACGTTCCGTCGGATGTATCCGCGGGCCCTGTATCCGGGGAAGGGGACCGGGGATTTCTCGGAGGGGTTCGGCGCGGGTTTGTCCGACGTCCGCCCGATCCTCGACGGCCTCAATCCCTTCTCGTTCTTTTCCTCGTCGAAGGAAGTACTGGCCTTGGGCGCTTCTCTCGTCGTCATTCCCTGGTGGACGGCTTACTTCGCTCCGCACGTTCTTCTGCTCTTCGCGGGGCTTTCTCGCGGCTCTCGCCCGACGAAGCTTCTCCTCTGCCACAACGTCTTCGACCACGAGCCGAACCTGTTGAAGAGCGCGCTGACACGAGCGGTTCTCGAGCGGGCGGATCGATTCGTCGTTCAGAACGCACGGAGCGCGGGGGAGATCGTCTCGGAGCGCCCTGGCGCGCGTGTCGACGTCATCCCGCATCCCTCGGAGCCGCGCGCGGTGATCCCGGACCGCGCGGCCGCACGCGCGCGGCTGGGCGTGCCCGCGGACGTGCCGCTTTTTCTCTTCAGCGGGATTCTCCGGCCTTACAAGGGCTGGGACGTCCTGCTCGAGGCGTTCGCCGCCGTGCGACGAGAAGTCGCCGATGCTCAGCTGGTTCTCGCCGGCGAGGCGTGGGGAAAGGCGCGCGCCCTTTCGGCCCGGCAGCCGGCGGGCGTACGCCTCGAGCTCAACTACCTCTCCGAGGACGAGCGCGCCCTCTGGTTCGCCGCGTGCGACGCGGTCGTCTGCCCGTATCGCCACGCCACGGGCTCCGGGATCGCCGCCGACGCTCTCGCTTTCTCGCGTCCCGTGATCGGCTCCGGGGTGGACGGGCTTCTCGAAGTCGTGGAGGAAGGCCGGAGCGGCCTCCTCGTGCCTCCGGGCGACGCGGTCGCCCTCGCCGCGGCCATGGTGCGGTTCGTCCGGGAGGGGCTCGGCCCCCGACTTTCCGCGGGTGCCGCGCACCGCCGCGCGGTCTTCACCCCCGAGGCGCACGCACGGCGGGTCCTTTCGGCCGGCGGAATAGACGTATGAGATCCTTCGCGCGATGGGCTCCGTCCGCATGTTTCGCGACCGCGTCGTCTCGATGGAGCAGACGCAGGAGATCGGCGAAAAGCACGTCGACCTTCTGAGCGCGCTCGCCGTCGAGGCGCTGCCGGGCTACGCGCTCGTCGCGCACGGCCTCGACCACGAACGCGACCACTACTGGCTGTCGCTGACGAACGACGCGACCGGGCATTCGTGCCGGATCGTCTTCACACGCATGTTCCTCTCGGACGCGAGCCGGCTCCCGGCCGTCGTCGCCGACGCGAACGCGCCCGTGAGGGCGCAGATCGTCGCGTGCATTCGCGGGAAGGCGGGGTGCGAGGAAATCCTCGTCACGGTCGGGGGACTTCTCTCGGAGGAAGAGCGCCTGGAGCGCGACGAGATCGAAGCCGAATGGCGGAAAAAGCACGAGGTCGCGCAGGCCGCCAGGCGCGCCGAGGAAGAGCGCCGCGCACGCGAGCGCCAGCGCCAGAAGCAGCAGGAGGAGGCGCGCCGCCAGGCTCAGCGGGAGCGGGAGCGCCGCGAGCGCGCCACGGCGGGACAAAAGCAGCAGCAGCCTGGCGAGGGCGGCGGGCGGCGCCGCCGGCGTCGCGGGCGCGGCGGAGGCGGAGGCAACGGGGGCGGGGGCCGCCCGCAGCAGAATCAGCCGGTGAGCCCGGGAGCGGCCCTCCGTCCTCCTCAGCCCTCGAATGCGCCGTCTCCCGAGGGCGTGCGCGCCGAGACCGGAGGCGGCCGGCGAAGGAAACGCCGCGGGCGGGGCCGCGGCCAAGTGGGTCCAAAACCCGGCGGCGGAGGGCAGCCGTCGCCCTCCTAGGTCAAAGCACGTCGCCGCAGTGCGGACAGAAGACGAAGCCCTTGGTGCCTTCGTGCGAGCACGTGACGTCCTCCTTCGGGCGCGCGGCGCTCGCGGCCTCCTCGAAGGGATGCAGCCGGACGCGGACGCCGTGCGTGTCGACGGCGAGAAGCTCGAGGCGGCGCCTGACCTTCCCTTCGGGGCCCTTCGCTTCGACGACGAATCCTTCGGGAACCCGGCAGCGTTCCTGAAACCACGCGGTCAAAGGGCCGAGAAGAGCGGGCGAGAGACGCCGCGTGACGGCAGGGTGCTCGGCGTCGAAGGTGCGCAGGAACGCGCCGTGCGTGTCGGCACCGAGCTCGAGCTCCGTTGCGCCGAAGCGCAGCGCTTCGGCGAGAAGCGCGCGTCCCAGACGACCGATGGAGTCGTCGGGAGCTGCGAGGGCCGCCGGTGCGGCCGGCGGGACCGGCTGAACGTGCGATGTGGGCGACGGCGCCGTTCTCGCCGCTTGGCCCTCGAAGCTCTCGATGAGGTCCTCGAGAACGGGGTCGGGCGTGACGTGGAGCTCGACCTCGAATCCCGTCGCGTCGGCGAGATTCTTCAGGAGCACGAGATTGCGCGGGTCCGAGGTCGCGATCCTGAGGCGCTTGCCGAACAGCGCGAACGGAAGCGCGCGGAACCGGCGCCGCTCTTTCGCGGGAAGGCACTCGACGATGTCCGGGTCCGAGGCGACGAGCGTCGCGCGCGAGACGCCCGGGAGACCGTACGCCTGCGAGAGGGCGGCGATCAGAACCTCCTCGGTGACGGCACCCGTGGAGAGAAGCGCCCTCTCGATCGTCCCGCCGTACGTCTTCTGCCACGTCGAGGCACGGCTCAACCGGCGCACCGTCAGGTCGCCGGCTTCCGCCAGAACGTCTCCGACTCCGAGAGGGACGGCCATCGTTGTCGCGACGGGCTCTTGCAGGAACCGCGCCTGGGCTGGAGGCCCCTCGCGGCCTGGAAAGCGACTTCCGGCGGCGGTTTTGGCCGGCGGCAGGTGACGAAAACTGTCGGTCAGGGGCCCGGGAAGTACTCGCGCCAGCGCCGATCGACGAGCGCGACTGTGCCTGGATCGGCCTCCACGCGTTTCGGCATCCAGGGTTTCGTGCGGGAGTCGAGGACGACCGGCGGCGTGAAGGCGATGTGGTTCCGAACCACGTCGTGACGCCCGTGCACGTCCGCTGCGGGCTCGAATCGCGTAAACACGTGCCAGAGGAACGAGCGCTCGTCCTTCGCCGCTTCCGTCGAGTCGTCGGCGAGGACGACGAGCGGCCAGCCGGCGACCGCGGGGTCCTGGGCGAGGCGCTCCGCGAAGGAGCGGTCGGATGCGAAGGACGGTCCGTCCACGACGAGTGCGCCGGGACAGAAGACCGCAACCGCGCGCGCGCCCCGGGGCAGGGCTCCGCGGAACTCGCCCGGGAGGTCCCGGATCGCGTCCCCGAGGCCCAGGAGGACGCCCTTGCTGCCCTCGTTCACCTTCGGGCCTGTGTAGTCGAGCGTGTCCATCGCGAGGTTCGAGAACACGAAGAGGTCCGTCTCGAACCGGCAGCGCGCGAGGAGGTGGGAGAGGAGGCCGCGGAAGTCGCGCAGGTCGCGCTTCGAATCCGTGACGAGGAGGAACTTCGTCAAGGCGAGCTGTCCTTCGCCGAGGATTCGGAAGGCCGAGGTCATCGCCTCGCGGGAGTATCGGTCCTTCACGACCGCCGCCGCGAGCGAGTGGAATCCCGTGTCCCCGTAGCTCCAGAGATCGACGACGGACGGCATCACGAGAGGAAACAGCGGGGACAAGAGCTCCTGCAGCATGTCGCCGATGTAGAAGTCCTCCTGGCGGGGCACGCCGACGACCGTCGCCGGGAAGATCGCGTTCCGCCGCCGGTAGATCCGCGCGAGCTCGAAGACCGGATAGTCGTGCGCGAGCGAGTAATAGCCGTAGTGGTCTCCGAAGGGCCCCTCGGGCTTGCGGACCTTCGGCGGCACCGACCCGGTGAGCGCGAACTCGGCGTCGGCGACGAGGCGGTGCGGGTGAGACGGCACGCTGGTCATGGGGAGCTTTCTCCCGAGGAGAAGGGAGGCGACGAGTAGCTCGGACAGCCCTTCGGGCAGCGGTGCGACCGCCGCGAGGATGAGGGCGGGAGGACCTCCCAGGAAGACCGTGAGCGGCAGCGCCGAGCCTCGGGCCTCGGCCTCGTGATAGTGGAACCCGCCGCCCTTCGCGATCTGCCAGTGGACGCCCGCCGTCCTCGGCCCGTGAATCTGCATACGGTATATGCCGAGATTCGACTGCCGTCCGCCCGAGAGTCCCGGCGATCCGCCCGAAGGAAGCTCCGAATAGACGAGGGGCAGAGTCAGGAACGCTCCGGCGTCCTCGGGCCATTGCGTGAGGGCCGGCAGGCGCGCGAGATCGGGCACGTCCTCCACGACGTCGAGCACGGGGGCGTGGGACGCGCGTTTCGTCCCCACGCGCAGGGCGGCGCCGAAGAACGAGCGGAACGCCCAGAGCTTGTCTCCCGTCGGCGGGAGGAGCTCGGCGGCGGCGCGCGCCGCCGTCTCGACGAACTCCCGCGGCTTCCTGCCGAAGGCGAGGTCGAGGCGCTTTTGCGTGCCGAAAAGATTCGTCACGACGAGGGAAGTCGGCGCCCTTCGGGCGTTTGAAGAGAAGCGCTTTGCCGCCCGCCTCGATCACGCGGCGGTGGATCTCGGGGATCTCGAGCCGAGGGTCGGCCTCGGCCTCGACGGTCGCGAGCTCGTTCTCGCCGCGAAGGACGTCGAGGAAGGCCTGGAGGTCCTTCACGGCAGGGGAGCCGGCCTCTCGGCGCGGGCGAGATCGGAGAGCCGGGTGCGCCGGAGACGCTCCAGGAAGTCTTCCCGCGCGGGCGCGAGGACGGCGCCGACGGGCCCCGCGACGGGTGGAAAAGCGCGTTCGAGATCGTCGCGCCTCTCGAGCGCGAGCGCAACGTCACCGAGGGTGATGTCCGAGGCGGGCCGGCCGAGGACGAACCCGCCGCCTCGCCCGCGCCTGCTCCTCAGGAGGCCGCGGTCCACGAGGCGCCTCAGCACCTTGGACAGGAACGGCGCCGGAACGCCGGCCGCCTGCGCGATCGCGACCACGCCGCGCCCTTTTCCTTGCGGTCCGCGCGGGTCGAGGAGCGGCAGTGCGGCGAAAGCGATCTCCTGGGCGCGCGTGAAGAACACCGCGCGTCAGCCGCCGGAGAGGTAGCGGTACTGAGCGGGCGTGAGCGGAACGACCGAGAGCCGCCCCATTCTCACGAGCGGCGAGCGCGCGAAAAGCTTCTCGGACTTGATCGTGGCCAGCCAGACCGGAGAAGGGAGCGGCTTTCCCGCCGCGATCACGACGTGCGGGTCGGTCGGGCTCTTCGGATCGGTGTCGGCGGAGACGACGGTGGCGAGGCCCACCGCCGCTTTCACGTCGCCCGTGTGGTAGATCACGAGCCGGTCGCCCTTCTTCGTGGAGAGCAGGTGGCGGATTGCGACGGGGTTCTTCACGCCCGTCCAGACGGTCTGCTTCTCTTTCACGAGATCGTCGAAGGAGTAGTCGGAAGGTTCGGTCTTGAGCAGGAAGTCGGCCATGGCCCGACTATATCCAAGCCGCGGTTCCTTCAGCCGACCTGCCTGAGGGCATCCGTGATTCTCGTGAATGCCGCACGGCCGGCGGGGAAGAGGCCTCCGAAGAATCCCATCACGAGCGAGAAGACGATGCCCGTCACGAGGAGAGCCGGGGTGAGCCGGAAGGCGAACACGACTTCCGAGAACGTCGCGAAGTTCGTCGTGCCGGTGACGCCCGAGAGCGCGATCTTCACGGCGAGGAGACCGAGGATGCACCCCAGGGCTCCGCCGAGGAGCGCGAGGCACAGCGACTCGAAGATGAACGAGAGCAGAACCGAGATGCGCGAGAACCCGAGCGCGCGCAGCGTCGCGATCTCACGCGTGCGCGCGGCCACGGCGGCGTACATCGTGTTCATCGCCCCGAAGCAGGCCCCGATCGCCATGACGACGCCGACGAAGAAGCCCAGAAACTTGATCGGCGCCGCCGTGGTCGTCTGGTCGTCGTAGTACGTGCGCTCGACCTTGCCCTCGAGCGCGAGACGCGGGTCGCCGGCCAGGCCCGCCTGGAGCTGGTCGCGTGCCGCCCGGCCCGCAGTCCGTGCGAGGACGGAGGAATAGCCGTTGCGCTTGAAGTCCGTGATCATGCCCTCGACGTCCGTCCAGATCTCGCTGTCCGGGGCGGTGCCGCCGGCGTCGAAGAGGCCCACGACCGTCCAGCGATAGGCGCCGAACCTGATCGTTTGGCCCGTCGCGCAGTCCTTGAAGCGGCTCGAGACGCCCTTCGAGACGATGACCTCGGACTTGCCGGGTGTGAACATGCGGCCTTCGACGAGCGTGAGCCCGGGCCGGAGCTTCATGCCCTTTTCGCCGATCCCGCGGATCGTGACGTTCGACGAGCCGCCGCCCGATTTCTCGAGGTTCAGGACGATGACGAGCTCGGGAGACGCCAGCGGCTTACCGTCCGTGTCCGGCGAGATGCCGGGAAGCGTCAGGATGAGCGGCACCTGGTCGCGCGAGATGCCGGATTGGAGCTCCGACTGCGCGTTCTGCCTCATCACGAGGACGTTGTTCTCCGAGCCCGAGGCCTTGAACACGCGCGACAGGCCTTCGCCGAGCGACATGACGCAAAGGAAGACCGCCACGACGAGCCCGATCCCGAGAACGGTGAGAGAGGTCGTGACCTTTCTCACGAAGAGGTTCCGGACGTTGTACTTCAGCGGAATGCCGAGCATCAGGGGTCCTTTCAGCCGACCTGCCTCAGGCCGTCGGGAATCGAGCGCTGGGCGGACCGGATTGCCGGCACGAGCCCGGCGAGGAGACCGACGAGGACGGCGACGACGAAACCCGTGGTGACGACCTCGGGGAAGAGGCGCATGCCCCCCGCGAAGCCGCCCATGGGTGAATAGAGGAGCCCCTGCCGGAAGCCGGGAAAGGCGAGGACGAAGAGGCCCACGCCGAGAAGGCCGCCGATGAGGGAGAGTAGGACGCTTTCGCCGAGGATCAGCCCGAGGATCGTCCCCTTCGGGAACCCGAGCGTCCTCAGGACGGCGATTTCGGTGACCCTTTCGCGGGCCGTCATCGCCATCGTGTTCGCCGCGATGAGGAGGATGACGCAGACGATGATGGTGGCGATGGAGGTCACGAGCAGCTTGACGTTGCCGAGCATCGAGACGAAGCCGTTCTGCATCTCCTTCTCGGTCTCGGTGCGCGTGGGGCGGTCGCTGTTCTCGAACATCGCGTCGATCTGTTTCGGCAGCCGCTCGACGGCCTCGAGGGACGCAGCCTTGACCCAGTACCACCCCACGAAGCCCTTCACGCGCGGAAGCGCCTCCTCGATCGCCTGGTGATGAAAGTAGACCGCCGTCTCGTCCGGGCCCTTGAAGGTCGCGCGGATCGTGAGGTCGAGGTTGACCGGGTAGATGTCCCCCTTGAGCGTGATTTTCTGGCCGAGCCGCCACCCGTACTTCTTCATGAGGAGCTCGCCCGCCAGAAGACCGCTCCGGTCGGAGAACCAGTCCTGGGCGCTGCCCTGGACGATGGAGGCTTCGTCGAACACGCGCAAGAGCTTCTCGGGATCCGAGGTCGAGAAGCGCGCAAAGACGTTCTCGGGACGGCGGTCGACGTACGAGCCGCCGAACCAGTTCATGCGCACGACGTCCGTCACGCCCGGAAGCTGCTGGATCTTCGGCATGTCGGCCTCGAGAACCCAGTTCGTGAGCGAGACCTTGTGCCGGACGATGAGGCGGAACATCCCCTTGCCGCCCGTCGGATCGCTCTCGAGCGTGCGCAGGAGCGTTCCCAGGATGCAGATGACGAGGAGGGGCAGGAGGATCGACGCGATCGTGAGAAGCGAGCGCGTCTTCTTGCGGAGAAGGTTCTTGAAGACGAACGGGAAGAACTTCATCAGGCCACCTGCCTCAGGCCGTCGGCGATGGAGCGGCTCGCCGACCGGAAGGCGGGGACGAGCCCGGCGAAGACACCCAGTGCGGCGGCCAGCGCGAAGGCCAGCGTGAGAACGTCCGGGTACACGCGAATCGACGCCGCGAGGCTCGACATCGGGCTCAGCAGGAGCTGGCGCTTCAGGGAGGGCTCCGCCGCCAGGAAGAGAAGGATGCCGAAGACCCCGCCGGCGAGCGCGATGAAGACGCTCTCGCCGAGGACGAGGCCGAGGATCTTCGAACGCGTGAAACCAAGGGTCCGGAGGACGGCGATCTCGGTGACCCTCTCCCGGGCGGCCATCGCCATCGTGTTCCCCGCGATCAGGAGGATGACGAGGACGATGACGGCACCGATGGAAGTCATCAGGAGCTTCACGTTCCCGAGCATCGACACCATCCCGTTCCGGAACGCATTCTCGGTTTCCGTCTTCGTCGGGTAAGGGGAGTTCTCGAACATTGCGTCGATCTCGGGCCCGAGGCGCTCCGAGGTGGCGGCGTCCTTCGCCTTGATCCAAATCGTGAAGACGGAACCCTTGAACGACGGGAACCGCTCGTCAATCGTTCGCCGGTCGAAGAAGAGGCTCGCCGACGTGCCGTTCTCGAGGTGGTAGATGGCTCGGATCGTGAGCTCGAGCGTCATCGGGAAGATGTCTCCGACGAGAACGACCCGGTCTCCGAGCTTCCAGCCGTACTTGGCGGCGAGGTTCGTGCCGACGAGGCAGCCGGTCCGGTCGTGGAGCCAGTCTCGGGCGGAGCCCTCGACGATCTCGGCGTCGTCGAAGACTTGCAGGAACGTCGCGGGATCGACGGAGAAGCGGACGAAGACGTTTCGCGCCCCGCCGTCGCGGTATTTTCCTCCGAACCAGTTGAAGTTCGACGCGGCCTCGACTCCCGGGAGCTGCCGGATCTTCTCCTCGTGGGCCGCCGGCAGGATGCTCGTCAGCGAGACGCGGTGGCGAACGACCAGCCGGAACGATCCGTGCGTCGTCTTGGGGTCCGGCGCCTCCAGCGCCTTCAGGAACGTCCCCATGACGCAGATGACGAGGAGCGGCAGCACGATCGAGCCGACCGTCAGGAGCGTCCGCGTCTTCTTGCGAAACGCGTTCTTGAGGATCAGGGGGAGAAACTTCATCACTCTCCCGGGACTTCAGGTCGAGGAGGCCGAGATCGCCGCCGCCATGCCGACGGCCTTTCCACGCTCGGCGTGCACGTCTTCCTTCAGCACGCCCTTGTCGAGGTGCACGAGCCGGTGCGCCCGGGACGCGGCCTTCGGATCGTGGGTCACCATGACGATCGTCTTCTTGAACTCCGAGTTGAGGCGCTCCATGAGGACGAGGATTTCCTCGCCGCTTCTCGCGTCGAGGTCGCCGGTCGGCTCGTCGGCCACGAGAACCTTCGGGTCGGTCGCGATCGCGCGCGCGATGGCGACGCGCTGTTCCTGCCCGCCCGAGAGCTGCCGCGGATAGTGGTCCACGCGATCCAGGAGGTTCACGACCGAGAGCGCGAGCTCGACCTGCTTCTTCCGGCGCGCCCGGTTCATGCTCGTGAGCAGAAGGGGAAGCTCGACGTTCTCGAATGCCGTGAGCACGGGCACGAGGTTGTAGAGCTGGAAGATGAAGCCGATGTTCGCGCTCCGCCATTTCGCGAGCGCGCCCTCGCTCATCGTCGAGACCTCCTTGTCGCCGACGACGATCCGGCCCGAGGTCGGGCGGTCGATGCCCGCGATGAGGTTCAGGAGCGTGGTCTTCCCCGAGCCGGAGGGACCCATGAGCGCCATGAAATCGCCCTCGTCGACCGTGAGCGACAGCTTGTCGAGCACGGTGAGAACCTGCGTGTCGCGCGTGTACTGTTTCACGAGCGAGTCGATGCGAATGAGGGGGGTGGCTGCGCTCAATCGGCCCTCCTTCTCTCGTCAGTCCTTCTTGATGCGGATCTTCTGCTCCTGGCGCCAGGAATGCCCGGCCGCGGCGGCGTCGGCTACGATTTCTTCGCCGCCCGCAAGGCCGGACGTCGCCTCCGTCTGCGCTCCGGCCGCGGGGCCGAGCGCGAGCGGCTTGAACGTGGCCATGCCGTTCGCGACGAGGAGGACGCCCTTCTGGCCGCCCACCTCCACCAGGGAGGCCGACGGCACCATCACCTTCGGCTTCGCCCTCTCGTCGATCTTCGCCTGCGGGTTCAAGAACACGACGCGGCAGGACATCTCGGGGAGCACCTTCTGGTCCTTGTCGAAGAGCTCGATCTTCACTTTGACCGAGCCCTTCTGGCGGTCGGCCGTCGGGACGATCTGCCTGAGGCGCGCCTTGTAGGGCTTGTCCGGATACGCGTCGAGCGCGACCTCGGCCGGCTGTCCAAGGACGAGCTTGCCGACGTTCTGCTCGTTGATGTCGGCTTCCATCTCGAGCGAGGAGAGGTCCACGATGATCGCGAACGTCGCGCCCGCGGAGCCAGCCCCGCCGAATCCCTGGGGCGCGACGGTTTCTCCGAGGAACGCTTTCTTGACGGTCACGACACCGTCGATCGGCGCGTAGATCTCGGCATTCTTGATCTGCTCCTCGAAATAGCGAGCCTGGGCTTCGTACGAGGAGACCTGGGCCTCGAGCGCCTTCACCTGCGAATCCGCCGTGTCGAAGGCCTGCTGCGTCCCGATCTTCTCTTCGAGGAGCTGGCCGGCGCGCGTCCGGTCGCGGCGCGCGTTCGCGAGCTGGGCGAGGGTCTGGTCGCGCTGGGCGAGCGCGGACCTTTTCTGCGCGTCGAGCTCCTGAGCCTCGAGGCGCGCGACGAGCTCGCCCTTCTTCACGCGCTGGCCCTCTTCGAGGTTGATCCACGCGATGCGGCCGACCGTCTTCGGCGAGATCTCGGCCTTCGAGCGAGCCACGATGTAGCCCGAAGCCGTGAGGATCGTCGAGGCCTGGGTCGGCGTCACGAGAGCCGCGCGGGTGGTCGTGACCTCGGGCGGCCGGAACGCCACGCCGCCGCGCGAGCGCGTGAAGAGGAAAACCCCGATGAGAGCGACGCAAAGAGTCGCGACGGCGGGGTAGAGAAAGCGGCGCGCGCCGGGCCCGGCCCGTCGATCGATTTGCAGGGCCGAGAGGTCGGCGGACTTGTTCAGGGGCTCCATGGGAGGCGACACTTTACCCAATCTCACTACGAGGCAGACGAAGTCAGGGTTTTCGGGGGGACTCCTCGGCCACGGCGTCCCGGAACACCTGCAGGAAGGTCTGGAGATGGCGGCGCTCAGTCCGGACGCTACCGATCGCGACGCGCAGCGTGTACCGGCCCGCGACCACGGCGTGCGAGATGAACGCGCGGCCGTCCGCGTTGATCCGGGCGAGGATCCGGGCGTTCGCCGAGTCGGTGTCCTCGGCCGAGAGGTCCGGGGACGTCCACCGGAAGGCCACGACCGAGAAGGGCGAAGGCGCCGCGATCTCGACGCCTTTCTCGCGCTCGAGAACGCCGCGAAGGGCGCGCGCGAGGACGAGCTGACCTCGAAGGCGGGCCCTCACGCCGGACGCTCCGAAGGCGCGCAGCGTCATCCACATCTTGAGCGCGCGAAACCGGCGGCCCAGCTGGACACCGTAATCCATGTACTCGCGCACCGTCTCCCCCTCGGGGGTCTCGAGATAGTTCGGCACGACGGAGAAGGCGCGCCGCACGCGCTCCATGCGCCGGAAGAAAAGCCCGGTGCACTCGAGCGGCACGAGCATCCACTTGTGCGGGTTGAAGAGGACGGAGTCCGCGTGCTCCCAGCCGGCGAAGAGGGGGCGCATCTCCGGCAGCGCCGCGGCCGAGCCCGCGTACGCCGCATCCACGTGGAGCCAGATCCCCTCGCGCTCGCAGAGGTCCGCGAGCGCCTGAAGCGGGTCGACGGACGTCACCGTCGTCGTCCCCGCGGTCGCGACGACGGCGACGGGGACGCGGCCGGCCGCCCGGTCTTTCGCGATCTCCGACTCGAGGGCGTTCGCGTCCATCCGGAACTCCGCGTCGACCGGGATCTTCCGCAACCCTTCGGTGCCGAGCCCGAGGACGACGCACGCCTTGTCGATCGAGGAGTGCGCGAGCTCCGAGCAGTAGACGATGCCCCGGGGCCGGCCCGCGAGGCCCGTCTTGCGGACGTCGGGAAACGCCTCCTCGCGCGCGGCCGCGAGCGCGATGAGCGAAGCCGTCGAGGCGGTGTCGGCGAGCTGGCCGTCGAAGCCGCTCGGCCCCCACGGAAGGCCGATGAGGTCGAGCAGCCACCGGACGACGCCCTGCTCGAGCTCCGTGAGGACCGGAGACGTGCGCCAGAGGATGCCGACCTGGTTGTAGCCGGCCGCGAGGAAATCGCCCACGACCCCGGGAGCCGACCCCGTGTTCGCGAAGTACGCGAAGTACCCGGGATGCTGCCAGTGCGTGAGGTTCGGCTCCACGAGGCGATCGAGGTCGCGCTCGATCGCCTCCCACGGCTCGGGGTCCTCCGGCGCGCGGCGCGGCAACTGTGCAAGGACCTCACCCGGTTTCGTCCGCGCCAGGACGGGCCGCGTCTCGAGCGTCTCGAAATAGCGCGCGAGCCGCTCCACCGCGGCGTGCCCCATCTCGCGGAACGCATCGGGCGGAAAGTCGCCGAGCGGCTCGTCCATGGGAGCGAAGTCTACGGGATGGCGCGGGACCTCGGCACGGACCGCACCGGCTTCGACGGCATTGCGGGCCCTTGGAACTTCAGCTCTTGTTCGGGGCGCGGACGTCCTTGGGAATCTGAAGTGGCCCTGTCTGGCGCAGGTCTTCCTTGATGATGAGGTCGAGGAACATCTCGCGTACACCGTCTTTCCCGCGGCTCTTGAAGACGCTGCGCACCTGGCGCGGCTTGAGCTCGACGCCCGTCATCGCCTTGAGGTACTGACAGAACACGGTGGCCCGGGACCGGAAAGAGATGACGAGGATCAGAAAGAGAACTCCCGCGATCGCGAGGAGGACGATTCCCGTGAGCCCCTTCACCTCGAAAAGGGAAGACGGGTTCATACGCCTTCTCGCCCGGGCCGGTTGGCAGGACGCATCGCGGACTCCTTACTGATCAGGATCCATGATACAGCGAAGCCCACCGTTTACTTCCCGAACGAGATCCGGTAGATCGCTCCGGCCTGATCGTCCGAGACGAGAAGAGAGCCGTCGGGCCGGACGAGAACGTCCACGGGTCGCCCCCACGCCTTCTCGCCCTGCAGCCAGCCCTGTGCGAAGGCCTCCTCGGAGACGGGCTTCCCGTCCTTCAGACGTACGAGCGCAACCCGATATCCGGTCTTCTTCTTCCGGTTCCACGAGCCGTGCTCCGCGATGAAGATCTGCCCTTTGTACTCGGCCGGGAACATGTCTCCCTTGTAGAAGCGCATGCCGAGAGCCGCGACGTGAGGGCCCAGCTTCAACGCGGGCGGGACGAAGTCACGGCAGGGAAACTCCTTGCCGAACTCCGGATCGGGCACGTCGCCGCCGTGGCAATACGGGAACCCGAAGTTGAGGCCTTTGCGCGGAGCCCGGTTCAGCTCGTCGGGCGGGGCGTCGTCTCCGAGCCAGTCGCGTCCGTTGTCGGTGAACCACAGCTCCTTCGTGTCTGGATGCCAGTCGAAGCCGACCGTGTTTCGCACGCCGCGCGCGACGATCTCGAAGCCGGACCCATCGGCCCTGAGGCGGGTGATCGACGCATACGGATCGCTGCGCCGGCAGATGTTGCACGGAGCCCCGACCGGAACGTAAAGAAGCCCGTCGGGGCCGAACGCGACGAACTTCCAGCCGTGGTGAGGGTCTTTCGGGAATGCGTCCGTGACGACGGCGGCCGCGGGCGGATTCCGGAGCCGGCCCTCGATGCCGTCGAAGCGAAGGAGGCGTGAGATCTCCATGACGTACAGCGCACCGTCCTTCACGGCCACGCCGTTCGGTTCGCTCAGGTTCTTCACGAGCGTGAGAACTTCGGCAGCGCGCGTTCCGTCGCCCGCGTCGACGAGGGCGTAAACGGCTCCCGCGTCGCGGGATCCGACGAAGAGCGTCCCTCGAGGACCCATCGTCATCGAGCGCGCGCCGGGAACGGCGTCGCTGTAGACGGAGATCTTGAAGCCCGGCGGCAGCTTGATCGTGTCGAGGCGGATCTCGGGCCGGGCCTCGAACGCGAAGGCGGCGAAGAGCATCGCGAACGGGGAAACGCGAAACCGGAAGGGCCGACTCGTTCTCATCGCGCGTCCGTATTCCGGTCCTCTCCTACGCCACCCGAAGGTGCTGCCGTGTCGCGGAGGCGACCTTCTCCTCGGGCGTGAGGATTCCCTGGAAGTTCAGGGGGTCGGCCGCCGAGACGAGGACGGGCGGGAGGTCGCCGGCCTGAGTCATGCGCTTCCTCACCGCGCGCAGCAACGCGACGGCTTCGGGCAGCGCGTACTGCTCGCCGTCGAATCCGGCGACGAAGCGTCCGCCGCGCACCTCGCCGCGCGCTTCGAGCGTGCGCAGGACGCGCGCGACGTCGCGGAAGGGAAGCGGCTGCTTCTCCCGAGCGAGAGTCTTGCGGAAGACGACCCCCGTGCGCTGCAGGAGGCGGCGGGCCACGAACTCGGCCGACGGGGATGCCGACGCCTCGCGCGGCAGGAGGCTCCACCGGCCGGTCGAAAGAACGGCCGTTTTCCGTTTCGACGCGGGGACGATCAGCCAGCGAAGACCGCTGAACGAATCGCACGTGACGCGTCCGAGCGCGATCAGCTCGCTCAAGCCTTCCTCGACGAACGTCGGCGGCAGCTTCGTCGCGCGCGCGACCTCCTGGAAGAACATCGCGCCTTTCCGGAGAAGGGCCTCCTGGACCTCGAGCGCTCTTCCGGAAGGCTCACGCGCGGGAACCTGCGCCGCGAGCGCGGACCACTCGTCCAGGTCGCGGCGTTCGACGAGGCAGATCGGTGTGCGCCGCGTCGGCCCGGGAGCGGCTCCCCAGAGCCGACCCCAGACGATCTCACCCGACAGGGTGACCTGGTCGAGCCATTCACGCTTGTATCCGCGCACGCGCGACGGGAGGACGCTGCCTTCCCACGCGGCGGCGGGAATCTCGAATCCGGCGAGCTGCGCGATGACCTGCGCGACGCCGAGCGGGCCGTCGAGGCGATGCTCGGCGTCCGCATGCTGCCAGCAGGCGAGGAAGCGCAGGAACTGCGAGGCGGTGACGGGCTCGATCTCCTTGCGCAGGCGGTCGAGCGTGTAGCGGTGGATGCGGGCGAGAAGGCGGCGGTTGCACCAGGCTTCGCGTCCCGCGATGCGCGTGCGAAGGACCGCGCCTTCGGATTCGAGCTCACGGAGAAGCGCGACGTCGGCCTCCTCGCCGACGATCGGGCCGAGGGCTTCCATGCGGCCTTTGAGCACCGCCTTCGGGTCGCGCGGCGCCTCCGCCGCGAACCAGCGGCCCTCCTCGAGAGCGACGCGGTCCGCGGCGGCGAGCTCGTCCAGCCACGCCTGCCAGGGGCGGCCCTCTTCGGCGGTGACGTATCCCATCCAGAGCAGCGCCTCGTGCACTTCCTCCGCGTTCGAAGGCTGCGGCCACGCTTCCTCCCGGACACGCGAGATCGCCTCGGGATCGAGGATGCCGATCTCGTCCGCGGAGCGCGTGTCGAGGACGCGCCGCGCGAAAACGGCCTGCGTGCGCCGCTCCTCCAGCGGCGCGTCGTCGAGGAACGTGTACGGCTGCGAGGAGAGGATGCCGCGAGCGAAGGCGGACGGCTCGACTGTGTCCACCGCGCGCCGCTCGATCGATCCGTCCTTCAGGCCGCGCAGCACCTCCAAGAAACCGTCGACGTCCATCGCTTCCGTCAGGCAGTCCTCGATCGTCTGCGCGACGATCGGATGGTCCATCGGAACCTCGACGGGGCCGCCGGGAAGCGTTTCGGGGCACGCGACGACCTGCGGAAAGGCCGTGACGAGTAGGTCGTTCGCGCGCATCCGCTGCAGATTCGCCGGCACCCTCTTGCCGTTCCGTGTCCGGTCGAGGAGAAGGGAGCGCTGCGCGTTCCACCGCCAGCGCGTCTCGAAGAGAGGGGATTGGAGGACGGCCTGGATGAGAACGCCGCGCGCCGTGGCGGGGTTCAGGTAATCGAACACTTCCGGCAGCTCGAAGCTGTGCTGAGGGCCGAGCGAGAGGACGATCGCCTCCTCGTTCGCGGCCGCCTGGAGCTCGAAGCCGAAGCCGACGCAGAAGCGCTTCCGGAGCGCGAGGCCCCACGCCTTGTTGATCTTCGATCCGAACGGCGCGTGCACGACGAGCTGCATGCCGCCGCTCTCGTCGAAGAAGCGCTCGAGGATGACGCGCTTCTGCGTCGGGACGGCCCCCAGCACCTGCCTTCCGGCTTCGACGTACTCCGCGATCTGGAGGGCAGCGCCCTCCGGCAGGGCTTCCCCGCATTCCTGACGGAGCAGGAAGATTTTCTTAGAAAGAGAAGAGGGGGAGGCGGCGTGCCCTTCGACGCCGAGCGTGCTGTCTGAGCGAAGCGAGTTCACGCGAGAAGGAGAAGGGCATGCCGCCTCCTCCGAAGTGTCGTCCGTGCTCGATATTCCCTCTCTAAGCTTTCCGATCTCCGCGGCGAGCTCGCGAGTCCGGCCCGGCGCTTCCCCGAGCCAGAACGGAAGCGACGGCGGCTGCCCTTTCGCGTCCGCGACCCGGACGATGCCGGGCTCGATCCGGATGACGCGCCACGAGGCGTTGCCGAGCTGGAAGATGTCGCCGCCGTTGGACTCGACGGCCCAGTCCTCGTTGACGGTCCCGACGAGCGTGCCTTCCGGCTCGAGCCGGACCTGGTAATCGGCGGTATCGGGAATCGCGCCTCCGGACATGAGCGCGGTGAGGCGGGAGCGCTTCGTCCCCATGAGCCGGCCGTTCACGCCGTCGCGGTGGAGCAGCGCCCGCCGCCCTTCCGTGTGCAGCGCGACGACGCGGTCGAACTCCTCGCGAGAAAGCTCCCGATACGGCCACGCCTTCCTCACGAGGTCGAAGAGAGCGCTCTCCTCCCAGGCGTCACCGGCGCAGGTCGCGACGATCTGCTGCGCGAGGATGTCGAGCGGCCGCGGCGGCATCGGGGTGCGGTCGAGGACGGAACGACGGATCGACGCGAGAAGGGCGGCCCCTTCGACGAGCTCGTCGAGCGTGAGAGGGAAGAGCCGTCCCTTCGGGATCTTCCTCAGCACGTGGCCGGCGCGGCCGACGCGCTGGAGGAACGTCGCGATCGAGCGCGTCGCGCCGACCTGGATCGCGAGGTCCACGTCGCCGACGTCGATGCCGAGCTCCAGCGAGGCCGTCGCGACGAGCGCGCGGAGGCTGCCGGCCTTCAGACGCTGCTCGGCGTCGAGGCGCCGCGCTTTCGAGAGGCTGCCGTGGTGACTCGTCACGGCGTCTTCCCCGAGCAGGCGCGTGAGCTGCGCCGAGATGCGCTCGGCCATCTTGCGCGTGTTCACGAAGACGAGCGTCGTCCGGTGCTCTCGAACGAGCTCACCGATCCGCGCGTAGATCTCCTGCCACTGCTCGTGCGAGCAGACGGTCGCGAGCGGCGACGGCGGGACCTCGATCCCGAGGTCGAGCTCGCGGAACGTTCCGGCGTCGACGAGCGTGCAGGCGCGGCCGGCACCGACGAGGAAGCGACCGACCTCGTCGAGCGGCTTTTGCGTGGCCGAAAGGCCCACGCGCTGAATGGGCCGGCCGGCGAGATGCTCGAGGCGCTCGAGCGAAAGCGCGAGATGGCTACCTCTCTTGTCGCGGATGAGCGCGTGGATCTCGTCGACGATGGCCGTCGAGACGGTGCGCAGCATCTTCCGGCCGCCCTCGCTCGTCAGGAGCAGGTAGAGCGACTCCGGCGTGGTCACGAGGATGTGCGGGGGCCGGCGGGTCATCGCCGTGCGCTCTCCCGGCGGCGTGTCGCCCGTGCGGACGAGGACTCGCACCTCCGGGACCGAGGGGTCGAGGGCGCGGATCTCGGCGAGCGGCCCCTGGAGGTTCTTCTGGACGTCGTTCGAAAGCGCGCGCAGCGGCGAGACGTAGAGGACCTGCGCCTCGTCCTTCAAATCGGCCCCCTGGCGGATCAGGGCGTCGATCGCCGAGAGGAACGCCGCGAGCGTCTTGCCCGAGCCCGTCGGCGCCGCGATGAGCGTATTGCGTCCCTCGCGGATCGCAGGCCAGCCCTCGCGCTGCGGCGGCGTCGGTTCGCCGAGGCGGTCCCGGAACCACGTGTGAACGGCCGGGTGGAAGGGGGCGAGGAGAGACATCCAGACTCAATCTTAACCAGAGTCATCGTCAGAGTGGCGGACGAGTCATGGATTTCGATCTCGATTTCGAGTAGGCCAGAATCCGTCCCGCATGCTGACCGACGAGACCCCGCCCGCCCGGCTTCCGCGTCCGCTCGACCCGATCGAGGTCCGCGTCCTCGGCGCGCTCCTCGAGAAACAGCAGACGACTCCGGAGTACTACCCGCTGACCCTCAACGCCCTCGTCGCGGCGTGCAACCAGAAGTCGAACCGCGACCCGGTCACGGAACTTTCCGCAGGTGATGTGGAAGCCGCGCTCGACCGCCTGCGGAAACTCGTTTTCGTCTGGAAGGTGGGCGGCTCGCGCGCCGAAAGATGGGAGCAAAACGTCGAGCGCGCATGGCGGCTCGAAGCGCCGACGAAGGCGGTGATGACGCTTCTCCTCCTGCGCGGACCCCAGACGCCAGGTGAGCTGCGCGGGCGGAGCGAACGGCTGCACGCGTTCGCCACGCTCGACGAGGTCGAGTCCGCCCTCGCGAGGCTCGCGGAGAGTCCGGACGCGCTGGTCGCTGAGCTGCCCCGGATGCCGGGTCAGAAGGAGGCGCGCTGGGCGCATCTCGCGGGCGGTCCCGTCGAGAGCGTTGCTGCGCCCGCCGCACCTGCTCCGGCCACGGCAGACGCGGGACCCGGCCCGCTCGTTTCCCGGGTCGCACTGCTCGAAGAGCAGATGACGGCGCTGTCGCGTGAGCTTTCGGATCTGAAGAGAAGGCTTGGAAAAAGCTGAGGCGCGTTCGGCCCGTCAGGGCCGCGGAGACTCCCGATAGCGCGTCAACACCCAGACAACGAGGATGGCCACGCCCGCTCCGATGAAAAACGTTCGCGCAGGCGAGCCGAGGCCGGCGCCGAGCAAACGCGGCATGGCCAGCACGAGGACGACTCCGACGACTAGTTCGACAACCCCATGGATCGGAAAGGGGATTACCTTGACGAGGCCGAGCGGAAAGCGCGTGAAAAGTGTCATCAGGAGATGGACGACCGCGAGCCCCCAAGCGACGGTCGCCACGTAGCCACCGAGTCCGAAGAAGAATGGCGCGAGAAGGAAGACGGCTACGGTGAGGAGATCGAGAAAGCCATGGAGACGCGCGCCCAGAAGGTTCATTGACGCATTGTCACGCGCGCACGAGGTAGCGGCGTGAGCCTCGGTCGGGAAGCGATTTCGCAGATGCTCGGCGCTCACTTGTCGCGCCCGGCCTGCGATAATGGCTTCGCGCGGTTGCGCTACGGAGGCCAGGCCGGTGCGGACGATCTCGGCGTCGGTCGGACAGGGCGCTCAGAACTTCAAGCCGGACGTTGTGAACGTCCAGGAACTGCTCAACAAGGTGCCGCCGGGTGAAGGGGGACCTCAAGTCCCTCTGAAGGTGGACGGACTCGCGTGGGCCAAGACGATCGCCGCCATCAAGCGGTTCCAGTCGATCAACCTGGGCCACAAGTGGCCAGACGGGCGCGTCGATCCGGGCGGCAAGTCCTTGACGCGCCTCAACGACTACGACACGCCCGCGCCATCCCCGACCCCGCCGAAGGGTCCACCCTCGCAACAGCTCATTTACTTTGTGCCGGGCAACAAGTGGGTCATCAGTCAGCCCAGCTTTTATACGTGCTGGGCGACGACCTACACCATGATGCGATCCTGGCGCGAGGGCAAGAAGTTTGCGATCGCGGAGGCACTTGAGAAGCCGGGCAAGATGTACGTCGAGATGTTCAAGAAGGACCGGGCGCTGTTGCCGTCCCAGTTCAGGGAGTTCTGGACTCGAGCCGGGCTCACGGCGAGGGGTTTCACGACCTTCCGGGAAGATACTTATTACGACTTCCTCAGGAAGCACGGCCTTCTCGCCGTTGGCACCTCGAACAGTCTACCGCCCGTGACCGGCTTGCACCTGCGCATCATGGAGGGTATCTCCGTCTGCGGAACTCCGAGCGACTGCTACTACATCATCGACCCGGCCTGGGGGGGTCAGAAATACCCGGAACGGACCTTCGACTTCGAGGCCAAGTACAACCTCGCCATGAGCTTCGGCGGCGGCGCCAATTGGCAGGTCGCTCACTACTACTGAGCCCGGATGCTCGCTTCATCGGGTGAAGTACTCGTATTTGGTGGGGCGTCGCTGTCGACTTCTCGATAGAGCTCGACCCACACGGTGCCCAAGTCGTTCCCCGGCGCGCAGGCTTGAAAGACGGGCGCTACGGCAGAGAGTACGTGCCTTCGACGTGGTAGGCCACGGTCCCGTCGGCGTTCGGCGTGCCCTTGAACGTGCCCTTGCCCTTGATGCCCTTGAACTTCCCGGTGCCGCTCGTGTAGGTCCACGTGCCGCCGCCGCTCAGGAACTTGCCGTCCTTCGTCGTCGCCGTGCCCTGGAAGTGGGCCACAGTCTTGTCGCCGCTGGCGTAAGTCGACGTGTGATAGCCGTTGCTGGTCGACTTGTCGCCGTGGATCTCATCCAGGGAGACGCTGACGCCCTCCTTGCTCTGCACTCCCGCGACCTCGAAACCCGACCAGGTGCACTGGGCCTTGCCGATGGCGAAGAAGTGCCCCGGCTTGTCACCGATCTCGACCGGCGCGGGCGGATCGGGCTTGCACTGAGCCGTACCGGCGGACTTGTTCTGCGCGGCCGCCGACGTGGCGAGCGCGGCGGCACCCAGGAACACGAGGACAGTCTTGACCCACATGAGGCCTCCTTCGTCGGCGGGTTTTGCCGGCGGTTCTTGAGGGTGAGTCTCTGTCCAACGGTAGCAGCGAGTCAAGGATCCGGAAAAAAGGCCTGGGTCCGGGTGATCGTCGCGCCGCTCCCCACGCCCCGATGCTTCTCCTCGATCCTCGTCTTTTCGGCTCCGAGCGCCTTCGCAAGCTCCTGCACAGCCGCGCGCGCGCGTGACGCATCGCCGCACGTGAAAAGGTCCACCGCCGCCTCGCCACGCTCGGGCCAGGTGTGGATCGTGAGGTGCGACTCGGAGATGACGACGACGCCGCTGACGCCTTGCGGGCTGAGGCGGTGAATGTGGATGCCGAGCACCTTTGCGCCCATCGCCCGGACGGCGTCGACGAGCAGCGTCTCGACGAGGACGGGATCGTCGAGCGTGGCGAACGGCGCGCCCGCGACGTCGAGGAGGAGGTGAAGCCCGAGACTCATCGGATTCCGAGCGCTTCGACTGTACCGCGGTTCTCCGGCCGCACCTTCCAGAGGAACGCGTCCCACACGTAATGCGTGGCCTGGGGGAGAGCGAGGAGCGGCACGATCAGGGCGAGAAGGAGCGCGCCGGGGTCCAGCGCAGGCCCGGGGAAGAGCGCGGCGTGGTCGTGCCAGACCAGGCGGTCCCAGCCCCATTCCTCCGCGAAGGCGACGACGAGAAGCGGCGCGAGGAAAAAGAGGATCTTCGGCGCCATCCAGTCCGCGAAGGACGGAGCCTCGCCCGCGTCGCGTCGCTTCTCAGCGCGCGATCTCGACGTGAACCACACGAGGCCCATGTACGGAATGCCGTGGACGAAGACGTTCGTCACCGTGAACGCGTAATCCGAGTCGAACACGACGATGCCGAGGAACCACGTCGCGGCCGTCGAGAGGACGATCAGGACCTTTCCCCACGACACCGGCCGGCCGGCGCGCGCGCGCGCGAACTCCTTCACGACCCAGGCGGCGAAGATCCCCGCGTAGAGGACGAACGCGATTCGGCTGACACCCTCGGGGAGGCCGTTCACGAAGTCTCCCCTCAGGAACCACTGGAACCGCCGCGGGAGGTGCGCGTGCCAGAAGAGGAGCGGCGTCAGCGTGGCCCCGTAGATCGCCGCGGCGTCGAGGAGACGCCCGTCCTGTCCTTCTCCGTTCTTCCTTCGGTAGAGAGCGACCCAGCCGTACTGCTGCCGCACGAAGTGGAACACCGCGAGGTACGCGAGGACTCGCCAGAACAAGAGGGCGGAGACCGAGTACGCCACGACGCCCGCGGCCCACGCGGCGAGCGGCACACCCAGGTAGAGCGCGAGGCGTTGGCGCGCGGCGCTTCCGTCCGCGAGAACGCGCCATCCCGTCGCCCACACGTGCGCCACGTCTACGCCCACGACCGCCACGAGGAAGAGCCAGGGCGGGGCGTCGCCGTCGAGGAGGCCGGTCGCGTGGCCGACGCCGAGGAAGAACAGCGCGAGAGCCGTCGAGCCTCCGAAGAGGAGCAGGTCCCAGCGCCGGCCGAAGAGCCACGGGGAGATCACGGCGGCCTTCATGTTAGCCCGCGGCCTGGGTCGCGAAACGCTCGCCGCGCGCGGCGAGCACAGCCTCGGCGGCTCGCACGCCGGCGTCCTGCGCCTCCTCGAAAAGCGGAAGCCCCGCCGAGTCCGCGTGGGCGAAATGAACGCCGCCCACCGGCGCGAGATGCCGGACCGGGTTCGAAAGAAACCCCGGCGTCGGACTTGCCATCGCGTGACCCCAGCGGACGACGTCGAGGCGCGTCACGAGATCCGGCAGGTCGTGGTGTGCGGTGGAAAGGTCCGCGAGAACCGCCGACGCGAGGTCGTCCCAGGATGCCGCGAGGAGCTTCGCGCGCGCCGCGGCGGGGGCCTCGTCCGTGAAAGGCAGGTAGTACGTGAACACCGTCGGCCCGTGCTCCTGACCGGTCTGGTGCGTCGCGACGACGTAGCCGAGCGAGCGCGAATCGTGCAGGACGTTGTCCCACGCGAGCGGAAAGCCCGTCTCTCTCGGCCTCGCGCGGAGCGTGAGGTTCGCGACGAGCCACGGCGCCCACGAGGTCTCTTTGAGAAAAGGGGGCGGGTCGGCGCGCCATGGCGCGAGGACCCGCGCGGCCACGAACTTCGGCAGCGCGAGGATCGCGTGCGCGGCCTCGACCGCCACGATCTCGTCTCGGGCGGCATCGAGGACGCGCAGCTTGACCGGTGCGCCTCTCTTCGGCGCGGGCACGACGTCGAAAACGAGGGAGGATGCCGCGAGACGTCCCGCGGCGCTCTTGGCGAGGAGCGCGACGAGCCGGCCGTTGCCTTCCGGCCACGTGAGGAAGTCCGACGGGTCCTCGTCGTCGTCCTCCCCGGGCAGGCGCGCCGCGTTGTAGTGGACGCCCGCCCACGCGGACGTGCGGTCGAGGTTCGTGCCGAAATCGTCGCGGCACCCGTACTCGGTCAGCCAGAGAAGGCGAGGCGACGTGTAGCCACGCGCGCGCATCCAGTCGGCCATCGTGATGCGGTCCCAACCGGTGAGCTCGGGGTCTTCCGACGAGAGGCGCGTGGGGATCGCGAACGCGCGCCGGCCTTTCGAGTCCCGTCGGGCCGCGAGAGAGTTCATCTCGCGCCGGAACCGCGCGAGCTGCTCGAGGTCTTCCGGCGAAGCGCCGTCCCGCGGATAGAGACCCGGGCGCCAGGCGTATCCGAAGAAGAGCCGTTCCTCCGGCTCGCGGCAGAGCATCTCCTCGGCCCACTCGGGAGCGCCGTCGGCGTCGCGGCGGACGAGCGCGCCGGCCTCCTCCAGCACGGCCTCGAGCGCGCGGTTCGGAGACGCGGGCACAGGCACGTAGTGCGCGCCCCACGGGAAGGCGGACACGTCGTTCGCGCCCGAGATGGCGGTGCCTCCCGCCGCGTCCTCGAGGTCGAAGACGCGGAAGTCCGTGTCGCGAGCGCGCGCGAGACGCCAGGCGGCGGAGAGACCCGACACACCCGCGCCGACGATCGCCGTGCCGACGCGCTCCGTGCGGACGGCCGGGCGGGACAGGAGGTCTCCCGCGCGAAGGAGATGACCTCGCGCGGCGTCGGGGCCCACGATCCTTCCGTCGAACGGGAGCCCGCGGCCGTCCTTCCTGCCGCACGCGGTCAAGGCGGCGGCGAGGGCCGAGAGCGCGGGTAGGCCGACGAGCGACGCGATCGCGTCGCGGCGGCTCAGTCGAAGCGCTTCCACTCTCCCTCGTAGGTCCTCACGAGGACCTGGTCGTTGAGCCGGTTCACGGGGGCGTCTTCGATGCGGGCCACGTCGGGGCCGAAGACGAAAAGCGACGGGAGGAGTTCTTTCGACAGGGCGCGCAGGCCGTCGGGAAGACGTGTGGAAACATTCAACGCCGTGCCGGACGCGAGGACGAAGCCCCAGTCGCCGAACGACGGCACGGCGATGTGATACGGGCGCGTCGAAAATCCCGCGGCGCGGAGGGTCGCGTCCACGATCCAGAAGCTGCGGCGCGCGAAGAGGGGAGACGTCGATTGCACGCTCACGACGCCCTCGGGATCGAGCTTCTTCTTCACGAGCGAGTAGAAGCGCGACGTGTAGAGCTTGCCCACGGCGTAGCTGTTCGGATCGGGAAAATCGACGACCACGACGTCGAAGAGATCGGGCTCCTTCTCGATCCAGATCATGGCGTCCTCGTTCACGACGCGAACCCTCGGCGATTTCAGAGAGCCGCCGTTCAGGGCGAGGAAGAGAGGATGCGTCGTCGCGAGGCGCGTCATCGCGGGGTCGAGGTCGACGAGCGTGACGCTCTCGACCTCGGGGTGCTTCAGGATCTCGCGAACGGCCAGGCCGTCGCCGCCCCCGAGGACGGCGACGCGCCGGGCTCGCGGCGCGGCCGCGAACGCGGGGTGCACGAGCGCCTCGTGGTACCGGTACTCGTCGACGGACGAGAACTGAAGGTGCCCGTTCAGAAAGAGCTGGAAGCCCGCGCGGTTTCGCGTCACGACGATGCGCTGGTACGGCGTCGTCTCGGCCAGGACGACCTCGTCGGCGTACTGGTTCTCCTCGGCGACCGCCGTGAGGCGATCCGCGACGACGAAGGCGGCAAGGAGGATCACCGTGACGAGAGAGGCCCGCGCATAGAGGCCGCCCGGCGGCCCGATCCGGTCCCGGAAGAGGCTGATCGACCAGAACGCCACGGCCGCGTTCAGGAGGCCGAAGAGAACCGACGTGCGCGTGAGCCCGAGGCGCGGGAGGAAGACGAGCGGAAAGAGGATCGACGCCGCGAGCGAGCCGAGGTAGTCGAACGTGAGCACCTGCGCCACGAGGTCGCGGAAGACGACCGTGTCCTTGAGCAGGCGCATGAGGAGCGGAATCTCGAGGCCGACGAGCGTCCCGATCCCGACGACGACGCCATAGAAGACCGGCGGGAACCAGCGCGGCGAGGAGAAGGCGAAAAAGAGCATCGGCGCCGAGAGGCCGCCGAGGAGAGCGACCCCGATCTCCGCTTCCACGAATCGCCGCGCGACGCCGCGCACGACGAATCGGGTCAGAAACGCGCCGAGGCCGAGGGCCGTGAGGTAGACCCCGATGACGAGGGAGAACTGCGTGACCGAATCGCCGAGGAGATAGCTCGCGAGGGCGCCGGCGACGAGCTCGTAGACGAGGCCGCACGACGCGATGAGGAGAACCGTGAGGTAGACGGGCCCCGGCCGGAGGGCGGGCGCCGCCTCCCGGCCGGCGCTTCCCTCGCGGTCGTCCACGGGGTCAGCCTCCCATGACGGCAGACGCGATGATGATCGCCATCGCGATCACGATCGACCCCAGGACGATGCCGAGCGCCACGTTCTGGTCCTCTTCCATCTCCTTCTTCAACGAGAAGGGAAGGAGCTTCGGCAGGATCCCGAAGAAGATGCCGAAGAGGACCATCCCCAGCACCGAGAACACGACGGTCGACGTCACCTGATGCCCGTGCAGCGCCCACCAGCTCATCACTTGCCTCCGCTCCAGAAGTGCCACGTCCGGTAGCCGCCCGCGTTGCGGGCGCCCGGAGGCAGCATGTTGCGTTTCGTGTTTCCCGCCCTCTCCCACCCCGAGAATGCCGCTAGGGCGTAGGTGAGGAGCAGCGCGCCTCCGAAAACCTGGAAGATGCGTCTCATCGGGCCTCCTTCATTCGTCGTCCGAGTCGTCCGATTCGCGTTCCCCGCCGGCGCTCGTGAAGTCGCTTCCAGCCCAGCGCCGGCCCTCGAACGCGATCTTCCGGAACGCGAGGACCGTCGGAACCAGGAAGAGGAGAAGGATCACGAGCACGAGATGCGAGACGTGCGGAACGCCGCTCGTGAGCCTCACGCGGAACGAGGGCGGCGCTTTCCCGGCCTCGGACTCGGGCTCGAGGCGCAGAATCCAGCGTCCGGCGGGAATGCGCGGCACGTAGATGCGGCGGTTCTGGCTGCCCTCGCTCCAGCTCTCGCCGCCGTCGACGCCCGAGTAGCGGTCCGAGATGAGGTCGAAGGAGCGGACTTCGCCCGTGGCCTCGGAGATGAGGTCGAATCCCACCTGGACCCAGGTGTTGTTCGTGGGCGCCCAGAGGTCCACGGCGAGATTCGCGCCGCGCTTCGTCTCGAAGGGCTCCGAAATGAGGACGCGCGCGGCCGAGAGCGCGGCCTCTGCAGCCTCTCGCGCCGCCATGGGGTTCGCCGGGGTCGGGCTCGGGGCCGGGGCTGTGCCGCCCTGCGTCCAGTCGGCCGAGGTCGAGCTCGCCCCGCCTCGCGCGGCATAGATCACGCGCTGCGGGTCCGTGAGGTCGAACGTCCTGTCGTAGACGACGGCGTGCGGCGTGAGCAGCTTCGCGAGGAAGAAGATGACGATCGAGGCGAGCGACAGGAGCCACGCCGTCTTCCACCAGAGGTGGCTCGTCCCGGCGTGCGGCCACGGCTGGCAGGCGCCGACGCCCCGCGGCGGCGGGAGCGGCGCTTTCGGGGCGAAGGCCGCGGCGATCTCCTTGGGAGGAACGTACGCGCCCTCGGTCCACGCGATCTCCTTCTTCGCCTTCTCCTTCGAGAGCATGCGCGGCGGCTTGATGTAGTCCGTGGCCTCAGTGGTCTCACCGGTCTTGACGGCCCAGTAGAACTCGCCGAGGACGCTGGCGACGCGCGCCTTGCTGCGCGAGAAGATGCGGTAGGAGTTGCCGCGGAAGACGGCGACGCGCGTCCCATCCTTGACCTCGCCCGCGGGCACGGGCTCGAGGAGCGTGTAATGGCCGTCCGATTCCGCGAGCCAGTGGTAGGCCTCGGACTTCTCCTCCTTCAGCAGGTACTCCGTCCAGAAATAGTCCTCGCCGCCCGAGGAGGTCGTCTTCTGGAGGGCGCCCAGAATCGCGTACTTGTGGCCGCCGAGAGTGCCCTCGGACCCGACCGCCAGCGGCGGCTTGAACGGAACGGCCGCGAGCTTCTCGAGGACGGCGAACTTGGAGGGCGGCCCCTGCTCCTTCCGGTCGGCCGAGCCGAGCAGCGAGCCGCAGAACGGACAGGCGATGCGGACCGTGTTCGCGGGGTCCTTGAGCTGGAGGGCGCCGCCGCAGTTCGGACAGTTCAGGGCGAGCGCCTTGACCGAGACCGTGCGGTCTGACCACGCGACGAGCTCCGCGATGCCGAGGCTCGCGAGCGCGACCGGCTTGCCTATGTAGAAGCCATCGAGGCCGGGGCCGTCGCCGTAGTCGAGCGTCGCGAGACTGCCGTCGGATCCGGAGAGGTCGGCGTAGCGGAAAATGGAGCCCGGGGGGGCGGCGAAAGGGAGCTCGCCTTCGGCGGAGGCGTACGTGGCCTCCCGGGCTTCGACGACGGCGAAGCTTCCGTAGGCGCCCAGGTCGAGCGTTTCGCCGGGTTGGAGCTGCTCGAACGCGGGCACCTGCGGAGCCTTGACGGGCGTCATGAGCCAGAATCCGCCCTGCGCCTCCGCGAGCCATCCCCAGGTCCCGTCGTTGAATCCGACGTACCACTCGTCCCACGTCCCCTCGCCGGTCGAGAGCTGGAGACGCCCGGCGATGTGGAACGGGCGCGTGCCCTTCTGCGGGCGCGCGTCCATCCCGAGCCTGAACGGGGAGGACGTCGGGACGAGTTCGGCGACCGTCCCGATGGCCTCGAGGTCAGCGCCCTTGCGCGCGACGGCGGACTTGCACTGCGGACAGATCGAGACGAGCGAAGCCCCTGTCTGAAACCGAACGGGACCCCCGCAATTCGGACATTGGGCCGCGCGCGCGCTCAAAGTGGGCGGATCTTAGCGTTGATCGTGAGACGCACTAAAGGGCCGGGTCTATTCGCGACCCGCGCCCCCTCGTGGAGGAAGGTGCATCAACGGCGCGTCGAACTCTCCCCGCGCGGGCGCATGGTCAGCTTGTGGGGCCAGTCCGAAAGTCGTACCGGCCTGGTCCGATCTTCGCACTTCCGGGCGCGGCGTTCCCCGCCTATGTTCGATGCTGCCGGAATCCCCGGCATCCAGAGGAGCACGATGGTCGAAAGCGCGAGAATCGATGCCCGGCGCTCTCGGCGGGATTTCCTCGTCGCGGCTTCGGGCGCGTCCGCTCTCCTGACGTCCGCCCGTAACGCACGGACCGCTCCCGTGCCGCGACCCGCTGTCAGAGCCCCGATGGACCTCGACCGCTTCGTCGCCGACTGCGAGGCCGCGAGCAGGGAATCCGAGCCGCAGGCGGCCGTCCTCGAGGTGATCGCGAAGGCGGTCCGCGAACCCGCGGCAGTCTTCACCGCCCTCGGGGAGCCGAGGGAGGCGGCGATCCGGGTGCTACACCGGTCGAAGACCCTGACGATCTTCAGCGCGACCTGGACCCCGAATATGAACCTGATGCCGCACGACCACCGGATGTGGGCGACGATCGGCATCTACGCGGGCCGCGAGGACAACATCCTCTGGAAGAGGAGTGCACAGCGGATCGAGGCGTTTGGCGCGAAGGCCCTCTTCGCGGGCGACGCCGTCGCGCTCGAAGCGGACGCGATCCACTCGGTGACGAACCCGCTCTCCCGCTTCACGGGAGGGATCCACGCCTACGGCGGCGATTTCTTCGACAGAACCCGCAGTCAGTGGAATCCCGAAACGCTCAGCGAGGAACCGTCAGACGGAGAGGCGATCCGCGGGGTCTTCCGGCGGGAGAACGAGCGGGCGCGCCGCTGCGCAGCGCTCTGATCCGCGCCCCTCCGCCTCAGGCGCCGGCCGTGTGTTCGGGGTAGAGCCGCTCGAACTCGGGGTCGCCGTGCAGGATCGCGAGATCGGGATCACGGCGGGCCCAGTCCGAGTCCTTGAAGCCGGCGTTCCAGCACTTCCGGAGCGCTTCCAGAGCCTCCGCCTTGTTCTGGAGTCCGCAGAACACGCAGGCCGCGTTGTAGAGAACAGTGGCCTCGTTCGGGCGCAGGGCGACCGCGAGGTTAGCCTCGCGAACGGCGTCTTCCCTCCGGCCCGTCGCCGCGTAGCCATTCGCGAGGAGGACGCGCGCGCGCGCGTCCTCGGGGACCGACCTCAGGTGATTCTCCAGCGCCAGGATCTGGCGCTGGCGGACGTTCCGGAGCGTCTCGTCCTTCCCGAGCGCGCCGAGGGCGTTCTCGATCGGAACGTAGATGTTGTAGTCCTGACCGCTCGCTTCCATGGCCGCGTCCGTCACGTTCGCGAGGTCCTGATAGCGCCCGGCTGCAAAGAGTGCGCGGCCGAGGAGGTAATACGCTCCTTCGCAATCGCTCTTGCGTTCGATGGCCTGCCGCACGCAGCCTGCGGCCTCGTCGTACTGGCCGTCGGCATACAGGATCCAGGCCTGCGCGACGAGCGGCTCGGGAAGCTGCGGACTCAGAGCGACGGCCTTCCGCGAAGCCGCCTTGGCGCGTTCCAGCCAGACGGGGTCGCGTCCGTAGTTGTAATGGGTCTGCGCGCAGACGTTCGCGATGGCGGCGTGGGCCAGAGCGAAATTTGGATCCAGCGCGACGGCGTTTTCGAACATCTGGAGGGCGAACTCGAAGTCCTGCCGCGTGAGGCGCCTTGCGTAGCTCTTCCCGCGGAGGTATAGGTCGTACGCCTGGAGGTTCTCGGTCGGCTTGGCGGCGAGGGCCGCCACCTCCTGCGGCGAAAGAGTGATGCGGAGGG
Organism: Thermoanaerobaculia bacterium; assembly: GCA_963821225.1. Classification (GTDB taxonomy): domain Bacteria; phylum Acidobacteriota; class Thermoanaerobaculia; order UBA5066; family UBA5066; genus Fen-183. Next base: position 1,103,312 of record CAWGCY010000004.1, read on the forward strand.
CCTCCGCGATCTTTCGCGCGATCTCGTCCTGCACCTCGAAGACGTCCTCCATCTCGCGGTCGTAGCGCTCCGACCACAGAGGGAAGTCGGTGTGCGTGTCGACGAGCTGGGCGTTGATCCGCAGGCGGTTGCCGGCCCGGCGGAGGCTTCCCGCCAGGACGTAAGCCGCGCTGAGCTGCTGGCCGATCTGAGCGGGCGTCACCTGCTTGTCGCGATAGGCGAGGACCGTCGGGCGCGAGAAGATGTTCAGGCCCTTGATCTTCGAAAGCTCCGTGATGATGTCCTCGGTGATGCCGTCGCGGAAGTACTCGTCCTCCTTCACGCCGGAAAGATTCTCGAAGTAGAGGACGGCGATGGACTTCTCGGCCTGCTTGGTCCCGCCCCCGCGCGAGTCGTTCTTCTCGGCCGCGCGCTTCTTGCCCGAGTCCATGTCGCGCTTCAGGCGCGTGAGATCGGTCTTCAGGTCCGTTGCGGTCTGGTAGCGGAGGTTGCGGTCCTTCTCGAGCGCCTTGTCGAGGATCCGTCCGAGCTCCGGCGGAAGCGCGGAGTTCAGCTGTGCGGCCGGGAGCGGATCCCGATTCAGGATCGCGTCGAAGATGACCGCAGAGGTCTCGCCCGGGAAAGGCAGCGCGCTCGTCGCCATCTGGTAGAGGACCGTCCCGAGCGAGAAGAGGTCCGTGCGGGCGTCGGCGAGCTGCCCGCGCGCCTGCTCGGGCGACATGTACGACACCGTGCCCATCGACGTGCCGGGCGTCGTGAGGTCGTGCTGGGCTCCGACGGTCTCGAGGAGGGACACGGCCCCGTCGGCGCCCCGGCGCGCTCCCTCGATCCGGGCGAGGCCGAAGTCCAGGATCTTCACTTGCCCGCGCGCGTTCACGAAGATGTTCGCCGGCTTGATGTCGCGGTGCACGATGCCCCGGGCGTGCGCCGACTCGAGGGCGTCGGCGATCTGGATGCCCACGGCGAGCAGGTTCTCGAGCTCGAAAGGCGGGCGCCCCGTCATCATCTGCGCGAGCGTCTGGCCTTCAAGGAGCTCCATGACGATGAAGTGCTGCCGCTCGTGCTCCTCGATGGCGAAGACCGTGCAGATTCCGGGATGGTTCAGAGCCGAGGCGGCACGCGCCTCGCGCTGGAAGCGCTCGAGCGACGGCGTGTCCTGCGCAAGCTCGGGGGGCAGGAACTTCAGCGCGACGCGGCGGGCGAGGCGCGAGTCCTCCGCTTCGTACACGACGCCCATCCCGCCGCTTCCGAGTCGGCGCACGACGGTGTAGTGGGAAACGCTCTTCCCGAGCAGGGGATCCGCTGGACTGGACACCCGGCGGCGGAGAGTACCTCACGATCGCAGGTCTTGCAGCCTCGAACAGCTCGTCGCGGGACTGTCGCTTTGCTCCGAGGAATGTCCCTGACGCCTCAGGGCGGGCTCAGGCCGCCGCGAGCTGCCTCAGGACGAAGTGAAGGATGCCGCCGTGGCGGTAGTAGTCCACCTCGTTCGGCGTGTCGAGGCGGCAGACCGCCGAGAACGTCGTCTTCTTGCCCTCCGTGTCCGTCGCGGTGACCGTCAGCTTCTTCTTCGGCGCGAGGTCCTTCGCGACGCCTGTGACCGCGAACGTCTCCTGGCCCGTCAGGCCGAGGCTCTTCGCGTCCTGCCCGGCTTCGAACTGGAGCGGGAGGACGCCCATCCCCGCGAGGTTCGAGCGGTGGATGCGCTCGAAGCTCTTCGCGATCACCGCCCTGACGCCGAGAAGCATCGTGCCTTTTGCGGCCCAGTCGCGCGAGGAGCCCGTTCCGTACTCCGCGCCGGCCACGACGACGAGAGGCGTCTTCGCGGCCTGGTACTTCATCGCCGCGTCGTAGATCGACATCTGCTCGCCCGACGGGAAGTGGACCGTGACGTTCCCCTCGCTCCCCGGGATCAGGAGGTTCCTGAGGCGGATGTTCGCGAACGTGCCGCGCATCATGACCTCGTGGTTGCCGCGGCGCGCGCCGTAGGAGTTGAAATCCTTCGGGTCGACACCGTGAGAGACGAGGTACTTCGCCGCGGGCGAGTTCTTCGCGATGTTGCCGGCCGGGGAGATGTGGTCGGTCGTGACGGAGTCCCCGAGCATGACGAGGACGCGCGCCCCCGCCAGGTCCTTCGCGGGCGCGGGTGCCTTTGGGATGCCGGTGAAGAAGGGCGGCTTCCTCACGTACGTCGAGGAGTCCTCCCACACGTACGTGCGCCCCTTCGGGATCCTGAGCGACTGCCAGCTCGCGTCGCCGTCGAAGACCTCGCCATAAGCCCTCTTGAATTGTTCGGGCTTCACGGCTTTCGCCATCGTTGAGCGAACCTCCTCGGGCGTCGGCCAGATGTCCTTGAGGTAGACGGGCGCGCCGCTCTTGTCCGTCCCGATCGGCTCCGTCGTGAGGTCCTTGTCCATCTCGCCCGCGAGCGCGTACGCGACGACGAGCGGGGGCGACGCGAGGTAGTTCATCTTGACCTGCGGGTTGATGCGGCCCTCGAAGTTGCGGTTGCCCGAGAGGACGCCCGCCACGACCATGTCGCCCGTGCGCACGGCCTCGGAGACGGCGTTGGGCAGCGCGCCCGAGTTGCCGATGCACGTCGTGCAGCCGTAACCCACGAGGTGGAACCCGACGGCCTCGAGGTAGGGCATGAGCCCCGCGTCCTTCAGGTAGTCCGTGACGACCTTCGAGCCGGGCGCGAGCGAAGTCTTGACCCACGGCTTGACCGAGAGTCCGCGCTCGACGGCCTTCTTCGCGAGGAGGCCGGCGCCGAGCATGACGGACGGGTTCGAGGTGTTCGTGCACGACGTGATGGAGGCGATGACGACGGCCCCCTGCGGAAGGTCGTATGTGACGCGGCCGTCGCGGACGGGCGCCGTCTTCGTCAGGGCGCCGAGGGGAGAAGAAAAAGAGGAAGAAAGATTCTTAGAAGGGGAAGAGGGAGGGGCCGAGAGCGCGGGGTCCGCCGCCGAAGTGGGCGCGGGCGCGGACGGCTGGAGAGCGGTTCCCCGCGCGGTCATTCCGCCGTCACCGCCCTCGCTCAGCCACTTGCCGATCACCTTCGGATCGACGTTTGCACATTCCTTTTCCAAGAAATTCTTCAGACTCTCTCTGAAGATCTTCTTCGAATCCTTGAGGGGCACGCGATCCTGCGGGCGCTTCGGGCCCGCGAGCGAGGGCTCGACGTCCTTGAGGTTGAGGGTGAGCGTGTCCGTGAAGACCGGATCCGGCGACTCCTTCGTTCGGAAGAGGCCCTGCTTCTTGCAGTAGGCCTCCGCGAGCGCGACGGTTTTCGCGGGACGGTTCGTGAACTTCAGGTACTTGATCGTCTCGGCGTCGACGGGGAAGAAGCCCATCGTCGCGCCATACTCGGGCGCCATGTTCGCGATCGTCGCGCGGTCGGTCAGCGCGAGGGCGGCGACGCCGGGGCCGTAGAACTCGACGAACTTCCCGACGACGCCCTTCTTGCGGAGCATCTGCGTGACCGTGAGGACGAGGTCCGTGGCCGTCGCGCCCGCCGGGAGCGTCCCGACGAGCTTCAAGCCGATCACGTCCGGAATCAGCATGGACTGTGGCTGGCCGAGGAGCGCAGCCTCGGCCTCGATCCCGCCGACGCCCCACCCGAGGACGCCGAGCCCGTTGATCATCGTGGTGTGGCTGTCGGTCCCGACGAGCGTGTCCGGGTAGGCCGTCTTCCCCTCGCCGGTGAAGACGACGCTCGCCAGGTACTCGAGGTTCACCTGGTGGCAGATCCCCGTGTCGGGCGGGACGACGCGGAAGTTGCGAAACGCGTTCTGTCCCCAGCGCAGGAACGCGTAACGCTCCCGGTTGCGGTCGAACTCGAGCTTCGCGTTGTTCCCGAAGGCCTGCGACGTCGCGAACTGGTCGACGATCACCGAGTGGTCGATCACGAGGTCGGCCGGCGCGACCGGGTTGATCTTCTCGGGGTTGCCGCCCATTTCGCCGAGGGCCTCGCGCATCGTCGCGAGGTCGACGACGGCCGGGACGCCCGTGAAGTCCTGCAGCAGAACGCGCGCGGGGCGGAAGGCGATCTCGCGGTCGGTCGACTTCTTGACGTCACGGGTCGCGAGGGCCTCGATGTCGTCCTTCGTCACGGTGCGGCCGTCCTCGTGGCGGAGGAGGTTCTCGAGGAGGATGCGGAGCGAGAACGGGAGCTTCTTGACCTTCGGGAACTGCTTCTCGAGCGCCTTGAGGCTGAAATACGTGTAGTTCGCCGGCCCGACTTTCAGGCTGGCCCGGGTCTTGAAACTGTCGGTCATACGCCCTCCGAACGGCAACCTGAGATTCTAGACGGCCCACGGAAGGGTTCGCGACGGTGCGGATGCTTCATTTGCGGCCTGTCCGCCTCCGGCTGATCCGGAGTGTCAGGCTTTCCTCACGCGTGCGCCGCCAGGAACGCGCGCACCTCGTCCGCCGAGGCCGACGGGACGCGATGCCCCCCGTCGTAGAGGCTGTGCGTGGCGCTCCGGAAGCGGGCCGCGAGGCGCTCAAGGGTGTGAGCGAGCTTGTCGAGAGTGTAGATCTCGTCCTCGCCCGTCGAGACGTGGAGGACGTCCGTCTCGCGCGACGCGCCGGTGCCGGGCTCGTTCGACGTCCATTCGCCGGGAATGCCGCCGCAGATCGCCGCGATGGCGCGGAAAGGAACGCCGTCGGGCGGGGCGAGCGCGAGGCGGTAGTTGAAGGAGCAGGGCTGGCTGAAGCCGAAGAGGAGGACGCGCCTCGCGTCGCCCCCGTGCGCGCGACCCCACGAGATCGCCTCGGCGACGCAGGCGCGGTGGACGGCGCGATTGTCGTCCGGGCGCGTCGAGACGCCCCAGTGGTAGCCGCGCCGCGGAGCGGAGGTGCTCGTGCCCTCGAGATAGGCCGACTCGGGCCCTTCGAGCGAGAGAACGAGAGACCCCGGCGGCGCGACGCCGAGGAGAACGGGGAGGAGCGAATCGGCGTCCTGCCCGTAGCCGTGCATGCCGATCAGGATCGGAGCCGGCCCCGGCCCTTCCGTCGCCCCGACCGCGAGGAGGCGCAGGGGAACCCTCACCGAAAGAAGCGCCTCGATCTGGTCCGCCACGCCGTTCGCTCCCCGGCCGGCCGCCCTAGACCGCGTCGCTCTTGGACGTGAACTTGAAGTCGCGGGCGCGGATCGCCGGCGCGATCATCGTCCCGGCGGGCTCCGACGCGCTCATCGCCTCGACGTTCTTGAGGACGTTCACGGGGCTGTCGTTGAAACGGAAGTTCTGGACCGGCCCGACGACCTTGCCCTTCTCGACGAGCCACAGGCCGTCACGGGTGAGACCCGTAAGCTGGACGGTCTGCGGGTTTACGGAGCGGATGTAGAAGAAGTGCGTCACGAGAAGGCCGCGCTCGGTTCCCCGAACGAGCTCGTCGACCGTGCCCGAGCCGCCCTCGAGGACGACGCTGCCCGAGAACGGAAGCGCCTCGAGCTTGTTCCTGGCGGCCCAGTAACGGTCGACCGGAACGGCCTTGACGACTCCCTTCTCGACCCACGTCGTCTTGCGCGAAGGCAGGCCCGCGGCGCCGCCGCCGCCGAAGCCGCCGAATCCGAGGAACCCGCGGGCGCCTCCGGCGATCCAGGGCCGTCCCGCGAGCCTCGGGTCGAACGGGTCCGAACGCAGTGTGACGATCGGCGCGAAGACCTGTTCGCCGATGCGGTTTTCGCCGCCCGGTTTGGACAGGAAGCTCCGACCCTCGTCGACGGAGCGCCGTGTCAGCGAGAAGAAGAACGTTCCGAGGAGGTCCGCGACGGCGCGCGGCTCGAGGATGATCGTGTACGCGCCGGGCGGCAGCTCCTTGGGCGCGGTGCTGGCAAGCGCCTTCTTCGCCGCGCGTGCGGCGAGGTCCGCCGCCTTCACGTCCCCGAAGCGGGGCGACTCGAAGCCGGCCCATCCGGAGCCCGTGCCATCCGCCGTGCGCATCGTCGTCGAGTACGACGCCGCCGTCCCCTCGTGGAAGCCGAAATTGCCCTTCTTGTTTCCGATCGCGGATGTCGTCAGAACCGCCTCCGAGAAGCCTGAGGCGGTCAGCTTTCGCGCGCGCGCCTCGTCGAGCGCGGCCTTCACGCCGGGGCGGTGCTCGAGAGCGCCCGCGCGCGCGGTCTCCTGGTGGAACGAGCGGATCTCCGGATAGGTCTGGGGAGGGAGCCCGGCGACGAACTCCGGGTCCGGCGTCGCGGAGCGCATGAGCTCCTCGCTGAGGGCCACGGCCTTTCGGAGCGCATCGGGGTCGACGTCGTTGACGCGGACGGTGCCGCTCTTCCCCTCGCCCCGGCTCGTGATCGAGATCGAGAGGTCGTGCGCCGCGCCCGAGGTCGTGATCTCGTTCGCGGCGAAGCGCGTGTGCGTCCGCGAGGTCTCCGTGAGGGCAACCTCGCACTCGGGCGCCTTCGAGAAGGAGAGGATGAGGTCGGAGAGCTTCTTCGCTTCCTTCTTCGTCCAGCTCATCGCGCTACTCCGTCCTGAGGACGTTGATCTGCCGGAACCGCGCCGGCGAGCACCCGTGGCTCATCGCGTTGATCTGCTGGGGCTCGCCCTTGCCGTCCGCGTTGAGGCCGACGTTCTCCCAGGCGGCCTCGCCCGCGATGCGGTCGCAGGCCTGCCAGAAGTCCGGCGTCCGGCTCTGGTAGGCCACGTCCGCGATCATGCCGCCCACCTTCCCGCCCTTGATCTCCCAGAACGCGTCGCCGCCGAACTGGAAGTTGTACCGCTGGTGGTCGATCGAGTACGAGCCGCGGCCGTCGATGAGGATGCCGTCCTCCATGCCCCCGACGAGATCCTGGAGCGTCGTGCCGTCCGGACCGGGCTCCAGCCAGACGTTCGGCATGCGCTGGAACGGGACGGAAGCGTACGAGTCCGCGTAGCAGCAGCCCATGGACTCTTTCTGGCCGATCCGGTGGGCTTGGTCGCGGATCGTCTGGTAGCCGACGAAGATGCCTTTCCGGATGATCGGAAACTGGCGCGTCTTGACGCCGTCGTCGTCCCAGCCGCAGGTCGAGAGGCTCTCCTTGCGGATGCGGTCTCCGTTGAAGCTCACGAGATCCGCGCCGACGCGGAAGCTCCCGAGCTTGTCCGTCGTGAGGAACGACGTCCCCGCGAAGTTCGCCTCGAAGCCGAGCGCTCGGTCGAGCTCCGTCGAGTGCCCGATGGACTCGTGGATCGTGAGAGCGAGGTGCGTCGGGAGGAGGACGAGGTCCTTCTTCCCGGGGCCGACCGACGGCGCCTTGAGATGGTTGACGACCTCCTCGCCGACGCGCCGCGCGTTGCCGGCGAGGTCCGCGCGCGTGACGACCTCGTAGCCGGCCGTCGAGGCGTTCGGGCGGTACGTGCGTGTCTTCTGCTTCCGGCCGCGCTCGACGGCCGTCGCCGAGAACTCCGGTGCGATCTGGAAGACCGTCTGAGTGATGACGCTCCCCTCGGTCGATGCGAAGAACCGGTGCTCGACGCGCTGGGCGACGAAACCGCTCGTCGAGAAGACGCCGGGCACCTTCCTCGCCTCCTCGCTCGAGCGGCGGAGGAGCTCGAGCTTCTCGGCGACCGGCACGTCGAACGGGTCCTTCGCGATCGGGGTGGTGTACGAATCCGTGTAGGCCGGGACCGGCGCGAGGCGGACGGCATCCTTCAGGAGCGGCGCGTTCGCCTTCGCGATCCCGACTGCCTCCCGGGCGGCGCGCGCGATCTCGTCTTTCGTGACGGCGTTGGAGGCCGAAAAGCCCCAGGCGCCGCCCGAAAGAACGCGAATCCCGAAGCCGAACGTCTCGGAGTCGGAGACGGCCGGGACGTGGTTGAACTTCCCGGTCGCGAGGTCCGTCTGGGAGCGCAGCGTCACGACCTGGCTCCGATAGCGGTTGATCCTCACGTCCGCGTACGTCGCGCCTTCCTTCTTTGCGCGCTCGAGGGCGAATGCGGCGAGCTCGCGCAGCGTCTCGGGAGGCAGCGTTGCCGCCTCCGACCGCGAGACGAGGAATTCACCGGGAACGAGGCCGAGCGTCGCCCAGGCGGCGGCCCCGGACGCGCAGGTCTTCAGGAACTCACGCCGGGATGGAGTCATGCGTCCTCCGAGGAAAAAGATGCTAGCACCGGGTTTTTGCCCCATCCGGCCGTTACCGGGAACTCCCGGGGCGCGTTGCCGTATCAATGGGCGTGGGGACGACATGACCGCCGCGATCGAGGTCCGGGGGCTTCGGAAGGATTACCGCGCGGGCCTGGGCGGCCGCGAGGTGAAAGCCCTCTCGGGCATCGACTTCGCGGTCCGGCCGGGAGAGTTGTTCGGCCTCCTCGGCCCGAACGGAGCCGGTAAGACGACGACCGTGAAGATTCTGCTCGGCCTGACGCACGCCACGGCCGGGAGCGCTTCGCTCCTCGGGAGATCCGTCGACGATCCGGAGAGCCGCCGCCGCGTGGGTTACCTGCCCGAGGGTCACCGCTTTCCGGGCTACCTCACGGCGCGTCAGACGCTGTCCATCTTCGGTCGAATGTCGGGCGTCGCGCCGCGCGCGCTCGCGCCGCGGATCGAGGACCTGCTCACGCGCGTGAAGCTCTCGGACTGGGTCGACGTGAAGGTGAAGAAGTTCTCAAAGGGCATGACGCAGCGCCTCGGCCTCGCGGCCGCGCTCGTGCACGAGCCCGAGGTCCTCCTGCTCGACGAGCCGACGGACGGAGTCGACCCCGTGGGCCGGCGCGAGATCCGCGATCTGCTGAAAGCCGAGGCGGCGAAGGGGCGCGCGATTCTCCTGAACTCGCACCTCCTCTCCGAGATCGAGCTCACGTGTGACCGCGTCGCGGTGCTCCGCAACGGCAAGGTCGCGGCGATGGGGACGATCGAGGAGCTCACGAAGAGGAACGAAGAGAAGAGTTCTTCGAAGGGTTACAGGTTGGTGGCGGCTCCGCTCACCGAGGATCTGATTGCCGAATTCCAAGAGAAGGGCGCAAGCCCGGAGCGCGTGAATGGGCACCTCCGCGTCCTCGCCCGGGACACGCAGCATCTCAACGCCCTCATCGACGTCGCCCGCGCCCGCGGCGCGCTCCTGACCGAGCTGACGCCGGAGAAATCCACCCTCGAAGACGTGTTCGTCGATCTCGTGAAGGCGGCTCCCGATGCCTAGCGCCCATTCACCTTCTAAGAAGAAACAGCAACACATGAGCCGCCAAAGCAGCAGGCATTGAGATGCGAGCCCTCGCCGCGAACATCGAAGAAGTCTTCCGCGAAGCCGCCGCGCGGTGGACGCTCGTCGCGTACTTTGCGCTGTCGTCGCTGTTCATCCTGCTCTTCGCCGTCGCCGTGAACCTCGACGTCGTGAACGGCGCGCTCGCCGGCGCGAAGATCTTCGGCCAGAACGTCCGCATGGGAGGCCAGAGCGTGGACCTCGACAGGCTCGTTCTCGGGTTCGAGTCGGGCTTCGCGGGCTTCCTCTACGTCGTCGGGACGTTCCTCGCGATCTTCGCGACGGCGCATCTCGTGCCGCGCCTCATGGAGAAAGGCACGGTGGACCTCTATCTCTCGCGCCCCGTGGGCCGCGTGCCGCTTCTCCTATCGCGCTACGCCGGCGGAATGCTGCTCTCGGCCTCGAACGTCGTCTATCTCCTCGGAGCGATGTGGCTCCTCGTCATCTGGAAGACGCATCTCGTGCACCCCCGCTTCTTCCTCGCGGCGGGAATCATCCTGTTCGGAATCGCGGCTCTCATGGCGTTCGCGTTCCTCGTCGGGACGCTGACGTCCTCCACGGCCGTGTCGATCATGGCGACGTTCGCGGTGTTCTTCCTCTCCGCGATCCTCGCGAATCACGACCGCATCGCGGCCGCGCTGTCCGCCGAGTGGGCGGCCGCGCTCGTCCAGGGTCTTTACTGGATCTTCCCGAAGACCGCCCAGCTCGGCGCCGCGGTCGTCGCGCTCGTCATGGGCGACGAGGGGCCGCGACGCATGCGCGACGCCCTCACGCTCCAACCCTTCGTCACGACGGGCCTCTTCGGCGCCGTCTGCCTCGCCCTCGCGTGCCTGAGATTCCGGAGAAAGGACTTCTGACCATGAAGAGACTCGCCGTTCTTCCGTCCGCCCTCGCATTCGCCGCCGCCCTCGCGCTTCCGGCCGCCGCAACGAACGGCAACGACGCGCTCGCGCTCGTCCCGGCCGACGCGGCGTCCGTGGGCGTCATCCACGTCGCCGATCTCAGGTCGAGCCCGCTCGCCGCGCGGCTCTTCTCCGACACGGACCACATCTGCGTCGCCGGCGACGCCCAGCATTTCCTCGACGAGGCGCGCCTCAACCCCAAGGAGGACGTGGATCTCGTGGTCGCGGCCGGCTCGCCGAAGGGCGCGGGCGGGAGTGACGGCTGGGGCCTCGTGCTCTTCGAAGGACGATTCGATCCGGCCCGCCTCTCGACAGCTCTCCTCGAACGGGGCGCGACGAAGAAGTCCACGCCCGCGGGCGACTACTTCCTCCTGCCCGACAAGAGCACGAAGGCCTCGCGTCACGAGCAGGGGGCGATCGCCTTCGCGAGCAAGAGCCTCGTGATCGCGGGCTCCGAAGCGGCCGTCGTCACGGCGCTCGCCCAGCGGAGCGCCGGAGGCACCGGCTTCAGGTCGGGCGCGGGCCTCGGCCGTCACCTCTCGCGCATCGACTCGGGCGCCTCGGCCTGGGCGCTCGTGGACGTTTCGCGCATTCCGGCGAAGGACTCCGCGCGGCGTGCGCAGGCCCAGGCCTCGGGCGACGACGCCGCGACGGCGCTCGTGTCTTCCATGAAATCCGTCCAGTTCCTCGCGCTCCAGGCCACGACGAAGGGTGACGCCCTGAAGCTGGCCGCGACCGGAGTCGCGAACGACACCGAGACGGCCGGCCTCATGGAGGACGCGCTCCGCGGCGTGCTCGCGGCATGGCGCCTCGCCGCGCAGGAGAAGTCGCCGGAGACGGTCTCCGTGCTCCGCAAGTTCACGGTCTCGCGCGACAAGGACACGGTCTCGATCAACGGGACTCTCCCCGGCGCGACCGTGCGCGCGCTCGCGGAAAAGAAGCACGCGCACGTGGACTGAGACCCAATTCCAATTGCCAATTTGGGAACGGGCGCTTCGGCGCCCGTTTTTCTTGTGTTAGGCGTCCCGAACGGGAGGACACTTCCAGGAGGAAGATGCGCGCCTTCCTCCTCGCCGTGGCTGCCTTTGTCCTGCTCGCGGCTTTCTCTGCAGCCGGACAGGACCTGAACGTCGTCGCCGAGTTGCCCGGAGCCATCGCCGATTCGAGCCTGCCGCGAGTCTTCGTTCTGAGCCTCGCGCAGAACGGGCCTAAATTCCTCGTGAACCTGGCGGCGCCCTTACGTTCGATCCGGGTATGGCCGGTTGGGCGGGTTTCGGAACCGATCATCTCCGACCTTCCCGACGACACGGCAAACAAGATAGCCGCGTTCGCCGACTTCGACGGCGACGGGTTCCTGGACGTCGCAATCACGGGCACGAACCAGATCGAGTTTCTGAAGGGCGATGGGGCGGGACACTTCGTTCTCGCGGCGACGCTCGCCACTAGCTTCCAGCCATGGTGGCTCGCGGCCGGCGACTTGAACGGTGATGGCCGCACCGACCTCGTCGCCGTGCAGTCGGACCAGGTCCCCTCGGCGGTCCTTTCCTGCTTTCTCTCGACCGGCGCCTTCGCGTTCGCACCTCCTCGCACCACGACTGTGACGACTTTCGGCGGCGTCGAAAGCATGACGGCCGGCGACATCGACGCCGACGGCCTCGCCGATCTCGTCATCGCGCCGACCAGAGCATCCGTGTCTATCTGGCGAAGCGCGGGAGACGGGACCTTCACACTTCTGCCCTCGAACCTCTCCTCTTACTACACCTTTCAGCTGATGCTCGCGGATCTCGACGGCGATGGCCTCCCCGAGATCCTGTTTCGGAGCGAGTACCCGATTCCCTTCTTCCCTTTCTCGATCTACAAGAACGACGGCGGAGGGAAGTTCCACCTGCTTGCCACCCTCGGGGGGAACGCTGACCCGTTCCTCTTCGACGTCGACGGCGACGGTCGGCCCGAGATCGTGATTCAGGGGCAGCGGTCTCTTTCAATCTGGAAGCTCGCGGGAAGCACGTTCAGCGAGAGCACGCTGACTCTGCCGAACACGCATATGACGCTCTTCGGAGCGGTCGACTGGGACGGCGACGGCCGGCCCGAGTTCGTCGGTGCCGGCGCCGACAGGATCCAGATCTTCGGACTCTTTGGAGTGCGGACCGACGTCGTCGTCGTGCCGGTCCTCCTCTCGACGACGGGGCTCTTCGGCTCGCGCTTCGACTCCGACCTGCTCCTGACGAACGCCGGGACGACGCCCGTGCACGCGACTCTTCGTTACACGGCCGCGGCGGGAGGCGGGAGCGGGACGGTGGAGACGGATCTCGCCCCGGGCCGACAGCTCTTCGCGCCATCGGCTGTGGGGTTCCTGCGCGACGGAGGCCTTCCGATCGCGACCGAAGGGAACGTCGTCGGCACGCTGCGCATCGAGGTGACCGGAGCCTCGTCGCCGGGTGCCGTAACCGCTTCCGTCCGAACGACGACGCCGGCGGGCGCGGGCGTCGCGTATCGAGGGTCGTCGCTTGTCTCGCTCCTCAGGGGGCCGTCCGTCATCCCGTGGCTCGTCGAGACCGCGAAGGACCGGACGAACCTTGCGCTCGTGAACGCCGGCGCCCCGACCGACGGGCTGGTAACGCTTCGCGTCGAGGTCCACCCCGGCGACGGAGCCTCATCGCCGGTCGTTCTGCCGGACGTCGTTCTCCAACCGGGCGCTTTCTCGCAGATCGGCCGTGTCCTCGCCGTGGCGGGCCTGCCGGTCCAGCTCGGCTGGGCGCGGATCACGCGCGTCGCCGGCAACGCTCCGTATCTCGCTTGGGCGGCCGTGAACGACGCGGTGAGCAGTGACGGGTCGTTCGTCCCGGCGGTGCCAGAGTCGGCCGCGTTCGAGACCGATTGGGTCGTGCCGAGCGCCGTCCAGACCGCGCGATATGCGACGGAATTCGTCGCGACGAATCCTGGAGTCGATCCGGTGATGTTAAAGGTAACGCTCGTGACGACTGGCACGGTCCTCGAAGAGACGCTGGCTCCGGGCGCGACGTTCTACGTGCCAGACTTCTTCGCGGAGCTGCGAAGCCGGGGCCTCCCGGGCGCTCCGGCAGCAGGCGCCGGCGTCGTGAGCCCGCTTTTTTTGCGCGCATCGGGCTTTCCGCAAGTCTTCGCGGGAATCAGGGTTTCGAGCGGAGTCTCCGGAGGATCTTCCTATGGCGTCTTCGAGACGGCGACGCCGCAGGATCCGCTCGACGCCTTTTCGGCGGTCGTGCCAGATCTGAGGCAGGACGCGCGGACGCGCACGAACCTGGGAATTCTGAACCTCGTCTCGGGTCCGATGAAGTTCCGAGTCGATATCATCGACGGCATGACGGGAGGTCTCGTCGCCTCTCGGGACGATCTCGTCCTCGCGGGCTTCGAGCAGCGGCAACTCAACTCGGTCCTTAACGACCTCGCGCCGGGAACGACGCGGGCATGGGCTCGCGTGACTCCGCTCGCCCCGTACGCTCCAGTGCCCTTCGCCGCGTACTCCGTCGTGAACGACGGCCCCCAACCCGGACGGGGAACGGACGACGGCTCGTTTGTCCCAGGGATCCCCGAGTAGTTCGCGCGACGGCGGCCTTACACTGGGCGAGGGAGTTTCCCCGCTCCTCGGGGAAACAAGGAGTCCAGATGACCGCAAGGCTCGCCGTCCGGCCTTTCGCTTGGCTCGTCGTCGCCGCTTCCCTTTCCTTCGCCGGCGGCGCCGTGGCGCAAAGCGGGTCCAGCGCCTTCTACAAGCACCAGCGCGGCATGGACGAGACGTTCCGCTTGAACCTCGGCGGGCTCTACCCGACGTTCGACACAACCGTTCAATACGGGACGGTTACCGTGCCGGGTACCGAGATCGCGCTCGAAAGCGACCTCGGGCTCGCGGAGAAGAAGTTCGCTCTCCAGGCCGATGGTTACCTTCGCCTCGGGCGCCACGCGCGGCTCGACTTCGCCTACCAGCAGTGGAACCGCTCGGCCGCGCAGATCCTCTCGCGGCAGATCGTGTTCAACGGGGTGACGTATTCCGTGGGAGCCGAGGTGGACTCGGCGCTGGACGTCAGCGTCGCCGAGCTCTACTACGGATACTCGTTCGTCAACAACGGCGATCTCGAGATCGGCCTCGGACTCGGCGCGAGCGTCTTTTTCAACCGGGCCTCCCTCGACGCGGTCGGGTCGTACGTCGGACCGACCGGCACCGTGGTCACCTCCGCCGTCAGCGAAAGAAAGAGCCTCACGGCGCCGATCCCGGCCCTCGAGGGGTACTTCACGTTCACGCTGATGCCGCAGCTTTTCCTCAACGCCCGAGCGCGCGGGTTCAAGGCGACGATCAGCGGGTCGACGGGCAGCATGCTCGAGGCGACGGGGACGCTGGATCTCTTCATCACACCAGGATTCGGCATCGGCGGCGGCTACAACTACACCCGCATCGACTACACACGCGATTCCGACACGTTGACGCACGTTCGCTACCACTACAGCGGACCGGTGTTCTACGTCGCGCTCGCGTTCTGAACAGGCGCCGGGTCAGTCGAACTCGCGGACCGGCCCCGCCTGGTCAGGACCCACGCGCCCGAGCTCGATGTCGGAGCGGAAGTAGCTTTCTCCGCGCACGGGGGAGCCCGCGAGGCGGCGCAGCATTCCGATCTGTCCCGTGTGCGTGAGGGCGTCGGCCACGGGGCCCTGGAAGAGCTTGTCTTCCGTGAAGCCGTCGGGCAGCGCCGCGCCGGACGCGAGATGCCGGTCGAACGCCTCGAGCGCGGTGAAGAACCGCGCGACTTCCTGATCCCAGGGAAGCAGCGTCGCGTCGTGCCAGACCTGCGCTCCCTTCGCGAGGTGCAGCGCCCAGTCGAAGAGATCGCCCATGTGCGCGAGGATCTGTCCGGGCGTGCGCGATCCGGGCGCGACCGAGAAGGTCTCGAAGCCTGCCGGCGCGTCGCGTAGCACTTTGCCCGCGCGGTACGCGAGCGTCGCGAGGGAGTGGCGGAGGAGGTCGCGGGCGGAGGTCGGCGCCGTCACGAGGATGACTCTCGGTCAGTACGCGAGCGTCTTCTCGGCCGCCGCGAGGACCTTCTCCGTGTTCGGGAGGATCGCGCGCTCGAGGATGCGGTTGAAGCCGACGGGTGTGAACGTCGAGCCGACGCGGTCGACCGGGGCGTCTAGGTAAGAGAAGAGCTCGGACGCGATGCGCGCGACGAGCTCGCCGCCGAAGCCGCCGTGCACCTTGTCCTCGTGGACGACGAGGGCGCGGGACGTTTTCTTCACGGAGGCGGCGATGGCGTCGAAGTCGAGCGGCACGAGCGAGCGCAAGTCGAGAACCTCCACGCTCTTCCCGTCTTTCGCGAGCGCTTCGGCCGCTTCCAGCGCGAAGTGCACGGGCGTGCCGTACGCGAGGATCGTGAGATCGCGGCCTTCGCGGCGACGCCGGGCCTTTCCGAACGGCACGGCGAACTCCGGAGGAACGCGCGCTTTGGCCTGAGCGGAGTTGTAGAGGAACTTGGGCTCGAGGTAGAGCGTGATCCCGCGGGAGCGCATCGACGTCCTGAGGAGCCCCGCGGCGTCGTCCGCGAACGCGGGCACGACGATGCGGATGCCTGGCAGCGTCGCGAGCCACCCCTCGATGTTCTGCGAATGGTAGAGGCCGCCGCCGATGTATCCGCCCGAGGCGATGCGCACGGTGACGTTCGGAACGAACTTTCCGTTCGTGCGCCAGAGCTCGTGGGACATCTCGACCATCTGCTCGGCCGCGGGCCAGAAGTAGTCGGCGAACTCGGCGCCTTCGACGACGATGCGGATCTTGTCGTTGAGGCGCGAGAAGCCGTCCGCCGTGCCGAGGATGTAGTCCTCCGCGAGGGGGCCGTTGAAGACCCGCTTCGCCCCGAACTCCTGCTGCATGCCCTTCGTGACGTTGAAGATGCCGCCCTTCTCTTTGTAGGCGACGTCCTGTCCCCACAGATACGTGTCGGGATTCTCGCGGAACATCTCCTTGAGGGTTCCATTCAGCGCCTGGATGAGCGACATCTCGATCGTGGGTTTCCCGTCGACGGTTTCGGGCGTGAGCGGTGTCGTCGCGAGGCCGTCGCCTTCCGGCACCCACGGCTCGGCCACGACGTGCTCGAGGATCGAGGCGGGGTCGGGGTCCGGCGCGCGGCGGGCGCGGTCGGCAGATTCTTCGTAGGTCTTCTGGTTCGCGTCCTCGATCGCGGCGATCTCCTCCTCCGAGAAGGCGCCGCCTTCGACGAGCACGCGGCGCAGGCGCGCAAGCGGATCCTGGGCTTTCGCGGCGGCGAGCTCCTCGGACGAACGGTACAGCTCGTGCCGGTCGGAGTTGGAGTGCGAGTGGATGCGCACGCACTCGGCGTGTACCAGGGCGCAGCCCGCGCCCGACTTCGCGAACGCCACGGCTTCGCGCATGGCGCGCAGCGAATCGAAGAGATCCTTGCCGTCGCAGTGAAAGATCCTGACGTTCAGGAACCCGGAGAAGTTGTCCGCCGCGAACGCGTTCGCGGTCTGGTCGCTCTTCGGAACGGCGATGCCGTAGCCGTTGTCCTGCACGACGAAGACCACGGACAGCTTCTCGCGCGAGGCGCCGTTGACGGCCTCGTAGAAGTAGCCCTCGGAGGTGGACGACTCGCCCACGGAACAGAAGACGATCGCGTCCGACCCGTAGGTTCGGAGCGCGCGGCCGAGGCCCGCAGCGTGCTGCGCGTGATTCGACACGCAGGACGAGACGTTCTGGACGTGGATCTCGGGCTTCGCGAAGTGGTTCGACATGTGCCGGCCGCCGGACGCGACGTCGTCCCGCTTGGACATCCCGTTCAGCAGGATCTCCTCGGTCGAGAGGCCGGCGGCGAGGCAGGTCGTGAGGTCCCGGTAGTAAGGGAAGAGGTAGTCGTGTCCGGGCCGGAACGTGACTCCGAGCGCGACCTGGATTCCGTCGTGCCCCGCGCACGGCGCGTGATACGACCAGCCGAGGCCCTGCTTGAGGTAGTTCGGGGCCTTGTCGTCGAGGAGCCGGCCGAGATGCATCAGGGCGTACCAGCGCTTCAGCTCGTCCCGGCTGGGGGCGAGCCTCGCGATCGTCGCGGCCGCCTCGGACGGCGAAGCGCCCGCGGCTGTCAGGACACCCGATTCGGCCATACCACCGCTCCTCCAAAGAAGGGGTTTCTCCGGGGCCCCGGGGGAGCCTGCCGGAGACTAAGTCTCATCTTACCGCTTCGGATAGAATCCGCGGTCCCGCAGCCCTGGACGCTTTTTCCGGGGGAATCTCGTTTGGCGGGCCAGGAGAACGATCCGTGCCCCAGACTCTCATCGCCCGGTCCGTCGAAGCCGCCGAGTCCGCCGACCGCAAGACATTCGAGGCCGCCCTCGCCGCCGACGCGGCCGCCCCGAGGAAGAAGCTCCTGGAGGGGCAGGTCGTGAACGGCACCATCGCCGGCATCACGCCCGACATCGTGCTCGTCTCGATCGGCGGGAAGTCCGAAGCGCTCATGGACCTGAAGGAGCTCGAGGGCGAAAAGGTGGGCGACCGGATCGAAGCGGTGGTCGTGAAGGCCGGCCCGGACGTGCGTCTCTCTCGCAAGCTCGCGGTGGGGCATCGCACGAAGGCCGAGCTCAGGGCCGCCGCCGAGGCGAAGATTCCCGTCGCGGGGAAGGTCATGGCGCGGAACAAGGGCGGCTTCGAGGTGATGATCGGAGGGGCCCACGGCCTCCGCGCTTTCTGCCCCGTCTCGCAGATCGACCTCGGCCGTCACGAGGAATCCGCTCTCGCGGCCCACGTAGGTCAGACGTACGACTTCCGCGTCCTCGAATACTCCGAGGACGGGCGCCGCGTGGTCGTTTCGCGCGCCGCGCTCCTCCGGGACGAGCAGGACGAGAAGGCCGCCTTGACGCGCGAGAAGATCGCCGTGGGAGCCGTTCTGCCGGGCCGCGTCCGCTCTCTCACCGATTTCGGTGCGTTCGTCGATCTCGGCGGCGTGGACGGCCTCGTGCACGTCACGGAGATCTCGCGGCGGAGGATCGCGCACCCGAAGGACGTCCTCACGATCGGCCAGGAGGTCACGGTCAAGGTGACGAAGCTGGCCGGCGAGGGCAAGCGCATTTCGCTTTCCATGAAGGAGCTCGAGGTCGATCCCTGGCAGACGCTGCGGGAGCGCTTCGCCCCCGGCGCGTCGTTCACGGGCACGGTCGCCCGCCACGCGGACTTCGGCCTCTTCGTCGAGGTCGAGCCGGGCGTGGACGGCCTCGTGCACGTCTCGGCGCTGCCGCTCGGCGTCACGCTCAAGGATCCGTCCGTCGCCGACGGCCAGACGGTGCAGGGCTGGGTGAAGGAAGTCGACCCGAAGCAGCGCCGGCTGTCGCTCTCGCTGCGCGAGGTCGCGACGTCGAATCCGTGGGAGGGCATCCAGGAGCGCCATCCCGAAGGCTCCGTCGCGTCGGGCGAGGTGGAGAGCGTCGCGCTGTTCGGCGTGTTCGTGCGCCTCGAGCCCGGGCTCACGGGCCTGATCCCGAACTCCGAGTCCGGTGTGCCGCCCGGCACCGTCAGCCGCCATTTCTCTCCCGGCCAGAAGGTCGAGGTGAAGGTCATCGGAGTCGACACGGCGAAGAAGCGCATCTCGCTCTCGGCGTCGGGCGCGAAGGCGGAGGCTGACCGCGGCGAGCTGAAGAGCTACCGAGAGGAAACCGCGAAGCGCGAGAAGGCGGCTGCGCCGTCCGTCTCCGGCTTCGGCACCTCTCTTCTCCAGGCGCTCAACAACCCGAAGAGCAAGCAGAAGAAGGGCTGATCGGGCCCCGCGGCCCGCCTCGCTCGCGGCGCGGCCGCGTGCTAAGGTCTCGACGGCTCTTTTCATCATCTTCGAGTCCCCTGAAAGTTCGTGACCTCCGGGGGGCGAACGTGAGGCGCCCGTGCGCATCACGTGAAGAGGGAAGCGGGTGAGATTCCCGCGCGGCCCCCGCCACTGTGACCGGGGACGCGCCCGGCGAGATCCACTGGCGGCGAGAGATCGGTCCCGAGAGGCCGGTCGCGCTGCCGGGAAGGGGCCGGGCGCGGACGATCCGGGAGCCAGGAGACCTGCTCGAGGAACATCGTTCTCGCTACGCCTTCTCCGGGGCTCGGGAAGTCGCGGCTGTTCCGGCGTCCAGCCGGAAACGCCGCCGCCTTCCGATGGGAAGGCGGAGCCAGCGGAGCGGAGGTGTTCCATGGCGTCCCGTGTCCTTCTTCTGAGGTCGTCGTGCGGCCTGGCCCTGTCCCTCGCGACCGCTCTCTTCGCCCAGCCCGCGCCGACGCCCGGAGCCGCGAAGCTCTCCGCCGGCGTCGTCGTTTCGGCCGAGGCCGAGCCGGAATCGGCCGCGTCCCTCGGCGTCGCCGCGACGGTGATCGATGCGGCCGAGATCGCGGAGTCGAAGGCGACGACTGTCCTCGATCTCCTGCGCACGGTGCCCGGCCTCGACGTCGTGCAGTCCGGCGGCCCCGGCACGGTGACGTCGCTCTTCCTGCGCGGGACGAGCTCCACGCAGACGCTCGTTCTCGTGGACGGCGTTCCTTTGAACAGCCCTTATTTCGGCGGCACCGATCTCTCGGCGCTGTCCGTTGCGAACGTGGAGCGCGTGGAGATCGTGCGCGGGCCCTTCTCGGCGCTCTACGGCTCGGAGGCGATCGGCGGCGTCGTGCGAATCTTCACGCGAAAGGGCGCCGCGCAAGGGGAAGCCTCCGGCCGCGCGACGCTCGCGCTCGGAAACGCCTCCGCGAAGGAGGCGTTCGCCGAGGTCGCGCTTGGTTCCGGGCCGCTGACGGGTTCCGCCGGGTTCCGGCGCGCGCTCACGGACGGCAAATCTCCGAACGAGTTCTTCGAGGCGACGAACCTGTCGGGCAGCGTCACCGCCTCTCTCACGGACGCCCTGCGCGTGGGGCTCGTCGCGCGTCGCGACGAAGGCCGGACCGGAATCCCGTTCTCGTCCGGCACCGCGACGCCGCACCGCGCGACGACGAACCAGACGACGACGTTCGAGGCGCCGGTCTCGCTCGCACTCTCCGCGGGGTCCTCCGTCGAGGCCTCGTTCCGCTGGGTGAAGGACAGTCCGGCGTTCTCGGACCCGGACGCGGGCTTCACCTCGTCCTCCACGGACGCGAGGCGCGCCGGGGCGCGCCTCGTCTTCACGTCGATGCTCGGCGCGCAGCGGCTCGCCGCGGGAGCCGACTGGGAACGCACGCTCGTCTCGAACGAGAGCAACTTCGGCGTGGCTCTCGAGGACGCGTCGACGCGCACGTTCGCGCTCTTTTGCGAGGATCGGATCGCCCTCGCGGGCGAGCGGCTTTTCCTGACGGCGGGCGTCCGCTGGGACGACCACAGCGCGTTCGGCAGCGCCGTGAGCCCGCGCGCGACGGTCGCGTGGCGCGTCACCCCGTCGCTGAAATTGCGGGCGGCGGCCGGATCCGCGTTTCGCGCGCCCTCGACGGGAGAGCTCTATTACCCGTTCTCCGGCAACCCGTCGCTCCGTCCCGAGAAGTCGAACGGCTACGAGCTGGGACTGGAGAAGACGCTTTCGGGGAGCCTCGTCGCGGAGGTTTCGGGCTTCTGGAACGACCTGAGGGATCTCATCGATTACGACGCCGCGGCGTCTTTGAACCAGAACATCGGGCGCGCGCGGACGCGAGGCGTCGAGGTGGTTCTTCGGACGCCCGTCGGGGCGCGCTCTTCCGTCCGCGCCTCGTACACGTACCTCGACGCGAAGGATCGCGGCACGGGCGCGTTTCTCATCAGGCGGCCGCGGCATCGCGCGTCCGCGACCTGGGCGACGGCGTTCGTCTCGGGAGGCTCCGTGAGCCTGACGGCAATGTGGGTGGGGAAACGCCCCGACCGCGACGCAGCGGACTTCACGGTGCTCGTGGAGAATCCGTCGTACCTGAGACTAGACGCCGCCCTCACGCTGCCGTCGCTCGCGCTCTCGCTCGCGCCGTTCCTCCGTGCGACGAATCTCCTCGGGCGCGACTACGTCGAAGCGAGCGGTTTTCCGGCGCCACGACGCCGCTTCCTGGCGGGGCTCGAAGCGGCGTTCTGAGGGTGGAGTGCAGGCCTAGCGCTTCGGAGGAAATCCTTCGAAGAGCTTGTCGACGGCTTCCTGTACTTTCTCCTCGCGCGCCTGCGGCGACTCGTCCGGGTCCACGACGCGCGATGCGCTGCCGCGCCAGACGAGCTCCTTGGCCTTCGTGTCGACGAGGTCGACCATCAGCGTGCCGACCGGGATCTGCTCGACGCGTGCCGAGCTCCAGTACGGGCCGCGCCACCGCCAGCCCCAGCCCCAGCCCGTGTTCCAAGTCGTGACCTGGGTCTGCGTGTGCGCGCGAGTGTGCAGGACGACCCACAGATCGGGCGTCCCACCCGGAGCCTCGGAGTATCCGCGGGAGGTCAAAGTCCTCACGATGGCCGTTCGAACCCTTCTCATGCCGATCGGATTCCGGGTTTCCCGGACGTCCTTGAACGCGAACGTGTGATAGGAGGAAAAGTTTGCGCCGCGGTCGTAATCGACGTGCGTGTCGATACTCGAGCACCCGGCGAGAAACAGGACGGCGACGACGGGGAGAACCAGGGGTGTCTTCTTCAAGGAACCACCTCCATCCCGGGGGACGTGCAAGACGCTTGCCGGGTTTACATGCTTCCGCCGGGGGACGGCGACTCTCGTACCCTGCATCACACGCTTGTCCAGGCCTGCCCGGGCGGGGCGTCAACCTTCGAGCCGCAAGAGGAACGCCGCGAAGATCACGAGCACGACCAGGAGGACGCAGGAGACTCCGAGAAAGAAGAGCCAGAACGATCGTCGCGCTCCTCCCTCCGCCAGGTAGATCTGGGCGCCGATCAGGTTCGCGATGGAGCCGATGGGGCTCCCGCACGCTCCGACCGTAACCCCGTAGAGCAACCCGCGGAAACCGAGCGGGCCAGAGGCCGCGGGCGCGAGGAGAAGGGCCGCCGGAACATTGGAGACGACCTGCGACAGCAGCGCACCCGAGAGGAGGAGCCCGACGGCGTGGTGGCCGAAGATCCTCCCGGGATCGAGTCGATGGTAGAGCCGGCCCCGCTCGAGGCCGGGAATCCCGATGAAGAGCAGCGCGAAGACCAGCACGATCGAGAAGTCCACGTCCCGGAGTCGGCGCCCGAGGAGGAGCGCGGCCGGGAGAGCCAGCAGCAGCGGGACCTGATGCGGCAGTCGACCGAAGAGACTCCCGATCTCGGCGGCGAGGAGGAGAAAAAAGCCGGCGGAAAGCATCGGGTCGACGTCGAACACTGCGGTTGCCGGCGGATCGATTCTGCGCCGCGGGACGAGGACGAGGATTACGGCGGCGAGCAGCACGAACGAGACCCCGATGAGGGGAATTTGCGCCTGAAGAAAGGAGCCGAAGGTGAAACCTCCGCGCGCGTACAGGAACAGGTTCTGCGGGTTTCCGATCGGGGTCAGAGCCCCGAGGAGGTTCGCCGCGAGAACCTCGAGCACGACGAGTTTGTGCAGCACGACCCCTTCGACGTCACGGAACAGCATCGTGAACGGCACGACGAGGAACAGCGTGACGTCGTTCGTCAGGATGCACGAGAGAAATGCCGTGACGGCGATCATGGCGAAGGCGAGGCCCCGTAAGGAGCGGACATGGCGGATGACGGCGACGACGAGCCGGTCGAAGAGATCGGAGGCCTTCCCGAGCTCCACCGCGACCGTCAGCACCAGGAAGAGCGTCAGGATCCTCAGGTCCATCAGGGCGGGGATCTCCGAGAGCTGGACGTGCCCCATCGCCAGCGCCGAAAACGCCAGGGTCGCCGACCCGGTGATCAGGAAGCGCTCGAAGAGGAGGATCCGGAGGGCCGGGTGTGCAAGGAGAGCGCGAATGCGCCGTCTCATCGGGGACGCTTCATCGAGGGCTCGCGAGATTCTATGGCTGCGGCGGTGACGACCCCGGGTTCGATGGGGGACGGTGTCAGCGGGCGGCGCGGGCGAAGGTGTCGCAGGCTCCTACCTGACCCGTCTGGAGCCCCCGCGTGAACCACTCCGTGCGCTCCTTCGACGAGCCGTGCGTCCACGACTCGGGGTGTACGCTCCCGGTCGCGGCCTTCTGAAGCCGGTCGTCGCCCACGGCCGCTGCGGCCGCGAGGCCCGACTCGACGTCGCCCTTCTCCAGGATGTTCCGCTCGCCGGTCGAGTGCCCCCAGACGCCGGCGAGGCAGTCGGCCTGGAGCTCCATCCTCACGGAAAGCTCGTTCTTCGTGGACGGGCGCTCGGCCTGGGCGTGGCGGACCTTCTCGTCGATTCCGAGCAGCGTCTGCACGTGGTGGCCGAACTCGTGCGCGATGACGTAGGCCTCGGCGAACTCTCCCGGGGCGCCGAAGCGCGAGCGCAGCTCGTCGAAGAAGCCGAGATCGAGATACACCTTCTGATCGGCCGAACAGTAGAACGGCCCCATCGCCGCCTCGGCGAAGCCGCAGCCCGAGCGCGTCGCGTCACGGAAGAGGACGAGCTTCGCGCGCTGATAGGTTCCGCCGAGCTTGGGGAACTCCTTTTCCCAGGTGCGTTGGACGTCCTCGATGACGAACGAGACGAACTTCACGCGCTGCTGGTCTTCGGCCGACTGCGAGACGGGCGGGCCGGAGCGCGTGACATCGACGGCGGGCGGTCCGCCGGAGCTGGTGTCGAGAAGCGCGAAGAAATTCTTCTTGAAGACGAGGCTGAGGATCGCGAGGAGGATGATGCCGCCGCACCCGAGTTTGAAGCCTCCACCGCCAAGCCTGAATCCGCCGCCCTCGCCGCGCCGATCCTCGATGTCCGGACTCTGTTCGCCCTCGTTCCATCGCATAGGCGTCTCCTGGGCGGCGATCCTACCTTCCCCGCGCTCGTTTGACCGCCCCGCGGCCCGGTGCTACCTTCTCGCTCTCTCCGGACCCGCGTGGGGCTGTAGCTCAGTTGGGAGAGCGCTTGAATGGCATTCAAGAGGTCGACGGTTCGATCCCGTTCAGCTCCACCACTTTAGATAACCTCCCTCCCGCGACGTACAGTGATACGGCATGCAGGGAGGACGCCGATGAAGAGCCCGAAGACAAAGCGGAAAGCGCGGGTCGACGCGGCGCTGAAGAAGGCGGCCGCGATCGCCGCGCCGAAGGCAGGCGTGACCGGGAAACCCGCTTCCCGGCTCATCGACCAGCGGATCCGCGAGCTGGTCGGATGGCGCGGGGAGACCCTGGCCCGCATGCGGGCGCTGATCCTGGAAGCCGACCCCGAGATGACCGAGGAGTGGAAGTGGAGCAATCCGGTCTGGTCGCACCACGGGATTGTCTGCACCGGCGAGGCGTACACGAAGGTCGTGAAGCTCACGTTCGCCCGGGGGGCCGGGATCCCAGACCCAGCACGCCTCTTCAATTCCAGCTTGGAAGGCAACACGCGAAGGGCGATCGACATCCACGAAGGGGAGAAGGTCGACGCGGGCGCGTTCAAGGCACTCGTGAAGGCCGCGGTGGCCCAGAATGGCCCGCCACCGAACAAACGGTAGGCCCTGAGGCGCAATTCCGGGCTGCGGCGCGCGCCGCAGGCGCGCGAGATCTCCCGGTGCTCTTCCCCGTTCTCGGGGCGCGGCGCGGGCCGTGCCGCGCGCGGGATCGAGCACGCGCGCGAAGGAGAACGAAGGGATTCGGAATCCGCATCCCGAAGGTGAACACCATCGGCTTTCACAAGCGTGCCACGCCCGAGCTGCTCGGCGATCTGCACGAGACGCTGACGCCGGCCTTCGAAACCATCGGAGCCATCACAGTGCAGATCAAGGCGCTGGATAAGCGGCTCGAGGACATCTCTCAGCTCGTGTGTCCCGAGACCCAGCTCTCACGGCTGGTGCCCGGCGATCCAGTTTCCTTGACCCCTGACGATCAATTGCTTCACAATGCTCTTGACGCCGTCTCTTCGCGACGAATTGATCTTCTTCAACTCGGCTTGACCTATCTTCTTCGTCGAGACCCGCAAGTAACGGGGCAAGGAGGTAACAAGGGATGGCCAGATGGTTGGAAGCGCGGCCTGTGTCCGGTTTCTACAGTTCTCCGCCGACCCTGATCGTTCCGCTGGGTGAAGACGCCGATGTGCTGCTGGAGAACGCCAACAGCTGCCGGGTCGTGTCCCAAGCCCCGGCGGCCGTGCAGGTCGTGGACTTGAGCTTCCTCGGGGGAAAACTCGGCCGCGGAATTCGATTCGTGGCGTACCAACCCATACCCACCAACCATCGCCTCCTGATCTTGCGGGGCGTGGCGGAAACGACAACCACCGTCCGGGCAATTGCCGGCAACGGCCAAGTCTACGCCGAGCTCAGAGTAATTGTGACAAGGATCAAGAGGTGGAAGCTCAAATTCCACTTCGTCGAAGACAGCGCCCATCACCGCACCCGCCGCGCGCCGGAGAACTTCGAGCCGGTGTTGCCCCACGGGGTGTCGGTGGCCAACGTGGTTGACGCAATGAACCGCATCTATCGACCCCAAGCGGCCATCGAGATGGTATCGCTGGGAACCAGTTGGGCGAGTTTCTTCACGGACCTGGGTACAATGATCCTGGACCGTACCGCAAGCACTCCGGCCGTCATACCGGCAGGCTGGGCCGAATGGAACTACATCCGCTCCCGCAACGACCGGAACGCCAACCTCAACATATATTTTGTATGGAGGGTCGAGCAGTCGGACCGCGATACGAGGAGAGTCCGGAGGCTATTCACAGCGGATTCAGCCGATGCCCTCACCGAAACTCCTGGCAACACCTGCATCTTCGAAGACGACATGCCCGGCGACTGTTTCATCCCCTCGCTGTGCCACGAGACTGGGCACTCGTTGGGATGCGACGACCTCTATGCGGATTCCGCAAACCGCCGAGTCATGTACGGCTACACCTCCCCGAACCATCCCCAGTTTACCCTCGCCGAAGTGCAGACTATGCGCGGACACATCAGCCGCTAGCGCGTGTGGGTAGTCAAGACCGGATTTGGAGCAAGTCCGGGTTAATGTTGCCGCGATGCAAGCCCATGCGATGAAATAGATAGGCCGGGCGGTGGGTGCGATGTGCTGCTGTAGCACATCGCCTGCCCAGTAGCTGACTGCGAAGAATATGAAGGTGCCGAAGACGATTGGTACTGCAAGAGCGAGGCCCCCAGCATGGCCTAACGATATCGCGTTCGGCGAGCGCAACCGAGTCCGCCGTCCGGTTTGCCTAGCCGCCGACGTGATGTAGCAGTTCCCGCAGGAGTTCCGAACCCGGCTTGGGAGGCGGGTCATCCGGGTGCTCCGCTGCCCATTCGGGGGCCAGGATCAGCGGCACCCACCGTTCCAGAAAGTGCTCCGTCGGAGGCACCTGCCAGCGGGCCACCGCGTTGAACACACGCAGCGGCAGCCGCACCCGCCGGACGCCCTCGGAACCGAGCCTCGCGCAGTTCTCCGGCGGCGAGGTTACCAGGTATTCCCGGCATGTGAGCGGCCGCTCGTCGTAGATGGAGCACGACTCTTCCTCCAGGAAAGGACAGGGGATTCCCTCCTGGAAGTAGTTGCTCACCAGCGTGGTGTAGTCCTCGTGGGTAGCCCGATCGGCCGCTAGCAACTTGTCCAGAAGCCCAGCCCGGTCCAGGCGCTGACGGGCCTCGGCGAACCGGGCGCGAATCGTGTCGCGCCGCGGCTCGGGGAGCTGTTCGACCACGGCGGCGATGCGCCGGGCCTCGACCTCGGAGATGGCCACCAAGTTCCGGCAGCAAGCCCCGCAACCTTTCTTGCAGGAGATTTTCTCGCCCGCCCCCTCGACCGCCTGGCACGTCTCGCGCACGACGGCATCGGACAGCGCGCGGGCCACGGGCAGAAGGTCACTCACGCGCGCCAGCCCCGCCGGCACCGTCACCCGGGATTTCAGAGAAAAGTTCTCGCCTTCAATCGTGAACTCGGCGCTGGTTAACAGTGAGGGGGCCGCAGGTTCCGGCGTCACGAACCGTTTCCTCTAAGGGGCGCGCGTGGGGGCCACCGCAGGACCAGAAGCACGATGAACTTACCTGCCTAACGATATCGAGTTCAGCGGCGAGCGCAAGCGTGAAAACGAGGACGATAGACGGGAACTCCCGTTCCACGGTACTAAACACCTTCTGTGGGGATTGATAAAAGACTTTCTTTCGGAAGCGGGCCTGCAAGACCCATGCAACGGTCGCCAGCGCGAGCGGCACGACCGCGAGACGTACCGATCGTGTCTGAGGAAAACGAAGTAACCGGTCGCTATGGCTGCAAAGGTGCCGAAGAAACAGAGTGCGGGAAGACTATCGATACGAATGCTCCACCACTTTAGGTCTCCCCTTTGGAGTAGGGCCACCGTAGGGCCTAACCGGGAGCCGAAAAGCCGCGCGCTGCACGGGCGTCTAGGTGAGGCGTATCGTCATCGTATAGGCGGTTGGGACGGTGCTCTTATCCAGACACTTGACAAGGAGGACCAAGCCATGACGCTGCGTCTCGGCACTCCTGCCACTGTAATTCCCGTTTTGCTTCTAGCCGCGGCCGCCGCAGGAGCGGGGTTTGTCGTTTTGCCAGGCGGTGCACCTCGATTCTCCGGGCCTAAGGGAAGAGAAGCGGATGTCACGGAACTGGTGGCAACACGAGACCAAACCGGCGGAGCGCTCGGCTTGGTTCGGCAGACCATCGCGCCCAAGAGCGGGCCGCCCACGCACATCCACCAAGCGGAGGACGAGTTCTTCTACGTTGTGAGCGGGGAGTTTAGGGTCAAGCTCGGTGACCGCATCATGAGCGCGCCCGCTCAGTCCGTCATATTCGTCCCTCGAGGGACCGCGCACACCTTCCAAAACGTCGGGATGGAGCCTGGCGTGTTGCTGGAAGGCGTGGCGCCAGGGGGGTTTGAGAAGATGTTCGAGGAACGGCAGGGGGTGGATGCGGAGACAAACCGAGCGCTCATGAAAAAGTACAGGATGGAAGTGGTGGGACCACCACTCCAGTGATCGCTAAGCGACATGCTGACGACGAGAAATAGCTCGTCAGAACAGACTGGCCCGGCCGCCGAAGAATCGCAGTTCGATAATCGATGCGAATGCTCCATCGACGCGTCCAGCAAGGTTGCGAAGGCGCTCCTCTCCCTCAGCGCCGAGCACGTGACGTTTTCGCTCGTACGAGCGTCGAGCGTCTCCAGCCTGGAGAGGTACCTGCCGCCGACCGTTCGATTCGGAAAGCCTGCTCTGCACGCGAGGTGATTGCCTCCATCGCCCCCGAGGCCTCAGAGCCCGCCCGATGAGCGGCAGCGCCCTCACCCGGGCGGGGGAGTAGCCTCGTCCTTGGAACCGTCCGGACCTCGAGGGCGGGGCGGTCGTCGGGCCATTCTGGGAAGGGAGCGATGAGCAGATGTCAGGAAGAAGGATCCTGAACAGGGCGCTTCTCGAGAGGGTCGTGACGGCGGAGGAAGCCGCCGCGATGATCCGCGCAGGGGATACGGTGGGGATGAGCGGGTTCACCGGGGCCGGCTACCCGAAGGCGGTTCCCGTGGCCCTCGCGAAGCAGATCATGGACGCCAACCTGAGGGGCGAGAAGTTCCGGGTGAGCGTCTGGACCGGGGCGTCCACCGCCCCTGAGCTCGACGGCGCCCTCGCGATGGTCGACGGCGTGGAGCTGCGTCTCCCGTACCAGTCGGACCCGATCTGCCGCAAGAAGATCAACGCCGGCGACATGGAGTACCTCGACATCCACCTCTCCCACGTCGGCGCCTTCGTCCGCTCGGGCTTCCTCGGCAAGCTCGACGTCGCCCTGGTCGAGGTCACCGGGATCCGCGAGAACGGCGACCTGATCCCCTCCTCGTCGATCGGGAACAACAAGGTCTGGCTCGACTACGCCGAAAAAGTCATCCTCGAGGTCAACTCGTGGCAGTCCGAGAAGCTCGAAGGGATCCACGACGTCTACCAGGGCTTCGCGCTTCCTCCGCACCGCAAGCCGATTCCGCTCGTCAGCTCGTCCGACCGGATCGGGACCCCGTACCTCACCTGTCCTTCCGAGAAGATCATCGCAATCGTCGAGACTAGCGCCCCGGACCGGAACGCCCCGTTCTCGGCGCCGGACGAGGCGTCGAAGAGGATCGCCGGGCACATCCTCGAGTTCCTCGGGGACGAAGTGAAGAAGGGGCGGTTGCCGAAAGAGCTGCTTCCCCTCCAGTCCGGCGTCGGGAACATCGCGAACGCGGTTCTCTTCGGCCTCGAGGCCGGACCGTTCGAGAACCTCACCGCCTTCACCGAGGTCCTGCAGGACGGCATGCTCCAGCTGATCACCTCGGGGAAGCTCCGCTTCGCGTCGGCTACGGCGTTCTCGCTCAGCCCGGACAAGGTCGACGAGCTGTACGCGCAGATGGACCGCTACCGAAATAGCCTCATCCTCCGTCCGCAGGAGATCTCGAACCATCCCGAGCTGATCCGCCGGCTCGGGTGCCTGGCGATGAACGGGATGATCGAGGCCGACATCTACGGAAACGTCAACTCCACCCACGTGAGCGGGACCGCGATCATGAACGGGATCGGCGGCTCGGGCGACTTCGCGAGGAACGCCTACATCTCCTTTTTCATGACCCCGTCCACCGCGAAGAAGGGCTCGATCTCGTGCATCGTCCCGATGGTGACGCACGTCGACCACACCGAGCACGACGTCCACGTTCTCGTGACCGAGCAGGGGCTGGCGGACCTGCGCGGCCTCTCGCCGAAGCAGAGGGCGGTGCAGGTGATCGAGAGGTGCGCCCACCCGGACTACCGCCCCATGCTCCGCGACTACCTCCGGAGGGCCACCGCCGCATCCGGCGGCAAGCACACGCCGCACCTCCTCGACGAGGCGTTCGCCTGGCACCGGAACCTCGCCCGCACGGGGAGCATGCGGGGGAGCTGACAGCACTTCACCGTCGGGTATTGAGGCGGACGAGGAGCTTGCTCAGCTCCCTGAGCCACGGGCTCGGCAACGTTTCCCGCGCAGCTGGCCGGAACCAGCAGGGAGGAACCGCCATGGATCTCCAGAATCGAACGGCCATCGTCACGGGCGCCGGATCGGGTATCGGCCGGGCCGTGGCTCTCGCGTACGCGCGCGAAGGCGCCCGCGTCATCGTCTCCGACATCGTCGAAGCTGGCGGGAAGGAAACGGTTCGACTCATCGAAAGGGCGACGCCCGACGCAAAGGCGGTGTTCGTGCGAGCCGATGCGTCGAAAGCGGAGGACCACGAAGCTCTCGTGAAGACGGCGATCGGGCATTTCGGTGCGCTGCACATCGCCTGCAACAACGCCGGCATCGGTGGTGAGATCAACCCGGTCGCCGACATGACCGTCGAGGGCTGGCGGAAAGTCATCGACGTCAATCTCTCCGGCGTGTTCTACGCGATGCGAGCGCAGATTCCGCGCATGCTCGAAGCGGGTGGCGGCGCCATCGTCAACATGGCCTCCATCCTGGGATGGGCCGGGCAGGCGGGAAGCTCCGCCTACGTGGCGGCGAAACACGGCGTGCTCGGTCTGACGAAGGCCGCTGCGCTCGAGGTTGCGCCGCTCGGCATTCGCATCAACTCGGTCGGACCGGGATACATAGACACCCCGATGCTCGGCGGGATACCCGCGGAAACACTCAAAGGGCTCGTGGCGCTTCACCCGATCGGCCGTCTCGGGCGTGCGGAGGAAGTGGCCGAGCTCGTGACGTGGCTCAGCAGCGACCGCGCGAGTTTCGTCACCGGTGACACTTACCCGATCGACGGCGGCTATCTCGCCCGATAGGAGAATGACGGCTCACCCTCCCGCCATCGCCCCCACGACCAGAAACGGCTCGGCTCCCGTCGCGACCGCGTCGGGCAGCGGCGCGTCCGGCGGCTCGTGCGAGAGGTCCTCCTCGCAGGCGAAGAACCGCACGAACGGCCGGCGCTTTCGCGTGACGTGATCGCGGATCGTCCCGCGCAGCATCGGGTAGCGCGCCTCGAGCGCGTCGAGGACCGAGCGCTGCGTGACCGGGACCCTCGACGTCGAGCGTCACCTCGCCGCCGACGCGCGCCAGCGTCCGCAGATGCGCCGGGAGCACGACCCGGATCATGGCAGCGTCTGGACCTCGACGGACAGCACGGCCGGTAGATCCCGGACGATCGGCGCCCAGTTGTCTCCGGCATCGGCCGACGCGTAGACCTGCCCGCCGGTCGTGCCGAAGTAGACGCCGCACGAATCGAGCGAGTCGACGGCCATCGCGTCGCGCAGGACGTTGACGTAGCAGTCGCGCTGCGGCAGGCCGTTCGTGAGCGCCTCCCACTCGTTTCCGCCCGTGCGGCTGCGGTAGACGCGCAGCTTTCCGTCGGGCGGGAAGTGCTCCGAGTCGCTCTTGATCGGGACGACGTAGATGGTCTCCGGCTCGTGCGCGTGGACGTCGATCGCGAACCCGAAGTCGGTCGGCAGGTTGCCGCTGACCTCGTGCCACGAGTCGCCGGCGTCGTCGCTGCGCATGACGTCCCAGTGCTTCTGCATGAACAGCACGTTCGGCCGCGACCGGTGCATCGCGATGCGGTGAACGCAGTGGCCGACCTCGGCAGTCGGGTCGGGGATCTGCTGCGGAATTGCAGGCCGCGGTTGATCGGCCGCCACGTCTTGCCGGCGTCGTCGGTGCGGAACGCGCCCGCGGCCGAGATGGCGATGAAGATCCGGCTCGGATCGCTCGGGTCCAGGAGGATCGTGTGCAGGCACATCCCGCCGGCGCCCGGCTGCCAGCGAGGGCCCGAGCCGTGCTCGCGCAGCCCGGCGAGCTCCTGCCACGTCTGCCCGCCGTCGGTCGTGCGGAACAGGGCGGCGTCTTCGACCCCGGCGTAGACGGTGTCGGGATCGGTCAGCGACGGCTCGAGATGCCAGACGCGCTTGAACTCCCAGGGGTGCGGCGTGCCGTCGTACCACTGGTGCGTGCCGGGGACGCCGTCGTAGGCGAACTTGTTGCCGACCGGCTCCCAGGTCTTGCCGCCGTCGTTGGAGCGCTGGATCAGCTGTCCGAACCAGCCGCTGGTCTGCGACGCGTAGAGCCGATTCGGGTCCGCGGGCGATCCCTTGAGGTGGTAGATCTCCCAGCCCGCGAAGTGCGGACCGCTGACGTCCCACCGTTCGCGCTTTCCGTCCGACGTCAGGACGAACGCGCCCTTCTTCGTGCCGACCAGTACCCGTACCCCGCTCATTCTTCGCTCCCTCCCGGGGCCGACTATATCGTCGAGCCATGTGATGAGTCTCGATCTCAATTAGGAGAACGCCCGTCGTCCCAACGGACAATCCTGACGCCTTGCGTCAACGAAATCGCCAGGGGCCGCGCTCAGCGAGTTGACAAACATCGGAGCTCGCCCTATTAAGAGCGCAACAAAGCCCGTCCCATTCAACAGACCTTCGTGAAAAGCGAAGAGTATGGAGGAGGCCATATGCTCCAGCCACGGATCGCAATCCTTCTGGCCTGCGCCGCGCTCACCACTCTGCCGGCCGCGCCGGCCTCCGCCCAGCCCGCGGCGGGTACGATCGCCGGCACCGTCAAGAGCTCGGCCGGCAGCGCCGTCGGCGGCGCGCCCATCGCAGTGACCGAGCAAGAGAGCCATGCCACGAGGGTCGTCAGGACCAACGCCTCGGGCGTGTACGAAGCTGCGGGCCTCGCGCCGGGCGTCTACCACGTCACCGTCGACACGCAGGGCTTCCGCGTCGGCGTCCGGAGGGACGTCGCGGTCGCGGCCGGAGCCCGGGTCGTCGTGGACTTCACGCTCGAGTTCCGGTTCGCCGCGGAGACGAAGGTCACGGCGATGAAGCGTGATGACACGGTGACCAGCGTGCCGGTCTCCGTCGCCGCCCCCGACGCGGGTGAAATCCGGGAGCGCGGCATCGATGGCATCGAGGGAGTGGCCGCCAACGTGGCTGGCTTCACCGTGCAGAACCTGGGTCCCGGCCAGAGCACGGTCGCCATGCGGGGAGTCTCCTCCGGCCAGATCGCGCGCGACCAGCCGGGCGTCAAGGAGCAGGTGGGTGCGTACCTCGACGAGTCGGCCATCTCGCTCTCGCTCTTCACGCCCGACATCGACCTCTTCGACATGAACCGCGTCGAAGTGCTGCGCGGACCCCAGGGCACGCTGTTCGGCTCCGGTTCCGAAGGCGGCACCGTGCGCTACATCTCCAACCAGCCCGAGCTTGGAGTGACCAGCGCGTTCGGCGAGTTCGGCGGCTCCAGCATCCAGAACGGCAGCCTGGGTGGGAACATGAAGGCCGGCTTCAACGTCCCGCTCGGGAACAACGCGGCCGTTCGCGCCGTGGCCTATTACAACCGGCTCGCGGGCTGGATGGACGCGGTGCAGCCGCTCGGCTCGGAGACACCCGGAAAATTCACGACCCACGAGGACGTCAACACGGGGGATCGTGAGGGCGCGCGCGTCGCGCTCGCGTTCACTCCGACCGAGAACTTCAGCGTGACGCCGCGCTTCGTCTATCAGAAGGTGGCGATGGACGGGTGGAATCGCGTCGACGAGTTCAACATCCTCGCGAACCCGTACACGACGACACGGCCCGCCGTCACGCTCGGCGGCACGAAGCAGTTCACCCAGATCTCCGAGCCGTTTAGCGACAAATTCGCGCTCGGCGACCTCACCATGAAATACGACCTCGGCAAGGTCCGGTTGACGTCCGTCACGTCGATCACGAACCGGAACATCTCCGTGGTGCGCGATGCGGGCGCGCTCACCTCCAGCGTCACCGGCGGCAGCTTTGGCCTTCCTGCGAACATCTTCGGGCTCGACTCGCCGCTCTACGACGCGACACAGGCCAGCGGCTGGACGCAGGAGGTCCGTCTTTCCGGCGGAACGGCGAACGACCGCTTCCAGTGGGTGGTGGGCGGCTTCTACTCGGACTCCAGACGGGCATACCAGCAGAAGCTCGTCGTCAAGGGGTTCGCCGATCTGTGCACCCTCGAATGCCCGGCGATTCTCGGGCCCGGAACCACTTCCGTATTCGTCGCCGAGGGTCGGTACTCACCGAAGGACAACCTCTACTATTCGGACATTCGCTACAAGGACCGTCAGTATGCTTTTTTCGGCGAAGGCACGTTCAAAGTCACCGACCGTTTCAGCCTGACCGCTGGGTTGCGCTACTACAACTTCAAGCAGGACAAGGATCTGATCTTCGACGGCCTATTTGCCCCCGTCTTCCCCGATCCGACGGTCGAATTGGGGCGCAGCTTCAGCGCGGATGGCGTGGCTCCGCGCTTCATCGCGAGCTACAAGGTCACGGACTCGACGACGGTCAACGCCCAGGTGTCCAAGGGCTTCCGGCTCGGCGGATTGAACGACCCGCTCTTGATTCCGCTTTGCAATCCGGAGGACGCCATCTCGTTCGGCGGTTCCGAATTCAAGACGTGGAACGACGAGACGGCCTGGAACTACGAGCTCGGCGCGAAGACGACGTTCATGGGAGGGCGCGGCTCGATCCACGC
Organism: Thermoanaerobaculia bacterium; assembly: GCA_963821225.1. GTDB lineage: Bacteria > Acidobacteriota > Thermoanaerobaculia > UBA5066 > UBA5066 > Fen-183. Next base: position 1,137,874 of record CAWGCY010000004.1, read on the forward strand.
GTCCGCCTTCTACGTCGACGTCAAGGACCTCCAGGTCGTCGTGACCGTCGGCTCCTGCTCCTCGAGGATCATCGTGAGCGTCCCGAAGGCGCGGAGCGTCGGCGGCGAGCTCGAGTTCACGCTGGCGCCGAACGAGCATTTCGACTTCTCGGTCTCGGGAAGCTACAGCGACTCGACGGTCCGGTCGACGTTCCCCGGAACGGAGAGCCAGATCCAGTTCACCGGCATCCGCGAAGGAAACCGCCTGCCGAGCGTGCCGAAGTTCCAGGCGGCCGTGGCGGCGACCTATCAGCAGCCCGTCGCGCCGGGCTACCAAGGCTACCTCACCGGCACGTATCAGCACGTCGGATCGCGGTACACGCAGCTCTCCGATCAGGAGCTCAGCGGCGTCCAGAGCCTCACCACGTTCGGCAACACCGGGATCGGTGGCCCGTTTACGCAGGCCGCGTACACGTTCGACCCCCTGCTTCCGGCATACGACATTCTCAATCTGCGGCTCGGGGTTCGCCACGGCTTCTGGGACATCGCCCTCTACGTCAACAACGTGACAGACGAGAAGGCCCTCCTCGCAAACGATCGGGAGCGCAACTTCCGCGCCCGCTTCGGCTATCTCACGAATCAGCCCCGGACCTACGGAATCGCGAGCCGTTTCGACTTCTAGGTTCTTTCGGAGCGGAGGGCGCCTCGAAAACTCCGGGGCGCCCTCGATCAGTACACAGCCCGTTTCTGGACCTTCTGCTTCGTGGCCAGGCTGAAGCGGGGCTCCACCTCGCCGCCCTCCACGATGCGAGAGGTCACGTACTCTCCTAGAGCCGGACCATGCTTGAAGCCGTGGCCCGAGCCGCCGCCCACGAGCCACACGTTCTCGCGCTCGGGATGGCGGTCGATCAGGAAATCGCCGTTGGACGTGTTCTCGTACTGGCACACTTCGCTCCCCACGAGCGGCGCGTCCTTTAGGCCGGGAAAGCGCCGGGCCACGAAGCTCCGAACCGTGGCCAGCGTCTCCGGCGTGACGACTCGTGCGCCCGTGTCCGGGTCGAAGGCGGGGCCGTGGCGATCCGGTGCGACCTTGAAGCCGCGTCCCTTGAAATCCGGCACGCCGTAGGTTTCCTCGGCGAAATCCACCCACACCGGCATCGCCGGCGCGCGGAAGCGCTCGTCGCCCGGCGGGGGGCCGAAGTAGAAGACCTCCTGACGCGTGGGGAAGATGCGTTCGCCGAGGAGATCGGGAAACAGCTTCGGCAGCCAAGGACCACAGGCGAAAACGAACGTGCCCGCCCGGACGGTCTTTCCGGACCGCGTCACGACGGAGCCGAGCCGGCCTTTGCCCACCGGCGGGACGACGGCGTCCTGGAGGAACGTGACACCCGCGGCCTCCGCCATCTGGACCACCGCCTGGACTGCGTGGAAGGCCACCAGGAAGCCGCTGTCGGGCTCGTGGATAGCCCAGTTGTTCGGGCCGAAGTCGATCTGCGGCCAGCGGCGCTCGAGCTCCGGGCGGGAAAGCCGCTCGTGGACGACGCCGAGCCGCTTCAACGTCGCTAGTGTCTTGGTCGTCAGCGGGTCCTCGCCGCGGGCCATCCAGAGCACGCCGACCTCCTGGAACACGGATGGCCGGCCCAATGGCCCGAGGAGCGACTTCCAGGCGTCCAGGGAGCGCATGGACCAGCGCGTGTAGATTTCCTGGTCGCCGTACCCCATGCGAATGACGCGGGTCTGGCCGCCGGAGCTGGAACGGGCGTTGCCGGGGCCGTATGCGTCGAGAAGAGCGACTCGACGCCCCGCTTGCGCGAGTCGGTAAGCGGTCCATGCCCCGAACACTCCGGCTCCGACGACGGCCACGTCGTAGACGTTGCTCTCCGATACGCCGGGCGCCTGCGCGGAGGTGATGGCCGGGATCAGGGCGGCGCCGAGCGCTCCCGCCCCTGCGGTTTCCATGAACTCGCGGCGCGTCGTCTTCATCGCCCGACTCTATCTTGATGCACCTTGCTCACGCGACAGCGTGGGCATATGCGTCATGCTTTCGGGGGAGGGGTGCATGCCTCAATACCGGATCGCGTGGCTTCCCGGCGACGGCGTCGGGCGGGAGGTCATGGACGCGACGCGCCTGGTCCTCGATGCGGTCCACCTCGACGCCGTCTACCTGCCGGGCGACATCGGCTGGGAGTTCTGGCGCCGCGAGGGGGACGCGTTCCCGGCCCGGACGATCGACTTGCTGAAAAACGCCGACGCGGCTCTCTTCGGCGCGGTCACGTCGATGCCGACGGCGGCCGCGGAAGCGGAGCTCGTCCCGGAGCTGAGAGGGCGGGGCCTTTCCTATCGCTCGCCGGTCGTTCGCATGCGACAGCTCTTCGACCTGTACGTCTGCCTGAGGCCCTGCAAGGCGTATCCGGGAAACCCGCTCAACTTCAGGGAAGGGCTGGATCTCGTCGTCTTCCGGGAGAACACGGAGGATCTCTACGCGGGCGTCGAGTTCTCGCCGGTTCCGGCCGCGCTCTCCGCGATCCTCGCGAAGCTCAGCCCCGCATTCTCACCGTTCCAGCTGCTGCCCGCGGACGCCTTCGCCATCTCCTGCAAGATCAACACGCGCAAGGGATCCGCACGGATCGTCCGCGCGGCCTTCGAGTTCGCGAAGACGAACGGTCGGAAGAAGGTGACGATCGTCCACAAGGCGAACGTCGTCCGCGCGTCCGACGGGCTCTTCCTCGAGGAAGCGCGGAGGGTAGCGGCGGACTACCCGGGCATCCTCAGGGACGAGGCGAACGTCGATGCCATCTGCATGTGGCTCCTGAAGAATCCCGCGAGCTACGACGTCCTCGTGGCCCCGAACCTGTACGGCGACATCATCTCCGACCTCTGCGCCCAGATGGTCGGAGGTCTCGGCTTCGCCGCCTCTGCGAACATCGGCGAAAAGCTCGCGGTCTTCGAGCCGTCGCACGGCTCGGCTCCGAAGTACGCCGGCCAGAACAAGGTCAACCCCGTCGCGACGATCCTCGCCGCGAAGATGATGCTCGACTGGCTTGGCGAAGGTGCGAAGGGTCGCGCCGTCGAAAAAGCCGTCGCGGCGGTGCTGCGCGAGGGCCGGGTTCGGACGTACGACATGGGAGGCGCGTCAACCACGCTCGAAATGGGCGAAGCGGTCGCACGCGCGCTTCCACGCGACGGAAAGGACATGCGATGAAGATGACGGCCGTCGAGAAGATTCTCGCGCGCGCGGCGGGCCGCGCCTCGGTCCACGCAGGCGACGTCGTCGAACCGGGGGTCGACCTCGCGATGTCGCACGAGAACGCGGCTCTCGTGATCAACCAGTTCCTCGAGATCCACGAGGGGACCGGCCTTCCGGCTCGGCCGTGGGATCCCTCGAAGATCGCGATCATCTTCGACCACCGCGTCCCGGCGGAGTCCGCGAAGACCGCCACGAACCAGAAGCGCGTGCGGGCCTTCGTCGCCGAGCACGGCATCGCGAAGTTCCACGACATCCGCGGCGACGTGGGCGGCATCTGCCACCAGATCCTTCCGGAGCACGGTTACGTGAGGCCGGGAATGGTCGTCGTCGGCACCGATTCCCACACCACGAGCCACGGCGCGCTCGGCGCATTCGCGTTCGGGATCGGCGCCACCGAGATGGCGAGCGTGTGGACCCTCGGGACCGTCGTCAACGTGGAGGTGCCGTCCACGATCGGGGTCGAGGTCGAAGGGACGTTCTCCGACCTCGTCGGGCCCAAGGACCTGATCCTCCATCTCGTCGGCCTTCTCACGGCTCAGGGAGCGAATTTCCGAGTCCTCGAGTTCTCGGGCGGGACGATCGAGCGGCTTTCGACCTCGGGCCGCCTCGTCCTGTGCAACATGTCGGTCGAGGCTGGGGCCACGTCGGGAATCGTGCCGGGCGACGTGGAGACGGTCCGCTATCTGCGCGAGGAGGCGGGTGTCACCGAGCCGCTCGATCTCGTCACGAGCGACCGCGACGCGGAGTTCGAGAAGGTCGTCGCGATCGACGTCTCGGACTTGCCGCCGCTCGTCGCCTGTCCGCATACGGTCGACAACGTCAAGCCCGTGACGGCGGTCGCAGGCACGCCCGTCCAGCAGGTCGTCATCGGCTCGTGCACGAACGGGCGGCTGGACGACCTCGCGCAGGCGGCGCGCATCGTGCGCGGGCGCCGCGTGGCCCAAGGGACGCGGATGCTCGTCTTCCCGGCTTCGGCGCGCATCTACGCGCAGGCGCTCAGGCTCGGCTATCTCGGCGACTTCATGGCCGCCGGCGCCGTCGTGATGAACCCGGGCTGCGGCCCGTGCCTCGGCATCCACGAAGGGGCGCTGGGAGACGGCGAGACGGCGATCTCGACGACGAACCGTAACTTCAAGGGCCGGATGGGGAACCCGGCCGCCGAGGTCTACCTGTCGTCGCCGGCGGTGGCGGCCGCATCGGCCCTGACCGGCGTCATCACCGACCCGAGAAAGGAGCGCTGAAATGCCACGCGTCATCCTGAAGCTCGGGAACGACGTCTCGACGGACGTCATCTATCCCGGGCGCTACATGGCCACGGTCCTTCCGACCGAGACGCCCGCGCATGCCTTCGCCGACCATGGAGCGTTCCGGGCGGCGCTGAGCGCCGGGGCCGTCCCGCCCGGATCGGTCGTCGCGGCCGGACGGAACTTCGGTTGCGGCTCCTCGCGCGAGCAGGCGGCCTCGTGTCTCAAGGGACTCGAGCTCGCGGTCGTGGCGCAGAGCTTCGCGCGCATCTTCCTGCAGAACGCGATCAACCTCGGGCTCAAGCTCATCCTGGCTCCTTCGTTCGAGGCGAACGAAGGAGACGAGCTCGTCTTCGAGGAAGGACTCGTCCTCGACCTCACCTCGAGCCGCGCGTTCGAGGTCGAGCCGCTGCCGAAGGCGCGCCAGGCGATCCTCGACGCCGGCGGCCTCGTGCCGTATACGCGCGCGCGCCTGCGTCAGGATGCCGGCTTGCGGAGTGTCGGAAGCGTGCGGAGGTAGAGGACGAGCTCGTCGATCTGGCGGGCTGACAGCGTGTGTCCCCACGGCGGCATGAGCGCGGAGAGACCCACGCCCGCCCCGCCGCGTTGGATCGCATCGGCAAGCTCGGCGTCGCTCTTTTTTTTCTGGAATTCCGGGTCGGAAAGATCGCGCGGATGCGGATCCAGGTTGAAGGCATTGAATCCGTCGCCGGCGCCCGTCTCGCCGTGGCACGTCTGGCAGTAGTGCGTGAAGGTGACCTTGCCGAGGCGGGCCTCGTACCGAAGGGGCGCCGGTGCAGCGGCTGCCGCTGCCGCGGGCGCCGGCGCCTCGGACGCCGGCGCGGCCGATGCCGGAGCGGGGGATGCAGCAGCGGCGGGCGCCTTGGCCGCCGCCGGCCCGGCCTTCCGGGCGCAGGCGCCCGGCGCGAGGAGGAGAACGATCAACGCGGGCGTCGCCGTCCTAAATCTCATCGGGCACCTCGCGCCGCTTTCTCGGTCTTCGCGGAGGATGCAGCCGGCACGAGCGTCTCGAGGTAGGCGGTCAGGCGGAGCGCGTCCGTATCGGAGAGGCCGTAGTCGGGGCAGCGGACATCCGCCCTCCAGCGTTGCGGCCCCTTGAGCCAGGCGTAAGTCCAGCCCGGCTTGAGCCTCCTGCCCGCCTCGGTCAGCGGGGGCCCGTAATACCCCCCGGACGAGCCGAGAATGTGACAGCCCCGGCATCCGAGGCCCACGTAGAGCCGCTGGCCCTCGACGGGGTCGGCATCCGACGCCGGACGGCCGGCGAACGGGTTCTCGGGGATCGACGGATCGAGATAGAAATTCTGCAGAGCATCGGCAAGCTGCGTCGCGTCTTCTCTCGGCATTTTCAGGACGGGCATCCGCTCCTCGAGGATCGGCCGCAGCGTGTAGGAGAGCATCAGGTAGTCGACGAGCCAGTCCCGTTTGACCTTGCTTCCCTCGTACGTGAGCGGGGCGGTCGAGACGTCCGCACCGCGGTCGCCGATCTGGTGGCAGGAGAGGCAGCGGTAGCTCTGGATGAGGCCGCCGACCGTTCCTCCGGGCAGGGGCGCCGGCTTCTGCGTCGGCGCGTACCGGTAGCGCTCCGGCACACTCTGCGTGCCGAGAGCGAGGAGAGCGGTGACGACGGCGCGGGAGTCGTCGGCGTTGAAACCGTAGGAAGGCATCTTCAGTCCGTCGGCGAACGAGCGCGGCGACTCGAGCTTCGCGGCGAGCCACGTCGGCAACGTGCGGTCGAGGTCGGTGCGGCGGCCAAAGTCGAGCGACTGGGAGCGCTTGTCGCCGATGCCGTCCAGCTCCGGCCCGAACTTCTCCGACGCCGATCCGGCGGGGTCGTGACAGGAGAAGCAGCCGTAGAGCCTGAAGAGCCTGCGACCGTTCTCGGCGAGACTCTGGTTCACGCGCAGAGGCTCGAGAATTCCCTTCGGAGCGTCGAAGTCGCGGAACTCGTCCTCCAGGAAGGCGACGACGTCGCGCGACTCGGTTTCGCTGAAGTGATAGCGCGGCATCGCGGTGCGCGGGTTGAAGGCCTGCGGTTCGCGCAGGAACGCGAGCAGCCAGCCGGGCGACGCGGTGGAGGCGATCTTCGAGAGCTCGGGCGCCGAGCCCTTTCCCTTTCCCTCGACGGTGTGACAGGTGATGCAACGCGACTCCGACACGAGCTTCTTGCCGTTGGCGGAGCTGCCGGGCGGTTCCGCCGCCGCGGCTTCGATCCGGGCTGCGAGCTCCTTCGGCACCTGGGCGGCGAAGAGGAAATGCGACAGCTCGTCGATCGCCTGATTCGTGAGGTGGAAGTTCGGCATCGTGGCGTTCGGGTCGATCGACTTCGGATCCTTCAGCCAGCGCTTCACCCATTCGCCCCCGGTCTTGAGCGGGAGGGTCGCGAGCGGCGGGGCTTCCGATCGGAACGTGTCCTGCCCGCGCACGGCGTGGCACGCGTAGCACCCGGCTCGTGCGATCAGGGCACGGCCACGCGACAGCACAGGCGCGCCGGTCACGCTCTCGGAAAGGTGGCAGCGTCCGCAGCCCGCCTCGATGAAGGCGGGAGGCGTCATGGGGGGGCCGGCATCTGCGGCCGTCCCGTGGGCATCGCCTTGCGTCGTCGCGAGCCCCTGTCCCCCATGGCAGGACGTGCAGCCGAAGCGGTCGAACGCCTCGGGCGTGTGCGGCGTGCCGGGATGCAGGCCGAAAGGCCGCGGCGCGCCGGCCATGAGGGGATCGGCGACGCCGAGGTGGCACGTCTCGCACCGGTCGACGCGATTGTCGAAATCGCGCAGCCAGATCTGCTGGATCGCCACGGGCCGCGCCTGATAGGCCTGCGCCGCTTTCAGGCTGTGCGCGCGCGAGGAGCCGAGCTTGCGGTATTGGCGCTGAAGAGAGCGGTAGGAGCGGAGCGCGTTCTTGGCGGGCGAGATCGCGAGGACGAGGAGGAAGAGGACGCTGGAGGCGGCGAAGAGGCGGCGGAGCGGCACGGCCCTGCCCCTCAAATCGGCCCGACCCACGGCCAGACCAACGTCCAGCCGGGGCCGCGGAAGAAGGTGCCGATGACGGTGAGGAGCGTCGCGATGACGACGAACCAGGTCATGATCCACTCGGGGAGGGTCACGCGTTGGAGCGCGCGCCGGAGGCGGCCGGCCCGCGCACCTCCGCGGGCCGAGAACATCGCCCCCGCCGTCAGCAGCGTCGGAATCGCGATCGGCCAGCAGCCGAACGCGCCGAAGAGGATGAAGAGGGCGGCCGTGACCGCGCCGAGGGCGAGAGCGGTCCTGCGGCCTCCCGTCGCCCAGAGCGGCCCCGCGGTGAGATTGATCCGCGCGTAGGGAATCACGGCGAGCGAGAGGACGACCAGGGCCGGCAGGAGGACTCCGGCGACGATCGGCGGAAAGTAGTGCAGGAGCTCCTGCAAGCCGAGGAAATACCACGGGGCCTTCGCGGGATTGGGCGTCTCGATCGGGTTCGCGATCCCCTCGAGGGGCGCGTCGAAGGCGATCGCGGCGACGGAGAGCGCGATGACGACGATCTGGAACAGGATGACTTCGCGGACGATCAGATGGGGGAACGTCATCACGAACCGCTCGTCGATGCGGCGAACGGCCGGTCTCGTGTCGGGCCTGACCAGCGCCACGCGGCGCGGGACGGCGAGCGGGTCGGTCGATTCGACGGCGTGAAGCTCGGGAGTGGCGCTCATGGCGCCTCCTGGTGGTGCAGGTCTTCCGCGCCGGTAGGCGGCCCCTGGACGCCGCCGTCCTTGCGGACGCGCCAGATGTGGACGGACAGGAAGAGCAGGAGGGCCACCGGCAGAACGACGCAATGGAGGACGTAGAAGCGAAGGAGTGCGTTCTCGGACACGACGTTGCCGCCGAGGAGGAGGAAGCGGATCTTCTCGCCGACGAGGGGAGCTTCCTTCGCCATGTTCGTGCCCACCGAGACTCCCCAGAACGCGAGCTGGTCCCAGGGCAGGAGATAGCCCGTGTACGAGAGCAGGAGCGTCACGATGAGAAGCATGACGCCCACGACCCAGTTGAACTGGCGGGGCGGCCGGTAGGCGCGGTGGTAGAAGACCCGGAGCATGTGGAGAAACGCCGCGAAGACCATGAGGTGCGCCGCCCAGCGGTGCAGGTTCCGCAGGAACAGCCCGTTGTCGACGACGTAGTTCAGCTCCTTCATGTCGCGGTAGGCCTGCGGGACCGACGGGTGGTAATAGAACATCAGGAGGATCCCGGTCGCGATCAGGACGAGAGAGCTCACCAGCGTGACGCCGCCGAGCCAGTACGTGTGCGAGAACCGGAGGGTCTTCTCCCGCACCTTGACCGGGTGCACGTGCAGGAAGAGGTTCTCGAAGATGAGAAGTGAACGGTTGCGATTCGTGTCGGCCGTTCCGTGGCGGACGATCGACCGGTAGATCGACGAGCCGCGGAGCCAGTCCGTAAGGGAGGCCCGGGTCGCGCTCATGCCCGTGTCACCTTTCCGTGCGGGATGACGATGCTCGTGTCCACGACGAGGTTGCCCGCGGCGTCCGTCGTGACCTCCAGCCATGGAAGCGGCCGCGGCGCCGGCCCGTGAACGACGTTGCCCTCGAGGTCGAAGCGGCTGCCGTGGCAGGGACACGCGATGACCTTCTCGTCGGAGAGGTATCGCGTGATGCACCCGAGGTGCGTGCAGACCGCCGACAGGGCGAAAACGCCGCCGCTGCCGCCGATCACGTAGGCACGCTGCTCGCGGTTGAAACGCACCGTTCCCTCCGGATAGTCGACCGCGCTGCCCGCGTGGAAGACGGTCGGAGGCTCGAAGAGGACCTTAGGCTTCAGGTAATCGAGCGTGACGACGAGAGAGCCGGCGCCCGCCACGGCGCAGGCCCCTCCTCCGATCCGCGTCAGGAAGTCGCGCCGGCTGGTCCCGGCGGGACCGGGGCCCGGGCCTCGTTCGGGTTCGTCAGACATGGGCGCCCTCCGGCGTGTTGAAGCTCTGCATGGTGATCGTGCCGACCGGGCAGCGCGCGGCGCAGAGGCCGCAGCGAATGCACGTTTCCTCGTCCTTGATGAAAACGGAGCCTTCGCGCACGCCGTCCGCGAGAAGGGGAGCGAGCTCCAACGCGGTCTCCGGGAGGCGCGTCACGCGCTCCGAGAGGAGGATCTCGATGCAGTCCTCCGGGCAGATGTCCTGGCAGCCGCCGCAGAGAATGCACTCGGTCCCGTCCGCCGGGCTCTCCTCGAAGATCGTGTTCGTCCAGCAGTGGAGGCATCGCGTCCCCTCGAGCCGCGCCTCGTGCTCCGGGAAGCACTCCTCGACCTCGGCGATGCCGATGCGGCGCGAGATGGGGCGGGTGGGCGGCGCCTGGCGCGGGATCCCCTCGTAATCGAGGTCCCTTTCGTAGCGATCGTGCACGTCGATCTCGACCGCGACCTCGGGCGACAGGCGCGGCCTGCCGCGAAAGAAGGCGTCGATCGAGAGGGCTCCGCGCTTCCCGTCCGCGATGGCATTGATCGCGATGCGTGGCCCGAACGCGGCGTCGCCGCCCGCGTAGATCCCCGGGGCGCTCGTGGCGAGCGTCTCCGGATCGATGGTGATCCGCCCTCCGCGCGTCTCGATCCCGTCCTCCGGGCGGAGGAAGGAGAACTCTCCGGTCTGTCCGATCGCGACGAGAACCGTGTCGGTCGGAAGGATGCTCTCCGAGCCGTCCACGAAACGGGGTGAGAAGCGTCCGGTCTCGTCGAACACGCGCGAGACGTCCAGAAACTCCACGCCCGTCACGGTGCCGTCCTTCCCGACGAGGCGCTTCGGCCCGAGCCGGTAACGGAAACGGATGCCTTCGCGGCGGGCTTCCTCGACCTCGTCTTTCGCGGCCGGCATCTCGCTCTCCGACTCGAGGCAGCAGACGACCACCTCGCGCGCGCCGAAGCGGACGGCGCTGCGCGCGACGTCGAGGGCCTGCACGACGGAGAGGTTTCGCTCCAGGTTCTCTTCGACGCCGCTCCGCGCCGCGGTCCGCGCCACGTCGAGCGCCACGTTGCCGCCGCCGATCACGACGACGCGCGCTCCCATCTCGACCTTGTAGCCGAGATTGACGTTCAGGAGGTAGTCGATGCCTTTCAGGACTCCGTCCAGCTCCATCCCGGGAATCGAGAGGCTGCGGCTCTGCATGGCGCCGACCCCGAGGAAGATCGCCGAGAAGCCCTGCGCCCTGAGGTCGGACAACGTGAAGTCCCGGCCGAGACGCACGCCCGTCTTCAGCTCCACGCCGAGCGAGAGGATGGCGTTGACCTCGAGCTGGATGAGGGCGCGCGGCAGACGGTACTCCGGGATACCCAGCCGAAGCATCCCCCCGGCGACCGGCGCCGCCTCGAAGATCGTGACGGGGTAGCCCATGAGCGCGAGGTCGTGGGCGCACGCGAGTCCGGCCGGACCCGAGCCGACGACCGCGACCCGCTCCGGGTACTGGTCCGGGCGGTGACCGTAGATGGCGCTGAGGACCGAGAAATCCATCATGCTTTCGACGCCGAATTTCTCGGTGACGAAACGCTTCAGCGCCCGAATGGCGATCGGAGCGTCCAGCTCGCCGCGCCGGCACACCGTCTCGCACGGCGCCGCGCAGATCCGGCCGCAGATGGAGGCGAGCGGATTCGGCCGGCGCGCCACGGCGTAAGCCTCGCGGTACTTCCCCTGCGAGATGAGCGTGACGTACTTGCCGGCCTCGGTGTGGACCGGGCATGCCATCTTGCAGGGAAAATTCCGCTCGAGCCAGTCGTAACTGACGTCGGCCATGGACGCTTACTTCGAGATCTCGAAATCGGCGGCCGACGAGCCCGCCACGGTCACGGCCTTCTGCGCCGCCTTCAGCTTCGGGTGCCAGACCTTCACGGTGTAGGAGCCGTCCGGCACGTTGGCGATGTGGAAGGAGCCGTCCGCCTTCGTGACCGCGAAGTAGGGCGTCGGCACCGCCACCACGAACGCCTCCATCTCGGGATGCACCTTGCACAGGAGCGTGGCCGCCACACACTCTTTCTTGAACTGGTAGGACTTGACCTCGCCCTTCGGCCATGTGCCGAGGTTGAACTTGTCGGCGCAGGAGTCCGGCGAGAAGACGTTGTGCAGGACCGCGTCCGAGTTGTGAAAGTCCACGGTCGTCCCGACGAGCACGGGCAGGACGTGCGGAGCGAAGACGAGGTTCGCCTGGTCGATCTTCGCGTGCTCCTTCGGGGCGGGGAAGGTCTTTCCGGGGATGGCCGCGACGTAGACGACGGCGTCACCGCTGTCGCGCACCCCCTTGCAGGTCACTTTGCCGTGGATCTCTCCGGCCGCGAGCGGCAGGGTCGTGCCGGCCGCGAGGACGAGGGCGAGGACGATGGGTCGATTCATGTCATGTCTCCTTCAAAAAGCCGCCCTAAGGACGGTCGCGAGCTGATAGTTCTGTGAGTCGTGCAGGTCCCGGCGGTACTCGAGCATCAGCTTGATGTTGGCCCGGACGAGAAAGCTGAAATTCGCGTTGAGCGCCTGCACCGTGTCCACCGACGAATCGGCCGGCCGGAGATTCTCGTAACGGACGGACACCTGGAACGGCGGCGCGATGACGTAGTCGGCCTGAGCGAACCAGGCATCCCAGGTGCGCGTGGTCAGGGAAATCTCGGCGTCGGTTTCGTCGTCGCGAAGCGAGAGGTCGTCGCTGCCATGCACAGCGACTCCGATCAGATTCAGGTCGCCGAACAGGAGCGAGCCGTAGACCCCGACGCGGCTGAACCGGCGCTGCTGCATCCTGAACGGGTTGCCATCGGGGTCGGTGATTTCGAAATCGACGTCGCGTCCGTCGCCGAGGTATCCGAAGGCGCCGATGCGGAAGGAGGTCTCGCGCCAGTTCTCGGGCGGCAGCTTCAGCCCGGTCGAGTCGCCGTCGAGGCCGAGGCCGCCGAACTTGTAGTCCACGCGGGCGTAGAAATCCTTGGTGCTGTTGTTGTTGAATTCTCCGTTCGCGCCTCCCGGCCCGATGGGAGAGGAGACTCCGATCGTGTAGAAGAGGCGGTGGGCGGCCACCCCGTACATCTCGATCGCGCGGGTCCGCGCCGGCAGGCCGACCCCGCCGCCCTCTTCCGCGAGACCCGTTCCGCCGTTGAAGCCGATCGGGTTGTACGTGAAGAGCGTGTCGACTCCGTTGTCGGTCATCAGCCACATTTCCTGGAATCCGTCGTAGAGATTCGGGGCCAGCTTCCCGATGCGGAAGTTGAAGAGGTGGTCGGGTCCGAACGCGGAGATGAGGTCGAGTCGAACGTGCTCGAGCTCGACCGAACCGCTCCCGTCGGGGCTCTCCTCGTACGTCACTTCGCTGAAGAAGCTGAAATGGTCCCCGAGCGTCCCCGCGGCGAAGAGGTTCGCCTCCTGCGGGAACTGAAAGTCGTTGTGAACGATCGTCTTCCCGGCTTCGTCGTGGCTCGAGGCGTAGAGGTCCGCCATCTTCACGTTCAGGGCGAAGGGGGCGTTGCCAGGAAGAGTGCTCGGATAGACCATCTCCGGCCACATCCGTGCATAGGCGTCCGCTCCGAGCGAGACGGGCTTCTGCTTCACCTGCTCCTCGGTCTCGCCCGGCAGGTGATACCCATTCAATCGAAAAGCCGTGCCGAACGGGTTGAGCTTCGGGAAGATCGAGTGGCAGGTCTGGCAGGAGGTCTGATACTTGCGGGAAAACGCGGGAACCGCGTTTACGCGTGTTGACACCAGGCACGAAAGCGCCATTCCCCCTGCCAGGAACAGCAATCCACGGAGTCCGCGTGTCGATCGGCTCATGGCATTCTCCTTATCGCCGATCACGGTGCGGCGGAAGCTTCCGCATCGCCATCCCGCAAGCTCACCAATTCGTCTGGTGCGGGGGCATTCAGCGGGGCGCGGCCCGCGGGCACGGCTCCCCGCAGGAGCGCCGTCAGACGAGCTTCAGCCTCTTCTGGAAGGCGAAGGCGACGGCTTCGCTCTTGGAGTGGACTTCGAGCTTGTGAAGGATGTTCTGGATGTGGTTCCGGGCCGTGAGGTTCGAGATGTGGAGAGCGATGGCGATCTCCGGTGTCGAGCGGCCGGCGGCGAGCATCCCAAGCACCTCGACCTCGCGTGCGGAGAGCCTGCGGGCGCGGATGTCCGGCGACTCCCGCGAGCTCGCGAACGGGGACTGCGGCGGAGCCGCAGAGTCCGAATCCTGGAGGGAGGGAAGCTCGATCCGCTCCGTCCGGAGGACGTGCGCGAGGTAGAAGTCGCCCGGCGTCCGCGCCCCGAGATTCAGGATCGTGACGTCCACGGTGACGACATCACCGTCGCTGCCCTTGAGCCGGAGGCCGAAGTGGTTCACGCTTTCTCCCCGGGCCGCCATTGCGGTGACCGGGCAGCTCTCCGAGCAGTAGCGGTTCCCGTAGGCGTCGCAACCCTCGAGACGCGCGGCGCAGGGCTTCCCGACGACTTCGGCGGCCGAGAACCCGAGGATTCGCTCGGCGCTCTGATTCCAAAAGACGATCCGGTTGTGGCGGTCGGTGATGAAGACGGGATCGGGAGACATAGCCAGCGAGTCGAAGACGGCGTCCATCTCCCCGTGGGCTTTGCCAGGCCACATCCCGAAACCCTTATACGCTCTTGCCTCGAGCGGGCCGGACGCCCCTCACCAGACGCGAACGCGGTCCTTCGGCGCGAGATAGAGCGCCTGGCCCGGCTTGACCGAGAACGCGTCGTACCAGGCGTCGACGTTTCGGACTGTGTCGGCGCGGTACTCGGCCGGCGCGTGGCTGTCGATCACGATGCGCTGGCGTAGCGCCGGCTCGCGGAACTTCGTCCGCCAGCTCTGGGCGAAGCTCAGGAAGAACTGCTGGTCGCCCGTGAGCCCCTGGAACGCGGGGGCCTCCTTGCCTGAGAGCGAGAGCCGGTAGGCGTCGTACGCCGCGGCGAGCCCGGCGACGTCGGCGATGTTCTCGCTGATCGTGAGCTTGCCGTTCACCGCGAGGTCCGGAAAGGGGCGATAGCCGTCGTACTGCTTCACGAGGGCTTCCGCGGACGCGTTGAAATGGGCGAAGTCGTCCTTCGTCCACCAGTTCTCGAGCCGCCCGCTCGCGTCGAACAACGCCCCCTGGTCGTCGAAGCTGTGGCTGATCTCGTGGCCGATGACGGAGCCGATCGCACCGTAATCCATGACCGCCGGCCGCGTCGGATCGAAGTTGGGCGGCTGCAGGATCGCCGCCGGGAAGTTGAGCGCGTTCATGGCCGGCAGATTGACCGCGTTGACGAGCTGCGGGTTCATGACCCACTCGCCGCGGTCCACCGGCTGGCCGAGCTTCTTCAGATTCCAGTGGTACCGGAACAGCGAGGCGCGCTGCGCATTGCCGAGCGCGTCGCCCCGGACCACCTCGAGCGCCGAGTAATCGCGCCATTTGTCCGGATACCCGACGCCCACCTTCAGGGCCGCGAGCTTCGCCTTCGCCTTGCGCTTGGTCTCGGGAGCCATCCAGTCGAGGCGGTCGATGCGGCGGCCGAACGCCGCCACCTCGTTGCGAACCATCTCTTCGGCCCGCGCCTTCTCGAAGGCGGGGAAATAGCGCGCCACGTAGAGCTTTCCCACGACCTCGCCGAGCGCGGCGTCCGTGACGTCCACGCCGCGCTTCCAGCGGTCGCGCAGCTTCGGCGTGCCGGTGAGCGCCCGGCCATAGAAAGCGAACTGCTCGTCGACGAAGGCCTTCGTCAGGTACGCGGAGGCGCGCTCGAGGGCGCGGAAGGCCAGATACTCCTTCCAGGTCGACAGCGGCTGATCGCGCACGAGCGTGGCGATGCCCGTGACTGCGCTCGGATGCCAGACGACGAACTCGTTCTGGGTCGGGAGCCCCGCGGCCGAGAAGAAGGCCGGCCAGTCGAGGCCCGGCGCGCGTGCGCCGAAATCCTCGCGCTTCCAGTGGTTGTTGCCCTTCCGTACGTCCTCCGAGTCCGCACGGCTCACGTGCGCCTCGGCGATGCGATGCTCCAGCTCGAAGATCCTCGCGGCCTTCGCCTCGGCGTCGGCGATGCCGGCGAGCTTCAGGACGGCGGCGATGTGCGCCTGGTAGCGCTTCCGGATCTCCGCCATGCGCGGCGACGGGTCGAGGTAGTAGTCGCGGTCCGGCATTCCCAGGCCTCCCTGCAGGAGGAAGGGCGAATACCGGCCCGGGTCGTCGAGGTCCTGCGCGACCCAGAGGCCGAACAGGTTGGTCGTGTGGAAATTCGTGCTGTTGAGGACGTCGACGTCGGCGCGCAGCGTGCCTCCGAGCGCGCGGGCGAGACCCGTCTTGTCCAGAACCGCCGCGAGGGCGTCGAGCACGGGGTGGAGCGGCCGAAGGCCTTTCGCCTCGATGGCCGCTTCGTCCATGAAGCTCGCGTAGGTGTCGCCGATCTTTCGCGCGTCGGAGCCGGCCGGCGCTTCCGCCTTCGACGCCGCCGTGATGAGGTCGGCCGTTCGCCGGGCCGTCAGCTCGATGAGCGTGCCGCTCGTGCCCCAGACGCTCCGGTCGGCGGGGATCTCCGTGGTCTTCAGCCACGTCCCGTTCGCGTAGCGGAAGAAGTCGTCTCCGGGCGCGACCGATCGGTCGATTCCGGCGAGATCGATACCGCGGGAGGCGGCATCCGCAACCGGGGGGGCGGAGGTGGTGGCCCGGGTCGCGGGGGCACACGCCATCTCCGAGACGACCGCGAGGATGACGAGCGAGCACGGGGCGATCAGTTGGCTTCTGGTCTTCATGGGCGCGACGATAGGAAGTTTGGTCCCTGCCCGCAAGAGACGGGCATTTCTCCCTTCGAGCTTCCGCACTATAATGATAGGTATGGACGCGTCCCCCTCTCCGCGCGTCGTGGCCCGAGCCTGGGCGATCCGGTCGCTACGCGATTTCCTGCTCACGCTGACGGACGAAGACCACTCGATGTGTCGGGTCGCGACCGACCGCGGCATCTTCTGCAAGGGCTTCCGCAAGCTCAACGATGCCCAGCTTCGCGAGCACTTCGCGGGCATCGTAAAACGGAGGCCGGGCGCGAACCGCTGGCAGCTCGAGGCCCTCGGGAACCAATGGGAGCTGGCGCGCCAGACCGTGAACCAGCTTCCTCTCGCCTGCGACGTTCAGCAGAAGGAGCACGAGACCTGCGGTGGATGGGACGATTTCAGCAACGAGGATCTGGCGCGTTACTGCGCCGAGTTGCTCGGGCTGGACGTGGTCGTGACGCCGCAGGGCACTCTCACGCCGCCCGTCTCCACCCGCTGACCCGCCATAATCGGTGCGTGGGTGAGCGCCCCGGCCCTGATCCTGGCGTCCTCTCAGCGAGCTTCTTCGCCTCGCTGCCGCGGTACGAGTACCAAGGACCCCTCGGCAAGGGCGGAACGGGCTACGTCTACAAGGCGATCGATCGCGAGCTGAACGAGGTCATCGCGATCAAAGTCATGGGGCGAGCCGCCGGGGAAGAGCGGGAGACAGTCCTCCGGCGATTCAAAGGCGAGGTGACCCTGAACCGGAAGATCACCCACCCCAACGTCTGCCGCCTCTACGACTACGGCGTCGTGGACGGCCTGCCGTACCTGACGATGGAGTTCGTCGACGGGCGCGACCTCGGAACCGTCATCGATCTGGAGGGTCCGGTCCCCGCGAAAAAGGCGCTCCCGATCCTCGGGCAGCTCACGCGAGCCGTCGCGGCCGCGCACGTCGCCGGCATCGTCCACCGCGACCTGAAGCCCGCGAACGTGAGGGTGCGGCCCTCGGGAGACATCTCCGTTCTCGACTTCGGTCTCGCTCACGACACGAACCGCACCGGCCCGCGGATTACGCGCGCGGGGAAGACGGTCGGGACGCCGCATTACATGTCTCCCGAGCAGATCCAGGGCCGCCCGGTGGACGAACGGAGCGACATCTACGCCATCGGCGCCATCGCGTTCGAGCTCCTGTGCGGTCGCCGGATGTTCACGGGGCGCACGTTCCTGTCGCTCGCGAAAAAGCACCTCGAGACGACGGTGTCTCGCGAAACGCTCGAGGAGCGCGGCGTGTCGCGAGAGCTGGCGGCCGCCGTTCTGAGGTGTCTCGAGAAGAAGCCCGAGGATCGTTTTCCCTCTGCCGCGGCCCTGGCGGCGTCTTTCGAAGCGCTCGAACGGCTGCAGCAGCCGCGGCGACCCGCCGTCGTGCCGGCGGCGCCGGCCGCAGCTCGCGTGAGGACGGCCGTCCACCGGCGGAGCGACATCCTTCCCGCGGCAGTGCCCACGGCGGCCGTGGATACCGTGCGCCGTCCCGTCGTCCTCGTCGTGGACGACGAGGAGCAAGTGAGGAACCTCCTTTGCACGGCCCTGAGCCGGGCCGGGTTCGAGGCGGTGCCGTCGTCGTCGGGAGAGGACGCGCTGACGCTCCTCGAGACGCGCGCGGTCGACCTCATCCTCATCGACGTTCTGATGCCCGGAGTCGACGGCTTCGACACCGTGCGGGTCCTGAAGTCGCGGCCGGAGCGGGCACGGATCCCCGTCCTGTTCATGTCGGGCTTCCCGGAGAGGAACCGGATCCTCTTCGCCGGCCAGACCGGCGCCGTCGACTTCCTCACGAAGCCTTTCGATCTCAAATCCATGCTCGCGAAGGTGACGGCGATCCTCGGAAAGCCCGGGTGACCCGCTCTCAAGTGTCGATCGGAACGCGAGCGACGTCCTCTGGAATTCCCTCGAGTACGCCCCGGAACACGTCTAGGAGCCGGGCATCCCACCATCCGCGGCCGGCCTCCTCTTTCATGATCGCGAGGGCTTCGGTGCGCGTGAGCGCGGCGCGGTAGACGCGCGCCGACGTCAGGGCGTCGTAAATGTCGGCGATCGTCGTGACGCGGGCGGTGAGCGGAATGGATTCCCCGGCGATGCCGTCCGGGTAGCCCGACCCGTCGAGCCGTTCGTGGTGCCCATAGACGACGTCGAGCGCGAAGGCGAGCGTCTTCATGCCGGACAGAAGCTCGCGACCCACGACCGGATGCCGGCGAATCTCGGCGAATTCCTCGGGGGTGAGGCGGTCGGGTTTGAGGAGCACGGCGTCCCGCGTCGCGATCTTCCCGATGTCGTGGAACAAACCGCCGCGCCTGACCGCCTCGAGATCGAGGTCCGTGAGTCCGATCGCGGCGCCGAGGCGGCCGGCGTACGTCGAGACGCGCTCACTGTGTTTCGCCGTGTACGGATCGCGGGCGTCGATCGCGCGCGCGAGGGCGACGATCACGTGCTCGGCGTGCTCGAGCGCGTCTGTGAAGCGCTTCATCCGCACGAGCGCCTTCAGTCTCGCGAGCAGCTCCGCGGCGGCGAACGGCTTCGCCACGAAGTCCGTGACGCCCTCCGCGATGGCGTGCAGCCGTTCCTCGCCCGAGGCGCCGCCCGTGATCATGATGATGGGCAAGAGCCTGGTGGCAGTTTTCGCACGAAGCTGCGTGAGGACTTCCTGTCCGCTCTTCCCGGGAAGGTGCAGGTCGAGAAGAAGAACGTCCGGTCGAAGCGACTTCAGCCGCTCCTGGGCTTCTTCGGCCGACGCGGCCGTCTCGACCTCATAGCCGAGAGGGCGGAGGAGAGCCACGAGGAGGCCGCGCACCTGCACATCGTCGTCGACGACCAGAACGCTCCCGGGCGAGGCGTCGAAGAGCGCAAGCTGATAGACGCCGCTCATGGCACGAAGCAATGGTTCCGCTTCGATCCGGAAGTGTCAAGCGAGCTCCGGTTCCCCAAGGTGCGTAATCTTTGCGCGTTCGTTGCGTCTTTCCGGCGTGGTGGTGTCCGCGCTCCGGGCATGGCCATTGCTGCCGGGTCGGAAAGGAGGGTCAGAACATGAAAGCTTTACGCGTCCTTTCAGCCGTCATCGCCCTCGGGCTTGTCGGCGCAGTACGGGCGGACGTCACACTCGAGAAGACGTCGACGCTCACGATCGCCACGCCCCTCGAGGTGCCCGGTACCATCCTCGACCCCGGCACGTACGTCGTGAGGCTCGTCGACACGCGGAACAACATCGTGACGAT
The DNA here is from genome assembly GCA_963821225.1 of Thermoanaerobaculia bacterium. Lineage (GTDB taxonomy): Bacteria > Acidobacteriota > Thermoanaerobaculia > UBA5066 > UBA5066 > Fen-183. The sequence continues at coordinate 1,157,347 of CAWGCY010000004.1, forward strand.
CACGAGCGTCGACGGGAAGAAGACCTATGCGACGGCGATCTGCGCCCCGCGCGAAATGGCCGACGAACCGCGTCACACCGAGTTCATGTTCTACGGCGTCCCCGAAGGCTCCAACAAGGTTCTACGCACGTGGTACCGGCCGAGCGACCGCTCCGGACTGGATTTCCTGTACCCGCCGGACCGGGCCGCCGCGCTCAGGCAGGTGACGAACGCCGAGGTCCCCGCGCTGACGGCTTCACAGTCGGCTGAGCTCGCGAGCCGGCTTGCGCCTCCCGCGGTCACCTCCGATGCCGAGCCGCCGAAGGCCGCCGAAGCGCCTGTTCCGCCCCCGCCCGCCCCTGCGATGGCGGCCGAGACTGCTCCGGCGCCGGCTCCGGCCACGATGACGGCGGACGCCTCGGAAACGCTGCCGAAGACGGCGAGCAAGACGCCCATCGTTCTCACCGCCGGACTTCTCGCGCTCGGTGTCGCGTCGGGCCTTCGCTTCGCGGGTCGCTCCTGAAAGTGACGACACGCCTTCCGGCCTCCGGCTCCGCCCGTGCGCCGCTTCTCGCGGCGCCGGGCGGGCCGCCCGGGCCCGCGCTCTCGCCGAGCGCTTCTTCTGGCTGGCCGGACTTCTGTGCGTCGGCGTCGCCGGGACGACGATGGTCGAGTCGTACGCCTATCAGAGGATCGAAAGCGAAGCGTTCGACCGCGAGCTGGAGCTCCAGGCGCTGGAGACGCAAGCGTTGTCGCGGACCGTGCCGGCATCGGAGGAACCTCTCGGCTTCCGGCCTCCCGCCGGCCCCGCTCCCGACCGCCAGCCGGCACCCATCGTGATCGGCCGGCTCGAGATTCCGCGTCTCGGCATCCAGGCGATGGTGCGCGAGGGCGTCGATGACGAGACGCTGAAGGTGGCGGTCGGGCACATTCCGGGCACGGCTCGCCCCGGCGAGGCCGGGAACATAGGCCTCGCGGCGCACCGGGACACCTTCTTCCGCGCCCTCAAAGGCGTGCGCAAGGGCGACCTCATGCGCCTGACGACGCTCGACGGCTCGGAGACGTATCACGTCGCGTCCGCGACCGTCGTGGATCCGGCCCAGGTCGGCGTCCTCGCGGGGACGATCGGCACCCGGGAACTGACCCTCGTGACGTGCTATCCCTTCGACTTCATCGGCGCCGCGCCGAAGCGATTCGTCGTCGCAGCGCTCGCCGCCGGAGAGACTCGGCACTGATCCAGCGTCCGAAGAGCAACGAATTCTCTCTGCTATCGCTGGCCGCTGACGCGTCCACCGGGAGCCGACCGCAGAAATGCCCATAGAATCTCTCCCATGAGAAACAAACTCGTTCTCGCCGCCGCCCTGGCCGTGTGCGCGTCTCTCTCGCGTCCCGCCCCCGCCCAGCAGGACTTCACCAAGGTCGAGATCAAGACCGAGAAGCTCGCCGAAGGCGTGTGGATGCTGACGGGCGCGGGCGGCAACATCGGCGTCTCGGCCGGCGTGGACGGCGTCTTTCTCGTGGACGACCAGTACGCACCCCTTTCGGCCAAGATCAAAGCCGCCGTCGCGGCCCTTTCCGACAAACCTATCCGCTTCGTCCTGAACACGCACTGGCACGGGGACCACGTGGGCGGCAACGAGAACCTCGGGAAGACCGGCGTCGTCATCGTGGCCCAGGACAACGTGAGGAAGCGCATGTCCTCTGAACAGTTCAACAGGATCTTCAACTCGAAGATCCCACCGTCGCCCGCGGCCGCGCTGCCGCTCGTCACGTTCGTCGACTCCATCTCGTTCCACGTGAACGGCGACGACGTGGAGGCCTTTCACGTGCCGCCCGCGCACACCGACGGCGACGCGATCGTCTTCTTCCGGAAGGCGAACGTACTCCACATGGGGGACACGTTCTTCAACGGCTTCTACCCCTTCGTCGACCTCCCGTCGGGCGGCTCCGTCGCCGGGATGATCGGGGCCTGCGACCGCGGGCTCTCGATGGGCGATGCGTCCACGAAGGTCATCCCGGGGCACGGCCCGTCCGGCAACAAGGCGGACCTGAAAACCTTCCGGGACATGCTCGTGGCCTCGCGTGACGCGGTGGCAGCGCTCGTGAAGGCGGGAAAGACGCTCGACGAAGTGAAGGCCGCGAAGCCCACGGCCACGCTCGACGAGAAGTGGGGAAAGGGCTTCCTGAAGCCGGACGGGTGGGTGTCGATCCTTTACGCGGATCTGTCAGGGAAGAAGTAGAGCGCTTCAGCGCGCCTCGTTCGCTCCTGCTTCGTACCGCCAGGCGACCTGCTCCTTCGCGCCTTCGGCGAAGCGGGTGTCGACGTACTCCTCGAACGCGATCTTCCGGTCGAGGACGCCCGTCTCGATCATGAGATCGCGCACGAGGTCGAAGTCGGGCTTTCGCGGCGAGAGCGGCGTGTACATCACGCGGTCGAGCGGGTTCGTCAGGGCCCATCGGAGGATCTTCGGATTCTGGTTGTAGTAGAAGCGCCCCACGAAGTCGGCCGCCTGGTCGCGGTGAGGCTTGCCCTCCTCCAGCCAGAGGCCCGAACGCGCGATGCCGTCGACGAGCGTCTGGACGGCCTGGGGCCGGGAGGCGATGACGTCCTCGCGGACCACGAGGACGCACGACATGTAGTCCGGCCAGTGCTCGCGCGCGTGGAAGAGGACGCGGCCGTATCCGCCGAGCTCGGCCTGGGAGGGAAACGGCTCGCCCATGGAGAACGCGTCGATGGCCCCCGCCGCGAGCGCGCCGGTCACGTCCGGCGGAGCCATCTCGACGATCCTCAGGTCCTCCGGCTTCATGCCGTACTTCTTCAGGACGCGAAAGACGATGAGCCGCTCGTCCGAGTACCGGCTCGGCACCGCGATCGTCCGCCCTTTGAGATCGGGGAACGTCTTCACCGGGCCGTCCTTGCGCACGACGACGGCGCTGCCGTAGCGGTGGCCGAGGTAGACGATGCGGATCCCGACCCCCTGCGCCTTGAGGGCGATCGCCATTGGGGCGACGATGAACGCCGCCTGCATCTTGTTCGCGATGAGCGATTCCTTGATCTCCGGAAATCCCTGGAACATGCGCGGGACGAAGAGCTCTCCCGCCTCGGAGAACTTCGAGATGTAGTCCGTCACCGGGCAGGCGAGGTGGCAGGTGACCGGGATGTACGCGACGTTGAGCTTCCGCTTGTCCGGCGACAGGAAATCGTTCGCGAGGACGGCCCAGTTCACGTTGAGGACGGAGTGCAGGGCCGTCACGACGAGGAGCCACGCCCCGACGCCGAAGGCGATGCGCTTCGGGCCGGTCATGCAGTTTCTCCTTGGAAGGCCCAACGTACGCTCAGGTAGCACGCGATCCGTTCCATGCGCTATGCGGATGGCTCTAGGTGGAGGGCGACGTGGGCTTCGGCCTGTTTCGCTTCAGCGGCTCTTGTTCTCTGCGGCTTCACCCAAGGCTGTGGCCAACGCTTCGAACCAGCTGTTGCTCTTACGAGGCGCTCGATGGTGTGCAGCCAACTTGGCCCAAGAAATAATTTCACGGGCTGTCTCTTTTGCTCCTTCCATCAGGAGAAGACGTTGGAGTTGTTCGACACCAAACGGCAGCAAGCCGGGCGCCGTAACGCTCACGAGGCGCCATGAAGTCAGGATCGCTCCCATCTCGCCAGGTTTTCGGTTGATTGTCCTAGGGTCATTAACGGCTCGGACCATATAAGCGTAGATTCGGGCAAGGAGCTCGTCTGTGTGATCAGCGTCTGACATTTTAGGCTCTCCTCCTCCCTTTCATGAGCAAGATGTCAAACGACATTTGGCGCCGCGGCCGATCCGCCTCGGACCCGTCATGCCGTCTCTCCCTGGAAGCCCCAGCGCACGCTCCGGAGCCCTTCGAGCCGTCGGGCGAGGAGATCGAGGACGAGGCCGATCGCGCCGATGAGGAGCATCCCCGCCACGACGAGATCGTAGCGCTTGCCGGCATTTCGCGAATCGATGATCAGATAGCCCAGGCCCGAGTCGACCGCGATCATCTCGGCGGCCACGACGACGAGCCATGCAATTCCGAGCGCGATGCGCAGGCCCACGAGGATCTGCGGCAGCGCCGCCGGAAAGACGACGCGGGCGAGGAGTCGCGGCGTCGAAAGCCCGAAATTGCGGCCGGCCTGGAGGTACATCGCGGGGACGCTCCTCACTCCGTTCGACGCGGCCACGACGATCGGGAAGAACGCGCCGAGGAAGATCAGGAAGCCCGGCGCCGCCTCGGAGACTCCGAACCACAGAATCGCGAGCGGCATCCACGCGAGCGGGCTGATCGGGCGCGCCATCTGGATGACCGGGTTGAACGCCGAGGCGAGATTCGGGTGCCAGCCGAGCGCGAGGCCCGCGGGGATGCCGAGGACGAGCGCAAGAAAGTAGCCGGATGCGACGCGCCGGAGCGAGTCGCCGGCGTAACGCCAGAGGACGCCTCGCCCCGCGAGCTCCTGAAGGCCGGCGAGGACCTTGAGCGGCGATGGGAAGACGGTCGTGTGCGTCAGCCGCACGGCGAGCGACCAGGCGACGATCGCGAGGGACGCGGTTCCGAGGGGCAGCAGGAGGCGCTGGGCGTCAGATCTTGTGGGCAAGCCCGATCTCCTCGAAGAGCAGGTCGCGAAGCTGGATGTAACGCGGCGCGCTGAGGTCCCGCGGATGAGGCATGTCGATCTCCACGATCCGGCGGATCGTGGCGGGACGAGTCGACATGACGACGACGCGGTCGGCGAGCTGGACGGATTCGTCGATGTCGTGCGTCACGAAAAGGACCGTCTTCTTCTCCGCGCGCCGGATGCGGAGGAGCTCGCTCCGCATCACGAGGCGCGTGATCGAGTCGAGCGCGCCGAACGGCTCGTCCAGGAAGAGCACGTCGGGATTCACGGCGAGCGCGCGCGCCACCTCGAGCCGCTGTTTCATTCCGCCGGACAGCTCCTGCGGGTACGCGTTCTCGAACCCGGAAAGCCCGACGAGCTTCACGTAGTACGCGATCCGTTCCGCGCGCTCCGCGGCGTCGAGGCGGAACAGCCCGAAGCCCACGTTGCCTTCGACCGTGAGCCACGGGAAGACGCCCCTCTCCTGGAACACGAAGATGCGGCGTGGATCGGGGCCGGCGACCTCCTGTCCGTCGATGAGGACCGCTCCCGCCGACGCCTTCAGGAACCCGCCGACGACGTTCAGGAGCGTGGATTTTCCGCAGCCGGAGGGCCCGAGGATGCAGACGAGCTCGCCGTCCTCGACCTCGAGATCGATCGACGAAAGGACGTCGATGACGGAGCCGTCCGTCGGAAAGCGCATCGAGAGGCCGCGGATGCTCACTTTCGGCGAAGGAGTCACGATCCGTATCCCCACCTGAGGGCCTTCGTCCTCTCGAGCTGCCGCATCCCGAGGTCGAGGACGAGGCCGATCAGCCCGATCATCACCATCCCCGCCACGACGAGGTCGTACCGGTTGCCCGCGTTGCGCGCGTCGACGATGAGAAAGCCCAGGCCCGAGTTGACGGCGATCATCTCGGCCGCCACGACGACGAGCCACGCGACGCCGAGCGAGATCCGGAGCGCGACGATGAGCTGCGGGAGCGTCGCCGGCAGGATCACGTCGACGAGGAGCCGGAGATTCGAGAGGCCGAAATTGCGGCCGGCGCGGAGGAGCGTCGGCGGCACGTTTCGCACCGCGTTCATTGCGGCCACGGTGAGCGGCAGGAACGCCGCGAGGAAGATCAGGAAGATCGCGGCGACGTCCCCGACGCCGAACCAGAGGATGGAAATGGGAATCCACGCGAGCGGGGAGATGGGGCGCAGGAGCTGGAGGAACGGATTCAGGGCCCTCTCTCCCCGCCTGTACCAGCCGAGCAGGAGCCCGAGCGGGATGGCGGTGACGACGGCGAGAAGGTAGCCCCAGGTGACCCGGAAGAGCGACGCGACGACGTATTTCGCGAGGAGGCCGCGCCGCAGAAGCTCGAGGAGGCCGTTCAGGACCTGCAGCGGATCGGGAAACAGACCCGAAACCTGACGGTGGGCCGCGAGGAACCAGACAGCCAGCAGCGCCGCCGTCGCGGAGAAGGGAAGGAGACGCTTCACGAGGTCAGGCGCTGTCCGCCGAGGCGGCCTTCGCCATCTGAGGCACGGTGGACGGAGCGCCCTGCGGTTTCGGCGGCAGGTCCGGGAGCGGCCCTCCCACGGGCTCCGGCTTGACGAGATAGGACCACGCGTTCGCAAGCTCCAGTTTCGCCCAGCGCAGGAGGCCGTGCCCGAGCATGACCCAGCTCGCGCCGCGCACCGAGAAACCCACGAAACCCGGACGCCGGAAGGCATTGTGATTTCCGTAGATCCCCAGCGCCTTTTTCCTCTTCGCGATCGCGACGAGACGCCGGTTGTAGAAGCGCATCGGGTAGAACGCGATCTCCGAGCCGTCCTGGTAGTACGGCGGGAGGCCGAGACGCTCGGACGACCACCGTACAGTCGGAATGACCGCGGCGAGGTAGTAGAGCGCCGTGTCCATCAGGAACGCGATCGTCATGGTGTCGTAGTCGCCCATGACGTGGTACTTGTCGCGGAAGATCGCCTCGTAGAAGAACGTGAAGTAACGCGAGTACCGCTTGTTGTGAAGCTCGTACTCCTTCGCCATCTCGTCGGCGGCCGTGCCGGACAAGGCCTTCTCGACGAGGCGGACGCGCGAATAGACCGAGAACGCCATCTGGTCGAGGCCCGGCGAATAGAAGGGATCGAGAAAGCCGCCGGCGTCCCCGACGCACGTCCAGCCCGGACCGATGAACTGGTCCACGTAATACGGAAGGTGACCGTACAGCCGGCAGTCACCCTCGACCGGCGTCGCGTCCGTCAGGAGCTCTCGTCGTGAGCGGGTTCGCGTCGAGAAAGCGCGTGAGCTTCTCGAGCGGCGTCGCGCCTTCCGGCTGGACGAGGCGCGTGTCCCATACGAGCCCCACGCTCGTTTCGCCGCCGCTGAGCGGAATGAACCAGATCCAGTAGCCCCAGCCCGTGAAGTGGTTCGTGGCGAGACGCCGCGCCGTGAGGACGGCTCGGTGAAAGGGATCGGACGAGTCCTTTCCCGCGATCTCGACGCCGTCCATGTCCTTCACGCCCCGGTACCGCACCCAGATCGCCGACGTGGGGTGCGACTCGATCGGCGTCGAGGCCCCCGCGCTTTCGCGCGAGCATCGCCTGGCGGCCCGTCGCGTCCACGACCCATTTGCAGCCGACCGTCACGCGGGTCCCGTCGGCCTTCTCGACGACGAGCGTGTTTCCGGCTTCGCCGTTCAGCGCGACGTCCACGACCTTCGCGGGCCGCCAGACTTCGGCCCCTTCCAGCGCCGCCAGGGCGAGGACGTGCTCGTCGAGCTTCTGCCGGTCGATCTGGAAGGAAGGCGTGCGGGCGAGCTGCGTCGGCCCGGTCTCCGAGGCCTCTCTCAGGCACGAGACTTTCTCGTTGTGGAACCAGTAGCGAAATGCCTGCTTCGGAAGCTGCTCGCGCGAGAGGTGGTCGTAGATCTTCAGCTCGCGCGTCAGGAAATAGGCCGAGATTTCGACCGTCGATTCGCCGACCTTCCAGTCGAACGCCGCGCTCTTCTCGACGACGAGAATTTTCACGTCCGGCGTGCGGCGGCGGAGGAGGACGGCCGTCGCGGCGCCCGAGATGGCGCCGCCCATGACGACGACGTCGTAGGAGAGCGGCATTGGAGATGGAGTCTCGTTCACCGGGGAGCGAAGTTACCGGAAACCGCGTGACTCGTCCACGGTGAGCGTCCGGTCGACGGACGTGACGGCGCCGAGGTCCTGCACGAACCCGGAGGGCCAGCGGACCGCGAGCTTCTCGATCCGGGTCGCAGGACCGAGCCCCAGATGCACGATCGGGCTGCCCGTCGAGAGGTATCCGCTCGCGTAGCCGCTTTCGCGCGCGAGGATGCGCCCCCCGGGAAGCGCGGCCATGACGCGCGCGCCGAGGCCGTCCGCATTGTCCTTCCCGCGCGTACCCTTCAGGCGGAGCCTCAGGAAGTGCTCGGCGTCCGGGTTCCGGCGACTCCCGAGGAAGAGAGCTTCGGGCGCCCCGACGGAGCGGACGTAGAGATCCAGAGCGCCGTCCCCGTTCGCGTCGAACGCGACGACCGCGCGACCGTTCGTCTGGAGGTCGAGCCCGTCGAGAAACGCCTGCTCGATGAAGAGCGGGATCTTTCCGGGGCCCCGGTTGACGAAGTACGCGTCGCGCTCGAGGCCCTGAACGCCGGCACCTTTCCGGTCGAACGTCTTCTTCATGCCGATGTAGTCGTCCCAGTACGCGAGTGTCTCCCACCAGAACTCCAGCTCTCGGTCGTGCTCCCGACCGTCCCCCCACATGCCGTTCGTGGCGTAGAGGTCGAGATTGCCGTCGTTGTCGAGGTCCGCGGCGAGGGCGCTCCAGTTCCAGCCCGCGCGCCCCGCCCCCGAGCGGGCGGTCGCGTCTTCGAATGCTCCGCTCGGCGTCTGGAGGAGCAGGGAGTTGCCGCGACACATCTTCTCCATCCACGAGATCGCCAGGGGACGGAAGATCCGGCCGGGAAGCGGCACCGGGAGACCCGGGTACTCGTGCAGGAAGCCCCACTGCGTGTACGTGCCGGTCGTGTAGAGGTCGATCCTCCCGTCGCCGTCGAAGTCGCCCCAGGCGGCCGACATGCCGTAGGCGCGGTCCTCGGCGCCGAGTCCCTTCGTCACGTCCTCGAAGCGCTTGCCGTCGACGTTTCGATAGAGGTTTTTCAGACCGAAATCGTTCGTGACGATCAGGTCGGGCCGGCCGTCGCCGTCGAAGTCCGCGAAGAGGCACGAAAGCGACCAGCGCGTGGGCTTCGCGACACCCCACTCTTCGGAGACGTCGCGGAAATGTCCCTTCCCGTCGCCCAGGAAGAGGGTGTTGCGGCGGCCGTCGTTCGCGTCGAAGGGAGGGTCGGGCATCTGACCGTAGTAATCGCCGGTCCCGCAGACGAAAAGGTCGAGGTTGCCGTCGCCGTTCACGTCCGCGAAGGCGGCAGAGCGCGTGGGGCCCTCGGTGACGATGCCGGACGAAGCCGTGATCTCCTCGAACGTGCCGTTTCGCCGGTTCCGGAAGAGCCGCGTCGGGCCGAAGGCGTCCGTCACGACGAGATCCGGGTATCCGTCGCCGTCGACGTCGCCCGCGGCGACGCCGGTCGCCGCGATGCCCGAGGAGTCCGAAGTCGCGAGGCCGGCCCGCACCGTGACGTCCGCGAAATGCTCTTCGCCGTCGCTTTCGGTACAGGATCGACCGGACGCCGTCGCCCACGAAGAGATCCTCGTTGCCGTCCTGATCGAAGTCCAGGACCGCGACGCCCGAGCCCGGCCAGATGCCGTCGATGAGGCGATTCGTGAGCTTCCGGGGCGGATCGCGGCGCGGCGCGCCAAGGCCCGCGGAATGCGTCGCGTCGTGGAAGCGCGGATTGGCCTCGATTCGGTCTGCTTCGAAGGAGAGGAGAGAGACAGAGAAAGAGGAAGACGAAGCGGAAGAGGGGAGAAGAGAAGATTCTTTGAAGGGAAGAGGGGAGGGGGAGGGAGAAGCAGGGGCGGCGGCGGCCTCCGCCGGCAGCGCATCCGCGTTCGGGAGCACAAATGCCACCTTCGCGGCGCGTTCGACGCGCGCCCCGTCTACGCGAAACCCATCCACGACGAAGGTCGCCGTTCCCCGGAGCTCCCATACTTCTAAGAAATCTTTCTCGTCTCTCTTGGTGTTTCTCTCTTTTTCTCTCGATCTTCGGCTTTCCGTCAACGTCGAACGACACGAGCGCCACGCGGTCGAGGTCCTTCCAGGCCCACGCGCGGAGCGCCGCGATGCCTTCGGGTTCGGCCGCTGTGCCGGCCTCCCGCCGGTGCAGCGCCGCGCGCGTCCATTCGAGCGCATCGCGATAGCGCTCGAGCCGGTGCATCCAGGGGACGAACTCCGCTCGCAGACGGGCGAGCGATGCGTTCTCGAAGAGCCAAAAGCCGAGGGCGACAAGAGCGACGACGACGACGGCCGCCCAGAGCTTCTTTCGGGACATCTACGCCGTGGCTTTCGCGCGTCCGGGCTGGACAGCCGCGATGAAGCGCAGGTTCGGGTTCTCCCGCTCGGCGCGCTCGAGATGCCACGGGCTCTCGAAGAGGACGAGCGGCCGGCCTTCGAGATCCACGAGGCAGGCGACGCTCGGCGGATCGTCGAAGCGCTCGCGGTCGAAACCTTCTCCCTCCACCCAGCGCGCGAGAGTGAACGGCAGGCGGACGTACGAGATCTCGGCACCGTACTCCGAGCGAAGGCGGTGCTGGATGACCTCGAACTGCAGGACGCCCACGGCGCCGAGCACGGGATCGCGCTCCATGCGATCCGGGTCGTGGAAGACCTGGACCGCGCCTTCCTCGGAAAGCTGGTCGAGCCCCTTCTTGAGCTGCTTCCTCCTGGCGGGGTCGAGCATGACGACCCGGTTGAAGAACTCGGGCGAGAAGCGCGGAATTCCGTCGAACTCGATCCCCGGCCCTTCGGCGAGGGAGTCTCCGATCCGCAGGTTGCCCGCGTCCCAGAGCCCGAGGATGTCGCCGGCCCAGGCCTCCTCGATGAGCGTCCTCTCCTGCGCGAGGAACTGCAGCGGCTTCGCGAGCTTCAGCGTGCGGCCGGTGCGCGGGTTCAGTACCTCCATGCCGCGCGTGAACTTTCCCGAGACGATGCGCACGAACGCAATCCGGTCCCGGTGCGCGGGGTCCATGTTCGCCTGGATCTTGAAGACGAACCCGGAGAACGTCGGCGAGAGCGGGTCCACTTCGCCCTTCGCGGTCTTGCGCGGCAGCGGCGCGGGCGCCAGGTCGAGGAAGCGTTTCAGGAACGGCTCGACGCCGAAATCGTTGATCGCGCTGCCGAAGAAGACCGGCGTGACGCCGTCCGGCGAGGAACGTCTCGCGGTCGAAGCGGTTGCCGGCCGTGGCGAGGAGGTCCAGCTCGTCCCGGAGCGTCGCATGGGCCTCTCGCGCCGATCGTCGAGGCGAAATCCGGATCGTCCAGGGACGCCACCTCGACGGGCACGACGCGCTCGCCGCGGTGTTCGTCCCCGCGCTCGTAGCGCAGGAGCGTCTTCGCCCACCGGTCGTAGACGCCCTTGAAGTCCGGGCCCGAGCCGATCGGCCACGTCACGGGATGGCACGGGATGCCGAGAACGCGCTCGATGTCGTCCATGAGGTCGAGCGGGTCCATGCCCGCGCGGTCGAGCTTGTTCATGAAGGTGACGATGGGGATCCGCCGCATCCGGCAGACCTCGAAGAGTTTGATCGTCTGAGGCTCGACGCCTTTCGCGCTGTCGATGAGCATCACGGCCGCGTCGGCCGCGGCGAGCGTGCGGTACGTGTCCTCGGAGAAGTCGTTGTGGCCCGGCGTGTCGAGGAGGTTCACGCTGTGGCCCGCGTACGGGAACTGCAGGACGCTCGTCGTGATCGAGATGCCGCGCTGCCGTTCCAGCTCCATCCAGTCGCTCGTGGTGTGGCGGCTCGCGTTCCGGCGCATCCGGACCGAGCCCGCGAGGTGGATGGCACCGCCGTAGAGGAGCAGTTTCTCCGTGAGCGTCGTCTTGCCCGCGTCGGGGTGCGAGATGATCGCGAAGGTGCGCCGGCGGGCGACCTCCGAGGCGAGGAGACGTGAGGCGTCGGACATTCCTCAGTGCTTCGGCGACTCCGGAGCCTTCACGATCGGCGCCTCCGTCTCGGAAAGCGCGAACGCGTACTCGTCCGTGCGCGAACCCCTGTGCTCCGGAGCCGAGACGACGTCGACGTAGTAGAGCTCCTTCAGCCTCGAGGCGATCGCATCGCGCCCGGGCAGCGACGCGAGGCGCTGGCGCGTGAGGTCGTCCTGGGCCTTCATCCAGGCCTGCACCTCGGGAGACTCCGCGTTCTCGAGCCAACGGTACGGGTCGGCCAGCTTGACGCCGTGCAGGACGTCCGCCACGTCCGCGGTCCGGCTCGGGGGATAGGGCGTCTTGGAGGCCGTCTCGGCCGCGCGGGCCCGGGGCGTTCGCGCGAGGAGCAGGGCGAGAAGGGGCAGGAGCAGAATCAGGCCGTCGCCGGACTTCTTCATACGGGGAAACGTAACATGACGCGTGCCGCGGCGTAGACTCGGGTCTCCATGGCCGGCTCCCAGGACTCGTCTTCCCGCGCGTGTTTCCTCTGCGGTTTTCCGGCATCGGTGGGGGAGGAGCACGTTCTCTTCGCATCCTCCGAGCGCGGGTTTTCCGTGGACTGCGAGGAATGCGGCCCCTACGCGGTCACGCCCGACGCCATCCACCGGCTCGAGGTTCGGGCGGTCGCGCGGCCGGGCGTGAGGTTCGAGATCTTCCGCCTGCGCTCGAACGGGCAGACGCCCCGGCCGACCGTCGACCTGAAGATGGTCGACCACTTCTGTACCGGTTACACGCCGATCCGCGGTTGACCCGCGGCCGCCGGCCGATGCGCTACAGTCCCGTTCCATGAGCAAGGAACGCCCCGACCACCATGACGCGGAGCTCGCGTTCCGCGCGTACGAGCTGCGCCGCGAGAGCGTCATGCGCGACTCGCGCAACGCGATCAACCGGGACTTCTGGCCGAAATCGTTCGTCGAGGTTCAGGCCGTCACGAAAGCCGACCACCCGCTCAACGCCGCATGGCGCCAGACCACGACCTACTGGGAGATGGTCTACGGCACCGTCAAGCACGGGATCGTGAACGCGGACTACTTCATGGAATCGAGCGGCGAGGGGATGTTCCTGTTCGCCCGCGTCGCCCCCTACCTCGAGGACTTCCGCCGCGAGGTATCGCCGCTCGCGTTCCAGAACGCAGAATGGGTAGCGAAGAACACCGAGGTGGGCCGGAAGCTGTTCGCCATGTTCGAGGCGCGCGTCCAGAAGCTGCTGGCCGCGAAGTAGGGGTCGGACCAATCGTCGGGTCGGGCGAAACCTCCGACCCCGCCCTCGCGTATCTCCAGGCATGAAAAAGGCGATCTCGTCCCTTGACAGACGCGGGGGCGGGCGCTATTTTTCCAGCACGTGCTAGTTTTTTAGCACGTGAGGACCGCGGGGACGTGAAAAGGGGGGCCCGGCCGATGCCCAGAGCGACACACGCGCCCGACCATCTCCACCTCTCGAGGCGCGAACGCCAGATCATGGACATCCTGTACCGCGAAGGCCGCGCCGCGGCGAGCGAGGTGCTCGAGCGCCTTCCCGACCCGCCGGGCTACTCGGCCGTGCGCGCGATGCTCCGCGTGCTCGAGAACAAGGGCCATCTGACCCACGTGCTCGAGGACGGGCGCTACGTCTACCGCCCGATCGTGCCGAGGAACCAGGCGCGCCGCTCGGCGCTGCAGAACCTCCTCCAGACGTTCTTCGACGGCTCCGCGGAAAAGGCCGTCGCCGCACTCCTCTCGGAATCGAAGAATCCGCTGGGCGAGGACGAGCTCGAGCGACTCTCGCGCCTCATCACCGACGCCCGCAAGGAGGGCCGCTGACATGAACGCGTTCCTCGCCGCTTCCCTCGTCAAGGCCACCCTCCTTCTCCTCGCGACGGCGCTCGCCCTCCGCGCCCTCGTGCGCGCCTCGGCGGCGAGCCGCCATCTCGTCGCGTTCCTCGGTCTCTCTCTCGCGCTGGCCGTGCCGGTGCTTGGTCTCGTCCTGCCGCGCTGGGAGATCCCCGTGCTTCCCGCCGCCGAAAAGCAGGCGACCGAGACTCGCGCCGCGCTTCCCGACCGGTCCGACGCGTCGGACTCCCTCGCGGGCTTCTCCGGCCGGGTCGGCGTTCAGGTGCCTCCCCTCGAAGAGCCCGCCGCCGAACCGGGCGGCGGGCGGGCAAGGCCGTCTTCCAGCCTCGGCATCGCGCAGGTGGCGGCACTCCTGTGGGTCCTCGGCGGACTCGTGCCGCTCGCCGCTCTCGCCGTCGGGTTCCGTCGGGCGGGGACGATCATCCGGAATGCCCGGCCCGCCGGAGATCCCGGGATCGATGCCCTCGCGGCGGAGGTTTCGGCCGGACTCGGCTTGAACCGGAGCGTCCCGGTCCTCCTTTCCGCGGAGGCCCTCGTGCCGATGACCGCGGGTTTTCTCCGCCCGGTCCTCGTGCTGCCGGACTCCGCTCGCGCGTGGCCGCACGAGAGACAGCGCGTCGTCCTCCTGCACGAGCTCGCGCACGTGGCGCGACGCGATCTCGGCGCGCTGCTCGTTGCCGAGCTCACGACCGCGGCTTACTGGTTCCATCCTCTCGCGCACTTCGTGGCGCGACATCTGCGCCGCAGCGCGGAGGAAGCCTCGGACGATCTCGTGCTCGGAAACGGCACGCGCGCCTCGGACTACGCATCGCATCTCGTGGGCATCGTGAGAGGCCTCGGTTCGCCCGAGGAGATGCCGGTTCTCGCGATGGCGCGCTCGTCGGATCTCGAGGAGCGCGTGCGCGCGATCCTCGACCCGCAGCGCCGGCGTCGTGCCCCTTCGCGTCTCCTGGCCGCTTCGCTCGCAGTCGCGGGAATCGCAGGCGCGCTCGCCCTGGCGGCGGCGGTGCCCGGTGTGGCGCGGCCCGCGATGGCGGCGCTCCCGGCGCAGGACGAGCCGCTCCTCGCATCCGGCGCGGCCACCTGCCCGCTCCAGCGCGCCGGCGCGCCGCCGAAGGTGTCGACCTTCGAGGTCGAGACGGGAGAAACGAGGGTGGAGCGGCGCGTCTTCAGGCTGGCCGAAAAGAACGTCTTGCAGATCATGCTCGCGGCCAATCGCAAGGAGAGCGGCTCGGCCGCGTACGCGCGAGGCCAGGAGCTGTATGGGGACGACCACTTCCTCCAGGCGGCTGAGGCTTACCGCAAGGCGGCGGAGCTCGGCTACCGGGAAGACACCGCCGCGTACAACGCGGCCTGCTCGTATGCGCTGGCCGGGCGAAAGGACGACGCCTTCACGTGGCTGAGGAAGTCGATGGAACTCGGCTTCGACCTCGAGTCCTATCTCCGGTCCGACGACGATCTCGACTCCCTGCGCAGCGACCCGCGCTTCGCCGAGCTGAAGAAGGCGGCGCGGGCCGCGAGGGCGGACGGAAAGACGGCCGATTCCGCGCGCGCCGTCAAGCGCTTCGAGAGGCTCACGGCAGAGGGGTCGAAGAACGGCGCCCGCTGGTACGAAGCGGGCAAGGAGCTCCTCGATGCCGAGAAGCTCGATCTCTCCGAAAAGGCGTTCCGCACGGCGGCGTCGCTCGGGTATCGCTCGGGCGCGTCGACGTACAACGCCGCCTGCGCGCTCGCCAGGGCCGGCAAGGTCCCGCAGGCGCTGGACACCCTCGATGCCGCCCTCGAGGCGGGCTTCGACGATCCGGGGCTCCTCGGGCGGGACGACGATCTCGAAGCGCTGCACGAAGAGCCTCGCTTCGCGAAGCTGAGAAAGAAGGCCGAGGACCTCTCCCTGGGTTCGAACCTCGAGATCGGCGTGTCACGCCTGTTCCGCCGCCGCTCGGCCTGGCGCGAGGAGGTTCCGCACTACGCGGCTTACGCGAAGGCGCATCCCGAGAGCGGCCGCGCGCACTACAACCTCGGATACGCGCAGCTCCTCGCGGAGCGGCCCGAGGCGGCGCTTCCGGCGTTCACGCGCGCTCTGGAACTCAACTATCGCAAAGCGGCGACGCTGTACAACCTCGCGTGCACCCATGCGCGCCTCGAGGAGAAGGATAAGGCGTTCGAACGCCTCTTCCAGGCGATCGACGCGGGCTTCGGCTCGGCGCAGCAGATCCGGCACGACGAGGATCTCGACGCGCTGCACGGTGACCCGCGCTTCAAGCAGGCGCTCAAGCGCGCAGGGGAGGAAAAGGACGCCGAGGATTGAGCGTCGGCGCGGACCTTCGGTGACCTACTCCCACCACCCGTTCACGTCCACGATCAAGTTGGCCGAACCGGACGACATGTCGTTCGTGAACGCGACTCCGCCGGACCCGTCGCGGGACAGGAGCAGGACGGCGTTGTTCGCGCGCGTTCCGCCGGCGCGCAGGCTGAGGGTGTTCACGAGAGGCGCCTGAGCGAGATCGGCCGGAAACGCGACGAGCGAGCCGGCGACCGAGGACCCGGTCACGGTGACGTTGGCCGAGACGGACACCGCGGTCGAGGGGATGCCGCACGTGCCCGTGAGGACGAAGTCGCGCCGGACTCCGGCAGCGAGCGCCGGGCCTCCGAGCGGCCCGTTCGCGTTGCGCGTGTCGAGCACGCGGCACGGCGTCGTCGTGTGGAACGACGTCGCGACGGGTGGCGGCTGGGCCACGGCAGGGAGCGCGACGACGGCGAGCGTCGCCGAGCGGGCCGGAAGAGAGAGCGTGAGCGAGCCCGAAGCCGGAATCGCCGTGCCGGCCGCCGCCAGGCGCGCGGCGCCGCTGAAACGGTAGAGCCGCGCCGTCTGAGTCAGGCCGCCCGCGACGCTGACCGCGGCCGTCTGCGCCGCCGTGTCCTTGTTGAAAAGGAGGATGTAGAGCGTGTTCCCGCCCGCGCCGCCCCGGACGGCGTACGAGCCGACCGCGTCCACGTTCACGCTCGTGGCGCGCACGCTGTCACCCGTCACCTGCGCTCCCGCCCCGTCGTAGTTGCGGTAGAGGAGGAACGCGTCCTCGGTCTTCGAGTTGTCGGCGGGCGCGACCCACCGCGTGGCGAGGTCGACGCCTTCGCGGCCGAAGATCGCGAGCGCCTCGGCCTGCGCGAGGGCGCCGCTGATTCCGTCGTCCGAGCCCCAGTTGTATTCGCTGATCGCGAGCTTCGTGCCCGGGTAGTGCGCCGCGATCCACGCCTTCATCCGCGGGATCAGATACACCGCCTGGCCGACGTCCGTGCCGATCCACGACTCGTCGAGATACGTCGGGTCGTAGAGGCTCTTGAGCGTCCTCAGGCGGAGGGCCGACGTCGCCGAGGACTCGTCGTTCGTGAGGGCGACGCCGGAGGCCTGAGGGTAGTAGTGGACGTCGAGGTAGTCGAGGAGTCGCTTCCCGTGCCCCGTCTCCCACGCCTTCGCCTGGTCGAGATACCAGGGGAGGAAGTCCTCGCCGCCGTGCGCGGCTCGATCGGCTCCCGGCGAGCAGCCGTCGGCGCCGGAAAAGAAATACGCGCACCAGCCCCAGACGGCCGGGCCGAGGACCTTCGCGCCGGCGTCCTGGGCTTTGATCGCGGCGCCGACCGCGGCGGTCTTCGACCACAGCTCGTCGTACGTCGTCCCCAAAGGGTGGACGTCGCGGTGCGTCGAGTTCCAGAGCATCGGCTCGTTGTCGAGCGCCCAGAGCCGGACTCCTCCGGCCGCGGCGTTGCCGACACGACCGGCGATGTGCGACATCCAGCGCGTCACGAACGTCGCATCGATCGCCTTCGACGTGTCCGCCGGGTCGTTCCCCGTCACGTGCGAGCCGTTCGGCTTCACGCCGTTGCCGGCGTCGGGGTTGCACCAGCTCGCGTATCCGGTGGCCGAGCACTCGGTTTGCTGCTGGGCGCCGTACTTCGCCACGGAAAATCCCCAGCGCCGCGCCCGGTCGATCGGTGTCCAGCCGATGAGCGGCACGGTGATCAGCGCCTCGCCGCCCGCGGCTTGGATCTCGTCCACGAACGTGTCCGCCGAGGACCCGTTCGGAAGCAGGCCCGGGTTCGGAACGTCGTTCGCGTAATTGGTGAAGAACCAGTCGCTCGCGGTGTTGTGGGTGTCGGTCTCCCAGTTGTAACGCGTGACGGAGTTTCCGCCCCAGCGACGTACGGGCACTTTCAGGCGTGACATCTGGGCCGCGGTGCCGAAGTTCATCCCGAAGATCTGCGGGCTGACGGCGTGCCGGTCGGCATTGGGATCGATGCTCACGGCGATGGGCGCCGCTCCGCCCGGTCCGGCCGCGAGGCCTGTCACCAGGACGGCGAGAAGAGCGCGAGTCCGCATACTGGGAGTGTCGAAAGCCCGGAGCTTCTATTTTAGCGGGAGCGGGTTGTCCTTCACGGCTGCCGTGAATCCCTTGCTGAAGGACTGGAAGTCGCGATACTCGCCCATCGGCAGCCTGTGCGCGCTGAAAATCCTCGCGAGAGCGAGCAGGTCGAAGTTCTGCGCGACGCCCGCCGGTTCTGCGCGATACATGAGACAGGTGAAGCAGATCTCGACGAACGCCACCGGTTTCTTTCTGGCGTCGAAAAAGACGAACGCGTTGTGCGGGGTGTAACACGCCATGATGGGGTGGTCGGCGTGCTGACCCGTGACCGCGTTGCGAAGGCGCCGCACCTCCTTGGACGTGAGCCGCGCTCCGTTCGCGTTGAGGACGCCTGGCAAAAGGCTCTTGTCGGGCAGGATGACGGCCTCGACCTCCGTGTCGGCTGGCCAGGCGTAAGCCCGGACCTCGCTGAACGGGACAGCCGGCCACCTCTCGGCCGCGAGGGCAGGCACGGACGAGAGAAGAAGGATGAGAAGAAGCGTTTGTTTCATACCGCGCCCGAGGCGCCTCCAGGAGAAAGACTCAACCCTGCAGCTTGCCGTGGCTCTCTGGATGCTTGATCCGTTTGGCCTTGAGCAGACCACCACTTGACGAACCCTGTTGCCCGAGTACCTTGAGTGGCAACGGCCACGTTTCCGTCGACCCCGAGTCCCAGCTGACCGAGACCTCGTCCGTGACTTCCCAGGTCCCCTGATCCAGCACGCTCGAAGGCTTCTTCGGATCGACCGCCTTGACCGTCCCTTCGGGCGTTTCATTGATATCGTCACCTGAATTCAGTGACCAGGCCTGGACCGGACAGTCGAACAGACACCGTCGGACGGCGCCTGCGATGCCGACTTCCCACGTGCCGAGGAGCCGGCGAGCGTTCAGCTCCGCGTCGATGTCGTCGTCCTCCATCAACGGATAGCGCAGCCAGAGGTCCGTGTACCTCAAGGCCTCGTACCAGGGCCCGCGCAGCTCCGCTCCTGTCGCGTACATCGTCCGGAACGTCGGCGAGTTGCCGCTCGCCTCTTCGGTGACGTCCGGGTTCGTGAAGGTGTGCCCGACGCTCGAGTGACCGTAGACCCAGACATCGGAGCCGAGCTTCGCGCGAAGCTTGCCCGAGAACCCCCCTGCCGTGCCTGAGCTGCATGCGTACAGGACGGCGACAAATGGCGTCGAGATCTTGGGCTGCAAGACCTCGAGCAGGGCGTCGATGTCGTCTCCATAAACGCCGGCGCTCGGCAGCCCGCCCTTGATGCCATGTCCGAAATATGCGAACAAGTTGGTGCCGCCCGGGCAAGCTTTGTCAATCGTATCTAGGAATCGTTTGCGGCGTTCGGCATTCGTACCCGTGTTGTCAAACTGTTTCCACGGGCAGTTGTACGCTCTTCCAAACTTCTGGGCGGCGGGGAGGAAGGCGCCAGTGGCGTCGCACTTGTCACCGGTGTTTATTCCGGCTGCGATCGCGAATGCTGTGATGGCCATGGATCGTTCCACCCTCCTGCTGTCGACGGAAGACAAACTCGGGTGCCCGCGCGCCCGCGATATCCCGAAAAAACGGGGCTCAGCCTATCGGGCAATGGTGGGCCTGTCAACGAACGGCCCCTGTCCGCATCTTCCTTGTCGCTCCCCGAATGTCGCAGAGTTGATCGGGTCGGCGGGTCACGGGCGGCGGCGCGCAGGCCGGCTGAAGACGAGCGACGTATCGCGCGCATAGAGCACCGGCACGGCCCAGTCCATCGGCTCGGCCCCCTTCGCGTACGACACGGCGATCCGCGCCTCGCGCGCGGCGACACCCAGGCTGTGGCCCTTCGCGAGCGCCCAGTAGAGATGGCGGGCGAAGGCTGTCGCGGACGAGTCCAGAACCTTGTACTGGTTCGCGAGGACGGCCGGGATGCCTCCCGCGGCAAGAGCGGGCGCAACTCCGCGCAGAAAGTCCGTGCGTCCTCCGCGGGCCGTCTCGCACGCGTTCAGAACGACGAGCTTCAGCGCGCGCCCGGCGAGCAGGCGCAGGACGCGGTCCGTGTCGACGGCGAGGGAGCGACCCCGCGCGTCCACGAGGAAGAGGGAGCCCGTCTTCTCCTTTTCGTCGAAGGCTCCATGCCCCACGAAGTGCAGGACGTCCACGCGGCCCGCCGAAAGGCGCCGGTGGAGACCCGCGGGCGAGGTGGACGCGAGGATCTCGAGACGCACGAGACCGGTCTTGACGAGCTGTTGGAGAGCGGCGCGAATGGCGGCCGCCTCCTGCCGCGCGGCCACGGGTGGGGCATCGCGCGGCTCAGCGAGGGCGACGAGAACGTGCAGCGGCCCGCGGCCCGGCGGGGGCGCGGTGGAAGGAGGGGCCCCGAAGACGCCGCGAACGAGGACGGCGTCGTCCGCGAGGAAGCGCCTGCGGGAGGAATCCCAGGCGAGCTCCCAGGGCTTGTCGGCGATCCAGTCGAGGCCCGGCGTGAAGACGACCTCGAGCGCGCCCTTCGCCGCGGTGCGCGCCTCGTCCCAGAGGCGCCGCACGGCGCCTGGAAAAAGCGCCTCGAACAGGACGGCGCCATATTCGCGAAGCTCCGCCGCGGCGGGAAGGGGCTCGCTCCCGCCGCCGCCGAGCGCCGCGAGGACGCGTTCGTGCATCGCGATGATGACGCGCATGCGTTCTCCCGCGGCGCCGCCTTTCGTCTCGAACGCCTCGACGACGCGCGCCCCTCCGAAGCTCGCAAGAAGGTGCGCGGGCGTTCCGCCCTTCCCGCCAACGAGCACGAGCTCGAAGCGGCGCGCGGCGCGCGGCGCGGCGGCGGCCGCTGATGGGCCGCCCCGGGGAGAGATCTTTCTGATATTCGGGGCTGCTGATGCAGCCCCGATAATAGAAATCTTCTTTCCCGGATGTCCGGCGTCAAGGGCGCGCTTCGCGCGCCGCGTAGCGGTCAAAGACCCTTGACTCCGGACATCCGGGGAATACGGGCCCTTTCTTTCTAAGAAACTCCTGATCCCCTCTCTCGTCTCTTTCTGAGCAAAGAGATTCAAATGGTGAACGATCGCGCGGGTGGCCGCGCCCGCGTTGCCGCCGGGCCCGAAGCGAATGACGTCTTCCGCAGGGACCGCGGGGGCTGCACCGAAGCGCGCGCCGCCCTCGGTGGGAACCACGAGGTCGTTCGGATCCTCGAAGAAGACCCCGGCTGCCGCGTCGAGGAGTCGCCGGGCCGTGCTGCCGCGCGGCTCGTAGCGCGCGACGGCTGCGGCGGCCTCGTACGGCCGTGTTTCGACCGCGTTCAGCTTCTCCACAAACCCGCCGGCCGGATCCATTGCGGCGATTCCGGGCAGCGTACCGCCGGCGCGGGAGGCCATCCAAACGAGCGCCTCCGCCGCGAAGTCCAGCCCGAAGGCGAGCGCGCCTCCGGGGAACATCTCGCCGAGGTTCGCGAGCCAGGCGGCGAGCCGGTCCCAGCGCGCGGGCGACGCGAGCGGGGTACCGTCGTTCGGCGACGCGGTGAGGAACAGGCGGCTCACGCGGGGAGCTCCGGACGAAGAAGCGAGCAGACGCGCGACGAGGCCGCCGCGCGAATGCGTCACGACGTCGAGCGAGGAGAAGAGCGGAGCGCCGGGAGTGGCGCCGCGGATCTCCTTGAGGAGAGCCTTTACGTTCTCGTCGGGCGAGCGCCCCACCGTCAGATGGTTGAACGCGAAGACACGCCCTTCATAGGCCTGAGAGAGCGCCTCGAAGGCTCCGTCCTGCGCGAGGTCGGAGAACGCCGCCGAGGCGTGGGAGAACGTGCCATGGAGAAACAGAAGGCCCTTCACCGTCGCACGGGGCAGAGAGGAGACCTTGACGCGCGACGCCACGAGCTTTCCCCCCTGCGCCGACAGCCCCACGAGGCCGAGCGGAATGCGAGCCTCTTTGAAGCGCTTCCTCTCCCAGGCGCGTGCGAGCGCCGGCAGCAGGGTGCCGGCCACCGCGCCGGCCACCCGCAGGAGGAAAACACGGAGGGCGGCACCGGGACCGCGGCGGGCGAACGGCGGCGGCGTGAGGCGCAACTCGAATCGGTGAGTGCCCTTTTCGATCTCGCTCGCCGCGTGAAACGTCAGAGCTCCCGACGGGTGGCGGGCCACGAGGACCCACCCCGTCGAGGCGGGCGCGTCGACCCGGACGTCGAGAAGGCCGGCGCGGACCGGTGCGCCGCGGCGGGGGCGCGCGGCGCGGACTCCCGCGAGCGCGAGCCGCCCGTCCCCGAGAACGCGCGCGAGAAACGGGTCCGCCCGGGCCGCCAGGGAACGCGTCCTCTCCGGGGGAGTGAAGACCTCCCAGCCGGGGCTCGCCGTGACGCGGATGCGCGGAGGCGTCAGAGGAAGAACTCCTTCATCCGAACTCGACCAGAACCGGGCCGTGGTCGCTGGTTCCGAACTCCCGGTACACGCGAGCCGCCACCGCCTGCGACGCGAGCGTTTCGCTCGCGAGGACGTAGTCCAGCCGCCAGCCGATGTTGCGCTCCTTGAGCTGCCGCCACGGCGCCCACCACGTGAAGAGGAAGTCGTTCTCCTGGTCGAGGGCGCGGCCCATGTCCACGAGCCCCTGGGCGAGAATCTTCCCGACGAGCGCGCGCTCGTCCGGGCGCTGTCCGATGGCGCCCGCCTTCCGCTCTTTCGGGTGGACGTCGCGGTCGGTGAGCGCGACGTTGAGGTCGCCGCAGAGAAGGAGCTTCCGATCCTCCGCGCGCGCCGCGGCCGCGTGCCGTTCGAGCGCCTCGAGGAACGCGAGCTTGGCGGCGAAGTCCTTTCCGCCGTTCGGAACGTAAAGGGACGCGACCGTGAAATCCGGAAGACGCGCCTCGACGATCCGCGTCTCGTGGTCGAAGTCCGGGTGGGTGAAGGAGACGTCTCCCGCGAACGTCTCCCTTCGGAGAAGCAGCCCGACGCCCGAGTAACCCTTGTGTCCGTGCCAGTACGTCGTGTAGCCCTCGGGCGCGACGAGGGAGAGCGGAAGCTGCTCGGGCGCCGCCTTCAGCTCCTGCAGGCAGAGGACGTCGGGCCTCTCTCTCTCGAGCCACTCCACGACCTGCAGCTCCCGCGCGCGGATTCCGTTCACGTTCCACGTGACGACCTTCATCGCGTCAGCCCGTGAACCTCTCCGCGAACCGCCGTGCGAGCTCGGGTGCCGCCCCGTCTTCCTCGTGCTTGAAAAATACGTAGGCCTCGTTCCACGCCTGTTCGCCGACGTGCGCCGCCCACGCGTCGAGGTCCGTCTCGGTGTAATCCTCGCGGCGTAAGCGCAGGTATCCCCAGCCGGCCGTGGCCGTGAGCGGCGTCGTGCCCTTCTCGTCGTCGGCGATGCACAGGGCCGCGCCGGCGGACCTGAGGAGCGCGAAGACTTCCTCGTCGAGCCACGTCGGGTTGCGGAACTCGAAGGCGGCCTTCACGTCCTTCGGCAGGAGCGCGAGGAACGCCTCGAGTCTGGGCAGGTCCTTCTTCAGGTTCGGCGGCAACCCGAAGAGGATCGGCCCGAGACGGCCGCCGAGGTGCCGGGCCGACCCGATGAGGAAGCGCACCTCCTCGGACGTGTCCTTGAGCCGCTTGATGTGCGTGATGCGCTGCGAGGCCTTGAGCGCGAACTGAAACGTCTCCGGCACCTGCGTCGCCCAGCCCGCGAGAAGCTCGGGCCTCGGCATCCGGTAGAACGTGTTGTTGATCTCGACCGCGGGGAGCTTCGTCGCGTAGAAGCGCAGGCGTCCGCTCGCGGGGAGATCCTCCGGGTAAAACGCGCCGGTCCAGCCGTCGTAGCTGAATCCGCTCGTGCCCGCGAGAACGCGCATGCGGGATTCTAGGTCGCGCGCCTCTCCCGCGGCGCGGCCGGGACGCTTCGGACCACGAGCGCGGTGACGTTGTCGGGCGCGCCGGCCTCGTTCGCGGTGTCGACGAGGGCCCGGACGGCCGCCACGGGCTCGCGCGATGCCAGGATCGTGGCGATCGAGAGCTCGTCCACGACGCCGTGGAGACCGTCCGTCGCGAGGAGCAGCGTCGAGCCCGGCTCCCACGGTCTCCAGAACAGGTCGACATCGACGTCGTCCCGGGACCCCAGCGAGCGGGTGATGAGGTGATGAAACGGAAGCCGCGCGACGACCTCCTCGGCCACGAGGCCGCGGCGAACCTCGTCGGCGAAGCAAGTGTGGTCGCGGCTGATCTGCTCGAGGCGCCCCTCCTGGAAAAGGTAGGCCCGGCTGTCGCCCACGTTGCCGAAAAGGACCCATTTCCCGAGGACGAGAGCCGCCACGAGAGTCGTCCCCATCGGCGGAAGCGGAGCGGCACCGGGGTCCGGTCCCGCTTTCTCGGGCGCCGCGAGGATTCCCGCGCGCCTCACGGCCGTGTTCGCGGTCGTCATCGCGCGCCGGAACCTCTCGGCACTCTCGCCGGGCGCCGTGTAGAACGTCGAGAAGAGCACCTCGACCGCGAGCTTGGAAGCGACTTCGCCGCGGGCGTGGCCGCCCATTCCGTCCGCCACCGCGAAAAGCGCGCCGCGTGTGCCGAGGCTCGTCCGCGCGCCGGCGAGCGCGGCCATCGTGTCAGGGTCGCCGACGAAGTCCTCGTTGCCCGGCCGGACCCGGCCGCGATCCGACAGGCTCGCCCACTCGAGCCGGCCGTCTTTATGGGGATCGGATTTCACGCCCGGGAATGGTAGCCCGAGCCGGGTTTTCCCGAATCAGCTCTTCCTCTTCGGCGCCCAGCGCAGGATCTCGACCTTTTCCATCGTCATGAGGACGCCGCAGCCCGCTTCGTCGAGGATGGGGTCGATGCGCTCGAGGAAGATCCGGATCTTCTCCTCCGTGTCCACGATCTCGACGACGATCGGCAGGTCTTCCGAAAGCTCGAGAAGCCGCGCACGGTGGACCACGCTGGAGGCTCCGAAGGACTCGATACCCCTGAGGACCGTCGCGCCCGAGAGGCCGGCTGCCCGCGCTTCGCCCACGAGGACCTCGAAGAGCGGCTTGTGCCGCGCCCGGTCCAGCTCGCCGATGTGGATGCGCAGCAGCTTCGCGGTCGTGACGTCTTTCATGCGCCGATCCTCCCCATCGAACGGCCGAGGAACGCACCCAGGAGCCCGCAGAAGACCGACCCGCCCACGTAGAGCGAGGCACGGAGGAGATCTTTCACGGTGAAAAGGCCGAGCGACTCCCACGCGAACGACGAGAAGGTCGTGAAGCCTCCGAGGATTCCGACCATGATGAACGTGCGCGACTCGGGCGAGATCGCCGCGCGCTCGAGGCCGAGCGCCCCGACGAGGCCGATGGCGAAGCACCCGAGCAGGTTCACGCCGAACGTGCCGACGGGAAAAGGACCGGGAAACGTCCGCTGCAGCGCCGTCGCCATCGCGTAGCGGCAGACCGAGCCGATGCCGCCGCCGACGAAAACGAGGAGGAGGAGGGAGAGGCGCATGCGCGCGTGCCGTTATACTTGAAATGCAACGTAGGCGATGGAGTCCACCTTCATCGGCGACCTCTTTCGGGCAGCTCTCGCCTGTCGTGATCAGGGGTTCCTCCGGCGCTCCAGTGCCCACTTCAGCGCGGGCGGCGTGATCATCGTCGTCACGATCACCATCACGACGACGGAGGAATAGATGGAGGGATCGACGACGCGCTCACCGTTTACCACGAGTGCGAGGCCGATGTTCGCGAAGATGAGGCCGACTTCGCCGCGTGGAATCATCCCGATCCCGATCGCGGCGCGGTTCAGCCCGTTGCCGAGGGCGCCTGCGGCGCACGCCTGCTTCCCAAGGATCGCCGCGAGGGTGAGTGCCGAGGCAAGGCCGAGAACCCCGGGGCGCAGGAACGAGCGGAGGTCCGTCTGCAGCCCCATGAGGACGAAGAAAACGGGAACCAGGAACTGCGAGATGGGATGGACCAGCTCCTCCAACTCGTGCTCGCCTTTCTCGACGAAGTCTCTGTAATGCGACTCCTCGAGTATCAAGCCCGCCGCAAAGGCTCCGACGATCGGCGCGAGACCGATGAGACTCGAGAGCCAGGCGAGCAGGAAGCAGAAGGCGAGACCGGCGGCGAGGAGGACACCGCGCGCCCTGAGGCGCGATGCGACCGAAAAGAGCTTTCTGGAGAACGCGACGCCGAGCGCGAGCGATCCGACCAGAAAGAGGACGGCCTTGACGAGGATGAACCCGATGCTCGCGGCCGACATCTCGCCGCCCCGGTTCGCGGCCTCGATGATGCCCGTGATCGCGGCGAGGATGACGAGGCCGAGAACATCGTCGATGACGGCAGCCCCGAGGATGATCCGTGCCTCTCGACTGGACGACTTCCCAAGGTCCTTCAGCACGCGCGCCGTGATCCCTACGCTCGTGGCCGACAGCGTCGCGCCCAGAAACGCGTGCACGAACGCGCTGTGGCCCGGCAGCAGCCACGCGCCAACCGCCCAGCCGAGGCCGAAAGGGGCGATCACGCCGAGGACCGCCACTAATAGGGAGGAGGCGCCGACCTTCAGCATCTGACCAACTGTCGACTCCAGGCCCACCTCGAACAGGAGGATCAATACTCCGAGACGCGCGAGGATGTCGATTCCGGCATCGCTCTTCATCGGCTCGAGAGCCGTAACTCCGACGAGACCGAGATTCCCGAGGAGCACGCCGAAAAGCAGCTCGCCCAGCACCGAAGGCTGACCGAGGCGCGCCGCCAGGTCGCCTCCGAGCTTGGCGGCGACCAGGATCACGGCCAGCCAGAGCACGAGCCCCGACACGGGATCGGTGTGCGCCGCCCCGGCCTCCGCGGCCGTGGCGGAAGCCGGGACGAACAGAACGAGGAAGAGTGGGAGGCGCACGCCGACCCGCATTAGTAGCCGAGCAACAGCTTCAGCAGCACGATGATGACGACCACCGCCCCGAGGAACGCCGCCGGAATCCGGACGGAAATCGGGCATAAGGGTGTTCCTTTCTTGTCTGCGGGTCGGGCAGCTCGAGGTGCGCGCCTGGGCTGGCGCGGGGCGCTACGCCGACCGGGGAGGCGGGGTGTCGCAGAAACCTACGAGGCGCCCCTCAAGGGAGTCCGTCAGGTTGCGACCCGCAAAACGCGATTCGGTGAGGAAGCCAACCTGTGGCAGAGCCTCGACGGCCGCGGCGCTCTCGTGGAACTCTTGGCCGGCCTCGGCGTCGCCGTTGTCGGCGTCGGCTGCGGTCGCTTCAATCGAGCAAGTGCCGGCAATACCGAGGGGAACCTCAGGGCTCTGGTGGCGCCGCTCGGGCCCATGTACACACGCGAAGAAGAGTCCGAACGCGACAAGCAACAGGTTCAAGCGCTCGCAAGAGACGCCCATAGATGCATTCTACGTCCCCCCGGCGATCCAGAATCGACACCCGGCTGGAAGATCAGCCGCGGTATAGTCTGGCAGCACGAAGGGCGATGGAGTCCGCCTGAACCGCCTTGCGAGGGCTGATGACTCCTACCTCAGGTAGGAGTTGCCCGTGCTTCAGCAGCAGGACGTGAGCCGAGCGCCCCTCGAGGCCGAAGCGCCTTACGCCGCCGGCCTGCGTGACCTATCGCGGCTCGCGTCCGAGGCGGGCGCTCCCCGGATCGCCTCGGAAGCGACGGCCGTCTCCGAGCGGATCGCGGAAGGCCGCTTCTACGTGGCTTGCGTCGGGCAGTTCAAGCGCGGGAAGTCCAGCCTCCTGAACGCGCTCGCCGGCAGCGAGGTCCTCCCGGCCGGAGTCCTGCCCGTCACGTCGGTTGCGACGGTCCTGCGCTGGGGCGAGCGTCAAAGCGCCCGGGTTCGTTTCGCCGGAGGAGAGTGGCGAAGCGTCCGTCCCGAGGATCTCGCGGCCTACGTCTCGGAGGAGAGAAACCCGGAGAACAGGATCGGCGTCGAGGCGGTGGAGGTCTTCCTGCCGAGCCCGCTTCTCTCCTCCGGGATGTGCCTCGTGGACACGCCCGGCATCGGTTCCGTCTTCGCCGGAAACACAACGACCACACGCGAGTTCGTCCCGCACGTCGACGCGGCCATCGTCGTGCTGGGCGCCGACCCGCCCATCTCCGGCGAGGAGCTGGCGCTCGTCGAAGAGGTCTCGCGCCACGTCGAAAATCTGTTTTTCGTCCTCAACAAGGCCGACAGGCTGCCGGCCCACGAGTCGAGCGAGGCCGGGCGGTTCACGGAAAAGGTACTGAAGGAGCGATTGGGCTCGAAGGCGACGCCGCTCCTTCTTGTCAGCGCCACCGAGAAACTCCTTTCCGGTCCGACGCGTGACTGGGAGAAGCTCGAGGGCGCGCTCGACCGCCTCGCCCGGGAGTCGGGCGCGTCCCTCGTGCGGGAGGCCGAACAGCGGGCGATCAAACGGTTTCTCGAACGACTGCTGGCTGAAATCGACGAGCAGCGAGACGCGCTGGTCCGCCCGGTCGCGGACTCGGAGAAAAGGATAGGGAGCCTCTCCGCGTCGGTGGCGGACGCCGAGCGTTCGATGGCCGACCTCGGTTACCTCCTGATGGCCGAGGTGGACCGGCTGACGAAGAGGTTCGAGGAGGACCGCGAGAAGTTTCTCTCCGCGGCACTTGAAGCCGCCGTGCAGGAGCTGATCCAGCAGATCGACGCGGCCGGTTCGGAAACCTCGCTCCGCCCGCTTCGCGCCCGGGCACGGGACGCGGCCGCCGCGATCGCCCGGCGCCAACTCGACGCGTGGCTCGCCACCGAGCAGCCCGCCGCAGAGGCGCTCTATCGCGGCGCCGCCGAATGCTTCCTCGCCCTCGGCAACGAGTTTCTTCGGCGCTTCCTCGAGCACGAAGAGCTCGGGCCAGAGACGTTCCCGAAAGAGCTGGGCCCCGAGGCCGGATTCCGGGCGAAGTCCCGGCTCTTCTACACGGAGCTCCTCGCGGTGGCACAGCCGTCGCCGTTCTCCTGGGTCCTGGACCGCTTCCGGACGAGGGGAGCGCTTCGCCGCGCGGTCTCACGCGACGCCGCCGCGTATCTCGAGCGGCTCCTTTCCTCGAACAGCGCGCGCATCCAGAACGACCTCATCGAGCGCGTGCGGGAGAGCCGGCGCCGCCTGGAGGCCGAGATCCGGTCGCGTCTCTCGGAGGCTGTTCAGTCCGCCGCCAGCGCCCTCGATCGCGCGAAGGCCCGTCACGCCGAAGGCGAAGCCAGCGTCGCCGCCGAGCTCGGGCGGCTCGACGGTCTGAGGTGCAGCGCGCAGCCGATTGGGCCCCCCCCGTGGCGATCTCCATGACAAGCTCCGCGCAGTTGACCAGACCGTTTCATCGACTTCTCCCTGTCCGCGCAGCGGCGCTCGTTCTCGGTGTCATCGCTCTCGTGCGGTGCGCGTCGGCCCCGCCCCCAACCGCCGGACGCACGATGGTCATCTCGTTCGACGGTCTCGGCGGCGTGAGGCTGAACGAGCTCCTTTCGCAGGGGAAGCTGACGGCCGGCGGCTTCTCGACGATCGCGGAGCGCGGCCTCCTCGCCGGGCGCGCCGTGGACATCACACCGTCCCTGACGCCTGCCGCCCACATCGCCGCGATCACGGGGGCGCTGCCGGCGCGGAACGGAATCGTCGCGAACCACTTCCGCGAGGCGGGCAGCCCCTTCGGCGCCGCGACGACGGGTTTTCTCGCGCCCATCGAGACCGAGACGCTCTGGGAGGCCGCGCAGAGACAGGGCCGCCGCGTCGGAGTGCTCCTCTATCCGGGCGCGGACGGGACGGACGCGCGGCGCCACGGCGACTTCGGTCTGACCTGGCCCGACCGGCCGGCGAAGGCATCGGCCTTCGTGACGCTCGACAGTGCGGGTTGGACCGCCGGCGGCGAGACCGACGCGGCCTCGTTCTCCCCGGTGCGGCGGACGACCGTCGACGTGGCGGTGCCGGGCGGCCGCACGGTGCGTCTCGACATTCTCGCCCGCGACACGACGGACGACGGTGTCGTCGACTACGACACGTTGATCGTCGCGCGGCCGGGCGAACCTGAGGCGAAGGTTAAGCGCCTTGGCTGGTTCGCGGTCGAGGCCCCGGGCGAGGGCGGACCTTTCACAGCCTGGTGCCGCGTGGTCGCGCTGGAGCCGACGCTGGCGCACGTCGTCGTCTACGTGGGAGGCTTCTTCGCGGTGCCCGCTTATCCCGCGGACTTCCGCGCAAGGTTCGAGGCGGAGGTCGGAGGCTGGCCGGGGCCGCCGGACGCGGCGGTCGTCAACGCCGGCCCGCCCGAGGAGGGCGACGCCGCCGGCGAGGAGCAGGCCCAGCGCCTCGCGGAGTACCTCACGCGGGCGATCGTCTTCACGATCCGGAACGAGCGCTGGGACCTCCTCGTCGCGTACCAGCCCCTCGTGGACGAGATCGAGCACCACTTCGAGCCCGGACCCCGCGGTGGCTCGGCCGAGGCCGTGGTGCGCTCCTTCCAGACCGCCGACCGATGCGTCGCCGCCATGCTCGCGGCTCTCTCCGCGCGCGACTCGCTCTTCATCCTCAGCGACCACGGGATGGTCGCGCTCGAGAAGTCGGTCGATCTCGAACGGTATCTCGAGGAGAAGGGCTGGACGATCGCGCGGAAGGCGCCGGGTCCGGGCGGGCCGCGCGCCGCACAGGTCTGCGCGTCGAGCGGGATCGCGCACGTCTACGTCGACCCTGCCCTCGCACCTGAGGCGCGCGCCGAGTCATCGGCGGCCCTCGCCCGCGACCTCGCGGGCCTCTCGGCGCTGCCCGGGAACATCGTGGACGCGATCGTGCCCCGCGAGGCTCTCGACCCGCTCGGGCTCGACAACCCGCGGTCGGGCGACGTCGTCGTCCTCCTCCGGCCCGGCATCGAGTTCGTGCACTCGAGGCCGTCCGTCCTGTCGGTTCCGAAGAACCGGGGGGGCCACGGCTACCGGAACACTGCCCCGGTTCTCGACGCCACGTTCGCGGCGATCGGCCCGGGAATCGCGCCGTCGCGGCCTGCGACCGTCTCGCTTCTCGAGGTCGCCTCCCGCGCGGCGCGGGCGCTCGGCATCGATCCCCCGCGCGGCGCCGTGGCCGGCGGACACTGACTCTAGAAGAGGGGCGTCGGAACGTCGCCCCAGCCGGTTCCCGGACCGAGATCCCTGATTCCTTCGAGAACGAGGCCGTGGACGTCCACGTCCGCCAGGAATCGCGGGATGCGCGCCGTGTCGATCGCGAAAAGAGCCGCGGGCGTCGCCTCTTCCCGGGGCGTTTCGACGCTGAGGAAGATCAGCCGGCGAATGACGCCGCCCGCAGGCGTTCCCGGCACCGTAGTTGCTGCGGCCCGATGCATCGCGTGACCGCCCTGAAGGTGACGGAATGGATGGAAGATCCAGTCCGTGATCATCGCCAGGGTTTGGTGGTGCTCGTAGAGCCGCCAGTCGGGCCCCGTGTCGGCAATCATCCCCTGCATGACGTACTGCCGCGGAACGACGTAGACGAGAATGGGCCCCGGCGCCTTTTCCACGCGGGCCTTCACTTCGGGAAGCCCGAGCACGTCCGGCATGCGGTGCTCGATCATCGCCCCGTCCCCCGGAAGGATGGCGAGCGCCGTGACGCGCCCGCTCGACCAGAGCGGCAGCCGGTTCACCGTATAGGCGCGTAGCGCGAAAGCGCCACCGACGGCGACGACGACGAGGATCCCGAAACCGAGCGTCGGTCCGAACACCGGCGATCTCGGGAGGCGTCGTCGGCCGAGGGCCTCCAGCCCGAGCGGGAGGAACATCCCCGTTCGCGCCATGTACTCGCGGTACCGGTCGCCGAACTGATTCACCATCCGCCGTTCCTCGTCCCGCGCCAGCAGGGTATAGAGCCCGACCATGACGGTCCAGAGGACGATGGTCAGGAATCGCGGCCAGAGAATCGCAAGGCCCAGGCCCGCGACCCCGAGCGCCAGATATTGCGGGTGGCGGATCCACCGGTAGAGGCCGCCCGACGCCGGCCCGCGGCGAAAGAGCTTGTGGGAATACACCTGGCCGGCGCAAACGAGAAACACGATCGTTCCCGCGACGAAGAGCACCGAGCCGGCGACGCGAATCGTCTTCAGGAAGAGCCCCGGCGGCGGGACCATGTGGGGCAGGAAGAAGGCCGCCAGCCAGCGCGACGCCGGCCACTTGGCGAGGAAGAGCAGGACCGGATTGAAGGCCGCATAGAAGAACGCTGCGAAGGGGCTGATCATGATCAGCACTTCGAGCGCGACGACGAAGTACAGGAGGATCACGCCGCCAATAACCGGGTGTGACTTGGTCGCCGGGCGTACGTCTTCGTCCCGTTGCTTCATCTGCGGTCTCCGTCGGTGCCAGTCGACGTCCGACGGACGTCTCGGATTTTCGTCGGTGGGTCCGTCGAGGCCAGCGCCCGGTT
Source organism: Thermoanaerobaculia bacterium (assembly GCA_963821225.1). GTDB lineage: Bacteria > Acidobacteriota > Thermoanaerobaculia > UBA5066 > UBA5066 > Fen-183. The sequence goes on from CAWGCY010000004.1 coordinate 1,189,557, forward strand.
CAGGCAAGCGAGCGCGGAGAGGACCCCCGCGCGGGACCTTCGGGGAATGCCTGACATCAGCGCCTGGAAGCGATCGCGGCTGGAGCGTTCGACGTTCTTCGCGACTCGCGCGCCGCGCGTCGTCAACGAGAGGAGCCGTGCGCGCCCGTCGTCGTCCGAACGGCTTTGGACCAGGTGGCCCGCGCTCTCCATCCGCCGGCACAACCTGGTGACGTTGCTCTTGTCGATTCCGAGGGCCTGTCCCAGCTCACGCTGGGTCGCGCGTTCACCTTTCCGCGCCGTTTCGAGCAGGACCATGAGCGCGTGGGCATGGGACACCGCCACCGGGTGACCGCAGGGTGTCTGATCGCCCGCGAGAAGCCCGGCGGACCGAACGAAGGTCTGAATCAGGCGCCTCAGATCGGCCCCTTCGACGTCCGACGCCGGGTTCTCAGCCGGCTGCGGGTGGACGGATCGAGAGGTCACGGTCGTCATCGTAGCAGGAGATGGTTGCGTACGCAACTATCTTCGAGGCGCCCCCGGCCCAATGGACCCGGAAGGCCGGGCGTTGACATCCCCGGCGGCCGCGGCACAGAATTCGCAACGCGAGAGGGCGATGGAATTCGCTCCCACTACCGCACGGTCCGATCACTCCTGGCTCCCCAAGAGCGAGTCACGTGGATCCGGTAGCAGGCAGGCTCTCCAGAATCTCTTCGCGCCCTCGGGCCTGACGCTCGACGGAGACGCGCCGTGGGATCCCAGGGTCCGCGACGAACGCTTCTGCGGCCGCGTCCTAGCCCAGGGCTCGCTCGGCCTCGGGGAGAGCTACGTCGACGGCTGGTGGGATTGCGAGGAGCTCGAGACGTTCTTCTATCGTCTCCTCACGTCGGGCGTAGCACAGAACTTCCACCCCTGGCGGGATCTCCCGCGAATCATCCTGGCACGGCTTACGAATGCGGGGCGCAGATCGAAGGCCTTCGAGATCGGCGAGCGCCATTACGATCTCGGCAACGACCTCTACGAGACGATGCTTGACCGGCGCATGACGTACAGCTGCGGGTACTGGAGAGGCGCCCGCAATCTGGACGAGGCGCAGGAGGCGAAGCTGGATCTCCTCTGCCGCAAGGCGGGCCTCAAGCCGGGAATGCGCGTCCTCGACATCGGCTGCGGTTGGGGGTCTCTCGCGGCTTTCGCGGCGGAGCGCTACGGAGTCTCGGTCGTCGGCGTCACCGTCTCCAGGGAGCAGATCGAGCTTGGACGCCGGCGAACAGCCGGGCTGCCCGTCGAGCTCCTCCTCCAGGACTACCGCGACCTCGAGGGGACCTTCGACGCGATCGTGTCGGTCGGCATGTTCGAGCACGTCGGAAACCGGAACTACCGGACTTTCTTCGACGTGGCGCGCCGGTGTCTCGCGCCGGGCGGCCTCTTCGCCCTCCACACGATCGGAACCCGGCTTTCCACCGTCTCGTGCGACCCCTGGATCGAGAAATACATCTTTCCGAACAGCCACGTTCCCTCGATGGCCCAGATCGCGGCGGCGCTCGAGAACCGCCTCGTCCTCGAGGACTGGCAGAACATCGGGCCGCACTACGAACCCACGCTGATGGCCTGGTTCTCGAACTTCAGCGCCGGCTGGGACCGGCTCCGGGCGCGCTACACGGACCGCTTCTACCGCCTGTGGTCGTACTACCTGCGCGCCTGCGCGGGGTCCTTCCGCGCGCGGTACAACGACGTTTGGCAGCTCGTGCTTTCGCGCGAGGGGCTGCAGGGCCGGTACGAAGCGGTCCGCTGAGAACGCGCGGCCGCGGCTCTACTTGCCGGCCGCGCCGCAGGCGCAGTCGCCCCGGAACGCGTCGTTCGTCGGCGGGAACTTGTTGACGTGGAAACAGAAGTCGGTGAGCTCTTTCGCGCCGGGGCCCGATGCCAACGGCGGCGCGTCGGCGCCGACTCCCCGGAAGCGGGCCGTGACCGTGCCGTCCGAGAGGACCTCCATCCGCGTGTAGCCGTACTGGATCGTGTCGCCGTACTGCTGCGCGCCCGCGGTCCCGATGATCCAGCCGGGCAGCACCTGTCCGCGGTGCTCGGGCGTGTCGTAGATGTTCTCCAGGAAATAATGCGAGTGGCTCGCGAGGAGGTAGACGTGCTTGCGCTTCTCGGGGGGACCCGCGAGGTTCTGCGCGCGGAAGAGGAGGTCGTAGGCCTGCTGGCCGGAGCACAGCCCCGGGCACGTCGCGTCCATGGCGTGGACGCGTGACGTGCTGTACGGAAGCGCCGCGTGCATGCCGGCGACGATCGTCTTCACGGAATCGCTGGCGGCATCCGCGGCCAGGACCCGCGCGAGCCAGACGAGCTGCTCTCGTGAGAAGCCGGCCTCGTCCGCATTGTCCAGGGAGATGAAGTCCACGCCATTCTTCACGACCCGGTAGTAGGTGCTTCCCTCCGACGAGTTGATGCCGCGCGAGAAGTCGAGAACGCGCTGCTCGTGGATCGGAGCCTGCAGCAGCCACCTGCGGAAGGCCCCGCGGTAATCGTCGCGAGTCCTCCCGTAGAGCTCATGGTTCCCGATCGCGAGGAGCACGGGCGTTTTCCGGAAGCTTCCGAGCTGGCGCTCGATGAAATCGTCCCAGGCCGTGTCGAGGTATTCGGACATCTCGAAGCGGTCGAGCTGGCCCGGCGGCCGGGTCCTGCAATCGTATGAGGGGTGCCGGCGCTTCAGGATGTCGCAATCGATGTCGTACATCCGCCGGAAATCCCCGAGGTGCCAGTAGAGCTCCGCGGGCGGGCCGTCGGCCTCGCTCTCGATTGCCCTCGCGATCTTGGGCATGACCAGGTCGCCGCAGTCGCGGGAGTCTCCCGAAACGGCGAACGCCCAGACCACCTTAGGAGAAGCCTGTCCGCTCGCGACGGAAGCCAGCACGAACAAGGTGATCCCGACGACGACTCTGTTCATGAATCTCCTTTGCGCCGCCCGGTTCAACGTGCCGCCACGCCTTCGATCTTCCGGATGCGCGCGTTGATCGCGTCGACGACGTAGAGATTGCCCTTGCCGTCGAGACCGAGCCCGGTCGGAAAGTTGAGCCGGGCCTTCGCGGCGGGGCCGCCGTCCCCCTCGAAACCGGGTGTGCCGTCTCCCGCGACGGTCGTCAGAGTCCCCGTCTTCGCGTCGAGGCGCCGGAGCGCATGATTCTGCGTATCCGCGATGAAGACGTTGTCCGCGCCGTCGACGACGAGAGACGCCGGCTGGTTCAGCTGCGCGTTCGGGCCCGGGCCGCCGTCTCCGGTGTATTGGCCCAGCCCGTTGCCCGCGGCGACCAGGACCTGGCCCGACTTCGCGTCGAGCCTCAGGACGCGATTGTTTCCGGTCGCGCAGAACCAGAGATTGCCCGCGCGGTCGACCCGGGGCGCGTTCGGCCACGCCATGGCGGTTTCGAGCGCCTTCGCCGCCCGCCCGTTGAAGGCCATATCGCCGTTTCCGGCGAGCGTCTCGATCCGGCCGGACTTGAAATCGAGGCGCCTCAGGCGGGCGTTCATCGTGTCGGCGATCAGGAGGCGGCCCTCGCGATCGAAGGCGAGACCGCCGGGCCGCGCGAGGCCGGTCTCGGAAGCGAGGCCGTCCCCCGTGAAGACGTTCTTTCGAATGCCGGCGATCGTCGTGATGAGCTTCGTCTTCGCGTCGACGCGCCGGATCACGTAATTCGCGGCGTCCGCGATGTAGACGTTGCCGTGCCGGTCGATCGCGATCTCCGACGGAGACTTCAGGGCCGCCGCCGTTGCCGGGCCGCCGTCGCCCGCGAAGCTCGCGCGGCCGCTGCCCGCCACGGTCTCGAGGGCGCCCGTCTTCTTCACGATGCGCCGAACGCGCGCCGCGTTGCCTTCGGAGAAGACGAGATTGCCGTCGGGATCCACGACGACGTTCGAGACCGAGTCGAGCGCGAGCGCGAGGGAGGACGTCGCCGCGAGGCTGCCGTCGGGCGAGAACGCCTGAGCGCCGTTGCCGGCGATCGTCGTGATCGTCTGGGCGCCGGACGGAGGCGCGAGGGCGAAAGCGACGGCGAGGGCGAAGACGTTCCGGCGGCGTGTCACCGCGCGATTATCACAGGGCGGGGGACAGGGCTCGGGCGCAGAGGTCGCCGAGCTCGTGAGGCAGCGTCCGGCCGTTCCACTCGGCCGGGGTGATCTCCCGCGATCCGGCGAGGTCCCGGGTGAACTGCCTCTCGAGAGATTCCGCGACCGCGCCGTCGAGGACCACGACGTTGCACTCGGAATTGAAGTGGAAGGACCGGAAGTCCATGTTCGTCGAGCCGACCATCGACGCGAAGCCGTCGACGACGAGGGTCTTCGCGTGCAGGACGGACGTCTGGTATTCGAAGATCCGCACACCCCGCTCGAGCAGGTACCGGAAGACTCCGTGCCCGGCATGCCGCACGAGCGGAACGTCGCTCCTCCCCGGCAGGAGGAGCCGCACGTCGACCCCGCGCGCGGCCGCCCGGGCGAGAATCGGCAGCGCGCCGCGGCGCGGGGCGAAGTACGCGTTCGTGAGCCAGAAGGTCTCACGCGCGGCCGCGCCCATCGCCGCGAGGACGGAGGCCGTCTCCTCGTGCCCGCGGCCGGGGCTCGAGTCCAGAACGAGGATCGACGCTCCGGGTGGAGCCGGCTCGTCCGGCGGCGGGAGCTCCAGAGGCGGGATCTCGAAGGGCCTGCCGCCGGCCCGGTCCCAGCCTTCCTGGAAGACGACGGCCATCTCCCACGCGGCGGGCCCCTCGAGCCGGGCGTGCGTGTCCCGCCACAGCTCCGGCCCGCGGCCTTTGAGCGATGAGCCGTACTCGTCCCCGATGTTCATGCCGCCCGTGAAGGCCACGCGCCGGTCCAGGACGAGGATCTTGCGGTGGTCGCGGTACGGCTGGTACCAGAGAAAAGGGAATAGCGGGTGATAGAGGCGCACCTCGATGTGCCGTTCTTCCATCTGCTGCCAGAACTCCGCCCGCGTGTCGCTCGATCCGAACGCGTCGGCGAGGACGCGCACGGCGACGCCGCGCCGGGCGGCGGCCGCGAGAACCTCGACGAACGCGCGGCCGGTGGCGTCGTCCTTCAGGATGTACGCCTCGAGGAGAACTTCGCGCTCGGCCGCCGCGATCGCGTCGCACATCGAGGCGAACGCGGGGGGGCCGTCGAAGAACACCTCGACCGCGTTGCCCCGGTGCAGAGGTGACGTGTCGATCCGCCGGAGCAACACCTCGAATTCTCGATCGCGCACTCCGGGAGCCAAGGCCTCCGCGAGACGCCAGACCCGCGTGGGCCTGAGCTCCCGGGGCAGCACGCGGAAGGCCATCGGGCGCAGGACGGGCCTCAGGAACCTCGGCGTCCTCCGTCTGTGCTTCTTCTTGTCGCCTCGTGAGAACACGGACATCTCGCTGCGCTAGCATCGCACGATGTCCGAAGTCGGCGAGCGTTCCGTTCTTCACGGCGAGATCCTCGAGCAGCCCGAAGCCGTCGCGCGCCTCCTCTCCCGGGAGCGCCGGAACGCGGCTTCGCTCGCGGCTCTCTGGCGCCGCGCGGACATCCCGTTCGTCCTCGTCGCGGCGCGCGGCACGTCGGACAACGCGGCCCGTTACGTGAAGTACGCGTTCGGACTTTCCTCGCGCCTTCCCGTGGGGCTCGCGGCGCCGTCCCTCGTCACCCTCTACGGGGTGCCGCCGCGGCTCAGGGGCGCGCTCGTCATCGGCATCTCCCAGTCGGGGCGCTCGCCGGACATCGTCGAGACGATCGCCGCCGCGCGCCGCGACGGGTCGCCGACGCTCGCGATCGTGAACGACCCCGAGAGCCCGCTCGCCCGCGCGGCCGACGACGTGCTGCCCCTCCACGCGGGCCCGGAGCGAAGCGTCGCGGCGACGAAGACCTACACGGCCGAGCTCGCGGCCGTCGCTCTCCTGGTCCTGTCGTTCGCGCGGCGGAAGAAAGAGCTCGACGCGCTCGCGGCCGTGCCGGACGCCATGGGAAGGGCGCTGTCTTACGAGCCCGCCGCGCGCCGCGCGGCGCGGAGTCTCGTGTGCGCCGAGCGGGCCGTCGTCCTCGCGCGAGGCGTGCACTACTCGACGGCGTTCGAGATCGCGCTGAAGCTGAAGGAGCTCGCACTCCTCCTGGCCGAGCCTTTTTCGGCCGCCGATTTCCAGCACGGCCCGATCGTGATGGCCGAGAAGGACCTTCCCGTCATCCTCGTGTCGCCGCCCGGGACGCGCCCCGAGGCCGAGATGCGCGCCGTCGGCCGGGACCTCACGCGCCGCGGGAGCCCGGTGATCCGGATCGGCCCGCGCGGGCAGGCGTCGATTCCCGTGCCCGAGGTTGCCGAGCTCCTCGCCCCGATCGTGTCGGTCATTCCCGGGCAGCTCCTCGCGTTCCACGCCGCGCTCATCAGGGGACTCGACCCCGACCGCCCGCGCGGCATCCGGAAAGTCACCGAGACGCGGTGAGCCGCCGGCCGCCGTCTCTGCTAGTGTTCTCTCATGCGAAGCACATCTCTCAAGGCCACCGGCGTCCTCGCCGCCGCCTCGGCGCTCGCCGCGCTCCAGGGCTGCGCCTCCGCTCGCGGCTCGATGGAGGCGCCGGTCGTGGCCGAGGCGAAGAACCTGCCCGAGCACTTCATGGTCGCCGTGACCGGACTCGCCCAGAAGGAAGAGCCCAATGCCGGCGGGGCCTGCCGGAACCCGATGGTGGATCCGCGGAACGGCACGGCCCTGAACCTCGTGCGCTCGAAGAACGGCGTGGGCGACTACCAGGTGCTCGGCAGCCAGTACGAGCTCGGTTCCTCGTACGGAGTCGATTCCCGTCATCTCCTCAGGATCGACTGCGCGACGGGGAAGGCGCTCGGAATCGTCGACCAGTAGCGACGTGCCCTTCTCCCTTCTGACGCACCTGTCCTGCACGAAGTGCGGCGCGCGTGAGGACGCGGGAAGGCTCGTCAACGTCTGCGCGAAGGCCGCCTGCGGCGGCGCGCTCTTCGCGGAGTACGAGGCGGCCGCGCTCTCGAAAGACGACACGGCCGGCCGCCCGCACACGATCTGGCGCTGGCACGAGCTGATGCCCGCGCGCCGGCCCGAGGACGTCGTGTCCCTGGGCGAGGGCGGGACCCCGCTCCTGGAGGCGAAGCGCCTCGGGGCGAGGAACGCGATGCCGCGGCTCTACGTCAAGGAGGAGGCGGGCAACCCGACGGGCTCTTTCAAGGCGCGCGGGCTGGCCGCGGCCGTCACGATGGCGAAGGCGCTCGGCGCCCGGAAGCTCGCGCTCCCGACCGCGGGCAACGCGGGCGGCGCCGCGGCCGCGTACGCTGCCGCCGCGGGCCTCGAGTGTCACGTCTTCATGCCGGCCGACACGCCGAAGGTCTTCCGGATCGAGTGCGAGGCGTATGGCGCGCACGTGACGCTCGTGGACGGCCTCATCGACGACTGCGGTCGGATCGTCGCGGAGAGGAAGGACGCGGAAGGCTGGTTCGACGTGTCCACGCTCAAGGAGCCGTACCGTGTCGAGGGCAAGAAGACGATGGGCTACGAGCTGGCGGAGGACTTCGGCTGGACCCTTCCCGACGTCGTCGTCTACCCGACTGGCGGCGGCACGGGCCTGATCGGGATGTGGAAGGCGTTCGACGAGATGGAGAGCCTCGGGTGGATCGGCGGCGCGCGCCCGCGCATGGTTTCCGTTCAGGCGGAGGGCTGCGCGCCGATCCCGAGGGCCTTCGCGGAAGGGAAGGACGTCTCGGTGCGGTTCGAGAACGCTCACACGTACGCCTCGGGCCTGCGCGTCCCGAAGGCCTACGCGGATTACCTGATCCTGAAGATCCTGCGAGCCTCGAAGGGCGAAGCCGTGACCGTCACGGACGACGAGATGAGGCGCGGCGTGAACGAGCTCGCGTCCTCGGAAGGACTCTTCGCCGCGCCCGAGGGCGGCGCCGCGTGGGAGGCGGTCAAGAAGCTCGTGACCCAGGGCAAGATCGACCGCGGCGAGCGCGTCGTCGTCTTCGACACCGGCACGGGTTACAAGTACGTGGACTGAAAGGAAACAGACGTTGACCCGCAGGTCTCCACTCGTCTTCTTTCTGTTGGTTTACGCTCTTACGGCTCCATTTTGGGTCCTCAGCACCGCCGTGAAGCGTGAAGGGCTCCCCGACAATCTTCCCGTGACCGACATCGGAGCTACCTTTGTTCCACTCCTGACAGGCGCCATTCTCGTCTACCGTGAAGAGGGCTTTGGCGGAGTGAAGAGGCTCGCGGCGCGAGGATTTGATTTCGCCAGAATTAGACGAGAGCGGTGGTACCTCCCGATTATTTTCCTGATGCCGTTTCTCTACCTGGTCACCTTTGCTGTCATGCGGTGGACCGGATTGGTCCCCCCAGCGGAATTGAACGCTCTCCTCTTACGCCCTTCGTGTTCCCCGCATTCTTCATAGCCGCTGCGGGTGAGGAATTGGGCTATATGGGATACGCCATCGACCTTATGCAGGACCGATGGGGCGCTTTGATACGTGGAGTGAGGGCTCTTGCTGTGATTTCCTCCAGTGGCCGTGGCCGTCGCGGATCCTGAGTCCGTGTTCTTCCTCTTCTGGTTCGGCAGTGACGTGAAGGTGGAGCGGCGGCCCGCCGGCACTTTCGAGTGCCCGCGCTGCAGGCAGAGACAGCCGTGCGAGGTCGTGAGGACAAGAAGGATTCTGAAGCTCTACTCCGTCCTTCCCGTCTGGACCAGCACGCTCGGGGAGGTTCGCGTCTGCCAGGTCTGCGGCGCCCGTGAGGGCGAGGCGCCGCTGTCCGTGATCCCGCCTGACACCTGGCGCTGCCCGCGGTGTGGCAACTTCAATCCCGCAGGCATGGCTTCGTGCCTGGGCTGCGGGTGCTCGGGAGGAGTACAGGCGTAACGTCGAGTAAGGCCTGGCCGTTCGGCTGAGGAAGGCTCAGCGGGCGGGCGCCGTTGCAGCCGGACGGTGCGGAGACGTGGAGCTCACCGGCAGCTCGAACACGTTCTGGAACACGAAGAGGCCGACGAGCGAGAAGACGAGCGCGGCGAGCGGCGCCGCGACCCACCCCGTCGCGATCTCGCCCAGCGCCCGGAACCGAATGCCGCTTCGCCTCACGAGCGAGATTCCGAGAATCGCGCCGACGATCGCCTGCGAGCCCGAGACCGGCACGAGGGGCCAGCCCGGAAGGCCGCGCGACCGAAGCGCCACCTGAAGGTCCTGTGACCCGAACAGGAAGAGGACGGCCGAGGCGGAGAAGACGACGATGAGAGCGGCGATCGGCGAGAGCGACGTGATCCCGGCGCCGAGTCGGACCATGATCCTTCGCGAGTAGGTCACGATCCCCGTCGCGATCGCGAGCCCGCCGAGAAAGAAGAGCATCTCGACGCTCGTCGCGCGGAGGGGGCCGAGCCCGACGGAATCCGGAAACGGCGATACGCGGACGAAGACGCCCATGACGTTCGCGATCGCGTTCTGCCCGAGGCTGAACGCGGCGAAGGCTCCGACGAAGAGGAGGCTCCCTCGCGTCCAGGCGTCGATCTCGAGGAGGTGGAGCCCGAGCCGGGGGATCGCGGCCCGCGTCAGGAGGAAGAGCAGCGCCGCGAATGCCGCCGAGAGCGCCGGGCTCACGAGCCACGAGGACAGGAGCGTCGAGAGCGTCGCGAGGTCGGTCGGCCGAGCCGTGAAGAGGTTCCAGCCGACGATCGCGCCGACGATCGACTGCGAGATGGACACGGGGAGGCCGATGCGCATCAGGAGGAGGACGATCGCGAGGCCGGCCGCGAGCGCGACGACGAAGGCGCCGGCGGGGGCGTCGATGGCGCCGAGACGACCGAGCGTGACGCTCGTCCCCTGCGACCCCGCGACGGCGCCGATCACGACGAAGACGGCGGCGACCCATGCCGCGGTCCTGAAGCGCACCATCTTCGTGCCGACGGCTGTGCCGAAGATGTTCGCGCCGTCGTTGGCGCCCAGTGACCAGCCGAGGAAGAGCCCGCTCGAGAGGAAAAGCCACGACACGGGGCGTGCTCCGCGCTACAGGGTCCGCTTGATCGTGTAGATCGCGAGCCGGTCCGCGACATCCTCGGCGAGGTCCGAGAGCGTCTCGACGTGCAGGCAGAAGTAGCGGAGGTGGATCTTGTGCGCGAGGTCGAAGTCTGTCGAGAAGATCTTCCGCTTCAGGCGGTCGGCGAGCCGGTCCGCCTCCTTCTCGTAGAAGTAGACCTTGTGGATATGGTCGGGCACGGCCGTGATGTCCCGGAAGAACGAGCGCACCGCAGACACGAGATGTTGTGCCGAGTCGACGCACTGCCTGGCCAGCTCGAGGTAGTCGCCCGCGAGGTCCGCGGGAATGTCCGGCCGCTCGACGGCGAACTGGTTGAGCGTCTTTTTCGCCTCGTCGATCACGTTATCGATGTTCTCGAGGAGACCGAGGACGTCGCCGCGCTGGTCCGGGATCAGCGACTCCCGGTAGAGCCGGGTCTCGATCTCGCGCCGCAGGGCGTCCGCCTTGCTTTCGAATTCCGCGATCGCCTTGAGGTGCTGCTGGAACCGTTCCTCGTCCTTCTGCAGATACTCCGCGATGCCCTGCTGGAAGACGAGCGTCCCCTCGCTGATCGCGTCGAGGAGCTGGTCGATCTGCGCCTCGAGGGCGCGCGTGCGGCGGAAGAGGAGAGTCATTGCGATTCCATGCCCACGACGCGCTTGGCGGCCCTGATGTAATTCGTGTTGGGCATGGCGGCGATGCCGAGTCCCTCGACGACCTGCTTCATGCCGGCATAGTTCTCGCTCTCCGCACAGGCGGACTCCACCATCGCACCGTTGAACCACACCTGGGCGTATTCGCAGATGACGCCCTCGATCGTGAACCCCCAGCGCATCTTCTCAACGGAGACGGCCGTCATGTCGGGATGCCGGCGGGCCATCTCGATGAACTCGTCGAGCAAGTAGGTGTCGTGGTCCAACACCATCTCGACCTTGAGGTTTGCCAGAATCGTCGCGAGATCGGCCTTCTTCACGGGGAACCGGAACTTGCCCCGGGGCTGGAAGATCTCGTAGCCTTCGGGCGTCTCGCCCACCTTGGTCTTGATGTCCAGAAGGCCATCGCGCTCCTTCACGTTCGTCTCGTCGGTGTGGACGCTGAGAAAGTAGGTCTCGGGCGGCATCTTCCGGGCCTGGAAGAGGACGGTCTTGCCGTTCCACATCCTCTCCTTCACTACATCGATCACGCCCTTGCCGAAGACGCGAAACTCGGCTCGCGGCGTGATCTTCGCGGCCTCTTCGGCCGAAGTCGCGGCGTTCTTTGCAGATGGATCCGCCATGTTCGCTCCTTGTCGGGTCACGTGTCTTTCCGGGCGATCAGGTCCCGGAAGAGAACGAGATACAGGCCGGACAGCGCGACGCCCACGGCCAGCCACAGGAGGGACCGGCGGTCCGGCACGACTTCCAGCTGCATCGACGTGTCGTCGCCTTGCTTGAGGTTCGCGAGCCTCAGGAGTGCGTTCTGCCGGCCGCCTTCGCCGCCGAGACGGACGCGGGGCTCCACCTCGGACTTCGTCTGTTTGGGGAGCTGCTCGCGGACGGCCTGGAAGCGGTAACCCTCGGGGAGGGTAACGAGCATCCCGAACTCCTTGATGAGTGAGACCTGCGAGTTCACGAAGGCATACCGGAGGGTGCGGCTCTCGCGGGGAACGGTCAGCTTCGCTCCCTCCGTGGAGTCCTCGGCCCTGACGAAGACCTCGGGGACGTCGAAGGTGTAAGAGAGACGGCTCGCGGCGGAATTCGCGAGGGGCAGAGTCACCTGGATCGTGGCCCCCTTCTCCTTCGGCGACTCCAGGCGAAGGCCTTCCGTTGCCTCCGCCAGCCGGAAGTTCGTCCAGGCGCCGTGGCTCCGCGGAATCACGACCGTCTCCGAGGGAGTGCCGGCGATCACGAGAGAGCTGGCCGCGTGGCCCCTGCCGTCGGAATCCACGGCGAGGCTGGTCGTGTACTGGCTGATCTCCGCCGCGCGGACGAGGCCCGGGACTAGGACGAGGAGGGCGAGCGTCCGCGCGTTCTTCATTTGGGCATCGCCAAGAAGGACGGCGTGATCCCGATCCAGTGGAACCACGTGGCGGCGGAGAGGACGAGAAGGACGAGCCCGATCGTGCAGACCGTCATTCCGTACTTGAAGTTGTCGATCACGGAGTACTGGTTCGTGGAGAACAAGATGACGTTCGGCTTCCCGCTGATCGGGAGCCCGACTACCCAGTCGATCGTCAACGCCGCCGGGAGGGCCAGCGAAACGGGGTCCCAGCCGAGGGCCTTCGCCATCGTGATGATGATGGGAATCATGATGATCGTCCGCACGGTCTTCGCCGTCGTGAGCAGGTGGCTGTACATCATCACGGCCACGATGATCGTGAAGGCCGCGCCGAAGGGAATCGCCTTCAGGTTCATCCCCCCGAACAGCATCCTCACGCCCCACTCGGCTGCGCCCGTGTCGTCGAGGGCGAGGCCGCCGGCGTATGCCCCGGCGCTGAAGATGAGCAGGTGCCACGGGATGTCGGCCTCCTGCCATTGAAGGACGCCCCACCGGGGGAACAGCGCGATCACCGCGCCCAGCAGCGCGGCGAACGGAGCGCTGATCTCGACGCCGAACCACCGCATGTGGAAGATGTCCGTCATCCACAGGAAGAGTACGAGGGCGAAGATGGCGAGGGCCTTCTTCTCCTGGAAACTCAGGGGCCCCATCGCGGCGTGCTGCTTCTCGACGAGCGGGAGCCCGCCCTCCACGGAGGGAACCTGCTCCCCCTTAGGGATCGGGAAGATCAATTTCCGGCCCAGGAACCACATGATGAGCATCGTCACGATGGCGATGGGAGCGCCCGCGCGCATCCAGTCCATGTAGTAGAGCCGGTGGCCTCCCATGCTCTGGATGAAGCCCACGGCGATGAGGTTCGCGCTCGACCCCGTCATGCTGATGGACGAGAGCACCGAGATCCCCGCGAGGTTCAGCAGGAACATGTTCTTGCCGAAGTTGTTCGGATGGGCCTCGGTCGAGCCGTAGATGCTCGCGACGACGATCATCAGCGGCAGCGTCATGACGCACCGGGCGGCGGTAGCGGGAATGAACGGGGCCAGGACGAGCTGGATGATCACGAAGGCCAGGAGCGCCCAGGAGGCTTTGCGGCCGAACTTGACGATGAGGAAGAGCGACATCCGCTTGGCCAGCCGCGTCTTCACCAGCATCCCGGCGAGGATGAACGCGAGGAGGTTGAGCCAGATCACCTCCATTCCCAGGACGTCCATGATGGGCTTGGCCGCCGACGTCCGCGTCACCAGCAGCAGAAACATAAGGACCAGGGAGGTGACGTACGTCGGGAACGGCTCCGTGACCCACCAGACCAGCGCGAGCAGGAAGCAGGCGGCGCCCGATTGCGCCGCCGCGCTGAGGCCCATTCCGGGCGGCAGGTAGAGGATCAGGAGGAAGAGGGCGATGCCTCCCGGGAATCCCAGGTAGCGCATCCAGCGCTCGGTCGCGCTCTGCGCCTCCCGAGGCTTCGCCGACAGGGTCATCTTCTCCATGTCCAGGAGCTCCTGGAGCGTGGGGGCCCTGGCGGGCAGCGCGCTTTCTGCCATCGAATTGCTCAGACCGGCCCGGCCGGTCGGGCGACCCGGATCCCGAGCCTCATTTCTTGGCCCAGCTCTTAAAGGGGTTTTTCACGAGGTTCGCGTTGAAGTAGCGCGGGTCCGAGGAAACCTCCTCGCGAATCCACGGCGGCAGCTCGGGCTTCGTCTCGGCGGTCGGGACCTCCACCTCGGCGACGACGAGGCCGGCGTTCTCGCCGTGGAACTCGTCGACTTCCCACGTGAAGCCCTTGAACGGGACGATCCAGCGCGTCTTCTCGACGAGCGGCCGCTCGCAGAGAGCGTCCAGCATCGCCGCCGCGTCGTCCACGGGGATCGGGTACTCGAACTCCGTTCGGGTGACGCCGACGTTCACCCCCTTGACCGTGAGAAACGCGTTTCCACCGGCGATGCGGACGCGCACGGTACGCTCCTTCACGCTCGAGAGGTAACCCTGCCGGGTGAGCGTGCCCGTCGCGCCGTCCTTCCACGCGACGCCCGCAACGAGGTACTTCCGTTCGATCTCCTTGGCCATTAGCGCTCCTTTTGGAAAAGGGCGGGCGCGGGAGGATCCGCACCCGCCATACAGGAGGAGGGCCGGGCGCGTCCCGGTCAGAAGTAGAGGCCGACGCGCGCCTGGATGTAGTAGTACTTGTCGTTGGGCTTGTACGAGCGGTCGCCTGCCGTGTAGGCGTCGGTCGTGACGCGCGCGCCGTCCAGCATGCACTTCATGTTGTAGTTCGGGTACCAGTTTACGAGCAGGTGTGTCATGTCGCCGCTGCCGCCTTTGATGTTCGCGGTGAAGTCGTTCAGGTTGATCTTGCTGTAGCGCCCGACGAGCTCCACGAGACCCCACCTGGCGGTCGGCACAACGCGGCCCCACTCCCCGACGTTGGGCTCGTAGGCCCGCGAGTAGCCGCTCGGGAACCAGGTCGCCTCGACGTACCAGCCGGAGAACCTCGCGTTCGGATTGCCGCCGAAACGCTTGACGATGTACTGCGCGTACTCGCCCTGGAGGGTGACGGGGCCGAGCTTGCCGACGGCCTCGACGTTCCAGATCTGGGCTTTGTCGGCGAACTTGATCTTCCCGGTGACCCAGCGCGTGCCCTCGTCGATGACGGACTCGTCGTAGACCTTGACGTTGAACGTGTCCCCGGAGTCGGCCTTGGGAGTCGAGACGTAAGCGGAGGCGCCGACGTGGGCGAGGGCGGTCTTCGTCTGGACGGGCGCCAGCGTGAAGCGCCCCGCATAGGTGTACCCGAAATCGGTCCCGTTCGCGTCTTCGTCGTTCCCGCCCTGACTGTAAGCGCCGAGCGCTCCGGTCCAGAGCTTGCCCCAGCCGTTCCATGTGGCGCCGACCTTGCGCCCGCCCTTGAAGCCGTCGACCACCGCAGGCCGGTCGACGGTGGAGATGAAGCGGTCCGACGTCAGGTTGTAGAAGCCCCAGGGAACCTTGTTCTGGCCGACGCGGAACATCATGTTGTCGACGCCCGTGTAGCCGACCCACATGTCGTTCATCTCGATGGAGCCTCCCGGCGAGACCTTCAGATCGATCTGCGAGGCCCAGTATTTCGCGAACTCGAAGTTCAGGCCGAGCCGGAATTCGCTGATGCGGACGGCGTTTGCCTGCTGGTTTCCCACGGAGCTGCCGAAATAGCCGCCTCCGGTGAGCAGGAGGCGCACGTCGGTGTACCACTTGAAGCTGCCGTCCTTCGTCTGGAACGTCAGGATTCCGAGGTCGTTGATCGGAATGATGGAGCGTTCCTCGGCGGGCTGGATGTCGGTGTCCTTCGCGCCGCGGATGATGTCCTGGCCCGCGGCGGGCAGCCCGACGAAGGCGGCCAGCGCGAGCGCGGCGAGTGTCCGGGTGACGATTCTCATGCTCTCCTCCTGTAACTGCGTCGCGCTCAGGCGTCCGGGACGCCCGGGAAGCGCTTGAGCGCCTTGACGTCGTTCACGTTTTCGAATCCGCTCGTTTCCGCGCGTCCCGTAATGCTGCACGCGCTGTGACTCGCTGGTACAAGCGCAAGGAGGGTGCCACCGAAGAAATCTCGGCAAAACGGGCGCACTGAGTTACATGGCCGTCCAGAATGGCGAGAAACGGGTCACACATGGCGAAAAACCGCCGCCGAAGTGGCGACTTTTCGTTTAGGCTCGGGGCATGGTCGGCGCGGAATCGACGGAATCGGGCGGAATCGGGGCTGGCGAAGGCTTCGACGTCGGGCGGCACGCGCCTTGTAGGAGCCGCTCCCGGATGAGACATGCGGTCTGGACAGGGCTCGTCCTGGCGGCGGTCGCGGTTCTCGTCGCGGTCGCCCTCTTCGTGCGCGTGCGCGACCTGAGCGCGGAGGGGGCTGCGCTCGTCCCGAGCGGTGCTGCGGCGGCGGCCGATGCGCGTGAAGAGAAGGTCGTCGGGGTCGTCTCGCGCCTCGCGCCCTCGACCCTCTACGAGGGTTACCAACCGATCCTCGACTACCTCTCGCGCGCGACGCCCTACCACTTCCGGCTGCGCGCGTCTCGCGGCTACCGCGACGCGGTGGAAGACCTCGTGGCGGGCCGGACGCAGGCGTCGTTCCTCGGGAGCCTTCTTTACGTCGAGGCGCGCGCTGTGCACGGCGTCGAACCGCTCGTGCGCCCGCGGAACGCGCGCGGGGAACCCGTCTCGGAATCGCTCGTCGTCGTACTCGAGGACAGCCCGATCCGCAACCTCGAGGGCCTCGCTCGCCGGGTCGTCGCCGTCCCCCCCGCCGATTCCCTTTCGGCGAACTGGCTTTGGCGCGCGGCGCCGGCTGGCCTTCAGTTCCGGACCGTTTCCTACGGCCACCACGAGGCGGTCGTCCGGAGCGTCCTCAGAGGCCTGAGCGACGCCGGTGTCGTCAAGGAGCGGGTCGCGGTCGGGCACCTCGGGAGCGGCCTGCGCGTCCTCGCCCGGTCGGGGCCGGTGCCGAGCGCTCCCGCTCGTCGTCGCCTCCGGAGCCGACCCCGCCTTCGTGGCCGCGGTCACGCGCGCGCTGCTCGCGCTCGACCCGTCCCGCGAGGAGGACCGCAGGATCCTCGCGACCTGGGATCCCGAGTTCGCCTGGGGCTTCGCGCCCGCGGGCGATCGCGACTACGACCCCGTCCGGGCGATGCGACTCACCGTCGCCGAGTGGCCGTGACAGGCCCCTTCGGCGCGCGCTCGACGCTGCGCGGGAGGCTGCTCGTTGCGACGGGCGGCACGGTCACGGTTCTCCTTCTCGTCGTCTTCGTCGTCGTTCTCCTGACGTGGCGCTCGCGTGTCGTCCGCGATCTCGAGACGAGCGCCCTCGCGGTCTCGCGCGCCTTCTCGGTTTCGGCCCTGGAGACTCTCCTCGACGCCGAGAGCGGCGCCGTGCGGGCGCCGGAGCGCCTCGACGACTACATCGAACATCTCATGCGGGACGAGCCGCGCGTGCGGAGCGTCCGCGTCTACGACGCGTCGGGGAGCGTCGTGGCCGCGAGCAGCCCGCCCGATCGGGCCACGGTGTCGCCGGCCGCGCCCTTCGCCGGACGGAAGCTGACGACCGTCTACCAGACCCCGCGATGGGGCTGGGTCGTCGAGACGAACCTCCCGCTCCGGACCGGCGGGCGCGACTGGGGGCTCCTCGAGATCCTGTACGACGCGGGGGAGACCCGGCGCGAGCTCACGAGCCTCTACACGATGCTCGGCGCCGGGACGCTCGGTGTCGTCGCGGCGCTGCTTCTCGTGTCCTCCACCTCCTCGTCGTCCGCGAGACGAAGCCCCTGACGGCGCTCGCGTCCGTCATGGACCGCCTGCGACCTCGAGTCCGGCGGCGGCGCGGACCTGCCGGAGTCCGACGACGAGATCGGGACCGTCGTGCGCCAGTTCAACCGGATGCGGGCGCGACTCGCGCAGTCGAAGGAAGAGCTCCTCTCGGCGCAGCGGCAGATCTTCCACGCCGAGCGGCTGGCGGCGATCGGGCGGCTCGCGTCCGGCGTCGCGCACGAGGTCAACAACCCGCTCAACGGCATCCGGAGCTGCCTCTACGCGATCCGGCAGGAACCGGAGAACCGCGCGCAGACGGCCGAGTACCTCGGCCTCATCGAGGAGGGGATCGGCAAGATCGAGTCGATCGTCGCGAAGCTCCTCGGCTTCGCCCGCATGTCACGCGGGAACGCTCCCGTCGACGTGAACGACGAGATCGGAGCCGTCCTCGCGCTGCTCGCGTACCGGCTCGACGAGAAGGACGTCGACGTGACGGCCGTCCTCGCGCCCGACCTGCGGCCGGTGCGCGGGGAGGCGTCGCTCGTGCAGGAGGTCCTCATGAACCTCGTCCTGAACGCGTTCGACGCGGTGGCGCGCGGTGGCCGCGTGACCGTCCGGACCGCGCGCGAAGGGGACTTCGTGCGCGTCGACGTCGAGGACGACGGCTGCGGAATCGCCGAGGAGGACCTCCCGAAGGTTGTTCGAGCCGTTCTTCACGACGAAGGAGCCGGGCAAGGGGACGGGGCTCGGTCTCTCGGTCGCCCAGCGAATCGTCGAGGCGCACGGCGGCACGATCGCCGTGAAGAGCACGCGCGGGAGAGGGTGCCCGCTTCACCGTCCGCCTCCCGGCGGGGAGGACGGCGTGAGGATCCTCCTCGTCGAGGACGAGAAGATCACGCGCGTCTCACTCGCGCGAACGCTCGCGAAGGCGGGGCACGAGGTGACGGCCTGCGAAACGGCCGCGGCCGCGCTCGAGGCCCTGGACGCAGCGCCGTTCGACGTCGTCCTCACCGACCTGAGGCTTCCGCGCGGATCCGGGATGGACGTCCTGAAGGCCGCGCTCGCGCACGAGCCCGCGCCGGGCGTCATCCTCATGACGGCATACGCGTCCGTCGAGACGGCCGTCGAGGCGATCAAGCTCGGAGCGTACGACTACGTGACGAAGCCGTTCTCGCCGGAGCAGCTCCTCCACCGACTCGAGAAGCTCCAGGAGCTCCGGGCGCGCGAAGACCGAGGTGAGCCGATCTGCGCCGGACGATTGACGGGAACGGCTCAGGCCGATCGTCGGCTCGTCTCCGGTCGATGCGCCGCCTCCAACAGACGATCGGGATCGTGGCGGCCCGGGACACGACGGTGCTCGTCGAGGGCGAGAGCGGGACAGGCAAGGAGATGGTCGCGCGCGAGCTCCACCGGCTCTCGGGGCGCGCCGACGGGCCGTTCGTCGCCGTGAACTGCGCGGCGATCCCGGAGACCCTTCTCGAAACCGAGCTCTTCGGCCACGAGAAGGGCTCGTTCTCGGGCGCCGTCTTTCGCCACGAGGGCTACTTCGAGCGCGCGGACCGCGGGACGATCTTCATCGACGACGTCGACGACGTGCCCGATGGGCCTGCAGGTCAAGCTCCTCCGCGTCCTGCAGGAGCGGGAGTTCCTGCGCGTCGGCGGGCGCGCGCCCGGTGAAGGTGGACATTCGGGTCGTCTGTGCGCACGAAGGTGCGCCTCGCCGACCTCGTCAAGCAGGGGAAGTTCCGGGAAGACCTCTACTATCGCCTCGCGATCGTCCCGCTGCGCGTGCCGCCGCTCCGAGAACGGAAGGAGGACATCCCTGCCCTCCTCGAGCACTTCTTCAGTGCGGTACCGCGCCGGGGCGAAGGCGACGCGGCCGACTCGCGGCGCTGATGCCGTCGCTGCTCGAGCATGCGTGGCCGGGCAACGTGCGCGAGCTCGAGAACGTCGCGCAGCGGATCATCGCTCTGCCGGAGATGGAGCGGCTCGACTTGGAGGACGCCTCGCCGGCCGCCGTTCCCGCGCTTCCGCCGGTCGTCGCGCCCGCGAGCGGGAAGATCGTCTACCGCGACGTCATGGAGACAGCGGACCGCCAGCTCATCCAGTGGGCCCTCGACCGCGCGGGCGGCCGCGTCGCCGCCGCGGCCCAGCTTCTCGACCTCCCGCGGAGCACCCTGCGCAGCAAGATCGAGAAGTACGGGCTTTCCTCGAGCGACACGTGAGCGACGCTTCGGCCAGCCGCCGGGACCGGACCGCGCGTTTCTCTCGCGCGGCTCGCCGGGGCCTTCGCGCTCGTGGGCGCGACGAGCTTCGGGGGCGGGCTGACGGGGTATATCCGGCGGACTCTCGTCGCGGACCGGTCGCTGGCTGACGGACGACGAGTTCCTCGACGGGCTCTCCGTCGCGCAGGCTGTCCCCGGCCCGAACGCGATCAACCTCGCGATGTTCGCTGGGTGGCGGCTGCACGGACCCTTGGGCGCCGCGGTCGCGGTTGCCGCCGTCATGCTCGTGCCGCTCGCGTTCGTATCCGCGCTCGCTGTGGTCTGGTCGACCTGGGAGACGTGGCCACACGCGGCCGGCATCCTGCGTGCTCTCGCGCGTTCGGCGTCGGGCTCATGGCGTCGAGCGGGCTCTCGATGCTGAAAGCTGCGCGACTTCGCGGGCTGGATCTGCTCCTCGCGCTTGCCGCTTTCCTCGGCGTCGCCGTGCTCGGCGTGTCCGTGCCGGCGGCTCTCTTCGGCCTCGCGGCTCTCTCGGCCCTGCGTCAGCGCGGCGCGGATGTGGAGGGGGCCGCGTGAACGGAACGCTCCTCGAGATCGCGCGAGTCTTCGCGCTCCTCTCGCTCTCGTCCTTCGGCGGCGGGAACGTCTGAATCCGGAAAGCCAGCGCCAGGCCGTCACCGTCCACGGCTGGCTCTCGCCGGAGGCCTTCACGGAGGCGTTCGCGCTCTCGCGTTCGGCGCCCGGCCCCTCGACGCTGTTCGTGCTGCTCGTCGGGTTGTGCGGAAGGCCGTGCTGGAGCTGCGGTGGCCGTGGCCGCGATGTTCCTGCCCGAGCGCTCTCATGCAGGGTGCCTACGCCGCACTCGCCCGCTGGGGGCGGCGGCCACTGGTCGGCCGCGCTGTTGCCGCGTTCCGCCCCGTCACGATCGGGCTCATTTTCGGCGAGTGCCGTCGTCATGGCGCGGTCCACGCTCGTCGATCCATTCACCCTCGTTGTCGCGGCGCTTGTCGCGGAGGGCTGCCACCTTCACCCGTGCGCCCATCCCCGTGCTGCTCGCGGCGGCAGCCACCGCCGGCTGGTTCGCCTCGTGAGTGCCGCGCGCCCTCTCGGAGGTCTCCGAGAGGGACAGGCTGCCGCCGCCGAAGCGCGGACCTTCAATCGCTAGCGAAGCCCGAACTTCCCGCGCGCGGCGGAGAGGCGGTTGTCGATCGCTTCCTGCCGCATGGCGCCCTGGAAGCCTCCCGCGCCAAGGGCGGCGTGCGCGCCCTCGGCGAGCGTCGAGCGCATGAGAGTCAGCGCTTGCCGCGCATCCTCCATTCCCGTGCGCTCCGCCTCCGTCGTGCCCCCCCTGCACGCTGATTCGGCTTGCGAGATCGCGGACGTGACGCGGCTCTCGGCGTCGCTCCATTTCGAGGAGTCGACCGGCATCGAGACGAGGAGACGCGTCGCCTCGGCCAGCGAGCTGTTCGCGCTCTCGGCGGCCATCAGGCAGCCGGGGCCCGGAGCCGTCGCCGATCCGGCGGAGCCGGCCGGCGTGGCGTCCTTCGGGGTCCTCCGTAAGTACCACACGGCGAGAGCGATCGCGGCGGCGACGATCAGGAACTTGCGCATCAAGCCTCCGTGTGCGTCTTCAGCGTAACACGTGCCGCACGGCGATCCGGCCGCGGGAGAATGGACGCGCCTGTAGACTCGCCGCGTGGAAAGCGCGTTCGACACCGATTACGCCATCGTCGGCTCCGGGTTCGGCGGGAGCGTGAGCGCCCTCAGGCTCTCCGAGAAGGGCTATCGCGTCCTCGTCCTCGAAAAGGGCGCGCGCTTTGCCGCCTCCGACTTCGCGAAATCGAACTGGAACGTGAAGCGGTGGCTCTGGCTGCCGTCCGCGGGCTGTCGCGGCATCTTCAAGATGACCTTCCTCCCGCACGTCACCGCTCTCTCGGGAGTCGGCGTGGGCGGCGGATCACTCGTCTACGCGAACACGCTTCCCATCCCGGCCGACGAGTTCTTCGCCGCGCCGTCCTGGGGGCAGCTCGCCGACTGGAAGCGCGAGCTCGCGCCCCACTACGCGACCGCGAAGCGGATGCTGGGCGCCACGCGCGTGCCCTTCACGACGCTGCCCGACGAGGTCCTCCGCGAAGTGGGCAAGGACATCGGACGCGAGGACGGCTGGTCGCCCACGGACGTCGCCGTTTTCTTCGGAGAGCCCGACGTGAAAGTGCCGGATCCCTACTTCGGCGGCGAAGGGCCGGAGCGCTCCGGCTGTACGCGCTGCGGCGGTTGCATGGTCGGCTGCCGGCACGAGGCGAAGAACACGCTCGACAAGAACTACCTCTGGCTCGCCGAGAAGCGCGGCGCGAAGGTCGAGGCCGATACCGAGGTCACCTGGGTACGCCCGCTCGAACGCGGCGGCTACGCGATCTCGGCGCGCACCGGCCGCTCGCCGTTTCCGTTCTTCAGGAGAACGCGGACGATCACCGCGAAGAGCGTCGTGTTTTCGGGAGGCGTCCTCGGCACCGTGGAGCTCCTTCTCAAGCTGAAAGAGAGCCCCGCCGGCCTTCCGAGGATCTCGGAGAAGCTCGGCGACTTCGTGCGCACGAACTCGGAGGTCCTCATGGGCGTCGTGACCGAGCGGCGCGACGTGGATCTCTCGGAGGGCATCGCGATCGGCTCGATCCTGCAGACGGACTCGCACTCGCACCTCGAGCCCGTGCGCTATCCCTCGGGCTCGGGCTTCTTCCGCCCGCTCGCGATGCCGCACGCGCCGGGCGACACCGTGGGCACGCGCCTCCTGAACGCCGGCGCGATGTTCGTGAAGAAGCCGTGGGCCACGCTCAAGGCGGCGTTCGTGCCGGACTGGGCGAAGTACACCATGATCCTCCTCTACATGCGCACGTCCGAGGGGACGCTCCGCATGAGGCTCGGCCGCGGCGTCCGGACGCTCTTCCGGCGCGGCCTCACGACGGGGACCGGCAGCGGGCCGCAGGCGAAGGCCTGGGTTCCGGAAGCCACCGAGCTCGCGCGCCGCGTGGAGAAGAAGCTCGGCGGCTACACGGAGAGCCTCGCGACCGAGACGCTCCTCGGGATCCCGACGACCGCGCACATCCTCGGCGGCTGCTGCATGGGGACGTCCGGGGAAAGCGGCGTCATCGACGACCGCCACCGCGTCTTCGGGTACGAGGGCCTCTACGTCATCGACGGCTCGGCCATCTCGGCGAACCCGGGCGTGAATCCCTCGCTCACCATCACGGCGCTCGCCGAGCGCGCGATGAGCCTCATCCCGGACGCAGACGCGGCGGGCGGGGCGACGCGCGCCGCCTGAGCCGGCCCTGCTGCCTTTTACCCGTTCTCCGTCCGTTCCTGCCTCTTCAGGCTCCACATGATGAGGAGGAAGCACACGGCGGCGACGTCGAGGAGCTCGAAGCCCAGCCAGAGCTGGCCGAACACGATCTTGCCGATGCCGAAGAGCGCCGTGTAGACGAGGACGATGCCGAGAATCCAGTTCACGAACGACATGGCGCCGCCGGGGATCGGCTCGCGCCCGAAGCCGAGCCGCCGCGAGACCGCCTCCCAACCGGGGCCGCCGGGGCGCACGCGCCGGTAGAACGCGTCGAGCGTTTCTTGGGGAACGGGTTTCGTCAGGAAAGTGACGAGGACCCACACGACGGTCGTGATCGCGACCGTGAGCAGCATGACGACCGCCTGAATGCGGAACTCCTCGGCGCCGTAGCCCGGATCGGTCTTCGGGAGCGGGTTCCTGATCAGCACGAGGCTCGTCACGGAGACGACCATCGACGAGAGCATCGCGGAGATCTCGCTCCACGCGTTGATCCGCCACCAGTACCACCGCAGGATCAGCACGAGGCCCGTCCCGCTTCCGAGAGCGAGGAGGAACCGCCACGCGCCCTCGATCGTCGAGAGATTCATCGTCACGACGACGGACGCGAGAAACAGACCCACGGTCGTCCATCGCGAAACGGTGACGTAATGCTTCTCGCTCGCACCCTTTCTGAGAAATCTCTTGTAGATGTCTCCAACCAGATACGACGCCCCCCAATTGAGATGGGTGCCGACCGTGGACATGTATGCGGCCGCGAAGCCCGCGAGCATGAAGCCCTTCCAGCCCGAGGGCAGGAGGTCGACCATGGCCTGGACGTAGGCAGCCTCCTTGTCCGGCTGGCCGTTCACCAGGACGCCGTTCGGATAGAGGATCACCGTCGCGAGGCCCGTCAGGATCCACGGCCACGGGCGGAGCGCGTAGTGACCGACGTTGAAGAACAGCGTCGCGAGGATGCCGTCGCGCTCGGTCCGGGCCGAGAAGATGCGCTGCGCGACGTACCCGCCGCCGCCCGGCTCGGCGCCCGGGTACCACGCGGCCCACCACTGCACGGCGAGGAACGTGAAGAGCGCGATCGCCGGCATCCAGACCGAGCCCGCGGGCGGGAGGAACGAGATCGCGAGGTCGATCGAGCCGAAATGCTTCTCGAGCCCTGTCTTCAGCGCCTCGACGCCGCCGACCTTCCGGACTGCGAACCACGCGAGGAGGATGACGGCCGTCATCTTGATGACGAGCTGCACGAGATCGGTCCAGAGAACCGCCCACATGCCGGCGGCCGCCGAATAGCCCACCGTGATGACGAAGCAGAGCCCGACGGCCCAGAGCGGCCGGATGCCGAGCGCGATCTGGAGGATCTTCACCATCGCGAGCGTGACCCAGCCGAGGATGATGAGGTTGATGGGGAGAGCGAGGTAGAGGGCGCGGAAGCCGCGCAGGAACGTGGCCGGCCTCCCGCTGTAGCGGATCTCGGCGAACTCCACGTCGGTCATCACCTTCGCGCGCCTCCAGAGCCGCGCGTAGAGGAAGACCGTGAGCGTGCCGCTCATGACGAAGTTCCACCAGAGCCAGTTGCCGGCCACTCCGTGCGCGGCGACGAGGCCCGTCACGACGAGCGGCGTGTCCGCCGCGAACGTCGTCGCGATCATCGCGGCGCCCGCGAGCCACCACGGCACGGCGCGCCCGGCGACGAAATACTGCTCGAGCGACTCGCCGCCGCGTTTCGTGAACGCGATCCCGACGCCGATGGAAAGAATGAAATAGGCGGCGACGATGCTCCAGTCGAGAAGCGTGAGGGTCATGCGCGGATGTTAAGACGGCCCGGACGCCTGACTACCTCGGGACAGCAGCGGTCGGCGCCGGGGACGCGGTCTGCTTCGGCGGTTCGGAGGAGACGTATCCGGGCGGTCGCCGCACGGCGGCGACGGCGGGAACGGCGATGCTCCTCTTTCCGTTCTTCCCGACGCTGCGCGCCGCGAAGTAGTGGTTGTCGGTCGAAGTTCCGAGGAGGACCGAAGAGAGATTTTCTTCGAGTGATGAAGAGGGAGGCGGCGGCGCGCCCGACGCTCCTTGAGGCAATTTCGTGACGACGCTCGCGCCAACGGTCCTGACGACACTCCAGCGTGCCTCTGTCGTCTCTCGCCACAGGATTTCGTAGCCCGCGCGCTCCGCGTCCCTATTACCCTCTAAGAGAATCTCCGAATTCGGCGTCACCGCGCCGCCAACCGCTACTTTTCGGGGTGGGACGGGCGCATTCGCCATTTCCTCCAACGTCTTCTCCACCACCCTCGCCGTCTCGGCGACGAAGTCGAAGTCCATGAACTTCACGAGGTCGCCGTATTCGATTCCGTTCTCGACGCGTGGAGTCTGGTGCTCGTGCCGGTAATCCTCGAGAGGCTCCGTGAAGCGCACCGCGGGAAGGCCCGCCTCGACGAACGGCCGATGGTCCCCGCCCCGCCCGAAGCGGTCCAGCCGGAAGACGAGACGCACCTTGTCCTTGCCGGCGACCTCCTCCACGAGGCGCGCCATCTGCCGGCTCGGTGAGTCGATCCCGTCCGGGCCGCCCTCGGAGAACACGCGCACGCGGCGGTCGCGACTCCCGTTCGTGGCGCCCACGATGTCGCACGTGATCATGCCGCCCACCGTGTAGCCCTGCTTCGTGAGCCACTCGAGGAGGCGCCGGGCGCCGAGGAGGCCCTGCTCCTCGCCCGCGACCGCCGCGAAGACGAGCGTCGCGCGTGCCTTCGTCGGCGCGAGCGCCCTCGCCGCGAGGATCGAGACGGCGGTGCCGGAGGCGTCGTCGTCGGCGCCGGGCGCGTCCGTCGAAGAGTCCGTGCCGTCCGACGGCATCGAGTCGTAATGACCCGAGACGACGAACGCCGTCCGCTCCAGCGCCGGGTCCGTGCCCGGCAGGATCGCGTAGACGTTTTCCATCGGAACGCGAACGTTCTTCGTGCGCGGTGCGCTCGTCTCGAATTTGTCGACGACGACGCGCATCCGCTTTCCAGACTCGTTTTCGACCGCTTCGAGGTGGCGGACGACCACGTCGCGCCCGCAGCCGATTCCGCGCTTCGTGTCCGTCCAGGACGACAGGGAATGACGAGTGCCGCACGCGACGAGTGCTTCGACGAGGGTGCGTGCCTCTTCGGGAGGCGGGGCCGCGGCTTCGAGCGCGGCGGAACTCCCGGCGAGCGATGCGAGAAAACAGAGCCTCGCGAGGCATTTGTTTCGCATACTCGGGCGCCGATGCTACGCCATTCGTCCACTCTTCCGGCCGTCCTCGCCCTCCTCCTTCTTCTCCCGGCACGAACGGAGGCCGTCCAGCCGGCCAGCGTCCGGACCGGCGCCTTTCCACGCGGTGCGGGCGCACTTTCGCTCGTCGAGAGCGGCGCGAATCCGGCCCCGCTTCTGAGGCCGGAAGTCTTCCGCCGGCTTTCCTCCGCCGGACAGAGGGTCGCGCTGCGCGCCGCCGGACTGCTGCCGGCGCCGGCCGGTGCCCGGCCGCGCCGCCCGCCGCTCGCGCGGACGGCCCGGCCCCTGACGCCGGCGGTCGGGCAGAACGTCCGTGTGAACGACCCCTCCCTCGATGTCGACGGTCACACGAACAGCGAAACCTCGATTGCGGCCCGTGGAAGCAACATCATCGTGGGCTTCAACGATGCGAACGCCGTCCTGGGATCGGGATACGGCCTTTCCGCGGACGGCGGCAGCACGTTTCAGCACGAGAGCCTCCCGGAATTGCCGGGCGGACTGAACCTCGGCGATCCCGTCGTGGCCTTCGGTCCCGACGGCGAGATCTACTACTCCACGCTCGCCATCGCGGGCGACGGCATCAGCGTCGTCTCGCTGTGCTCCTCGACGGACGGGGCTGTTTCGTGGACGTGCACCGAGGCGAGCACGACCGCCGCGAACAGCTTCGACACGCAGGACAAGGACTGGCTCGCGGTGGACACGACCTCCTCGAAGTTCCGCGGAAACGTCTACGTCGCGTGGACGGACTTCTCGGCGACCTCCGGGGCTTTCATCCTCTTCGCGCGCTCCACGGACGGCGGCAAGACGTTTTCCCTTCCTTCGCCGCTCTCGGCGATCGACGGCAGCCAGCTCGTCCAGGACGCGTACATTTCGGTCGGCCGGGACGGCGAGGTCTGGGTCTCCTATCTCGACGGCCACTTCGGGGGCTCCGGAATCACGGTGACGAAGTCCCTCGACGGAGGCGCCACGTTCTCGGCCCTCAAGCCGGCGGCCCTCTTCACGGAGCTCACGGGGACCCTCACGGGAGGGAACGACGTGCGGGGCGACAGCTTTCCGGCGACCGCCGTCGACCAGAACGGAACGTATCACCTCGTTTACGCCGCGGTCTCCCCGGGCCAGACCGTGGACCGGTCGGACATCTTCTACGTCCGTTCCACGGACGGAGGCGCCACGTTCAGCGCGCCCGTGCGCCTCAACGACGACGCGAGCGCGACGAGCCAGTGGTCGCCCGCCATCGCCGTCGCGGCGGACGGCCGGATCGCCGTGAAGTGGTGGGACCGTCGCAACGACCCGGTGAACGACAGCCTGACGGACGTCTACATGACGGTCTCGGCCGACGGCGGCGCCACGTTCGGAAAGAACATCCGCGTCACCGACCACAACTGGGTGTTCGGCCCGAGCACTCTCGGGAGCTACCACGGGGACTACGACGGCATGGCCGGGGATGCGGAGATTTTCCATCTGTCGTGGAGCGACGAGCGCGGAAGCGATCCCGACGTCTACTACGCGTTCTTTCCCTCGACGGTCACCGCCGGGCCCGACTTCGACGTCTCGGCGCGGCAGGTCTACGCCTCCGTGCGCGCCGGCGATGCCGCGACATACGACCTCGTGACCACGGCCTCGAACGGATTCCAGGGTACCCTCTTCCTCTCCAACGCGACGCCGAAGATCCCGGGCGTTTCGTACTCCTTCTCGAGCGCGAACGTGGCGGCCGGGCAGCCCGCCCGACTCACGCTGTCCTCGAGCCCGGCCGTAACACCGGGCACGTACCTCGTGTCCATCGCGGCCGAGGGTCCGTCTTCCACGCGCCGGACGAACGTGCGTTTCGACGTGCAGCCGGGCGCGCGCTCCGCGTCGCTCCCCCTCGACGTGAGCCGGTCGGCGGGCTTCACGGCGCTGGCGTCCCCCCCGCGGATCGACGCGGCGGGGACGATCCATCTCGTCTACGCCGACGACACGCAGAGCGTGACGGGCTGGGACGTCCTCTACCGGCGTTCGACGGACCGCGGCTTCACCTGGTCGGCGCCGCTCCGGGTCTCCACGAACGCGGTCTCGACGAGCGGCGTCCTCGCGCTGGATTCCTCCGGAAATCCCCTCGTCGCATACGTCGCGCAGAACGGCGCGATCGGAGAAATCTGGGTGACTCGCTCGGCGGACCGCGGGGCCACGTTCCTGCCTCCGGTCCGGGTGAGCACGGCGGGCCGCAACGCCGACCTTCCGGCGATCGCTGTGGACGGGAATCGCAACGTGATCGTGGCGTTCGTCGACACGGACCCGTCGAACGGCCTCCTCGTCATCAACGCCGTGCGTTCCACCGACGGCGGCGCGACATTCGGCGCGGTCCAGTCCCTTCCGGACGAGAACGACATCAATCCGCTTCAGCCGCTCTCTCTCGCCTTCGACTCGAATGGCGCCGCCTATCTCGTCTGGAGCACCAACTCCGGCGGCGCGGGCATTGCATTCACGTGCCGCATGGCGATCGCGCCGGGCGGGACGGCGTTCTCCGTGAAAAAGACGGTTTCCGAGCCGACCGTGAACGCCTTCGGGCCCCGGGTCGCCGTGGACAGGAGCGACGCCGTCTACGTCACGTTCTACAACCGCTACGTGAACGCCGACTTCTCGTTCAACCGTGAGGTCATGTTGATCAAGTCCACGGATGGCGGAACGACGTTCTCGACTCCGCTCAACGTCTCGAACAACGCCGGGCAGAGCTTTTTCCCGTCGGTCGTTCCGGATTCCCGCGGCGGCGTCTCGATCGCCTGGGAGGACGACACGGGGAACGACCAGAGCGACGTCTTCTACGCGCATTCCTCCGACGGCGGGAAGACGTTCGGCGCTCCCGTGAACCTCTCGGCGAATCCGGGCGTCTCGACCGGCGCCGTGGGCGCGGCGGACTCTCTCGGCAACCTTCTCGTCATGTGGACCGACGATTCGCCGGCGAATTCCGAGGTCTTCTCCGCGTGGGCTCCCACCGGGGATTCGGTGCCGGGCGCGGCGATCGCGCCGCTCGCGGGCGAGGGAACAGCCGACGCGGGGACGACGGTCCGCTTCGTCGCGAACGTGACGCAGCTCGATCCGAACGATCCCACGACGTCGACCTGGGATTTC
Organism: Thermoanaerobaculia bacterium; assembly: GCA_963821225.1. Lineage (GTDB taxonomy): Bacteria > Acidobacteriota > Thermoanaerobaculia > UBA5066 > UBA5066 > Fen-183. The sequence continues at coordinate 1,218,800 of CAWGCY010000004.1, forward strand.
GGCGACGGCACGGCCGGCGCGGGCAGCCCGGTGGACCACTCGTTCGCCGCGCCGGGTACCTACGTCGTGACCTTGAAGGTGCGGGACGCCCTCGGCCTCGTCTCCACCGCGACGACGACCGTCACCGTCCGTGCTCCGGCCTTCACGGGAGGACCGGAGCAGCTCCTGCCGGTCGTTCTCGACGCGCCCGGCGCGGGCGGGACGCACTACACGACCGAACTCACGCTCGGGTCGAAGGCGGGCGTTCCCGTCACCGTCCTTCTCCAGTACACGGCGTCTTCCGGCTCCGGCAGCGGCTACGCGCGCTTGACTCTGGCGGCGGGAGAGCTCCGCATCATCCCGGACGCGATCGCGTTCCTCCGCACGCGTTCTCTCGCGATTCCGAAGGACGGGTCCGCGCAGGTCGGCACGCTGCGCGCTGTGTTCCAGGGCGCCTCGTCCCCGAGCGACGTCTTCCTCGGCGGGCGCACCTCCACGCCGGGAGGAGGCGGGACGTTCGGCGTCTTCTACACGGCGGCATCGGCGTCGGCGTCGACGGCGACGGTCTTCGGCCTGCAGCAGAACGCGACGCAACGAAGCAATCTCGCCGTCGTCAACGCGGGGCCTGATCCCGTAACGCTCCACATCCAGCTTCTGGGCCCGAACGGCGAGGCGCTGACGAGCCCGTCGGATCAGACGCTTCAAGGCTTCGGCTGGACGCAGCTCAACGAGCCGCTCCTCGGGCAGGCGCCTTCCGGCCGGGCCGTGATCACCCGCGTCTCGGGCGCTTCACCCTTCTCGGCCTATGGGGTCCTCAACGACGCCGTAACCTCCGACGGCAGCTTCATCCCCGCCCAGGTGCCCGGCGATGCCACCGGAGCCGACCGGCTCGTCCCGATCGTGCTGGCGGCCGCCGGCTACCAGAGCGAGCTGACGCTGACCAATTTCACGTCGCAGCCGCTGCCGCTCACCCTCACCTACACGGGCTCGCCGGGGCTCTCTTCGGCCGGATCGGGCTCCGTGCCACTGACGCTCCAACCGGGCGAGCAGCTCATTCGAGCCGACGCGATGTCCTTTCTGAGAAATCTTGGTCTTTCCATTCCGACGGGCACCGGCATTGGAGGCGCGCTCCTCGTCAAAGCGCCCGCAGGTACGCCCGCGTCTTCACTCGCGGCCGGTGCGCGCACGTTCACAAACGCCGCAGGCGGCGGCACTTTCGGGCTCTTCTACCCCGGCCTGACGCCGGGCGAGTGCGCGACGGCGCTCGCGTACGTCAACGGTCTGCAGCAGAACGGCGTCCAGCGCTCGAACCTCGCGGTCGTGAACCGCGGCGACGCGGGCGACACGGTCACGCTGAGGGTCACGTATTACGGTCCGGACGGCACGGCGCTTCCGAGCCCCGACGCTGCGGCGCTGGCGCCGGGGGAGTGGAGGCAGTTCAACGGGCCGCTCGCCTTGCGCGGCGCCTCGGCAGGCACCGCGAAGATCGAAAGGCTCTCCGGCTCTTCCCACTGGGCCGCGTACGGGGTCCTCAACGACCAGCACAATTCCGACGGCAGCTACATCCCCATGAGCCGGTAGGCGCGGGCTCGTCGCCTGCCGGCTGATCCTGCGACGTTTCATATGATGGTTGCCGATGTCGTACGTCGCGAAGAACCTGGCGCCGGGAGAAGAGATCCTGCTCCGGCCTCGGTATCACTGGGTGAGGTTCGTCCCGGGCGCGTCGGTGGCCGCCCTCGGTGCCCTGGCGGCGGGGAGCGCCCTCTTCGTCCCGGCCGGGACGGAAGGCACCGAGTCCTCGTTCAGGGCTGCGCTCCTCGTCGTCGCCGGCGTCCTCTTCCTCGCCGGCGTCCTCGGCGTGGCCTGGCGCGCTCTCGTCGACTCTTTCGACGAGTTCGCCATCACGTCCTTTCGTGTCATCCGCAAGGGCGGGTTCGTCACGCGAAGCGTGCGCCAGATCCCGCTCGAAAAAGTTCAGGACGTGAATGTCCGCTCCACGCTCGGGGGCCGCTGGCTCTCCTATGGCGACGTGGAGCTGCAGACCGCCGGAAGCGACAGCACCGTGGTCTTCCCCCGCATCCTCCACCCCGAAGAGTTCCGCAACGTCCTGTTCACGCACATCCGCCCGCAAGGTGCCGGGACAGACGGGCTCGGCGGGCGCGCCGCGACGGCGCCGCCCGCGCGCGCCACGCTCGAGGAGCGGTTGAAGGAAGTGGAGCGACTCCACAAGACGGGAGTCCTTTCCGAAGCGGAATATCAGGAAAAGCGGCGGGCGCTGCTGGGCGAGCTGTAGCGCGGGCGGGTAAGATCCGCGTTGGGAGAAGATGCGGCCGTGACGCGCTACGCCCCCGCTCCGCCGAAGCCGATCACCGCGGGCGCCGGTGAGCTCGTCCCTCTCGACCCCGACCATCCGGGTTTCCGCGACGCGGTCTATCGCGCGCGCCGCAACGAAATCGCCCGAATGGCGCTCGCGTATCGCGACGGCGATCCGCTGCCGCGAGTCTCGTACACACCTCAGGAGGAAGCCGTCTGGCGCGCCGTGTGGGAGAAGCTCGGGCCGCTGCACGAGCGGCTTGCGGCGGCCCCGTGGAGGGAGAGCGCCGAGGCCCTCTCCCTCGACCGGACTCGCGTGCCGCAGCTCGCGGACGTGAGCGAGACGCTGCGGGCGGGCTCCGGTTTCCGGATGATTCCGGTCGCGGGCCTCATCTCGGGTCGCGGTTTCCTCGGCGCGATGGCCGAGAACGTGTTCCTCGCGACGCAGTACGTGAGGCACCACAGCGTGCCCCTCTACACGCCCGAGCCGGACGTCGTCCACGAGCTCGTTGGTCACGCCGCCGGCCTCTTCCACCCCCACATCGTCCGGCTCTCCCGCCTCTTCGGCGAAGCCGCGCGCCGCGCGGGCGAGTCCACGATGAAGCGCCTCGAGCTCGCGTACTGGTACACCGTGGAATTCGGCGTCATCGAGGAGAAAGGGGAGCTCAAGGCGTGGGGCGCGGGGCTCCTGTCCTCGTTCGGCGAGCTCGGCGACCTCCAGAGGCATCCGAATCTCGTCCCTCTGGACCTCGAGGTGGCGTCGCGCACGCCGTACGACCCCACGCAGTATCAGAAGACCCTCTTCGTGTCACCGTCGTGGGACCGCATGGTCGCCGACGTGTCGGACTGGCTGACGAAGATCTGAAGCAGAAACCCTACGAGGCCCTCCGGCACCGCGATTTCCGCCGCATGGCCGCCTCGATGCTCGTGTCGCTCGTCGGGACGCAGATGCAGAACGCGGCGATCGACTGGCACGTCTGGGTCCTCACGCGCTCGCCGCTGGCGCTCGGCTTCGTGGGCCTCGTGCGCATCGTGCCGATCGTGGTCTTTTCGCTCGTCGGCGGCCTCGTGGCCGACCGGCGCGACCGGCGCCGCGTCCTCGTCGTCACGCAGTCCACGATGACGCTCGTCGCGCTCGCGCTGGGCGCCGCCACGCTTCTCGGGCGCGATTCCGTCGGGCTCGTCTATCTCCTGACGGCGTGCACATCCGCCGCCGGCGCCTTCGACAACCCGTCCCGCCAGTCCCTCATCCCGCGGCTCGTGCCGAAGAGCGACCTGCCCGGCGCGCTCTCGATCATGCTGTCGACTTTTCAGCTCGCGTCGATCGGGGGCCCGGCGCTCACCGGCCTCGTGCTCGCGGGAGCCGCCGGGGCCGGACCGGGGCTGCCGTCCCACGCAAATGCCGGCGGCCTCGCGCTCATCTACTTTCTCAACGCCGCGTCGTTCCTCGGCGTCCTCCTGACGCTCGTCACGCTGAAGACGTCCGGCGAAGTCGCCCGCGCGGAAGGAGCGCCCGAGCATCCGCTCGCCTCCCTCAGGGAGGGTCTGCGCTTCGTTTTCACGACGCCGATCCTCGTCTGGACGATGACGATCGACTTCTTCGCGACGTTCTTCGCGGGATCCATGTCGCTTCTGCCGATCTTCGCGGACCAGATCCTGAGGGCGGGCCCCGCCGGATACGGCTGGCTGCGCGCAGCACCCGGAATCGGCGCACTGCTGGGTTCCGTCTGGAGCTCCGTGCGCGGCCTGCCTCGCCGCCAGGGACGCGTTTTCCTGTGGGCGGTCGCGGCATACGGCGTCACGACGATCGTGTTCGGCCTGTCGCGGAGCTTCGTCCTCACGTTCTCCGCGCTCGCCCTCGTCGGGCTCTCGGACACGATCTCCACCGTCGTGCGCCAGACCGTGCGGCAGCTCGTCACGCCCGACGCGCTTCGCGGCCGGATGACGGGAGTGAACATGATCTTCTTCACGGGAGGCCCGCAGCTCGGCGAGCTCGAGGCCGGATTCGTCGCGAGCCTCTTCTCGTCGGCGGCGCTCGGGGCGTCGGTCGCGGTCGTCGCGGGCGGCGTCGGGACGCTTTTCGTCGTCGCGTTCGTCGCCTCGCGCGCGAAGATCGTCCGCGACTACGACTGGTCCTCCGCATCCTCGGCGACGCTTCCTTGATATCGTCGAAGAGGAAGAGGAAGGAGAAGGAGGAAGAGACGATGAGGCTTTTGGCGCGTTCGCTCGTTGCGGCGCTCTTCTTGCTCGTCGTCTTCGCATTCGAGCCCTCGCGGGCCGCATCGGAGGCACAGATGCAAATCACGTCGACGGCGTTCGCAAACAACGGCTCGATCCCCGCGAAGCACACGTGCGAAGGCCCCGACCGCTCGCCGGCGCTCGCCTGGGGCGGCGCGCCTACCGGGACCAGGTCTTTCGCCCTCGTCGTCGACGATCCCGACGCTCCCGATCCGGCTGCGCCGAAGACGACGTGGGTCCACTGGGTCCTCTACGACCTGCCGGCGTCCGCCACGGTGCTTCCCGAAGCTGTCGCGGCGAAGGACCTGCCGAAGGGGACGTTGGAAGGGACGAACGACTGGAAGCGGACGGGGTGGGGCGGCCCGTGCCCCCCGATCGGGCGTCACCGCTACTTCTTCAAGCTCTACGCCCTCGACACCGTCCTTCCCGACCTCGGCAAGCCGACGAAGGCGAAGCTCGAATCGGCGATGAAGGGTCACGTTCTCGCCGATGCGCAGCTGATGGGGACGTACCAGAAGGCAAGGTAGAGGGTGAAGGACCTCTCGCGCCGCGACACCCTGCGCGTCTTCGGAGCCACGGCGGCGGGCGCCCTTCTCGGGGCCTCCGGAGCGGGCGCGGCTCCGGAGCCGATGCTTCGCGCGATCCCGTCCAGCGGAGAGCGGATTCCCGTCATCGGCCTCGGGACGTGGTCGACGTTCGACGTGGGCCCGTCGGCTGCGGCGCGCGCGCCGCTCGAGGAGGTCCTCGCGCGGTTCGTCGAGCGCGGCGGCCGGGTCGTGGATTCCTCGCCCATGTACGGGCGGTCGGAGGAGGTCGTCGGCGCGGTCGCGGCAAAGCTGGGCCTCAGGGACAAGCTCTTTCTGGCGACGAAGGTCTGGACGCGCGGCAAGGAGGCGGGCCTCCGCCAGATCGAGGCGTCCGAGCGGCTTCTCGGCACGAAGCGCCTCGATCTCCTCCAGGTGCACAACCTGCTCGACCTCGAGACGCACCTCGCGACGCTACGAGCGCTGAAGGGCGCGGGACGCGTGCGCTACGTCGGCGTCACGCACTACACGGCGAGCGCCTATCCGGAGCTCGAGCGCGTCCTCGTCCGTGAGAAGCTGGACTTCGTCCAGGTGAACTACTCGCTCGCCGAGCGCGACGCGGAGACGCGGATCCTGCCTCTCGCACGGGAAAAAGGCGTCGCCGTCCTGGTGAACCGCCCGTTCGCGGGAGGCGAGGCTCTGAAGCGCGCCCTCTCGCGGCCGTTGCCAGCGTTGGCCGCGGCGTTCGACTGCACCTCGTGGCCGCAGTTCTTCCTGAAGTGGATTCTCGCGAACCCCGCCGTCACGTGCGCGATTCCCGCGACCGGCAAGCGCGCGCACCTCGACGACGATCTCGACGCGGCGCTCGGGCGCCTGCCGGACGAGAAGCTCAGGCGCCGGATGGTCGACGCGCTTTGAGGCGGGCCGCCGGCGGGCGGCCCGCGCGGGCGGCGTCCTTGCGCTCCTCCATCTCCTCGAGGCTCTTCGGCCAGTCGGCGTGGAGAAGGCGCGAAAGGGACCGGTCTGCGAGGAGCCTGCCGCCCGTCTGGCACGCCGGGCAGTAGTTCGTCTCGTTGTCGGCGTAGACGATGCGCTGGACTTTCGTTCCGCAGGCAGGGCAAGGCGCCCCGTACTTGCCGTGAACGGCCATCTCCGGCCGGAAGGCGGTCACTTTTTCGGGGAATTTCCCGCCGGCGTCCCGGCGCAGCCGCTCCGTCCACTCGAGAAGCGTCTTTTTCGTCGCGTCGTGGAGACGGGCGACCTCCGCGTCGGAGAGCCGCGACGTGAGAGCCACGGGAGAGAGTTTCGCCGCGTGGAGGATCTCGTCGGAGTACGCGTTCCCGATGCCGGAAAAGAGCGTCGGATCCGTCAGGGCGCGTTTCAGCGTGTGGTTCTCGCTCTTCAGCCGAGCGGAAAAAGCCTCGCGCGTCGCCACGAGAGGCTCGAGACCGCCCGGATCGAGCGCCGCGAGCATCTCTCTTCCTTCGACGAGCCTGATCCACGCGCGCTTTTTCGGGCTCGCCTCGGTCAGGAGGAGCGTCCCGGAGTCGAAATCCATCGCGAGGAGGCCGATCTTCTTGGGGATGGGCGCGCCGGGCGCTTTCCACTTGAGGCGGCCGGCGATCATGAGATGAAGAACGAGAAAGAGATTTTCTTCGAAAGAAAGTACGATGCGCTTTCCGAGCCGTGAGACCGCCATGAGGCGCTTGCCTTCGACGGTCTGGAGGGGGGGAGCCACCGACCTGAGGACGAACGGGCTTGCGAGCCGGACCTTTCTCGGCACCTCACCCTTCAGGAGGCGGTCGAGGTGCTCCAGGTAGACGGTCACGTCCGGCAGCTCGGGCATCGGAGGGAGAATAAGGCGATGACGCGGACCTGCTGCAAGGCCGACTCCACGCCGACCCCCTCTCGTGCGCCCCGCACTCTGCCCCCGGAGCTGCTGTCCGCGGGCGCGCACCGCCTCGGGATCCTGGCGCTCATCTGCGCGTTCGCGAACGCCGTGATGGGCGTCGGCTCGCGGCTCCTCGGAGCGCACCTCGGGCTGCCGCCGCCTTCGGGAACCGTGCTCTTCGCGGAGATCGCGGCGATGGCGGCTTCGCTCGGGATGTTCGCCCTCACGCGGCGCACGGACCAGGACCCGGCCGAGCTGCTCGACCGCGGCCTCGTCTACGAGGTCGGGATGGGATTCCTGATCGCCGTGACGTATCACTGCTGGCCGGCGCCCGCCGGTCAGATCCCGAAAGGATGGTCGCCCGTGGCCGTGTGGCTCGTCGCGTTCGCCCTGCTCGTGCCGGCCACGCGCGGCAAGAACGCCCTCGCCACGGTCGCCACGGCGCTCATGGACCCGCTCGGGCTGATGGTGTCCTTCGCGCTCGGGAACCCGGTCCCGAACGCGCTCGTCGCGGCGGGCATGTTCCTGCCGACCGCCATATCCGCCGTCGCCGCGATCGTGGGCTCGCGCGTCGTGAGCGAGCTGTCCGAGCAGGCCGGCCGCGCGCGGGAGCTCGGGAGCTACCGTCTCGTCTCGCTGATCGGCCGTGGTGGCATGGGCGAAGTGTGGCGTGCCGAGCACCGCATGCTCGCGCGCGACGCGGCGATCAAGCTCGTGCGCGGCGGCACGGACGCTTTGGGGCGCGAGACGATGGCGCGCTTCGAGCGCGAGGCGAAGGCCACGGCCGCGCTCCGCTCGCCCCATACCGTCCAAATCTACGACTTCGGGCGCTCGGACGACGGCGCGTTCTATTACGTGATGGAGCTTCTCGACGGCTTCCCGCTCGACGAGGTCGTCCGCCGCTTCGGACCGCTTCCGGCGGGACGCGTCGTCCACGTGCTTCGGCAGGTCTGCCACTCGCTCGCCGAGGCGCACGCGGCAGGCCTCGTTCACCGGGACATCAAACCCGGCAACATCTTCGTGTGCCGCTACGGCGGCGATCCCGATTTCGTGAAGGTGGTCGACTTCGGCCTCGTGAAGACGCTCGCGGCCTCGGGCACCGACCTCACGCAGACCGGCCTCATCGCGGGCACGCCCGCCTACATGCCGCCGGAGATGGCGCTCGGGCGCGCCGTGGACGGCCGCACGGATCTCTACGCGCTCGGCGCCGTCGGATACACGCTGCTGACGGGCCTCCCGGTCTTCGACCGGAAGACCGCTCTCGAGACGATCCACGACCACGCCTCGACGACTCCGGTCCCGCCCTCGAAACGCGTCGCGACGCCGATCGACCCGGAGCTCGAACGGATCCTCCTCGACTGCCTCGCGAAGGAGCCGAACGAAAGGCCCGAGAGCGCGAGGGCTCTGGACCAGCTCCTCGCGGGGCTCGTCCTGCCGGAGCCCTGGACGCGAGAGCTGGGGGAGCGGTGGTGGAGCCGCAACGCGGCCGCCGTGATTCCGGTCCTGTCTGCGGACCAGGACTCCGCGAGCGACACGGACGGGGCGCGCCTCACGCCCCCGGCCGCCGCGGCAGGCTAGGGCGCCGCAGGGGCGACCCATGTGCGGCCGGTACTGGATCACGTCGCCCGCCGACGTCCTGATCTCGCGCTTTCGCGTCCGGGGAGAAGCGGTCCCGCTCCGACCTCGCTGGAACGCGGCGCCCGGGCAGGACCTGCCGGTCATCCACCTCGGGGACGATGGACAGCGCCGTCTCGAGCCGATGCGCTGGGGTCTCGTGCCCGCGTGGGCCTCGGATCCCGCGGACGCCGGCCGGCCGATCAACGCGCGCGCGGAGACGGCCGCGACGAAGCCGAGCTTCCGCGAATCGTTCCGGCGGCGGCGTGCCCTCGTGCCCGCGGACGGGTTCTACGAGTGGAAGCGCTACGGCAACAAGGCCCTGCCGTTCGGATTCCGGGTGAAATCGAGAAAGCCGTTCGCGATCGCGGGCCTGTGGGACGAGTGGCGCCCGCGGGAAGGGCCGCCGCTGCGCACGTTCGCGCTTCTCACGACGGACGCGAGCCCCGAAGTCGCGCCCGTGCACGACCGCATGCCCGTCATCCTCGAGCCGGCCGCCGAGGAGCTGTGGCTCGACCCTCGAGTCGAGGACGCCACGGTCCTCGCGAAGCTGCTTCGCCCGCCCTCCGGGGGCGCGCTCGAGTCGTTCGACGTGTCGCCCCGGGTCAACTCGCCCGACGTCGACGACTCGTCGGTCTTCGAGGTCGCAGCGCCGCCCCCGAAGGAGCCGCCGAGGCACGAGCCCGGAAAAGACGTGCAGCGGAGCCTCTGGGAAAATGGGGACGATGACGCCGCGTAGTCGCGCCGCCCCGATGCTTCTCGTCTGCGCGTTGTTCGGGTCCTCGGGTTGCGCCGGATCGCGTCCTCCTGCTTCCGCTCCGGCCGTGCCGCGAATCGGCAAGGCCAGGATGAGCGCGATCGGAAACAACTACGTCGCGGGCAACCGCGCCTTCAGCCGAGGCGAGTGGCAAGGGGCGGCGGAAGCGTTTTCCCGCGTGTACGCGGCCAATTCGAAAGACGACGTCGCGGTCTATCTGCTGGCGGCGACGTGGGTGCGCGCGGGAAAGCCCAATGCCGCTTTCGAGTGGCTTCAGCGGCTCTGGCAGATGGGGAGCTGCCTCGTGCCCAGCTCGAAGTCCTTCGCATCGATCGAGAGCGACCCGCGCTTCAAGGATGCGGAGGCCATCATTCGCGCGGAGTCCGCAAAGCGGCATCGAGCGGCCGCGGCGTTCACGGTGCCGGAAAAAGACCTCGTGCCGGAGAGCATCGCGTACGACCCAGTGGAGCAAGTCTTCTACGTCTCGAGCCTGTGGAAAAGGAAGATCGTCTGGGCGAAGCCCGGCCGCGTCGGAGCGCCCGCCTCGACCGGGGACTTCGTCGAGGAGGGCGCGGACGGGCTCGACGCGGTCCTCGGCATGAAGGTGGACGCGGTGCGCCGCCGTCTGTGGGCCGTGAGCGCCGCCGAGCCGGAAATGAAGGGCTTCCAATCCGAGACCTACGGGCGCTCGGCGCTCCATGAGTACGATCTCGAGTCGAAAAAGCTCCTGAGGAAGATCGTCCTCCCGGGGCCGTTGACCCACCTCTTCAACGACCTCGCCCTCGACGCGGCCGGCAACGTCTACGTGACCGACACCGAGTCGGCGGAGATTCATGTTCTCAGAGCCGGCGAGAGTGAGCTGAAGACGCTCGTCAAGAAGAGCTCTTTCGTCGCGCCGGCCGGCATCGTCTCGAGCCCGGACGGGACGCATCTCTACGTCGCCGACGCCGCTCAGGGCCTCTTCCACGTGGACCCGGCGACGGGAGAGATCCAGCCTCTCGACCAGGCCCCTGGACTCTTCCCGGCGGGCCTCGACGGCCTCGTTCTCCACGACGGATCGATCATCGGGATCACGAACGCCGTGAGCGCCGGGCGCGTGGCGCGCTGGCGGCTCGCGGCGGACGGCATGGCGCTCGAGGACGGCGAAATCCTCGAATGCGGCCACCCTTCGTTCCACCAGCCCACGAGGGGCGTCGTCGTGGACGGCGCGCTCTATTTCATCGCGAACAGCCAGTCCGACCAGATCGCGGAAGGTGGGCTGGCCACTGAGAGGCTCGAGGACATCGTGATCCTGAGGCTGCCGCTCCCGCGCCATAATCCCCGTCCATGAAGAAACTGATACGGGCGTTTTTCCTCCTGGCCTTCGGCCTCGCCGTCGTCGCGGGTGTCGCGATCGCGGCGCTCGCATTCCGCCCTCCCGCGCAGCGGCCGCCGTCGGCCGAGCGCATCGAGCGCACCCCGGAGCGCCTCGCGCGCGGCGCGTATCTCGTCGAGCACGTCGTGGATTGCCTCGGCTGCCACTCGGACCTCCGCGCCGACCGCTACGGCCTGCCGATCAGGCCCGGCACCGTCGGGCAGGGCGGCTTCCCGTTCGGCAAGGAATTCGCGGTTCCCGGCGTCGTCTGCGCCCAGAACATCACGCCCGATCCGGAGAACGGGATCGGCACGTGGACGGACGGCGAGGTGCTGCGCGCGGTCCGCGAAGGCGTGGACAAGAACGGAAACGCCCTCTTCCCGATGATGCAGTACAAGTCGTATCGCTCGCTCTCGGACGAAGACTCGAAGTCCGTCATCGTGTATCTCCGGACGCTCGCCCCGGTGAAGCACGCGGTGCCCCCGAAGAAGCTCGACTTCCCGGTCAACCTCCTCGTCAAGCTCGAGCCAAAGCCGCTCGACGGCCCCGTGTCCGCTCCCGACCCGAAGACGGACCGCATCGGATACGGGCGCTACCTCTCGATCGTGGGCAACTGCCGCGAATGCCATACGCCGCACGACGACAAAGGGAAGCTCCTGCCCGGAAGGGACTACTCCGGCGGCTGGGAGATGAAAGGGCCGTGGGGGCGCAACATCACGCCGAATCTCACCCCGCACAAGGACGCTTACCTCGGCCAGGCCACGAAGGCCGAGTTCATCGGGCGCTTCAAGTCCTTCGTCGCGCTCACGGGCGAGAACGCGCCGCCCGCGCCGAAGGGCCGCAACACCATCATGCCCTGGCTCACGTTCTCGGGCATGACCGAGGACGACCTCGGGATGCTCTACGACTTCCTCAGGACCCTCGCGCCCGTCGAGCACAAGGTGAACCCCTTCCCGGACACCGAACCGGCGGCGCCGGCGGCGAAGGCGGCGGGTGGCTGAAGGCCGCGAGATTACGGACTCCCGGGCGCCGAGGCCCCGTTCCGCGAGACCCCGAGCCAATTCCCGTGCTCAGGGCCAATCGGGGGAGAAGTTGAACGCGGCCTCGCAGGCGAGGCTTCTGAGGCTCCGCACCTCGACGATGGTGAGGTTCGCTCCGCCATCGTAGCCACCGTTTCCCTCATTGAGGCGCACGTCTCCGGTCACCTTGATGACGAGCTGCGCGTTCCGGTTCAAGGGGGATCCGAGGACTTGCAGCTGCGCGGCGCCCACGGTCAGCGCCTTTTGTACGCAGGCCGAAACGTCAGAATCCTGGACAACCCTAGGCTGGTAGAACTTCACGTTGACGAACTTGGGAAAGGTGTTCGTCCCGTTGAACCTGAGCACGCTGTTGACACGACCGACGATAGAGGTCGCACCGAAAGCGGCGGTGTACGCAGAGTCACTGGACCCGGCTACGCTGATGATGTACGCGAAGTCCAACTCCGCTGTCGAGAGGTCGGCGGCACGTGCCGGCACTGTGACGAGAGTGGACGCGGCGAGCGCAAGGATGAAGCACGACAACACGGACTTCTTCACTTGTGGACCCCCTCTGTGTTCGTGGCGAACTCGTGAAAGGCTTCGGTTACTGGACGACAGCCTAGACCGCACCGGGTAAGCTCGTCATGACGCGCTTGCATCAGAGAATGCGAGCCCACGGGCGGCCTCTTCCAGGAGCCTCGAGCGTCTATCATCACGTCTCTCAGGAGGTCCCCATGCATCGTCGGGTTGTCGCCATCGCCGCTGCAGTGACCGTGCTCATCGTGGGGGGCTGCGCGCGGCGCGCCTTCGACGCGAAGGCCGAGGAGGCGAAGCTGCTGAAGCGGGACGCCGAGTGGGCGGCCGCCGCGGCGGGAAAGGACGTCGAGAAGATCATTTCGTACTGGAGCGACGACGCGATCGTGATGCCCCCGGGGCAGCCTTCCGTGGAAGGCAAGCCGGCGCTTCGCAGCTACGTCACCGACAGCCTGAAGATCCCGGGCTTCCAGATCCGCTGGAAGTCGGACAAGGTCACCTTTTCGCCGGACGGCAAGCTCGCCTACATGCGGGGCACGAACGAGATGACGGTGCCGGGGCCCGACGGGGCGCCGGTGACGGTGCATGGCCGGGCCGTCACCGTCTGGCGCCAGGACGCCGATGGTCAGTGGCGGTGCGTCGTCGACATCTGGAACGCGCGGCCTCCCCTCGCACTGAAGGACAATCGTGAACGGCCGCGTTGATTGAAGTCCGGCCGCCTTTGCGGGCCCGTCCAGGCCCCCTGATCGTCGCGGCCGGTCTCGCGTTCGTCGCGCTCTGGCAGGTGACGCTCGTCAAGGACCGGCTCTCCGTCCCGTTTCTCGACACGCGCCTCCATTACTTCTGGGACAACGCCTTCTCCTCGTTCAACGCCCGGAGCGGGAATCGGTTCGACGACCTTCGATGCCAGTTCGGGACGACGAGGGCCGACTACGTCCGCTGGGGCGAACCAGCCGGCAAGCCGCGCCATTACACGGACCATCCCTTCCTGATCCAGGCGATCTTCCAGCAGGCGGCCCGGCTGATCGGGACGAGCGAGACGGCCTCGCGCTCGTTCTCCCTGCTCGTGTCGTTCGGAATCGCCGCGGGGTTGTTCGTCGTCGTGATCCGGACGACCTCGAGCGCGTTCGCGGCCGCCGCGGCGGGCCTCGTCCTCGTCTCCCTGCCGGTCTTCTCGACGTACCAGGTCAGCGCCAAGTACGAGCTCAGCGGGATGTTGCTCGGCGTGTGGCAGTTCGCCGCCCTCGCCGCGTTCCTGCGAAGCGGGACTCCCCGCGCGCGGACGACGCACACGGTCCTCACCGCGCTGACGTTTCCCGCTCACTGGACGGCCGCCCTCTGCGCGGGTGCCACCGGCGCCTTTCTCGCCGTGCGCTTCTGGCGGCGCCGGGACGAGCCCTCGCGCGGCGCCCTGATCTCGACCCTCGTCGGGGGAACGGCCGGTCTCGCGCTCCTTGCCTCTCTCATGGCGTTCGTGCAGGGCGGATTCCGCGAGGCGTTGGCCCCGCTCGCGGAGTCCTTCTCGCGGCGTTCGCAGGCCGTGCCTCTCCAGGAGTGGGCGGCTCGCCAGGGGATCTACCTCGGCGTCAATTTCGGCCGGACCTTCCTCGCCGCGGTCCTCGCGGTGTCGATTCTCCTCGCGGGGCGACGGATCTCGCGCCGCGGGGAAGGCGCGGAGAGCCTGCTCTCCCTCTTCATCGCCGCGACGGCTTTTACAGCCGTCGCATGGCTTCTCCTTTTCCGTCAGGGCAGCTTCATCCACGTGTACTGGCAGCTCTGGCTCGCGCTTCCCGCGAGCGCCCTCGTGGCGGCGTTCCTCGCCTCGCTCGGCGGGCGGCGACGCATGCAGGTTCTGGCCGGGCTCTTTACCCTCGTCCTCTGCCTGCACCTGAGAAGGCTCTCCGCCGAGAGCTACGACGACATTCTCAGGGTCCAGCTCGGAACAAAAGAGGATATCGAGTTTTTGAAGTCGCTCCGGCAGGACCGTTTCAACCGCATGGTGTTCGTGCCTCTGACGGAGGATCCCCTGAACGAATGGTTCCAGGGGCCTCTGTTCGAGTACTACACGGATCGTCCGGTCGCGATCCTGGATCCGGAAAAGACGCCGCCGAAGAGCGGGGAGAAGCTGCTCGTGCTCGACTGCGAGGAGCGTCGCCAGGCGCTGCCCGAGCTCGAGAGGCGTTTCGGGCTGCGGCTCGAGAACGAAGCCTGCGGCCCGCGGTTCTGCGCCTACGACGTGCGAGAGCGGTGAGCGGGACTAGTCCCCGTCCTGGAACCTGCGGATCCCCGGAGCCGCGAGCGGCGCCGCCGGAGCCGTGCCGCGGCGCGCGAGGACGTGCTTGACGACGGCGACCGCGTGGAGCCGGCCGTTCTCGATGAAGAGCTTGCCGATCTCGGCGCCCGCGGCCAGGACGCCGGCGACGTAGAGGCCGCGGACGTTCGTCTCCATCGTTTCGGGATCGTGGACGACGTGCCCGTTGTCCGTGACCGTGATGCCGCACGCGCGGAGGAGGGCGAAATCGGGCCGGTAGCCCGTGAGCGCGAAGACGAAGTCGTTCGGGATTGCGAAAGGCTTTCCGGCCGTCTCGAGGACGACGTGGTGTTCCTCGATCCGGCTGACGGTCGTGTCGAAATGCGCGCGGATGGAGCCCTCCTTGACCCGGTTCTCGATGTCGGGCCTAAGCCAGTACTTGACGCTCGCGCCGAAAGCGCTCTTGCGGACGGCCATCGTGACGCGGACGCCGTTCCGGTAGAGGTCGAGCGCCGCTTCCACGGCGGAGTTCTTCCCGCCCACGACGAGGACATCCGTGTGCGCGTGGGCGAACGGCTCGGTGTAGTAATGCGACACCTTCGGGAGGTCCTCGCCGGGAACGCCGAGGAGATTCGGGTTTGCGTAAAAGCCGGTCGCCAGAACGACGGCGTGGGCTGCGAGCACGCCCCCCGTGGTCGTGACGCGAAAGAGATCTCCATCACGCCCGGCCGAGAGGACACGCTCGTGAAGGCGGATCGCGAGCCCCTCGCGCTCGGCAACCTTCCGGTAGTAGACGAGGCCTTCGCGACGCGTGGGCTTCACGGAGGCGGTGGCGAAGGGATGGCCGCCGATCTCGAGCAGCTCGGGAGTCGAGAAGAAGACCGTGTGCGTGGGCCAGTTGACGAGCGTGTCGAGGAGCGCGCCTTTCTCGATCACCACGTGCGAGAGGCCTTGGCGCGCCGCCTCGAGGGCGCACGCGAGACCGACCGGCCCCGCCCCGACGACGAGGAGATCCACGGGAGCAGCCGAGGCTTCCATGAAGAGAGGATACGGGAGGCGAGCGTACACTTCGACGCCATGAAAGCCCTGCGCCGCGTCGCCGCCGTCGTCGCTTCGATTCCGCTTCTCGGCTGCGCTTCCGCGCCCGTCGCATCCGGCGCCGCCGCATCCGGTTCCGCGCCGGGCCCGGCGCCGAAAAAGGCGATCGTTCTCGTGGAGGCCAAAGGTGTCACACCCGAGCTCGACCGTTTCGTCCCGCACTTTCTTTCCGAGGCGAGCGACCGCGGCCTCGGCGCGATCCTGGATGCGCGGCTCTCGGGCGCGCATCTCGCCGACGTCGGCGCGCCCGGCGAGGCCGGCGCGGAGTTTCGGAAGGCCTGGCCCGGCGACGTGTACCTCGGCATCCTGCTCGCCCCGTGCAGCATCCAGCGGCGCGAGAGCCGCATCTACGATCGCCAGACGAATCCGGGGACGGGCACGCCCGTGCGCGTGCAGGACGTCGTCGTCTCGTACGAGGCGGACTGCTCCGTCAGCGTCTCGATCGTGACGGCGCCCGGCGCCGCCGTGAAGACGATCGACGTCACGGGCCGCAACGGCTCCTCGGAGGTGTCGGCCGCCGATACGGAGGCGGAGGCCCAGGCTGCCGAGGACGCCGCCGAGCGCGCGGTCAAGAAGCTCGTCTCGTCGTTGCGCTGACCGGTCCCGGGGCGCGTGACATGATGAGCGAACGGCGCTCCCGCGGAGTCTTCCTCCTCGAGGCGCTCGTCTCCCTGGCGATTCTCGGGATCGTCCTGACGCTCGGCGCGAGCTTCCTCGCGCGCCGTCGCGCGCTCGAACGGGAGCGCCTCGACCGCGAGCGGGCGGTGCGCGCGCTCGCGAGCGAATGGATCTACCTGCGCGGGGCGTTCCGGAGCGACGTTTACCCGAAGGACCGCCGGCCGTTCGTGGGCCCGGGCGATTTCGTGGACGCGCTCGATGCGCGGAATCCCTTCCTGAGGGTGAAGCCGACCGAGGTCGACGGCCTTTGCTTCGTCCACCTCGAGATCGGATACGGCGAGAAGATGGCGAAGCAGATCGTGCAGGAAGGGTACGTCTTCCGCGGCGCGGGACCGCCGCCGCCATGAGGGCGCGGGGCTCGTCACCCGGCTTCTCTCTCGCCGAGCTGTGCGTCGTCGTCCTCATCGGCGTGGTCCTGCTCTTCTCGCTGTTGCCCGTGTCCCTGGGTCTCCTGAGGCAGCAGGCGGGTCTCGACGCGAAACGGCTGTCCGTCGAGATGTTTCCGGTGCTGTGGGAGCGCCTCTCCGCCGATTTCGCGCGCGCGTCGGCGGCCGCCGTTTCGCCGCCGTTCCCTTCCTCAGCCTTCCGGCTGGAGCTCGTGCCGCTCCGTGAGGAAGACCCCGAGGTCTCGTGGGGGATGCACGGGAGCACCGTGGAGAGGACGAGCAGGAGAAAGAAACCGGACGGCGAGGCCGTGAGCGCGACCTCGACCTGGACGCTGCCCGGCACGCTCTCCCTCGACCCCGGCGAGCTCGGGAACGGGCGCATCCTTCTTCGCTGGAACGAGGGGAAGGAGACCGAGCTGATCGCGCTGGCCTGCGGCCGCCCCACGGAGAAAGCGCAATGAGGCGTTGCGCGCGCCGGAGCGCGGGCCGCGAACGGGGGAGCTCGCTCCTTCTCGTGATGGGGATCCTCGTCGTGCTCGCTCTCGTTCTCGGCGTCCTCGCCTCGATTCTCCTGGCCGATCTCAACGCGACACGGCGCCGCGCGAACGACCGCTATGCCGTCGAGCTCGCGCGGTCCGGTGCGGACTGGGCGCGCGCGTGGCTCATGGAGAAGGGGGAGCTTCCGCCGGGGCGCCTGAAGGTCGCGGGCGGTGAGATCGAGGTCCATGCCGACGAGCTGCCGTCCGGCGGCAAGAGGATCGTTTCGGTCGGGCGCGTCCTCGAAAGGGCGGCGCTGCTCGCGGCGCGGGTCGAGGTCGCCGTGATGGAGGTGGAGGCGCCGCCCCCGGATCTCAGCGCGACGCCGTGAGCGTCACGTTCAGGATCACCGTGCGGTCATTCCTCACGACCTTGACGGGCACGGTGTCGCCGATCTTCTGTTTCTCGAGCGCGGTGACGAGGTCGTCGTAGCTCGCGACGTCCTTGTCGGCGACGCCGACGATGATGTCGCCGAGGACGAGCGACCCGTCCCGGTCTCGCTCGGTGCCGCGCATCCCCGCCTTCGCGGCTCCGGTCCCGTCCTGGACGGCGAGGACGAGGACGCCCGAGACCCCGAGCTGGTGCATGACGCCTTCGGGCGCGGGCACCACGCCGAGGCGCGGGCGCACGATCTTGCCGTGCGCGATGAGCTCGGGAACGACCTCGTTCACGGTGTCGACGGGTACGGCGAATCCGATCCCCGCGCTTGCGCCGGTCGGGCTCGCAATCTGCGTGTTCACGCCGATGAGGCGCCCGGCGCTGTCGAGAAGCGGGCCGCCCGAGTTTCCGGGGTTGATCGCGGCGTCCGTCTGGATGACGTTCTGGATCTTGCGGCCGTTCAGGGACTGGATCGTGCGCCCGAGCGCGCTCACAACGCCGGTCGTGAGCGTTTCGTCGAGGCCGAACGGGTTCCCGATCGCGAACACCTTCTGCCCTACCTCCAGCCCCTTGCTCGTGCCGACGAGGATCGGCGGCAGCTTCTCCGGCGGAGCCGAGATTCGGAGGACCGCGAGGTCCCTGTCCAGGTCGACGCCGACGACGGTGGCCTTCCAGTTCGACTGGTCCGAGAGCGTGACGACGAACGAGTCCCCGACGGCGAGGACGTGTGAATTCGTGACGACGTGCCCCTGCCGGTCCCACACGAAGCCCGAGCCCGTGCCCTGCGGCACCTCGGTCATCTCGAAGAGGTTGACCGCGCGCCTGGAGAGCGTCGTGATGTAGACGACGGAAGGGCTCGCGCCCTTGAAGAGCGCGATCGTGGCCTTCTCGTCCCCGGCGAGATCGCCGCGCGCGACGACGGCGCGCGGCTCGACGGCCAGGCCGCCCGACATCTTCGCGGGAGCCGGACCGATGCCGTCTCGCTTCCCGGGTCCTCCGCGCAGGAGCACGAACGCTCCCCAGCCCGCGAGGAGGACGACGAGGAGCGGCCCGAAGAAGCTCCGCCGCCTCGACGAAGGAGGTGGCGGGGGATACCCGACCGGGGGCGGGACACTCGACACGGAGAAACGCTCTCTCCGGTCAGGGCGCGACGCGGATGGACTCGATGACGACCTGGGTCTTCGGGATGTCCTGGGCGCCGGTGGGGACGGCCTTGATTTTGTCCACGACGTCCATGCCCGCCGTCACCTTTCCGAACACGCAGTAGCCGATGCCCTGCGGCGAGGAGTCGCGGTAGTCCAGGAATCCGTTGTCCTTCACGTTGATGAAGAACTGCGCCGTCGCGCTGTTCGGCTCGGAGGTCCGAGCCATCGCGACCGTGCCGAGCGTGTTCTTGAGGCCGTTCGCCGCCTCGTTCTTGATCGGGGCGCGCGTCGGCTTCTTGTTCATGGCCGCGTCCATTCCGCCGCCCTGAACCATGAAATTGCTGATCACGCGGTGAAAGATCGTGCCGTCGTAGAACTTGTCGTTCACGTACTGCAGGAAGTTCTTGACGGTCTCGGGCGCCTTGTCGGGATAGAGCTCGATCGTGACGCTCCCGAGGGAGGTCTTCATGACGACGGTCGGGTGCTTCACGGGGGTTTCTCCCTTCAGAGTGGCGGTCGAAAGAAGCGCTCCCAGGAGAACGAGGGCGAAGTGTTTTCTCATGCGCGAAAAGGTATCACGCCGGGGGGCGCGGGGCCGAGGATCGTCGTTACGTCAATACAGGAAGCCGGCGGCGGTGCGGACCTTGCCGCGCGCGGCGCGGATCTCGACGGGATGAAAGGAGCCCGTGCGCTTCGCGTTGCTCACGAACGAGACGAGATAGCGCGTCCGGAGGTCTCGCTCGAGCCTCTTGAAGATGTCGTTCAGGCCGCCGGCGTTCGGGACGACGTAGGTGTGCCCCCCGGTCTCCTCCGTGAAGCGCTCGAGCACGGCGCGGTTCGGAGGGTGCGGCACGTGGGTGACGCTCACGTCCTCGACGATCTTTCCGTCGGCGTCCTTGTGGCGCTTCACGTGCCGGATCTCCTCCATCCACGGAAGCGCCAGGGCGAAAATCGGGACGCCCGCCTGGCGCGCGAAGGCGAGGGCGTGCTGCTCCGTGACGTCGTCTTCGAATTCATTACCGTCCGTGACGAGGAGCAGCGCGCGCGCGCCTTCCCCTCCCCGAAGCTGATAGAGGGCGTCGACGATGGCCGCGTGGAGGACGGTGCCGGCCACCGGGTCCTCCCCGAGCGCGAGAACGGCGTCCTCGAGATCTTTGCGCGACGTGGTCCAGTCGAGGACGTGCGCGACGGTGACTCCGAACCGCTGCAGAAACGCGGCGTCGCGAGGGCCGAGCGTCTTGAGGAACCGGTTTGCGACGGCGCTGCGGAGCTCTTCCGTGTGGAGAAGACTCTGGGACGTATCGATCGCGATTCCGATCGCGAGGCTCCCGTCGCGCACGAGCCGCGCTTCGCGGATCTCGCACGCGCCGCGGTCGTCGCGCACCGAAAAGTCGGAGGGAGAGAGATTCTCCACGGGCTCGCCGTTCTTCACGACCGCGACCATCTGTTCGACGACGTGGGCGTCGAGCGAAGCCTGCAGCCCGCGCCCGTTCAGGAGGATCGAGCTCTCGGCGGCGCGCCCGAGCGCCGTCGTGACGCGCGCGGTGAGCACGGCGGGGGATCCGGGCACGTCCAGGCGCGCGCTCCGGACGTCGCCGGTGCCTTCCAGCGGGATGTCTCGTCCCTCCACGTCGAGAGTGACCGAGGCCATCGAGTCCGCGGCCGGCGCGACGGCGCGCACGAGAGCCGTCACCGGGCCCGAGACGTGCTGCCCGTCGAGCGGGGCGAGGAACTGCAGGGTGAGCCGCCGGCCTCCCGCGTTGAGGAGCGTCTCGACCCGGTAGAGCGGGCGGCGATCGCGGTCGAGCGCGAGAGCGACGACGGTCTTCTCCTGCGGCAAAGGGCCCACGTCGAGGAAGAACTCGAACGGACGCGAGGACGTCCGCGACCAGTCCCCGGTCAGCCACTTCACGAAGGCAACCTCGCCGTCGCGGGTCACCGCCTGCAGGCGCACCCTGCCCGTGACCATTCCCTCCGGCGCGCGCACCTCGAAAAGCGTCCCGCCGGGCACGGCGCCTCCCGTGAGACTCGCAAGCCCTGCGAGGGCAAGGACGACCCGGACCTGCGCGGGGCGTCCGCTCGCTCCGTTTCTAGCCAGTGCCGCCAGGCCTCACCATCTTGGAAGGATCGATCCAGGCGTCGAACTGTTCGGACGTCAAAAAGCCGAGTTTAAGAGCCGCCTCCTTGAGGGTCAGACCTTCCTTGTGGGCGGTCTTCGCGATCGCAGCCGCCTTGTCATACCCGATGTGGGGATTCAGGGCCGTGACGAGCATGAGCGACTTCTTCATGAGGTCGTCGATGCGCGCGCGGTCGGCCTCGAGCCCCTCGGCGCAGTGGATGCGGAAGCTCCTGCACGCGTCCGCGAGGAGGCGTATCGACTCGAGCACGTTGTGGATCATCACGGGCTTGAAGACGTGCAGGTCGAAGTTGCCCTGGCTCGCGGCGAACGCGACGGCGGCGTCGTTTCCGTAAACCTGGACGACGACCATCGTGAGGGCCTCGGCCTGCGTGGGGTTCACCTTGCCCGGCATGATGGAGCTCCCCGGCTCGTTCTCGGGAATGCGGAGCTCGCCGATGCCGCAGCGCGGGCCGGAGGCGAGCCAGCGCACGTCGTTTGCGATCTTCATCAGCGAGCCGGCGAGCGTGCGGAGAGCGCCGGAGGCGAACGCGAGCGCGTCGTGTGCCGCGAGCGCCTCGAACTTGTTCGGCGCCGAGACGAAGGGATGGCCCGTCATCTCCGCGACGCGCCTCGCGACCCGGACGGCGTACTCGGGATGCGTGTTGAGTCCCGTGCCCACGGCGGTGCCGCCGATCGCGAGCTCGAGGAGGTGGGGAAGCGCCTGCCTGACGTGCGCGATCCCGTGGTCGAGCTGCGACACCCAGCCGGAGATCTCCTGGCCGAGCGTCAAGGGCACGGCGTCCTGCAGGTGCGTGCGGCCGATCTTCACGACGTCCTTGAACTCGCGCGCCTTTCCGTCGAGCACGTCGCGCAAGTTCTTCACCTCGGGAAGGAGCCGCTCCTCGATCTCCGTGACCGCCGCGATGTGCATCGCCGTGGGGAACGTGTCGTTCGAGGACTGCGACTTGTTCACGTCGTCGTTCGGGTGGACGGGCTTCTTCGAGCCCAGAACGCCGCCCGCCATCTCGATCGCGCGGTTTGAGATGACCTCGTTCACGTTCATGTTCGTCTGCGTGCCGCTCCCGGTCTGGAAGACGACGAGGGGGAAGTGCCCGTCGAGCTTTCCGTCGACGACTTCCTGCGCGGCGGCCGCGATGAGCTTCGCGCGATCCGAAGGCAGCAGGCCGAGCTCCTGGTTCACTTCGGCCGCAGCCTTCTTGAGGATGCCGAAGGCCCTGATCATCGGGCGCGTGAACCGAATCTCGCCGATCTCGAAATTCCCGAGCGAGCGCTGCGTCTGCGCGCCCCAGTAGCGGTCGGCCGCGACCGCGGCCTCTCCCATCGTGTCCTTCTCGATCCGTGTCGCCATGGCGTCCCTCCGACGCGCGGGAACGGGAGACTGATTCTAGTTCTTGCTCGCGCCTTTCGGACTCTCGGCGTGACCGCGCTCACAGAAGCGAGGGGCCGGTAGACTTGCGGCCATGAAAGCCATCCGCGTCCACGCTCCCGGCGGTCCTGAGGCGCTCCACCTCGAGGAAATCGCCGACCCGTCTCCGAAAGCCGGCGAGGCGCTCGTCCGCACCGAAGCGATCGGTGTCAACTTCATCGAAGTCTATTTCCGGCTGGGCCTCTACAAGCCGGCCGGTCACCCATTCACGCCGGGAGGCGAGCTCGCGGGCGTCGTGGAGAGCGTCGGACCGGGCGTCACCTCCCTGAAACCAGGGGACCGCGTGGCGACCGTGAACGCGGCTGGCGCGTACGCGGAGAAGGCGCTCGTCCCCGAGGGCCGCCTCGTCGCGATTCCGGAGGGCGTCTCGATGCGGCAGGCCGCGGCGGCCATGCTCCAGGGCATGACGGCGCACTATCTCGCGACGTCGACCTATCCTTTGAAGAAAGGCGACACCTGCCTCGTGCACGCGGCCGCGGGGGGAGTCGGCCTCCTCCTGTGCCGCGTCGCGAAGAACCGCGGGGCGCGCGTGATCGGAACGGTCTCGACCGAGGAGAAGGCGGCGAGGGCGCGGGAGGCCGGCGCGGACGACGTGATCCTCTACACCCGGAGCGATTTCGTCGCCGAGACGAAGCGCCTCACGTCGGGCAAGGGAGTCCAGGCCGTCTACGACTCGGTCGGGAGGACGACCTTCGAGAAGGGCCTCGACGTTCTCGCGCCGCGGGGCACGATGGCGCTCTTCGGGCAGTCCAGCGGTCCCGCCGGCCCGATCGATCCCCAGATCCTCAACCAGAAGGGCTCGATCTTCCTGACGCGGCCTTCGCTCTTCCACTACATCGCCTCTCGCGAGGAGCTCCTCGCGCGCGCGGGCGACGTCCTCTCCTGGGTGAAGGACGGCTCGCTGCCGGTGCACATCGACCGCACCTACCCGCTCGCCGAAGCCGCCGCGGCGCACCGCGCCCTCGAGGCGCGCGAGACCTCGGGAAAGGTGCTGCTCCTGCCGGGCTGATCAGTCCGGGTCGCGACGCTCGACGGTCTGGCTGATCAGGCCTTGCGCCTCGGCGGCGTCGGGGTTCGTGCGCAGAAGAGCCGCGACCTCGGACTCGCCCCGCACACCGATTTCGAACTCGAGCGCGTCTTCGTTCACACGCCACCCGACCGCCCGGTTTCCGCCCTGAGCCTGCGCGCGGCGAAGGGCGGAGTCGACGAGGCCGAGGTGGTCGCGGAACGAGGCGAGATGGGGATGAGCGCGCGACAGAGGCTCGATCGAGAAGCCGAGGGACAGGGTTACGGGACGGCCGCCGGGGCCGGGAGGCGTTCGCACGTTCTCGGCGACGGCGGCCCTGAGGCGCTGGGCCAGAGAGCGCGCTTCTCCGGCGAAGCGGATGCGCGCGATGACGAGGAACGCGATCTCGGTCCAGCGCGCGATGACGGTGTCGCCTCGCACGACCGGCTGAAGGGCGCGCACGGTGTCGCGCAGGAGCGCGTCTCCCGCTTCGCGGCTCCCAGCGTCGAAGCGGTCGTAGTCGTCGACTTCTGCCAGCATCAGAACGACGTGCTCCGGCGGCGGATCGCCTCCTCGCGAGGACCTCCGGGCCGGCGCGAGGAGGGTCCCGATCGCGGCATCGACGAACCGCCGGTTGTGAGCGCCCGTGAGGGCGTCCGTGAGCGACGTCTCGGCGAGGAGCGCCTGAGTGTCCTTCAGCTCCTCGTCGCGGCGCTTCAGCTCGTCCTCGAGGGCGCGCACGGAGGCTGCCGACCGGCGCGCGAGGAACGCCCGCACGGCCCATCCGATCGCGACACCCGCGAGGAAGGCGAGTCCGCCGAGCCAGGCCGACCCGGCGGAGAGGGTCACTTGAAGCCGCGCACGGCGTGCGGGCGATAGGGGGCCTCGAGCGCGCGGATCTCGTCGTCTTCGAGCGCCACGTCGAGGGCGGAAAGGGCCGTCTCCAGATGCGCGAGCTTCGTCGCCCCGACGATGGGCGCCGTCACGGCGGGGCGCGAAAGGAGCCAGGCGAGCGCGACGACCGCAGGCGGCAGGCCGCGCGTGGTCGCGACCCTCTTCACCGCCTCGATGACGTCGTTGTCCGACGGGTGGTCGTAGAGGTTCCGCGCGTAGTCGTCGGAGGCGGCGCGTGGCGTCGCTGCCGTGTCGGCGGCGTCCTTCCGCGTGCCCGCGAGGAGGCCGCGTGCGAGCGGCGACCACGGGATGACCGCGATTCCGTCCCCCGTGCACAGAGGAAGCATCTCGCGCTCCTCCTCGCGGTACAGGAGGTTGTAGTGGTTCTGCATGGACGCGAAGCGCGTCCAGCCCTTCGCGTCCGAGAGCGCGAGCGCCTTCGCGAAACGGTACGCCGGGCCGGAGCTCGCGCCGATGAAGCGCACCTTTCCCTGCTTCACGAGGAGGTCGAGCGCCGCGAGCGTCTCGTCGAGGGGAACGGCGTGGTCGAAGCGGTGGATCTGGTAGAGGTCGATCGTCTCGACGCCGAGGCGCTTCAGGCTCGCCTCGCAACCCTGCACGACGTGCTTCCGCGAGAGCCCGCCCATGTTGGGGCCGGACGACATCGGGAAGTTGACCTTCGTCGCGAGGACGATTTCCTCCATCCTTCCGTACTCGCGCAGGGCGCGGCCGGTGATCTCCTCGCTGACGCCGAGCGAGTACATGTCGGCGGTGTCGAAGAAGTTGATGCCGGCCTCGAGCGCGCGGCGGAAGAACGGCTGTGCGGCGGCTTCGTCGAGGACCCACGGCCGCCACTCAGGCGTGCCATAGCTCATGCAGCCGAGGCACAGCCGCGAGACGGTGACTCCCGTTCGGCCGAGGGTCGTGTACTTCATCTCGGAGAGACTAGCAGCGATAGGATCCGTCCCACAAAGTCCGGATTCATCAGGAGGTTCACATGTCGAGCGTCCCGCCCCAGGGTCCCGGACCCGTGCCGCCCCCTCCTCCTCCTCCGCCGCCCCCGTACTCGGCTCCGCCTTCCGGAGGGCTGCCGTGGGAGTCGCAGCCGATCGGACCGGAGCCGTTCTTCGAGACGGCGAAGCTCTTCATCACGGCACCCGATCAGGCCTGGCGCCTCACGAGGGAAACGGGCGACTTCACGCGTCCCCTTCTCTTCGGCGTGATCGTCGGATGGGTGGGGCTCGTGTTCAGCGCCTTGTGGGGGGCCGTGATCGGCGCCCCCTGGCTGCGATACGTGCCCGAGCAGTACCGGGGGTACATGGGGAGAGCGGGCGGTGGGATCGTCGCGCAGATCATCCTGGGGCCGCTCTTCATCGCGCTCGGCCTCTTCATCGGCAGCGCGATCTTCCACGTGGCCTTCATGATCGTGGGCGCGCTCAAGGGCTCGAGGTCCCAGTTCGAAGGAACGTTCCGGGCCGTGTCGTACTCGAGCATCGCGCACATCGCGTACGTCATTCCGCTCGTGGGCGGGCTCGTCGCGCTCGTCTGGCGGATCTACCTCATGGTGCTCGGCGTCCAGCAGCTCCACAAGACGACGCAAGGAAAGGCTCTCGCGGGCATCATCCTGCCCATCGCTCTCTGCTGCGTGTGCGCGATCCTCGGGATCGCTCTCGCGGGGGCGGCGCTCTTCTCGGCGTTCAACAAGTAGCGATGGCGCCGGGCCGGCAGCTTGCGTTTCTCTGGGGCGGCGCGGCGCTCGTCTCGACCGCGGCCGCCCCGTTCACGCCGGCCCTCGCGCGAGGGCTGCCGCCGTGTCCGTTCCGCGCCCTCGTGGGGATCCCGTGCCTCACGTGCGGCGGCACGCGGGCGCTTCTCGCCCTCGCGCGCTTCGACGTCGGCGGCGCTTTCTCGTGGAACCCGCTCGCAGCGGCCGCCGGGATTCTTTTCGTCCTGGGCGGCCTCGCCGCGCTCGGAGCGGCCGTGGCGGGACGAGGCGTGGAAAGCCCGCGCCCGACTCGGGCTCTCCGTGCGGCGCTCGCTTTCGCGCTCGCCGCGAATTGGGTTTTTCTCGTCGCGGCGGGCCGCTAGCCGCGGGAACCCGGCGGGCGGGGCCCGGACTGCGGAACGGGCGTCGCGGGCGAGGTCTGCGCCGAGAGAGCGCGCGCGAGCGCGTTCTGCCACGAGGGTAGCTCGATGCCCAGATTCGCGAGCTTCTCGTTCGAGAGCGCCGCGAACTTCGGCCGGAAGACCTTGCTCACGAGGCCGTCGGCCGAGACCGGGACGACGCTGGTGGACCTCCCGATCTGGCGGGTCAGCTCCATGGCCAGCTCGTGCCACGTCGTGAACCCCGCGTTCACGCAGTGGTACACGCCGGACGCCGCTTTCCCCTCGAGAAGGCGCCGGGTCGCGGCCGCGACGTCGTTCATGTATGCGGGGGACACGGTGCGGTCGTAGAACGCGCTCACGGTGCGCCCCGCTCGGATGTCCGCGCACATCCGGTCGATCGTGCTCTTGCCTTCGGGGTTTCCGAAAAGGCTCTCGACGCGCAGGACGAAGTGCCGCGGCGCCCCGCCCGCGTACCACTCGCCGAGGAGCTTCGTGGCGCCGTAGACGCTGCCGGGGTTGGGCCGGTCCGTCTCGCGGTAGGGCGACGTCGCGGCGCCGTCGAAGACGAAATCGGACGAAAAGTGGAGGAGCGTCGCGTCGGCGCTGCGGCAGGCCTGGGCGAGCGTGCGCACGGCGAACGCGTTGACGGCCAGCGCGGTCTTCGGATCCTCCTCGGATTCTTCGACGCCGAAGGCCGAGGTGTTCACGACCGCCTGCGGCCGAAGCTTGACGAGTCGCTCGAGCACCTGCTCGCGCTGGGTCAGGTCCAGGGCCGCGCGCGTGAGGGCCGCGACCTCGTGGCCTCCCCGGCGCAGCTCGCGCACGATGGTCTGGCCGAGCTGGCCTCCGGCCCCCGTGACGAAGATGCGAAGCGGCACGCCAGAGCGTGACATGCGCCGCCGGCCGGGGCAAGGGGGCCTTATGCTTGCCGCGTGAATCCCGACGTGGCCGCCGGCATCGAGCGCCTTCGCGGGGACGGCGTGCTCGAGGACCTGCCGGCCGACCTCTTCGGGCGCGTCGCGCGGCGGGAGCTCGTCACCGTGAGGGTCGAGATCCGCGCCGCGCTCTATCTGGGCGTCCTCCTCCTGACGGCGGGGATCGGCCTCTTCGTGAAGGAGAACCACGAGCGGATCGGCCCGGCGACGATCGGCGTCGTGATCGGCATGGGTGCCGCGGCGTGCCTCGTCTGGGCCGCGCGGCATTCCGCGCACTTCACCTGGGGGGAGGCGACCTCGGCGCACGCGGGATTCGACTACGTTCTGCTTCTGGGCGCGCTCCTCGTCGCGACGGACCTCGGCTACCTCGAGGCCCAGTTCACGCTGCTCGGACGGAACTGGCCCTGGCACCTTCTCGTCGTCGCGCTCCTCTACGGGCTCCTCGCGTACCGCTTCGACTCGAAAATGCTGCTCTCTCTCGCGCTCGCATCCTTCGCCGCGTGGCGGGGAATCGCCGTGAGCATCCAGAGGACCTCCCTCGGCTCGGGCGACCCCGCGCGCCTGAGGGTCGAGGCGATCACGTCGGGCGTGCTTTTCGCCGCCCTGGGCCTCGCGTCGGCGCGGGCGGGGAAAAAGGCGCACTTCGAGGACGTATACGTCGACGCGGGGCTCCTCCTCGCGTTCGGCGGCCTCCTGTCCGGGGTCTTCGTCGGGCGAGGCGCCGGCTGGGCAGGATGGCTCCTCGCGCTCCTCCTCGTCTTTCTCGCCGTCGCGTTCGCCGCGTTTCGCGCCAGACGCACACTGCCGTTCGCGCTCGCGGTCGTGGCGGCGTGGCTGGGCCTTCAAAGGATGATTTTCGAAAGCCTTCCGTCGGCGCCGGCCGGAGCCCTCCTCGTTTCGGCCATGACGGCCGCCGCCGCTCTGATTCTGGTCGTCTCGGCGCACCGGAAGATGCGAGTTCGATGAAAGCGGAGTGGATCCGCGCCGAGCGCGTCGAGGAAGTCCGGGCCGCGGCCGAGAGCTGGAAGAAGACCGGCGCAATCGACGCCGGCACTCTCGGGGAGATCTCCAGCCGGTATCCCGAGCCGCGTCTCCTGCCGTTGCCTCTCTGGAGGGTGCTCGTGTTCGGCTTCGTCTCCCTGGCGCTCCTGCTGCTCCTGGGAGCGATGACGTTCGGAGCTCACGGAAACGTGGGGGCCATCACGGTTCTTCTCTTCCTTTTCGGGGGCGCGTGCCTCGTCGCGACGGAAGCGCAGGAGAACGCGCCGCGCCTCGCCCTTCGCGGGGGCGCCGGCGCGACGTGCTTCTGGGGAATCGTCTTCCTGCTGGTCGGCCTCTTCCTGTTCCTCGAGGAGACTCTGAAGGTCCGCGAGAAAAGCGGCGTGACGATCCTCGTCCTCTCCTCGCTCGCCCTTTGGGCCCTCGTGGCCTGGCGCTGGGGCAGCCCCGTCTACGCCGGCCTCGCGGGGATCTCCTTCTTTCTCCTCCTGGCGCGAGCCCCCCTGGGCCGCCTGCTCTGGGTCGCCGGCGGCGTGGCGCTGACGCTCGCCTTCGAGCGCTTTCTCGACCGTTCGTCGTGGTCGCCTTCCCATCGAAGGAGCGCGGCCGTCCTCGTCGCCGCCGGCCTCCTCGGCGCCTATGCCGCCGTAAACCTGTACGCGCTCGATCACCGCCTCGTCGAAATGCTCGGAAGCAGCGGGCGCGACGTTCCCGGCCCGAGCTTCGGCGAACGGATCGCGTCGATGGTCCTGACCGCGCTCGTCCCTCTTGCGGCCGTCCTCTGGGGAATCCGCTCGCGGCGGGCGTTCGCGCTGGACGTCGGGCTCGTCCTGACGGCCCTTTCGCTTCTCACGCTCCGCTTCTACGTGCATCTCGCAGCGACATGGCTCCTCTTGACGCTCGCGGGCGCCGCGCTCTTATTCCTCGCGCTCGGCGTCAACCGCTGGCTCGCGAAGGGCGACGGGAAGGAGCGAAGCGGCCTCACCGCCGAGTCGCTCTTCGCGGACGAGCGCCGGCTTCGTGCGCTCGAGCTCGTTCCGGTCGTGGCCGCCCACGCGCCCGGTTCCCGGCCGCCGGTCGAGCCGGGTTACCAGGGCGGCGGAGGAAGCTTCGGGGGCGGGGGTGCCGGCGGGTCATACTGACCCCGGAGTGCAGCCAGGACCTGATTCATCTGCTTCGTTTCGCCGGGAGGAGTCTCATCTCAAGATCAGCTCGCCAGGGGAGGACGCCGTGAACCAGCCCGTCGTCGCCATGCTCAGCCCGACCGAAATGGCGCTCATTCGTCTTCTGCGCGAGAGCCCTTCGTCCGCGATCCGAGGGCGGGTGAAGACGGTGGTCGAGTCCCTTCTCGAGGCGGCGAGGGAGCCGTACTGCCCCGAGAAGCCGTGCCCCCACGCACCGGGCGAGTGCGACCGCTGCGTGCAGACGCTGCGCGTGCTGGACGGGCTCGAGGCCATGGAGCTCCAGATCCGCGGTCTTCCCGGCGCCTGAAGCGGGACCCCGGAGCTCTCTCGAGCTCCCCTGGTTGAGGTACTCTGTCGCGTCCAACCGCGGAGGACGCATGCGCTTCACGTCCCTCCTCAATTTCTCGCCATGGCATCAACCACCCGTCCCGCCTTTGCCGACAATCCCGTCGGCGCGCCCGCGCCGGTGCCGCCGGCGGCCATGCGCGTCGAGAAGGTCGCCACCCTGCACGGCGAAGCGCGATCGGATCCGTACTTCTGGCTGCGCGACAAGCCGAACCCGGAGGTCGCTGCCTACCTCGAGGCCGAGAACGCGTACACGGCCGCGGTGATGAAGCCGACGGAGCCCTTTCAGGACGCGCTGTATTCCGAGATGCTCTCCCACGTCAAGGAGACCGACCTCTCCGTCCCGTACCGCGAAGGCGAGTGGCTGTACTACTTCCGCACCGAGAAGGGGAAGCAGTACCGCATCTACTGCCGGAAGAGGTTTCCCGACGGACCCGAGCAGGTCACCCTCGATCTGAACGAGCTCGCGAAGGGCCAGAAGTTCATGGCGCTCGGACGATACGCCGTGAGTGACGACGGGAACCTCCTCGCGTACTCGACGGACTCGACGGGCTTCAGGCAGTACACGCTCTTCGTCAAGGACCTGCGCGCGAACGCCCTCCGGCCCGAGCGCATCGAGAAGACGACGGGCGTCGTGTGGGCGGCGGACAACACGACGCTCTTCTACGGCGTCGAGGACGCCGCCAAGCGCCCGTATCGCGTCTACCGGCACCGCCTTCTCGACCCGCAGAGAGCCGACACCCTTGTGTACGAGGAGAAGGACGAGCGCTTCAGCGCCTACCTCGGCCGGACGCGGAGCCGCTCCTGGCTCGTCCTTTCGGCGCAAAGCCACACGACGTCCGAGGTCCGCGTTCTGAGAGCGGACGCGCCCGCCGGCGAATGGACGCTCGTCGCCCCGCGCGCACCGGAGCACGAGTACTCCGTCGATCACCGTGGCGAGCTCTTCTACATCCGGACGAACTCGGGCGGCCGGAACTTCCGCCTCGTCTCGGCGCCCGTGGCGGCGCCCGGCCGCGCGAACTGGAAGGAGATCGTTCCGCACCGGGCCGACGTGATGCTCGAGGACGTCGACCTGTTCGCGAACCATGTCGTCCTCCACGAGACGGTCAACGGGCTTCCGCGCTTCACCGTCACGAATCTCACGACAAACGCCTCGCACGTCATCGCGTTTCCCGAGCCCGTCTACTCGGCGTTCGGCGAGACGAACCGCGTCTTCGACACGAATGTCTTCCGGTACAGCTATCAGTCGTTCGTCACGCCGAATTCCGTTTTCGACTACGACATGGACGCGAAGACTTCGAAGATCCTCAAGGAGGAGGAGGTCCCCGGTTACGACCGGACGCTCTACAAGTCGGAGCGCCTCTGGGCGAAAGCATCGGACGGCACGAGGATCCCGATCTCTCTCGTGTGGCGTCGGAAGACGGCCGACGGGAAGACCCGCACGCTGAAGGACGGGCCGTTTCCGACGTGGCTGAGCGGCTACGGCTCCTACGGCGTCACGTATCCCATCACGTTCTCCTCGAACCGTCTCCCGCTCCTCGACCGTGGCGCCGTCGTCGCCATCGCGCACATCCGCGGTGGAGGCGAGATGGGAAAGAGGTGGCACGACGACGGGAGGATGCTCAAGAAGAAGAACACGTTCACGGACTTCATCGCATCCGCGGAGTTCCTCGTGGCCGAGAAGATCGCGGCGAAGGATCTCCTTGTCGTCTCGGGCGGAAGCGCAGGCGGACTCCTCATGGGCGCGGTCACGAACATGCGCCCCGACCTCTTCCGTGCCGTCGTCGCCCACGTTCCCTTCGTCGACGTCCTGAACACGATGAGCGATTCCACCCTGCCGCTCACGGTGGGCGAGTACGAGGAGTGGGGAAACCCGGCGACGAAGGACGAGTACGACTGCATCAAGGCTTACAGCCCGTACGACAACCTGAGGAAGGGCGCGTATCCTGCGATGCTCGTCATGACGTCGTTCAACGACAGCCAGGTCTTCTACCACGAGCCCGCGAAGTACGTGGCGCGTCTGAGGACGCTGAAGACCGACGCGAATCCGCTCCTCCTGAAGACGAACATGGCCGCGGGGCACGGCGGCGCTTCCGGCCGGTACGACACCCTGCACGAGAACGCCTTCGAGTGGGCTTTCGTCCTCACGAAGATGGGAATCCCGAAGTAGAAGGTCGTCGCGGGACGTGCATCCTCGAGAAACGAATTGGAAGCCCGCGCTCTTCAGCGCGGCGACGATCGGGGCGATCCTCGCCGCATTCGTCCTCGTGAGGCTCCCGCTCCTGACGAACGAAGCCGCCGTGCGCGGCTGGAACGGCGACACCGCGATCTTCGGCCTGATGGCCAAGAAGATCCACGACGGGAAGGGCTTCGACGTCTTCTTCTGGGGCCAGAACTACATGGGCCCTCTGACTCCCGCCCTCGCCGCGGCCGTTCGCAAGACGATGCTGGACCCGGCCGGCAGCGAGGAGGGCGGACCGATCTCGCTGCGCCTGGCCGGCATGAGCGAAATAGCCTTCGGCATCTGTCTCTACTTCCTCGGACTCACCCGACTCTTCGGGCGGGCGATCGCCGCAGGCGCCGGACTCTGGATGGCGATCGGCCCTCCCTTTTTCATCTCTCTTTCGACCGTGCCGAAGGGACCGGAGATGTCGTTCGCGCTCTCTTCGGTGATCTTTTTCCTGGCGGCCGGGGCCCTGACCCGACCGCGTCCTTTCCTGGACCGTCCCGGAGGCCAACTCCTCCTCGGTCTCCTCGCCGGGCTCGGCTGGTGGATGAACCAGACGATCGTCTTCGTCCTCCTGCCGGTCGCGGCCCTCGTCCTCTTTCGCTCCGCTCCGTTTCGCGGGTCTCTTCGAGCCGGCTCAGCCGGGAACCCGCCCTCGCCCTCATGGCGAGGCTGGGCGCGCTTCGTGACGCCTTTGCTCTGCGGCTTCGTCCTTGGCTACTTGCCCGTCTGGATGGGCCGCATCCTGGGTTGGTACGAGCCGGCTCTGGGCCCGGTCGTCCCTCCCTGGCGGCCGTGTGGTCTTCTCGCCCGCTCCATCCGGTTCCTCGGAACGGACTCCTGGCGGTTCGTGGGACTCGACGGTCTCGCGCCGCCACCGGTTCTCGCCGCAGCGGGCCTGGTCCTTCTCTCCGTTCTTCTCCTGAGATGTGGGCGACGCCTGAACCGCTCGCTCCGAAAGGAGCCGCCGGGCGTCGAAGGGCTCGCCCTCGTCGGGGCGATCACCGCATTGGGCGCTGCGGCCCTCGTCCTCAAGGACGTTCCACCGTCCCAGCTTCGCTTCATGACCCCCGTTCTCCCGGCCGCGCTCGCGCTCCTCCTCGTCTCGTTCCAGGATTCGGTGAATCTCCTCCGGCGGTGGATCCCGGCGGTTTTCGTGGCCCTCCTGTCCGGAGGGGTCGCGCTGCTCACGACGGTCTTCCTGTCGCGGCAGGCGCGGGGTGTCGTCGAGGGTCTGCTTGCTGGGCCCGATCCCCGGGCGCCGCTCAAGGCGATCGCCGAGGACGGCTATACCGTCTGCCACGCGGGATACGACACGGCGTACACGCTTCAGTTCCTGAGCGACGAACGGGTCCGGTTCATTCCCTATCACAGCCCCGACCGCAACCGGAAGTTGTCCGCCGAGCTGCGCGCGGTCCCGGGGCCGCAGTGTCTCGTCACGGACGAAGGCGTCGTCCGGAGATGGCTCTCTTCCGACGCCGCGCAGGAGGGCGGTCCGGCGCGGCGCCGGGCCGAGAAGCGTTGAGATCTCCCGCGCCCGTCTTCCTCGTGGCGGTGTTCACGGCCGTTCTCCTTGGCGGCTGCGGGGCACCGCCTCCGGCGCTCGTCCGGCCGCCAGGAGCGCCCGAGGCGAGGCACCCACGGGCGCCGGCGCCCCCCGCGACGTGCCGCGAGCTGCGCGGCGTGTGGGTGGCGACGGTTGGAAACCTCGACTGGCCGTCGGCCCCCGGCCTTCCGGCTTCCCGGCAGAAGCTCGAGCTCCTCACCCTTCTCGACGTCCTTGCGGCGTTGAACGCGAACGCGGTGATCCTCCAGGTGCGGCCCGCCGCCGACGCGCTCTACCCGTCCGCGCTCGAGCCGTGGTCCGAGGTGCTGAGCGGCACGCAGGGCATCCCGCCGGAGCCCCTCTGGGACCCGCTCGCGTTCGCGATCGAGAGCGCTCATGCGCGCGGGCTGGAGCTTCACGCGTGGTTCAACCCGTATCGCGCGCGCCCGGCGGCTTCGATCTCCCCCCCGGCGGCGGCTCATGTTTCGCGGCGGCGGCCGGACCTCGTGAAGGCCTACGGAAAGCAGCTTTGGATGGACCCGGGCGAGGAGGACGTCGCGGCGCACTCCCTCGCGGTGATCCTCGACGTCGTCAAGCGTTACGACGTGGACGGCATTCACCTCGACGACTACTTCTACCCGTACCCGGAGAAGGACGCGGCCGGAAGCGTCGTGGAGTTCCCGGACGAGCCGAGCTTCGCGCGATACGTCGCCTCCGGCGGCGCTCTCGGACGTGAGGACTGGCGCCGCTGGAACGTGAACAGGTTCGTGAAGCGCCTTCACGACGAGGTGAAGGCCGTGAAGAAGAACGTGCGCGTGGGCATCAGCCCTTTCGGCATCTGGCGGCCGGGGCGGCCGGCGCAGGTGAAGGGGTTCGACGCGTACGAGGAGATCTCGGCCGACGCGCGAACGTGGCTCCAGCGCGGCTGGGTGGACTACCTCGCCCCGCAGCTCTACTGGCCGATCGACCAGAAGGAGCAGAGCTTTCCCGCGCTGCTCGCGTGGTGGGCCGGGCAGAACACGGCGGGAAGGTCCCTCTGGCCGGGCCTCGCGGCATTCCGCGTGGGCGAGGAGGGAAAGGGCTGGCCGGCGGGGGAGATCGCCGAACAGGTCCGCCGCACCCGCGCACAACCCGGTGTCACGGGGCACATCCTCTTCTCCGCGCGGGCCTTGCTCGAAAACCGGGCCGGACTCGCGACGGAGCTGAGGAAGGACGTCTGGGCCGAGCCGGCGGAGCTGCCGGAGAGATGACGCGCCCCCGGGTCAGATCGACGATCTTCGCGGTCGCCCTCGGGATCCGCGTCGCCGCAATCTTCTGGAAGGGCCCCGACGTCGTCGGTTTCGGCGATGCGCAGGATTACCTCGCGACGGCGAGTCATGTCTGCCGCGAGCACGCTTATCCGGATCGAACCGGCCTCCCGTTCTTTCGCGCGCCTCTCTTCCCGTTCTTCATCGCTGCCACTACGCTCTGCCATACCGACCGAATCATTCTGATCAAGATTGCGTTAGCCGTCTGCGATGCTGCGACGGCACTCGTCATCGGCGAGATCGCGTGGCTCCTCTTCGACTCAATCGCGGCGGCCGCGCTCGCGGCTGGCCTCGCAGCGCTCGATCCCTTCTTTGTCGTGAGCGTGTGCGACGTCAGGACCGAACCGCTCTTCATGTTCTTCCTGACGGTGGCGACCTGGTTCTTTCTCCGGTCCGTTCGGAGTGGCTCAGCGGCGAGCGCTTCTCTCGCAGGCGCAGGACTTGCTCTTGCAGCGCTGACGCGTCCCGCGGGGCTCGCCGCACTGGCATTCGCGGGCTTGGCGCTTCTATCCGTGCGAACGAAGGGAAAGACGCGTTGGACGCAGGTTGCCGCGCTCGCTGCAGGTGCGGCGCTCGTCTTGCTGCCATGGATCGTGCGGAATGCCATTCGCTACCGTGAGCTGATCGTCGTGAACGACGCAGCCGGTCACAATTTCTGGCGCGGCTCGCACCCGGAGATGGAGCGGATATCGACCCTCACGGATGCGGCGGCCTACCGAAGCGCCACGGTCACGTTCGAGAAGGAGGTTACGCCCTCCGCCGCCCGCTCGATCGAAGCTCGGGCACATTCACCCCTCGAGCGCAGCCACGCCTGGTTCGCGGCGGGTCTCCTGAACATCGAGCGCGATCCCCGACAGGCGATGGCGTACGCCCTTCGAAAGGCCTGGCGGTATTGGCGTCCGTGGCTCAATCCGCAGGAACACGGAACAGGGGAGATCGCCGGCAGCGCGATCCTCAACATCGGGCTATTCACTCTTGCCGCGATCGGCCTCGCGCATTATTGGCGGCGCGACCGGTTCATCACGACTGGAGTCATCACGTACTTCGTCGTGATCTGGCTCGCGCATGTGCCGTATCAGGTCGTGATGCGCTTCCGGATTCCGTTCACGGATCCGCTGTTGATCGTGTTTGCGGCGAGCGTGCTCATTCACTTCGGCGCGGCCGCCGTCAGGACGCGCCCGCCCGCTTCCGTCACGAGGACGTCGTCCTCGATGCGGATGCCGAGCCCGCGGTACTCCTTCGCAACGCCCTTCTCGTCGGCGCGCACGTAGAGGCCGGGCTCGATCGTGAGCACCATGCCGGGCTCCAGCTTTCTCGGGGCGCCCTTCTCGTCGCGGTATCGGCCCCGGTCGTGGACGTCGAGGCCGAGCCAGTGCGACGTGTGATGGAGCGCGAAGCGCTGGACGGCGTTCTTCTTCTTCAGCGCCGCGCGCCTGCCGCGCAGGAGCCCGGTCTCGAGGAGCGCGTCGAGAAGCACCTCTCGCGCCGCCTCGTGCGGCGCATCCCAGGGCGTGCCGGGTCTGACGGCCGCGATCGCGGCACGCTGGGCCGAGAAGACCGCGTCGTAAAGCCGCCTCTGCGGCCGCGTGAAGCGGCCCGAAGCCGGAAACGTGCGCGTCACGTCGGACGCGTATCCGTCCACCTCGCAGCCCGCGTCCACGAGGACGAGGTCGCCCGCGTCGATGCGCCGCCGGTTCTCCGTGTAATGGAGGATCGTCGCGTTCCCCCCGGAAGCGACGATCGTGGGGTAGGCGGGCCCGCTCGCGCCCATCGCGCGGAAGCGGGAGTCGATCGCGGCTTCGAGCTGGTATTCGAAGAGGCCGGGCTTCGCGAGGCGGCGCGCCTCGCGGTGCGCGGCCGCCGCGATGGCCGCGGCGCGCTCCATGAGCGCGATCTCTTCCGGCGCCTTCACGAGGCGCATCGCGTGAAGAAGATCCGTCGGATCCTTGACGGTCGCCGGCCCGCGCTTCGGGTCCCGGGCCTCGCGGCGGAATCGCGCGAGGAGGGACGCGACGATCCGGTCGCCCTCCGCGTGAGCGCCGAACGCGTAGTGAAGGGCGTGTGCGCGCCGGACGAGGTCGGGAAGGCGTTTCGAGAGTTCCCCGACGGGGTACGCGCGATCCGCGCCGTGATCGCGCACGGCGCCCTCGGGACCGCTGCGGCGGCCCTCCCACGTCTCTTTCGCGCGGTCTTTCGGCCTGACGAACAGCGTCAGCGTTCTGCGGTCCGCGTCGAGGACCGCGGCGGCCTCGGGCTCGGGAAACCCCGTCAGATAGAAGAGGTCCGGGTCCGGGCGATAGCGGTAGTGAACATCGTAGCCGTACGCGGCCTCGGGCGTTGCGAAGAGCACCGCGACGCCCTCCTTCATTCCGTCGAAAAAGCGAGCCCGGCGCCGCGCGAAGACCGAGGAGCGGCTCATGCCCGAGAGTGTACGCGGGGCTGACCGCGAGGAGGCTTATCTCGAGCGGAAGTTCGGAGAGGAGTATCGGGCCTTCAAGGCGCGCACGCGCCGCTGGTTCTGAGCCTAGGCCGCGCGCAGGCCGTCCACGATCGGCCGCCGCGCGGCGCGCACCGCCGGGACGAGCGCCGCGCACACGCCGACGAAGAGCGCGACCGCGGCCGCCAGGGCGACGACCTCCGGGAAGACCCTCATCCCGGCGGCGAAGGGCGCCATCCGCGTCTCCATGAGCGAGGCCTTGAGGCGCGCGAACGTCGCGACGAAGACGAGGAGCCCGAACCCGCCGCCGACGAGCGAGAGCGCGAGGCTCTCGGCCAGGATGAGGCCGACGATGCGCCCGCGCGAGAAGCCGAGCGTCCTCAGGACCGCGACCTCGACGACGCGTTCGCGTACGGCGAGGGCCATCGTGTTCGCCGCGATGAGAACGACGACGCCGATGATGATCGCGCCCATCGACGTCAGGAGGAGCTGGACGTTCCCGAGGAGCGAGACGAATCCCATCGTGAAGGCGTTCTCGCTCTCCGTCTTCGTCGGCGCAGGGGAGTTCTCGAAGAAGTCGTCGATCCGGCGCGGGAGGCGTTCGGCGCATGCGGCGTCCTCGCAGCGGGTCCAAACCGTCGAGACGTTTCCGCGGAAAGGCGGGTACGACTCCTCGAGGTACGCGCGGTGGAAGAAGATGCTCGCCGAGTTCTCGTACGGGAGGCTGTAGACGGCCCGGACCGTGAACGTGAGATTCACGGGGTAGAGCGTTCCCGTGACCGGAACGCGGTCACCGATCTTCCAGCCGTACTTTTCCACGAGCGCCACCCCGACGAGGCCGCCTGCGCGGTCCTTCTTCCAGTCGTCTGCCGACCCCTTCACGATCGTCGCGTCATCGAAGACGTCGAGAAACGTCGCCGGATCCACGGCGAACCGCGGGAAGATGTGCCCGGCGCTCGCGTCGCGGTAGAGGCCGCCGAACCGGTCGATGGGCGTGATCGCGCGGACACCCTCGAGCGGGGCGATCTTCGCGAGGACGGCGTACGGGAGCGGCGTCGTGAGGCCCACCTTGTGCCTCGTCACGAGCCGAAAGAGGCCGCGCTCGCGCGCCGGGTCGGGGAGGTTCAGCGTCCTCAGGAACGTCGCCATGAACGCGACGAGAAACACGGGGAACAGGACCGAACCGACCGTCAGCAGCGTCCGCGTCTTCTTGCGGAGGAGGTTCCTGAGGACGAGAGGAACGAAGCGCATGACGTCAGCCCAGGAGTGTACGCAGGGCTCCCGGCTCGGGCATCCGGGGTTCGTGCGACGATGGCGGCATGAAGCCCGGTCCGGCCGCGGACGCCGAGGGCAGCCTCCGCATCGTCCGCCGCCTCCAGACGATCTATCCCGAGGAATCCGCCTCGCGCCTGAAACGCGCGGTCCTCGAGGGCCAGGTGACGGTCGATGGGGCGGTCGTGAACGACCCCGGAGCGATCGTCTCGCGGGACGTGGCGCTCCGGTGGGACCGCAATCTCCGCAAGGAGCGGCGCGTTCAGACGTCGCTCGCCGTTCTCCACGAGGACGACGACGCGATCGCGGTCTTCAAGCCGTCGGGCCTCCTCACGCACCCGACCGAGGCGAAGGAGGTCGACACGCTGCTCAGCCGCGTCTCTCAGTACGTGCAGAGGCGCCACGGGGGGAAAGAGCGAACGTTCGTGTCCGTCGTGCACCGGCTCGACAAGGAGACGTCCGGCATTCTCGCGTTCGCGCGGAGCCGGCGCGGTCTCATCGGCCTGCAAGCGCAGCTTCGCACGCACACGATGGACCGCCGTTACCGCGCCCTGGTCGAAGGAGACCTGACGGGGGACGCGGGAACGTTCGACCGCGACCTCGTGGAGGACCGTGGAGACCGCCGCCGCGGCGTCGCGAAGCCGGGGGAGACCGGCATTCGTGCCGTGACGGAGTGGACCGTCGTGGAGCGCTTCGGCCTCGCAACTCTCGTCGAGGCCCGCCTCAAGA
Source organism: Thermoanaerobaculia bacterium (assembly GCA_963821225.1). Taxonomy (GTDB): domain Bacteria; phylum Acidobacteriota; class Thermoanaerobaculia; order UBA5066; family UBA5066; genus Fen-183. The sequence continues at coordinate 1,258,049 of CAWGCY010000004.1, forward strand.
CCGGGCGCACGCACCAGATCCGCGTTCACTTCGCGAGCGCGGGCCACCCTCTCGTCGGCGACCCGGTCTACCGGGACCCGAAGAAGCCGCCTTTCCCCGTGTCCTTCCCGCGCCAGGCGCTCCACGCCGGGCACCTCGGCTTCACGACGCCCGAGGGGAAGAAGGTGTCGCTGGACGCAGACCCTCCGGCCGACTTCCTCAGGCTGCTGGAAGAGTTGAGGAAGAGGAAGAGAAAGAAATCAGCGGGCCCGTGAGGGCCCGCTGCAGAATCTCCGGGTTTCTCTTCGGACGCTACTCGAGCACGACGATCACGACGCGGCGGTTCTTGGAGCGGCCGAGCGAGGTCTTGTTGGTCTCGACCGGGGCCGTGTCGCCGTAGGAGATGGTCGACATGCGGCCGAGCGGGAGCTTGTGCTGGCGGGCGAGGTAGCGGCGGACGGCCTCGGCGCGCTGCTGACCGAGCTGGTCGTTGTACTCCGAGCCGCCCGTGTCGTCCGTATGGCCCTGGATCTCGAGGTACACGCCCTTGTCGAGCGCCTTGAGCTTGGACGCGAACTCATCAAGGGCGGTCTTCGCCTCCTTCGTCAGCTCGAAGGAATTGATCTTGAAGCGCACGCGGTCCTCGGCGAACGACTGCTGGAAGACAATCTTGCCTTTTGCGAGGACGCCCGCTTCCTGGGCGCGGGCGAGCGCGTCCTTGGCGGACTGGCCGATCTGCTCGATCTGCTTGCCCTGTTCCTCCAGCTTGCCAGTGGTCGACTTCTGGCCCTCCTGGAGCTGCTCGACCTGGGTCTCGACCGACTCGATCTTCTTGTCGGTCTTCGTTTGCGACTCCGCGATTTTCTTGTCGATGTCGGACGTCGTGGCGCAACCGACGAGCGACAGGCCGATGGCGGCCGCGAGGAGAGTGACGGGGGTCTTCATGAGTCCTCCTGTTCCCTGTTCAACCGCCCTTGAGAGGCGGCAGCGTGCCCCGGTAGCCCGCCCGGATACGGACGGGTCGTGCGGGGCCTGAAAGTCGAAGCGAAATGCGGCGGTAGCGCACCGGTCCGGCGCCCGTCGGCGTGAAACCCATCAAGTATTGTGCGCGCAGGTCCTTTTCGACTCGCGCGATCGCGGCCGGCAGCTGCGCGGGCTCGTCGACGATCGAGAGCAGGCCTCCGGAGAGGCGCGCGACGTGGCCGAGGATCTCGAGGTTCATGAGCGCTTCGGGGGTGACGCCGGGCGGCGGGACGAGCGGGACGCCTGGAGAGCGCAGCCCGAGGGGGTACACCGGGACGTCCACGCCCTCGAGCATGACGGCGAGGTCGTCGCGCGTGAACTCCGACGCGTTGTCGATCCCGTCCGTGAGGAGGACGATCGCGCGCGAACCGTTCTTCCCGAGGAGCGACCGGTCGGGCATTTTCGCGAGGGCGTCGTAGAAAGCGGTGCGGCCGGCGGGCTTCACGGCGTCGACGGCCGCGAGAAGCCGCGCGGGGTCCGTCGTGAAGGAGACCTCCTCGCGCACGGTCCCCGCCGCGAACACGTAGAGGGCGAAGTCGTCACCGGGGAGCCGCTGCTCGACGAGGGCTCGCACGGCGGCCTTCGCCCCGTCCATCTTCCCGACGAGGCCCATCGAGCCGGAACCGTCGAGGAGGATCGCGAACGACACGGGCGCGTCGTCGCTCCGGACGAAGAGATCGGTCACGACGGGCTGGCCGTCCACGAGAAGCGTGACGTCCTTTTCCCTGAGGTCCCGGACGGGCTTTCCTTTCAAGTCGGTGAGGACGAAGGGCACCATTACGTAGCCCACGGACACCGAACTTGTAGTTCTTGCAGGTGGGGAGACCTGCGCCGACACCCCGGCACCCACCATCAAGGCGGGCGCAAAGAGTATCGAAAGAAACAGAAGTCTCTGCATCAAAAGTATTTGTGGCGACCCTTGGGGCGCGGTCTGCAGGGGAGTGTCGGCGCCTTTCTGAATTTTGTAGAGCAAAGCGGCCGCCAGAGGCTGCCATCCGGGTGCAGAAGTGTGACGCGCGTTACAAGTGGCGGTTCGCTCAGAGAAGGTCGGCGGCGGAGAAGAAGAACGTGACCTCGCGGGTGGCGTCCGCGGCATTCGCGGAGCCGTGGGCGGCGTTGCGCTCGATGGACCGGCCGAATTCCTTGCGGATCGTGCCCGCGTCGGCCTTCGCGGGATCCGTCGCGCCCATCACGGAGCGCCAGTGCGCAACGCCGTTCTCGCGCTCGAGGACGGCCACGTAGACCGGGCCGGACGTCATGTAAGCGACGAGCGACGCGAAGAAGCCCTTCGTGCGGTGCTCGCCGTAGAACGACTCGGCTTCGGCCCTCGAAATGCGATGCCGTTTGAACGCGACGACACGGAAACCCTCGGTCTCGATGCGCGTGAGGATCCTCCCCGCGTTCTTCGACTCGACGGCATCCGGTTTGATGATGGCGAACGTCTTTTCCATGCGGCCGCGGAGTATACGCGGCCGGCCGCGTCTAGCCGCGGCGCGTGATTCTTGAACAGGCTAAGCACGGCTTCGGTGCGTAGCGGCGGCGCGGCGGCGTCACGGACAGGTCGACGCCGCCTGCTTCAGGATCGTGGGCGCGGGCGCGAGGTAAACCGAACGATCTGCCGCGGGCACGCTCGAGACTGCCGCGAGCCAGGCGGCGTCGAACTGGCTCGGGTGTCGCTCCATGTCGGCCGTGACGGCGTTCCAGGCCGGGCCGCCGGTTGCGGCGAGCTGCTCGTTCGCGTCGAAGCGGATCGCTCCGGGCGCCGCGGAACGGAAACGAAGCGCGAGCGGCTGGGCGTCGACCTCGAGCCTGGTCTCGAGAAGATAGACCGCGGGTGGCGGGCTCAAGAGCTTCACCGCCTCGAGCACGACGGCGGCGATCGCGCGGTGGTCCGGATGGCAGGTCGTCCCGTGCCGCGGGTCGAACGTGAGGACGAGCTCGGGCGCCTCGGTCCGGATGAACCCCGCGATCATCGCGACGAGAGCTGGCGACCCGCCCGCGTCGAGGTCCCAAGCCGGCGGCGCCGCGCCGCCGCCGTCCGGCAGAGAGAGAAGGATCGCGTTCGCGCCGAAATACTGCGAAGAAGAGCCAGCCTCCGCGCTTCGGACGGAAGCGAGGTCCGGAAGGCAGCCGTCCGGGCGGAGGCATGCGCCTCCCTCTCCGCGTGTTGCGGTCAGAAGGGAGCAACGCGCGCGCCCGTCGCCGCACCAGCGCGCGAGAAGAGGAGCGACGAGGGCCTCGTCGTCGGGATGAGCCGCGATCCACATGACCGACGCGGGAACGGGAAGCCGCCCGGGGAACCTCACGGGCGAGATGGGCTGCGGCGCCGCGGAGCCGGAAACGGGGACATGGCCCTGCGCGCGGACGGGAAGCGCGAGCGAGGCGATCGCGGCCCCGACGACGAACACGCGCCGCGAGATGCCCATCATCCTTTCGAAGTGCCGTCCAGAACCTTCGGCTCACTGGGACGGAACGTTCGTTTCTACCGCCCGAGCACCTTCTTCAGCATCTCGCCCATGAGCGCGGGTGAGTCCACGACATGGACGCCCGCGGCCTGGAGCGCCTTCACCTTCTCCGCCGCGGTGCCCTTTCCACCGGAGATGATCGCGCCCGCGTGGCCCATGCGGCGGCCCGGAGGCGCCGTGCGCCCCGCGATGAACGAGACGACGGGCTTCTTGAGGTTGCCGGCGATCCAGCAGGCCGCCTCTTCCTCGGCGCTGCCGCCGATCTCCCCGATGAGGATGACGGATCCGGTTTCCTCGTCGTCGCGAAAGAGCGTGAGCGCGTCGATGAAGTCCGTGCCGTTGATCGGATCGCCTCCGATCCCGATGCAGGTCGACTGCCCGAGGCCCAGCGACGTCGTCTGGCCGACGGCTTCGTAAGTGAGCGTTCCCGAGCGGGAGACGACGCCGACGGAGCCGGCCCTGTGGATGCGCGCGGGCATGATGCCGATCTTGACCTTCGCCGAGGGACGGATGATCCCGGGACAATTCGGGCCGATGAGCCGGCTCGAACCCTTCGCGAGGTACTCCTTCGCCTTGATCATGTCGTTGACGGGGACGCCCTCGGTGATCGCGACGATGAGCGGGACGCCCGCGTCGGACGCCTCCATGATGGCGTCGGCCGCGGCCGGCGGGGGCACGAACACCATCGAAGCGTTCGCGCCGGTCGCCTTCACGGCGGCCTGGACGGAGTCGAACACGGGGATGCCTTCCACGGCCGTGCCGCCCTTGCCGGGTGTGACGCCGGCGACGATCTGGGTGCCGTAGTCGCGGCTCGCGAGCGCGTGGAACTTGCCCTCGCGGCCCGTGAGCCCCTGCACGACGAGCTTCGTGTTCTTGTCGATCCAGGCGCTCATCTCAAGCCGCCTTTCCGAGAGATGCGATGACCTTTTCGGCAGCGTCCTTCATGTCGTTGGCCGGGATGACCGCGAGGCCGGAGCTCTTGAGGATCGCCTTGCCCTCCTCGACGTTGGTGCCCTCGAGGCGCACGACCACCGGGATCTTGATCCCGATCTCCTGGATGGCGTTGACGACGCCCGTCGCAATGATGTCGCACCGCATGATCCCGCCGAAGATGTTGATGAGGACGGCCTTCACGTTCGCGTCGGACAGGATGATCCGCATCGCGTTCTTGACCTGCTCCTCGTTCGCGCCGCCGCCCACGTCGAGGAAGTTCGCGGGCTTGCCGCCCGCGTACTGGATGATGTCCATCGTCGCCATCGCGAGACCGGCGCCGTTCACCATGCAGCCGACGTTCCCGTCGAGCTTGATGTAGTTGAGGCCGAACTTCGAGGCCTCGACCTCGAGGGGGTCCTCCTCGTCGAGATCGCGGTACTCCTTGATGTTCGGGTGCCGGAAGAGAGCGTTGTCGTCGAAGTTCATCTTCGCGTCGAGCGCGATGACGTCGCCGCTCCCCGTGACGAGAAGCGGATTGATCTCGGCGAGCGAGGCGTCCGTGGCGACGTACGCCTTTGCGAGCGCGATGAGGAACCCGACGGACTTCTTGTGCGTCTCGCCCGTGAGGCCGAGCGCGTTCGCGAGTTTGCGCGCCTGGTAGGGCTGGAGACCCCAGGCAGGGTCGAAGGGCTCCTTCACGATCGCGGTCGGGTCCTTCGCGGCGACGACCTCGATTTCCATGCCGCCCTGTTTGCTCACCATCATGACGGGCTTACCGATCCCGCGGTCGAGCGTGATGCCGAGATAGAGCTCCCGGGCGATGTCGAGCGCTTCCTCGACGAGGATCTTCTTGACCTTCTGGCCGTGCGGTCCCGTCTGGTGCGTGACGAGCTGCATGCCGAGGATCTTCTTGGCGAGGTCGACGGCCTCGTCCGGGCTCTTCGCCAGCTTGACGCCGCCGCCTTTGCCGCGGCCGCCGGCGTGGATCTGCGCCTTCACGACGGCGCGCCCTCCGAATTCGTTCGCAATGCGGCCGGCCTCCTTGGGCGAGTCCGTGACCTGGCCGCGAGGCGTGGCGACGCCGAACGAGCGGAGGATCTCCTTGGCCTGGTATTCGTGTATTTTCATGGGACCGCGAAGGGTATCAGAAGGAAAACGGCGCGCTCCATGATGAAACTGCCTCATATCCTCGTCTTCGCGCTCGCCGTTCCCGGGCTGGTCGCGGGCCAGGCTCCCGAAAAAGCCACGGAGAACGTCGTCGAGGTCGCGCCGCTCCCCGCGAGCGCCGCGGCGTCGCTCGTGAGCGGGATCGTCGCGGAGCTGAAGGCGAACGATCTGGTGGCGCTTCAGTCCCGTTTCGACGAACAGCTGAAGGCGGCGCTGCCGGACGAGAACCTGCGCGGGCTCTGGGCGGGCGTGCGCGCGAAGGCCGGGCGCCTGAAGGCGTGTGCGGAGCCACGAATCAGCTGGTTCGGGGAATACACCCTCGCGTTCACGGAGTGCACCTTCGAGAGGGAGGGAGTCGAGCTGAAGCTCACGTTCCACAACGACGGGCGGCTGGCGGGCCTGTTTCTCGAGGCCGGCGGAGCGTCTCGTCCCCACTGGTCTGCGCCGATCTACGTGACGCAGGGCGCGTTCAAGGAGCGAGAGGTTCAGGTCGTCTCCGGTGCCGTGTCCCTTCCGGGGACGCTTTCCATGCCCGCGGGCGACGGGCCGTTCCCGGGCGTCGTCCTCGTGCACGGCTCGGGCCCCCAGGATCGCGACGAGACGATCGGCGGCTTCCGCCCGTTCCAGGACCTCGCGCAAGGGCTCGCGTCGCGCGGCATCGCGGTCCTGCGTTACGACAAGCGCACGAAGGTCTTTCGGAAGGAGCTCGCGGGAACGCGCGACCTGACCATCCGGCAGGAGGTGATCGACGACGCGCTCGCGGCCATCAACATCCTGCGGGCAACGGCGGAAATAGACCCCAAACGAATCTTTCTCGCCGGTCACAGTCTCGGGGGGATCCTCGCGCCGCGGATCGGCGTTCTCGATGGCTCCCTGGCGGGGGCCGTTCTGCTCGCGGCGCCTTCGCGGCCCATGTCGGAGGTGGTTCGCGACCAGGCGCGATCGCTTCTCGAGCCGGGAGCGTCCGAAGCCCAACGGCGGGCGGAGCCCGGCATTCGGAAGGAGGCGAACGCGCTGGCCGACGTCTATGCGGGCCGGCCGGGCCCGCCTTCCGGCATGATCCTGGGCGCTTCCGTGTCTTACTGGCTCGATCTGAAGTCCTATCCTCCGCTCGAGGCCGCCCGTGCCTTCGGAAAGCCGCTTCTCATTCTCCAGGGCGAACGCGACTACCAGGTCTCGATGGCCGATTTCGCCGGCTGGAAGAAGGCGCTCGGAGGTCGAAGGGGCGTCGTGCTCAAGTCGTATCCCGCCCTCAACCATCTGTTCGCGGCCGGCAAGGGACGCAGCACGCCGGCCGAATACGAAAAGCCCGGCCACGTGGCGGCGGAGGTCGTCGAGGACATCGCGGCCTTCGTGAAGAAGACGCCGCCCGCGGGAGTGCCCTGACGCGCCGAGGCGCAGGGCGCGACGCGGTCTCTCAGAGGCGTGCGGCGATCGCGCCCACGAAGAACTTCGGGTAGCGCGCCGCGACCGCATCGACGTCCGGAACGAACGTGACCTCGCGAAAGCCGGCCGCCAGGAAGCTCGCGCGCCAGGCCGCGGGCGAGAGGAACCCGTGATTCGGCCGGAGAACCGGGTCGAGCTTCACGTCCGTGAAGCTCGTGAGGAAATTGAAGACGAAATCGACGTAGGAGGGCGGCGGATGCGCGCCCGGCTTCACGCACTCCGAGACGACGGCGACTCCGGCGGGCTTCAGCGCGGCCTTCGCCTGCCCGAGGACGAAGGCAAGATCGGGCGCGACGTGGAAGCAGTTCACGGAGTAAATCGCGTCGAATGAGCCGGGTTTGACGCCCTGTGCCTCCCACGGCTTCGTCATGTCGAGCTTCGCCGCCTCCACGCGCGTTCCCGCGGCCGCGGCGGCGCGCGCCGCACGCTCGCCCCGGCGCGCGAACGTGGGGACGAGCTCGGTGAAGAGCCAGCGCGCGACGCGCGCGCCGAGGCGCCGGAGCGCCGCCTCGGCCGCGCTTCCGCAGCCGCCGCCGACCTCGAGAACCTCGCCTCCCTCTTCCGGCAGGACGCGCGTGAGCGTCTCGGCGCCGAGCGTGTTGTTGATCGCGTAAAGGATGTTCGCGTTCGAGAAATACCGGATCCAGATCGGGAGCCGAACGGGCGAGAAGAGGATCTCTTCGCCGGTCTTTTTCCCGCGAAAGAAGTCCGGCGCTTCGGCAGCCAGAAGCGTCACGATCTCTGCGCCGACGGCGGCATTGGGCTCGGTGGCAGCGAGTTCGGCTGCGAGAGATTCGACGGAGGCAGGTCCGTCCGCTGGGTGAGGCGACTCGGCACGGGCGATGGTGGATTTTCTTAGAAGGTGAATGGGCGCCTCGGCATCGGGAGAGGCTGGGACGATTCCGGCTGCTCCCGCCTCACTCAACCGCCTAAGCAAATACCCGCTCGCACCGAGCTTCTCGAACATGTACTTGAGAGCCGGGCGGGTGTGCACGGGGTATTCAGCAAAAATCTTCTCTTCCTCTCTCTCCTCGCCGGGCGCGGGGCGCGCGCCGATGTCGCCGAGGATCTTCCAGCAGGCCGCGTCCACGAGCTCGTCGTAGATTTCCGTCGCGACCAGGAATCGCTGCGAGAAGAGCGCGCGGACGGCGTCGTCCGAGATGGCTCCGACCACGTCGGGGAAATCGCGGGCGACGGTGCGCATCGGCACGAGGATGATACGAGGACCCGCTTTTCATAGAATCCCCGCCTCATGCTCGTGAGGATTGCCCGGCATGGCGAAAGCGAAGGCAATTTCGCCGGCTCGTTGCAGGGCTCCCGCTTCGACACGCCGCTTTCGGCGCGCGGGGTCCGCCAGGCGGAATTTCTGGCGATCCGCCTCGCGGGCGAGGCGATCGACGCCGTGTGGGCCAGCCCGCTGATCCGGGCTCGTGAAACCGCGGCAATCGTGGCGGCTCCGCTCGATCTCGGCGTATCCCTGGATGCGGACCTCGTCGAATTCGACTGGGGCGTCTGGTCGGGCCGCCCTTACGACGGGGCGATCGAGAAGGAGGTCTCGGGCGTGAGAGCGCGGTGGCGGGCGGGCGAGACGGAGCTGTCGCCCGAGGGAGGGGAGTCGCCCGCGCGCACGGCGGTGCGGGCCGACCGCTTTCTCGCGCGGCTATCGGCCTCGGCCGCTCGCGCCCCGCTGATCGTCGCGCACGGGCGCTTCAACCGCATTCTCATGACGAGGCTCCTCGGGCGAGAGCTCGGACGGATGGACGAGATCCGCCAGCGGAACGGCTCGCTCTCGACCTTCGAATGGGGCGGCTTCGCGCCCGCGGTTCCGCTCCTCCTCGACGACGTCTCGCATCTCCCGCCGGATATCCAGAGCGTCTCGGTTCTCTCCGACAGCGTCAAGTAGGTCCGGGCGTCGGGGCCGTCGGCTCGGCGACGCCCGCGTTCCTGATCGCCTTGGCCGCGATCCGGGCGATGAAGATCGTGGCGACGACGGCTGCGATCGCGAGGACGATCTTGATCGTCTTCTGGAGCGTCGTCGCGCTTCCCGTCACGTCGCCGAGCGCGGAGCCGAAGTAGACGTAGGCGAGAGTACCCGGGAGCATCGCGATCCAGCTCGCCAAGAAATAGGACGCGAGCCTCACCGGCGTCAGCCCGAAGAGGTAATTCACGATCGTGAAGGGGAACACGGGGGAGAGCCGGACGAGCGCGACGATTCTCGTCCCTTCCTTCTCGATCGCCCGGTTCAGGCTCCCGAACGTCTTGTTCTCCTCGGCAATCCTCTGCACGCGCTGCCGGAAAGCGCCGCGAGCCAGGAGGAAGGCGAGGGTCGCGGCGGTGATCGAGGAGAGAGAAACGAGAATCGTCCCGGTCACGAGGCCGTACACGGCGCCGGCGGCGAGCGTCATGATCGCCGCGGGCCCCCCGGGGATGAGCGAAGCGCCGATGTAGACGAGGCCGAAGATGACGTAGCCGAGCGTCCCGTGCCCTCTCACGTACGTCTTGAACTCTTCGATCCACGTCGCGATCGGCAGTAGCCGGAAGAGAAGGAAGAGGCCGGCGACGACGACGACGAAGACAGCCACCTTCGCGACGGGAAAGGGCTTCTTTGCGGCCGGACCGGCGGGGACTTCGGCCATGACTATCTCCTGAGAAACGCGGCGAGCTTCGTGAGGATCTTCTTGCGGCCGGGCGTCAGCGAGGTCTTCATGTACGCGCGCGCGAGGGCGCCGTTTATCTCCGAGAGGGACGGATACGCGTGAATCACCGAGCCGAGCGCCGAGAGGCCGAGCCCGTTCTTCTTCGCGAGGACGATCTCGCCGAGCAGATCCCCTGCGTGCGGGTGGACGATGGCGGCGCCCAGGATCTTCCCCTTCGGATCGATGAGCACCTTCGCGAAGTTTCCCTCCTGCGTCCCGTCGCAGACGGCGCGGTCGTTGTGGAGGAACTCGGCGAAAAAAACGCGATAGGCGACGTTCTTCCTCTTCGCCTCGTCCTCGCCGAGGCCGACGTGGGCGATCTCGGGCTCGGTATAGGTGATCCATGGCGTGTTGCCGAAATCGCACTTCGCGAGCGCCACGGGCGACAGCGTGTTGCGCAGCACGATGCCCGCCTGATAGCCGGCCCAGTGCGTGAAGAGATAGTGGCCGGCCACGTCTCCGATGGCCCAGATGGAGGGCACGTTCGTGCGGCATTTCGCGTCGGTGGCGATCGCCTTCAGGTCGTGCTTCACGCCGACGCCTTCGAGGTTCAGACCCTCGATGTTCGGGCGTCGGCCCGTGGCCACGAGGATCTCGTCCACCGACACCTCGAACTCGGCGCCGCTCGCCGTCTTCACCGTGACGATCTTCTTGCCGTCCCTCCTGGCGACCTTCGTGGCGCGCGCGCCATCGTGGATCGTGACGCCTTCTTTCTTCAGCCGCTTCACGAGGACCTGGGCGACGTCCGCGTCCTCCTTCGGGCAGATGTGCGGCGTCGAGGACACGATCGTGACCTTCGAGCCCAGACGCGAGAAGGCCTGGCCGAGCTCGGTGCCGATCGGCCCGCCGCCCATCAGCAGCAGGCTTCCCGGCAGCACCGTGGCGGAGAAGACGCTTTCGTTCGTGAGGTAGCGTGCCTCTTCCAGGCCCGGGATCGGATGGATCATGGCGCGCGACCCTGTCGCGATGACGACGTGCCTTCCCCACACGGTCGTCCCGCCGACCTCGACTTCGTGGGCGGATTTCAGGCGCCCCACGCCCAACAGCACGTCCACGCCGAGGCCGGTGAAGCGCTCCACGCAGTCGGCCGGCGAGATCTCAGCCTGCGCGCGGCGGACGTAATCCATGACCGCTTCGAGGTCCTGCGGGCCGGGATCGGAGACGCCGCGGATCGCGAAGCGACCCGCCTCCCGGGCGGCGTGCGCGGCTTTCGCGGCGCGAAGCAGAGCCTTCGAGGGAACGCAGCCATATTGGAGGCAGTCGCCGCCCATTGCCCGAACCGGCGTCGAGCCCTCGGGCGTGAAGGGAAGAACGTGCTTCTCCGCGAGCGCCACGCGGGCGCCCAGCCCGGATCCACCGGCAGCGACGACGAGGCCGCCGGAACCGGCACCGATCACGACGAGGTTGTAACGCTCCATCTGGACTCCTTGCGGGGAATACGGACCGGGACGACGTTTCCGATCAGATGAGAAATGATGCAGCCCCCTCCGTTTCTTCCGGAGGCGGCGACTTCGGGCTTTTCGAGTCGTAGACTGTTCGCGGGAGGTTAGCTCAGCGGGAGAGCGTCTGCTTTACACGCAGCAGGTCGCCGATTCGATCCCGGCACCTCCCACCATCGAACTCATTCGCGACCCTGGACGAAAGGAGGATCGACATGGGTGATCCTATCGACATTCCCGGCTCCGGGAAGTTTTCGGCGGCACCCGACGCGAGCGCCCCGCTGATCGTGGTGTTTGGCGGCATTTGGGTGAAAGGGCGAGGGCGGAGTGGCGTCTACATGTGGGACTACATGAAACCGATTGAGCCGCGGTTTCACATTTTCGTTGCGAACGACAATTCGGTGGACGGCGTCAAAGCCTATAGCAGCCTGACGAGTAAACTCCAGGCCCTGAGCCTCACCCCGTCCGAGCAGATCCTCTACCTCTTCTCGGGCGGCTACTGGCCTGGGATGCAACTGCTGAAGACCGCGAACGGGCCCGCCCGGTTCTCGTCGATCTACCTGGTCGACATCTGGATGGGCGTGAACACGAAAACCAAGAGCACCGTGGTCCCGGACTTCTACAAGGCCCTGGTGGATGGAAACGCGAAGAAGATCACCTACGTCTACACGTCGTTCGGAGCCAACAACGATGAGGCGAGAGACTACATCGCGAAAAAGTTGGGGTCGAGTAAGGCGATATTGGTCAAGAGCGGCCACATGTCGACCAACACGACGGCCGTCAATAAACTCTAATCAGGAACGCTCGCCCAGCCGGGGCGGCGCGCTGCTTGTAGCGTTTACCACTTCCCTCCTCGGCTTTTCATCTTTACGTTAAGAGGCGGAACCATGACAGTGCGTCGCTTACGGCAGCTCTCCGCGCATTTCATCGGTGTGCCGGTGGCAGGCATGAATCCCGGTTGGCGCGGTCGCGTTAGTGTCAGCGCGCCATTTGCCGCCCTCGCGCTGGTCCAGGTCGGGACCGTGGTGTTTTGGGGCAAAGCCGAAGTCACCGCCTCGCGACTGCCAGTAATTCTCCATCTCCACCCACTCAACAACGAGCGGACGTCGGTGCAGTTTCTTCTCACCCTGGGCTCTCGCATGATCGGCGGGGCCAGCGCCTCACTTCAGCTAGGGCAGTATCCCGCGGTCCAGGTTTCCGACGCGCCTGCAGGTGCAGGCCACGCCTTCAAGTTATGCGCGTTTGAATCGCAGCCCCGTTGCGCGTATTTCGCCTTCTTTCTCGCTGCATCGGACGTCTCGGCGGGCCGTACGGGCGTCTGGCGCCCACACAAACGCCTTCGCGGCGTTTTTTCTGAGGCCCTTGAACTGGCTCTCTTCGGCCCGCAGTACGGCAGCTACACAAGGCCTGTTACCGCCTTTTAACACCTCGCATCTGCGGGACGGCCCTTCTGAGGCAGCTCGGCGGGAGGCGGCGACTTCGGGCTTTTCGAGTCGTAGACTGTTCGCGGGAGGTTAGCTCAGCGGGAGAGCGTCTGCTTTACACGCAGCAGGTCATCGGTTCGATCCCGATACCTCCCACCATGCATCCCGTTCGCGTCTCGCGACAAGCCGTCTCGCGCCAGGCGCTCACCTTGTCTTGATGCGACCAATTCTCAATAATCACGGCGCCAGGGAGCTGGACCCCGGACGAGAGGCAGGATCGACATGGGTCATATCGACATTCCGAGCTACGGGAAGCTCTCGGCAGCACCCAACGCGAACGCCCCGCTGCTGGTGGTGTTCGGCGGCATACCCGTGGGCCCGGTTGACCACAAGGTTCAAAGTGGCGTCTACATGTGGGACTACATGAAAAAGGTCAAGGACCGGTTTCACATCTTCGTGGCGAGCAGCAATGCCGTGAACGGCACCCAGGCCTATCGCGCGCTGACGAATACGCTCCAGGCGCAGAGCCTCACCGCGTCCGACCAGATCCTCTATCTTTTCTCCGGCGGCTACAAGCCCGGGATGGACCTTTTGCCCAGCAGCGGTCCCGCCACGTTTTCGTCGATTTACCTGGTCGACATCTGGATGGGCGTGAACAGGAAGACCAAGAGCACCAAAGTCCCCCACTTCTACGAGGACCTGGTGGATGGGAACGCGGGGAAGATCACGTACGTCTACACGTCGGGTGGAGCCGACAACGATGCGGCGAGGGACTACATCGCGAACAAGTTGGGGCCGAGCAAGGCGATTCTGGTCAAGACCGGCCACATGTCGACCAATATTACGGCGGTCAAGATGCTCCCGTAGGAGCTCGCCCAGCCGGTGGGGTCGAACGCTCGCAGGATGAAGCACGGCGCTTGACCGCACGCCCGCGCTGCCAGCAGGCCGCCGGTTCGATCCCGGCACCTCGCACCACCGTTTGCGGCGGATTCCCGTCTCTGTATACTCCGCCTCCCGCCCAGACGCGACCGTCGTGGGACGGAATCGGGGTCGTAGCTCAGTTGGTTAGAGCGCAGGCCTGTCACGCCTGAGGTCGCGGGTTCGAGCCCCGTCGGCCCCGCCATTCTCCCGCGCGACGGGGATCGAGTTTGCTAGACTGACTGCGTTCCTGGGAGCCACTCATCGCGAGCATTTCCAGTATGTTGCCGGAGTTCGACTACTACGCGATCTCCCGCGTCCTCGGCGAAGGGGGAATGGGGCTCGTCTACCTCGCGCACGACCGGCGGACCGGCCTGCCCGTGGCCATCAAGGTCATGTCCAAGCGGGAGTTCGACCCCGAGCTGCAGGCGAGGTTCCTGAAGGAAAACAGGATCCTGTCGGCGCTGAACCACCGGAACATCGTGCGGTGCTACGAGGTCACGGAGTCTAACGACGGCGTTCTCTCCATCGTGATGGAGTACGTCGACGGCGTCGATTTCCGCGCGTTCGAGGGACGGCCGTTCCCCGAGCTCCTGCCGCTGATGGTCCAGGCCCTCATGGGCCTCGCCTACCTCCGAAGCCAGAACGTCGTCCACCGCGATCTCTCGTCGAACAACATCTTCGTCACGCTCGAGAACCAGACGCGCGTCACGAAGATCCTCGACTTCGGGGTTGCGAAAATTCTCCAGCAGGAGGCCGTCGACGGCGACGTGAAGACGCGGACGGGGCAGTTTCTCGGGAAGTTCGCGTTCGCCTCGCCGGAGCATTTCTTCCCTTCGAGCATCGACTGGCGGAGCGACGTCTATTCGCTCGGCGTCATCTTCCACCGGCTCCTGACGCGAAAGCCGCCGATCACCGTGGCACGCAGGAAGAATTACTTCGACTGGCTCGTGGCGCACCAGAAGGACAACGCGTTCGAGGTCCTGGCGCCTGCCGACGTCCCGCCGTTGCCGACGGCGCTCCGGGACGTCGTGCGGAGGATGCTGTCGAGGAGCCCGGACGACCGCCCCCAGAGCTACGAAGAGATCCTCGACGTGCTCGACCGCGTTCAGCGGGACATCGCGCCCGCGCTCGAGCCCGATCCGCTCACCCTCCAGACGCTGCCTCCTCCGGTCGAGGGGAGGATCGGCTCGTCGGGAGGCCGGTCGGGACCGACTCCCTCTTTGCTCACCCCGTCGCCGGCCGTCGCCCGCTCCGCGCCAGCGACCGCGGAGGCGGAGAGCCCGGCTTCCGTCGAAGCGTCCCAGCAGAAGAGGTGGCCCGACCTCGAACCGCCGTCTTCCCCGACCGAGCGCTTCGTGTCTTTGCCTTCGCCTCCTTCGCGCGCGATTCCCGCAAGCCCTTTGCCGCCGGCGATCACCGAGCCGCCGGACACTCTCTCCGGCGTGAGTCCGGCGGTGACGGAACCGCCGCCACCGCCGGCACCTTCCGATGCCACGACAACGGCGCCGACCGTGGTGTCCGAGAGACCGGAAGGGTTTTCCGAGATCTCCATGTGGGCCGGAGGCACGGCGCTGGACTCGCAGGCCGAGCCTGTGAGCTCCTCCTCTTCCAACCTCATCGAGGAAAAGACCGAAAGGCTCGACGACGTCATCGCGAAGCTGAGGCAGCAGTCCTTCCGCGAACCTCTTCCTCCCTTGAAGCTGCCGTCGACTCCGGAGTCACTCTCTCCCGAACCTCCGCCGCAGCCGGTGCGCCGCCCCGAGCCGGTACCCGCGCCCGCGCCGAATCGGGCAAGCGAGCGCGCCCCGGGGGCGCCTCCGAAGCCAGGCCAGAGGCTGGTCGTTTACGGTGAGCCGCCACCGGCCGTCACGGCGCCGCCGCGCGCGGTGCCGCGTCCGGTGATGCCGCCGGCGCCCGCCCCGGACGCGACCGGTCGGCGGATTCGCGGCATCGGCATCGGACTGATCGTCGCCGCCATCGTCGTCCTCTTTGCCGCCGTCCTCTGGGTTCTGATCTCTCTCCTGCGCGGCTCGGCCGGCGACACGCGCCGGAGCAGCCACGCCGGTCCGACCGGGGTCGTCGCGGCGGCGTCCCTGAGATCCGTTCATCCCAACCCCGAATAAAGGAGCGGCCATGACCGAGAACCGACCTGGACGTCCCGGCGATACCGACGCCACCGCTTCAAGCCCGGCCCCCGGCGAAGGGAAGTCGCTGAAAGACATGCTGTCCAACGCGCGCGCGCAGTCCCGGGGGCAGGGAGTCGTTCAGGGCTCCACGATCTTCTTCAAGAACCTCGCCGAGTCGATCGGGCACTCGAACCGCAATCTGAAGATCGGGCTGGCCTTTCTGACGGCCGCGTTCGTCGTCGTCGCGGCGGCGCTCGGCACGCTCATCTTTCAGGCTTTCCGGAGTCAGGTCGCGACGAAGACGACTCTCGAGCAGCAGATCCAGTCCATGGACGCGGCGACGCGGAAGCAGATTCAACCGGTCCTCGACGCCATGTCGGGCCTGGACAAGAAACTCGCCGAGCAGCAGGACGCGCAGAGGCGCGAGTTGGAGGGGGTCCGTCAGCTCCTCCAGGCCGACATCGAAGCGGCGAAGCAGGACGCGGCCGCGGCGCGCCGAGAGGCGGCGGAGCTTCGCACCTCCCTGAAGGCCGTCGAGAAATGGGCCGAGGATTTCGGGAAGACCTACGTTCAGGACCGCAACAACCTCGACACGCGCCTCAGGCGTCTCGAGGGGGCGCCCGCCCCGCCCCCCGCGACGAGGTGAGGGCCCCGGCCGGTGACGTTGCGCTTCGGATACGGCCTCGAAGAGATCGAGCTCGGGGAGATCGTGGGCCGGGGCGGCTCGGGTGAGGTCTTTGCCGCGCGCCATCGCGAGAGCGGAAGTCGCCTGGCCGCGAAGATCTACCCCTTCGACCGGATGGACCCCGCTTTCCGCCCGCGCGAGCGCTTCCAGCGCGAGTGCCGCATCCTCTCGAGGATGGAGCACCCGGCTTTTCCGGCTCTCTACGGCTGCGGCGAGGAGGAGGACGGGTCGACCGGCTGGGCGTTGATGGAGTGGATCGAGGGCGAGCCCCTGTCGGCCTATCGCTCCGCGCCCGTTCACGACGTCATCCGCCTCGCGTACGGCATCGCCTCGGCCCTAGATGCCTTGCACGTCCAGGGAATCCTCCACCGCGACATTGCGTTCGACAACGTTCTCGTCGAGACGAAGCGCTTCGGCCGCAACCCGCGGCTGATCGACCTCGGCATCGCGAAGGACATTTCGTCTAACGAGGATCTGACCATGGCGGGAGCCTTTCTGGGCCGCGTGCCGTTCGCCTCGCCCGAGCTCCTCACGGGAGAAGGGGCCGCAGGGCTCGTCGATCCGCGGAGCGACGTCTTTTCGTTCGGCGTCCTCCTGTTCGAGTGGCTCTCCGGAAAGCCGCCGTTTCCGGGCGAGACCCCGGACCGCGTGATGAAGGCGCAGAAGAAGAGGGCGGCGCCGAAGCTGGAGCTCAGGGAGAGCGCGGGCGAGGCGGACGGAGCCTTGTCGACGTTCGTGGAGAGCCTCCTCGAGACCGAGATCGAAAAGAGGCCGTCTTCCGACGCCGTCGTCCGGCGGCTGGGAGAGCTTCGAAGGTTTCATCCGCGGCCGGTCCTCGATCTTCAGCCGTCGCAGGCTTCCATCTACCGCGTCGAGTCGCTCGGGTACGCCCTTCTGCCGCGGCGCTTCGCTGCCGCACCGGCGCTTCGCAGGCTGCGCGCGGTTTCCTTTCCCGCGCCCCCGCCTCAGGCCGAGCGCGTCGGCGGCCCGTCGCGCGAAGAGCCATCCCAAAAGAGCGTTCTGCCCGGAGTGGGCTCGCGACCCGGAGTCGCCGGCCTCGTCCTCGCCCTCGGGATCCTGGCTTTTGTCGCGGCGTGCGCTCTGGCGGCGTTCCTCGTTTTCAAACGCTGACGCTTCTCAGGCGCTGGCGGCTTCTGAGACGCTTGCGCCGGGCGTCGGGACCGGTTGGGGAGCGGGCGTGCCTGGCGCCTTTCCGGGGAGCGCCGGAGCTGTCGTGGGGACCGGAGTGTCCGTCACGGTCGGCGTCGGCGTATGCGTCGGGGTCGAGGTCTCGGTCGGCGTCGGCGGAAACTCGAGCGGCTTGAGCCCGCTGAGGGCGGCCGGGGACCGAAACGACGGCTCTCCCGACACGCGCGCGGGTGGTGGAGTGGGACGCGGCGTCACCTGCATTCGGGCGCCTCGCTCGGGCGACTGCGACCCCGGTGGCGAAGGTGAGGGAGCCGCAGGAGGCGGCGTCTCGGCCTTGACCGGCGTGGCGGAAGGCGCAGCGCTCGCTGCCGGCGCCGCCGGCGTGGCCGGAACGGCGGCCGGCGGACCCGGCGCAGCTGCGGGCCGTCGCAAGAAAAACCCCAGGGCCAGGGCCATGGCGAGAAGGGCAAGCGTTGCGACGCCGAAGGCGACGAGCCGGTTCGAGCGCGGCGGGGGCGCGGACCCGTCGAGCGGCGCCGAAGCCGCACCTGCGATGAGCATCCCGTCGCCGCCGCGCGAAGGTGGCGGCTCGACGCCGGCCGGTTGTCCGGCCTTGCCGAGCCCGAGCCGGGCAGGCGTCCCGCGCGAAAGGAGCGCGACGGAGACGTTGTCCTTGGTGCCTGCCTCGAACGCGAGGCGATAGATCTCGTCGGCCGTCTCCTGCAGACTGCCCGTCGCTTCGAGAGCCGTGAGAAAGCGCTCGGCCTCGAGGACGTCGGTGACGCCGTCGGTCGTGAGGATGACGACGTCGCCGGGGGCCAGCACCACGTCGCTCCGCACGTCGGGGACGACCTTTTTCTCCTGGCCGAGGCTCCGGGTGAGGGCGTGCGCGAATGGATTGCTGGCGTCGTCCTCGGGGGCGACCGAGTCGGAGCCGAGGGCGCGCCGCTGCTCGGCAAGGGCGGTGTGGTCCACCGAGAGCTGCCGGACGCTCAGGCCGGACACGAGGAAGACCCTGCTGTCGCCGACGTTGGCCACGACGAGGCGGTCGTCCGCGAGAACCATCGCGAACGCGAGCGTCGCGCCCATCCCCTTGTGCTCGGCCGACGCCTTCCCGCGCTGGTAGATCTCGCGGTTGACCTCGCCGATCCACTCACGGATTTCCGCCTCGATCTCCGCCGGCTTCAGAGACTGAACGTCGGGGCGCGCGGCGAAAACCTGGACTTTTTCCTTGAAGATCTCGACGGCGATGCGCGAGGCGACCTCTCCGGCGTTGTGGCCCCCCATGCCGTCACTGAGGACGGCATACGCCCTCAGGCCGGAAGACGGCGGGAGGACCGCGAGAATCGCGGCATCCTCGTTCGACTCCCTGCGGCCTTTCTCGGACAGACCGCCGGCGAGGTACCGGGGCGGGGGAGTGCCCGTGTCGGCGCCCACCTCTGTTCCTCAGTCCTCGCGGTACGTCATGACGACTTCGCCGATCTCGATGCGGTCGTTGTCGACGAGGCGCCGCGAGGCGTTCTCCTCGATCTCCTCGCCGTTGACGCGGGTCGGGTTGGTCCGGGCGTAGTTGATGAGGGAGTAGCGCCCCTTGTCGAAGACGAGCTTCGCGTGCTTGCCGGAGACGGACGCCGGGAGGAGCTGGATGTGGCGGTACGGAGGACCGGGGTCGCGACCGATCGTCGTCTCGACGCGCTCGGCGACGGCGGTACGGAAAATCCGGAGCTCGGTCTGCCGGTCGCCTTCGTCGACGAGGAACCGCCCCGGCAGGACGTCCAGCGCGCCGGCGGGAGGACGTCCGGCGTGTACGACGTCGCCGTCGGTCCATCCAGCGGGCGCGGGTCCCTCGGGGACCGGCGGCGGCGAGGCCGCGCGCGAGGGGACGTTGATGACGACCGGCTTCTTCAGCAGCACGGTGAGCACGACGACGAGCGTCGCGACGAGCACGAGGACGCCGACGCCGAGCAGCATCAGGACGCTCGACGGCAGGCCGCCCGCCGCCTCGGGTCGTTCAGCCGGGAGGCGTGTGGGGGCGGACGTGGGCAACGGCGCCGTCGGTTGCTGCGCAACGGCGGGTGCCGGCGTGGCCAGCGGTATTGCCGTCGGCTGCGCCACGGCAGCCGCAGGCGTGGGCGCCTCGCCGGCCGCAGGCAGCGGCGGCAGGGGGGGAAGCGTGGGGATCGGTGTCTGCGCGCCGGCCTCGGTCGCCATCAGGAGGGCGGCGACGGCCGCCGCCAATAGAGCACGCTTGCCGAGGTTGCGCCCGCTTTGCATCGTCTTCCCCTCGATTCGTGGGTCAGGCCCGTTTTCGCAGAGGATATCCGTACCGGGAGCTTGTCGTCGACTGGCGTGACGGACGGTCGAGCTGCCTCGATCGTCTCACGCCGGTTTCGTAGTCGGAAGCCGGAAGGTCAGGAAGTGCTCCGGGTCCGGGCGGCCTTCGGGAAGCAGCGACAGGCCGAGCCGGACCAGCTCCCTCGGGACGTCGGTGTCGGCGGACGGTCGAGGTGGGAACGGCAGGGCAGACAGGGCGGACAGGGCGACGGTCTTCCCGGCGTCCTCGAACGGCGAGTCCTCGGGGAGGTGGCCCTCCAGAATCACGTGGATCTGAGCCGCCAGGCGGTAGGCGAGTGCCGCGCGCGGGGAACCGCCGCGCGATCCGGAGCGGTTCTCCGGTGGAATGAAAGGCTCGTCTTCTTTCTCGGCCTCGAGTCCGGCGAGACCGACCGCGCCGTCGCTGCGGAGCGGCTCGCAGAGGAACTCGTTCACGGGCAGGTGCCGCGACTCGAGACGCGCCCCCTCGCGCAGACGCATCAGCTCGTGAACGGGAAGGTGAATTCCGGCGAACCCGCACTCGAGAGCCGCGATCTGCAGCTCGGCGAGGGCCGTCATCGTGCCGCGCCGCGTGCGGTGCCCGCCGCCCGTGACAGGCTCGGAGGTCTGGTACGCGATGAACGAGCGCCCCGCCACCTCGGTCGACCCGTAGTCGAGGACGAGCGGAAGCAACGGGTGGTCGAAGTGTGCCGTGGCGGTGTAAATCGCGTCCACCGCCATCGCCGAGACGTTCGACGACGCGTCGAAGCCGTCGACGCGGATCCACGCCGCGACGCCGTCCGTTTCGCGAACCGCGCGGTAGCGGAAAGGGACGCCTGTCTGCTCGGGCCCTTCGAGCAGCCGGTACCCTGGAATCCACGAGGGCATCGTTCCCGGAATCTTAGGCCGATCGGCGGCCGGCCCGGCGCGGGGAGATTCTTGTTGCTTCCGGTGCGAGGCGGCGCTACACGTTCGGACGGAGAGGCTGGTTTCATGGAGCAGGTGAAAGTCCGCGTCGGAATGAAGGTCTGGGACCGCGAGGTCGAGATGGAGCTGACCGTCCCCGTCGCACCGGCACGGCTGGAGTCGCTCCTGCCGGTCTTTCAAAAGGTCGCCGACGGCCTCGTGGACCTTGCCGCGGAGCGTGCCGGGGCGGCAGGCAGAGTCGTCTCCTGCAAGAAAGGGTGCGGCGCGTGCTGCCGCCAGATCGTCCCGATCTCGGAGGTCGAGGCGCGGCGCATCGGCCGGCTCGTGGAGGAGCTTCCCGAGCCGCGGCGCACGGAGATCCGGACACGCTTCGAGCGGGCCCGCGAGCGCCTCGCCGAGGCGGGCCTTCTCTCGAAGCTCGAGAACCGGGAGGGCTTCGTCGAGGCCGAGGTCGCCTCGTTCGGCCTCGCTTACTTCCACCTCGGCATCGCGTGTCCGTTTCTCGAAGAGGAGAGCTGCTCCATTCACGCCGACCGGCCGATCAGCTGCCGCGAATACCTCGTCACCTCGCCGGCCGTGAACTGCGCCGACCCGAAGCCGGGGACGATCGATCAGGTGGAGCTGCCGGGGAAGGTCTGGACGGCGCTGGCGCGAGCGGGCACGACCGGCCCGCCCGCACTCTTCATTCCGTGGGTCCCTCTCGTGATCGCGCCGGACTGGGCGTCGGCACATCCCGACGCGTCCGAGCCCCGCCCCGTCGAGGAAATGTTCCAGGGCGTCTTGGGCGAGCTGGCGGGCCGGAAGGGCGTTTGAGAGACCTTCCCGGCGGGCCGAAGGACCGCATAGATTACAATTCGAGGGATTTAAGCGATTTCAGCGCTCCGTCGCGCCGCCCCTGGCGGGCCGGAGGTCCGGAAGGAGAAGGCATCTGGCTCGGAAACGTGAAACCGGGTCGGCCCCTAAAGAAGAACGCAAGGCTCCGGCGGCGCCGAAAGCCGCCGTCCTGCAGCTTCCCGTCGAGCCGCCCGTCACACTCGCCCGCCTGCGCCATTATCGGAAGCTGACCAAATCCGTGTCGGTGCACCTGCGCGCCCAGCTCGAGGCGCTTCTCGAGACGTTGACTCCGCTCTTTCACGCCGAGACCGTCTTCGGCGACTACGTGCAGAAAAGCGTCCTGTCGTTGAAGCCCGAGGCCGAAGCGAGCCAGCGCGCTCAGCTCGGCCCCGACAGGTGGGGCCGCGGCTCGGAGCTCGCCGTCAAGAGAGATGCGGCCCTCCCCCCGACGGTGAAGGAGATCCAGGACGCGCGGAAGTACGCGAAGGCGAACATTTCACTGAAGGAGGCCGTCAAGGGAGCCGATCGCGCGTTCCGCGACGTGGAGGACCTCTACGACGCGGTTGCGAAGAAGAGGCCCTACGACCTCGGCATCGGCCTGACTCCTCCGCTCCCCATCAACACCTCGGCTCTCGAGATCCTCCCGTTCGACTATCCCTTCGTCGCGCGCTCGGAGCGTCAGACGAAGCGCGTGATGGTCACGGCCCCGCTCACGTGGATCGTGACGTACGCGGGGTTCTCCCTCGCCCGCCTTCGTGGACTCATCGCGGACCCGAACCGCTCGCGCGACGAGCTTCAGCGCGTTCTGACGCACCACCTTCTCCTGCACGTCGTTCTGGAGCGCAAGACCGGACTGCGCGGCCTCCTTCAGGCTCTGAACTTTCCCGCGAAGACGGAGACGGTGCCGGAGTTCGGCGAGCTGCCCCTTACGGTCATCACGTCGGCCGTGAAAACCGAGCGCCTGCCCGACGACGTCATCCTGGAAAGCACCGATCTCTCGGGCGTGGATGCGACCGAGGAGATCGTGCGCGTGACGAACGTCGCCGGAATGGTCGACTCCCGCCGCGCGCGCCTGCTCGAGATCATCGAAGCCGAGAAGGCCGGAGCAAACGGAGACGCCTGAGGCGCCGCGCCACCGAACGGAGGATTCATCTCAGATGGACGAAGGGTACGATATCCAGAAACTCCGGTCGCTCCGGAAGCTGACGCGGGCGATCGCGGAATCGCTTCGCTCGGAGCTGAAGGAGCATCTGAGTACCGTGACGCTCCTGCTCCGGCCGCGCACGATCCTGGGCGACTTCGTCGAGGGCAGCGCCAAGGGCGAGGTCAAGGGCTCGGACGCGGCGTTCCGCGACCTGCGCAGCCGATATGAGGCGGTCGCGGGAGGGCGGCCCTACGGGCTCGCCAGGGAGCTGAATCCCCCGATCGAAATCCTGAGTTCCAACGTCGAGCTGGTCCCCCTCGAGTATCCGCACGTCGCGAAGTCGGGCTCGGAAAGCAAGACCGTCACGGTGACGCAGCCGCTCAAGTGGATCCTCACGTACTCGGGGCTCGCGCCCACGCGCCTGAGGGACCTGCTGTCGGCGAAGATTCCCGACGCGGGACAGGTCAAGAACGTCATCCTGCACGCGCTCGTCCTGAACACCGTGCTCACGAAGCAGCCGGGGCTTCTCGCGGTCTTCGAGGCACTTCGTTTTCCCGTCGTCTCGGAGAAGCTCCCGGGCCTCGGGGATCTCCCGGTGACGTGCATCTCCTCGAGCGTCCGAACGGTGCGGCCTCCGGACGACGTCCTCATCGAGAGCACGGAGATCTCCGGTCTGAACGCGTTCGAGGAGGTCGTGAACGCCGAGGATATCGACGAGATGAAGGATCCTTTCCGCGAGAAGCTTCTCGAGGTCATCAAGGCGAATGCTCCCGAAGCGCTGAAGGGCTGACGGCCGACGCCTTGACTTTTCCCGGTCCCGTGGCTAGCTTGAGAGCAAGTATTCCGGTGGCTATCGTCTTCCCGCGGGGAGGGTCTTCATGGCCGACGATCCGAAGATCGGCGCCAAGATCGGCGACGTCGATGTCGAGTACGCGTCGGGCGCCGACAATGGCGTCAAGCAGGCCCTGATCGACCTCCTCACAGGAATCGTCTCGAGCGGCGTGGCAACGGGGAATGTACTCGAAAAGATTTTCGTGTCGGCCACGACGAATGGAACGCATGAGACCGGATCACGGCACTATTTCGGGAAGGCGATCGACATCTCACGCATCAACGGCAAGTACATCGTGACGTCGTACCCGAGCGACGCCTCGGTGAAGGCGATCGTGGACGCGCTTCAGGACGAGGCCGACAAGCAGACGGGCATCCGGGAGAATTTCGGCCCCAAATTCCTCCACAAGCACAAGAAGAACTGGACCGTGAGCGCACATGACGATCACATCCACCTCTCGGTGGACTAGGGAACGGAGAGAGGAGCCTCCTCTGGCGGAAAGCGCGCGTCCCGGCGGAGACCAGGTCGAACCGGGCAAAAAGCCATCCGGGCTCGCGTCAATCGCGTTCGCTCCCGTGTTGCTGTTCTTCTTCCTTGCGTCGATGGAGGCTTTCGCCGCGGAGCGGGACGTTTATGTCTCTGGCCTCGTGCTCTATGCCAAGCTCGCTCCTAACAGCGTGGAGGCGAAGGAGCACGGAATATACCCGCGCCTGAGTCGCTACGACAGGCACGGAGGCCTCGCTCCGGACAAGATCGACGTCGTCGGTGTCGTCAACGGCCGGGACGTAGAAGTCCGTGTCGTGCTGGAGATCTTTCCAATCGTCGGTCTGACCAATTGGCAGGAGACGGAAGGCATTACGGACAGTCAGCTGCTCGAAAGCTCGAAGACGATGTTCCCTTCGGCTCTGCGTCTGGAGAAGACGGTCCGGCTGCGGGGCCGGACGGACGTCAAGTATGCCGACGTCGACCTCTCCCGCTTGATCAACTCCTGGAGAGACAGGGGTTACTGGCCTGCGGAATTCCTATTCAGGCTCTCCGTGGATCCCGTGGCGGGTGAGACGTCGCTGGCCAACAACGTCATGGAATACCGACTGGTGGTCCGGCCTACGGACTGATCGGCGGCGCCCGAAGAACTCGGGCCTCTCTAGCCCTCTAGCAGAGCGAGCTGGCCCACGCGGTCGAAGTTCAGAGCGATTCCCTTTTCGACGTCCGCCGCGAGCGCCGCGGTGGCGGGGCCCTTCGTCCGAAGGGCTGCCGCCATCTCGCTTGCGATCGTCATGCGATCGCGCGTGCCGTCGAGAAGCCCGAGGAAAGTCCTGACGAGCGGATCTTCGAGCAGAACATTCTCGTGCCGGAGGTTCGTGACCCCGGTGTTGGCGCGCGCCTGGAGCCTCGCGAGAGCGCTCGCCCGGGGACGCTCCGAAATCTCCGTCACGAAGGGACAAGGCGTGCTCCGGAGGTGGGCCACGTTCGCGCCGCAGGCGTCGAGGAGAAATCGGAGCACGAGCGTCTCGTCCTCGGCCGTGGCAGGTTGGCCCCCGGCCGACGAGAGGCGCGCGCGGGCGGCGGCGAGGAGATCGGAAACCCGGACCCATCGCGGCCAGATCGCTCCGAGCTCGAGAAAAGCGGCTTTCGAAAGAGGATGCGGCGTCGTGACATCCCGGCCCGTCTCGGATGCAAATCGCACCGGCTCGTCCGATGCGACGTCGGGGGCCTCGGATTTCGGCCGGGTGCTCGCGCCGACGTAGAGCGATCGCAGCACTTCGGGATCGGGGTCGCGCGCGGCAGGCGCGTCTTCGTGGCAGAGGAGCGTCTGCCGGAAGCGCCGGAAGATGAGGAAGTCCCGGTACTGCTGCTGCTCGATGACGCCCTGAGCTCCCACCTTCAGGAGGAATCGGCCGCCCGGGCTGTCGGCGTTCCACGCGGCCATGTCGCCGTAGTCGGCTTCCGAGAGGAACTTGAGACCGTGTCGTCTCGCGCGTTCGATGAAGTCCGTGAAAAGAAGGGGCTCGTTGAACTCGGAGAGATCGTCGTGCAACAGGAACGGGTCCGGCTCGTCCTTCTGATGCTCGAGGGTGTCCTTCACGATCGCGGAAAAGATCGGGTGCGGCGGCGCAGCCTCTCCGAGAAACCGGACGAGGCCTCGCGCCTGGCCGATTCTCTCGATGGGATCCTCGCTGCCTCTCGTGGGCCACAGCATCATCTGGCGCATCGCGATTCGGACGTGCCATCCGGGAAGCACGTTGTAGCTCACGTACGCGATGCCGTTCGGAGCAAGCACCTCGGAGGCAATGGCGAGCACCCGCTCCTGAACCGACGGCGGCACCCACGAGTAGACGCCGTGCGCGATGACGTAGTCGTACGAGCCGAGGTTCGTCGCGTCCAGGAGGTCGACGTGCTCGAGCGTCACGTTCGTGAGGCCGAGGGCGGAAATCTGCTCCCGGCCCCGCGCAATGGCCGAGCCCGCCGAGTCGAGGCCGAGGAAGGTGCTTTTCGGAAGGACGTACGCCATCGGGATCAGATTGCCCCCGTCGCCGCAGCCCAGCTCGAGCACGCGGCAACGCTCGGGGGGAGCTGCCGGGAAGCCATACAGCGCCGCAATCGTCGCGAGACGATCCGGATGGGACTGATGGAACGGCAGCCCGGGATACGGAACCGCGTCGAACACGGTTGGCTCTTTTCCCGACATGAGGGAAGCCGATGATAGAACGGGACGCTAGCCTTCGAGCAGCGCGAGCTGGCAAATGCGAGCGAAGTTGGAGGCGATCCCCTTTTCCACGTCCGCCGCGAGCGCGGCGTTCGCCGGGTCTTTCTCCCGAAGGGCCGCCGCCATCTCGCGCGCGATCGTCGCGCGATCGCGCGTGCCGTCGAGAAGCCCGACGAAGGTCCTGACGAGAGGATCCTCGAGCCGAATGCTCTCGTGCTTGAGGTTCGTGACCTTGGTGAGAGTGCGGGCCTGGAGCCTTGCAAGAGCGCTCGCCCGGGGGCGCTCCGAAATCTCCGTCACGAAGGGGCAGGGCGTGCTCCGAAGCTGGGTCACGTGCGCGCCGTACGAGGCCAGGAGGAAGCGGAGCAGACGGGTCTCGTCCTCGACGGTGGCGAGGCGGCCTCCGGCCGCCGAGAGACGCGCGCGGGCGGCGGCGAGGAGATCGGAAACCCGTATCCAGCGGGGCCAGATCGCTCCGAGCTCGAGAAAGGCGGCTTTCGAAAGAGGATGCGGCGTCGTCACCTCGGCGTCCTTCTCGGACACGAAGCGCGCCGGCTCGTCCGATGCGACGTCCGGCTCCTCGGATTTCGGACGCGTGCTCGCGCCGACGTAGAGCGATCGAAGCGCCTCGGGATCGGGCTCGCGCGCGGCAGGCGCTCCGTCGCGGCAGAGGAGCGTTTGCCGGAAGCGCCGGAAGATGAGGAAGTCCAGGTACTGTTGCTGCAGGATCGCGCTCTCGGCTCCCACCTTCAGGAGGAATCGGCCGCCCGGGCTGTCGGCAACCCTCCACACGTCCATGGCCGGGTAGTCGGCTTCCGAGAGAAACATGAGCCGGTGCCTGCTTGCGCGCTCGATGAAGTCGGCGAACAGGAGGGGCTCGTTGATTTCGGCGAGGTCGTCGTGGAACAGGACCGCGTCAGACTGGTCTCCCTGGAAGTCGAGCGTTTCCTTCAGGATCGCGGAAAAGACCGGGTGGGGCGGCGCAGCCTCCCCGAGAAACCGGACGAGGTCTCGCGCCTGACCGATTCTCTCAGCGGGATCCTCGATGCCCCGCACGTGCCACCGCATCATCTGGCGCATCGCATTTCGGACGTGGCATCCGGGCAGCGCGTTGTAACTCACGTACGCGACGCCGTTCGGAGCGAGCACCTCGGAGACGATCGCGAGCACCCGCTCCTGCACGGACGGGGGCACCCACGAGTAGAGGCCGTGCGCGATGACGTAGTCGTACGTGCCGAGGTTCGACGCGTCCAGAAGGTCGACGTGCTCGAGCGTCACGTTCGTGAGGCCGAGGGTGGCGATCTGCTCCCGGCCCCGCGCGACGGCCGAGCCCGCCGCATCGAGGCCGAGGAAGGTGCTTTCCGGAAGGACGTATGCCATCGGGATGAGATTGCCCCCGTCCGCGCAGCCCAGCTCGAGCACGCGGCAGCGCTCGGGGGGGGCTGCCGGGAAGCCATACAGCGCCGCGATCGTCGCGAGGCGATCCGGATGGGTCTGGGTAAACGGCAACCCGGGATACGAGACCGCGTCGTAGGAGGTCGCCTCTTTTCCCGACATGAGAAAAAGAGATCATAGAACAGCAGACTAGCCTTCGAGCAGCGCAAACTGGCTGACGCGGTCGAAGCTCAGAGCGATTCCTCTCTCGACGTCTTCCGCGAGCGCGGCGTTCGCGGGGTCTTTCTCCCGAAGGGTCGCCGCCATCTCACGCGCGATCGTCGAGCGATCGCGCGTGCCGTCGAGAAGCCCGACGAAGGTCCTGACGAGCGGGTCCTCGAGCCGAATGCTCTCGTGCCTGAGGTTCGTGACCTTGGTGAGAGTGCGGGCCTGGAGCCGGGCAAGAGCGTTCACACGGGGGCGCTCCGAAATCTCCGTCACGAAGGGGCAGGGCGTGCTCCGAAGCTGGGTCACGTCCGCGCCGTACGAGGCCAGGAGGAAGCGGAGCAGACGGGTCTCGTCCTCGACGGCGGCGAGGCGGCCCCCGGCCGCCGAGAGGCGCGCGCGGGCGGCGGCGAGGAGATCGGAAACCCGTATCCAGCGGGGCCAGATCGCTCCGAGCTCGAGAAAGGCGGCTTTCGAAAGAGGATGCGGCGTCGTCACCTCGGCGTCCTTCTCGGACACGAAGCGCGCCGGCTCGTCCGATGCGACGTCCGGCTCCTCGGATTTTGGACGCGTGCTCGCGCCGACGTAGAGCGATCGAAGCGCCTCGGGATCGGGCTCGCGCGCGGCAGGCGCTCCGTCGCGGCAGAGGAGCGTTTGCCGGAAGCGCCGGAAGATGAGGAAGTCCCGGTACTGTTGCTGCAGGACCACGCTCTCGGCTCCGACCGCAACGAGGAATCGGCCGGCCGGGCTGTCGGCGTTCCACACGGCCATGTCGCAGAAGTCGGCTTCCGAGAGAAACTTGAGCCGGTGCCTGCTTGCGCGTTCGATGAAGTCGACGAACAGGAAGGGCTCGTTGAATTCGGCGAGGTCATCGTGGAAGAAGTGGCCGTCGGACAGCTCTTGCTGGAAGTCGAGCGTTTCCTTCAGGATCGCGGAGAAGAGCGGGTGCGGCGGCGCGGCCTCCGCGAGAGACCGGACGAAATCTCGCGCCTGACCGATTCTCTCGGCGGGGTCCTCGATGCCCCGCACGTGCCACAGCATCATCTGGCGCATCGCATTTCGGACGTGGCCCCCGGGTAGCGCGTTGTAACTCACATAGGCGACGCCGTTCGGAGCGAGCACCTCGGAGACGATCGCGAGCGCCCGCTCCTGCACGGACGGGGGTACCCACGAGTAGAGGCCGTGCGCGATGACGTAGTCGTACGTGCCGAGGTTCGACGCGTCCAGAAGGTCGACGTGGAGGAGCGTCACGTTCGTGAGGCCGAGGGCGGCGATCTGCTCCCGGCCCCGCGCGACGGCCGAGCCCGCCGAGTCGAGGCCGAGGAAGGTGCTTTCCGGAAGGACGTACGCCATCGGGATGAGATTGCCCCCGTCTCCGCAGCCCAGCTCGAGCACGCGGCAGCGCTCGGGGGGAGCTGCCGGGAAGCCATACAGCGCCGCGATCGTCGCGAGGCGATCCGGATGCGTCTGGGAAAACGCCCCCCCGGGATACGAGACTGCGTCGTAGGAGGTCGGCTCTAGACGTGACATGAGGAAGGGCGATCATAGAACGGAGGTTTCGCGGGCTCTTTCCCGCGCTAGACTCGGGCGGCATCTCGAGGAGGCCGCGATGTCCAAGCGCCCGCCGTCCAGCGACGTCGACGTTAGGTTGGGGAGCGGAACGCAGACGTCGCCCGAGCCGCTCGACCCCGAAACACCTTTTCGCCTTCTCGTCGTCGGTGATTTCGGCGGCGCCGGTGCCGGTCCGCTTGCGGCGCGAAAGCTGCACGCCGTCGACCGGGACACCCTCGAGGAGGAGCTCGGCCGGCTGCAGGTGACGATGGAGGTGCCTGTGGGAAACGGGCGCAGCGCGAGGATCGAGGTGCGCGATCTCGACGACTTCCATCCGGACCGGCTCCTGGAACATGTCGATGTCCTGGAGGAATGGCGCAAGGTGCGCGAGCGGCTCGAGAACCCCCGGACGTTCGCCGAGGCGGCGGGCGAGGTGCGCGCGTTGGCAGGCCCCCCACCCGAGCGACGCGAGGCCGCCGCGCCCGCCGGCGGGGACGATGACATCGTGGGCGAGCTTCTCGCGGGGGCTTCCCGGCGGGCGAAACCCGCCGCGGATGCCGCGTTCGAGGCCGAGCTGAAGGAGATCGTCCGTCCCCATCTCGCCCCCGAAGAAGACTCCGATCTTCCGCGCCTGAAAGAGGCGGTTGACGAGGCGCGCTCCGGGGTGCTCCGCGCGATTCTCCGCAGCGCCCGATTCCGGGGACTCGAGGCGGCGTGGCGCTCTCTCGACCTTCTCGTTCGTCGAGCCGGGGAAGAGTCCATCCGCATCTTCTTTCTCGATGCGTCGCGGGAGGCGCTTGTCGAGGACCTCACGAGCCACGAGAAGCTCTCGGGCACGGGTCTCTACCGGCGCCTCGTGACGGAGACGGTCGACACGCCGGGCGCCGAGCCATGGGGCGCGATCCTCGGGCTCTACGACTTCGGTCCGACGCTCGCCGATGCCGCGCTCCTTTCACGCATGGCCAAGCTGGCCCGCGCCGCGGGCGCTCCCTTCCTCGCGGGCGCCCGATCGGATCTCGTCGGCTGCGCGTCGCTCGCCGCGACGCCGGATCCCGACGACTGGCAACTGCCGGAAGGGGAAGGCGCCGTGATATGGGAAGAGCTTCGCGCCCTGCCGGAAGCCGCCTGGGTCGCGCTCGCGCTGCCGCGCCTCATGCTGCGTCGTCCGTATGGCGCGAAGACCGAGCCGATCGACTCCTTCCCGTTCGAAGAGATCCCCGCGACTCCGGAGCACGAGGCCTACGTCTGGGGAAATGCGGCGCTTGCCTGTGCCCTCGTCCTCACGGTCGCTTTCGAGGAAGGGGGGTGGGATCTCCGTCCGGAGGCGGCGGCCGAGATTCAGGGCCTCCCGACGCACGTCTTCAAGGACGGTCTCGAAACCCGCGTCACCCCGCCGTCGGAGGTCGTGCTGACCCTGCGTGCCGCCGAGAAGCTTCTCGAGGCCGGGCTCGTTCCCGTCCTGTCCCTGAAAGGCAGCGAGAGCGTGCGCGTCGCGCGTCTCCAGCCGATCGCGAGGCCGCTGCGCGCGCTCGCGGGCAGGTGGAACAGGGAGGTACTGTAATGGACTCGTCCGGATTCGGTTACCGCCCTCCTCGCTTCCACCTCCTCGATCAGGAACTCCACCTCGACCCGGACGTCCAGCGGATGGCGCGGG
Organism: Thermoanaerobaculia bacterium; assembly: GCA_963821225.1. GTDB lineage: Bacteria > Acidobacteriota > Thermoanaerobaculia > UBA5066 > UBA5066 > Fen-183. The sequence goes on from CAWGCY010000004.1 coordinate 1,289,063, forward strand.
AGCTCGAAACGCGGATGGCTTCCCGGCAGCTGGTCCAGCTCTGGCTTCGGCCCGACTTCACTCTGCCCGCCTGGCAGACCATCATGTCCCAGCCCCCGCCCCGCCCCGCCAAACCTCTCTTCACTCCGGGCGCCGGACCTTCCACGCCGCGGCCAGCCGATTTCTCCGACGTCACCGGCGCGCTCTATCAGCTTCCCCCCGTTCAAGGACTGGTCGAACGGGCCCACGACGAGGGCCTGCGTCAGCTCCGCCTCCTGCGCGCTGAATGGAATCGCGCCTCACCGGGAGAGCGCACGGTCATGGTGACCATGACCGGAATCGTGATCGGATCGAGCGTCGGGATCATCCTGGCGAACCAGCCCACACGACAGGGCGCGTTCGATCTCATCAAGGACCGGGACATCCCGATCCCTTTCGTCGACGGACTCTCTTTCAAGATCCTCGAACGCGGCGGCGCCGTAACCGTCCCTCTTGGCCACGGCTTCTCCGGAACCACACGACTTCAGTTCCCCGGGGACGCCAGCCACCCCGACTACGACGTCAGAATCAACCTGGACGTCCTTGAGCTACTGCGAGGTCGCTAGCCCGAGGGTTTCTCCGCCTACTTGATGGCGGCGGCGCCTGCGGAGAAGGTCATCTGCTCGCAGTACAAGCCGACCGTGACCGGACTGGTTTTGTTCAGGCGTCCGCCCTGGGCGTTCATGCTCATGATGCCCAAACCGCCGAGCTTGACGCTGAAATAGGGAGACGAGGAACCAGGCGCAAGAAAGTCGACCGTGCCTTTCTTCTCGTTGCTGCTCCCGCTGTTCCCCTTCACGACCATATCCTCGTGCCATTTGTAGAACCCGTCGGCGAACGCTCCGGGAAGGACCAGCTCGAGGTCGGAGAACTCGATCTTCGTCGGCTCGAGGTTTGCATCTCGCATCTCTCCGACGTTGTCCGGCTTGACGCCTTGGCCCAATTTCAACGACGAGATTTGCGTCACGTGAGTGCACTCCTTGCTCAGGCCGTCGATCTGGATCTTGAAGGAGCCGATAGTCCACGCCTTCGGCAGCGCCCCCGTGTACACGCCGAGCTTTTGCGACCCGTCACCTTCCTTGAACGAAGTCCGCTCCGGAGCCACCTTGACCTTCATGACGGCTTTGTCGTTCGAGGCACGGTTCAGCTTCGGCAGGACGAGCGACGTCACGAGGGCCTCGTAGAAGTCCATGCGCTCCCTTGCCTTCGAATTCTGATCGAGGAGAATCACAGCTCCTGTCCTTCGCGCGGCCTTGCCGCTGAAGGAGGCACCGAGCCAGTCGTAGAAGGCGTGAGACATGCCGGTCCCGCACGCAAGGGTCATGTCGTCGTAGGACACAGAGCTGATGTGCTTCTGGCTGAACGCGCCGCCGCCGGCTACCGTGACGACCTCCGCCTTGGCTCCGCCGCCGTCGAACTGAAAGAACCGGCCCGCGAGCTTTCCGTCGAGCTCCAGGAGAAATGAGAGCTTGCCCGTGATGACGCCCATGCCCATGATGCGGCCTCCTTCGAGCGAAGGGTCGAGCCGGCGCACCGCTGGTCGGGTTTTCTTCTGCTTTCTCGTTCCTTCGCCGGCGCCGATTCTGGCGACCGCGCGCACCGATTGCAACGCGAATCATTCTCAGTTGCCGCGGGCCTTCGCCTGGGAGCCGGAAGGGAGAGGTATGGTCCCCGGAAAATCAGTTCGCGCTGCAGTCTCCCTGATCGCTCGTCGTCGTCCCGGCGCTCAAGCGCCTTGCCCTCCGCGCGGCGAGACGGTTCCAGTCAGCCGAGTTCGTGAAGGCGATGCAGTAGACGACGAGGTAATCCGAGGTCCACTCCAGTATCGCCAGCGGCAAGGGGCTACCGGGATCGAATTCAGCTTCGACACCGGGACCCTCAGGCTCACGCTGCGGCAGGACATGCTGGTCTCCAACACGCTCTCGGCCTGAGCCCGACAGAAGTGGGCCGGCCACGAGACGGGCCACGTCACCGACAACCAGCAGGGGATGACTCAGATGGACGCAGCCATCCGCGCGGATCCCACGCTACAGGCGATCTTTCTCAACCAGCAGTGGTACCCCCGCTCCGCTTTTCAGCAGACCCAGCAGACGATCTTCAACACCATCTCCGCCATCCCCCGGGCGCCGAGCCGTGGGGAGCCGTCCTCGGGCTCTACGAATCCGGCCCGACCCTCGCGGACGCAGCGTTCCTCTCGCGCGTCGCGAAGGTGCCCCAGCAGGCGCCCCCTTCCCCGCCGGTGCCCGGCCGGAGATCGTCGGGTGTCCTCGATTGCGGAAACGCCGGACTCCGACGACTGGAGGAAGACCGGAGGGGACGCAGATTTGATCTTGGGAGGCGCTTCGGGCCTTGCCCGAGGCGGCGTGGGTCGCGCTCGCGCTGCCGTGCCTGATCCTTCGCCTCGCTCGTCCTATCGGATGAAGTTCGACCGCCGTACGGCGAGGTCGCGGGCGTTCATTTCCACCTCGAAACCGAGCCGACTGCCACCGCTTCCCCGGGCACCCGGGCGAGCGTCCTTGTCCGTGAACGCGACGACCAGGGAGTCTCCCTCGCTCATGAGCGCGATCCGGTACCCGGAGAGATCGGGAATCTTCTTCCGGAAGACCTCCGCGGCGACGCGGATCGCCGGGAGGCTGCTCCCCTGAACCTTGTCCTGCACCTTGGCCGGATCCGGGGCCGACGTCAGTCGGTTCACTTCGTCAGCCGTGAGTTCCGCGTCGGGGTCCACGCGTGCTCCATGTCGTTCCGCCGCGCCGGCCCCCAGGGTCATCCGCTCCACGACGACGACAGGCGTCTCCTTGTCGCGGAGGACGGTGATCGTGGAATTCGGCACGTCCAGACCCCAGCGCTCAAGCGTCTTCAGGGCTGACTCGATGGCCAGGTAGCTGCTGCCCTGCATGGTCTCCAGGATCTTGATCGGGCCGGTCTTCGACATGCCTGCTTGCCCTCCAATCGTAAGCAACGCGAGCGCTCCCGCTGAGAGGACGCCCGTCACAGCACGGTGTCGTTTCCGGTCGCCGGATCGTAGCGCCGGAATGTCCCACTCGGCGTGCCGAGATAGCCGGCGTAGCCCGGGGTCCCCGCCCCGTCGCTCGCGATGCCGGTCTTGTCTGTTCCGGAGAAATTGTCGCTGTTGAAATCATCGTTCGCCGGATCGCTGGTCCTGACGGCGGCGCCGGTCGCGGGGTCGGCCGTCGAGTAGTCGGCGTGCGTGTGGTAGTCACCGACCACGGTGGTGCCAGGCGGGGCGGGGGCGTTCGCCGGGGTCACCCCCTGGTCCGATCCGCGAAGCGGGCCCGTGTAGTAGTACTTACCGTCCGCTCCGCGGTAGATAAGGCCGCCGTATTCCCGGTTGTCGCGAATCGATGCGGGGTTCGCCCGGTTCAGGGCCGCCCTCGCTGCGTCATCCGCCGTGGCGAACGGCCCGTTCGTGGCTGCGGCGGCACCGGCCGCGCCACTTACAGCCCCCGCACCGGCCCCAGCGCCCGCCCCGGCACCGGCTCCTCCGGCTCCGCCGCCACCGGAGTCCCCGATCATGACTGTCGGGACTCCCACAGCGATCGGATCGGGGCCGCCACACGCTTCGAAGACCTGGTCTCCCTGGCGGGCCGCCGTGAGATTCCCGATCACGACCGTGCTGCTCCCCACCGTGACGAAGCCCGGTCCGTGCGGCGGGATCGGCACGGGGAGGGGACAGATGTGCATGTCGGAGAGGCTCGCCATCGACGCCATGACGGCGCTTGCGGCGGCGGCCGTCACCGCCTTGATTCCCTCGGTGTACGCGATGTTCGCGGCGGGCTGGCCCCCGGGGACGACGGAGGCTGCCGTCCAGGTCGCCGTCAGCGCAATGTTCGTTGCGTTCAGGGTGGCCACCATGCTGCCGGCGGTCGCCGCCGCGGCGGGCGCACCGCAACCAGCTGCGGCGGCCCCGCCCTGAACAAGAGACTGGGAGATCCCGACGAGGCTGGCCGTTCCGTCGGCCGGCGTCATCTGAGGCCTCACCATGAACGAGTTCATCAGGTTCGACATCGACTGGATCGCGCTTCCCATCGCAGCCGGCATGGCCCGCCAGGCGGGAGTAAAGCCGATCAGGACGGTGGGGCAGCCTGGCCCCGGACCGAGTGGCGTGCCGTGGCCCGTCATACTCGACAGGTGAGCGGCCATCGGCATCGGTTATCCGGCCTCTCTTTCCTGGAATCCCGGGGTCGGGCGCCCTACGACTAACATGACTTGAGGCCTGTCTTCGAATTGTCGGCGGCCGCTGGATCGACCGGTCCCGCCTCAGCCGCGTCATCCGCCGCGGACGGACTACAGGCGACAGGGAGCGCCGGCGGGCCCGACCCGGAGTTGATGTACACCATCGCTCCCGTGATCCAGATGCCAGCGGCGGACAGGATGATGCTGCTTCCGCCCCCAGTAATGGAGAGCGTAGATCCGGCGTCGAGAATGAGATTCGACGAGGCCTTGAGCGAGATACTGATTCCCGCCTCGACGGCCATGTTGTTCTGGATCTTGGCGTCGTGGCTGCCCCCGACCGTCTGGCCGATGCTCCCGTCCACCTTTTCCTTCCGGTCGAACTTGACGTGAAGGTTGTCGTTCTTCTCCACGAGTGTTTTCCGGTCATCCTTGACGACGAGGTCGAGCTTGCCCGGGCCATCCTCTCCGCCGACGAGGAGCTTCATGTCGCCGCCGACATGCTGCTCGAGGTTGCGGTCGTTGTGGAGGTGGACGTCCCGGTAGACGTGCTCCTTGTAGTCGCCCCACTTCTTCCCGTCTTTCTCTCCTCCCACGGTCAGGTGCTTGTTGGCGCCCACGCTCTCCATCGAGTCGTTCTTGACCCTCGTGTCCATGTTCTTCTCGGCGTGGAGAAAGACCTGCTGCTTGTCCTTCGTGTCGTCGAAGCGCCACTCGTTGAATCCCTCGCCGCCGAGCGTCGTGTTCGACTTGATTCCCATCAACTTGTTGTCGTTCTTGTGCTTCGGGTCCGGGCCGTCGCCGAGGTAAGGCGGCATCTGGTCGGCGTTGTAGACGCTCCCGACGATGATCGGCTGGTCCGGGTCCCCTTCCAGGAAGTCGACGATCACCTCCTGGCCGATTCGTGGCCAGAAGGAGGCGCCCCAGCGGCGCCCCGCGATGGGCTGTGCGACCCGAACCCAGCACGAGCTGTCGGTGTCATTATTCCCCTGTCGGTCCCAGTGAAACTGCACCCTGACGCGGCCGTACTTGTCCGTGTAGATCTCCTCGCCGCTCTTTGGTCCGACGACGACCGCCGTCTGTGTTCCCCTGACCGTCGGAATGGGAGTGACGCGGGGCGGACGGAAGGGCAGCTCGGCCGGGAAGCACGAGAAGTGATTTTGATAGGTGAAGCCGCCGACGCCGGAGCGCACGTCGGCGGCCTCGGACGCGGTGTGGCCGACCTGGTAGATGACCCATGAACCGTCCCCCTCGAAATGGCGCTCGAGGGTGAACTTGAGACCCGGGACGATCTGGCGGCAGTTGCTCGCGGCATGCACGAGAACGCTGGCGGCCGCCTCTGACACCATCCTCAGGTCCGCGGTTCGGGTGTTGTCCTTGAAGATCTTCTGGATCTCCGCCGGTTGCTCGCCTTTATTCTTGTTGACTCCGTCGAAACGCTGGGCGTATGCACCGGGGAAGTCGTAGAGCTCGAGCGAGGCATTGGCTCCGAGCTTCAGCTTGTGGCTCGACTTCCCGGCGGCGACCGAAGCCTGGATCTGGGCGTCGCCCTGAAGGTGCTTGTGGGGCAGCTCGAAGCAGTGGTCCCAGAGCATCACCTTGCTCGAGCGCAGCTCCTGGGCTTTTTCCCAGGCATTGACGCGGTCCTCCTCGCGAGTTCCCCCCCCGACGGCCTCGAAGATGAGATTGCTCGGGCCCGGAGAGAGATTCGAATGGCTCCCCGGGGTGTTCGCGACGACCATCGTGTGACTGCCGGCGCTGTGCTTGAAGAAGTAATAGATTCCCTCTTCCTCCATCAGCCGGCTCGCGAACGCAAAGTCGGACTCGCGGTACTGCACGCAGTAGTCACGGAGCTGGAAGTCTCCCTTGATCTCCCAGGTGACGTCGACACCTTCCAGGACCTGCTTCAGGATGTCGGGAATCGAGAGATGCTGGAAGATGCGGCTCTGTGTCTTCCGGGACAGGAGGAGGGCCTGCGGGACGAGGTCGAGCACATGTCGCGTGAACGTGGCGTCCCGCGCGCCCTGAGCGACTCTCAGGCAGATCCCGTTGATGTGGCGCTTGGCGCCTCCCGGCAGGTCGATCTCGACGGTGATGCTCTGGCCCAGGAGCGAGTCGAAAACGACTTTCTTCGTGTTCTCGTTCGCAGCGACGCACTCGAGTTGAAAGAAGAAAGGCTGGGAGATCGCTTCGCGTCCCGAGAAGCCGCTCAGGATCAGGATGTCGTCTCCCAGCGGCGTCGTGACCTTTAGACGGCGGCCGGCTTGCGTGTAGGCCATTCAGCACCTCTCGAACCGGGATGGCCGAGCGATTCTCATCGGAACTGGGCGAGGACGCATCGGGCCCCCCTCTTCACCGGTCATGCGATCAAAGCTAGGTCGGCGGCGCCCCCCGCGCTGTAACGCGAGTCACGGTCGTGGCTTCCCTCCGGGCAACGCCGGAGAATACTCCGGCTTGGCTCCGCGACCGAGGCTCTGTTTCGAGCATCGCATCAGTCGAACTCGTAGCGGAAGGTCCCGCCGTCGCCCGTGGTCACGCTCACGCGCGAGATCGTCCGGCCCTCGGCCATCCGGGAGAGAAACTCGCCCGACATCTCGGGCAGGACCGTCCGCGTCAGGATGTGATCCACGTTTCGCGCGCCGCTTTCGACCTCCTTGCAGCGCCCCAGGATCTCGTCGACGACGGAGTCGTCGTAGCTGAACGAGGCGCCGTGATTTTCCCGGAGCCGGCTCCCGATCCGCCCGAGCTGGAGCTTGATGATTTGCCGCATGACGGTGTCCGAGATCGGGTAGAAGGGGACGATGACCATCCGCCCGAGGAGGGCAGGCTTGAAGATCTTGTTCAGCTCCGGCTTGATCGCTTCCACGAGCTTCTCGGGCTCGGGGGCGGTCTCGGGGTCGGCGCACAGCTTCATCATGGTGTCGGTTGCGGCATTGGTCGTCAGGATGATGACCGTGTTCTTGAAGTCGATCTCCCGCCCTTCGCCGTCCTCGAGGATCCCCTTGTCGAAGACCTGGTAGAAGAGCTCCATGACGTCGGGGTGCGCCTTCTCGACCTCGTCGAGGAGGACGACGGAGTAGGGGCGGCGCCGGACCGCCTCGGTCAGGACGCCCCCCTCGCCGTAGCCGACGTAGCCCGGCGGCGAGCCCTTCAGCGACGAGACGGTGTGCGCCTCCTGGTACTCGCTCATGTTGATCGTGATGAGGTTGTGCTCCCCGCCGTACAGCGCCTCCGCGAGCGTCAGGGCGGTCTCGGTCTTGCCGACGCCGCTCGGCCCGACGAGGAGGAAGACGCCGATGGGCCGGCGCGGATCCGTCAGGTTCGCTCGGGCGGTGCGTATCCGGCTCGCGATGGCCTCGAGGGCGTGCGACTGGCCGATGACGCGCTGCTCGAGTCGGTCCTTGAGCGCGAGGACCGTGTGGATCTCGTCGGTCAGCATCTTTCCGACCGGAATCCCGGTCCACCCGGAGATGACCTCGGCGATGGTCTGCGAGTTGACGCAGGCCTGCATGAGGGGCGTTTCCCCCTGCACCTTCTCGAGCTCCTTGTTGAGCGTGTCGAGCTCGGCCCGGAGCGCCGCCGGGTCCTGCGGGGGGGCCGCAGGCGTCGGGGGAGCAGCGGAGGCCGCCGCCGTCTTCGCGTCGGGTTCCTTCTTCTTCGGGGCGGCCAGCTCCTCTAGCTTCGACCTCACCTCGCGAATCTTCCCGATCAGCTCCCGCTCCTTGTCCCACTGCCCCTTCAGGCGGGCCAGGCTCTCCGCCGCCGCCGCCTTCGTGATCGCGAGCTCGCCGAGCCGCTCCTTGTGGTCGACGCCAGTCGCTTCCTCGCGCGCGAGGGCCTCCATCTCGGCGGTGCTGTGGTCGATCGCCCGCTGGGCGTCCTCGACCGCGGGGGGCGTCGCCGCCTGGCCGATCGCCACGCGCGCGCAGGCGGTGTCCAGAACAGAGACGGACTTGTCCGGAAGCTGGCGACCCGAGATGTAACGGTGCGACAGCCGGACGGAGTCCTCCACGGCCTCGTCGAGGATCCGCACCTTGTGGTGGTTCTCGAGAGGCTCCGTGAGGCCTCGCATCATGATGATGCCGACCGCCTCGGTCGGCTCCTCGACCTTGACGACCTGGAAGCGCCGCGCGAGAGCGGCGTCCTTCTCGAAGTACTTCTTGTACTCGGCCCAGGTCGTCGCCGCGATGGTCCGCAGCTCGCCGCGGGCGAGGGCGGGCTTCAGGAGGTTCGCGGCGTCGTTCTGCCCGGCCTGGCCGCCGGCGCCGATCATCGTGTGCGCCTCGTCGATGAAGACGATGATCGGCTGGGGCGAGGACTTCACCTCCTCGATGACCGTCTTCAGGCGGTTCTCGAACTCGCCCTTGATTCCGGCTCCGGCCTGAAGGAGCCCGAGGTCGAGAGTTCTCACGGCGACGTTCTTCAGCGGGCCCGGAACGTCTCCCTGGGCGATGCGGAGCGCGAAGCCCTCGACGACGGCCGTCTTCCCGACCCCGGCCTCTCCGGTGAGAATGGGGTTGTTCTGCCGGCGACGCGTGAGGATGTCGATGACCTGGCGGATCTCGAAGTCCCGTCCAAGGATCGGGTCGATGTGGCCGGCTTTCGCACGCGCCGTCAGGTCGACGGTGTACTGGTCGAGCGCCTTCGTCCGTCCGGGGACTCCCGTCGCTCCACCCGCCGCGTCGCCGGCCGGCGCTTCGCCGAGCTGCGCCGCGTCGCGGTCTTCCACCGAGCCCGACACGATCTTGTTGAACTCCTTCCGGAGCGCCTCGACGGAGATCGCCGCGAACTCCTTGGAGATCTCGCGCGCGAGGCGGGCGAATTCGTCCTTCTCGAGGAGAGCGAGGAGGATGTGCGAGGAGCGGACCCGTGAGGCGCCGAAATCGATCGAGCCCACGAGCCAGGCTTCTTCGACGAGTTTCGGGAGGCGGGGGGAGAGGGCAGGCGTGCGGCTGTTTCCGGTCTTGAGCCGGTCGAGCGATCGCACGAGGTCCTTCGCGAGCCGGGATTCGTCGATCTCGAACCGGCGGAGGATCCGGTGGAGATCCGTGTCCGGCGTTTCGCCCAGCTTGACCAGCAGGTGCTCGACGTCGACGTCGTAGTTCGTCCGCGACAGGCAGAGCCCGGCCGCCCCCTCGAGGGCGTTCCGGCAGGTGTCGTTCAGTCGGCCGATGAGGGATTTCAGATTCGCGCTCATGGACTTCCTTCCTCTTCTCGCGCTCTGGGACGGGTCCGTATCCTAATTCAAGGACTCGAGAATCAGGTCCGAGGCGTCTTCGGGCGAGGGAGCGCTCTTGAGCCAAGTCGTCCAGCCGAGCATCGGCGGGGCGGCGGCGCCGGACCTCAGGTGGCACTCGGGGATCTCCTCTTTCTTCAGGACGAGCTGCACGTCGAAGTCGTACTCGACCCCGACGAGGAATCGGACGAGGTCGTTCAGCGGCCTCCAGCCGCTCCCGCGCGGCAGAAAGACCTGGAAGGAGGTGAATCCCAGCGGGCCGAGCCGGATCCGGAAGCGGGACTGGTTGTTCCAGACATGGTCGCCGCACACGAGGTCGACGCCGAGGCGGCTGTTCTTGGCCCCCAGTCTCGACGCGTCTTCCGGCTCCAGGTCCAGCCACTGTCCGACGAACTGCCGCGTCGCGGCCGGGACCCGAAAGTAGTCGCGGAGGATTCCCTCGATCGCGCTCGCGGAGTGCGGGCGTTGCGCGATGAGGCCGGCGTACAAGAGATGCGCGTCGTCGGAGACGCTCTGGCGCCCGCGGAGCCCGCCCGTGCCGAGGCCGATCAGCGCGAAGAGGCCGTCGGCGAAGGGATCGTCGCCGCCGCTCTCGTACACCACGGGGAAGCGGTACTTCTGCCAGGCGCGGTGGAAAAGCGACAGGAAGCGGTGGTTGAAGAGGTCGAGGAACTCCCAGAGCGCATAGTCCTTGTAGCGGACCCGCTCGATCAGGAGCTCGGTGTACGGGATGGGAAGAACGCCGAGCGGTCCGGTCGTTCCTCCGATCGCGACGGTGACCTCGGGCGGACGGTCGGGGTCATCGGGATCGCGGAGGTCGTGAATCTCGCTCGGCGGGAACCCCAGGGTGGCGCGGGTTCTGAAGCGCGCAGTCTCGCGTGCGGGCGGTCCGTCGTGGCCGACCGGGACGCGCGACGGTGAGAGCCGCGCCAGCAGCCGGACAGCCTGGAAGAACCCGAAGTGCTCGGGGCGCGTCCGCAGGCGCTCGCTCAAAGCACGATCTGGTCGCCGGTGCGCGGCAGCCAGCGGCGCATGACTCCCTCGCGCTGCTTCGTCGACGCCACGAGCTGGCTGAAGGAGTTCACGGAGGCGTAGAGCGAGAGGAAACGCTCGAGCACGGACGCGAAGAGGTAGACGCCCGAGCCGACGAAGTTCTGCTCGTCGAGCTCGATCGACACCTCGAGCCCCCTCACGAATCCCGGGTGGATGTCGCGGAGCGGCCGGACGACGCGGCGCGCGGAGAGCTTCGAGATCCCGTCGATCTGCTGTCGGGTGACCGACGAATCGGAGATGTCGTAGAGCCGCAGGATCTCCCGCAGCGCCTCGGGACCCTTCTCTCCCTCGCGCTCGACGAGCGACAGGACGTTCAGGGCGAGGTGCGAGATGAGCCTCCAGTGCGCCCCGCGCCGGAGCGGCGGCCGGAGGCTCGCCGTCGGCTTCACGAGGCTTCGGATCGCGGTGAAGACCCCTGGCCCCTCGAGCTGGAAGTCTCCCTCGGCACTGCCGAACGGGAGTCGCGCCGGAAGGTCGCGGTTCGAGCTGGTCACGTGCACGGTCAGGGTGTCGGTGTCGGGCACGCTCGGATCGAAGCTCATGTCCACGAGCGACAGGTAGACCTCCGTGCCTTCGTCGTCCTTGCGTTCGGACGGGCGCCGGCTCGCGTGCCACAGGGTCTGCTGGCCCGCGCGCTCCGCATCGTGGCGGAACGCGAAGAACGGCTGGTACGTCCGTACGGTCTCGATGTCGGCGCCCGTCGAAGTCACGCTGTCGACCGACCAGACCTCGTGCGCCCCCGGCCGCTTCAGGTTCGGGATGACGCGGTACTCGTGACTCAGATGGGTCACCCGGATGGGCTCGGCCATCTGCGAGAAGAGGTTGACGATCGGAGTGGCGTGCAGCCGGAAGGTCTGCGCCGAGATGCTCCGTTCCGCGGCGAAAGGACGCCCCAGGAGGATCTTGACGTCGAGCGTGTCCGTGAAGGCACCTCCCTGGAGCCGCTCGAGCCCGTCGAGGTCAACGAAGAGGTACTTCTCTGGAAAGGAGAAGTATTCCTGGATGACGCGGTAACCCTGGAAGAGGCGATCCGGAGTCGGCAATAGCGTCTCGTCGTCGCCGAAGCCGACCGGCCGGAGAGCCTCCGGCCCCAGCGTGAGCACCGCGGAGTCGGGCGACGAGGCCTGAGGCCGGAGCTCGACGGCGAGCGCGTCGTTGAAGAGCGTCTCGTAGAGCGAGTGGACTACCTTGCCTTCGCCCTGCAGGTAGAAGCGAAGTCGGGAGAGCGGGAGCTCGATGCCCTCGACCGATTTCTCCTTGAGCTCGGACAGCGCTGCGCCCCCCAGGATGCGCAGTTCGAGGTGGAGCATCGTCCGCGCATCGCGCCCCGCGATCGTGACAGCGGGCGCCTGTTCGAAGCGGGCGGCTCTCACCTCGACGGGCCAGATCGTGACCGGATAAGCGGTCCGGAAGCGGCACGGGATTCCGTCGACGGGGGCGGACGCGAGCGTCGAGCCTTTCGGAATCGTCTGCCCCGTTTGCATGCTCACCTGCTCGGGATTGAGGACGAACTGAACCACGGACATCGAGGGCACCGGTGCGAGAAACGTGGGGTACAGGATCCCGAGGAGCGATTCCGTGATCTCCGGGAACTCGTCGTCGATCTTGAGGCGCACGCGCGCCGCGAGGAACGCGAAGGCCTCGAGAAGCCGTTCGACGTGCGGGTCCTCGCACTTGTCCGGCTCGAGCTGCAGGCGGGACGCGACCTTCGGGTACTTGTCGGCGAACTCGGCCCCCATCTGCCGCAGGAACGTCAGCTCGCGCTCGTAATACTCCAGGAGATCGCTGCGCATCAGTCGCCCTTGACCGCGAAGTTTCCGCTCCCGAGCTGAAGCGTGGTGTCGAACGAGATCGGTTCGGGGACCGGGTCGATGCGCAGCCGCGCCTCGATCTTGAAGCGGAAGGCGCGCTCGAGGACGGACGCGTTCGCGACCGTGACGACGACGTCCTCGAGGCGAGGCTCGAACCGCTTCAGCGTGAGTTCGAGCGCGCGGGTGAGGTCGTGCTGGTCCTCGGCGCTTTTCACGCTCAAGTTGGTGAAGTCCGGAAGGCCGTAGGCGAGCATGGATTCGGCAAGGAGCGGCAGCTCGCCGGGCACCTCGAGCACGCGGCGCGTGTTGAGGAGCCACTCGAGGTCTCGCCTGAGGGCCTGTTTGACCTGGCGGAGGGCTTTCGATCGCGAGGAGGGAGGCTCTGTCTTCACGTCAGGATCGAAGTCGATGAGCCGGTCCAGGACCGACAGGTTGATCCGGATCTCCTCGTCGATCCTCGGCATGGCGCGTCGCGGGGCGGGTGCCGAGGCCGGCGAGGAAACTCGCCGGCCTTTGGCCGTCCCGTCCCCTACCCTCTCGTCGGAGGCGGCAGCTCCGCCACCAGCCGCAGGGAGACCGACAGCTCGTCGAGCTGGAAGTGCGGCCTGAGGAAGGCGATCGCCTTGTAGACGCCGGGCTTGCCCGGAACTTCCGCCACTTCGATGCGGGCCTCACGAAGGGGAAACTGCGCTTTGATGGCCGGCGAGGCCGTGTCGTCGGGCGTGACGTAGTTCATGATCCACTTGTTGAGGAAATATTCCACGTCCTTGCGCGAAGCGAAGCTGCCGATCTTGTCCCGCATGATCGTCTTCAGGTAGTGGGCGAAACGGGACACGGCGAAGATGTAGGGGAGCTGCGTCGAGAGGCGCGCGTTCGCGTTCGCGAAATCGGTGTCGTACTTCTTCGCCTTCTGGGCCGACTGCCCGCCGAAGAACGCCGCGTAGTCGGTGTTCTTACAGTGAACGAGGGAGAGGAAACCGAGGTCCGAAAACTCCTTCTCGCGGCGATCGGTGATCGAGATCTCGGTCGGGCACTTCAGCGCCACGTCGCCTTCGTCGGTCTGGAAGGTGTGAACCGGAAGCCCCTGTACGAGCCCGCCACCCTCCACGCCGCGGATCGCGACGGTCCAGTTGTAGAGCGAGAAGGCCTCGGTCAGGCGCGTCCCGAACGAGTAGGCGGCGTTCCCCCAGAGGTACTTCTTGTGGTCCTTGCCGTCCACGTCCTCCTCGAAATTGAAAGTCTCGGTCGGGACGGTGTCCGCGCCGTATGGGAGACGCATGAGAGTATGGGGGAGGGTGAGCCCCACGTAGCGCGAGTCCTCCGAGTCGCGGAACGAGCGCCACTTCGCATACTCGGTCCGATCGAAGATCTTGGCCAGGTCACGCACCTCGGTCAGCTCGGTAAAGGTCTGCCACCCGAACATCTCGGGCGAGGCGGCCGAGATGAAGGGCGCGTTGGCCGCGGCGGCAACGCCCGAGATCTTCTCGAGGAGCGACATGTCCTGCGGGTGATTGCCGAACTCGTAATCCCCGATCAGGGCGCCGAACGGGGCGCCGCCGAACGTGCCGTACTCTTCTTCGTAGACCTTCTTGAAGAGGGCGGACTGGTCGAATTCCGCGGCCCGCTCGAGGTCCTTCAGGAGATCCTTCTTGGACACGTTCAGAACGCGGATCTTGAGCATCGTCGAGGTCTCGCTCTCGAACACGAGATGCTTCAAGCCGCGCCAGCTTCCCTCGAGCTTCTGGAAGTCCGGGTGGTGCATCACCTCGTTGAGCTGCGCCGACACGAGCTTGTCGATCGCCGCGATGCGCGTGTTGATCGTGTGTTCGAGGTCCTTGGAGAGGACGACCTGCCCCTGAAGGGCCTGCTGAACGAACTCGGCCAGCATGTTCTTGGCGTTGTCGACCTGGTCCTCGCGAAGGGCCAGGCGCCCGCTGTCGAGGATCTTGTTGAGAAGACCCCCGTCCTGCTCCTGAACGACGGATTCGGCCTCGGCCTTCTTCTCTGGGTTCTTACTCATGGGGTTCTTCCTTCTTCCCTTCCTCGTCCGTTACGACACCGAGCTGCTTTCCGAGCTGCTTCTGGGCGTTCGGGTCCTTGAGGAGATCCGTCAGCATTTCTTCCAGCTTGTCGTTACCGTCGGTCTTCGACAGGATATCGCGGAGCTTCTGGCGCGCTTCGACGAGCTTTCTCAGGGGCTCGACCTGCTGGACCACCTGATCGGGCTCGAAGTCCGTCATGTTGTTGAACTTCATCTCGACGTTCATCTTGCTGCCGTCGTCGGACAGCTTGTTGTCGACGCGAAGGGCCAGGCGCGGCGCCTGCGCCGCGAGCACGGTATCGAAGTTGTCGCGGTCGATCTCGATCAGCTTCCGGTCTTTCAGCCTCGGGAGAGGCTCGACGGGCTGGCCCGAGAAGTCGCCGAGGACTCCGACGACGAACGGCAGCTCCTTCATCTCGATGGCCCCGCCGATCTCCACGTCGTACGTGATCTGTACGCGGGGAGGGCGAATCCTCTTCAGTTTCTGCTGGATACTTTCCTTCTTCGGCATGGTTCCCTCCCTCAACCCCCGCCGGACTCGTCCTTGAGACCGAGAATTTCGCGCAGACCGGCGAGAACGTTGTTGTCCTTGATCACGTCGACGAGCCATGCGTCGAGCGGCATCTGCCCCCACGCGATGGCGCGCTGTACGAGGTACGAGACCGGGCTGTGCGGCTCGGTCCTCCGGAAGTAGTCGGCGACCTGTGAGAGCTGGGCGAGCGCCTGGTCCCGTGCCCGAATGGACCCACCCGGCCCGCCCGCGCCTCCTCCCGCTGTCGCCCCCTCGGCCCCTTCCACGGCGTCGGACGGGTCCGGCTCCTCGATCCTCTTCTCCTTGACGACCTTCTCGAGCAGCGTCCGGACGCCGTCGAGAGTTTTCGTGAGGCTGCCGAGCCCCGGAGTCTGGCGCGCGAAGCGCGCGTCCATCTGCTTGTCGAGGGCCTTCAGAGCCGCCCAGCTCTCGTTGACGTCCGAAAAGACCTCCTCGTAGAAGGCGCGGCGCGTCTCGCTCTTGGCTTTCCGGATCTCCTCGCCCGTGGTCTTCCCGTCCGCCTGGGCGCGTGCGCGCTTCTCCTCGAGCTGCTTGAGCGCTTCGCTGGAGAGCTTCGACGTGTCGGCCGGAAAGTCGTACTGCAGGGCGTCTTCCCACTGGAAGAAGCCGTAGTTCGCACCGGCGCGCTTCGTCAGCGGGACCTTCCGGGCAGCCTCCGAGGCCTGGCGGTCCAGCCATGCGAGGGCATTGGCCCGCGCCTCGAGATCGTTTCCCTCGTCGATCTCCGGATACACCGTGTCCCAGAAGGTCTCGAGAAGCCCGTTCGCGAGCTTCAGCGAGTCCCTCAGGCCCGGGAATCCGTTCATGGTCACGGCGGCTTCGGAAAGCCAGGCGACGATCTGGAGGTCCTTCGTCTTGCCGCTCAGGTTCTCGCCGGCGAGCTCGGCCACCTTCTCCCAGTCGGCGACCTTCAGCTCCCGAACCCAGTCGCCCTGGGCGACGTCGTCATCGGCACGGCGCGCCTCGCGGATCTCGTCGTGGAGCCCCGAGTACTGGAGGTTCTCCCCGCTCGGATTTTCCCCCGCGATCGGCGCGAGCAAGGCGTCCAGGTTGAAAACGGGAGCTGACGGCATCGCGACGATTTCCTCCGGCTAGAAAGACGCTTATGCCATTCGGAGAGCAACAGTTAGAATGCGGGAAGAATAGCGACGGCGCGAAC
The DNA here is from genome assembly GCA_963821225.1 of Thermoanaerobaculia bacterium. Taxonomy (GTDB): domain Bacteria; phylum Acidobacteriota; class Thermoanaerobaculia; order UBA5066; family UBA5066; genus Fen-183. Next base: position 1,305,128 of record CAWGCY010000004.1, read on the forward strand.
CCCGGTCAAGAGCTGCTCGAGAAGCGAGGATAGACCATGTCGACACCACGCGAACTCTATCAGGCCGGTCAACTCCAGGCGGCGATCCAGGCCCTCACTGCCGAGGTCAAGGCGAACCCGGCAGACGGTCCCACGCGAATTTTTCTGTTCGAGCTCCTCTCGTTCGCGGGCGACTGGGACCGTGCCCAGAAGCAGATCGAGGTTCTCGGGCAGGCCGGCCCGAACGAGGCCCTCGCGGTGCAGGTGTACCTCGCGAACATCCAGGCCGAGCGCACGAGGGAACGCCTCTTCTCGGAGGGCCTCCATCCCCACTTCCTGAACGAGCCACCCCCGTACGTGGACCGACACCTGGAGGCCATCAACCGGATCCGCGAGGGAAACTTCGCGGAGGCCAGGACCATCCTCGATCGGGCCGAAGAAGAGCGCCCCGCGCTCCCGGGAATGCTGAACGGACGGCCCTTCGCCGACTTCCGCGAGTGCGACGACGTGATCGGGCCCGTCCTGGAGCTGATCGTGAAGGACAAGTACACGTGGCTTCCGTTCGAGCAGGTCCGCCGCATGGAAGTCAGCCCCCCGTCGAAGCTCCGGGACCTCGTCTGGGCCCGCGCGAAGGTCGAGGCCCTGGACGGCACGGTCGGCGACGTGTTCGTGCCGGCTCTCTACGAAGGGACTTGCCGGAACGCGGACGACCAGGTCCGCCTCGGGAGGATGACGGCCTGGCTGCCGCTGGCCGACGACCTGACCCGCGGCGCAGGGCTCAAGACGTTCCAGGTGGACGAAGACGACGTGGCGCTGTTCGAGGCCCGGCAGCTCGAGTTCCACCTCTCATCTCCCGCCGCTTCGGACTGAGAACAAATGAAGAAGGCCCTCGCGGGGCGGCGAGGGCCTTCGGGATGGAACGAGGAGTGAGCTCGAGGGACTCTAGCTCGCCTTGCCCTTCTGGACATCAAAGCCCTTCCACACCATGGCCTCGAGGCCGCCTTTCTTGTTCTGCTTCGCGTACCCATACTCGATCTTGGCGTAGGCCAGCGAGATCTGGTCCAGCGGGATGTCGTCGCCCGACGAGCCGCCCGTCTGGTAGCTGGACACGATGAGGTCGGTGAACTTGATCTTCAGGTACTCCTCCGCCTTCCCGCCTGCCTTGCGGCACGTCAACATCGCCTTCTCGAAATGCTCGCCCGTAGCGCAGTTGCACATCAGCTTCGGCGAGGCCTGGTTGACCTTCATCACGAAGTGGAAGTCCTGCATGGAGACCTTCCCGGCGCCGCCGCCGCCTCCTTCCGAGAACGAGCCGGACTGTGTCTCGCCCCACGACCAGGACTGGAGATCGATCTCGTTCTCGTGACCCTCCTGCATACTCTCGCCGTCTGCCCCGTCGATCTTCAGAAAATAGTCTACTGCCATGGGCTGCTCCTTTCACTCAATTCCTTTGGGTGTTCGTGATGGTAGTGGTTGCTCGCTCTTCTCCGTTGTTTACGTTCTCTCGTCGCTCGCTCTCTCCGGCAAACATAGGCCGTACGCGGTGGAATTCAACCTCACTGCGACAGACGCGTGACGGCGATCATCAGGAACCCACCGACTGCGGCCTGCGAGTCGAGACCCAGAACGAACGTCTCTCACGCGTTCGTCATCAGGTTGAAGCTGCATACGACCGGACCCGACGTCGGACCTTTGCTCGTCTGCTCCTTGGCGCTGATCTCGATCTTCCCGTACGCAAGGTCGAATTCGCACTGCGGGACCACGTCACCTCCTTCGGCTTTGAGGTCCCCGGCCTGCACCTTCACGACGAGGACCTCGGAAAGCGTCACCTTGAAATACTCGAACTGCTCCTTCCCCGCCCTGCGGCACGTCAGGACAGCGGACGGGATCTTTTCGTTCTTCGTGATCTTCGTGAAGAGCTTCGGAGTCGACTTGTCGACGTTGGCGCGGATCGTCACGTGCGACATCCGCACGGCGCCGGCGGCCTGGTTCGTGAAGGCATCGCGGGGGCTCACCGCACCCAGGATAAAACCGTCGATCTGGATCTCGCCCTTGTGCTCGGGGTCCTGGCTTTCGCCGTCGACTCCGTCGAGCTTCAGGAACATGTCCACGAGCGCCATGGCCTTGTCCTTTCACGCCGTTCGCCGGGAACGCGGGGCGGATCATATGCCCTGCGTCAAGAGATACGGAAGATGCCGGTCGGCCGCGGGTCGGAGTCAGCCGGTTTCGAGGAGGGAGGCGAGCGGGAGGTCCCAGCCGGCGGGTTCCGGCGAAGGAACGGAGACGGGCGGCGACGGTTCAGCTGGAGATGCGTCGGCGGCGGGCGCGACTGAGGCCGAAGCCGGGGGTGACTCCGGAACGGCGGGTGGTTCCAGGACAGCCGGGTTTTCCGAAATGGCCGGCGCTTCCGAAGCAGAGGGTGGTTCGAGGACTGCCGGTTCCAGCGAAACGGCGAGCGCCTCCGGAGCGGCATCGTGCGCGGGACCAGTGGGAAGGACGATCGGCCGGACTTCGGCGGGTCCCGCCGCCGCTCCCAGCATGAGAATCTCTCCGACGAGCGGCGTCCCGGCCGGAGGGGCGGCCTCGGGAGGCGGGCTCGTCTCGGCGGGAACTGTGGGCTCCGGGGGCGGCGCCACCGCGGTCGGTGGCGGCTCGGTCGCCGGCACGCTGGTTGCCGGCGGACTGGTTGCTGGCGGACTGGTCGCCGGCGCGTCGACGGCCACCGTCGATTCGATTACTGCCTCCCCTGCCCTTCGGGGGACGGGTTTCGGGATTTCCTCGACGAAATCGGTGGGAATCGCCTCCGGGTGGAGGAGGAGGATGTCTTCCGCTCTCGCATCGCGGAAAAAAAACACGCCGCGAGGCAGCTCGCCTCCGGTTCGGTAGAGAACGCCGATCGGACCTGCTCCCGCCGGCGAGGTTTTTGCGAGCCTCAGGGTCCACAGCTTCATCTGATGAAGCGGCGGCGTCCCGTCGGCGAGCGGAAGGCGGAAGGCCGCCGCTCCCGCGGTGGGGCTTCGGGCGGCCGCGTCGAGGCCGGAGAGGAGAGCGGCCCATTGCGCCGCCGCGTCGCTTCCGAAGAGGGCCGTGGCGAGAGGTCCGACGCGTGAGCGTGCGAGCGCCTCGGCGAGCCGCAGCCGGATCTGCTCCTCTTTCCGGATGGGAATCTCGATCCGCGCTCCTCGGAGCTCCTGGTAGACCGCGGCCAGGGAGCCCCCGGAGTCGTACTTCCGCCGGATCTCTCTGGCGCGGGTTTCGAAGACAGGGAGGTAGTCGAGCGCCGTCAACACGGAAGCTGCCGGTCTTCCGCCGGGCAGGATCGTGAAGAGGGCGAACGGAAACTTCCGGAGGCCTCCCTGGTCGGTGCTCCCCCAGAGGGCCCCGACGGCGATCTTGCGGCTTGCGGGCAGGCGGAGCATGAAAGCGTGGAGAGGGATCTCCCTCGGTCGGCAGTCGTCGCGGGTCGACCAGTGGCGGCTGAATCCGTTGGACAGCCAGTCGCGGAACTCGCGCGAGGCGTCGTCGGTGAGCCCTGCGGAGATGAAGTCCTTGTAGACGGGGAGCTTTCCGAACGCGAAGAGAGGCCAGGACTCGGTCGGGGGCGGGTCGTCCGCCGACGGCTGGCGAAATCGGGAAAGGAAACCCATCGGGCTCTCTCGAGGGCCTTCAGTTCGGGAGGATCGGAGGCATCGGCTCGTCGAGGCGAACTTCGAACGCTCCTTCGAGCAGCTCCCGCGGGTTCTTCCCGTCCGGGATCTGAACGCGAATGGTCCAGACCTTCGGATCCGAGAGGTCCGTTCGCGTCTCGCTCGCGAGCCGGATGAAATAGAAGAGCTTCAGGGGCCCGCCGGTCACCTCGTACGTGCTCGTCCATCCTCCTTCCCCGGACTGCTCGTTCCGGCCGCTGATCGTGAGCAGGGCGTCTGCCGAGCTGAGCCGCCAGGCGAACGGAGGTGGAATCCTCTGCGACTTGATGTCCGTCGAGGGGCGCAGGATCACGCCCCGGTCGAAAAGCGTTATCTGCGAGACTCGGTCTTTCAGCGGACGGCGTCCCGCGCCGGGCTCGCGGTCGATTGCGAGCACGGCGACCTCTCGCCCACCCGGGCCCCCCGGCTTGCCGGCGAGCGAGGCGGACGCCCCGGAGCCGGCGCCGCTGATGAAGCGCTGCCAGCCCCGGGCCACCGCGAGGGCGCCCCGGTTCTGCTGGATGAAGTCGAACGACGGTTCTGCGCCGCCGAGGAGAGGGTCGACGGCGTATTCGTCGGAGAGGACGCCGACCTCCGTCAGGACGCCGAGGACGTCAGCCTGCCCGATCGTGGGGAGGTTCCGCCGGATTGATAGCGTGCCCGAGACACGCTCGGCGGCGTAATCGGCGCGCTCCTGCTTCAATCGGCTCGCAGTGATGAACGGAAACTGTCCTGAGCAGCAGGATGCGAGCCGCTGGTAAAGGGCGTCCCACCTGGGGTTGAACTGCGGCTCGATCGCGGTCTTGATCAGGCTGGCGCCGCGGTCCTCGAGGCTCTTCAGCGATCGGCCGTGGGGGCCGCTCCGGATCCTGAGGTCGCCCGTGAAGGCGTGCCACCCCCTCAGCGTCGCGCCCTCGCCTCCCGTCGCGAGCTGCTTCCACGACTTCAGCTCGTCCTTGTCGCCGAGAGCGCCGACGGTCTTCTTGAACGTGTCGGCGGCGGCGAGGAGATAGTCGGGGATCACGGCCGGTTTGGCTGAAACGCGGGCCTCGAAGCGGCTCTTGTAGTACCCGATGATCGGGTTCAGGTTCGCGTTCGTCTGAACGAAGCCCTGCAGATCGGCGAGCGTCAGCTGTCCGGCCTGGTCGGGCGCGCCGCCGCCGCCGCCCCCTCCGGCCGGAGACCACGTCCCGACGGCGATCTGGAACGTGCGCCAGGCGCGCGCCGTCAGCGCCGACCCCGGGATCGAGAACCCGCCGCCTCCGGACCTCACGGGGGCGCCCGTGGCGTCGAGGAAGCGCTGCAGGTAGTCGATTTCTCCCTGCGAGAGTCCCTTGACGTCGTTTCGCGCATCGTCGCGCGAGAGAGCGCTCGTCTGCCGTTCGGCGAGCGAGACGACGCCGTTGCCGTAGGGAATCATCATCTGCGTAAACGGCTTCTGGAAGCAGATGGCGGGGTTGCAGCCCGGGCCGATGGACGCGGTCAGGAACTCCTGCACCGGGGGAAGCACGCGCGCGAGGAGCGCGAGTTCCGCGGTGCGGCGCGCGAAGGGGCCGACCTCGCTCCAGCGGAAGCGACTGTCCGGAATGGTCTTCTCGAAGTCCACCGCCTTCGCGACGGACGCGTTCTTCAGGTCCTCCTGTCGCTTCTGCCACTCTTCGAGCTTCTGCTTCTTGCCGTCCAGGGACGAGATCGTGTTCACCTGGGTCAGGATCTTTCCGTCGTCGCTCGCCCGGAAGGCGTCGAGGTCCGAGTACGCGCCGACGTCGGAGAGGAGCCCGCTGACGAGAACGGTCCCGTTGGCAAGCTTTGTCTTTCCGGGCGTGGACGTCTCGTCCAGGAGGAAGGCGAAGCCGCTCTTCTGCGCGCCCAGGTTCGCGTAGTCGACCTGGAGGCGACCGATGAGCTCCTGAAGCCGCGACGTGTTGACGCGCGTCTGCGCCGCGGGGTGGAAGGTTGGGGCAATCGTGGCGCCCGGGAGCGAAGGCGGCGGCGGCGCCGGGAGAGGGGGCGGCGCGGCGCCGACGGCCGTCGTGGGGGCGGCCGGGGCGGGCGTGATCGCGGCGGGCGCGGCGGGCGGCCCGACCGTCAGGAGCTGCGCATAGGACTCGTTCAGGTAGCGCTGCCACTGCTCGACGTTCGCGCCGGGGAAGCCCTTCTCTCCAGGACGCGGAGTCTCGAGGTGCTTGCTCAGGGCATCGAAATTCGCCTTGAACGGCTTCGCGGTGTCGGCGGTGCGCTTCAGGTAGCTCGCCTGCTGGGGATCGACGATCCCGGTCAGCGCCGTGTAGAGCCGGACCCATTCCTCCAGCCCCTTCATGAGCTTCCAATCCCAGCGCGCGAGGTTTGCGACGGTCCAGTACCGCTCGAACGTGTCGACGGGACGGCTCGGATCGGGGACCGCGGCCCTCAGGTCGCCGGCGGTCCGCCCCCGTGCGAGCTGGGTGACGAACGCATCCGGCCGCGGGTCCGCCGGCGTGATCTGCGCGGCCCACTCGTCGATCTCGGCTGCATATTCGCTTCCCGCGATCCCCTTCGTCTTCTGGGCGAAGTTGACGAGGCCGAGGAGGCGGAGGTCCTCCGCGCGGAAGGCGTCCGTGCCGTCCGCCTTCTTGAGGGACTGGTCGAACCCGCGCCACGACAGGAAGCTCTGGAGGGCGCCGAAGAACGCGGGGTAGTCCGAGAAGGTCTCCCAGTTCAAGGCGGCCATCCGCGCCTCGGACTCCTTCAGGAGCGGCCGGACGACCCCGTCGAAGAAGAGCTTCTGCTGGACGGTCGCGAGGAGGGTGTGGATTTCGTTCGACTTCGCGCCCCTCAGAAAGAGGCCGAGCAGGAAGGGGTGCCTGCCGAGCTCGACGCGGTCTTCATAGAGGAGGCGGGTCAGCTCGTACTTCTGGGCGATCGTGCAGGGCTGCTTCATGCACGCCTGCGCCTGCGCAGCATGCGTGCGGATCGGGTTCAGGATGCGCCGGAGCGAGAGGAAGGCCGGGATCATCGTGACGATGATCAGAGGCAGGAGCGCCCACGTCAGGATCCGGAACACGAGCGTCGTCTTCTTCTCGCGCTCGGCCGCCGCGCGAGTCTTCGTGACGAGGCCCTGCTCGGGGAAGACCTTCTTCTCGTAGAAGTCCTTGATGAAGAACGCACGCGATTTCTTGAAGATGTTCTCGAGGCTTTCGATGATGTCGCCCTGGGAGCCCGAGGGACCCTTCAGGAGATCGCGCGTGGCCTGCGCGATCGGCTTGCCCTGCTGGACGCCGCTCGAGATGTAGAACCCGCGGAAGACGAAGGGCTCGTCGTAGCGGCTCTGCGTCAGGATGCCGTCGAGATAGCGCCGGACCGGGTCCTTCAGGGCGCGCAGCTCCTCGGGGAAGACGAGGAAGCGGTCGGCGTTCGCGACGTTCTCCTCGCTCGCGAGGAACTTCAGCCGGAGCTTGTGGACGCGCGTGACGATCTGGTCCCAGGCCGCATCCACGACGGCCGGGTCGTACGGCTTCTCGGGGCCGGCGGAGTTCGACCAGCCGACGAGCTGCCGCTGCTCGACCGGGTCGAGCTTCGTGAAGAACTCGGAGAAGCCGAGCGCGCGGTCGGCCTTGGTGATCAGGAAGAAGATCGGGAACCTGATGTCGAGGAGGCGCTGGATGTGGATCAGCTTCGACCGGATGTTCTGCGCCTTCTTGTCCTGCTCCTCCGGCGTGTCCTCGAGGAGCGACGTCGCGGGAATGACCACGAGGACACCGTTGATGGGACAGTAGGGCCGGTGCTTTCTGAGGAGCTTGAGGAAGCTCGACCACTCCGAGGCATCGGGAGCCGCCTCTTCCTGGAACGTGAAGCGCCCGGCCGTGTCGAGGATGACGGCCTCGTTCGCGAACCACCAGTCGCAGTTTCGCGTTCCGCCGGCGCCCGAGAGCGCGTCTCCCCCCACGGGAAACTCGAGCCCCGAGTTCTTGAGGGTCGTGCTCTTTCCCGACTGCGGCTCCCCGATGAGGAGGTACCAGGGCAGCGAGTAGATGTCGAGCCCGGCCGACTTGAGGTTCTGCACCGCCTCCAGCCATTTGACGGAGAGGTCCTTCAGCGCCTCGCGAACCTCCTCCTTCGAAGCGCCGGCGGACTGCGAGTCCTTCCGGAGCTCGCCCTCGAAGGCTTTGCCCTTCTGCTTCTCGCGGCCCTTGCGCACCTGCTCGAAGATGACGACGGCCACCACGATGAGGAGAAGTCCGAGGAGGAAGAGCCACCAGTATTTCTGGAGCCCGAGAAGGCGGATGAGGAAGTAGCCGAGAGGGATGAAGAGGAGGGCCGTGCCGAGGTACTTGAGCGGCTTCGGAAGCCCGCGGAGGAGCGTGAGGAATTCCTGCATGGCCTACGCCAGCCCCATCGCTTGGACGACGGTCCGGAGGTCGTCGACGGAGCGGGCCCACATGAGCCACGTGATCGCGTAGTAGAGGACGAGGATGCCCACACCGACGATCGCCACGCGCGCGAGCGTGACCGCGGGAGAGAGCTTGCGCGCCGGCGCCGCCGTGACGTAGTACGCGTCGGGGGTGATCTTCTCGCCCACGTCCGCGAGGTATTCCGCCAGGAGGCGGTAGGTGCGGTTCTTGATCTCGACGGCCTTCTCGGGGCGCTCGCGGTACTTGCCGCGGAAGCCGAGCGCGAGCCCGGTGAAGACGATCGCCGCGAGCTCCACGTCGTCCGGACGAAGGTCCTTGGCGATCGAGAAGAACTGGTCGCCGCCGATGTTCGTCTTGAAGTACTTCTCCTCGAAGATGCGCTGCTCCCATTCGGCGCTGTGATCCCAGCCGGAGTGGAGGAGGATCTCGTCCGCGAGGACGACGAGGGGGTACCGCGCCTTCTCGTAGAGCGCGTCGAGCCGCGGGTCGCTCCTCACGGCGCGCGCCTGCTCGTCGAAGATCTCCTCGAGATCGGCGGCGACTGTGTCGGGCTCGAGCTTCACGCCGCGGCGGACCTTCTGCCGGAACGAGCTCAGGAACAGGAAGAGACGGGAGCAGACGCGGAACAGGTCGGTCGTCGAGGTGCTATCCACGGGTCGAACTCAGCGGCTTGGAGACGACGTACAGGTAGAACTTGAGCTTCGGGTCGAGCATGCCCGAGACCGCCATCACGTGTTCCTTCACGACATTGGACCAGTAGATCCCTTCCTTCTCGATGGTGAAGTAGTAGTGGTCGTCCCCGGCCGGCAGGCCGGACGGGATGCGCTTGAGCATCTCGAGGTCGAGGCCGAAGAGGCGACGCTGCCGGAGGAGCGGAATGTCGTGCACGGCGCCGACCTTCATCGTGTTGAGCCGTTCCTTCAGGTCGCGCTCGGGCAGATCGGTCTCCACCGACAGGAAGAACTCCGCCTCGGCCGTGAACCATTCGGGCTGCATCTCCGCGACGAGAAGGTCGTCCCTCAGGACGAACTCGACCCGGATGAAGCGCGACGCCACGACCTTTTCCGTGAGCAGCTCGATGTTGTGGCAGAGGTCGAAGAAGCAGGGGCCGAGACGGTCGTGGTCGTAGAGCGGCACCTTCAGGGGCCGGCGCCCCTCGTCGAAGATGGCGAGGTCTCCGAGAAGGCGGGCGAACTCGCAGTAGACGGGGAACGGATGCACGCGCGGGATCCGCGTGAGCTGCTGGAGGATGTAGACGAAGCTGCCGAGGATCTTCAGCTTCATGAGAGTCTGCCAGCCCGACGTCCCCTCCGATTCGATGGCCAGGCGCCCCGCGGCCACCTCGGTCAGGACGAGCCGGTGCTTGGCCTCGAGCCGGTTCGTGACCGACTCGCAAAGGGTCTGGAGCGCCGCGCACGCCCCGATCTCCGTCACCGGGGGGATGAAGTCCTTCGAGAGGATGGGGAAGTTCTTGCCCTGGCCCGAGCGCTCCACGATGGCGAGAGGCACGCACTCGTAGCCGTCCCGGTTCTCGTTCCCGAAGAAGATGCGCCCGTTCACGAGGCGTGTCTCGACGGGCTGGCGATTCGCCCCGGTGTTCTCGTCCGGCACGTCGAGGACCTCGGCGGTCAGGCGGCGGTCCTGGCCCCGCCTGTCCTCGCCGGGAAAGAACGTGTTCGGCGCGTCCTCGCGGAAAACGGGAACCCCGAGAAAGACGTCCATCCGCCCTCCGGCCTGCTCGAGCTCGGCCTTGAACGGGCGGGGGAATATCCGGAGGTTCGTGCCGGCCGAGAGGACGGACCCGTCCTTCAGCTTCGCCTCGATGTCGCGAAGCTCGAAGACGAAGTTCTCGAGCTGATCCGACGCGACCTCCATCCGGGTGACGCCCCAGAAGAAGGGCTGGATGCGCCGCACCTCGTCGTGAAGCGCCTCCTCCCGGAATCGCTCCGCCGCCTGCAGGTGATGCGGCCGAAGGAACATCCCCTCGGCCCAGAGGACAGGCCGGCTTTTTTTCACGGCTGGACGATCGAGAATTCCCGGTCTCGGACCTGGACCCGAATCGTCCGGCCCTTCCACTGCTCCCTGCGCAGGACGACCAGATAGCGCCCCGGGTCGACGCTCTGGAACCGGTAGTCCGCGACGATCACGAGAAACTTGTCGGTCTTGGCCGCCGGGATGGTCAGCTCCTTCTCGCAGCGCCCCTCGGACTGCGAAAAGGTGGCGGTGCGCGTCCTGTCCCTGAGCGAGTCGCGGAGGGGGTCGTAGAACCACTTTTCGCCGAGGGCACGGATCCTCTCGACCTCGGGCTCGGTGGCCCGGACGACGTCGACCGTGAGGAGCGTCCCGCCGTTGATCTCGGGCGCGCACGTGAATGAGACCTTCGCGGCAGCGGAGCCGCACCCTCCGGCGAGCGCGGCGCCGGCGACGGCGAGGGCGAGGACGGCAAGGCGGAGGGTCCGGTCGGGCTTCCCGTGGAAGGTCGGCATTGCGTTTACTTCCTCTTGTTGAGCTTCTGGAACTCCGCCTGCGAGAAGTGCGCCGCGGCCTGGAGAATCTGATCCTGGACGAGATCGGGGTTGAGGTCCTTCACGAGGTCGCGATACTGGTTCCACCATTCCGCCGTCTCCCCGCGGAGCTTCCACCCCGCTTCCGATTTCCCCGCCTCGATGACTGCGGGGCTGATTCTCTTCCAGAGCTTCGTGAACCACAACTTCGGCGCCTCGTGATGTCCGGCCGAAATGGCGATCTGCCAGCGCCGCAGCTCGGCGAGATAGTCCTCCACGTCGTCCGGGTTCACGTCCTTCCCCTCGGCGGCCGCGGCGAGGAAGCCGCTCAGCCGGTCGCGGAAGTTCGGCAGCCGGAAGCTCGCGGTCTCGGCGCCCGGCATCGTCATCGCCTCGACGATGCCGAGGGTGAACGTCTCGACGTCCTGCGCGAAACGGAGGACATCGCGGAGGACCGCGAGCCGGGGCTCCAAGTTCGAGGCTTTGTCGTCCTCCCGTGTCAGCAAGTTCCGCCACGGGATGGCCGAGGCCACGGCCGATTTGGACGCGGCTGCCGCCGGGCGAGAGGCCGCCTCGGCGAGGCGCCGCTCCAGCTCGGCCACCCGGCGCCGGAGCCGGGCCTCCTCGAGATTCGGCACGTCGCCCGGCGCGACGACGGGAAATTGCAGTCTCAGCTGATCCAGCACGCGTGGCCGCCCGGCAGGCGCGAGCGCGTGAAGCTCCCTCACGACGAGCGCTCTGAGAGCCTCGCGCCGGTCGGCCGGCGTCGAGAAGCGGTAGGCTGCGGATTCGCGCAGGATCGCGTCGGCGAGCTCCCGCGCCTTTCGGTCGAGAGCGGTCTCCTCCTCGGTGAGCGGAGCGCCGGCGAGCGTGGCGCCGGGGCCGGCGGGGGCGAGGGCCCCGTCACGACCTGCTCCTTCGACGGGAGGCAGTGATCCGGCTTTCGGAGTCTTCTCGCCCGGAGCGATGAAATCCGCGGCGCGATCGACGACGACTCCCGCGGCTCTCGGGGGCTTCATCTTCTGCGAAGCCGAGCGCCGGCTCTCGGCAGGAGCGGACGGAGCGGCCGCGGCGGGCGGCGAGGGCCGAGGGGGCGTGGCAGGCGGTCTTGGCTTCGGCTCTTCCTTGTCGGCGAGATCCGGAAGGCGCCGGGCGAGCCACGAGCCCACGGCGCTCTCCGTGTCCTGCCTGAGCAGCGTCAACAGCTCGTGGCGCAGCATCGTCTCGAGGTCCATCGCCGACGATTCGATGGACCGGCGCTGGCACTCCTCGAGGAGGAAGCCGACCTTCGGCGAGAGGATCAGCTCGTCGGAGCCGGTCTTGAGACCGATCGGCTGAAGGAAAAGGTCGTTCAGCCACGTGTACGGCCCCGCGAAGAGGCGGCCTTCCCACAGCTCCGTCAGCGCCTGCTCGCGCGACCAGCTCGCGTCCCGGAGGATCCGCTGAACGCTCGCACTGCGCGAGCGAAGGATCGAGTCGCAGAGGTGCCGCGTGTCGGTAAACAGCTCGCCGCGCTGGACAGCCGCCTCGCGGGCGCCGCGCACGATGCTCTGAACCGCCGGGTCCGGCCACGCTTCTCCCCTGAGAACGCGCGGGAAGGGCATCTCGGGAAGTGGCGCGTCGACGAGCCGGACCCTGACCGGCGTCGAGGAGACGAGGAAGACGTCGCCCGAACGGATCTCGACCTCTCCGGTGACCTGACCGGACTGGATGGAGGTCCCGTTCGTCGACCCGGCATCCTTCAGGAAGAGCCGGCCGCGCTCGAAGCGGAGCTCCGCGTGCGTCGAGGAGACGCCATGGCCGTACGACAGGACGAACTCGTTCTTCGTGTTCGTCTTCTTGTCCAGGGAGACCCGGCCGATGTGGATCCTGGCCGGCGCACTCCCGGCCGGGGTGACGTAGCGAAGCCCCTCCATCGGTCCGAGCCAGACCTCGACGGCGACGAAGGCCGGCTGGCTCATCGGCGCGCCTCGGAGGGGCGCTCGCTCTCGCGGATCTCGGCGAGTACTTGCTGGATCTCGAGGTGCACCGCTTGCCGCTCGAAGAGGAGAGACTGCAGCTCGGCGAGGAGCGACACGACTTCGGGGACGATCCGTTCGAGCTTCTCCTCCCGGAAGAGCGGATCGAAGTCGGCGGGAGAGGCCGCGATCGAGAAGCCCGCGACGCGCGTGACGAGGCGAAGCGCGAGGAGAACCGCCCGTTCCCAGAGCGCCTCCGGAACGGCGTTCGGCCGGCCGTCCCGGCGGTCGTCGCGGCTCCAGAAGATCTGCGTCTTCGAGAAGACGGGCGCCGCGTCCGGAACGCGCCTGAGGAGCGCGGCGAGCGTGACGCTCCGCCGGGCCTCGCCGGGTGCGAGCGCCGCGACCTCTCGAGAGAGCCGGCTGACCGCCTTGAGCAGGGCGGCAACGTCCTGTCCGTCGTTTCGGAGCAGCAGTCGGAGCAGGGAGACGCCGAGGGCATGCAGATCGCTCGGAGTGCCGAAATCCGGGAAGACCCGGTAGCGGGCCCCGGGGATCTTCGTGCCGAGCGCGAGGCGGAGCCGGCGCAGGCCGGTTTCCTCGAGCGCGACGAGGTCGCTCGCGAACACCGCTTCGTCCGAGCGGATGTCCCCGGGCGCCGCCCGGACGGCGAGGCCGGTGAAGCCGAAGTCGAGTGTCGGGTCCGGGATCGACAGAAAGATCGTGTCGCGCGGCTGCGGCGAGGGATAGAGACCGTACGCGTCGGAGACGCGGCCGCGGAGGCGGAAACGCCGCGACCCCGTCCCCTCCTCCTCGAGGTCGGTGAACACGAGCTCGCACGGCCGGTACCCGGCCAGGCGGAATTCCTGGATCTCGGGGGCCGCATAGGGAACGGCCAGCGCCTGTCCGGGCAGGACGACCGACGGCGATCCCGGGGCGGGGAGCGTCACCGCGGCCGCAGCCAGCCCGTGGATCCGCGCCTGAAACGTCCAGAAGAGCGGAAGGCCGTCGCCGGTTCCCGAAAGCTCGAAGAGGAGGTGTCGGGGGTGGAGGTCGAGGTGCGGGCGTCCCGCAGCCCGGTAATAGTCGATGAGGCCGTCGAGGATCTGGCGGAACGCGGTCAGTTTCAGGAGAAAGGTCTCGACGGCGTCGAGGCCGGAGCTCTCCTGCGCGAAGAGGAGCCGCCGGGTCGGCGCGGGCGTTCCGGCGAGCCACGCCCAGCGCGCGGGAAGCGTTCCGCCCGCCCCGGCAATTCGGACCGGAAATTCCTCCCAGGGCCGGCCGCCGAGCGCATCGGCGAGCGATTCGAGGTCGAGGGGGGCCGCCACGGTCACGAGGAAGGGCGACCCGTAGAGCGTCAGGGGCGTAAAGAGGCCCCGGAAACCCGCGCCGCCGGAGACGTCCGGGCCCCGCGCGGCTCTCGCGGTCTCCACGCCGACCAGGGAGGCGGCCTCCTGCTCCGTGAAGACTTCGCGAAGGGCGCGGCCCAGGTCGTCGAGCAGGTCGGTGGCGGAGCGGACGGTCGCGCCCGGCGTAGAGACCCGCGATGTCGAGTAGACCGTCGGCGCTCCGGTGCCCTGGGCACAGCTTTCGCACCAGAGAAAGCGCTCCCGCGACGAGGCGAAGGGCGGGAGACCGGTGCGGGAGAGCCAGGCCTCGTCGCGGCAGAGCGAGAGCGGACTCCGGCAGGCGGGACAAGGCGGGACGAAGAAGGAGCGCCCCGCGTGCGAATAGACGAGAGGGGGAAGGCGGTCCGCGCCCTCTCCCGCCGAGGCGTCGAGGCGGACGAGGCGCGGGAAGTGCGGCGACAGCGCGTTCAGGTCGCGGAGACGCGATTTCTCCCTTTCCCAGCGGTGCTCGAGGTCGTCATTCGTCGTCTCGAGCGCGCCCGGCGTCGCGCCGTCCGGCCAGGCGTCCGGCATCAGCTTCAGAGCACAGAACTCGAGCAGGGTGCCGTCGTCCCCCTTCACCGCCGCCAGATAGACGCGGGCGAGGTCGTCGACCTCGGACAGCCGCACGAAAGGCGACTGCTCGCGATCGGCCCCAGAGACATCCAGGACGACGTGCAGGCCGAAGGGAGCGTTCGCCCCCACCGGCGGCAGGAGTCGCGCGGTCTCGATTCCTTCGGGCTCTCGCACCGTTCGGCATGATCGGATTCCGCGGTAGCGGCGTCAAGAAGCGGGAGCGGCGATCCGCGCGGCGTCAGTCGTGGAAGACGAGCCGCTGCTTGCCGAGCGTGAGCACGTCGCCGTCCACGAGCTGCACTTTGTCCACCTTCCTGCCGTTCACGACGACGCCGTTCTCCGACTCGAGGTCGACCACGAAGACTCCGGACGGACCGACGATCACCTGCGCGTGCTTGCGCGACACGTCAGGGGTCGGCAGATGGACGTCGCTCAGGGCGAGGCGACCGAGGATGGAGACGCCGGGCTTCAGCGGGAACTCCTTCACGATCCTGTCGCCGTCCAGGAGCGCGAGGCGGGCCCGCGTCAGGACGATCGTGGACTCCGGAGGCTCGGGCGACTCCACGGTCGGCACCTTCCCGAACGGAGGCGGCGGTTTGATGACGTTCTCGACGGGCGAGGGGGGGGGCGAGTACGGCGGCGGCGAGTACGGTGGGGGCGGGGGCGGCGCCTTCACGACGTTCTCGACGGGCAGGGGGGCGGGAGGAGCCGGAGGGGCAGGTCGCACGGGGGGCCGCGGGGCCGGAGGAGTCGATGGAGCGGGTCCGGCGAAGGCGGAGTCCGGCGTCTCGAGGTCCTCCTCGGACCGGAAAGCGTCGAGGAACGTGGCCTTCATCTGGAGGACTGCCTCGAGGTCCTGGCGTTCCTCGGCGAGGTGCTTCTCGCAGGCCGCGAGGCGCTCGTTGTAGGCGCCGTCGGGGAACTCGCCGAGCTCGCGGCGGAAGTCGACCTCTTCCTTGTCGAAAGACGCCGCCTCGACGGCCTGCTCGACCTCGCGCCGGAGGGCTTGAAGCCGCCGGTACTCGCGGCGCGCGTGCTCCTTGAGGGGCCGCGACTCCTGCTCGAGCGCCGCCCGCCTCGTCTCGTAGTCCTTTCGGACCCGCTCGTAGACGGGTGACGACACCTTTTCCGCGCGGACTTCCATGCTCTTCAGGCGCTCCGCGAGGAGCTGCTCTTCTTTCTTGATACGCACGAGGTCGGAGATGGGGGAGAGATCGATCCGGCTCAGCTCTTCACGCATGCTCGCGAAACCCTCGAGTGAACGCCGCGAATGAAAAAGGCGGGCAAGAAGTGTAACAGCCCCGGTCGGGGAATCCGATCCGGGAGTACTTTCGCTCGGGTTATGGGTATAATCGAAAAATACAGGCGTGAAATTCAATCACCGGATCCTCCGGTCTTCGTTCTCGACTGCGCAGGTTGCGCGGCTGACCGGGCTCTCCGCGCGGCAGCTCGATCATTGGGATCGGCTCGGCTTCTTCTCGCCGTCCCTCGCGAGCGCCAGAGGTTACGGCTCGAAGCGCCGCTATTCGTTCAGCGACGTCGTGCGCCTCCGCGTGGCGGGCCGGCTGCGCTCCGCCGGGCTCGGCCTCAAGGAGATGCGTCGCGTCGTGGAGACCCTTCAGCGCCTCGACCCGTCGAGGCCCGACGTCGCCGGTGCGCGCCTCCTCGTTGCGCAGGGACGAGTCCTCTGGGCCCGGACCGACAGCGAGCTCGTGGATCTCCTCCACGGTGGCCAGCTCGTGCTCGTCTTCCCGGTGGATGAGACCGTCGAGGACGTCGCGCGCGCGGTGGAATCTCTCGCGCGCGAAGCCGAGGGCGGGCTCGCGGGCGCCGTCTCGGTCCGGCGACACGCCTGAACGAATGGCACCCGAAGAAGAGCTCTCCGCCAGGGTATTCCGGCTGGCCCGTCTCGGGCGCGCCCGGGGCTTCCCGCGCGAGCGTTTCGAGCGCGATCTCGCCGCCGCGAGCGTGGGCATCACGCGCACCGAGCTGCTTCGCCTTCTCCTCGTGGAGTGGATCGGCGTGACGGTTCCGGTCAACGACGTGCCGCCGCTGTGGGCGCGTGTGGAGCGCGCATTCGAGAAGATGGAGAGCGCCCTCGGGGCGCCCGTGTCGCTCCAGACGGCGCTTCTTCACGAGTTCCACAGCAGGCTCGGGACGCTTAAGGAGCCGCGCCTCCTGTCCGACAACGAGGTCTCGGCCCTTCGTGTGAACGCGATCACCGACCCGCTGACGGGTCTTTACAACCGTCGCTTTCTCCACGACCACCTCGACCGCGAGGTCTCGCGTGCCGAGCGCGCGGGCGGAGTCGTCTCGGTCCTCATGATGGATCTCGCCGGCTTCAAGTCCATCAACGACCGTCTCGGCCACCCGGTGGGCGACGGAGTCCTCGTGCGCACGGCGAGGGTCATCCGAGAGTCGCTGCGCGTCGTGGACGCGGGCTGCCGGTACGGCGGCGACGAGTTCGTGACCGTGCTCCCGAACAGCGACGTCGTGCACAGCCTCGCCGTCGCCGAGCGCATCCGGCACAAGGTGGCGGGCATCCGGCTTCCGCTTCGCGTCGGCCTCAAGGTGGGGCTCAACTATGGGGTCGCAACGTTCCCGACGGACGGCCGCATGCTCGACTTCCTCCTCAAGATCAGCGACATCCGCCTCTACGCCTCGAAGCGTCAGAACGCAAAACCCTTCGAGAGGACGCGGCGCTTTCCGCGCTTCTGCGTGCCGGGCCTGACGCTGAAGATGGGTGGCCGAGGCTCCGGACGGGGCGCGCACGCCGAGGTGTACGACATCTCTTATGGCGGGCTCGCGTTCGTCACGTCGCGGGAAAAAGCGCCCGACCGCCTCGAGGGCGATATCCTGCAGCGGTACAGCGGCGAGCCGCATCGCGTGGCGATGCGTAAGGTGAACATGGTCCCCCTTTCGGACGGCCGCCTGCGGGTCGGCTGCGCCTATGTGCACTGAGTCGTCGCGCGCCCGCCCCCCGAGGTCGATCTGGACGGGCGCCCGCCGCTGAGCGCTGCCGCGGGGGCGGGCCTCTTAGGGCCGGCCCTCCTGTCCCTGTCCCTCCTCGTCCTGCTCGCGTCCGGAGCCGTCGCGCCCGCCGACATGCTGGCCGTTGTGATTCTCGCGGCCTCCGCGCTCGCCCTCGGCGCGCTCCTCGCGACGTCTCTCGGAACGCGGCTTCTGGGCCCGTTTGCCGCGCCGCTCCGCCTTCTCGTGCCGCTCGCACTCGCGCTCGTCGCGCTCGCGAAGACGGGCGGCCCCTCGAGCGACCTATTTCCGCTCCTGCTCGTGCTCGTCGCGGCCGAAGCGGCGATCTCGCGCGAGGGCGGGCGCTTCCTCCTCGTGGGCACGTACGCGGGCCTGGCTCTCCTCGCCGTCCTGTTTCCGGCACCCACGGCCGCCGCCGAGCGGTCGCTCGCGTTGCGTTTTCTGTGGCCGGCCGCGACGGTTCTTGGAGTCGAGATCGTCCTCCGTTGGGCGGCGCCCGGGCGGAATTCCGGCGTGGAGAATGCGCCCATGCCCGTCCGGCAGGCCGTGAAGAGCGCGCCCGCGAGTCCCGCGGCGGTGCGCGATCCGCGGAGCGAGATTCTTCACGACCTGAAGTCGCCGCTCACCGTGCTTCGCGTGTACGGCGACCTCGTGGCCGAGGCGGCACGCCGCGGCGAGCTGCCTTCGGAAGCGCACCTCGCGGGCCTCGCACGCGAGATGGCGTTCATGGAGTCCCTCGCGGGCATGCCGCCGCGCGCGCCGGCATCCGCGCCGCCCATGTCCTCACCCGTCGCGCCGGCAGCTCCGCTCGGCCCCCGCTCCGATCTCGTGCGCGTTCTCTCGACGCTCGTCGAGTCGTACCGGCTCGCGCACAGCGAAAGGTTGCGCCTCGAGTTCGTCGCCGAGGGCGCGGAGATTCCCGTCGCCGCGGATCCCGTCGCGCTCCAGCGCGTGTTCCGCAACGTGCTCGACAACGCGGTCAAGTACACGCCGGCGGGCGGGCAGGTCCGCGTGAGGGTGAGCGTCGTCGCGCAGCACGCGTTCGTCGTGATCAGCGACACGGGCGCCGGGATGACGCCTGAGGAGCAGAAGCACGCGTTCACGTTCGCCTGGCGGAGCCCGTCCACGTCGGCGGCCGGCGTGCCGGGGCGGGGAATCGGCCTCGGCGTCACGAAGGACCTGCTCGAAAAGAACGGGGGGAAGATCTCGCTCCTCTCCGAGCCCGGCCACGGGCTCGAGGTCACGATCATGTTTCCCGTCTCCCGCGAGGCCGGCGCGTGAGCGGACGCATCTTCGTCGTGGACGACGACCCGGCGATGGTCGAGGCGGTGGCCGCGGTCCTGTCGCTCGACGGCTTCGAGGTTGACGGGGCGAGCGACGGCGCGACCGCGCTCCGGGCCGTCCTCAAGGACCCGCCTGCGCTCCTGGTCCTCGACGTCAGCATGCCGGGCCTGACCGGCTGGGAGCTGTGCGAGATCGTGCGCCGCCAGCCGATCACCCGCGACCTGCCCATCCTCTTCCTGACGGGGCGCGGCGAAGTGCGCGACCGGATCACCGCGATGCAGGTCGGCGGAACCGACCACCTGACGAAGCCGTTTCGGACCGAGGAGCTCAGGGCGCGCGTGCGCGCCCTGACGGCATTCCGGCCGGGAAGAGGAGAGCCATGACGAAAGCGCCACGAACCGATTCCCTGAAGCTCGTCGCCGAGAGATCGTCGGTCGAAGTGCCCGAGATCGAGCGGCTGCGTCTCGAGTCGCTGCTCCACGACGCCGTCACGGGCCTGACCCTGCACCCCTTCGCCGATCTCAAGGGAGAGCGCGTCGCGAACCTCGGAGTCGTCTACATCCAGCTCGGGCGCTTCGCGGGAGTCGAGAGCCTCTACGGATGGGAGCTCTACGACCGGATACTGCGCGTGACGGCCGCGAGCCTTCGCGAGGACGTCACGGGCTCTCCTCTCGCCCCGGGGCTCCTCGCGATGTCCTTCAACGGCTCCGACGGAGTCTTCCTTCTTTTCGACGTCGCGCGGCGCGCTCCCGGGCGGCGCGGCGTGACGCTGGAAGCGGAGGCCGCGCGCCTGCGCCAGGGCGTCGGGCGCCGCCTGAAGCAGGCGCTCGGGCGCTCCGCGGTCGACCTCATGCACATTCACGCGACCGCGCTCGTCGTCCCGGACGATCCGCGCGTGCGGCCGTCGCGGCAGGTCATGCGCGCGCTCGCCGAGGCGGCGCGGCTCGCCGACGCCCGCGAGAGCGGCGAGAAGAAGTCGTTCGTCGAGAGGCTCAAGGCCCTCTTGTCGGCGAAGCGGCTGCGCGCCGTCTTCCAGCCCATCGTCGGCGTGACCTCGGGCGAGGTCCTCGGCTACGAGGCGCTCATCCGCGGACCTTCGGGCCACGAGCTCGAGATGCCCGACGAGCTGTTCGCCGTGGCTCGCGAGGGAGACCTTCTCCTCGAGCTCGAAAGCCTGTGCGTCGAGACGGTCTTCTCGTCGCTCCCCAAGGCCGCGCGAAAAAAGCGCCTCTTCGTGAACGCCTCCGCGCGGCTTCTCACGCACTCGGTGTTCCTCGACGACCGCAACCTCGCCGAGATGGGACGCGTGCACGGTGACATCGTGCTCGAGCTTTCGGAGAAAGAGGTCGTCTTCAACTACCCGGCGTTTCGCGAGGTCGTCGGGCGGCTGCGCGCGGCCGGCTTCGGGTTCGCGATCGACGACGCGGGCTCGGGCTACTCGGGCCTCGAGTCCATCGTGCAGCTCCGGCCGGAGTACGTGAAAGTGGCCCACACGCTCGTCGTGGGCCTCGACAAGGACCGGATCAAGCGCGAAATCGTGGGTTCGCTCGCGGCGCTCGGCGAGCGCATCGACGCCGAGCTGATCGCCGAGGGCATCGAGAGGCGCGCGGAGCTGGAAAGCCTGCGCAGCCTCGGCGTTCCCTGGGGCCAGGGCTTCCTGCTCGGGCGCCCCGCCGCCCGCCCGGTCGTGACGCGCCCCGGCGCCCCGGGCGCCGGCGTCTGCTAGAGTCCCTCCGCCCTCCGGGCTCCCACGCGTGACCTCGCTCGACAGATCTCTCCTTTTCGGCGCGGGCCTGCCGCTCATCTTCGCCATCGTCTTCGTGGCCGACCGCAGGGGTGCCTTTCGGCGGGATCTCTTTTCGTCGCCTTGGAGAAAACGCCTCGCGCTCCTCCTCCTCGCCGTCGTCCTCGTCGCCACGACGCTCCTGCCCGCTGCCGCCGGAGGGCGAGCGCCCGACATCTCGTCGCTGCGCTTCTCGCAGGTGTTCGCCGTGCAGGCGCTCCTCGCAGTTTTCCTCTTCGCGTGGTGGCTCCTCAGTGGAAGGCCGTCCCCGGCCGCCTTTCTCGGGCTCGACTCGAAACGACCCGGCGCCGAGGCCGGCGCGGGGATCGCTCTCGGTCTCATCGGCTGGACGCTCACGATCGTCGTGGGGCTCGGCGCGGCTCTTCTTTTCCGGGTCTTCGATTACGAGCCGCACCGCGCGGTGCCGCCGCTCGTGAGCTGGCTGGCCTCGCGCCCGGCCGCGCAGCGGGGCCTTCTCGTTCTGATGGCGATGACGCTCGAGGAATTCCACTTCCGGTCGTTTCTCCAGCGCCGCCTGGGGGTGGTCCCCGCCTCGGCTTTCTTCCTGCTCGCCCACGCCGGCTACGGCGAGCCGTTCTTCTTCGTGGGGCTGCTCGCGATCACGACGGTCCTCGCCGTGGCCTTCGCGAAGACCGGCAACGCCGTGGCGTCGATCTTCGCGCACGGCACGTTCGATGCGATTCAGCTCTTCATTTTCCTTCCGGCGGCGCTGAAATTGCTCGCGGGAGACTGAACGTCCGGTCCGGAGCGGAAGCCGCCGCCATGCGGCCGCGCACGACCTCCACTCGGTCGGCCGTGGCGGTCACGTTGGCGGCTCTCCGGCCTTCCGGCCGCTCGTAGAGTCGCTCGAGCGCCGCTGTGATGCGCTTCGCGGCGGCGGGCGAAGTCACGCGCATGCGCCAGACGAACCCGACCGGGAGCGGCCCCTCCCCCAGTGACTCCTTCGGCTCGAAAAAGACGACGTGGTCGTCCTGCCACTCGGCGGCGAGCTCGGCGGCGTTCGCCGCTCCCGCGCGCTCCAGGAGCTCCCCGAGCATCCATTCTCCGAACGTGTCCTCGTAGAGCAGACGCATTCCGCGGGGAACCGTCGCCGCGGACGGGCGGTCGCCGGAGTCGAGGAGGACGCGCGCGGTCGAGGCCCGTTCGGGGTGGAGAATCTCGGAGGTCGCGCGGGGAGGCCGGGCGTACGCGGCGTCCACGGCGGGCCAGCCGCCGGCTTTCCTCCTGGCCTGGATCCACGCCGTCCCCCCCACGTACGGGAAGAGCATTTCCTTGACGAAGAAGCGCGGCACGCCCTCGCTGCCCTCGATGCTGGCTCCTGCGGCGAGGCCGGACATGATCGCCGGGAGGGTCTCGGCGCCGAGAAGCTCCTTCGCCTCGTCGGGCAATTGCGTGAGGAGCGCGTCCATCATCACGACCGTGGCCTCGCCTTCCAGGAACGCCTCGAGCGCGAGCAGGCCGTCGGAGGAATCGCGCAGCGCCTTGAGCCGCGGGACGAGGTCGAGGCGGCGGTCCTGGAGCGCGTGGGTCAGCTCGTGGGCCAGAAGAGTGTCTTCGAGCAGGGCCTCCGCCGTGAGGCCCAGCGCGAGCGCTCCCGCCGCCGTCTCGGCCATGCGCTCCGGCACGATGAAGAACTTCTTCTCGGCGGGATCGTAGAAGCCGGCGACCTGGCGGGCGTAGAGCGTCGTGAGCTTCTGCTCGAGGAGAGGTTCGGGGTCGAAGAAGCCGACGGCCGCGAGGGAGGCCGCGTAGCGGGGGAAGGGCGCGGGCAGGTCCTCGACGAGCTTCTGGCCGAGAATTCGCCTCAGGTCCTTCTCGTGCAGGATCGCCGACGCCACCTTTCCCGGGAAAGGCACGCCCCGGACTTTCTCGACCAGCTTCTGGGCGCTGGCCACCGCCTCCGGAAGGCGTTCGGCGATCGGGCGCCCGGCATCGGGCGCCGCCGCGCCGGTCGTCGCGGCCGCCGCGAGCGCCACGGCGAGGAGTCCCCGACCGCACGACAGGATCGATGGACGGTGCGCGCTGCGCTCGCGTATCATGCGCCCGCGTTTCTGGATGAGTGTGGAGGGAAACATCGGAGCGGCGAGCTTACCAGCGCGTCTCCTCGTTCATTTGCGATGACTGAATCGTCCCCCGCTTCGCCGGGGCCCATCGTCCTCTGGCTTTCCAGCCGGTACGAGAACCTCGAGCTCGGCCAGGCGGTGCTCGAGTACGTATGCCGGCTGCGGGGGATCGAGAACGACGCCGAGCATTGGATCGGGGTCGCCTTGCGCGAGGCGCTCGCGAATGCGATCAAGCACGGTAACCGCCAGGATCCTTCCCGGCGCGTGATGCTTTCCCTCGGGGGAACCGCGAACAGCCTCGAGATCGTCGTCGGCGACGAGGGAGAGGGGTTCGAGGCGACTGCCGTCCTGGACCCGCTCGCGCCCGAAAACCAGATGAAGACGTCGGGACGCGGAATCTTCTACATGAAGACGTTCATGGACGACGTGGAGTTCTCGCGCGGAGAGCGCGGCGGCACGATTCTCACGATGAGAAAGCACTTCGATTCCGATCAGAAGAAGGGAGCGCAAACGAGATGAAGACCACGGTAACCACGCGCGACGCCGGCGACGTCAAGATCGTCGAGCTGCACGGCAAGATCACGATCGGTTCGGGCGACCTCCAGATGCGGGAAGCGATCCACACGGCCATCACGGGCGGTGCGATGAAGCTCCTCGTCGACATGAAGGACGTCTCGACGATCGACTCCTCGGGCATCGGAGAGCTCGTGGGCTGCTACACGACAGCCACGAACAAGGGCGCGAAGCTGAAGCTCGTGAACCTTCCGCCCAAGATCAGCGACGTCCTCACGGTGACGCAGCTCATCACCGTATTCGACGTCTTCACGAACGAGAAGGACGCGCTCGCGAGCTTCTGATGGGTCCCGGGAGGCGCGGCGTTCGTCCTCCGCCCGATTGACAGACGTGGCCGCGCCTCCTTTGTCCTCCGCTCTTTCGCGCCTCCTCGGCGAGGTGCGCATCGCGGTGGACACGCGCCTTCCGGCCCTTCTCGGGGCGGACACCCCGGCGAAGCATCCGGGCGATCCCCTTCCTTTCGCCGCGCGCGAAGCCCTTCTCTCGCCGGGAAAGCGCGTGAGGCCGGTGCTCGTCGTCCTGGCGGGCGAGCTGTTCGGCGCGCCCCGCCCGCGCCTCGTCGACGCCGGCTGCGCGATCGAGATGGTGCACGCGGCCTCTCTCGTCCTCGACGACCTGCCCTCGATGGACGACGCCACGCTCAGGCGCGGGAAGCCCGCGTTGCACGTGGCCCACGGGGAGGCGAACGCCATTCTCGCTGCGGTGACCCTGCTCGCGCGCGCCTTCGGCCTCATCGCCGAGGCCGGCCTTCACGCGCGGCGGGGCAGCCTCCCGGCATCGGCCGCGCTCGACCTCGTCTCGCGCCTCGCGGACGCTTCGGGCCTGGCGGGGCTCGCGTCGGGCCAGGCGCTCGATCTCGCGACGGAGGCGGCCTCCGCCACGTTCGACCGTCTCGAGACGATCCACGCGCGCAAGACGGGCGCGCTCTTCGTGGCGTCGGCCGAGTTCGGCGCCGTGCTCGGAGGCGCGCGCGAGAAGGAGCTCGCGGCCGTGCGCTCGTACGCCCGCAACGTCGGCCTCGCCTTCCAGATCGTGGACGACCTCCTCGAGGAGGTGCCGGTTCGAGAGTCCGGCAAGAGCGCGCGGCGAGCGCCGGCGCCCACCTTCGTGCGACACGTCGGCGGGGAGGGCGCCCGCTCCCTCGTCGCCGAGCTGACGCAGCACGCCCTCGACTCGCTCGCTCCGTTCGGGAAGAAGGCGGACCTGCTGCGCGAGTTCGCGGTGATGTTGAGGGATCGGAAGAATTAGTTTTTGCTCGTAGGGCGGGGCGACCGGGTCTTGCCTTCCGCAGCGGCGGAGCAGGCCGTTAAGCTGCTTTTTCTCAGAAGGGGTGAGTGGCGCCACCGCCGCGGGTTTCGCTCCGGCGCGTCGGTCACGCTCATCGCTCATTCACCCTTCTAAGAAACTCCGGACAGTGCGGTAACGTCAGAGTCTGCATGGACGAGAGAAGCGATTCCCCGCGAGAGGGAGCAAGAGACTCCTCTTCTTCCCCTGGCGTCGAGCTTTCGCTCGACGCCGCACGCGAGCGGCTGCGCGAGCGGGGCTATCTCGACCGGGGCGTGGAGGGCGCGGTTCTCAAGGGCGCGCTCGCGGCGCGGACGCGGACCCGGGCGTTCCTCCTGGGCGCCGCGACGGGAGCCGTGTTTCTCGCCGCCGCCGTGGCCTTCGCGCAGACGGTTCTCGTCGCCGTGTCCTCGGCGCTGCCGGTTCGGGACGCGGCGGTGCTCTTCCTCTGGCTTTTCGCGGGCGCGGCGGCCGTCGCCTCGCTCGTGGTCCTCGCGCTCGTCCTGCTCGCGCTCGGGAGGTCCCGCGCTCGCGGGGACGCGGAAGAGGGCTCCACCGAGATCGCGGTTGCGTTCGGCGTGCTCGCCGGCGTCGCGGGCGTCCTCGCGGCGCGGCCCGCTCTGGAGAGCGCGGGCCCCGTGGCGGCGGGGGCGGTCCTCCTCGCCGTCGCGTTCGCCGTGCTCATCGCCGTGCGCGTGGCGCGGGGCCTCGCGTTCACCGTGCTCGCGGCGTCCGGGCGGCTCTTCGTGACGCGGCCGCGCCGCACCTTCGTCGCGTGGACCCTCGCCGGAGGCACGCTCGTCCTCGTCGGTTTCTCCGCGCTCTTCTTCCGCGTTCCTGCCGTTGGGGACGCTCCTCTCGTCGTGGCGGGGAATGCGCGGCGCGTCGTGGTGGTGGGCGTCGACGGCTGGACCGAAGCCCTCGCGGTGGAAGGGGCGGCGCGCGCGCGCTACGCGAAGGAGGCCCGCGACCCGGCCGCCTTCTGGACGACGGTCGCGACCGGCGAAAGCGTGAAGCGCCACGGGATCGGCTCCCTCGACCTGGTGCGCGTTCGGGGCGTGAGGTCGGCCGTGCGCCCGCTCGCGGGCGCCGGTTGGTACCTGAGGGACGTGCTGCCGGCTCTGCATCTCGCGCGACGCGAGTCCGTGACGGCCGGAGCGAGGCGCGTGCCTTCGCTGTGGGAGGTGGCGAGCCGCGGCGGCGTCCCGTCTCTCACGGTGAACTGGTGGACGACGTACCCGGCCGAAGAGGGCGGGGGGACGATCCTCGGGAACCACCTCTTCTTCGCCGCGCGCGCGGGCGGGTCTCTCGCGGGCGAAGGCTGGCCTGCCGATGCCGCCGAGCGCGCCGCGCGCCTCGCGCCGCGCATCGCGCCCGAGCCCGGCTCGCTCGAGCGGCTCGTGGCGGACGCGCGCGGCCTCGACGCGTTCGCGCTCGCCGCCTTTCGCGACGCCTGGCGACGGGACGGCCCGCGCCTCGCGCTCCTCTACCTCCCGGGGCCCGACATTCTGTCTTCCGCTCTCCTCGACCCCGACCGCGGGACGGCGGACCGGGTCGTGCTCGCGGCGGCCCTGACCGAGGAAACCGCGAGCCTGCGCGCTTTCCTGCTCGACCCGGGCCTCGCGCCGGCGCCCGATCTCCTCGTTCTCGTCCTCGACGCGGGACGGCACGAGAGCGGCGGCGTCGTGCTCTTCGCAGGGCCGCTCGCGAGGAGAGGCGCGGACTCGACGTTTGCGCCCGTGGATCTTGCACCCACGGTCCTCTCGGTCCTGGGCGTTCCCGCCTCGCGCGAGATCGCAGGACGCGTGCGGGGCGACCTCCTCGCGCCGGGCGCGGCCGGCGGCGAGACGGTGGCATCGTGGGGGCGAAGGCGCGCGAGCACTGAGCTCGCGGTGGACCCGAAGGCATATGTCGAAAACCTCAGAAGCCTCGGCTATCTGAGGTAGATAGATAGAGAAAAAGAGAAAGTTTCTTAGAAGGGTGAGTGGGGCAGCGGGGGCCGGTTCGGTCTCACAACGTGCGCGTGTTCGTCATCATCGAGAGCAGCCGCGCGCCCTTCGGGATCGAGGAGAACGCGTGGAACAGAAGGACGACGCCGTCGCTCGGCGCGCGCACTTCCACGACGGCGTCCTGCGCGCGCGGCGGGATCGAGCAGCGCGACGGGTCGACCATTCGGGCGAGGAGATCGCCTTTTCGCACGGGCGTTCCGGGTGAGAGCGTCGCGTCCACGAGCCCCGAGGCCGGCGCGTAGACGGACTTGTAGTCGACCACGCTGCACGCGACGATGCGGTACGCGGGCTCGTCGGGCTCGCCGTCCAGGACGCCGTAATAGCGCAGGCACGAGGCGAGCCGCTTGGCGTCCTCGACGCCCTGGGCCATCGAGAACGCGTTCATGGAGCCCAGCTCGACCGTGAATCCGTCCACGAACCGCCGGACGTCCGTCCGATTCAGGCGCCGAAAGGCCTCCGAGAGATCGTTCCACGGCACGAAAGAAGCCTCGTCCAGCGCGCCGGCGAAGCGAGGCGGCACCTCGAGGACGAACGGGAATCCCAAGGCACGCGTCGCCGCGGTCGCGCCCTCGGGCGCATAGACGTAGCGCGGGGCGCGGTCGCCCGTATGGAGATCGAGAACGACGTCGGCCTCGATCGCGACCTCCTGGATCGCGAGCGCGAACTCGAGGCGCGCCTCCATTCCCCACGGATCGACGGAGTCGCGGACGGCCGCGAGCGCAGCCTTGAGGGCTTCGCGGAAGCCGTCCCGGATCTCGGCGAGCGTCGCGTCGCGGTGGACGGCGGCAAAGGCATCGACGTCCACGTAGCACGCGGAGCTGCCGCGCGAAGGCCCCGTCAGGTTGATGTACCCGCGGTTGAAGTTGAGGCCGCTCGCGAGGTCGAAAACGCCCGACACGTAGTCGCCGAGCTGCTGGTTCGCGGCGACCGGATTCACGCGGGGGACGAGGACGAGGCTGCCGCGCGGGGGCTCTCTCTCGAGTTGGTCGAAGAGGGCGAGGATCGCCGCGTTTCCCTGCAGCTCGGCTCCGTGGACGTTCGCCTGGATGTACGCGAGCGGCCGAGGATTACGGCCGTGACACCAGAAGACCGGGGCGGTCATCGCCTGCCCGGTGGCATTCGTCCGGAGGACGAGCTCCCTCTTTTCCCACTTCACGGTGGACGTGTTTTCCTTCGCTCAGTTTAGCGCGGGCCACGTCGCTCCACGGCGGGGTCGGGGGGGTGATGGATGAGGCAAGGGCCGGTGTATAAAGATCGCTCGGCAGCGTCACCCTCCGGACCGAAGGAGTCGCATGGAGCATTCCGAGTATCTGAAGTCCGCACAGTCGGCCATCACCCACGTGAAAGGCAACGTTAGGTACCGCGGCCTGAATACGGCGGGCGGCTGGATTCGCAATCCCCTCGAGGTGAATCAGAAAGTCGTGGCTCGGGCCGACTCCCTCGTCACGGGAGCGATGAGAAGCGGTCAGTTCCACGGCGGGTTCAACGCCGAGACGTACATCAACGAGCTGGACAAGCTGGCAAGGGACACGAATACGGGGAATTGCTCGGAGCTGTCGGCCGTGGCGTTCAACTACCTCAAGGGTCGAGGCATCACTCCAATCGACTACTTTGCCGTGTTCCGGGGCGGCTGGGACCATGCCTTCGTCGTCCTGAACCGCGACGCGACCATCCCCGTGCCCGACTTCGCCAAGTGGAGCTATGACGCCGTGGTCTGCGATCCCCTCTACGACCGAGCCGCCGACGCCGGTTTCCTGGCCGCGTGGTACCCCCGCATGTTCCCCCTGAAGTCTTCGGATGTGATCTACCGCATCGAATGAACGGGGCGGGGTTGCGCAAGCGGGTCGAGACCCGACCGCTCAGGGCTTCTTCGCTTCGCCAGGCGCCGCCGGCGCCGGGGACGGTGTGTCGCTCCACCCGCCTCCGAGCGCTCGATAGAACGAGACGAAGGCCGTCAGGCGGTCGCGGCGCGTCTGGACGAGGGCGGTCTCGGCGGGAAGGAGCTGCTGAAGCGCGTCGAGGACTTCGAAATAGGCCGAAAGCCCCGACTCGTAGCGCCGCCTCGCAAGGCGCACAGACTCGCGCGCCGCGTTGACGGCACGCGCGCGCTCGGCTTCCTCGGCAGCGAGCTTTTCGATCGCGACGAGATCGCTCGAGACTTCTCCGAGGGCTCGCGTGACCGACTGTTCGTATAGCACGCGGGCC
Source organism: Thermoanaerobaculia bacterium (assembly GCA_963821225.1). Classification (GTDB taxonomy): domain Bacteria; phylum Acidobacteriota; class Thermoanaerobaculia; order UBA5066; family UBA5066; genus Fen-183. Next base: position 1,333,823 of record CAWGCY010000004.1, read on the forward strand.
TGGTCGAACTGCGCGCGCGCGGCGCGCTCCTGTGCCCGAAGGCCGCCTCCGGCAAAAAGAGGGCCGAGAAGGCCCGCCCCGATGGACCAGGTTCGCCCGGCGGCGAAGAGGTCGTGAAGGCTCGGGCTGAGCCCGCCGAGGAGCCCCGTGAGGCTGAGCGTGGGGTAGAAGGCCGCGCGCGCCACGCCGACGTTCGCGTTGGCGGCGATGAGGTTCTGCTCGGCCGCGCGCACGTCGGGCCGCCGAAGGAGGAGCGCCGACGGCAGCCCCGCGGGAACCGCAGGGGGAAGGGACTGCTCGGTGAGCGCGCCGCCGCGTGGGACGGGTCCGGGCGGGCGCCCGATGAGGAGCGTGATCTGGTTCTCGCGCGCGACGATGCGCTGCTCGAGGACGGGGATCCCGGCCGACGCGTTCGCGAGGAGGACCTCGGCGCGCGCGGTCTCGAGGGCCGAGGCGGCGCCGCCCTCGAGACGCCGATCGAACAGGTCGTACGTGTCCTGGAACGTGGCGCGCGTGCGGCGCGAGATCTCGATCTCCGCGTCCAGCTCCCGGAGGTCGAAGTAGGCGGACGCGACGTCCGCGACGAGCGAGAGCTCGACCCCACGCCGTCCCTCCTCCGTCGCCAGGTACTGCGCCCGCGCCGCTTCGTTCAGCCGGTGGATGCGCCCCCAGACGTCGAGCTCCCAGGAAAGGAGGCCGTTCGCGGAGACCTGATTTCCGGTCACGTTTCCCGGTGTGGAATACGCCGACGTGTGGACGCGGCTCACGCCCGCCGAGACGCCGATCCCCGGGTAATAGAGGGAGCCCGCGATTCCGTAGCGGGCCCGCGCCTCCTCGACGCGCGCCGCGGCGAGGCGCACGTCGTAGCCGTTGTGGAGCGCCTCCTCGATCAGCGAGCGGAGAACCGGGTCGTTGAAGACCTCCCACCACTTCGTGTCCGCGAGCGACGTTTCCGAGGCGGGCCCGGGCGATCCGTAGAAGGTCTCCGGCGCGGGAAGGTCGGGGCGCTTGTAGTTCGGGCCCACTGCGCAACCCGACAGTGCAACCGCCGCAGCGAGGGCGAAAGGGAGGGCGGGGTCGAGGCGCCTCACGGGTGAGCTTCCGACGAGGCAATCGAGGAAGCGCCTTCCGGGCTCGTTCCGGCCTCCCGCGGCGCCTGTGCTTTTTCGCGCATGCTCCCCAGCCTTCGCTCCACGACGACGAAGAGAACCGGGATGAGGAAGATCCCGAGACAGGTCGCGGCGAGCATGCCCGCAACGACGACGGTGCCGAGAATCTTTCGCGCGGAGGCGCCCGCACCCTGGGCGATCCAGAGCGGCACGCACCCGAGGATGAAGGCGAACGACGTCATGAGGATGGGCCTCAAGCGAAGCTGCGCGCCCTCGAGTGCGGCCTCCACGAGGTCCTTCCCCGCCTCGAGCCTCGCCTTCGCGAACTCCACGATCAGGATCGCGTTCTTGGCCGCGAGGCCGATGAGAACGATGAGGCCGATCTGCCCGTAGACGTCGAAGTCGTAATGGCGAAGGAGGAGGCCGAGGAAACCGCCGAGGACCGCGACGGGCACGGAGAGAAGAACGCTCAACGGCAGGGACCAGCTTTCGTAAAGGGCCGCGAGGATGAGAAAGACGAAGACGAGGGAGAGCCCGAAGATCCGCCCGGTCGTGCCCGAAGCCTTTTTCTCCTGATAGGAAAGGTCCGACCAGTCGGTGCCGATCTCGCGCGGGAGAGTCTGCGCGGCAACCTGTTCGAGCGCCGCCATGGCCTGGCCGGAGCTGTAGCCCGCCGCCGCGCTGCCCGTGATCTGCGCGGCGCGGTACAAGTTGAACCGCTGCGTGTATTCGGGCCCGGCGATCTGGCGGATCGTCGTCAACGCCGAGAGCGGGACCATCTGTCCCTGCGTGTTCCGCACGTAGAACCCCGCGATGGCCTCGGGCTTGAGCCGGTCCGCGGCGTCCGCCTGCATGAAGACGCGCCACTGGCGGCCGAAGCGGTTGAACTGGTTGATGTACGTCCCGCCCAGGAACGTCTGAAGGCTCTGGTACACGTCGGCGACGGGGACGCCCTGCTTGAGGGCCTTGTCGCGGTCGACGTCGACGAAGACCTGCGGCACGGCGGCGCGGAACGCGCTGTTCACGTTTCCGATCTCCGGCCTCTTGCGCGCCGCTTCGAGGAACTTCTGCAGGTTCTCGTTCAGGAAGTCCACCGAGCCGCCCGTCCGATCCTGAAGCCAGAGGGAGAATCCCCCGGCATAGCCCAGGCCGGGAATCGCCGGCGGCAGGAACCCGAAGACGGTCGCTTCGGAGATCTCGGATCGAAAGCGCTTGTTCAGGCGGTCGATCAGAGTCTTGGCATCGAGGCCGTCCTTGTCGCGCTCGTGCCACGGCTCGAGCGACACGAAGAAGAAGCCGTTGTACGTCGCCGAGACGAACGAGAGAAGGCTGAACCCCGCGACCGTGTTGTAGTACCTGATGCCCTTCGTCTCGCCGAGGATCTTCTCGACCTTGCGGCAGACGTCGTCGGTGCGCTGCAGCGAGGCCGCGTCGGGGAGCTGGATGTTCAGGTAGAAGTAACCCTGGTCCTCGTCGGGAACGAAGCTGCCCGGGAGCTTCTTTCCGAGGCCCAAGGCGGCGACGGCGAAGACCGCGAGGATCAGAAGGGCGACGACCGAGCGGCGGATGAGGAGGCTGGAAACCGAGATGTAGCGGCTCCTGGCGCGCGTGAAGATCCGGTTGAAGCCGCCGAAGAACCGCGCGAGAAGGCCCCGGCTTTCCGGGCGCGGGCGGAGGAGCAGCGCCGAGAGCGCGGGCGAGAGGCTGAGCGCGTTGAATGCCGAGATCAGGACCGAGATCGCGATCGTCACCGCGAACTGCTTGTTCAGCCGCCCCTGGATGCCGCCGAGGAACGCGACGGGCAGGAAGACGGACGACAGGATGAGCGCGATCGCGACGACGGGGCCCGACACCTCGCGCATCGCCTGGAGCGTTGCCTCGCGCGGCGTCGTCCCCTCCTCGATGTGGTGCTCGACGGCCTCGACGACGACGATCGCGTCGTCGACGACGAGCCCGATCGCGAGGACGAGCCCGAACAGAGACAGCGTGTTGATCGAGAACCCGAGGAGCGGAAACACCGCGAAGGTGCCGATGAGGGAAACGGGCACCGCAACGAGCGGGATGAGCGTCGCCCGCCAGTTCTGGAGGAACAGGAAGACGACGAGGAGGACGAGAAGCATCGCCGCGCAGAGCGTGATGACGATTTCGCGGATGCCTTCCGTGACGGGCGCCGTCGTGTCGACGGAGACCGCGTAGTCGATGTCCTCCGGGAAGCGCCCCTTGAGCTCTTCCATCGCCTTGCGGACGGCCTGGGACACGGAGAGCGCGTTCGATCCCGGCGCCCCGTAGATGGCGATGATCGACGCCGCCTTCCCGTTCATGCGTCCGATCTGCTTGTACGTCAGCGCGCCGAGCTCGATGCGCGAGACGTCGCCGAGGCGAACGGCCGAGCCGTCGGGATTCAGGCGCACGACGATCCGGGCGAACTGCTCCGGCGTGAGGAGCCGGCCCTGGGAGCGGACCGCGTACGTGAACTCCTGGCCCTTCGGTGCCGGCTCGGCGCCGACCTGTCCCGCGGGGTTCACCGTGCTCTGCTGCTGGACGGCGCGCGACAGGTCGGCGACCGTCAGGCCGAGCTTCGCGAGCTGATCGGGGTGGATCCAGATGCGCATCGCGTACTCGGACGCGCCGAAGTTGAGGACCTGCCCGACGCCCCTGACCCGGTAGAGCGCGTCGTTGACGTTGATGAGCGCGTAGTTCCCGAGGAACAGGCCGTCATACGTCCCCTTCGGCGAGAAGAGCGAGATGAGCACGAGCGGCGTGCCCTGCGTCTTTCGGTAGGTGAGCCCGAACTGGTTCACCTCGACCGGAAGGCTCGGCAGGGCCTGCGCCACTCGGTTCTGGGCGTTGACCTGGTCGGCGTTGCGGTCGGTGCCGACGTCGAACGTGACCCTCACGGTGATCGTGCCGTCGTTCGCGTTGACCGACTGGAGGTAGAGCATGTCCTCGACGCCGTTCATCTGCTGCTCGATCGGCGTCGCGACCGACTGCTCGATCGTGAGAGCGTCGGCGCCCGGATACGAGGTCTGGATCTGGATGAGCGGCGGGACGATGTCGGGAAACTGCTCGATGGGCAGGCCGACCATCGCGACGAGCCCGCCGAGGACGGTCAGGATCGCGATGACGATCGCGACGATGGGCCTGTTGATGAAGAAGCGGGCCACGGCGTCACTTCCCGGCGCTAGCGGTCAGCGGTGGCGCGGCCGTCGTCGAAGCCGCGGCCGCCGCGGCTTCGACGGGCGTGACCGTCGTCCCCGTCTTGACGCGCGAAAACCCTTCGACGACCACGCGCTCGCCCGGAGAGAGCCCGCTCTCGATGACCCACATGCTCCCGATGCGCTCGGCGGCCTTGACCGTCCGGATCTGCGCCTTGTCGTCGGCACCGACGACCGCGACCTGATACGCGCCCTGCATTTCGCTGACCGCGCGCTGGGGGACGAGGATCGCTCCCTTGCGTACTTTCACGACCGCCCGGACCTTCGCGTACTGGCCGGGGCGCAGCGCGTTGCCCGGGTTCGGAAAAAGCCCGATCGCCGCGATCGTCCCCGTGCGCACGTCGACGTTTCGCCCCATGAGGAGCACGTGCCCCTTGTGCGGGAAGGCGCTGCCGTCGGAGAGGACGAGCTCGAGCTCGGCGTTCCGCATGGCCGGATCGCGCTGGAGCTCGAGATATTCCTGCTCGCCGAGCTGGTAGAGGACGCGCAGGGGATCGACCTTCGAGACCGTCGTGAGGACCGTCTGTCCGTTGACGAGGTCGCCGACCTGCTGCTGCGCGATCCCGGCGATCCCCGGGATCGGGGACGTGACCCGGGTCCACGACAGGTTGAGCCTGGCCTGGGCGGCGGCCGCCTCGAGGGCGCCGACCGTCGCCCGCGCGCCGCGCTGCGCCGAGCGCGCGTTGTCGAGCTCCTGCTGGCTGACGGCGTGCTCGGTCGCGAGGGGCTCGGCGCGCGCGACGTCGAGGTCCGCCTTCGCGAGCGCGGCCTTCGCCTGCTCGAGGTTCGCCTGCGCCTGCTGGAGCTGCGCCTCGAACTGGCGCGGGTCGATCTCGAAGAGGAGCTGCCCCTGCGCGACGGTGCTGCCTTCCTTGTAGACGCGCCGGAGGAGGTAGCCCTCGACGTGCGGCCGGATGTCCGCGTTCACGTCGCCCTCCGTCGTGCCGATCCACTCCCTCACGATCGGCTCGTCGCGCTGGATCGCCGGCGTCACGACGACCTTTGGTGGGGCGGCCGGCGCCGGAGCCTTCGCGCGGGAGCACGCGAGCGCGGCGAGTGGAAGGGCGAGGACGAGAAGGCGTCTTGTCATACGTTTTTTCTTCCGATCTCTTCTTCGCCGGCTTCGCCGGGGGGAATGGTGAGGACGGGACAATGGGCGCCGCGCACGATCGGGTGAGTCGTCGAGCCGAGGACGTGGCGGTGGACGCCGACGACGAGAAGGTCCGCGGACTCCTCCTCGGCGATCCGCACGAGGGCGTGCGACGGCGAGCCCGGAACCACGCGCGTCGAAATGTGCCCCGGGGACGCGTCGAGGGAGGCGACCGTGCGGCCGACGCTCCCGCGCGCCTCCTCGAGGAGGGCCGGTCCGTAGGACGCGGGAACGAGGCCGTGCCCGCCCTCCTGCGGCAGATCCTTCACGGCGTGAACGACGACGAGCTCCGCGGAGGAGCGCCGCGCGAGGGCGGCCGCGTAGCGCAAGGGCGCGGGGTCCTCGAGGTCGGTGCCGCACACGATTTTCCGGATCGGGCCGTCCGCGTGAGAGGAGTCGCGCAGCGTCGCGACGGGCCGGCCGGCCCGATGCAGCACGCTCTCGGCGACGGACCCGAGCATCAGACGCTCCAAACCCCGGCCGCCGTGAGTCCCCATGACGATTGCCGACGCGTTGAGCGCCGCGGCGCGCCGGACGATCGAATCCGCGGGGTCGCCCTGCGCGGATTCCGTGTGCACGGCGACGCCGGTCCCTGCGAGGCCTTCGGCGAGCGCCGCGAGCCGCGCCGCCGCCTCAGCCGTGTCTCCGCGCTCTCGCGCGTGAAAGAGCGTGAGCGGGGCGCCCGTGAGCCGCGCGAAAGCGCCGGCAAATCGCACGGTGCACTCGGCGAGGGCGGTGAGGTCCACGGCGCAGAGGACGGGCGCCGACATCAGGGCTTCTCGCGTTCGGCCCCGAGGCCGGAGACGAGGACGTCGCGGAGAAACCGCGCGTCGGCCTCGGGAGAAGGCGGCTGCTTTTCGTGGATGCGCCTGAGGATGAGGTCCCGCGCCGCGCCGGCGATCGCGATGGCCGCCCGCTCCGGGTCGAGGCTCTTCAGCTCGCCCCGACGCCGGCCGCGCCTGATGAGCGCGGAGAGCCGGTCGATGTGGAGGCGGTAGCGGCGGCTCTGCCGCAGCCGGCGGTCCTCCGAGTACTCGCCCGAGGCGAAATAGAGGCGGAAGAAGTCCCGGTTCTCGTCGAAAAAGGCGAACTGCGCCGTGAGGACGTGCTCGAGCGCCTCGTCGAAAGGGCCCGCCCCGGCGCCCTCGGCGGCGCGCTGCAGGCGTTCGAGGAGGTCGTCGACCGCGGCTCCGATCGTCTTCTCGAGAATCTCGTCCCGGGAGCGGAAATAGAGGTAGACGGTGCCCTTCGCGACGCCCGCCTCGCGGGCGATGTCATCGACCGTCGCCTTCTCGAGCCCCTTGCGCCCGACGACGCGCATCGCCGCGTCCCGGATCGCACGGCAGCGAAACTCCTCGACGACCTGCTTCTTGGTCGTCATGAGTGGAATAATGAGTTAAACAAAATGACCACGCCGTTATCTGAACTGACCGTATGGTCATTGTCAAGGTTGATTCAGCCCCTGCCGAACACCTCGGCCACCGTGGGGCGCTCCGGGTCGGTCGAGATCCGCGTGATCGCGTCTCCCGTTTCTACGGAGCCTTCTTCGACGACACTCAGGTAGAAGCCCGGGCGCCCGGCAGCCGCGAACACCCTCACGAAGGGCATGGAGCCCATCCGGAGCCCCAGCTTCGCGCACGGCGTGCGGGGCTGCGTCACCCGGAGCTTCGCCGAGCCGATCGCGAGGACGTCGCCGATGCGGGTTTCGGTTTCCAGCACTCCTTCCGTCGTGAAATTCTCGCCGAACGCCCCGGGCGAGAGGTCCGTACGCCCCAGGGCGGCCGACCAGTACGCGTAGTGCTCGAACGGGTAGAGGTAGACCGCTTTTGCGCGTCCGCCGTGGTACCTCGGATCCGCCTGCCCGTCGCCCTGAAGGCCGAGGCTGGAGAGCGGAATCGCGCCCGACACGGGCTCCTTGAAGAAAGCCGTATGCACCGAGCGGCGCATGAGCGTGACGATCTTCGGAAGGCCCACGTTCACGGAGAGGAGTCGCACGGGCCCTAGTCCCTCGCCACCGGCACGAGGAAGTTCGTCGAGACCTTGCCGCTGCCCTCCTGGCCTCCGACGCCGCGGAGCCTCGACAGGTCCAGGGTTACGGTCACCGTTTCGCCGGGCGTGAAGTCGCGCGAGGGCGAGAACCTCAGGAGGCCGTCGCGCTCGAGATACGAGACCGCGCCCGCGATCTCGCCCGACTTCGATCCGAGCGCGAGGACGGCGTTCTCGCCCACACCGTCCGACGCGAGCGGCGCGGAGAGGAGAAACGTAACGGTCACGCGCCGCGCCGATACGACGGAGCCCTTCGCGGGGAAGACGTCGGCGGCTCCGGGGGCGGGCATGCCCGCCTCGCCATGACCGCCGAGCGGGATCACGACGAAGACCGGCGGCAGCGGCAGGGGAGGAGGCGGCGGGAGGTGGCCGTGCCGCGAGCCCGCGATCGCGAGAATGACGAGCGCGACGACCGTCAGAGCCGCCACGACGATCCAGAAGACGGGCACCTTCTTCAGGACGACGCTCACTGTCGTCTTCTGGCCCGCCGCAATCTGGAAGGTCCTGTCGCCCGGGTTCTCGAGGGCCTCGATGTCGCCCTCCGCCGTGATGCGTCGGGTCACCCGGAGGCGGTACGTCCCGGGCTGCAGGTCCGAGAGGCTCCACGCCGGCGCCATCGAACGGCCGACGGCTTCCTCCCCCGAGTCGGTCACGCGGGCGAGCTCGGACAGGACCGGGAACGAGGCGGCGCGCCCCGCGTCGCGGTCGCCGGCTCTCTCGAACACGGAGACGGCGAGCGCGCCCGTCGGCGGCGCGGAAGATCCAGGCGGGGGCTCGAGCGCAGAGCGTGACACGCCGATCGACACGCAGCCGTCGAGCGCGAGCGGCGCGAGCGCGACGAGAAGGATTCGGGCGACGGGGCGAAGGAGCGGGCGGCGCATGGGCCTTCTCCCGCGAAGCATGCCACCGAGTGCTCCCGTCGTGGGAACCGCGCTTCCCCTAAGATCTGACGCGATGAAGACCGCGTTCACCGAAGCTACCGGCGTCGAGGTGCCGCTCATCTGCGGGGCGATGTACCCGTGCAGCAACCCCGAGCTCGTGGCCGCGGTCTCGGAGGCCGGCGGCCTCGGCGTCGTCCAGCCCCTCTCCCTGGTCTTCGTCCACGGGCGCGAGTTCCGGTCCGGGCTGCGGGAGATCAGGGCCCTCACGAAAAAGCCGATCGGGGTGAACGTCCTGACCGAGAAGTCGCTCTCCGCGGTCTACCTCAAGCGGATGTCGCGCTGGGTGGACGAGGCGCTGGAAGAAGGCGTGCGGTTCTTCGTGACGGCGCTCGGCGATCCGCGATGGGTCGTCGAGCGCGTCCACGCGGCCAGGGGCGTCGTCTACCACGACGTCATCGACCGCCGCTGGGCGGAGAAGGCCCTCGAGAAGGGCGTGGACGGCCTCATCTGCGTGAACCGCCGCGCCGGAGGCCATCTCGGCAAGCTCGGTCCGGAGGAACTTTACGCGTCGCTAGCCGACCTCGGGGTGCCGCTCGTATGCGCAGGCGGCGTCGGGAGCGACCGGGAGTTCAAGGCGATGCTGGGCCTCGGCTACGCGGCGGTCCAGGCCGGCACGCGCTTCATCGCGACGGCGGAGTGCACGGCTCATGCGGACTACAAGAAGGCGATCCTCGACGCGGAGGAGGACGACGTCGTCGCGACGGAAAGAGTCACGGGCGTCCCGTTGTCGGTCATCCGGACGCCTTTCATCGAGCGCATGGGGACGAAGGCGGGGCCGCTCGCGCGCCTGATGCTCAAGGGGCGGAAGACGAAGCACCTCATCCGGGGCTACTACTCGCTCAGGTCCGCGTTCCGGCTCAAAGGCGCCTCGCTCAAGGGCGCGACCTCGAGCGACTGCTGGCAGGCGGGAAAGAGCGTCGCGACGATCGAGACGGTCGAGCCGGCCGGCGAGATCGTGCGCCGCTTCGCGGCTGCGGCGGGCTGACAGTCTGAGTCGGCGCCGCCCGGAGGCGCGTCAGGACGAAGCCTTCGGCCCGAGCTTGTTGTAGGCGTCGAGGGCCGCGACCTTGTAGCACTCCGCGAACGTCGGGTAATTGAAGACCGTCTCGACAAGCACGTCGAGCGTCCCGTGGAACGCGAGGAAGGCCTGGCCGATGTGCACGAGCTCCGTCGCGGCCGTGCCGAAGATGTGGACGCCGAGGAGCTGGCGCGTCTCGCGGTGGACGAGGATCTTCAGGACGCCCGTGTCGTCGCCGAGAATCGCGCCGCGCGCGATCTCGCGGTAGTGCGCGAGCCCGACCTCGTAAGGCACTCCGTCTTTCGTGAGCTCTTCCTCGGTCTTGCCCACCATCGAGAGCTCGGGAACGGAGTAGATGCCGATCGGGTACAGGTGCGGCATCGTCGTACAGGCGATGCCGAAGGCGTGGCAGGACGCGAGCCGGCCCTGCTCGAGCGAGGTGGAAGCGAGCGCGGGGAAGCCGATGATGTCGCCCGCCGCGTAGATGTGCGGCTGCTTCGTCTGGTAGTGCGCGTTCACGGCGAGCCGGCCGCGGTCGTCGGCCTCGAGGCCGGCGGCCGGGAGATCGAGGTCGGCCGTCGCCCCGATGCGCCCGATCGAGTAGAGGAGGAGGTCGGCGACGATCCTCTTGCCGCTCTTGAGGAGGGCGACGGCGCGGCGCGAACCCTCGACGTGGACGTCGGCGACGTCCTCGCCGAGGCGTAGCGTGCAGTTCATGTTGCGCATCGCGTACGAGAGCGCCTCGGCGATCTCGCCGTCCACGAAGTCGAGGAGGCGCGGACGCTTGTCGACGAGCGTCACCTCCACGCCGAGGGCCGCGAACATCGACGCGTATTCGACTCCGATGACTCCGGCGCCGACGACGATCATCGTTCGCGGAAGGAGCTTGAGGCCGAGAATGCCGTCGGAATCCAGGATCGTCTCCCCGTCCACGGCGACCCCGGGCGGCGTCGCGGGCCGCGTGCCCGTCGCGATCACGATCTTGTCCGCCTCGACTTCGGTCGTGGCCTTGAGGCCCGTCACCGTCAGCGTGTGAGGCGACGTGAACTTCGCGGCCCCTGCGATCAGCGTGACGCCGTTTCTCCTCATCTGGGCGCGGATGACCTCGATCTCGCGCTTGATGACGGCCGTGCACCGGAAGAGGAGGTCCTCGGCGGTGATGTTCTCCTTCACGGAGTAGGACGCGCCGTACATCCCCCGTTGGGCGAAGCCCGAGAGGTAGAGCACGGCTTCCCGGAAGGTCTTCGAGGGGATCGTGCCCGTGTTGATGCAAACGCCGCCGACGACCTCGCGCTTCTCGCAGATCCCGACCTTCTTGCCGAGCTTCGCGGCCTGAACGGCCGCGCGCTGCCCGGCCGGACCCGTGCCGAGGACGAACAGGTCGAACTTCTCCACGGTCGGGCAGATTCTACGGGGTCGTGTGAGGGCGGCCCGTGACGACGGATCCGGTCTTCGAGATGCGGATAGACTCGGTCCCCGGATGACGAACGCCGAGACGCAGGCCGCGCTCACGCGCTTCTACGAGGCTTTCGCGCGGCGCGACGGCGAGACGATGGCGGCGCTGTACGCGCCGGACGCCACGTTCGAGGATCCGATTTTCCGCCTGTCGGGGTCCGACATCGGAAAGATGTGGATCGGCCTGGCCGGCGGCGCGAAGGAGTTCTCGCTCCAGTTCACCGTGGTGAAAGCCGGCGCCGGTACGGGCGTCGTGGAGTGGACGGCCCGCTACCTCTTCGGCGGCGCCAGGCCCGTCGTGAACGTGATCGTGTCGGAGATCGAGATGAAGGACGGGCTCATCGTGCGCCAGAGGGACGCCTTCGATTTTCCGCGGTGGGCGGCGCAGGCGCTCGGGCTGCCGGGACAGATCTTCGGGCGGACGGAGTGGCTCCGGCGCTCGGTCTCGAAGAGCGCGGCAGCCCGGCTCGGCGTGCCCCCGAAGCCCTGAGAACCCACCGCGCCCGGAATTCGTAAGAGAAGACTCGAGAAAGGGCCCGGGAAGACCCATGCCGACGGACTGGAAGAGCCTGGCGAAGGAAACGGTTCATTCCTTCGATGCCGACGAAGTGCGCGGCATGTGGGACGTGGACTTCCGGCGGGCGACGAAGGTGCTTCTCGCCGACCACGAGGACGAGATCGCCGCGGAGAGGCGCCGGTGGAAAAGGAGTCTTCTGAGGACGAACGCGGTCGTCTTCGGCCTCGCGAAGCGGCTCGCCCCGCCGCGGAGGCTCGTGTTCGCCCTCGCGCTCCTGCTCACTCTTCTCGCCTTGCTGGAGAGCCTCGGTGGCGACTCCTTCTCCGCCCAGGCCTCGTGGGCCTTCTTCGCGCTCTTCGTCTCGGTGCTCGCGCTGGCCTTCCTGCTCGCGATGGAGCTCGTCGACAAGCTGCACTTCAAGGACGAGCTCGTCATGGCGCGCGACCTCCAGGCGCAGCTCGTGCCGCTCGTCCTTCCCGAGATCGGGGCGTTCGAGCTCGGCGCGTTCAACCGGATCGCGAACACGGTCGGGGGCGATCTCTACGCCTTCGAGCCGCTTGGCGGCGGGCGCCTCGCCGTCCTCTTCGGCGACGCCTCGGGCCACGGCATGGCCGCGGGGCTCGTCATGGCGGTCACGCACGCGATCTTTCGCACGCAGCTTCCCGTCGATCCGTCCCCCGCCGCGATGATCGGGTCGCTGAACCGCGTCCTCGCCGAGACCGGGAACGCCCGATCGTTTTTCGCCGGCATCTACGCGCTCCTCGAGCCGGGCGGCGACGTAACGGCGATCGTCGCGGGCCATCCCCCGGTCCTCAAGCTGGACGCGGAAGGGCGCGTCGTGCAACGCCTCGGCACGGGCGCGTATCCCCTCGGCATCAAGAAGAACCTCGAATACCTGCAGGCGAAGACCGTCCTCGCGCCCGGTGAGATGCTGCTCTTCCATTCGGACGGCCTTTCCGAGGCCCGCGGGGAGGGCGGCGAGGAGTTCGGCGAGGCCCGCATCGAGCGCCTTCTCTCCGGGAAGCCGGGAGCGCGGCCCTACGAGGTGGTCGTGGCCCTCGTCCAGGAGCTCGACCGCTTCATGGGCCGGGTCGCCGCCGAGGACGACGTCTCGATCGCAGCGGTCAGACTCAAGAGCGCGTGAGCGGATCCGCGGCAACCCTTTCGCCGCTCCGGGGGCGGCTCCTCATCGTGGCGGCAGCGCTCCTGTGGTCCACGGGCGGGCTCGCGATCAAGCTCGTACCGCTGCCGGCGCTCGGCGTCGCTTTCTGGCGCTCGTTCGTGTCGGCCATCTTCCTCGTCGTCGTTTTTCGCCCGGCCCGCGCGCGCTGGCGACACGCGTCGGCTTCGACGTCGCTCATCTACGCGCTCATGATCCTGACGTTCGTGTCCGCAACGAAGATGACGACGGCTGCGAACGCGATCTTCCTCCAGTACACGGGCCCGCTCTACGTCCTCGCCTTCGCCCCGTTCCTGCTCAAGGAGCGCTTCCGGCGCATCGACGGCGTGGCCGTCGCCGTCGCGCTCGCCGGCATGTCGCTCTTCTTCGTCGGCAGGCTCGATCCGGGCGCCCTCGAGGGGAATCTCGTGGCGGTCGTGGCGGGCTTCTTCTTCGGCCTCGTGATCCTCTTCCTGCGACGGGACGCCTCGGGGGACGCGATCCCTTCGGTCATCGCCGGAAATTTCCTCGCGGCCGCCCTCGCGTTTCCGTTCGCGTTCGGCCATCTCGCGCTCGACGGGCGCGGCGTCCTCCTGGTTCTCTTTCTCGGCATCGTCCAGCTGGGCATCAGCTACGTGCTCTTCGTGCGCGGCCTGACGGTCGTGCCGGCGGCGGAGGCGTCGCTCCTCGGGATGCTCGAGCCCATGTTCAACCCGCTCTGGGCGTTTCTCGGCCTCGGCGAGAGGCCCTCGTCGTGGGCTCTCCTCGGGGGCGCGATCGTGCTCTCCGCCGTCGCGGGCCGGACGGTTTTCGGCTGGAGAACGGGAGATCCCGCGACGCTGCCTTCGCCCGATTGAAGGATGGCGGAGCGGTACGGAGCCGCGTAGAACCCGCGATCACCCGACGGGGTCTGCGACAATCCGTTGCGTCTCGTGAAAGCCGACGTCGTCCTCTTGCCCGGCCTCCACGGCAGCTGCGCCCTGTTCTCGTCCTTCATCGCGCTGGCTCCCGCCTGGGCGAGCTGCCTGCCCCTCGCGCTTCCGACCGTCGGCGGCCAGAGCTTCGACGAGATCGCGGACGCGATTTTTCCGGAGCTGAAACCGCTCGACGGAATCGTGCTGCTCGGCGAGTCCTTCTCCGGTCCCGTCGCGGCGCGCCTCTCCGCCCGGCTCGGGCAGAGAGTCGCACTGCTCGTTCTCTGCAATCCGGTGGTCGAGATGTCGGTGCGGGTTCCGCAGAGGTTGCTGGCGCCGATCGTCTCCTCGGCGTGGATGCCGACCTGGTGCGCGTCGATGGCCCTGTCGGGCGGCGACCCGTCCATCGCCCGGGCCGCGCTCGACGAGATCCGCGCGCTGCCGGAAGGCATCCTCGCCCGGCGCCTGTCCGCAGCTTTTTCCGCAACCGAGAAAGCTCTCGCCCCCCACCTGTCGCCGCCGCTGCTGACGATTCTCGGAACGAGCGACAACCTCGTTTCGCTGGCGCGATCGCGGGCGCTCTTCTCCCGGATCCCGGAGAGCACGGTCGCCGAGATCGAGGGGCCGCACCTGATCGTCCAAACGCGGCCCGTCGAGGTTTGGGCGGCGATCTCCGAAGAGTTCGAAACGGCGGCGTGACTTGCCGGCGACGCCTCTAGAATGGCCCATGCCATTCACGACGATCGGGTTCCGGCCCGGACCCGGGCTCGTCATCCTCTTCGCGCTCGCCGCGACGCCCGTCACTCCGGCCGCGGCGGTTCCCCCGCGCGTCATCGTCCTCGGCTTCGACGGCGCGGACCACGCGCTCGTCGCGAAAGGCGTCGCGGAGGGACGTCTTCCGAATCTCGCGGCGCTCGCGGCGAAAGGGGGATTCACGGCTCTGACGCCCACGATTCCGGCGCAGACCCCCGTGTCGTGGTCTACGTTCTCGACCGGCCTCTCGCCCGGCCGCACGCTGATCTTCGACTTCCTGAAGCGGAACCCGAAGACCTACCGCCCCGAGTTCGCGATCGCCGAGGAAGGGAAGAAGAATTTTCTGCTCGGAAAGGGAAATCGGGTTGGCATACCGGCTGTGCTCGCGATCGTCTCGTTCGTGCTCGTCCTCCTGCTGTCGAAGATTCTCAGAAGGCGCGTGTCGGGACCCGGCCTGGGCGTCGTCGTACCCGCGGATGCTGCGTCGGCGCCCGGCGCCCGGCCCACCGCGTCCTCTGCGGCCGCCGGCACGGCATCGATGACGCCCCTTCTTGCCGCGCTGGTCGCCGCGGGTCTCTTCACCTTCATCGGAATTCGTATTTCTTCTCTTCTCCCGTCCGAAATCCCCTGGCCGATCAACAACCGCCGCGGGACCCCGTTCTGGGAGGAGGCAGGGAGGAAAGGAATCCCGTCGGTCGTCATGCACGTGCCCGTGACGTTTCCCGCCGTGGATTACGACCATGGGCGCCTCCTCTCCGGGCTCGGCGTGACGGACGTGCGCGGGCGCGTCGGGACGCCGAGCTACTACACGTCGGATCCTTTCTTCTCCCCGAAGAACAAGAACGAGTTCTCGGTGGAGCTCGTGCGCCTCGAGTCGAACAAGGGCACGATCGAGACGGAGGTCTTCGGGCCGTACAACAAGCTCTTCAAGGAGCCGCCCGTCATCAAGACGCCGATGACGCTCACGGTCGCCCCCGACGGCGGAAGCCTGACCGCCGCACCGAAGGGCTCTCAGCCCGTGACGATGAAGGTCGGCGAGTGGTCGCCGTGGGTCGTCTTCACATTCCCGTTCAACTCGATCGTGAAGATGACCGGCATCGGGCGGTTTCATCTCGCGTCGCTCTCGCCCGAGATCAGGCTGTATCTCTCGCCGATTCATTTCAACCCGTCCGACCTTCCACCTTCCGTGAAGATCACCGCCCCCTCGGCGCTCTCCAAAAGACTCGCGGACCGCTACGGCCTCTACAAGACGATGGGCTGGCAGATCGACACCTGGTCGATGAGCGAGGAGACGATCGACGAAAAGACGTTCCTCGAGGACGTGGACCACACGGTCGAGCCGTTCCGGAAGATGATGAACGACTTCCTCGACGAGAAGGACGTGCGTCTTTTCGTCCAGATCTACGAGTTCCCCGATCGCGTCGCGCACTGCTTCTGGCGATTCCTCGATCCGCAGCACCCCGCGTACGACGCCGTGAAGGCCGCGAAGTGGGCGCCCGCCGTGGAAAGGACCTACGAGCAGATGGACGCGATCGTGGGCGACGCGATGAAGAAGCTCGGGCCCGAGGACATCCTGATCGTGCTGTCCGACCACGGGTTCGCGACGTGGAGGAGGTCGGTCAACTACAACACGTGGCTCGTCGAGAACGGGTTCATGGCGCTCAAGGGCGGCGACGGCTCGGAGATGGCCGACCTCGAGATGCTCTTCGGGCAGGGCGAGTTCTGGCCGAACGTCGACTGGTCGAAGACGAAGGCCTACGCAATGGGGCTCGGCGACATCTACCTGAACCTGAAAGGGCGCGAGGGCCAGGGAATCGTCTCGCCGGGCGCCGAGTACGAAGCGGTGCGCGACGAGATCCGCAGGAAGCTCGTGACGCTCGTGGATCCGAAGACGGGGCAGCGCGCCGTGTCGCGCATCTTCACGCGCGAGGAGGCCTACGGCTCGTTCGATGCCGACGTCATCCCGGACCTCTTCGTGACGAACACGGCCGGCACGCGCATCGGGTGGCAAGGCAGCCTCGGCGTCGTGACGAAGGAGATGTTCGAGGACAACGCGCAGATCTGGTCCGGGGACCACTGCTCGCTGGACCCCGCCGTCGTGCCGGGAATCCTCTTCGCGAATCGCGCGCTCGGGAAAGGCAAGCAGCCGGGAATCGCGGACGTTCCGGCCACGATCTATCACGTGCTCGGGGTCGCGCCGCCCGAGAAGCTCGACGGGGTACCGCTGTTCTGAGGCGCCTCGTCGCGCTCGTCGCGCTCTTCGTTCTTGCCGCCGGAGCGCGTGCGCAGGAGGGGCTCTCGCCTGGCGCGACACCGGCGCCCGCCGGGACGCCTCCACCGGAGGAGCGACCCGCGGCCTCCCTGGGCGTCGCGGAGCGGAAGGCGGAGCTGGCCGAGCTGCGCCGACGCATCGCCGGGCTGAGGGCGCGCCTCGACGTGTCCACGCGCCGCGCCGCCGATCTCAAGGCGCAGATGGAGACGGCCGAGCTCGATCTCCAGATCCAGACCGCCGAGCGCCGCGTCCTCGAATTGAAGAAGGCCGACACGGAGCGGGAGGCGGCGCACGCTTCCACAGAGCGCGACACGGCGCAGAAGGAAGTCGGGAGTTTGCGCGAAGACCTCGGAGTCCGCCTCGCGGCCCTCTACCGGATGGGCCGGCTCGGATACCTCCGGCCGCTCGCCGCCGCCGACTCCGGCCAGTCCTTCCTCGCGGGGCTCCGCATCCTGACGCACCTGGCCCGGCGCGACGCGGCTCTGCTCGAGCACTACGAGACCGCGGTCACGACGCTTCAGGAGCGCGAGCAGGACCTCGCAGACCGGCGGAAGGAGCTCGCGGCGCTGGCCGCCGAGAGCCGGAAGAAGGAGACGGCTCTTCTGGCGGCGCGCGCGCGACGGGAGACGCTCCTCGCGCAGCTCGAAGAGACGTCGCAGGCGGCCAAGGTGCAGGTGACGAAGCTCGAGGACAAGTCCGAGCGCCTCGCGGCCCTCCTCGATCTGCTCGAGGGGAAGGGCCGCGCGCTGGCGCCGGGCGCATCTTCGATCCGAAAATACCGCGGCGCTCTCGACTGGCCGCTGAAAGGGAGCGTTGCAGTGCCCTTCGGCCGGATCGCGAACCCGAGGTTCCCGAAGACGTTTCTGCGCTCGTCGGGC
This sequence comes from Thermoanaerobaculia bacterium, assembly GCA_963821225.1. Lineage (GTDB taxonomy): Bacteria > Acidobacteriota > Thermoanaerobaculia > UBA5066 > UBA5066 > Fen-183. The sequence goes on from CAWGCY010000004.1 coordinate 1,351,250, forward strand.
TGGACGCTCGACGCGCCGCCCGGAACGACCGTCCACGCCATCTTCTCGGGGGACGTCGTGTACGCGCAATGGCTGAAGGGCTACGGAAACCTCGTCGTCCTGGATCACGGCGACGGCGTCTTCACGCTTTACGGCCGGCTCGCGACGGGCACCATCGCGCGCGGCGAGCACGCCGCGATCGGCGACCGCGTTGGCGTCCTCGGCGAGTCGCCCGAGGACGAGGTCGCGGGTCTGTACTTCGAGATCCGCGACGCGCGGGCGTCGGTGGATCCGGCTTTGTGGCTGCGTTAGGGCCCGCGTATCATTCCCCGGTGAGCAAGACCCGCGCCCTCTCCGTCGCCGCCTCCGCCTCCCTCCTCCTCGCTCTGTTCGTCGTGCTCCCCGGCATGGGCGCGGACGAAAAGGACAAGGAAGGCAAGGAAGCCCTTTACCGTCCCCTCGGCCTGTTCACCGAAGTCCTTGGGCTCGTGAGATCCAATTACGTCGAGCCGACCGAGCTGAAGCCTCTTCTTCAGGGTTCGTTCTCCGGCATGACCGAAGCGATGGATCCGTTCTCCGAGTACGTTCCGCCCGACAAGATGGCCGCGTTCTCGGTGTTCGAAGCCGCGAAGGAGAGGAGGGAGATCCTCGACACGGGGATCGTCCTCGCGCGGCGATTCGGCTTCCCGGTCGTCGTCGCGGCCGTCGCAGGCAGCCCGGCCGCCGCGGCCGGAGTCAAGAGCGACGACGTCATCGAGAAGATCGACGGCGTGCTCACGCGGACCATGGCGCTGTGGGAGCTCGAGTCCAAGCTCTCCGGGAAGGCGGGCAGCCGCGTTCATCTCGCGGTCGTGCGTGAAGGGAAGCCGCGCCATCGCACGCTCGACATCGTGCGGGCGAGCTGGACTCCAGCGGCCCCCTCGGCCGAGCGCATCGAGGGTGAAACGGTGATCAGGATTCCCGCGTTCGTGCCGGGCACGACGGCGGCCCTCAAGGAAATCCTGAAGCCGCTCGACCGCACGCGGCCGCTCGTCCTCGACCTGCGCAGCAGCGCGACCGGATCATTCGACGAGGCCGCGCGCGCGGCAGCTCTCTTCGTGCCGGCAGGTCCCCTCGGCGATCTCTCGGGTCGCCGGATCGAGACGAAGACGTTTCGTTCCGAGCCGGGCGAGCGCGTGCACGAGAGCCGCCTCGTCCTCCTCGTCGACAGCGGGACCGCCGGGGCGGCCGAGCTCTTCGCAGCCGCCGTGCGCGACGCGGGGACACGAAACCCGAACGCGAAGCTCGCGACGGCGGACAAGAAGAAGGCGAGCGCCGAGGAGCCGGACGGACCCGAGGCTGTCGATCCGGGCGCGGAGTCCCCGAAGGACGGCGAGAAGGCGAAGCTCGCCGTGCGACTCGTCGGCGAGCCCACGGTCGGCATGGGATTCACGGCTCAGGTCGTGAAGCTCGCGAGCGGCGGATCGCTGAAGCTGTCGGTCGGGAAGATCCGGACGGTGGCCGGAAAGGCGCTGTGCCCCAAGGGCCTGCAACCCGACGACCGTGTCTATCACGGTCCGGACGACGCCGCGGGCCGCCTCGATCCGATCCTCCAGCGGGGTCTCAAAATTCTGTCAGAGTCCGCGATCCGGGCCAAAGCGGCCGCGTGACCCGCCAGAAGACGCGAACGCGCGGAGGTCTTCGAGGCGTCCTTCTCGTCTTCTTCGGCGTGGCCCTCGGAGTCTCAACGACACTCTTCGTTCGCGGCTGCGCGCGCCGGGGAGAGGCGCCCTCCTCCGGCTCGCGACCTGCGCCCTCCAAGAGTGCGCCGCACCCGGCGCCCCCCGCGGCAGCAAGGCCGGCGCCGGCGCTCCCGTCCGATTTCGAGCCCGCCGACCGCCGACGGGGAGGGGTCGTCGCGGTCGTCGTGGACGACGTCGGTTACGACGAGCGCACGCTGGAAGCCCTCGCCCGATGGGACGCCCCGTTTGCCGTTGCGGTGATTCCGAGCGCGCCCTTCGCGTCCCGCGCGGTCTCATTGGCGCGGGAGAAGGGCTGGGACCTCCTCGTCCATCTCCCGATGGAGCCGGAGTCGGGCCCGTCCGAATCCGAAGCGATCGGTTTCCGGGACGACGACGATGCCATTCGCGGCCGGGTCCTCGCGGCTCTCGCGAGGACGCCCGGCGCGATCGGCATCAACAACCATCAGGGCTCGAAGGCGACGGCCGACGCACGCGTCGTACGTGCCGTCCTCGGCGTCGTGAAGGAGAGAGGCCTGTTCTTCCTGGACTCGCGGACGACGAACGCCTCGGTCGCGGGCGCCGAGGCGTCAGCGATGCACGTCCCGTTCCTCGCACGGGACGTCTTCCTCGACGACGTCGCCGCGGAGACGGCCGCGAAGAACGGAGTCCCCGAGGCGCTCGACGCAGCGTGGGAAAAGGCTCTGGCGCTCGCGGCGAAGAAGGGCCAGGCGATCGTGATCGGCCATCCCCGAAGGGAAACGCTCGCGTTTCTTTCGGAAAAGCTCGGATTGCTCGGAAAGAAAGAGGGCCCCAGGGCCGTGCGGGTCTCGGAGCTCGTTCCTTAGCCTGCTTCGACGGAGCGAAGGCGCGGTTGTTTTTCTTAGAGGGTGAATAGGGCAGGTGCGCGGCGGCGCGTTCTCCCTCTTCCTTTCTAAGAATCTTTCTCTTTCTGTCTTTCTTCGGACTTGACCTCATCCCACAGCGCGTCGAGTTCCGCGAGGGGAGTCGCCTTGACCTCCTTCCCAGCGGCCTTCGCCCGCCGTGCCACTTCCTCGAAGCGCCGCCGGAACTTGTCGTTCGTGCCCTGAAGCGCGGCCTCGGGGTCGACGCCGTGACGGCGGGCGACGTTCACGACGGTGAAGAGGAGGTCTCCGATCTCGGCGGCCACGCGCTCTTTCCGCTCGCCGCCTGGCGACAGCAGCTCGGCCTTGAACTCGGCGACCTCCTCGTCCAGCTTGACGAGCACGTCCGCGTCGCGCTCCCAGTCGAAGCCGAGGTCCGCGGCGCGCGACGTCAGCCGCACGGCCTTCAGGAGCGCCGGAAGCGCTCGCGGGACGCCGTCGAACGGCGACGGCGGGCGCCCCTCCTTCTCGCGCTCCACGCGCTTGAGCTCCTCCCACTGTACGCGGACGCCCTCCGCGTCCATGACCGCCGCCTCGCCGAAGACGTGCGGGTGGCGTGCGACCATCTTGTCGTGGATGCGGCGCGCGACGCTCGTGAAGTCGAAGGCCCCGCGCTCCTGCCCGAGCTTCGCGAGAAAGACGATCTGGAAGAGGAGATCGCCCAGCTCACCCTCCAGCTCGCTCCAATCCTCGCGGGAAAGTGCCTCGAGCACCTCGTAGCACTCCTCGAGAAGGTACCCCGCGAGGTCACGGGCCGTCTGCTTCCGGTCCCACGGGCACTCGTTTCGGAGCCTCTCCATGAGCGCGACGAGAGCCCCGGAAGCATCCGAACCTTCCATGCGCGCAACCTCCCGGCGTTTACGTAAAATACGCTGACCCGAGGGGATTTATGTCCGAAAGCGAGAAACCGATCAAGGTCGTGGATCGCCGCCTTTTCACGGCCGACGGCGAGGTGCGCGCGGAAGCGCAGGCGGAGCTCGCGGCGCCCGATCCGGCGCCCGCGGCTCCCGCTCCCGAGCCGGCACCCGTCGAAGCGCCGCCGGCCACGATCCCGGCGTTCCTTCGTCTCCTCGACATGCTCGCGCAGACGGCGGCGCTTTACATGGAGGGTCTTCCCGACCCCGCGACGGGACGCCGCCAGTCGGACCTCGTCGGGGCCCGCCAGATCGTCGATTCTCTGCTCGCGCTTCGCGAGAAGACCCGCGGACGGCTTTCCTTCGAGGAGTCCGACGCGCTGGACGGGTTGCTCGGCGAGCTCCAGCTCGCGTTCACGCGGCTCGCGGGCATCCCGAAGGCGAAGCCCCCCGTCCCGCCTCCCGCGGCGAGGCGCGGCTGAGGGCCTCCGGGACCTCTCCGTCGGTGGGGCGCCGTACGGCCCTGCACGGGCGTGCCCTCGCGTCTCTTCTCGCCCTGCTCGCGCTCGTCCTCGCGGCTCCCGCCCGATCCCAGGTCCTCGTCGCGCCCGGTGAATCCAACGAGACGGCATTCCGGAAGCTGGTCCGCGGACAGTGGTTCGGCTGGCTCGCCGCGCAGGAAGAGGGGGACAGCTCGCTCGCGCGCGCCAAGGTGGACGAGATCCTCAAGCACGCCCAGAAGATCGAGATCCGGCGCATGACGGACCTCGCGCTGTCCGCGACGCTTCTCGGGCGTCGTGAGCTCGCGGCGGGCAGGAAGGAGATCGCGCGCGAGGCGTTCACGGCCGCGATGCGCCTCGATCCGGACCTCCCCGAGCCCCGCTGGGCGCGCCTGTCGCTCGCGGCTTCGACACGAGCCTGGGGCGACCTCGTTCCGGACCTTCTCGGGGTGATCCGCACGACGTTCGCCGACGGCGAGTCGCGGCGCGTCGTGCTCGTGCGCCTCGTCCTGATCTTCCTGCTCACGGCCTTCGCGGCCGCCCTCGCCGCGATCCTCGTGCTCCTCGTCCGGCACGGGCCGCGCCTCGTCCACGACCTCCGAGAGTCGGCGGAAACGATCCTCCATGGCCGCGCGACGAGCGTCGCGGTCGCCGCGTTCCTCGTCGCGCCCCTCCTCCTCTCGCTGGACGTTCTGTGGCTCGCCCTGTTCCTTTTCGTCCTTCTCTTCGGCTACGCGAGCCTGGAGCAGAAGATCGCGACCACTCTCGCGCTCGCTCTCTCGATGCTGCTCCTGCCGGTGTTGGACCGAATCGGCTACAACCTGAGCATCACGTCCTCGCCGATCCTTCGCGCCGCCGAGGCGCTGCACGAGTCCCGATACGATCAGCGTGTCCTCGACAACCTCGAGGCGGCCAAGAGCATCGTTCCCGACGACGTGGACATTCGCTTCGTCCTCGGGCGCCTCTACCAGGCGCTCGGGCAGAACGACCGTGCGATCTCCGAGTACACAGAAGGCTCCCGCATGGCTCCGGGCGACATCCGGTGCCTCGTGAACCGCGGCAACATCCGGTTCGTGGACGGCGATCTCGGCTCCGCACAGGAGGACTACCAGGAAGCGCTGAAACGTGACGGGCGCAGTATCGCGGCGCGGTACAACCTCGCTCTGCTCTACGCCGAGACGTTCCGCACGATCGAGGCCGCCCAGACGCTCCAGGAGGCGCGGGCCCTCGACGCGCGCGCGGTCCAGAACTTTCAGGAAACGCCGACTCTCGTGAAGGTCGTCTCGATCGGATTCACGCGCGACGAGGCGCGCAAGAAGATCGAGCGCATGGAGCGAGACACCCGCACCCGGCACCTCCTGGGACACTATCGGAGCTATCAGCTCGGGGAAGGACTCGGCCTCCCGCGAATCACGTTCAGTCCCTTCTCGGTGGATTTCGGCGTGCCCCTTTTCTGGGCGGTCCTCTTCGCGATCGGCGCTGCTTTTTTTCTCGACCGGTCGCGCAAGCTGGGGCGCGGGTACGCGTCCGAATGCCAGAAATGCGGCCGGTCCTTCTGCCGGCTCTGCAAGCCTCCGGGAGAGAGCGCCCTCCTTTGCTCGCAGTGCGTCCACGTGTATCTCAAGAAGGACGGCGTCGCGATCGAGACGAAGCTCCAGAAGCTCGATGATGTCAGGCGGCGCCGGTCGCTCGAGGAACGGATTCAGCTCGTCCTGAACAGCCTGCTCCCGGGCTCCGCGGCGTTCCTCGATTCGCGCCTCGCGTCGGCTGTGATCGCTTTCGGGCTGTTCGCGTTCGGCCTTCTCGCCGTCCTCGTCCGGGAAGGGCTCGCGACGTTGCCGCGTCCGACGCTCACGGCCGGGGGGCCGGGCGTTCTCTTCTGGCTGGCCGTCGCCCTGGCCGGTTGGATCGTCGGATTCGTCACTTCGACGCGCAAGGCCTGACGGATGGCGCTCGAAGGTACGCTCCGTGACTTCTCGCTAGCGGACATCCTCCAGCTCATCTCGCTTCAGCACAAGACGGGCCTCCTCACGGTGCGCGGGCCCGCCGACACCGTGACGCTCGGGTTTCTCGACGGGATGCTCGTCTCGGCCGAGTCGTCCGCGCAGCGGCTCGACACGCGTCTCGGCACCGTCCTCGTCAAGACGCGACGCCTGGCGCCGGAGGCCCTCGCGCGGGCCCTCGAGATGCAGGCCCAGACGCTGCAGAGGCTCGGATTCATCCTGCTCAAGAACGGCTTCTGCTCGGCGCTGGACCTGCGCGACGGGCTCGACATCCAGATCAAGCGGATCGCGTACGGCCTCTTCCGGTGGACCGACGGCGACTACGTCTTCGAGCAGACCGAGCAGGTCGACTACGACGCGGAGTCGACGACGCCCATAGCCGTCGAGCGCCTCCTGATGGAAGGCGCCCGCATGATCGACGAGTGGCCGATCGTCGAGAAGGTGGTCTGGTCTCTCGACATCGTGTATCAGAGGGTTCCCGTCGCGCAGCCGGTCATCCCTGCGGAGGACGAGGACGCCGTCGAGGACGTCGAGGACTCTACGCTCGCACGGCGGTCTCGCGAGAAGAGGCTGGACCCGATCCGCGTTTCGCGCGCCGAGTGGTCCATCTACGAGCTCGTCGACGGCAGTCGAACCGTCGCCGAGATGAACGAGCTGGCCTTTCTGTCGGAGTTCGACGGATGCAAGGCGTGTTTCGACCTCGTGAGCCGCGGCCTGATCGAGGAATCGACGCCGCGCCCCGAGGAGCTCCCCCAGGAGGCGCTCATCGCGGACGTTCCCGCGCACGCGCGGCCGGTCAAGAAGCCCCTCGATCTCGCGCTTCTCGCCGGCCTCGTGCTCGCGGTGCTCGCGCTCGGCGCGTTCAAATTCCAGTCGAAGAACCCGTTGAACCTGCTCACGCTCCCGCCGCGCCGCGTGCCGTTGGTCGACGGGTTCAAGAAATCGATTTCGCTTCTCAAACTTCGAAGAGTTGCGGAAGGAGTCGACTCCTACACGCTGCTCTCCGGACGCCTCCCGGAGACGGTCGAAGCGCTCGTCGATTCGCACATCCTGGTGCCGGCCGACCTTAGAGATCCGTGGGGAGCCACTTACCGCTACATCGTTCGGAACGAGAAGTTCTATCTGGTCGGCTTCGATCCTCTGGGGCGCACCGATCCGGACCTTTTGTTCTCCCGAACGCTCGTCCTTCGCGACAGCCGACGGGACGACATCCAGCCTCCATCAGCCAAGGAAATTGTTATTGTAGAGTGACTTATACGATCTTCCTTGACGCTGTAGGTGCCTGCAACGTAGAACTTGACAATGGCACGCTAAGATTCTAGATTACCTCTCGGACCCCCCAGGGAAGGGTCCAGAGGAGCACCTGCAATGAGCAAGATCATCGGTATCGACCTCGGCACCACGAACAGTGTCGTCGCCGTCCTCGAGGGCGGGGCGGCCGAGGTCATCGCGAATTCGGAAGGGGGACGTACGACGCCTTCCGTCGTCGCCTACGCCAAGGGCGGTGAGCGCCTCGTCGGGCAGGTCGCCAAGCGCCAGGCGGTGACGAACTCCGAGAACACCGTGTATTCGATCAAGCGGTTCATGGGCCGCCGCTTCGACGAAGTCAGCGACGAAATGAAGATGGTGCCTTACAAGGTCGTTCGCTCCGCGAACGGCGACGCGCGCGTTTCCGCGGGCGGCAAGGAGCTCTCTCCGCCGGAAATCTCGGCGATCATCCTCACGAAGCTCAAGGAGGCCGCGGAGGCGTACCTCGGCGAGAAAGTCGATCGCGCCGTCATCACCGTGCCGGCTTATTTCAACGACGCGCAGCGCCAGGCCACGAAGGACGCGGGACAGATCGCGGGCCTCAAGGTCGAGCGTCTCGTCAACGAGCCGACGGCCGCGGCGCTTGCCTACGGCCTCGACAAGAAGAAGAACGAGACGATCGCCGTCTACGACTTCGGCGGCGGCACGTTCGACATCTCGATTCTCGAGGTGGGCGAGGGAGTCGTCGAGGTCAAGTCGACGAACGGCGACACGCACCTCGGCGGCGACAACATGGACCAGAGAATCGTCGAGTGGCTCGAGGCGGAGTTCAAGAAGGACCAGGGGATCGACCTCTCGAAGGACCCGATGGCGGTGCAGCGCCTCAAGGAAGCCGCGGAGAAGGCCAAGATCGAGCTCTCGACGACCGTCGAGACCGACGTGAACCTGCCTTTCATCACGGCCGACGCCTCCGGACCGAAGCACCTCAACATCAAGCTCACGCGCGCGAAGCTCGAATCGCTCGTCGACGATCTCCTCCAGCGCTCGGTCGGTCCGTGCCGGCAGGCGCTCAAGGATGCGGGCCTCGATTCCTCGAAGATCGACGAGGTCGTCCTCGTGGGCGGCCAGACGCGCATGCCGAAGATCCAGCAGCTCGTGAAGGGCTTCTTCGGCAAGGAGCCGAACAAGTCCGTAAACCCCGACGAGGTCGTCGCGATCGGCGCGGCCCTGCAGGGCGGCGTCCTGGCGGGCGACGTGAAAGACCTGCTTCTCCTCGACGTCACGCCTCTTTCGCTGGGCGTCGAGACGCTCGGCGGCGTCATGACGAAGCTCATCGAACGCAACACGACGATCCCCACGAAGAAGGCCGAGACGTTCTCCACGGCCTCGGATGGGCAGACGTCCGTGGAGATCAAGGTGCTCCAGGGCGAGCGCGAGATGGCCGGCGACAACAAGCTCCTCGGCGTCTTCTCCCTCGTCGGGATCCCGCCGGCGCCGCGCGGAATGCCGCAGGTCGAGGTCACGTTCGACATCGACGCGAACGGGATCCTGAACGTGTCGGCGAAGGATCGCGGCACGGGCAAGGAGCAGAAGATCACGATCACGTCTTCGTCGGGGCTCGACAAGAAGGAAGTCGAGAAGCTCGTGAAGGACGCGGAGGTCCACAGCTCGGACGACAAGAAGCGGCGTGAGGCGATCGAGGCGAAGAATGCGCTCGACGCTCTCATCTACTCCACCGAGAAGCTCGTGGACGAGAGCGGCGACAAGGTGCCCGCTTCGGAGAAGGAGGCGGTGAGATCCGCGATCGCAGACGCGAAGAAGGTGCTCGAGGGCCAGGCGGGCGACGCCGAGGCACTCAAGAAGGCCGCGCACGACCTTCAGAAGACCAGCTACAAGATCGCCGAGGCGCTCTACAAGTCGGCCCCGGCGGGTGGACCCGCAGGCGAGGGCCCCGAGGGCGGCTCCGCGCCAGGCGACTCGTCGTCCTCCAAGCCGGCCGACGACGTCATCGACGCCGAGGTCGTGGAGCAGAAGAAGTAAGGTCGCGAAATGCGATCTCCTCGCAAGGGGGCCCGGCCGAACGCCGCGGCCCCCGAGCCGGCCCCGGCCCCGCGGGACACCTACGTCTTCATCGGCGTGGTCGCGCGTCGCTTCGGCGTCCATCCGCAGACGCTGCGCCTCTACGAGCGTGAGGGCCTCATCCGGCCCGCCCGCTCTTCCGGCAACACACGCCTATACGACCTCGAGACGGTGGAACGCCTCGAGATCATTCTCACGCTCACGCGCGAGCTGGGCGTGAACCTGGCCGGCGTGGAGGTCATTCTCGAGCTGAAGTCGCGGCTCAAACGCATGGAGGGCGAGGTCGGCCGGCTCATGGACTCCATCCGCGCCGTCGCGGCCGAGCACGCGTCCCGAAGCGGAGAAGCGTCGAGGGCGCTCGCGCTCCGCCCGCGAGGCGCCATCGTTCTGACCCGCTGAACGAACCCCCGGCGCGTCCGTCGAAGGGCATAATCGCGCTCGGTGAGCCAGCGCCTGCGTCCCGAAGACGACTCCAAGGTCCTGAGAAAGTATCTCGATGACATCGCGCGGTACGCGATCCTGACGCCCGAGCGCGAGCGGGAGCTCGGGCGGATCATCCAGTGCCAGGAAAACTCCGAGGACGTCCGGCGCGAGGCCGTCGACGAGCTCGTGCGCGGAAACCTGAGGTTCGTGGTCTCCTACGCGAAGCGATTTCATTCCCCCGGCATCTCGTTTCTCGACCTCATCAACGAAGGCAACATCGGGCTCATCCAGGCCGCCCGGCGCTTCGACCCCGATCGGGGCGTGAAGTTCATCACGTACGCCGTCTGGTGGGTGCGCCAGGCGATCTCAAACGCCCTTTCCGAGCAGTGGGGGGCGATCCGTCTCCCGCACAAGCAGGCGACCCTCCACTCTCGCCTGGGGCGCGTGAAGGAGGCGCTTTCGCGCTCGCTCGGCCGGGAAGCCACGATGGAGGAGATCGCGACAGAGGCCGGCCTTCGCCCGGACGAGGCCGAGAATCTCATGGCCATGTCGCGCAGCTCCGAGTCTCTCTCCGAGCTCTTCGGCGCCGAGGAGGACCGCACGCTCGGGGATACGCTCGAGCAGACGTCCGTCGCGGCCGCCGACGACCAGCTCCTGCAGCGTTCGTCCGTGGAGCAGACGCGAAACCTCCTCGAGTCGCTCCCGAAAAAGGAGCGCGCGATCCTCTGCCGCCGGTTCGGAATCCCGGAGGACGGCTCGGACGGCGAGCGGGAGCCGATGACGCTGCAGGAGATCGGAGAGGAGCTGCGCCTCTCGCGAGAGCGCGTTCGGCAGATCGAGGCGCAGGCGATCGCGCGCATCAAGCGCACGATGAAGAGCCGGGCCCTGAAGGCGTTCCTCAATTAGGACCTAGAATCCCGCCGTGGCCGCAAACGCTCCCGCCGGCGAAGCCTGCCCCGCGTGCAAGGGGTTCGGCGTCCTCGAGACACCCGAGGGCCGTGTCGTCGCCTGCCGTTGCCGGGCGGCCGACCTCGCGGAAGCTCGCCTGAAGGCCGCGGAGATTCCCGAGCGCTATCTGAACTGCAAGGTCGAGAACTACGACCTGAAGCGCCCCGGAACCACTCCGAGCCACGTGCGCGCGAGCCTGGTCGCGCGCAAGTTCATCGAGGAATGGAAGACGCGGGACCGGGGCCTCATGTTCGTGGGCCCCGTGGGCGTGGGGAAGACGCATCTCTCGGTTGCGATCCTCAAGACCTTGATCGAGGATTGGGGCGTCCGAGGCCTCTTCTGCGACTTCTCGGACCTTCTGGAGAGGATCCAGGCGACGTTCTCCCGTACGAATCCGGACAGCGCCGACGACGTCCTCGCGCCCTATCGCGACGCCGAGCTGCTCGTCCTGGACGAGCTCGGCGCGCGCCGCCCGACCGACTGGGTCCGCGACGTTCTCTACGGGCTCATCAACACCCGCTACAACCGCCAGCGCCTGACGATCGTCACCTCGAACTACTCCGACGCGCCTTCACGCACCGGCGAGGAGACGCTGGAAATACGGATCGGCGCGATGGTGCGGAGCCGCCTCTACGAGATGTGCGACCTCGTCGTCCTCGACGGGCTCGATTACCGGGCGTGGCGCGCCGTCAAGGTCTGAGGCGATGACGCCTTCCGCGCGCCCGGCACCCGAGGCGTTCCGTCGCGGGCTCTCGGCGCTCGTGGCGAATCCCGGCCTGATCCTCGCGCCCGTCGCGTTCGCCGCCGTGACGGTCGGCGCGTTCATGGTTCCCGTCCTGATCCTGCTCCTCGGCATCGCCGGCCTCCATCCCGGCCTCCCGCGGATTTCCGATTTCGCCCGAGACGCCGAATCGGCCCTGCCGCGGCTCGAGAGCTTCTTCGAGGGCCTGCTGGCCGCCCCGTTCGTCCTCCTCGGCGGGCTCCTCTGTCTGCTCGTCCTCCTGCTCCTTCTGACGCTCCTCGCGGCGTATCTGAGGGCGGGCATCGTGGGGTCCCTCCTCGCGATCGATGCGCACGCCGCGGAGGATGCCCTCCTTCCCGCGTTCCGGCATGCGGGCCTATGGGCCGTTTTCCGCGGGTCGGCACGCCGGCTCTTCGGGCGCTTCTTCGCGCTCGTGAACCTCTACGCGCTTGCGGTCTCGTTTCTCGTGCTCGTGATTCTCCTTCCCTTCGCGCTCGTCGTACTCGCGGCGGCGGGGGAACGAGGCGGCTTCGTTGTGGCGGCCTTCGTGCTCTTTCTTCTCCTCCTGCCGCTCGTCATCGGCGGGGCCGTCGCCTTGCGCGTGCTCTATCTCGTCTCGTGCCGTTTCGCCGCGAGCGACGACGTCGATGCGCTCGAAGCCGTCGCCCGGGCCGTGTCTCTCATCCGCACCTCGCTGTCGCGCGTCGTGCTGCTCTATTTGTTGACCCTTGCGGCGGGCTTCGTCTCGGGGTTCGCGTTTCTCGTCCCGCGGATCGCCGTGTCCTTCTTCGCAGGGCATTCCCTCGTCTTGTTTGTGGTGGGAACGGGCCTCCTCCTCACGGCTCAACTGCTCGTGAGCCTCTCCTACGATCTCGTCGTGACCGGCTCGTTCGTCTCGCTCTGGCCGGCGGCGGGCGCCGGCGGTGTTCCGCCTGTCGTCTCGGCTCCGGGCGGGGACGCTCCTCTCGTTCTCGTGTAAAATTCATCGGAAATTTGACGAACTCGTCAAATTCCCTGCTCCCTCAGGAGACTCAAATGGCCGCTCCTCCGGTTCTCGATGCACCCGCTTCCCCGGCCCGAGCTCTTTCCGGCATGAGTTTCGCCCTGACCGACGAGCAGGAGGCGATTCGACGAATGGTCCGTGAATTCGCGGAGAGCGAGATCGCGCCTCACGTCATGGAGTGGGACGAAGCCCAGACGTTTCCGCGCGAAATGATGCGCAAGCTGGGCGAGCTTGGAATGCTGGGCGTGCTCGTGCCGGAGGAGTACGGCGGCGCGGGCCTGACGTACATCGACTACATCAACGTGATCGAGGAGCTGTCGTGCGTGGACGGCTCGGTGGGCCTTTCGGTCGCGGCGCACAACAGCCTCTGCACGAACCACCTCTGGATGTTCGGAAACGAGGGGCAGCGCCGCGCGTGGGTGACGCCCCTCGCGCAGGGGAAGCTCCTCGGTGCCTGGGGTCTCACGGAGGCCGAAGCGGGCAGCGACAGCGGCGGGACGCGCACGACGGCGGTCCTCGACGGCGACTCGTGGGTGCTGAACGGAGCCAAGACGTTCATCACGCACGGCTCCGTCGGCGACGTGGCCGTCCTCATGGCGGTGACGGACAAGGCGGCGGGCAAGCGCGGCATCTCGGCGTTCGTCGTCGACCTCCACCAGAAGGGTGTCCACTCGGGCAAGAAGGAGAACAAGCTCGGCATGAGGGCGTCCGACACCGCGACGATCGGGCTGGAGGACTGCCGGATTCCGAAAGGCAACCTCCTCGGCGCGGCGGGAGAAGGATTCATTCAGGCGATGAAGGTGCTCGACGGCGGGCGCATCTCGATCGCGGCCCTCGCGCTGGGCATGGCGCAAGGCGCCCTCGACTGTTCGCTCCGCTACGCGCAGCAGCGCAGGCAGTTCGGCAAGCCCATCTCCGAGTTCCAGTCCATCCGGAACTACCTCGCCGACATGGCGACGGAGATCGACGCCGCGCGCCTCCTGACGTACCGCGCCGGCTGGGCGAAGGACCGGGGCCGTATCACGACGAAGGAGTCCGCGATGGCGAAGCTCTACGCCTCGGAGGTTTCCGTGCGCGTGGCGAATCTCGCGGTGCAGATCCACGGCGGATACGGCTTCACAAAGGACTTTCCGGCCGAGAAGTTCTACCGGGACGTGAAGCTCTGCACGATCGGTGAAGGCACGTCCGAGATCCAGCGGATGGTCGTGGCCCGCGAGCTCATGCGCCCCGGCGCGTGAGGCGCGTCAGATCGCGCAGATTCTCACTCTGCAATCCTGGTACGCGGCCCCTTCTCCCGCGTCCGTCGTGCGCGCCTTGACGAGCGCGTTCGCGGACGTGCCGCCGTCGTAGTGGCCGCCTTTCGGCACGATGACGACGTCGCGGCGCTGGCCCGCGTCCAGCTTCAGGCGCACGCGCAGACGCCCGAGCGCGCTCTCGAGGAAAACGACGTTGCCGTCGGCTAAGCCGTTCGCGGCGGCCGGATGACACGTCGCCGTCAGGAGGTCCGGCGCACCGCCCGCCCACTGCGAGCTCTGCGACTTCTCCGTGGAGTTCGAAAACAGCCAGAGAGGGAAGCCGGGCTCGTCGGGCGGCACGGAAGGCAAAGTCGTCACGAGCTTCATGCGGCCGGTATCGGTGGGGAATTTGCGATCCGAAAAGAGGACTTTTCCGACGAAAGGGTTGCGGACGGATTCGCGCTCGAGTCTCGCCGCGGTAAGGCCGAGCGGCGCGACTCGCCCGAGCAGTCGCTCCTTCCACTCCCGCGCCGTCCCTCTGACCTTCTCAGAAATCTTCTCTTCGGTTTCCCCGGTCCTCTCGTCGATTTTCGCCGCCAGAGCCTGGACGATCTCGAGGTCCGACAGAACGCCCGCGGGCGGCGCGAGCGCGGGCGTCGAGGCCGAGAGCCAGTGGTGGCCGTAAGCGCCGAGGAGGTCGTCGTCCTCCACGAGTGTCGTCGTGGGCAGGACGAAGTGCGCGCGGCGGCCGGTGTCCGTGAGGAACGGATCCACGACGACGACGAGCTCGCGCGTCTCCAGGGCGCGGGCGACCGTTCCCGACTCCGGCAGCATCGCGACGGGGTTCCCCGCGGTGACCCACACCGCGCGGATGCGCGGGTCCTTCGCCTCGAGAATGCCCGGGCCCAGGAGCGGCTCGGAGATCGTGCGGGGCGGCTTCTTCTTCAGGAACGACGTGTCGAATGCGCCGCGCCTCTTGAAATAGAACGACACGCCGCCGCCGGGGATGCCGATGTTCCCGCTGACTCCCGAGAGAGCGTCGAGCGCCCTGACGATGCCCGAGCCGTTCATTCGCCGGCCCATGCCCCAGCCGACCTGGATCGAACAGGGCTTCTCCGCGAGCGCGGAGGCGACGGCCGAGACGTCCTCGACGCTCACGTCGGCGGCGCGCGCCCAGGCGGCGGGGGAGCGCGACGTGGCGAGCGCCCGGAACCTCTCGAAGTCGTCGCAATAGGAAATTGCGCCCGGCTCGACCTGCCCGCGCTCGAAGAGGAGCGCGGCGGCTCCCATCGCGAGATCGAAATCGCCGCCCGGCCGAACGAGGATCGTCCGGTCGGCGATCTTTTCACCCTTGTGCCGAACGGGGTCGATGAGAAGGATCCTCGCCCCCGCCTTCTTCGCCTTCTGGAGCAGGGGCAGGACGTGGATGTTCGAGACGTTCGGGTTCTTGCCCCAGAGGAGGATGTTCTTCGAGCTCAGGAGGTCGAAGAGGTCGTGCGACTCCTCCTCGCCGAAGTCGGTCGTCTGGGCCGCGTCGCCGCCGCCCGAGCAGATGTCGCCGCGCTTGACGGTGACCGGACCGAACAGTTCCCAGAAGTAATCCACGACCGACTTGACGAGCCCGAGGGATCCGCCCGAGCGATAGTGGAGGATCGCGGCGGGTCCGGACTCCTTCCGGATCGCGAGCAGGCGGTCGGCGATCGTTCCGAGCGCCTCCTCCCACGACACCTCGGCGAATTCCTTCCCGCGGCGCATGAGCGGCGCGGTGAGGCGCTCTTTCGAGCTCTGGAGCTCGGGGAACTTCGACGTGCGATAGCAGATGAAGCCCTGCGTGACCGGGTGCTCCGGGTCCCCTCCAAGGGAGACGAGCCTTCCGTCCTCCACGGTCGCGATCAGTCCGCACGCGTCGGGGCAGTCCCGGTTGCAGACGGTCCGGTGCGTTTCGATCGCCATGGGAGGATTCTAGGAAACCCCGTGTCTCGTGCCGCGCCGCTCCTAGACCAAGTGCGCGCGGAAGTGGGCGATGGTTCTCTCCCAGGCGTCCTTCGCACACTCCTCCCGGTAGATGCCGGGCCGCGTGTCGTTGAAGAAGGCGTGCGGCGCGCCGCGGAAGATGATCGTCTCCACGTTCTTCCCGAGCGCCTTCAGCTTGTCCTCGAGCGGCTTCGCCTCGGATGCGGGGACACCCTCGTCCATCTCGCCGTAGATCATGAGGATCGGGCAGGAGAGGCTCTCCCAGCGGATCGGCACTTTCTTGAAGCCCCCGTAGAAGCTCACGGCGGCGCCTACGCTCGGGTTCGACGTGGCCGCGTATTGCGCGAGCGCGCCGCCCATGCAGAAGCCTACGACGCCGAAGCTCTTCGACGCGCACTCGGGACGGCTCAGAAGATACGCTCCTGCCGCCGCGATCTCGCGGCCCGCGCGCTCCGCGTCCAGCTCCATCAGGAGACGCCCAGCCTCGTCCGGCGAGGTGGTCGTCTTGCCGTGGTATAGGTCGGGCGCGAGCGCCACGAAGCCCTCTTTCGCGAAGCGGTCCGTGACGTCCTGAATGTGCGGAACCAGCCCCCACCACTCCTGGATCACCACGACGGCCGGCCCCTTGCCCGACGCGGGCTTCGCGAGCCACCCCTCGCCCTTCTGGCCGTTCACGGTGAAGGAGACTTTCTCGCCCATGTGCAGTCCTCCTGATCGGCCCCCATTCTCTACCAGGCGTTCGCGCGTCCTATACTCGAATTTCGTGCGTCGATTTCTCGCCCTCGCGGTCGTCGTCGTCGCGGCGGCTGGCGCCGCCTCGTGCAGCCTCCTCCTGCACGAGGAGAACTCGCGGAGGAAGAACGTCACGGGTTCTCCCTTCACGGACGTGACGAAGGCGTCCGGAATCCGGTTCCGCTTTCACGGCGACATCATCGACGCCAAGCTGATTCCCACGATGGGCGGCGGCGCGGCGCTCGCGGACTTCGACGGAGACGGGAACCTCGACCTCGTCCTCGTCCAGCAGGTGAAGAGCGCCTCGAAGTGGCGGAAGGCGGGACGCTCACAGCCCCTGGCCGAGTGCACGCGCCTCTACCGGAACCGCGGCGACGGCGCGTTCGAGGACGTGACGGAACGGTCCCGAGTCGTGGCCTGCGGCTGGGGCGTCACGGCGATGTGGGCCGACCTCGACAACGACGGGTTTCCGGACCTCGTCATCGGCAACGCCGGCGAGGCGAACCTCGTCTTCCGGAACAGAGGCGACGGGACGTTCGAGAGGATGGAGAAGACGGGCCTCGAAGGCGGGAAGTTTACGGTCGGGCTTGCGCCCCTCGACATCGACGGTGACGGGCTTCCGGACGTCTACATCGGGAACTACCTCGAGACCGATCCCGACCGCGAATCCAAAGCCAAGCCCACGTCCTTCATGACGCCCGACGAGTACAAGGGGCAGGACAACCAGCTGCTCCGAAACCTCGGCGGCTGGAAGTTCGCGGACGTGACCGACGCGAGCGGCACGAGGGATCCGGGCAGCAAGACGATCGGAGCCGTCGCGCTCGACTACGACGGCGACGGAAAGACCGACCTCTACGTCTCGAACGACCAGTGGCGCAACACGCTCTTCCACAACGAGGGCGGCGGCCGGTTCCTCGACGTCTCGGACGAAACCGGCACGGGATATCCCGAGGAAGGCAGCACCACCGCCTTCGGGCGGAGGACGCGCAGCGGGATGGGGCTCGTCGCGACGGACCTCGATGGCGACGGGCGGCCGGACCTTTACGTCACGAATTACGCGAACGAGCCGAACACGCTTTATCGCAACGTCGATGGGGTGACGTTCGCGGAAAGCGAGCGCGAGGCGTTCGGGGGCGACCACGACCCGGTCCTCCCGCTCTCGAAGTGGGGCGCCGTCGCGCTCGATTGGGACAACGACGGCAAGGACGACCTCGCGGTCTCGAGCGGCCAGATCCTCTCGCGCCTCTTCACGGTTCTTGCGGGGTGGTTCAATCCGGCGGGCCGGAACTTCGCCGTGGGCGAGCGGAGCTACGCGCAGCGGCAGTTCCTCTTCCACAACGAGAGCGTGCCCGGGGCGATCAAGTTCCGCGACGTCTCGGCGCAGTCCGGCGACCTCGGCCGTCTGTGCGTGGTCGGTCGCGGACTTTCGGCGGGTGATCTCGACGGCGACGGGCGGGAAGACCTCGTCTTCAACCCGATCGACGTGCCCGCGATCGTTCTCCGCAACACGGCTCCGGGCGGGCGTTCGCTGGAGATCCTTCCGGTCGCGGGCGCCGACCGGAAGACCGTCCTCGGGACGAAGATCACGGCCGACGGCCGGGCGAAGGAGTTCTACGTCGTGCCGTCGTATGCGAGCGGCTCGTGGCTGCCGCTGCACTTCGGGCTGGGAGCCAGAGAATCGGCGCGCGCCACCGTGCGGTGGCCGGACGGAACGGTGCAGGATCTCGGCGAGCTGCCCGCGGGCGCCTATCGGCTGGTGAAGGGCGAGGTGCCGGCCCCGCTCCGTCCCGGAGCGGCGTCTAGAGCGGCGTCACGCTGACGTCTTCTCGCCGCGCGGCCGCCTCGGCCGCGGCCACGCTGATCGCGTCGACGCCGTCCGCGCTCTTCAGGCTACCGCGCGACATGCCGAACGCCGCGAGCAGGTGGCGCGGCGGCGCGAAGTCGAGGTCGGGCTCGTTCACGAAAAGGCGTCCGAGATTCTCGACGTAGGCCGACGTCAGCTCCTTCCAGGAGATCCGGTCGAAGTCCTGTGCTACCTTGCGGCTTCCGAGGGACAACAGGACGAGCGAGTGAAAAACCATCTGGTAGATGGCCTTCAGGCGCGCGCGGCTGCGCTCGGGGTGGTGCCTCAGAATCTCGCGGATGAAGTGCACGTTGAGCGGCACGTGGAAGGACTCGTCGCGCGTGAGGATCGTGAGCACCTGCCGCGCGAGCGGCTGTTTCACGCGGCGGAGCGACAGCCGGTACGTCGTGGCTCCGATCGTCTCGAACATGAGGTTCGTGAGCATGATCGATTCCATGCGCTCGGCCTTCGCGTAGGTCTTGTAGAAGGAGCTGACCATCCAGCCCATCTCGGTCACGCCGCCGCCGATATGCGCGAGGAACTCGTCGAGGAGCTCGCGATGCCAGCCTTCCTCGTTGCCGTACAGCACGAGGCACTCCGCGAGGTCGGGATCCCACGCGCGGACTTCTTCGGCGAGCTTGTGCGCGCCGGCTTTCCCGGACTCCTCGGCGCGGTAAGCCGCGTTGAAGAAGCTGATGCAGGCGAGCCGCTCTTCCTCGGACTCGAACTCGACGGGCTTCGACAGGTCGAGGCGCTCGCCGTACATTCTCTCGGCGCGTTTTCGAAGCGTCTCGAGCCACCAGGAGGTCGGCCGCTGCGTCGGGATGCCGATGAGTGACGAGACGGAGCTTTTCGCGAGCATCGCCGCGCGGGATCATGCCGAAAAGGGCGGACGGAGGTCAACCGGCGGCGCACCGTGCGGGTCCGCCGCGCAGATCCGCGGTCAGTGCGGCTCGACCCGGAGATGGCCGGTGAGGACCTCGCGGCCGGGCACGAGTCGAATCTCGATGCGGAAGTCTTCGCCGGAAGTGGAGAGCCCGGGCAGGGTGAAGAAGAGGGGGAGGTTGAACCCCCGCCCGGGCTCCAGGCGGGTGGGATAAGCGAGCATCCGGCACTGGCGCGTCTGCCGGGAGCGCTCGTGGCCCTCCGAATCGAGGAGGACCATCTCGAGGAGGGGGCCCGCTTCCGTGGTCCCCTCCCACGCTTGAAGAGTCTTGTTGCGGATTTCAAGGTGAAGGAGCACTTTCCCGGGCTCTGTCGCGCTCGGGACGACGACCGGCTGCGGCGCATGGAGCATCAACGACAACGTGACGTCGCCAGCCGGCTCTTCCTTCGGCAAGCTGCTTCTCAGCATGTCGAGGCTCCTTTCAGGGACACGGATCTCCTGCGCGCCGCGCGCGCCCGTTTTCAACCGCCGATGGGACCGGTCCTGTCGCAAGAGAAAAGCGCGATCAAAGCCAAAGCGAACTCCATACGTCCTCCCCTTTTCGTTACCCCGCGGCAGGTGATGTCCCCTGCCTTCATCAACTAAGACAGCGGGGACGCGGTCTTTTGACCCCCCCGGCGGTCAAAAAGACTTCGGCCGCCCGAAGGCGGCCGAAAAGATGCTTAAAAAGCGGAGATGAAAGCCGGTTTGTGCGGGATCAGCCCACGAGGCGGAGAGGCTGGTAGGCCCTCTCGATCCCGTTCTGCTCGTCCTGCAAGTACTCGCGGACGTGCGCGACGAGGTCGGCATCGATCGTCCCTTGGTCGAGGCAGACGAAGAGCTCGCCGAGCGCCGGCGACGGGCTGAACACGGTCTGCTTGCGTTCATGGCGGAGCGCCTCGATCTCCGAGGCCATCGCGTTCTCCTGGCCGGTGCGCCCGAGACACTCGGCGACATAGAGACGGGCGAAGAGGACGTCGATCGGTGAGCCGTGTGCCGTGGATTCTGACGCGATCTCGCGGAACGCACGAAGCGCGCGCGCGTACTGGCCTCGCAAGAATTCGAGCTCGGCGAGCCCCGCTCTGATGTACCGGAGGTGGGAGACGTAGTCGTGTCGGAGTGCGATGTTGAGGGCTTTCGCATACGTGGCCCGTGCCTCGTCGAGGCGATCGAGCCGAGCGAGGGAGTTCGCCCGATTGTTGAGCGTCATCGTCAGCGCCCGCGAGTCATTCTCAGCGTCGAAATGGGCGATCGCACGGTCGAAGAACGTCAGAGCTTCCTCATGGTCTCCGCGGTTCTCGAGGATCGTCCCGATCGCGGCCTCCGCCTTCGCGACGAATTGATCCTGGCCGAATTCCTCGAATGTATGGAGAGCTCTCCCGATCAGTTGCTCGGCCCGCTCGTAATCGCGTCCGAACGTGGCCGCCTCGCCCTCGAAGTAATCGCAGAGCGCGGATCCGAATCCGAGGTCTCCGGATTCCGCGAAAAGCGGCCGTGCCACCGCGACGGCGTCCCGCGCTCCACTCGTATCGCCCATCATGAGAAGCGCCTGCGACTCGAGAAGGTATGCTTCGGCCTGAACGGCCTGGCGCGGCGCGGGTGTCGTGGCGCGCGCTTCGCGGTGGACCTCCACGAGCGACGCCGACTCGGCTTGAATCGCCTGGGCGAGCGCGAGCGCGCAACGAGGGTCGGCGGCGACGAGCGCGGTGCCCTTCTGTGCCACGTAAAGGAGCGCGAAGCCGCGGGTCGGTTTGCCGTCGAGAGAGCTGAGCGCGGCGGCGAGCTCGTCCGCGCCGGTACGCGCGGCTTTCAGGATCAATTCGGCGGGCTTCTCGGCGTCCTGTGAGAGGCGGTAGATTTCCTCGAGCGGGACGCGTGCCGGGGCGAACGGAAGCGTTCGCCCGAACCTTTCGCGCGGCGGCTCGGGTGCGACGTCGCTCTCGAGGATGGCGTCGAAGGCGTCGTCCTTCTTCAAGAGGTCACCTTCGCGAGTCCAGAGCGGATGCGATCCCACAGCGTGAGCCGGACCGGGGGCATCGGGCCGGTGCGGTCGGAGAGGGGGGCGGTCTCCACGCGGAGCTCGATCTCTCCCGATTCCGCGAGCCCGAGCTGGCGCACGACGATCGCCGGGTCGGAATCGCCTGCGCCGCGCCTCTCGCGCTCCTGCAGGATGTTGTTGCATTGATTCAGGAACGCCGCGCGCAGATAAGCCTTCGGGTCGCGAACGCGCGGGTTCATCGCGAGCACCTTGAGGAAAACGGTCTGCGCCGCGTGCTCGCAGTCGTCCTGCGTGAGGCCGAAGCGGATGACGCCTGCGGCGATGAGGCGGGGGCGGAATTTCGCGTTCAGCTCTTCCCAGTTCCAGACGGGCCTGGCGGGAGCAGCCACTTCGACCGGCGCGAACCGGGAGCGCTGCTTGAGTACCTCTTCGGGCACGATCTCGTCGAAGTTGCGGGACATCTTTCCTCTTCTGAGAAGAGCCTCCATATGCTACGCCCGCTTTCTTGGAGGGGCAACCTGGACGACAAGATGGTCGAAGGTTTGGCGTAAGTCACAAGAGCCCGTGCCCTTTCTGGAGGTGCTTCCGCCGGTTCGTGGCGATATACGGGGACGTTGCCTTCGAGCTAAAAAACCTCTTGACAGGCATGAGCGGGACCCGGGCGAGCTCCGCCTCGGGATGGTCGTGTCAAGATCGTGCCGTGAGTCCGAGAGGCCGGCACCACCGCTCCGATCTCAACGACATCGCGCGCCGCGCGATGCGCGAACGGGGGCTCGATCCCGACTTTCCGAAGGACGCGCTCGAGCAGCTCGCACTCATCGAGGCGCCCGCCCGAGAGAAGAATCCGGTCGTTCGGGACTTGCGCGACCTCCTCTGGGCCTCCATCGACAACGACGACAGCCGGGATCTCGACCAGCTCTCCGTCGCCGAGGAGCTGGCCGGCGGCTCCGTGAAGGTCCTGATCGCCGTCGCGGACGTGGACGCGGTCGTGAAGAAGGGGACTCCGCTCGACTCGCGGGCCGCGCAGAACACGACGTCGGTCTACACGGCCGGCGGCGTCTTCCCGATGCTGCCCGAGAAGCTCTCGACGGACCTCACGTCGCTGAATCAGGACGAGGACCGGGTCGCCGTCGTCGTCGAATACGTCGTGAACGCGGACGGCACCCTCGGCGATTCGAACGTCACGCGCGCTCTCGTGCGCAACAAGGCGAAGCTCGCCTACAACTCGGTGGACGCGTGGCGCGACGGGCGCGGAGAGATTCCGGCCGCGATGGCGCGGGTCCCGGGGATCGACGCACAGATCCGGCTGCAGGAGGACGTCTCGCAGCGCCTCCGCCGACTGCGTTACGCACACGGCGCGCTCGACCTCCAGACGATCGAAGCGCGGGCCGTCTTCGACGGCGAGGAGATCCGCGACCTGACGGTGGACGAGGAGAACCAGCCGAAGCAGCTCATCGAGGACTTCATGATCGCGGCGAACGGCGTGACGGCGCGCTATCTCGCGGAAGCGGGCTTCGCCGCGCTGCGGCGCGTCGTGCGCTCGCCCGAAAGGTGGCAGCGCATCGTCTCGGTCGCCGCGGAGTACGGGTTCCCGCTCCCTCAGGAGCCGGACTCGAAGGCGCTGGAGGGGTTCCTCGCGGCGCGCCGGAAGGCGGATCCGCTGCGCTTCCCGGACCTCTCCCTCGTCATCGTGAAGCTCATGGGCGCCGGCGAATACGTCGTCGAGCTGCCGGGCAGGGAGTCGGTCGGGCATTTCGGGCTCGCCGTCAAGGACTACACGCATTCGACCGCGCCGAATCGAAGGTATCCCGACGTGATCACGCAGCGCCTCCTTAAAGCCGCGGTCGCACGCCGCCCGTCGCCCTATACCGTCTCGGAGCTGAACGCACTCGCCCTCCATTGCACGGAGCAGGAGGACGCCGCGAACAAGGTCGAGCGCCTCGTCCGCAAGTCCGCGGGCGCGCTGCTCCTCGAGACCCGGATCGGCGAGCGCTTCGACGGAGTCGTGACGGGGGCGTCCGACAAGGGGACGTGGGTGAGGATCTTCAGGCCGCCCGTGGAAGGCAAGATCGTCCGGGGCGAGGCGGGGCTCGAGGTCGGGAACAAGGTGCGCGTGAAGCTCGTCTCGACCAACGTCGAACGCGGCTACATCGACTTCGTCAGGGTCTAGGCGGCGCGCCCTCGGGAGCGACGCGGTCCGCCTCGCGAACGCGCGAGAAGAGAAACGCCGAAGCGAGCCCCAGGGCGAGCATCACGAGCCACAGCGCGCGGCCGCCGGCTTTGTCGAGGAGGAATGTGCCGAGCGGCGGGCCGACGACGAACGCGACGCTGAACGCCATCGTGTAGAGCCCCATGTAGGCGCCGCGGCTGCCTGCGGGCGCGGAGTCGGCGACGTAGGTCGCCATGCCGGGAAGCAGCATCATCTCTCCGAACGTCCAGACGACGACCGTCGCGATCACGACCGGGAGCGTCCTCGCGAACGCGAGGGCGCCGAAGCCGGCCGCGACGAGGAGCGACCCGAGGACGAGCGTGCGCCGGTGTGGCCAGTCGGCGGTTGCGAGGTTGAGGGGTACCTCCAGAAAAACGATGAGGAGAGTGTTCACGGTGTGGAGGAGCCCGAAGACCCAGACCGCGATCCCGAGGTCGCGCACGAGGTAGAGCGCCATTGACGACTCGTGCTGGAAGAACACGATCCCGACCGGGACGATGGCCGCGAGGAACAGGACGAACGCCGGGTCTCTCAGGCCCGCGCGGCGCGGCTCTTCCGAGGTCTCCGGGGAGGCGGGCTGGGGTGCACCGGCTTCCTTCGGGAACAGGGCGAGGAGAACACCTGCTGCGGCGAGAGACGTCATGCCGTCGGCGATGAACAGCGCCGGCCATGAGATCTCCGCGAGGAACCCGCCCACGGCGGGGCCGATGCTCATGCCGAGGTTCGTCGCGAGGCGCTGAAGCGCAAACGCTCCCCTCCGGCGGTCGGCGACCACCGCGTGTGCGATGACGCTCAGGCTCGCGGGCCGGAAGGCCTCCGAGACGAACGCGAGGAGGATCGTGAGGCCGGCGATCGCGACCGGGCCGCGCGCGAGCGGAAAGAGGAGGAGCAACGCGCCCGAGAGGCCGAGCGAGGCCGGCATCAGGCGCATGGGCCCGAGCCGGTCCGCGAGCCGGCCGGCGACCGGCGCCGCCAGGAGAGCCCCCGCGCCGAAGAGCGCGAGGATCGCGCCGGCGGCCGCCGGCGTGTAGCCGCGCGCGCGCGTTAGATAAAGGACGAGGAACGGCACGAACATCGTGCCGGAGCGGTTCACGAGCGTCGCGAAAGAGAGCACCCAGAGTGCGCGCGGGAGGCCCGCGAGGCCGCGCCAGGGATTCACCCTCGGGTCATAGCACGGGGGCGGTTTCGCTCTCCCGGCTCGAGGAATCCGACATCCGCTATCCTGACAGGTCGAATGGAGGCTCTTCGTGCACGTTGAGCTGACCCTCAACGGCGCCGCCTGCGCCTTCGACGTCCCGGACCAGGCGTCGCTCCTGGAGCTCCTCCGCGACGGTGCGGGGATCACGTCGCCGAAGGACGGCTGCTCGCCCCAGGGGCAGTGCGGGGCGTGCCTCGTTCTCGTCGACGGGCACCCGAAGACCGCGTGCGCGATCCCCGCGCGGAACGCCGCGGGCAAGAGAGTCCTGACTCTGGAAGGCGTGCCCGAGGACGAGCGCCGAATCTACGGCGAGGCGTTCGCGCGCACCGCGGGCCTCCAGTGCGGCTTCTGCATCCCGGGCATCGCGCTCCGGATGAAGAGCGTCCTGGACGCGAACGCGAATCCGACGGACGAAGAGATCAGGCGGAAGCTCGACCCGCACCTCTGCCGTTGCACCGGGTACGTCAAGATCGTGGACGCCTTCCATGCCGCCGCCCGCCTGCGCCGAGGCGAGCCGCTGCCGCCGCCGGACGGCTCGGGCCGCGTCGGGACCAGCCTCGACCGGTACGAAGCCGAGGAGCTGACGCTCGGGACGAGGCCCTACGTCGCCGACCTCTCCTTCCCCGGGATGCTGCACGGCGCCGTGACGCTCTCGCCGCACGCGCGGGCCCGCGTGAAGAGGATCGACACGTCGAGGGCGGCGGGTCATCCCGGCGTGATGGCGATCGTCACCGCGCGCGACGTACCCGGCAAGCGCTTCGTCGGCCTGATCCTCGACGACTGGCCGGGCTTCGTGGCCGAGGGCGAGGAAACCCGCTACGTCGGCGACGTTCTCGCCGCCGTCGCCGCGATCGACGCGCGCACGGCCCGCGCGGCGGCGGCGCTCGTGGACGTGGAGTACGAAGTCCTCCCGCCGGTGACCGACCCCGAGGAGGCGCTCCGCCCGGGCGCTCCTCGTGTGGGAGGAGAGGGCAACCTCCTCTCGCGCTCGGTCGTCAAGACAGGCGACGTCGAGGCCGCGCTCGCGGCGTCGGCGCACGTCGTCGAGGGCACGTGGCAGACGCAGCGCATCGAGCACCTGTACATCGAGCCGGAGGCGTGCCTCGCCGCGCCGGGCGACGTCGCAGAGCAGAATCCGAAGGCCATCGTGACCCTCTACACGCAGGGACAGGGCATCTTCGACGACCGGCGGCAGGTCGCCGCGTTCCTGGGCCTGGCCGAGGACGAGGTACACGTCGTCCTCGTCCCGAACGGCGGCGCCTTCGGCGGCAAGGAGGACATGTCGATCCAGGCGCAGACCTCGCTCCTGGCGCGAGTCACGGGGCGGCCCGTGCGCCTCGTCCTCTCGCGCGAGGAGTCCATGCGCCTTCACCCGAAGCGGCATCCCATCCGGATGCACTACCGCGCCGGGTGCGACTCCGAGGGCCGGCTGACCGGGGTCTGGGCCCGGATGATCGGCGATTCGGGGGCCTACGCGTCCGTCGGCATGAAGGTGCTCGAGCGCGCGGCCGGCCACGCCGCGGGTCCGTACAGGTGCTCGAACGTGGATGTCGAGGCGCTGGCCGTCTACACGAACAACCCGCCCTGCGGCGCCATGCGGGGCTTCGGCGCGAACCAGGCCCACTTCGCGATGGAGGGCGCGCTCGACATGCTCGCCGAGAAGGCCGGGCTCGACGGCTGGGAGATCAGGTGGCGGAACGCGCTCGAGGCGGGCGACGACTGGTCCTGCGGCCAGAAGCTGACGGCTTCCGTCGGCCTCAAGAAGTCGCTCCTCGCCGTAAAGGACGTCTGGGAGAAGAACCGGGGGCGCGCGGGCATCGCCTGCGGCATCAAGAACTGCGGCATTGGAAACGGGATGAAGGAATGGGGACGGGCGCGGCTCGCCGTGGAAGAGAACGGCCGCGTCACGCTCTACAACGGCTACACCGAGATGGGCCAGGGTCTCCTCACGGTCCTGATCCAGTGCGCGTGCGAGGTGACGGGTCTTCCCGCATCTGTCTTTCGGGCGCGGGTCGACACGCGCTTTCCGATGGAGGTGGGCCAGACCACGGGCTCGCGGGCGACGTATCTCGGCGGCCGTGCCGTCGTCGATGCAGCCCGGAAGCTGAAAGCCGACCTGGATTCCGGAAAGACGCTCGCGAGCCTGGCGGGCACCGTATACGTGGGCGAAGTCCTCGTGGACGATACGACGAAGCTCGGCCACGAACCGCCTCCCGGGAAACCGATGAAGCTTCACCCGGCCTTCAGCTTCGCGACTCAGGTCGTCGTCGTGGACGAGAACGGCCGCGTGTCTAAAGTCGTGGCCGCACATGACGTGGGGCGCGCCATCAACCCGAAGCTCTGCGAGGGGCAGATCGAAGGCTCCATCCACATGGGCCTCGGGTACGCGCTCACGGAGGAAATGGTCTGCAAGGACGGCATGCCGGTTTCGTTCCGCATCCGCGACTACGGCGTCCTGAGGGCTCAGGACATGCCCGAGGTCGAGGTGATCCTCGTGGAGGATCCGCAGCCGGACGGCCCGTTCGGCGCCAAGGGAGTCGGGGAGATCGGCCTCGTGCCGACGGCGCCCGCCGTGGCCGCCGCCCTGCACGCTTTCGACGGCTTCCGCCGCTTCACGCTGCCCATGCGCGACTCCGCCGCGGCCCGGGCGCTGAAACGGTGACGGCGTGAGCCCCACGCTCGAGAAGGTCACGGGCCTGAGGTGCGTCCTGTGCGGGGCCGTCTACGCGCACGGCGAGGAGGAGTACACGTGCCCGCGGTGCGGGATCGAGGGAATCCTCGACGTCGAATACGACCACGACCTCATCGCGCGGACCTTCGGCGCGGGGCCGCTCGAGGCCGACCGCGATCTTTCGCTCTGGCGCTACCGGGCCCTCCTGCCCCTTCCCGACGACGTCGTCCCGCCGCGCCTCCAGGTGGGCTTCACCCCCGTGGTCGAGGCGCCGGCGCTCGCGAAGGAGCTCGGCCTCGGTGCCTTCTTCGTCAAGGACGACGGCCGCAACCCCACGGCCTCGTTCAAGGACCGCGCCAGCTCGGTGGGCGTAACGCGAGCGGCGTGGCTCGGTCGAAAGGAGATAACCTGTTCGTCGACCGGCAACGCGGCGTCGTCGCTGGCCGGGTTCGCGGCCGAGGCGGGGATGAGGGCGTTCATCTTCGTGCCGGTGACCGCGCCGGAGGCGAAGGTCGCCCAGCTCCTCGTGTACGGGGCCCGGGTGTTCCTGGTCGAAGGTGCGTACGAGGACGCGTTCCGGACGTGTCAGTCCTCGGTCGCGGCCTTCGGCTGGTACAACCGCAACTGCGCGATCAACCCGTATCTCGTCGAGGGAAAGAAGACCTGCGGCCTGGAGATCGCCGAGCAGATGGGCGGCCGGATGCCGGACGTCGTGACCGTCGCCCTCGGCGACGGCTGCACGACGGCGGGGATCTGGAAGGGGCTCGTCGAGATGAAGAGGCATGCCGTCATCGATCGCCTGCCGCGCCTCCTGGCCGTGCAGGCCGAAGGCGCCTCGCCGCTCGCGAAGACCTTCGCGCGCGGCGACGAGCGAATCGAGCCGGTCGAGGCGTCGACCCTCGCCGACTCCATCAACGTAGGCGCGCCGCGAAACGGCATCAAGGCCCTCCGGGCCGTCCGCGCCTCCGGCGGCGCGATCGTGACGGCGCGCGACGAGGCGATCCTCTCGTGGATTCCGCGCCTGGCCCGCGCGACGGGTGTCTTCGCCGAGCCCACGGGCGTCGCCGCGCTCGCCGGCCTCGAGGTCGCGATCGAGAGGGGCCTCGTCAGGCGCGGAGAACGCGTCCTCCACGTGGCGACCGGCAACGGCCTGAAAGATACTCGCGGCGCCATGCGCTCCGTCGGACCTCCGAAGAGAATCCCGCCCTCCCTCGACGCCGTCCGCGAGGCACTGGAGAAGAACGAATGATCCACGGCCCGACGTACGCGGAGATGCGCGACCCCTCGCTCCTTCCAGCCGACCTCAAGCATCGGGCCGGCGTCGCTCGGCGCGAGGCGCCGCTCGATCCGGTCAACCTCTTCAACATCACGTGGCACGGGGAGGACGGCCGCGTGCGGGCGCTCCGCCTCCCCGAGGCCCTGACCGGCGTTCCGTCGCCCATCGTCCTCCTCTATGCCAGGGATTTCCCGACCGGCGCGCACAAGGTGGGGGCCACGTACTCGGTCCTCATGGAGCACCAGCTCGCCGGCGACGTCGCGCCCGGGGCGTCGACGCTCGTCTGGCCTTCCACCGGCAATTACGGCATCGGAGGCTCGTGGGTCGGCCCGCGCATGGGCTACGAGTCGGTCGTCATTCTGCCGGAGGAGATGAGCGCCGAGCGCTTCGAGAAGATCGCCGCGTACGGCGCCCGGGCCATCAAGACGCCCGGCTGCGAGAGCAACGTCAAGGAGATCTACGACGAGTGCAAGCGCCTCGCGGCGAATCCGCGGGTGAGGATCATGAACCAGTTCGCCGAGATGGCGAACTACCGCTGGCACTACCACGTCACCGGCGCCGCGGCCGCGGAGGCCGTCGAGGCGCTCGGTGCCGGGCGCCCCGCCGCCTTCGTCTCGGCCATGGGATCGGCGGGCACGATCGCGGCCGGCGACGCCCTCAAGGAGCGCTTCGGAACGCGCATCGTCGGCCTCGAGCCGGTTCAGTGCCCCACGCTCTCCTGTAACGGCTACGGCGGGCACGCCATCGAGGGAATCGGCGACAAGCACGTCACGTGGATCCACCACGTGACGAACCTGGACGCCATGATGTGCATCGACGACGAGGAGTGCCTGCTCGGCCTCCAGCTCGTGAGCGAGCCCGCGGGTCGCGACTACCTGGCCTCGGGAGGAGGGCTCGGAGAGGCGGCGCACCGTCTCTCCACGCTTCTCGGCATCAGCGGGATCTGCAACATCCTCGGGGCGATCAAGACCGCCCGGTGGCTTCGGCTCGGAAAAGACGACTCCGTCGTGACGGTGGCGACGGACGCGCTCGACCGGTACCCGTCCGTCCTGAAGCGCCTCGCGGCGCGCACAGGACCGCTCACGCGCGAGCGGGCCGAGGCGCTTCTCAAGTCCGTCTTCCACGGGCAGAAGCTTGACTGGATCGCGGAAGGGACTCGCGAGAGCAGGGAGCGCTGGCACAACCTGAAGTACTTCACGTGGGTCGAGCAGCAGGGAAAAACCGTGGAGGAGCTCGACGCGCAGCGCTCCGAGAGCTGGTGGACCGATCAGGCGGCGCTCGCCGGAGACGTGGACCGCCGGCTCCGCGAGGCGCGTGGGTGGTGAAGGCGCCGGGCGGGGAGGGATCTGGAGCGGGCGGCCTCGCCATCACCGGCGGAACCGTCGTCACGCTTGACCCGCTCTCCGTCGAGCGGCGCGACGTGCTCCTCGGGGCCGAGCCGCGGCGCCGGCTCGACGCGGCGGGCTGCCTCGTCATGCCCGGGCTCGCCAACGCGCACACACACCTCTACGCGGGCCTCGCGCGCGGGATGGCGGCGCCGTCCGCTCCCCTGCGCTCCTTCCGGGAGATCCTCGAACAGGTCTGGTGGCGCCTGGACGCGGCCCTCGACGAGAGCTCTCTCAGGGCCTCCGCGGAAGAGGCTCTGCTGGACGCGGCTCTCTCGGGAGCGACGGTCGTCCTCGACCACCACGAGTCCCCGTCCTTCATCGACGGCTCCCTGGACGTCCTCGCCGGGGCGGCGCGGACGGTGGGTGTGACGGTCGCGCTCTCATACGGGGCGACGGATCGGCACGGGCCGAAAGGAGCGGCGGACGGCCTCGCCGAGAGCGAGCGCGCGCTCCGGAAGGGTCTTCCCGCGATGGTGGGCCTTCACGCCGGCTTCACGGTCTCGGACGAGACTCTTCGCGCGGCCGCGGATCTGGCGCGTCGGAAAGGAGCCTGGCTGCACCTTCACGCGGCCGAGGATCGCTGCGATGCGGAATCCTTCGAGCGTCTCGACCGCGCCGGGGCGCTCGGGCCGAAGACGCTCCTCGCCCACGGCGTTCACCTTTCGCCGGGAGAGCGTGCGCGCGTCCAGGACGCCGGAGCCTGGATCGCCCACAACCCGCGCAGCAATCTCCAGAACGCCGTGGGATATGCCGACGTGAAGACCCTCGGCTCGTGCGTCTCTCTCGGCACGGACGGGATGGACGGTGACCTCTTCACGGAGGCGCGCGTCGCGCACCTGCGCGCCCGGGAGGCGTACGGGCCGGTTGGCGGCATCGACGCGGTCGCCCTTCTCGCCGCGAGCCAGCGCCTCGCCGACGAAGCGGTCGGGCCGCGCCCGGAGGACTGGATCGTCCTCCAGTACGACCCCCCCACGCCGCTGACGGCGGCGAACCTCGCGGGACACGTTCTCTTCGGCCTCGGGACGCGCCACGTGCGCGACGTGGTCGTGAACGGCGAGGCGATCGTCGAAGGGCGGAGGTCCACGCGCGTGGACGCCGCTCGGGTCCACGCCCGGGCGCGCGAGGAGGCGGCGAAGCTGTGGGGGCGGATGGCGTGAGCGCCCTCCGACCACTCCCGCTCTCCGTTCTCGTGCGACGCGCGGCGGAGGAGCTCCCGACCGGATCGGTCTTCGACCTGCCGGTTCGCCACGTGTTCCGGGGCTTCCCGGGCCTCGATCTCTCGGTGAGCTTCCACGGCCACCGCTCTTCGACGCCCATCGGGCCGGCGGCCGGCCCGCACACTCAGCTTGCACAGAACATCGCGCTCTCCTTCCTGGCCGGAGGCCGCATCCTCGAGCTGAAGACCGTTCAGGTGGACGACCGGCTCGTGATCCCGCGCCCGTGCATCGACATGCGGACCGTGGGCTTCAACATCGAGTGGTCGCAGGAACTCCTTGTCGAGGAGTCGCTCAAGGAATACGCGAAGGCGCGCCTCCTCGTGGCGATCCTGGCCGAGATGTGCGGGATCCCCGGCGCGGAGCGGGACACGGTCCTCGACGTCTCCGTCGGCTACAGCCTGGACGGCATCCGGTCGAGCAAGATCACCGGGTTTTTCGAAGGGGTCCGCGATGCGAGCGCGCTTCTCGACCGGGAGCGCGCGGCGCTGCGCAGCGAGCTTCCTACCTCCCTCCGGCGCTTCGCCGACGTTCCCTGCGAGGCGCGCCTCGCCGACTCGGCCACTCTCTCCACGTTCCACGGCTGCCCGGCCGGCGAGATCGCCGCCATCAGCCGCTACCTCCTCTCGGAGCTCGGCCTCCACACGATCGTCAAGCTGAACCCGACGCTCCTCGGATACGAGGAGGTGGAGGACATCCTCCACGGCCGGCTCGGGTACACGCACATCGCCCTCCGCCGGCAGGCGTTCGATCGCGATTTGAAATGGGACGACGCCCTTTCGATCGCCCGTGAGCTGTCGGGCGAGGCCGCCCGGCTCGGCCTCGGTTTCGGCGTGAAGCTCACGAACACGCTCGTCGTCGTGAATCCCGCGGACTTCATGCCGGGAGAAGAGGCGTATCTCTCCGGCGAGCCGCTGCACGTCCTCTCGCTGACACTCGGCTCGAGGCTCCGCGACGAGCTCGGCGCGGCGTTTCCGATCTCTTTCTCCGCCGGGATCGACTCAGCAAACGTGTCGAGCGCGGTCGCGTGCGGCTTCGTGCCGGTGACGAGCTGCACGGACCTCTTGCGGCCCGGTGGCTACGAACGACTCCACCGGCAGGCGGAAGCTCTCGCCGGGGCGATGCGCGAATCGGGCACCGCGGCGATCCCGGATTTCATCCGGGCCCGCGCCGGAGGGGCCGGCGGCGACGTCGCCGGCGCGTCCCTCCTGAACCATCGGCTCGCGGCCCGGGAGGCTCTCGATGCTGAGCGCTACAGGGCCGCGAAGACCGGCCGGCTGCCGCGCAAGATCGGATCGCACCTCCACCTCCTGGACTGCATCAACTGCGACAAGTGCGTCCCGGTCTGTCCGAACGACGCGAATTTCTCGTACGAGACGCCCCCCCGCTCGATCGCCTTCCGCGACCTCGTCGTCCGCAGCGGCCGCCTTTCGCCCGGAGACGAGCGGACGTTCACGACGGGCGGGCCGAAGTCGTCGGCGCACCAGCTCGCGAACTGGGCCGACGCCTGCAACGACTGCGGGAACTGCGACGTCTTCTGTCCCGAGGACGGTGGCCCCTACATCGAGAAGCCCCGCCTCTTCGGGTCTCTCGCGTCCTTTCTGGCCGACGCGCCGCGCCCCGGCTTCCTCGTCCGGCGCGAGGACGACGGTTCGCTCACCGCACGCGGGCGCTGGGCGGGCCGCGACCTGGAGCTCCTCGTGAGGCCGGACGGTTCCGCGCTCTTCCGGGACGGCGTCGCCGAGCTGCGGTTCGCGTCCGCCGAGGCCGCAGCTCCGGAGGAGACGCGCCTCCTCGCGCCGACGCCGCCAGAAGGGTACGTCGTGGCCGTCGGGCATTACCACTCGCTCCGCGCGATCCTGTCCGGGCTTTTCGCGCCCAACGCCGTCTCGTGGCTGACGGCCATGTTCCCGGAAGTCTCCGGATCGCCGGAGACCGCATCGCAAACCTCTGGAGAGCTCACGTGAAGACAACCGTTGCCGCCGATCCCGACGTTCTCTCCGGCCTTCTGGGCCGGAGCCTTCTCCTGACGGACGACTACTCGACGGCGGAGCTTTCCCAGCTTCTCGCCGTCGCCGAGAGCTTCTCCGAGGGGGACCGCGCCGGGAAGAAGGCGCCCCTCCTGCCCCACGAGCTCGCCTACGCGCTCTTCTTCGACAACTCCACGCGGACGAAATCGGCGTGGGCGGGCGCCGCGGCCCGGCTGGGCATGCACCCGGTCATCGTGGACGGCTCGTCCACCCAGGTCTCGCACGGCGAGACCGCCGCGGAGACCGGCGCCATGCTCGGCATGAACGCGCACGCGCTCGGCGTGAGGCACGACTTGATCCTCGGCGAGGGAAACGCGTTCATGCGCGACGTGAAGAGGGGGATCGACGCCTACCTCGCGGCCACGCGCGACGGGCGTCGGGTTCCCGTCGTCAACCTCCAGTGCGACGTCGACCATCCGACCCAGACGCTGGCCGACCTCTGCTGGCTGCGCGAGAAGTTCCCCGAGGGCCTCGAGGGCAAGCGCATCGCCGTGTCGTGGGCCTACTCGCCGAGCTACGCCAAGCCCCTCTCGGTGCCCCAGGGGCTCATCATGCTGCTGACGCGCTTCGGGGCCCGCGTGACGCTCGCGCATCCGGAGGGCTATCGGCTCATGGAGCCGTGCCTCGCGTCCGCCGCCTCGCACGCCGCCGCCTCGGGCGGCTCGTTCCGCGCGATCAGCTCGATGGACGAAGCGTTCGAGGGCGCCGACGCGGTGTATCCGAAGAGCTGGGGGCCGTACGACCTCATGCTCTCCCGCGTCGAGGCGAACCGCGCGCGCGACGGCAAGCGCATGGGGGAGATCGAGAAGGAAGCCCTGGCCTCGAACGCGCGGCACCGCGACTGGATCTGCGACGAGCGCCGGATGAAGACGACGCGAGGGGGCGCCGCCCTCTACATGCACTGCCTTCCCGCCGACATCGGCGCGGAGGTCTCGCCCGGTGTCATGGCCTCTCACACGGAGAACGTGGCACGGGAAGCGAACTGGAAAGTCTATGTCGTGATGGCGGCTCTGGCGACTGCCAAGGTGCCCGATCTGGCCCGACGGCTGGCGGCGCTGTGAGTGAAGGGAGAGAGAGACGATGAGCGACCTCGACACCCGGGTGGCGGAGCTGGCCGCCCGTTACCGGCCGATCGCGGAGAAGATTCTCAAGGAGGTCATCCGCATCCCGGCCGACTACGTCGACCGGCCGGAGGATGCCGGCGGCGACCCGAGCTGCGGCCTCTCGAACCACGAGAAGCCTCGCCTCGAGTACCTGAAGACCATGATCGTCGAGATCGGCGCCGTCCGCCGCCTCGAGGACGTCGGCTACGACGGCTACGGCAACCTCGTCTGGACGCTCGAGGACCCGGCCGACGGCATCCCCCCGAAGGACAAACGCGTCGTCTACTTCGACGGGCACACCGACACCGTGAACGCCCTGCGGCCGGCGTGGAAGGAGAAGACCGGTGGCGTCGACGCCTACGACGGGCTCTTCGATTCCGCGCGCGTCCAGCGCGACTTCCTGAAGCGCGAGCTGGGATACCTCCCGCCGGAATCCGAGTGGGACAACCTCGTCTTCGGCCGCGGCTCGGCCGACCAGCTTTCGGGCGTCGTGGCACAGGTCGTGGCGTCGAAGGTCCTCCTGGAGCTCGCGCCGCAGGGCTCGCTGCGCGGCACCATCGTGCGCTCGTACGCGACCGTGACCGAAGAGGACAACGACGGCGGCGGACCGCAGTTCCTCATGAGAAGGGTCCTGCCCGGCGCCGGGCCGGAGCTCGTCCCGGATGCGGTCATCCTCACGGAGGGCACGGGCGACTCCGGGAAGGGGGCTCTCGGAATCTACCGCGGCCAGCGCGGCCGCATGCAGATTCAGGTGAGCGTGACCGGGAAATCCTGTCACGGATCGATGCCGTGGGAGGGGAAGAACCCGCTGGAGTGGGGAGCTCCCATTCTCGTCGAGGCGGCGAGACGCTACGACGCGCGGGACGGTTTCCTCGATCACGCGTTCCTCGGGCACGGCACGCGCACGGCCTCGTGGGCCCGCCTCGATACGCCGAGCGACTGCGCGGTCCCCGAGCGCTTCGTGTTCCGCTTCGACCGGCGTCTCACGATCGGAGAGACGCCCGAAAAGGCGCTGGCCGACGTCGAGGGGCTTCCCGCCGTGGCCGCCGCTCGGACTGCGGGGCTGAAGGTCGACGTCACGGTGCCCACCTACGACGAGCCGACGTGGAGCGGTTTCGTCCTCGGCAACCCCCAGATCTACATGGGCTGGCTCACGCCCGAGGAGCATCCGGCCATCCAGGCCGCCGTCGCGGCGTATCGCGGCGTCGTCACCCCGCACGTCGGCGCCGGGGGCCAGCGCGGCGCCCTTCGCAAGGAGCCTCGCGTGGACCGGTGGATCTTCTCGACGGACGGCGTCGGCTTCCCGGTGCGGGTCGACGACACGTCGATCGCCGTTCCCCCGCGCAAGCGCTGGGTGACGTCGGGCGCCGTGAAGCACCCCGCCATGCTCGGAATCGGGCCGGGCATCGAGCAGAACACGCACAAGATCGGGGAGTGCGTCGACCTGCGCGAAGTGGTCGACGCCGTCGCCCTGCTGGCGCGCTTTCCGAGCGCGTTCGTGGCCATCGCGGGGTAGGGAAAAGGCGGCCAGGGCTTCAGACGATCCGCGTCGCGGCGCGCTCGAGGCGGTCCATGATCGTCCGCCCGAGCCCGCGGCGGGGGACCGCGAGGGCGAGAAGCTCGCTGCCGCGCCGGCGGGTGCGCAGCGCGGCAAACAGCGCCTGCGCGATCTCTTCGAGAGAGGAACCCAGGGCAAGAGTTCTTTGCTTCGGAAAGAGAGGAGCCAGAGGCGTCGGGCAGAGGACGAGCGCGTCGGGATGCGATCGGAAATGATGAAGAAGAGAAGATTTTCTTAGAAAGAGGGTCAGGGGGCGCGTCGGCGCGTAGTGCTTGTACTTCGTGCCCGGACTCGCGGCGCCCCCCTTCACCTTCGAAGAAAAAACGCCACCTCCCGGCGCGAGATGTCTGCTCGAAGCGGCGCGCCCAAGCCCTGGAATCATCTTTCTCAGAGATTCCTCCGTTACCGCTCCTTGCCTCAACACGACCGGATGAGGCGCGAGCGCGACGACCGTGGACTCGACGCCGTGCTTCGTCGATCCGCCGTCCAGGACGAAGACGTTCGGAAAGTCCTCGGCGACGTGCCGCGCCGTCGTCGGGCTCGGGCGGCCGGACACGTTGGCGCTGGGCGCGGCGATCGGGACGCCTGCGAGGCGGACGAGGTCGCGCGCGACGCCTTCCGGCATCCGCACGGCGACGGTGTCGAGCCCGGCCGTGACGAGAGCGGGGATTGAAGATTTCTTGGAAAGGACGATCGTGAGGGGCCCCGGCCAGAAGCGAGCGGCGAGTCGAGTCGCGAGGGCCGGCAGTCGGCGAACGACCTTTCGAAGCATCTTCCAATCGCTTACATGAACGATCAGCGGGTTGTCCTCTGGCCGCCCCTTCGCCTCGAAGATCTTCGCGACGGCGCGCACGTCCAGAGCGTTCGCGCCGAGGCCGTAGACCGTTTCCGTCGGAAATGCGACAAGGTCGCCCCGCTTGAGGCGGGCCGCGGCGGCGCGCAGCGAGCGCGCGTTCGCGGGATGGACGTTCTTCGCGCGCCTCACACGCGAATCTTAGACGGCCGCTCTCGTGCGATGTCCCGATGGCGCTGCAGTCCCTACACCCTCCCGGAAGACGTTGCGATGCTCTCGACTCGCTTGGGGCCTACCAGGGCTGAAGGGTCTTGAATTGAAACGTAACACCCTTTGCCTGGCGATCGAGATCGAGTACGTCGGCGACAGTACCCTCTCCGCCTGGGAGCCGGGCCAGGTGCACGTGACGAGCAGTGCTGTCGCCCGACATGTCGACATCCCCGATTTCATCGCCCGCGTCGATGGCCGCACCGGCCCTGACCGACGGCGCGACATGGCCGTAGATCGTCAGCATCTGGTCTGAGCCCCGAACGATCACCATGTTGGCGTGGTCGTCATCAGGCCCCATGCCGTCTTCGATATCTGTAACGGTACCGCTCTCGACGGCAAAGACCGTGCCGTCATCATCATTTCGCGGCGCGACATCCCGCGCGCGGTGTTTGGCGCTGAAATCCCTGCTGACGCGCCCTCCGAGTTTGAATGGAGAGTGTGAATAGACGTGCATGACGGGGGATCCTACTCTGCTCCCGCCTTTCTACCGCATGGCCTCCATCGGCGAGAGACGCGAGGCGCGGATGGCGGGGTAGAGGCCGAAGACGAGCGCGAGGCCGATCGCAACGGCCCACGCGATCGCGAGGCCCATCGGGTTCACGACGAGGCCCCACGGGAACATCGGCGAGAGGGCGCGGCAGAGTGCCGCGCCGCTCACGGTGCCCAGGCTCGCTCCGAGCGCGGCGAGGACGCAGGCCTCGAGGAGGAATTGCACGAAGATCTCGTGATCGGAGGCGCCCAGCGACTTGCGGAGGCCAATCTCGTACTTGCGGTCCGAGAACGAGATGAGCATGACGGACAGCACGCCGACTCCGCCCACGAGGAGGACGGTCGCCGCGAGGCTGGAGAGGACGACGCGCCAGCCGCGCATCTCTTCCATGAAGCCCGCGTAGCTCTTCGCGGCCTCGGACTCGAGATCCTTGATCTCCACGTCCTCGATTCCGTGGTGCGCCTGCTTCGCCCGTCCGAGAACGAGCGCCGAGACGTCGGAGAGGTCGCTTCTCTTCCGGAGCTTCACGGCCAGATGCGTGAGCTTGTGGTCGGCGTCCATCCGGTCCATGTACGTTTCGAGGGGGATCATGAGGCCGTTCGAATCGAGCCACAGCTCCTCGTTGAAGACCTGGACGGGCCCCTGCAGGCCGACGATTCGGAAGGGCACACCATCCACGAGGACGTCGCGGCCGACGGGCTCCGCGCCCCCGAACAGCTTCGCGCCCAGAGTCGAGCCCACGACGGCGACGGTGCTGTGGCGCCGCCGGTCGTCGTCCGTGAGGCCGCGCCCCGCGGCGATTGGACGGTTCATGAGGAGCGCGTAATCGGGCGTCAGGCCCGTGACCCACATGCGCTCCGTGCCGCCCGCCACCCGTACGCTCGTGCGCTTCGTGGCGCGCGGCAGGAACGCGAGGACGGACGGGTGCGGCGAGGCCAGGCGCGCGAGGTCCTCGTAGCGCAGGCCAGGACTCATCGCGAAGCGCTTTTGCTCCTCCGTCGTCTCGGCGGTCTTTGGCTGGATCACGACGGTGCCGTCCCAGCTCATGCCCTCGAAGCCGGTCGAAACCTTGTCGAGGACGCCGTCGAGGACGGACGTCATGACGACGAGCGCGAAGACGCCCAGCATGAGGAGCGTCAACGTGAGAAGGGAGCGGAGCTTGTGCGACCACAGCTCGACGAAGCCGCCGGCGACGACCTCCCAGATGAGATTGAGTCGAGCGGCCAGCGAGAGGCTTCGGGCTCTGACGGGAGCAGGTGCAGCAGCCGCAAGAGCCATAGGATTCTCTTCGAAAGTGTTGGTTGCGCCGTTCATCGGGCGGCCTCCGTGCTCACGAGCCACGGCGAACGTTCACCTTTTGAGAGATTCTTCTTCTTAGTCCCTCTACTCATAGCGCAGGGCCTCCATCGGAGACAGCCGGCTTGCCTTCCACGCGGGATACAGCGCGAACGCAAATCCGAAGGCCGCTGCCAGAAGGAACGCCCAGAGGAAGCTCGCGGGCTG
The DNA here is from genome assembly GCA_963821225.1 of Thermoanaerobaculia bacterium. GTDB lineage: Bacteria > Acidobacteriota > Thermoanaerobaculia > UBA5066 > UBA5066 > Fen-183. Next base: position 1,390,063 of record CAWGCY010000004.1, read on the forward strand.
CATGAAGAGCGGGATTCCCAGGAACGAGGTGATGACCTTCGAGAACGCGACGCCAGCCCCGAAGCCCGCGAGGGCGCCGAGGCCCGTGATGAGGAGCGCCTCGGTCATGAACTCCTTGAAGACCTCGCGGCCGGAGGCGCCGATCGCCATCTTGACCCCGACCTCGCGCACGCGCTCCTTGAGCGTCGCCATCTGGATGTTCACGTTCACCATGCCGCCGCCGATGAGCGACAGGATGCCCGAGAGCATGAAGATCATGTTGTAGACGTCGCCCTGGCTCCGCCGCTTGCGCACACGCGCGGCGATGTCGTCGATGCGGAAGTCGTCCTGCTGGCGGTGGTTGCCTCTCAGGAGCGCCTCGAGGCTTTCGCTGAACGTCTTCATGACGTTCAGGTCGCGTATCCGGAAGGCGATGCGGTCGACGCGCTGCCACCGGTCGCCCTGCATTCGCCGCGCGACGAGCGTCGCCGGGATGGCCACGATCCGGTTCCGCCACGCGAACCGGTTTCCCTCACTTTCGCGCCAGCGGAAGATCTTCTCGGCGAACGTGCCGACGACGACGACGGGGATGTCGCCGAGCCGGATCGTCTGGCCGACGGCGTCGCCCGTCGGAAAGAACGTGGCTGCGGCCTCGGCGCCGAGGAGAACGACGGGCTTTCCGGCCTCTTGCTCTTCCGCCGAGAACTCCCGCCCCTTCTCGACCGTGTAGCCGTTGAGCGCCAGGAAGTCACCGCCGATCCCGGTGAGCTGCCGGTCCTGGTCGGCATAGGCCGACCTCACGCGCGCCCGCGCGAATTTTTGCTGCATGACGCCGGAAACGGCTTTCGCGTCGAGGGCCCCGCCCTCTTCGGCGTCCTCGGCGCGCAGGCCGAGGTTCGCCGTCTGGAGCGCCGTGGGCAGGCCGTCGCGGATCGCCTCGGACGGCTGGACGTTCAGCCGGTCCATTCCTCCGAGCTTCACCCAGCGTTCGTCCGAGCGGCGCCGCTGGCTGTCGGAGATGGAGAAGCCCCCGAGCACGGACGCGACGCCCAGGACGACCCCGAGCGTCTGGAGCGTCGATCGGCCGAAGTTCTCGCGAATCTCGACCCAGGCGCCCGCGAGGCGCTCGCGGAAGGCGCCGCTGAGCATCAGGCCGCCCGCTTCTCCGAGACGTCAGAGACGATCAGGCCGTCGCGCAACTCGACCCGCCGTTCGGCCAGGGACGCGATGTGCGCGTCGTGCGTCACGAGCATGACGGAGTTCCCCTGGCGGTGGAGCTCCTTGAACAGGGCGAGGACCTCTTCGCCCGTCTTCGAGTCGAGGGCGCCGGTGGGCTCGTCGGCGAGGAGGAGCGCGGGCGTGTTCGCGAGGGCGCGCGCGATCGCGACGCGCTGCCGCTGGCCTCCCGAGAGCGCACCCGGCAGCACATTCGCCTTCTCGGGGATTCCGACGCGCTCGAGAAGCTCGAGCGCCCGGCGCCGGCGCTCCTTGCGGCTGATGCCCGCATAGAGAAGAGGCAGCTCGACGTTTCGCGCGATGGACGCCTTCGGGAGGAGGTTGTAGTTCTGGAAGACGAAGCCGACCTTCTCGTTGCGGATTCGGGCGAGCGCGGCCCCCGAGAGGCCTTCCACGTTCGTGCCGTCGATCGCGTACGAGCCCTGGGTCGGAGAATCGAGACAGCCGACGATCGCCATGAGCGTCGACTTGCCCGAGCCGGACGGCCCGACGAGAGCGACGAATTCGCCAGCCGAGACCGTCAAGTCGATGCCGCAGAGCGCGTGCACGGCCATGCCGTTCGCCCCATAGACCTTCGTCAGTCCGTGCGTCTCGATGATCGGGCGCATGTCAGTTGTCGTCGTCCTTCTCGACCTTCTTCTTCGTCGGATCCTCGAGCGCGACCTGCTCGCCGCCCTTGAGGCCCGACAGAATCTCGACGCGCTCGAGCGTCGCGATTCCTGCGGCGACGGGCACGACCTCGTAGTAGTCCTTCCAGTGGTCCGAAAGCCACACGTACTTACCGCGCCCGTTGAGGCCTTCTTTCGCGGCGGCGATCTGCTTTGGTTTCAGGTCGCTCTTCAGCCGGTAGGCGACCGTCTTCCCGTCCACGCGCTGGAGCGCCTCGAGCGGAATCGAGACGGCCTTCTCCCGCTTCTCGCCGAGGATTTCGACGTTCGCGCTCATGCCCGTGCGATAGGCATCCCCGAGCTCGTCCAGCGTGACCTCGACGGGGAAGACCTTGATCTTCTCCAGGAGCTTCGCGGCGGGCGCAACGAAGCGCACCTTGCCCGTGAAGATCTTCTGCGGATAGGCATCGAGCGTGATCCGCACGGGCTGGCCCACCTTGACCTTCGCGATGTCGACCTCGTTGAGGTTCACCTTGATGAGAAGCGTCTTGAGGTCGGCCACCGTGAACAGGACGGTGCCCGCATTGAAGGACGACACTCCCGACGTCACCGTCTCGCCCAGCTCGACGCCCTTCGTGATGACGACGCCCGACATCGGGGCCGTGACGCGCGCGCGCTGGGTCAGCGCGTCGCCGGAGATCGGGATGCCGTGCCCTTCGACGATCTCGTAGCGCTGGCGCGCGGCCTTGAGATTCTCGGCCGCAAGGTCGCGCTTCGTGACGTAGTCCTTCAGCGTCTCGCCGCCGATGAGGCCGTCCTTGAAGAGCCGCTCCTGCGAGTGGAACTGGCGCTCGGCGTCCTTGAGCGCGACCTCCGCTTGCGTGACGCCGGCCCTCACGTCCGACAGTGACTGGGCCTGGGTGACGTCGGGCTCGACCTCGGCGAGGATGTCGCCGGATTTCACGACGGCGCCGTCGCGCACCCTGAGGGCGACCACCCGGCCGGACACGACGGACTTCACGTCGACCTTGGTCTCGGGGTCGACGACGCCGACCTCGCGCACGCTCACCTGGAGGTCCTCGGCCTGCACTTTCCCGATCCGGAACGGCGGCTGGTCGGGCCCCTTGGCCTTGTCCTTGCCGCGCGAGGCCAAGACGGCACCCCCGCCCGCGAGCAGGACCACGGCGGCGGACGTCAGGATCCATTTGAGTTTCTTGGACATGCGGGACCTCTCGCCCGGATATACGGATGCGAGCGGTGAAAGTTCGCTGATTCCCCTCGCTCCCGGCCCCTACAATCCCCGAATGGACGAGGCGCGGATCAGGCAGCGCATGGCCGCGGCGAGGCGGATCGTGGTGAAGGCCGGGACGAACGTGATCATGCGCGACGACGGCGCGGTCGCGTTGGGGCGTCTGTACGGCCTCATCGAGTCCGTCGGGAGCCTGAAGAAACAGGGGCGGCACGTCCTGATCGTCTCTTCGGGCGCCGTGGGACTCGGGGCGCAACGGCTGCGCCTGGAGAAGAAGCCGGGCTCGCTCACCCTCAAACAGGCCTGTGCCGCCATCGGGCAGAGCCGGCTGATGTCCGTGTACGAAGAGGGCTTCGAGAAGATGGGTCTTCTCACCGCGCAAGTCCTTCTCACCGAAGACGATTTCACCGACCGGACGCGCTTTCAGAATCTCTCGGCGACTCTCGAGAAGCTCTTCGAGCTGGACGCCGTGCCGATCCTGAACGAGAACGACACGGTCTCGACGCTGGAGCTCGAGTCGCCCGACGGCAAGGGCGCGCGCGGCCTCTTCGGCGACAACGACCGGCTCTCGGCGCTCGTCATGAGCAAGGTGAGGGCGGACGTTCTCGTCATTCTCTCCGACGTGGACGGCCTCTTCACGGGAAACCCGGCGCACGACCGCGCGGCCACGCTCATCCCGCTCGTCCGGGAGATCACGGAGGAGATCTCGCGGTACGCCGACGGCGGAAGCGGGCGCGGCCGCGGCGGCATGGCTTCGAAACTGGACGCAGCGAGGATCGCGACGGGCTCGGGCGGCGTCGCGGTCATCGCGAACGGCCGGACGCCCGGAGTCCTCGACCGCCTCTTCGCGGGCGAGAGAGTCGGGACCGTGTTCGGTCCGAAGGCCGGGACGAGAGACCGATGAGGGAAGAGGGAGAGCAAGAGCAAGAGCAAGAGAGAGATTCCTTGGAAGGGAATATGGAACCGGCTGAGATCGCCAAACGCGCCCGAGTCGCGGCGAGGCGCCTCGCATCGCTGGCGTCCGAGACGAAGAGAGAGATTCTTCTGAAGGTCGCCGACGGGATCGACGCCGCGCGAGACGTCATCCTGGAAGCGAACCGGGTCGATGTGGACTCCGCCCGCACCAACTTCGAAGAGAATCTCCTAACACCGTCGGCCTTCGAACGCCTGAAGCTCGACGAATCCAAGGTCTGCGGAATGGCCGCGGGCATCCGCGCCGTCGCCGCGCTCCCCGACCCCTCCGGCCGCGTGCTCTCGAAGACGCTCCTCGACGACGGCCTCGTTCTGGAGAAGGTGACCTGTCCTCTGGGCGTTCTCCTCGTCATCTTCGAGTCGCGCCCGGACGCGGTCGCGCAGATCGGATCGCTCGCGCTCAAGTCGGGCAACGCGGCGATCCTCAAGGGCGGGCGTGAGTCCGCGCGCTCGACGGCGGCGCTTCTAGCCGTCTTCGTGGAGGCGCTCGCGGCGTTTCCGGAGATCCCCGAGGGCGCGCTCTCGTCCGTGGCGGGCCGGGCCGAGGTTGACGCGCTCCTCGCGCTCGACGGCGAGATCGACCTCGTCATTCCGCGCGGCGGATACGACCTCGTCCGGCACGTCCAGGCCTCGACGCGCATCCCCGTCCTGGGCCACGCGGAGGGCGTCTGCCACGTCTATGTCGACCGGGCGGCGGACGAAGCCATGGCGACGGCGATCGTTCTCGACAGCAAGCTCCAGTACCCCGCGGCGTGCAACGCCGCCGAGACCCTTCTCGTTCACCGCGATGCGGCGGATCGCTTCCTCGTCCCGCTGCTGAAGCGGCTCCTCGAGGCGGGCGTGGAGATCCGCGCCTGCGCGAAGACGAGAGCCCTGGCGCCGTCGCTCGGTCTCGCGCCCGCGACGGAGGACGACTGGCGGACGGAGTACGGCGCGCCGGTCCTGTCCGTCAAGCTCGTGGAGTCGCTCGACGAGGCCGTGGACCACGTGAACCGTCACGGCTCGCATCACACGGAGGCCATCGTCACCTCCGACGGGGCCGCCGCGGACGCGTTCCTGTCTCGCGTGGACGCGGCCGGCGTCTTCCACAACGCCTCAACGCGCTTCGCGGACGGGTTCCGCTACGGCTTCGGGGCGGAAGTCGGAATCTCGACGAGCCGTATCCATGCCCGTGGCCCGGTGGGCCTCGACGGGCTCGTCACGTACAAATACCTGCTCCGGGGAAGCGGCCAGATCGTGGCGACGTACAGCGGGAAGGGCGCGCGCGAGTTCCGGCACCGGAAGCTTTGAGCGCGAGGGCGGCGAAGGCTCCTCCCCTCCGGTCGTCCCTACCAGTTCACGACCACGGCCTGTCCCGCGGCGACGCTGGCCGGGCGAGTCTCCTTGCCCAGCCGCACGGAGTAGTTCCCGGCAGCGAGCGCCACCGGCTGTCCCACCTTGGCATGCGCGAGCTCGGCACCGGTGACGCCGTCGAGGACGTAGTAATAGTCCGTACCGCTCCCCCTGGCGGTCAGCGTCCCGGTCGCGTATTCGTTCGACTTGCCCGCCTCCACCTTCGCCGCCATCGTCGTGTTGTTCACCTTGGCGGTGTACGAGCCCTCCACGAGGGAGAGGGGTCGGCCGAGCTTGTTGTGGGCCAGCTCGGTCCCCGTGGCGTTCAGGACGTAGTAGTACTCGTCGGTCGTGCCCTGAATGACGAGCGCCCCCGTCTTGACCTCCTCGACTGCGGCGGCCGTGATCTGGGCGGGCGCCGACGTGCCGTTCACCTTCACGGTCAGAGGGCCCGGGAGGAAGGCGAGGGGTCTGTCGAGCTTGCTGTGAACGAGCTCGGTCCCCGTGGCGTTCAGGACGTAGTAGTACTCGTCGGTCGACCCCCGGACGAGTAGAGTGCCGGACTTGAGCTCGAAGGCGCCGCCCGAAGGGACCTCGGCCGGCTGGGTCGTGCCGTTGAGCTTCACATCGTAGTGTCCCGGAAAGAACGCCAGGGAAGTGCCGATCTTGGCGTGGGCGAGCTCGGTGCCGCCGGAGTCGACGACGTAGTAGTACTCGTCGGTGCTCCCGCTCACGAAGAGCGCGCCGGCCGCGCACCGCGTGAGCGTCTTCGCCTTCACCCAGACCGAGTGGGCCGAGCGGTTCAGCTTCACCTGGTACTGGCCCGGCTTCACCGCCACCGAGCCGTCAGCCTTCGCGTGCCCGACCTCTTTCCCGTCGGAGTCGACGACATAGAAGTAGTCGCCCACGGGAGCAGCGATCCGGATCGCGCCCTGGTCCGGGGCCACCTTTGCGCTGTCGGGGAGCGGCTCGTTCTTGCAGAGCGGGTCGGGCGGCGGGGCCTTCTGGCACGAGGCGGAGAGAAGCATCGCGGTCGTGAGGGCGGCAGAAAGCGGGAGGCGGTGGCGCGCGTCTCTCATGACTCGTCCCCTTTTCTTGCGAGCCTACCAAAGCGGCACGCGCCCCCTGCCGCTAGACTCCGCCACCTCGGAGGTCTCATGCGCATCCCGAAGGTCCTCGCCGTTCTCGCCGTCTGCTCGTCTGCGCTCGCCGCGGCCGGGCCGCCGGCCCCGGGTCCGGACTGGTTCGCGTCGCATCGCGCGGCGCTCGCCGCGAAGCTGCCCCCGGATGCGGCCGTGGTCCTGCGTGCCCCGGCGGAGCCACCCGGCAATCACCTCGATGCGTACCGGCCGGACTCGAATTTCTGGTATCTCACGGGCTTTTCCGAACCGGACGCGGTCGCGGTTTTCCGGCCGGGCGCGGCGGAGGGAAAGCTCTACACGCTCTTCGTCAAGCCCAGGAGCTGGGCCGACGAGCAGTGGACGGGGCGCCGCGCCGGCGTCGAGGGCGCGAAGGAATTCCGAGCCGACGCCGCCCATCCCATCGCGGACTTCCAGAAGGAATCCCGGTCGCTTCTCGAGAGAGCGAAGGCTCTCTACTACGTCGATGCGCTCGACAGGGAGTTCCGCGAGAAGCTCGTCTCGACCTGGCAGATGCTCGCGGCGGGCGGCACCGAGCCGCTTCCGATGCTCGACGCCGCGCCGCTCCTCGGGCAGATGCGCCTCGTGAAGGACGCGACGGAGATCTCGACCCTGCGCGAAGCGGTCAGGCTGTCGGTCGAGGCCCACCGCGCCGCGCTGGCGCGCGTGCGCCCCGGCGCGAGCGAGGGCGTTCTCAAGGCCGCCATGGTCGAGCGCTGCCTCGCGGGCGGCTCCGCGCGCATGGCCTACTCGCCGATCGTGGGGTCGGGGCCGAACTCGGTCATCCTCCATTACCCCGACGCGAATCGCACGATGCGCGCGGGGGAGATGATCGTGAACGACACGGCGTGCGAGTACGGGCTGTACGCCGCGGACGTGACCCGAAGCTACCCCGTGAGCGGCACGTTCTCGACCGAGCAGCGCGCGGTCTACGAGATCGTTCTCGCGGCGCAGAAGGCGGGGATCGCGAGAGCGGTCCCCGGGGCCGCGTACCACGAGATCCAGGACGCGGCGATCGCGGTCACGGTCGACGGCCTCGTGAAGCTGGGGCTCCTCAAGGGAACGCGCGACGAGATCGTGAAGGACCGGTCCTTCAGGAAGTTCCTGCCGCACGGAACCGGCCACTGGCTCGGGCTCGACGTCCACGACGCGGGCAGCTACGAGCCCGGAGCGCCGTACGACCCGAAGGACCGATTCAAGGCGAGCATGTCCTACGCGGCGAAGCTCCGCCCCGGGATGGTCCTCACGGTGGAGCCGGGCATCTACGTCCCGGAGAAGAGCGAGGGCGTGGACCCGAAGTGGTGGAACATCGGCGTGAGGATCGAGGACGACGTCCTCGTCACGGAGAGAGGGCCGGAGTGCCTGTCGTGCGCCGCTCCGCGGGAGATCGCGGACGTGGAGAAGGCGATGGCGGCTCACTGAACGCGACGGGCCCCGAAGCCGATAACATCCTCGACGTGGCGATCCAGGTTCTCCCCGATGCCCTCGTCGACCAGATCGCCGCGGGCGAGGTCGTGGAGCGCCCGGCGTCCGTCGTCAAGGAGCTCGTCGAGAACGCGCTGGATGCCGGCGCGCGGCGCGTCCGCGTGGACGTCGAGGGCGGGGGGATCGCGCGGATCGAGGTCGTGGACGACGGCTCGGGTATGTCTTCCGCCGACGCGCGGATGGCCCTCGAGCGGCATGCGACCTCCAAGATCCGCACGTTCCGGGACCTGACGTCGATCGGCACGATGGGTTTTCGCGGCGAGGCGCTGCCCTCGATCGCGTCCGTCTCGCGCCTCGTCCTCACGACGTCGCCCGACGAGTCCGGCCTCGGGACCGAAGTCGTCGCCGAGCGGACCTCACCTCCGGGCGTTTCGCCCTCGCGGCACCCGAAGGGCACGCGCGTCGTCGTCGAAGACCTCTTCGGCAACGTTCCGGCGCGCCGAAAGTTCCTGAAGGGTGCCGAGGCCGAGCTTCGCGCGGTCGTGAAGGCCGTCACGACGTTGGCCCTGTCGCGGCCGGAGGTCGCCTTCACGCTCGCCGCGGGAAGCCGGCTCCTCCTCGATCTGCCGCCGGCGGCCGGGATTCAGGCGCGCTTTCGTGAGGTCCTCGGCCTCGCGGCCCCGGCGCTCCCGCGCGACGTGGACTTCGCGTTCAACGGGATGACGCTCACGGGCGCCGTCACGCGGCCCGATTCGACGTTCCCGTCGCGCGCGCACCAATGGTTCTTCGTGAACGGCCGCGCGATCCGGGACGCGACCGTGGCGCATGCCGTTTCGCTCGCGACCCGGGAGGTGCTGCGCTCGGATCGCCACGCGGGATTCGCGCTGTTTCTCGCCTGCGCCCCGGAGCTCTGCGACGTGAACGTGCACCCGCAGAAGCTGGAGGTCCGCTTCCGCGACCCCAGCACCGTTCACGCGCTCGTCCACCGCGGTCTCGTCGACGCGCTCACGGGGGGAAAAGGCGCGGTGGCGGTCGACGGAGGAGCATTCGGAGGCGGGAGAGGAAGAACAGGAGGAGCGAGAGATTTCTTAGAAGGGGGAATTGGTTGGCGAGGCGCGTCCGGGGTTGGCGAGGGAGCCGCTCGCTATGGCACGGTCCCGGGCTCCGCACTTGTCGGCGCAAGCGGCGGCACGGTCACGAGAACGCTGCTCGACGCGACAGCCCATGGCCCATCCCCCTCTTCCTATTCAGAAGAAATCTCTTCTTCCTCTTCCTCTTCCTCTTCTCTCACTTCATCCCCGCTCGGTCCCATTCGCCTTCTCGGCCAGTACCGCGATTCGTTCCTCGTGGCCGAAGGCGAGGAGGGCCTGGTGCTCATCGACCAGCACGTCGCACACGAGCGCGTGAGGTACGAGAGATTCCTCGCGAAGCTCGAAGCGTCGGAGATCTCCTCGCAGACTCTCCTGACGCCGGTGACGTTCGAGGCGACGCCCGACGAGGCGGCGCTCCTTTCGCGGTCGGACGACTTCCTCGCCGAAGCGGGCTTCGTGGTTTCGGAGCTCTCGGGCCGGACGTTCCTCGTCTCGGCCACACCACCCGAGATGCCGGTCTCCTCGGTCCTCCCCGCGCTCCGCGACACCCTTGCGCGCCTCGCGGCGCTGCCCGAGGATTCGGCGTCCTCGCCCGCGCTCAGGCGCGAGGTCCTCGCCGCGTCGCTCGCCTGCCGAGGCGCGATCACGGTGAACCACCGCCTCGCGCCAACCGAGGCCGCGCACCTCCTCGCGGATCTCGCCGCCTGCCGCGACCCGTGGACGTGCCCTCACGGGCGGCCCATCCTCCTCGCGTTTTCGCACGAGGAGCTCGAGAGACGCTTCGGGCGGCGCGGATGAGCGATCGCAACGATCTCTTCGCGCCGAAGCTCGGCCTCACGCTGCCGCTCTGCAGCTTCCACTTCATCTTCTTCTTCCTCCTGAAGATGAACCCCGAACAGACGTACGGTCTCTTCGCGTTCGACCCGGGGACGGTTCTCCAAAGGCCGTGGACGTTCGTGACGTACCAGTTCCTGGACGGAGGGCCTTTCGTACTCTTTTTCGGCACGCTTATCCTCTACATCCTGGGGTCCGCGCTCGAGGCGGAGTGGGGAACCGGCGAGTTCACCGTCTTCTGGCTCGTCTCGACGTTCGGTGCGTCGCTCGCGGCGCTCGTCACGGGAAACGCGCTCACGTCGGGCGGCGTCGTGACGGGTGCGTCGATGCTCTTCGCGTACGCCTATCTCTTCCCCGACATGCAGTTCCTGATCATGTTCGTGATCCCCGTGAAGGTGAAGTGGCTCGCGTGGCTCGCCGTGGCCTTTCTCGGTTGGGGTCTCCTAGCCGCGATTCTCGCGGGACATGCGGGAGCCGGGTTCGTGACGGTCGCCGGTGCCGGGGCGGGATTCCTCTTCTTCTGGATCCGGCACCACGGCCGGTACCGGGTGAAGAAGGCGGCGCAGTCCGCGGTCGTGGCCGTGAAGTCGGCCGGCGCCCTGCGCGAGGACGCGGTGCTCGAGCGCCGCAACCGCGAGCTGTTCCCGAAGGTCGAGGACCTGCGCCGGGCGACGCAGGGAGGCGGCGACCCGCCGCCGCGCCAGCGCGAGTTCGCGGCGGAGCTCGGGAAGCTCGTCGTCCCCGGCGTGAACATCTGCAAGCCGATAGACTTCAAGGGCGACAAGGACGGCATCTGCGTCAAGTGCGAAGGCTTTGCCGAATGCTCGCTTCGCTACGTCGCCGGGAAGCCGGCGGAGATCGTCGTGAAGACGCGGGATTAGGAAGGCCGCTAGAATCCTCTCGTGCCGTTCGCTCTCGCCCTCGTGCTCGCTCTGGCGGCGCCCGCCTCGCCGATTCCCGGCGTACCTTTCCCTCCCGGAGGGGAGATCGACCCCGTCCTCACGCAGATCTTCACCGACCGCGCCGCCGTCGAGACGCGGCAAGCGGTGGCCCGCCTCGACGCCGACACGTCGCGGAGCGCGGCCGAGAAGGCCGAGCTCAAGAAGCGGCTCGCAAAGCTCAAGATCGCGGTCTTCACGACACCGAAGTCGGTGGACGAGAGCGTGGCCGCTTACGAGCGGCTGCTCCCGCAGTCGCGCTTCACCTTCGCCGAGCGCAATCTCGAGGCCGACCTCAGGGACGGCATCAAGAGCGGAGCGATTCAGGCGGATGACGCGGCGGTTGCAAAAGCCGTGGGCCAGAGAGGGCGCTCCGCGCGCTGGAACCGTGGGGACGGCGCCCTCGAGATCGACATCGAGGACCGCCTCATCGATCCGCGCACGGGCGCGATCGTCGTCAAGACCGTGGTCCTCGTCACCTCACTGGGGGACTGAGCCCTCACTCGGAGTCGGAGCCGGCCGCTTGGCCTGGTAATGGCGGTACACCTGCCACGCGCCGAAGGCGACGAGGAGGAGAGGCCACCAGTCGTTCAGGAACGACAGGTCGATCGTCACGAACCGGTCGAGGAGCAGGAACCCGCCGATGAGGATGAGGAGCAAGCCGGCCGTGAGGCTCCCGCTCACGCGCACCGGCTCGTCGGAGCCGAGGATGTTCGACTCGGGCCGGCCCGTCGCGTTGATCGCCTTCGCCTGGCGCGACGCGTCGATGATCGAAAAGACCATCCAGAACGGAATCGCGATGCCCGGAAACGGCCCGTGGGAGTGGCCGGCCACCGAGATGAACAGAACCCAGATGCCGAAGAGGATCGCGGCACGCTGGTAGAGGCCGAGGTAGAGGTGTCCCATCCCCGGAATGATCCCGAGGGCGCCCGCGGCGCCGGGGTTTTTCGGCAGCGGCGTGGAAGGCGCCGTGCTCGCGGGTCCGAAGGCGACCGGGGGCGGCGGCGGTCCCGGCGGCGCCGGCGAGAGAGAGGGCGTGTTCGGGGGTTGGGGATTCGTGCTGGTGTCGTTCATCGTTTCCACCTGTCATCAGGAACGTTGAAAGGGCTCGGGAGGTTCCGGCGTGTCGTGCGAAGCCTGCAGGCTGTCGGCGGCTCCACCGAAGAACTTTTCGAAGACGAGCTGCGAATAAGCGATGGCGCGGGCGCGGCCAGCGGCGAACGCGCGGTACACGCGGTAGTCGAGCCGCTTCGTGATCGGCGCGGCCGCCCGGCCGAGGGCGCTCTCGTCGAAGCGCTGGAGCGCGGCGACGCGCGCTTCGGAGAGCGCGCGCTCGCCCGCGGACGTCAGGTCGTTCGCCGCGCCTCGGGCCGCCGACATCGGGTCGAGGCGCAGGAGGGCGACGATCAGAAACGTCGCCGCGTAAGCGGCCACGACGGCAAACCGCCAGTCGGTCACGAGGGGCTTCAGCCGGCCGAAGACTCCGCGCTTCACGTTCGACGCGGCGCCGGAAGGCGCGGGCGCGGAGACGGCAAGCAGCCGCTTCAAGAGGGCACGCGAGGGTTCCGGTCGCGCGAGAGCCCCCGGCGTGAGGAACGAGAGGACTTCCGAGGCCTCCTGGCGCGCGCGGACGTCGGCCGGCGTCTCCGAGAGCCGCGAGAGGAACTCGGGCGAGGGGTCGGGGTGCGCGAGAAACGCGAAGACGCCGGCGTGTCCGGCGACGAGCGTCGTGAGGACTGCGCAGGCGGGGCATTCCGCCGCGTGCGCGTCGGCGGCTGCGAGGTCGTGCGCCGCCGCAGCCGTGGCGCCGTCGCCGGCCCGGTCGAGGGCCTCGGCGAGGCGCAGCTCGAAGGTGCGGCAGGCCGCGCTCATCGTGCCCCTCCTGTGGCCGTCGTCGTGCGCGGGCCGAAGGGAGAATAGAGCGACCTTCCGTCTCCAATCGAGGCCCCGACGCGCCCCCTGACGACGCGGGCGAGCTCGATCCGCGCGCGGTTCAGGCGCGACTTCACCGTGCCGTCGGCCAGCTTCAGGAGCTCCCCGATCTCTCGGTATTCGAGGCCATCGAGGTCGCGCAGGATCACGACCTCGGCCAGCTCGTCGGGAAGCTCGGAGATCGCATCGAGCAGCATTCTCACGCGCTCGCGGCGCACGGCGTCCGCCTGCGGGTCGTCCGTTGCCGGAAGAAGCGTCGAGACGGCGTCGTCGGAGAGGAACGAGAACCCCTTCTCCCTCTTTCTCCTTCTGTAGTGATCGATGCACAAATTGCGCGAGAGCGCAGCGATCCAGGCGAGAAGCGAAGCTTCGGTGGGCTCGTAGCGGTCGAGGTTCTGCCAGACCTTGAGGAAACAGTCCTGCGTCAGCTCCTCGGCCTCGGCGCGGTCGTAAGTCATGTGCCAGGCGATCCCGTAGACTTTTTTTCCATAGGAGGCGACGAGGTCCGCCCAGGCGCCCTCGTCCCCCCTCTGGCAGCGGGCGACGAGCTCGGCATCGGGGTGAGGCGCGTCAGGCATTGGTCCTCGACTCGGTGTAACGAAAAAGACGCAGGATCGGTTCCGGCGCTGCTAAGTCTATAATCGTCAAGAGTTCCGCAGGAGGGCAGGAAGTAAATGCGGACCGTTTCCGCCCGTTTCGGGCTGCTCGTCCTGCTCATGTCGGGGGTGGCCGCGGCGCAGAACCAGCCCTCGCCGACGCCTGCTCCGACTCCCGCCGCGCCGGCTCAGGCGCCCGCCACGGCAGAGCCTCCACCGGCTACGACCGGTTCCGCGCCCGTCGCGGCAGCTTCTGCGCAGGCCGCGGCGGCCGCCCCGCCGGCCTGGAAACCGTTCCAGGAGTTCACCTTTCTCGTCGGCGCGTGGTCGGGCAGCGCGGAGTCCGGCGCGCGCGTCGGCGGGCGCGTCGCGCGCTTCACGCCGGAGTTCACCGGGAACTACCTCGTTCACCGCGGGAGCACGATCCTGACGGCCGACGACGGCAGGGAAGAGACGATCGAGGAGGTCGGCTACTTCGCGTACGACCGGGAAAAGCGGCGGTACGTCGCCTGGTATTTCTTCTCGACCGGCATCAGCGCCACCTTCGACGTCGAGATCGCGCCAGAGGTAGTGCGCCTCGCGTCACGCGAGCTCCTGAACGCCGAGGCCGGGACGAAGGCGCGGATGCTTTTTTCGGGGAAGCCTGGCGGCGAGCTGGTCCTCTCGATGGATCTCGCGCCGGAAGGGAAGGACTTCGTGCCTTTTCTCACGAGCAGCCTCCGCAGGAAGTAGCGTTCGTCGAAAGAGCCCGCCGTTCTGGTAACCTGAGAGGCTCGCGAGGCGGCCAATTCCGTGGCCCCGCGTCCCAAAGGCAGGCCCCATGTCCGGACTTCGCAACATCGCGATCATCGCGCACGTCGACCATGGCAAGACCACGCTCGTGGACTGTCTCTTGAAGCAGTCCGGTACGTTCCGGGCGAACGAGGCGATGTCCGGCGCCGAGCGGATCATGGACAGCAACGACCTGGAGCGGGAGCGCGGCATCACGATCCTCGCGAAGAACACGTCCATCCACTACCACGGGACGAAGATCAACATCGTCGACACGCCGGGCCACAGCGACTTCGGGGGCGAGGTGGAGCGCGTCCTCAAGATGGTGGACGCGGTGCTCCTCGTCGTGGACGCGGCCGAGGGAACGATGCCGCAGACGCGCTTCGTTCTGCGCAAGGCGTTCGAGCTGGGACTGAAGCCCATCGTCGTCGTGAACAAGGTCGATCGCCCGGACGCTCGGCCGCATCAGGTCATCGACGAGGTGTTCGACCTCATGGTCGACCTCGGCGCCACGGATGAGCAGCTCGATTTCCCGATCGTGTACACATCCGCCAAGCACGGCTTCGCGCGCCGCGAGGTGGACCACACGGAGACGGACGTGCGGCCGCTCCTGGACGCGATCCTCGTGGAGGTGCCGGAGCCCGGCGGGGACCCCGCCGCCCCGCTGCAGATCCTCGTCGCCTCGCTGGACTACGACAACTACCTCGGCCGGCTCCTCATCGGGCGCATCGTGAACGGGACCGTCTCGCCGGGCCTGCAGGTCTCGGTCTGCAAGCTCGACGGCACCGTGGCGAAGGCGAAGATCGTGAAGGTCATGGCGTTCGAGGGGCTGAAGCGCGTCGAGGTCGAGGAAGCGCACGCCGGCGATCTCGTCGTCATCTCCGGCATCGAGGAGGTCACGATCGGCGAGACGCTGGCCGACCTGGAGAATCCCGTCGCCCTCGCGCCCATCGCCGTCGACGAGCCGACCGTCTCCATGACCTTCCGCGTGAACGACTCGCCGTTCGCAGGCCGCGAGGGCAAGTACGTCACGAGCAGGAACCTCGGAGAGCGCCTCCAGAAAGAGCTGCGCACGAACGTCGCGATGCGCGTGGAGGAGACCGACAGCCCCGACGCGTTCCGCGTCTCGGGACGCGGCGAGCTGCATCTCGCGATCACGGTCGAGATGATGCGTCGCGAGGGCTTCGAGTTCGCGCTCTCGCGCCCCCAGGTCATCCTGAAGGAGATCGACGGGCAGACGTGCGAGCCGATCGAGGAGCTCGTCATCGACGTGCCGGAAGTGGCGATGGGAACGGTCATCGAGAAGCTGGGCCAGCGCAAGGCCGAGATGACGAACATGACGAACCACGGCTCGGGGCGCGTGAAGATCGAGTTCAGGATCCCGACTCGCGGCCTCTTCGGGTACCGCAACGAGTTCCTGACGGACACGAAGGGCGAGGGGCTCCTGTACCACGTCTTCCACGGCTACGAGCCGTTCAAGGGCGAGGTCACGGGCCGCGGGCGGGGCGCTCTCGTGTGCAAGGAGGCGGGAGAGACGACCGCGCATTCGCTCGAGCGGCTCGAGGAGCGTTCCACGCTGTTCCTGCCGCCGGGAATCGAGGTCTACGGCGGGATGATCTGCGGGGAGAGTGCGCGGGAGAACGATCTCGTCGTGAATCCCTGCGTCAAGAAGCACCTCACGAACATGCGGTCGTCCGGCTCGGACTTCGCGATCCGCCTCACGCCGCCGCGCCCGATGCCTCTCGAGCTCGCCATCGAGTGGATCGAGGACGACGAGCTCGTCGAGGTGACGCCGAAGTCCGTGAGGCTGCGCAAGCGCATCCTCGACCATTCCCTGCGGCGCGTCTCCGAGAAGAGGAGCGTGGTCGTGGAGGAGGAGGAGGCCTGAGCGCGCGCCGGGCGATCGCCGCCGTCTGCCTGCTCCTCGCCCGACCGCTCGTGGCCGACGGGGGACGGGCCGCGGAGGTCGCCGCCTGGCTCACCGGAACGTTCGAGCTGAAGGACCCCGGGGTCGATGGAGCGCCGGTGGCCGTCCGGATCGTCATCGTGGCCGTGCCGAAAAGCCGGATTGCGAACGGAGCCCTCGTCCTTTATCGCGAGGAGGCCGCCGCGCCGAAGCTCGACGAGCCGACCCGGCAGCGCTTCTACCGGCTCGAAGAGGACGGGATTGCGGTCCGCATGCGCGCTTTCGATCCGAAGGACCCCGTTCTCGTGCGCGGCAAATGGCGCGACCCATCCGCTCTCGCGCTTTACGGAGCGAGCGACATGCGCGAGAGGGCGGGCTGCGCGGTGGTCTTCAAGAAATCAGGCGACCTCTGGGAGGGCGAGACGCCGGGAACCGATTGCCCCTCGACGGTGAAGACCGCGACGACGATGACGACCGCGCTGATCCTGGCGAAGGATGGCTTCACCCAGTGGGACCGGGGATTCGACGAGAAGGGCCGGCAGACCTGGACGTCCCCGCAAGGCGGGATGCGGTTCGTGAAGCGGTCGATGAACGCGCCCGTGGACGACAAGCTCATCGAGCGCTCGGTGGGAAGGCGCGCCGAGAAAGCGGCGGGAAAAACGGAAACTGCGACGGCGGCAGAAACGGCGGGAACCGCAGGAGCGGTTCCTGTTACAGGCGAAGCGAAGGCAAGAGAGGGATTCTCTGCGAATGGTAAAGAGAGCGTGGGCGCCGGCGCGGCACCAAAGTGGCCCGCTCTCGAGCTGGTCAGCCCCTATTCACCTTCTAAGAAGATCACCGTGACGGATCTTCGAAATGCTCTCTCGTCGCGCGCATCCCTGAGAAAGGTCCTTCCTCTTCTCGGCGTAGAGGCCGAAGGCACGGCAGCCCGGCGCGCGGTGGCGTCCGCGGTGCTCGTCGTGACGGGCCGCGACGGGTCGGTGGCCGCGTTCTCGGTCGACGAGGTGCTCGCGGCCGACGACCCGGAGCTCGACCTGAACGACATCCCCTCGCTGATCTCGCCGCGCAGTCCGGGTCGCGCCGTTCACGATGTCGTGTCGATCGAGCTGAAGGTCCTCGCGCCCGCGAAGTAGCAGTTCCGAGGCTATCGCGCTACTTCCACTCGGCCTCCACGCCGGCCGGCAGCGCGTCGGACCTCTCGATGAGCGCCGCGAGCTGGGCGATGTCGCCGTCCGACAGCAGCTTGCCAAAGGCTGGCATTCCCGTGTTCCGGATGCCCCGTTTCACGATCCAGGAGACCTCCGCCTCGGTGTAGCCGGTCCTGTGTCCCCGCAGCGGCGGAGCCGGAGGATACAAGGACGCGCCGAGGGTGGCGGGGCCTGCCGCTGTCCGGCCGTGGCACCGCGCGCACATGTCCCGGTAGATTCGAACGCCCGCGATGAGATTCTCCTCGGTGGGTGGCACGGCGATCGGCGGTCCGTTCGCATGCCGCGCCACCGAGGCCCGGAGCGCCGAGCCCATGAGGCTGGTTTCCAACCTCCCGGGGGCCACGTCGGCGCTCACTGGCACGAGGCCGAAGCGCAGGACCAGGAGGGCGAGAGCGGCTTCCGCAACGAGGGTCGATACGACCCCGATGATATAGCGCTTCATCTGAGGCCTCACTCCGCGACGATCATCGTGCCGGTCATGTCCTCGTGGCCGTCGCCGCAGAAGACGTCACAACGGAATGAGAAAGTCCCCGCCTTGTCGGGTGTGAGCGTGACCCTCGTGACCTCCTTCGGGACGATGTCCCTTCGGATCTTGAACGCCGAGAGGTTGAAGCCGTGAACCCGATCTTCCGACGTGAGCTCGAGAACGACGGTTTCTCCTTTCTTGACGTGCACCTCGGGGGGCGTGAACTCGAACCTCTTCGCCGAGATCTTCACGGCCCGGGGCTCGGCGCCGACCACGGCCGCCGCGAGGAGAACGGCCAGCGCGAGCGCCGTGCCTGCCCAGAGCGTGCGGGATCTCACGTCAGCCCTCCCTCGCGACGGGAGCCCGAACTTCCGCCGCCTTGATCGGCTTTTCCTCGAGGCGGTATGTGCCCTTCGCCGGGTAGGCTTCGACGTCGCGCCAGCCGAGGCCGCGGTATGGCTGCTTGTCGTCCCACGGGACCGGCGCCCTCTTCGGAACCGACCCGGGCGCGGGAAGCGGGAACATCAGCGACGTAGCCGAGTGGTGCTCGATGTGGCCAGTCTTGTGGTGATGCTCCTGGTGGATGTGCCCGTAGAAGACGGTCACGCGCTTGTGCGGCTGGAGGATCTCGAGCGCGGCGGCGCCGTCTTTCGTCGCCCAGTCCCACTCGGGATAGAGGTCGAAGAGCGGGCGGTGCGTGAGGATGGCGATCGGCGCATCGGCCTTCTGTTTCGAGAGGTCGCTCTTGAGCCAGGCGAGCTGCGTCTCTCCCACGACGGCGCCCGGATCGGACACGTTGTCGAGGACGGCGAAGTGAACGCCCTTGTGGTCGAACGAGTAATGCGGCGCCCCGAAAAGCTCCTGGTAAGCCTCGCCGCGGTCGAGTGAGGCATCGTGCTCGCCCGGCAGGAAACGGACCGTCCTGGCCTTCAGCTTCCCGGCGATGTCGCGGAATTGCTTCATGCGATCGCGGCGCTTCACGGCGTCGTCCGTCGTGTGGGTGAGGTCGCCCGTGAAGACGACGAAATCCGGCTGCTCGGACAGCGCGTTCACGGCCTCGATCGCCTTTGGAAGCGTGCCCTTCGCGTCCGGGTTCGGGGGGCCTTCGAAGCCCCAGTGCGTGTCGGAGAGCTGGACGAAGTGAAATTCGTCCTCACCTCCCGCGAGAGCGCGGCCCCACAGGCTGGACGCGAAGACCACCCCGCCTCCGAGGCCAGCGAGCTTCAGGAATTCCCGGCGATCCGTCTCGATCTTCATGGTGCCTCCGTTCGACGAGGAGACTCCCGTGCCCGCCGGCCTATTCCCGGGGAGCCGCCGGAGAATCGGGAATAAGATGGCGGCGTCCGCGGTCTCAAGGGATGGAGGCGCCTCCTGCGCGAATCGGAACCGGGAGCGGACTTCGAGGGGCTGGTCCTGCCTCTCCTGCCGTCCGCCTACAACCTTGCGCGCTGGCTCACGCGCAACGACCACGATGCAGAGGACGTCGTTCAGGAGGCATTTCTGCGGGCTTTCCGTTTTTTTCCTTCCTTCCGTGGCGGTGACCCCCGGGCCTGGCTGCTCACGATCGTCCGCAACGCGTGCTGGACCTGGCTGCGAGCCAACCGCGCGAAAGAGGTCGCGGCGGCCCTCGAGGACGTCGACGAGCCTATGGACGTTACCGCTTCCGTCGAGGAGGACCTCGTGCGGCGCGCCGACGGGGCGCGGCTCAAGCGGGCTCTCGACGAGCTGCCCGGGGAATTCCGCGAAGTCATCGTGCTCCGCGAGCTCGAGGAGCTCTCGTACCGAGAGATCGCCGAAGTCGCCGGAGTCCCGGTGGGAACCGTGATGTCGCGCCTCGCGCGGGCGCGGCGGCGCCTCCAGTCCGCGCTCGCGCGGCCGGTAGCCGCCGAGGTGGGAACGTGAGCTGCGACTTTTCACGCGAACACGCGCACGCCTGGTTCGACGGGGAGCTCTCGGTCGAGGGGACTCTGGAAGCCGAGCGCCACGCCCGGGAGTGCGCCTCGTGCGCCGCGGAGTATCGGAGGGCGCTCGCCCTGCGGTCGGCGCTCCGCGAGGGCGGGCTCGTCGCCGTCCCCCCGGCCTCCCTCGAGGCGCGCGTCCGCGCCCGTCTCGCCAAGGAGCGCAGGCCCTCGTGGCGGCGCGGGGTGCCGCAATGGGCCGCACTCGCCGCGGCGCTCGTTCTCGGTGTCGCGCTCACGGCCCTTCTGATGCCGTTTCGCGCGTCGATCGCGAACCGCACTCTCGACGAGGTTCTCGTCTCTGCCCACGTGCGCGCGCTCACGAAAGGACCTCTCGTCGAGGTCGTGTCGACCGATCGGCACACGGTCAAGCCGTGGTTCGCCGGGCGGGTCGACCTCGCGCCGAAAGTGAAGGATCTCGCGGATCGAGGCTATCCGCTCTCCGGCGGACGGGTAGACGACCTTTCGGGGCGCCGGGCGGCCGTCCTGGCGTATACGCACAGGCGGCACGAGGTCGACCTGTTCGTCTGGGTCGCCTCGACACCCGCCCCGGACGTGACCATGGGCATTTCGCGCGGCTACCACGTCGCGCGCTGGACGGAAGGCGATCTCGCCTTCGCCGCGGTGTCCGACATGGACGAGGAGGAGCTGCGCACGTTCGTCGATCTCGTCCGCAACTGACGCCGAGAGAAGAGGATTTTCCTGGAAAAAGATAGAGGCGCCGAGGGCGCTTATGATCCGTCGGTGTTTCTTACTGTTCGAAGAAGTCTTTTCTTTCTTCTCGTCTGTTTTCTATCAGGGGCGCCCCTCCGCACCGCGGCTCAGGACGTCTCCGGCCGGCGCAGCCCTTCGGGCGTGGAGGAGCGTTACGCCGAGCGCGCGAGCTCCAGCATCCTCCTCGTCTACGACGGGAGGCGTGTGGAGCCGGGGCTCGAGCGCGTGCTTCTCTCGGCGCTCGAGCAGGCGTATGCGGACCTCGTTCAGGATTTCGGCTCGGGTCCCGTGGAGAAAGTCGTGGTCGTGGTCTACGCCGAGCGCGACTTCCAGGCTTCGACGCTGGCACCTGCCTGGGCCGACGGGCTCTTCGACGGGAGGGTGCGCGTGCCCGCACGCGGTATCACGGGCGTCACGCCGGAGCTTCTCTCCGTTCTCAAGCACGAGATGACGCACAGCTTCGTCCATTTCCGGGCAAAAGGGCGTGCCCCGACCTGGCTGCAGGAAGGGCTCGCACAGGTCGAGGAGGGAAAGACGTCCGCGCCGTTCGCGTCCGCTCTCGCCGGCTCCTACGCTGCGCGTGGCACGTTCCAACTGCAAGGCCTCGAAGGGGGCTTCACAGGCTTTTCCGCGTCGCAGGCCAGGGGCGGATACGCGATCTCGCTCGCCGCCGCCGAGATGTTGAAAGACACGCGCGGCCTCGGCGCGGTCGCGCATTTTCTCGACCGCCTGGGCGAGGGATCTTTCGTCGAGGACGCCATGCGCGAGACGCTGCGTGCGGACTACGGGCGGCTCGAGTCCGACCTCGCGGACTGGCTGAAGAACCGGATCCGCTGAGCCTCAGGCCGGCGCGGCCGAGAGCTGCGGACGGCGGCGGCGGCCGCCGCGGCGGCGCCTGCGGACCGGTACGAGGCCGGCCTGCGCGGGTTGAGCGATCGCGTCCGGCGGCGCGGGCGCTTCGGGGAACGCCGCGGCGAGGGCGTGGGAGGAGAGGCCGTTTTCCACGGCGTCTTCCCAGGCTGCGGCGGCCTCGCGGTAGCGGCCGGAAGCGCGCGCATAAAGCGCGAGAAGAGCGACGGCGGCCTTCAGGTACGGCCTGCCGGCGAGGCGCCGCGCACCGGGGTCCGTCGGGCGCGTGCTCGTGAGCCGCCCCAGCGTCTCGAGGACGTGCTTGACCGTCTGCGCGAGGTGGTTCGGAAGCGCCATGCGGAGCGCGAGCGGATTCACCGTGTCCTCGAGGACGGGGAGAATCTGGCCGGGGCCGGCGGGCGGGAGAGGCCCGCGGCGCCGGACGGCGTCGAAAACGACGGGAAGGAACGTCGCGGAGAGGAGCGCGGCGTCCTCGAGCCCCTTCCCGAGAGACCGCTTCGCGTCGATCTCGCGCAGGAGCGCGAAGAGAAGCCCCTCGGCCGTTCCCTCGGCCGCGCGCGCGGCCTCGACGCCGCAGAGCTCGGGCAGGAGCGCGTCGAGGAGTCCTGTTTGAGACCAGAGGCGATACGTGTCGTGCCCCCAGCCCCGCCGCAGCGGGTCGAGCAGCTCCTCCGTGACGCGCGGCGCGGCGCTCTTCGTGACCTCACGATTAAGCTCGGCGATGGCCGCGCGCATGTCCCCGGACATCTCGAACGAAAGCCGCGCCGCGAATTCGCAGGCGCGGAGCATCCGGACCGGGTCCTCGCGGAATCGGATGAGGGGATCGCCGATCGTGCGCACGACCCGCCGCTCGAGGTCCTCGACGCCACCCACGAAGTCGAGAACGGCGTACGTCGCGATGTCGTAGAAGAGCCCGTTGATCGTGAAGTCGCGGCGAAGCGCGTCTTCCTCGGGGGACCCGAACGTGTTGTCCGAGCGGATGAGGAGATCGTCGTCCCCCTCCTGCCCCTGTTCGCCCTGCACGGCGTCGGGCGTCTTGCGGAACGTCGAGACCTCGACGACCTTTCCCCCTTCGAAGAGGACGTGCGCGAGCCGGAAGCGCCTCCCGATCACGCGGGAGTTGCGGAACAGGCGGCGGATTTCCTGAGGGCGCGCGTCCGTTCCGACGTCGAAGTCCTTCGGCGTGCGCCCCGTCATGAGGTCGCGCACCGACCCTCCGACGAGATACGCCTTGTAGCCGGCGCGATGCAGCCGGTAAAGGACGCGCAAGGCGTCGGGGTCGATGTAGCCGCGCGATATCGGGTGCTCGGCGCGAGGCAGGATGCGGGGAATGCTCATCCCGCGGGATGTCGAATCGACATCGAGGTTCATTGTAACTGTTTCGGCGGGACCCGAAAGATGAAACACTTGGAAGGTGTTGAGGCGCTTCCGCCGGGAAGGCGACCGGCGCCGCGAGCCGCCGCTCGCCTTCGCCGCGCTCGTCGTGGGCGCCGTCGCCGCCTCCCGGTTCTTCGCGCTCGCGCATTCGCCGGGCGAGATCGACGAGGCCATCTTCGCGGGCGCCGTGACGCGCTTCGACCTGTTCGACCTGTCGCCGCAGGCGCCGGGTTTTCCCGTGTGGATCCTCATCGGCCGGGCCCTGCTGCCGCTCTGCGTCACGCCGTTCAACGCGCTCGCGACCGCGTCCACGTTTCTCGCCGCCTGCAGCGTTCCGGCGCTCTACGTCTGGGGCCGGCGCGTCGTGGGCGGATGGGCGGCGCTCGCGGGCGTCGTCTTCGCGTTCGCGCTGCCGGTCGTCTGGGTGAACGGGGGACGGGCGTTCTCCGACACGCCCGCCACGGCTCTCTTTCTCTGCGCGCTCGCTTGCCTCGCGACCGCCGAGGAGAGGCGCTCGCCGAATCAGACGCGTTGGCGCGACCTGGTCGCGGCCCGTCGGGCCCGGCTCCTCGGACTCACGGCAGGGCTCCTCGCGGCCGCCGGCTTCGGCGTGCGGCCGCACCTCCTCCTCGCGTTCTTCCCCGTCCTCCTCCTCTTCATGGCGCGGCTCATGGCTCGGCACGAACGGGCCGACGCCGCATGGACGTTCGGCCTTTCCGCCTTCGCAGGCACGGCGGCGTGGTTCGTCTGGCTGTTCGCCCAGGCGGGCGGCGCGCCGGGGCTCTTCGCGTCGCTGTCCGAACGCGCCGGATTTCGCGCGCGCGCATTCGCGACCGGCACCGTCGGCTCGCTCCTCGATTCCTTCCTCGTGAGGGACTTCCTCTCGTGGCGGCGCGCGCTCGTCGTCCTCGCGGTCGCGGCCGTGGGCATCGTCGTGCTCGCGATGCGCAGGCGCCGCGGCTCTTTCGATCTCGTCCTCGTCCTCGCGCCGACGTTTCTCTCGCTCTGGTTCCTCCACAGCCGCGCGATGTCCCGTTACTCCGTGCCCTTCGTGCTCGTTCTCGGCCTCGCGGCGGGAGCGGGGCTCGAGGCGCTCCTCCGGCGCGGCTTCCTGGCATTCGGCGTGGCCGGCCTCGCCGGGCTCTTCCTGGCTCGCGAGGCGTGGCCCGAGGTGCGAGCCAGCGCGCGCCAGGAGACGCCGCCGATCGCCGCCCTGCGCGGTCTCGAGCGCTGGGTGCACTCCGGCCGCGAGACGATCGTGGCGGATGGGGACTTTCACGCCTTTCTCAGGACCGAGCGCTGGGAGCATCGCCTCGTCGCATGGGGCTACCTGGACGAGGAGCTCGTGCAGGCGCCGCGCCAGATGAACAAGCGGCTCGTGCGCCTCGCGGACTTCACGGATGAGACGGGCGCGCCGAACCTCGTCGACCCGCTCTGGCGCTCCTATACCCGAAGCGGACGCATGGCGGAGGCGCTCGGGAACCGGCGCCTTCTCGCTGTCGCCGTGCGCGACCCCGCTCCGCCGCTCTTCGGCGTGGGCTTCGGTGCGAAGGAGTCGGTACCCGGCGAGCCCTCGTTTCGCTGGGCGGGCCCCGCCGCGCACCTGTACGTGCCGGCCGATCAGGGCCCGCTCTGCGCGGTCCTGTCGGGCGAGCGGCCCGGGGACGCCGGCGAGACGACGTTGCGCGTGACGGAAGCGGGCTCGGGACGGCTGCTCCTCGAGCGCCGGATCACGCCGGGTCCGTTCGACCTCGCAATCGTGCCCCGAGGGATCTTCGGGCCGATGCCGGGACCCTCGGAATACGTGCTGTCCTGCGACCGGCCGAAGGACCTGCCCCCTCTCGAGGGCGCGAAGCGGCCCGCGAGGGGCTGTTTCACGATTCGTGAGGCGACGTACTCCTACCCGCCGGAAGCGCTCTGGCCGAAGCAGGGTTCCCGGCTCGTGGCCGACCTCGGCTCACCGGACGACGGCCGCTTCGACCCGGAAGGCTTCTTCGGGCGCGAGAAGAGCTCGGACACGGGGCTCGATCTTCGCTGGACGACGGGAACGGCATCGATCGCGTTTTCCCCCGTGCCCGGGTTCACACCGACGAGGCTCCTCCTTCGGGCGCGCGCCGTGGCGGAACCCGTGGACGTCGACGTGTCGATCGGTGACGTGCCGGTCGGCCTCGTCCGGGTGGCCCCCGGCCTCGCGGAGGTGTCCATCCCGCTTTCGCCAGAGGCCGTGCGCGCTCTCTCCGGCCCCGAGCCCGACCGCCTGTGGTTCCACGCGCCGACGACCGTTCCGAGGGACGCCGGCAAGGGAGACGACGCGCGCGCGCTCGGGATCGGCGTGGACCGCGTTTCGCTGGAGTAGAAGTCGACAGGCCTGGACCGTCGAGTCAGCGCGACGAATCTCTCAGAACCGACAGGAACGCCCCGACGAAGAGGGCAAGCCCGAAGAGAGCGAGGCCGGTTTCCCAGGGCTCCCTCCCTTCGAGGAGGTTCTTTCCTCTCCCCGCGAAGAGTCCGACCAAGAGCACCGCCCCTGCCCAGAGCAACAGCAGGAATCGCAGCTTGCTCGCGATGCGCCGGCGAAGCTCCGGGAAGAAGAGCAGGACGAGCGGCGCCCCGACCACGAGGATCAGGAGCGCCGCGCGCTTCATCGCGTTCTCAGTGGGCGGGGATTCCGCGGTCCCGGTCCACCTGCAGGACCGAGTGGTGTCGCCCGTAGCCGAAGTAGATGACGAGGCCGATGAGCAGCCAGGCTCCGAGGCGCCACCAGTTTCCCGTCGGGAGGGAGAACATCAGGAGGAGGCACATGAGAATGCCCATGATCGGCACGAACGGAACCCATGGGCAGCGGAAGGGCCGCTCGACGTTCGGATTCGTCCGACGCATGATCAGGACGGCTCCGCAGACGATCACGAACGCCAGGAGCGTCCCGATGTTCGCCAGGTGCAGGAGGAAGTCGATCGGGGCGAAGCCTGCGCCGACCGTGACGAAGAGCCCGATGGCGATCGTCGACTTCCAGGGAGTCCGGAACTTCTCGTGGACCGCGCCGAAGAAGTCATGGGAGACGAGGCCGTCGCGCGCCATTGCCAGGAAGACACGCGGGCCGCTCAGCATCATGACGAGCAGCACGGACGTGATGCCCGCGACGCCGGCCGTGGCGATGATGCCTTCGGCCCAACCGATGCCCTTTTGCTGGAACGCGCGGCTCACGGGCGCGTTGATGTCGATCTGGTCGTACTTGACCATTCCGGTCAGGACCGCGACGACCGCGATGTACAGCACGGTGCAGATGATGAGCGACGCGACGATCCCGATCGGCACGTCGCGCTTCGGGTTTCGGGCCTCCTCGGTGTGCGTGGAGACCGAGTCGAAGCCGATATAGGCGAAGAAGATGATCGCCGCGCCCGCGAGCATCCCGATCGGCGCGCCCCCCGGGTCGGTCTGGCCGGCCACGTGTTGGCCGAAGAACTTGATGCCCGTCCACCCGAAGGGCGCGAACGGGTGCCAGTTCGCCGTATCGATGTAGAAAACGCCGACGGCGATCACGAGAAGCACGGCGGCCACCTTGATCATCACCATGGCGGCGTTGAAGGAGGCGCTCTCCTTGATTCCCTTGACGAGAATCGCCGTGACGATCGCGACGATGATGATCGCCGGGAGATTGACGACGGAGCCGGTCGACAGGAATTTCCCGACGGTGGCGTCGTAACGCCACGGCGACTCGCGGACGAGGAGCGGAAGCTGGATTCCGAGCTTCGAGAGCACGTTCTGGAAGTAGCCGGACCAGCCCGTCGCGACCGTCGCGCTGCCGACCGCGTACTCGAGCACGAGGTCCCATCCGATGATCCATGCGAAGAGCTCTCCCATCGTCGCGTAGGCGTACGTGTAGGCCGAGCCGGCGACCGGCACCATCGACGCGAATTCCGCGTAGCAGAGGGCCGCGAAGATGCACGTGACGCCGGCGACGACGTAGGAGAGCATGATCGCCGGCCCTCCGACGTTGTGGGCCGCGGCCCCCGTCGCCACGAAGATGCCGGCGCCGATGATCGCCCCCACTCCCAGGCTCGTGAGCTGCACCGGTCCCAGAATGCGACGAAGACGGTCTTCGCGTTTCATCTCCTCGACGAGGCGTTCCATGGACTTCGTCGCAAAGAGCGGGTTCACAGGCACGTTTCGCCCTCCTGTCCGCGCCGCGCGGCTCCGGATTGTTTCGCGGAAGATACACCAGAGGCCGCTTAGAATGTCCGCGCAGGGGAGCACGCATGACCGTTTCTCACTCGCCGGCCCTCGCGCCGGGCGACATCGCGGACGAGTTTCGCTCTTCCGCCAAGACGTACGAGTCGAAAACGCCGCTCGCGGGCGTGAAGATCCACCGCCTCACGCGCCACGTGGACGACCGCGGCTTCCTGCAGGAGGTCTACCGCGCGCAGGCGGACCATCCCGGCAGCGAAGGCCTCGCCGAGTTCTTCCGGGACGTCGCCGTCGCCCAGATCAACTTCACGGTCGTGAATGCCGAGGACCACATCAAAGGCCTGCATTACCACCTCAAGCAGCAGGACGTCTGGTTCTGCCCGCATCCGTCGAAGGCGAAGTTCGTCCTGTTCGACGTGCGCAAGGATTCGCCGACGTCCGGCAGGACGCAGGTCGTCGTGGCCGGGGACGGCCACGACGTCCTCGTGCGCATCCCGGAGGGCGTCGCGCACGGCTATCGGCCGCTCACGAATCCCTGCGCGCTTTTCTACATCGTGACGCGCACGTTCGACGCGAAGGACCCCGACGAATGGCGCATCGCCTGGGACCATCCCGCCGTGAAGGACCTCTGGGACGTTCCGAACGGCTGATCGACCGAAAGCCGCGTTTCAGCGCTTCTCGCGGACCGTCAGGACGGGCACGGGGCAAAGGCGCACGACGCGTTCGGCCGTGGAGCCGATGAGGAGCTTCTCGAGCGCGTTGCGGCCGTGCGTGCCGAGAACGACGAGCGAGGCCTTCGTCTTCACGGCCGTCTCGACGATCGCGTCCGACGGACGGCCCCACAGAAATTCGGACGTCGCGTTGACGCCGCGCTTCTCGGCCGAGGCGACGGCGGCCGCAAGGCGTTTCTTCGTGGCCTCCTCCCATTCCCTCTGAGTCGACGCGTCCAGATACGGGAGCGCGCCCGCGACGTCGAATGCCTGCACGGGCTCCACGAGCACGTGCACGAGGTGAATCTTCGCGCTCTGGGAGGCTGCGAGCGACACGGCGAACGAAAACGCCCGCGCGGCACAGAGGGAGAAATCCGTCCCGACGAGGATGTTCCGGAGGAAAGGAGCAGCTTTCTTCGACATCGCGATCACCTCTTCTGTTCGAGCCGGCGCCGCTTCAGGGCCGCGACGGCGGCGCCGATCTCCGCGGACGAGGGCTTCAGGGGGAAAGACTCCCCGCGGCGGTAGCGTGAAATCCCGTCCACGAACGTCGCGACGACGTGCGACCGGTCCATGCTGTAAACGATAGGCCCGTACGGGTCGTCGCGCCAGGTGGTCGGCTCGGCGAAACCCGAGCCCGGATCCAGAAGCAGGAGATCGGCGCGGCGCCCTCTCTCGAGCGTACCCGCGGGGAGAGAGAGCGCCGAGGCGCCTTCGGCCGTCGCCATCCGCAGGACGTCCCAGGCGGAAAGCGCGCCGGGGCCGAGGCGAACTTTCGGAAGCAGTGCGGCGAGGCGCATCTCGGTGAACGCGTCGAGCCGGTCATTGCACGGGGCCCCGTCCGCTCCGATCGTCACCTTGATGCCCTGCGCGCGGTATTCCGGAACCGGACAGACCCCGGAGGCAAGCTTCAGGTTGGACGACGGGCAGTGCGCGACCGTCGTGCCGCGCGCGGCGAGGAGCGCGCGCTCGGCAGCGTCCGTGTGGAGGACGTGCGCGAGGACGGCGTGGCTCCCGGAGATCCCGACTTCGTCGAGATAAGCCACGTTGCGCTTCCCGGTCCTCTCGAAAACGAGGGCGACCTCTTCGACGTTCTCGGAAGCGTGCGTGTGGACGAGAAAGCCGTTCGCCCGCGCACGCGCGGCGGCGCCCCTGAGGAGGCGGTCCGTGCACGAGACGGCGAAGCGCGGGCAATACGCGACGCGCAGCCTTCCGTCGGCTGCGCCGTGCCATTTCTTCGCGAGGCGCTCCGTCTCTCCGAGAGATTCTTCCGTGCCGGCGCGCAGCTCCTCGGGGTTCGTCGTCGGGTCGTCCATGAGCGCGTTTCCGCTCGTGACGCGCACGCCCGACGCCTCCGCCGCGCGGAAAACGGCGTCCGTGTGGCGCACTGTCCCCATGTCGAGGATCGCGGTCGTGCCGCCGGCGAGGAGCTCCGCGAGGCCGAGGCGTGCCGAGATCTCGAGCGTCGCCTCGTCGAGTGCCGCTTCCCCGGGCCAGACGTGAGACCGCAGCCACGGGAGGAGCGGCAAGTGGTCCGGCCCGTTCCGGAGCAGCGTCTGGCAGAGATGGACGTGCGTCTGGACGAATCCCGGCAGGAGCCAGAGGCCGCGCGCGTCCACGCGCTCGAGCGGCCTTCCCGCCGTGACGATCTCGCGCGCGCGGCGCTCCGCGTCGCCGTGGAGGCCCGTGATCACGCCGTCCTCGACGAGCACATGGCCGCCGGCCGTCACGTCCGAGGCCTTCGTCATCCCGATGACGAGCGCGTTCTCGACGAAAAGGGGGGTCACCGGGGGATTATCTGCCTCCTACCCGAGGATCGCCCTTTCGTGCGCGAGCAGCCAGCGCTTTCGCGGGATGCCGCCGCCGTAGCCGGCGAGCTTTCCGTCCGATGCGATGACGCGGTGGCACGGCACGACGACCGAGACGGGATTCTTTGCGTTCGCGCCCGCGACCGCGCGGACGGCCGAAGGCTTGCCGATCGCGCGCGCGAGCTGCGCGTAAGACAGCGTCGCGCCGGCCGGGATCTTCCGCAAGCGCGACCAGACTTTCTCCTGGAACGGCGTCCCGTCCGTGTCGATCTCGAGGGCGTCCAGAGCGGCGAGGTCGCCGTCGAGATAGCGCCGGAGCGCACGGCCGGCCGGCCCGCCCTTCACATCCGGCGTCAGCTCGAGGGCACCGAAGCGCTTCTCGAGCTCGTTCTGAAGCCGAGGCCAGTGGTCTCTGAAAGAGAGCGCGACGAGCCGCTCGCCGCGGCGTGCGAACACGATCGCGCCCGCGGGCGTTTCGATTTCCGTGACGGAGAGACGGGTGGCGTTCATCTAGGTCTCCTTTTTGGCAGCGGGAGCGGCAAGTGAATTCCAGAGGTGCAACGTCGCGTAGGCGCGAAACGGGCTCCACGCCGCGGCGCGCGCGCGGAGCGCCGACGCGTCCGCGGAAGAGCCCGCCGCTTCGAGCGCGCGGCGAAGCCCGAGATCTCCCGCGGGGAACGCGTCCGGCTCGCCGAATGCCCGGAGCGCCACGTATTGCGCCGTCCACGGCCCGATTCCGGGCAACGCGCAGAGGCGCTGCTCGAGGTCGTCCAGGCCACGGGGAGCGGAGAGCTCGAGCTTTTTCGTGTGAACGGCGAGAGCGAGCGCCCGGATCGCGATCCCGCGCGCGCGGGGAACGCCGATTCCGGACAGATCCGCAGCGGCGAGAACGCGAGGCGGCGGAAACAAGTGCGTCAAGCCGTCTGCGCCTTCGCCCGGGAGCGGCCGCCCGAAAGCCGCGACGAGCCGGCCCGCGAGCGTCCGCGCGCCGCGCACGGAAACTTGCTGGCCGAGGATCGCGCGGACGGCGATCTCGAAAGGATCCCACGCGCCCGGCACGCGGAGGCCGGGGCGGGCCGCGACGAGCGGCGCGAGGAGCGGATCGCGGCTCAACACGTCGCCGATCGCGAGCGGGTCCGCGTCGACGTCGAAAATGCGCCCCGCGCGGCGCACGAGATCGAGGAGGTCCGGCCCCGGCGAGAAATTCAACGAAAGCTGCAGGAAGTCCCGCCCGGTCTCGTGTGAAACGATCACGATCCCCGCTCGGCCGCCGCGTTCGACCGTTCGGGAATAAGTGTGACCGCGAATCGCCTCGACCCCCGGGAGGGCGCGTTCTTCGAGGAAGGAAAAAAGAGACGCCGCGTCGAACGGTGCGCGGACGGGCAGCTTGAGCGTCAAAGCCCGCTCGGCCGTTCCCGTCGCCGCTGCCCGTTCTTTCTCCCTCGAGGCGCGTCGGAGCTCGCGCGGCGGGCGATGAAACGTCGCGCGGATCGCGTCGTTGAACCGGCGGACGCTTTCGAAGCCAGCTGCGAACGCGACTTCGGCGACGGGAAGCGACGTTTCGTCCAGCAGCCGCCGCGCGAAATGGACGCGGTGCGTGCGTTGAAGCGAAGCGGGAGAGGCGCCGACGTGTTCCGCGAAAAGGCGCCGCAAGTGCCGCGAACCGAGACCGAGACGCTCGGAAAGGGCTTCCACGGATTCATGTCCGTCGCCGTCGAAAATCCGCCGCAATGCGCGCGAAACCGTCGCGGACGTCCCGTCCCAAACGGGCGAACCGGGTGCGGTTTCCGGTCGGCATCGCCGGCACGGGCGGAAACCGGCGTCTTCCGCGGCGGCGGCGTACGCGTAGAAGCGCATGTTTTTCGGTTTCGGGAGAGGCGCGGGACAGCCGGGCCGGCAATAGACGCGCGTCGTCACGACGCCGACGAAGAATCGGCCCGCAAAGCGGGCGTCCCGGCTCAGGATTGCCTTTACGCGGGCGGCGTTCTCGAGGTCCACGCCGGGAATCTACTCCCGGGCCGGCAGAAGACTAGCCGTTTTCGGACATGGCATTTCGCCTGGAGAAAAGGGGCGGAGGAGAGGTGAGACTCGTGTTTCACGGAGCGGGAGGTTCGGGCGGGACGGGAGAATCCGGCAGGTCGGCCGCCGGCGAGCCGCCGAGGCCGATTCGGTCCGCGATCGGCACTTGCGCCGCGAGGACGAGCGCGACGAGCGCGGGAACGGGCAGCCCCCATTCCTCGGCGCCGCGCGTCACGTATGTCCTGTCCACGGAACGCGCGAAGGACTTTTCCTTGAGCCGCTTTACGACGGATTCGACGGGCACGTCAGCGATCTTCTTCGTCGGGCGAATGAGAGCGCATGCGCCCGCGAAGCCCGTCAGCTCGTCCGCGGCGAGGATCGCTTTCTCCATCCGCGTCTTGCGCTCGATGTCCGTGTAGAACGCATGTCCGCCGACCGCGCGGATGATCTCCTCCGGCCAGCCGCGCTCTCTCAGGATCTCCATGCCGCGCCAGACGTGATCCTGTTCCGTCGGGTATTTCTCGTAATCGAAGTCGTGGAGCATTCCCACGAGGCCCCAGGTTTCGATTTCCGCCGCGTTCGTCACGCCCGAACTGCGCGCGAGGTGCCGCATCGTCGCCTCGACGGCGAGCGCGTGTCGGCGCAGCGGTTGCGACTTGGTGAACTCGGTCAGCAGGCTCCAGGCGTCTGCGCGGGTTTTCATGCGCGGAGTCTACGAAAAGGGCGCTTCCGGAGAGGCGCCTTCGATCGGGATGGTGCACGTCAGTACCGGGCGGGAGGAGGAGCCGGCTCGAGCCAGGTCGGGTCGCCGGAGCGGTTGTCGATCGCGATCGCGAAGGGGAAAAGCGCAAGGCCCGCGTCCACGCGGAGAGACGCGGCGGCGCCCGCGGGGGCGCCCGCGGCCGCGAGGACGTCGTTGATCTGGAACCACTCGCGCGGGCCCCACGTGCGCTCGATCGACCCGAGGTCGTTCCCGGCGGTGTCGCGGACGGCGAACGTGACGACGACCGCGCGGTCGTTCGGGTTGAAAGCGCCGGCGTTCACGCGGAAGCCCGCGTCGCCCCCGAGACCGGCGAGGCCGATGAAGGTCGCCTGGGCGCGGGCCTCCCCGCGCTTCCGCGCGGGAATCGCCGTGCCGTTGCCGGGCCGGTCGGCGTTCACGGTCGCGACGCGCGCGGAGACCTCCAGCCCGCCCTCACTGGGGTCGTAGGCGATCTCGACGGCGCCCGCGCGGCCGCCGATGCCACCGCCCAGGAAGTCGAAGACGACGTCCGCGAGGAAGCGCGTCTCGCTCGGCCCGAGGTTCAGGACGATCCACGCCGGGCTCTGACCGCAGGTGGGGCACGCGATCCGCAGCGAGAACCCTCGGCCGACGGCGGTCGTGTTCCGCACCCACAGGTCCGTCGCCCATCGCTGGCCCAGCGCGCCGGGCGCCGACGCCGCCGTCGGGAGCGTGAGGATCTCGCCGAACGGCTCGCTCGCGAAGACCACGTCGTCGACGACGAACGGGACTCCGCTCGACGTGTCGGCTCTCAGGACGAAAAGGACCAGCGCCGAGCGCGCGGCGCCGGGGGACGCGAGGACGCGGCTCTTCGGCTCGAAAAAGCTGGCGGGAGGCTCGAAGTCGAGAGACGGCGAGCCGCCCAGGACCGTGCCGCCGCAGCCGGCCGCGTCGAACCAGCGGACGTGGAGGGCCACACCGCCGTCGTCTCCCGCGTTGACGGCGGCGGACACGGAGTAGAGGCTGCCGCCCTCGACCCCGACGCACTGCGAGAGGACCTCGGATCCCGGAGTCGGCGACGTGAAGATGAGCGCGATCCCGCCGAGCGCGAAGGACCATGTCGCGTTGGGGGTATGCGACCAGCCTGCGAGGTCGTGTTCGAACGCTCCGTTCGTCAGGAGGTTCGGGGATGCGGCCGCGAGAGGCAGGGCGAAAGCGGCGAGGAGGATGAAGGCGGCGGGAAGGAAGCGGTCTTTCACGTGTGGTCTCCTTGGATGTCGTCGGCTGGTCGCGAGCCGGCGGGCCCGGCGCGTATCGACGCAACCTACGGCCCGCCCAGCGCCCGGTTCCTTTCCGCGCCCTCAGCGTTCTGTTAGATTCCTCTCAGAGGCGTCTCAGTTGACGGCCAACTCGCTCGAAGGAAACGATTTGTACGAGTTCGGGCCCTTTCGGCTGGACCTCAGGGCGCGCCTTCTTTCGAAGGGCGCCGAGACCCTCGCGCTCGCCCCGAAGTCGTTCGACGTTCTCGCCTATCTCGTGCAGCATGCCGGTCGCGCCGTGTCGCGCGAGGAGCTGCTCGCCGCGGTCTGGCCCGATGTCGTCGTGAGCGACGGAAGCCTGACGCAGGCCGTCTTCGTCGTGCGCCGGGCGCTGGGAGAAAGCGAGGAGGGCTCCGGCTATCTCGCGACGGTGGCGCGCGTGGGCTATCGGTTCTCGGCGGACGTGCGCGCGATTTCGCGTCCCGAGGTCCCGAGCGCGGCCCCTCCGCTCCCTGCCGCGGTCCCCGCGTCCGAGGCGTACGCCGAGACGGACCGTGCCGCGCGCCGCGTCCCGCGCGGTGCGATCGCCCTCGTCCTCCTCCTCTTCGCGGCCGCGGTGGTTGCCGTGCGCTGGACGGGGCGAAGCCGGCGGCGCGAGCCGGCCGACACGTCTCCGGGCCTCCTCGAGCTCGTGCGCGAGATCGCGGCCCCGCCCGATGCGACGGCTCTCCTCGGCGCGGCCGGCCGCACGGCGGTGCTCGGCGCGCCGTCTGCGACCTACCTCCTCCCGCTCGACGGTGCGCAGGCCGCGACGCGCGTCCCGCTCGCGGCGGGCGAGGTCGTCGCGAACCGGCTCGTCGGATCCGAGCTCGTGGTCGCCGCGGGCCGCGAGGTTCTCGCGCGCGACGTGCTCACGCAGAAGGCGCGCGCGCTCGGGCGGCTGCCGAACGCGGCGCCTCCGGCACGCGAGGGAAAATTCCTCGTCTCTCCCGCCGGGCGCGCCCTCGCGCTCCGCGGGCCCGACACGATCGTCGTCCTCGCGGCCGGCGGCCGAGGCCTCGAGGTCGTCTTCCGCATCGCCGCGCGCGAAACGCCGAACGAAGCGATTGCTCTTTCGGACCGTGCGCTTGCGTTTGCCGCGGGAAACGGCGAGCCGCTGCGGGTCTTCGACGCCGCGACGGGTGCGCTGCGGTTCGAGACGGCGTTCGCGGAGACGCGCGTGAAGGCGCTCGCGCTCGAGGACGTCACGGGGCGCGTCGCCGCGGGAGGAGCGTTCGATTCGGTGCACGTGTTCCGCCTCGCCGGCGGGCGGCCGGAGACGTTCCCGGGGCGCGGCTGGACGAGCGGCCTCGCGTGGGTCGCGGACCATCCGACGCTTCTCGCGGGCGGCCGGCTCGGCGCCGTGGCCTGGAGGCCGGGTGCGGATGTCCTCGCATGGGCGGCGGAGCCGGGAAACGGCGGCGCTCTCGCCGCGACACCCGACGCGGTTCTCGTCCTCTCGCCGGACCGCCAGCGCCTCGCCGTCTTCGCGTACGCGGGATTCCCTCCGGAAGCGCGCGTCGCGGTGTCGAAAGCGCC
Source organism: Thermoanaerobaculia bacterium (assembly GCA_963821225.1). Lineage (GTDB taxonomy): Bacteria > Acidobacteriota > Thermoanaerobaculia > UBA5066 > UBA5066 > Fen-183. Next base: position 1,424,944 of record CAWGCY010000004.1, read on the forward strand.
GCTCTGGGCTCTCGCGGGCGATCCGGAGGGGCGGACGGTCTTTGCGGGCGGCCGGGACGGAAAGGTCTACGCCGTCGACGCGGCGTCCGGTGCGGTCCGCGCGGAGACGGTCCACACGGACGGCGTGCCGTCGCTCCTCGCGGCGGGCGCCTTCCTCGCGTCGTCGTCCGACGACAAGACTGTCGCGGTCTGGAGCCTGCCGGGCCCGAAGCTCGTCAAGCGCGTTCGCGCCCACGATTTCCTCGTCAACGACCTGCAACTCGCTCCGGAGGGGCCCGGCGGACCCGTGCTGGTGACCTCGTCCTCGGACGGGAGCATCAAGACATGGCGCTGGCCTTCCCTCGAGCCGCTGGAAACGGTGGACCTCACGCCGTTCGCCGGCGGCAAGGTCGAGGCGCACGCCCTCTGGACGTCGCCGGAGGCGAGCCGCGTTCTCGTCGGGACCTGGGCCCACGCGCTCCTCGACCTCGCGAAGGGAAGCGGCCGATGGACAGGCCGGCGGGTGCCGAGCGAAGCCGGCGCCGTGTACCGCCTCGCGGGGTTGCCGAAGCTCGGCCTCGTCGCGGGCGCCGGGATCCGGCCCCATGAACTCTTCCTCTACGACCTCGCGACCGGCGTCCGGCGGAACGTCGAGCGGGCCGGGCTGGACGTCTACTGGGTCGTCGCCGAGCCGGAGGGCGACGCTTTCGTGGCCGTCGGGGACGGCGGTGCGGCGCGCTACACCCTCGCACGCGCGGCCGACGGCTCCGTGTCGTTCTCCCTCGTGGCGCGGCGCCAGTCCGGAATGCTGCTAATCACGGCGGCTCTCCTTCCCGACGGCAGGCTCTGGGCTGGCACGTACGACGGCACGGTCCTAGCTTTTCCGCCGGGAGCCCTGCGCGGCCCGCCGCTGGCCGCGGGACGGGCGGAGTTCCCATAAAATGAGGACTGTTTAGTCGTTAATACGATTTCTGCACAGTTTCTTGTGCATTTCGCCCCCTTTTCGATGGAAGAATTCCGTTTTTAGCCTCAGAATCCGCGCGGCGAGTGCCGATTTCCAAAAGAAGAAAGGGAAACCCAGATGGGCATGAAGGCGGTCGAGATCCTCAAAGAGTGCGACAAGCAAGGCGTGCGGTTCCTGCGCCTCCAATTCACGGACATCCTCGGAATCATCAAGAACGTCGAAGTCCCGCGCTCGCAGTTCGAGAAGGCGCTCGACGGCGAGATCCAGTTCGACGGCTCTTCCATCGAGGGTTTCACGCGAATCGAGGAATCCGACATGGGCCTCGTGCCCGACCTCGACACGTTCCGCGTCTTCCCCTGGTCGCACCCGAACGGAAAGGTCGCCCGCCTCGTTTGCGACATCATCGAGCCGGACGGCAAGGCCTTCGCCGGCTGCCCGCGCCAGACGCTGAAGCGTCAGATGGACAAGGCGAAGGCTCTCGGTTACACGCTCATGACCGGGCCCGAGGCGGAGTTCTTCCTTTTCCGCCGCGATGCGAACGGAGAGCCGATCGTCGACACGCACGACCAGGGCGGCTACTTCGACCTCACGCCCGTCGACCGCGGCGAAGAAGCGCGGCGCGACGTCGTCGTCGCGCTCGAGGCGATGGGCTTCGAGGTCGAGGCGGCGCACCACGAGGTCGCCCCCGGCCAGCACGAGATCGACTTCAAGTACGGCGACGCGGTCACAACGGCCGACCAGGTCACGACGTTCAAGCTCATCGTGAAGAAGGTCGCGCTCGACCACGGCCTCCACGCGACGTTCATGCCTAAGCCGATTTTCGGCGTGAACGGTTCCGGTATGCACGTGCACCAATCGCTCATCACGGGCTCCGGCGCGTCCATGAAGAACGCGTTCTTCGATGCGAAGGCGAAGTACCAGCTCTCCGCCCTCGCGATGAGCTACATCGGCGGCATCCTGAAGCACGCGCGCGCGATCGCGGCCGTCACGAATCCGCTCGTGAATTCCTACAAGCGGCTCGTGCCCGGTTACGAAGCGCCCGTGAATGTCGCGTGGTCCGAGCGGAACCGATCGCCGATGGTGCGCATTCCGGCACGCCGCGGCATGGGCACGCGCTGCGAGGTGCGGATGCCGGACCCGTCGTGCAACCCGTACCTCGCGTTCACCGTCATGCTCGCGGCAGGCCTCGACGGCATCAAGAACAAGCTCGACGCGGGCGAACCCGTGAACCAGAACGTCTTCGAGATGTCGGCGCGCGAGAAGAAAAGGCTGAAGATCGACGTCCTCCCCGGAAACCTCTCGGAGGCGCTCGACTGTCTCGAAAAAGACGACCTCCTCAAGAACGCGCTCGGTGAGCACGTCGTCGAGAAGTTCATCGAGGCCAAGCGCTCCGAGTGGCAGACGTACATCGCGTGCGTCCATCCCTGGGAAGTGGACCGCTACCTCCAGGCCTACTGACGAGCCGCCTCCCCGAAATGCCGGCGCGGGCCCCGTGGCCCGCGCCTTTTTTTCTCGCGCGAAGCCGGCTCGGAATCGAGCTCGAGGCCAGGTCAGGCCCGACTTCGCCGAGCCGCCGAATCCAGGCTGAGCGCTCCCGGGCCGTGGGCGGCGACGTAGAGAAACACGAAGCAGAACAGCACCGCGAGCTCGCCCTTGTTCACGACCGGCCAAAACGAGGCCGCGGCATGCATCTTGAAGTACGCGACCGCCATCTCGCCGCTGCAGATGAACGCGGCGGCGCTCGTCAGGAGGCCGAGCGCGACGAGGCCCCCGCCGACGAGCTCGATCACGGCCGCGATCGTGAGGAGCGTGTTGCCCGTCATCTTCTGGCCACCGAGAGCTCCGAAGAGCTTCTGCGCGCCGTGGCATGCGAACAGGAACCCGACCACGAAGCGCATGAGGCCGTAGATCCGCTCCGCTTGCTTTCCGAGAATCGCCATCATCCCCTCCAAAGAAATGCGTGCAACCTCGGGACGGAGCCGTCCCGTCGCCTCGACCCTGCAATCATCGGGCCATTTGCCTCGAGGCGGAGGTCGTGACGGGCGCCGTTCAGAGACCGAGCTTCGCGCGGGCGGCGGCGAGGATCGCCGCCACGGCGGCGGACAGGCCGAGCGCGCGAGGGTGGACGACGAGATCGTAGCCCGCGGGATCCTCGATCTCCCTGTGGAACGCCTGCCACACGAACTCCCGCTGCGCCGTGTCGCTCGCCGCGACACGGCGGCGCGCTTCTTCGGGCGTCAGGCCGAGGTCGTGCGCGAGCGCCTCGGCTCGGTCGGCGGCCGGAGCCACGGCGCGGACGCGAAGCCCGTGCGCGGGATCCAGGATGAAGTTCGCGCCGCGGCCCACGAGCACCGCGCGGCCCTCGCGTCCCAGCCGGCGGACGACGCGCGCCAGGTCGACGAGGTAGCCGGACTGTCCGGGGTCGGTTGGAATGATGAACGGAGTGACGTACTCGCCGAAGGTGCGCACGCCTTTTTCGTCGAATCGCGCGAGCGTCCACTCGCCGCGCCTCGTCTCGGCCGCCACCGCCTGGAGGATCTCACGATCGTAGATCCGCCAGCCGAGCGCGTCGCCGACCTGGACCGCGAGGTCGCTGCCTCCCGATCCGAGTTCGCGCGACAGGGCGATCCACGGCCCTTCGGCCTGAGCCGGCCCCGCGGGCGGGCCCTCCGTCGCGCGTCGGCGCATTTCCGTGAAGCGACCCTGGCGATCCGCAAGTTCAACGCCGGGAAGCGTCGAGGTCATGACAGCTCCCTCTCGCCAACCGGCCCCTGCCGGACCGGCGCCCTTCGATAATGTAGTGCCGCTGCGCCGCGGTTGCATGTCGGCCTTCCCCGCGCCCTCACGAAATGAACATCGCGTCGCCGTAGCTGAAGAAGCGATACCCCATCGCGACGGCCTCGCGGTAGGCGGCGAGGACTCTCTCCCTTCCGGCGAACGCCGCGACGAGCATGATGAGAGTCGAACGGGGCAGGTGGAAGTTAGTGAGGAGCGCATCCACGACGTGAAACGTCGCGCCCGGCACGAGGAAGAGGTCCGTCTCGAACGCGCCGGTGGCGACGGCGCCCCCGTGGGCACGAGCCGACGCTTCGAGCGTGCGCACGGACGTCGTGCCGACCGCGACGACGCGGCGCCCTTCGCGTTTCGCCCGGTTCACGCTCTCGGCGGTCCCCGCGGGAATCTCCGCCCGTTCGAAATCCATTCGGTGCTCATCGACCTTGTCGACTTTCACGGGCTTGAACGTGCCGAGGCCCACGTGCAGCGTCACGCGCGCGATCTCGATGCCCCGCCCGGCGACGGCGGCGAGCAGCTCCCGGGTGAAGTGGAGGCCCGCGGTGGGCGCCGCGATCGCGCCGGGGCGATCCGCGAAGACGGTCTGGTAGTCGATCGCGTCCCGCGCGTCCGCGACGCCGAGCGGGCGGTGGATGTAGGGCGGCAGCGGCGCGGATCCGAGAGCGTCGAGATCGTCGAGGAGAGAGGACGTTTTGCTCCCGTGCTTTTCGAACCGCAGAACGTAAAGGCCGGCATCTGCGCGAGGTGATTCGGCGCCTTTCTGAGAAGGTGAATGGGGCCCGGGATGCGCCGAAGCGCGGCTCGCGAGTGCCTTGGCTTCCCATTTTCCTTCGAAGAAAAACTTCCTTCCGGCCTTCACCCGCCTGCCCGGCTTCGCGAGGCAGCGCCAAAGCTCGGGACCATTCGCCGAATCTTCCGGTCCTTCGCTCGACTCTTCTCCCCGGACCCTCTCGACCAGCAGGAATTCCGTCCTCCTCCCTTTCTCGTCCGCGCCGAAAATCCGCGCCGGGATGACCTTCGTGTCGTTCAGGACGAGGACGTCGCCCGGGCGGAGAAGTGACGGGAGATCGGCGACGGTGCGGTGTGCGCGCGCGCCGGTCGCACGGTCGAGGGTCAGAAGCCGCGCGGTGCCGCGCGGCGCGGGTCGCTGGGCGATGGATTCGGGCGGCAGCAAGAAGTCGAAATCCGCGACGTCCATCCGGCGCATTTTGCACGGCCGCTGTGCGAGACTGACGCGATGCGGTCCAGGTCCGGAGCCGTCGTGGGGCTCTACGCCCTTCTGGCGCTTCTCGCCGTGCCGGTCTTCCCGCACTTTCTTTCGCCGAACGAATTCACGCGCTGGGCGCTCGCCGCGTCGCTGGTCGAGCGCGGCACGCCGGAAATCTCCTCCGCACTTCCGCTCCTCGGGCCGGCCTTCGAGGACGTCTCGGAGAAGGACGGACGCGTCTATTCGAACAAGGCGCCCGGCGCGGCGCTCGTCGCGCTGCCGGGCTACCTCCTCGCACGCCCGTTCTCGGGTCCGCCCTCGCCTCCCTCGATTCGCCCGGTTCTGTGGGCGATGCGGCTCTCGGGCGCGACGTTGCCCGCGGGGCTGCTCGCGCTCGTCCTGTTCCACGCGGCGGTGAGCTTCGGCGCTTCTCCCTCGCGCGCCGCGAGCGCGACATTCGCCCTCCTGTTCGCGACGCCGCTCTTCACCTACGGCCTGCTTCTTTTCTCTCACGCCCTCGTGGCGGCGTGCCTCTTCGGCGGGTGGATCGCGCTTTTTCTCCCGGGAGATCCATCGCGCTCGTTCCTCCGCGATGTCGCCGCGGGCGCGCTCCTCGGACTCGCCGTGATCTCGGAGTACCCGGCGGCGGTGCCGGCGGGCGTGCTCGTTCTCTGCGCGGTCGTGCCCGCGCCCCGGCGCGCTCTCGCGCTCGCCGCCGGGGGCGCTCCCTTCGCCGCCCTTCTCGGCGCGTACGATCTCGCCTGTTTCGGGGGAGTCTTCGAGCTGTCCTCCGCCCACGAGCGGGCGCCGAGCTTTCAGTCGCTCGCGTCGGCCGGCCTCTTCGGCATCTCCCTGCCGTCTCCGAGAATCCTGCTTCGCCTGCTCGCGGACCCGTCGAAGGGCCTCTTCGTCTTCTCGCCGTTTCTCCTCCTGTGGCCCGGAGCGTTTCGGGCGTCCCGCGCCGCCGTGCCCTTCGGAGGCCGCCTCGCGCTCGCCCTCGCCCCTCTCTCGCTTCTCCTTCTCTATGCGGGTTACCCGAACTGGCACGGCGGCTTCACGGTGGGGCCGCGGTATCTCGTAGCGGCGCTGCCGTTTCTCGTGTTCCCTTTTGCATTCAGAGAGGGGGAATTTCTCGAAACCGCGCTCGTCGGCGCCTCGACGCTCGCCGTGTGCGCGACGACCCTCGCGTTCCCATTCGTCCCTCCCGGGTTCGCATTGCCGTGGGGCTCGTTTGCGGCGTTCTTCTTCGAAAGGGGATTGACGGCGCCGAATGTGCTGCATCTCGTCGCGCCGGCGGCGGCGCGCTTCGCCCTGCCGGCGATCGTGTGTGTCGCGGTGTATTCCTTCATAGTGGGAACGAGGGAAGAGAAGATTTTCTTAGAAGGGAAGATGGAAGAGAAAGGGAACCAGAGGCGGAGATCGGCGCTCGCGTTCGTGAGCGGCGTCGCGGCGAGCGCGGCGGTCGGCTGTCTTTCTTACTTTTCTAAGCCCCTTTCTCCGACTCCCCCTCTTCTCCTTCAGCGCGCCTACATCGCCGATGTCTACTTCGAGCAGCGAGGCACGCTCGAGGAGGAAATCGCCCGCACCGGATCTCCGCAGCCGCGGCTCCTCGCCCGGCGGGAGCGGGAGCTCGCGCTTCCTCCGCCGCCCTGGCCGTTCATGACGGCGTCACGCTGATCGAAAGGAGCGCGCCACCGCGAGGGCGACAACGGCGCCGAGAGCCGCGATCGCGAGCCCGAGTTCGAAAGACGACGGGCGGTATTCGAGGACGACGTCGTGGGTGCCCGCGGAAACGGGGATCTGCATGAGCTCGCCGTCCTTCGACTCGATGCTCGAAGGAGCCCCGTCGACTCTCGCCCGCCAGCCGGGAAACATCGGATTCGCGACGACGAGCCGGGACGGGGCGCGAGACTCCGTCCGTATCGTCCAACGGACCGCTGTGCGCCCGACGAGAAGCGCCCTCCCCGGCGCCCCTTCCAACCTCACGCGCGGCCTCGCGCGGCGGTTCACGAGGATTCTTCCGTCAGGACCCGAATAGACCTCCTCGAGGTCCAGACCGAGGCGCCCGTTCAGCTCCCGAGCGCCAAAGGCGAACTGCGGGTGCAGGAGCAGGTACTTCACGCTCCAGGCGTCCAGCGCCGCACCTCCCGGCGCGAGGTCCCACGGCTCGATGACGTCCACGATCGCCGGGGTGTTCGTGAATCGCCCGATCGCCGCCCGGCGCTCGCGCCAGGCGTGAAAGGCGAGAGCGTCGTATCCGCGCAGGTCGTCGAGCGCAAGGAGCGTCGCGGAGTTGGCCGGGAGGAAGGTGTGAAGAGGGAGAATGTGGAAGGGCTCCGGATCGGAGGCGATCCTCGCCAGGAGCGGCGTCGAGAGGGCAAGCTCGGCCGGGGGGGTGATGGAGTGGACGCCCCGGGCCGTGCCGAGAAGCTCGGCGCCCGCGACGGCCGCCAGGAGCCAGGCCACACCTTTCGCCGCTTGCTCGCGTCCCGCACGAGACGCGCGGGCGAGAAGCAGATCGAGTCCCGCCGCGCCGACGAAACCGAGCGCAAGGGGGAGGAGGAGCAGCGTGCGCGTCCAGAAAACGGGGGTCGCGGCGGCGAGGAAGCGCGCGAACGGCCCGTCGTAGGCGGCGAGGATGAGGACCGCCGAAGCGCCGCCCCAGAACGCGACCTCTCGATCGCGGCGGACCAGGGCGAGGCCGACCGGGACGAGGACGAGAAGCGCCAGCGAGACCGTGGCGGCCGCCTCGATCGGGTGCGAGCCGCCTGCCGAGGGGACGACGAACCGGATGAGTGCCGTGAGCGGAAGGGGCCGGGAGGTCCGGGCGGCGCCTCGCGCGGCCTCGCTCCTCGCGAAATACTCCAGGAACGGGAGAAGAAGCGGCGCGGCGAGCGCCGCGCCGAGGAGGGCGCCCCCGAGAGGCGGAAGCCAGCGCCTCGGTCCGGAGGCGAGGGTGAGGACCCAGCCTCCGCAGAGGAGGGCTGCCATCAGCGCGGTCTCGGGGTGGCCTCCCGCCAGGACGAGGTACGTGGCGAGCGCGAGGCCGATCACGTCGCGACCCTTCGGGCGCTCGGCAAGCCGTCCCGCGAAGAGGAGGATGAGCGGGACGGGAGCCGCCGCGAACGTCTGCGGGTGCTCGAGCCAGGCGACGAAGGCTCCGGAAAGAGCGAAGGCGGTGGCCCCGAGCGTGGCCGCGGGAGCGGAGCGGCCTCGTTCGCGGAAGAAGGCCCACGCGCTCCCCAGCGCAACGAGGAGCTTCAGGAGAAGCGAGAGGTTCCAGCCGCGGCGGACGCCGAGAAGGAGAGCGGGCCAGGCGAGGGGAGAGCCGAGCGCGGACTGGGCATTTCCAAGGAGCGGCACGCCTCCGTCCTGGTGCGGGTTCCACAGGGGCAGCCGTCCGGCTCGGAGCTCGCGTCCCGCCAGCTCGAGCCACGGCAGGAATTGCCAGACCGGATCGGAAAGGGTCTCCGCCACGGGCGCCTTCCTCGCCTGGAATGGCGCCCACGGCCAGCACATCGACTTGATGCCGTTCGAGAGGAGGAGGCCTCTGTTCATTCCGAGTCCGAGCCAGAGGGCGGCCGCCGCACCGGCGAGCACGAGGGGAACCGCGACCGCGACGCGGCGGGGACTCATCTCGCTTCGCCGTCCGGGGCGCTCTCGATCGGCTCGAGCTCGAGGAGTCCGGGGGCGAGCCGGTTCAGGAGGCGAGGGCGAAAGGAACGGCTGAGCGCCCTGCGCAGGGGGACGGCGACGGGACTGTCGGCTCCCTCGATGAAAATGCGCCGGCCGGACTGCGACCCGGAGAGCGCCTCGCGGGAGAGCTCTTCGGCGTCGCGGGTGAGCTCGTCCGGACGTCGGAGATGACGGCGGGGCGCCCACCAGCCGATATGGCGCTCGATCTCGATGGGGTAGCTGCGGAAGGTGACGTCGGCGCGTTTTCGGAACGCATAGCGAAGCGGGATCCCCGACAGCCCGACGGCGAGGATGAGCGACGGCCCCGTGGCGTTCCGGTTGAGCACCTCGGCCTCGAGCGCCTCGGGGCGTATGCCGGTCACTGCGGGGCGCGCGAGGCGAAGCGACGAGGTGAGGATTGCAAGTCCTGCGAGCCCGGCCGCGCAGGCGCGTCCCGCCGACGCGGCGCGGCTCGCGGCGGCGATCGCAAGGGCAAAGGGTGCGACGAGCGGGACCGAGAAGCGGCCCGGCGCGACGACGGGCCGTCCCGCCAGCGAAAAGAGCACCGCCATGGCCGCATTGCCGGAGAGGAGGACGAGGAGGGCGACGGTGTACGTGTCGGGACGCCATGCGTCCCGGCGGCGAACGCGCGCGGCGAGCGCCGCGATTGCAAGCGCCGCGGCGAGCAGCACGGCAGCTCCCTCCGCCATGCGGGCGAGCGCGTCCGTCGGCGGCAGGAGCGAGGAAGGCCATCGCGACGTCGGAAGGACGTCGCGAAGCACGAGCCCGACGGCCGCCATGGGGCCGCGGCCCTGCCAGAGATCGACCAGGTATTCGTTCGTCTCGGGAACGAGACGCCAGAGCGGGAGGAGGGTCGTGGGGAGGAGGACCGCTCCCGCGAGCCCGGCGACGAGAACCTGGCGGCTCAAGCCGCCGTATCGGCGCGTCGCCAGACAGACCGCCGGCCCGACGAAGAGAAGCGGGGCGCCGTACGCGTGGAGCGAGGTCGCCAGTACGATCAGGAGCGCCTCGAGAGCAAGGAATGCGGTCGAGGGCCGCATGAGCGCGCGGTCGAGAATCTCGAGGTAGAGAAGCGTGACGAGCCCGAGAAGCGCGAACGGACGTATCTCGGCCGAGTAGTGCACGGCGACCGCCGACGAAGCGACGAGAATCGAGGCGACCACGGCGGGAAAGAGCCCCCAGCGCCGCCACGCGATCCACGCCGCCAGGACTGTCGTGAGCGTGCCCGCCAGGGCCGAGACGAGGCGGAGCGCAAGTTCGGGGTCCGCCGCGTTCCCGAGGACGACGTGGGCCAGGAGGTAGTAGAGGGGCGGATTCGCCTCGCTGCGAAGCTTGGCCGCGACCGCGGCGGCCGTCGGTTGCGAGCCGATCTCCAGAACGAGGTACTCGTCGGTCCAGAGGCGGGCCCGGACCGTCTCCGAGAGCCTCAGGCCGATCCCGGCGACGAGGACGAGAGCGACGATTGCTCCGCCGGCGGCCCCGAGCCCTCTTTGCGGAAGCACGCGCCGAGTTTACAGAAGGCCCCCGGGGCTTCCGGCCGTTTGACGCGTGTTCCTGCCGCGTGTAACGTCCGCGCGCTCATGGGAGAAGCCGCGGGAACCTACCGGAAGCTCCGGCTGCTCGACGGCGCCGGCCAGGGGCGGGCGATCGCCCGCATGGCTCGCGAGATCGTCGAGGCCGAAGGCGGGACCGAAGGCTTCGTCCTGATCGGAATCCGCACGCGCGGAGTCCCGCTCGCGCGACGCCTCGCCGGCGAGATCGAGCGCACCGAGCACGTGCGCATTCCGGTCGGGCTTCTCGACATCACGCTGTATCGGGACGACCTCTCCACGGTCGCGGCCTCGCCCGTTCTGAAGAAGACGGAGATTCCGTTCCCGGTGGAGCGCCGAACGGTCGTCCTGTGCGACGACGTGATCTACACGGGGCGCACGGTGCGCGCCGCGATGGACGCCATCCTCGACTTCGGCCGCCCGCGGAAGATCCTCCTCGCCGTCCTCGTCGACCGCGGCCGCCGGGAGCTGCCGATCGAGGCGCAGTTCGTGGGCAAGAGAATCGCGACGTCCGCCACGGAGATCGTCTCCGTCACGTTCCGGGAGACGGACGGCGTCGACGACGTCTGGCTGCTCGACCGCGAGGTTGCGGCGAAGGCCGGGCGAAAAACCCCCAGGCCGGCGGCGCGAAAGCGTTCCAGACGGCGTTCGAAGAAATAGGCGGTGCGCACGGCGTGACCACGAAGCGAAGCGAAACCCCGGAGCCCGCCGTCCCGCGCCCGCCGACGTTCTCCCGGAAGGACCTCCTCGACATCGAGTCGATCACCGAGGACGACATCAGGCTCGTCCTCGATACGGCCGAGTCGATGCGCGAGATCAACCAGCGCTCCATCAAGAAAGTCCCGACCCTCCGCGGCAAGCTCGTTGCGAACCTCTTTTTCGAGAACTCGACGCGCACGCGCTTCTCGTTCGAGATCGCCGAGCGCCGTCTTTCCGCAGACTCGATCGCGCTCTCGGCGGTTGGCACGTCCGTCGCCAAGGGCGAGACGCTCCTCGATACCGGGCGGAACCTCATGGCGATGGCGCCGGACGCGATCGTAATCCGCCACCAGCGCGCGGGCGCCCCTCACCTCCTGGCGCGGCACCTCCCGTGCGCGGTCGTGAACGCGGGCGACGGCGCGCACGCGCATCCCACGCAGGCCCTGCTCGACGCGTTCACGATCCGCCGCGCGAAGGGCTCGCTCGCGGGGCTGAAGGTCGCGATCTGCGGCGACATCGCGCACAGCCGCGTCGCGCGCTCGGACCTCTCGCTCCTGACGAAGATGGGCGCGGGTGTCACGCTCTTCGGTCCGGCGACTCTCATGCCCGTCGAGATCGAGCGCACGGGAGCGCGCGTCGTGACGCGCCTGGAAGAGGCCGTCGAAGGGGCGGACGTGGTGATGATCCTGCGCGTCCAGAAAGAGCGCGGCGGCGGGCTGGGCTTCCCGTCCGACAAGGAGTACTTCGAGCTGTTCGGCCTCACGCCCGAACGGCGTCGCCTCGCGAAGAAAGACGCGATCGTGATGCACCCGGGTCCGATGAACCGCGGCGTCGAGATCGACTCCGCCGTCGCCGACGGGCCGGACTCGGTGATCCTCGACCAGGTCGAGAACGGCGTCGCGGTGCGAATGGCCGTCCTGTATCTCCTGATCGGAGCGAGCGGCGATGAGTGAGGCCGTCCTCCTCCGGGGCGGGCGCGTCGTGGACCCGTCGCGCAATCTCGACCAGACGCTCGACGTCCTCCTCCGCGACGGCGTGGTCGCGAAAGTGGACGAGAAAATCGCGGCGAAAGGGGCGGACGTCGTCGACGCCGCCGGGCTCGTCGTGGCGCCGGGCTTCGTGGATCTCCACGCGCACCTTCGCGAGCCGGGCTTCGAGTACAAGGAGACCGTCGAGAGCGGCACGCGCGCCGCGGCTGCGGGAGGCTTCACGACCATCTGCGCGATGGCGAACACGCTGCCGGTCCTCGACGACGCGCCGTCCGTGGCGTTCCTGGTTCGACGCATTCGCGAGACCGCCGTCGTGCGCGTTCACCCGATCGGAGCCGTCTCGAAAGGTCTCCTGGGCGTGGCGCTCGCCGAGATCGGCTCGATGAAGGCCGAGGGCATCGTCGCCGTTTCCGACGATGGAAAGCCCATCGTGAACGGCATGCTCATGCGGCGTGCCTTGGAGTACGCGTCGATGTTCGGCCTCCCCGTCGTCGTCCACGAGGAGGACCCCACGATCGTCGGCGGCGGTGTCATGAACGAGGGCTGGGCCTCGACCCGCCTCGCTTTGCCGGGCTGGCCGAACGTCGGCGAGTCCGCGATGGTGGCGCGCGACGTGCAACTTGCGGCTCTCACGAGGGCGCGCCTTCACGTCGCTCACGTCTCTACGCGCGAAAGCCTCGACGCGATTCGCGCGGCGCGGCGGGCCGGAGTCGCGGTCACGTGCGAGGTGACGCCCCACCATCTCGCGCTCACGGACGAGGAGGTCGTGCGTTCCGGCTACGACACCCGCTTCAAGATGAACCCGCCTCTCCGGTCCGAAGCCGACCGCTCGGCGCTCGTCGGGGCGCTCGTGGAGGGGACGATCGACGCCGTGGCGACCGACCACGCGCCCCACCACGAGGACGAGAAAGCTCTCGAGTTCGAGGATGCGCCCTTCGGCGTGACGGGGCTGGAAACGGCCTTGCCTGTCCTCGTGGACGCGCTCCTCGTGCCCCGCGCGATCACGCTGCACCGCCTCGTCGAAGTGCTGTCGACGGCGCCCGCGCGCCTCTTTTCTCTCCCGGGCGGCACGCTCGCGGAGGGCGCGCCCGCAGACGTCGTCGTGTTCTCGACGACGAAGTCGACGCACGTCACGCCCGACGGCTTCGTGAGCCGCTCGAAGAACTCGCCGTGGACCGCGCGCACCCTGCGCGGGCGTGTGGAGCACACGTTCGTGGGAGGGCGTGAGGTCTTCGCGCGCGGCGCCGGCACGGCGGGAGGGGCCCGTTGAGCGAGCCGTACCTGAAACCCGTGTCCGCGGAGCACCCGGTCGAGGTCGGGCGGCCGAAGCGGGTCATCCTCGTGGACGAGTCCGCGCTCTACGCGGAGTCCTGGCGCGCGGTCCTCGCGTGCCGCTACGGGCCGGCCGTCTCGTTCGAGTTCTACCGGGATCCGATCGCGGCGCTCGACGCGCTCGGCCCCGAGGTGAGCCTTCTCCTCGTCGACCTCGAGCTGCCGCTCTTCGGCGGACGGAAGATGTTCGAACTCGCGAAAGGCCGCGGCGTCGCCTGCCGGCGGATCGTGATCCTCTCGAGCCGGCCAGCCGAGGAGCTCCACCAGCTCTTCCCCGAGGGGTCCTGCCTGGCGGTCATCAACAAGACCGAGGCGAACCAGCAGAACGCCTTCCTCATGATCCTCGACTCGATCGTGAAGCGGCACTAGGCCCCGTGATGAGCCGCGCCGAGCGGTTCCACGTCACGTAGTTCCACGCCCACTGGACGAGCGTCAGGACCCGGTTCCCGAACTGCACGAGATACATGAGGTGGATGAAGAGCCACGCGAGCCACGCGGGGTAGCCCGCGATGCGCAGGAAGCCGAAATCCGCGACCGCGCGGCCGCGGCCGATCGTCGCCATGCTGCCCTTGTCGCGGTAACGAAACCGCGCGGACGAGGGCCGCCCCGCAATGCGCGCGGCGAGGACCCGGGCCACGTACCGGCCCTGCTGCATGGCGACGGGAGCCACCCCGGGCAGGGGACGGCCCGCGTCGTCCGCGAGCGCGGCCATGTCGCCGAGCACGAAGATCTCCGGATGTCCGGGAAGTGTCAGGTCGGGATTCACGGCGATGCGCCCGGCGCGATCGGTCTTCGCCCCGGTGGCCGACGCGAAAGCGGCCGCGAGCGGAGACGCCGCCACGCCGGCAGCCCAGAGAATCGTCCGGGCCGCGATCGTCTCCGGGGCGCCTCCGCGTGAGACCGTGACCGCCGACTCCCTCACGTCCGTGACGCTCGTCGAGACCGCGACGTCGACGCCGAGGGCGGCAAGCGCCTTCTGGGCCTTCGCGGAAAGTTCCGGCGGGTACGAGGGCAGGACGCGCGGTCCTCCTTCGACGAGGAGGATGCGGGCGTCGGACGGGTCGATCGCGCGGAACTCGTGACGCAGCGTGCGGCGCGCGATCTCGCCGAGAGCGCCCGCGAGCTCGACTCCGGTGGGACCGGCCCCGACGATCACGAACGTGAGAAGAGCGCGCCGCTCTTTTGGATCTGCGGTGGTCTCCGCGCTCTCGAACGCGAGGAGGATGCGGCGTCTCATCTCGACTGCGTCCTCGAGCGTCTTCAGACCCGGCGCCGCCGACTCCCAGTCCTCGTGCCCGAAGTAATGGTGGCGCACGCCCGCGGCGACGACGAGAAAGTCGTACGGAAGGCTTCCGCTCGCCGTCAGGACGCGGCGGCCGCCGACGTCGACGCCGGTCACGTCCTCGAGCAGGACGCGCGTGTTCCGGCTCCGCTTCAGGATCGCCCGGAGGGGTGCGGCGATGTTCGCGGGCGAGAGGGCGCCCGTCGCCACCTGGTACAGCAGCGGCTGGAAGAGATGAAAGTTCCTCCGGTCGAGGACGGTGACCTCGACGGGGAGCCGGCGGAGGCGGCGGGCCGTGTAGAGGCCGCCGAATCCCCCGCCCACGATCACCACGCGGGGAAGCGCCGCGTTCACTAGAATGGGATTCTAGGTGGTGCGATGAAAGAGCTCTGGGCGCGCGAGGACGAACGGGATCTCGCCGAGTTCCTCGACGCCGTGCGCCGCAACGACCTCGTCGGTGCGCTGTTCTCGATCGAGGGTACGCCTCCCGCCGCGCGCCGCCAGGCGGAGGCCGATCTGGACGCGGCTGCATCCGCCGTCCGGCAGCGCAGGGCCGGTACCCGCTCCTCGTTCCAGACGGCGCGGCTTCTCGCGCACGTTCTCTCCGAGGAGATGGGCTTCGCGGGCGACGAGGACGATTATTACGACCCGCGCAACGTCCTCCTGGGTCCGCTCTTGGAGCGGCGCAGGGGAATGCCGATCCTCCTCTCGGTCCTCTGGATGGAGGTGGGCCGCCGCGCAGGGATCCCGGTGGCGGGAATCGGCCTTCCGGGTCATTTCATCGTGCGCGTCGGACCGCCGCCCGGAACGCTCGCAGATCCGTTCGCGGGGGGCGTGCCTCTGACCGTGGACGACTGCCGGCGCAAGGTGAAGTCGCTCGCGGGCGGACGCGTCCCGTGGCGCGCGGAGTATCTGCGGCAGATGGAGGTTCCGGCGCTCCTCGAGCGCGTCCTTCGCAATCTGTCCGGCTGCCGGGGGCGAACCGGCGACGAGGCTGGCCGTTTTCGCGCCGTGACGTTCCTCTCGGCGCTGCGCCCGGACGAGCCGGAGAACCTCCTGTCGCGCGCCGAGCTCGCCGAGGAGCTGGGCGTACACGGGCTCGCCCGCGCGGTGTGGGCCGAAATCGTAGAGCGTTTTCCCGAATCGGCGCAGGCCCTGGCCGCGTCCGAGAAGATGGCGGAGGAGGACGAGCCGCCCGTGTTCCATTGAGCGGAACGCGCCCGGTCGAGGCCGCGGTCGCCGCCGCGCGCGAGGCCGGAGAGGTTCTTCTCGCGCACTTCGGGAGGCTCGACCCGGCCAGCGTCGAGGAGAAGTCGAAGAACGACGTCGTGTCGATCGCGGACCGCGAGAGCGAGGCCGTCATCCGGCGCGTTCTCCTCGGTGCTTTTCCGGCCGACCGCTTTCTCGGCGAGGAGACGGGGCTCACGGGCGCGGACGAGACGGCTCCCTCGTGGATCGTCGATCCGCTCGACGGCACGGCGAACTTCGTGCGCGGCTTCCCTCACTGGGCTGTCTCGATCGCGCGGACGCGGGGCGGTCTCCTCGGTGCGCTCGAGGCCGGCGTCGTGTGGGATCCCGTCAAGAAGGATCTCTTCAGCGCCGAGGCGGGGGCGGGAGCGTTCCGCAACGGGCAGCGGCTGCGCGTGCCGCCGCGTCGCGGCCTCGAGGGCGCGGCCCTCGCGACAGGCTTTCCGTTCCGACAGCAGCACCAGATCGACCGGTATCTCTCGATCTTCCGGGCGCTTTTCATGAAATCGCGCTCGATCCGCCGCGCCGGCAGCGCCGCGCTGGACCTCGCCTACGTCGCGGCCGGCATCTTCGACGGTTTCTTCGAGTTCGGACTCTCGCCGTGGGACACGGCGGCCGGCGCGCTCCTCGTCGCGGAGGCCGGCGGCGTCGTCACGGACTTCGACGGCGGGGCGGGGAGCTGGCGGACGCGCGGCAACGTCCTCGCCGCGACCCCCGGCGTGCACGCGGCGCTCCTCGAGGTCCTGCGCGAGATCGGAGTCGAAGAGAAGGACCTATGAAAGCGCGAGGGCTGCTTCTCGCGTTCTGCGCGGTCTCGGCCGCGATGCGAGCCGAGGAACCGCCAGACTACTTCGCGAACCTCAGGGACAAGACCTTCGTCGAAGTGGATCAGGCGTATCTCGTCAAGGAAAAGCCCGGACTCTCCGAGTCGCCGGCTCTCTTCCGCATCCGCCATCTTTTTCTTCGAGTGAAAACAGGAACGGGGGATGCGGAACGGCGCTGGTGGCCGATCCGTAGCCTCTTACTGATCGAAGCGGCCTCGGGAAACCGGTTCGTGGCCGAGATCACCGCGGACATCGGGGATCAGGGGCACCCTGACGCGGCGAAGGCGTGGACCCGTCTCTCGGGATCGCACCGCGGACTCGCCGTCGAAAGCTGGTCGACTTGGGACCCGCACGAATTCGATGCACGGGACCGTTCGAAAGAGGATGAGCCTCTCCCCGAACCCAACGAGGCGTGTGGGGGGACGCGCTACCGGTTCATCGGGGGTGGACTGGAATTCGAAGGCGCGTACGTATCCGACTTACGCTCGCGCACCGTCTCGGTCGCCCTCGCAGAAATTCGCGATGCGGTCTTTTCTGCCGATGAGGTCAGGGAACTGGACCGCCTCCGTTCGCTGGAGATTTCCCGCCTCAGCGGCGCCTCCGGCACGGCGGTGAACCTTCAATCCGGCGTGCGTCTCGCGTGGAGCTATCTCTTCATGGACAGGTCGGGGATCCGGCCTGACAATCGCGACCTCGTCCTCGTCCCCGACGCCACCCCTCCGGGCGATCTCGCCCCCTGGCGCACGCTGACGTATCTCCCTCAGGACCTCCCGCCTTTCCCGGCGTTCCTGCCGGAGAGCCCGATCCAATGAAGACCGCGAGGGGCCGTGTCGACGGACGCTTTCTCTTTCTTTCGAAGAATCTCTTCGCCCTGTCACTGAGCGTGGCCGCCGCAGGGAACGGACGGGCAGACGAAGAGCCGAGGGTCGCCCTCGAGCGCATCGTCGACGGCCGCGGGAACCGCGTCTGCGACATCGCGAAGGCGTCCGCGAAGAGCGACAACGAGCGCCGGACTGCGTGGGTCGTGCGCGGGCTGCTCAAGAGCGATCTCGTTCTCAACCGCCGGGTCCGGAGGGATGCGAACACGGGAGAGTCGACGTTCGACGAGATCCGTCTCGGCGACCGCGCGCCGCTGCGCTTCGAGGGCGGCGCCCCGGGCAGCCGCATCACGGCGTCGTCGCCTGCCTCGACGTTTCGTTACTTCGACGTCGACGTCACGCGGTTGACCGTGCGCTGCAATCTCTCGCGTCTCGTCGACGAGACCGACCACGAGCTCCTGGGCGCGGGCGCGGAGTACTGGGCGATGAAGCAGGGGATGGGCGAGAAGGTCTCGATCGAGGAGCTGCCCGTGCTCATGCTTCTCGCGATCGAGAAGCGCCCGCCGCACCCGTCGCCGCCGATCCGGAAGAGGGAGCCTCTTCCCGAGGACGCGCCGGAAGCGGTCGAGCTGAAGTCCGCCGCTCTCGCGGCTCTCGGCGCGGAGTAGAACCCTACCAGGGCAGGCCGCGGACCTCGCGTGCGCGCCGATAGACCGCCTCGTACTGCGCGGCCGAGCGGTCCCAGGAGAAGTCCTGCGCCATCCCGTTCTCGACGATTCGACGCCACAACTCGCGGTGGAAGAAGACGCTCTGGGCGAAGAGGATCGCCGCGGCGAGCGCGGGCGGCGAAGCCTCGTCGAACGAGAAACCGGTCGCGCGATCCAGGTTGCGGCCGTCGAAGCTGGTGACCGAGTCCGCGAGGCCGCCCGTACTGCGCACGATCGGCGGCGTGCCGTAAGCGAGCGAGTACATCTGGCTGAGGCCGCACGGCTCGAATCGCGACGGCATGACGAAAGCGTCCGCCCCGGCCTCGATCCGGTGCGCGACCGGCTCGTCGTAGCCGACGAAGGCCCGGAAGCGGCCGGGAGCGTGCGCCTCGAGGAGGCGCATCGCGCCCTCGAGCGCCGGCTCGCCGGACCCCAGCATCGCGATACGGATTCCCCGCCGGATGAGCTCGGGCGCGGCCTCGAGCAGGAGGTCGAAGCCCTTCTGGTCCGTGAGGCGTCCGATCGCGCCGAGGATCATCGCGGGGTCGCCCGGCTCGAAGCCCGCGATCCGGCACAGCTCCGCGCGGCACTCGGCCTTCCCGCGCAGGTCCTCGCGGCCGTAATGCGCGGGAAGGTGGGGGTCGTGCGCGGGGCTCCAGACCGACGTGTCGACGCCGTTCAGGATTCCCACGACCCGGTCTCCGCGGGCCCTGAGGACGGCGTCGAGGCCGACGCCGCCCTCTTTCGTGCGGATCTCGTTCGCGTACGTGGGGGAGACGGCGGTGATCATGTCGGCGGCCTCGATGGCGCCCTTGAGGAGGTTCACATCGTCATGAAACTCGACGGCGCCGCCGGTCCACGCGGCATCGGGCAGGCCGAGAATGGGGAATTCCTCGCGGCCGTAGACGCCCTGGTAGCGGAGGTTGTGGATCGTGAGGACCGACGCGACGTCGTCGAACCAGCGGTCGCGCCAGTTGCTCCACGCGCCGAGCATCGGAGCGAGCGCGGGATGCCAGTCGTGCGTGTGGAGGACCCGCGGCCGGCGGTCGAGCCTTTTCAGCGCCTCGATCGCGGATCTGACGAAGAGCGTGAAGCGCCAAAGCCCGTCGTCTGCGCCCTGGTCGTTCGGCGCGTAGATCTCGCGGCGATGGAAGAGCGGGTCGTGCGCGACGAAGTAGACCGGCACGATACTGCCGGGCAAGAGGTCCCAGAGGAGGCCCAGCGTGTGCGGGCGCCCGAGAATCGAGACCTCGAAGGGAGGGAGCGCCGCCTCGGGCCAGGTGTTGCGGCGGCGATACCAGCGCGCCGCCTCGAGGTGAAACGGCATGAACACGTCGACGTCGTGTCCGCGCGCCGAAAGCGCCTTCGGAAGCGAGCCCACGACGTCCCCGAGGCCGCCCGTCTTCGCGAACGGGACGCATTCCGCAGCAAGGTGCGTGATACGCAGGGCCGCCTCAGTTCACGAGGACGTCAGCCGTGAGCGTCTGGGTGGACGTCGCGACCGAGATGCGTGCCGTGCCGCGCGCGACGCCCACGACCGCGCCGTTCGAGACCGTGGCCGTCTTCGGATCAGAGGACGTCCAGGCCAGCGCGGCGTCCTCGATGAGGACCCCTGCCGCGTCCCGGATCGTCGCCGTGATCCTCTGTGTCTCGCCCACCTTCAGGATCAGCGTGACGGGCGTCACCTCGAAGGCGGCGATCGTGCGGTTCAGGACCTTCACATCGCAGGCCGAGCTCACGTCGTTGCCGAGGCTCGCGATGATGGTCGTGTGGCCTTCGGCGACGGCGGTCACGACTCCCTCCGCATCGACCGTGGCGATCTTCGGGTCTCCCGAGAGCCATTTCGGTTTCAGGGACGACAGGTTCCCCTTCGCGTCCTTGATCTCGGCGAGAAGCGGCATCTTCGTGCCCGCCGGCCCGACGAGCGTCATGCGGTTCGGGGAGACCATGAGCGACGCGACGTCGATCACGTCGACGACGGCGCTCGACGTGAGGTTTTGAAAGGTCGCGGTCATGGTTGCGCGCCCGGGCGCGAGAGAGCGGACCAGTCCGTTCGCGTCGACCGTGGCGATCTTCGGCTTGTCGACGACCCAGACGGCGGTCAAGCCGGGCAGCGTATTGCCCTTCTTGTCGAAGATCTCGTACTTGAGAGACTGGGTGCGACCGGGTCCGTAGAGGGTCACCTTGGCGGGCGTGATGCGGAGGTCGGAGGGCTTGGGGCGGCATGCGGCGGCGGTCAGGGCGGTCAGAGAGAGAACGACGGCCTTTCCGGCAAGGCCCGCGAAGCGATTCATCACGGCGATTCTAGCGCGCAGGCGTCGTCAGTCCCGCAGGCAGCGGTTGGTTCTCGATCCGCTGCGCGATGAGCTCGGCGCGGTGCTCCCACGCTGCCGGATGCGCGCGGTACCACGCGGGACCCGGGATCAATGCGGCGAGACGTGCCGCTTGTGAAGGCGAGAGGCGGCTGGCGCTCACGCCGAAGAGCTCACGCGAAGCGGCTTCGCAGCCGTAGGTCGTCTCGCCGAACTCGATTGCGGAAAGGTAGACCTCCAGGATCCGCGCCTTCGGCACCAGAAGGTCCAGAGCGCCGGCGAGGACCGCCTCCCGCCCCTTCCGCCACCACGTGCGCTCGCCCGTGAGCCAAAGGTTCTTCGCGAGCTGCTGCGTGACGGTCGAGCCGCCGTGAAGCCGTTTCCTGCGGCTCTTTTCGTGCGCGCGATTCCACCGGCGGGCCGAAGAGACCGCCTCCCAATCGATTCCGTGGTGCTCGAAAAAGCGGGAGTCTTCCGCGGCGAGGACCGCCTGGACGAGAGCGGGCGCGACCTGCCCGAGGCGGACGGGGCGCCGGCCGATCGCGTCGCTCTTCCCCTGCGCGCGGAGCCGCTCCTGCCGCGCGCGGATGAACGCGGTCGTCGGCGGGTCCCGCCAGCGGAGGAGCAGGATCTGTGGAAGAGGGATGAAGACGAGAGAAAAGAAGAGGAAGAGGAGGAGAGAGAGATTTCTTAGAAGGTGAAGAGAACGCGCGCGGCGCCCGAGCGGCACAGCAACGGATGGCGGCGGCGCCGCGGGACCGGCGCCCGAGTCCGCAGGCCGCGCTTCGGCTCTTGGCGGCGCCGCGAGCCCATCCTTCATTCTAGGAAAAACGCCCTTGCCCCCGCCGAGTCACGACCGGCACCGCGCGGGTCTTCAGCCGAGAATCTCGGTCAAGGCCGCCCGGAGCCGCTGGACGCCGAGCGCCGCCTCGTCCCGCGAGAGCGTGAGCGGCGGACGCAGCCGGATCGCACGCTCGCCCGAAGCGAGCGCCATCACGTTGTGCTTCTGGAGCCAGCAGGAAAGGACTCCGGCCCGCGCCTTCGGGTCCGGAAGGTCGAACGCGATGAAGAGGCCTCGCCCCCTCACGTTCGTCATCTTTCCGGGAAACTCAGACGCCATTTCGTTCAGCTTGCCGAGCAGAAACTCGCCCGTGGTCTTCGCGTTCTCGACGAGTCTTTCCTCGGCCATGATCTCGAGGAACTTGCGGCAGCGCACCATGTCGACGAGGTTTCCACCCCACGTGGAGTTGATGCGCGAGGAGACCGTGAAGACGTTGTCCTTCTCCTCGAGGATGCGGTCGTTCGAGACGAAGCCGCAGACCTGCGTCTTCTTGCCGAACGAGAAGAGATCGGGCGTGAGGCCGAGACCCTGGAAGGCCCACATCGTCCCGGTGAGACCCATGCCGGTCTGAACCTCGTCGAGGATGAGGAGCATGTCGTGCTCGTCGCAGAGCGCCCTCACCCTGGCGAGGAATTCGGGACGGAAATGGTTGTCGCCGCCTTCTCCCTGGATCGGCTCGAGGATGAACGCGGCGATGTCGTCGCCGTTCTCGCGAATCGCCTGCTCGGCCTGGGCGATCGAGAGGTCCTCGCGGGCGATCGTCGCCGCGAGGCTCTCCGGGGTGACGGGGAACGAGAGCTTCGGGTTCACGACGCGCGGCCAGTCGAATTTCGGGAAGTACATCGTCTTTCGGGGGTCGCTCGTGTTCGTGAGGGAGAGCGTGTAGCCGCTGCGGCCGTGAAAAGCCTGCTCGAGGTGCAGGATCTTCGTCCCCACCTCGCGCCGATGGCCCTTTCGGAAGTTCCGGCGCACCTTCCAGTCGAACGCGGCCTTCAGGGCGTTCTCGATCGCCAGGGATCCCCCCTCGACGAAGAACATGTGCTTCGCGTGGGTCTCGGGCACGCCGAGCCGCGCGAACGTCTCGACGAAGGACGCCAGCTGCTCCGTGTAGATGTCGCTGTTCGCCGGCTTCGTGACGGCGGTCCACGCGAGCTCCTCGAGGAACTCGGGCGTCGTCATTTTCGGATGAGCGTAGCCGATCGGGCAGGTCGCGAAATTCGAGAAGAAGTCCAGGATCTCGACCCCGTGGAGGGAGTCGCGGACGAAGTTGCCCTGCGACGCCCTGAGGTCCATGACCACGTGGTAGCCGTCGACGAGCATGTGCTTCGACAGGGATTCGAGGACGGTCTTCGCCGGCACGGGGGACTTCAGGGAGGAGGAGGAGAAAGCCATGGAGGGCATGATAACCCTTCCCCATGAGCGGCGTAAAGCATTGGAATGAAGGGTTTTGAGGCCGGAGATCAGGTCTTCAGGATCACCGTCGACCCGCCTCCCTTCGAGGAGGCCACCTCCGCGGCGACGACGCAGTTCTTGCCCTTCGTCTTCGCGGCGTAAAGGGCGGAATCCGCCTTCTTGAGGATCTCGTTCTTCTGCTCGGCGACGGGAAGGGACGTGTCCACGTGGGCCCGATACGTGGCCACGCCGACGGACATCGTGACGACGTTCTTGAGGTTCAGCGCCGGCTCGCCGGGGCCGATCGACATCGGAAGAAACGTCCAGTCGTCGATCGCCTTCCGGATCTTCTCGGCGATCGCGACGGCGGCGTTCAGATCCGCGTCGAGAAGGATCACGGTGAACTCGTCGCCGCCGTAGCGGCAGGCGAGGGAGACCGTGTCGGCGAGCGTCCTCTGGAGGATGAAGGACACCTCGCGGAGCACCTGGCTTCCGGCGAGATGGCCGTGCTCGTCGTTCACCTTCTTGAGGTGGTCGCAGTCGAGAAAAAGGAGGGCGAGCTCGCCCTCCTTCGACTCGCCGAGCCGGTCGATCTCGCGCTGGAGCTTCCGGTGGAAATAGCGGTCGTTGTAAAGCGAGGTGAGCGAGTCGCGCCGGGCCACCTCGCGCGCGCGCCGCTCGTCGAGGAGGTTCTGGAGCGCGAGAGACAGCGTGTCTCCGAACAGCTCCATGAGCCGCTCGTCGCGGGGCGTGAACGCGGGCTCGCCCTGCCGGTTGATGAGGATGAGCGACCCGCACACGTGGTTCTCGATCACGACCGGCACCGCGAGGACGTTCGTGATGGGGATCTCGAGAAGGGCGTCGATCTCGCGCGAGAACGCGTGCGCGCCGCCCACCTCGTTCACGCACGTGCGCTCGCCCCGGGCGTACACGAAGCCGGCGATGCCGTCCACGGGGCGTACCTTGCGGCCCACGGCGCTCTCCTTCACGTCGCCGGCCGTCACGATGATGGCGAGCTCGTTTCGCGAGCGGTCGTCCTCCTTCGAGACGGGGTCGTCGAGCAGGAGGGCTCCGGCCTGAGCCGGCACGAACTCCATCGCGCGGTTCACGAGCGTGATGAGGAAGCGGTCCGGGGGCGTCCCGCTCGTCTCGTCGAGCAGGCGATGCCGCTCCATGTAACGAATGAGATTCTTGGCCGAGATGACCCGTGCGACTCTTTTGTTCATGCCGACGACGGCATTTTACGCTTCGGGATCCGGAATCCGCCCGAAACCGCTCAGGCAAGGCGCGCGAGAAGGCGGGCGGCGCGCACGCGGAGCGCGGCGATCGTCGTGTCGTAGTCGCCGAGCTGGGGCGCGGTGCGAAGGAAGTCCACGTCGGTGAGAAGCGCTTTGACGTCGTCGATTCGCGCGGCCGGAAGGCCGCGTTCCGCGAGAGCGGAGAGGACGTCGGGGATGGACGCGCCTTCGGGCACGAGGTACCGCCGGGCGAGGAGCTCGCGAAGAACCCGGTCGACGCGTGAAGCCGCGCGCTCCTTCGTTTCCCCCGCCTCCGGCTCGAGGGCTTCGCGCCACGCGCCGTGAGTCCGGCGCCGCCGGACGGCGATGACGGCGCCGAATCCGAGGAGCGCCGCTCCGGGCACCGCGGCAACGGCCCACAGCGGAAGCGTCACGGTGTGGTTCGAAAGGTCGATGGTCGTCTCGAGTCCGGACTTCGCACTGCGCGGAGCGGGCGACGGCACCGGGGAGGGCAGGAGCGGAAGCGTCGTCTCGGCGGTCGTGAGGCCGGCGGCCGCGCCCGCGACGGGGCTGCCTTCGGCCACGAGCGTGAGCGGCGCGGTCGTCTTCGTCACGATGCGCTTCTCGGTCGGGTCGAAGACGGCGAGCGAGACCGGCGGGATCGTCACCGTGCCGTTCTGCTTCGGCACGAGGACGTAGCTCCATTCGGTCGCGACCTGCGTGCGGCCGGTTCGAGAGGAATCGGACTTCGTGCTCGGCGGGTAAAGGGTGGCGTTCGGGACGTCGAGCTTCGGCGATTCGGTCGCCGTTCGCAGGTTGCCGGTGCCCGAGAGCCGGATGCGCAGCGTCACGGCTTCGCCGGGCGCAACTTTCGTGCGATCCAGCTTCGCGGTCAGGTCGAAGCGGCCGACCGGGCCATGGAATGCGGCGTCGCCCGGTATCGGAAGGATCTTGAGGCTGAGCGGCCGGGCGACGAGGTCCATGACCTGCGGGCGCGGGAAGAACCCGAACGGGTCGCCGAAGGGGTCCACGGAGCCGCGGACGCTCGTGCGGATCTTCGCCTCGGGAATGTTCACGGTGCCCGGGTTGAGGCCCGAGACGAGCTTCTTGAGCAGCGTGAAACGCATGACCGTGCGGCCGTCGACGACGTCGCGGTGGCCGACGGGCTTCTCCGGTTTCTCGAGATCCTCGGCCCAGCAGCCGGGGAAGCGCGGCGGCTCGAGGTACTCGAGCCCCTGCACGTCGGCCTGCGTGAGGAGCTCGTAATGCAGCGTGATCTCCTCCCCCACGTAGGCGGTCGTCTTGTCTGGCGTGACCCGGAACTCGATGAGCGGCCGCCCCTGCGACGCACCCGCGCCCGGCGGGCGGATCGAGGAAACACCGCGCCGCCGGAAGAGCTGCGCGATCGGGTCTTCCTCCTCGTCCTCCGGCGCCGCTCCCGCACGGCCGCGGGGCGGTCCGACCTCGAGGAGGTAGCTCGCCGCTTTCACCGTCTTTTCGTCGAATCCGAACGAGACTTCGCCGATCTCGGCCGGGCCCGGGCCCTGAGGCCGCAGAAAGTACGTGAGCGAGAGCGAGCGGCTGAAGACGCCGTTCACGAAGGACATCTGCTCCGACTTCGACGGACCGCCCGCGAGCGTGAGGTTCTTGAGAGGCAGGCTCGCTGGGAGCCTGAGCGCCCCGCCGAGGCCGGAGCCCGAGAACGTGTACGTGAGCCGCACGACGTCGTCCGCGGCGGGCCGTGCCTTGTCGACCAAAACCTGCGCGGAGAGCTCGTCCGCGGCGCGCGCGACCGGCGCGGCGAGCGCGGCCGCGGCGAGGACGGTCCCGGCGAGAAACGCCGCGCGCTTCACCAGTCCCTCGCGACGCGCCGCTTGCTGCGCTGTGCTGCTATCTTCTTCTTCTGCTCGTCGAGGTCCGAGCGCTCGATGGCCGACAGGAGCTGCTCGGCCTTGTCGCGAGTCATGTTCGCCTTCTGCTCGAACTCCTTCTCCTGCTGCTGCTTCTTTTGCGCGTCGGTTTCGGCCTGCTGCTGGTCTTTCCCGTCCTTCTTGTCCTTGTCGTCCTTGGGGTCCTTCTTCTCCTTTCGCTGTTCTTTCTGCTTCTGCTTTTCCTCCTCGGCGCGGCGTACGCACAGCTCGTAGTTCCAGGCCGCGTCCGAGTCGCTCGGGCGGCGCTTCAGCGCCTCGCGAAAAGCCGCCGCCGCCGATTCGTACTGCTTCTCACGGTAGAGCGTCTGGCCCGTGTTGAAGGCCGCGTCGGCCGCGACCGCGCCTCGCCCTTCCTTTCGCACCCTCTCGAGCGACGCGAGCGCTTCGCCGGGCTTCCCCGCGCGCGACTGCGCGGTGCCGAGGTTGTAGCTGCCCGTCGGGTCCTTCGGATCCATCTCCGTCTCGCGCTGAAAATGAACGATCGCTTCGTCGGGCTTCTTCTCGTCGAGAGCCTGCTGGCCCTTCTTCGCTTCGGAACGGGGAGAGGAGAAGAATCTGCTTAGAAAGGGAAGAGGGGAGGAAGAGTCGGGCGGGGCCGACGCATCTCGAATCGTCGGGCCAGCCGCGGGGTCTGAAGAGGCCGTGGAAGGAGAGGGTGCGGCGCCGTTCGGGGAAGCCTGGGAGGGCGACGACGGCGCGGTGGTTTGCTCCGCGGGCGCGGCCGTAGGCGCGGCGGGCACCGGTTGCTCCGCAACAGCTCGCCCGCCAGCAACGAGCGCGAGGAACAGCAGGGCCGCGACCCCGAGCTCCGCGCCACCCGTCTTCCCCCTTCTTAGCAGTTTCCGAACGAAACCCGGTGCTCTGGCGCCCCTCGAAACGTTCCGCCCTCGCCCGACTCCGAGCAGGAGCAGTCCGAGCGCTCCCACCGCGACGCCGAGAGGAATCTGGAATCGCTCTTCGAGGGAGGTGACGAGCACCTCCGAGAGCGGGCGCCGCGCCCCGAGATCGATCTGCCGGGCGACGCCCTCGAGATCGGTACGGCCGGGGGAGACTGCGGTGAACGAGCCTCCCGTCTCTGCCGCGAGGCGGCGAAGGAGCTCCGGATCGGCCTTCGATAGCACCGGCTGGCCGCTCGCGTCGCTTTTGAAGCCGCTCGTGCGCCCGGCCGCGTCGACCTCGGGCACCGGGGCTCCGCTTCCGCCCGGAGCTCCGACGAACACGGCGTGCACGGTGATGCCCTCGGCCTTCGCTCGCGCGATCGCGGCGTCGACGCCGCCCTCGAGGTCTTCGCCGTCCGAAAAGACGACGGCGTTCCGGCCACCGGCCGATCCGGCCGGGAACAGATCGGCCGCGGCCGCGAGGCCCGAGGCGAGCGACGTGCCGGGCTTGGCGCCCATGCCGGGCTCCATCGCGTCGAGGAAGAGCCCGACGGCCGCCGCGTCGAGAGTGAGCGGGACGAGGGCCTGGGCCTCCCCCTCGCAGGCGATCAACGCGGCCCGGTCGCTTCCGAGGCGCGACAGAAGAGACAAGGCGGCCTGCCGCGCGAGGACGAAGCGCGAAGGTGAGACGTCGGCCGCGCGCATCGAGGCGGAGGTGTCGAGGATGAAGACGACGTCGGCGCCCCGCCGCCGCGCGGTCTCGGCCGTCTTTCCCCAGCGCGGCCGCGCGAGAGCGCCGCCGAGGCCGAGCGCGACGAGGAGCGCGAGTATGGCGACTGTGACGGGGAAGCCGCCCAGAGGAGCGAGACCCGCCTTGGCCGCGAGCGCGGGGGAGACGAGCGCGGCGCTTCGTGCGGCGCGCCGCCGGACGGCGAAGACGAGGGCGCCGGCCGCCGCGGCCGCGAGAAAGAGTGCGGGAAGGAGCATCTTCGGCTCGGCGAAGAGCGTCGTCCACGCGCTCATCGGGGTGTCACCGGGAACAGGAAGAGCGTGGCGAATCCGGCGAGCGCGAGGCACGCAGCCGCGGGCCGGGCGGCCATCGGAAAGACCTCGCGAAATCGCGTGTACTTCGTCGTCTTGATCTCACTCTTCTCGAGCCTGTCGATCGTCGCGAACGTGGCGGCGAGGCCTTGCGCGTCCGTCGCGCGGAAGAAGCGTCCCCCGGTCGCGTTCGCGATGCGCTGCAGCAGCGCCTCGTCCACGTCCACATTCGCGCGCACGCGGCGCTCCGTGACGCGTCCCGTCTCGGGGTCGCGAATGGGAATGGGGATCTCGACCGGCCCGCTGTTCGTCCCGACACCCACGGTGTAGACGCGCACGCCGAGCGCCTTCGCGACGAGCGCGGCGGTGTCCGGGTCGATCTCGCCCGCGTTGTTCCCGCCGTCGGTCACGAGGACGACCACGCGCGATTTTGCCTTCGAGGGCTTCAGGCGCGCGAGCGCATTGCCGAGCGCGAGGCCGATCGCGGTGCCGTCGCCCTGATCGCCGAGCTTGAGGCCTTGGAGCCGGTCGAGGACCATGCCACGGTCGGTCGTCAGCGGGCTGATGGTGCGAGAGCGGCCCGCGAACACGAGAAGGCCGACGCGGTCGCTCGAGCGTCCCTCGATGAACTGGCGCGCGCAGGCCTTCGCGACGAAGAAACGGTTCTTCGGCGTGAAGTCCTCGGCGGCCATGGAGCCGGAAGCGTCGAGCGCGATGAAGATGTCGACGCCTTCCGTCCACGACTCCGTCCGCTCGAGGCCGAGGCGAGGACGTGCGAGCGCGACGACGAGGGCGGAGTAGCCCATCAGCGCGAGGGCGAAGGGCAGGAAGCGGAAGCGGACGCGCCAGGTCGGGCGCACGGCGGCGACGTTCGCGAGCGTCGGCACGACGAGCGCGCCGTCCCCGCGCTTCTCGCGAAGGATCCTCAAGGCGATCGCGAGCGGGACCAGGACTAGGAGAAAAAGCAGGAGCGGGTCGCGAAACGACAGGCCCGGCGGGACCAGAGAGGCGACGAAGGCGCGGAGTCCGGTCACGAGGCGCGCTCCTTCGCAGCGGCGGCGCGGGCAGCCTCGGCCTTCTGGCGCGCTTCGACGTCGTGAAGGACGGCGCGCGCCTTGACCAGCGCCTCTCGCGCGTCCTCGCGCGTCGCGGCGCCCTTTCCGAACTTGACGCGGTCGGCGGAGGCGAGGAGGTCGGGGAATGCGACTTCGCGCGGGAACTCGAAGCCCTTCTCGCGGAGACGCCTCACGGTCTCGAACGTCGTCCATTCGAGGACCGGGTCGCCCGTCACGCGCTCGAGGAAGCGCTTCACCGCGTACGTGAGCTCGGAGTAGAAGTCGCGCGCGTCGTCGCCGAGGTTCTCCGCGGCGGTCGCGAGCCGCGTGAGCGCGAGGCGCAGCTCCTCTCCGGGTGCGAGAGCAGGCTCCGCGGCGGCGGGGAGGGCCGCCTTACGCCGCCGACGCGAGACGAGCCAGGCGATGAGCGCCACGACGAGCGCGACACCGGCTGCGAGCGCGATCCAGTAAGTCGCCGGCCGCGCGGGGATGCGCACCGGCTTGTCCGCCTTCGGCGCGAGCTGCTCGGGTTTCTGGCCGGGAGGGAGACGCGAGGCCACCGTCAGCTCCAGATCCTGCGGTCGGACGTCGAGCTTGCGTCCCGAGGAGGGCTCTTCGAAGGTGTAGTGCGGCCCCGGCACGGTGATCGCGCCCGCCGCAAAGGGAAACAGCGCGACCGTCTGGGACCATTCGAAGAAGTCCCCGGCCCCGCTTTTCGTGAGCGTCGGTGCGGGCGGGTTCTCGAACTCCAGGATTGCGCCGCCGGGCGGCCGTGCGCCAGCCTCCGGCGCGGGCGTCACGAGCGCGTCGAGCGTCAACGCCGCGCCGGCGGGGATGCGGGCGGAATACGTAACGACGACCCGGTCGCCGAGGGACACGGATGTCTTGTCGGCGGTGGTGGAGAAAATAGGAGTTGAAGACGAAGAAGGGAGAGATTTCTGAGAAGGGGAAGAGGGAGAGGCCGCGGCTGCGGCACCGGCGGCGCCCGCGGGCGGTCCCTCTTGACCATTCGAAGAAAAAACAGCGAATCCCGACGTGAGCAGGAAGGTCATGATGCCCAGCGCCGCGGCGCGCGAGGGAGCAAGAGGAATTCTCTTCATCGCCCTGACGCCTTGCGCTTCTCGCGCTCCTTGAAGAACCGCACGAGGGGCAATTCATAGGACCCGTCCGTCCGGAGAGGGATGGAGTCGATGCCAGACGAGCGGAAGATCGCCGCCGGCTCGGGGAGACTCGCCGCGCGGCGCCCCCATGCCTCGCGGAAGCGGGGGTCGGCCGTGTCGAAGACGCGTGCGGCGCCCGTCTCGGCGTCGCGCAGGCGGACGAGGCCCGCCGGCGGCAGGGACTGCTCGCGCGGATCGGCGATCGGGATCGCGACGACGTCGTGGCGCTTGTTGAGGGTTTTCAGCGCCTTCTCGTATCCCGCCGCGAGGAAGTCCGACAGGACGAAGACGACCGCGCGCTGCTTCAGGAGCGACGCGGCGCTTCGGAGCGCGAGCGCGAGGTCGGTCGTGCAGCCGGCGGGCACGAGCGAAAGCGCGTCGCGTGTGATCGCGAGCGCGTGGTCGACGCCCTTGCGCGGCGGGTGGTAGCGCTCGAGCCGGTCCGTGAAGAGGAGCGCGCCGACGCGGTCGTGGTTCTTGACCGCCGCGAACGAGAGCAGCGCCGCGAGCTCGGCCATGAGCTCGCGCTTCGTGAGGTACTGCGAGCCGAACCCCTGCGATGCCGAGAGGTCGAGGAGGAGGAGGACCGTGAGGTCCCGCTCCTCCACGTACTTCTTGACGTGGGGGACGCCCGTCCGGGCCGTGACGTTCCAATCGATCGTCCTCACGTCGTCCCCGGGCACGTACTCGCGCACTTCGGAGAACTCCATCCCGCGGCCGCGGAAGACCGAGTGGTACTCGCCCCCTACGCCCGCCTCCACGAGACGGTTGGTCCGGATGCGGATGCGGTGGAGCTTGCGGACGATCTCGCGTGGCAGCATGGGGGCGAGGGGCTAGGACCCCGTCAAGGGACTTCCACTCTCTCCAACAGTCGCTTCACGACCTGGTCGCTCGTCACGTTCTCGGCCTCGGCCTCGTAGGAGAGAAGGACGCGGTGACGCAGCACGTCCGGGGCGACGTCCTTCACGTCCTCCGGCACGACGTACCCGCGGCCGGCGAGGAAGGCGCGGGCGCGCGCCGTGGCGAGGAGCGCGAGCGTGGCGCGCGGCGACGCTCCGTACGCGACGAAATCGGCGAGGTCCGAGAGGCCGTACGCTTTCGGGTCGCGCGTGGCGGCGACGAGCTCCACGAGATACCCCTTGATCCGCTCGTCCGCGTAGATGCCGCGCACGAGGAGGCGAAGCTCGCGGATCGCCGCGGGAGTGAGAACGGGTCGCACGTGCGCGGAAGCTTCGACCTCGGTCGTGTCGCCCATGCGGTCGAGGATCTGGCGCTCCTCGGCTTTCGTCGGATAGCCGACGGTGAGCTTCATGAGGAAGCGGTCCACCTGCGCCTCGGGCAGAGGATAGGTGCCTTCGTGCTCGATCGGGTTCTGCGTCGCGAGAACGAGAAACGGGTCCGGCAGCGGGGTCGTCGTATCGCCGACGGTGACCTGCCGCTCCTGCATCGCCTCGAGCAGCGCGGACTGCACTTTGGCGGGCGCGCGATTGATCTCGTCGGCGAGAACGAGGTTCGCGAATACCGGGCCGCGGCGCGCGACGAACTCCTGCGTCTTCGGGTTGAAGACGAGCGTGCCGATGAGGTCGGCCGGAAGGAGGTCGGGCGTGAACTGGATCCGCGAGAAGGACGCGTCGAGGCCGCGCGCGAGGGTCCTCACGGCGAGCGTCTTGGCGAGGCCCGGGACGCCCTCGAGAAGCAGGTGGCCATCGGCGAGAAGGCCGATCGTCAGCCGGTCCACGAGCCCGCCCTGGCCGACGATCACCTTGCGGATCTCGGTCAGGAGGGCCCCGACGAGGAGCGACTTCTCGCGGATTCTCTCGGTGAGGGCAGTGGGGTCGAGGCCCGGGGCGGCGGTCGTGAACGGCGTGGTCGTCGTCATCCTGTCCCTTCGAAGGCTTCATTTCGACGCCGAATCGGCATCGGAGAACGGCCGGAAGTCAAGTACAGCAAGCGGGATGCCGGGGCCATCCGGTGCCGATTCTCGTCCTTTCGGCGTTTCGGGAAGGATAACCCGGCAACGCGGCCTTATGCTCGAGTCAATGGCCTTTCCGGTTTCCGCCCGCGCCGCGTGCTTTGCCTTCGCGGTAGTGCTCCTCGCGGCTCCCTCCTCGGAGGCCGCGAAGAAGAGACGCCGAACCCCCACCCCGACGCCCGCTCCGACTGCGACGCCCACACCGGTGCCGTTTCTCCGGGCCGCCGGCGCGTGCCTGCAGTACGAGCCGGGCGCGTTCATCGTCCTGTCGGAAGTCGGCCATCCGGGCCGCGCCTTCCACATCGACTCGAGAACCGAGATCGCGGCGGCTCCGAGACGCGGAGCCCGCCTCAGGATCCTCTACGAAGACACTCCCAACGGCCCCGTCGCGCGAAAGATCATGCCGGGGCCCGAGGAAGGGAAAAAGTAGGAAGTCTTTCTTTCTTAATTCAGGTGCGGCTCGAACTTGCGTTCGAGCGAAGCCTGCGGCGAGACGCCGACGACGCGCTCGACGATCTGGCCGCCCTTGAAGAGCATGAGGGTCGGAATGGACATGATCCCGTAGCGCTCGGCCACGGAGGGCACGTCGTCCACGTTCAGCTTCGCCACGGTGACCTTTTCACCCCACTTCGACGCGAGCGACTCGACGATCGGGGCCACCTGCCGGCAGGGGCCGCACCAGACCGCCCAGAAGTCCACGAGGACGGGCTTCGCGCTCTTCAGGACGGTGGATTCGAACGAACCTTCGTTCAGCTCGAGGACGTTTGCGGACATTTCGCGGATTCCTTTCTAGCGGCCTTGCGGTCCCGGCGGGGCGATCTTGGGTTCGAGCTTCGATGGTAGGGTGCGGCGTGTGAGAGCGTCAAGCGCGCGCCCCTCCCGGGCCCGATGGGGTCAGCACTTTCTGGTAAACGTCTCGACGGTCGAAAAAATTCTCGATTGCCTGGGCGTCCGGGAGGGGGAGACCGTCGTCGAGGTTGGGCCCGGCCGCGGAGCCCTCACGCGGCCGCTCCTCGACCGGGGCGCGCGCGTCCTCGCGTTCGAGATCGACCCTGTGCTGGCGGCGCGCCTTTCCCACGAGCTCGCCGAGCGGGCGCTTTTCGTGGAAACGGCGGATGTTCTCAGGGCCGATGTCGAGGCCACGCTGGCGCGGATCGGCGCCCGCCCGCCCGTGCCGTTCGTCGGCAACCTCCCCTACGAGAGCGCCACGCCGATGCTGCGCGCGTTCGTGCGGCGGCCGGATCTCTTCTCCCGCCTCGTCGTCATGATCCAGAAGGAGGTCGCGGACCGGATCGTCGCCGAGCCGGGAGGCGACGCCTACGGCTTTCTCACGCTGGACGTCGGCGCGCACGCGGCCGCCCGCCGGCTCTTCGACGTCTCGCGAGGCGATTTTTCGCCACCGCCGAAGGTGCGGTCCTCTGTCCTCGAGCTCGTTCCCCACGGCCCCGAGGCCGGAGCCGACGATGCGCTCCGCGTGGCCTCGGCCGGCTTCACGTCGCGCCGCAAGACGCTCGTGAACGCGCTCACGCCCCTGTGGGGCCGCGAGCGCGCGGTCTCCGCGGTCGCGGAGGCTGGCTTGCCCGCAACGGCGCGGGCCGAAACGCTCGGCCTGGACGTCTTTCGCGCGCTCGCGCCGCGGCTCGGACCACCCGGAAAGTAGCCCGGAACGCGCGACACCGCCTGTTACAATTCGTCGATGTCGGTGACCGTCGGCCAGGCCGTCCTGCTCGGCATCGTGCAGGGCCTGACCGAGTTCCTGCCCGTCTCCTCGACGGCGCACTTGGCGCTCGCGCAGCGCTTCCTTCCCGGTTTCGCTCAGCCCGGGATCCTCTTCGACGTCCTTCTCCACGTCGGGACCCTCTTCGCACTCGTCGTCTATTTCCGGTCGCGGATCGCCACGACGCTCCTGGGCGCCTTTTCATCCGACGCACCCGAGAGGCGAAATGCATGGAAGCTCATCGGCCTTCTCGTTCTCGCGGTCGGGCTCACGGGCCTCGTGACGATGCCTCTGAAGCGCTTCGCGATCGAGGGGATGACCGAATTTCGCCGTATGGGCGTGGCGCTCCTGGGCATGGCCGTGCTTCTCGTCGTCGCGCAACGCGTCGGCCGTGCGCGGGGCGAACACGGTCGCACGCTCGAGGAGATGCGTCCGCGTGACGCCGCCCTCGTGGGCGCGTGCCAGTCGGTCTCGGCGATCCTGCACGGCTTCTCGCGCTCGGGGAACACGATCTCCGTCGGTCTCTTCGCGGGCCTTTCTCGCCGCGCTGCGGCCGAGTTCTCGTTCCTCCTCTCGATCCCGACGATCCTCGCGGCCGCTGCCGTCGAGAACCTCCACGCGTACCGCCACAAGACTGGTCCGCTCGTGGACGGAAGCTCCCTCCCCCCGTACGTCGTCGGCATGCTGGTGGCGGCCGTCGTCGGCTATTTCGCGATTGCCGCCCTGCTCCGGGTGGTCGTCTCGATGCGCTTGTGGCCGTTCATCGTCTACTGCGCCATTCTCGGTCTCCTGCTCGTTATCTTCGCCGAGCGGATCTCGCCCGGATACGTCGGCGAGCTGAAGGTCCTTTCGTAGTGGCGACCGCTCTCCGGACCGAGTCTCCTCCGTCGGCGCTCGCGCGGCGGCGCGACGAGTTTCTCGGAATCGTCCTCGTCGCTGCGGGGCTTCTTCTTCTCGCGTCGCTCGTGTCGTATCACCCGAACGATCCCTCGCTTTTCTCGGCCGTGAACGACCAGGGGCTCCGGCCCCGCAACTGGGCGGGTCGCTTCGGCGCCACGTTCGCGGACGGGAGCCTCCAGTTCTTCGGCTTCGCCGCGCTCGTCGCGCCGCTGGCGCTCCTCATTCTCGGCTGGCGGCGCTTTCTGTCGAGGCAGGTCGGTGCGTGGGGCACGAAGAGCGTCGGCATCGCCCTCGTCGTTCTCACACTCGCGCCGCTCGCGCACCTCGCGTTCGGGCGCCCGCGTGCGTTCGGGGGCGGGCTCGACGCGGGCGGCTTCGTGGGCGACCTCCTCGGCTCGTTCGCGGTCTCGGCGCTCAACCCGCCGGGCGCCGCGATCCTCCTGTCCGCCGGCCTTCTCATCGGCCTGCTCCTCGCGACGTCGCTCTCTCTCGGCGACGGCCTTTCGGGCACCACGCTGAGGCTCTCGGGCTGGTGGCGCGGGTTCCTGCTCGAGCGCCGGCGCCGCCGCGAGCTGGTCCTGAAGGAGAAACAGCGGCGGGAAGTCGTGAAAAAGCACCTCGAGCGCGCGAAGGAAGAGGCCTCGCGCCCCGCGCCCGAAAGGCCCTCGGAGCCCGAGGGCGACGTCGTTTACATCCCATCCGTCGCCACTCTCCGCGTCAAGGAAAAGGCCGGCGCGGGTCGCTTCTCGATCCGAAAGGCGGGCGGCGCCGGAGACGAGCCCCCAAGGCCCGTGGCCCGGCCGGCGAGGCTCGAGAAGAAGGTCGATCAACCGCAGAGGATCCTGCCGTTTCCGGCCCCTCGCGACGCGTCCGGCTGGGTGTTTCCGCCCGCGAAGCTGCTCCGCGCCGCGCCGAAGAGGGATCGCGAAAGCGACCGCGAAGAGTTCCGGCAGACGATGGAGCTGATTGCGGCGAAGTGCCTCGAATTCGGCGTGGAGGGCGCCGTGGACGCCTACACGCCGGGCCCCGTCGTCACCACGTACGAGTTCAAGCCGTCCGCGGGAGTGAAGGTCTCCCAGGTCGCGTCCCTCGAGAACGACCTCGCTCTCGCGCTGGCGGCCGAAAAGGTCCGCATCGAGCGCATGCCCGGGCGCGCCGCGATCGGAATCGAGGTTCCGAACCGCAGCCGCGACCTCATCGCGCTGCGCGAGGTCATCGAGAGCGAGCGGTTCCGGCGCTCGCCGTCGCTCCTCACGATCGCGCTCGGAATCGACGTCCACGGCGAGCCGGTCGTCGCGGACCTCGCGCGGATGCCGCACCTCCTCGTCGCCGGACAGACGGGCGCCGGCAAGAGCGTGGGCGTGTCGGGGATGATCACGTCCATCCTCTTCAAGGCGCGCCCGGACGAGGTCAAGTTCATCTTCGTCGACCCGAAGATGAACGACATGAAGGACTACGAGGACCTCCCGCACCTCCTCGTCCCGGTCATCACGGATCCCAAGAAGGCCGCGAACGCGCTCACGTGGGCCGTGGACGAGATGGAGGGCCGCTACAAGCTCCTGTCGGAATGGCCGGGCGTGCGCAACATCGAGCAGTACAACGCCGCCATCCGCGACCCGCGATCGGTCGCCGAGGTGAGGGAAAAGCTCGGCGAAAGGTTGAAAGCCGACGAGACCGGCGCGATCTCCCCGATGCCGTACATCGTGATCGTCATCGACGAGCTCGCCGATCTCATGATGACGGCGCCCCGGGAGATCGAGGAGTCCGTCGCGCGGCTCGCTCAGAAGGCCCGCGCCGTGGGCGTCCACCTCGTCCTCGCCACGCAGCGCCCGTCCGTGGACGTCATCACGGGCACGATCAAGGCGAACCTGCCGTGCCGCATCGCCTACACGGCGCGGACGAGGGTCGACTCGCGCACCATCCTCGACTCGATGGGCGCCGAGTCGCTCCTCGGCCAGGGGGACATGCTGTATCTCGCCGCTGGAACCTCGTATCTCATGCGCGTGCACGGCGGCTTCATCAGCGGCGAGGAGACGAAGGAGATCTGCCGCTTCCTGAAGAAGCAGGCCAAGCCGATCTACGACGAGAGCGTGACCGTCGATCGCGAGGTGGCGGCGGGGACGAGCGGACTGCGCGCGGACTCCGACGACACGGACCCGATGTACGACCAGGCGGCCCGCCTCGTCGTGCGCGAGCGCATGGCGTCCATCTCGTTCCTGCAGCGGAGGCTCGAGATCGGATTCTCGCGCGCCGGCAAGCTCATCGACATGATGCAGCGCGACGGAATCGTGGGACCCCCCGCGGGCGGGAGCAGGAGCCGCGAAATCCTCGTTCCGACGGACTACTTCGAAGAGATCGACCGGAACAGAAGGAGCTGACCGGCGCGGGCTGCGCCCGCAACCGAAGAGTGCGGGTCAGCCGGCTGGCGAGGTCGGGGAACCCGGGCCCGGGTTCCCCCCCAGCCCCCTCCGCGGCCGGAGGGAATTCGGAGCGCCCTTATTTTTTTGGTCCGAGGATCGAGTCCTTGGCGGCTTTCGCGACGCGGAACTTCACGACGCGCTTCGCCGGGATCTTGATCGCCTCGCCGGTGGCGGGGTTGCGGCCCATGCGCGCCTTGCGGTTCACGAGCACCAGCTTGCCGAGGCCGGGAAGGGTGAAAGAGTTCTTCGCCTGCTTGTAGGCAAGGGCGGCGAGCTCCTCGAGGTACTGCGCCGAAGCCTTCTTCGTGAGGCCCGTCTTCTCCGCAAGGGCCTCCGCGATCTGCGATTTCGTCATTCCAGCCATTTTGATTCCGTCCTTTCTTGATTCGCTCCCGAGTCGGGATGCGCGCATTCTAAAGGCAAAACAAGGTTTCGTGTCGATACACTCGCGCGGTGCAAATAGTTTTTTTCGGGTCGCCGCCCTTCGCACTCCCGGCGCTCGAGGCGTTGCGTGCGGCGGGGCATCGAGTTCCGC
Organism: Thermoanaerobaculia bacterium; assembly: GCA_963821225.1. GTDB lineage: Bacteria > Acidobacteriota > Thermoanaerobaculia > UBA5066 > UBA5066 > Fen-183. The sequence continues at coordinate 1,462,424 of CAWGCY010000004.1, forward strand.
TCGTCGTTTCCCAGCCCGGGAAACCCGTCGGGCGAAGAGGCGAGGTGACCGATCCTCCGGTCGCCGCGCAGGCGAAGTCGCTGGGAATCCACGTCTTCCAGCCCGCAACGCTGAAGGACGACGCGGCCGTCGCGCGCCTCGCCGAGGCGAACGCCGACGTCTTCGTCGTCGTGGCCTACGGCAAAATCCTGTCGCAGAAGGTGCTGGACCTTCCCCGGCTCAGCTCCCTGAACGTCCACGGCTCGCTTCTCCCGCGCTGGCGGGGAGCCTCGCCGGTGCAGGCGGCGATCCTGGCGGGGGACGCGATCACCGGTGTCTCGATCATGAAAATGGACGTCGGGATGGACACGGGCCCGGTCTACGCGACGCGGGAGACGAGGATCGGGGAGGAAGAAGATTCTGCTTCCCTGGGCGCGCGGCTGGCGCAAATGGGAGCTGATGCTCTGGTCGAAACGTTGTATTTCTTAGAAGGCGAAGAGGCAGGAGCCGGGGGGGCGGAGCCCCGCGGCGCAGCCGGCGCGGATGCCACGACGGCCCACGCGCCTTCTAGGAAAATCTTCTCTCCTCCTCTCCCTCAGGATTCCTCTCTCGCGACGTACTGCCCGAAGATCTCTCGAGAGGACGGGCGCGTGGACTGGTCCTGTCCCGCGACCGACCTCGTTCGAAGGAGCCGTGCCTTCACCCCATGGCCCGGGCTCTTCACCTTTCGAAGAAATACGCGCCTGAAGCTCTCGGGCCTCTCGCCCGCTTCGCGAGATGCTCTCGGTGCGACAGGGAGCAAAGAATCCCCCGGGGTTCTCCTCGAAGCGGGCCCGCGCGTCGTCGTCGCTTGCGGGGAAGGTGCGGTCGCGATCGGCTCGCTGCAGGTCGAAGGACGCCGCCCCCTTGCCGCAGCCGAGTTCGTGCGCGGCGAGCGCGTCGCGACCGGCGAGCAGTGGGGCTGATGGCCGATTCGCGGCCGGTCCGCGAGCGGGCGCTCGGCGTGCTCGTACGCGTGGCGCGGGACGGCGCCCACGCGGCGCCTTTGCTGGACGCGCGCGGGCGCGATCTCGAGCCGCGGGACCGAGACTTCCTGCGCGCGCTCGTGAAAAAGACTCTTCGGGGCGCCCTGCGCCTCGACCACGTCCTGTCGCGGCACCTCCGGCAAGCCCCTGAATCACTCGATCCGGCGGTCCTCGCGGCGCTTCGCCTCGGCGCCGCCCAGCTTCTTCTCATGGATCGCGTGCCGCCGCATGCCGCAGTCGGCGAGACGGTCGCCGCGGTGCGCAGCTTCGCGCCGAAGGCCGCGGGTCTCGTGAACGCCGTCCTTCGCCGCGTGGCGGAAAAGGAGCCGCGGCCGGGTGCCGTCGTGCTTGCCGACGACACGAACCCGGTCCGCCGGCTCGCGCTCGAGACGTCGCATCCGGAATGGCTCGTGGCGCGCTGGGTCGCAGCGTTCGGCCACGAGGTGACCCGGGCCGCGCTCGCGGCCGACGAAGAGGACTCGCCGATCGACCTCCTCGCGGACCCGCGCGCCGGGACGCCCGAGGAGATCCTCCGGCGTCTCGCGGCGGACGGCATCGAGGCCGTGCGCTCGCCGTGGGCCCCTCTCGCGCTCACGGTGACGGCCGGAAACGCCGCCTCGAATCTCCTCGTCGTGTCCGGTGCGGTCGCGGTCGTCGACGTCGCGGCGCAGGCGATGGTGGAGCTGGTTCCCGCGGCGGACGTCGTAGCCGACCTCGCGGCGGCGCCGGGCGGCAAGACCCGCACGCTCCTCGCGACGGGGCGCGCGCGCCGAGTGGTCGCGCTCGAGCGGACGACGTCGCGCGCCCTCAGGCTGGCTGCGAACCTCACCGCGGCCGGACGCCGGAGAGAGGCGCTCGTCGTGCGCGCGGATGCAGGCCGCGCGCCCCTGCCGCCGGGCCGCTTCGCCTCGGTTCTCCTCGACGCTCCGTGCTCGGGGACGGGCACGCTTCGCAAGAACCCGGAGATTCGCCTCCGCCTGAAGCCGGAAGACCTGGCCGGGTTCGCCGATGTTCAGCGGCGTCTCCTCGCGGCGTCGCTCGACCTCGTGGCGCCGGGGGGCACGCTCGTCTACGTGACCTGCTCGCTCGAGCGCGAGGAGAACGAGGACGTGCTGGACGCGCTGCTCGGCGAAAGGCCGGAATTCCGCCGCGTCGTCCCGGAGGCGGCCGGCCTCCCGGCGCCGCTCGCGGCCGCCGTCTCACCGTCGGGCCTCGTGCGCGTCCTGCCCGGAGCCACGCACGACGGCTTCTCGGCGGCCGTGCTTCGCCGCGAATCTCCGCGTTGACAAGGTCGGGGGCCGAGCCTACATTGCCGGCGCTTCCCGGCGACCGCGAAAGCCAGAAGGAGACCCCATGGCGGGCAAAGCCGACATCGTGGATGCAATTGCGAACGACACCGGCCTGACGCGAAAGGACGCGACCGCGGCGCTCGATTCGGTCGTGAACGCGATCACCGGGAACCTGAAAAAAGGCCAGCGCGTCGCGATCCCGGGTCTCGGTGTCTTTCACGTGGCCGACCGCAAGGCGCGCGCGGGGATCAACCCGCGAACGAAGGCCACGATCCGCATCGCGGCGGCGAAGGTCGCGCGTTTTCGCGCGGGCAAGGACCTGAAGGACCTGCTGAACAAGCGGCGGAAGTAGGCGCCCGCGCGTCGCGCGCGCCCCTATCATGGATCGTTCATGATCCCGTTGCGCGACACGATCCGGACGCGGACCGTTCCCTTCATCACGCGACTCCTCGTCGTCGGGAACGTCGCGGCCTTCGTGCTGGAGTTCCTGCAGGGCGAGAACCTCGACGCGTTTCTGGAGACGTTCGCGTTCATTCCGCTCCGGTTCTTTCACCCCGAGCTCGCCGGCTGGACGTTTTCGGCCGCGGTCGTGACGATCTTCACCGCGATGTTCCTGCATGGGAGCCTTCTTCACCTCCTCGGGAACATGCTTTTCCTCTGGATCTTCGGCGACAACATCGAAGACACGCTCGGTCACTTCCGGTTTCTCGTCTTCTACCTCGCGGCGGGTCTGTGCGCGACCCTCCTGCAGGCTTTCCTATCGCCGACTTCGACGATCCCGAACCTGGGCGCCTCAGGCGCGATCGCGGGCGTCCTCGGGGCGTACCTCGTGTATTACCCGCGGGCCCGCATCGTGACCGTCGTCCCGCTCTTCGTTCTCTTCCCCGTGATCGAGATCCCGGCGGGCGTCTATCTCCTCGGCTGGTTCGCGCTCCAGTTCTGGATGGGATCGCAGCAGCTCACGCACGCCGGCCGGGCGGCGGCGTCGCAGGGAGGGGTCGCGTTCTGGGCGCATGTCGGCGGATTCGTCTTCGGCGTCGCCTGGGCGCTGATCTTCCGCCCGTCTCGTCGGCCTCAGGCGGCCTACAGGATCTCTTGAGGGCCCGGAGCGGGACCGTTCTCGCGTGGAGCCTGTACGAGCTCGGCGCGACGAGCTTCGCGATGAACCTCCTGTCTCTGCATCTCCCGCTCGACATCGCGGGACGCGTGGCCCGCGGAAGCGAGAAATTCTCGCTCGCGTTCGGCCTCTCGATGGCCGTCGTGGCCGTGGTGGCGCCTTTCCTGGGACACCTCGCGGACCGAGCGGGGAAGCGGCGCTTCCTCGTGCCGTTCGTCCTCGCGGGCGTCGCCTTCACGGCGCTCGTCGCCGCGCCCGGGCCGGTGCCGCGCGTCCTCGTCTTCTTTGCGTTCGCGAACATCGCGTTCCAGTGCGCGTACGTTTTCTACAACGCGCTCCTCCCGGACGTTTCCGACGAGACGAACTCCGGGAGGGTTTCGGGCTTCGGCGTGGCGTCGGGGTATCTCGGGTCGCTCCTGGGAATGTTTCTCGTGTTGCCGTTCGTGTCCGGCGCGATCCGGCTAAAGATGCCTCGCATTCTTTTGCCGGTGATCGATGCGTTGTCGGTCACGCAGCTTTCTTCGAATGTGAATGCTGCCTGGGTGCGCCAGAACGCCTACCTGCCGACGGCGCTCCTGTGGCTCGCCGCGGCCGTCCCGCTGCTCTTCTTCGCGCGCCTCCCGAAAGCGGTTCGCCTCGGAAAGGCCGCGCGCGCTCCGGAGAGGGGACCGATTCGAGACGTCCTCCTAACTATTCGATCTTTGCCACAAACACCTTCCCTGCTCTGGTTCCTCGTCGCGAACTTCCTCTACATCGACGTCATCCACACGATCCAGATCCAGATGTCGACGTACTCGCGCTACGCGGTGGGCCTGAACGACGCCCAGGTGCAGATCCTCCTTCTCGTCGCGACGGCCGTGGCGATCGTGGGGGGCCTGCTGTACGGCCTCCTCTGCCAGCGCGTGACGATCCGCACGGCGACGCTCGTCGCGCTCGGCAACTGGGTGCTCGTCTTCGCCCTCGCGCTCCTCGTGCGCGATCCGAAGGCCTTCACGGTCGTCGGCGTCCTCGCCGGCATCGGTCTCGGCGGCATCAAGGTGACGGGGAGGCTCGGGCTCATCGCCCTCGTCCCGAAGGAGCGTATGACGGAGTTCTTCGGCTTCTTCACGCTTGCGGGCGAAGCCGCTTCCGTGCTGGGACCGTTTCTCTGGGCGGCGACGCTCACGCTCTTCCCGGACAAGAGCCCGGCGGGCTACCGCGCGGGGATCTCGGTGCTCTTCCTCGTTCTCGTCTTCGCGATCGGCGCTTTTCTCAGAGTGCGGTTCCCGAGGGACGAAGCGGCGCCCTCTCCTGCGTGAAGCGCGCCGTCGTCGGGCTCGTCCGTCTCCTCGTCGACCTGTTCTATCGCCGCGTCGAGGTGACGGGACTCGAGAACGTGCCGGACCAGGGGCCGGTCCTCTTCGTCGCGAACCACTTCAACGGGCTCGTGGACCCGATGCTCGTCCTTCGCGTCGTGCCGCGTCCCGTGGCCTTCGTGGCGAAGTCCACGCTCTGGAAGATCCCGGTGCTGAGGATCGTCCTCGATCTTCTGGGCTGCGTGCCCGTAGTGAGAAAAGGGGAAGGGGAAATCTCTTCGAAAGGTGAAGAGAGGAACCGCGCGTCGTTCGAGAGGCTGGCGGGCGTTCTCGAGGGAGACGGCGCCATCCTGATCTTCCCCGAGGGGCGGTCGCACTCCGACCCCCGGCTCTCGGAGATCCGGACGGGCACAGCGCGTGTTCTTCTCCTTTCTAAGAAATCCCCGGTCGTCCTTCCCCTCGGACTCTGGTTCACGAAGAAGGAGGAATTCCGGTCCGAGGTGCTCGTGTACATCGGTCCGCCCGTGGCGCCACCGGAGGAGCGGTCGGTCGAGGCCTGGACGGATGCGATCGAGCGGGCGCTTCTCGCCGTGACGCTCAACGCGGACGACTGGGAAGACCATGAGGTCGTCGCGGCGGTGGAGGCGCTTTACGGAAAGTCCGTCGAGAAGGATTTCTTAGAGGGTGAAGAGGGGCTGGGCAGCGTGGGTCGTTCGTTCCGCGTGCGGCAGCTCTTGCTCGCGGCCCGCGGAGTTCTTGAAAGGACCCATCCCGGTGAGGTCGCGTCGCTCGCGCGCCGCGCGCTTGCCTTCAACCGCCTCTTGAGAAAAGTCGGTCTCTCTTCGGCTGTCCTCGAAGATCCACCTCCGGCCCGAGTGATCCTGGGGAACACGCTCAAGGCTCTTCTCTTCATCTTCCTCGGCTTCCCCGTCGCCGTCCTCGGCGTGGCCGCATGGTGGGTGCCGTATCGCCTGTGCGGCGTGATTGCGAACCGGGTGCCGGGAGCCGCCGAGCAGCGCGATCAGGTCGCGCTCTACAAGCTGGTCGCGGGAACGGTCCTCTTTCCGCTTTTCCTCGCGCTCGAGACCGCAGTCGCCTGGAGCATCGCCGGCGCGCTCTGGGCCGTCCTGGCCTTCACTTTTCTTCCATTCGCAGGAATCTCTTCTCTTCTCTTCTTCGAGTACGCCTCCTGGCGTGAGAGCCAGGCGCGGGAGCTCCTCGCGCTCGCGTTCAAGCCCGGCGGGATCGCGCGTCTCAGGGCTATGCGTGACGCCCTCGTCGCGGAGTGCGACCGGCTGGCCGGCGCCTTCCCGCGCGCGTCGGATAATCCCGCACCGTGAGCAACGTTCCGGCGGTTCCCCATCCCGTCCCGTACGAGCGGGCGTCGTTCGTCCTCGCGGCGCTCGCGCTCCTCGCGGCGCTGCTCTTCCATCTCGTCCCGGCTCTCCTCGCGGGGTTCCTCGCGTGGGCGCTCCTCCAGTCGATGACGCGCCGCCTGCGCGGCGGGCGCGTCTCGCACGGCGTCGCGCGCGCTCTCGCGGCGGGCCTCCTCGGTCTCGTCGCGGCGAGTCTCGTCACCTTCGCGATCGTTCTCCTCTGGGGGTTCGTCCGGGGGCGGATCGGGGATCTTCCGGCCGTGCTCGAGAGGATGGGGGAGACCCTCGCGAAGCTGAAGGAGACGCTCGCGTCCGCGGGTCTCTCCGTTCCGCTGCCCGCGCACGGCGGGTCCACGGAGGCTGTGGCGGACTGGCTTCGCGAGCACGCGGGCGAGCTGCGACACGCGGGAACGGTCGGTGCCCGCGGCCTCGTGCACGCGATCCTCGGGGCTGTCGTCGGCGTTCTCGTCTTCTTCCGCGCTCCGACAGGCGCGCCGGGTCCGCTCGCGGAGCAGCTCGAGGAGAGGCTCCGCCGGTTCGGCGAAAGCTTCCGCTCCGTCGCGAAGGCCCAGATCGAGATCTCGGCCGTGAACACGATCCTGACGGCGCTCTTCGTCTTCGCGATCCTGCCGGCCTTCGGTGCGCGGCTCCCGCTCGCCGGCACCCTCGTCGCGATCACGTTTCTCTGCGGCCTCATCCCGGTCGCCGGGAACCTCGTCTCGAACACGGTGATCGTTCTCGTCTCGCTCGGCGTCGCGCCGTGGGTCGCGGCCGTGTCGCTCGCGTTCCTCGTTCTCGTCCACAAGCTGGAGTACCTCCTGAACGCGAAGATCGTGGGTGGACGGATCGGCGCGTCCGCCTGGGAAACGCTCCTCGCGATCGTCGTCTTCGAGGCGGCCTTCGGGATTCCGGGCGTCGTCCTCGCGCCGGTCGTTTATGCGTGGGCGAAGGCCGAGCTCGTGGATCGTGGCCTGGTGTAGCCTTCCGCGCCGTGACCACCTTGACCGTGCCTGCCGTTCCCATTCCGCTCCTCGACCTGAAGAAGCAGTACGCGACGATACGCGAGGAGATCCTCCGCGCGACGGCCGAGGTTTACGAGAGCCAGCACTTCATCCTCGGCCCGCGCGTCGAGGCCTTCGAGAAGGCGGTCGCCTCGTACGTCGGGGTGAGACACGCGATCGGCATGTCCTCGGGCACGGACGCGCAGCTCGCCGTCATGATGGCGCTCGGCGTCGGCCCGGGCGACGACGTCGTGACGTCGCCCTATACCTTCTTTTCGACGGCTGGCGCCGTCGCACGGCTCGGCGCGCGGGCGGTCTTCGTGGACATCGAGCCGGACACGTTCAACCTCGACCCTTCGAAGCTCGAAAGTGCGATCACCCCGAGGGCGAAGCTCATCCAGCCCGTCCACCTCTACGGCCAGTGCGCCGACATGGATTCGATTCGCGAGGTCGCGAAGCGGAAAGGAATCCCGGTCCTCGAGGACGCCTGCCAGTCTCTCGGAGCGGCTTACAAGGGTGTGAAGGCGGGAGCGCTCGGCGAATTCGCCGCCTTCTCGTTCTTCCCGTCCAAGAACCTCGGCGGGTTTGGCGACGGCGGCATGGTGACGACGCAAGACGAAGAGTTCGCGGCCCGCCTCCGCGCTTTGCGCATGCACGGCGAGACCTCGCGCTATCACCACAAGCTCGTGGGCGGAAACTTCCGGCTCGACGCTCTCCAGGCCGCGATCCTCAACGTGAAGCTGCCGCACCTCGACGGCTGGGCGCGCGCCCGACGCGCGAACGCAGCCGAGATCGAAAAGCTGTATCTCGAGGCGGGAGGGCGAGGATACGAGGAGGGCGGCCTGAGGTTCCCGCGCCAAGCGGCAGGCCGCGAGCACGTCTTCAACCAGTTCGTCGTGCGCGTCGGGATGAGCCGGCGCGACGCGTTGAAGAGACTCCTCGACGAGAGGCAGATCGGAAACGCGATTTACTACCCCGTGCCGCTGCACCTCCAGGAGTGTTTCGCCTCCCTCGGGGGCCGCGCAGGCGACTGCCCCGAGGCGGAGAGAGCCGCGAACGAGACGCTCGCCCTGCCGGTCTTCCCCGAACTCACGGCCGGGCAGAAGAGCGCGCTCGCGAACACCCTTGCCTTCTTCTCACGCGAGACATAAGGATCGGCGAAAGTCCTTTCAGGGTCTCGGCGTGGTGGTTTTTGGCGGTTTCGGGTGGCCTTTAGTCTTTTTAGATGAATTCTTTACATAGAATCTACATATCCACTTGACAGATTTGTCTGCGAAGGCTAGATTTCTGGCACTCGCCGGCATTGACTGCTAACAAGCAACCGGCGGGAACAAGAAAAGCGAGTCAAAACGAGGGCGCCGGCGAGTCATTCGCCTCGCGCGGCGTCCCGAGGAACCGAAAGGAGCGTCCCATGAAAGTTCGTCCCCTCTATGACCGGATTCTCGTCAAGCGTATCGAGGCCAAAGAGCAGGTGCGCGGCGGAATCATCATTCCGGACACCGCCAAGGAGAAGCCGATGGAGGCCAGGGTCGAGGCCGTCGGCGAAGGCAAGTTCGACGACAACGGCAAGCGGATCCCCCTCGACGTGAAGAAGGGCGATCGCATCCTGATCGGCAAGTACGCCGGCACCGAAATCAAGCTCGAAGACGAGGAGCTCCTCATCCTCCGCGAGGACGAAGTGCTCGCAATCGTCGAAACGAAGTAAGGGGTAAATGAAATGGCTGCCAAGAACATCACCTACGGCGAAGACGCCCGCCAGAACATCCTCCGTGGCGTCAACAAGCTGGCCGACGCCGTGAAGATCACGCTGGGACCCAAGGGCCGGAACGTCGTCATCGACAAGAAGTTCGGCTCGCCCACGATCACCAAGGACGGCGTCACGGTCGCCAAGGAGATCGAGCTCGAGAACCCGCTCGAGAACATGGGTGCCCAGATGGTCCGTGAGGTCGCCTCCAAGACCTCGGACATCGCCGGCGACGGCACGACGACGGCCACCGTCCTCGCCCAGTCCATCTACCGCGAGGGCATCAAGATGGTCACCGCCGGTCACAACCCGATGGAGATCAAGCGTGGAATCGACATCGCCGTGAGGAAAGCGGTGGATTCGATCAACGCGATCAAGAAGACCGTCGACGCCAAGGAGATCGCGCACGTCGGCACGATCTCGGCTAATGGTGACCTGGAGATCGGAAAGATCATCGCCGAAGCCATGGACAAGGTCGGCAAGGACGGCGTGATCACGGTGGAGGAGGCCAAGGGTCTCGAGACGACGCTCGAGGTCGTCGAGGGGATGCAGTTCGATCGCGGCTATCTCTCTCCGTACTTCGTCACGGACGCCGAGCGCATGGAGTGCGTCCTCGAGAACGTGAAGATCCTGATCTACGAGAAGAAAATCTCCTCGATGAAGGACCTTCTCCCGGTGCTCGAGCAGGTCGCAAAGCAGAACCGTCCCTTCCTCATCATCGCGGAAGAGGTCGAGGGCGAGGCGCTCGCAACGCTCGTCGTGAACAAGCTCCGCGGCACGCTGCACGTGGCCGCCGTCAAGGCGCCCGGCTTCGGCGACCGCCGCAAGGCCATGCTCGAGGACATCGCCATCCTGACGGGCGGCAAGATGATCTCCGAGGACCTCGGCATCAAGCTCGAGAGCGTCAAGTGGGAAGACCTCGGCGACGCCAAGAAGATCACGGTCGACAAGGACAACACCACGATTGTGGTCGACGCGGGCGACAAGAAGCGCAAGGAGGCCATCACGGGCCGCGTGAAGCAGCTTCGGACGCAGATCGACGAGACGACCTCCGACTACGACCGCGAGAAGCTCCAGGAGCGCCTCGCGAAGCTCGTCGGCGGCGTCGCCATCATCAAGGTCGGCGCGGCCACCGAAACCGAGATGAAGGAGAAGAAGGCCCGCGTAGAGGACGCGATGCACGCCACGAAGGCGGCCGTCGAGGACGGCATCGTGCCGGGCGGCGGCGTGGCGCTGTTGCGCGCCATGGAGGCCGTCGAGAAGATCAAGGAGCCCGGAGACGTGCAGGTCGGCGTCAACATCGTCAAGCGCGCGCTGGAGGAGCCGACCCGCCAGATCATCGCGAACGCAGGGCTCGAGGGCTCGGTGATCGTGAAGGACCTGAAGGACAAGGGGGGCAACTTCGGCTTCAACGCGCAGACCGAGAAGACCGAGGACATGTTCAAGGCGGGCATCGTCGACCCGGCCAAGGTCACGAAGTCGGCGCTGCAGAACGCGGCGTCCATCGCCGGCCTCATGCTCACGACGGAAGCGCTCGTCTCCGAGATCAAGGAGAAGGAGAAGGCTCCCTCGATGCCGGGCGGCGGCGGCATGGGCGGAATGTACTGAGCCTCTGATTCGTCAGAGGGACGAGGCCCGGCGGAAACGCCGGGCCTTTTTCTTTTGGTTTCGGATTCGGAGGGGATTCGGACCTCGGATCTCTTAGAAGGTCCCGTGCTGGATTCGAAAGCGCCGCCTGCTACCCTCAGCCCGACTGATGTCGGACAGCTCGAGAACGGCCGACCGGGCGGGTCTCTTCTGGACGCTCCTTCCGCACCTCGTCTTCGCGCTCCTGTTCGTCGCGACGTTCCGGCGCTGGGTTCTCCCGTTCGAGGACTCGGGGCGCGAGATGAACACGGCGTTGCGCCTCGCCGAAGGCGAAGTGCTCTACCGCGATGTGGGCCATCCCTACGGTCCGCTTTCGCCCCTCCTGGACGGGTTCCTGCTCCGAACGTTCGGCCGAAGCCTCGACGTCCTCGTCGCGTGGCGGACGATCCTCGCTCTTCTCGGCGTGGAGGCGCTCCGGCGGCTCGCGCGCCGGCTGGCTCCGGACGAATCGCTTGCGGCCGCTCTCTGCTCGTTCGCCGTCGCCGCATGCGCCTTCGGCATCGGGGGGTCATGGCCATTTCCATACAGCGTCGCGGCCCTGACGGGAACCGTGGGGATGTGGTGGGCGCTCGAGCTTGCGCTGGCCTCGGGGTCGCTTTACACGTCTCTGCTGGCCGGAGCCGTCGCGGGGCTCGCGGCGGGGACCAAACTCGAGTTTCTGCCGGTTGCACTGGCCGGCCCCCTCCTCGTCCTCGGTCTCAGGCGCTCGCGCAAGGAGGCCGTCCTGGCGAGTCTCCTGGCGGTGGGGGAGGCCGGGATCGCGTTCGGCGGTCCCGTGCTGGCGCTCGGCGCCGGCCTCGTGAAGCGCCAGGGCTTTCTCATCGCGCTCGACGTTCCAGAATCGTGGCGACACGTCTACGAGGCGGTTCTGTTCGGCGGGATGAGTGCGCGGACTTTTGTGAGCGGTGGGTTCCTCGAGGTTCTCTTCCCCTCGGCGCTCGCGGTCGGCTTCGTGCTCACCCTTTCAGCCGCCGCGGGGGTGCCGAGCCGACTCTTGGCTCCGCTTCTTTTCCTGACGGGCGGACTCACGTTCTTTTCGTCCGGAAACCGATGGCTGCACTCGCTGCTGCCGCTCGCGGCGTGCGTGGCGATCGGCGCGCTCGTGCAGGCGGCGATCGCGTGGAGGCGGGGGATCCCGGCGATTCTCGCCGCGTCGGTCGGAGTAGCCCTCGTCATGCTCCCGGCGCTTCTCCGCCAGCCTTTCTTCCTTCGGAACCCCGTCTACGGGGCCTTCTCGGCTCCGCTCGCTCTCGTCGTCGCCCTTGCCTGGCTGGCGCGTCGGTTTTCGGCGCGGCCTGCATTCACGGCTCTCGTTCTCGGCCTTTGTCTCGCCCAGATTGGAGCGCGGGTCCAGGGGATCGGCCTCGCGCCCCTGACGTTCGTGAAGCTCCCGGGCCTTTCGGTCTTCCTGCTTCCCTCCGAGGCGCGTTTTGTTCTGGAGGCGGAGCGCGTCATCCGGGAGACGGTGCCCGAGGGCGGAACTGTGGGCATCTTCCCCGAACCGGGATTCCTTCTCTTCGCGACCGGCCGGAAGAACCCCTTCGTCGACGAGCTCTTCGTCCCCGGAACCCAGGACGCCGCGGCGGAGGACCTGATGATCCGCAGGCTTCGCGAGCGCGCGCCGGACGCACTTCTCGTGACGAACCGGGCCTACCCGGAATACGGAGCTGCGGTTTACGGACACGGTCTCCTCGATCGGTTCTTTCTGGAGGTCTCGCGCCGGTACGTGGCGGTGCGGAAAATCGGCGGTGAGCTGGGACCGGCTCCTCTTCGGCACGCGTCGGAGGGACTGCTTTTCGTTCCGCGGGAGCGGGCGCCGCGAGGGTTATGATTTCGTCAGATTGAGACGCAAGGCGATCCTCGTAACGCTCTGCGCGGGCTCGCTGTTCTTCTTCACTCTCGCCACCCGTTCACTCGCCTGGCGCTCGCAGCATGACGGGCCCCTCATGTCCTATATCGCCTGGATGATCGAGGTCCATCGGGCGGTGCCTTACCGGGACCTCGTCGACATGAACATGGCCGGCACGTACTTCGTCAACTATCTGATCGGCCATCCGTCCGGCTACTCCGACCTCGGCATGCGGATTGGAGACCTTGCCTGGCTCGCGGGAGTTCTGGCCGCGACGTTTCTCGCCATGAAGCCGTTCGGCACGCGGGTGGCAGGGGCGGCGGCGCTTCTCTTCGGTCTCGCGTACCTGGGTTTCGGCCCGTGGATGAGCCTGCAGCGCGAGTTTCTGATGCTCCTGCCTCTCTCGCTCGCGCTCGCCGTCGTCTCCCGTCCAGCCGCTCGCGGGGGTTTGCTGCCGGCGCTCCTCGCCGGTCTTTTTTTCGGCCTCGCGGCCACGGTGAAGCCACAGGTGCTCATCGGCTTTCCGCTGGTCCTCGCGCTTCCCGTTCACGATGCGTGGATCACGCCCGGCCCGCCCGGCCGGGCGCGCCGCGCGATGGGAGTCCTCCTCGCCGCGCTGGCGGGAGTCGGTCTGCCCGTCGCCGTCCTCGTGACGTACCTCGTGCGCAGCGGCGCCTGGCCTTTCATGCTCGAGCTCTACACGCGGTACGCCCCCGTTTACGCCAGCGTGAACGGACTTCACCGCACGATGCTGGGATCCGAGAAGTGGCCCTATCTTCTCAACGGCATGCTCGCCTTCGGCCACCAGCGCATCTGGCTCGTGCCGGCCGTCGTCGGAGCCGCCCTCGTTCTCACGGCGCGCCGTGTCGAGCCGCGGCGCAAGCGCATGGCGGCTCTCCTCGTGGGCCTTGCCGCCGCGTACTCCCTCTACGTCGGGCTTCAGGGCCGCTTTTTCGACTACCACTGGCTGATCGCTTTCTACTTCACGCTGCTTCTCTCCTCACTCTGCCTCTTCGAGCGGAGTGAGATACCGGAAGATTCCGAACGGCTGGCGTGGCTGGCTCCGGCTTTGCTCGTCGCCGTCGCGGTGACCTCTCTGCCCCTGAACGGCGGCGTGAAGTTCCAGCTCGCCGGCGGGGCGCTTCCCCCGCCGAAGAGCGGGCGGCCCGATCAGATCGCCGCAATTCTCAAGGAGAGGCTTCGTCCGGGCGACCTCGTTCAGCCGCTGGACATAACCGGAGGCGCGGTCCACGCCATGCTGCTGTCGCGTGCGCGGATCGCGACGCCGTTCATGTATGACAGTTTCTTTTACATCCGGGTCTCGAATCCGTACGTGCAGGAGCTGCGCCGGCGCTTTCTGGCGCAGTTCGAGGCGGCGAAGCCGCGTTTCGTCGTCGACGTCTACGGGCCGGACAAGCCCTGGGTCCAGGGCGTCGACACGTCCCGTGACTTCCCCGAGCTGCGGGGCCTTCTCGCGCGTGACTACGTGCCGATCGCCGAAGGTCTCGGCACGGCGATCTACGAGCGCCGGACGCTTCCCGCGCCCTGACCTTCCGGCTCGAGGAATCCCCGGCCGCTCGAGGCGACCACGGCCGCCCCGCCGAGGATGAAGGGTGCCTGCAGGAGGAGATGCGTGACCACGGCGGCCGGAACGGAGAGGGACCGCGGAATCCCGACGGCATCCGCCCCCAGAACAAAGCCTGCGTGAAACGTTCCGACGAATCCGGGCGTCGACGGCAGTGCGATTGCGAGCGTGACGACGAGGAGAATCACGAGGCCATCGCGGGGCGAGGCGGCGGCCCCGGCCGCTCGAAGAACGAGGACGAATGGGGCGGCGGTGATCAGCCACATGGCGACGGACAGGACGGCCGCGAGAGCTGCCCGCCGCGGCGAGGCAAGGCTCGCCAGGGAACGGGCCACGTCGCCGAGGAGTCTGCCCGTGAATCCCGGCGACTCTCCTTCCTTCCGCCTGCCGGCGATCATCGCGGCCGTTCCGAGTCCGAGCGCGAGGAGGAGGCCGAAGACCCACAGCGCCCGTGGGGGAACGACGAGACGCGGAAGCTCGTGGACGGCCGCCGTTGAAAAAACGGTCGCTCCGAGAATCGCGAGGGTCGCGACGTCCAGGACGCGCTCGAGGACGGCGCCGGTGCCGATCGCCGCGAGCGGCGCTCCGGTCCGCCTCGCGAAATACAGGACGCGCATGGCCTCGCCGGCGCGAAGCGGCAGGATTCCGTTGAAGAAAGAAGACACGAGGATGGCCGCAAGGGAGGGACGGATCGACCGGCTGTTCACGAGGACGTTCCAACGGACGGCCCGAAGCAGGGTTCCGAGAACGAGCGGCAGGGTGGTCAGCGCGAGAGGCGCTGGGCGCATGTCGCGGATTGCGCCGAGCGCCGCCCGCGAGTCGAGGTGGCGAAACGCGAACCACAGGCCGGCGCCGGACACGCAGAAGCCCACAGCGGCCCAGACGAAGCCGGCTCGAAATCCACGCGTCGCGATCATCCTTCCGTCGCGAGCTCGCGCTCGATCGCGCTCCACACCAGATCCTGCGAGATCCGGTCCATGCAGTCGATCGTGCGGCAGAGCTTGTAGTAGCCGAAGATCGAACACGGCCGGCAGGGGACGCTGGTCGAGACGGCGCTTCCGAGACCGGAGGGCGGGCCCCACTTCCGCTCGTCGGAAGGTCCGTAGAGAGCGACGGTTCGGACCCCGAGAGCCAGCGCCAGGTGCGTGACGCCGGTATCGGCTCCGAGGTACAGGCGGCTCCGCGCCAGCACGGCGGCGGTCTCGGGGAAGCTGAGACGCCCGACGAGGGACACGAGGCGAACGTCGTTCACCGCATGCCTGATCTCCTCGGAGAGGGCGAGCGAGTCCTGGCCCCCGACGAGAACGACGGCGCCGCGATTCCGCGCGAGCAGGCGGCGCACGATTTCCGCCCATCGGCCGGTCGGCCACGCCTTTTCGCGCGCACCGCCGTACGGGAAAACGGTGACGAGCTCGCCGGGGTCCTGCGGCATGCCCGGAACCACCTGTGGAAGGCGGTCGCGAGCGATGAGCCCCGCCGTCTCGGACGGACGGACGGGCGCGGCGCCGAGCGGCCGCACGAGGAGTCCGAAGGCTTCGGACTCGTGGCGGTCCATCGGATAGTCGACGAGATGCGTGTACAGCTCGTTGCGGACGGGGATCGTCTTGAAGCCGATGCGGACGGGGGCGCGTGAAAGCAGCGCGAACACGCACGACGAGTAGTGGAATTGCTCGGAGTCGACGACCACGTCGAAGCCGCCGCGCCGGAGTCTTCCGAGAAAGGCGATCGGGTTCTCGTCGTAGCAGATGATCTCGTCGAAAAGGTCGGTCAAAGCCGCGGCGACCCGGTTCCGCTGCTCGCCCGCGAGCGTCACGCGAACACCCGGAAGCGCCTCCCGGACGTTTCGTACCGCGGGGAGGAGCAGGAGCAGGTCGCCGATCCCACCCGGCCGGATGAAGAGCACGTGCTTCACGTGGCCCGGCGCGATTTCGACGAACGGCGGTCCCGTCGTCCTTCGATAGTTCCACCGCCCGAGCACGCGTGCCGCCGTGCCGCCGACGTATCGGTCCAGGGCCTTGAGAAGGGTCACCTTCGCGGTCACGGTGCCTCCGTCCCTTGCGCGCCGTTCGTCGGCGCGGCGCGGCTCGATCGGGCCGAAGGTCTTCCACGCGCTTCGGCCCGAAGGAAGTACGCAACCCCGAGAGCGCGATCGACCGGCACGGCTCGAAGGAGCGCGAGGACGGCTCGAACGGCGAACGGCACGGTCTCCGACTGGAGAAGGCGGCGGACCTCGTCGACGTGACGGAGCCCTTTGGATCGGACCGTCGCGCCGCCGTCGAAGACGTCCGCGAGGAGCCCCTCGAGACTGCCCCGCGTGAAGAGATTGATGTGTCCGGGAAAAGTCGGCGGCTTCCGGATTCCGCGGAGGACGTCCTGGAGCGGAGCTCGCCACGGGAGTCCTTTCTCGTTCGGGACCTCGATCAGGACCACGAAGGGGACTTCGAGCGCATCGCGGAGGGACACGAGGAAGTCCCGCGGGCCGGGAACGTGCTCGAGCACGTTGTCGAGGAGAACGACGATCAGGCGTCCCTCGCGGTTGTGAAACGCGGCTGCGGCCCGCAGCGCTTCCGGAGACGGGCCGCGAAAGACGACGAATCCGCGCGCTTCGAGAGCGTCCGCGAACGCGGCATTCGATTCCACGGCCGCGTACCGCGCGCGTGGAAGTCCGTCCCTCACGAGCGCATCGGCGACCGCGCCCGCGCCCGGTCCCACCTCGAGCACGGAGACGGTATTGAGCGGGGCGGTGCTCCGGATCCACTTCGCCTTCTCTCCGGCAATCGTCTCGAAGAGCGGCATGTTGTCCAGGTATCGGCCGTACGTACCGGACGTCTCCTCGTCGGAAGACTCCGTCTCGGCGACGTACGGCTCCCTCCAGCCGCCACCGCACGCGGGGCAGGTCCACCACGTCAGGTTCTCCCAGGAGATGGAAGAGGACGGCGTCATCGCGGATGCGCAAATCGGACAGGACGCGCGCGACCTCGGTCCCCGCGGGCCACGATCCATCCCGAGGATCATACCGACTGGGTCCTGCCTTGTTTGCCATCCGCCGTTCGGTAGACTGGCCCGAGACCCACTCGATGAGAGCGATTCCGGAGTTCGACGCCCGCGCGCCGCGACCCTTGCTCGTTCACGGACTCGTCGCGGCGACCGTCGCCTGGGGCGTTTCGGCAGCGCTTCGCGACGCGTGGACCTGCGACGACGCCTACATCGTCTTCCGCTACGCGAAGAACCTCGTCGATGGCCTCGGTCTCGTCTTCAATGCCGGCGAACGCGTGGAGGGCTTCACGAATTTCCTTTGGGTGCTGTGGACCGCGCCCGCGTTCGCGCTCGGCGTCGACCCGGAAGCGTGGACGAACGCGTGGGGCGTCGCATGCTTCGGCGCGACGCTCGCGCTCCTCGCGTGGGACCACGCGCGCCTCCGCTCGCGCCTGCCCTCACCCGCGTGGGCGGCGATCCCGGTCGCGGCGCTCGCGGCCGCCGCACACGGGGACCTCGTCGCGTTTGCGACGTCCGGCCTCGAAACGTCGCTCTTCACGTTCCTTCTCGTCGCGGGCTACGTCCTTCTCGTGGGCCCACTTCCTCCCGGCCGCGCGCTTCTGGCGGGCGCCGCCTTCGGTCTTGCGACGCTCACGCGTCCCGACGGCGCTCTGCCCGCGGCGATCGGCGGCGCGTTCCTCCTTCTGCGCGCGCGCCGCGTGCCACCCGCGGCCGCGTATGCAGGGGGGTTCCTCTTGCTCGTTCTCCCGCTCGAGGCGTTTCGCCTCGCGTACTACGGCTCGCTCGTCCCGAACACGTACTGGGCGAAGTCGGCGAACGTCGCCTGGTGGGATCAGGGGCTCCGCTACCTGCAGCTCTATGCCGAGAAGTACGGAGTCCTCACGTTCGGCCCGGTCCTGCTCCTGATGGCATGGTTGAGGTGGCGGACGGAGGGTTCCCCCCGCAGGGAAACGCTGGCTTCCGCGTGGCTGCCGCGGGTTCTCCTCGCGCTCGCGCTCGCGTCGGGGTACACGCTCTACGTCGTGCGCGTGGGCGGCGACTTCATGTACGCGCGGATGCTGCTTCCGGCGACACCCTTCTACCTGATCCTCTTCGAGCTGGGCTGGACGGCGCTTCCCTCGCGCACGCCGGCCGCCCTCGCGCTCGTCGTCGCGGCGCTGCCCGTCGTGGTACCGCCGCTCGTGCCGAGGCCCGTCACGGGTACGCGGCGCGAGTCGGGCGTCGCCAACGAGTGGGAGTACTACAGCCTCAAGCGAAACGCCGAGACCGATTTTCGCAGCGAGATCCTCCGGCGGTTTTTCGACGGTTTGCCGGTGCGCGCCCTCGTGTACGGGTCCGAGGTGCGCCTTGCGTACCGCGCCCGGATTCCCACGGTGGTCGAGGCCCACGGCCTGACGGACCCTCTCATCGCAAGGCAGCCCATCGCTCAACGCGGCCGCCCCGGTCACGAGAAGTGGCCGCCACCCCTGTATGTCGTGGATGTCCGGAAGGTCCATGTCGCCTTTCAGGCGCTCGGGTACGAGACGAGCCGTTTCCCGGCGTACATTCCCGTCGTGCCGATTCGATTCGGGCCCGTGAGCGGCTTCCTTCTTCACTGGGATCCGGTCGTGCTGGACGCCTGGAAGCGACGGGGCGCGGCGTTCGAGGATTTCCCCTCGTGGCTGGACGGCTACGCGCGGCGCATGTCGTCCGCGTCCGACGAGACCGTCAGGAACGACTACCAGCGTTTTCGCCGTTTCTACTTCCAGCACGTTGCGGACGCCGCGCGCGAGAGGCCCTTCCGGGTGCGCCTGGGGCTGCCTTGAGCGCGGCCGCCGGCGACACTACCCGGGGCGCACGGTTCCCGGCGCTCGTCGCGTTCGCTCTTCTCGCGGCGGGCTCGACCGAGGCCAGCCGGCTTGCGCTCAACAAGTACTTCTCGATCGACGAGCTCATGCACGCCCACGCGTCGTGGCTGACGAGTCGCGGTTCTCTTCCGTACCGCGACTTCTGCGATTTCCACTTTCCGTTCCTCTACCAGATCCTCGGGGGTCTGTGGCTTCTCATGAGCGACAACCCGGGCAACGTGCTCTTCCTTCGGCTCGCGATGCTCGGTCTCGTCTTCGTGGTGGGGCTGGCCGCCTTCGCCGTGAACAGGCGCGAGGGGGTCGTCGCGGCGATCGCGGCTCCGGCGATTCTCTTCACGATCACGCCTTTCGCAATCCGCGCCACCGAGATCCGGCACGATACGCTCGCGTTCGCGTGTTTTCTTTCGGGCCTCGCCGTGCTTTTTCTCGATTGGCCCTCGCCGCGCGTCCGGGGAGCGGCCGCGGGCGTTCTCCTCGCGCTCGCCGCGTGGAGCTCGCAGAAGGCGCTCCTGTACGGCCTGCCCGCGGGGGCGCTTCTCGCGGTCGAAACGGCGCGATCCCGGCGAGGCGGGCCTTCCGCGTTCGGGTCCGTCGGAGCCGCGTGGGGGGGCAGCGGAGCGGTCGGAGCTCTCGCTGCCCTCTACCTCACCGTGACGGGTTCGTGGAACGGGTTCCTGACGTTCTGCTTCGGGTGGGCCTTCCGGTGGCAGACCGAATATCCGGGATTCTCCTTCCGCAAGGCACTCGCTCCGGCCGCGGACGGGTATGTCGCCGCCTGCCTGCTCGCGGGGGCCGGGGTTGCCGTTTCGGCGGCGGCATGGAGGCGCCGGGGAGGGTCGATCTCCGATCCAAATGTCCTCCTCATCGCGTGTTTCGCGAGCAGCCTTGCCTGCTTCCTCGCGCTGAAGGCTCCCTTCGACTACAACCTGATTCCCTTCCTGGGCTTCGTCGGCGTGTTCGCGGGCCGCGGCGTCGGGGTGCTGGCGGCCGCGGCGGCCACGGGGTCTTCGCGGCTGGGTGCTTCGCCGCCGGTGGCGCGGCTCGCGTCTACGCTCGCCGTCGCCCTCGCGCTTTCGGCGCCCGCGCTCGCTCTCCGCCGGGTCGACCTTTACGCGCGGCAGAGCAACGCACTTCAGTACGACGTTCTCGCCCAGGTGGCCGCCCTGACCTCCCCCAAAGACGCGGCCTACGACAACTCGGGAAGCTACGTGGCGCGGCCCTCGGCGTCGTTCTACTTCTATACGGACGCGCCGATGCGGCGGCGCCTCGGCGACATGCTCGCGCGGCGCATCCCGGAGGACATCCTCAAGAGCGGGACGGTCCTGTTTCTCCACGACGTGCGCACGGGCGGCCTTCCCGAATCCCTGCTGGCGTTCCTCGGGGAGAATTTCAAACCTTACAGCGGAGACCTGTGGCTCTGGGGGCAAAGCTACCGCGCGGATGCGACGGGGCGCGTGGCGTCGCGTTTCCGCGCCGTGCGCAAGGACCGGTACTTCGTCGAGCCGGCCTCTCTCCTCGGGAGCGGGACGCTCACGATCGACGGGCTCCGCATCGAGAGCGCCGTGTTCGAGCTCGAAGCCGGCGCGCACGCCGTGGCTTTCGAAGGATCCCCATCCGCCGTCCTCCACATCCTGTGGCTCCCGCGGGACGGTCGCACCTGGGTGCCGGATTTCGCTGCGAAGCCGCGCTTTTCGCGCATCCTCTGAGCCACCCCATAATCCCCTCATGCCGCGTGTCACCGTCCTCGGAGCGGGCCTCGTCGGTTCCCTTATCACCCGGACGCTCGCCGACGACGGGCGGTTCGAGGTTCTCGTCTGCGATCGCTCGGAGGACGCCCTCGGCTTCTTCGCGGGCCGGCCGCGCGTCGTGACCGAACGCCTCGATTTCGCGAGCGCGACCGCGGTCGCCGCGGCCGTCGCTTCCGCGGATGTCGTCGTCGGCGCGGTGCCCGGGTTCCTGGGGCACGCGATGCTCGGGACGGTGATCGAAGCCGGCAAGCCGGTGGCGGACATTTCCTTCGCCCCCGAGGACCCGTTCCGGCTGGACGGCGCCGCGAAGGGGAAGGGCGTTCCCGCGATCGTGGACTGCGGCGTCTCGCCGGGCCTGTCGAACCTCGCGTGCGGGCGTGCGGCCGGGCGGCTCGATGCGATCGACTCGATCGTCATCTCCGTCGGGGGCCTCCCGTTCCGGCGCGTGCCGCCGTGGGAGTACCGCATCGTGTTCTCCGCGACCGACGTCATCGAGGAGTACACGCGCCCCGCGCGCCTCGTCGAGGACGGGCTCCTCGTCACGAAGCCCGCCCTCTCCGAGGTGACGCGCTTCGACCTGCCGGGCGTCGGAACGCTCGAGGCATTCCTGACGGACGGCCTCCGCACGGTTCTCAAGACGGTGAAGGCGCGGAATCTGCGCGAGCAGACGCTGCGTTGGCCGGGACACGCCGAGAAGATGCGGCTCCTGCGCGACACCGGCTTTCTCCGCGACGAGCCCGTCGAGGCGGGCGGCGCGCGCGTTTCGCCGCGTGCGGTCGCCGAGGCGCTCCTCTTCGCCCTGTGGAAAAGACCCGAGGGCGAAGAGGAGTTCACCGTTCTCCGCGTCGAGTCGCGCGGCTCGCGCGCCGGCCGGCCGGTCCGCCTCGTCTACGACCTCTTCGACCGCACGGACGTGAGGACGGGCGCGACGTCCATGGCGCGCACCACGGGCTTCCCGTGCGTGATCGCGGCGGAGCTCCTCGCGTCGGGCTCGCTCCGGGACCCCGGCGTGCTTCCGCTGGAGCTGCTCGGCGGGCGGCCCGAGCTCTTCGCCGCCTTCGTGGACGGGCTGGCCGCACGGGGAGTCGCGTTCAAGGAGACCGAGGAGGATCCGTGGCCGCGATAAAGAACCCGATGGGGCGGCTTCCGGTGGAGCTGCTCGGCGGGCGGCCCGAGCTCTTCGCCGCCTTCGTGGACGGGCTGGCCGCACGGGGAGTCGCGTTCAAGGAGACCGAGGAGGATCCGTGGCCGCGATAAAGAACCCGATGGGGCGGCTTCCGGGCGCGGAGAGATCGCCCGGACGGGTCCGCGAAGAGCGGCCGAAGCTCCCGAAGTCCGAGCGCCTGCGGGCGCTCCTGCCCGATATCAAGGCGCTCGTCGCTCCCCGCAAGGGAATCCTCGCTTTCGGCTTCGTCCTGATGGCGATAAACCGCGTGTCGGGGCTCGTGCTGCCCGCCTCGACGAAGTGGCTGATCGACGACGTGATCGGCAAGAAGCACATGGAGATGCTGCTGCCGCTCCTCGGCGCCGTGCTCGCGGCGACGCTCGTCCAGGGCGTCACGTCGTTCTCGCTCACGCAGCTTCTCTCGAAGGCTGCCCAGCGCCTCATCGCCGAGCTTCGGCGGAAGGTCCAGGCGCACATCGGGCGGCTGCCCGTGACGTTCTACGACGCGAACAAGGCCGGCGCGCTCGTGTCACGAATCATGTCGGACGTCGAGGGCGTGCGGAACCTGATCGGCACGGGTCTCGTCGAGTTCGCCGGCGGCCTCCTGACGGCGGCGATCGCGCTCGTCGTGCTCTTCAAGATCTCGACGACGATGACGCTTCTCGCGTTCACGTTCCTCGTGGGCTTCGGCCTCGTCCTGAACCGGGCCTTCGGCACGATCCGTCCCATCTTCCGCGAGCGCGGAAAGATCAACGCGGAGGTCACCGGCCGCCTCATGGAGTCGCTGGGCGGAGTGCGCGTCGTCAAGGGTTACCACGCCGAGGCGCGGGAGGAGAACGTCTTCGCCGCGGGCGTGAAGCGCCTTCTCGACAACGTCCTGAAGACGCTCACGTCCACGAGCATCATGAGCCTTTCCTCGACCGTCATGCTGGGGGTCGTGGGTGCGGTCGTGATGTACGTGGGAGCCCGCCAGATCCTGGCCGGAACGCTCACGCTGGGCGGATTCTTCACGTACACGATCTTCATGGGCTTCCTCGTGGCTCCGATCTTCCAGATCGTCGCGATCGGAACCCAGCTCACGGAGGCTCTCGCGGGGCTGGAGAGGACGCGCGAGATCCTCTCGGAGAGGCCGGAGGACGCCGATCCACGCCGGACGGTCGCGCTTCCCGAGATCACGGGCGACGTGGCCTTCCAGGACGTCAAGTTCGCGTACGAGGAAGGGAAGGAGGTGCTCCACGGAGTCTCCTTCCAGTCGCTGCCGGGCACCGTGACCGCGCTGGTCGGGCCCTCGGGCTCGGGCAAGAGCACGATCATCGGGCTCGTGGCCGCTTTCCACGTCCCGACGGGCGGCGTCGTGCGCGTGGACGGCGTGGACCTCTCGACGGTGCGTCTCGACTCCTATCGGACCGCGCTCGGCGTCGTCCTGCAGGAGACCTTTCTCTTCGACGGCACGATCCGCGAGAACGTCGCGTTCTCGCGCCCCGAGGCCTCGGAGGAGGAGATCCTGAGAGCGTGCCGGATCGCGCGCGTGGACGAGTTCGCCGAGACCTTCGAGAAGAAATACGACACGATCGTCGGCGAGCGCGGGGTGAAGCTCTCGGGCGGGCAGCGCCAGCGCGTGTCGATCGCGCGCGCGATCCTCGCGGACCCGCGCATCCTCATCCTCGACGAGGCGACGTCGAGCCTCGATTCCGAGTCCGAAGCGCTCATCCAGGAGGGGCTGTCGTTCCTCATGAAAGGGCGCACGACGTTCGTCATCGCGCACCGGCTCTCCACGATCCGGCGATCGGACCAGATTCTCGTCGTCGAGAACGGCCTCATCGTCGAGCGGGGCAGGCACGGGGAGCTCTACGCCTCCCGGGGCCGCTACTACGAGATGTACACGAAGCAGCACGGCGTCGAGACGAACCTGTTCCTCGCGCCGGGCGAGGGTGACGAGAAGGAGAGACCGGAGTCGGAAGAAAAGGCCGAGAACGGCGGAGGGACCCCCGCGCTCCAGGAGGCGGTGAATCTCATCCGCCGGCCACAGGGCTGAAGGTAACGCCCATAGAGGATCTTCTTAGAAAGAAAGAATGAAGACCGGGAGTACGAGGCACGCGGTCCATGTGGGCGGCACCCCCTTTCCCCCTTCTTTCTAAGAAATCCCTCTTTCTCCGTCCTCCTCTGATTCGTCTGGATCATGCCGAAGAGCCTCCCGGCCGCCTAGCTTGGTTCCAAGGGAGGATTTCCCATGAGAATCCTGATCGCCGACGCATTTGACGAGTCCCTTCCCGGCCGCCTCGCCCCGTTCGGCGAGGTCCTCACCGACCCGGCACGCCTCAAGGACGCCGAAGCCGTCCTCGTGCGCTCGAAGACGAAAGTGACGCGGGAGTTCCTGAACGGAGCCCCGAACCTGAAGCTCGTGATCCGTGGCGGCGTCGGCCTCGACAACGTCGACATCCAGGCCTGCCGCGAGCGCGGGATCGACGTCAAGAACACGCCTCGCGCGTCCTCGGTCGCCGTGGCGGAGCTCACGATGGCGCTCATGCTCGCCGTCCCGAGTCGCGTCGTCGAGGGCCACACCGGCCTCAAGCAGGGGCGTTTCCTGAAGAAGGAGCTCAAGCGCACCGAGCTTTACGGCAAGACTCTCGGCCTCGTCGGCGCCGGCCTGATCGGCACGGAGGTGGCGCGGCGAGCCCAGGCCTTCGGAATGAAGGTCATCGCCTACGACCCGCAGATCGCGAACCACGCCCTGGCCGAGCTCGTGGACGACCTCGACGAGCTCTTCCATCGCGCCGACTTCATCAGCCTCCACGTCCCGGCCACGGCCGAGACGCGCGGCCTCGTGAACGAGCACACGCTCGCCAAGATGAAGGACGGCGTCGTGATCGTGAATACCGCCCGCGGCTCGATCGTCGTGGAGCCGGAGCTCGCGGCCGCTCTCGCGTCGGGAAAGGTGCGCGCCTACGCGACCGACGTCTTCCTGAGCGATCCGCCCGACCCGAACAGCCCGCTCCTGTCGGCGCCGAACGTCCTCATGACGCCGCACCTCGGCGGCTCGAGCCGCGAGAACCTCCTCAGGATCGGCGACAGCGTCGTGGAGCTCCTCGAGAAGTGGCGGAAGACGATCGTCCTGCCGTCACAGGCGGGCGCGGTGGTCGCCGTGCGGTAGCGGCCCGCCGTCAGCGCGTTGCGCCGGGCCCGAGGAGCGGCTGCCCGGGGCGCTCCGCCGTGATCTTTCCGCCGTCGACGACGAGGGCGCCGTTGACGGCGACGTAAGGGAAGCCTTCGGAATAATGCAGGGGGCTGGCGTACGTCGAAACGGCCTTCACGCGGACGGGGTCGAAGGCGACGACGTCGCCGGCCAGCCCGGGCTTCAGGATGCCGCGATCGCGGAGCCCGGCGCGCGCGGCGGAGAACGACGTCATCTTCCGCACGGCCTCTTCGAGGGAAATGAGCTTCTCGTCGCGCACGTAAGTTGCGAGGATCCGCGCCGTCGAGGCCCAGGCCCGAGGGTGCGACCGCTCTTCCGAGTAGATCCCGTCCGTGGCCACCGCCCCGGAATCCGTGCAGAAGCCCACGAAGGGATCCTTCAAGGCTGCACGGACGTCGTCCTCCCTCATCACGAAGATGATGCACTGCGCGTTCGCCCGGTCGGCGAGGACGATGTCCATCAACGCGTCGCGCGGGTCCTTCTTCATGAGCGCGCCGATTTCCTGGAGCGTCCCGCCTTCGTACTTCTTGAGCTCGGGGTTGAGAACGGCGGCGAGCATGACGCCGGACCCGCCGTTCGAGCCGTACCACTGGTTCTCCCAGGAGTCGGCGTCCTCGGCCATCTCGTTCCGAATGCGGGCCCGCGCCTCGGGATCGCGCAGGCGCGCAAGCAGCCTCTCGCGACCGCCCTCGCGCACCCAGGGCGGGAGGCACGCGTCCAGCCCGTTCGAACCCGCGTTCCACGGGTACTGGTTCGCCGCCACATCCAGCCCCGAGGCGCGCGCGGCCGCGAAGGCCGCGAGGATGCTCGGCATCGCTCCCCAATTGCGCCGATAGGCGGTCTTCAGGTGCCACACGTTCGCCGGGATGCGGGCTTCCCGCGCGATCCGGAACACCTCCGCAAGCGACGAGTCGATCCGGTTTCCCTCGGAGCGCTGGTGGGTGAAGTACACGCCGCCGCGGGAGGCCGCGACCTTCGCACAGGCGATGATCTCGTCGGTGGTGTTGTAAAGATCGGGGACGTACTGAAGCGACGTGGAGACTCCGAGCGCGCCGTCTGCCATGGCCTGCGCGACGAGCGCCTTCATTCTGTCGAGCTCCGTCGGGCCGGCTCGCCGGTCCTCCATGCCGAGGACCATCCGCCGGAGCCCCCCGAGGCCGACGAGAGTCCCGAGGTTGATCGTGGGCGGAGTCCGCTTGAACCTCATGAAATACGTGAGGAGCGAAGACCAGTCCGGCCTGAGGCCGTAGTGGCGGTACGTGTCCTCGTTACTCTTCAGGAGCGTTTCATCGAGGGGCGCGATCGACTCGCCCTCGCCCGTCACCTCGGACGTGATCCCCTGCGTGATCTTGGAGGCCGCACGCCGGTCGACGAGAGCGTTGTACTCGGACTGGCCGAGAAGGTCGATGAACCCCGGCGCGACGACGAGGCCGGTGGCGTCGACCCGGCGGCGGGCCCGGGCGATCCGGTCGGGCGCGAGGTTGCCCACGGCGGCGATGCGGCCGCCTCGGACAGCCAGATCTCCGCGGAATGCCGCCTTCCCCGTGCCGTCCGCGATCCGCCCGCCGGTGAACACGAGATCGTCCCCGGGAGGCGCGGCGCCCGCAAAAAGAAAAAGGGCCGCAACCGGCAGGGTCGCAGCCCGAAAGAAACGAGTCATGTCGCGGGTGCCCCTTCGGCAGCCCGCAACCCGCGCCCGCTCAGCGGGGTCCGCGGGGTCCGCGCGGCTCGTCGGTCTTCGGACGGGCCTCGTTTACGCGGATCGTGCGACCGTCGTGCTGCGACCCGTTGAGCGCCTGGATGGCCTTCTGGGCATCCGCGTCGCTCATCTCGACGAAGCCGAATCCCTTGGAGCGGCCCGACTCACGATCCGCGACGACCGTGGCCGATTCGACGGCTCCATGAGGTTCGAAGAGGGCCCGGAGGGAGGCATCGTTCACACCGTAGGAGAGATTGCCGACGTACAGTTTCATTCCCGGAATTTCCTTTCAGTAGCGGGTCCGATCGATGGGAAAGTCTAGCACGGGCGCCCGGCGCAAGGCCCGGGGGTGGGGGATACTCCGCCCCATGGCACGCATCCGTCCGTTCCCCTCCGGCCGCCCGCCCCGGAAACTCGCCGCACGCGTCGCGTCCGTCCCTTACGACGTCGTGGATACCCGCGAGGCGCGCGCCCTTGCGGCAGGCAATCCGTCGTCGTTCCTGCACGTCTGCCGCCCGGAGATCGACCTTCCCGAGGACGTGGACCTCCACGCGGACGCCGTCTACGCGAAGGGGCGCGAGAACCTCGACGCCTTTTACGCGAACGGCACGCTCGAGAGCGACCCCGTGCCCCGGCTGCTCGTCTACCGGCAGACGTGGAGGGGGCGCAAGCAGGACGGCCTCGTCGCGGCGTGCTCGGTCGACGACTACGACGCGGACGTCATTCGCAAGCACGAGAAGACGCGCCCCGACAAGGAGGACGACCGCGTTCGACACCTGCTCGCGCAGTCCGCGCACGCCGAGCCGGTCTTCCTGACCTATAGGGCGGCGGACGCGATCGACGGTCGCGTCGCCCGGGTGACCGCGACGGCCCCGGAGTTCGACTTCGAGGCTCCGGACGGCGTGAGACACACGCTCTGGATCGTGCCGGAGGGTGACGTCGCGTTCTTCGTCGCCTCTTTCGCGGCGGTACCGCTTCTCTACGTCGCCGACGGCCATCACCGCTGCGCGTCGGCTGCGCGTGCGCGCGCCACGCTGAAGGAGAAGCTCGGGACCCTTCCCGACGAGCACCCCGTCAACTGGTTTCCGGCCACCATCTTCCCCGACCGTCAGCTCGCGATCCTCCCGTACAACCGCGTCGTGAAGGATCTGGGAGGACTGGGGAAAGAAGATTTTCTTAGAAAGGTGCGCGAGCGGTTCGACGTACGGCCCGCCGAAGCGCCCGAGCCGCGCCGCCGCGGCGACTTTTCCTTCTTCCTCGAAGAAACTTGGCAGACCATGACCCTCCGAGAGCCGGTTGCTTCTAAGGACCCGGTCGCCTCTCTCGACGTCTCGATCCTCCAGGATCGCCTGCTCGGTCCCGTCCTCGGCATCGGCGACCCCCGCACGGACCCGCGAATCGACTTCGTCGGCGGGATCCGGGGGACGGGTGAGCTGGAGGAGCGCGTGCGCTCCGGGCGCGGGGCGGTCGCGTTCGCGATGTACCCGACGCAGATCTCCGACGTCATGGCAATCGCCGACGCCGGCGTCACGATGCCGCCGAAATCCACGTGGTTCGAGCCGAAGCTGCGCTCCGGCCTTTTCGTACACCGATTCTGAGGTTCGTCATGAAAGTTCTCGTCGCAGACAAATTCGAAGAGTCTGGTCTCACCGGCCTCAAGGCTCTCGGCTGCGAGGTCGTCTACGAGCCGAAGATCGAGGGCGCTTCCCTCGGCGCGCGCCTCGCCGAGACCGGCGCGGAAGTGCTCGTCGTCCGATCGACGAAGGTCGGGGCGGCGGAGATCGAGGGCGCCTCCGGTCTTGCGCTGATCGTGCGGGCTGGCGCGGGCGTGAATACGATCGACCTTCCGGCGGCTTCGGCGCGCGCGATCGCGGTTTCGAACTGCCCCGGCAAGAACTCGATCGCCGTGGCGGAGCTGGCATGGGGCCTCGTCCTCGCCCTCGACCGGCGCCTCGTCGATCAGGCGGTGGACCTCCGCGACGGGAAGTGGAACAAGGCCGAGTACGGCAAGGCCAGGGGCCTCGCGGGCCGGACGCTCGGCGTCATCGGTCTCGGGGCGATCGGCCTCGAGGTCGTGACGCGCGCGAAGGCCTTCGGAATGCCGGTCGTCGCCTGGAGCCGCTCGCTGGACGACGACCGCGCGGCCCGGCTCGGCATCGCGCGCGCCGATTCGATTCACGCGCTCGCCGCCGCTTCCGACGTCGTGACCGTCCACTGCGCGCTCACGAAGGAGACGAGAGGCATGCTCGACGCGAGGTTCTTCGGGGCGATGAAGCCGGGCGCCTTCTTCGTGAACACGAGCCGCGGCGAGGTCGTCGACCAGCCGTCCCTCGAAGCCGCGATCGCGGAGAAGGGGCTGCGCGCGGGTCTCGACGTCTTCGCGAAGGAGCCGACCTCCGGCACGGGAAACTTCGAGGACGGGATCGTGCGTCTTCCCGGCGTCATCGGAACGCACCACGTGGGCGCCTCGACCGAGCAGGCGCAGGCCGCCATCGCGGAAGAGACCGTGCGGATCGTCGCGGCTTTCGCCTCGACGGGAGAAGTCCCGAACGCCGTCAATCTCGCGAGCCGCACGCCGGCGACGCATGTCCTGTCCGTCCGGCACCGCGACCGCGTCGGCGTCCTCGCTCACGTGTTCGGCGTGCTGCGCGCGGCCGGCATCAACGTCGAAAAGACGGAAAACGTCGTCTTCGCGGGAGCGGAAGCCGCGTGCGCCCACATCCAGGTGGGGCAGGCGCCTCAGGCGCCGGTTCTCGAGGAGATCCAGCGAGGCTGCGCGGACGTGCTCTCGATCTCAGTGCGGCCGCTCTAGAGGACTTCTCCCGTCCCGCGCCGGGTGCCGACGTCTCCGGCATAATGGGCCGGAAGATCGTGCTCGAACCGCTTCCCGCGAAAACGCTGCTGGACTATTTTCACTTCGCCGCGGCCAGCGGCAAGGCGGAGCTCCTCGTCTCGAAGGTCGGCGGGGACTGGACGCCTCTTTCGGCCGCGGACTTCGGAGAGCGCACGCAGGGTCTCGCCCTGGGGCTCGCGCTCCTCGGCGTCGACCGCGACGATCGCGTCGCGATCCTTTCGGAGAACCGGCCCGAGTGGCCGATGACGGACTTCGCGACGCTTTCCCTCGGCGCGCTCAGCGTCCCCATCTACACGAGCTACCTCGCGCCGCAGGTCGAGTACATCCTCAGGGATTCGCTCGCGAAGGTCATCGTCGTCTCGAGCGCGGTCGAGCTCCAGAAGGTCGTCGACGTGCGCGACCGGTGCCCCGACCTCAAGCACGTGATTGTTCTCGACCAGGTGCCGTGGAGCGCGGGGAAGGCAACGCCTTTCACCACCGTGGTCCAGAAGGGCCTCGCGGCCCTGCGCGCGGATCCGGGCGCCTTCGAGGAGCGGGCGTCGTCGGTCGTTCCGGGCGATCTCGCGACGATGATCTACACGTCCGGCACCACGGGCGAGCCGAAGGGCGCGATTCTGACGCACGAGAACTTCGTGGCGAACGTCGCCGCCTGCTCGGCGCTCTTCGACGTGGCGAGCGACACGAGCGCCCTGTCCTTCCTGCCTCTCTCGCACGTGTTCGAGCGGATGGTCGACTATCTCTATTTCTCGCGAGGCGCGACCATCACGTACGCCGAGTCGATCGAGAAGCTCTCGGAGAACTTCATCGAGGTCAAGCCGCATTGCTTCGCCGCGGTGCCGCGCGTGTACGAGAAGATGCTCATGCGCGTCCAGGCGGCCGTGGAGGAGGCTCCGGCCCTGCGGCGGGCGATCTTCTCCTGGGGCGTTTCGACCGGCGTGCGACGGCTTGCGGTCGTCGGGGCGGGGGAGACGCCGGGGTTCTTTCTGAGGCTGAAGTTCGCGCTCGCCGACCGGCTCGTCTTCGGAAGAATCAAGGCCCGGCTCGGAGGCCGCTTCCGCTTCGCGATCTCGGGCGGCGCGCCGCTTTCCCGTGACGTCGCCGAATTCTTCTGGGCGGCGGGAATCGAGGTGTACGAAGGCTACGGTCTCACGGAGACGAGCCCCGTCCTCGCATGCAACCGCCCGGGCGAGTGGCGCCTCGGCACGGTCGGTCGCGCGATCCCCGGCGTCACGTTGCGGCTCGCCCCGGACGGCGAGGTCCTCGCAAAGGGCTTGAACGTGATGGAGGGCGGGTACTGGCGGAAGCCCGAGGAGACGGCAAGTGTCTTCGATGCGGAGGGCTGGTTCCTCACGGGCGATGTCGGCTCCTTCGACGAGGACGGGTTCCTGACGCTCACCGACCGCAAGAAGGAGATTCTCATCAACGCGTACGGCAAGAACATCGCCCCGGCGCCGATCGAGGCGGCGCTCCGGTCGGTGCGGTACGTCTCGTCCGCGGTCCTCATCGGCGACCGGCGGAAGTTCCTGTCGGCGCTCATCGTGCCGAACTTCGAGAAGCTCGAGGCCTGGGCGCTCTCGTCCGGCGTGAAGTACCGGGATCGCGACGCCCTCCTGAAGAATCCGAAGGTCCTCTCGCTCGTGAAGCAGGCGATCGACATCCTCAACGGCGACGAGCCGCACGAGCGCCAGATCCGCGCCTTCACGCTCCTCAAGGACGACTTCACGATCGAGGGCGGCGAGCTGACGCCCACGATGAAGATCAAGCGCCGCGTCGTCGACGAGAAGTACAAAGACGTCATCGACAGGATGTACGCGGACGCGGAGGAGTCGCTGTCGGGAGAAAGAGAAAGACCGGGGGATTCTCTCAGAAAGAAATAGGGCCGGCTGCATCAGCAGCCGCCGCATACAAGAAAATCTAAAGAAGCGTCGCCAAGCGAGCCAGAGCTCGCCGAGCCCCATGCTCGTTCATTTGTTTCGCAGCCTCTTCCAGAGTGAACCAGGCGAGGTCCAGGGACTCGCCCGCGTCGCGCTGGATCGCGTCGGGGTGCTCCGTCACGAGCGCGTAACGCACGTCGTGGTGCTTGTGAGGCGGTTCGCTCCTTCCGGCCGGAATGTCGTGCACGTCCACGTCGAGGAGGTCGGGTGTCAACAGGGCGAGATCGGGAAGGCCGGACTCCTCGCGACCCTCCCGCAGCGCGGTCGCACGCGGATCGTTCTCTCCGTCGTCGTGCCCTCCGAGCTGCAGCCACGCGTTCAGCCGGCGGTGATGGTGCAGGAGGACTTTTCCCGTGGAACGGCAAACCACGAAGGCGCTGCCGGTGATGTGCCCGGGTATGAACGAGTGGCGCGAAAAGCAGGCGGGTTCCGTCTCGACGAGGCGGAGAATCGCCTCCTGGTGCTTTTCCTCGCGTGCGTCCGCCGGGGTGTGCCGGAGCAGCGCGTCGCGAAGGTCTGCGCGGGGGCGATCGAGCGGCACGGGCGGGCTCACGCCGGCAACGTTAACAGTCCCGGCGCCCGTTCGGGCATCATTGCCGGAATGCCACAGACATTCGATCGTCCCATGCTCGCCGTTTTCTGCGGCGCGCGCACCGGACTTTCGCCCGTTCACGCCGAGGACGCCGCGGCCGTCGGGCGCGCGATCGCTCGCGCCGGCGCGGGCCTCGTTTACGGGGGCGGGCGCGTCGGGCTCATGGGGATCCTCGCGGACGCGGTGCTCGAGGAAGGCGCACCCGTCTACGGCGTCATTCCGGCGGGCCTCGCGGAAAGGGAGATCGCGCACGGCGGCCTCACGCATCTCGACGTCGTCGCGACGATGCACGAGCGCAAGGCGCGAATGTCCGACGTGGCCGCCGGCTTCCTCGCGCTCGCCGGGGGTTTCGGCACCCTCGACGAGTTCTTCGAGATCGTGACATGGCGTCAGCTCGGCCACCATTCCCGGCCGATCGTTCTCTTCAACGGCTCCGGCTACTTCGACCCGCTTCTCGCCGCGCTCCGGCATGTCGCGGATCAGGGATTCGCCCGGGACGGCGCCGAGTACTTCACGGTGGAGACCGAGCCCGACGCCGCGGTCCGGCGCGCCCTCGCCGGATCGGAACGTGAGGCTCCGGCCCGATGGCCCCCTCGCCCCTGAAGAGGGCCCCGCGGGCGCTCGGCCTTTCGGTCTTTGCCGCCTTTCTGCTGCTCGCGGGGACGGCCGAAGAGCGCACGTTCGGGACCGTCTCGGACGAGCAGCAGATGCTCTACACCGCGATCTCGATCGCCACCACCGGCGAGCTCGGGATCGCGCGCGGGCAGACGTTCGCCATCTCGCGGCCGGCCGGTGACGCGGTGTCGCCCTACGGCATGGGCCTCCCGCTGCTCGAGGCGCCGTTCGCCCTTGTCGCGGGCCCGTGGGAGGCGCGTTTCGGCGCGCGGACGTCTCAGACGCTGTTCGTACTCCTGCAGGTCCTCCTCGTGACGGCTGCGGCGGCGGGGGCCGGCCTCCTCGCGAGGACGCTCGGTGCGGACCCCTTCGGCCAGGGGCTCGCCGTGTTCGGGACGGCGCTCGCCTCGCCTCTCTGGCCGTACACGGCGTACGGATTCACCGAGCCGCTGCAGGCAGCCTGTCTCGTCTTCGCCGTGACGTTCGCGGCCCGCGCGAGCCGCGCGGAGGGACGGCGGGCTTTCTCTCTCGCGTTCGCTGCCGGGTTTTGCGCCGGTTTTCTCGCCCTCACGAAGGTCGTGAACCTCCTCTTCGTCCCGCTCGCGCTCCTGCCGCTTCTCGCCGGAGGGTGGCCGCCTGCGCGCGACCGGTTGCGGACATGGGCCGCGGCCGCCGCGGGCGTCGCCCTGCCGGTCGCGGCGTTGCTCGGCTTGGAGGTCGTTCGCTTCGGCCGTCCGTTCTCGTCCTACGCGCGCGGGCAGTCCTTTTCTCATCCGCCTCTCGACGGGGCCTGGCGCCTCCTCGTCGGCCCGAACAAGGGGCTCCTTCTCTACTTCCCGCTGGGCCTTTTCGCCGTCGTCGGGCTCGTCGCGCTCGTCCGCGGGCGGGAGACACGCGCCGCCGCGATCTCGACGCTCGTGCTCACCGTCGGCTTTCTCGCACTGTATTCGGGCTGGTGGGCGTGGGACGGGAGCGGGGGTTGGGGGCCGCGCTTCCTGGTCCCTCTCGTGCCGCTTCTCGCGTCCGCCGCGGGTGCGTGCGCGGGGGCGCCCGCGCGGCGCGTCGCCGCCGTCGGACTCGTCGTCCTCGGCACGGCCGTGAATGCGCTCGGGACGTTTCAGGCCGAAGCGGCCACGTTCTATTACGTCTCGTCCACTGGGCTCGCGCGCGTCTCGCGATCGCTGTACCAGGAATACCCGGCGTCCTTTCGCCCACCCGAGAGCCGGGAGGGGGTGTACTGGCTTCCCCGATACGTGCCGGCGGCGTCGGACCCCGCCTTCTCGGCGTTCCGGATCCATCCGTTTCTTCTCGCGAACCGCCTCGCGGAGCAGGACGACGACGCTCGTCTGCGCCGTCTCTCTTCGCCTCCGTGGCTCGCGACGAGCCCCGACGCGGTTCCGCACCTACCGGCCGACTCGCCCCAGATCACGACGCAAACCCCGCTCGCGAGGTATCTCGCGTCGAGGTTCCGGTGGCCGCACCTTTTCATGTGCTTCGAGCGGCCGGAAGGGGAAAAGCCCGGCACTTACAACACCGCGTGGGTCGCGGGGCTGGCGGATCAGACGCTGCGAAACCTGGACATCGCTCGGCCGGACCGCGCCGCGCGCCTCGCCGGGAGGCTTTTCGACGTTTCACCTTCGGCCTACACGGCTGCCCTCAGGGCCGAGGCCCTGAGGCTGTCGGGGCGGACGGGCGACGCCCGAGCGTTCCTCGACTCCCTGCCCGAGCGGGTCTTCAACGCTCCCGTTCTCGTCCTCGTCCGGGCGCTCGCGGCACGCGATGCCGGTCAGGACGCGGCGGCCGCCGCCCTTCTCTCCGAGGCGGCGCGCGGGATCCGGTCGGCCACGATGAGGCAGGCGCTCGCGCGTTCCCCGTCCGAGTGGCCGCGTTCCCTGCGCGCCTTCCTCTCGGATTTTCCCGACGCCGCCATGCGAGCCTCCGCCGTGCGGGAGTGATTTGCCGCTGCTAAGATCGAAGCGATGCGTGCTCCACGATCCTTTCCTCCGTTCGCCGCCGCACTCGTCGCGATTCTTCTCGCCCTTCCGGGGCCGTCGCGATCGGACCCGAGCGCCACGAAGTCCGCGCCGGGCAAGGAGCCGATCAGATGGCGTTCGATCGCCTCGGGGGACGCCGAGGCGAAGAAGAGCGGCAAGCCCGCGCTTTACTTCTTCACGGCCGCCTGGTGCCAGCCGTGCCGGCTGCTCGAAAGGCAGGTCTTTGCCGTGCCGGAGATGGCCGCGCGGATCGAGAGGGATTTCGTGCCGATCGAGGTGGCGGATCGCATGCGCGAGACCGGGCGCAACTCCCCCGAGATGCTGGCGCTCGCGAACCGCTATCGGTTGAGCGGTTTTCCGACCCTCGTCGTGTCGCGTCCGGGGCTCGCGACGAACGTGACGCTCGAGGGCTGGCTCGGCACGAGATCGTCCGTCGAGTTCCTGAAGACCGCGAAGAAGCGCTTCCTCGAACTCGAGAAGAAGCCGCATTGAGGTGATGACATGAGCGACGTGAAGATTCTGGTGAAGCCGAACGGCCCGCTCCTCGTCAGCGGGGACGTCAGCCTCGTCGACGTTGCGGAGAAAGCGTTCGGCCTCGGGGGCCGAACGACGATCGCCCTGTGCCGGTGCGGCCAGTCCGCGAGTAAGCCGTTCTGCGACGGCACGCACAACAAGATCGGCTTCCAGTCGGCCCCGCCGGCCTGCGATCTGCCGCCGCGGGCTCCGAAGCCCTAGGAACGGCCGCCCCTCAACCTTCGCGCAGCAGCTTTTCCGCGGTGAATGTGCGGAACGCGCGTGTGACGGCGCGGGGTGAGAGGGGCTTTCGGCACGCCCGGGCGGCGGTGCGAAGGGCCGCGCCGAGCGTCTGCCCCTTCGCGAGCGCCCCGAGAAGGTGAAATTCCTCCTGCGTCAGGTCCAGACGGTAGACGGCGTAGCGGCGGCGGTGGAGCGCGGCCCACGTCGGGCGCGGGCGGGTTCCCGGACGCTTGCCCGCCTTCAGCGCGTCGAGCGCGGCTCCGGCGGCGTGGCGGAATGCGAGAAGGCGCAGGGTCGGAGGCATCGTGAAGCGGCGCGATTCCCAGTTCTCGGCGACGTGGCGGAGGGGGCGCAAAGGGAGTTCCGAGCCTTCCTCGTCGACTTCGAAGACCTCGGTGACCGCGCGCTCGAGGCGCGCCAGGTCGTGGAGGAAAGGCGCAGGCGAGAAGCGGCGCGTCCTCCTCAGGAACTCCGGCACGTGGTCGCCGAGGCGCGCGAACGTGTAGCTGCGGGAAGGATGGGCCGCGACGTAAGCGAGGACGAAATCGGAAAAGCGCTCGTGTCCGAAGAACGCCGCGAGGCCAGGATAGTCGGCTTCCAGGGCGTCGTGCATGCGCAGCGGGTACATTTCCTGATAGACCGCGAGGCGCTCGAACGGCTCCATCGTTTTCGAAGGCAGGATCGCCCGGCGTGCCTCGGCGACCTTCATGTGGCGCGTCGCGGAGCGCGCGCGAACGGCCTTCTCGACGTCGCCCGGATGCACGATCACCGCCTGCATCCAGCGCTCGAGGCGCGGCAGCTCAGGCACTGGCAGCCCGCTGCGGAACGTCGACGCGGGATGCGCGCTCGAGCGGCGGACGATACTTCAGGGCTTTTCTCGCCTCGCCGAGGACGGTCCCGAAGTCCGGGATGTCCTCGTCCCATTCGTAGAGCGTGGCGCGCGGCCCGGTGCGGGCGATCGCGTGCGCGTAGAGCTTCCAGACGTCCTTCTTCATGCGCGCGCTGTGCGTGTCGAGGAGGTGCGTGCCCTTGTCGGTGTGCCCGGCGAGGTGGTACTGCACGACGCGGTCCCAGGGCAGCGCGTCGAGGTAGGCTACGGGATCGAAACCGTGGTTCACCGAGCTGACGTAGACGTTGTTCACGTCGAGCAACATCCCGCAGTCGGCCTCCTTCAGGAGGCGCGCGAAGAACACGGCCTCCGGCATCGTCGAGGAGCGGAACTCCAGGTAGGAAGACGGGTTCTCGAGGACGAGAGGCCGCTCGAGGACGTCGGAGGCGCGCTTCACGCGGGAGACGACATGGCGCAGAGTCTCCTCGTTGTAGGGGAGGGGGAGCAGGTCGTGCGTGTTGCGCCCCGAAACCCCCGTGAAGCAGAGATGGTCCGACACCCACCTCGCTCGAACGCGCGCGGCGAGAGCCTTGACTTTCCTCAGGTAGCCGAGATCGAGAGCGTCGACCCCTCCGATGGACATGGAGACGCCGTGGAGGACGATCGGATAGCGCTCGGCGACGCGGTCGAGCACGTGGCGCGGGCGCCCGCCCGTGTCGAGGAAGTTCTCGGTGAGGGCCTCGAAGAAATCCACCTCGGGCGTCTTCGAAAGGACGTGACCGAAGTGGACCGTGCGGAGCCCGACCCCCACGCCGAGGTCGGGCAATCCGAACCGGTCTCCCATGGGAAGAAGCGTCAGCCGGCCTTCGCCGCCGGGGCAGGCTTCTTCTTGAGCGGAACCCCGCAGCCGCCCTTTCCCTTGCAGGCGTTCTGGCCGGCGCACTTGTGGTCCTTCGTGGCGCAGCCGCCCTGGCCCTTGCATTCATTCTTGCCCGCGCAGTCGTGCTTCATGGACGCGGAAGCGCAGCCGCCCTTTCCCTTGCAGGCATTCTGGCCGGCGCACGAGTTGTCCTTCGTGGCGCAGGCGCCCTGGCCCTTGCAGCCGTTCTTGCCTGCACAAACGTGGTCCTTGGGTTTGTCCTTCTCGGCCGGCTTGTCGTCGGCGAGAAGGGCCCTGCCAGCGACGATGCCCGCGACCGCGGCTCCGAGGGTGCTGGCGAACTGGCGTCGATTCATGGGTGCCTCCTTTGAGTTCCTGTGGTCTGTAGGGTTGACGCTTCGGCTTTCCGATGAAATTGGTGGTCGTTCGTGAGGACTATGAGAACGAGATTATGTCGCAGAATCGCCTTTTTCCCCATACGGGAGTCAAGGCTGTCCCGGATCAGACTTCGAGGGCCTTTGCATGAGGCGGTCCAGCGACACGGCGCCCGCGCCGAACGCGAGGACGATCACGGAGACGAGCAGGAACATGAAGGGATCGGCCTTCTGGAAGGCATCGAGATTGGAAAAGACGCCGAACAGCGCGCCGCGGTCGGCGGCCAGGTAGGCCACGACCATGTTCGCCGCGAGGAGAAGGGCAATGGGCCTCGCGAAAAGGCCGACGAGGAGCAGGAGACCTCCGGCCAGTTCGAGCGTTCCGACGAAATAGGCGGTCAGGGCCGGGACCGGGATCCCGAGGGACGTGAAAAACGTGACGACGCGCTCGATGTTCCGGAGCTTCCCGAGACCGGTCTGGAAGAACTGCCAGCCCCACGTGAGCCGTAGGACCAGGAGCACGAGATCTGGCAGGGGGGCGAGGAGTTTCGCCATTCGCGCGTCGAACCACGCGACGAGGTGGGACAGCTTCAAGCGGCTCTCCTTTCGGTCTCGAGGTGATGGATGCCGAAGCGGGTCGGTTCTATTCCGTTGTTTTCCGAGCGCTCTCGTCGGCGGCTGCTCGCAGGACCTCTCCGACGCTCCAGGCCTGCGCCGGGCAGCCGCGCGGCCGGTGGGGGGCGTCGCCGTCGAAGATCTCCGGGATCTGCCCGAGGCCGTCGCCGCTCAAGAAGTCCGCCAGCGGCGCGAGAAGCTTGCGGATCGATTTCGCGGTCCTCGGGCCGTTGCCGTGCACGCGGCGGAACGCCGTCGAATAGGCCCCGAGAAGCCACGGCCACACCGTGCCCTGGTGATAGGCCGAGTCCCGTTCCACGGGACCCCCTTCGTAGCGTCCGCGGTAAGCCGGGTCACGCGGGGAGAGGGTGCGGAGCCCATACGGCGTCAGGAGGTGCTCCTCGACGACCGCGAGGACGCGCCCGGCGAGCGGCTTCGGAACCATGGAGTGGTGCAGGCTCACGGCGAAAAGCTGGTTCGGGCGGATGGACCGGTCGCGCAAGTTCCCATCCACGCAATCGACGAGGCCGCCGCCGTCGGCCTCCTCGGGAAAGACGGAGAGAAAACTCGCGCGGCACGCCTCCGCACGGGCCCGATAAGCATTCGAAGAATCTTCTTCCCCGATCCTCCTCGCGAAGTCGCTCATCGTGCGGAGCGCGTTGAACCACAGCGCCTCGATCTCGACTGGCTTGCCTTCGCGCGGCGTCACGGGGCGGCCGTCGACCCGTGCGTCCATCCACGTGAGCGCCTCGCCTTCGCCATGCCATTCGAGGAGCCCGTCGGCGCTCACGCGGATGCCGAAGAGGGTGCCGCGCTCGTGCCACGCGACGATATCCGCGAGGATCCTGAAGAGGCGGTCGCGGACGAGCGCGAGGTCGCCGGTCGCATTTACGTACTGCCGCACGGCCTCGAAGTACCAGAGCGACGCATCGACGGTGTTGTACTCCGGCTTCTCTCCCCGATCGGGGAAACGGTTCGGCAGCAGCCCCTGGTTCACGTGCTCCGAAAACGCGAGGAGAATCTCCTTTGCAGCCTCCGGGCGGCCGGTCGTCAACGTGAGTCCGGGCAGCGCGATCATCGTGTCGCGGCCCCAGTCGGAGAACCACGGGTAGCCCGCGATCACGGTCTTCAGATTGCCGCGTGCGACGAGGAACTGGTCCGCGGCGCGCGTGAGTACGCGCCTTACGGGGTTGCGCCCGCCCTTTGCCGCCATCTTCTTGCGTCGGGAGAGCTCGTCTTTTCTTAGAAGGTGAATGTCGGATGCGGAGCGGGGAGAAGTCGACACAACGACGTCTGCGGCCCGGCGCGTCGCTGCGCGGGAGATTTTTTCGAAGGTGAAAGAGAGCGTTATGGGATGCCACAGGTCTTCCCTGTAATCGAAGCCGCGCGCCCTCTCCTCTTCATATTCGAAGGATCGATACCAGTCACCGGCCTGCTCCGCCGTCCCGTTGTGCGCGAAGAACAGCTCGGGAAGACCCTTGTAGGGCGCGATCCGAACTCTGCCGCCCGCGATCTCGGTCGTCCGGTCGAGTGCGTCGTTCTCGTGCGTCAGCGCGTGAAAGTCGCGAAATGCGACCAGCGGGCAGACCTGTAGGCCCACCGGACCTTCGCCCTTCACGAGCCGCCACGTCACGCACACGGCGTTCTCGCCGTGCGGCATGAAGATCTCCTTCTCGAGGACGACGCCTTCCGCGTCCCACGTGAACGTCGGGAACGGGTCCATGCGGAAGCCCGTCAGGTAGCGGAAGCCCTCGGGGTGCGTCGTGCCGGGGAAGCGATTCGTCGAGAGGTCGATGCGCCGGCCGCCCACGAGGAGGGTCTCCTCGACTTTCGACAGGAGCACCTCGCGGCCCACGGGAGGCACCGCGGCGGCCACGAGCAGGCCGTGATACCGGCGCGTGTTTTCGCCGGTGGTGGTCGACATCGCGTACCCGCCGAGGCCGTTCGCCTCGAGCCACTCGCGCCCGTCGAGCTCGCTCAATCGCCGCGAAGCTGGATCAGCTTGGCTGTCATCTGCGCTCGCTGATCGCATCGCGCCTATTCGCCGCTCTGCTGGATCAGCTTCGCGACGAGTCCCGTCCAGCCGGTCTGGTGGCTCGCGCCGATTCCGGCGCCGATGTCGCCGTGGAAATACTCGTAGAAAAGGACGTAGTCGCGCCAGTGAGGATCGGTCTGGAACGTCTCGGCGCCTCCGTAGACGGGCCGCCGGCCGCTCTCGTCCTTCAGGAAGATGCGAGTGAGACGGCGGGAGAGCTCGCCGGCGACCTCCCAAAGCGTCGTCTTCACTCCCGAGCGCGTCGGGAACTCGACCGTGAACGAATCGCCCAGGAAATGGTGGAACTTCTGGAGCGATTCGATGATGAGGTAGTTCACGGGGAACCAGATAGGTCCGCGCCAGTTCGAGTTGCCGCCGAAGAGGCCCGTGGACGACTCGGCGGGCTCGTAATCCACGCGGTGCTCCATGTCCATGACGTCGACCACGTACGGGTGGTCCTTGTGGAACCGCGAGATGGCGCGAATGCCGAAGTCCGAAAGGAACTCCGCGGGATCGAGGAGGTACTTCAAGACCGAGCGCAGGCGGTGGCGGTTCACGAGCGAGAGGAAGCGGCGCGGGCCGTCGTCCGTCGAGATCGTCTCGACGTGGCTCGCGAAGTCGGGACGGTTGTCGATGAACCACTGCATTCGCCGCTTGAATCCGGGCAGGCGATCCACGACGTCGGGCTCGAGCGTCTCCACCGCGAAAAGCGGGATGAGGCCGACCATCGAGCGGATGCGCATGGGGAGGCGGCCGCCGCCGGGGAGGTGCAGGACGTCGTAATAGAAGCCGTCCTGCTTGTCCCACAGCTCGATGCCTTCGCCGCCGAGGTCGTTCATGGCGCGCGCGATGTAGACGAAGTGCTCGAAGAACTTGGACGCGACGTCTTCGTAGGCGGCGTCCCCTCGCGACAGCTCGAGGGCGATCGCGAGCATGTTCAGGCAGTACATGCCCATCCAGCTCGTGCCGTCCGACTGCTCGAGGTGGCCGCCGGTGGGCAGCGGAGCGCTGCGGTCGAAGACCCCGATGTTGTCGAGGCCGAGAAAGCCGCCCTGGAAGACGTTCCGGCCCTCTTCGTCCTTGCGGTTCACCCACCACGTGAAGTTCAGGAGCAGCTTGTGGAAGACGCGCTCGAGGAACTTGCGGTCCGCCTTGCCCGAACGCTTCGCGTCGATCTTGTAGACGCGCCACGCAGCCCACGCGTGGACAGGCGGGTTCACGTCGCTGAACTTCCACTCGTACGCGGGGAGCTGCCCGTTCGGGTGCATGTACCACTCGCGCAGGAGGAGGATGAGCTGCTGCTTCGCGAAGTCGGGGTCCACGAGCGCGAGGGGCACAGTGTGGAAGGCGAGGTCCCACGCGGCGTACCACGGGTACTCCCACTTGTCCGGCATCGAGATGACGTCGGCGTTGTAGAGGTGCCCCCACTCGGCGTTCCGGCCGTGCCGGCGCTCGGCCGGCGGTTCCGGCTGATCCGGATCGCCCTTGAGCCAGCGCGCGATCTCGAAGCCGTAATACTGCTTGCTCCACAGGAGGCCGCCGAACGACTGCCTCATGACGCTCTTCGCGTCGTCCGAGACGTCGTTTGGGATCACGTTCGAGTAGAAAGCGTCCGCCTCGGCGCGCCGGGCCGCGAGAGTCGCTTCGAAGTCGGGGCCGAACGGGTCCGCCGGCGTCGCATTCGTCAGGCGCAGCCGGACCTTCTTCGAGCCGCCCGCCGGGACGTCGAGCCGGTACCACGCCGCGGATTTCGTGCCGAAGCCGGCGGGGTTCACGGCCTCCGCCACGCCGTGGACGACGCGCTCGTGGAACGCGTCCTTCACGAACGGGCCGTCGTTCTCGGTGCCATAGAGGCGGCGGTTGTTCGTCTCGTTCTCGGTGAAGAGAAGCTCCGGCGCGCCCTCGGCGTACAGCGTGCGGTCGCCGTACGCAGGATGCGTGATCGCAACTGATGCGGCGCCCGGCGTCCCTTCGGCCCTGCGCGCGCGCGGCTTTCGCACGTCGAGACCCCATGACCAGGTGTTGCGGAACCAGAGCGTCGGAAGGAGGTGGATCGGCGCGGCCTCGGGACCGCGGTTGAAGACCTCGATCTCCACGAGCATGTCCTCGGGCGTGGCCTTTGCGTACGTCACGAAGACGTCGAAGTAGCGGCTCTCTTGAAAGACGCCGGTGTCGAGGAGCTCGTACTCCAGCTCCCGCCTCCCGCGCCGCCGGTTCTCGTCGCGCAGTTTCGCGTACGGAAACTCCGCCTGCGGATACTTGTAAAGCATCCGCATGTACGAGTGCGTCGGCGTGGAGTCGAGGTAGAAGTAGTACTCCTTCACGTCCTCGCCGTGGTTTCCTTCGGAGCCGTTGAGGCCGAAGAGGCGCTCCTTCAGGTACGGGTCCAACCCGTTCCACAGGGCGAGCGCGAAGCAGAGGCTCCCGTGCCGGTCTGAGATGCCGGCGATTCCGTCCTCTCCCCAGCGGTACGCGCGCGAGCGCGCCATATCGTGCGGGAAGTAGTCCCAGGCGGACCCGTCCGGGCTGTAGTCCTCGCGGACGGTGCCCCACTGGCGTTCGGAAAGGTACGGCCCCCAGCGCTTCCAGTTCTTCTTCCGGACGCGGTCCTCCGCGAGGCGGAGCGACTCCGGATCGAGCGCGTTCGTCTCGGTCATGCGGATCTCCCGGGCGCAAGGTTATACGGGCTCGCGCTCACGCCCTGTTCAGATGCCGGTGGGCGACCCTCGTTTCGCAGTTTAGACTCGCCCGATGGAAGAGGAGCCTCCCGCCGGTCACGCGAGAGAAGCGCTCCCTCCGCGGCTCGCGGACGAGGTGCGCTGGTACACGGAGCACACGGCTCTCGTCATCAGCACGCTGAAGTGGACGTTGCTTGGCGCTGCGGCCGGCCTCTGCGTCGGCTTCGGGACGCGGGCGTTCTTGTGGGCGCTGGCGGCGTCCGGGACGTGGGTGAAGCGGGTGTCCCCGGGTGGGATCTCGCCGACGTGGCTCCTCCCGCTCGCGCTGCCGGCGTGCGTCCTCCTGATCCGGAGGTTCGCGCCGACGGCGCGCGGCCACGGGACCGAGGCCGTCATAGCGGCGGTCCATCGGGACTCGGGCCGGATCCCGTGGAAGGTCGCTCCGGTCAAGCTACTCGCCACGGTCGTGACCCTCGCGTTCGGAGGCTCGGTCGGGAAGGAGGGGCCTTGCGCCCAGATCGGGGCCGCGATCACGAGCCTGTTCGCGGACGTCCTGCGCCTCAAGGACGAGGACCGGCGGCGGCTGGTGATCTGCGGCATCGGCGCCGGGTTCGCCGCCGTGTTCGGAACGCCGATTTCCGGCGCCCTCTTCGGGATCGAGGTGCTCTACCTCGGGCGGATCGAGTACGCGGTTCTTTTCCCCTGCCTCGTATCCGGCATCGTCGCCCACCTCGTCTGCGGCTCGCGGGCGCCCGTGCCCGCCCTTCCCGAAGGGCTCGGCGGGCTCGGGCGCTCCGAGCTCGTCGGCCTGTCGATCATCTTCGGGGCCGTCTTCGGCCTCGTCGCGCTCCTCCTGATCGAGGGGATGCGAGGGCTCGAGCGCGGCCTCAGGCGCTTCGAGGAGCGCCCGTACCTCGTAGCCGCGGCTGGAGGCGTTTTTCTCGCGGCCTTCTACGCCCTCGTCGGTGACTCGTACGCGGGACTCGGCGTCCCGACTATCGAGAACGCCCTCGCCTCCACAGGGACGATTGTGATCCTCGCGTTTCTGTGGAAGATCGTCGCGACGGTCGTCACCCTGGAGACCGGCGGGAGCGGCGGGATCGTGACGCCTCTCTTCTTCATCGGGGCGACGAGCGGCGCGGCGCTCGCGCGACTCCTGCACCTCCCGACGGGGCTGTTCGCGGCCTTCGGCTTCGTAGGTGTCGTCGCCGGCGCCGCGAATACGCCGATCGCGGCAGCCGTGATGGGCATCGAGCTCCTGCCGCGGGACGTCGGCGTCTACGGGGCTCTCACCGCGGGGACGGCGTTTCTTCTCGTCGGGCACCGTAGCGTTTATGCAAGCCAGAAGATCGGCCTGTCGAAGTCGGCAGGGCTCGCCGTACCGTTGGAAGGGTCGATCGGAGACTTGACGCGCTCTGGCATGCACGTCAAGGAGGGGAGCCTTACCGAAAAGGCGCTGCGGCTCGGGAGCCGACGCGCCCCCCCCAAGTCTGAAGAAGAGTAAGCGGAGTGCCGCCGCCCTCGCCGCAGCGGTACGCGAGTGCACCACGGCCGCGAAGTCTCATCGCCCGTGCGGATCGTCGGCGGGGCGCCGCGGGCCACGAGAGACGACCCTGAGGAAGGCCTCGAGACGGTCGTCGGCCGGGTGCGCGCGCAGCTCAGCCGGCGTGCCGGCCTGCGCGACCTTCCCGTCGAGAAGCACAACGAGGTGCTCGGCGAGGGCGAACGCTTCCGGCTGGTCGTGCGTGACGAGGAGCGTCGTCAGTCCCGTCTCGTCGTGGAGTCTCAGGAGCCACTCGCCGAGTTCGAGGCGCACGCCCGCGTCGAGGGCACCGAACGGCTCGTCGAGGAGGAGGACACGGGGGTTCACCGCCAGCGCCCGCGCGAACGCCACACGCTGCCGTTGGCCGCCGGAAAGCTCCGACGGGCGGCGGGCGGAGAAGCCATCGAGCTGGACGCGGTGGAGGAGCTGGTCCGCCCGCTCTGACGCCTCCGCGCGCGGTACGCGCCGCACGCGCAGGCCGAAGAGCACGTTCTCCCGCACGGAGAGATGCCCGAAGAGCGCGTAGCCCTG
The DNA here is from genome assembly GCA_963821225.1 of Thermoanaerobaculia bacterium. GTDB lineage: Bacteria > Acidobacteriota > Thermoanaerobaculia > UBA5066 > UBA5066 > Fen-183. The sequence continues at coordinate 1,507,210 of CAWGCY010000004.1, forward strand.
AAACACGAAGCCTACTCCCCGCTTCTGGACCGGCACGTCCGTCACGTCCTCGCCGTGGAGGAGAACGCGGCCGGCGTCCGGCTCTTCGAGCCCGGCGATCAGCCGGAGCACCGTGGACTTCCCGGCTCCGGAGGGACCCAGGATTCCCGTGATCGCGCCCGTCGGCGCGGTGAACGAGACTCCCGCGACGGCCGGAGGGCCATCCGGAGTGAAGCGGCGCCGAAGGTCCCTCACGACGACGCTCATGCCGATTTCACCCTCGCTTCCTCCAGCTTCCGCGCCGCGAGCGTGACGAGGGCCAGGAAGGTGAGAAGCGACGCCACGGCGAAGGCGCCTGCGAAGTCGTACTCGTTGTAGAGGATCTCGACGTGGAGAGGCATCGTGTTCGTCACGCCGCGGATGTGCCCGGACACGACCGAGACGGCGCCGAACTCTCCCATCGCCCGCGCGTTGCACAGCACGGCGCCGTAGAGGAGCCCCCAGCGCGCTTTCGGGAGCGTCACGCGAAAGAACGTCTGCCATCCGCTGGCGCCGAGCGTGAGAGCCGCCTCCTCCTCTTCGTTACCCTGCGCCTCGAGGACCGCGAGCACCTCGCGCGCGACGAACGGAAACGTGACGAAGACCGTGGCGAGGACGATCCCCGGGACGGCGAAGATGACTTTCCAGTCGTGCGATGCGAGGAAAGGTCCAAGAAATCCCTGTCGTCCGAACAGCAGGACGAACACGAGGCCGGCGATGACCGGAGAAACCGCGAACGGAAGGTCGATGAGGGAAACCAGCAGGCCCTTGCCGCGGAATCGGAACTTCGCGACGAGCCACGCCGCGACGACCCCGAAAACGAGATGGAGCGGCACCGCGATCGCGGCCGTGAGGAGGGTGAGCCGGATCGCAGCGAGAGCGGCGGGCTGCGTAATCGCCGCGACGTATGCCGCAGGCCCCTTGGCGAGCGCCTGCACGAAGACAGCCGCGAGCGGCGCGAGGAGGAAGAGCGCGAGAAAGACAAACCCGACGGCCAGGAGGCCCCGCCGGAGAGCCGGCGAGTCCCCGAGCGCGGGCGCGAGCCGGAATCCGCGCCCGATCACGGTGGACGCACCGGCCCGGCGCCGCGTCCAGCCCTGAAGGACGTTGATCGTGAACACGAGAACGAAGGACGTCACGAGGAGGACGAGCGCGATCGCCGTGGCGCCGGCGGTCTCGTACTGCTCGAGCTTCGTCACGATGAGAAGGGGGGCGATCTCCGTGCGGAAAGGCATGTTTCCAGACACGAACACGATCGAGCCGTATTCGCCGAGCGCCCGCGCGAAGGCCAGCGTGAACCCGGTCAGAAGCGGCGGGAGGAGGTTCGGGAAGACGACGCGTGCGAACGTCTGCAGGCGCGAAGCCCCGAGAACGGCCGCCGCCTCTTCCAGCTCCGCGTCGAGGTCCTCGAGGACGGGCTGAACCGTGCGGACGACGAACGGCAGGCCCACGAACGTGAGCGCGAGGACCACGCCGACGGGCGTGAAGGCGACCTTCAGGCCGAGGGGCTCGAGGAAGCGGCCGAGCCAGCCGTGGCTGGAGTAGAGCGCCGCGAGCGTGAGGCCGGCGACGGCCGTAGGGAGCGCGAAGGGAAGATCCACGATCGCGTCCACGAACGCGCGTCCCCGAAAGCGGTAACGGGCCAGCACCCACGCGAGGAGGAGGCCGAAGGTGACGTTGAGAAGCGCAGCAACGAGCGCCGCCCCGAAACTGAGGCGATAGGCGGCGAGCGCGCGCGGCGCAGTCACGATGCGGAAGAACTCCGCGGAAGAGAGGCCGGCCGCCTTCACGAAAAGAGCGGCGAGCGGCACGAGGACGAGGAGGCCGACGTAGAGAAGCGTCACCCCGAGCGCAGGCCCGAACCCGGGCAGCACGCCGTGCCGGCGGGGTCCTCTCATCGGCCGGACCGGTAGAGCTCGTCGAACGTGCCGCCGTCGTCGAAGTGGATCTTCTGCGCCCGCCCCCACCCGCCGAAGACGTCGTCGATCGTGAAAAGGGAGATCTTCGGAAAATCGCCGGCGCGGGAGGCCGCGACCGCCGCGCTCCCCGGCCTGAAGTGGTGCTTCGCCGCGATCGCCTGCGCCTCGTCCGTGTAAAGGAACTCGAGATAGGCTTGCGCCAGGTCGCGCGTGCCGTGCTTGTCGGCGTTCCGGTCAACGAGGGCGACGGGCGGCTCGGCGAGGATGCTCATGGACGGGACGACGATCTCGAAACGGCCCACGCCGACCTCCTTCGTCAGGAGAAGCGCCTCGTTCTCCCAGGCGATGAGGACGTCGCCGAGGCCGCGCTCCGCGAACGTCGTCGTCGCCCCACGGGCGCCCGTGTCGAGGACGGGTACGTTCCGGAAGAGCGCCGAGAGAAAGGTGCGCGCCGCCCTTTCGCTTCCGCCCGGTCTCTTCAGGGCGTAACCCCAGGCCGCGAGGTAGTTCCAGCGGGCGCCGCCGGACGTCTTGGGATTCGGCGTGATGACCACGATCCCGCCCTTCGCGAGGTCGTCCCAGTCCCGAATCCTCTTCGGGTTACCCGTGCGGACGACGAAGACGATCGTGGAGGTGAAGGGGGCGCTTTTCCTCGGGAGGCGCGCCTGCCACGTCCCGGGCAGGAGACCCGCTCTCGTCGCGATCGCGTCGACGTCTCCCGAAAGCGCGAGTGTCACGACGTCGGCCTCGAGGCCGTCGATGACGGAGCGGGCCTGCTTGGCGGAGCCGCCGTGCGACTGGTTGATCGCAAGAGGACCGTGCCTCGGCTCCCACTTCCGTCGGAAGGCGGCGTTGATCTCCTCGTAGAGCTCCCGCGTGGGGTCGTACGAGACGTTGAGGAGGGTCGCCGTTGGCGGAGAGGCGAGGAGATGAGACGAAGGAGAAGAGGAAAGAAGAGAGGAGATTTCTATGAATGAAAGAAAGGCGAGGGCGGCCAGAGAGCCGGCCAGGAGGCCGCGGCTCGGGCCGCAAGGAACGCGGGGGAGCACGCCGCGGCGCGAGATGCGAATCCGGAGGAATCGAACGAACGGCGCCAAGCTCTATTTCCTTCTGAGAAATCTTCCTCTTCGCTTTCTTTTCTTATATTATTTACCCCACCGAGTTAGTCAAGTATTATTGGCGAGAGAGAAGCCGCCGATGAAACTCACACGGCGAAGCGAGTACGCGCTCCTGGCGCTCGTTCACCTCGCGCGTGCGAAGGGTGAGGGGTACGTCGCGGTCGCCGCGATCGCAGAGGCGCAGCGTGTGCCCGAGAAGTTCCTCGAGCAGCTCCTGATGGCGCTCAAGCGCGCGCGCCTCGTGAAGAGCCAGAAGGGGCCGCACGGCGGATACCGGCTGGCTCGCCCCGCCGACAAGATCTCGCTGGCCGAGGTGATCCGGCTCCTGGACGGAGCCCTCGCGCCGACCGAGTCGGTCAGTACGTACTTCTACGAGCCGACGCCCGTCGAGAGGGAGAAGAGGCTCCTCCGCGTCTTCAAGGAGATCCGCGACGTTGTTTCGGCTCGTTTGGAGAAGACGACGCTGGCCGACGTGCGCTGACGGCCGCGCACCATGCCCTTGACATTGTACTAGTAGACTAGTATATTAACGGCATGGGGAACGTCCCCTTCCGGCTCGATCAGGCTTCCGGCGTGCCGTTCTACCGGCAGGTCATCGACCAGGTCCTCCTCGCCGTGGCCGACGGGCGGCTGAAGCCGGGGACGCAGCTTCCCACGGTGCGCCAGCTCGCCGTGGACCTTTCCGTGAACCTGAATACGATCGCGCGGGCCTATCGGGAGATGGAGATCCGCGGGATCGTCGAGACGCAGCAGGGCACCGGCACGTTCGTCGCGCACCGCAAGCCCGAAAAACGCACGGCCGAGCGCCGAAAGGCCCTCGACCGCCTCGTCGACCAGTTCCTGTCCCTCGCGACCGCGCAGGGATTCACGTCCGATGAATTTGCCGACGCCCTCCTCGGGAAAACCGAGGAAACCGGCAGGAGGTAGCCCCATGCTCGTCAGATCGATCCGTCGGCTTGCCGAAAAGGCCAAGGCGGAAGCGAACGCCCCTCTCGAGCCGCGGAGATCCGCCTCGGACAGGCGCCACCGCGAAAGCGAGAAAGACCTGCAGGTGCGCCGTTACGTCAGCGGTGTGAGCCTGCTCGCATTCTTCATCTCGCTCGCGGCCGGAGGCATCTTCGCGGGAATCGCAGGCTCTCCGATCCCGTTCGTGGCGGCGGTTCTCGTCGGCGTCTTCCTCCTTTTCGCGCTGAAAGTCGCAAACCAGTGGGAGCGCGCCGTCGTTCTGAGGTTCGGCCGCTTCGTGGGCCTAAAGGGCCCCGGCCTCTTCGTCCTCGTTCCCGTCGTGGAAGAGATCTCCCAGCTCGTGGACCAGCGGGTTCGCGTGACGGACGTGTCGGCGGAGTCCGCGCTCACGAAGGACACGGTCCCCGTAAACGTGGACGCGATCGTCTTCTGGACGGTGTGGGATGCGCAGAAGGCCGTCCTCGAGGTCGCCGACTTCCTCGACGCGATCGCGCTCTCGGCGCAGACCGCGCTCCGCGAGACGATCGGCCGGCACATGCTCGCCGAGATGATCACCGAGCGCGAGCAGCTCGGAAAGCAGCTCCAGTCGATCCTCGACGAGAAGACGAATCCGTGGGGCATCACGGTGCAATCCGTCGAGATTCGCGACGTGAAGATTCCGGCCGAGCTCGAGGACGCAATGTCGCGTCAGGCGCAGGCGGAGCGCGAGCGCCAGGCCCGCATCATCCTCGGAACGGCGGAGACCGAGATCGCCGAGCGGTTCGTCACCGCGGGCGACTCCTACAAGGACCATCCGCTGGCTTTACACCTCCGAGCCATGAACATGCTTTACGAGGCCATCAAGGAGAAGGGCTCCATGGTCATCGTGCCGTCCAGCGCGGTCGAGACGATGGGGCTCGGCGGCCTCGCCGGGATGACGGCTCTCGGTCAGAAGAAGCGCGAATAGCGGGGTAGGGGGACGATGGGAAGACTCTTCGCCGGCCTGCGCGCGGTTTTCTACGCATCGGGCTTCGTTCTGCTCTGGGGTTGGCTCGTCGGGATCGCGACACGGCTCGATCGTGCCGCCGGCCGTGAGCTTCCGGCCGTTCCGGGGCTGCCCGTCGTCGGCACGGCGCTCGCCGTCGCCGGCGGCTTTCTCGCGCTGACCTGCGTCGTGCTCTTCGTCGCGCGCGGAGAGGGGACGCCCGCCCCGTTCGACGCCCCGAGGCGCTTTGTCGCCGTCGGGCCCTACCGGTTCATGCGCAACCCGATGTACGGCGGCGCGATCACCCTCATCATAGGTTTTGGCTTCGTCCTCAACGCTCCGTCCGTCTTCGGGGTTGCCTTCGCGGCGTTCCTTCTCTCGAACCTCTTCGTGATCTTCGTCGAGGAGCCTGGCCTGACGCGCCGCTTCGGAGAGACTTACCTGGCATACAAGCGTGTGACGAACCGCTGGGTCCCGACCCTCGCGCGCGCAGGCTAGCCGGGGGAGATCTCGTCCGCAGGCCGTTTCTTCAGGAGGTGTGCGGCGTAGGCGAGGACGTAGACGGCGCCGAGCGCCGCGTGGATCCATCCGGTCCACTGCCGCGCCGCGTCTCCCGTGAGGACCTGGATCAGGACGCCTGTGAGGATCAGCGGCGCCGCGAGGCCGAGGAGGCCCGAGCCGCTCGCGCGGCCCGGGTCCACGCCGCCCTTCAGGCGCGCGAGCGCGTGGCCGCTGAAGACGAGGCCGAGGGCGAAGACGAGGAAGGGCGCCGCGAAAATGTGGACCTTGAGCATCGGCTGCTGCCACGGGTGCCCGACGCGCGAGTCCGGGTCGGTGCCCGTCAGGAAGTACTTCATGACGCCGTATGCGATTCCGGAGACCCCGACGAAGGCGCACGCGAGGTGGTTCAGGACGACGGCGCAGCGACTCACTTTCGGCCTTTCTCCGTCAGGAAGGCATCGAGCGCAAGGACGCGGCGCGCCGCTTCGACGGTGACTCGCACCGTGATCGTCGCACCCGTGACGGGCCTGAGGCCCTTCCTCTCGGAGAGCTCGTCGCCCAAGGTCCTGCCCCGAAACTGACCGTACCAGGCCTCGCGCGGCAAATACTCTTCGGGCTCGGAGAACGAGAGGACCTCGATCCGCGCGATCGTGCTCTTCGCGTCCACGACAACGAGAATCGTCTCGGGGAGCGTCCGGACGACGTGCGTGTCGAAGTAGGCGGTCCCGGCGTCGCGGCCGTCGACCGTCGCCGAGTAATACACGACCAGGCCGGGGGGCGGCGCGCCGCCGGAGCGGCGCGCGACTTCCGCGCGGTCGCCCTCGGTAAGAAACGCGGTCTTCCGCGCCACGACCGCGCCCTTCGGGAACGCGAGGCGCAGCGCCTCCTCTTGGGTGAGGAAACTCTTTGCGAATGAAGAATGGGAAGCAAGAAGAATTAGAAAGAGAGAGATTTCTATGAATGAAAGAGGGGAACGGCGGCCGGCGGCGCGCAAGTAACTCCGTTTCATCCGTGCGGGGCGCTGCCGCCCCCCCTCTTTCCTTCTAAGAAAAATCTTCGGCCTCCTCTTCTCTTTCTAAAACTCATATCCCAATGCGACGTTCAACTGGTCCACGCCGGTCCGCGCCGCGTTGCGGCGCCGCTGGCCGTCGAGCTTGAGCACGACCTGCAGGATGGGTTTGAAGACGACACCCGCCGTCCACTGCGTGACGTCGTTCTCCGGGTTTCGCACGTAGCCGTCCGGCACGGACGCCTGCGTGTCCCACTCCTCGTATCTCACGAACGGCGTGAGCGAGAGCTTCGTGCGCGGGACGAGCGTCAGAACGTCGAATCCGGCCTCGGCGTACCAGCCGCGCTGGCGGTTCCCGACGCCTTCGTCGCCCGAGAGACCGTTCAGCTCGTTGATCGCGGCGGTGTCCGAGATGGACGAGCCGGCGACGAGCGCCCGCAGGGAGAGGCCGCGCCACCGGAAGTCGGCATGGACGTCCCACAGGGTCGTCTTGCCGCAGACGATCTCGCCGGAGGCAGTCGTCCTGCCCTGGCCCGAGCAGCCCGTGAAGAACGACGCGCCGGCGACGAGGCCATTCGCGCCGACGAAGTCGAGGCGGCCCGTGAGGGCGAAGTCGTGCGCTTTCGCGAGCGAACCTTCCTGCCGGCCCTCGCGGACGCCCTCGGCCGTGTAGCCCTGGGAGTTGAGGCCGTTCAGGAGGAAGAGGCGGTAAGCAAGCGGGCCCGCCTCACCGTAGGCGCCGAGGCCGAGTTCGCGCCAGGTCGTCGGAAGAATCAGCGTCTCGACGTCGTTGCGGCGCGCGCCGAAGAACGTGGGGGGCTCGTGCAGCTCGTTGAGGAAGCCCATCGGGACCAGGACGAGGCCCGCACGCGCGCGAAACGCGCGCGACTTGCTGAGCCAGTCCACGTACGCGAACTCGACCTCGACCTCGCCTTCCTTGTCGGACGCGGCGACGGCATGCTCGTACTCGACCTCGGAGTTGAAGACGAAGTGGTCGTCGAACTTGTAGCCGAAGTAGAGGACGGCGCGGGAGAGGTCGATCGTGTCCACGAGGCCGGACGGCGTTCCGTCCTGCCTCGACGAGGCGAAGCTCTGATAAAGGACCTCGCCGTACCCACCGATCGAGACGCCTTTCCTGGCGTAGACGCGCGCCGCTGCCGGCCCGAGGCCCAAGCGCGAAGCGGACCCTTCGGGCGCCGATGCGACGGGAGCGCCGGCGGAAACGGGGGTGGGCGCGGCCGCGGCAGCCGGCGCGGAAGCGGGCGACTCGCCGAGGCGCAGGGCCTCGATCTCCTTCGTGAGGACGTCGACCTTCTGCTCGAGGTCCTTCAGCCGCCGCTCGCGTTCTTCCTCGGGCTTCGCGGGAGGCTCTTCGGCGGAAGCGGGGGAGGAGACGAGGCTGCTCAGAAAGAGAAAGACACAGACCGCGGCGGCACCGCGGAAGCGCGTCGGGGCGCGTCGGTTCATTGGCGAGCTCCTTCGGATTTCTTCGAACGGGTAAGAGGAAGAAGTCCGGTGCGCGGGCTGCGCGCGTCGTGCCGAGTCGGCCCACAGGCGAGTTCCGGCCTCGGGTCAACGAGCCGCTCCATTCCACGCGACATCGAGACCTGCAACGCCCGCCCCTCTTCACCTTCTAAGAAGAACAACATTTCATGAGCTACGCCTTCCGCCCGGAGTCGCTCAGACAGCGACTGGCTTTCCTTCTCGCCCAGGACGAAGAACGCCGTCGACAGAATGTCCGCGACGAACCCTGTTGGCGCGACGACCGTTACGGAGCCGAAGTCGGGTGCTGGCTCGCCCGAACGCGGGTCGAGGAGGTGGCCGATGCGACGGCCGTCCGCGACGAAGCCGCGCTCGGAATTGCTCGACGTCGACGCGGACGCGTCCTTCAGGCGCAGCGTGACGACGGTCCTCTTCCGGTCGAAGGGATCGGAGACGTCGACGAAGGTCTCTTCCCCGAACGCGAGGACCTGCCCGCCGAGGTCCAGCAGTCCCGAGACCGCGCCAGCCTCGCGCATCGCAGCGGCCGCCCTGTCGAGCGCCCATCCCTTGCCCCAGGCGCCCTCGTCGATGCCGGCCAGGGCGTCGCGGCGGGAGAGGGTCGAAGAGGATTCTTCGAATGAGAAGAGGGAAGGGCCGGTGACCCGGCGCGCGGCGAGCAGCTCCGCGAGGCCCGGAATGCGTCCGCCGCCGCGAAGCCCCCACGCCCTCACGAGAGGCGCCACGGTCGGGTCGAACGCGCCGCCGGTCCTCTCTCTCCATTCGAAGACTCTTTCCAGCAGCTTGAAGAGGTCCGCCGGCAACTCGGTCGCCGTCCCGGGCGCCGCGGCGTTCAGCCGGGCGAGAGGAGTGTCTTCCCGCCACGTCGAAAGAAGCGACTCGATTCGTTCGATCTCCCTCACGCCCGCTTCGCTGGCGCCGAGGGCCGCGTCCCGGGTCGGCGCCGAGACGGTCAGGGAAAGAGCGGTCCCCATGGCCGCAAGATGTCGGACGATCGTCTCATTGCTCATGCGACTCAGTCTCAATTGAAATCTAGCGAATGGCGGGACGGCCGTCAAGATGCAGGTGCTTCACCCGGCGGAGACGAGGGTCCCGTCCCGAAGGACGTCGGCGGGAGCGCCGCGGGTCACGAGGTGGCCGGCGTCGAGGACGACGACCTCGTCCGCGAGCGCGGCCACTTCGGCCGCCTCGTGCGTGACGTAGAGGATCGGCAGCGGGAAGGCGGCCTTGATCTTCAGGAGGTGCTCGAGAACCCGCTCCTTGAGCGGACGGTCGAGACCGGAGAGCGGCTCGTCGAGAAGCAGGATCTCCGGCTCCGACAGGAGGGCCCGGCCCAGGGCGACGCGGCGCCTCTCTCCGCCCGAGAGTGTCGCGGGCCTTCTCTCGAGGAGAGATGCCAGCCCGAGCGTTTCGACGATCCGATCCTCCCCGAAAGGAGCCTTGCGCGCGACGCCACGGCCCGCGCCGTAGCGCAGATTGCCCGCGACGGAGAGATGAGGAAACAGCGAATCGTCCTGCGTGACGTATCCGACGGCGCGCTCGCGCGGGGGGACGCGGATTCCCGCGGCCGCGTCGTCGAGCACACGACCGGACAGGACGACGCGTCCCCCCTCCGGATGCCTCAGGCCCGCGACGGCTTCGAGGAGCGACGTCTTGCCGGCGCCCGACGGCCCGAAGACGGCCGTGACGTGGGCGCTCAGTGCCAGGTCGAGCTCGACGGTGAACGGCGTGAGCGGCAGGCGGAGTCCTTCGAGCGAGAGCGTCACGCGTCCGTCCGGCGCTTCAGCCAGACCTCCGAGAGAAAGATGGCGCCGAACGCGAGCGCTGCCGAGACGGCAAGGAGGCCGTACGCCCGCCCGTCCAGTCCCGTTTGCACGTCGTTGTAGATCGCCGTCGCGATCGTCGTCGTGCGGCCCGGGATGTTCCCGGCAACGAGGATCGTGGCGCCGAACTCGCCGAGCGCGCGTGCGAAGGCGAGGAGGAGGCCGGCAGCGATTCCGCGCGACGCCAGGGGAAGCGTAACCGTCGAGAGGACGCGCGCCTCACTCGCCCCGAGCGTCCGGGCGACCGCCTCGAGACGGGGGTTCACCTCCTCGAAGGCGACGCGCGCCGTGCGTACGAGGAGCGGAAGGGACATCACCATCATCGCGACGACGACGGCTTTCCACGTGAACACGACGTCCATGCCGAAGAGGGCCTGCGATGCGCGCCCGCCCGGGCCCCGCCGGCCCAGAAACTTCAGGAGCAGGAGGCCGGTCGCGACGGGCGGGAGCACGAGCGGAAGCGAGACGAGCGTCTCGAGGAGGGCCTTTCCCGGGAATCGCCGCCGCGCGAGGAGCAGCGCGAGAGCGAGCCCGAAGGGCGCGAGAAGGAGAACGGCGAGGGCCGCTACGCCCAGCGTGAACCAGACGACGGGCAGGTCCACGGCGAGTTCGGACACGACTCAGGATATATCGACCACTCCCGGGCTCCCGCGAGACGCCGCGGTCGGGTGCTTGGCTACTTCTTCTTTTTCTTTCCCGCCCGCGCCGCCTTCTTGATGAGGCCCGTCGCCGTTTTCGCGTCCGCCTCGTTCGCGAAGCCGAAGATCGCCGAGAACTTCCTCCCGACGACCTGGGCCACGAGGAAGTCGAGGTTGATCCCGGCGTCGGCGATGGCGTGCGAGAGCGCGTACCCGAGGCCCGGCCGGTCGTCCCCCTCGACGAGGAGCGTCGCGATGGTGGAGGCCCCGAGGCCCTGCGACTCCGCGGCGGCGACCGCCTTCTTTCCGGAGACCGGCGACACCTCGATGACGGCGGTACCGCCCCCGGGCCGCTTGTAGCCCATCGCGACTCTCAGGCTGATTCCGTACGCGGCGAGCGGTCTGAGCGTTTCCGCCATGAGGCCGGGATGGTCCCCCGACTCACGGCGCCAGAGAGTGATCTTCTTGACGGTTATTGCCATGCTCATGCGCTCCTTTCCGCGAACCTCGCGACGGTCGGCGCGACCAGTCTCTCGAAGTCCTCGTAGCTCATCTTGACCGTGTCGGTGTGGCTGCCGGCGTTGAAGACAATCTCGGCGTCCTCCTTGAGAGATTCGTCCGCCCAGACCGGGAGGCCGTAGAGGTTGCCGAAGGGCGGCATCGCTCCGGTCTCACAGTCGGGGAACAGGCTCTGGAACTCCGCCTCGGTGGCGAGGCGGAGCTCCCTGGCGCCGACCGCCTTCTTCAGCTGTCCGAGATCGATCCGCCGGGGGGCCGGGAGAACCCCCAGCGCGAACCCTCCGTCGGCGTTCACGACGACCGATTTGGCCAGCTCGCGCCCGGGAACGTGTAACGACGCGGCGACCTCCTGCGACGTGTAAGCCAGCGAGTGGGACACGGTCACATACTTGATCCTCTTTTCGTCGAGAAACTGGCGGAGGCGCGCTGAAATGGACATAAGCACTCTCCCCGCCTCAAGCTAGGCACCGGAAGCGCCGAAATCAAGGGTCAGGGGCATTAGCCGGGGCCTTTCAGACTAAACTCCCGCGGTGCTCGCGCGCAGATGGGTGAAGTGAGTTGTCACCCGAACGCAACTCGCTGACCCGCCTCGTTCTCGGGAAGCCCCGGGACGTCAACGATCCGGGGATCTTTCACCGGGTTTCGCTCGTCGCGTTCCTCGCGTGGGTGGGCCTCGGGGCCGACGGCCTCTCTTCGTCGGCGTACGGACCCGACGAGGCGTTCCGGGCGCTCGGCAGCCACCGTTCGCTCGCGATCATCCTCGTCGCGATGACCGCGATCACGATCGGCGTCATCTCCATCGCCTACTCGAACGTCATCCAGCACTTCCCGGGCGGAGGAGGCGGATACCTCGTTGCGACGAAGCTCCTCGGGCGGAAGGCGGGGGTCGTCTCGGGCTGCGCCCTCCTGGTGGACTACGTTCTCACGATCACCGTGTCCATCGCGTCGGCCTGCGACCAGGTCTGGAACTTCCTCGGTCCGGGAATGGTGCGCTACAAGCTGCCGGCCGAGATCGTCGTCCTCGTGTTCCTCATTGTCCTCAATCTCAGGGGCGTCAAGGAGTCGGTCACGTTCCTCGCCCCGATCTTTCTCGTCTTCATCGGGACGCACGCGTTCGCGATCCTCTATTCTTTCGCGGTTCATGTCCCCGAGCTCCCGGCCGTCTTCGCGGGAGCGGCCGGCGACTTCCAGACTTCGAAGGCGACGATGGGCTTCTGGCCGCTCGCGTTCGTTCTTCTCCGCGCGTACTCGATGGGCGGCGGCACCTACACGGGCATCGAGGCGGTCTCGAACGGCGTGACGATGCTGCGCGAGCCGCGCGTGAAGACCGGCAAACACACGATGTTTCTCATGGCCGCGTCGCTCGCGTTCACGGCGGGCGGCATCCTGTTCGGATATCTCCTCGTCGGGGCGCGCGCGCACGAGGGGAAGACGATGAACTGGGTGCTCTTCGACGCGCTCTTCGGGCACTGGAGGGTCGGGGGGCTCGCCGTCGGGACGGCGCTCGTCCTGACGCTCCTCGTCGCGGAGGCGGCACTCCTCTTCGTCGCGGCGCAGACGGGATTCCTGGACGGGCCGCGCGTCCTCGGAAACATGGCTGTCGACTCGTGGGTCCCGCACCGCTTCTCGCAGCTCTCCGACCGGCTCGTCACGAAGAACGGCGTCTTCCTGATGGGTCTCGCGGCTATCGCGGCCCTCCTCTACACGCGCGGCAACATCACGATGCTCGTCGTCATGTACTCGATCAACGTCTTCCTCACTTTCTCGCTGACCGAGCTCGGCATGACGCGTCACTGGATCACGGAGCGCAACGAGCCGGGCTGGAAGCACCAGCTCGCGATCCATGCAACCGGGCTCGTCTTGTGCGTGACGATCCTCTGCGTCACGCTTTACGAGAAGTTCGCGGAGGGCGGATGGATGACGACGCTCGTGACGGGCGCGACGATCTTCATCTGCTTTCTCATCCGGCGGCACTACGAGAGCGTGCAGCGGGACCTCAAGCGCCTCGACGACGTCCTCGTGCCCGTCCAGCCCGTCCCGGTCGCGGAGAACGCCCTCGACGAACTGGACCACAAGCTGCCGACCGCGATCCTCACGGTGGACCGGTTCTCCGGCTACGGCATCCACCAGATCCTGAGCATCCACACGCTGTTCCCGACCTACTACAAGAACTTCGTCTTCGTGTCCGTGGCCGTCGTCGACTCCGGCAACTTCAAGGGCAGCGACGAGATGGGGCACCTCGAAGCGGATACCCGGCAGAACCTCGAGAAGTACGTCGCGTGGTGCCGCGCGCAGGGATGGAACGCCGGCTACCGGCTCGCGATCGCGACCGAAGCCGTCGAGAAGGTCGTCGAGATCTGCAAGGAGCTGCGCCAACAGTTTCCGCGTTCGGTAGTGTTCAGCGGCAAACTGGTCTTCGAGAAGGAGGATTGGTACCACCGTCTCCTCCACAACGAGACGGCGATGTCGATCCAGCGGAAGCTCCAGTTCGAGGGTGTGCAGGCGATCGTGCTTCCGGTCCGCGCCGCCGTCTAGAGCGGCTCGGCAGCGGCCGAGCCGCGGTGGCGCACGGCCCCCGCACGCCGCGTCACGAGGGCTCTTCGTGCCCGATGTCGGTCACCAGGACGTCGATTCCGTCTGCGTTCTCGAGCACGCGCTGGACGATGCCCGGCGCAAGCCGTCCCCTCAGGCCCTTCCGGGACGGGCGCCCGATCACGAGGACGCCCACGCGCTCCTCGCGGACGAAGTCGAGGATCGCCCCCGCTACGTCCTCGGATTCGCGGTAGACGACCGTGGCTCCGAGCGTCATCGCGAGCTGGATGTTTTCGGTCAGCTCGCGATGACGCGCGGCCGACAGGTTCTCGGGCCGGTCGCGTTTTCTCCTGACGTAGAGCGCGTACCAACGGGTGTTCATCCGGCCGGCCATTCGCGAGCCGCGCCGGATGAGGGCGCGCGCGATCACCGGGTCCAGAGGTAACGCGACGGCGACGCGGATCGGCGGGGCGACCGCCGGGAACGAACCGCTGGTCCCGGTCGGGCCGTGGTCGACGTTCTCCGCCGTCTCGCGGAGCGCGAGCTCGCGCAGGGACTTGAGGTTCTCCTCGCGGAAGAAGTTCTCGAGCGCGACGAGTGCCTGCGCCGCCGGATAGACCTTGCCCTGCTTCAGGCGGTCGCGGAGCTCGGGCACGGGGAGGTCCACGTTCACGACGGCGTCCGCGTCGCGGATGACGCGATCGGGGACGCGCTCTTTCACCTCGAGTCCTGTCGCCGATTTCACGACGTCCTGGACACCCTCGAGATGCTGCACGTTGACGGCCGTCATCACCGAAATGCCCGCCGCGAGAAGATCCTCGACGTCCTGCCACCGCTTCTCGTTCTTGCCGTCCGGCGCGTTCGTGTGCGCCAGCTCGTCGACGACCGCGACCTCCGGCTTCCTCGCGATCACTGCGGCAAGGTCCATTTCCTCGAGGATCGCGCCCTTGTAGGGCACAAGCTTCCGCGGGATGACCTCGAGGTCCCCGATGCGCGCGGCCGTTTCCGCGCGGCCGTGGGTTTCGGCGAAGCCGACGACCACGTCGATGCCCCGGCCGCGCATCGCATGCGCGTCGTCTAGCATCCGGTACGTCTTGCCGACGCCCGCCGCCTGCCCGAGGTAGACCTTCAGATTCCCGCGCCTGGGATCGCGCGAGGCGAGCTTTAGGAACGCCTCGGGGTCGGGGCGATCCCGTGTGGTGCTCGACGGCACCTGTCGATTATGGGCCTTGGGGCGGAGCTCCAGGCGCGCTGGCCGCCGAAGCCGGGGTCGGCGTGGGCGCGATTTGCGGATGGCCGAGTCGCGTGTCGATCTCGAGGTTCACGGCGAGGACGTTGACCCGGCTCTCCCCGTAGAGGCCGAGGAACCGTCCCTCGGTGCTCTTGGCGACGAGCGCCTCGAGGTCGGCGGCGGGGATCCGTGTCTCGCGAGAGACGCGAGGAACCTGAAGGCGAGCGTACTCCGGCGAAATGTGGGGATCCACGCCCGAGCCGGAAGACGTGACGGCGTCGGCCGGGACGGATGCGGTGACTCCCTCGTCGCTTCTCACGGCCGTCACGGCGTCCTTGACTGCGTCGGCGAGCTTCTTGGATGTCGGGCCGAGATTCGTGCCGCCCGTCGCCGTCGGGTCGTAGCCGTTTCCCGCCGCGGAGGGCCGGCCGTGAAAATGCCCGGGCATCACGAACGACTGGCCGATGAGACTCGATCCGACGGTCACGTTGTCCTTCGGGACGAGGCTGCCGTCTGCCTTGTCACGGAAGGTCACGCGTCCGATGGCCCAGACGAGCGCCGGATAGCCGAGCCCGAGGAGGACCGTCAGCGCCAGGAAGAGCCGGAGGGAACCGAGGACGTTTTCTTTCATCGAAGACCTCAAACGAGATGGAGAGCGACGAGAAGGAGATCGATCGCCTTGATCCCCACGAACGGTACGAGGACGCCGCCGACGCCGTAGAGCATCAGGTTCCGCCTGAGGATCCGCCCGGCGCCCAGCGGCCTGTACGAAACGCCCTTCAGTGCGAGCGGAATCAGGGCGATGATGATGAGCGCGTTGAAGATCACGGCCGAGAGGATGGCGCTCTGCGGCGTGGCGAGACGCATGATGTTCAGCGACTGCAGCTCGGGGTAGGTCACGAGGAAGAGAGCCGGGATGATCGCGAAGTACTTGGCCACGTCGTTCGCGATCGAGAACGTCGTGAGCGCGCCGCGCGTCATGAGAAGCTGCTTGCCGATCTCCACGACCTCGATCAGCTTCGTCGGGTTCGAGTCGAGATCCACCATGTTCCCGGCCTCTTTGGCGGGCTGGGTCCCGGTGTTCATGGCCATACCGACGTCGGCCTGGGCGAGCGCGGGCGCGTCGTTCGTGCCGTCGCCCGTCATGGCCACGAGGTTGCCTTTCTCCTGCTCGGCTCGAATGAGCGCGAGCTTGTGCTCCGGCGTGGCCTCGGCGAGGAAGTCGTCCACGCCGGCCTCGCGGGCGATCGTCGCGGCAGTAAGCGGGTTGTCCCCTGTGATCATCACGGTCCGGATTCCCATCGCGCGCAGCCTGTCGAAGCGCTCCTTCATTCCACCCTTGACGATGTCTTTCAGGTAGATCGTCCCCATGACCCGCTTGCCGTCGACGACCACGAGGGGAGTCCCTCCCTCGCCGCCGATGGACGCGACGTCGCGCCGGATCTCCTCGGGGAGCGTGCCGCCGAGAGCGCGTACGAAACTGTCCACGGCGTCCGCCGCGCCCTTGCGCACCTGCCGCCCGCCCTCGAAGTCGAGGCCGGACATCCTGGTGCGCGCGGTGAAAGGAACGAACTTCGCGTTGAGCTCGCGAAGCTCCCGTGCCCTCAGACCATACTTCTCCTTCGCCAGAACCACGATGGAGCGCCCCTCGGGGGTTTCGTCGGCGAGCGAGGAGAGCTGCGCCAGTTCGGCCAGCTCCGCTTCCGGCACGCCGGGGGCCGGCAGCAGCTTCACGGCTTCACGGTTGCCGAGCGTGATCGTGCCGGTCTTGTCGAGGAGGAGAACGTTCACGTCGCCCGCCGCCTCGACGGCTCGGCCCGACATCGCGAGGATGTTGTGTTTGAGGACGCGGTCCATGCCGGCGATGCCGATGGCCGAGAGGAGGCCGCCAATCGTCGTCGGGATGAGGCAGACGAGAAGCGCGATGAGGACTGTCACCGAGACGTTCCCGCCCGAATAGATCGCGAACGGGCGCAGCGTCACCGTGGCGAAAAGGAAGACGATGGTCAGGCCCGCGAGGAGAATGTCGAGCGCGATCTCGTTCGGGGTCTTCTGCCGCTCGGCTCCCTCGACGAGGCGGATCATCCGGTCGAGGAAGGTCTGTCCCTGCTCCGATGTGATCTCGACGACGATGCGGTCCGAGAGAACCGTCGTGCCGCCCGTCACAGCCGAGCGGTCGCCGCCCGCCTCGCGGATGACGGGCGCGGACTCGCCGGTGATCGCGGACTCGTTGACGGACGCGATCCCCTCGACGACCGTCCCGTCGCCGGGGATCATCTCGTTCGCCTCCACGACGACGCGATCTCCCTTCCTGAGCTGCGTCGACGGAACCCGCTCCTCGCGCCGCGCCTTTCCTTCTCCGACGAGCCGCCTCGCCATGGTCTCGGTGCGGGCCCGCCGGAGCGCGTCGGCCTGTGCCTTGCCGCGGCCCTCGGCCACGGCCTCCGCGAAGTTCGCGAAAAGAACCGTCGCCCAGAGCCAGGAAACGATCTGGAGCTGGAATCCGAACAGACCTTTCGGGGAGAGGCCGGGAAGCAGGAAGAGAGTCGTCGCGAGCGCACCCACCTCCACGATGAACATGACGGGGTTCTTCATCATCCGCGCCGGGTTCAGTTTGGCGAAGGCGTCCACGGCGGCCCGGGAAAGGATCGCCCGGTCGAGAAGGGAAGTCGGTTTCGTTCGCGTCACTGTCGCGTCTCCTTCAGAAGAGCTTTCCGGCGCCCATCAGGAGGTGCTCCACGATGGGGCCCAGCGCAAGGGCGGGGAAAAATGTCAGGGCGCCGACGATCAGGATCACGCCAATGAGGAGCACGACGAAGACCGGCCCGTCCACGGGGAAGGTGCCGATGGATTCGGTCACTTTCTTCTTCGCCGCGAGCGAGCCCGCGATGCCGAGCAGCGGAATGATCATCAGAAAGCGCCCAAAGAACATCGCGATGGCGAGCGCTACGTTGTAGAAGTCCGTGTTCGCGTTCAGCCCGGCGAAGGCGCTGCCGTTGTTTCCGGTAGCGCTCGTGAATGCGTAGAGGATCTCGGAAAGACCGTGGGGTCCCCGGTTGTTCAGACTTGCAAGGCCCGCTTTCGAGGCGGCGCCGAGCGCGGTTCCGACCAGAATCGAGAAGGTCAGGATGAGCACCGAAAGCATCGCGAGCTTCACTTCGTGGGCCTCGATCTTCTTGCCGAGGTATTCGGGTGTGCGCCCGACCATGAGGCCCGCGATGAACACCGCCAGGACGACGAAGAGGAGCATTCCATAGAGCCCTGCGCCGACGCCCCCGAAGATGATCTCGCCGAGCTGGATGTTCAGGAGGGGTACGAGGCCGCCCAGCGGCGTAAAGGAGTCGTGCATCGAGTTCACCGCGCCGCAAGAGGCGTCGGTCGTGATCGTGGCGAAGAGGGCGGAGTCCACGGGCCCGAACCGGACCTCCTTGCCTTCCATGTTCCCCATCGCGGTCGACACGCCGAGGCCGTGGTGGATGGAATTCCCGCGCACCTCGAAGGAGCCGGCCGTCAGCGCCCCGACGAGGAACAGGATGGCCATCGACCAGAAGACGGCCCAGCCGTGGCGGGTCTTGCCGGTCATGGAGCCGAGCGTGTACGTCAGCCCCGCGCCGATCGAGAAGATCAGGAACATCTCGACGAGGTTGCTGAAAGGCGTGGGGTTCTCGTAGGGATGCGCGGAGTTTGCGTTGACGAAGCCTCCGCCGTTCGTCCCCAGCTCCTTGATGGATTCCTGAGACGCGATGGGGCCCTGCGGGATCTTCTGCGTCGCGCCTTCGAGGGTCGTGACGGTCTCGGACGCCTTGAAATTCTGGATGACGCCCTGCGACATCAGGACGACCGCGCCGGCGAGGCTGATGGGCAGGAGCACCCAGAGGGTGGCGCGCACGAGGTCGAACCAGAAGTTGCCGATGCCCTTCGCCTCGACCCGGGCGACGCCTCTCACGAAGGCGATCGCGATGGCGATGCCCGTGGCCGCGGACGCGAAGTTGTGGACGGCGAGCCCCGCCATCTGGGTGAAGAGCGACATCGTCGACTCGCCGGAGTAGGCCTGCCAGTTCGTGTTCGTCGTAAACGAGACTGCCGTGTTCCAGGCGAGCGCGGCCGGGACGGCCGCCATCTTGTCGGGATTCAGGGGCAGGAGGTGCTGAAGCCGCTCCATCGCGTACAGCACGACGAGGCTGACGACGTTGAATACCATCATGGCGCCCGCGTACGCGACGAAGCCCTGCTCCTTCGAAGCATCGACGCCGCCGACGCGGTAAAGAAGGCGCTCCAGCGGAACGAGCACGGGGTCCAGGAAAGTCTTCTCCTTCGAGAAGACCCTCTTCATGTAGACCCCGATCGGCTTGACGACGACGAGGACGAGGAGGAAGTAGATCCCGATCTTCAGGAAGACATCGAGCATGGCGTTCTCACAGCTTCTCGGGCTTCACGAGCGCGTAGAGGAGATAGGCGAGAGCGGCGACGGAGAGGACGAGTCCGAGGACGGCTTCGAAGGACATGGCGTATCTCGCTTCTCTTTCGATTCAGATCTCGTCGCAGCGCTTCACGTACCAGAGCGACAGCGCGAGGAGGCCGAGCGTGAGGAGGATGAAGAGGGCATCGAGCATTGATGGTTCTCCTTGGAATCCAGTAAGAGTTCGCCTCGTTAGAAGGTGTACAGGGCGTTCAGGAGGACGGTCGGCTGCTGCTTCTTCGCGAGAGCGCCGTCCCGGTCCTCGAAGACTTCCTTGTCAGAAAAGTCGACGCGAAGGTCGCCGCGGAATACGACGTGGGAGCCCACCTTCAGCTCCGGCGTGAGCGTGACTTCCTTCAGCTTCTGCGCCACGCCTGTCCGCGCGCCGTCCCGGTCGTTGAAGAGCTCGCCCCGGAGAATGACCGCGAAGGTTTCGCCGAGGCCGAACCGCGCGTAGCCCACGATCCCGTTCCACATCGCGGTCTGACCCTGCGTGACGGCGTTCGGCTCGCTACCGTAGACGGCGTCGACCGCCAGAACGATCCGGTCGGCGGCCTTCCACTGGGCGTTCACGTTGACCAGGTTGCGGGCGTCGCCGTTCGTGTCGCTCCGCTCCGCTCCGACCATGTAGTTGGCGGTGATCGTGACGATCTTCGAAGGGGTCCAGATGAGCTGGGCACCCAGGGACTTGCTGCTGTTGTTGTCCTTCGCGTTGTCCCAGCCGTTGACGAGCATCAGCATGGCCGTGAGTTGGTCGGAGAACGTGTACGTCGCCTTGAGCCCCAAGTGGGTGAAGGGGATCGCGTACCCGAAGCTGAAGGATCGGGTGGCGTTGTCGTTGTAGCCGTCGTATCCGTCGATGAGCTCGTAGCCGTGGTTCGTCACGAACTTCCCGGCGTCGAAACGCAGGCCGCTGCCTATCGGGGCGACGTAGCTGACGAAAGCCTGCTGGAGGTCGAAGTCCTGAGCCTTCCCGCTGGCGTCGCGGAAGAGCCCGGCCGCGGCCGACACCCTCGGGATTGAGCCGCCGGCCACCGCGTCGACTCGGAAGCCCGCTTCGCCCGCTTTCGAAACCGCCTTCTGGAGGACGAGCTCGGCCACGTCCACCTTGATGCTGTTGTCGTCGAAGTCGAAGACGCGAAACTGGTTCGTTCCCGAGGGGGGCCTGTTGAAGTTGTACGAGTAGCTGGTGGAGAGGAACCCGTTCACGGCGATCTCCTCGTACCAGGGCCTCGGTGGCGGAGTCGGGGCCGGGGAGGGCGTGGGGGTCGGCGAGGGCGGTTCCTGACCGTATGCGACCGACGCGAGCCCGATGAGCGCAAGGGAGAGCAGGGACGCGGTGATGAGAAAGGGCAGCTGTCCGACGTGGCGGGGGTGAAAAGACCGTTTCATGTCATGAAGGCTGCGGCCTGTCCTCCAAGGAAGTCCGGAAGATGGCCGAAAGAAGTTCTAAGGCGCACGGAACCTCCTCTCAGGCCAGTGGTTCGGCCGCGAAGCGGTAGCCGACCCAAGGATCGGTGACGATGTACCGCGGGTGTGAAGGGTCGGGCTCCAGCTTGCGGCGAAGGGTCCCGACCTGGACCCGGACCGTGTCCGGGTTCGGTGGTGAGGGCCCTTTCCAGACGCGCGCGGCGATCTGCGCATTCGCCACCGGCCGGCCGGCCGACAACGCCAGCACTTCCAGGATCGCAAACTCGGTTGGGGTCAGGCGCACTTCGCGTTCGAGTCGTTCGCCTTGGAGGACGCGGCGTCGCTCACGGTCGATTTTCAGTCCGTGAAACTCGAGCACGGCTGGCCCCGCGTCCCCGAGGCGCCTCAGCTGCGCCCGCACCCGCGCCAGGAGCTCGTTGAAGGAGAACGGCTTTGCGAGGTAGTCGTCGGCGCCGAGATCGAGCGCACTGACCCGATCTCGGTCGCTGCCCCCTTCGGAAATCACAATGATGGGGGTCTCGTCCGATAGGCGGATCGCCTCGATCAACTCGAATCCGGAAAGACGCGGCATCACGTCATCGGTCAAGACGAGGTCCGGGCGGCAGCGCTTGAACAGCTCGAGGCCCTGCAGCCCGTCAGCGGCAACGACCGTCTCGTAGCCCTGCGCCGCAAGCTCGGAGGCGAGGCCTTGCGCGAACGCGGTGTCGTCGTCCACGACGAGAAGAAGGGGAGCGGTCCGCGTCACGGAGTCGCTACGACCGCGGGACCCGAGCCTGATGTTCGTCCATCGCTCCGAAGGTGGCGGCCGGGGCACGAAGAAGTCCGGAGGGAGAGCGAAAGAGGTTCTAAGGACGGTCGCCGGCGAACGGAGACTTTCCGGAGACACGAAGAAGCATCTCCGAATCCGGGTGCTGCCAGACGATCCGGTCGACGTCGAACTCGCGAACCGCTCTGCCGAAGAGGAATACGTACGCCACGAATCCCGCGACGCCCGGAAGGAGACGGACGTTTCCGCCCGCGGCGACCGCAACGACAGCACCCACGGCGAGGGCGGCGAAGGCGGCGACGACGAAGGCGACGGCCCGCAGGGCGCGAGAGCGGACAGGGCGGACGGAATCGACCTCTTCCATCGACCCCAAGGTAGTCGTGCCTGTCCGAGAAAGTCCGGAAGGAGAGCGAAAGAAGTTCTAAGAACCCACGCTCTACCGCGTCTCGAGAGGCCCCACGACGCCGACGGGCGTGACGGCGGCCTGGTCCTCCTCGCCCGTCCGGATCCGGTAGACCTTCTCCACCGGGACGACGAAGATCTTCCCGTCCCCGACCTCGCCCGTCCGGGCGGAGGCGAGAATCGCCCGAACGGTCGGACCGACGAAGGGTTCCGAGACGCCGATGTCGAGGCGCACCTTCTCGGACAACTCCATCTTGACGGTGGTCCCGCGGTAGGTCTCGACCCGGTCCATCTCGCCACCGTGTCCCTGCACGCGGGTGATGGAGAGCCCGGTCACCTCGGCGTGGTAGAGGGAAGCGAGTACATCGTTGAGCTTCTCCGGGCGGACGATGGCCACGACGATCTTCATGAGCGGCCTCCTTCAATGGCGGAGCTCGGGGCGGGCGCCGGACCGGAAGCCGAGTGGCTCGCGGCAGGCAGGATGAGGATGGCCCCTTCGCCGGAGCCATACGCCTCCTCGCCGTGCTGGCTGACATCCAGGCCGAGGCCCTGATCCTTCAACGACACTTTGAATGGAACGAGGACATTCACGAGCTTCAGCAGGACGAACGTCCCGATGCCGCTGAAGACGAGCGTGGCGAGCACGGCGATGAGCTGCACGAGGAGCTGGCGGGGGTTGCCGAAGAGGAGGCCGTCGGCGGTGCCGTTCCAGGCCTTCTGGGCGAAGAGGCCCGTCAGGAGCGCGCCGACGGTGCCCCCGAGCCCATGCGCGGCCACGACGTCGAGCGAGTCGTCGAGCCGTGTGCGGACACGATAGAGGATCGCGAAGTAGCTCGGAAAAGCCGCAGCCGCCCCCAGGACGACGGCGAGAACCGGCGACACGAAACCGGCCGCTGGCGTCACGGCCACGAGGCCGACGACGATGGCGGTCGCGGCCCCGACGGCCGTGGCCTTCCCGCCGCGCTTGAGGTCGAGGAGGGTCCAGACGACGAGGGTTCCCATGGGGGCGAGGAAGGTATTCCCGAAGGCTAGAACGGCCGAGCCGTTGGCAGCCAGCGCGCTCCCGCCGTTGAACCCGAACCAGCCGAACCAGAGGAGCCCGGCCCCGAGCAGCGCGAAGGGGACGTTATGGGGGAGGGTCGCCTGGCGGGCGAAGTCCTTGCGGGGTCCGAGCAGGACCGCGGCCACGAGCGCCGCCATGCCGGCGTTGATGTGGACGACGGTGCCGCCCGCGAAGTCGAGGGCTCCCATCTTGCCCAGGAACCCTCCGCCCCAGACGCAGTGCGCAATGGGGGCATAGACGAAGAGCGACCAGAGGGTGATGAAAAGGAGATACGCAGAAAAGCGCATCCTCTCCACGATGGCGCCCGAGATCAGGGCGGCCGTGATGATGGCGAACGTCGCCTGGAACGCCATGAAGAGGAGATGGGGAATCGTGGCGGCGTTGGGCGCCGCCGCCAGGTCGACGCCGCGCAGCAGCGCGTGGGCCAGCCCGCCGGAGAAGGCTCCTCCCGGAGAAAACGCGAGGGAGTAGCCCAGGGCCGCCCACGCGAGGCCGACGAAGCCGAGCGCCGCGACGCTCATCATCATCGTGTTCAGGGCGTTCTTCGAGCGGACGAGTCCTCCGTAGAAGAAGGCGAGAGCGGGGGTCATGAGAAGAACGAGGGCGGTCGAGACGAGCATCCAGGAAATGTCGGCTCCGTTCATTCCGCGTGCCTCCGCCGTCGATTCTAATGACGATCAGAGCGGTTCCGCGACGAAGCGATAGCCGATCCAGGGCTCCGTGATGATGTAACGCGGGCGCGAAGGATCGGGCTCGATCTTGCGGCGTAGCGAGCCGACGTGGACGCGCACCGCGTCGGGGCTCGTTCCGGGAGCTCCGTGCCAAACCCTTCCAATGACCTGGCGGATGGTGACCGGCTTGCCGGCTTGAATCGCGAGGAGCTCCAGGATCGAGAACTCAGTGGGGGTCAGGCGGATCTCGCGCCCGTCCTGGACGACGCGCCGCCGCTCCCGGTCGATGCTGAGCCCCGGAAACTCCAGTGGGGCGGGGGCTTCCTCGTCGAGGCTCCGGCGGAGCTGGGCCCGCACGCGCGCCAGGAGCTCCTGTACGGAGAAGGGCTTCACGACGTAGTCGTCGGCGCCCAGGTCCAGAGCCCGGATCTTGTCCGTGTCGCCGGCCCGGACCGAAAGGACGAGGATGGGCGTCTTGGCGACCTTCCGGACGGCCGCGATGAGGGCGAACCCATCCGACTCCGGCATGGCCAGGTCCGTGAGTAGAAGCTCCGGCGGGTCGCCCTCGAACAGGCGCAGGGCCTCGGTGCCATCCGTCGCCTCCGTGGTTTCGTAGCCCGCGGCCGAAAGCTCCGCGATGAGCGTCCGGCGGATGGCGGCGTCGTCGTCCACCACGAGGATGCGCGGGGGAGAAGGGGCTCGGATCATGGCCTCGTGGGCACCGATGCGGGAAGGTCGACCCGGGCGATTGTCCCACCACCGGGTCGGTCGAGAAGTGCCACGTTCCCGCCCACGGCACTGGAAAGCGTCCGGCAGATCTCGAGGCCCAGCCCGCCGCGTCCCGAGTCTTCGCCGGACGAGGGACGCCCCGCGGCCTTACTCTTGATAGCGGTTGAAACACCGGGCCCGCGGTCCAGGACCTCAAGCCACACTCGGCTGGCGTCCAAAGGGCTGGGCTCGGCACGCAACTCCAGCGGCCGATCGGGCGGGGCGGCCCGGGCGGCGTTCTCCAGGAAGTTCGCCAGAATCTCGAGGGCCAGCGCAGGGTCGACGAAAAGATCGGGGCAGTTGGGATCGACGTGGATCTCGAGCGACCGCCCCTCGAGCACGAGACGAAAACTCTCGGTCGCGCGTCGAAACAGGTCGGCCGCCGGCGTGGGCTCGGGATGCGGCACGAAGGTGCCGGCATCCAGCCGCGCCATTGCGAGGAGATTGTCGATCCGCCGCGAGAGCCGTTCGGTCTCACGCGCCACGACGTCCACCGTCTCACGCAGGGCAGCGTCGTCCGGCCCTCCCCGGCGCAGCGCTTCGAGACCCATGCGGATAGAGGTCATCGGCGTCCTCAGATCGTGGGAGACCGCTCGGAGGAGCGAGGTTTTGAGCGCGTCGCTCTCCCGGAGGGCGTCCAGGTGCGCCCGCTCCTTCAGGAACCGCTCCCGCTCGACGGCCAGCGCCACCAGCCGTCCGACCGACTCCAGGGCGCTTCGGTCAGCGCGGGTCCCCCGGACGACGAGTACACCGCTGGTCTTCCCACCGACGGCCAGCGGCAGATATACATCGCGCGCGCCGCCCTCCGCGGGCACCTCGGCAGTCTCGCCGCGTCGTCCGACGGTCTCCACGAGCGGATCGTCGGGCTGGAGGGTGTTCTCTCCCATCACGCCGACTATGTCTGCGCGGGCGGCCCCGTTGACGAAGAGGACGAGTCCTCCGGCGCGGGCGCCGAGCGTTTTGAGGGCCTTGCCCGCCGCCTCCCCCAGTGCTCCCACGCGGTTCGTGGCTGTGAAGAGGTCGATCGAGAGGTCGTAGAGCGCCTCGATCTCCCCGCGCCTGGCGTCGGCATCGGCAGCACGGCGCTGTGCGCGCGTGACGAGCCGGCTCACGACGACGGAGGCGAGGAGGAACGTCGCGAGCGCGATCCAATTCGCGGGTTCGGCGATCGTCCACGTCCCGACGGGAGGGAGGAAGAAGTAGTTGTAGCAGGCTGTCGCGGCGAGCGACGCGACGGTTGAGGCCACGAGGCCGAACCGGACCGCGACGAGGAGGACGACGACGAGGTAGACGAACCCGATCGTCGTCGTGTTCGCATGGAGCCAGCGCCCGAGAAGAGTCGCGCCGGCGGATCCGGCCAGAGCGACGGTGATCCCCGCCGCGAGCCGCGCCGCGTTCCCGGCACGGACACCCGGCTGGGACGCCCCGTCATCCATGAATGTTTTGTCCGTGGACGGCCTCCGCCGCCTCGTGCAGCGCTTCCGACAGAGTGGGATGCGCGTGAATCGTGCGGATCATCTCCTCCGTCGTCGCTTCGAGGCGCAGGAGGGCGCCGCCCTCCGCGATGAGCTCGGTGGCATGCGGGCCGACGATGTGGACGCCGAGGATCTCGTCGTACTTCGCGTCGGAGACGATCTTCACGAAGCCTTCCTGCGACGGCTCCATCATGGTCTTGGCGAGGACCGAGAAGTTGAACTTTCCGGTCTTCACGACGTAGCCGCGCTCTTTCGCCTTCGCTTCGCTGAGACCGATCGACGCGACCTCGGGGTCGCAATACGTGCAGCCGGGCACCTGGTCGCGGTTCACGGGAACCGTCGGATGGCCGGCCATCGCCTCGGCGGCCACGATCCCTTCGGCGGATGCCACGTGCGCGAGCCAGATCGTGGGCGTGACGTCTCCGATCGCCCAGACGCCCGGCACGTTCGTGCGCTGGTGCGCGTCCACCTTCACGTAGCCGCGGTCCGTCGCGACGCCGAGGGCCTCGAGGCCGAGGCCCTCGGACAAGGGCTTCCTGCCGACCGCGAGAAGCACCTTCTCGACCGACCACGACAGCGGTCCACCGTCCGGCCCCTTCGCCTTCACCGTGACCGTCCCGTCCCCGTTCGGTGCCACGGACTCGACGCCCGTCTTCGTGCGCACTTCGATTCCGCGCTTTTTGAAGACGCGCTCGACTTCCTTCGAGATCTCCTCGTCTTCCACGGGCAGGACGCGCGGCAGGACCTCGACGAGGACGGTCTTCGTGCCGTAGCGCGAGAAGCAGGAGGCGAATTCCGCGCCCACGGCCCCGGAGCCGATCACGAGGAGCGACTTCGGGATCGACTGCGACTTCAGGATGTGATCCGAGTTCAGGACGCTCGCGCCGTCCGCCTTCAGGAACGGCAGATCCCGCGGCACCGAGCCCGTCGCGATGAGGACGTTCTTCGTGTCGAGCGTCGTCTCGCCCGCGTCGCCCTTCACGGCGACCTTTTGTGGGGAGACGAGCCGCCCGAGCCCCGCGTGAACGTCGATCTTGTGCTTCTTCATGAGGTATTCGACGCCCTTGGCGCCCCGCGAGACGACCTTGTCGCGGAACTTCACGACGCCCGGAAAGTCGAGCTCGACGCCGGACGCTCTCACGCCGAAATCGGCGGCGTGGTTCTTCGCTTCGTCGTAAAGAGAGGCCGACTTGAGCATCGCCTTCGTGGGGATGCAGCCGCGGTGCAGGCAGACGCCTCCGAGACCGACGTTCGGAACTTTTGCGTCCTTCTCGACGATCGCCGTCTTGAGGCCGAGCTGGGAGGCACGGACGGCGGCGACGTAGCCGCCCGGTCCCGAGCCGATCACGACCAGGTCGTACATTCCAATCTCCTATCGGTGCGGTCGGCGCGCCTGCGCGGAGGCGGGCGCCGGAGCGAGACGGAATTATAGGGGGAGTCCCTCAGCCGAAGAGGAGACCGAGGATCCCGCCCGCGAGGACGAGCCACGCCGCGTTGATCCTCACGGTCGAGAGAATCGCGATGCTCGCGAGAAACAGCGCGATCGTCGGGCCGTTCGTCAGCGCGGGGCGCGCGAACTGGAGCGTGACGGACCCCATCAGCGCGAGCGCCGCGACGTTCACTCCGTCCAGAAAAGCGCCCAGGAACAGAGACTGCCGCAACCGGGGCACGAACGGGCCCATGACGACGACGAGGGCGAAGGCGGGAAGGAAGATGCCGAGCGTCGCCACGGCCGCGCCCGGCAGGCCCCCGAGCACGTACCCGATGAACGTCGCGGTGGACGAAAGCGGCCCCGGCGTGAACTGGCCGACGGCGACGGCATCCAGAAGCTGCGCGCTCGTGAGCCAGTGCCAGCGCTCGACGAGATCCGCCTTCAGGTAGGCGAGCAGCACGTAGCCGCTGCCGAACAGCACCGCGCCGGTCTTCAGGAAGAAGAGGAAAAGGCTGGTCAGGGAGAAAGACGAGAGGGGAGCGGCGAGGGAGAAGAGGGGGAGGAAGAGAAGAGAAGATTTCGGAAGAGATTTCTTAGAAGGTGCATGGGGCGAGGCGCCGTCGGCGCCCTCCGGCGACGCCGGCCCCGCGTCGGCCGCAGCCGGGCCATCTGCGCTGGCGCTGCTCGTGTGCGCAGCCGGGCGCTCGCTTGTTCCTTCCCCTCTTCCCCTTCTACGCAAATCTTCCAACGTCGTCACCCCAACCGAGACACAGCCGGCGACGAGCAGCAGGACGAGCTCGTTGACGAAGAAGGTCGCAGCGAGGACGGCGAGCCCGAGCGCCAGGAAGAATCCGTTCTTCACCGCCGTGCGGCCGAGGCTGACGAGCGCGTGCGCGATGAGAGCGAGGACGACGGGCTTGATGCCGTCGAAGAAGTGCGGGAACGCGGGCAGGGAGCCGAAGCGAACGTAAGCCCATGCGAAGACGGTCACGAGAAGAGTCGCGGGCAGGACGAAGCCGAGGCCGGCGAGGAGAAAACCCGCCCAGCCCGCGCGCGCGTGTCCGATGAAGAGCGCCATTTTCGTGGAGTTCGGGCCCGGCGCGAGGTTCGTCGCACCCAGGAGGTCGAGAAACTCCTCGCGCGTCATCCAGCCGCGTCGTGTCACGACCTCGTGCTCCATCATCGAGATGTGGGCCGCGGGCCCGCCGAAAGCGGTCGCGCCGAGGCGCAGGAAGAGCACGGCGAGATCTCTCAGGTCTGCACGGTTCCCTCTCGCCATTGTCCCCGATTATGGGTGGGCGGCGGACGGCGCCGGCGCGCGAACGCTCTAAGATGCCCCCGTGGTCGGAGAAGTTCTCGCGCATTACCGCATCGCGGAGCGCCTCGGGGAAGGCGGAATGGGAGACGTCTTCCGCGCCGAGGACCTCAAGCTGCGGCGGCCCGTCGCCCTGAAAGTGCTGCGCGGCGCAGAGGATCAGGAAGGCCGCCTGCTGCGCGAAGCGCGCTTCGCGTCGCAGCTCAACCACCCGAACATCGCCGTCGTCTACGACGTCGACACCGTCGAGCGGGACGGGCGGAAGCAGAGCTTCATCGCGATGGAGTACGTCGAAGGACGCACGCTGTCGACGATTCTCAAGGAGCGCGCGCCGGATGTCCCCGAGACCGTGGACATCGTCCTCCAGGTCGCCGACGCCCTCGCCTCGGCACACGCCCGCGGGGTCGTCCACCGCGACATCAAGCCGGGAAACGTCATGGTGGACGGAAGGGGGCGCGTGAAGGTTCTGGACTTCGGCCTCGCGGCGTTCCGGCCCGTCCCGGGCGAGGGGAGCGAGACCTGGAGCCCGATTGGCGCGGACCCGACGCGCTCGACCCCCGGCTCCGTCCTCGGGACCGTCGCGTACATGTCGCCCGAGCAGGCCATGGGCCGCGACGTCGACGCGCGGACGGACGTCTTCTCGCTGGGCGTGCTGCTCTGGGAGCTTCTCGCCGGCCGGCGGCCCTTCGAAGGCGCGAACACGGTCGCCGTCATCGACGCGCTGCTCCACGCGGATCCGCCTTCGCTGACGCGCCTCAATCCGGCCGTTCCGCGGGACCTGGAGGCCCTCGTCCTGAAGATGCTCGCGAAGGACCGTGAGCGCCGGGCGGCGATGCGCGACGTCGCGCGCGACCTCTCGGCCCTGGTCGGCGGCTCGCCGCGGGCGGGACCGTCCGCGGTTTCCGCCACTCCGGCCGAGAGCGCGATCGCCGTCCTCGCGTTCGCGAACATCACGCAGAACCCCGAGGACAACTGGCTCGGCACCGGGATCATGGAGACCGTCACCGCCGACCTGAAGAACGTGCCCGGTCTCACCGTGATCGGCTGCGAGCGCGTGTGTGAGGTGGAGAAGAGGCTCACCGGCGAGACGTCGTCAGGCGCGAGCGAGCTCGCGATCCGACTCGGCCGCGAGGTGGGCGCGCGGCGCGTCGTGACGGGCGGCTTCCAGGGCGTCGGGGACGTCATGAGGATCACGGCGCGCGTGACGGACGTGGAGTCCGGTGAGGTCGTGACGACCGTGAAGGTGGACGGCAGCCGGAGCGACCTCTTCGCGCTGCAGGACCGCGTCGTCGCGGAGCTCGGCGCGGCGATGCACCTCGCGTCGAATCCCGCCGGGAAAGAGCCCGAAGAGACGCACGTCCTCGACGCGTACGAGGCGTATTCCAAGGGTCTCATCAACCTTCGGGTCGAGAGCCGGGAGTCCGTCGACCGGGCGATCCTCTTTTTCGAGCGCGCCGTGGCGCTGGATCCGCTCTATGCCCGCGCGTGGCTCGCGCTCGGCGAAGCGTACGAGGTGAAAGCGACGGACCTCGCGATGCCGGAGCTCCTCGAGAAGGCCATGGCGAGCCTCGGAAAATGCCTCGCGCTCCAGCCACGTCTCGCGCGCGCGTGGAAGGAGCTCGGGGGCACGCTCGTGGACATCGGCAGCGTGGACAAGGGGCTCGACGCGATTCGACGGTCCCTGGAGCTCGACCCGGACGACGCCGCGGCGCACGCGGCGCTGGCACGCGCCCATTTCATCGGCACGGGCCGGTTTCAGGACGCGGCAGAGGCATTCGAACGGGCCCTCGCCCTGAATCCGCAGGGAGGCTGGTTCGCGCTTCAGCTTGCCCACGTCTCTGCGCTGCTGAGGGACTTCCCGCGCGCCGAGCGCGCGGCGCGGCAGGCCATCGAGCTTCAGGAGAGGGGGCTCTCCGGGCGCGAAGGAACCATCATCGTGGGCGCCTACATGAAGCTCGGACAGATCCGCGCCCTCCAGGACCGGCCGGCGGAGGCCCTCGAAGCGTACGAGCGGGAGCTCGCTTTTCTTCGGCGCGTCGACCACACGCTGAAGGACCGGGCGGTCATCGAGCTGCATACGCGAATCGGCAGCGCGCACCTCGCTCTCGGGCGCCCCGAGGAAGCCCGCCGGGCGCTGATGCTCTCGATCGGGGCCTTCGAGGACCGCCTGCGGGTCGGTGCGGACGAGCCGTTCACGCGGTACTACGTCGCCGCGGCGTGGGCCCTCCTCGGCGACGCGGAGCGGGCGCTGGACGTCCTCGAGGCCGCGGCAGCGATGCGCCGCGTCTACGTCGTGGAACGCGCCCGCATCGAGCCGGACTTCGAGAGCCTGCGCTCCGAGCCGCGGTTCGTGCGGCTCCTCGAAACCTCTCGGGCCCCGGTAGACAAGGCGCGCATCCCGTGAGCCTCGCGCCGGGTACCCGCCTGGGCCCGTACGAGATCCTCGCGGCCCTTGGCGCGGGTGGAATGGGGGAGGTGTACCGCGCGCGCGACTCGAAGCTGGGCCGCGACGTGGCGATCAAGGTCCTGCCGGAGGAGTTCTTTGAAGAGGAGGAGCGGATCGCCCGCTTCGAACAGGAGGCGAAGTCGCTGGCCGCGGTGAGCCACCCGCACATCGCGGCTCTCTACTCTTTCGAGGAGATCTCCGGGCGGCACCTTCTCGTCATGGAGCTGGTCGATGGAGAGACCCTGGCGGATCGGCTGCTGAAGGGACCGCTCCCTCCGGATCGAATTCTGAAAACCGGCATCGAGATCGCGTCGGCTCTGGACGCGGCTCATCGGGCGGGCATCGTCCACCGGGACCTGAAACCGGGAAACGTTATGCTGACGAGGTCGGGCGTAAAGCTGCTCGACTTCGGTCTGGCGAAGGCGCTCGCTCCCGAGGGGCCGGTCGAGAGCCTCACATCCGCCCCGACGACCGCCCGGGACGTGACGCGCGACGGAGAGGTCCTCGGCACGCTTTCCTACATGGCGCCGGAGCAGCTGGAAGGGAGAAAGCCCGATTCGCGTACGGACATTTTCGCTCTCGGCGCGACGCTCTACGAGATGGCGACCGGCAGAAAGGCATTTGCGGGAACGAGCCAGGCGTCTCTGATCACGGCGATCATGACGTCGGAGCCGCAGCCGATCTCCGCCGTCCAGCCGATGACGCCGCCGGCGCTGGACCGCGTCGTGAAGACCTGCCTCGCCAAGGACCCCGACGATCGCTGGCAGTCCGCGCACGACGTCAAGCTCCAGTTGCAGTCGATCGCCGACGGCGGGTCACAGGCGGGATTTCCGGCGACCCTCGTCGCCCCGCGCAAGAGCCGGGGGCGGCTGGCCTGGTCCCTCGCGGGCATCTGCCTGGCTGCCGCGGTGGTGATCGCCGTCGTTCACTTCCGGCAGGCCCCGCTCGAGGCGCGTCCGACCCGCTTTTCCCTTTTGCCTCCGGAGCAGACGACTTTCGCCATCGGGCCAGCGGCTCCTCAGGCCGCCGTGTCACCCGATGGCCATTACATTGCTTTCGGGGCTTCGACCTCGGATCGGAAGACTCACCTCTGGCTTCGTCCGCTCGATTCACTCGCTGCTCAGAAGCTGGCCGGAACGGAGGAAGCAGGCCTTCCATTCTGGTCTCCGGATAGTCGCTTCATCGGATTTTTCGCGCAGGGAAAGTTGAAGAAGATCGACATTTACGGAGGTGCTCCTCAGACCCTGTGCGATGCGCCCACGGCTAATGGCGGGACCTGGAACCGCGAAGGGGTGATCGTCTTCGCCCCGCTTCGTGAAGGCGCACTGGCTCGCGTCTCCGCCGCGGGTGGAATCCCGGCCGCCGCGACGGCGCTCGACCGACGGCGGCAGGAGACTGGCCACGCGTTCCCCCAGTTTCTGCCGGATGGCCGCCACTTCCTCTACCTCGCCTTGAGCGGACAACGAGAGAACCGCGGCCTCTACGTCGGTTCGCTCGGCTCCGAAGGGCCGCGACTCGTGCTAAAGACCGAAGTGAGGGCAGCTTATACCCCTCCGGGATATCTGCTCTTCCTTCAGCAGGGGACGCTGATGGCCCAGCGGTTCAATCCTGATCGCTTCGAGCTCATCGGCGAGCCGGTCGCCGTCGCCGAAGAGGTGGCTTACAACTCGTTCAATGGCCGGAACACCTTCAACGTCTCGGAGAACGGCGTGCTCGTTTATCGGACTGGCCGCCCCGGCGGGCTGCCAACGAGCGAGCTGGTGTGGTTCGATCGCGGAGGAAAGCGGATCGGATCGGTCGAGGGACCCGGCTTGTACCTGCGTCCGGCGCTCTCACCGGATGGAAAACGCATCGCCGTGGAGCGCCTCGATCCCCAGACGGGGTCCATCGATATTTGGCTCGTCGACCCGGCACGCTCCACCGTTCTACGCCTCACATTCGGTGCGTCCAACCAGACGCACGCTGTTTGGTCGCCGGACGGGAATCGGATCGTCTTCACTTCCGATCGAGATGGCACGAGCAACCTGTATCAGAAGACCTCGAGCGGAGCCGGCAGCGAGGAGCCGCTGCTTCGGTCCGACACGGGGAAATACGTCATGGACGAGTCTCCCGACGGGCGATTCATCGCCTATGAGAGCCAGGATCCGAAAACAGGAACGGATCTTTGGGTGTTGCCGCTTTTCGGAGATCGCAAACCGGTTCCGTTTCTGCAAACCGGGTTCAACGAAGGTCAAGGGCAATTCTCTCCGGATGGACGATGGATGGCTTATGTCTCGGATGAGTCGGGAAGAGGAGAGGTTTACGTGCAGACCTTCCCTGCCTCCGGCGGCAAGTGGCAGATCTCGGCCGCCGGCGGGGCCTATCCGAGATGGCGACGCGACGGGAAGGAGCTCTTCTATGTTGCCGCGGGCCAGAAGCTCATGGCCGTGGCGGTGAAGACCGATTCCACTTTCCAGGCCGGTCGACCCCAGGCGCTCTTCGAGCTCCATTTTTTTCAGCCCGTAATTCCTTACACCGTTTCGGCCGACGGTCAGCGTTTTCTCGTCAATACTCCTCTCGAGGAGGACAACTCTTCACCGGTGACTGTGGTCGTGAACTGGACGGCGGAGCTGAAGAAGAGATGACTCTTCCCGCCGTTCCCGTTGTCGGCTGACTCGGGCGCCCGGTCCGAGAGATAAAGCCGAAACCTATACTGAGCTCGTGACAAGACCGGTCCTGGGCGCGCTCGCGCTCGCCCTCACGCTCTCGGCCGCCTCCGAGCGACCGGCCGCGCCCGGAATCTCTCTTCCGGACACGGACGGAAAGACGGTGACGCTCGACGAGTACCGCGGGCGGCTCGTCCTTCTCGCCTTCACGCGAGGCGCCTGGTGACCCGCCTGCCTGGAGCAGTTGCTCCAGCTCGAGCGCCTGAAGCCGACTGCGCTGAAGGACGGGCCGTCGCGGCCGCCGAGTCCCGCACGCGGTAGGCGCCCGGGAGAGAGGCTTCGAAGGCCGTCGCATGACGACGCTCGAGCCGGTGCCGGGGAATAGCCGCGGCGCTTCGCGCGATATCCTCGACGAGGCGGGTCTGATGTCGTCTTTCTTGTCTTCTCTTTCCAGGAAAATCTCTTTCGTGACGTTGCTCGGACTCACTGCGGGCTCGACGCGCGCCGAGGAACCCGCACACCTCGGCGTCCCCGTTCTCGTGGAGCTGTTCACGTCCGAAGGCTGCTCGAGCTGTCCGCCCGCGGACCTCACGCTGGCGCGCCTCGAGCGAACCCAGCCGGTCGCCGGCGCCGAGATCGTGCCGCTGTCGCTGCACGTCGATTACTGGAATCGGCTCGGCTGGGCGGATCCCTTTTCGTCTGCGTCGTTCAGCGCGCGCCAGAAGGACTACAGCAGGGCGTGGGGCGTGGACCGCGTCTACACGCCGCAGGTCGTCGTGGATGGGCGCGCCGAGCTTCTCGGAAGGGACGAGACGAAAGCCCGACGGGCCGTTGGGGAGGATCAGTCCGCGACCTCCCGGTGCCGGTCGATCCAGACCGCCCACGGAATCAGGATCACCAAGGCGAGGCCGGTCCAGGCGACGGTCGCGATGTTCGGCGGCGGGGGTCCGAAGGCCGCGCCCGCATAAGCGGCCAGGAGGAACGCGACGAGCGCGGCGAGGGCCCAGCGGCCGACCGCGTCCTTCGGGCGAGTCATGCGCACGTAGATCCAGACGCCGAGCGCGAAGAGCGGCAGCTCGACGGCGAGGGTCGCGGCCTTCGAGTTCCAAAGGCCCATGCCGATGAAGACCGTCCCAGCGGGCGTCAACGGAAGGTCCGGCCGGTGGACGACGGCGTCGCAGATCCAGTGGCTCACGACGCCGAGGGCGACGACGACCCCGGCGGCGGCGCTGCGCAAGGCGACATGGACGAGGAAACCGAAGAGCGCTCCCCAGAGAACGGCCATCAGGAGGCTGTGGGAATAGGGATAGCTGTCGAAGGCGATCGGCGTGAAGGCCGTGTTCCCGGGGTCGATGCGGGCGCTCTCGATACCCGTGAGGACGAAGACGGGCCAGAAAAGGTCCAGAAGGAAAGGGGCTGCCAGGAGAACGCCGAAAGAGGCGCGGGGAGCCGCCGCCTTCGACGCGAATCCGACGGCGGCATGTCCGATGAACATGTCGGCTCCCTCTCTCGCGCTCAGGCGAGGAGCTTCTTCACGAGCGCTCCCGTGTCCGCGGAGCCGAGGCCCGTCGTCGGATCCCAGCCTTTCGTCGCCGGATAGCCCGTGACGCCGGCGTACGAATTGTCACCTTGTGTGATGTCCCGGAAAGGCGAGGCCCCGCGGGACACTGCGTAAAGTGCCGCGTTGGCGGCGCCGAGACGGGGACGCCCGGCTGCCGTCCGCGCGGCATTGACGTGCGCGAGGATGCCGGACCAGATCGGTGCCGCCACGCTGGTTCCTCCGACGGCGGTCCACTTCTTCCTCACGAAGATCGAGAGGCCGGGATCGGGCGACGCGACGGCCGCGACGTCGGGAATGCCGCGGCCGGTCACACCGCCGCGCCCGCCAAGCGCCGACTTCTGCCACGAAGGAACGGCCACGAACCTCGAGAAGCCTCCGCCCGTTGCTCCGCGATTCGGGCCGTCGTTCCAGGCGCTCTCCGCGAAGGAATCGCCTCGAGGGACGAGCTTCGTGCCCCCGACCGCGGTCACCTCCGGGACGACGCTCGGAAAGTCCACGTGGCGCTGGCCGTCGAAGGCGGCGTCCTCCGGCAGGATGTCGCCTGCACCGGCGTCGCCGGAGGCGCAGACGAAGGTGATGCCGAGGAGCGCGCATGAGAGAAAGAGCTGCCGGGTCTGGTCGTACCGGCGGGACGTGGCGAAGCCGTCCTCGGGCATGCCCCACGAGATCGAGACGATCGAAGGGCGGCGCGCGTCGGGTGCGTCGAGGAGCGCGCTCAGGAAATCGACCCAGCCCGTATCCGTGTTGGGCGCCCACCACAGGTCGAGATCCGCTCGCGGCGCGGTTCCCCGCACCCAGTCCATGTCGAGCGCGACCTCCACATCGGCATCGCCCGTCGTTCCCTGGTAGTCGTTCTTCGCGCCCGAGACCGAGACGTCCGTGACGTCGCCGGCGGGCAGGCCGTAATGCGTGCAGAAAGCCGCGAAGTCGGCGCTCGAAAAACCGCCTCCGAATTCGAGGATGGCCACGCGCTCGCCTCGGCCGCCGGTCGTGAGCGCGTCGGGAAGCGCGTAGGCGGCGCGAATCTCGTCGGGCGTGAAGCCGCCTCCGGGGCCTCGCGTCGCGGCGGCGCCCCGGCGCGGCACCCGGGAGCGAGGCGGAGCGAAGATCGGCGGGAAGCGCCGGGCCGCGGGGAGCGTGTTGAGACCCGCGACGCCGCGGATCACGGACGCGAGCGACGCCGGGATAGAGGGGTCCCGCTCGGCCGCCATGGCTCGCCGCGTGACGCGAGGCGACGGGACACGAGGCAGGTCGTAGATTCCAAGGGGGATATCGAACGCGAGCGAGATCTTCTGCGCCGGGCCGTGGCCCTGGACCGCGGTGCGCGCCCCGGCGACCCCATCCACGGTGAGCCCGGCGTCCCTGAGGAACGCCAGCACCGCGTCGAGATCCTGATACCCGGGCGCGACAAGCGTGCGCACTTCGTCGGGCGAGAGGTGGCGCCCGTACACGGAGCTCTTCGGGTCCGCGATGGCCGCCGCGGCCTCGCGCAGCTTGCGGATGTCCTTGGCATGGAGGAGGACCGTGAAGCGGATCTCCTCGCCGGGCGGGCAAGGACCCGTCCGGCGCGCGAGCGGCAGTCGCCGGGAGACATGGCGGGGCAGGACGAATCGCTGCACGCTCCTCAGACTCCTGCAAGGGGAGCGAGCCGCTCCCACACGGTCATCACGTCCATGAGATGGCCGCCCACCTGCTGCGTCGGAGCGCCCAGGATGAGCCTCTCCCCGGAGATCCGGTAGAAGCGGACCAGATCGGTGCCGACCCAGTTCGGGAAGAGGGACTGCGAGACGTGATGCACCACGACGCCGTGCTTCTCGTCCGCCACGTATGAACCTGAGTAAGCGACATAACCGAAGAAGGCGGATCCGACCTCGGCCGGCGTGCCCAGCTGCTGGTCGTTCGCGACGAATCGGGGGCGATCTCCACGCATGATCTGGAGTGCCATGTAGCCGGTCGAGTCGTAAAGGCACAGGCCCACGAAGTTCGTCCCGAACGGAAACACGACCTGTCCTTCGGAGCGGAATTCGAAGACGAGCAGCTTCCAGGCCCCGGCGAGAGAAGTCCCGTGCATCGCGGAAGCGATCCTAACCCGGCTGGCCCTGGGCGAGTGCGTCCGCAAAAGGTGTCCGCCCGACGGTATGCTCCGTGCAAGGGGGGCAATCGAGGGTCTCCTCGCCGAGGAGTGCCGGAGGAAACTTGAGTCCTTTCCCGCGGCGGTCCGCTCTGGCCTGGCTGGCCGTGGCCGCGTTCTTCCTCTTCGGTGTCGCGAGGGTCCACGCCGACCTCGATTCGCTGAACGTGAAGAGGCTGGGGCGTACCGTTTCGAGGTACAGGGACGACGTGCTCCAGGTCGTCATCGGATACAAACACGCGCAGTATCACCTCGACAACCGCTGGATTCTTCTCGAAACCTGCATTTCCGCGACGGGCAGCGAGCCGGTGGAGATCTATCGGGAGGACGTCACGCTGTTCGGGCCGGATGGAACGCGGATGCCCATGCCGAGCCAGAAAAAAATGGCCCAGGGAATTCCCGACCTGAGCCGCATGCTGCATCAGGCGCGCGTGGCACGCGATCCGCTCGGCGGCTACTTTCCGGGACGTTCCCGCGAGGAACGGCTCGGCTTTTTCGGCGTGCCGGGCGAGGGGATCGTCTTCGATCAGGTCACGGTCGACCGTGAGACGCTGGCCTGGGGTCACCTCTTCTTCGAATCTCCGAAGGGCCGCTTCGAGTCGGGAATCTACACGCTCGTGATCGAGAACAAGGTCGCCCACGTCCGGCTCCCTCTCGCGCTCGGTATCGACGGAACGCTCGAGCGCACGAAATAAGCGGAGAGCGGGCCGCGTCCCGCGCCCGACGGTACACTCGCGCGATCGGCTCGATCCCTGATTGCCCGCCCGGACGACGGGAGAACTCGCGGGACCAGCGAACCGGAGACATTTTGATGAGAGTGAAAAACATGAGAGCTCATGCATTCTTCGCGTTCTTGCTCGCCTCCTCGACCGCCGCCTCGCGGCCCGCCCGGGCGGAAGAGGCGAAGGTCGAGATCGTCGACCTCTCCATCGACCCTTCGAGTCAGCCGCGATTCGGCCAGGAGCTGAAGATGCGCCTGACGGTCAGGAACGGGAGCAACGCACCCGCCAAGGGAATGGCCGTCGAGGTTCGAAGGCCGGGAGGAATCACCGTGCGGCTCGTGCTCGCGGAGATGGGAGCGGGCGAGCAGAGGATCCTGCCGCTCTCGACGGGCCTCACGCTGGGGGCCGGCGACGCCTGTTTCAACGTCGTACCGGTCCTCGGTTCGGGTGCGCTGGCCGGTCCGGTCCGCTCCTACTGCGTGACGCCCGGCTGCTACACCGTCGCCGAGTCACCGGGACGCTGAGATCCCGCGCGCAGGAGCGGCCGAGGGGTCGGTCTCTCATAATCGCGGCATGAGCGCCGCTTCCCCGTCGCCCGCGCGGCGCGCCGCGCGGGGGGCCGCGTTCGCGGTTTTCGCCGTCCTCGTTGTCACCGTCGACACGCGCTCGTACGGCCTCATCCCCGACGGCAAGGAGATGCTTTCGGCCTCCGCGGCCGTTGCGCGCTTCTTCGAGATCGGCGTTTCACGGGACTTCGTCAACGCGCCGCGCCGCCCCCGGGGCGACGCCGTTTCGCGCTATGGGATGGGGCTGTCGCTCGCCGAGGCCGTACCCGGGACGGCGACACGTGTCCTGCGCGCGGTGGCGCCTTCGATTCCCTCGTCGCCCGTTTTCGTTCTGTTGCCGATCGCATGCCTCGTCGCCGCCGCCTGGGCGACGGGGCGCTCTGCAACTCTCCTCGGCGAGACGACCGGCTGGGCCGCGGCCTCGGGAGCGGGACTCGTCCTCGCGACGCCGCTCTGGGGCTATGCGGCCAGCGACTACGGGGAGCCGCTTCAGACGCTCTGCGTCTCGCTCGCCGTCCTCGGCGTCGTCGAGCTGCGCGCGAAGCCCGCGTCGCGGCGTTGGCAGATCGTCCTCGGAGTCGCCGCAGGCTTCGCGCTTCTCACGAAGACCCTGCTGCTCGTCGCGGTGATCCCGCTTCTCGCGTGCGCGCTGATCGGAGGAAAGAAAGAGGAAGAGAAAGATTTCCTGGAAGGGAAGAGAAAGAAGCGGCGGAGCGCCGCGAAGGATCCTCGCCGTACGGCGACGCCATGGCCTTTGCTCATTTCATTCGCAGGAATTCTCTTCCTCTGGGCCTTCTTCGAATTCATCCGCTTCGGAAAGCTCTTCGGGGGGTATGCCGGGGAGACGTTCACGTATCCGTTCTTCACGGGGCTCCTCAGGCTGACGCTGCTTCCAAACAAGGGGCTGTTCTGGTACGCGCCGATCGTCCTCCTCGCGCCCTTCGGCTTTTTCGCGCTCCGCCGGCGCGACGCGCCGCTGGCGCTCGCTTTCGCCGCCTCGGCCGCCGCGCTTCCTCTCGCCGCGTGCGCATGGTGGGCGTGGGACGGCCAGGCGGGGTGGGGGCCCCGCCTTCTCTTGCCGGCGCTGCCGCCGCTTCTCGTCTTCGCAGGTCAGGCGTGTTCGGGTTCCGCCCGGTCGATGCGCTTCGCCGGAGCGCTCGCGCTCGTCCTGGGCGCCGGGGTGAATCTGCTCGGCGCCCTCGTTCCTTTTCCCGCGGTCTACGCGCTTTCGTCCGTCGTGGCGTCGCAGCCGATCCCGGAGCGACGCGCGGAGGGCACGCAGTACGAGATCGAGCGCGGGGCGGACGGCGTCCTTCGCGCGACCGCACCCCATCACCTGTCGCTCACGCCTTCCTGGTCGCCGATCCGCGTTCACGCGCTGCTTCTCGCGGCGAAGCTTCGGGGCGGGGTGGCGGAGACTCTGACGCGGGACGGTCTCCCGCAGCTCGATCCGCCGTTCAGGCCGATCCTGCCCAAGGATCCCGCCCCGGCGATGCTCATCGCGCTGGGGCCGGTTCGCGTCGGGTGGGGGCGCGAGTATTTCTTTGAACGGGAAACGGGATTTTCGGATCCCTGGACCGACGCGATGCGGGATCAGACCGTCCGGGCGATCGACATGAAGGATTACGCGCGGGCGCGGGTTCTGGGTGAAGAGATGCTCGGAAAGAGGGACAAGGATTCGGATTCTTCGAATGACCCTCGCACGGTCGCGCTGATTGCCGAATCGATACGCCTTGGCGGGGGCAGGGGCGGGGGCGCCAGTGGCGATGCAGGCGATTCAGATGCTGCGGCCGCTCTCTCTTATCTTTCTAAGAAATCTCTCTTTTCTTCTTCTTCTTCTTCTTCTTCTCCTTCTTCCGCGGCTGCATGCCATCCCTGGATCCTCTTCGTCCGCGCGATGGCCGTGCCTCCCGGCGACCTCTCGTGCATGCCCGAGGCTCAGCGCGAGGGCTTCGCCCGCGGGCTCGATCTCGCGCGCCGGCAGGGCTGGCCCCTCACCGCGTGGGTGCGGGCGGCACGGACGGGGATGCCGTAGGCGGCGTCGCCTCGCGGAGCCGCATCAGAAGCTGCGTGTCGCCGAACGGCTCGGTCGAGACGGCGCGCGCCTCGAGGCCCCTGCGAAGCGGCGGCAGCCAGCCGCGGAGCCACACGAATTTCGGCCACGGCTCGCTGTTCTTCTCGATCGCGCGCGCGAGGTCCCACAGGAATCGCGAGAAGAACACCGTATCCACCCCGGCGTCCGGCCCCGTGACCTGCCCGAGGATTCCCACGGCCCGGGCGCCGGACTCGTCGACGATCAAGGTGACGAGTCCGACGCGGCCGAGGTCGCCGCGCCGCACGCGTTCGAAGAGGCGGCCCTGCTCCTGGCCCCAGTCCACGTTCGAGTCCGAGAGGATCGCAGGGACGCCGGAAGGACCTCCGCAGAGGAGATTCCCGAAGGAGATCTCGTGGCCCATGCGCGCGACGGACTCCGCGCCGGCCGCGAGGACGACGGCGGCGAGCGCGATCGCAAACGGGCGGCGCCGGCGGACGAGCGTCCGAAGGGCTCCGGCCGACGCGGCGATGGCGAAGGGGACGACGGGAATGGCGTGGCGAACGCCGATGTTCACGTTCGAGGCGCAGGCCGCGAGGAGGTACGCCCCGCCGAGCGCGCCGGCCAGGAGAGCGCGCGCGGCGAGCACCCTGCGGAGGCGCGCCCCCCGCCGAAGGAGAGTGCCGGCCGCACACAGCGCCGCGAGAACGAGAAGGACGGTCGCCGTCGTGAGCTTGATGCCGAGAGCGACCGGGAAGTAGAGCGCGTGGCCCTTGCCGGTCACCTCGCCGAAAAAATAGTTGAAGCGTTCGCCGGGGCCGGCACCGCCCCGCACGAAGAGGAGTCCCGCGCCGTAAGCCGCGATCGACTTCGGGAGCGTGCTCGCGAGCGCGACGGCGGCATGTTCCTGCGGCATCCCCTTGAATGCCTCAGCGACGCCCTCCCGGAACGCCGCGTCGCTCGTGGCGGCGAAGGCGAGGAATTGAACGAGAAAGAGGGTGACGAGGGCTGGAATCGCGAGGAAGAGGAGGATTTTCGGAAGAGCACGGAGAGAATCTCTTAGAAAGAGAAGAATCCCTGGGCGCGCTTCCGGCTGCTGCGAGCGGACTTCGAGCGTCTCGGAAGGGCGTCTCTTCTTAGAAGGAGAAGAACCGCGGGTATGCGGCGGCCGCGTTCGCCCGGCTTCGGCGGGGCCCGCCGCCCTCTCCTCATTCACTTTCGAAGAAATTCTCCTGGTGCTCCCTGCCGCGAGCCGAACCGCGGCAATCGCGGCAAAGACCGCGAGGAACGGAAAGGCGGAGTATTTCGCCGACATGGCGAAGCCGTAGAGCACGCCGCTCGCGACGAGCCAGCGGAGGCCTCGAGTCCTCTCGCCCGCGCCGCGCGCGGCGTGCTCCAGCGCGAAGGCCGCGGCCACGAGGAAGAGCGTCACGAGAACGTCACTCTGGACGAGGGCGCCATGCCCGCGAAGCGTGGGCTCGACGGCGACGAGCGCCGCGGCGACCAGACCCGCGGGGGCTCCCGCGAGGGCGCGCGCGAAGAGCCCGGTCACGAGGACGAGGCCTGCGAACACGAAAGGCATCGGCGCACGGCCCGCGCGCGTTTCGTCGATCTCCATCGCGGGCTTCTCGCGCGGGAGGGTCAGACCCGCCAGCACCTTCATCAGGACGGGATGCTCGAAGTTCGAGACCATGCCGGGCCCGTAGCGCCACTCGCGGGCGGCCGTGAGGTGCGGGAACTCGTCCGAGGTCGTCCAGAGAGAAAAGCGGGCGCTCTCGGCGCCGAGGAGCGCGAGGAAAATGACGGTTGCGAGAGCCGCCGCAAAGCGCGCGCGCGACATTCGGTCGATTATGCGTGCACGCCCGGAGCTTCGTGGCCCGTGCGCGCCACCCATTCCACGTAGGACCCGCCGTAGGCGTGCGGCGCGGCGGTGCCGTCCTCGCCGGTCAGCTCGAGGACGCGGTTCGCGAGGCCGCGCAGGAACGTGCGGTCGTGCGAGACGAAGAGCATCGTCCCGTCGAACCTCGAGAGAGCCTCGACGAGCATCTCCTTCGTGGCGAGGTCGAGGTGGTTCGTGGGCTCGTCGAGGACGAGGAAATTGGGAGGGTCGAACAGCATGCGCGCCATCACGAGGCGCGACTTCTCGCCGCCGGAGAGGAAACGGACTCTCTTGTCGACGTCGTCGCCGGAGAACTGGAACGCGCCGACGAGCGCGCGCAGGGCGCCAAGGCCGGCGGCGGGAAAGTCCCACTGAACCTGCTCGAGCACGGTCAGCTCGGGGTCGAGGAGGTCGAGCGCCTGCTGCGAGAAATAGCCGACCTTCACGCTCGCGCCGAGGCGCACCCTGCCGCCGTCGGGAGAAAGGACGCCCGCGACCATCTTCAAGAGAGTCGTCTTGCCGGCGCCGTTGACGCCCATGACGCACCAGCGCTCGCCGCGCCGGACCAGGAAATCGAACCCCTCGTAGAGTCGTCTCTCTCCGTAAGACTTCGACAGGTTTTCGAGAATCGCGACGTCATCACCGGAACGCGGCGGCGGCTTGAAGTCGAAGCGCACGACGGCCCGCTTTTTCGGCAGCTCGATCGTCTCGATCTTCTCGAGCTTCTTGACGCGGCTCTGGACCTGCGCCGCCTTCGCCGCGTGCGTCTGGAACCGTTCGATGAAGCGCTGCTCTTTCGCGAGCATCGCCTGCTGCCGGGCGAAAGCGGCTTCCCGCTGCGTTTCGCGCAGGGCCCTCTCCCTTTCGTAGAAATCGTAGTTGCCCGAGTACGTCACGAGCTCTCCCGCGTCGATCTCGACGATCTTCGAGACGACGCGGTTCATGAAGTCGCGGTCGTGGCAGGTCATGAGGAGCGAGCCCGGGTAGCCCTCGAGGTACTCCTCGAGCCAGATGATGGACTCGATGTCGAGGTGGTTCGTGGGCTCGTCCATGAGGAGGACGTCGGGCCTGCCGAGGAGGACCTTCGCCATCGCGACCCGCATCTTCCAGCCGCCGGACAGTTCGCCGACGTCGCCGTCGATGCGCGCGTCGTCGAAGCCCAGCCCGTGGAGCACCTCGCGGGCGCGGGCCTCCAGCTCGTAGCCGCCGCGCGTCTGGTACTCGGACTGCACGTCGCCAAACCGTGCCAGGATGCTTTCCGCCTCGCCGGCGCGCTCCGGATCGGCAAGCGCGTGCTCGAGGGCGATCAGCTCGTGGTGGAGGTCGCCGAGGCGTCCGCTGCCCGCGATCGCCTCGTCGAGAACGGGCCACCCCGCCATCTCGTCGATCTCCTGCTTGAAGTAGCCGATCGAGAGCTTCCTCGGCACGGACACGTCGCCCTCGTCGGCGTGCTCCTCGCCCGTGATGAGCCGGAAGATCGTCGTCTTGCCGGCTCCGTTCGGGCCGACGAGGCCGATCTTCTCGCCGGGATTGAGCTGGAAGGAGGCGTCGACGAAGAGGACCTGCCGGCCGTACTGCTTGCTGACGGAGGAGAGCGCGACCACGGGCGGCGGACGATAGCAGGACCGCGCCCGCGAGACCGGTTACTCGATCATCGCGATCCGGCGCGCGTGGCGGCCGCCGCCGGCGCCCGGGTCGAACGGCGTCTCGAGGAAGGTCTTGACGATCGTGACCACCGTCTCCCAGGGAGTCATGCGTTCCCCGAGCGAGAGGACGTTCGCGTCGTTGTGCTCGCGGCAGGCCTTCGCGGTCGCCTCGCTCCAGCACAGCGCGCAGCGCACGCCCCTGACTTTGTTCGCGACGATCGCTTCGCCGTTTCCCGAGCCTCCGAGGACGATCCCGCGCGCGCACTCGCCGCGCGCGACCGCTTCGGCGGCGGGCCGGACGAAAACGGGGTAATCCACCATGTCCGCCGAAAACGTGCCGCAGTCCTTCACCTCGTGGCCCATCCCGAGGAGCATGGCCTTGATCTTCTCTTTGTACTGGAAGCCCGCGTGGTCGCAGCCGAGAGCGATCTTCATGGCGGGAAGTCTAGGGCACGAGCGTCGCCGGAAAGTAGCTGCCGTCGTTCGTGCGGTTGTCGACGAGCGTGGCCCACGCGGTTGCAGAGCCGCCGTCGAGGACGTCGACGAGGAGGGACGCCTGCTCGAGCGGAAACGTCGACATCTCGGCGAAGACGTCGTTCCACTGAATCGCCTCGTTCGGGCCGAGCGCGAGCGTGCGAGTCGCGACCGCCACGCCGGACGAGGTCAGCAGCGAGACGCGGAGACGCGTCACGGCGCCGCCCGTCTCGACGAATCCCACGTTCGTGCGCTGGAGCGCCGAGCCCGAGAGAAACGTGAGGGCGAGCGTTCGCCCGGGAACGGCGTCGCCTGCGCCGGAAACCGGGTCGATC
Organism: Thermoanaerobaculia bacterium; assembly: GCA_963821225.1. GTDB lineage: Bacteria > Acidobacteriota > Thermoanaerobaculia > UBA5066 > UBA5066 > Fen-183. The sequence goes on from CAWGCY010000004.1 coordinate 1,552,167, forward strand.
TCGACGCCGTAGCTCCGGGCGCCGTCGAGCGTGTACGTGAGACTCGAGGCGTGGATGGCGCCGTCGAGGGCGGTCAGGCGCAGCGCGCCCGAGACGTCGGACGACGGCGCGAAGAGCTGGCCGAGAGCGTCGTCCAGAACACGCGTCTCGCCGCCGGCAAGCGTCACGAGCACCGGGGAGAAGGCCCCACCCGACGTCGGGAAGAAGGACACCTTCACGCGCGCCGGAGAACCTCCCGCGTTCGCGATCTTCAGGTCGGTCACGTAGCGCGCGCCGAAGCGCCCGTCGGACCGCGCGACCGCGGGAAGCAGGAGGTCGGTGTCCGCGATCGCCGCTCCCACGAACGCCCCGTCGTTCGAGGAGTTATCGATCGGTGTCGCGAAGGGGACGACTCGCCCCGCGCCCGACACGACGCGAATCTCGAACCGGTCCGCGGCATCGGGCGGGAGGTTCACGGTCGCGTGGATGTCGTTCACCTGCAGGAGTCCGCCCGCGGGCACCTTCTCCGGGAGAACGGCGCGCACCGCACCGTGCCCGTCCTTCACCACGATCTCGGCGACGACCTCCTGGCCGGTGACCTCGGTGAGCCCGACGTTCACTCGGAAACCCGAGCTTCGGAATACGGGCACGAGCGTGAGCGTCGTGCCCGCGCCAGCCGCCGCGGCGGGACGCGCCGGAGTGATCGAGAGACCGAAAGTGCCCCCCCGCACGGCAGTCGTGGCCGTGTGGGACGCGGCGACGACGGACGGCGGCGCGGAGAGAAACAGCGGTCCGTAACCCTCCGTGCGAAACGTGTTTCCGAGGACGTCGTCGAGCGCCCGCGTCGAGAGCGGCGGCAGCGTCAGCGACACGGTGCGCGCGGGATGGGCGTTCGCCGGCTGGAATTTCAAGGAGACCGACTGAGGGTTCGCCGGATCGGTGTTGAAGAGCCTGAGGTCCGTCGTGAAGAACGCGCCGAACCTGCCGACCGCGCGGGCGGACGTCGGGATCACCGAGGTCGCTCCCGGGAAAGGCGCATCGGCGGGCGGAGCCTCCGGCTCGACGAGGAGCGCCCACGAGACGAGGCGTCCGGCGCCGGCGCCCGGCACCGCGTCGAGCACGCGAAGCCGCCACACGCCCGCGGCCGGCCGGCCCGCGAAGCTCGAGAGAGGTTCGAGAGGCTCGCGGGTGCGCCCGAAGACCTCGCGGAGCGCGTCACCGGGTCGGCCGCCACGGCTCATGAGCAGGATGTTTTCGCCGTCCGGGCCGCTCAGGGACACGATGAGCTGCGTGACGTCGGGATGGTCTATCGACAGGGCGACGGTCACCGAGGACACGCGCCCCGTGAGCGCGGACACGGCCGCCTCGCAGACGAGCGCCTCACCCGTGCCGTCGGGAATTGCGGCGCCGCCGCAGGAGCCGATCGGAGTCGTGGCGTTCAGGGCCGCGGAGAGATCGAGACGCGGGGTAATCCGGCCCGCGCGCCCATCGAGCACGGGGACGCCGGTGGCGCGCAGGAGGTCGAACGCGAGCGCGGGGTCGGCGAGCGGGCGCGCCTGTCGTGTGAGGAGGACGGCGCCGGTCGCGGCGGGCGCCGAGGCCGAGGTGCCCGAGAAAATCGCCGTCCGGCCGCCGCCTGCGGCGGTCGTCGTCCAGCCGACGCCCGGTGCGAGCATCGAAAGGCCGGGGCCCGACGAGCTCGCGCACGGCACGATGTCGGGGCCGGACAGGGCGTCCTCGCACGAGGGAGGACCGGTCCAGGACACGGAGCCCGAGTTGGCGGAGTACACCATCCCGACCGCGGCGACGTTCGAGAGGCACGCCGGCCAGGGCAGGCCCGAGGACTTGCCGTCGTTTCCCGCAGCGGCCACGGCGGCGAGACCGGCCGCACGCACGGCGGCGAACGTCGCCGCACCGACGGGATCCTCCGCGTCGCAAAAGGCGCTGTGCGAGGAGTCGTCGGCGAGGCTGAGGTTGACGGCCTCGATGTTCCAGGTGCCGCGGTTCGACACGGCCCAGTCCACGGCGCTGAGGACGTCGGATGCCCGTGCGCTGCCACATCCGTCCTTGGATCCGAAAATCTTGAGGACGACGAGGCCGGCCTTCGGGGCGACGCCTTGAGGTCCCGCGACGATCCCGGCCACTTCCGTTCCGTGGCCGTTACAGTCGGCGAGGTCCCCGTTGTTGTCGGCGAAGTTCCAGCCCGGCCAGCCCGAGTCGGACGGCGGTTTCAGGTCGGGGTGAGCCAGGTCGATTCCGCTGTCGACGATCGCGACGCTCCTGCCCTGTCCGGTTACGCCCAGGCCGAGCAGCCTGTCCGCGCCGATCTGCGCCGTTCCAATCTGCCCTGCGGGGCGCACGAGGCGGTCGAGTCCGACGTGAATGACGTCGGAACGCGCCGCAAGGGCGGAGATCTCGGCTGCCGTGGCCCAGCCCGCGACGCCGGGAGAGTTCACGAGGCGCCGCGTGATGGAAAAGCCGGGTCGCTCGGCGCCCGTCCGGAGCGACACGATGACCGGGATCCGCGCGTGCCCGGCCCTCACGCGCGCTTCGACCTCCGGCGACACGACCCCCGCCCACGCCGCGAGAGGCGCGAGGACGAGAGCGGCGGCCGCCGCGGACCGGGAAAGCGCTTGTACGTTCATCCGGAGGACTGCGATCACGAGGAGTTCGTGTGCAACTGGTGTGCCCGAAGTGTTTGCAGCCGGTAAGATCTCACTGTGGCGCGCTTTCCTCAACCCCTGGCGGTCGCCGGCGGCGTAGCCGTCTTCGCCGATGCTCATCTCGGCCAGGTGGAACGGGATGCGGAGGATTTCCTGCAGGCGCTCGAGGGGGTGAGGAGGCGCGGTTTTTCGACGGCGGTCCTCCTCGGTGACATCTTCCATTACTTCATCGGGGACCCGAAGCTCGAGACTCCTCTCCTCAGGCGGACTCTCCAGGGCTTGCAGGGAGTCGCTTCACGCGGACTTTCGCTCCGGTACGTGGAGGGGAACCGCGACTTTTTTGTCGCTGGATCGCCTTACGCGGCGCCATTTGCGTCCTGGGGACTGACGGACGGCCTCCGCGTCGGGAAGGCGTGCTACGCGTTCGTTCACGGAGATCGCGTAAACACGGCCGACCTCCCGTACCGGTTCTGGCGCGTGGTCTCGAAGAACCCGGTCGCGCGCGCGGCGCTCCATGCCATCCCCGGGCCCCTCGCGCGCGCGATCGTGGCGCGAACCGAGGCACGGCTCTACCGCTCGAATTTCAAGCACAAGGCGAAGCTGCCCGAGGCCGCGCTCCTCGCGGAAGGCCGCGCCGCGCGCCAGGCGGGATACAACGCGCTCCTCGTCGGCCACTTCCACGTCGCGCGGACGCTGACGTGCGAGGGGGCCGTCACGCACGTCCTGCCCGCGTGGCTCGAGGAGAGAAAACACGCCGAGATCTCGCCGGAGGGCACGCTCACGATCGTCGAAGAGGAGACCGCCGAGCGCGCGGTGCGCCGCGGTTTCGGAGCGCTCGAAACGGGAGGCGCGGCCTCGGCGACTCGAGCGGGCTCTTGAGCGCTCCGCGCCCCCTTCCGCAAGGGCGTCTTGCCGGAAGTCTCCGAATCCCGGGCAGCAAGAGCCTGACGAACCGCGCGCTCGTGGCGGCGGCGCTTGCGGAAGGAGAGAGCGAGTTGCTCAATCCGCTGGACTCGACGGATACCCGGGCCCTCGCCGGTGCGCTTCGGCTTCTGGGAGCGGAGGTTCTCCGGGAAGGCGCGAGGTGGCGGGTGCGCGGACCGTTGCGTCCCCGCGGCGATGCGGCGCCCGAGCTGACTATCGACGTCGGAGATGCGGGGACGCCGGCGCGCTTTCTTGCCGCCCTTCTCGCGGCGGTGCCCGGAAGTTACGTTCTCGACGGCAGTGCCCGGATGCGGGAACGGCCGATGTCCCCCCTATTCGAAGCGATGAGAGGCCTGAGTGGAGACGTGACGTGTCTCGTGCGGGAAGGCTTCCTCCCCGCCGCGATCCGCGGCGGCACGCTGCGCGGCGGGCGCGTGCGGATCCGCGGCGACGTCTCCTCGCAGTTTCTCTCGGCGCTCATGCTCGCCTCGCCTCTCGTACCGGGAGGCATCGAACTCGACGTCGAAGGGCCGCTGTCGTCGGCGTCCTATCTCGCTCTGACACGGCGCGTTCTCGACGGTTTCGGAGCCTCTCCGGGCGGGGGCTACCGGCCCGCGCGCTTTCGCGTGAGCGGGGACGACTCGGCCGCCTGCTTTCCCATCGCGGGCGCGCTTGTGTCCGGGGGACGCGTGACGCTGCGCGGCCTCGCGCGCGATTCGGAGCAGCCCGACGCGGCGTACCGCGCCTGGGCGGCGGCTGCGGGCGGAGTGCTCGAGTGGGAGAGAGCGCCGGACGGCGAGGAGGCGCTCACGGCCACGGGACCCGACGGCGGCGCTCGCTCGCTTCTTCCCGTCGACGCCGACCTCGACGCCGCGCCGGACGCCGCGCTCCCGCTCGCGGCGCTCGTGGCATTCGCCGGCGGCACGTCGCGACTCTCGGGCGTCGCCCGCCTGCGCGAGAAGGAATCCGACCGGCTCGCGGCCGCGCTCGACCTCCTGAGACGCGCGGGTGCGGCGGCGCGGGAGGAGAGAGACAGGCACGGCCCCGTTCTCGTCGTGGACGGCCCGACGGGATTCCCGCGGGCCGCGGAGTTCACGGCGCATGGAGATCACCGCGTCGCCATGTCGGCCGCCGTCCTCGCGCTCGCGCTGCCCCCGGGCTCGACGCTGGACGATCCGGGCGTCGTCGCGAAGTCCTGGCCGGGCTTCTGGGAGGCGTGGGAGGCGCTCTTCATGTGAAGACGCCCGCACCGTTCCTGACCGCTGAATGGCGCGATCTGGCGATGATTAATTTCGAGGTTGACCCGATAACGCTGTCGCCGCTCCTACCCGCCGGAACCGAGTTGGACGCCTGGCAGGGCCGGACATTCGTGAGTGTCGTCGGATTCCTGTTCCTCGACACGCGTGTTTTCGGCGCCGCGATTCCCTTTCACCGCGACTTCGAGGAGGTGAATCTGCGTTTCTACGTGCGAAGGAGGGCGAGCGACGGATGGCGCCGCGGCGTCGTCTTCGTCAAGGAGATCGTGCCGCGCCTCGCGATCGCGTTGACCGCAAGGGCTCTCTTCGGAGAGCACTACGTCGCCTCGCCGATGCGGCACCGCATCGAAGGCGAGACCGGCTGTGCGAAAGGACGGCGGACGGTGTCGTACTCGTGGTGGTTTCGCGGGCGAGAGAACCGGATGGAGCTCTCTGCTCCCGGCGATGCCGGCGAGGCTGCCGAGGGAAGCGACGTGGAGTTCATCACGGAGCACTACTGGGGTTACGCTCGACGAAGAGGGGGGCGTACGAGCGAGTATCGCGTGGAGCATCCGTGCTGGCGGGTTTGCACGGCGACGGAAGCCCGACTCGATTGCGACCTCGCCGCGTGTTACGGGAGCGAGTTCGTCGAGTTCCTGACGGCGTCGCCGGCCTCTGCATTTCTCGCCGACGGATCGAAGGTGAAGGTGTTCAGAGGGACCTTTCTCCCTTCTCGAGAAGACCTATGACGGACGAGGGAAGGCCGATCGGCTGGGTTCTGTACGACGATTCCTGCGGGTTCTGCCGGCGCTGGGTCCCGTTCTGGGCGAACACGCTCCGAAAGAGGCGTTTCGCCATCGCACCGCTTCAGAGTGAGTGGGTCGTTGAAGCTCTGAATGTTCCTCGGGAGGACCTCCTGTTCGACCTGCGGCTGTTGCGCGCGGACGGCGAGCAGGTGCGCGGTGCGGATGTGTACCGCCACGTGATGCGGCGGATCTGGTGGGCGTACCCGATTTACCTGCTTTCCGTGGCGCCGCTGCTCCGGCTCGCCTTCGACTGGGCCTATCGGACCTTCGCGGACAACCGGCACCGTGTTTCGCGGGCATGCCGGCTTCCCGCGGCCGATGAGGGCGCCGGCGCGGTCAAACGAGCGCCCTGAAGCCGACAGCGGCGATGCCGCGCTCGGAGAGCGCCGCCGCGATCGCGCCCGATTCCAGCGCTTCGGCCTCCTCACGCCACGCGTATCCCCAGTGGTATCGCGCGCGCGTGACATCGTCCTCGTCGCCGGAGTGGAGGGCAACCTCGTAGTCGCCCTCGGGCAGATCCGCGACGGCGCGCCGGAACCGTGCGGCCGTCATGTGGCCCGCCTCCGCGAGGCCGAGGACGCGCGGCGGCTCGCGAAGCCCGGCCTTTTCCAGGAGTCGCCGGCCGCGGCCGCCGAGGCGCGCGAGAAGGCCGGCGCGCAGGCGTGAGCCGGGCGGCGCGTCGGGCCGGGCGGGCGGATCGTCCGCGCGGGGCGCGCGCACGAAGGGCACCTCGAAGCGGCGTGCGAGCGCCACGGCCACGGGGAAGAGCAGCGGGTGCAGGTGCAGGTTCTGGTGCGAGTCGATATGCGTCACCGTCAGTCCGGCGCCCTCGGCGCGCGCGATCTGCGCTTCCCACTCGCGCTCCACCTCGGCGCGGCGGATCCGACCGGCGAGGAGCGCGGCGAGAACATGGAACCAGTGCGGCCGGAAGACGGGTCCCGCGAGGAGCGACGGGATGTGGCGCGGCTCGCACACGGGCGCCTCGCCGCCGGTCAGGCAGAGGTGGACACCGGTCTCGGAGAACCCCATCCGGCGAAGGTCCGCTACCGCCGCCTCGAACGAGATGCCGTTCGCGAGGAGGCTCGTGTCCGTGAGGAGTCCTTTTTCGCGCAGCGCGGCGATGCGGCGCGAGTGCGCCGGCGCGAGGCCGAAGTCGTCCGCGTTCAGAACGAGCCGCGTCAACGCTTCGCCCGGCGGTCCGCGCGGATCTCGGGCGCGAGGAGGACCATCTCGCGCAGGATCGTCAGCACCGTGCGCGGGGACGAGAGCGTCGAGAGCCCGCGCGTGCGGGGAAAGTAGTCCAGGCCGACCTGCTGGATCGCCGCGCCACGCGCCACGCAGCGCGCGAGAAGCTCGGCGTCGATGAAAGACCCCTCGCTCCTGAGCTTCAGGGTGTCGAGAAGGCTCCGCCGCATCAGCTTGCACGAGAAGTTCACGTCGCGCAGCACGATCCCCAGGAGCAGGTGCACGAGTCCGTTGTAGGCGAACGAGTAGAGCGAGCGCAGGACTCCCTCTCCGGTGCGGTCCAGCCGGTAGGCGGAGACGACGTCCGCGCCCGTGATCTCGGCTGCGCGGAAGAGACGGCCCGTCTCGGCGAAGTCCCACGGCAGGTCGCAGTCGCTGTAGAGGATCCAGTCGCGCCGCGCGGCCGCGAACCCTGTTCGGAGCGTACCCCCGAGGCCGCGGTTCGTCGCGTGCGCGAGCACCTTCAGCCGGGGCTCCGCTTCGGCGCGCGCCTGGGCGAGCGAAAGGGTCGCGTCCGTGGAGCCGTCGTCCACGAGCACGATCTCCCAGTCGTCGGCGTGCTCCTCGAGAGCCGGAATCGCGACGTCGAGGAGGCGCGAGACGCTTCTCTCCTCGTTGAACATCGGGACCACGAGAGAGACGGAGCGGAGGGGACGCGCGGCGACCGGCGGGCTCGAGCCGGGGTCTGGCGGTGTCACGGCCCGAAGCATACCCGGCCCCTCACGACACGAAGTGCCAGTTCACGAAGTACGCCGCATGGAGGAGGAGCAGCGCCGCCGAGAGCGCGAGAGCCGCAGCGCGGAGGGCGGGCCGGTGTTCGAGCAGCTCGAAGAGCAGGATGTGTCCGGGAAAGATCGTCGAGGTGTAGCGCGGCACGCCGGCCGTCGTCCCCGTGAGGAACGACAGACCTAGGGCTCCTGCGGTCCATGCCGCGTCGGAGAAACGCCGCCTTCGCGCCTGCACGACGGCGAGAACGGTGAAGAGTGCGAAGTGCGCGAACGGCGCGAGGGCGCCCGGATGCCGGAAGAAGTGGCCACTCGAAAAGAGCTCGACCGGCTCCTTCACGAACGCGACGACGCCGGCGACTGGGCTCGACGAACGGTGCGCCCAGGCGCCCATCGAGCGAAAGAAGAGCCCGGGCTCTCCCTTCCACCATCCGATCCCGAGGACGTACGCGAGGACGCCCACGAGCGGCGCGACGGCGAGGGCGGCGGAGGTCGGCAGCCGCTTCCGGACGTCGGAGCGAAGCGCGAACGCGAGCGCGAGCGCGGGGCCGACGGCGACGGCGGGGGCGCGTGTCAGGCCGAGCATCAGGCCGACAAGGATCGCCGCGAGAGGATGCTCCGTGCGAATCAGACGGAAGGCGAGGAGAATCAGCAGGAAGAAGAGAGACTCGGTATACGCGGCCGCGAAGAAGAACGCGACGGGATAGAGGAGGAGAAACGGCAGAGGTCCCCTCGCGCGCTCCGGTCCGAGGCGCGCGCGGCACTCCTCTCCGAAGAGAGGCAGCGCGAAGACGAACGCCGCCCACGAGACGACGGTGAGCGCCCACAGCGGGTCGAGTCCCGCGAGAAGGTGCAGCCCCCGCGCGAGCATCGGGTAGAGCGGAAAGAACGCGTGCGCCGACTCCGTCCCCGGGGGCGGAGGCGGGCCGTACCCGCTGCGGGCGATGTCGGCGTACCAGGCCGAGTCGTAGCGCGCGAAATACGGAGCCCCTTCGTTCGCCGCCTCTCCCCACGGCGAGGGGCGCGCGAGCGGCAGCACATGGACGGCGAAGGCGGCCCAGAGCTGAAGAAGGGCGAGCCAGGCGAGCGCGAGGGCGGCGAGGCGCCGGTTCTCGGCGCCTCGAAAGGGCCACGGAAAGGCGGCGGCGGACTCGGAGGCGCTCGTGCCTGTAGTCTACGGGGGCCGATGGAGAGGCACGGCGAGACGACGGCGGAGGGCCTCATCGCGCTCGGAAGCGGCGAATCGGCGGCTCTGTGGAAAGGCGCGGCCGCGCTCACCCTGCCCGAGCGCGCGCACCTCGCCCTGCGATTTCGAAGCGCGCCCTGGACGAAGGTCCTGGCCGTCCTCGAGTCGGGCGGCGCGCTCGTCGACTTCGGGTGCGGCCCCGGACTGCTCGCGCACCTCCTCGCCAGCGTCGGCTTCTCGGGGACTTATCTCGGTCTCGATCCGGACCCGCGCAAGATCGACCGTGCGCGCCGCTGGCTTCCGGAGACCGCGGCGCGAAAGTTCCAGGTCGGAGGAGTGGACACGGCTCTCGCAGGCGCGTTCTCGCAGGCGGCTCTGATCGACGTCCTGTACCTCGTGCCGCCGGGCGAGAGGGCCGGCTTCGTGTCGCAAGCCGCCCGCGCCCTTTCGCCGGGCGGGCTCCTCGTGGCGCTGACGAGCGGAGGAGGGCCGCGCTGGAAGCGCCGCCTGGACGCCGTGCAGGAGCGGCTCGCCGTCGGCCTCGGCATCACGCGGGGTGCCGCGGTCGCTCCGTGCGACGGAGAGGAGGTCGCGGAACTCCTCCTTCGGGCGGGTCTTGCGGGTGTAGGGATCGCCGGCGTCGGCCGCGGAACTCTCCACGGCTTCGAGCTCGTCACGGCGCGGCGCCCCTCCGCTTGACAAGGGGGCGCTTTTTCGGAAATCGTCCGATACAAGACAGCCTGGCAACCGCGCTCGGCGGGAGGACGGACGGTGCCCTCGAAGGCGCTCCGGCAGTGGACGATTCCGCGCCGCGATCTCGCGGCGGGCGGGTCGGCGCTGGTGCGGCTCGCGCATCCCCTCCTGCCCGCTTTCGTCTCGGCTCGTCCCGGCGCGAGGGGTCTCGTGCTCGGCGTCGAGGGCGCGGGTCCCGCGCCGCTCTCGCGACTCGACGCGTCCGCGCGCCGCGCCTATCTCGTGAGGCTGGGCTCTCTTGCCGGGTTCCTGTCCTTTCACGGCCTCGGCCTCGCCCCCGAGGACATCTCCCTCCTCGGTGCGCGCGAAGGGGACGCGGAGCGGCCGGCCCTCGGCGCGCCCCCTGTCGCCGCGTGGCGCGCGGCGTCGCCCGCTCTCGCAGTCGCGGCGGCCGCCGTCCGGCTCGGCGGCGGGAACGCGGGGGGCGAGGACTCGGGGTCGCTGCGCCGCGCGGTCGAGGCGGCCCTCGACGGTGCACTGCCGGGCGACGTCGCGGAGGACGCCGTGACCGCGCTCCGGGCGGCGGACGCTCGCGGACGATCCGAGGGACTCGTCTCGGAGCTGGCAAGGCGAGGCGGCGTTGGGCGTGCGGTGTCCCGCGACCTCCTCGGCCTCGCGTTCCCGTCTGCGTTCGTCGCGGGCGAGGCGGGGGCGGGTCCCGCGACAGCCGTGGGAAGCGCCGCGCTGTGGCTCGCCCGAGGTGCCGCGCGCCGCGACGAGCCGCCGGCGTTCGTGGAGTGCGCGGCGGGCTCCGCGCTGGACGAAGGAGGCGGCCTCCGGCGGCTCGCCCGCGCCCTCGGGGACGACCCGCGGGCGGCTGTCCTGCGCGCTCTCGCGGACGGATCACGGCCGCCGCGCTCGGCCGAGGGTGCTTCGCTGGCCCTCTTGGCGATCTCTGTCGAACGCTGGGACGGGCGCTCGCGGCGCGCGTTCGAAAAGGGTCTCCCCGGCCTCGGCTTCCGGCTCTTCGCCACGAGAGCCGTGCGCCTCACCCCCTGGGAGGACGCGCCACTTCTTTCCTTCCGCCTGAGCCCCGGGGACGCGGCGTCGCTCCTCTGGCTGCCGTTCGCGTCCGTGCACGACGCCGTGGCGGCCTGGCGCGAGGCCGAAGAGGCGGCGGGAGGAGCCGGGAGGAACGACGCGGGTCGCGTCCTCGATGTCGGGTGGGATCTCGCGGAGCGGTTCGATCCCGTGGAGGGACGCGTCGCGCCTGCGCGCGCCCGGCCCGCGACCTCGCGGAGGCCCGGTCCCGTCCTCGAGGCCGCTACTCTTCTCGCCGCGGGGTTCCGGACCGCCGAGGCGGCCACGGCTGCCGGCGTCGCGGTGGAAGCCGCGGAGGAGGCGCTCGCGGGGGCCGTCGAAGAAGGGATCCTCGTGCCGACGCCCGAAGGGGAGTATGCGTATCGGGACGCGGGCGAGCGCAGGCGAATCGCCTCGCGCGTGCCGGCATCCGCGCGGCGCGACGTCGTGGCCCGTCTCGAGGCCTCGGGAGCCTCGGGCCCGCGGTTCGCGATCGCGGCACTCGCCCGAGGCGACGCCGCCGACCTCGCGGCGGCGCGGGTCGCCCTCGACGCGGCGGAGGCGGAAGGGAACCTCGCCGTGGCGGCCGAGATCTTCGCGAGCGCGCCCCGGAAGGACCCCGATCTCGGCCGGCCGCTTCTCTCCGTGCGGATTCTCGAGGCCGCCGGAAGGTCGGAGGCCGCGCGGGAAGCGGCAATCCGGATTCCGGCCGGGGCTTCGCGCGGCGTTTCTCTCGACGAGCGGGTCGCGACGGCCCGCGTTCTCATCGTCCTGCGCGAGGAAGAACGCGCGCTGGCGCTCTGCCCGGGAGGAGCGCCCGACGAGGACATCGCGCGCGCATGGCTCCTCGTGCATTCCCGACGCGGTGAGGCGGCCCGGAGGCTGCTCGCGCGCGTCGCGAAACACCTCCCGGAAGCGCCTGTTGCGCTGCGTCTCAGCGAGAGGCTCCTGGTCGCGGAGCTTCGCGAGCGGGCCCAGGACTATGGCGCTGCCGCCGCCGCGCTCGCCGAGGCCGAAGGCCTGCTGTCCGGCGTGGAAGACCCCGGCCTCGCGCGCCAGCTCGCGCGCACGGCCGGATACCTCGCGAACGACCTCGGCCGGACGGACGAGGCGATCGCGCTCTTCCGTCGCGCGGAGAGCCTCTCTTCGACCTCACTCGAGAGGGCGGACTCGGCCTACGACGTCGCGCACGCGGCTCTCGACGGCGGGCGCCTCGACGTCGCCTCGCGGGAGCTCGACGCCGCGCTCGGCCTTTACGCGGCGGGCCGGCACGAAGAGCGCTACCTCTCGGCGCTCGGCAACCGCATCGACCTTTTCCTGAAGTCCGGCGATTTCTCCGCCGCGCGGGCCGTTCTCGGGCGGGTCCTCTGCCACGAGCGGGCGCGCGGCCGAAACCATCAAATCCTATTCGCGATCCCGAGCCTGCAGGAGCTCGCGCTTCTCGACGGCGACGACGACGAAGCCGCAGCGGCGTTTCGTGAAGCCCGGGAGCGCGGGACAACGGACCCGTCGCACCCGGCCTGGCGGGAGATTCTGCTGCTGGAGGCCGAGCGCCTCCTCGCGGCGCCGGATCCCGAAGGAGCGCTCTCGCTTATCGCGCGGACAGGGGAGATTCCGGACAACCGCTCCCGCACGGAGAGGCGCCGCATGCGCCTCCTGGCCTCCGCCTCTCGCGACGCGGGACGGCCTCTCCCCGAGCGGCTCCCCGAGTGGAGTGGCGACGAGCTCGCCCTTCAGGACGCCGAGGCGGCGCTCGCCTCCGGCCGGGCGCCTCAGGACGCCGCGAGCGCGGCGCTCGAGCGCGTCGCCTCGTCGGGTGGAGGCGCCGGGATCGCCGTCCGACGTGTCCTCGAGTGGCGCGGCCGCTTTCCTTCCGTCTTCGCCTCTTCTGCGGCCGGGCCCCTCGTGCGGCTCGCCCGCCGCCTCGCCGCGCGAGCCGGTCTCGTGCGCGCGGAGCAGTGTTTCACCCGGTTGCTCGAGCACGTCGCGCCGGCCGGGACCCACCTGCGCCCTTCGCCTGCGGGCGTTTCGGTCGTGGCGGAAGACCCCGCCATGCGCGAAGTCCTCGAAAAGGCGGCGCGGGTCGCGCCGTCGACGATCTCTGTGCTCCTCCTCGGCGAGAGCGGAACGGGCAAGGAAATCGTCGCCCACGAGCTCCACCGACTCTCGGGGCGGCGTGGGCCCTTCGTGGCCGTGAATGTCGCCGCGCTTCCGGGGACGCTCGCGGAAGCGGAGCTGTTCGGCCACGCCCGGGGAGCCTTCACGGGAGCCGATCGAGACCGAAAAGGGCTCGTCGAGGAGTCCTCGGGGGGCACCCTCCTCCTCGACGAGGTCGGAGACCTTCCGTTCGCCCTTCAGGGCAAGCTCCTCCGCGTTCTTCAGGAGAACGAGGTGCGGCGGCTCGGCGAGACTGCCGTAAGGCGCGTGGATCTGCGCGTGCTCGCGGCCACGCACCGGCCGCTGAAGGAGATGGCCGAGGCGGGCACGTTCCGGGCGGATCTGTACTTCCGTCTCGCCGGCCTCGAGCTGGAGTTGCCGCCGCTCCGGGAGCGGCCCCGCGACCTCGTTCGCTTCGTGGACATGACCCTTCAAGGTCGTGCGAGGCTGACGCGCGAGGCCTCTTCCGCTCTCAGGGCGTGGCCCTGGCCCGGCAACGTACGGGAGCTTCTCGCCGCGCTCGAGGCGGCGGTTGCGCTCGCGCCCGGGCGCGTCGTCTCTCTCGAGAACCTCCCTCGCGCCCTGCGGGAGAGAAGCGCGGCGACCCCTGCCGCGCGTTCCTACCGGGCGGCGGTGAACGCCGCCCGCACCGGCGCGATCGAGGACGCCCTGTTCGAGACGAAGGGAAACCGGACCCGCGCCGCGCGACAGCTCGGGATCTCGCGCCAGTCTCTGCTGTACGAGATGAAAAAGCTCCGGATCGGAACGCCGCGGGCCGGACGCTAGACTCCGCGCGTGCCTTTCCGCCGGCGTCTGGGTCTCGCGCTCCTCGCGCTGTTCCCGTTCCTGAACGCGCTCCCGTACGACTTCACGTACGACGACAAGCTCATCATCCGCGACAACGAGCGCATCGCCGCCCCGGCGAAGGTCGGCGAGATCTTCACGACGCAGTACTTCGGCGGGGCGCTCACTTCGGCGCAGAACTACCGCCCCGTCCTGCTCCTGACGTACGCGGTCCAGGAGTGGATTCACGGAAACCGGCCGTGGCTCTTCCGGGCCGTGAACCTCGCGCTGCACGCGGCCGTAACGGTGTCGTTCGCGTCCTGGCTCGTCGCGCTCGGCTTCGGCGCGGGAGAGGCGTCCGCCGCGGCCGCGCTCTTTTCGGTCGCCGCGATCCACGTGGAGGCCGTGACGTCCCTCGTCGGGCGCGCCGAGCTCCTCGCCGCCCTTTGCGTATTCGCCGTGGCGCTCCTCTGGCTGAGGGCGACGCGGGAAGGCCGGCTCGCGAGGGGTTCCTACGGGGCGGCGCTCGCCGTCTACCTTCTCGCCGTCTTCGTCAAGGAAAACGCCGTGGTGGCGCCCGGCGTCATCGTCCTCGGCGAGCTGTTTCGCGGCGGCCGCGGACGGTCGTCCCGGGAGGCGTGGCGGGACCTTCCGCGGGCCGCGAGGTGGGGCCTCGCGGGCTTCGCCGTCCCGCTCGCCGTCCTTTTCGCCGTCCGATTCGTCGTCATCAAGGGATTTCTCATCTCGAAGGAAGCGGGCATTTTCGAGCTCGAGAATCCGCTCGTCGTGATGTCCTTTCCGGTGCGTGCGGCCAACGCGTTCAACCTTGCATTCCTTTATCTGGGCAAGACCTTCCTGCCGGTCCATCTCTCCGCCGACCACTCAGCTTACGCGCTGCCTCTCGTCCGCTCGCTGCGCGAGCCGGCGGCGTGGGCGGGTCTCGCCGGCGCACTCCTGGCCGCGGTCGTCACGCTCGTGTTGTGGAGGAGGCGGCCCCTCGCGGCGCTCGGCCTGTGCTTCTTCGCGGGCGCGCTGTTCCCCGTCTCGAACGTGCCGTTCGTGATCGGGACGATCTTCGCCGAGCGGCTCGCGTACCTTCCGTCCGCGGGTCTCTTCTGTCTCGCGGTGGGTCTCCTCGCCGCCCCCTTGCGCGAGGTTCCGCTTCCCTCGCGGCCCTGGCGGGAGTCGCTTCTTCTCGCCACCGTGCTCGCGTACGCGGCCGCCACGGTCGTGCGCAACCGCGTCTGGAAGGACGACGTGACCCTCTATGCCGACATGGTCGCGAAAGTGCCGCGCTCGGCGAAGGCCCATTACAACGTGGCCTGGGACGCGCAGCGCGAGAGCCGCCGCGCCCAGGCCGTGACGCACCTGCGCGAGGCCGTTGCGATCTTTCCCGGCTACTACGACGCGTGGGCGCTACTCGGCAAGCAGCTCTGGGACGAGAAGAAATGGGACGAGGCGATCGGCTGCTACCGCAAATCCGTGGAGATCTTCCCGTCCTACGAGAACGGGAACTGGGGTCTCGCGAAGACTCTGGAGGAATCCGGACGCATCGAGGAGGCGCGCAAGGCGTTCGAGGTCGCGTGGGACCGTTTTCCCGATTCGTATCCGGTCGCCTACCACCGCGCGGCTTTCCTGGAGGAGCACGGGACGCTGGAAGAGGCCGAAGACGCATGGGACGACGCGGTCGAGAACGGCGACGGAGCCGTCTCGGCGCGCCTCGCGCACGCGCGCGTCCTTCGGAAGCTCGGGCGCGAGGAGGAAGCCTGGGACGAGGCGCGCTGGGCGCTCGTGAACGATCCTGCGAACGGCGAGGCCCGGCGCTTTCTCGCGGAAGGCTACGAGCGGGCGGGGCGGACGATTGCCGCAGGTGCCGAGTGGACCCGCGCCGTGCGCGCAAACCCGCAGGATCAGACCCTCGCGTCCGAGCTCCTCGAATACGCGGTGCGCCACCCGGAGACGCGATTCCGGGCGCGGATGCTCGTGCCGGGCATTCGACGCAGCTTTCCGAAGCCGGACGAACGCCTCGCGAAGGCGCTCGCGGCGTTCGGGGGGTGACCGGGCCTCAGCGCGGGGGAGGAAGACCCATCTTGCGCACGATCTCCCGGAAGCGCGGCTCCCCGCGCAGGGGGTCGAAACCGCGCTCGACGTTCAGGTAGACGAGCCGGCCAGCCCTCTCCTCGTAGGCCTTCTCGAGCCAGGCGAGGGCTTCGGGCTTGCGGTCGAGTCCGAGCGCAAGGATCGCGAACGGGAGAGCCGACACGAATCTCTTGCGCGCCAGCCCCTCGAGTTCCTTCAGCGCGGCCTCGGCCTCGGCCGTCCGGCCGGCGAGGCCGCAGCCGTACCCCCAGAACGCGAGCGCGTCCGGGCTGCGGTCGGAGAGCTCGACGGCCTTCGCCCATTCCGCGATTGCGGACTCGCGGGATCCCGTTCGAAAGACGAGAAGTCCGGTGTAGAGATGGCCGAGCGGAGAGGTCGGATCGAGCTCGAGGGCGCGCCGCATCTCGGGAAGGGCGCGGGCAGAATCACCCGCCCAATAAAGAGCGAGACCGACGTCGAGATTGATCGTCACGTTGAGCGGATCGAGCTCGCGCGCCTTCCGGATCTCCACGAGAGACTCCTCGAAGCGGCTCGACGCGCTCAGGAAGTTGGAGAACCACTGGTGCGCCTGGGCGTCGTTCGGGTTGAGCGCGAGCGCGAGCCGGAATTCCCGTTCGGCCCCGGGGAAGTCCGCCTCGTACTCGTAACGCACGTCCGCGAGGGAGGAGTGCGCCCCGGAAAGGCCCGGGTCGAGCGCGATCGCGCGCGCCGCGGCCTCGCGCTGTTTCGGGACGACGTCTTTCGGGGCCTTCACGCCGTAGTAGCCGAGAAGGTTGAACACGTCCGCGAGTCCCAGCCACGCGGCGGCCTCGTTCGGGTCGCGCGCGAGAGCCTGCTGGAACATGTCTAGGCTCCGTTCGACGTCCTCGTCACGGCGCCTGTTCAGGAAATGGCGTCCCCTCAGGGTGAGGTCCCACGCCTGGGCGTCGTGCGGCCGGTCCCCGAGGCTCTTCTCCTCGGCGCCCGTGAGCCGCGGCTGGAGCGAGCGCGCGATGCGCAGCGCCAGGTCCGCGGCCGCCGGCGCGGCATCGCTGACCCGTTCCGTCACGCGGTCGCCCCAGATCTGCGCGCCGTCGCTCACGCGCACGAGCTCGGCCTGTACCACGAGGTCCTGCCCTTGCCGCCGGACGCGTCCGGTGACGACCGCGTCCACCGAGAGATCCCGGCCGGCCTTGCGCGGGTCCGGCTCTTCGCGAAATTTGTAGACGGTCGTCCGCGCGAGGACGCGAATGCCCGGAACGCGCGACACGCTGTTGATCAGGCTCTCCGTGATGCCCTCCGAGAGGTAGTCGTCGTCCGCGACTCCCGTGGCGTTCGCGAACGGAAGGACGGCCACCGAGCCGAGGCCGGCGCGGAGGGTGCGTGCGCGAAAAAGCCCGGTGGCGATCGCGCCCACGGCGACGACTGCCATCACGGCGAGGCCCCCGGCCGCGCGGATGCTCAGGCGTTCCCGGCGAGGCGGTGAAACGGGCGCCGCGACGAGCGTCGTGCTGGGATTCGAATGGCGCGCCACACCCGGACCCGTCAGCGCGACCTTGAGCGCGAAAGCGAGATCGCCCGCGGACTGAAACCTCCTCTCGGGGCTTTTTTCGAGGCACCGCACGATCAGGAGGCGAAGGTCCTCGGGAATCCCCGGAACGAGGTCGGCCGGGTCTGCGGGCTCCGAACGGAGCGTGGCGACGATGGCATCCGGGGTGGTCTCGGCGGGAAAAGCGCGCCGGCCGGTGACCATCTCGTAGAGCACGCATCCCAGCGAGAAGACGTCGCTGCGACCGTCCACGGGCTTTTTCCGGATCTGTTCGGGCGAGAGGTATCCGGCCGTACCGACGACGGAGTGCGAATCCGTGAGTTCTTCCGCCGGGTGCGCCGGCGCCCGGGCTCGCTCCTCGAACGTCGCGATCCCGAAGTCGAGAATCTTCACGCGGCCGTCCGCCGTGAGGAAGACGTTCGAGGGCTTGATGTCGCGGTGGACGACGCCGCGTGCGTGCGCCGCGGCGAGACCCTCCGCGATGGCGCGCGCGATCTCGGCAGCCTTGCGCCAGGGGAGGGCTCCCGCCGTGAGGCGGCGCGAGAGCGTCTCGCCTTCGAGCAGCTCGGTCACGACCCATGAGACGCCGCCCGCGGCGCCCATGTCGTGGATGTCGAGGATGTTCGGATGCGAGAGGGCGGCGACCGCGCGCGCTTCGCGCTCGAAGCGCGCGTGCGCCGTCGCGTCGGAGGCGAGTCCTTCCGGGAGAACCTTGATGGCCACCTCGCGGTTCAGCCGCGGGTCGCGCGCCCGGTAAACCTCGCCCATCCCTCCCGCGCCGATCAGCGCGAGCACTTCATACGCACCGAGGCGGTCGCCCTCGCTCAGTGTCACCGGACTGGTGGAATTCTATTCCCGTGTCCCCGGGGTGCGCACGCTGCGAAGCCGTCTCAGAAACTCTTGGTGAAGGAGACGTAGGCGGCATTTCTTCCCGGCGAGAACACGCCGCCGCTCTCTTTTTCGAGGCCGAAGTTGCGCGAGAAGAAGAGCTCGATCGTGGAGCTCCACAGGAACCCGCTCGTGAGCCCCACGGTCGCGGCATTCAGCCAGTCCGTGCGGCTCACAAAGCCGCCCTGCTCGTCGAACCTGACGCGGTCCGCCCGCGCCAGGGTCGCGCGCGCATGAAGGAACAGGAAGAACAGCGCTTCGAAGCGGTACTCGAGGTTCAGGATCCCGTAGCCGCGCGTCGCGACCTCGTCGAAAGCGGCCGCGGGAAGGATGGGCTGGGAGAGGCTTTCGAAGTCGCCGGCATTGGATCCGCCCGAGAGGCGCAGCGCGGAGAAGCGGTCCAGGTTCGAGCCGGCGCCGGCGTACGCCGAGACGAGGAGGCGATGGCGTTCGCTGTTGACGAACGGGACGGGAAGCGCCGCCAGCGCGTAGCCGCTGATCGCCGACCAGCTCCGGGTTCCGGCGGCCGCTTGCGGCCCGGAGGGGCCTCCGCCCCAGTCCTGCCAGCCGGCGCGGTGCGCCCAGAAGGCGTCGAGCCCCGCGCCGAAGCCGCTGTGGGTCAGCTCGAGGAGATTCCGCTCGAAGGCGTCCGCCCTGAGTCGCCCGTGGACGCGGCCCTCGTACGCGTCCGAGGGAGGCCGGAAGGACCCGAGCGTGTCGGAACCGCGCCCGAAGAAGAGGACTCCGGGCTCGTACGTCAAGGCGGCTTCGATTGCATTGTCCTGGAGAGACGGAGCGATCGTGAAGCGCGTTCCGAACCCGACGCCTGCCCGCACGACGGACCACTCCAGCTCCTCGGACGCGATCCGGCGCCCTTCGACGTATTCCGAGCGCGCCCACGGAAGCGTCGTGTTCTCGAAGGTGAGGACGCTTTCGAGCGTGCCGGAAAGCTCACGGTTCCAGCGGACGTCGTCGTAGATGCCGAGGAGGACCGCGCGGAAGCGCTCCTTGCCGCCGTTCCGGTTTCGCCACAGGACCAGCGCTCCTTGTGGAACGAGCGTCCGGTTCTCCGGGCCGTCGGGAATCCACTGGAGTGCCGCCCAGAGCTCCGTGACGCGGGTCCGGTCCCGCGCCTGAACGTTCACGGGCTTCCCGAAGAGCGTGCCCGTGAACGCTTCGCCGGCGCGAGGCGTGCGATCTTCCTGCCCGGCCGCGGACCGCGGCAGGAGGCAACCGAGAAGGCAGAGCAGGAACGCCCAGCCAGCCCTCATGGTGATGATCCTTCCGTCTTCTCTTGTCAGCTGCTCAGAAGGTGGCTGCCGGGAACGAGTCTGTAAATGATGAGAATGACCCAGAAGTTCGGAGGGCGGTCATCGCGTGTTTCCTCCCGTCGGCGGGGAAGAGGCGGCGGCCGGGACCGGCTCGAGGCGCAAGACGACGAGCGGGGGATCGAGCTTGTAAGCGGCTCCATTGCCGTTGTCGATGAGAAACCCGGCGCCGGAGAGAGCAGCGCCTCCGATGATGGCGCCGGTCGCAGCCCCTTCGAAGGCCAGAAAGCCCGAGTCGCTCCTGTGGCCGATTGCGCCCCCGACGCCGATCCCGACGGGAATCCCGATCGCGTTGAGCCAGTCCCAGCCCGAGTCCTTGCGCGTGAGGGCCACGCGGCGCGTCTCGTAGCCCTCTTTCTCGACGACGATCTCGAGGGCTTTCTCTTTTCTCTTCAGCCTCAGGACGCCGGGGGTCGTGATCTTCTGATCTCCCGCCGAGGCGGTTGCGCCCGACGGATCGGTCTCGACGCGTACGTCCTGGCGGGTACCGTGGATCACGGTGGCGCAGCCCGAAAGGAGCGGTGCCAAAACCAGCAGGAACGGCATTCCGAAAGGTCGGAGGCCTGTGCGACGAGTGTTCATGGCTCTTCTCCTTCTTCTCTCTGGAAAGAGTGGAGCCGCCGTCGCCGACAGGTCTTCAGGGATTTTCCAGGTTCTTCTGGTATTTTTCGGGTAACCCATGCGCCTCGCCTTCGGGGAGTGCGTCTTCGACTCGGACACGCGCGAGCTCACGCGCGATGGCAGGACCGTTCACGTTTCTCCGAAGGCCTTTCACCTCCTCGATCTGCTGGTCAAGAGCCGGCCCCGGGCGATCTCGAAGACGGAGCTCAAGGACGCGATTTGGCCGAAGACATTCGTCCTCGAGACGAATCTCGCCAACCTCGCGGCCGAGCTCCGCGCCGCTCTCGGGGAGAAAGGCCGCCGATCCCGTTTCATCCGGACGGTTCACGGCTTCGGTTACGCGTTCTCGGGCGAGGCGGTCGAGGAGGATCCGAAGGGTCGGCATGGCGGCCTGAGCGGGATCGCTCTCCTCGTCGACGGACGTACGTTCGCGCTCGCGAACGGCGACAACGTGCTCGGGCGGGACCCGGCAGCCGAAGTGTTTCTCGACGACACGGCAGTCTCGCGGCGGCATGCGCGGATCTCGGTGCGTGGCTCTCAGGCGACGCTCGAGGACCTCGGCAGCAAGAACGGCACGTTCCTCGGCGGCAAACCCGTCACGGCGCCCGCCTTGCTCCGGGACGCCGACGCGATCCTTCTCGGGTCCGTTCTTCTGACCGTCCGATTCGCGGATCCCGGGCGTTCGACGAGGACGCTGCGCGGCAGCGGGTCGAAGCGCGCGCGCTAGACGGGCGGCGGGCTGAGCTCGGCGCGCGCGGCCTCGTCCCGGTCGTTCTGGGTCTCGAGGGCGGCGGCGAGCTTCGCCCGGTGATGGCGGATCAGGTTCACGAGGATGACGTAGGTGAGCGCCCCGATGATCACGGAGAGAAAGAACATGCCGACCGCCATCTGGAGGCCGATGGCTTTCATCGCGGGTCCCGCGTTGGTCCAGAACGATCGCCGGAACATCTCGCGCCAGGGCAGATGCGCGATCGCTTCGCGCCGCGCCCTGAGCAAGAGGCGTCCGATCGGAATCGCAATCGTTGCGACCGCCGGGAGCGTAAACGGGTTCACCACGAGGGTCCCGAGGAGGATGTCGACCTTGTTGAGCTTCAGGATGAGCGCGAGGATCAGCGCGATGATCCAGTGAAGCCCGAAAAGCGGCGTGAAGGAGATCGCGACGCCGATCGCGAACGACGCCGCGACGACCTCGGGCGGGGAATCGCTCCCGAGCATGTGGAGAAACCTGTGCTTGAAGCTTTCAGGCTGCAAAGTGGTCGAAACCCGCATCGGCAAGGGGCGCCCGCCGCCCGTCGCGAACGAGGCGGACGCCGGCGCCGTCGTCGATGAGGCCGATGCGTCGGAGCGCGAACCGGCCGGAGAGAGCCTCGACCGCGGCGAGTTTGCGCCGCGGCACCGTGAAGAGCAGGCCGAAGTCTTCGCCCCCGTAGAGCGCCGTGCCGAGCGGGTCGAGGCGGAGCACGCCGGCGAGAGTGGAGAGCGCGGAGTCGGCCGGCAGAAGAGAGGCCTCGACGGTCGCGCCCACGTCCGATGCACGGCAGATTCGATACAGATCGCGCACGAGGCCGTCCGAGACGTCGAGGGCAGCGGAGGCGAGCCCCCCGGCTGCGAGCGCGGCTCCGAGCTCGAGCTGCGGCCGCGGATCGATCTGATGGCGGATGAGCCGCCCCTTCTCGGGTGCGCGCGAGGCCGGGACACGCCGCCCCTTGGGGTCGAGCACGTCCTTCTCCGCGGAAAGGCGGTAGCCCGCCTCGAGCAGTTTCAGGCCGGCGGCCGCCGCGCCGAGCGTTCCGGAGACGTAGAGCGCGTCGCCCGGCTCGGCTCCCGAGCGCAGGAGCGGCTTCTCGGGCGCCTGCCCGAGCGCCGTCACGGTGACGAAAACCTTCTCGGACGCCGACAGGTCCCCGCCGACCACGGCCACTCCGTGCTCGGCAGCCGCTTCGCGAACGCCCGCGATGAGCGCATCGAGCCAGTCGGGGCGCGTTTTCTTCGGAAGGCCGAGCGCGAGGACGGCCCAGAGCGGTGTCGCCCCCATCGCGGCGAGGTCGGAGAGATTCACGTTGATCGCCTTGCGCCCGAGCCTGCGGGGGTCGGCGTCCCGGCGGAAGTCGTGATCCTCGAGGAGCACGTCCGTCGTGACCGCGAGGCGCGAGGGCGCCGCGACGACCGCAGCGTCGTCGCCGATGCCGGTCTTCACGTCGCGTCGGCGTGTCGCGAAGGCCGACGCGAGGCGTTGGACGATCGCGTCCTCGGGCGGCAGTCCCTTCTTCATGCCGTTTTCTTCCCGTTCTCGGGGGGCTTCGCGAGCTTCAGGACCCTGGGCTCACCGAGCGCCGCCTTGAGGACGTCGTCCACGCGCGAGGCGAAGATGAACTTCAGGTCGCGGCTCAGCTCTTTCGGGATCTCCGTCAGGTCGCGCGCGTTCGCCTTCGGGATCACGATCGTGCGAATCCCCGCGCGGCGCGCCGCGAGCACCTTCTCCTTCAGGCCGCCGATCGGGAGGACGTCTCCGCGCAGCGTGATCTCCCCGGTCATCGCGACGTCGCGGCGCACGGGCCTCTGCCCAAAGGCCGAGATCATGGCCGTGGCCATGGTGATGCCCGCGGAGGGCCCGTCCTTGGGAATCGCGCCCTCCGGAACGTGCACGTGGATGTCGTGCGTTTCGAAGTAGTCGGCGGGCAGCCCGAGCGCGTCCGCCCGCGAGCGCGCGAAGGTGAGCGCGGCATGCGCCGACTCCTTCATGACGTCCCCCAGCTGGCCGGTGAGCTGCAGGCGGCCCTTGCCGCGTACGGCTCGAGCCTCGACGAGAAGAACGTCGCCGCCCACCGCCGTCCACGCCAGGCCGGTCGCCGTCCCGATCTGGTCGGTCCTGAGGACCTCGTCTTGCTGGAACTTCGGATTGCCGAGGAAGGCCCGAACCTGCCTCGGCGTCACGGTGACGCTTTTCCGGCGGCCCGACGCCCAGCGTACGGCGACCTTGCGGCAACAGGAGCCGATCTCGCGCTCGAAGCTGCGGAGACCGGCTTCCCTCGTGTGCCCTTCCACGATCGCGCGAAGTCCGGCGTCCGTGAACGCCACGGCCGACGCCGGAAGGCCGTTCTCTTTGAGCTGCTTCGGCACGGTGTGCGCCTTCGCGATCGCGAGCTTCTCCTCAAGCGTGTAGCCCGACAACCTGATGACCTCCATGCGGTCGAGAAACGCCGGCTGAATCGTATCGAGGACGTTCGCCGTGGTGATGAAGAGCACCCTCGAGAGGTCGTAGTTCACGCCAAGGTAGTGGTCGCGGAACGTCCTGTTCTGCTCGGGGTCGAGGACCTCGAGGAGCGCGGACGAAGGGTCGCCGCGGAAATCGGCGCCGATCTTGTCGACCTCGTCGAGGATGTAGACGGGGTTGGACGTGCCGGCCTGAGCGAGACCCTGCACGATGCGGCCGGGCATCGCACCGACGTAGGTGCGGCGGTGGCCCCGGATCTCGGCTTCGTCGCGTACGCCGCCCAGGGAGAGCCGCAGGAATTTCCGGTCGAGGGCGCGTGCGATCGACCGCCCGAGCGAGGTCTTGCCCACGCCGGGCGGCCCCACGAAGCACAGGATCGGGCCCTTCGACTCGGGCGCGAGCTTGCGCACGGCGAGAAACTCGATGATGCGCACCTTGATCTTCTCGAGGTCGTAATGGTCCTCGTCGAGAATCCGCCGCGCGCGTTGGAGGTCGAGGTTGTCCTTCGAGACGTTGCCCCAAGGCAGGTTCGCGAGCCAGTCGAGATACGTGCGCAGCATCGCGTTCTCGGCCGAGTCAGGGTTGCCGCGCTCGAGCCGCTTGACCTGTTTCTCGATCTCCTGCGCCGCCTCCTCGGGAATCTGCTTCTCCGTGATCTTCTTGCGGTAGGCCGCGATCTCCTCGGAGATGTCCTCGGTCTCGCCGAGCTCCTGCTGGATCGCCTTGAGCTGCTGTCTCAGGAAGTACTCGCGCTGGCTCTTGTCGATCTCTCCCTTGGCCGCGCCGGTGATCTCCTGTTGGACGGTCAGGACTCGGATCTCGCGGCGCAGGATGTCGAGCACCATGCGCAGCCGGTCGACGGCGGGAATGGTCTCGAGGATCTTCTGGGATTCGTCGATCTTGAGCTCGAGGTTCGAGGCCGCGAGGTCGGCGAGCCGCGCGGGCTCTTCGAGGCCCGCGGCCACGACCATGACCTCCGGCGAGATCGACTTCCCGAGCGTGACCGTTTTTTCGAGCGCTTCCTTCACGCTTCGCGTGAGGGCCTCGGTCTCCTCCGAGGGCGGGGCCGGCTCTTCGGGCTCTGCGAGCCGCGTCACCTTCGCGCGGAGCGCGGGCGCCTCGGCGAGGAAGGAGTCGATTCTCACGCGCGCGAGACCCTGCACGAGAAGGCGGATGCGTCCATCCGGAAGCTTGAGCATCCGCATCACGGCCGCGGCGGTCCCGACCGTGTAGAGGTCTTCCGGCTTCGGCTCCTCGACCGAGGAGTCTCTCTGCGCGACGAGAAGGAGGACGCGCTGCTCGGCGAGCGCCGCGTCGACCGCGGCGATCGACTTCTCGCGCGAGACCGAGAGCGGCACGATGACGTAGGGGAAGAGGACCACGTCCTTCAGCGGCAGAGCCGGAAGGATGTCGGGGATGACGATCTTCTCGGCCGGGGGGGCTTCCGCGCTCATGCGCCTTTCTTTCCCTTCACGATCGGGATGGAGTGGCCGCCTTTCGTGGACCGTTTCGGCACTTCGAGGACGAGCAGGCCGTCCGTGTAGGTCGCACGGGTGCGCTCGGGGTCGGGGTCCTGCGGCAGCTCGAGCACGCGTTCGAAGGCGCCCGCCGCGCGTTCCACCCTCAGAAACACGCCGCCGGCACGTTCGATTCCGCGCCGAACCCCCCGCAGCGTCAGGACGCGGCCCTGCACGTCGACGGTGATCTGGTCGGGATCGGCTCCCGGAATCTCGAAAACGAGCCGCCAGCCCTGAGCGTCCTCGACGACGTCCACCGGAGGCTCGAGTGCCGGACGGGTGGCCGGCAGGGAGGTCTCGGGGCCGAAGACGAAGACGGGCCTTTCGCGATTTCTCACTTTGCTCTCCCGGGTCCGGGCACGCGCCCGAGCAGCGCCTTGAGCTCGTCCACGAAGTCGCCGAGATCCTCGAAGCGGCGGTAAACGGACGCGAACCGCACGTACGCCACCTGATCGAGCTCCTTGAGCTTCTCCATGATCGCGGCTCCGAGCTCGGCGGTCGTCATCTCGCGCGGCTCTTTCGCCGAGAGGCCCGCCTCGATCTCGTCGCAGATGGCCTCGAGCGTCTTCGTCTCGACCGGACGCTTCTCGCAGGCCTTCATGAGGCCCCGGAGCAGCTTGTTGCGGTCGAACGGTTCACGCCGGCCGTCCTTCTTCACGACGAGAAGGGGGATCTCCTCGACGGTCTCGTAGGACGTGAAGCGGCGCTGGCAGGCGTTGCACTCCCGCCGCCGGCGGATCACCGCTCCTTCGCGGCTCTCGCGCGAGTCCACGACGCGGTCGTCTCCCATGCCGCAATACGGGCAGCGCATGGGCGCAGCCTAACAGGGTCGACCGGCCGCGCCCACCGCCTTGCCGGGGCACTTGCACTATGATCCGGCGCTTAAATGAGCGTTCGGACTCATGAGGTCGGGACCGACCTGGCGGTGCTGTCGGGCGACGCTTGTCCGCGTCCCCTCGCGCCGGGCGACGGCACCTCCAATCGGGAGCGCGTCGAGGCGAGCCGCCGTCTGATCCTCGAGGCGATCGGCGACGTTGAAGACACGACGTTCGTGCGCGGCGCCGGAAACATTGGGGACCACCTCATGGGCGGCGGCACGCGAGCCCTGCTCGCCGGCCGCCCGTACCGCGAGGTGTCGCTTCGCGACGTCGGGCGCGTCCGCGGCCGGCTCGCGCTGCTCGGCGGCGGGGGAGCGTGGTGCGGGCCCTATCACGAGCTCATGCCGGAAGCGCTGCCCGTCCTGGAGCGCACGTTCGACCGCGTCGTCGTCCTGCCGTCCTCGTTCGACCTCTCGGTGGAGGCCGTGGCGCGGGCGCTCTCCCGAAGCCGCGCCGTCGTTTTCGCGAGAGAGCGCGAGTCCTACCGCCAGATCCGAACGGTCTGCGACGCACGCCTCGCGCACGACGCATCGTTCTTCTTCGACTTCTCGCCCTGGCGCCGCGAAGGACGTGGAGTCCTGAACGCGTGGCGGACCGACCGCGAGTCCTCGGGCCGGCATACCCTTCCCCCCGGAAACGTGGACATCTCCGTGGCCTGTGAGTCGCTGGACGAGTGGCTCTGGACGATCGCGCGCCACGCGCTCGTGCGCACGGATCATGCCCACATCCTCGTCGCCGGGGCGCTCCTCGGGAAGACGGTCGAGTACCGCGCGTCGAGCTACCACAAGGTACAGGAGATCGCCGCGTTCGCCCTGGGCGGCTTCCCCGTCGTCCGCATCGACGACCCGCCTGTATCCGAACGCGTGCCGGAGCGGCCCGCCCCCAAGGCGGCGCCACCGCTCGAGAATGTCCGCGCCCGGCTGGCGCGCGCTTCGGCTGCGAGCCTCGCAAGGCTCCCCGCCGCCAGCTCGCCGGGAGAACCGAGAGTCACGATCGTTCTCGTTTCGTGGAACAGGCCCGAAGGGATCCGCGGAGCCCTGCGCTCGGTGCGCGAGTCCATGCGGAGTCCGTATCGCGTCGTCCTCATCGACAACGACTCCGCGGCGGAAACGCGCGAGCTGGTGATCGCCGAGGCGCGGGAGGATCCCCGGATCGAGCTCGTCCTCGAGAAGCGGAGCCGGAACTCCGCGCAGAACCGCGCCGACGGCGCAGCCAGGGCGACGACCGAGTACGTCTTCCTTCTGGACGATGACGCGGAGATCTTTCCCGGCACCGTCGAGATCCTCGTCCACGCGCTGGACTCCGAGCCCGCAGCCGTCGCCATGTCCTCGAACATCGTCTTGCCGGACGGCACAACGCAGATCTGCGGCGGCGACTTTCTCATCCGCGACGGCATCGTGCGCTTTTCGCCGCTCTTCGCCGGCGAGCCCTTCGAGGGCGCGGCGGCCGGAGCGACGGGGCCTTGCCGGTGGGTCGGCGGCGCGGGCGGGCTCTATCGCCGCGCCGCGCTCGAACGGTTCCCGCTGGATCCGGGGATGGGCGCCTACTACGAAGACACCGAATGGGGCTTTCGCGTGGAGCGCACCGTTCCGGGCCTTCAGCGCCGGTGCCCGGAGGCGCTCGTGCTGCACCACCACGTCCCGAAGGAGCGCCTGGGCTCGTGCCCGGCGGATCTCGCGCACGCGATTCGCTACGTTCAGCCGATCGCGCACTTCTACGAGGTCCACGGGGTCGTCATGGAGGATCTCTTCGGCTTCGTCCCGGAGCTCCGCGAGAAGTCCGGCGATTGCGACGCCGCGGCGGCGCGGCTTTTCCTCGAGCTCCTCTCGTCGCGGGGCGCATCGTGGATGGTGTCGGAATGGCTCCGGGGCGGCCTCGCGCCGCTGTTCCGTCCCGGCGGGCAGGAGCTGCAGAAGATCTACGCGTCGCGCTGGTGGCGCCTCGCGACGTCCTACTGGTCGCTTCGCAGGATCGCTCGAGCGGCGTTCGGGCTCAAAGAGGTCACGTGACCCGCGACCGAGGAGAACCCGCTACTCGCCTTCTTCGACCACTTTGACGTTGGTCGCATAGGCGAGCGCCATCACGCCGCCGGCGAGCTGCCGAAGCGTCGCGGCCAACTCGGGCTCGACTCCCTCGACGAAGTGGGCGAGGAAGCGGGCCTGGTGCGCCTGCTGCTCGATCTCGGTCTCGAGTTCGCCGAGCGCGCGCTCGACCCACACCGATGGCGGGTCACCCTTGTCGATCCGGGGGATGACCACTTCCTCGATGTACTTGCGCGCCAGCACCGATTTCAGGTGCATGCAATTGGCAAGGTCCTTCTGGAAGCGCTCGTCCATGACGCGGACGCTTCCGGCGAGGGTGATCGCCTGTTGATTCGTTCGCGCCGTATGGTAGCCGTTGGGCAGGCGCTTTTCCGTGACCGTGCATTCCACTTCGAAGTCGCCGGGCGGCTGGCCGAGCTGTGATTCGAGGACGAGGACGTTGTCGCCCGCTCCGACCTTCGCGGTCACCGTTTGCGGAGGAAGGGTGATGAGGAGAGAGAGGGGATCGAGGGCGGTGCCGGCCGGCACCGTGACAGGGAGCGTCGCCGCTCCGAGAGCGGCCGAGCTGAACACCGAAGTCCCGTTGACCTTCCAGGCGAATTCCGGTTCCACGTATCCGAATGCGGCGGCGGTCACGGTCACGCGTCGTTGCTGGCCGATCAGGGTCCACTCGTAGGTGCCAGAGAAGCAGATCGAGTGCTTCGTGGTCTGGGTTCGCCCGATGAGTTGCGCGCGCGCCGGTCCGATTCGCTCCTCCCTGGTGCTGACCGAGAGGCTGAATTGATGCGGGAAGGTCGGCACCACGCACGCCTTCAGCCGGTCCGAGTAATAGGCCGAGACCCGATAGCCCGAGACCATTCCGGTCTGGTTGAAGCAGACGTCGACGATCTCGTTTTCGCCCTCCGGCATGCCTTCGACGGTCCAGCCCCCGTAGGGCTCGGGATCCGTCAGGATCTCCACGAGCTCGTGCGTGAAGATCTCGGTGATTCCGTCGAGGGCGCTGTAGTCGCACCAGCCCACCCACGCATGGTCGGTGTCGAACGGGAAGTCGTAATCCGTGGCGACGTTGTGAGCCCCGGCGGCATCGCTGTCGTCGTAGTTCGACCCCTTGGGGGCGAAGACCATGTAGACGATGCGCCCCCCGTCCTCGTCGGGCTCGGGGAATCGGTCGTCGTCGATCAGATCCCAGACCAGGTCCTTGGCGTCGTCGCCCGAGAAGGTCGGGAAAGGCGGCCCCGGAGAGATGACGATCATCGCCGGATCCAGCGTCAGCGATTGGAATCCGTATTGCATCGCCTCGGAGAGGTACGGCGACGGAAGGATCTGGGCGATCGCCTGGTGGATGTCGCTGACGGAGGGGTCCGTCGCGGTTTTCCAGAATTCTCCCCAGAACAGCGGCACGAGTCGGGCGGTCGTGATGATCGCTCCGCCTCCGAAATGCAGCTTCGCGGGCGGGGCGAAGAACTTCCACACGGTTCGACCCGGCTCGAAGATGGAGCCGGCCGGATCGCTCAGACTGGAAGGAATCTGGCCGGGAGCGAGAGGATTGTTGTCCCGGGCACGAAGGCCGGCCGGAGAAAAACGGCGCTTCGCGCCGCGACGGGAGATGACGTGCTGGATCCGGGAGGAGGGTGGCATCGGCTTCTCCTGTTCAGAGTGCCACGATAATCGAAAATGAGTCTCTTGCGCGCCCGCCCGGAACTATGATGCAGTTCCCGCCGCGCGACGATTAGGCGGCAACGGCCAGACATTGAGCCGCCAATCTCAGAGGAACCGTCGGGGTAACTGCGGATCGAGTGTGCCTGCCGTCGGGGAGGCTGGAACCGCCCGCGCGTCCGCTACTGATAGACGAGGCGTACCCGGGCCGAGGCGCGAGCCTTCTCGATCTGGTCGGCGTCGAGCTTGGTATCCAGCACGAGAGCCTCGTACATTAGGTTCGCGTTCGGTGCCACCGAGCCATCCTTGTGCTTGACGTCCGGGAGAGAGAGGAGGTGACCGAGCTCGTGCGCGAGGACGTTGCCGAGCGTGGAGCCGGAGAGGGACGTGAGGATGCACACGCCGAGCTTCTCCGCGGCGAACCCGCCTAGATCCCGGCTCTCGAACTTCTTCACGAAAAGGACCACCACGCTCCCTTTGGCCTTGATCTTCTCCTTGGCCACGATCGCGAAGAAGTCGGCCGTGTCGACCCCTTCGGCGGTGCCCGGTGGGTCGGTCGTGATCGCCGCGACGTCGCGCAGCTTGAACACGATGTCCGCCTGCTTCCAGATCTTGTTGGCTGCGGTGATCGCCTTCTCGATCTCGGGCTTGCCGGGGTCCGGCTTGACCTCCTTCACTTCCTCCACCCGCTCGTGCTGGATCTGGGTCTTCTTGCCGACCTGGATCTTCTTCTCGACGATCTTGTAGGTCGTCACCCGGAGCGTGATGAGCTTTGCGTCGACCGGAACCGTGATCGTGTCGGCCATTTACCAGGCGCAGGGTCAGGTGCGGCCGAACGGGAACGGAATGACGTCGCCTTCGCCGGGCGCCTGGGGTTGCTCCACGGCGGCGGGGCGGTCGGCGCGCGCGCCGCGCCGCACCTCGAGGATGATGTCGCACAGCTCGCGCACGGCGCCGGCGCCGCCCGGTTTCGTGAGCTGGAGGGCGGCCGCGTCGCGCACGATCCCGATCGCGTCGGCGGGCGCAGCGCCCACTCCGGCACGCCGCAGCATGCCGAGGTCCGGGAGGTCGTCTCCGACGGCGACGATCTCGATCGCGTCGAGCCCCCAGCGCTTCGCGAGGAGGTCGAACGCGGCCACCTTGTCGCGCTCGCCCTGCAGGAGGTGCTCCTCGGGGATCTTCAGCTCGGCGCAGCGGTGCGCCACGACCTTCGACGCGCGGCTCGAGACGATGCCGATCCGGTAGCCGAGATCGCGCAAAAGGACGAGGCCGAGGCCGTCCTTCACGTCGAACGTCTTCGTCTCCTGTCCGCTTTCGTCGAACGTCATCGAGCCGTCCGTCAGGACACCGTCCACGTCGAGGACGATCCCGCGGATGCGGGCGAGACGACTCCTCAGATCCTCGGGGACGACCGGGGCGGCCGGCATGTGTGCCTGAGATTATGCCCGCGCGCAGCGGCTAAATCGATTCAACTCCCCAGAGGTCGTGAAGGTGGAGGATCCCCGCGGGAGCCCCCGCCCCGTCGAGAACGAAGAGAGACGTGATCTTTCGCTCCTCCATGAGGCGCAGCGCCTCGGCGGCGAAAGCGCTCGAGGCGATCGTCTTCGGGCTTCGGCTCATGGCGTTCGCGGCCGTGTCTCCCATGATCGTCGGCCCGTCGCGCTCGAGCAGGCGGCGCAGGTCGCCATCCGAGACGACGCCCACGAGCTTCCCGGCAGGGTCCATGACACCCGTGACGCCGAGGCGCTTGTGCGACATCTCGTAGACGACGTCCTTCATGGCCGCTCCCTCGGGGACGAGCGGAATCTCCTCGCCCGTGTGCATGAGGTCCGCGACTTTGAGGAAGCGCTTGCCCAGCTTGCCTCCCGGATGGAGCGCCGCGAAGTCCTCCGGCAGGAACCCCTTCTCGACGGACAGCGCCATCGCGAGCGCGTCGCCGAGGACGAGCTGGGCCGTGGTGGAAGCCGTGGGAGCGAGGTTGAGCGGGCAGGCCTCCTCGCGGATGACGACGGAGACCACGATGTCCGCGCCCGTGCCGAGCGTCGAGTCGCGCCGGCCCGTCATCGCGACGAGCGTCGCCCCCCGGCGCTTGACGTGCGGGATGAGCGCGACGACCTCCTCCGTCTCGCCCGAGTGCGACAGCGCGAGGACGACGTCGCCTTGGAGAATCATCCCGAGGTCGCCGTGGATCGCCTCGGACGGATGCAGGAAGAACGCGGCCGTGCCCGTCGAGGCGAGCGTCGCGGCGATCTTCTGGCCCACGATCCCGCTCTTGCCGATGCCCGTCACCACGACCCGGCAGGAGGTCGCGGCCGTCGCCTTCATCGCCTCCACGGCCCGGTCGAAGCCGTCGTCGAGGCCGGCGGCGAGGCCACGCACGGCCTCCGCCTCGGTTTCGATCACGCGGCGGGCTTCCCGCCGGGCGGACGTGGTCATCCGGCGGATCTTAGCGTCTGGCGCCGAGAAGGACCTCTTGCTTCATCGTCGCGGGATCGAGGCGCACGAGCGCGCCTGAGGCGTCGAGGAAGAGCTTCGAGCCAGGGGAGCCCTCTTCGGCGGGCGTCAGGACGGGCGAGAACCACCATGAGAAACGATCCGCGGGGACGAGACCGTCAAGATTTGAATCGATCCTCCCTTCGGTTAGATCCACGACCGCGAGCTTCCATGCCTTTCGTCCCGTTTCGTCATTGCTTCGAAGGGTATTAAACGCCACCGCTTCGCGGCCGGGCGCGATTTCGCCGCCGAGAATTACGGTGCTCGCCGCGCCGAGCCCCATCAAACGCGAGGGCGTCCCCTCACCTTCCAAGAAAATCTTCAAAACCCCCTTCCCGTCAGCTATGCCGGCCACCGCGATACGCCCGCCCGACAAAAACCGCAACCTCGGGCTCTCGAGATCCTCGGAGAGCGTTCTAAGGAGAGCGCCCGTCCGACCGTCGTGCAGAGTGAGGGTCTGTTTTCCGGAGCGATCTTCCGTCGTTCGCATCGTCCCGACGAGATACCGCCCGTCCGCGCTGATGCGGAGATACGGGAGCGCGTCGCGTTCGAAGCGGCCGGTCACGAGGGAACTCTTCGAAGACAGGGAGATTTCCTCGATCTCGAGATCCCTCGGCGCGGTGTCCCTGCGATTCACCGCGTTGAGAAACCTGGGGAAGATTCGGACCGTGTCCTCGTCGATGAAGACGAACGCCCTGGAGGCGACCTCGACGCGGACCGCGGCGAGTTGCTTCGGGTTCGAGGGATCGGAGACGTCGTAAGCCTCGAGCGTGCTCCCGTCGGAGATCGCGGCCCTGCTTCCCGAGGGCGAGAGCGCGACGCGGCTCCACACGCTGGAAGTGAGGCCCGTTTCGACGGCCTTCGCCGAAGCGAGGTCGGCCACGAAGAGGTCCGACTTTCTCCCCCTTTCGAAGAATCCGATCCTTTCCTCCGCCCATGCCGCGCGCGCGCCGTTCGCAGAGAAGACGGCGCTTCCCGACCGGAACCTCACCGAGCGGCCAAGTGCGGTGTCGAAAAAGAACCTCCCTTTGCCGCGGCCGGCGCGGAGCGGCCCGCGGGCCGCTACCCACGGGCCCCGAGGCGCCGTCAGGACGACCCCGTCGACTTTGGCGAGGTCCGTGGCCCGCGCGGACGCCGCCCACCATGCGAGACCTCCGAGAATCACCGCGGAGACGGCGGTCAATCCCCAGAGCGTGGCCGAGAGGGCTCCGTGCGAGCGGCGCGCATCCGTGCGGCCGTCGGCCACTTGCACGCAGCTCGCGGCGAGAAGAGCGGCAATCAGGGCAGCCGTCAGCCACCAGGCGAGCCGTTCGGGAGATTGGCGCATCGCGTCGAGATCCCAGAAACCAGAGAAAAAGAGGCTTCGAAGGGAAAGAGCGATCGCGACGGTGAGGACGACGGCCAGGGTGAAATCCAGAATGATCCAGGCCGACCGCAGTCGCGCCATCGAGGCCACGGCGTGTGCGAGAAGAAAGAGAAGAAGAACTCCCGGAATGGCCAGAACGAGAGGGCCTCGCAAGTCGAGACCTCCCGCCGCGACCGAGAAGACGCCTTTGCCCTCGACCAGAAGAACCGGCGCCGCCGCGAGGAAAGCGCAACCGATCGAGATCACGAGAGCGCCGAGAAGCTTTCCGGCCCAGATCGAGGCGGCAGGCAGAGGCCGCGAGAAGTAGAAGCTCAGGCGTTTCTGGGCGATGTCCGAGACGACGATCGTGGACCCGAAGACGAGTGGAAAGGCCACGGTGATCGCCGCGGCCACGAGAAGCACGGCCACGGACCGCGCTTCACGCGGATTTCCCCGCAGGACGGGAAGGAGGGGAAATCCGAGCGGGAGGAGCCCCGCGACGAAGGCCCCGAGAAAGAGGAGCTTTCTCTCCGCGATCTCCCGCGCCGCGACGGTGAGAGTGCCCTTCATGCGTTCCCCTTTGTTGCGGGAGGCTTTTCTCCCACGACGGCGACGAAGATCTCCTCGAGGGAGAGAGCCGCCGCTTCGGCGTCCACGACGCCTTCGAGCGAGCAAAAGCGCGCGAACGGCTCGTCGCCGTAATTCGAGACCACGGCCTCGATGCCCCAGCCGCGCACCTTCACCTTGAGGGCGTCGAAGGCCGACAGCTCCTGCCCGTACATGGCCGGGTCTTCCATCCCCTCGTTCCCGTAGCGCAGGCGCCGGAAGCGCGCCTTGAGACTCTCGAGACCCTCGTCGAGGACGAGCCTGCCGCCCTTCAGGATCCCGACGTGGTCCGCCATCTTCTCGACCCCTGCGAGGTCGTGCGACGTGAGGAGGACGGTCGTCCCCCGGTCGGCCAGCTCGCCTACGAGCTCGTCGAAGAACGCCGCGCGCGCGACGGCGTCGAGGCCGAGCGTCGGGTCGTCGAGGACGAGGAGGTCAGGCGACGAGGCCAGGGCGAGCGACAGGGAGACGAGACCCTTCTGACCCTTCGAGAGGCTGCCGAACGGCGTCGCTTCGGGCACGCCGAAGCGAGCGAGGCGCGCCTCGACGGATGCCGCGTCCCACGCGGGATAGACCTTCCCGCAGAACGCCGAAAGCTGTCGGGCCGTCATCGCAGGCGGCTCGTCCGGGTCCTCGGGCACGACGCCGAGCCTCGCCATGAGGTGCGCGCGGCGCTTCCACACGTGCTCGCCGAAGAGGAAACATCGGCCTGCCGTGGGCTTCTGCTGGCCGAGGAGGCAGCGCACGAGGGAAGACTTGCCGGCGCCGTTGCGTCCGAGGAGGGCGTAGACGGACCCGCGGGGGATGGAGAGCGAGATTTCTTCGAGAGTGGGTTCCGGGTTTCCCCCGTAGCGCACGACGAGGCTTTGAACCGACACGACCGCCGGGGAGAGCGGGCTCATCTTCATTTTTCTTTCTTTCTGAGAGATCCCAGACTGCCTTTCACCCGCTCCACCGCCGCCTCGTCCGAGATGCCGAGCGTGACCGCGAGACTCGCGTACCGCATCGCGCCTCCTTCGAGCTCCTTCTCGCGCTCGCCGCGCGGGAGGGCAGGCGGCCTCTCCGCGACGAACGTCCCCTCGCCCCGCTTCACGGCGAGGATCCCCGCTTCCACGAGCCGCTGGTAGCCCTTCGCCACGGTCGCTGGGTTGATCGACAGGTCCCGCGCGAGATCCCGAACGGAGGGCATGGCCGAGCCAGGCTTCATCGCGCCCGACGCCACGAGCCGCCGCACGTTCTCCTCGATCTGCTTCCAGAGGGGAACGGCGTCGGAGGGATCGACGGTGAGCCCGCGGCTCATGGGCACTCCCGCCCCGTCTCGACGAGTGTGAAGCCGCAAGCCGCCTTAGTGTATCGCAACACCAGTACAGTAGGGATGCGCAGGCCTGTCTGTCAAGGGGCGGCGGAGAAGAAATTCGATGGTCTAGGCCTGAGCCCGCCCGGCCGCGAGCCGCGACGCGAGGTCGTCCGGATGCGACGCGCGGAGGCGGGCCTCGGCTTCGGAGATCGTCCCGGCCTGTACGAGCGCGGCCAGCGAGTCCTCCATCGTGATCATCCCGAACCGCTTTCCGAGCGTCAGCTCCGTGTGGATCTGGTGGAAGGAGCCCCGTCGGATGTGGGCGCGGATGGAATCGGTCGCGACGAGGACCTCCACGGCCACCGCGCGGCCCGATCCGTCCTTTTTCGGGACGAGCTGCTGGCAGACGATGGCCGACAGCGCGAGCGAGAGCTGGTGCTTGACCTGCCCCTGCTGCTCGGCGGGGAAGATGTCCAGAATCCGGTTGATCGTCTGCGGCACGTCGTTCGTGTGGAGCGTCGTGAGGACGAGGTGGCCCGTCTCGGCGGCCGTCACGGCGGCCCGCGTCGTCTCGGGGTCCCGCATTTCGCCCACGAGAATGACGTCCGGATCCTGGCGCAGGGCCGCGACGAGGGCCGCGGCGAAGCCGGGCACGTCGACTCCCACCTCGACCTGCTCGACGAGCGACCGTGCGTGCGTGTGCTCGTACTCGACCGGATCCTCGATCGTCACGATGTGCCGCTTCTCCGTGCGGTTCATTCGGTCCACGAGGGCCGCCAGCGTCGTCGTCTTGCCGGAGCCGGTCGCGCCCGTGACGAGGACGAGGCCGCGGACGGCTTTCGTGAGGTCGTAGAGCATCTCCGGCAGGCCGAGCTCCGAGAGCGAGGGCACGCGCTTCGGCAGGACCCGCAAGGCCGCCGCCACGCCCCCTCGCGTGCGGTGGAGGTTCACGCGAAAGCGGCCGAGGCCCGCCAGCCTGAGCGAGAGGTCCACGACGCCCGTCTCGTGATAGCGGCGGCGCCGGTCGCCGGAAAGCGATGGCGCCAGGAGATCGAACGCCGTCTGAGCCGAGATCGCCTCGCCCTGGCCCGCCTTCTCGAGCGCGCCGTTCACGCGCACGACCGGAGAGGCGCCGGGCACGAGGAGAAGATCCGTCGCTCCCCGGCGTACCGTCTCGGAGAGGAGAGCCACGAGCCCGGGAGGCAGCTCGTCCCCGCCCGTCGGCGGGGGCTTCGCGGTCAGGTCGAGGTCGGGGATCGGCTCCTCGGCGCGTACGAGCTCCAGCTCGGGACCTTCGGACTCCCGCCGGTCGGACTCCCCGCCCTGGTTGAGGGATCGGATCAGCTTGTTCAGCTCGTCCGTATCCACGGGGGAATTCTACGGAACCCGCGAGGCGTGCGTCTCGTTAGGGGCCGGTTTTTCGCCTGAGCTCGTCGAACGCGAGGAGGTCCGAGAGGAACTTCGTCAGGCTCGCGAGGGGGAGCTGCGTCGCCCGGTCGGACTTCGCGTGCGCGGGATCGTCGTGGACCTCGAAGAAGTAGCCGTCGACGCCCACGGAGGCCGCGGCCCGCGCGAGGGCGGGCGCGTACTGGCGGGAGCCGCTCGTCTCGGAACCGAAGCCGCCGGGAAGCTGAAGGGAGTGCGTCGCGTCGTAGATGACCGGTACGCCGAGGGCGCGCATCATGGGAAGGCCGCGGAAATCCACGACGAGGTTGTGGTAGCCGAAGGTCGTACCCCGCTCGCAGAGCATGATGTTCGTGTTCCCGGCGGCGTGGCATTTGTCGACGATCTGCCTGCAGTCGTCGGGAGCGAGGAACTGACCCTTCTTCACGTTCACGGCCTTCTTCGTAGCAGCCGCCGCGAGAACGAGGTCGGTCTGGCGGCAGAGGAACGCGGGAATCTGGAGGACGTCCGCCACCTCCGCCACGATCGCGCACTGCTCGGGCTCGTGGACGTCCGTCAGGACCGGGAGGTCGGTCTTCTCCTTGACCTCGGAGAGGATCGCGAGCCCCTTCTCGATGCCGGGTCCCCTGAAGCTCGCCCCCGCGCTGCGGTTCGCCTTGTCGAACGAGGACTTGTAGACGAGCCGGTCGGCGACGCCGGCGGCTGCGAAGGCCTTTTTCAACGCTCTGGCCATTTTCAGGGCATGCGCGCGCGACTCGATCACGCACGGGCCCGTAAAGAAGACGGGACGGCAGCGGTCTCCGAGTGAGAGGTGCGGCGTGATCGACGCGAAGACCTTCACGCCGCCGATGTTACAGAATGAAGGGAGCAGGAGGTCCGACCCGATGGCGATCCGCATCCTCGTGACGGGCGGGACGTTCGACAAGGAGTACGACGAGCTGACGGGCCGCCTCTTCTTCAAGGACACGCACATCCAGGAAATGCTCCGGCTCGGCCGTTGCCGGGTGCCGGTCGCCGTCGAGACGCTGATGATGATCGACAGCCTCGAGATGACGTCCGCCGACCGCGAGACGATCGTGAGGCGCTGCCGCGAGGCCCCCGAGAAGTGGATCGTGATCACACACGGGACCGACACGATGGTCGGGACCGCCGCGACCCTCGCCGCCGCGGCGATGGGGAAGACGATCATCCTGACGGGCGCGATGGTGCCGTGGGCATTCGGCAGCTCCGACGGGCTCTTCAACCTCGGGAGCGCGGTTTCCTTCGTCCAGTCGCTTCCCGCCGGCGTCTACGTCGCGATGAACGGCCGCTGGTTCGCCTGGGACAACGTCCGGAAGGACCGCGCTACGGGGGTTTTCGAAGCCATCTCGGAGCGCGAAGGGAACCGGAGTTAGGCACGCTGCGGCGCGGTATTTGCGTCGAGCGACCCGAGAGGTGAAAAAGTCACAATAATGAGGAGAGACCCATGCAACGTCGTCGTTCGATCCTGATGCTCGTGATCGCGTCCACTCTGCTTTCGGCGACGAACCTCGTCCGGGCCGAGGATCCGAAGCCGGTCGAGACCTACACCGCGTTCGCGGCGAGCCTCGGTACGGGAAAGACCGCCCTGGTCGACATCGCCGTCACCCGCTGGTCGACGGACCAGGAGCGGGAGATGCTCCTGACGACGCTTCAGGAGTTCGGCCGCGACAAGCTCGTGGATACGCTCCAGAAGCTTCCGCCGGTCGGCACCATCCGCACGTCCAACTCCCTCGGCTATGACCTCTACTACGCGCGCGAGCACAGAGCGGCGGACGGCGGCCGCCGCGTGATCCTCGCGACGAACCGGCGGCTGTCGTTCCGCGAGCTCCTGAACAACACCCGCTCGAAGGATTACCAGTTCACGCTGATCGAGCTCCGCCTCCCGCCGGACGGAAAGGGCGAGGGGAAGCTCGTGCCCGCGGCGAAGGTCACCTGGGACAAGGACGCGAAGAGGATCGAGATCGAGAACTACAGCGCGCTGCCGGTCGAGCTCCTGCAGGTCGCCGTGAAGAAGCACTGACGGGGGTCCGCGTTCGGCCTCAGAATGGGGCCGTGCACAGGACTCCGGCGTCTCCTTTCGCGGCCCTCGGCCTCGACGCGCGCCTCGTGCGCGCCCTCGTCGACCTCGGCTACGAGGAGCCGACGCCCATCCAGAGCGCGGCGATCCCACCGCTCCTCGAGGGGCGCGACGTTTTCGCGCAGGCGGCGACCGGCACCGGGAAGACCGCCGCGTTCGCGCTCCCGGCCCTGCACCGCATCGGGGCGGAAACCGAAAGGGGAGTCGCGCCTTCGGTCCTGGTCCTCGTGCCGACCCGCGAGCTCGCGATGCAGCTCGCCGAGGCCGTTCACCGGTACGGCCGGGAGATCAGCGTCCGCGTCCTCCCGGTCTACGGCGGCGCGTCGATGGAGACGCAGCTGAAGGCCCTGAAGCGCGGGGTGGACGTCGTCGTCGCGACGCCCGGGCGCGCGCTCGATCACGTGAACCGCCGCTCCCTCGCCCTCGGCGGCCTCCGCACGCTCGTCCTCGACGAAGCCGACGAGATGCTCGACATGGGCTTCGCCGAAGACCTCGACGCGATCCTCGCGGCGACTCCGAAATCGCGCCAGACGGCGCTGTTCTCCGCCACGCTCCCGTTGCGCATCGCGACCCTCGCGGCGCGCCACCTTCGAGAACCGGTCCGGATCGAGATCGAGAAGGAGAAGACCGCGCCCGGGAAGATGCCGAAGGTCCGGCAGACTGCGTACGTCGTCGCCCGCGGGCACAAGCGCGCGGCGCTCGGGCGCATTCTCGACCTCGAGAGTCCCGCCGGGGCGCTCGTCTTCTGCCGCACGCGTCTCGAGGTCGACGACCTGACCGAGACCCTCAAGGGCCGCGGGCTGCGCGTGGAGGCGATGCACGGCGGGATGTCGCAGGAGCAGCGGGACCGCGTGATGAAGAAGTTCCGCGCGGGGACGCTCGAGCTTCTCGTCGCCACCGACGTGGCGGCCCGCGGGCTCGACATCGGCCACCTCTCGCACGTCGTCAACTACGACGTGCCGTCCTCGCCGGAGCTCTACGTGCATCGCATCGGGCGGACCGGACGCGCCGGACGCGAAGGCGTCGCGATCACGCTCGCCGAGCCGCGCGAGCACTGGCAGCTCCGCAACATCGAGCGCCTGACGAAGCAGAAAATCGAGGTGGCGAGCGTCCCCACGGTCGCCGACCTCCGCGCCAAACGCCTCGAGCTGACGCGGGCGTCTCTCCGCGAGTCGATCCTCGCGGGCGGGCTCGATGACTATCGCGTCGTCGTCGAATCGCTCGCGGAGGAGTTCGATCCGATGGACGTGGCTGCGGCCGCCGTGAAGCTGGCGGATCCCTCCGCGGCGGGCTCGGGCTCGGTCGCGGACGAGCACGAGATTCCCGCGGTCGCGGCGCCTCCTCCTCCGCGCGCGGCGAAGCCCGGGACGAGGTACAAGTCCGGCGGGAGGGAGCCGGGCGATTCGGCGAGCCTTTTCGTCGGCGCGGGCCGGGCCGCCGGCGTACGGCCTGGAGATCTCGTGGGGGCCATCGTCAACGAAGCGAAGGTGAGCCCGCCGAGACGTCGGCTCGATCCAGATCGCCGAGCGGTTCTCGCTCGTGGAGGTGCCGGAGAAGATCGCGGAGTCGGTCATGCGCGCTCTCCGCGGCACGTTGATCCGCGGGCACAAGGTGGTCGTGAGGCGCGACAAGGAAGCGGGGCGGTGAGAGGAATGGCAGCACCCCCCGGAGCATGATGCGCCTGATTCATTTGCGGCATACCGCCTGGCGGGCTGCGCGGGGTACCTTGACATTGGAGGTTCCCGCATGCCGACTGCGCTCAGGGAACGCCCCAAACCCTTCCTCCTGCCCGAGTTCTGCAAAGGCTGCGGCCGCTGCATCGACGCGTGCGCGAAGGACTGCATCACGGCGGGCCGCGAGATCGATCCGCGGACGGGCCTCGTGCCCGTGGCGCTCAATCTCGAGGCCTGCAACGGCTGCGGCCTGTGTCTCGACGCGTGCCCCGAGCCGTACGGCCTGAGGCCGCAACCGGAGGGCGATTTCGAGCTCCAGGACCCGGAGAAGCTGTTCGGGAACCGGACGGCTCCGCCCCGGCCGGCGCCCATTCCGCCTCGAGAGGTGCCCCTGCCGGCCGTTGCGCCGCTCGTCGTGAAAGGCAACTACGCTGCGGCGATCGGGGCGCTCCTCGCGGGCTGCCGGCACGTCTTCGGCTATCCGATCACGCCCTCCACCGAAGGCGCGGAGCTGATGGCGAAACTCCTGCCGAAGCTGGACGGCGTCTTTTTCCAGGCCGTGAGCGAGGTCGCGACCGTGAACATGATGTACGGCTGCGGGGGCGCAGGCCTTCCGTGCATGACGTTCACGTCGTCGCCCGGTTTCAGTCTCATGGTCGAAGGCATCTCGTACATGATCGGCTCCCAGGTGCCGGGCGTGTTCGTGAACGTGATGCGCGGCGGGCCGGGCCTCGGGAACATCGCCCCCGAGCAGGCCGACGTGAAGCTCGCCTGCCGCGGCCTCGGCCACGGCAACACGCACGCCATCGTCCTCGCGCCCTCGACGCCGCAGGAGATGCTCGACCTGACGCGGCTCGCCTTCGAGCTGTCGTTCCGCTACCGGAACCCGGTCGTCGTCGTCGCGGACGGTTACCTCGGACAGATGACGGGCAAGGTCGTTCTGCCGGACACGATGATCCAGCCGGGCCTTCCGGACTGGGCGGTATTCGGCGACGGAGCCCATCGCGGCAACCTCATCAGCTCGATCTATCTGGACGAGAAGGATCTCGAGAACCACAACGCGACCCTGAACGAGAAATACCGGCGCATGGAAGCCGAGCAGAGGGCCGACCCGTTCGCCTGCTCGGACGCGAAGACGCTCGTCGTCGCATTCGGCACGCCGGCGCGGATGGCAAAGGGAGCGGTCGAGGCGCTGCGCCGGGAGGGCGTGCGCGTCGGCCTCTTCCGGCCGCTGACGCTGTGGCCGTTCCCCGTTGCCGCGTTGAAGTCGTTCCTGCCGAAAGCGAAGAGGATCATCGTCGTCGAGGCGAGCAACGGGCAGCTCGAGGACGAGCTTCGCCTCGCCCTCTCTAAGGCCGGCGTGGCGCCGCCGCGGATCGAGAGCGTCCGGCACGCGGGCGGCATCCTGCCGCAGACGGCGGAGATCGCCGCGGCCATCCGAGCTTCTCAGGAGGTTCTGGCATGAGCGTCTTCTACGAGAAGTTCGAGCGCCACGCGGGCGGAGAGGGGCTCAAGAGCCACGCGACGCACTACTGCCCCGGCTGCGGCCACGGGCTCGTTCACAAGTACCTCGCCGATGCGATCGAGCAGCTCGGCATCCAGGACCGCACGGTGGCGATCTCGCCGGTCGGCTGCTCGGTCTTTCTCTATTACTACTTCGACGTCGGGAACTCCCAGGCCGCGCACGGGCGCGCACCCGCGGTCGCGCTCGGCCACAAGTACGCGAACCCGGAAGCCGTCGTGATCAGCTATCAGGGCGACGGAGACCTCGCCTCCATCGGCCTCGCCGAGATCGTCTCGGCGGCGCAGCTCGGCACGCCGATCACCGTGATCTTCGTGAACAACGCGATCTACGGGATGACCGGCGGCCAGATGGCGCCCACGACGCTCATCGGCCAGAAGAGCGCCACGAGCCCGGAGGGCCGCACGGCGATGATGGGGCAGCCGATGAAGATGGCCGAGCTCATCGCAGGGCTCGACGGGCCGGTTTACGTCGAGCGCGTCGCGCTCTTCGACGCGAAGCAGCGCATGAAGGCGAAGAAGGCCGTCCTGAAGGCGGTCAAGCTGCAGGCCGAGAACCGGGGGTTCGCGTTCGTCGAGGTCCTCGCCGAATGCCCGACGCATCTCGGGCTGACGCCCGAGGAGACCGAGGCGTGGGTGAAGGAGAAGATGCTCCCGGTCTTCCCGCTCGGCGTGAAGAAGGACGTCGTCGCAGAGCCCACGTTCCACCTCGGGAAGCCGCGGTTCGACTCCGAAAGCCTCGTCGCGGCGATCGGCGCATCGGCGGAGCGGCCGCCGCGCTTCGCGAACGGCTTCCCGACGCACCTCGGCGGCTCGGACATCGCGCTGAAGCTCGCAGGCGCGGGAGGCGACGGCGCGCAGACGGCGGCTATGCTCCTCACGCGCGCCGCGATCCACGAGGGCTACGACGCGACGCACATCCCCAGCTACGGGCCGGAGTCGCGCGGCGGCACGTCGTACGCCGACG
The DNA here is from genome assembly GCA_963821225.1 of Thermoanaerobaculia bacterium. Taxonomy (GTDB): domain Bacteria; phylum Acidobacteriota; class Thermoanaerobaculia; order UBA5066; family UBA5066; genus Fen-183. The sequence goes on from CAWGCY010000004.1 coordinate 1,594,819, forward strand.
TGCACGTGAGCGCCGACGAGGTGCTGTCGCCCGCCTCGCCGCATCCGGCGATCCTCGTGGCGTTCAACGCCCCGAGCCTCGCGAAATTCGCGCCGGAGGTGCCGGTGGGCGGCACCATCCTGTACGACAGCTCCGTCGTGAAAGACCCGCCGCCGTTCCGCGCGGGGGTGCACGCCTTCGGTGTTCCGTTCACGGAGATCGCCGTGGACCTCGGCAAGGCGATGGTGAAGAACATCGTCGCGCTCGGCGCTCTGCAGGCCGCGACGAGGCTCTTCCCCGAGGAGACGTTGCGCACCGCGATCCGCCTCGCCTTGAAGGACAAATGCGCGCTGATCCCGCTGAACGAAGAGGCTTTCTCCTGGGGGATGCGCGCCGTCACGCCGGCTGCGACCTGAACGCGGAGGACACCATGAGTCAGGACTTGATCCCGGTTTCGCTGACACCTGCCGAGTACCGCCTGCTCATGGGCCTGCGCGACGTGCCCGAGTCGTCGCTGAAGACGCGCGTGAAAGCGCTCATCGAAGCGCTTTTCCGGATGGCGCGAGAGCCGCGCTGCCCCGAGCACCAGCCGGACGGCGTGCCGTGCGCGAGCGTGCACGCGAACTGCGACCAGTGCGTCGAGGTCACGCGCATGCTCGACGGCCTCGAGGCCATGGAGCTGCAGCTCCGCGGCTTTCCGGGATGAGCGGAGCGGTCACGGCCGAAGCCGTCACTCCTGCCGCAATCTTCCGGAAGGCGCGTGAGGACGGCCGCACGGCGCTCTTCGAGCACGAGGTCTACGCGCTGCTCGGAGCGGCGGCCTTCGACGTGCCGCGACACGTGTTCTGGAACGGCGCGCCGGGACCGGTGCCGACGGAGATTGAAGATTTCTTAGAAGGGTTGAGAGGGGACGACGTCGTCCTCAAGATCGTCTCGCCGGATCTCGCCCACAAGTCCGACGTCGGCGGAATCTCTTTTTCAAAGAAATCTCCTGCGTCGGTCATCGCCGCGGCGAGGACGATGTGGGAAGACGTCTCCCGCCGAGCGCCCGCAGCCCAGCGCCTCGGGATCCTCGTCGTCGAGAAGCTCGTTCCCGCCTCCGGCACGCCCGCGGCCGAGGCGCTCCTCTCCTTCAAGCACGACCCCGCGTTCGGGCCCGTCCTCGTCTTCGGACTCGGCGGCGTCCTGACGGAGTGGTACGGCGCAAATGGCGCCGGGGGCGACGACCGTGATCCTGCAGCCCGGGGAGGTGAAGCGGGGCCTCCAGGCCGGAGTCGCAAAGAGTCCGGCGCTGAAGATTTTCTTTGAGAGTAATAGAGCCCATGCGCAGGCGCCCCTCGGGCTCGACGAGGTGGCGGCTCGGCTCGAAACCCTTTCCAGGAATCTCTCTCTCTATTCTCCCGACAATTCCCTCGGCAACCCGACGCTCGAGGAGCTCGAGGTCAATCCTCTTCTCCTTTGCTCGGACGGGCGCTGGGTCGCCGCGGACGGGAAGGCCCGGCTCTCCTCCCGCCGCGTCGCGCGTTCATCGCGGCCTCTTTCGAAGATCGGCAAGCTCCTCGCGCCGAAAAGCGCCGCCGTCATCGGGGCCTCCGCGCACGCGATGAACCCGGGCCGGATCATCCTCAGGAACCTCAAGCAATCGGAGGGCATCGCCTACGGGCACCTCTTCGCCGTACACGCGAAGGAGAAGGCGATCGACGGCGTGCCGTGCGTTTCGTCCGTGGATGCTCTGCCCGAGAGAGTGGACCTCGCGGTCGTCTCCGTGCCCGCACCCGCAGCGACGGAGGTCGTGGAGGCCCTCGCCGGAGGCCGGGCCGAGTCCGTGATCCTCATTCCGGGCGGTTTCGGCGAGGCGGGCGGCGCCGATCTCGAGACGCGACTCCGCGCGGCGCTGGCCGCCGCGCATGCGACTCCGGACGGCGGACCCGTACTCGTGGGCGGAAACTGCCTCGGGATCGTCTCGAAGCGGCAGTACAACACGTTCTTTCTCCCTCAGTACAAGCTGCCGTTCCACGACGCGCCGGGCGACAGCCTCGTGGCCGTCAGCCAGAGCGGGGCGTACCTCGTGTCGCTCACGAGCAACCTCGACGGCATCGTCTTCCCCCGGGCGTCGATCTCGTACGGCAACCAGATGGACCTCACGGCGGCGGACTTCCTCGAGTACTTCGCGGGCGACGCGTCGATCCGCCTCCTCGTCTTCTACGTCGAGGGGTTCGCGCCGCTGGACGGGGAGCGGTTCCAACGCGTGGCGCGCCGCGTCACGAAGGAAGGCCGGCACGTCATCCTCTTCAAGGCGGGCAAGACGCCGCTCGGCGCCGCGGCCACGCGCAGCCACACGGCCTCTCTCGCCGGCGACTACGCGGTCGCGAAAGAGCTCCTCGAGGGTGCGGGCGTCCTCGTCGCGCAGTCTCTCGATATGTTCGAGGACTACACGAAGGTCTACACGATGCTGGGCGACCGGCTTCCCGCGGGCAGACGTCTCGCGGTGCTCTCCAACGCGGGGTTCGAATGCGCGGCCGTCCTCGACAAGCTCTACGGCCTGACGCCGGCGGCGCTCGCGGAGCCGACGCTGGCCCGGCTGCGAGCCTGCCTTCCGGCCATCGCCCACGCGGCGAATCCCATCGACGCGACGCCCATGGCCGACACGCCCGCTTTCGTGGAAGCGGCGGCGGCGCTTCTCGACGACGCGGGGGTGGATTCTCTTCTCGTGTCTCCGATCCCGGTCACGCCGTCGCTCGACATCCTCGCGCCGGATCCTTTCGGGGCCCACACCGAGAATCTCTTCTCGAAGGGCTCGCTCGCACAGGAGCTGCTGAGGCTGTTCCGTGCGACCAGGAAGCCGGTCGTCGTGAACGTCGATTCCGGGCGGCTGTACGACGATTTCGTCGCCGTTCTCCAGCGCGGCGGAATTCCCGTCTACCGGAAGATCGACCGCGCCTCTCGCGCCCTCTCGGCGCTCTGCTCCTGAACGCGCGTCAGGAGTTGTTCGGGTTGTCGGTCGTGCGCAGGTAGTAGTAGAGGCGCCTGGCCGGATCCTGCGGGAAGACGTTCACGCGCAGGACGCGATACGTCGTGCCGGGCTCGCCTGCGAAGACGAAGCGCGTGTCGATGCGGGCGGCGCCCTCGGGAAGGAGGAGGTTGCCCCAGCGTTCCGCCGTCTTCCCGTAACGGCTCTTCGGGTCGAACGAGACGTCCGTCATGCCGATTGGCCGTTCGGCGTCGGAAGGTTCGCCGGCGCGACGACGGCGGGCACGAGCTCGGCGCTCTTCTTGTCCACGCCCTCCTGCCGCGCGTGCTTGTGAGCGCGGGCGGCACGGACGAAGTCCTTGAAGAGCGGGTGCGGCGCGGTGGGCTTGCTCTTGAACTCGGGGTGGAACTGGCAGCCGAGGAACCACGGGTGGTCGGAGATCTCCACCATCTCGACGAACTTCCGGTCCGGCGACATGCCGCAGAACGTCATGCCGGCGTCGCGCAGGGCCGGCAGGTACTCCTGGTTCACCTCGTAACGGTGGCGGTGACGCTCCCAGATCGTCGGCTCGCCGTAGGCGCGCCGCGCGAGCGTGCCTTCCGCGAGGTCGCACGGGTACTTCCCGAGCCGCATCGTGCCGCCGAGCGCGTCGACGCCGATGAGGTCTCGCAGCATGAAGATGACCTTGTTCGGCGCGTTCGGCTCGAACTCCGTCGAGTTCGCGTCCTTGATGCCGCACACGTTGCGCGCGTACTCGATGACGGCGCACTGCAGGCCGAGGCAGATTCCGAAGAACGGGATCTTCGTTTCGCGCGCGAGGCGGATCGCTTTCAGCTTCCCTTCGATGCCGCGCCGGCCGAAGCCGGGTCCCACGAGGATCGCGTCCGCGCGGGCGAGCGTCTCGGGGAAGCCGGCGGTCTCCAGCTCCTCGGAATCCACGAACGAGATCCTGACTTTCACGTTGTTCGCGATGCCGCCGTGATGCAGGGCCTCGTTCAGAGACTTGTAGCTGTCGCCGAGCTGCACGTACTTGCCCACGAACGCGATCGTGACCTCTTCCTGGGGGTTCTTGACGCGGTTCACGATCGATTCCCACTTCGCGAGGTCGCGGTCGTAATGGGGGAGCGAGAGGTAGTCGAGGAGGATCTCGTCGAGTCCCTCGCGCGCGAACGCGAGCGGGACCTCGTAGATCGACGGAACGTCGCGTGCCGTGATGACCGCCCGCTCGTCCACGTTGCAGAAGAGCGCGATCTTCTTCTTCATCTCCTCGGGTATGGAGCGGTCGGCACGGCAGAGGAGGATGTCGGGCTGGATTCCGATCGAGAGAAGCTCCTTGACGGAGTGCTGCGTGGGCTTCGTCTTCAGTTCGTTGGACGCGGCGATGTGGGGAACCAGCGTGAGGTGGATGTTGATCGCGTTGCCGCGCCCCACGTCCTGTCGGAACTGGCGGATCGCCTCGAGGAAGGGCAGAGACTCGATGTCTCCGACGGTGCCGCCGATCTCCACGAGGACGACGTCGTTGTCGCCCGCGACGCGCCGGATGCAGTCCTTGATCTCGTCGGTGATGTGCGGAATGACCTGGACGGTCTTGCCGAGGAAGTCGCCGCGGCGCTCCTTCTCGATGACCGACAGATAGACCTGACCGGTCGTCACGCTGTTCGCCTTGCCGGTGATGGTGGAGGTGAAGCGCTCGTAGTGCCCGAGGTCGAGATCGGTCTCGGCCCCGTCGTCGGTCACGTAGACCTCGCCGTGCTGGAACGGCGACATCGTGCCCGGGTCCACGTTCAGGTAGGGGTCGAACTTCTGGAGGGTGACGCGGAACCCCCGCGCCTCCAGCAGCGCGCCCATCGAGGCCGCGGCGATGCCCTTGCCGAGGCCCGAGACCACGCCGCCTGTGATGAAAATGTATTTGGTTCCCACGCTACACCTCCCGTACGGCAACGATGTTGCTGGTTCGGTTCGTGTCAGGCTGTTTTTCTTTGAAGGTGAAAGAGGCAGACGCTGGCTCGCGGGCGGCGGCCGCGCCTATTCCCTTTCTAAGAAGAATCTCTTCTACTTTCCTCGCATCCTCCAACGTGTCGACGCCTATCGAGTCTGAAGCCGCGTCCAGCACCGCCATCGCCATCCCCGCCGCGAGCGCGCGGAGCTGCTCGAGGCTCTCGGCGCGCTCGAGGGGATGCTGCGGCAGGCTCGTCCAGCGCCTGAGGGCGTCCTTGCGGTAGCCGTAGAGGCCGAGGTGCTTGAGAGTCGGGAGAAGAGGCTCGGGCCTCCTCCGGTAAGGAAGGGCCGCGCGCGAGAAGTAGAGAGCCCGGCCGTCGTCGCCGCGCACGACCTTGACGTTGTTCGGGTTCGCGATCTCGGCGGGATCGTCGATGGCGAGAGCGACCGTAGCCAGCGGAAACTCGGGATGCTCGAGGAGGAATCCCGCCACACGGTCGATGTTCTCGGGGTCCATCAGGGGCTCGTCGCCCTGCACGTTGAGGACGACTTCCACGTCGAGGTCCTTCACGGCCGCCCAGACCCGATCCGTGCCCGAAGACAACGCCGGGTCGGTCATCACCGGGCGCCCCCCCGCGGTTTCGACCGCTCGCGCGATCCGCTCGTCGTCGGTCGCCACGAGGACGAGCGAAACGCGCCTCGCCCGAAGCGCCCGCTCGAGAACCCGGACGACCATGGGGGTTCCGGCGATCGAATGGAGAGGCTTCCCCGGGAAACGCTCCGCCCCGTAGCGGGAGGGGATGACGGCGACGGTGTGAAGGAGGGAGGAGGTCGCCAGCCGGGGCACGTTCGATATTAACATCGGCTCCCGTGAGCGCGTCAACGACCGCCCCGCGGCAGTCTCCGCGCCGCCTTCTCGCCTACGCCGCCTCGCTCCTCATCCTCGCGGCCGTCGCCATGGCCGCGAGAGCCCGACTTGCCGACCCGCTCTCCGGAGCCTGGTGGATCGGTTACGCCCCCAAGGCGCGCTTCGCGGAGCCTGCGGCCCTGGCCTTCGCAACCGAGTTCCGGCTGGAGCAGCCGGCGCCCGCCGGACGGATCAGGATCCGCACGGTGGGATCGGGCACGCTGCTCGTGGACGGCGTGGCGATCGGAGACGGCAGCGGAACAGGTGCCTTCGCGGTCTCTCTCCCTGCCGGGAACCACGAGCTTCTCGTCTTCCTGCACCATGCCGAGGGCATCGCGTCCCTGAGGTTGCGGCTCGAGACCCCGGAAGGGGTCGTCGTCACCGGCCCGCGCTGGCGGGTCGATGACGACTTGAAGAGGATGGAAGAAAAGGGATTCGGGGGAGCCCGCTATCCGGCCACGTTGTGGGCGCGACCGCCGGTGTCTTCGCTGGACTCTTCGTCGTCCACGAGCTCGTGGAGGGGAAGGGCCGTCGTGTCGAGCGAACCCTCCAGCTCGCGAATGCCTTCGCGGGCGGCGACCGAGTAGGAGTTCGACTCGTCGTATCCGGAGGCCGCGACGACTTTCTCGTACGTGAGAAGGGCCTTCGTCGGCTCGTTCAGCGCGTAGTGGTACGTGTGGGCGACCGTCATGCGCGCCTGCAGATCGTACGGATTGAGCCGAAGGATCTTCGCCAGAAACACGAGTGAGTCGTTGTAGCGTTCCTCTTCGAGCGCGACTTCGGCGCGATGACGGTAGAGCGCGATCTCTTCCTCGAGGGTGAAGTCTTCGCGGGATGTCGCGCTGAACGGCGACCGGAAGGACCGGAACAGCTTCTCGATCATTCGCTCTCCTGACCGTTCCCGGGTTGTGGGGGCTGATCTGTGACCCACGATATGTTGGGGAGAGCTTAGAGTGGGAAACTGCAGAAATCAAGAGAGAATCCAGAAAAAAGAAGGAATTTCTATAGAAGTTCCTTACTAAATTCGGCTATGGCCTGCACAGTGAGCATTGGCGAGGTTGTCGTTAGGCAGTTCTTGTCCAACACCTATTTTCATTAGAAAACGCTAAATCTTTTACTCTTAATTATTTACGCCGATTTGCGGCATATTCGGCGGCGAGGAGGAAGCCCTCTCTGGAAGCCGTCTCGGGGAAGAGCGATGCGATTTCGCGAGCTCTTTCCGCATGGGCCTCGACCATCTCGTGGGCTCGGTCGAGGGCGCCGAGGCGATGGACGATCTCGAGGATCTCTTCGGGCCTGACCGACGCGAAGCCCTGCTCGGCCACGACCGTCTCGACGAGCTTGCGCTCGGTGCGGGTCGCGTGAGGCAGGCAGAGGATCAAGGGGAGCGTGAGCTTTCCCTCCCTCAGATCGGAGAGAACCGGCTTTCCGAGGTCCTCTTCCTTCGCGGTGTAATCCAGGAGGTCGTCCTGGAGCTGGAACGCGATCCCGAGCGACATTCCGTACTCCCAGAGGCGCTCGCCCCAGACTTCGCGGCTTTCGCCGAAAGCCTCCGTCACCAGGAACGACGGGATCTTGCAGGCGCCCGCGAAGAGCAAGGCCGTCTTGCGGCGCACGATGTCGAGGTAGCCCTCCAGCGTGAGGTCGAGGAGCCCGCGCCGCTCGGCACCGATGATCTCGCCTTCGGTCATCCGGAGCGTCACGTCCGAAAGGAGGCGCAGAACCCTGAGGTCCCCTTCCTCCAGCGCGATCTCCATCGACTTCATGTACAGGAAATCGCCGAACAGGACGGTCAGCTCGTTTCCCCACCGCCGGTTCACGCTCGGCCGGCCGCGTCGGAGCTCGGCGTCGTCGATGATGTCGTCGTGCACGAGCGTCGCCGTGTGGATGAACTCGATCATCGCGGCGTAGTTCACGTCCCGGTCGCCCTCGCAGCCGAGGAGATGCGAGCCGAGAAGCAGGAGCGCGGGCCGGATTCTCTTGCCACCGCCCTCGACCAGGTAGTCGCCGATGAGGGAGATCGTCGGGATGCCCGAACGTGTCCGCTCCTGAAGGCGGGCCTCGACGAGCTTCAGCTTGCCTTCGATCGGCGAGAGAGCCGAGAGGAGGCGCCGCCCGTTCTCCCGCTCTTCGGCGGGGAGCGTGGCGACGAGCAGGCGGTCTTTCAGCGAGGTCTGGCTCATCTCGGCGGTGCATCTTACCGCCCTTAGCCGCGGAAATTCGTGAACTGAATAGGGATCCCGAAGTCCGCGCCGCGGAGCAGGGCAATGGCGGCCTGCAGGTCGTCCTTCTTCTTGCCCGAGACGCGCAGCTGCTCGCCCTGGATCGCGACCTGTACCTTCAGCTTGCTGTCCTTGACGGCTTTCACGATCTCCCGAGCCTTTTCGGACGGGATGCCCTGGCGGATCGTCACGACCTGTCGCACGGTGCCCTTGGACGCGGCCTCGACCGGGCCGTAATCGAGCGCCTTCAGAGATACGCCGCGCTTCGCGAGCTTCGTTTGGAGGAGATCGGTCACGGCCTTCAGGCCGAAGTCGTCGTTCGCCGTGAGCGTGAGCTCCTTGTCCTCCTGCTCGATTCCAGCCGCGGTCCCCTTCAGGTCGAAGCGCTGCGCGACTTCCTTCTTGGCCTGCGAGACCGCGTTCGCGACCTCGGGGAGGTTGACTTCCGAGACGACGTCGAATGTGGGTTCGGCCATGGGTTCACTCCGAGAGGATCTTCGTGCCCTCCGGCGGCACGAGTGCGAAGTCCGAATCCGGGCGCTTCGGCCCCGGCATCTTCTGCGTGAACGTGAACGTCGTGCGGTTGCCCGCGGCGTCGACGAGGACGAGCCTTTTCACCTCACCCGAACCCGCCGCGAGGAGCGTGACCGACTTGGGATCCGCGCCGGCGCGCGGTGTCAACGTCAGCTCGGTCAGGCCGGCGTCCCGCGCGACGGCGCGCGCCGTGTAGCGCGCGAGGAGCGATTCGGTCGACTCCAGGAACACGATCGGCAGGCGTGCGATCTCCTCGGGTCGGAGAGTCCGCACGACGATCTGCCGGTCCGCTGCGACGAACTGCCGGCCGGCCTTGCCGTCGAACGTGAAGACCTTCCCCTCCGGTCCGTCGTAATCGAAGCGCACGCGGTCCGGCGCCTGAAGGACGAGCCGCCCGGTCTCGGGCGCGGTTTCCGCGAACCCGGCCGGCGCGTACGTCTGCACGAACGTGCAGCTGACGGAGGGAGAGGAAGAATAGGCTGTTCGAACGCTCGCGAGGACCGTTCGCGCATCGAGCGAGGCCGTCGCGGGCGGAGTCGGCGTCGCGGCCGGCTTCGCCGGCCGGGCCTCGACGGCGAAGAGAAAGAGGAATACGGAAGAGAACAAGGCTGCTGCGCGCTTCAATGCCGGAAGTGCCTCCTTCCCGTGAACACCATCGCGATTCCCGCGGCGTCCGCGGCGGCGATGACGGCGGCATCCCTCACGGAGCCGCCGGGTTGGACGACGGCAGTGACCCCCGCGGCCGCGAGCACCTCGAGGCCGTCCGGGAACGGGAAAAAGGCGTCCGACGCTGCGACCGCGCCCTTCGCCCTCGCTCCCGCCTTGCCGGCGGCGTCCCGGCAAGCATCCACGCGGCTCGTGCGGCCGCCGCCGATGCCGTACGTCGCGCTCTCGCCCGCCACGACGATGCCGTTCGAGACGACGCCGCGAAGAACGCGGTTTGCGAACGAGAGCGCGCGTTGCTCGGCATCGCTCGGCGCCCGCACCGTGACGACTTTCCACTCCGATGCGTCGTCGGGAGCGAGGTCACCCTCCTGCACGAGGAGACCCCCGTCGATGCCCCGAACCTGAAGGCGCGGCCGCGGTCCCGCCTCTTCCGTGACGGTGAGGACGCGCAGGTTCGGCTTTTTCGCGAGGAGCGCCTTCGCATCGTCCGCCACGTCGTGCACGACGATCACCTCGAGGAAGCGCGACGTGAGCGCGGAGGCGGCCGCGGCGTCGAGCAGGCCCGTGTAGGCGACGACACCGCCGAATCCCGCAACGGGATCCGAGGCCCACGCGGCCTCGAAGGCGTCCGCCATCGCCGGTGCCGTCGCCGCTCCCGAGGGGATGCGGTGCTTCACGATCGTGAGCGCGTTCGCGCCAACGACCCGCGAGGTATAGAGGGCGGAATCGGCGTCGAGGAAGTTGTTGTACGAGAGTTCCTTCCCCTGCACGAAGCGATAACGCGAGAGAGCCGGGGCCGCCGCGGCGGCATCGGCGTAGAGAGAGGCCCTCTGGTGCGGGTTCTCGCCGTAGCGCAGGTGGGCGGCGAGCGAGAAAGAGAGCGTCAGGCGCTCGGGAAACGTCTCGCCCGGCTCTCTCGAGTACCACCGCGCGATCGCGGCGTCATAGGCCGCCGTGCGCCGGAAGACCTTCGCGGCGAGACGCCGGCGCGTCTCGTCGCTGAGAGTGCCGCGCCTCTGCGTCAGCTCGGAGACGACGGCCGGGTAGTCCGCGGGATCGCACACGGCTCCGACGTGCGCGTGATTCTTCGCGGCCGCGCGCAGGAGCGACGGCCCGCCGACGTCGATCTTCTCGATGGCTTCGCGAACGGCGACGTTCCCGTCTGCGACGGTCTCCTCGAACGGATAGAGATTCACGACCACGAGATCGATCGGCGAGATGCCGTTCCCGGCCGCCTGGGCCCGGTCGCGCTCCTCGGACCTGTCGAAGAGAATGCCGCCGAAGACCTTCGGGTGGAGCGTCTTCACGCGGCCGCCGAAGACCTCGGGATAGCCCGTGAGGTCCGAGACGCTCGTGACGGCAAGACCCGCCGCCGCGAGGTGTCCGGCCGTGCCGCCCGTCGAAACGAGTCCGAAGCCCAGTCCGGCGAGAGAGCGCGCGAATTCGACGAGGCCGCTGCGATCGGATACGGAGAGGAGCGCGAGGCGGGGTTCACTCACGGACGGCGTAGGGTCCTTTCGAGGAGGGGTACTCGGCGATCGAGGAGACGTCGCCTCCGGCGGCCTTCCAGATCCATGCGAGGAGCCGCGCCGTGAGCGTGATGGACGCGTCGTAACACTCCCGGGGCGTGCCGGACGGCAGCGCCGCCGCCGCGAGCTTCTCGGGAGCGGAAAAGGGCTCTGCGGAAAAGCCGAGGAAACGGGCGGCGAGGGCCGTGTTCGCGACCGGTGCGTGCGGCGGCGGGCACGCCATCGCGAACTCGTGGACGATCCCGCCGGCCTGGTACGCGATCTCGTCGAACGGCGTGTGGCGGCGGATCGACTCCGCCAGGGCTCGCGCCCCGCGGGCCGCGGCCGCGCGATGTGCGGCCGCGTCGCGCACGCCGGTCTCGCCGGCAGTCGCGTCGCTCACGCCCTGCATGAGGCGCCGGCTGTGCTTCGCAATCTGGCGCTTGAAGTCGGGCGGCGCCCAGGAGGCCGCGTCGGCGGCCATGCGCCGCTGGTCCGCCAGCGCCCATCCCGCGGCGCGCGCCGGAGGGGTGGAGAGGGCGAGCGCGAGCAGCGGGGCGAGGAGGACGAGGGGGGCGCGGCAGCGCATCGCGCCGGGATTGTACGGGCCCCGTCGTAAACTGCCGCGTTGCATACGGGAGAGGACGAGTGAACGGACGTCGCGCCGCGGTCCTCGGGGCGGTCGCGGCAACCGCCGGTGCCGCCGTGCTCGTGGTCGTCATGGCCCCTCGCGCTCGCCCGCCCGCCGCGCGGTTCCAGCCGCAATCCGTCGCCGGGCAGGATCTCCTCCTCCTGCCGGAGTCCGAGCGTCCCTTCTCTCGCGTCGTCATGGGCCTCCGGCCGCACGGGGGCACCGGAAGGAACCCGCTCCGCGGAACCGCCGATCCGCGCCTCATCGGGCTTCGGCGCCGGCTGTACGGCCTCGATTTCGAGCTTTTCCACGGGCAGTGCATGACCGCAGTACCGCGGTATGCGACCTTCTTCGTCGCGGTGCCCGACCCGGCGACTGTCCCCGAGGCGTCCGGCGAGGAGGAGGCCGACTTCCGCTTCTACCTCGCGACGCGTCTCGGCTGGACGGAGGCGACGATCCACGCGCGAACGAAGTTTTTCCGCGTGTCGCGGCCCATCCCTTATCCGCAGGACATGGCGGAGATCCTCGGCCACGATCGCGCCGGACGGCTCGTCCTCGGCGTCGGCGGCGACACGGACCCGGTCTACGTCGAACCTGTCGAGCGGATCTCGAGGACCTTTCCCGACGAATTTTCCGAGCGTCAGCTCCGCGGCGTTCACGTCGGCGACATCAACACGGAAGGCGGAGACCTCGCGCTGAGCTGGCTCCCCGACGGCTCGATCGGCCTCCTCGTCGGCCGTCACCGCGCCATCCGCTATCTCGAACGGCGCACCGGAGAATCTCTTCTCGGACAACCCCTGACGTCGGGGCAGATCGAGGAGGTCCGGCACGCGTTCTCGTCGGCCTTCTTCGGGGTCGGGGTCGTGATCGTCGGGGAAGACGCGCTCCGCGATCCATCGCGCGGAAGCGAGGAGCTGTTTCACGCGGACATGGCCGTTGCGGCCGTGAGGAACGCGACCGAAGCCGTCGCGTTCGTGCCGACATATGAAGAACCTCCCGTCGACGCGAACTCGCGGGAGGCCCTTCCCGAGAAGTTCGTCCGGGACGTCCAGAAGGAATATGACCTCGTCGCGAGCCAGATGGAGGCGCGCGGCTACCGCGTCGTGCGCCTGCCGTTCGAAGATCACCCGGTGCGTTCGCCGGTGAACGTGAGCAAGTTCATCGACGCGACTTCGGGCAAGCCCGTCGTGCTCCTCGCACGCTACCCGGAGCACCGGCCTCCGGCGCCGGGAGTCAGGAGCGCGATGGCACAGCTCCAGGACGCGATAGACGCCCTGCAGAGAAGCCTCGACGCGTGGGAGGCCGCTCCGAAGGAGACGGCGTTCGCGAAGCTCGACGCGAGCCTCCAAAGCGCCTGGCGCGAGCTCGACGAGGCGGTCGCGAGCCCGAACCCGCTCTTCGATCGGCAGCGCGCGCTTTACGAGGCGAACGGCCTTTCCGTCATTCCCCTCGCGCTCTTCCCGAGCGGGGAGGGCGGCGTTCACTGTCTGCTCCTGCGCTAGGCCCGCAGACTGCGGGAGCGCGGGCGAGGATTGCTCCGGCAAGTCTCCTAGAAGATCTTCAGGAAGGTGAGGCTCAGGACGACGCCTGTCTGGCCGCGGTTCCGGCCCGCGACGGGCGTGCCCGCGTCGAACCGAACGAGCGTCGACCACGGGCCGGGCACCTCGCCGGAGAGACCCGCTCCGCTGAAGTAGGCCCAGTCGAGCCCGGCCGCAAGGTCCTTGACGCGCGCGTCGTCGTAGACGACCTCGAGGCGCAAGACGTCGCCGAAGACGTATCCATAAGCGAACCTCGACGTGACGGCCTCCTCGGCCCTGAGCGCACCCGAGCGAAAGCCCCGCAGGGAGGTTCCGCCGAAGAACCCGAAGCTGTACTTGGAGAAGCGGTCCGTGTTGTCAGAGCCGAGATACGAGAGAGACGCCTGGATGCGCTGGAAGCGAGGGAGGTGAAAGTCCTTGGAGAGCTGGAGGGAATACGTACGGTACTCGTCCTTGCCCGGGGCGTAGTCCGGATTGCCGGTAAAACCCCAGGGATCCCAGCTCGACCGCTTGTTCCACGCAAGCCGCCCCGAGAGCGCCCATCCGCGGAAGTCCCAGACGGCCTGTCCCTCGACGCGCGTGACCCAGTGGTCGGACGGAATGACGAACGTGGGCGACGTCTCCGTGTCGTCGGCCGCAAAATCGCGATGAATCTCGCCGAGCGTCGCCGAGATCTTCACGTGCCGGCCGAGGGGAATACCCGCCTTGAAGTTCCCCGCGAACGAGCGCGACTTGACGCGCTGGAGCTTGTCTTCCGTCCCGTCCACGAACAGCGCGTCCGATCCCCGAATCGCGATGCCGAAGACGTCGACGCCTGCGTCGATGGCCGTCCCGAAGAGGCGCGGCTGGTTGTAGGAGGCCGCGAGGAGGACCCCGCCGAAAAAGACCTGCAACTGCTCGTGCCGCTTGTGAAAGTCGAGGTCGACGTAGTAGATCCCGAGAAGCGGAAGCGGATAGTCGAAGGAGCTGTCGTAGAAGACGCCGCCGACACCGAACAGGTGCGTGCGCTTCGTATCGGAGGTGACGACGCGCCCGCCTTCCTTCGTCTTCTCGAGATACCGCACGCCCTTTTCGGTGTCCCGGACCATGACGTCCGGCGAGGCGAAGGCCGCCTGACGCTCGGCGACGAAACCCGGCGGGTCGAGCCGGACGTCCGAGAGCGTGCTCTCGCGCTCGACGACCGTCGTGCGCGAAAACGTCTTGAGGATCCACTGCCCCGTCGTGTGCGTCGGGAGGCGAAGAGGAGGCCCACCGTCGGGAGCGGGAACTTCGCCGAAGTCCGAGACCTCGTCCACGGCCTGGATCTCGGCCGTGAGATTGAGCTGGCGCGTGCGCGTCCGGATCGCCGCGAAGTCCGCCTTCGCGACCCAGACCCTGCCGGCGTAGAGAGGCTTGTCGGAGGACGCGGCGCGAGGCGTGAAATCGAGCGCCCAGCAGGGGATGCCGTTCACGGTGTCTTCCCCCGCGAGCGTGTAGGCGTAGGCGTCGTCGAAAGTCAGGGCGAGCGGCATGTCCGAGACCTTCTCGGGTTGCAGGAGCGGCAGCTCCGGGATCTTCTTTCCCTTCCAGCGCACGCCGTTGAAGTACGCCTCTCTCCACGCCCAGTCGTAGCTGCCGCCTTTCTCGTAGAAGAACGGTCCCGCGAGCGCGAGGTCGAACGTGTTGTTCAGCTCGGCGAAGCGAAAGCGCATCGACATCGTGCTGCGTGCCGTGAGGGTCTTCCAGCGCGCATCGCGCGCGGCGCGCCACGCCTGGTGCCTCGCGAGGATCTCGTCCGCCGTGAGGCCGCGCGTCACCGCGACGCCGACCGAGGCCTTCGCGATCTCGGAAGCGAGCTTCTCCCGTGCGACGAGGCGCACACCGAGAGGCCCGTTCCCGAGAGAGAGCGAGAGGCGGGTCGGGACGGAGCGGGCGGGAACCTCGAATTTTTTCGAGGCGCCCGTCGCGAGCTCGAAGACCTCGGCCGAGGCATACGCGGTCTCGTCGAGGGTCAGCGAAAAGGTACCGGAGGGAACGTGCGCCGCCGGCGAGGTCCCCGGAATCAGGATCACTCCGCCGAGGTCCGTTCGCGCGACGAATCGGAACACGTCGAGCGCTTCGCCGCTCGCGGCCGAGGCCGTCGCCGCGCGGGAATCGGGCCCGAAGTCTCCGTCGAGGAGGCGCGCGAAGCGCTCGAGGGCGGCGTCTCCGGCGGGTGGCCATCCGGGCGTCGCGGCGGCGAACGGGACGTTCTCCGGAGCGAGCCGCGCGGCTGCGGCCAGGAGCGCGCCGGGGGAGTGGACGTCGGAGAAATCGAGGTCGACGAGAGCTGGCTTACCGAACGACATGTCATCGACCGCGACCCGGACTTCCCCGGGCGCGGGTCGAGCCAAAGGGGTCACGCCGACGAAATCGACATAGGCCGCGATTTCTTCTGAAAAGAGTTGTTTCACGTCTCGCGGGGCGAGCCCTCCATGCTCGACGGGGCCGGCCGCGAAGGCGATCCGAGCTTGCGGCGCTGTCGCGCGCGCGCCAGCCGCCGCCTTCCTGAGCAAATACGACCTTGCCTTTGGATCGAAGGTGACTTCCTGGGGTCGCCCGAAATCATGGATCCCCGGAACTCTCGTGTAAGGGAACTCGATCGTCACGAGGTCCGCTTCCTTTGCGTCTCTGAGAATCTCCCCGAGCCCGGGCCACAGGTCTTCCACGGTGGCCGCCTCCGCGGCGCGCACGTCCACCGGAATTTTCGCGTCCGGCAGCTCGAGATCGAGGCCCCATCGCCAGCCCACGCGATGTGCGCCCGCCGCGAGAGCTCGAACCGCTTCGCGGGCGGCGGCGTTTCCTGTCCTCCAGGCCGGCGCGTCGAGCTTCAGGAGCAGCCCCGGAGCGTTCGGCGAGAGCGGTGCGCCCGCTTTTCCCGCGAGGCGCCCGATGCGTTCGTCTCCCGGGGCGATCTTCAGCCACGGCGCGAGCGTGGGAGCAGGTGAAGCGGCCCGGGAGGGGTCCGACAGGACCGTTGCCGCGGCGACCGGCAGGAACCGGAGAAGGAGAGAGAAAGTCCTGCCCCGCCGCATCTGAAGGGATTCTACGGTTGTCGGGCGCGAGATGTCGGGTCAGGAATCGTGAGCGTGTCGTCGGAGGGCGTGCAAAGGAGCACGCTCGCGATCCAGGCGGCCGAGGGCCCGCGTTTACCTCTTTTTTTCGCCGAGAGCGGCGGATTTCGCGGGTTTCGGCTCTGCCGCCACCTGCCCCGCGGCCGGCATCGGTGCTCCGAGAACATCGGCCGTCGGGAGCCCGAGATTCGCGCGTATCTTTCTCTCGACCTCGGCGGCCACGTCCTGGTTCTCGCGGAAGAACTGCTTCGTGTTCTCCCGGCCCTGGCCGATCCGCAGGTCGCCGTAGCTGAACCACGCGCCGGATTTCTCGATGATCTTCATCTCGACGCCTATGTCGACCAGCTCGCCCGTCTTCGAGATGCCCTCGCCGTACGCGATGTCGAACTCGGCGACCCGGAACGGGGGCGCGACCTTGTTCTTGACGACCTTGACCTTCGTGCGGCTGCCGACGACGACCTCCCCGTCCTTGATCGCGTTGATGCGCCGGATGTCGATCCGCACGGACGAATAGAACTTCAGGGCGCGGCCTCCGGTGGTCGTTTCGGGGTTCCCGAACATGACGCCGATCTTTTCGCGGATCTGATTGATGAAGATGAGAGTGGTCTTCGACTTCGAGACCACGGCCGTGAGCTTGCGGAGCGCCTGCGACATGAGGCGGGCCTGCAGACCCATCGACGCGTCGCCCATCTCGCCCTCGAGCTCGGCCTTCGGAACGAGCGCGGCGACGGAATCGATGACGACGACGTCGATCGCGGCCGAGCGGACGAGCGCCTCGGCGATCTCGAGAGCCTGCTCGCCGGAGTCGGGCTGCGACACCATGAGGTTGTCGACGTCGACGCCGAGCTTCTTGGCGTAATCGGGGTCGAGCGCGTGCTCGGCGTCGATGAACGCCGCGAGACCGCCGTGCTTTTGCGCCTCCGCGATGACGTGCAGGGTCAGGGTGGTCTTACCCGAGGACTCGGGCCCGAAGACTTCGATGACGCGGCCGCGTGGGATGCCCCCGATCCCGAGCGCGGAGTCGACGCCGATCGAGCCGGTGGAGATGGACTGGATGACCTCGTGGGGCTTGTCGCCGAGGCGGACGAGGGCGCCTTTCCCGAACTGCTTGTCGATCTGCTGGACGGCCTGCTCGAGCGCCTTGAGCTTTTCCTTGTTCACTTCGACCATGTGGTCTCCTTCAAGCGTGGCGAATATATAGGTTGTCGGGCCGGGCGGACACACTCCGCTCCGGCGCCATTCACCCTTCTAAGAAAATCCGAAATGCAGCGAATCGGCCTACGATGGCGTCGCCGCGCGGAAGGAACGGATGGAAGTTAGGTCCGATATCCACGAAACGCAAGGAAATCTTCGCCCCTGGTCCGAGGTTTTCGCGGCGTCGCGCGTGACGACGCTGGTCGCGACGTGGTTCGGGACCGGCTTTCTGCCGACGGCGCCGGGGACGTGGGGCAGCCTCGTGGCGATTCCCGTCGCGTATCTCGTGGCGTTCTTCTCGGGCGCGTGGGGCCTCGCCGCCTTCTCGCTCGGGATCGCGCTGATCGGCGTTCACGCCGCGGGTGAGACGGCGCGCCTGCGCGGCGGCGGCGATCCGCCGGAAATCGTCGTGGACGAGGTCGCGGGGCAGTCGATCGCGCTTCTCCCGGTCTATGCGCTCGTGCCGGCCGGAGCCACGTTCCTGAGGATCGGCGCCTCGCTTTCGGCATTTCTCCTCTTTCGCGTTCTCGACGTCTGGAAGCCGGGCCCCATCGGCGCGCTCGAGCGCCTGCCGAGCGGCTGGGGAATCATGGCGGACGACGTCCTCGCCGGCGCGGTCGCGGGCGTGTTCGTGGGCACCGCCCTTCTCGTGACCCGATGATCCAAGAGGCCCTGCGCGGATTGCGCGCGATCGTCCGCGAGAACGTTCCCCTTTCCGGGCGGACGACGCTCAGGATCGGCGGGCCGGCGCGGTTCTTCGTGGAAGTCCACGATGTGGACGGGCTCGCCGCTCTTCTCGAGGCGAGCCGCACGGAAGGGCTTCCGGTCCTCGCGCTCGGAAAGGGCTCGAACCTCCTCGTCCCGGACGCGGGCTTCCCCGGCGTCGTCTTCACGCTCGCGGGGGACTTCCTGGCGACGCGGATCGAGCCCCCGGACGTCGTGGCGGGCGGCGGCGTGTCGCTCATGTCGCTCGCCGTGGCGACGCAGAAGGCCGGCCTGTCGGGGCTCGAGAATCTTTCGGGTATCCCGTCATCGCTCGGCGGAGCGGTGCGCATCAACGCGGGGTCCTACGGCACCGAGATCTTCGAGCTTCTCGTCACGATCGACCTCGTCACGACGCGGGGAGAGCACCGGACGATGCCTGCCTCGGAGATTCCGCACGGTTACCGCTGGACCGCGCTCTGCGATTCGGACGACATCGTCTCCGGCGCCGTGCTGCGTCTCGTCCCGAGAGCGCCTCGAGAGATCGCCGCGCGCATCGAAGAGGTGACCGCGAGGAGAAAAGGGGCGCTTCCGAAACAGCCCAACGCGGGATCCATCTTCAAGAACCCGCCCGGACTCTTCGCGGGCAAGCTCCTGGAAGAGTGCGGCCTGAAAGGACGGCGTGTCGGTGGAGCCGAGATCTCGCCCGTTCACGCGAACGTCATCGTCAACCTCGGTGGCGCGACCGCGAACGACGTCAAGGCATTGATGGATGAGATGAAGAGAGCCGTGAAAGTGAAGTTCGGCGTCGAGCTGGTACCGGAGATTCGAGTGCTCGGGTAGGGCCCTGGCGGCGAGGTCCGTCCGTTGACACGGCTTTCGGCGGAGGATAGGTTGGAACGTCGCTGACGCCGCCCCGCCGCGGAGGACACGCCCATGAGAAGACACTCGACGCTTCCCTTCCTTCTCCTCACCAGCGCGGCGATGCTCTGGGCCTGCGGGAAAAAGGAGCTCCCTGACCTGACAGTCGGCGTGATCGCCGAATTGAGCGGCGATATTCCCGCCGTCGGCGCCTCGTGCAAGAACGCGGCGGAGATGGCCGTGGCCGAGCTCAACGAGGCCGGCGGCGTGAAGGTCGCCGGAAGGAATCATCAACTCCGGCTCATCATGGAGGACAGCAAGGGCACCGCAGCCGAGGCCGTCGAAGCCGCGAAGCGCCTCGTGAAAGAGGACAAGGTCTTCGCGATCGTGGGACCGAACGCCAGTCTCGGCGCGGTACCCGCTTCACAGGTGGCCGAGGATGCGAAGGTCTCCATGATCTCGCCCTGGTCCACGAACCCGAAAACGACCGCCGGGAAGAGATGGATCTTTCGGGCCTGCTTCACCGACGCGTTCGAGGGACACGTCCTCGCGAAGTTCGCGACGGAGTACGTGCGCGCCACCAAGGCTGCCGTTCTCTACGACCCCGGCTCGGAGGCTCCGAAGAGCCAGGCCGAGCTCTTCAAGAAGGACTTCGAAGAGGCGGGGGGGAAGGTGGTGGCATTCGAGACGTACAAGACGGGAGACAAGGAGTTCAGCTCGCAGCTCGGCCGGATCAAGGCCGCGTCTCCCGATCTCATCTTCCTGCCCAGCTACTACAACGAGGTTCCGCTGCAGCTCCAGCAGGCGCACAAGCTCGGGATCAACGTGCCGTTCCTGGGGAGCGACAACTGGAGCAGTCCGGAGCTCGTCAAGCTGAGCGGACCTGATGCCGAGGGCGCGACGTTCTGCAACCACTATTCGCCGGATGCGCGCGTGGACGCCGTCGCGAAGTTCGTGACGCAGTACCGGAACAAGTACTCTCAGACGCCGGACGATGTGGCCGCCCTGACGTACGACTCCTTCAAGCTCCTCGCGAAGGCGCTCTCGGGTGCGGTGAAGCTGGATCGCGAGGCGATCCGCGACGCTCTCTCGAAGATCCGCGAGTTCGAGGGTGTCACCGGCAGGATGACCTTCAAGGAAGGCTCGGGCGACCCGGTGAAGAGCGCCGTGATGATGAAAGTCGAAGGCGGCAAGCCGAGCTTCATAACCAACATCGACCCGTAAGGGCGGGTCCCCCGTACAATCTCTCGAATGTCGAGCTCCGGCCTCCGCGCGCTCATTCTCGCCGGCGGCAGCGGAACCCGGCTCTGGCCGCGCTCGACGGACGAGCGGCCGAAGCCCTTTCTCGCGCTGACGGGCGGCGAGTCGCTCCTCAGGGAGACTTTCCGGCGCTCGTCCGCCCTCGCCGGGGCCGAGAATGTCTTCGTTTCGGGGCGTGCGGCGCACGCGCCCCTGTTCGCTGCCGAGCTCCCCGAGATGCCCCGGTCGCACCTCGTTCTCGAGCCCGTGCGGCGCAATACCGCGCCCGCGATCGCCCTCTCCGCGCTCGCCGCGTCGGAGGACGATCCGGACACCGTGCTCGCGGTCCTGCCGTCCGACCAGGCGGTCCGCGACGAGGCGGCCTACCTCGCCGCCCTGAGCGCGGCGGCCGAGGCGGCCCGGACGCACGACGCGTTCGTCACACTCGGCATCCCGCCGACGCGGCCCGAGACCGGATTCGGGTACATGGAGGTCGAAGAAGGTCAGTCCCCACCCCTACGCGTCGTACGGTTCATCGAGAAGCCTGACCTGGCGCGCGCCCAGCAGTTTCTCGCCTCCGGCCGCTTCTTCTGGAACGCGGGCATCTTCGTGTTCCGGACCTCATACCTCTTCGAAGAAATGGAGAGGGCGTGTCCCGATATCTTGAGCAAGGCTCGCCTCGCGCATGCCGCTCGAAAAGCAGGGGAATCTTTCGCAGAAGTCTTCTCTTCCTCCCCGTCCGTCTCCTTCGACGTCGCCGTAATGGAGAAGGCGGGGCAGGTGTTCACCGTCCCCTGCGCGTGCGGCTGGAGCGACCTCGGCTCGTGGGACGCCGTCTTCGAGTTCCTGGGCGGCGCTCCCGGAAGAAACGTGCTCGAGGGCCGCGCCTCCGCGGTGGGGGGCTCCGGCAACCTCGTTCTGGCCGAAGGGCGGCCGGTGCGCGTCATCGGCCTGTCGGACGTCGCGGTCGTGGACGCGCCGAACGGCATTCTCGTCATGCGCCGGGGCGCGTCCGAAGCGCTCCGAAGGAGCGTGGAGGAGGGCCTTTCGCGATGACGGATGGACGGGTGCCTTCCGCATCGAGCGCTCCCACGGCGACGATCCTCGCGTCTCTCGGGCGGCTCGTCGCGACCGTCCGCACCGCCTACCGCGGGCCGGCGGCGGCCGTGGAGGACGCGGTCGTGTGTCTTCTCGCGCGGGGCCATCTCCTGATCGAAGACGTCCCGGGCGTCGGCAAGACGACGCTGGCCTCCGCGCTCGGCAAGGCGCTCGGCGTCGGCGTCCACCGCATTCAGTTCACGCCGGACACGCTGCCGTCCGACATCCTCGGCCTCACGGTCTTCAACGTGCGCACGCAGGAGTTCGAGTTTCACCCGGGCCCCGTGTTCACGCCGGTGCTCCTGGCCGACGAGATCAACCGCGCGACGCCGAAGACGCAGGCGGCGCTCCTCCAGGCGATGAGCGAGCGTGCCGTTTCCTCCGACAGCGTGACCCGGCCGCTGCCCGAGCCCTTCCTCGTCCTCGCGACGCAGAACCCGGTGGAATACCTCGGCACCTACCCGCTGCCCGAGTCACAGCTCGACCGGTTCCTCATGCGCATCTCGCTCGGCTATCCCGCTCTGGAGGACGAGAGGCGCCTTCTCCTCGCGGGCGGAGCGGACCGCGTGCTGGCCGCGCTCACGCCGGCGCTCACGCTCGAGGAGCTGGCTTCCGCGCAGGCCGCGACCGAGCGCGTCACCGTGGCCGATAAGCTCATGGATTACGTGCTCGCGATCGTCGGGCGCACGCGGAACGGCAAGGACCTGCTCCTCGGTGTCTCGCCGCGCGGCTCACAGGGCTTCTTCCGCGCGGTGCAGGCGCGCGCACTCGTTTCGGGCCGGCCCTACGCGACTCCTGACGACGTCAAGCGCGTCGCGGTCGCCACGCTCGCGCACCGGGTTCTCGCCTCGCAGCCGGGGGCGTGGGACGGGGGGGGGAGCGGGCGGCGCGAGCGCGACGCGATCCAGCGCATCCTCGACGAGACGCCCGTCCCGTTGTGAGCCCGTGGTCCTCGCCGCGCCCCTGAAGAAGCTCCTCCACCCGGGCATCCTCGTCCGGGTCACGAATCTGGGGCTGGGCTTCATCCTCCTGACGCTCGTCGTCGCCGTGGCCGCGACGAACACGGGAAACAACGGCCTCTACATCCTCGTGTCGCTCTTTCTCGGCGCGCTGCTCGTCTCGGGTGTCGTTTCGCGCCGGAACGTGGAGAACGTCGCCGTGGAGCTGGACGGCCCCGCGGAGATCTTCGCGGGCGTGCCGGTGCGTTTCACGCTCAGGCTCACGAATCTCGGGCGCCTCCCGCGGCGAGGGCTCCTCGTGAAGATCTCCAGCGCCTCGGCCCCGATCCTCTTCGGCCGCCTCGAGCCGGGCCGCCCCGCCGAGCGCGGAGTGGATCTCGTCTTCCCGAAGCGCGGCCGGCGATCCATCGAGTCGCTCCTCCTCTACAGCGGCTACCCGATCGGCCTCTTCCGCAAGGGCCGCGTCCATCCGCTCGAGGACGAACGCCTCGTCTATCCGGCGCCGGCGGCCGTGCCGTACGTCCCTCCCGATCCGCGCGAAGCCGAGGGCGGGGATCCGCGCGACCGGCGGAGGGGCCGGGGGGCGGAGATCCGCAATCTGCGCGAAGCGGGGTTCGGCGACGATCCGCGGGACGTTCACTGGCCCCAGACGGCGCGCCAGGGGAAGTTCATCGTCAAGGAGCGCGCCTCCGAGGAGGGCCGCGACGCCCTCGTCGCGCTCGACACGTTTCGCCCGCCGGCCGCCGACGCCGCCTGGGCGGAAACCTTCGAACGCGCGGTCTCCGAAGCCGCCGGGCTCGCCCTGCGCCTCCTCGCGCGCGGAAGCCGCGTGGGGCTTCTGCTCGGAGGCGCGGTCGTTCCGCCCGGCTCCGGCCCGGCGCACCGCCGCGGCCTGCTGCGCGCACTCGCGCTCGTCGAGGCCGGCCGCGATCCGGCGGGGCCGCCCTCGGCAATTCCCGCCTCGGTGGCCGTGTATCGCGCAGGGCGAGGACCGGAGAGAGCCGCGTGAACGCGCGCAGGTCCGACCCCGCGAAGGGTGCGGAGCCGATCCCGTTTCTCAGGGAGCGTCTCCTCGCGCTCGGGTCGCTCGCGCTCCTCGCTCCCGTTCCCCTCTTCTTCAGCAACGCGCTCGAGCTGGCCGTGCTCCTCGTCTACCTCGGCGTGCTCGCGGTCTTTCTCGTGCGCGTTCAAAGGCGCCGTGTTCCCCGCCTGTCGAACCGCGCCCTGAATCTCGCGGGGCTCCTCTATCTTCCCGTGATCGTCGCCGACGTGCGCTTCGGGAGCCAGACGCTCCTGAAGACGATGCTCCACCTGCTTCTGTTCACGACGCTTTTCAAGCTCGCGTCGATCCGGAAGGAGCGCGACCTCTCGCTCGCCCTCGTCCTGTCGGGCATGCTGTTCGTCGCCTCCGTCTCCACCTCCTTCCACTACGCGATCCTCCTGTACGTCCTTCTCGTCGTCTTCGTCGGCTGGGCGGTCCTCGTGAAATGGGCTCTGTGGCGCGACCTCGCCGCGGCCCCGGAGGAATGGAGCCGCGACCGCGCGGCGCGCGACCTGCCGGGTCGCGGGCCGCTTTTCACTTCGGTGCTGTCCACGGTGATGATCGCGGTGCCGCTCTTTCTTTTCCTCCCGCGTCTCAAGACCCCGTACGTCAAGGGCACGGAGGTCGGGCGCGAGATCACGACGGGGTTCTCGGAGAACGTGGACCCGGACCTCTTCGGCGCCCTCAAGCAGAACGAGCGGGTCTTCCTGAGGATCACCAGCGAGGAGCCCCTCGGCGAGGGCGCAGCGGCCGTCCTGCGTCTGCGGACGCTCGCTTTCTCGCGCTGGGAGGGCGGCGTCTGGAAAAAGCCGCTCGAGCGCGGTGTCACCGTCTCGCCCGCGGGCAATTCCGTCCTCATCCCCCTCGCGTCGCGCGACCGCGCGGCAACGGGGCGCCAGGCGATGACGATCGACCTCACGCCGATCCAGACTCGCAGCCTTCCATATCCGCTCCTCGGCAGCGCGCTGCGCCTCTCGGAGGGCTCGTTCCGCAATCCCAATCTCGCGTACGTGGAGAGGGACGCGGCGCGCAACGTGCGCCTGCCGTTCGAGCCCGACCGCACGATCCAGTACACCGCCCTGTACGGGACCCGCCCTCTTCCCGACCTCGAGCTCGGCGACGCGGTCGAGGCCGGAAGAGCCTCAGGCTCGAGGGCGCTGCGCGCGTTCGCGCTCGAGACGTTGGGAGGCATCGATCCCGCTGCAGATCCCGAGGCCGCGGCACGCGCGATCGAGGCGGCTCTGCAGAGCTGGGACTACGAGCTGGACCTCAAGCCGCGCGGCCCGAACGCCGTCGAGGACTTCGTCACGAATCGACGCAGGGGCCACTGTCAGACATTCGCGACCGCGATGGCGCTCCTCCTCCGGGAAGTGGGCGTCCCCACCCGGTTCGTGACCGGCTTCCTCGGCGGCGAGATCGGCGCTTTCGGGCGATACGTCCTCGTGCGCGGGCAAAACGTCCACGCGTGGGTCGAGGCCTGGTGCGGGCCGTCGAAAGGCTGGGTCACGTTCGATCCGACGCCCTTCCGGGGTCAGCCAAGCCTCGAGCGCGTTCCCGTTTCGCAGCGCCTGCGGCAGGTGACGGACGGGCTGGAGTTCTTCTACGATCGCTTCATCCTCTCGTACGGCCAGGGTGATCAGGTCGAGCTTCTCCGGCAGATCCGCGAAGCGGCCGGCGCCGCGCTCGGCGTCCTTCACCGTCTGGGCCGGGTGAAGGACCTGCCGCTGAGCCCCGCGGCCGGCGTGGCGGGGGCGTTGCTGGCCTTCACCGTGCTGGTTTTTTTCGGGCGACGCCTGCGCGGCGCACGCTGGGGGACGCGCGGTCTCCCTCCGGCCTCGGCCGCCTATCGCCGTCTTCAGAAGGCTCTCCATGCCGCCGGGGCGTCGCTCACGCCGGCGTCCGTCCCGGGCGAGACGCTCGCCTTCGCGGCCGCGCTCGGCCCGCGTGCCGCGCGCCCGGCGGAAGCGATCGTCCGCGCCTACGTGCGCGAGTCTTTCGGCGGCCTGGCGGCCCCGGACGGTGAGGAGCCGCGGCTCGAGGAGCTTCTCGACGAGTTCCGCGCCGCCGCAAAACGGCTCCGGGCACAATGATTCAGATTGGGGATATCCTTCCGCGGACGCTCACGCTTTGCTGCGATGAAACTGGAGGAATGAGATGAGAAAGACGACGATAGCCGTTTCGGTGGTCCTTGCGTTTTGCGTCGGCACGACGCTGCTCGCGAACCTCGACAACCAGAAAGCGTTCGTGGCGAAATACCCCGACGCGAAGGCCTCGCTGGGCAAATGCTCCACGTGTCACATGAAACCCCTCCCGAAGAAGGAAGACCACGAGCTGAATCCGTTCGGGAAGGACGTCCTGGGGAAGGCGGCCGTCGACCCGAAGGCCGTGAAGAAAGAGTTCAAGTTCGAGAAGATCGAGGCGCTCGACAGCGACGGCGACGGCGTGAAGAACATCGACGAGATCAAGAAGGGCACGAACCCTGGCGACCCGAAGTCCAAGTAGCCTCATGGATGGTCAGCCCCTCACGCGGCGCCGCTGGATCGACGTCCTGCTGGGCACCAGCTTCGCCGCGTGGATGGGTGCCGTCATCTATCCGGTCCTGAAGTACCTCACGCCTCTCAAGGACGGAGGCGGCTCGAACAAGGCCACGCTCACCGACGCTCAAAAACAGGAGCTCTCGAGCAACGGGTTCCTGATCGCCCGCGTCGGAACGGACCGGGTCCTGCTCCTGAAGGACAAGGAGCAGAAGCTGAAGGCTCTCTCGGCCAAGTGCACGCACGAGGGCTGCACCGTTCAGTTCGTCCCGGCCGACGGGATCATCTGGTGCGCCTGCCACAACGGGAAGTTCTCCCTCGACGGCCGCGTCATCTCGGGGCCGCCGCCCCGGCCGCTCGCGGCCTTCACGGTGGAAGGCGACCTCAAGGGAACCGTGAGCGTGATCAAGCCGGGGAGCGCGGCATGACGGACGAGCGCGACTCCGCAGCCGCTCCGGCTTCCCCCGGAGCGCGGATCTGGCGGATGCTGGACGAAAGGTTCCAGCTCTCGGGCCTCGTCTCGTTCCTCGGCCACAAGGAAGTGCCCGTCGGGTCGCACTCGATGGTCTGGTATTACCTCGGCGGCGTCTCGCTCTTCTTCTTCGTCGTCCAGATCGGCACCGGAATCCTCCTCCTCATGAACTACCAGGTGGGGGAGAACACCTCGTACGAGAGCATGAAGCTCCTCGTGGGCCGAGTGCCGTTCGGCTGGCTCATCCGCTCGATCCATTGCTGGTCGGCGCACCTCATGAGCCTCGCGGTCCTCGCGCATCTCTTCAGCGTTCTGTTCCTGAAGGCCTATCGCAAGCCTCGCGAGCTGACCTGGTATTCGGGCTTCGCGATGCTCGGGCTCGTCCTCGGGTTCGGGTTCTCCGGCTACCTGCTGCCGTGGAACGAGCTCAGCTACTTCGCGACCGCGGTCGGGACCGACTCCGTGAAGTCCGTTCCCGTCGTCGGGCCCTGGATGCTCCGCGTGCTGCGCGGAGGCGAAGAGGTTACGGTCCAGACGCTGTACCGGTTCTTCGCGCTCCACGTCTGCATCCTTCCGCTCGCCATGGGCGCGTTCATCGGCGCCCACCTCCTCTTCATCCAGCGGCAGGGGATGGCGCACCCGCTCGAGGACGACTCTTCGCGTGAGACGAAGCCGCGGCCCCGCGGCATGCCGTTCTTTCCGAATTTCGCGATGCGGGATCTGCTCCTGTGGGTGATCTGCCTGAACGTTCTCGCGCTCCTCGCCGTCGCGCTCCCGTTCGGACCGGGGATACCCGGCATGGAGTGGGAGCTCGGGGCGAAGGCGAACCCGCTCAAGCCGGCCTATCCGGGCATCAAACCGGAGTGGTACTTCCTGTCCGTGTACCAGATGCTTCGGGAGTTCCCGGCGCATCTGCTCGGGATGGAAGGCCCGCAGGCCTGCCTTCTCCTGGCGAGCATCCTCGGCGCGATCGCGTTCGCCATCCCGCTCCTCGACCGGAACGCGGCGAAGGGGAAGCCGAGTCCCCTCTTCACGGACCTCGGCGTCGCCGGGCTCCTCTTTTTCGGTTTTCTGACCCTCAAGGCGTGGGACGTGGGCGTCCACGCGACAGTCGGGAAGGACCCGGCGGGTGACCCCGCGATGGCCGCGACGATCGCGCGGACGGCGGCCCTGTGGATTCTCGGGATCGGGGTCGCCGTGACCGTGCTGCGGCGCCTGAAGTGGGGGCACTCGGCCTTTTCCTTCACCGCCGCCGTCCTCCTGCAGGCGGCGCTCAACGGATTCGCGCATCTGAGCTGGCTCGCGAGCGGCGGCGCCGCCCTCGCCGTGCTCCTCGCCCTGCTTTTCGCGGGCCGCGTCCGGCGCGGCACCTCCGCGGCGGCGCTTCTGCTTCTCGCGCTCGTCTTTCCCTCGACGGCGCGCGCGGAGGAAAAGGCGGCCGCGCCCGCCCCAGCCACGGCGTCCGCGCCGGGGCACGTCGTCGAGGAAGCGTGGCCCGCGGAGTTTCAGAAGCTGTTCACGGAGGTGGACAAGAAGACGGGTCCGCTCCTGAACGAAAAGGCGAAGGCCCGATTCCGGAGCCTCCCCACTCATGCGCAGGAGCTCTTCTTCGTGGCCGCGAAGGACGGAAGGCTCGCGTCGGGAGCGCACCTCGCGACGCTCCTCGCTCTGGACATCGACGACCGCAAGGTGGAGCTGGTCCTCGGCGACAACTGCGTCCTCTGCCACTCGAACCCCGACCTGCCGGACGAGATCCTCTTCAAGCCGCGCGAGAAGGGCGACCCGAACGCCCATCTCGATCTCCGCGAGATCGTGAGCGACGTCCATTTCCGCGGCGGGCTCATGTGCGCGGGCTGCCACGGGGGAAAGCCGACCGACGCCGAGATGTCGGCGGACATCGGCAAGCGCTGGCCCGCCTCCGACCTCAGGCACAAGGACCGGTCGTGGATCCCGGAGTTCTGCGCCCGCTGCCACTCCTCGAGCGAATTCATGCGGGGCTACAACCCGTCGCTTCCCGTGGACCAGCTCCTCAAGTACCGGACGAGCAAGCACGGGCAGCTTCTCCTCGGCAAGACGAAGGACTCGAAGGCCGCGCAGTGCGTGAGCTGCCACGGCGTGCACGGGATCCGGCCGCCCGACAGCACGAACTCGCTCGTCTACCGCGAAAACATCCCGGCGACCTGCGGCAAGTGCCACGCGAACGCCGCCTACATGAAGGGCTACACGCTCGACGACGGGGTGACGCCGATCCCGACGAATCAGCTGGAGCAGTACAAGAAGAGCGTGCACGGCCTGGCTCTCCTCGGAAAGCACGACGCGGGCGCGCCGGCCTGCAACGGCTGCCATGGAAACCACGCGGCGCTGCCGCCGCACACGGAGTTCGTGTCGCAGGTGTGCCGCACGTGCCACGCCGCCAACGGCAGCCTCTTCGACGGAAGCCCTCACAAGAAGGCTTACCAGAAGCACGGCTGGCCCGAGTGCGAAACCTGCCACGGGAAGCACGACATCGCGAGGCCGACCGACGAGATGCTGCGCGACGCGCCGGACGCGCTCTGCCACGCCTGCCACAAGAAGTTCGGCACGCCGAAATGCGAAGAGACGGCGCGGTTCTTCCACACGTCCATCACGTCCCTCCGCGAGTCGCACGAGGCCCTGACCAAGGACGTCGACAAGCTGGCCGAGCGCGGCTTCGACGTCGACGAGCTGCGTTTCCAGTCGAGCGCCGTGAGCGACGCGCTTCGCAAGACGCGCCTCGGCATCCACACCTTCGACCGGAGCGACTTCATCCGCAATTCCACGGCGGCGTCGGAGGCCGAGGCCACCCTCCGCAGCGCCGCGGCCGCCGTCTGGGCCGAGTACCGCTTCCGCCGCAACGGCCTCATGGTCGCGAGCGGCCTCATCTCGGCGTTCGCGGTCCTCCTCTACCTGAAAATCCGGCAGGTCGACCGCGACGCGCGCCCCAAATAGGCCCCCTAAATAGCGCGCCTGAATCATTGGCGGACGGCCGCCCGCGGCCCATCGTCCCCTTTCATGAACAGGTTCCTGAAGGACAAGGAGCATCTGTTTCGCATGGCGGCGCTCTTCGCGGCGGGCGCGGTCCTCTTCTTGGTCGTGCGGGCCGCGTTCGTGCCGAAAAGCTTCGGCCAGTACGGACATTACCGGGCCGGGGCGCTCGCGGACGTGAGGAGCAAGTCCGTCGTCTACGCGGGTCGGACGGCCTGCGTGGAGTGCCACACGGACGAAGGCGAGCGGCTGAAGGGCGGCAAGCACGCCGGCATCGGCTGCGAAACCTGCCACGGCGCGCTCGCGAAGCACGCCGCGGACCCTTCCGCCCTCAAGCCGGAAAAGCCCGACGCGAAGACGCTCTGCCTGACGTGCCACCAGACGAACGTGGCAAAACCGGCGAAGTTCCCGCAGATCGACCCGAAGAACCACATGGACGGCGCACCGTGTCTGACGTGCCACGACCAGCACGCGCCCGACAAGGAGCCGAAGAAATGAATCAGGACCGCCGCGACTTCCTCGTCAACGCCGGCAAGGTCCTCGTTCTCACGGCGCCCGCCGCCGCATACTGGGAGGCGCTCGCCGCGGGGAAGACCGAGCCCGCAGAGCCCGCCTATCGGATGGCGGACCACTACTGGGGCATGATCGTCGACATCGACAAGTGCATCGGCTGCGGCAGCTGCGTGAGGGCCTGCAAGACCGAGAACAACGTTCCCCTCGAGTCCTACTACTTCCGGACCTGGGTCGAGCGCTACCACGTCGAGGACCCGGATCATCCGGAAGTCGACTCTCCGAACGGAGGATACGACGGGTTTCCGGAGAAGTACGCTGCCGGCGACAAAGCGAAGAGCTTCTTCGTCCCGAAGCTCTGCAACCAGTGCGCCCACTCCCCGTGCACGCAGGTGTGCCCGGTCGGGGCGACGTTCGAGAGCCCGGACGGCGCCGTCCTCGTCGACAAGACGTACTGCCTCGGCTGCCGCTACTGCGTGCAGGCCTGCCCGTACGGGTGCCGGTTCATCGACCCGCGTACGGAAACGGTCGACAAGTGCACACTCTGCTACCACCGCATCACGAAGGGCCTCACGACGGCCTGCTGCGAGAAGCTGCCCGACGGGCGCGCGCCAGCTCGTCGACCTCAAGGACGCGAGGGACCCGGTCCACGAGTTCCTCCGAACGCACAAGGTGCACGTCCTCAAGCCTCAGATGGCCACGGGCTCGAAGCTCTTCTACAACGCCCTCGACGGGTCCGTGAGGTAGGGAAATGGAAGAAGGCCTTCTCCACGGCATCCAGGGGTTCATGTACCCCAACGAGGTGGAGCTCCAGTGGAGCATCCTCATCGTTCTTTACCCGTTCACGACGGGGCTCGTCGCGGGTGCTTTCATCCTCGCGTCGCTCGAGCGCGTCTTCAACGTGGCGGCGGTCAAGCCGACGTATCGGCTCGCGCTTCTCTCCGCGCTCGCGTTTCTTCTCGTCGCGCCCCTGCCGCTGCAGCTCCACCTCGGCCACCCGGAGCGCTCGATCGAGATGTACCTGACGCCGCACACGAGCTCGGCGATGGCGATGTTCGGGTTCATCTACCTCTGGTACCTCATGGCCGTCCTCGTCCTCGAGATCTGGCTCGACTACCGCAAGGACATGGTCCTTCTGGCTCGGTCCGAGACGGGCTGGAAGAAGACTCTCTACCGGGTCCTCACGCTCGGTGTCGACAACATCAGCGAGGAATCGCTCCGCATCGACGACAGGCTGGGGCGCTTCATCACGATCGTGGGCATCCCGTCGGCCCTTCTCCTGCACGGGTACGTCGGATTCATCTTCGGCTCGGTGAAGGCGAACCCGTGGTGGTCCACGCCCGTGATGCCGATCGTGTTCCTCTTCTCGGCCATCGTGTCGGGCATCGCCCTGGTGCTCCTCATGTACATGCTCGTCTGCTTCCTGAAGGGCATTCCCATCGACATGCCGTGCGTGGACACGATCGCCCGCTACCTGATGTACGCGTTCCTGGTCGATTTCACTCTCGAAATGCTCGACCTCATCCACCGCATCTACGAGGCGGACGAGTCCTTCCAGAGCCTCGACTTCATGGTTCACACGAAGCTCTACACGTCGCAGATACTCGTCCAGATCGTCTTCGGCACGATCATCCCGATCTCGATGCTCGCCTTCATCCAGCTCGTGAAGCTCACCGACGCGGCCCGGAAGGGCATCTACGCCTTCGCCGGCGTCCTCACGCTCATGGGCATCTTCGCGATGCGGTGGAACGTCGTCATCGGCGGGCAGCTCTTCTCGAAGAGCTTCCTCGGGTACACGACGTACAAGATGGCGTTCGCGACGAAAGAGGGGCTGCTCCCCGCGATCCTCCTGATGATTCTTCCGTTCGGAATCCTCTGGGTTCTCGTGAAGGTGCTGCCGCCCTTCGAAGAGGAGAAAGCGGCGGCCTGAGCTCCTGTCGGCGGAGGTGCGAGAGACGCAAGATGGGAAGTTGACCGCCGTGGACAACCCGGTTTCCGACCTCGAGGCGCAGGTCGCCGACCTGGCCCGGTCTCTCCGGTCGATGGAGGCGCGCGTGGCCGCGCTCGAACGAGCGGCCGCGCCTTCCCTCCCGCTTCACGTCGCAGCGCCCGTTCCGGCTCCCGGCCCGGCCGGTGTGCCCCCCGCGGCGACGGAGCCGGCGATCCCCACGATCGTCGCCCTCGGGGGCCGCTGCCTCTTCGTGCTGGCAGGGGCGTTTCTCGTACGCGCTCTGACCGACTCGGGCGCGTTTCCCCGCGGCGCGGGCGTGGCCCTGGGTCTGGGGTATGCGCTGATCTGGCTCGTCTTCTCCGACCGGGCCGGGCGGGCGGGCTCCGCCGCAGCCGCGACCGCGTGGGGCGCCACGGCGCTCGTCATCGCATGTCCTCTCGTCTGGGAGGCCTCGACGCGCTTCGGTGTGCTTCGCCCGACGGCCGCCGCTGCCGTACTGTTAGCGGTCGCCGTCGCCGCCCTCGGCGCGTCCGTTCACCGCAACCTCCACGCGCTTGCCTGGGTCGCCGTGCTCTCCGTTCTCCCGACCGCGTGTCTCCTCTTGGTCACGACGCATGCCCTCGTCACGTTCGGCGCGCTTCTCATCGTCCTCGCCGCGGGGGCCTGGGCGGCTTCGATCCGCCGAGGATGGACCGGCCTTCCATGGCTTCCGGCTGTCGTCGCGGACCTCGTCGTTCTCGAGGCTGTCTGGATCGCCACGCGTCCCGACGGGCTGCCCGAGGCGTACGCGGGCCTCTCCCGGGGAGCAATCCTCGCGCTGGCCCTCGCGCTCTTCGCGGTTTCCATCGCAGGAACGGTTCGGACCGCCTTCTCTCGCGCGGGGAAGCCAGACCCTTTCGAGGCGATTCAGCTGGGGGCGGCTCTTCTTCTTACCGTGTTCGCCGTCTCGCGGCTGACACCCCTGGCGGGCGTTCCCGCCTCGCTCGTCTGGGGCTTTGCCGGATTCGCTGCGGTCGTCGCGCCGGCTCGCATCGTCGGCCGTGCGGCGCCCGCGTACGCCGCGGTTCTCCTCCTGGTGGCGGCGGTCGCCTCCGGGCTGGCAGGGTTCGTCCGTCACGCTTTCATCGGGTCGCCTGTCACCGGGATGCCGGCAACGGACTCTCTCGTCGTTCTCGCCCTCTCGGCCGCGGCAACGGCGCTCCTCGTCGCCCGCGTCCGCGCGGGCACCGGTGGGCCCGCGCGCGGGGCGATGTTCGCGCTCGCGTGCGTTTCGATCGTGGGGGCGGGTGCTCTCGCCGTGTTCGGCCTGACACTCGTCGTCGCGCCGGACGGCGACGCCGGCCGCGTCGCCGCGGTGCGTGGTGCCGTCCTGGCCGCGGCGTCCGTGCTGCTCGCCTCGCTCAGGCGCCTTCCGACGCTCGCCCCCCTCGCGCGCCTCACCTATCCGGTGCTCGCGATTGCCGGGCTCAAGCTGCTCATCGACGATCTCCCGCACGGGCGCCCGAGCACGCTGGTGGCGACGTTCGTCGTGTATGGCGCGGCGCTGATCGTCGTGCCCCGGATCCTGCGGGCGGCGCGCGCGTAAGACTCGCCCGGGACGACGCCCTGGCAACCTGATGGGTTTGCACCATAGCCGTCGCCCCCCCGGACCCGGAGAATCGGGGGCCATGTACCAGATCGTCCGCCGCCACCAGTTCTCGGAATCGACGTTCCTCTGGGACGTCTTCGCGCCCGACGTGGCCCGCGCCGCCCAGCCGGGCCATTTCGTCATGCTGCGGCTGCGCGACGGGGGCGAGCGAATCCCCCTGACGGTGGCCGACTACGACCGCGAGTGGGGCACCGTGACGATCGTCATCCAGGCGATCGGCAAGACGACGCGCGAGATGATGGCCGCGTACCAGGAAGGCGACACGTTCCTCGACTTCGTCGGGCCGCTCGGGATGCCGAGCCACGTGAACAAGGTCGGGCACGTCGTCCTCGTCGGCGGCGGGCTCGGGGTCGCGCCGGTGTTTCCCCAGCTCCGCGCCTTCAAGGAGGCCGGCAACCGCGTCACGGGAATCATCGGCTTCCGCTCGAAGGAGCTCGTGTTCTGGGAGGACCGGTTCAAGAAGTACTGCGACGAGCTGATCGTATGCACCGACGACGGCACGTACGGCCGGCCCGGATTCGTCACGGCCGCTCTCGAGGACGTCCTGTCGAAGGAGAAGGTCGACGAGGTGGTGGCGATCGGCCCGCTCCCGATGATGCGCGCCTGCACCGAGGTCACGCGCCCGAGAGGCGTGCCGACGGCGGTGAGCCTGAACGCGATCATGGTGGACGGCACGGGGATGTGCGGCTCGTGCCGCGTCTCGGTCGACGGCCAGATCAAGTTCGCGTGCGTGGAGGGCCCCGACTTCGACGCTCACAAGATCGACTTCGACGAGCTCATGCTGCGCCAGCAGCGCTTCAAGTCCCAGGAGACGCGCGCGAACGAGGACTTCGCGCATACGTGCAACCTCGAGAAGACGCTCTTCGAGGAAGAGAAACGCAACTACAAGAAACTGAAGGACGTGGCGCCGCATGCCACGCACATGGCCGAGCGGAACGCCGAGGAGCGGGCGCACAACTTTCTCGAGGTGAACCTCGGCTACACCATGGCCGACGCGCTCACGGAGGCCGAGCGCTGCATCCAGTGCCTGAGGCCCTCCTGCATCCAGGGCTGCCCGGTGGCCATCGACATTCCGCGCTTTATTCGTCACCTTCTCGTCCGCGACATCGCGGGCGCCGCTGCGGTCATCCGCGAGAACAACCACTTCCCTTCCGTCTGCGGCCGCGTCTGTCCGCAGGAAAGCCAGTGCGAGATCCAGTGCATCCTCGTGAAGAAGATGGAGCCGGTCGCCATCGGCCGGCTCGAGCGGTTCGTGGGCGACCACGCGCCCGTCACCGCCCCGCCCCCGCGCCCGGCCGTGTCGATCGGCAAGGTCGCGGTCGTGGGCTCCGGCCCCGCCGGCCTCGCCTGTGCGGGCGATCTCGCGCGCGACGGCGCGGAGGTCACGATCTTCGAGGCGTTGCACGTCATCGGCGGAGTCCTCCGCTACGGGATCCCGTCCTTCCGGCTGCCGCGCAACATCATCGACCGCGAAGTGAAGCAGCTCGAGGATATGGGCGTCCGTTTCGAGACGAACAAGGTCATCGGGAAGACCTTCACGATCCCGCAGCTCCTCAAGGAGCACGGCTTCGACGCCGTCTTCGTGGGGACCGGGGCGGGCGCCCCATCTTTTCTCGGTATCCCGGGCGAGTTCGCCGGGCAGGTCTACAGCGCGAACGAATTCCTGACCCGCGTGAACCTCATGGGAGGAGACAAGTTCCCGTACCAGGACACGCCCGTCACGCTCGGCCGAAGCATCGTCGTCATCGGCGCGGGGAACACGGCGATGGACTGCCTGCGCGTCTCCAAGCGCCTCGGAGCCGAGCGGGTCCGCTGCGTCTACCGCCGCACGAAGGCGGAGGCTCCCGCGCGCGTCGAGGAGCTTCGCCACGCGGAGGAAGAGGGCATCACGTTCCACTGGCTCAGGGGCCCGACCGAGATCGTGACGGACGACAAGGGCGGCGTGAAGGCTCTCGTCTGCCAGAAGATGGAGCTGGGTCCGCCGGACGCCTCCGGCCGCCGGCGCCCCGTCCCCGTCCCCGGCGAGATGGAGACGTTCGAGTGCGACACCGTCATCTACGCGCTCGGCACGCGCGCGAACCCCATCATCGCGCGGTCCACGCCGGGCCTCGACATCCGCGGCGAGGGGTACATCAACGTCGACGAGACGACGCAGGCGGCGAACCTCCCGGGCGTCTTCGCGGGCGGGGACATCGTCACGGGCGCCGCCACCGTGATCCTCGCGCTCGGCGCAGGCCGGAGAGCCGCCCGCGCGATCACGTCGTACCTGAAGAACCGCGTCTGGCCTCCCGAGGTGCGCGCGGATTCCAAGATCCCGGCGGTCGCCGTGCCTGCCGAGTCCGTATGCCGTAACTGCCGGCGCCCGATCGAGGAGGGCGAGGAGTACGTCTGCTGCGCGGGCGAGCGGCGTTCGTTCGAGTGCACGTCCTGCGGGAAGGTGTCCGAGGGTTTCGCCTTCCCGTACGGCCTATGCCCGATCTGCGGCGGGGCCTTCGCGCCCCGCGCGGAGATCTCGACCCCGGAAGGCGCGCTCGCCGAGGCCGTGCGGCGCGCGTACGAGATCGAGATCGGCGGCGTCCTCTTCTACACCCGAGGGGCGGAGGAGCTGGCGCGCGCCGGAGGCGAACCCGAAGTCATCGAGCTCTTCAATCGCCTTTCGGCCATGGAACGCGAGCACATGGAGACCCTCGCGCGGCGCTATCACCTCGAGGCGCCGGACCTTTCGGGCAGGGGGCCGTCGCCCTCGCAGCTCGCCGTCTTCTCGGGCGTCGAGACGTCCGTGGACGCCGACGGCGTCGCGCTGCTGCGCCTCGCCGTCCACCTCGAGAAGAGGGCGGGCCGGTTCTTCCTCGAGACCGGGCGCGCATTCTCGGAAGCGTCACCCGAGTGGCGCCTCTACCGCGAACTGGAGGCTGAGGAGCGAGAGCACGCCGAGCTCCTCGAGGGCGCCGCGATGCGGCTCAAGGCGGGACGCCCGCTCGTGATCTGAGCGCCGCGAGCGCCGGAGGTCAGTACGCGTTCTTGTGGGTGAAGCCCCACTTGACGGTGAGCCAGAGGATCTTCACGTCCAGGCCGACCGACCAGTTCTCGATGTAATAGAGGTCGTACTCGATGCGCTTCGAGAGGCTCGTGTTGCCGCGCCAGCCGTGGACCTGCGCCCAGCCGGTGATGCCCGCGCGCACGCGGTGCCGGAGCATGTACTGCGGGAGCTTTTCCCGGAACGTGCTGACGAATTCGGGACGCTCGGGGCGCGGACCCACGAGCGACATCTCGCCCTTGAAAACGTTGATGAGCTGCGGCAGCTCGTCGAGCGAGGTCTGGCGCAGGAACGTCCCCACCCGCGTGCGGCGCGGGTCGTTCTCCTCGGTCCAGCGCGCCCCGTCGTCCTCGGCGTCGACGCGCATCGAGCGGAACTTGAGCATGCGGAAAAGCCGACCGTCGAGCCCCATGCGCTCCTGCGCGTAGAAGATCGGCCCGCGGTCCTCGAGCCAGATCGCGAGCGCGAGGATGGGGAAGAGGACGGCGAGCGCGACGAGGCCGAGGGCCGAGAGCGCGACGTCCATCGTGCGCTTCACGAGCGAATTCCAGCCCTCGAGAGGCATCTGCGTCAGGTTGATGACGGGCAGACCGTCGAAGTCTTCGACGCCGGCCTTGAACGTGACGTACTGGAAAAGATCCGGCACGACCTTGAGGTCGACGATCTGGTTGCCGACCTCCTTGAGGATCGTGAGCATCGTGCGGTAGGCCTCGACGGGGAGCGCCAGGAACACCGTATCGACTTCGTGCGCGTGGATGAGCGCGGTGACTTCCGACGTCGTGCCCAGGACCGAAAGGCCGCGGTAGCCCTCGACGCGCTTGAGAGGGTCGTCGTCGGCGAAGCCCACGGGCTTCAGGCCCGTCGCGGGGTGGTCGAGGAGCTTGTCGGCCAGCGCGCGGCCCGCATCTCCGGCGCCGACGATGAGCGTCCGCCGCACGCCGGTGCCCGTGGACCACATGGTCTCGAGGTACTTGCGGATGCCGAAACGCACGAGCGACACGAAGGAGACGTCGAGAAAGAGGAAGAGGACGAGCAGTTGCCGGCTCGTGTACGTGAACCCGCGCCAGAACGAGAGGAGACCCACGAGGAGGATCGTCCCGAGAGACGCGGCCACGATCACCGCGAGCACTTCGTCGATCGTCGAGCGGTCGCGCCGGATCTGGTACAGCCTGTGGAAGTAGAAGACGACCGGCCAGATGGCGACGAGGATCGGGATGAAGGCAACGTAGTTCTCGAACGGCTGGCCGCCCTTCGGCGTCGGCCACACGGACTCGAATCGGATGAGCCACGCGGCGCCCAGCGCGAGCACGGTCGCGAGGACGTCGGCGGCCACGAACAGGGCTTGGAGGCGGCGGGTCTGTCGGCGGATCACACGGACTCCGGACGGTGGATTCTAGCGTCCCTCGCGGATCCGGCGTGCGCGGCCCGCGCCGTATCGAGCGCGGCGGAAAAGCGGACCCGAAAGGCGTCACGCGAGAAGCGGGCGGCGTTTCGGGGCAGGGCCGCGGAGTCGAGCTTGAGGCCGCGGAGGCGGTCCACCGCTGCGAGGAGACCCCCGGCTCCCGGCGCGGGGTACAGGACGCCCGTCTCGCCGTCGAGAACCGTCTCGGTCGCCCCCCCGAGTCCGAGCGCGAGGACCGGCGTCCCGCAGGCCTGCGCCTCCAGCGGAACGATGCCGAAATCCTCCTCACCCGGCATCATCACGGCCTCCGAGGCGCGGTACAGGTCGCGCAACATCTCGTCGTTGGGAGTGTCGAGGAATCGGACCGTCTCACCGGCCCGCTTCGCGAGGTGCGGGCGCTCCGGCCCGAACCCCGCGATCGCGAGGGGCAGCTTCCGGGCGTTGGCGGCGTCGATTGCGTCGTCGAGGCGCTTGTAGGGGGCGAGCGCCGACACGACGAGGAAGCCTTCCCGACGCGTCCCGGGAGGGGGCGGCGTATAGAACTCCGTGTCCACGGGAGGAAACACGACTTCCGCCTCGCGTCCCCAGAGCCGGGCGATGCGGCTTTTGACGTTTTCCGAATTGGCGAGAAAGGCGTCCACACGGGGCACGGTCGAGAGATCCCACCCGCGAAGCGGGGCCCGCACGAGGCGCGCCGCCGCCCGGGCCGCCGCGGAGCGGTTGCGGAAGTAGTCGTCGAACTGGTCGTGCAGATATCGCACCGGTGTGTGGCAGTAGCACAGGTGGAAGGAGCCCGGCGCCCTCTTCGCGCTCTTGGCGACGCAGTGCGAGGACGAGATCACGAGGTCGAACCCGGAGAGATTCCACGTTTCGGCGGCCACGAAGAAGAGGGGAAGGAGCTTCCGGTAGTCCGCGCGGGGCGAGACGAGCTTCTGGAGGAACGTCGTCCGGATTTCCGCGGCCTCGATCTCGGGGGGCTGCGAGCCGGGGAAATGGAAGAGCGTGAAAACCGGGGCGCCCGGAAACATCCGGACGAGCTCCAGGAGCACTTTCTCGCCGCCGCGCGTGCCCGTCAGCCAGTCGTGGACGAGGGCGACTCTCACTTCACCCTTCTGGGAACGTCTTCATACACCGCCGCGGTTTGCTCCGCCGCGCGCCGCCACGAGAATTCCTTCGCCCGCGCCCGTCCCCTCTTTCTCAATCCCTTTCTAAGCTCTTCCTCTTTCAGAATTCTCTGTATCCCCGTAACCATCGAATCGACGTCGTGCGGATCGAAGAACACCGCCGCGTCGCCCGCGGCTTCGCGGAGTGCGGGGAGGTCCGAGCACGCCACGGGCGTGCCGGCCGCCTGCGCTTCGAGGACGGGCAGTCCGAAGCCCTCGGCGAACGACGGCAGAACGAGCGCGAGGGCGCCGGCGAGGAGGGCGGGCACGTCCTCGTCGGGCACCCAGCCGACGGTCTTCGTGCCTTCGGGCAGAGTCCGTCCGGGCTCGACGCCTGCGAGGACGAGCGACAGCGCGGGATGCGCCGCGCGGACGCGCGGCCACGCGGCGAGAAGACCGTCGAGGTTCTTGTGCGGCTTGTCGTTGCCGAGGAAGAGAAGGTAAGGAAGACAAGAACGGGGAGAAGAAGAGGATTCTTTGAAAGGAAGAATGGAAGAAAGCGATGCGGGCACCCGACGAGCGCCTGCATTGCTCTCTTCACCTTCTAAGAAAAATCTCTCGTCCACTCCGTTTGGAATGACTTCGACCTTGAGGCCATGAGAGGGTCCGAAAGCAAGAATCTCTTTCTTCGTGGCCTCGGACACCGCGATCACTTTCGCTGCGAGCCGCAACGCGCGGCCGATCATCCAGCGCGCGTACGCGCGTTTCGCGGGCGTCGCGTGCTCCGGCCGGGAGAGGTGCATGAGGTCGTGGACCGTGACGACCGTCGCGCGCGGCGGGAAGAGCGGCAGCACGTAGTGCGGCGCGTGGAAGAGATCCGGCTTCGCCGCCGAGATCGCCCGCCGGACGGCCACGAGCTCGCCGAGCGAGTAGTGCCCGGCTGCGCAGACCGTCGTCGCCACGCCTGCGGGAAGGAGAGCCTCGTCGCCCGGACGAATCAGCGCCCGGAGGTCGAAACGGTTCAGGCCCGCGAGGCCGCCGAGAAGGCCCCTGATGTAACTTCCGATCCCGAAGTCGCGCGCCTTGCGAGCGTCCACGAGGATGAGCTTCCTGAGCTCCGTCAAGAGAGCGCCTCTTCGAAAACCCTGCGCGTCTTTGCGGCGGCGGCCGCCCACGTGAAAGTGTGCGCCCGCCGCGGGCCCTCCTCTGCCGCGCGGCGCCGAAACTCCGTGTCGTCGTGTGCCTTTTCCAGCGCCGCGGCGATGTCGGGGACGCTCGCCGGGTCGGGCAGGAGGCCGGCGTCGCCCATCACCTCCGGCAGCGACGACGCCGACGAGCCCACGACGGGCGTGCCTTGAGCCATCGCCTCGAGGGGCGGGAGGCCGAAGCCCTCGTAAAGGCTGGGATACGCGAAGACACGCGCGCCCGCGAGCCAGCGCGCACGCTCGCCCTGGCCGAGATAGCCGACGCGCTCGACCCGCGCGGCGTGGCGCGAGCGCACGACTCGTTCGGTGAACCCGTCCATCCCCCAGCCGCTTCCGCCCGCGAGGACGAGGTCCGGAAAGTCCGGGCGGCGATCCCAGATCGACTCCATCGCCGCGACGAGCCGGGAGACGTTCTTGCGCGGCTCGAGCGTGCCCACATGGAGGACGTACGGCTTCCCGCCGTGCGGGACCGAGGCGGAAGCAGCGGGAGTTTCGGGCTCGACGCCGTTGTGGACGACGACCGTCTTCGGCGCGGCTTCGGGGAACGCCGAGACGAGGTCGCGTCGCGTCGCGTCGGACACCGCCACGATGCGCCGCGCGCGGCGGACGGTCGCGCCGATGAAGGGATTGAAACCGAGGCGGTTCTTCCGCGAGTGCCACTCGGGGTGGAGAAGCGGAGTGAGGTCGTGCACGGTTGCGACGCCCGGCAGCGACGAGAGGAGCGGGAGGATGCCGAGGCTTCCGAAGAAAGCGTCGGCGCCGGCGCGCCGCGCGGTGCGGGTGGCGGCGGTCTGCAGCCAGACCGTTCCAGGCAGCGGGGGAGAGGCCGCCGTCTCCACGCGCCCGGCGAGGCGCGCCGGTACGTGGACGCTCCGCGGCGAAAGCAGGATGAACGAATCCGCCGGCTCCCGGTCGAGCCATGCGGAAAGCAGCCCTTCGAGATAACGGCCGACGCCGGTCGGACGCTCCTGGAGCGGGCGCGCGTCGACGGCGAGGCGCATGCATCCATGTTATATTCCGCGGCTCCTCTTCGTTGCGGAGGAGCCTTTTCCCATGGATCTGAACCTCGAGGCGGCTTTCGATCAGCCGGTTGATCTTTCTCATCAGTTCGACTTTCCGGCCGGGCGTCTGGCGCGTCCCGAGCTCGTGTCGCTCTCGCCCGTGACGTTCACGGGTCGTCTCGAACGGCAGGGACCGGGCTTCGTGCTGAACGGCCGAGTCGTCTTCGACGGCGTCACCTCGTGCGCGCGCTGCCTCGCCCCCGTTTCGTTCCGCCGCTCGAGCGAGGCGTTCTGGGTTTTCGCGCCGGCGCACGAGAAGCCGCGCGAGGGGAAGCCCGTCCCGAAGGCGGACCGGACCGAGAAGCGCGCGAGGGGAGAGGAAGACCCGGAAGACGGCCTCGAGCTTTCGCCGGCGGACCTCGACGTCCTTTACTACGACGACCTCGTCGTCCCCTTCGACCCTCTCGTCGAGGAGCAGGTGCAGCTCGAGCTTCCCCTGAAGGCGCTCTGCCGGGAGGACTGCCGCGGGCTCTGTCCGATGTGCGGCGCCGACCGGAACGCGGCGCCGTGCGTCTGCAAGCCTCCCGGGGACGAGCGCTGGAAATCGCTTCGAACGCTTCTCGAGCCCGGGAACTGAACCAGGACTTTTCGTTCTCGCCGCCGCGCGCCTGAACGTACAGGAGACCGCCATGCCGAATCCGAAACACCGCCACAGCAAGACGCGCCGCGACCTTCGCCGCGCCCACGATTTCCTGAAGCCCAAGCAAACCTCGACCTGCACAAACTGCGGCACGGAGAAGCTCCCGCACCGGGTGTGCCCGTCCTGCGGTCATTACAAGGGCCGGGAAGTCA
Organism: Thermoanaerobaculia bacterium; assembly: GCA_963821225.1. Taxonomy (GTDB): domain Bacteria; phylum Acidobacteriota; class Thermoanaerobaculia; order UBA5066; family UBA5066; genus Fen-183. The sequence continues at coordinate 1,636,618 of CAWGCY010000004.1, forward strand.
TGAGCGGAGCCGAGAAGGCCTGACTTGGCGATCGCCGTCGACGCCATGGGGGGCGACCACGCCCCCCGCGTCAACGTGGAGGGCGCGGTCGCGGCGGCCGTTGATTTCGGTCTCGACACGCTCCTCGTCGGCCGGCGGCGGGAGATCGAGTCCGAGCTCCGCAAGGCCGCTTACAACGGAAGCCGCGTGGACGTCGTCGATGCGGACGAAGTCGTCCTCTTCGACGAGCCCTCGATCACTCCCATTCGAAAGAAGCGACGCGCGTCCGTCCGGATCGCGGCCGAATGCGTGCGAGACGGGCGCGCGAAGGGCATGTTCACGGCCGGGCACACCGGCGCCGCCATGGTCGTCGCGAAGATGATCATGGGCGTCGTCGAGGGGATCGACCGGCCGGCCCTCGCGACGGTGCTGCCGGGACTCGACCGCAAGCGCGTGCTCCTCGACGTCGGGGCGAACGTGAACTGCCGCCCGGAGCACTACCGCGAGTTCGCCATCATGGGCCACTTCTATGCCCAGGAAGTCCTCGGCATCGAGAAGCCGAAGATCGGCCTGATGTCCGTGGGCGAGGAGGAAGGCAAGGGCACGGACACCGTGAAGGAGGTCTTCAGCCTCCTGAAGGAGTCCGGGCTGCGGTTCATCGGGAACGTCGAGGGCCGTGACGTCTACGACGGCGACGTGGACGTCATCGTGACGGACGGGTTCACGGGCAACGTCATCCTCAAGGTCTCCGAGAGCCTCGCGCACCTCGTCGAGGAGGCCCTCAAGCAGGAGATCACGCGAAGCCTCCAGGCCTCGATGGGCTTTCTGCTCTCGAAGGACGCCTTCCGGTCGTTCAAGAAGCGCCTCGACTACAGCGAGTACGGAGGCGCGCCGCTGCTCGGCGTGAACGGCGCCTGTCTGATCGGGCACGGACGCTCGAACGCGAAGGCGGTGCGCAACGCCATCCGCGCCGCGGACGACTTCGTGCGACGCGGGATTCCCGAGAAAATCCGCGAGCGGGCGCTCCTGTTCGCGCCGCCATCGCTCTCCCGGTAACATTCGGGCTTCACGTCCCACGGAGGGAACGATGTTTCACGCCACGATCGCCGGCACGGGCCGGGCCATTCCGGACAGGATCCTGACGAACGACGACCTGGCGAAAATGGTCGAGACGTCCGACGAATGGATCACGTCGCGCACGGGCATTCGCGAACGCCGCGTGGCGGGCGAGGGAGACGTCCTGTCGGACTTCTGCGTGCGCGCGGCGATTCCCGCGCTCAAAGACGCGGGAATATCAGCCGCCGACCTCGACACGGTGATCCTGTCGACCTGCACGCCCGATCACCTGATCCCGGGCGCCGCGCCGGTCGTGCAGTTCAAGCTGGGCGCGAAGAAAGCCGCTGCGTTCGATCTGAACGCCGCCTGCTCGGGCTGGCTGTACGGGCTTCACGTGGCGGACGGGCTCATCCAGTCCGGCAAGGCAAAGAACATCCTCCTCATCGGCGCCGAGTTCCTCACCCGATTCGTGGACTACACCGACCGCGGCACGTGCATCCTGTTCGGAGACGGCGCGGGCGCGACCGTCCTCAAGGCGACGAGGGCCGACCACGGCGTTCTCTCGACGTCGATCCACTCGGACGGAGAGGGAGCCCCCTTCATCGCGATGCCGGGCGGCGGGTCCACGTACCCGCCGAATCGTCCCGAGACGCTCGAGAAGAGGCTTCCCTTCATCCAGATGAAAGGCGGCGAGACTTTCAAGGTCGCGATCCGATCGATGGTGGAGGTCAGCAAGTTCGTCCTCGCGGAGAGCGGCTTCACGACCGCCGACGTGGACTGGCTCCTCCCGCACCAGGCGAACGAGCGGATCCTGACCGCCACGGCCGACCGGCTCCAGATACCGCCCGAGCGCTGCATGAACAACATCGGACGCTACGGGAACACGAGCTCGGCCTCGATCCCGATCGCGCTCGACGAGTACGCCCGCGACGGCCGTTTGAAGCGCGGAGACATCATTCTCATCACGGCGTTCGGCGGCGGGCTCACCTGGGGTGCCGCGCTCGTTCGCTGGTGAAAAGGTGCGGCTCGCGTTCCTCTTTCCGGGCCAAGGCTCGCAATTCGCCGGCATGGGACGGGACCTCGCGCGGGCCTTTCCGGAGGCCCGCCGGGTCTACGAGCGGGCGGACGCGGCGCTCACGCCGCTCGGGCTGTCCGTTTCGAGGGTCTCCTTCGAAGGGAGCGACGAGGACCTCAAGCAGACCGCGGTCACGCAGCCCGCGATCCTCACGCACGCGGTCGCCGTGCTCGAGGTCCTGAAGGCGAAGGGCCTCGCGCCGGCAGTCGCGGCCGGCCACTCGCTCGGCGAGTACGCGGCGCTCGTCGCGGCCGGCGCGCTCACGCTCGAGGATGCGGTCGTCCTCGTCCGCCGCCGCGGCCTTTTCATGCAGGAGGCCGTCCCGCCGGGCCGGGGCGCCATGTCGGCGGTCATCGGTCTTTCTCCCGAGGCCGTCGTCGAAGCGTGCGCGGAAGCGGCCGCGGCTACCGGCGAAATCTGCTCGGCGGCGAACTTCAACTCGCCGGAGCAGACCGTCATCGCGGGGAGCGCCGCCGGCGTCGCGAGGGCGGCGGAGATCCTGAAAGCGAAGGGCGCCAAACGCGTCCTCCCGCTCCCCGTCTCCGCCCCGTTCCACTGCGCGCTCATGAAGCCCGCCGAGGAGAACCTCGCGCCGTTCCTCGCGGCGGCGGCGTTCCGCCCGCTCGCGATCCCGGTCGTCACGAACGTGGACGCCCGCGAGACCACCGACCCCGAGGTGGCCCGCGACTCGCTCCTGCGCCAGATCTGCTCACCCGTGCGGTGGGTCGAGTCCGTCCAGCGCCTCGCGGGCCTGGCCCCGTCGGCCGTCGAGGCCGGGCCGGGGACGGTTCTCGCGGGCCTCGCGAAACGCATCGCGAAGGACTGGCCCGTGAAGACCACGTCCACGGCTGCCGCGCTCGCGACGCTCGCCTGACGGAGAAAGGAAGCTCAGATGACTCTTTCGTTCTCGCTCGAGGGAAAGGTCGCGCTCGTCACCGGCGGCTCGCAAGGCATCGGGGAGTCGATCGCGAAAGCGCTCGGCGCCGCGGGCGCGCACGTCGTCGTCGCCGCCCGCAGCGAAGACAAGGCGGACGCCGTCGCCCGGGCGATCACGTCGTCGGGCGGCCGGGCCGAGGCCCTGCGCCTCGACGTCACGGAGCCCGCGTCCGTCTCGGCGGCCTTCAAGGCGATCGTGGAGAAGCACGGAAAGCTCGACATCCTCGTGAACAACGCCGGCATCACCGATGACGGGCTCATCCTTCGGATGTCGATGGAGTCCTGGGACAAGGTCCTCGCGACCGACCTCACGGGGGTCTTCCTCTGCGCCCAGGAAGCCGCGAAGGTCATGCTGAAAAAACGGGTCCAGGGGCGCATCGTGAACATCACGTCCGTCGTGGGGCTCATGGGGAACCCGGGCCAGACGAACTATGCCGCGGCCAAGGCCGGCGTCGTCGGGTTCACGAAGGCGCTCGCGCGCGAGATCGGATCGCGGGGGATCACCGTGAACGCCGTCGCGCCGGGCTACATCGAGACGTCGATGACGGATTCGCTCAACGAGGACCAGAAGAAAGCGCTCGTCGAAAAGATCGTCCTCGGGCGGCTCGGAACGGGCGCCGACGTGGCGGGCGCCGTCGTCTATCTGGCGTCCGACGCGGCCGCCTACGTGACGGGGACCTGTCTCAACGTGAGCGGCGGGCTCTACATCGGGTAGACCGCGGAAGGGCGCTCACGTCGAGCGGGCTAACAGGGCCGCCTTCGCAGCTTTTCGTACATCGCCCGTCCCGCCCGGAGTGCCCCCTCAGGAAGAACGACGGGGTCGCCCGTTCGCAGGGCTTCGATGTAGATGCGGGCGGAGGCTTCCATCGTGAGCGCGACATGCAGCGCTTCGTCGAGATCCCTCCCCACACAGACGTTGCCGTGATTCGAGAGCAGCACTCCCGCCCGGTCACCGAGTTTGGCGACCACGTTGGCGCCCAGGTCGTCGGTGCCCGTGAAGGCGTAGTCGGCGACTTCGATCGTCCCCCCGAAGTAGACGATCATCTCGTCGATGATCGGAGGGAGCGCCCTGCGGAGAACGGACAAGGTCGAGACCCAGGGCGCGTGCGTGTGAACGATCGCTCCGACGTCCCTCCGATGACGGTAGATGGCGAGGTGCGTCGGGAGCTCCACGGACGGCCGGGCCTTCGACTCGATCGAGAGACCCGTGTCGAGGCTGACGACCACGACCTGATCCGCCGTCATCACGTCATAGGAAACGGACGTCGGCGTGATGGCGATGGCGTTCTGGCCGGAGATGCGCGCGCTGACGTTGCCCGCCGACGCGACGACGAGCCCGGCCTCCCACATCTTCTTCGAGTGGAAGAGAACGGATTCGCGGTCGGCTCCAAATCGATCGTTCGACATCCGGCGTCGCCCCTCCCCGGTAGCTCCAATCGTAGTCTCCTCGGAATCCGCGTCCCCTGAGCCGCAGGAATTCGCGCCGGGATAGGGGATTGAATCCGGGAATCATCGCGCTTTCTCCATCGGATAGACTCCGCACGCTTGAAATCGGGTCCCGGCAGCCCTCAGAATGCCGGTCTCCCGCGAGACGAAGATTTTCGGAGGATCGCGATGGCGAATTCGGTGGAAGAAAAGGTCAAGGGCATCATCGTGGAGCAGCTCGGCGTCCAGGCGGACGAGGTGAAGCCCGAGGCCTCTTTCGTGGACGACCTCGGCGCGGACTCCCTCGACACGGTCGAGCTGGTCATGGCCTTCGAGGAGGCGTTCGGCATCGAGATCCCGGACGAGGACGCCGAGAAGATCCAGAAGGTCAAGGACGCGGTCGCCTACATCGAGTCGCACGCGAAGTCCGCCTGATTCGAGGCTGCCTCGGCGCGTGTCCGCGAATCCAGCTCCCCTACTCGACGGCCGCGGTCGACGGCGCGTGGCCGTCACGGGCGTTGGCCTCGTGTCTCCGGTCGGCCTCACCGCGAAGGAGAACTGGGCCAGCCTGACGGCAGGCGTCTCCGGCATCGGGATGATCAGCCGCTTCGACGCCACGGATTACGCGTGCCGCATCGCCGGCGAGGTAAAGGGGTTCGACCCGGGAGCGTTCCTCGAGAAGAAGGAAGTCAAGAAGTTCGACACGTTCATCCACTTTGCCGTCGCGGCGGCGAAGGAGGCGATGACCGATTCGGGCCTCGCCGTCACGCCCGAGAACGCCGAGCGCGTGGGTGTGTGCATCGGCTCGGGGATCGGGGGGCTGCCGCTCATCGAGGAGACGCACAAGATCGTCCTCGAGAAAGGGCCCCGGCGGATAAGCCCGTTCTTCATTCCCGGCCTCATCGTGAACATGTGCTCGGGCCTCGTCTCGATTCAGACGGGCGCGAAAGGCCCGAATTCGGCAACGGCCACGGCCTGCGCGACGTCGGCCCATGCGATCGGCGACGCGGCGAACGTCATCCGACGCGGGGACGCCGACGCGATGATCGCGGGCGGCTCGGAGGCCGTCATCACGACGCTCGCGGTAGGCGGTTTCTCGGCGATGCGCGCCCTTTCGACGCGTAACGACGATCCGAAGGGCGCCTCGCGGCCGTGGGACAAGGACCGCGACGGCTTCGTCCTCGGCGAGGGGGCGGGCATCCTGGTGCTCGAGGACCTCGCCGTCGCGAAGGCGCGCGGCGCTTCGATCTACGCGGAGCTTGCGGGTTACGGGATGTCCGGCGACGCGTACCACATCTCGGCGCCTTCCGAGGACGGCGACGGCCCGTTTCGCGTCATGCGGAACACGCTTCGCGACGCGGGCGTGAGCCCGGAGGAGGTCGTTTACGTCAATGCACACGGCACGTCCACGCCGCACGGCGATCGCATCGAGACGATCGCCATCAAGCGGGTCTTCGGCGATCACGCGAAGAAGCTCGCGGTTTCGTCGACGAAGTCCATGACGGGGCATCTCCTGGGTGCGGCGGGGGGCCTCGAAGCCGGCATCCTGGCGCTCGCCATGCGCCATGGCGTGGTTCCCCCCACGATCAATTACGCGACTCCCGACCCCGACTGCGATCTCGATTACACGCCGAATACGGCGCGCGAGAAGAAGATCCCCGTCGCGCTGTCGAACTCCTTCGGGTTTGGCGGAACGAACGCCAGCCTCCTCATGCGGGTGGTGTGAAGGGCGCTGTTAACATGAGAACGCCAAACGGAGGACATCGAAATTCGACGCGTCACCGTCATCGCGGTCGCCGTCGCGATGCTCGCGATCCTCGGGATCGGATTCGTCGTCCTGCGCGCGCGCAGGCCTTTTCTCGCGCGGTTCCGTTCAGACGTTGACGGGCTCGTGTCGCCCGAGAGGATCGGCGAAACGCTCGAAACTCTCGCGAAGAGCCCGCACCGGGCGGGCACGCCCGCGAACGCGGCGGTCGCGGACGAAATCGCGCGCCGGCTCGGAAGCGCAGGCCTGAAGACATGGAGCGACGTGCACGAGGTCGACCTGTGGGAGCCCGTGACGCTTTCGCTCGCGCTCACGAAACCCGTTCCACGCACGTTCGACCTGCACGAGCGCGCCCTCGCCGAGGATCCGGCGACGGCCATCGCGAAGGACGAGCTGCCCTTCCTCGCGTATGCGCCAGATGCCGATCTCGAAGCCCTGGTGGTGTACGCGGGCTTCGGCGGGCCTGAGAACTTCGAGGCGCTGCGCAAGGCGGGCGTCGACGTGCGCGGCAAGATCGCGCTCGTCAAGGCGCAAGGCGTCTGCCGCGGGATGAAGTCGCTCGCGGCCGAGCGCGCGGGTGTCGCGGGGCTCCTCGTCTACGTCGAACCGCGCGACCAGGGCATCGTCAAGCCGCCCTATCCCGCGGGCCCGTCCACGAACCGGTGGGCCGTCTCGCGCGGCTCGCTCCTCAAGTACTTCCTTCGCCCGGGCGATCCGGGCCGCGCGAAGGCGACGGGTGTCGACACGCTGCCGAAGATTCCGGCGCTCCCGATCTCGGGCGACGTCGCCGAGGCGCTCCTTCGCGAACTGGCGGGCCCGGCGTCTCCGCCTGACTGGAAGGGCCTCCTCGACGCGCCCTACACGCTCGGTCCGGGACCCGCGCGCGTGCGGATGACCGTGCGAGGAAAGCGGGTGCGCGCTTCGCTCCGCAACGTCCTCGCGACGGTTCCGGGCGCCGATCCTCTGGCCTCGCCCGTGGTCGTCGGCAGCCATATCGATGCCTGGGTTTACGGAGCGGTCGATCCCTCGTCCGGCACGGCGGCCGTGCTCGAGACGGCCACCGCTCTCGCGCGGCTCGGCCAGCGCGGCTGGAAGCCTTCCCGTCCCGTCGTGTTCGCGTTCTTCGACGGTGAAGAGCCCGGCATGTTCGGCTCCACCTGGTGGCTGGAGGAGCGCCTCGCGAGCGGGGACGTTCCCGCCCTCGCCTTCGTCAACGTGGATTCGGCCGTCCGCTCGAACGATCTCTACTCGAGCGCGACCCCCGGTCTTCGCGGCCTCCTCGCCGACGTGCTGCGGCTCGTGCGCGACCCGGGAGCTCCTGGAAGGACGCTCTCGGAAACCTCCGGCCTGCCGGACCTGCCGGGCTTCTCGAGCGACACCGCGCCTTTCCTCGGCTTCTCCGCGACACCGGTCGCCGAGCTGGGTTTCGGCCGCTGGTACGGGAGCTACCACACGCTCTACGACACCGTGACCTGGATGAAGCGGTTCGGCGATCCCGGCTACGCGCGAACGGCGACGCTCAGCCGCATCCTCGCCCTTTACACGGGCATGCTCGCGACCCCGCGGCTCTTCCCGTTGCGCTTCGGCGAGCTCGCCGATTTCGCGGGCCGCGAGATTCGCGAGGTCCAGGCGCGCCATCCCTCGTCGATCGCGTGGGTGCCGCAGATCGCGGGGCCGCTCTCGAGCCAGATCGAGCTCTTCGAGGCCGAGGCACGCACATGGGACGCGCGAGTGCGTGACGCGGGAGGGCCGGGAAAGGAGGCGGGGAAGCTCGATCGGCTCGTCTCGGTCGCGCTCGGCGCATTCGCCGCGCCGGGCGCCGCGTTTGGACGGGGGTGCCGCCTGTGGGGGCCTTCGGCCGAGACGGGCTGCGGCGCCGCGGCGCTCCCGGCGCTCGATGAGGCCGTCGGCCGGAACGACCGCGCGGCCGCGGCGAAGGAGGTCGGTCGCCTCGCGGCCTCCTTCTCTCGCGCCCGCGAACAGCTCGTCTTGGCGAATCTGGTCGCCGAGGGCGGCCAGCGTCCCCCGCGGCCAACGCCCGGGACCTCGCGCCAGCGGTGACGCGCCGCCCGAGCGCTGCCGTCGCCCTCGCCCTCTCCGCACTCGCGGCTTGCGGAGGGCGCGATCCGCTGGCGCGACGCGCGGCACGCTTCGAGACGCTCGTGGACTCCGCCCGGATGAAGAGAAGCGTGGAGACGCTCGCGCGCGTCCCGCACCGCGCGGGAAGCCCCGCGCAGCGGGCCGTCGTCGATTCAGCTGCTGAGTTCCTGCGCGCCGCGGGCTTCGAGACGGTGATCTCGGAGCACACCGTGGGAATTCCAGAGCCCGTGGAAGCCCGGCTCGCGATCGAGGGACCCGCGGGCCACACGTTCGATCTCGCCGAACCGGCGCTCCCGGGCGATCCGTACTCGATGTCGGCGCCGGCCGAGCTGCCCTTCTTCGCGTGGGCTCCCGACGGCGACGTCTCCGGGCGCGTCGTCTACGCGAACCACGGAGCGCGAGAGGACTACGAAGTCCTGCGCCGGGCCGGCGTCGCCGTGAAGGGCGCGGTCGTCCTCGCGCGGGCTCAGGGTGTCTGTCGCGCGATGAAGTCGCTCCTCGCGGAGGAGGCGGGGGCTGCGGCCCTCCTCCTCTACCCGGAGCGCCGCGATCTCGGGATCGTCAAGCCGGACTTTCCCGCGGGGCCGTACCTGAACCCGTGGACGGTGCAGCGCGGCTCGATGCTGCGCTATTTCCTGCGCCCCGGCGATCCCGACTGCGCGGCGGGCCGCGCCATCCCGAGGCTTCGTCCCGCACTGCCGGCGCTGCCCGTTTCGGAGAGCGTCGCGAGGGATCTGCTCGGACGGGTGGAAGGGCGGCCCTCACCCGAGGCATGGACGGGATGGCTCAAGGTCCCGTACCGCCTCGGCGCGACCCGGGAGACCGTACGGCTTCACACGCGCTCGCGCACCGAGGAGCGCGTGCTCCGCAACGTCACCTCGACGCTTGCGGGGCGCCGGCGCGACGCCGGTGTCGTCGTCGTCGGCGCGCACACCGACGCCTGGGTGAACGGCGCCGTCGACCCCGTTTCGGGCGTCGCCGCAGTTCTCGAGAGCGCGTCAGCCCTCGCGGCCCTCGTGCGCGACGGCTGGAGGCCCGAACGCGACATCGTCTTCACGCTCTTCGACGGCGAGGAGTACGGCATGCTCGGCTCGACGCTCTGGGTCGAAGAGCGCCTGGCCGCGCACGCGTCGCCGATGGCGGCATTTCTCTACCTCGACTCTACCGTGCGTGCCCTCGATTTCATGGCCGACGTCTCGCCGGGTTTGAAGGGATCGCTCGACGAGGTCCTCGGGCGCGTCGCCGACCCCGTTTCGGGTCACGTCCTTCTGTCTCTGCGCGGGCTGCCGCAGCTGCCCGGTTTCAGCGGGGACACGTCGCCGTTCCTCGGCCTTGGCGGCGTCCCGTCGGTCGAGCTGGGGTTCGGGCGGCGCACGTATCCTCAGTACCACTCGGCCTACGACGATCCGTACCTGCTGGGCCGGATTCTCGATCCCGGCTATCGCGTCAGCGCGACGCTCGCGCGCATCCTCGCGCTCTTCACGTCAGTGCTCGCGGAGTCGCCCGAGCCGCCCTGGCACCTCTCCGAAGTTGCCTCGTTCCTGGACGACGAGCTGTCGAAGCTCGCGAAGGATCCGACCGCCGCCGGCCTCGCGCGCCGGAGCGAGCTCGTGTCGGCGGCTCGGCGGCTGGGTCTCGCCGCGCGGGAGTGGGAGTCGCTCGACGCGGCGCGCCGCCGCTTGTGCGCGGAGAAAGCCGAGCCCCTCCTCCTCGATGCCATGGCGGCCTTTCACGATGCGGCCGCGCCCGAGTTCGCACGCCGCAACCTTCTGCTCGGGCCGTCCGCCGAGACGGGTTGCGGGACGGAGACGCTGCCCGGCCTCCGGCGGGCGCTGCACGGCGACGGGTCGGTCGAGGCCGAGACGGCGCGGCTGCTCAACGCTCTCGCGACGGCCGCCTCGAAGCTGAACGAGGCCGCGCGAATCGCGGCCCCGAATTGACGCGGAGCTTCAGCGGAAGTCGTGGCTGGGAAGGTCGGGCAGCGCCGGGAGCGGCCAGAACCGCTCGGCCCGCACCGAGACGTTTCCGCCTTCCTTCTGGAGCTTTCCCTCCACGACGAGGCCTCCCGAGCCCACGATGACCGAGCGGTGCTCCCGGAAGAGGTCCGGGCGCACGATCGCCTGCACGATGCCGCTTTCGTCCTCCAGCGACAGGAAGACGAAGCCCTTCGCGGTGCCCGGCCTCTGCCTCACGATGACGGCGCCCGCGGTTTTCACGCGTTCGCCCTCGGGCACGTTTCGGAGCTCCCGGGCCGACAGGATCGACCGCGCCGCGAGCGCCGGACGCAGATGCTCGAGGAGGTGCGGCCCCGCGGTGAGGTCCGTCGCGCGGTAGTCGGCGGTCGTCTCTTCGATCAGGGACATCTCGGGGAGAGGAGAATTCTGCGAGGAGGAAGAAAGAGGAAGAGTTTCGTAGAGAGCGCCGAGGGGGCGGGAGACCTCCGCCACCTGCCACAACGCCTCGCGGCGGGAGACGCCGAGGGACGAAAGAGAACCGGAATACGCGAGCAAGGTCATCTCGTCGGGACGGAGACGGCAGCGGCGCGAGAAGTCCGCGACATCTTCGAAGAATCCCTTCTCTCGTTCCTTTTCGATGGCTTCCCCGGTCGTCTGCTTCAGCCCCTTGAGGAAGCGCGTCCCCAGCCTAACCGCCAGAGGATTTTTTTGCTCTCTCTCCACCCTGCAATCCCATCCCGAGAAATTCACGTCGATCGGCAGCACCGCCGTGCCCTTGCGCTGGATGTCCTTCACGATCGTGGCGGGGTGGTAGAAGCCCATCGGCCACGCGTTCAGGAGGCACGCCGTGAACGCCGCCGGGTGATGCGCCTTGAGCCACGCGCTCGCATACGCGATGAGCGCGAAGCTGGCCGCGTGCGACTCGGGGAAGCCGTAGAGCGCGAAAGACGTGATGGACTTGACGATCTGGTCCTGCGCGGGCCCCGTGATGCCTTTTTTCGCCATGCCCGAGCGGAGCCGCTCCTCGATCGCGCCCATGCGCTCCTCCGAGCGCTTGAAGCCCATTGCGCGGCGCAGCTCTTCCGCCTCGCCGCCCGTAAAGCCCGCAGCCACCATCGCGATTCTGAGGAGCTGCTCCTGGAAAAGCGGCACGCCGAGCGTCCGTTTCAGGATCGGCTCGAGGCACGGGTGCGGATACTCGACCGGCGCCTTGCCCTGCCGCCGGTCGAAGAACGGATGCACCATCCCGCCCACGATCGGCCCCGGCCGGATGATCGCGACCTGCACGACGATGTCGTAGAAGACCTTCGGCGCGTGGCGGGGCAGCGAGGCCATCTGCGCGCGGCTCTCGACCTGGAAGAGGCCGATCGTGTCGGCCGCACGGAGCAGCTCGTACACTTTCGGGTCGTCCGCGGGCAGGTGCGCGAGGTCCACGTCCACGCCCTCCTGCGCCTTGATCAGGGGCAGCATCTTCTCGATCGCGCCCAGCATCCCGAGGCCGAGGAGATCCACCTTCACGATGCCGAGGTCCGCGCAGTCGTCCTTGTCCCACTGGATGACGACGCGCCCTTCCATCGCCGCCGGCTCGAGCGGCACGACCTCGGACAGCTTGCCCATCGCCACGACCATCCCGCCCGAGTGCTGTCCGAGGTGGCGCGGGAGGCTCTGGACGCGCATGAAGAGCTTCCCGAAGTGCGCGACGCGCGGATGCGCGGGATCGAAGCCGGCGGCCGCCATCTCCTTCGAGAGGTCGGCCGCGCCGTCGCGGTACTCGCCGAAGCTCCACGTCCCGAGGTGCTTCGCGATCGTGTCCACCTGCTCCGGCGAGAACCCGAGGGCTTTCGCCATCTCGCGTGCCGCCGAACGGTCGCGGTACGTGATGACGTTCGCCGTCATCGCGGCGCCGTCGGCTCCGTACGTCCTGTAGACGTGCTGGATCACCTTCTCGCGCGGGTCGCCCGAGGGCAGGTCGAGGTCGATGTCGGGCCACTCCCCGCGCTCCTCCGAGAGGAAGCGCTCGAAGAGAAGCTCCATCTTCACGGGGTCCACCGCCGTGATCGAGAGCGCGTAGCAGACGGCGCTGTTCGCGGCCGAGCCGCGCCCCTGCACGAGGATGCGCTCCTTCTTGCAGAAGTTCACGATGTCCCAGACGATGAGGAAGTAGCCCGCGAGGTCCAGCTTCTCGATGAGGTCGACCTCCCGCTGGATCTGCGCCTGCGCCTTTCCCGTGAGCGGCCTAAAGCGCGCCCGCGCGCCCTCCCACGTGACGTGCTTGAGGAACGACGACGGCGTCTCGCCCGGCGGCAGCGGGTACGCGGGGAAGCGGTAGCCGAGATCCGCGAGCGTGAAGGAAAGCCGGCCCGCGAGCTCGGCGCTCTTTTCGAGGACGCCCGGCAGATCCGCGAAGAGCGCCTCCATGTCGGCCGCGGACTTCAGGTGGCGCTCGCGCCCCGCGTGCAGCTTCGTGCCGGCGGCGTCGAGGTGCGTGTGCTGGCGGATGCACGTGAGCGCGTCGAAGAGGTCCTTGTCCTTCCGCTGCGCGTAGCGCGCGCCGTTCGTCGCGAGAACCGGCAGGCGCGCGGCGCCCGCGAGGTCGAGGAGCGCGCGGTTCAGGTGCTCCTCCTCGCGCAGGAAGTGGCGCTCGAGCTCCACGTGCACGCGTCCCGGGAAGAGCGCCGCGAGGCGATCCAGCTCGCGCCGCGCCGCGTCGAAGCCGCCCGTGTCGCGCGACGTCAGCGCGCGCGTCACGACGCTCTCCTCGCCGCCCGTCAGGACGTGCAGCCCTTCCGCGTGCGCGGCGACTTCCTCCCACGTCGCGGCCGCCTGCCCCTTCGGCTTCCCCGCGGCGGCGGCGGTGAGAAGCGAGCAGAGGTTCCGGTAGCCCTTCTGGTTCTCGGCGAGAAGCGTGAGACGGGGATAAGAAATTCCTGCTGGGAGGGGAGGGGGAACGAGGCCCAATGGGCCACGGAGGTGGCTTTCGTCACGCCGACCGGGGATTTCTTCGAATGAGTAGGGAGACGGACCGCCGCTTCGTAGCGCATCGGCCGCGGCGCGCGCATCCTTCTCTTCTTCTTTAGCAGAAAATCCCCTGGGCCTCTTCGAACGACTCCCGATGAGAGCGGGGTGCGGAGCGATGACGACTTCCGCCCCGACCAGCGCTTTCACCCCCGCCGCTTTCGCCGCCTTCCAGAACCGCGGGGCGCCGGAGAGGCCGTTCGTGTCCACGAGCGCCATCGCGGGGAGGCCGAGCGCCGCCGCGCGCGCGACGAGATCTTCCGGCAGCGACGAGCCGTTCAGGAACGAGAACGCCGAGGCAACGCGGAGCTCGGCATACGGCCTCGCGCGCTTTGCGGGAATGGGCGGGTGCTCGAACGCGCGCAGACGCGCTTTCTCCTTGCGGGCGCCCGGCGAGGAATGCAGGCCGCACCCGACGTAAGGGCCGATGAAGTCTCGGGTCGGGGGCCCTTCCGCCATGGGCCGAGCCTATGACGTAAGTTAGACGTAAGTCAAGGACGGGAAACGACCTTGAAATCAATCATCTGCGTCTCCTCTTGCGCGCCTCGGGTGCGCGTTCGAGCGCGGTGAGCCGGGGGGCCAGATCCGAGGCGGCCCAGAAGCCGAGGCCGCATTCCACGAGGCCCGCCTCCCGGAATTTCCGCCGATACCACGATGCGTGTCGCATCCTGAAGCCGACGAGGTCGCCCTCGATTCCCGTTTCGAGATCGTCGTCGGCCGAGAGGAAGTCGAGATACGCGACGCCGGCCACCAGCTCCGGCAGCACTTCGAGGCCCCGCACGACCTCGGAGGTTCGCACGTAGTGGAGCGTGTCGGAGCACACGACGAGGTCGAACGGATCGTCGAAGCGCAGCTCGGCGAGCTGACCCCACGAGCCCCGCCGCATGTTGCGCGATCTGCCGAAACGCCGAACGGCATAGTCGCTCGTGTCGAGGCCCAGGTAGTGCAGCTTCGGGCGCTGGGCGCGAAGCAGCGGAAACCACGCGCCCTCGCCGCAGCCCACGTCGAGCACCGAGAGGATCCTCCGGCCGAGGAGATGCTCGGCGACGGAGACGGCCATCGCGGCCTTCCGCGCCACCTCCGCACGACGCACGATGCGTTTCTTCGGGTCGTGATACCACTTCCGGAAATACGCCTCGTCGTAGAGTTTTCTTTTCAGGCGAGGCCTTCTCGGTCGGAAAGCCGGGTCCAGCGTCATGCCTTGACCATGACGAGAATCATCTTGAACGGTGTGGTGGCGCGCAGCGCGTGGGGTTCGTTTGCGGGAAGGCGAAGGATCTCGCCGGCCGAGACGCGGTGTGGCGTGCCGGAAATCGTCACATCGGCGGTTCCCTCGACCCCGAGCACGAGCGCGTCGAAGGGCGCGCTGTGCTCGCTGAGCGCCTCGCCCGTGTCGAACGCGAAGGCCGTCACCGTGCCGCCCGCCGCCTTGACGAGCGTGCGGCTCACGACGGCGCCGGCCTGCGGCACGACGAGCTTGGATTGCGGAACCGGAGTCGATGGAAGGGACGGTGTTGACATGAGCGCTCCTTGCGGGGTGACGATAACGCTAGTCGTACACGCCGTCGGCGAACCAATCGCCGCCCGCCTCGTCGTGAAAGATGCGGTAAAGGCCGCCGCCCGAAAGCTCCACGTCCCAGTACGCGCGGAAGGCGGGCGCCTCCTGCCACCAGCCCTCCTCAAGGCGCCACGGCCCGGAAGCCACGCGCACGGTGCCGGCCACTTCGAGCGCCGGTCGTCCGCCGCCGCCTGCGGAAGCGGACTGAAGCGCGCGTAGGGACGTGGGCCGCTCGCCCTCGAGAAGCACCTCGAGCGGTATGGGCGGGCGCAGCACGCGCACCGAGAGAAGCCCGCGGCCCGTCTTCGGAGTTTTTTGCGCCGCGGGAGGAGGCGGCGGCGCGAACGGCACGAGGGCGAAGCGCTCGGGGCGGTGGCCGTCCACGGCGCTCGGGGCGCCGACGCGCCCGGGCCCGAGCAGCGCGAACAGCTTCGCGAGCGCCGTCGCGAGGCGGTCTGGCGAGATCTCGGCCGGCCCGAAAAGCGTGAGCTGGCCCCGGCGCGGCGCGTCGGGCTGCGCCGTGAGGGAGAAGCCCGTCACCGCGGAGCCCGGCGGCCGGCCCTCGAGACCGAGGCGCAGGAGGGTGAGCAGCGTCTTCACGTCGCGCGTGGGCGCGGGCAGCTCCAGGCTGCGCGTGTCGCAGCCTTCGGGGTCGAGCGTGAGGGAGACGTCGAGCCGCGCGCAGCCCACGGCCTCCGCCTCGAGGCGCCGCGCGAGCCGTTCGAGCGCGCTCTCGGCCAGCGCGAGGAACGGCTCGAGCGTGAGGAGCGGCCACTCCAGCTCCATGCCCTCCGTGAAGCCCGTCGGTGGCCGGCGCGGCACGAGGGGGCGTGGGTCGCGCCCGCGCGCGATCTCGTGCAGCGCGTGCCCGCGCGCGCCGAGCCGGCTCGCGACGTCGGCTGCGGGCAGCTTCGCGAGGTCGCCGACCGAGGAGAGGCCCCAGCGCGCGAGCGTCTCGACGATCTCGGCATCGGGATCCAGCTTCGCGAGCGGCAGCGGCGCGAGGAACGCGGCTTCGCCGCCCGCGGGCACGGCGACGGGGGAGTCCGGAAGCGTCGCGGCCACGCGCGCGGCGAGCTTGCTCGACGCGAGTCCGCAGCGCGCGGGCAGCGATTCGCGCTTCGCGGCGGCGATCAGGGCGCGGCCGAGGTCGCGCTCGTCGGGAAAGAGGCGCTCGAGGCCGTTCGCGTCGAGATACACGACGCCGTCCCCCGCGTCCTCCACGCGCGGCGACACCGTGCCGGCCACGTCGAGCAGAGCTTCCTGCGCGGCGCGCTCGCTCTCGGCGTCGCGCGCGCGGGCGAGGAGGTCCGGCAGGAGCGCCCGCGCCTGCGGCAGCGTGAAGCCCGGGCGGATGCCGGCCTTGCGCGCCTTGCGCGTGGCCGCGACCACGTGCGCGGCCGTCCCGTTCCCCTCGCACAGGATGACCGCCTCGTCCTTGAGCGCGGGCTCGCTGCGCAGCCGCGCGGCGAGGGGGAACAGCGGCACCACGAGACACGCGAGGCGGGGCGGGACGGGAGAAGATTTTTTTTGCTGATCCACGCCTCATACCCGCCGTTCGTCCCACACTGCTGTGCCTCGGTCGATGTCATGCAGTTTTTCTTAGAAGGTGAATATCCCCGGCTCCCGGACCCTCAGCGCCCGAGTGCGGACAAATGCCCGGAAAACGAAACGGCGTTTTCTCTTTCCCTCTTTTCCTTTTCTTCCCTTTCCAAGCAAATCTTTCTTTCTTTTCTTTCTTCCTTGCCTGCCCGAACCGCATCCAGCAGGGAAAGATTCATGAGACTCGTTTTTTCTTTTCCATTCGCCAGCTTCGCGTCCCGCGTCTTCTCGAGTACGAGGCGGGAGGACAGGCCGTCGAGGAGCGACACGCTCTGGCGGGACCGGTCCCACCCCGCCCGCGCCGCATCGGCCGCGAGGACGACGCGCGCCGCAGTGCCCGTGACACGGTAAGGCGCGAGGACGAGGAGCGCCGCGTCGTGAAAGCGCGCGCGCCGCGCGAGGCGCAGCCAGACGGCGTCGTCGAAACGCCGCCTGAAGATGCGTGAGAGCCCGAGGTCGAGGACGACGAGCGCGAAGCCCGTCGCGAGGACGGTCTCGGCCGCGGCGAGCGCGGGTTTCAGCCCGCGCGGGCGCAGCCACAGCATCCGCGAAAGCTCGGCGCCGGCGGCGACCGCTCCCTGCGGGTCGAAGTGATCGCCGGGATCCACGAGCGCGGCGGCTTCGCCCGTCTGCGTCGTCGCGGCGAGCGCGGAGAGCGCCACCGAGAAGCGGCCCGAGGACGCGCGCCCCGAAATCTCCACGAGCGCGCCGCGGGGCAGCCCGCCTCCCAGCAGCCGGTCCAGCCCCTCGATCCGCGTGGGCAGAAACCCCGGCGCGAAACGTTCGCGCGAAAGTCCGGCGGCGGTGGTCAGCCGGGCGGCGATCTCTCGAGGTAAGTCAGGGGCGGGGAGGGGCAGCGCCGACACGCGGCAAACGTAGGTCCGCGTAAGTCGTAAGTCAAGCGTAAGTTTTTAGGGCTGGTAAGAGCTTCATGGCCTCTCCGTGGGCGGCTTCCCGCCCGGGCCCGGCAGCGCCGGCCACTCTCCGCCGGCGTCCTCGGCTTCAAGCAGATGCTCGAGGGAACGGTAGCGGTAGATCGTCGGGGCCTTGTTGAGAAAGAGTCCGCCCGTGTCGGCCGTAGGCCCGTACGTCGAGTAGAGCGGGCGGCCCAGGAGGCGCAGGTAGACCGTGAGCTGGCCGCGGTGGTGCGACGAATGCGTCAGCCGCCGAAGGAAGACCCACGAACGCGTCTCGTCCACATCGAAGAACGTCGTCTTTTCGTTCCACCAGTTCACGGTCTTCGTCGCGAGGATCTCGCGCCGTTTCCCGGACGCATCGGCATAGTGGTGCAGGAAGGCGAGCCGGTCCTCGCGCGCGGGAAGCGCGGGGAGCGAGATCTCGATTCCGAGCATGTTCTTCATCCAGGTGTCTTCCGACACGCACTGGTGGACCATGTGCTCGAGCGGCGTGCGGGACCTCGGCGCGGGCCGGAAGCCGAGGTCCGCGTCTCCGAAGCACGACCACACGCTCAGCGTCTTGAGCCGCTCGGTCTCGTAGGCCGCGACGAGGAAATGGACGGGAGTCGTGTCGGCCATGGCGCGGCCATTTTGCTCCCTGTTCGGAAGGCGCCGCAGGGTCCGCGGCTTGATATCGTCCGGCCGCACACGTGAAGAGAGCGGGCATCCTTTTCGAGCTGATCCAGGGCCTCGACGAGCTTCATGGGAACGACCGCTCCGATCCGTTGGTTCTCTACGCGCGACGAGGTGCCGATGGGGGCGAAGACAGCCCCGCGCTGGTCTGTCCGCGCAGCGAGGGCGCCCTCGCGTGTTCCGCCGACCCCTCCCTGTCCCAGGTTCTGAGCGTCGATCAGGCGCGCGAAGCGATCGAGGTGTGGTCGGCCTGGCGCGGTGGAGTCACACCCACCCCCGCGGAACGGTTCAAGACCGTCATGTTCTTCGCGAAGTACGCGGCCTTCCTCCCGCTCGAAACGGACCGCGAGGGCATGTAGCGCGGTGCCGGGGGCGGAGTCCGTTCACGCGGCTTCTCGGGCAGGTCCGCCCGTCGCCTCGTCCCGCAAGTCCCACGTCGCTCGCGTTTGACCTTGATATCGTCAGGGTTCCCGACGTCTCGTTCCTCCGAAGGAGAATTCGATGCCTTCCAGGCCACCCCGGGTCGAAGAATTCCAGGTCACAGGCCAGCAACTTCTCGGGTCGATCAAGGACCTCATTCACGAAGGAAACATCCGGCGCATCTCGATCCGCAACTCCAAGGGCGTCACGCTCCTGGAGATCCCCCTGGTCGTCGGTGTCGCGGGTGCCGTTCTCGTGCCGGTGTGGGCCGCTCTGGGCGCTCTCGCGGCGCTCATCGCGAAGTGCACCCTCGTGGTCGAGCGGCTCGATGCCGGCGACGCGGTGCCTCCCGCCTCCGCTTCGCGTTCGCCCAAATCCCGCACCCCCCGCAAGAAGAACGGAAACGGCAGCACCTGAGCCCTGCCTCGGCCGGGAATCTACGGGCCCTGTCGGGGGATCTCGCGCGTGAACTTGACGCCCTGCTGCGCATAGCCCCGCTCGCGGTAGAAGCGGTGAGCCGCCTCGCGATGCGACGCGCTCGTCACTTCGATGCGACCGCAGCCGAGCTCGATCAGGAATTGCTCGGCGTGGCGAAGTAGAGCCGAACCGATTCCCTGTCCGGCGTAGGGCCGGGCCACGACGAGGACGCTGACGCGTCCGACGGGGAGAGCCCGATGCAGGACCGGTGTCGAGAAGCCGGACACGAGTCCGATGACCGCGCGGTCCTTGACGCCGACGAAGGCGGCGTGATTCGGGGCGAGGGCCTGGATCCGGGAGATCTGGACGAGGACGAGAGCCGGCTCGAGGGGATGGCCGAGCTCCGTCAAAAGCTCCGAGACCGCGCCGGCATCGTCCTGGCGGGCGGCCCGGATCTCCAGCCCGGCCCGAACTCCTGTCCGCACGGCCTGACGATATCAAGCCCGTCCGGGGCACGTCCGTGGCCGTGCGGCGTCAGGGCAGGGTGAACGCGTGATGCTCGAGGAAGACGGCGAGGTCCTGGTTGGAGAAGAACACGAGCCTGACTTCTCGAATCCGGGGCAACTCCGCGAGCGCCGACGCGATGGCTGTGGACACCACGCGCGCGGCTTCCGGCCGCGGGTAGCCGTAGACGCCGGTCGAGATGGCGGGGAAGGCGATCGAGCGGACGCCGTGTTCGTGCGCGAGAAAGAGGGACCGCCGATAGCAGGAGGCGAGGAGCGCCGCCTCGGCGCCCGAATGTGATCCGTAGATCGGGCCGACCGTGTGAATGACGAACCTCGCCGGGAGCTCGCCGCCGGGTGTGATGACCGCCTCTCCGGTGGGAAGGCCCGAGGGCCAAGCCGTGCGCCTCAGCTCCTGGCAGGCCGAGAGGATGGCCGGGCCGCCCGCGCGATGGATGGCCCCGTCCACGCCGCCGCCGCCCAGAAGGGAGCCGTTCGCGGCGTTCACGATGGCATCGACGCTCTGTCGAGTGATGTCCCCGGACGTGGCGACGACGGCCCCTTCGAGAAAGCTGTGCATGAGATGCCGACGGCGGGTCGCGGGTCAGCGCTGATACGTGCCGATGAGCTCGGCCCGCGCAAGCACGTGCGACTTGACGCTCGCCTCGAAGCGCTCCTTCGTCGGAGGCGGCGGGCTCAGGGAAGCGAGGTCCAGCGCGTAGACGCGATGAGAATAGCGATGCGTCCCCGAAGGAGGGCAAGGGCCGCGATAGCCGACCGAGCCGAAATCGTTGGCGCCCTCGGCGGCGCCTGTGGGCAGGCTGCCCGGTTTGAGGCCATCCGAGAGGGACGTCGTGGACGCCGGGATGTTGAAGAGCAGCCAGTGGGTAAAGCCGCTCGCGTCCGGGTCGTCGACGACCACTGCGAACGAGCGCGTGCGGGCCGGCGCGCCGGACCAGGCGAGCGGCGGGGAGAAGTCGCCGCCGTCGCAGGAGTGGCGCTTCGGGATCGCCGCGCCTTTGGGGAAGGCGGACGAGGTGAGCGTCATCCCGTGGCTCAGGTCGCGGCCGCAGGACATGGCGAAAAAGAGCAGCGCGCAAGGGAAAATCCTGGCGAGGGTATTCATGGAATCGCGCATCGGGCCTCCTCCTGGCCTCGGCGGAGCCCGTTGATTCTTTCACCTTCTACGAAAGATCAGCCGCGCCATTGCTTCGCTGTAGCACGTCACGCGGCGTCGAGACGGCCTGAGAAGGAGCAGAAACTCTTCTTCTATTTGACGAGCGGCAGCGAAGGGTCGGCTGACCACTCCCAGAGGGAGCCGTCGTAGTTCGCCGCAACGATCCCGAGGCGCGCTTCGAGGAGGACGGCGAGGAGCGCCGAGCGAACGCCGCCCGTGCAGTACGTGATCGGTCTCTCCGGGCCTCTCGGGACCGAGGGACCCAATCCCGCGAGCCGCTGCAGGTCGTCGGCATCGACGTACCGGCCGTCGGCGCCGTACAGGCTCTCCGCGGGTGCGAGGTGCGCGCCCGGGATGTGTCCGCCGCGCTTCTGCCCGGCCATCTTCCTGCCCGCGAATTCCGCCGGCGTGCGTGCGTCGAGAAGCGCGCATACCTTCGCGTCCGCCGCCGCCTTCAGCTCCTTCGTCTCGATCCGTCGCTCCGGGCGGACGCGGAGTATGAAATTGCCGGGCGCGACTCTGCGCGCCTCCGCGGATTCGACCGGTCGCGCGGACTCGGCTCGCCACGCGGGGAAGCCGCCGTCCAAGAGCCAGACTTCGTCCGCACCCCAATAGAGGAGGTTCCAGGCGACGCGCCCCTCCTCGCCCCAGCTGCCCGGCGCCCCGACGACGAGAACGGGGCGCGCGTTCGAAAGACCGAGGGCGCGGAGTCGCTCTTCGAGGGCTGTGCCCGCATCCGGGACGCGGCCCCAACGAGCGGGATTCCCGAAGAGCGCGTTCAACGCGCCGGGCTTCTCGAGCGTCCATTCTCGCCAGTCGACGCGCAGTGCGCCGGGCAGGTGTCCCGCCGAAAAGGCACGCGCGCTTCGCGCGTCGAGGACGACGATTTCCGGAAGCTTCGCCGCCGCGTGCGCCGGATCTACGATCGTGATCCGCCCGATCGAACTCCCCTTCCCGGCGTTGCCCGAGACCACCAGGGCCGAGACTCCGAGGAGAAGGAACAGCGTGCCCACAAGCCCATTCTCCGCTCCGGGCCTTCGAAACGGCCGCTCGTCCCCGTAGAATCCACCCCTTGCAGGAGGATTCGATGAAACGCTTCTCGTGTCTTTTTCTCGCGGCCTTCGCTCTCGCCGGTCTGTTCCTGGCCGCGCGTCCCGCTCTCGCTCGCGATCTGGCGGGCGTCAGCCTGCCGGATACCCTTTCGGCCGGCGACAAAGTGCTCAAGCTGAACGGTCTCGGCCTGCGCAAGAAGGCCATCTTCAAGGTCTACGTGGGCGGGCTCTACCTCGAAGCCCCTTCCAAGGACGCTGCGGGGATCGTCGCCGCCGACGCTCCGAAGGCGGTCCGCATGCACTTCCTGCGCAACCTGAAGAAGGCGCAGCTCACGGAGGCATTCTCGGAGGGCTTCGAGGCGAACGCGAAGGAGAAAGCCGCGGCCCAGAAGGGGAACGTCGACAGGATGCTCGCCCTCGTGCCCGACGTGAAGGAAGGCGAGACGCTGTCCTTCGTCTACGTCCCCGGGAAAGGGACGACGTTCCTGGCCGGCGAGAAGGCCCTCGGGACGTTCGAGGGCAAGGACTTCGCAGACGTGGTCTTCCTCCTCTGGCTCGGGCCGAAACCCCCGTCCGAGGATCTGAAGAAGGGAATGCTCGGTTGACGAACGGCGCCCCTCTTCAGAGCCTGCTCTCCGAAAAACGCTTCGATCTCGTCGAAACCGCTTTCCTGGACGCGCTTTCCGATCCGGTCGCGAAGTCCGAGACCCTGCTCGCGGCCGTGCGCGGCCTCGCGAGGGCCGGCCAGAAAGCGCGCGTCCAGGCCGTCGCCGGAATGGCCGAGGCCGAGCTGAAGAAGAAATCGTCCGACCCGGCCGCGGCGCGCCTCCGCTGGACGATCCTGAAGGAAGCGGTGCGCGCGGGGGCGACGCCCTCCACGGCCGACGGATTCCACAGGCTCTTCGAAGAGGCCCTCGCCGCCGCATGGCCGTCCCATCCTTCGCTCGCGGCGCTCCTCGGCCGCTTCAAGTTCCGCGAGGCGAAAGATCCCGCCGACGGGCTCACGCGGGCCGAGAAGGCCGAGAAATGGCTGCCGTTCGAGGTCGGCCGCGTCTTTTCGATGGCGGGCCGCGGGGCGGGCAAGATCGTCGAGACGAACTTCGCCCTCGACTCCGTACGCGTGGACTTCGAAGCGGCGAAGGGAATCGCGATTCCGATCGGCGTCGCGTCGAAGAGCCTCGTGCCGCTTGCCGAAGGGCACTTCCTGTTCGAGAAGCTCACGGCTCCCGACGCCCTGAGGCTGCGAGTCGTCAGAGACCCGGGCCTCGCCCTGAAGCATCTCGTGGAGTCCTTCGGCCGGCCGCTCACGATGGCCGAGGTGAAGGAGGGAATGAAGGGCCTGATCTCGGAGGACGCGTGGAGCACCTGGTGGGCCGCGGCGCGCAAGAACCCGCAGGCCGTCGTGCACGGGAGCGGAAAGACCGCGACGGTGGAGTGGTCGCACTCTGCGGATGCCGCCGACGCCTCGCTCCTCGCGCGTTTCGAGAAGGCCTCGCTCCGGGACCAGGTCGACCTCTTCCGGAAGAACCAGAAGCGCTCGGCCGAGCTTGCCGCCGCCATGGCGAAGGCGCTCGCGAGAGAGGCCGAGGCGCTCGAGGATCGCGATCCCCCGCTCGCCTTCGAGATCGCGGTCCTCGTCGAGAAGATCCCCGGCGTCTCGCTCGCGGGCGCCATCGAGAAGCACGTTCTCGCTCAGCCGCTGGCGTTGCTCCCGCGCCTCACGGACCGCGTGATGCGCGAGCGGGCCCTGGAGATCGTCGTCAAGGAGCGGCCGGCGGAGGCCCCCGCGATCCTCGCGGACTGGTTCTTCAAGGAGGAGGACGTGCGCACCCTCGAGGCGATCGACCGGCGTCTCGCGGAGATCGAACCGGACACGCGCGAGCGCACGCTCGAAAAGCTCACGAAGTCGCCCCGAGTGGGGCCGCGCGCGTTCGTCTGGTTCGTGCAGCGTAGCGTCGAGGACGATTCCTTCCGGGCCCGCCTCAACCCGGCGGTCCTCGCGCGCCTTCTCGACGCTCTCACCTGGGACGAGCTGGGCGCCGCCCGTTCCAAGGTGCGGGAGATGTTCGACCGCACGGGACTCGTCGCCAGCTGGCTCGTGAAGCAGGCCACCGTCGAGGAAGCGCGCCTGTTCCTCGAGGCCCTGTCGCGCCATCACGAGCTCGAGCCGCACCGGCGCGACGGGCTCCTGGCCGCCGCCGAGATGCGCTTTCCCGATCTCAGGCGAACCGAGGACGACACGTTCTTCGTGACGGCCTCGGCCATCGAGGCCAAGCGCAAGGAGCTGGAGAAAATCCTGAAAGTGGAGATCCCCGAGAACACGAAAGGGATCACGCTCGCGGCCGCGGAAGGCGACCTCACGGAGAACTTCGAATACAAGGCGCGGCGCGAGAAGCAGCAGCTCCTGTCGGCGCGCGCGGGGAAGATCCAGGAGGAGCTCGGGAAGGCTCGCGCCATCGACGCCTCGACTCTCGACACCTCGGAGGTGAGGCCCGGCACGCGCGTGACTCTCTCCGGAGCGGGCGGAACGAAGTCCGTCACGCTTCTGGGACCGTGGGACTCGAAACCCGAAGAGGGGATCTACTCGTATCTTTCGGACCTGGGAAAAGCGCTGCTCGGAAAGACGGTCGGCGAAAAGGCGAACGTGCTGGGCGAGGGCCTGGTCATCGAGAAGATCGAGCCGTGGAAGTAGGAAAATTTTCTTAGAAAGGGTATTGAACAATGCGCATAAAGCACGGCGCGAGCGGCGGGCGGGCGGTCTCTCTCTTTCTAAGCAGCATTCTCCTGGTGCTCTTCATACCTTGCCTTCCGGCGATGAGCGACGAGGCTCTCGTTCTTCCGAACGAGAACCTCGTCGCCGACGGGCTGCCGCCGGTCCCGAAGTCGCTCGCCGAGCGCGTCGCGGCCTACACGGAGTCACGGGGCGCGGCGTTCCAGGCGTGGCACCCGGTGCGCCGCGAGATGCTCGTCGGGACGCGCTTCGCCGACGTCGCCCAGGTCCACCGCGTGAGGTTCCCCGGCGCCGCGCGCACACAGCTCACGTTCTACCTCGAGCGCACGGCAGGGGCGCGATTCCGCCCGCTTACCGGCGACGGCTTCGTCTTCAACAAGGACGTCGGCGGCGGCGAGTGGTACCAGCTCTTCTGGCGAGACGAGAAATCGGGCAAGGTCACGATGTTCACGGACGGCAAGTCCCGGAACACGGGCGGCGTCTTCTCGCATTCCGGCAAGTGGCTCGCGTACCAGTCCACGCGGCGGAACGGGAAAGACAACGACATCTGGGTCGTCGACCCCGCGGATCCGAAGACCGAGAGAAAGGTCCTCGACGTCTCGGGCGGCGGCTGGAGCGTTTCCGACTGGTCGCCGGACGACAAGACGCTCCTGGTGGCCGAGTACCTCTCGGCGAACGAGAGCCGTTACTGGCTGGTGGAGGCGGCGAGCGGTGCGAAGACTCTCGCGACGCCGGAGTCCAAGGAGAAGGTCGCCTGGGAGAGCGCCGTCTTCGCGAAAGACGGAAAGTCGCTTTACGCGACGACGGACTCGGGAGCCGAGTTCCACCGCCTCGTGTCGCTCGGCCTCGCGTCGAAGAAGATCACCGTGCTGACTCCCGGCATCGAATGGGACGTGTCGTCTCTCAGCCTCTCCGAGGACGGGGGCAAGCTGGCGTTCGTCGTGAACGAGGGAGGCGTCGAGACGCTGCACGTCCTCGACACGGCCACCAGAAAAGAAGTCGCGCTCCCGAGGATCCCGCTCGGGACGATCGGCGCGGTGCGCTTTCACCCGAACGGGAAGGACCTCGCCTTCACGCTGGCCTCGGCGCGCTCCGCCTCCGACGTCTACTCGATCGACGTGATGGCGGGCCCGTCCGGGAAGGTCGAGCGCTGGACGGAAAGCGAGCTGGGCGGCCTCGACGCCGCGGTTCTTTCCGAGCCCGAGAAGATCTCGTGGAAGAGCTTCGACGGCCGCACGATCACCGGATTCCTCTATCGTCCGCCCGCGTCGTTCCGGGGCCCGCGTCCGGTGATCATCAACATCCACGGCGGTCCCGAGGGGCAGTACCAGCCGGGCTTCCTCGGCCGGAACAACTTCTACCTGAACGAGCTCGGCGTCGCGCTGATCTTCCCGAACGTGCGCGGCTCGTCGGGATTCGGCAAGACCTTCGTCGCTCTCGACAACGCCGAAAAGCGCGAGGATTCCGTGAAGGACATCGGTGCGCTTCTCGACTGGATCGCCGCGCAGCCTTTCCTCGACAAGGGCCGCGTCATGGTGATGGGCGGCTCCTACGGCGGGTACATGACGCTCGCCTCGATGACCCATTACAACGACCGCTTTCGCTGCGCCGTCGACGTCGTCGGGATCTCGAGCTGGGTGACGTTCCTCGAGCACACGGAAGGCTATAGGCGCGACCTGCGCCGCGCCGAGTACGGCGACGAGCGGGACCCGAAGATGCGCGAGCTGCTCCTCGCGATGTCGCCCCTCACGAACGCCGGCAAGATCACGAAGCCGATGTTCATCGTCCAGGGCCGCAACGACCCGCGCGTGCCCTACACCGAGGCCGAGCAGATGGTCGCGGCGATCAAGAAGAACGGCGGGCCCGTCTGGTACCTCCTCGCGAAGGACGAGGGCCACGGCTTCAGCAAGAAGAAGAACCAGGATTTCCAGTTCCTCGCGACTCTGAAGTTCGTCGAAGACCAGCTGCTCAAGTAGATCGGCGCGAAGAGAGGATTCACCGCCCCGTCTCGAGAAAGATCTCCACCTGCTCGACGGGAATCGCGAAGTTCAGGCCCTGCGTCTCCCGGATCTTCAGCGTGTTCACGCCGACGACCCGTCCGTGCTGGTCGAGGAGCGGGCCGCCGCTGTTGCCGGGATTGATCGCAGCGTCGTGCTGGATGAGCGCGATGTCTCCGAAGTGGCGCGGCTTGTCGGCGCTGACGATGCCGCGCGAGAGGCTCATCTCGAGGGCGGGTCCGGCGGGCGACCCGAGCGCGAAGACCGGGTCGCCCATCTTGAGAAGCGACGTCTTCGCCAGGGGCGCGACCGCGACGGGCGGATCGATCATCGCCTGCAAGAGCGCGAGGTCGTGCTCCTCGTCCGTGTAGACGATGCGCGCGTCGATGAGCTTTTTCTGGCCGTAAAGGATCACCTGCTGGTAGTCCGTGCGCTTGACGACGTGGAGGTTCGTGACGAGCCTGCCCGACGGCGTTACGAAGAACCCGGTGCCGGTCGCGAAACCCTTCTCGAAGGCCAGCTTCGCGATCACCGTCACGACGGACTTCTTGGCGGCGTCGAACGGGTCGATGCTCTGCGTGGGGGCAGCCGTCGGCGCGGAGGCGGGCGCCGCCGCCCGCGGGGAGGGTTGCGCCGGAGGCGGGGCCGGCTTGGGCCTCAGGGCGACGAGCCAGGCGACAGCCGCGAGCGCCGCGACGGCCCCCCCACCGAGGAGCGCGAAGGGGAGGCGGCGGTCTGGCGCGGGCCGGCGGCCCGCTGCGGGCGCCGGCCGGTTCGGAGGCGGGGGAACGACGATGCGCGAGGAGCTCACGGGTCTCGCCGCGAGCTGCGAGGTGGTCCCGTTCCTCTCGAGCGTCGGGCTCGTATACCCCACGGTGAAGTCGACGACGCCGATCGAGAACGTGGTTCCGGGCTTGAGCTCCGCACGAGGGACCGCGGCGCCGTCGACCTTGAGGTGGGAGACGCCGAGGGGCGCGATCTCCCACCCCCCGCCGGGGCGCGAGACGATCTCGGCGTGGAGAGGCTCGACGCCCGCGAAGGGCAGGGTGACGTCGTTCTGTTGCCGGTTCGAGCCGAAGCGGAGCGCGTGATCGAGCGGGACCCTTCGCGTCTCGCCCGTCGCGGGATCGAGCCACATCAGTCCGAGCGAAGCGGTCGGGTCGCGCATCAGCGCGGGTTCAGCGGCGCGTTGCCGAGCGGCGAGGCCGGAGTGGGTTTCCGCGCCGGTGCGGCCGTTCTTCTGGGCGCCGGCGTCTCGAAGGGGTTCGTGCCGTCCGGTCGGGCGACTTCCTCGGTGCGACCGGCGACGTCCGCGAGCACGACGAGCACGTTCTCGCTCTTCGTCAGGTTCGAGGACGTTACCTTCTCGGCCCAATCGCACGAGAGCCAGAGGAAGACTTCCGATTCCTCCCCCGGCATGAGGTCCGACGGGTTCATGGACTGGACCTGGCCGTTGTGCTCGCTCGACCGCAGGCTGCCGATGAGGACGAGCGCTTTGAGGCCGCGGAGCTTGAGCCGGGAGATGTTCTTCACCGACCCGTAGACGCGAGCCCGTGTGCCGGGACAGCCCGTCGCGTCCGCGAGGAACGAGCTGAGGTGGAGTTGACGCGCGACCGAGTCCTTTCCGAAGAAGGGTTCGGATCCGTCGAGCGACACCTCGCGACCGCCGATCTTCATCTTCCCGAAGAGTGTCTGGTTCTGCTTGACGGCCGCATCGGCGTCACGGAGCTTCATCTGCCCGGCCATTCCCGCGAGCGAGGCCTTCGGGGGGTCGCCTGGTCCGACTCGCGTCTCCCGCTCGTCGAAAGCCGGGGCCTGCCCTTTCAGGCCGACGATCACGCGGCGGCCCGTCGGAAAGCTCGAGCCCGGTTCGACAGCGCCCGTGCACGGCTCGGGCGTCCACGTGCGGAGCATTCCCTCGGGTGAGAGGCCGGCAGGCCCCTCGAACTCGGCGATGCGAACTCCGCGAGGGCCGATGCGGATCGGGAGCGGCTTCTGCCACTTCTCGTTCCTCAGGATGATCTTCGTGGCGCACGTGTCGTCGTTGTTGAAGAGAAGGACCCGGATCATGGCCGTCGCGCCGCTGGTTCTGGGGTTCCATTCCAGGATGTGGAGCCCCGCCTTCTCGGAGAAGAGAAACGGGCCGCGCCCGGAGGACGGATCGATCTGCAGGTACTCCTCGTAGTGGTCCCAGACGACCGTGCCTCCGTACCCTACCGGGTTTTTCTCGGTCGTGCTCCCGAGGTACTTCTCTCCGACCTTCTTCACCCCGATGCCGGTGTCGATCGTGTTGACGAGAAAGAGCGCCGGCCCGGCGGCATCCGAAACCGTGACGCCGGACTCGGGAGGCAGGAGGAGCAGCGCCTCGACCGTCAGATTCGCGGCGACGCGGAACGCGGTGGTGAGGGAGCCTTCGCCGGGATCTCCCCACCGGGCCTCGCGGCCTCGCTCGAGGAGGGAGCCCGCGAGCGGCAGAGTCAGCGCGCGTCCCTCGTAGAAGACCACGAAGTTCCGGTTGGAGAAGAGGTCGGAGGCGGGGTAGGGGCGCTCCTGCGAGGCAAGGTCGGCCGACATCGCGGAGTCGGCGACATAGTGGAGGTAGCGCCCGATCGACTGCGCGCGGAGATACGGCCGCTCGAGATCTTTCCGCGACCGCAACCACTCGAAAGCCCGGTCGGCCTGGGCCTGGGGCGCTTTCGGACCGGCGCCGGTCGGGTGGTACCGGCATTCCCGGTCGAGCATGTCGGCCTCCGCGGCGGCCTGGGTCAGCGCGCTCCGCTGGCCGGCGGGGATCCGCGCGGCCGCGGCCGGAGACAAGCGCAGGGCCGCGTTGACGATCGCGACGTGCGTGTCGCGGTCCCAGGCGCGGGCCGGGCCTGCGACGAAACCCAGAACGAGGACGACGGCCGCGGGCCGAAGCCTTCGAAGGACCTGCATTTGTCGGTCCAGTCTACCCCCCGGCAATCCTCCCCGGGTGCGTGTACACGTTGAAGCGCTCGCCGCGCAGGAAGCCGACGAGAGTGAGTCCGGTCTCTTCGGCGAGATCCACCGCGAGGCTCGTGGGCGCCGACACGGCGGCCACGATGGTGACGCCGGCGAGCGCCGCCTTCTGGGCGATCTCGAAGCCGAGCCGGCCCGAAACGAGTAGGATCGGGGGACACGGGCGGCGGCTCCTCAGGACGGCGCCGACCGCCTTGTCGGTCGCGTTGTGGCGTCCCACGTCCTCTCGGGCGAGGAGGAGGCTCCCGTCCGCTTCGAAAAGGCCCGCCGCGTGGAGGCCGCCCGTGGAGGTGAACACCGACTGCCTTTCGCGGAGCGCGCCGGGGAGCGACGTGAGAAGGGACGCGGAGATCGTCAAGTCTGGCGACGCGCCGGGGAGCGGCGCCCTCTTTCCCTGCCTCGCGGCCGCCGCGAGGGCGGCGACGTCTTCGACCGAGGTGCGGCCGCAGACGCCGCAAGCCGAGCCCATCACCGTGGCGCGGCGGGCCCTCCGCCGGTCCGCGCGCGGGGCGAGCGTGACGACGCGGACGTTCTTCGCGAGCTCGGCTGTGACTCGGCCGTCGGCCGGCGGCTCGATGGCAACGATCTCGTCGATCTCCTCGATGACGCCCTCTCCGTAGAGGAGGCCGGCGACGAGGTCGTCGTCGTCGCCCGGCGTCCGCATCGTGACGACGAACCGCTCGGGCTCGGCGCCTCCCTCGCGCAAACGGATCTCGAGCGGCTCCTCGGCGACGAGGGAGTCCTTCTCCCAGCGCGTGCCCTTCTCGTCGCTGCGGTAAACGAGCGTCGACACCGAGGCGTCGCGGTGCGTGTCGGACATCCGGCTAGCCTACACTCCGCGCCGTGACGCCCGGACACGTCCTCGTGCCGCTGCTCGCGGTCACCGCGGTCCTTCCGTTCGTGCCGCCGGCGGCCGCGCTCGTGTCGGGCGTGGCCGTGGCGCTCGCTTTCGGAAATCCGTGGCTCCCCGGCACGCGCAAGCTCGCGCCCCTCCTTCTCGGCATCGCCGTCATGGGGCTCGGGGCGGCTGCGGACCTCGGCGTCGTGGGCCGCGTGGGCGTCAAGGGAATCGGGTACACGGCCGTGGGCATCTCCTTGACGTTCGTCGCCGGGCTTCTCCTCGCTCGCGTCTTTGCCGTCGAGGAGGACACGGCGCTTCTCGTCACGGTCGGAACCGCGATCTGCGGGGGCAGCGCGATCGCGGCAGTGGCCCCCGCCATCAAGGCGAAGTCGGAGTCCATTTCCGTGGCGCTCGCGACGGTGTTTCTCCTCAATGCCGTCGCGCTCGTCGTGTTCCCGCCGCTCGGACATCTTGGCGGGCTGGACGAGGAGGGATTCGGCCTGTTCGCCGCGCTCGCGATCCACGACACGAGCTCGGTCGTGGGCGCTGCGACGGCCTATGGGCCGAAGGCCGTGGAGGTGGCCACGACCGTGAAGCTCGCACGGGCTCTCTGGATCGTGCCGGTCGCGCTCGTCATCGGGTGGGCGCGCGCGCGCCGCACGGGTGAGCGGGGGAAATTCGCTGCGAAGCTGCCGTGGTTCCTCGTCGGGTTCGTGCTCATGGCCGCGATCGTGACGTCGTTCCCCGCTCTGCGTCCCGCCGGGCTCGGCGTCGCCGTGGGCGCGAAGCGGATCCTCGTCGTCACGCTTTTCCTGATCGGCACGTCGCTGACGCGCGAGGCCCTCCGGCGCGTGGGCCTGAAGCCCGTCGTCCTCGGCGTCGCGCTCTGGATCCTCGCGGCTTCCGCGACCCTCGCGGCGCTGAAGGCGGGCTGGATCTCCTGACGGGTCAGATCCCCCCGCCGTCGGCGAGCGCGTCCTCGTACACCGGCTCCAGGAAGGCCTTCACCTCCGTGTCGAAGAGCGAGTACGTCCCCATCTGAAGGAGAGGCGGGGAGTAGACGTGGAGCGTGACGAGGTCGCCGCCGTCGTCCGCGAGATTCGAGACCTGGTGGATGTCGTCGTCCTGTGTCGCGCAGACCGACCCCGGCTTCATCTCCCGCGAACGGACGGCATAGATCATGTGGTTCTTGGCGCGTTCGAAGACGGTCTCGAGCGCCGTTCCGTGGAGAACGCGGACCCCGCAGCTCGAGCCGCGGTGGTCGTGGATGGGGCTGCGCTGGCCGTTCCGCCAGCAAAGGACGAGCGCCTGGTACGCCGGCCCGGCGTGCATGAGGTTGCGGCGGTAGCCCTCGCCGTCGAACTTCACGAACGGCCGCACGTCGTCGAGCGTGATCGAGAGCTCCGCGAGGGCGCGTTTCAACTCCGAGAGCGGAATGCGCTCACGCCAGGCGTCGAACTCTTTGAAAACCCTGCCAAGAGGGGACGTCATGCGCCGCACGCGGAATCCTAGCATCGGCCGGGCCCTTCGCTAGACTCCAGGCGTGGATTTCCGGAGCGCGCTCCTCGCGGCGAAGGAGAAGGTGGCGCGCGCCTCGGAAAAGGCGGTCCAGGCCGCGCGCGCCGTCCGCGGGCGCATCTCTCCCGCTCTTCGTGCCGGCTACGAGCGCCTGCGCCGAATCCCGCACCCGGTGCGCTTTTTCCTCGGAGCAACGTTCGCCCTCTGCTTCGTCGCGGGGCTCGTCGTCGTCCTCTACTTTTCGCGCGTCGTTTCGCGCACGATGGACGGCCGGCGGTGGTCGCTTCCGACGCGCCTCTATTCGGACGTGTGGGCGGTACGGCCCGGCGACACGCTCTCGGCCGACGACGTGGTGCGGCGGCTCACGCGCCTGCGGTACGTCGAGGTCCCGAAGCCGCCGGTCGCCGCGGGGCAGTACGCGCACGTGCGCGGGCGCATCGCCGTCACCCTGAACGCGCGGGAGACTGCCTGGGGGCGAACGCCGGGCATCCCGGCCGAGAT
Organism: Thermoanaerobaculia bacterium; assembly: GCA_963821225.1. Classification (GTDB taxonomy): domain Bacteria; phylum Acidobacteriota; class Thermoanaerobaculia; order UBA5066; family UBA5066; genus Fen-183. Next base: position 1,668,830 of record CAWGCY010000004.1, read on the forward strand.
GGACTTTTCGGGCCGTCGTGTCGCGGCGCTCAAGCGCGCGGACGACGGAACTCCGCTGCCCTACGTCGTGTTCGAGCCGGAGGTCGTGGGCTCCGTCTACGACGAGAAGATGCAGGACCGCACGCTCGTCACGCTCGACGAGGTCCCGCAGGTGGTTCTCGACGCGATCCTCACGACCGAGGACCGTGACTTCTTCACGCACGGCGGCATCGCGTTCCGGCGTCTCGTGGGCGCGGTCCTTCAGGGCGCGGCGCGGGGCGGCAACGTGCGCGGCACCTCCACGCTCACGCAGCAGCTCGTGAAGAACATGTTCCTGACGCCCGAGCGCAAGCTGAAGCGCAAGGTCGTCGAAGCCCTGATGGCGGTCATCCTCGAGGCGAAGTACAGCAAGAAGCAGATCCTCGAGGCCTATCTGAACGAGATCTACCTCGGACAGCGCGGCTCGATCTCGGTCACGGGCGTCGAGGAAGCCTCGCGTTTCTACTTCGGAAAAAGCGTCTCGCGGCTGGACCTCCCGGAAGCGGCGATGCTCGCGGGCCTCATCTCGTCGCCCGGCAAGTATTCTCCCTATCGCAACCCCGAGAACGCCCGGGCACGCCGCGGCCTGGTTCTCAAGGGGATGCTCGAGCAGAAGAAGATCGACAAGGCCGCCTACGAGGCCGCGCTCCTGGCGCCGCTCACGCGGTCGAAGGGGCCTCCGTCGGGCATCGTCGCGCCCCACTTCGTCGACTTCGTGCTCTCCCAGGTCAAGGAGACTCCCGGCTTCGTGAAGGAGGACGGACTCTCGGTCTACACGACTCTGGACCCCGACATGCAGCAGGCCGCGCAGGTGGCCGTCCTCAAGGGCCTCGAAGACCTCGAGAAGCGCTACAGGCGCCTTCGGCCGCGAGGCGAGGAAGACGCGCTTCAGGCTGCCCTCATCGCGCTCGACCCGGCGACGGGGTCCGTGCGCGCGCTCGTGGGGGGACGGGACTATCAAGTCTCCCAGTTCAACCGCGTCGTGCAGGCCCGCCGCCAGCCGGGCTCGCTCTTCAAGCCTTTCGTTTACTTGACGGCGTTCGGAAAGCGCGACCTCCCGAAGCCCATCACGCCCGCCTCGATCTTCGTCGACTCGCCCATTGCGCTCGTGTGGGGCAAGGGCGAGGACGAGACCTGGTCGCCGAAGAATTACGACGGCGAGTTCCGGGGGCCGATGACCGCGCGCCAGGCGCTCGAGCAGTCCATCAACATCCCGACGGTGCGCATCGCCGTCACCGAAACCGCGCCGGGGCGCACCCTGCTCCCGGACATCGTCGACACGGCGCGGCGCACCGGCATCGCGTCGCCCATGAGGCCGTACCCCTCGCTCGCGCTCGGGGCGTTCGAGACGAGCCCCATGGAAATCGCGGCCGCCTACTGCACGTTCGCGAACGGCGGGTTTCGCGTGCGGCCGAACGCGCTGCTCGGGATCGTGGGCCCGAATGCCCGGCGCCTCGAGACGAAGGACGAGCCCGTCGTGCGGGGCGCCGACGCCGACGCGATCTCGATTCTCGACTCGGTCCTGCAGGGGGTCGTGGATCGGGGCACCGGCGCGTCCGCGCGCCGCCTCGGGGCGCAGGGCATCCTGGCGGGCAAGACCGGCACGACGAACGACGGACGCGACGCCTGGTTCATCGGCTTTTCGCCGCGTCTCCTCGTCGCCGTCTGGGTCGGCTTCGACGACAACCGCGGCCTGAACCTCTCGGGCTCCTCGGCGGCGCTCCCGATCTTCGCGGACTTCGTGCGCCGCCTTCCGTCGCAGTACTTCGAGGTCCCCTTCCCGACGACGCCCGGCATCGTCACGGCTTCCATCGACCCGACGACCGGCATGCTCGTGACCGAGGAGTGCCCGACCTCGCTCAACGAGGTCTTCCTCGCGGGCACCGCGCCGACGGAGCGTTGCACCGTCCACGGCGGAGGCGGGCCCGGCCCCGGCATCGCCGGGTCGGTCCCGTGACGCTCACGCTGCCGTCGATGGACCTCGGGCTCGTCGTGCGGAGCCACGGGTGGTACGACCTGCCCCCGTTCGAGTGGGACGCGAGAGAGAAGACCCTGGGATTGATTTTCTTGGCAGGAGAGTTCCCCGTTCATGTGACGGTCCAGAGCACGTCGACCGGGCTTATCGCCGGTGCGGAGGTTGTCGCCGCTTCGCGGCGTGCTTTGAATGGAAAAATGCAAGGCGGCGGTTCCCGCAGCGCCAGCGAGCGTCGTCGCGCTCCAGCGGCGGGCGAACGGAACTCACCATTCATAGAAAATCTCTCTTCGGACATCGCTTCTGACGCCGTGTTTCGCGTTTTGGAGAGGGTCCTCGATCTGAAAGCAGATCTTTCCTCCTTCCATTCCCTCTGCGCCGGCGACCCGCGCTTCGCGTGGGTCGCCAGGCGCGGGGCGGGGCGAATCCTGCGAGCACCGACGCTGTTCGAAGACGCCGTAAAGGTCCTCGCGACGACGAATTGCACCTGGGGCCTGACGAAGCTGATGGTGACGAACCTGATCGAGCGCTTCGATCGCGCCGGGGCGTTCCCGGACCCGCCCTTCGTCGCGGGGTTGTCCGCGCGCGTCCTCACGGCTGCGAAGTGGGGTTACCGGGCGCCGTATCTCGCCGCGTTCGCAAGGCGCGTCGCTTCCGGAAAGCTGGAGCTGACGCGCTGGGAGGATCCGGGGCGTCCCGACGAGGAGGTCGAGAAGGAGATCCGCGCCGAGAAAGGCTTCGGGCCCTACGCCGCCGACACGCTGGGGCGGCTCCTCGGCCGGCACCGCAACCTGGGTCTCGACGCGTGGTCGCGCAAGAAGGTCGCGGCGCTCCGGTTCCGGGGCCGCTCCGTGAAGGACGCGCGCGTCGCGCGGTTCTACGCGCCCTTCGGACCACACGCGGGCCTCGCGTTCTGGCTCGACGTGACGCGCGACTGGCACGAGGAGAAGGAGGCTGTGTGGCCCTGAGCGCCTCGTCTGCGAAGATTCGACGGGAGAGCGAAGCGACGTGAAGCGGGTGATCCTCGTCGGCGCGACGGACGGCCTCGGGAAGGCCCTCGCCGAGGTGTACGCCGCGCGCGGTTTCTGGGTGACGATCCTGGGGCGCTCGAAGGAGAAGCTCGACGCCCTCGTCGCCGATCTCAGGCGGCGCTTCCCGGTCGCGACGATCAACGGCGTCGTCTGCGACGTCGTCGACGCGGCGCGAGTCGAGCCCGCGTTCAACGAGGCTCTCGCCGTCACCGGCCACTGCGACCTCTTCCTTTACAACGCAGGTGTCCTGCACTTCGGCGACGGCGTCACGAGCGTGCCGGCGGTCGACGCCGAGATGATGGAGGTCAACGCGGTCGCGGCCGTGAGACTGCTCGGCCTCGCGGCGAACTGGTTCCGGGTCGCCGGGCGCGGGCAGATCGCCGGCATTTCGTCCATCGCAGGCGACCGGGGCCGCAGAGGAAATCCCGCGTACAACGCGTCGAAGGCCGCTCTTTCGACTTATCTCGAAGGGCTTCGCAACCGGCTCGCGCCGTTCGGCGTGACGGTCTCGACCGTGAAGCCCGGTTACGTCGGGACGCGCATGACGGCGGGGAAGCCGGGACAGTTCTGGGTCGCGCCCCCCGGCGACGCGGCGCGGATCATCGCGGACCGGCTCGAGAAGCGGCACGAGGTCTTCTACGTCTACCGGCGGTGGGCGCTGTTCGGCCTCGTGCTGCCGCTCGTGCCGCGGTTTGTCTTCAAGAGGTTCGGCCCGCCGTGAGCGCCCTTCCTCCGCTCGAGCGCCTGGAGGGCTTCGGCCTCTACAACGTCTCGGTGTCGCCCGTCTTCCGGCCCGGCTCCCTCGACGCGCTCCGCGAGTCGCTCGCGGCGTGCGCTTCGAACGGGGCGAAGCCCGTGTTCCGCGGCGCGGGGCGCTCGTACGGCGATGCCGCGACGAATCCCGCGGGCCCCGTCGTGGAGATGACGGGCCTCAACGCCGTCTCCGGCTTCGACGAGACCTCGGGGATCGTCCGGGCCGGAGCGGGTCTCACGCTCGGCGACCTCTGGAAGTGGTCGATCCCCCGCGGGTACTGGCCGCCCGTCGTGACCGGCACGATGCACGTCACGCTCGGCGGCGCCGTCGCGATGAACGTGCACGGCAAGAACGGCTGGAAGAAGGGCACGATCGGAGACCACGTCGAGAGCGTCTCGATCCTGCGCGACGGAGGGCGCGTCGAGGAGGTCGCGCGCGGCACGTCCGCCTTCGACGACGTCATCGGCAACTGGCGGCTCCCGGACCCGATCGTCGACGTCTCGCTGAAGCTGAAGAAGGTCGCGACGGGCTACCTCGACGTGGAAGCCACGGTGGCTCCAAGCCTGGCCGCGACGCTCGCGGGGGTCGACGGCGCGAAGGACGACTGGGAATACGTCGTCGGCTGGATGGACTGCTGGGCCTCGGGGAAAAGCCTCGGCCGGAGCGTTCTCCACGTCGCGAACGAGCACCCGGCGAAGGAGGGCGAGGCGCGCGGGCTGAGCGTGGAAGAACAGGTCGCGGACATCCACCTCGGGCTGGTGCCCGCGCCCGTTCTCCTCCTCGGACTCAAGCTCACGGTCGCCGGGCCGCAGATGCGGTTCGTGAACCTCGGGAAGTACGCCGCCGCGCTCCTCGGCGGACATGCGCGCACCCGGCAGTCCCTCGTGGCCTACTCGTTCCTCCTCGACTACCTGCCCGGCTGGAACGAGGCGTACCGGCCCGGCGGCTTCATCCAGTACCAGCTCTTCGTGCCGCGGGACGCCGCCGAAACGGCGTTTGAAAAAGCGCTCAAGCTCCAGCACGAGATGGGCGTCGTCTCCTCCCTCGCCGTCGTCAAACGTCACCGGGCCGATCGCTTTTCACACGGCTACGCCCTCGACGGGTTCTCCCTGGCGCTGGACTTCCCGGTCACGCGGAGAAACGCGAGCCGGCTCATCGCGCTCGCGCGTGCGTTCGACGCGCTTCTCCTCGCGTGCGGCGGACGCACGTACAAGGCGAAGGACTGCGTCGGAAGCGTCGAGCGCCTGGCCGCGGCGCGAGGAGCGGCATGAGGACGCCGAGGCGCACCCTTTTCTTCGCGGGCGTTCTCGCGAGCGCCCTCGCGCCGTCAGGCTGCCTCTCGGACTCGTCGCCGACGTCGCCCCGGTCCTGCATTCCGCTCACGGGTCAGTACGCGGGCGTCTTCACGGATTCGTGCGGCCTTTCGAAGACCGAGAACGTCACGCTTTTTCAGACCGGCTGCACGGTCGTCGCGGAGTTCCCGGACGTCGGGAGCGTGCAGGGCACGGTCTCGGGCGCGACGCTCGTCTTCGCGATCGGTTTCAGCGGGTTCTCGCCCTGCGGCGGCTCGGCGAGCGGCACCGCGGCGCTGACGCCGTCCGGCGACCTCGCGGGGCAGTACACCGGGCAGGCGACCGGCGCCGGGACGGCCTGCTGCGGGAACGTGACGGGAGCGTTCACCCTCACGCGGCGCTGAGCGGCCGTCCCCGGGACCCCTGCAGGGCTCTCCCTTCTGATTCGTCTGAATCAGAGCGCCGGAGGCGGCGATCCGTAATGCTACTCAGGCAAGCCGCACTCTTGGATATTGGAGGCGCGTCATGCGGGATTCCGCACGTCGTCTCCTCGGCGTCTGTCTCGCCGGGGGCGCGATGCGCCGCCCCTTGGACCCCCTGCGCGGGGCCCTGTGAGCCTGGTCGGCGAAGTACGGTTGGGCCCTTACGAGATCCTCGCGCCGCTCGGCGCGGGCGGGATGGGCGAGGTCTACCGGGCCACGGACACGCGCCTCGGGCGAACGGTTGCACTCAAGGTACTGCCGGAAGATTTCCTAGAAGATGAAGAGAGGAGGAGGCGGTTCGAGAAGGAAGCGCGCACGCTGGCGAGCCTCAACCATCCGAGCATCGCCACCATCTACTCTTTCGAAGAAATCCCCGGTTCTTCCTCTTCGTCCACGTCCCGTCACATCCTCACGATGGAGCTTCTCGAGGGCGAGTCACTTCGCGAGGTTCTCGTCCGGCGGACGCCGACGACGCGGCAGGTTCTCTCGTGGGCGCTGCAGGCGGCGCAGGGCCTCTCGGCCGCGCACGCGAAAGGGATCGTCCACCGGGACATCAAACCTGAAAACCTCTTTCTGACGACGGACGGCCGCATCAAGATCCTCGACTTCGGCCTCGCCAAGCTCGTGGCGCGGACGCCCGCGGAGACGGAGGCGGCGACGGAATCGGGCCTGAGCACGCCCGGGGTGATCGTCGGGACGGTCGCGTACATGTCGCCAGAGCAGATCGCGGCCGAGGGCCTCGATCCGCGCTCGGACGTCTTCTCGCTCGGCGTCGTGCTCTACGAGCTTCTCGCCCGCGAGCACCCGTTCCGGCGGCCGACGGTTCCGGCGACGCTGAGCGCGATCGTCAACGAGGCCGCAATTGACCCGTCGCTCCGCCAGCCGGGAATCCTGCCGGGCATGGACCGCGTCGTCCGCCGGTGCCTCGAGAAGCGGAGGGAGGAGCGCTACCAATCCGCGCAGGAGCTCGCGACGGCGCTCGAAACTGTTCTCGAAGGCGGCAGCTCGGCGGCGGCGCTGCGGGACGTGGAGGAGAAGAGCCCCTACCCCGGGCTCTCGTCCTTCACCGAGGAGGACGCGGGGCGGTTCTTCGGCCGCGAGGAGGAAGTCGCGGCGTTGTGGAGAAAGGTCCACGAGCGAAAGCTGCTCGCCGTGATCGGGCCCTCGGGCGCGGGCAAGACATCGTTCGTCCGCGCGGGGGTTGTCCCTGCCAGACCGGACGGGTGGGCGGCGATCGTGGCGACGCCGGGAAACGCTCCCTTCCGTGGCCTGGGACAGGCCCTCGCGCCCCAGCTCGCCCACGATCCGGGGGCTCTGAGAAAGCTCCTGGACTTCGATGATCCCGGGACGGCTTTCGAACTTCTCTCGCGCTGGCGGCGGGGGCGCGACGACGCCCTCGTCGTCGTCGACCAGTTCGAGGAGCTCTTCACCCTCAATCCGCCCGAGGCCCAGGCGTCGTTCGCCGCGTTCCTCGGAATGCTCGCCGGTGAGGCGGACATCCACGTCCTCCTTTCGCTCCGCGACGACTTCCTGATGCGCAGCCTCGAGCCGCGCCCCCTCGCAGGAATCATCGACGCTCTGACCCCGCTCCAGCCGATGACGCGCGACGGGCTGCGCCGCGCATTGGTCGAGCCGGCCTCGAGGCGTGGCTACCGGTTCGAGGACGAAGCGCTGGTGGACGAGATGATCTCCGCCGTCGAAGGAGCGCGTGGGGCTCTGCCGCTTCTTGCCTTTGCCGTATCCCGACTCTGGGAGATGCGCAACGTCGAGGAGAAGCTCCTGACGCGCGCGGCCTACGCCGAGATCGGCGGCGTCGCCGGGGCGCTGGCCCGCCACGCGGAAGAGACGCTGGACCGGATCGGCGCCTCGATGGAGCCGACCGTCCGCGACGTGTTCCGCAACCTGACGACGGCGCAGGGGACCCGGGCCGTTCTGGACCGAGAGGAGCTTGTCTCGGCACTGCCGGATCGGCCCGCGGCGGAAACCGTCCTCGGAAAGCTCATCGACGCGCGGCTCCTGACGACGTGGGAGACGGAAGGATCCGGGGACGAGCCGACACGGCACCGGGTGGAGATCGTCCACGAGTCGCTCCTCTCCGCATGGCCGCGCCTCGTGCGCTGGCAGACGCAGGACGCCGACGGGGCGCAACTCCGCGACCAGCTGCGGCAGGCAGCGCACCTGTGGGAGGAGCGGGGGAAGGCCGACGATCTCCTCTGGACCGGGTCCTCGTACCTCGACTACCGCGTATGGCGAGGGCGTTACCCAGGCAACCTGTCGTCGCTGGAGGAGGATTTCGTCGGCTCGATGGCGGCGCTGTCCGAGCGCAAGGCGCGCCGAAGGCGCACGGCCGTCGGTTCAGTCGTCGTGGCGCTGGCGCTCGGGCTGGGCATCATGGCGGCTCTCTGGGGCCAGAGTCAGTCGGCCCGCAAGCGGGCCGAGGCGAGCAAGCTCCTCGCATTCGGCCAGGAGCGCCTCGCCGCGGACCCCACCGAGGCTCTCGCGTACGCGACCGCGAGCATCGACACTGCGGACAGCCGCGAAGCTCGCCTCTTCGCCCTCAAGACGCTCTTCGAGGCCCCTCCGGCGCTCGAGGTCGTCCACGGAAAGGTTTCCTCCGTCTGGACTCCCTCGTTCAGCCCCGACGGACGCCTGCTCGCGTCCGGGGGATACGACAAGGCTTCCGCCGCCGTGTACCCGGAGGACGGCGGCCCGCCCCGCGAGCTGCCGGGCCACGCGGGGACCCCGGTCTGGGTCGGAAATCGTCTCGTCCTGGACGAGGACCGTCGAGCTTCCGTCTGGTCCCTTCCGGACCTCAAGCTCGAGCGGACGCTCGAATACGGCGGCCTCAGCGCCGTTCGGGAGATCGGCGGGCGGGTGTTTCTCCGGACCGACTTTGGTGGAAAGGAAGGCCAACCCGCCGAGTGGGCGCTCCGCAGCTGGGATCCGGCCGGAGCGGGGCTGCAGGAGCTCGGCCGCGTCCGGGCGGGCGGGGTGCAGGGGTTTGGACCGGACGGCGCGAGCTGGCTTTTTGCGCGAGGGCCCAGCCTGCTCTCCCGGCCTCTTCCGATCTCGCCGGCGAGCGCAGGGACGGTGCTCGGAGAACATCTCCCCGAGATCGTGGGTTTGAGACAGACCGCGGCCGGGCTCGTGACGCTCAACAGAGCCCGCGAGATGCGGCTCTGGACGCTGGAGGGCGGCAAGGCTCCGAGCTCCACCGACATCCCGGTTCCCTCCGGCGCGGTCCCGCCTCTCGTGGTCGGCGACAGGTGGATCTCGGAGAGAGTCGAGCAGGGCGTCCGCTTCTGGAAGCGCGACTCCTGGCCGGGCGCTCGCCCGCTCGCGCTGCGGCGGGACCGTTCGTGGTGGGGTGCGAGATTCGCCGTGCGTCCCGCAGAGGACTGGTTCGTCGCCACGACGTCCGGCGGCTCGCGGCTCACGTTCTGGCCGCTCGTGACGCCCCGCCCCGTCGTGATCGACGGCTTCAGGACGATGACCAAGGTCCTCACCTTCAGCCCGGACAGTCGATGGCTCGCCACGTCGTGGGGAAGTGGGTCCCAGATCCGCCTCTGGCCGGTCGCCCCCGGTACGGCGGGACCGCGCACGTTCGCGATGCCCGGCCAGGGCACCCACAACCTGGCGTTCGATCCCGCCGGCAGATTCCTCTTCTCCGCCGGCACCAGCTTCTGGATCGTGCCGCTCGACGGCCGTCCGCCCAGGGAGCTCGAGGGTTTCAAGGTCACGCCGTGGGTCTGGGCCGCCGCCGTCTCGCCGAGCGGCCGGCTGGTGGCGACGGCGTACATGACGGGCGAGGGAGACCGGACGCTCCGCGTCTGGGACGTCGAGACGGGGGGCTCGCGCGCCTGGGACGTACCGTGGCCGGCGGCGCTGGCGAAACCTCCGGGCCCTCCGACCTTCGCCGACCAGGGCGGCATCTTCTCTCTCGCGTTCGAGGGTGAGTCGACCCTCTACAGCGCCGGGTGGGGCGGCGTCCGCCGCTGGGACCTCACCAGCGGCCGGCACGAGGTCGTCATCCCCGCGTCCGGGGGAGCGTCGTGGCTCGACATGGCGATCCGGCCGGAGCTGGGGATCGCGTTGACGCAGCGGAGAGCCGACGTCGACTGCGCCCCCGTCGTGCACCACGATCTCGCCCGCAAGACGTCCCGCGAGCTTCGCTCCTTCGGGGACTGCGCAGGCTCCTACGACCTGGACCCGGCAGGCCGCGTGCTCACCGTCGGAGGCGCCGACGGAGTCATCCGGGTCGGCCGTCTCGACGGCGGAGAGCCGCACCTTCTCGTCGGCCACAAGGGAGGAGCGAGGGCCGTCGTCTCGCCGGACCTGCAATGGATCGCGTCCGCCGGCGATGACAACACGCTGCGCCTCTGGCCGATGCCGGACCTCGACAAGCCGCCATTGCACACGCTTCCTCAGAAGGAGTTCGTGGCGAAAATGAAGTCGCTCACGAACCTCCGCGCCGTGCGAGACGCGAAATCCCCGTCGGGCTGGAAGATCGACGTCGGACCGTTCCCCGGCTGGAAGGACGTGCCGACGTGGCAGCCATGATCGGCACGAGGCTGGGCCAGTACGCGTTCCCCGCCCTCCGGACGGGTACCACTCCCCGAAGAAAGAAGAGTCGCCCCATGACATCTTTCCGAATCACGACCGGCCTCGTTGTTTTGCTCGCGGTTGCGGTCCTGGGCATTCCGGCCCTCGCGCAGACGACGGGCTCCATCGAGGGGACTGCCTTCGACGCGGCAGGTGGCACGCTGCCCGGAGTCACCATCGAGGTCGCGAGCCCGGCCATGCAAGGCGTTCGGTCAACCGTGACCGACGCCTCGGGACGATTCCGGTTCGCAGCCGTCGCGCCCGGGGCGTACACGGTCACCGCGTCGCTCTCCGGATTCGAGAAGGTCCAGCGGACGGCCACGGTCTCCCTGGACGCCACCGCCAGTGTTTCCTTCAAGCTGGAGATGTCGTTGAGCCGGGAGATCGTCGTCACGGGCGAGGTGCCCGTCGTGGACACGGCGAGCACGACAGCCGGGACGAACTACACGGCCAAGGAGATCATGAAGCTGCCGCTCGGCCGCAACTACGCGGACGTCGTCCGCCTCCAGCCGGGCGTCCAGACGGACAACGGGGATACGCAGGGGCGGTCGCTCGCCCTCTCGATCTACGGCTCGACCTCGGCGGAGAACTTGTGGCTGATCGACGGCGTCAACACGACGAACGTTATCAAGGGGTTCCAGGGGAAGGCGATCAACAACGAGTTCGTGGAGGAGGTCGAGGTCAAGACCGGCGGCTACCAGGCCGAGTACGGCCGGAACACGGGCGGCGTCGTGAACGTCATCACGAAGCAGGGGGGAAACGAGTTCCACGGCAACGTATTCGGGTATCTCAACACCGCCGGCACGGAGGCGACGAACGTCAACGTCCAGACGCCTCCCTACGCGCAGTCGGGCGACGTGGCCATCACCGTCGACTATCCAACGAACACCCGGTACGAGCTGGGCGCCTCGCTCGGCGGATTCCTCCTCAAGGACAGGCTCTGGTTCTTCGGCGCGTACGACTACCTCAACATCTACCAGCATGTCCAGCCCGCGACGGGTGTCGTGGCGGGTCAGGAGTTTCCGGCGCTCCAGAACTCGAGCCTCTGGTCCGGCAAGCTCTCCTTCAAGGTCTCCAATTCGACAGACCTTCAGGGATCCGTCTTCGCCGACCCGCAGACGAACGACGGCGCACTGAAGGTCCCAGCCAGTACCAATCCCAACACGTATGAGGGGACCCGCGGACTGGGAGGAACGGACTATGCGGCCCGCCTGACGCATCTGACCAGCGACTGGGGCCTGCTCCTTCTCCAGTACTCCCGGCACGAGGACAACTACACGCTTTCGGTCTCGGACATCCCGCGCGTCAGCGACGTTACGGCCGCGGTCCTTCAGGGTGTCCCTCAGACGAACTATGGCGGGTACGGAGCGGTCGGGGGGGCGAGAGACAACAACGACTCCACGCGCGATTCCTACAAGGGTTCGATGTCGTTCTTCATGGGCGGCCATCAGCTCAAGGCGGGCGGCGACTACCAGAAGGACCTCACCTCGGGCTCCTCCTACTATTCCGGCGGCCAGTCACTCACCATCTTCCCCTGTCGCCAGGGCGTGAGGAATTTAACCTGCGACCTGACGAAGGCCCCTTTCATGGACGTTGCGGCGGGCCACGTCCAGGTCTTCTACAGTCACGTGTACTACGTCGCGAACGGCCAGGACCTGACCCCGACGGCCTCCTCCCCGTTCAACGCGTTCAGCACGTCGTGGTCCGCGTACGTTCAGGACGAATGGAAGGTCCTTCCGAACCTCTCCGTCAACCTGGGCGTCCGGTACGATCGGCAGAAAGTCTACAAGGGCGACGATACCGTCGCGATGGATCTGAAGGACCAATGGGCCCCCCGCGTCGGCGTCAGCTGGGACCCGCTGAAGGACGGGTCGAGCAAGGTCTACGCCTCGGCCGGCCGCTTCTACTACAACACCCCGACCGACCTGAACGTGCAGGTCTTCACGGCCAAATCGTCCGTCGGCGCCGTGAACTACTCCCCGACCGGCCTGACGCAGGACCCGACGGCGCCGCGCCCAGGCTACGTCAGCCTCGGCACGGCCGACGGCCAACCGGTCGACCCCGGCACCAAACAGGCCTATCAGGACGAGTTCACGATCGGACTGGAAAAGGCTCTGGACCCGACCTTCTCGCTCGGGGCGAAGTTCACGTACCGCACCCTCGGCCGGACGATCGAGGACCGCGTCGACCTCGATCCGAACGACCCCGCCAACCCGTACGGCTTCTCCGCCTTCTTCAATCCGGGTGGCAGCGGCCCGGTGGCGAGCGGAGCGATCCCCACCTGCAACTCGTCGGAGAACCCGACCGACCCGCACGCGGGCGAGTGCGGCCTCCCGGGCGTCGCAATGCCGGCGGCAAAGCGGATCTATCGCGGCATCGAGCTCCTGGCCCGCAAGCGGGTCGGTGGATCGCTCTGGCTGCAGGCCTCGTACCTCTATTCCACCCTCAGAGGCAACTACTCGGGCGCGATCCGGACCGCAAACGGCCAAACCGACCCGGGCTTCAACACCGACTTCGACTTCTACCAGCTCCTCGACAACGCCGACGGGAACCTCGAGCTGGACCACCCGCACTCGTTCCGGGTCGACGGCTTCTGGACGGCCCCCTTCGACCTCCAGGCGGGCCTCGGCTTCTGGGCGCGCAGCGGAGCGCCGATGTCCCGGATGGGTTTTTTCAACTCATGGGGGTACCAGGACGGACTCTTCCTCGATCCTCGCGGCACGTTCGGCCGGACGCCGACGGAGTGGGACGCCGACTTCAGCCTCGCATACAACTGGAAGGTCGGGTCGGTCGTCATCACGCCGCAGATCTTCGTCTACCGCCTGTTCGACAACCAGCAGGTGACGAGCTACAACACCAGTTTCAACCCTCGGGGAAGCTTCGTCACGAACGAGGCAAGCCCGTACTACAAACAGCCCGGCGTGGAGCCCGGGACGGGAAACTGCCCGGCCGGAGGCGCCCCCTGCTCGGACAACCCGGACTACATGAAAGTCTCGGGGCGGTCGAGTCCGCGTCAGCTCCGAGCCGCGGTCAAGATCGCGTTCTGATCTCCAAGGCCCTGCCAGAGGACCTCCTGGAAGGTGAGGAGCGCAAGGCTCGGTGAGGAGCCCTCAGGCGCCGCGGCCCGGCTCGGCTCTCACGAACTCGTCCGCGTCCGACGAGACGATGATCGCCATGCCGCCTTCCGCGCTGAACGCAGCGGTTTCGGTCGTTCCGGCCTCGGACCGGCAATAGTCGCCGGCGCGGAGCATGACCCCGTTCAGGACCACGGAGCCGGCGACGATGAAGACCTCCTCGGTGGCGCCGTGGCGGTGCGCGGGATAGGTCGAGCCGGGAGTGAAGCGCAAGAGGCGCGTTGTGTAACCGCGCGCGTCGTCCCGATGAAGGATCTTGTAGTCGAGGCCGGGCAGCGGGGTCGGGATCCAATCGGCGTCGGCGACGAGCACCGCGGTGACGCCGGGCAGCACGGCGCGCGCGCCGGGCGGCAGCGGCGCCGGGCGCACGGGCTCCTCCGAAGCGATCCTGTCGAGGATGCGCTGCTTCAGGTGCGGCGGCGGCGTCGCCGGGGCCGCATACGCGAGCGCGTCGACGACCTCGCGGAATTCGCGTCCCAGCTCCAGCCAATCGCGGTCGTTCGTGTCGTCGTTCACGTCGTCCACCCTTCGACTTCGGACCCGAGCGTCTGGCGCAGGCGTTGGAGCGCGAGCCGGATCCGCGATTTCGCCTTGCCGAGCGGCTGCGCGAGCTTCTCGGCGATCTCGGTGTGCGTGAGCCCCTGGAAGTACGCGAGCTCGATGACCTCGCGCTGCTCGGCCGGCAGATCCGCGAGCGCGGCGCGCCGGGAGGCGCGCGGCGAGCGACGAGCAGGTCTCCGGATCGATGCCGGGCGACGGCAGATCGCGCACCTGCTCGAAATCCTCCTCGTGCCGCCGGACCCCGCCGCGGGAGCGAAGCCGGTCGATGGCGCGCGAGCGCGCGAGCATCAGAAGCCAGGCGAGAGGCTCGCCCCGGCCCGCATCGAAACGCTCCGCCTGACGCCAGGCCTGCGTGTAGACGTCCAGCGCCACTTCCTCGGCATCCGCGGGATTCCGCAGCACCTTCAGGCAGATGCCGTAGACGTACCGGCTCGAGAGGTCGTAGAGCTCGGACAGCGTGGCGGGAGGCGCGAAGTCGAAGAAGCAGAAGGCGTAGAGGCCGAGCCCGCCGAAGAGCGTCCTGAGCAAGAGCGCGCCGAGGAGCCCGCGGATCATGAACGGGGATGCGATCCCGGCTGCAGAGAGTGTGCCGGTAGAATCCGCCGCGGAAGCGCAAGGGGCCCGGCGGCCCTCCTGGTCTTCAAAACCAGCGTGCCCGCTCCGAGAGGGGCGGCGGGTGGGTTCGACCCCCACACGCTTCCGCCAGACCCTCCTACGCCCTATCAGGCGGTGCAGTAAACACGGGGGTTTCCGGCCGCCCGTCTGGTACGTTTTCGCTTGGTTTCGCTGCCAAAACGCGGACGCGAAAACGGACGTGGCAGTCCAGGGGTCGTCTTACGGAGGCTGGAGCTACGTCGGGCGAGTCTTCCGCGCCAGGAGGCGCCGCGTGAGCGCGGGCGAGCTTCCGCTCCCTCCGGATGCAAACTCGAAAGAGGCTCAAGGCGCTTCCGTGCGTGAGGGTCCACCAGGACGGCGACTTCGAGACGATGGTAATCTTCGATGTCAAAGACTTCGCTCGCGTGGCCGAGATCATGAGGCCGCGGAAGAGACGGCCGGCTCCTGCCTGGCTCCCGCGAAGGCCCAGATCGCGTTGACCGTGAACGGCGACTCCCGGCCTGCGGCGTGCCGCGCGCTGGTCGGCTCTTGTCCGCCGTCTCCACGTTGTCTCCGACAGCGCCGCCTCGGAATGAGGCACTCGAAACGATGCAGCACCGCATCGAAACGAGACAGCTCAGACTCGAATCCGCCGCCACCGCGCGCATGAGACCGCTTCTCAGGTGCGGAACGGTACTTGCTCCTGCTGAACCCCGTAACGAACTGCGACCTTGTTGAAAGCAAGGCGGCAAAGGGCTCGATGAGCCCGGAAAGGAAAAGGCCATGGTCGCGAAGAAGGGGAAGACGACGAAAAAGATGAAGGATCTCGGGGCCAGGAAGGTGACGTCAGCGCAAGCCAAGAAGATCAAGGGGGGGTCCACTGGTATGGGAAGCGGCGCAGGAAGACTGAAGGGCTGGATCGACATCTGACGAGTGCCACGAAGCCACCCGCGACCCCGTCTTCACTCCCAAGACACCATATCCGGAGAACGTCCGTTCGCGCCGCATACAAGGCGAGGTCGTTATCGCGGCAATCGTCGCCTGTGACGGAACGCTCAAAGACGTCACCGTTCTAGAGGCCTCGCACCCCGATCTCCGCTCTCTCGCCGTCGCTAACGTTTCCACGTGGCGATACAAGCC
>CAWGCY010000005.1:0-96784 GCA_963821225.1 Thermoanaerobaculia bacterium
AGATGCGGCTCGACTAGTTCGCGCGAACCGCACGAGCACGAGCCGCATCGTCCACCCACTCGGGCTCGCGGCCAAGGGCCAGGTCTGGTACCTGGTGGCCGACACCAAAGCCGGTCTGCGCACCTTCCGGGTCGACCGCGTCACCGACGTCGAGGCGACCGGCCGACCGGTCGTGCGACCAGAGGGCTTCGACCTGGCCGAGGCCTGGCGCATGATCACGTCCGAGGCGTACGCGTGCCGAGCAGCCGTCTGGGCCCGCGGCACCGCCGTGCCCGACGTGATCCCGCTGATGAGGATGATGTTCGGCATCCTCGTGCGCATCGGCCCGACCGGCGACGACGGCCGGGTCGAGGTCGAGGTCGGCAAGGCGTCGAACGAGTACGCCCTCGCCGGCGAGGTGGCCGGGCTCGGCCGGCGGGTCGTGCTCACCGAACCGCCCGAGGTGATCGAGCGGCTCGGCGACGATCGGCCCGGCGAGCTGACCGAGCTCTACGGCAGCAGCTCCCAACCGGGCGCGGGCAGCTCGTAGGGGCGGAACTTCACCAGCCGGCCGCGGGCTCTGTCGTAGAGCAGCGCCTGGTGCGGCTTCAGGCCAGCGCGTCAGGCGTGTCGAGCAGCGTGATCGAGGAATCGTCGTCCATGGTCGCGCCGACCCGGACGCCGAACTCCCGCAGGGCATCGGCACCCAGCCGGCGGTGCAGCACGTCGACGCTCTCGCACCACACCAGCGTGTGGATGCCGACCTCCGGCCCGTCGCGCAGGATGGCGGCCAGCACCTCGACCGGGTCGAGGCCGTCGATGCCGGTGGCGCTGGGCCGGGGGTCGAAGTCGCGGGCCCGACCGAGCCCGCCGGCGGACGACGAGCAGGCGGCTCGGCGCGTCGTGCTCGTCGTCGACGAGTCGGTCCCCGCGACACCCGGTGCACCTCATCGAGGTACTTCGCGGTGGTAGCGCCGACGGCCCACGTGCAGCTCGGCTCGGTCGCCCAGCGCCAAGCGGGCGGCACCGAAACCCGGCCCCGGACCGTCGTCGAGCCCGGCGTCGAGACCCCGGTCGAGAGGCATGAAGTCGAGGATCCACGACTCGAGGTGCCGGCCGTGACCCACGACCGCCGAGGCCAGCGCCGAGAACAGCGTTCCCTGACCGAGGCCTCCGTCCTCACCGACGACCAGGAGGTTGGCTCCTTCCTGGCGACGCAGGAGGACCTCGACCGGCGAGCCCAGGCCGACCGGCTCGCCCAGCAACGGCAGGCGCGGCGTGCGCCGATCTCCCTGGTGCGCACCGTCACCGGCGAGCGGCGCCAGGCGGGCCGGCGAGAGCTCCGCTCCCTGATCGCCTCGATACACCTGGGGGGTGGCGGTGAAGCCCCGCTCGGCGGCCTCGTAGCTGGCGATGAGCTCGTGGGCGGTCACCGCTCGTTCTGCGGGAGCTGGCGGCGATCCGGAAGCAGGTCTCGACGGCACCCGAGCGATCGATGAAGGCACCGTCGCCCGGTGAGGCCGGCAGGTCGGGGTCGGACGAGACGCCGAGTCGCACCATCGTGCCGATGTCCTGGGGCAGCCGGGCGCGCAACGACGCCTGCTGGTCCTCGCCGCGACCCGGTCGGCCAGCAGCAGGTGGACGCCGTGCGCCGGACCTTCGGCCACCAGGCGGGCCAGCAGCTCAGCGG
Source organism: Thermoanaerobaculia bacterium (assembly GCA_963821225.1). Lineage (GTDB taxonomy): Bacteria > Acidobacteriota > Thermoanaerobaculia > UBA5066 > UBA5066 > Fen-183. The sequence goes on from CAWGCY010000005.1 coordinate 1,670, forward strand.
CCGCCCCGCCGATGGCGTCGCTCGGAGCGACGGCGCCCGCCCCCCCGGCCTCGCCCGACCATCCGCCGGGGGCCAGCAGGTCGGCCACGCCGTCGAGGGCCAGCAGCAACCGAGGAACCCGCTCGCCCGTCTGCTGACGATGGCCGGTCAGGCCGAGCGGGCCGTGCCCGCCACCTGCAGGCGCTCCCGACGTCGGTCGACGATGGCGGCCGTGGCCTCGAGGACCGAGAGGGCGAGCCGCCGATCGGCCTCGCTCGTGACGAGGCGGGCGTGGGGCAGACGGTCGACGCCGTAACCGGTGAAGGGCTTGCGGGACCCGACCCCGACCAGGAGCGCCTGGCACTCCTCGGGCGGGTAGAGCACGCGAGCCCGTCGACGATCGTGCGCAGCAGGGTCGTCACACCGCTCCCCGGCGGGCCGGTCACGAGCATCCCGCCCCGAGCCTGGTCGACCGAACCGCCACGACCTAGCGGCTGTCGGTGCGACCGACCGGCACGCCGATCCCGTCGGTGGCGTCACCCGTCCACCACGTGGAGCGGTCCTCGGGATCGACCGGTGCGGAGGTGCGGGGCAGGTCGTCGCGCAGGCGGCGACGGCGGGCGTCACCGAGCAGCGTGAAGACCGACGCGGGGGTCACCGGCACCCGACGGATCTCGCGGGCCCCACGCCGGTGGAGATCAGCACTCGCTCGTAGATCGAGCTGGTGGCGCTGCGGAGGGCGGCGGCCTCGTCCCGGCCACCCCCCGTGTCGCCTGCACTCCGGTCGGTCTCGTCATCCGTCCGGTCCTCGGTGCGGCCGTCGCTCAGGCCGGCGTCGTCCCCGCCGCGATCGTCGTCGCCGATGGCCAGAAGCGGCGGGACGTCGGGCACGAAGGGTCCAGGACCCGGAGGCGGAGCTCACAACCAGGCCGTCGGCCGTGCTCTTCACCGTCGGCATGTCGGGCAGGCCCTGGCCGGCTCGCGTGAAGCCGCCGGTCTTCGGGGCCCGCAGCACGATGGTGGTCACGCCGCAACGAGGTCCGTTGTCGGCGATGCCCCGCAGCAGCGTGGCCGAGCGATCGGTCAGGCCGCTCGGGTGATCGAGCACCACCACGAAGCGGTAGGGCTCGACGACCGCACCCACGGCGTCGTGGAAGTCGTCGAGCGTCGGGTGGCGGCCTTGGAGGCACTGGCTGATCACCCGCTCGATGTGGCGCGTGACCGCCTCGAGGTGGGCCTCGATCTCGGTGTCGAGCACGAGCGCGCCCCGACCGACGAGCGCCTGGTCGTAGTCGCCGAGGGCAAGGAACGGCGCGATCGACTCGCCCAGGCCCTTCGGGTCGACGAAGGAGAACTGGGCCATGCCGGGGGGCAGCGCCGCGATCAGTCTGAGGACGAGCAACGCCAGCCGCCGTCCAGGGCGAGGGCGAGCCGACGGGCGACCCCCCTCGAGCACCAGGCCCGGACCGCAGGTCGTGGGCAGGAGGTAGGGGATCGGTGCGCCCGGCAGACGGGTGTTGGTCAGGGCCCCGAGCCGCACCCATCCGGCCGGCACGTCCGGCGGCTCCCAGGTGATCCACGGCGGGGAGGTCCACGACCGGGCGGTCACCGGCAGCGATCGATCGAGCAGCGCCAGATCGCGCTGAGGACGCCGGTACCGATCTCGAAGCTGGCCAGCGCTTCCCTGCCCTCGGTGTGCAGGCTCGGCCTCGGTGCTCTCGATGAGCTGCTGCTTGGTCTCGTCGGCCCGCTCGGCCAGCCGCTTCAGGGACACGGCGGCTTCGTTCAGCAGCAGCGCGATCCGCGGCAGCCGGATCGCTCCGGTGATGCCCTGGGCGGCACGGAGCTCGGCGTCGATGCGATCCATGACCGCGAGGAACGAGTCGGCGGAGACCTCCTCGAGCAGCCGGGGCGGCACGGGTGGGTTGGCCGCCACCTCGAACTCGGCCAGCCGCGCCTTGTGGGCGGCGATCTGCCGGGCGTGCGACCGCATGCGCGCCAGCCGGTCGGTGGCGATGTCCACCGCCTCCTGCTGGCGCTGCCAGTCGAGCTCGATGCGCGTGCGCTCGTCGTCCTGCTCGGCCTCGAGCCCCGAGACGTCGTGGTCCAGGGTGATCAGCAGCTGGGTGGCCCGGGCCATCAGCTCGGCGGTGAACGCGATCGGGTCGGCGATGGTCGTCTCGGCCCCGGCCGGGTCCTCGGCCACGCGCTTCGGGGAGCGGTGCCAGCGGCCGGGGCGACGCACCCGGTGTGGTCGGGGCCGTCTCCGGCGGGGGATGAGGCAGCGAGGAAGTGCGGCTGTCTCGGTCACACCGAGGTCAATCACCTGTCCGCCGCTCCTCGCAACACTCCCCTCGTATCGGCACGAAAATGGGGCGACTGGAACAAAGTTTGATCCGAACGACCTACGAATCGCAGCGTTCACAGACCCGCAACCGGGTTCGAATCGTCGTCAGACCAGGCGCAGCGAAACCGGCTCGCCGCGCACCCGCGAGGAGGGCCCAGCGGCCAGTCCCAGGGGTGGGAAGCAGAGCCGGCGACGAGCCGCGTTGCAGGCATGGCCAGCAGTCCGCGTCCGGCGTGCGGAGCGGAGCGCAGCAGCACCACCGACTCGCCTGGGATGGGCGAAGCCGCTCGCAGGCGAGCTCGCGAGCCGAGAGCACAGCTATTCGTGCGGGCCGGTGTAGAGGGCCGCGGGCGCGGAAGCGCAGCGGCGCCTCGCCGTACTCCTCGATGGCGTGGGCGATCCATCCGGCGATGCGGGCGATGTCGAACATGGCCTCGGTGGCATCGGCCGACATCTGCATGGCGAAGGCGAGCGCGGCGGTGGCCATGTCGATGTTGGGCCGGGCCCGGGACGAGGCCGCCGCCGAGTCGATGACCCCGTCGATCAGCGCACGGTCGCGCCGGCCCAGCAACGGGTCGAGCAGCTCGAGCAGGCAGGTGGCTCGGGGATCGGCCGTCTCGTACAGGGGATGGCCCATGCCCGGCACCGTGCCATGGGTGGCCAGGGCGCCGGCCACCGCCTGCTCGGCCGAGCCCAACGTGCGGGCCGCCTGGAGCATCTGGAACGGGGCTGACCGGCGGCCCCCTGCAACCGGCCGCTGACGGCACCCAGCCCCGACAGCACCACGGCGTAGGGATCGCCCCGCGTCGATGCCGCGACCCGGGCGGCAAAGGTCGACGTCGACAGCTCGTGGTCGGCCAGCAGCACCAAGGCCGCGTCGAGCACCCGCACCCGCCGGGCGTTGATCGGCAGGGCCGAGAGGCGGGGCCACATGCGAGCGGCCAAGGTGGGGACGGCCTGAGCCGAACCCATGGACGTCGAGCCGGCGTGAGCCGAACCCGCCGACGCCGAGCCGGTCTGGCCTGGTGGCGATGCGGTCTGGCCGGACCCCTCGGCGCTCGCCGCCCCACGTTCCCCGCTCGGACGTGGTCGGTCGGGACGCCGCTCCGCCGAGCTCGGGCAGTACCGCCACCAGGGTGGTCATCAGCGACGCCGCGTGGACCTGCACCGCGTGGGGCTGCAGGTCGATGCGGAGGGGGTTGGCGCAGGCCAGCGCCGCGGTGACGACGGCCAAGCGCTCGGTGAGCGGGCTCGACTCGGGGAGCCCCACGCCAAGCGGCCGGGCCACCCGCACCGCGGCCGGGTCGGTGGGCCAGACGGCTGACTCGGGCAGCGTCCCCGTCCACAGCAGCTCGGCCACGGCCTCGATGGTCGACGTGCGGGCCAGCTCGGCCGCGTTCGTGGCCCCGGTAGATCAACCGGTCGTCCAGGATGCCGGTGAGCGACGTCGCCATCACCACGTCGACGGTGCCGGCGCGACGGGCATCGGTGCGAGGGCGGCCCCGTCGGGCGAGCTGGTCGACCTCGGCCGCATCGAAGCGGCTCGACTTGCCGTCGCTCGCCACTGTGCGGCTCAGGATGCCGCGGCTGACGTAGGCGTAGACGGTCGAGAGCTTGACCCCGAGTCGGGCCGCGACCTGGTCTGCGGTGAGCATGTTGCGTGCCATCAACGTTGAGCGTAATCAACGTTGACGATGCGGTCGAGCGGCGGCAAGGTGGCCCCATGACCATGAAGACACGACCCGCGCCCGTGGACGGAGTCGTCCACCCCCTGGCCTCCCCCTCCCTCCCTGATCCCCTGGCCGATCCGCTCGCCGACGCCCGCCCGACCGCCGCCCGCACCGTTCCCGCCGCTGCCGTCCCCACCATCGACGTGCCACGCCGGGCCTGAAGGGTGTGGTCGTGGCCGACACCGAGATCGGTGATGTGCGCGGCGAGGAGGGCTTCTACCACTACCGCCAGTACTCGGCCGTCGACCTGGCCATCCACCGGTCGCTCGAGGACGTGTGGTTCCTCATGGTCGAGGGCCACCTGCCCGATGCCGACGAGCGAGCGCGTTCGTGGCCGAGATCGAGCCGCTGCCGCGAGATCCCCCCGGCCGTCGCGGCCGTGCTGCCTGCCCCATCGCCGCTGCCGGCGGCGGCCCGCTCGACGGGCTGCGCACCGCGCTCGTCGCTGTTCGCAGCCGTGCGGGGGATGCAGCCCGTCATCGACATCGACGCGGCCCAGCGCCGCCTCGACGGTCTGGCTCTCTGCGCCGTCACGCCGACGTTGCTCACCGCGCTCACCGGCTCTCCGAGGGGCTCGACCCGATCGCCCCCCGCTCCGATCTGGCCTATGCGGCCAACTACCTGTACATGCTCGCCGGCGTGGTCCCCGAGCCGCAGGTCGCCCGCGCCATCGAGCAGTACCTCATCTCCACCGTCGACCACGGCTTCAACGCCTCGACCTTCGCCTCGCGGGTCGATCGCCTCCACCGGGGCCGACATGGGGGCCGCCATCGTCGGTGGCGTCGGCGCGCTCTCGGGTCCCCTGCACGGTGGGGCTCCGAGTCGGGCGCTCGACCTGCTCGACGAGATCGGCACCGCCGACCGCACCGAGGAGGTCGTCACCCACCACCTCGACAACGGCGAGGTGATCATGGGCTTCGGCCACGCCGTCTACCGCGGGGACGATCCTCGCTCGCTGATGTTGCGTGACGTGGCGCGCAGCCTGGGCGACGGTCAGGTGACCCTGGCCCAGGAGGTCGAGGCTCGGGTGATCGCCGTGCTCGACGCCCGCAAGCCCGATCGCAAGCTGCGCACCAACGTCGAGTTCTACGCCGGCGTCGTCATGGACCGCTGCGGCGTGCCCCGCTCGATGTTCACCCCGACCTTCGCATCGAGCCGGGTGATCGGCTGGTGCGCCAACGTGTGCGAGCAGGCCGCCGACAACAAGATCATCCGCCCGAGCGCCCGCTACGTCGGCCCTCCCGCCCCCGAGCCCGTGCCCGCCGCCTGACCGGCCGCCCCCGACCGTGCGCGGCCGTCCTCCATGGGTGATGCCTGCGTCGGCGGCACGCCCGCCTTCTCGAAGTGACCCTTCGCGGACGAAGTGAGGCGCCGCGGCGAGACGCGCCCGACCAGCCCGAGCTGGAGCGCGTCGTACCCGTCGCTGTCCTTCGTCTTGCGCTGGACGACGAGGCAGGGCCCCGCCTCGACGACGGTGACGGGCACGACCGTGCCGTCCGCCTCGAAGACCTGGGTCATCCCGATCTTGCGTCCCAGAATTCCGTTGATCATGTTTCTTTCCTCGCCTCGCCTCTGGAAGACACGGGGCGGTTTCTTTTTCTCGTCCTATTTGCCCAACGTCCGGATTTCGACCTCGACTCCCGCCGGAAGCTCGAGCTTCGTGAGCGCGTCGACCGTCTGCGGCGTCCACTCGAAGATGTCGAGGAGGCGCTTGTGCGTCCGCATCTCGAACTGCTCGCGCGACTTCTTGTCGACGTGCGGCGAGCGGTTCACCGTCCAGCGCGCGATGGTCGTCGGCAGCGGGATCGGCCCCGCGACCTTCGCGCCGGAACGCCGCGCCGTGTCGACGATCTCGGTCGTCGACTGGTCGAGGATCCGGTAGTCGTATCCCTTGAGTCGGATGCGGATTCTGTCGTTGGCCATTTGAATCTCGTTTCGCTAAGCCAGGATCTCGATGACGGTGCCGGCCCCGACCGTGCGGCCGCCTTCGCGGATGGCGAACTTGAGTCCCTTTTCGATGGCAATCGGGGAGATGAGCGTGATCTCGAGCTCGACGTCGTCGCCGGGCATGACCATCTCGACGCCGCCCGGCAGCATGGCCGAGCCGGTGACGTCCGTCGTGCGAATGAAGAACTGCGGCCGGTAGTTGTTGAAGAACGGCGTGTGGCGCCCGCCCTCGTCCTTGGAGAGGATGTAGACCTTCCCCTTGAACTTCGTGTGCGGCTTGATCGAGCCGGGCTTTGCGAGCACCTGCCCGCGCTCCACGTCCGTGCGCTCGACGCCGCGCAGCAGGACGCCGATGTTGTCGCCGGCCTGACCCTGGTCGAGCAGCTTCTTGAACATCTCGACGCCGGTGACGGTCTTCTTCTGCGTGTCGCGGAGGCCGACGATCTCGACCTCGTCGCCCACCTTCACGATGCCGCGCTCGACACGGCCCGTCACGACGGTGCCGCGGCCGGAGATCGAGAACACGTCCTCGATGGGCAGCAGGAAGTCCTTGTCGGTCTCGCGCACCGGATCCGGGATGCTCTCGTCGAGCGCATTCGCGAGGTCCCAGATGCACTTCGCTTCGGGACCCGTCGGGTTCGCGAGCGCCTTGGTGGCCGAGCCGCGGATGACCGGAATCTTGTCGCCGGGGAAGCCGTACTTGCTGAGGAGCTCCCTCACCTCGAGCTCGACGAGGTCGAGAAGCTCGGGATCGTCCATGAGGTCGCACTTGTTGAGGAACACGACCATGGCCGGCACGTTGACCTGCCGCGCGAGGAGGACGTGCTCCTTCGTCTGCGGCATGGGCCCCTTGGGCGCCTCGACCACGAGGATGGCGCCGTCCATCTGCGCCGCGCCCGTGACCATATTCTTGATGTAGTCCGCGTGGCCCGGGCAGTCGATGTGCGCATAGTGTCGCTTGGCGGTCTCGTACTCCACGTGCGCGAGAGCCACCGTCAGGATCTTGGTGGCGTCACGGCGGAACGTCTTGGCATCAGCCTTGGCCACGTCGTCGTACGACTTCGCCACGGCCAGGCCCTTCGTGGACAGGACCTTCGTCAGGGCGGCCGTCAGCGTCGTCTTGCCGTGGTCGATGTGACCGATGGTGCCGACGTTCACGTGCGGCTTCTTGCGCTCGAATTTTTCCTTAGCCATCGTCTCCTCCGTTGCTCGGGCTAAACCGAGACCTTCGCGATGATTCCTTCGGCTATCGCCTTCGGGACCTCGTCGTAGCGTTCGAACTGCATCGAGTAGTTGGCCCGGCCCTGCGTGAGCGACCGGAGCGTGGTGGCGTAGCCGAACATCTCCGCGAGCGGGACGCTCGCCGTGATGACCTGGAAGTTCACGCGCGGCTCCATGTGGTTGATCCGGCCCCGGCGCGAGTTCAGGTCGCCGTTCACGGGCCCGAGGAACTCGTCGGGCGTGACGACCTCGACGGCCATCATGGGCTCGAGGATGACGGGGCTCGCCTTTCGTGCGGCGTCCTGGAACGCCATCGAGCCCGCGATCTTGAAGGCCATCTCCGAGGAGTCGACGTCGTGGTACGAGCCGTCGTACAGCTCGACTTGGATATTGACGGTCGGATAGCCGGCGAGGACGCCGGTGAGGGTCGCCTCGCGGATCCCCTGGTCGATCGGCTTGATGAACTCCTTGGGAATCGAGCCGCCGGTGATCGCGTTGATGAACTCGTAGTCCTTGCCTTCGGGGTGCGGGCGCAGCCGGATCTTGGCGTGCCCGTACTGGCCCTTGCCGCCCGACTGGCGGATGAACTTGCCTTCGCCCGCGACGTCCTTGCGGATCGTCTCGCGGTACGCGACCTGAGGCTTGCCCACGTTCGCGCCGACGTTGAACTCTCGCACCATGCGGTCGACGATGATCTCGAGATGAAGCTCGCCCATCCCCGCGATGATCGTCTGGTTCGTCTCCTTGTCCGTGTGGACGCGGAACGTCGGGTCTTCCTGCATGAGCTTCGCGAGCGCCATGCCCATCTTTTCCTGGTCGACCTTCGTCTTCGGCTCGATGGAGAGTGTGATGACGGGCTCGGGGAACTTCATGGACTCGAGGACGACGATGTGGCCGCGCTCGCAGATCGTGTCGCCCGTCGTGACGTTCTTCAGGCCCACGGCGGCTGCGATGTCGCCCGCCCAGACTTCCTTGATCTCCTCGCGCTTGTTCGCGTGCATCTTCAGGAGCCGGCCGATACGCTCGTTCGTCTGCTTCGTCGAGTTGTAGACGCCCGACCCCGCGTCGAGGTGGCCCGCGTAGACGCGGAAGAACGCGAGCTGGCCGACGAACGGGTCGGTCATGATCTTGAACACGAGACCCGCGAACGGCGCCTCGTCGTCCGTGTCGAGCGCGACCTCCTTCCCGTCCTCGTCCACCCCGCGGATCGCGGGGATGTCGAGCGGTGACGGAAGGTACTCGACGACGGCGTCGAGGAGCTGCTGGACACCCTTGTTCTTGAACGCCGAGCCGCAGACGACCGGATGGAGCCTGCCCGAGATCGTCGCCTTGCGGAGGGCGGCGCGCATCTCCTCCGGCGTCGGCACGTGGCCGTCCATGAACTTCTGCATGAGCGCGTCGTCGGTCTCCGCGAGAAGCTCGATGAGCCGCTCGCGATATCTGTCGTACATGGCCTTGTGTTCGGCCGGGACGTCGACGGTCTCGAACTCGGCGCCGAGCGCGTCGTCCTTGAAGTCGTAGGCCTTGCCCTCGATGAGATCGATGACGCCCTCGAACGAGTCGGCCGAGCCCCACGGAATCTGGACGGGCGTGGGCTTCGCCCCGAGCTTCGCGATCATCATCTCGACGCAGCGGTCGAAATCCGCGCCGACGCGATCCATCTTGTTGATGAACGCGATGCGCGGAACACCGTAGCGGTCTGCCTGGCGCCACACCGTCTCGGATTGCGGCTCGACGCCGGAGACCGCGTCGAACACGGCCACAGCCCCGTCGAGCACGCGCAGCGAGCGCTCGACTTCGGCCGTGAAGTCGACATGGCCCGGCGTGTCGATGATGTTGATCCGGGTGTCTTTCCAGAAGCACGTGGTGGCGGCCGACGTGATCGTGATGCCGCGCTCCTGCTCCTGCACCATCCAGTCCATGACCGCGGTGCCTTCGTGGACCTCACCGAGCTTGTAGCTGACCCCGGTGTAATAGAGCACACGCTCCGTCGTCGTGGTCTTACCCGCGTCGATGTGAGCCATGATGCCGATGTTTCGGCACTTATCGAGAGGATGAGTTCTCGGCATAACGAATGTGTCCCGTCCCGGGGTGTCTGCGCCGTCGATCGCAGTGTTTCTGGGTTGGCCGAAATCCCCGGCCCCGGAAACCTGAGATCCGCACGCTGTGAGGCGTGTCCGGGCTCTTCGAGAGGACCTGTGCGGCTTCGCGCTGCTGCGCGCCGACCGGCCGGTTTCCGCTCGCCCGGATGAGTGTGCAGTCCTACCAGCGGTAATGGGCGAAGGCCTTGTTGGCCTCGGCCATCTTGTGGGTGTCCTCCTTCTTCTTGACCGCGTTTCCGCGGTTGTTCGCGGCGTCCATGAGTTCGCCGGCGAGCTTGTCGCGCATCGTCTTCTCGCCGCGTGCCTGCGCGTACGAGATGACCCAGCGGATCGCGAGCGACGAGCGGCGGTTCGGCTTGACTTCGACCGGCACCTGGTACGTCGAGCCGCCGACGCGGCGCGACTTGACCTCGAGGATCGGCTTGACGTTCTCGAGAGCCTTCTTGAAGGTCTTCAGCGGATCGTCCGACGTCTTCTGTTCGATCTGCTTCATGGCCCCGTAAAAAATGGACTCGGCCGTCGATTTCTTTCCGCGCTCCATCACGCAGTTGATGAACTTCGTCACGAGCTGCGACTGGTAGAGCGGATCCGGGAGAACCTCCCGCTTCGGAACTTCACGGCGACGCGGCATTTGTCTTCCTTACGCCTTCGGCCTTTTCGCGCCGTACTTGCTGCGCGACTGCTTGCGGTTCGCGACGCCGACCGCATCGAGCGTTCCGCGAATGATGTGGTATCGCACGCCGGGGAGGTCCTTCACGCGGCCTCCGCGGATCATGACGATCGAGTGCTCCTGAAGGTTGTGGCCGATGCCCGGGATGTACGTCGTGACCTCGATCCCGTTCGTGAGCCGCACGCGGGCGATCTTGCGGAGCGCCGAGTTCGGCTTCTTCGGGGTGGTCGTCTTGACCTGGGTGCAGACGCCCCGGCGCTGCGGGCTGGACTGAAGAGCGGGCGACTTCGTTTTGTAACGGACGGCTTCGCGGCCCTTCCTCACGAGCTGGCTGATCGTCGGCATGAGAGTTTCGAGACTCCTTCGGACGTGAAAAGACGACGGGACGACTCGTTGACGTGAACGTACGGAGCGAGATCAGCCGATGGACGGCCGTTCCCCGGGCGCGACACGACGTTTGGCGCCGAGCCGGTCCCCGGGGAAACCGATGGAGGATATAGACCCCGCCAGGAGCTGTCAAGCGCGATCCCCTGCGCTCGACAGACGCTGCGCGAGGCTTTTGCCGCCGTTCAGGGCGTGTCGGACCCGCCGGGCCAGAACATAGACCTCGTGCCGCGTCACCTTGGACCCCGGGCCGTGCCTCTCGATCTTCTCGAGCGAAGCCCAGGCCAGCTCCACCGGCAGGGCAGTGAACTCGAGGATTCCGCGCGGTGCGCCGGCGCGTTCGAGAGCGCCGATGTATTCCCCGGCGGTCACGAGGTCGCGCCTCGCGAGATCGAACACCTCGCCCAGAGGCACGGGCGCCGGCAGATAGCTGCGCCCTTCCGCGGCATCCCCGGCTGCATCCTTCAGAATATTAACGAGTTGCAGAGCTTCCCCGAAGGCACCGGCCCGGGAGAGGAGCGCATCAGCCTCCCCGGCGAGGCCCGGGCGGTCGATCAGGAAAAGCTCCGTCAGCATCTCCCCGACGAGACCGGCCACGACATGACAGTAGGCCTTGAGGTCCTCGAGGTCAGAGAGCGAAAGGCGCCCCTCGCCCGCGCGCGCCACGTAGTCGGTCATGCCGTCCGCCGACAGGATCACGTGTTTCCGGATGGCGTCGGCGGCACCCGGCGAGAGAGCGAAGAACGCGTCCATGACGAACGGGACTTCCGCGAGGAGCTCGCGGTATCCCGCGTGCGCCGCGACTCCGGCGGCGGTCCATTCGCGCGAGAGCCGGACCGCCTCGTCGCGCCGAGAAGCGCCGACGAGACCGCATAGGTCGCGCAGGGCGCGAATGCGGACTTCGGAAGACACGCGTACCGCGTCCTCGAACGTGTCGGCGATCCGGAAGAGGAGATACGCAACCGTGACTTCGCGGCGCGTCGGCTCAGGCAGGGCCGGGATCGACAGCGCGAACGTCCGGCTCGTCTTCTCGAGGAGATCGAGGAGGTCCGCCACGCTTGGAGGCTATCAAGGCTGCTCCGGGGTAGGCTTCCGCCGATCCGATGGAGGCTTCATGACGCGACCCGAGCCGGCTCCTCTTCGCACGAGCGTTCCTCCCCATCGCGCGGTCGTCGCGCTCATCGCCCTGCTCTTCTGGGCTCCCCGCGCGACGTCCTCGCCCGACCCGCCCCCCGCTCCCCTCAGGTTCGCTGTCTCCTTCCCGAAAGACAGGAGCGCGACGCCGCTCGACGGCCGCGTTCTCCTCATGGTGTCGACCGACCCGTCCGAGGAGCCGCGAAAGCAGATCAACGTCGGCCTGAAGACGCAGCAGATCTTCGGCATCGACGTGGACGGACTCCCTCCCGGAAGAGACGCAATCTTCGACGCGGCCGTTCTCGGCTATCCGCTCGAGAGCCTCGCGCGCATTCCGAAGGGGACGTACACGATCCAGGCGCTCCTCCACAAATACGAGACGTTCCACCGAGCCGACGGCCACGTCGTCAAGCTGCCGATGGACCGGGGCGAAGGGCAGCACTGGAACCTCGCTCCGGGGAACCTGTACTCGACGCCGCGCAAGATCGACATCGACCCCTCCCGGAGAGAGACGATCTCGATCTCGCTCGATCGGGTGATCCCGCCGATCCCCGCGCCCCCCGCGACGAAGTGGGTCAAGCACGAGCGCATCCGGAGCGAGAGACTGTCGAAGTTCTGGGGGCGCGACATGTACGTCGGCGCCCACGTGCTTCTTCCCCTCGGCTTCGACGAGCACCCCGAGGCGCGCTACCCCTTCGTCATCTTCCACGGCCACTTCCCCGAGACGTTCGGCGGCTTCCGCGAGGAGCCGCCGGACCCGAACCTCAAACCGGACTGGGACGAGCGGTTTCATCTCGCGGGCTACAACCGGATCGTCCAGGAGCAGGCGCACCAGTTCTTCAAGGACTGGACGTCGCCGGGCTTCCCGCGCGCGATCGTGGTCGAGATCCAGCACGCGAACCCCTACTACGACGACTCGTACGCGGTGAACTCCGCGAACGTCGGCCCGTACGGCGACGCGATCGAGTACGAGCTCATTCCCTACCTCGAGAAGAAATACCGGGCGATCGGCGCAGGCTGGGCACGCTTCGTCTACGGCGGCTCGACGGGCGGCTGGGAGGCGATGGCCGTCCAGGTCTTCTATCCCGACGACTACAACGGGGCGTGGATCGCGTGTCCCGATCCGATCGACTTCCGGGCGTACACGGTCGTCAACATCTACGAAGACAAGAACGCCTTTCGCCCCGACGCTCCGTGGAAGACGACGCCGCGGCCGGGCATGCGCAATTACCTCGGCCACATTTCGGCGACGTTGGAGGAGATGAACAGGTACGAGCTCGTACTCGGCACGAAAGGTCGCTCGGGAGACCAGTGGGACATCTGGCAGGCCGTCTACTCACCCGTGGGGTCGGACGGGTATCCGAGGCCGATCTGGGACAAGACGACCGGCGCCATCGACAAGGAGGTCGCGGCGCACTGGAAGGAGCACTTCGACCTGACGAGCATCCTGAAGCGCGACTGGGAGAAAGGGCTTGGCAGGAAACTGGAGGGCAAGCTGCACATCTTCGTCGGGGAGGCGGACAACTTCTACCTCAACGACGCGGTCTACCTCGCCGAGGACTTCCTGAAGAGCGCGAAGAACCCGGGTTACGGCGGCGAAGTGGATTACGAGCCGCGAGCCGAGCACTGCTGGAACGGCGATCACACCCGACCGAACGCCATCTCACGCCTCCGCTACCACCAGATGTTCCTGCCGAAGATCGCCGAAAGAATCCGGAAATCCGCCCCGGCCGGTGCCGACCTAAAGAGCTGGGATTACTAGCACTTACGGTTCGGTTGAACGCCCGCAGGAGCGCCCCGCCCGATGCCGTTCCCGGTCTCCGCCATGCAGGTTCATCAGAGACGCCCTAGCCCGAGAGGACCACGATTAAGGGGGGAGCGGCGGACGCACCCCTCCGTTCCGGGGCATTCGGAGGAACGCCCTCCCGGAACGGGAAGGAGGAAGTATGAGGAGAATGGCTCTCGTCGCACTGGCGGCGGCGCTCATGGGCTCGGGAATTTCGGCGTCCGAGGAAACCAGGCCCCAGTCGGCACCCGCCGGCCCGCATTTCAAGCTCGCCATCATCACGAACGACAAATACTCGCAGGACGAGAAGAGCGTTTTCGGACCCGATGCCCCGAAGGTTTTCGCGGTGTACCGAGTCGTCGCCGGGCCGGGGTTGAAAGTGAAGGCGGTTTGGACCGCGGAGAAGGTGGCTGGGCTCGAGCCGAAGACCAAGATAATCGAGAACCCCGAAACGACGTTCTCGGCGAAGGGTGAGTACATCAGCTCCTTCACCTGCTCGAGACCGCCTCAGGGCTGGCCGCTCGGCACCTACTCCGTAGGCCTCTACATGGACGGCGTGCTCAAGAAGACGCTCGGGTTCCGCGTCGAAAAGAACTGAGCGTCATCGGGAGGCCCCGCGGGGAGCCGCAGGCGGCCCGAGCGGAGTTTCGGTGGGCCGACCAGAATCAGCGTAAGGTTTTCTGACGTCGACCGATTTTCGGACAGATCATCGGCGGGTTTCGTGTGGACCCGTCTCGCCGGACCCGTGGTAACTGATTGACTCGTCACGTCACGAGGGTTCCCGGAGCGCTCGGGCCGCTTTCCGACCCGCCTGGCAGCCCGACTGCAAGGTGTCGTGGAGCATTCTCGGAGGATCCCATGAGCCTTCTGTCTCGCGGGTTCGCGCTGATGGCCTTCTCAGCGGGAACGCTCCTTGTTCCCTCGTTCCGTCCGGTTCCCGCTTCGAGGCCCGGCGAGGGTTCCCCGCCGATATCCCGCGAACCGCGTTACACGGCTCTGGACAAGGAGTTCTACCTGGCGGCAGGCCAGCTCGACTACGTTCGGCCGGGGGTGAAGATCGCCATTCTGGGCGTCACGAACGTCGCGCCCGGGAAGAAACCGGTCGTCGAAATCTCGATCAGCGACAGCCTGAATCAGCCGCTCGACCGCCTCGGCGCGCTGACGCCCGGACCCGTCACACCCGGCTTCGTCCTCGCGAGCTGGGATGCAGACAAGCGGCAATACTTCGCATATACGACGCGGACGACGAACGGCGTGACGAATCCCAACACCGACCAGAACGGCACGTGGACGGATCTCGAGCTCGGGCACTCCAAGTACACATTCGGAACCACGCTGCCGGCCGATTTCGACGTCACGAAGATGCTGACGCTCGGCGTCCAGGCGCGCAGGATCCTGCCGGCCGAGGTGCTCGACGGGAAGACCTACTTCGCGGACAACGTGTTCAAGGACTTCAGGCCGGACGGAGGGCCCGCGACGCCCGTCTGGAACGCGATCAACACCGACACGGCTTGCAACAACTGCCACAACCCGCTGGCCCTGCACGGGGGCCAACGCCGCAGCGTGAGGCTCTGCGTCCTCTGCCACCAGCCCCAGCACTCGCTCAGCGAGACGGGCGAATCGTTCGACCTGAAAGTCATGATCCACCGGATCCACAGAGGGGAGAACCTGCCCAGCGTGAAAGCGGGCAAGCCGTTCGTCCTGACCGGCACGAACGACTACTCCACCGTGGCGTTTCCGCAGGACATCCGGAACTGCTACTACTGCCACGAGGGTACCGACCCGGCGAAAAAGCCGGTGCAGGCCGCGAACTGGTACACGTACCCGAGCTCGAAGGCGTGCGGCTCGTGCCATGACGAGGTGAATTTCACGACGGGCGCTGACCACCCGGGAGGCCCACAGGCCGACGACAGCAAGTGCTCCACTTGCCACGTCCCCGAAGGAGACCAGGAGTGGGACGCTTCGGTCAGGGGCGCGCACACCGTTCCGGACAAGTCGAAACAGCTCAAGGGCCTCAACGCGGAGATCATCTCAGTCGACCAGGCGGCGCCCGGGAAGAAGCCGGTCGTCACGTTCAAGCTCACGAATGGCGACGGCACGATCCTGGACCCGAAAACGTTTGGCTCGGATCTGAACATCGACCTGGGCGGGCCGACGTCCGACTACACCCTCTTCCCCGATTTCCGCGAGAGGGCCGACAGCGCCACGTTCAACGGGACGGTGGCCACGTACACCTTCACGAACGCGATCCCGGCCGACGCCTCCGGCACCTGGACGTTCGCAATCGAGTGCCGGCGGACCGTGACGCTGAATCCGGCCCCTGTCGCGGGCCCGGCGACGTACCGGGAAGGCGCGTTCAACCCGATCAAATACGTCGCGATCACCGGCGGAACGGCCAAGCCGCGGCGCACGCTCGTCTCGCTCGACAAGTGCAACAAGTGCCACAACCGGCTCGCGAGC
This sequence comes from Thermoanaerobaculia bacterium, assembly GCA_963821225.1. Taxonomy (GTDB): domain Bacteria; phylum Acidobacteriota; class Thermoanaerobaculia; order UBA5066; family UBA5066; genus Fen-183. The sequence goes on from CAWGCY010000005.1 coordinate 17,430, forward strand.
CTCTTCTCCCATGGCGGCCAGCGAATCGCGATCGAACTGTGCGTGATCTGCCACAACCCGAACCACAAGGACCGGAATCCCGACGGCGTGCCGGAATCGGGCGCCTTCAAGCGCATGATCCACCGCATCCACACGGGCGAGGACCTGACGCAGGACTACACGATCTGGGGCGGAACCCCCACCAACTTCAACGAGGTCCGCTTTCCGGGCGACCGGCGGGACTGTCTCACCTGCCACGTGAACACCGCGGCGTATACCCTCCCGGTCTCGCCCGACGCGGTGCCCGTCGTCACCCAGCGCGACTTCTTCTCACCGCAGGGCCCCGGCACGGCCGCGTGCGTCGGCTGCCACGACAACCGCGACGTGGCCGCCCATGCGTACCTGAATACGGTGAACTTCCCCGGAGCCTCGGGACCGACGGAAGCCTGCGGCACGTGCCACGGGACGGGGGCCGAGTGGGCCGTCGAGAAGGTCCACGCCCGCTGAGGGGTGGTTTCAGCCTTCCGGCCTGGCCTGTTTGAGTTTCCGATACAAGGTGTCGCGAGAGATGCCGAGCAAGGACGCGGCCTTCGTGCGGTTCCCCTCGGAGAGACGAAGCGCCTGCTGGATCGCGACCTGCTCGAGGCGCTCCATCGAGAGCGGCTGGTCCCCGATCAGAGGCTGGAATGCCGGAGCTCCCGAATCCTTCAGGAGCGGCCGGAGGTCCTTGTCGGTGACCGTCTGGGGGTTCTCGACCGAGACAGCCGTGGCGCTGAGCAGCACGTTCTCCAGCTCGCGCACGTTCCCGGCATACGGATGGTTCAGGAGCAGCTCGACCGCGGGGCGGGCGAGCGTGATCTGCCGTCCGGTCTGTCTCGACAGCCGGCCCACGAAGTGCTGGACGAGAGCGAGGACGTCCTCCGGCCGTGAGCGGAGCGGCGGGATCTCGATGACGACCGTCGAGATGCGGAAGTAGAAATCCTCGCGCAGCCGCTCGGCGCGGAGCTCGGCGAGCGGCCGGTTCGAGGCGGAGACCAGGCGCACGTCGACCTTCGTGGCGGTCGGGCTCCCCACCGGCCGCACCTCCCCCTCCTCCAGGACGCGGAGGAGCTTCACCTGAGCGTCTTTCGGCATCTCGCCGATCTCGTCCATGAAAACCGTGCCGTGCGTCGCTGCCGCGAAAACCCCCGGCGCGTCGGCATACGCGCCCGTGAACGCCCCGCGCCGGGCTCCGAAGAGCTCGCTCTCCACGAGCTCGCGCGGCAAGGCGCCGCAGTTCACGGGCACGAACGGCCCGCGCGCACGCGGGCTGGCGGCGTGGATCGCGCGGGCCAGCATCTCCTTGCCGGTTCCTGTCTCGCCGAGGATCAGGACGGGAGCGTCGGTCTGAGCCACCACGCGCGCCCGCTCGATCACGCGGTGCATGAGGGGCGAGACGGTCACGATCGACGCGAAGGAGGGAGAGCGCTCGAGGCTCGCCTCGAGATGCGTCACGTGCTCCCGCAGCTCGAACACCTCCATCAGACGCCCGATCTTCTTCCGGATGACCTGCCGTTCGAACGGCTTCGTCACGTAGTCCTCGGCCCCCCGCTTGACCGCCTCGACGGCCGTCTCAATCGTGCCGTAGCCCGTCATGATCACGACCGCCAGATCGGGGTTGCGACGCTGGAGCTCCTCCATCAGGGCCAGGCCGTCGGTCCCCGGCATGATGAGATCGATGAGGGCCACCGCGAGGTACGGGTTCCGCTCGTGCACGGCCAGCGCCTCGCCGGCCGAAAGCGCGATCTCGACCGAGTATCCCTCCTGCCGGAGGAAATCCTGAAGGGTCGTCGCGAGGCTCGCGTCGTCGTCGACGATCAGGATGCCCCAAGGGTGGGGCGACTCGTCGTGCTCGGTCACGAGGGCCTCACGGCGTCGGGCTGGAGGACGGGGAGTGTGATCGTCGCGATCGCGCCGCCGCCCGGCGCGTTCTGCAGGCGGATGGAGCCGCCATGCTCGAGGACGATGCCCCGCGCGATCGCGAGCCCGAGTCCGGTTCCCTTTCCGGGCCCCTTCGTCGAGAAGAAGGGCTCGAAGACGCGGGCGCCGTCGGCGGGCGTGATGCCGCATCCGTCGTCGGCGATGTCGACCTCGATCCACCGGCTGTCGGGGGGGCGGCACCGGATCGCGATCGCGCCGCCGTCGGAGATGGCGTCGAGCGCGTTGCTCAGGACGATCGAGAAGAGAGCCTCGAGGAGGTTTCGGTCCGCGAGGATCCTCGCACCGTTCACGGCGTTCAGGTCCATCGAAACGCGCGTGTGGCGCGCGTTCAGCGAAGGGGCGAGGAAGCTGACCACGGACTCGAGGATGTGGGCGACGTCTTCGGGCTGCTTCTGCGCGGCCGGACGGCTGCTGAACTCGAGGAGCCGGCGCACGAACTGCTGGCAGAACTGGAGGCTGCTCTCGAGGCGCTCGAGCTCGGAGGCCGTCGGCTCGTCGTGCACCCTCTCTCTCATCATCTGGACGCGCAGGAGCATGGCCGCGAGCGGTGTGTTGAGGTGGTGAGCGGTCCCCGCCGCGGTCTTCCCGATGCTCGTGAGCTTCTCGACCTCCAGAAGCGTCTGCCGGAGCCGCACGCGCTCGCGGATGTCCTCGGTCACTTCCAGGAAATTGCTCGGTCCCGCGCCCTCCTGGAACGGAAGCACGCTGAGCTGCACCGCGAGCACCTCCCCGCGCGCGTCGCGTCGCAGCGTCTCGACGACCGCGATCGGGTCCCCGGCATCCACTTTTCGCATGAGCTCCCGCAGCTCCTCGCGCTTTTCCTCGGGGACGGTCGGGAGCTCGCGGTCGATCACTTCGGCCTTGCTGAACCCGTAGAGGCGCTCGGCGGCCTGGTTCCACTCGGTGACGCGGAGGGAAGAGTCGTAGAGCGCGACGGCGCCGGGCGAAGCTTCGAGGAGATGACGGTAGTGCTCGCGCGAGCGGCGGAGCTCGGCCTCGCTCTGCCGTCGCTGCCGGAGGACGTACCACGCCGCCCACGAGGCCAGGAGCAGAGAGGACGTCATCCCGCGCGTGATGTAGAGCGTGTGAAGCGTGACGTAGTCGACGTTTCGGAAGAGGCGGTTCTCCACCAGCTCCCACGTCGCGAACACCGCGGCGACGATGCTGACGCTCGATAGCATCAGAGTGGCCCACTGCCACCCTGACCAGTGCGGGTCGCGCTCCGCTCTCCTCATTGACGCAGGTCCTGCACCAATATAGTCGCAGAAGGGAGCGGGTGCATTCTCGCCGCAGGCTCCCGCTCCCCCGGATCGCCCCGGGACCGCGCGCCTCTCAGTGCGCGTACTTCAACGGAATCTTCTCGTGGGTCCCCTTCGCTCTACGCTCCTCGAAGTTGAACTCCTTGAAGAACGGGCTCTTGGAGTTGTGGCAGTTGACGCACGTGTCCTTCCCGATCTGCCCGATGAGACCCACCTTCACGAGCTCGGCCTTCTTGTACTCCTTGTTCTGAAGACTCATGTACTCCTTGTGGAGGTACGTGCCGCCCGCCCCGTGGCACATTTCGCACTGCACGCCGACCAGATCGGGTGTTGTCGCGAAGTCGACGAAGCCACCGGGCTTGCCGTAGCCGGTCGTGTGGCACGGGAGGCAGTTCGCATCCTTCGTGTAGTCCTTCTTCGGATCGAGCTTCGCCTTCGTTTTCGCCTCGGCGGCGACGCCGGGCTTCAGGAGCTCGAAGACCTTCGCCATCTTCGTCGCCGACCAGGAATTGAATTCCTTCATGTGACAGGCCTTGCATTTCTTCGCGCCGACGTAGGCGTGCTCGGCGGCGCCGGCCGCCTGGCCGAGGGCCGCCGCCGCAAGCGCCGCGAGGGCGCCCGACCGGACCAGCTGAGCGATGGGTTTCATCGTGAACCTCCTCCTCGTTGTTTCGTCATGGCTCCCCGCGACGCGGGATCGCTCTTCCACCCGTCGGCGAGCAGAGCCTGCAGGGCGGCGAGCTCCTCCGCGTCGAAGCGGGGCCAGGGGATCTGGTGAGCTCCCATCTTGTCGCGCATCAGCGGAACGTGGTTCCACATCCGCTGCGTGATCTGCTCCTTCGCCTCCCCGCTGCTGCCCCTCAGCGACGGGCCGATCTCGCCTCCCTGCCCCTCCTGGCCGTGGCAGACGACGCATCCCTTCTGCCGGTAGATCGTCCGGCCGCGCGCGAGATCGCCGGGCCGCGACTCGTAGCGGGAGATGAAGAGGAACGCAAAGACGTCCGCGACCTCCTCTCCCTTGAACGTCGGCGGCGCCATGCCCAGGGTGCCCATCGCTTCGGACATCGCCGGCCAGTGGTTCCACATCCGGCCTGCGAGCTGCGTGACGCTGCCGCGCAACTCGGCGCTTCCGAGGTCCGGTCCGATGCCCGCACCCTCGCCGAGCACGGCGTGACAGCGCGAGCACCCCTTCTCGCCGAAGAGCCGCCTGCCGCGTTTGGGATCGCCCGCCGACCGGAACTCGTGCGCGGCCTGCCTCTGTCCCTGGCTGCGCAGGTACGCGAAGAGGTCGATGATCTCGCTCCCGTTGAACTTCGGGATGTCGAGGCCGAGGCGCCGGATCGCCGGAATCATCGCCGGCCCGTGGTTCCAGAGGTCCTGCGCGATCCGGAGCGGCGACGTCCCGCGCGGCAGGGCGTCGAGACGCGGGCCGGCGCTCCCCCCTTCCTTGCCGAGACTGTGGCACTGGATGCAGTGCTTCTGCGCGAAGAGGACCTTGCCGACCTTGGGGTCGCCCGGCTCGTCGAAGTAGTTCAGGAAATAGAGGAAGGCCAGGAGGTCCGCGAGCTCGTCGTCCCGGAAGGTCGGGCGCACCAGCCGGAACTCCGTCATCTTGTCGCTCATCGTGAGCGCGTGGTTCCAGAGCGCCGCGGCGATCTCGTAGAACGATCCCTTGACGGCCGTGCGGCCCAGGTCGGGCCCGATCCGGCCCCCGGCGCCCCTCACGGCATGACACTCGACGCAACCCTTCGAGACGAACAGAGACTGCCCTTTCGCGGGATTGCCGAAGCCGGCCTCCGCGATGGCCGGCCGGAGCATCGCCGGAATCACGAGCCAGAGGAGGGCGAGCCGCCGAACGGAGCCTTCAGCCATGTGTCGCCTCGAGTGCGTCGGGGAGATAGCTCTCGATCCGCGTCGTGACCTCGCCCACGGCTCTTTCGCGACCCTCGCGGATCTCCCAGATCGAGACGATCGGGAAGAGCTTCGTGAAGACGGCGTACAAGAGGATGAAGCAGGAGACGAACGCGGCGAAGAGCGACCACTCCACCCAGCTCGCCGTGTAGGAAGACGCGGTCAGCGGGAGCCGGGGGTTCGAGAGACTGGGGACGACGATGAGGAAGCGCTCGAGCCACATCCCGACCTCCACCGACAGCGAGGCCGCCACGCAGCCCCAGACCGTCCTTCGCGTCCGGTTGTTCGCGAGCAGCGTGAACGGGACGACGAAGCAGGTGACGACCATGATCCAGAAGTAGGGCGAGAACTTCCCCTCGGTCTTGGAGAGGAAGACCGCCATGTGCGTCGGCTCGGCGCCGTAGTAGGTCGTGAGGAACTCGGCGAACGTGAAGTAGAACCAGAGGAGCGTGAAGACGAGGAGCAGGAGTCCGAGATTGTTGAAGTGGATCGGTTTCAGGTACGCCTCGAGGTGGTACGCCCTGCGGATGGCCGCCATCGCGACGATGATCGCGGCGATGCCGGAGAAGATCGCGCCGACGACGAAGTAGGGGCCGAAGATCGTCGAGTGCCACATCGGCTGCACCGTCATCGCGAAGACCCAGGAGACGACCGTGTGGACGCTGATGGCGATCGGAATCACGACGACCGCCATCACCGCGATCGCCCGTTCCAGGAGCCGGTGCTGCTTCGGCGTGCCCGTCCAGCCGAGGGCCAGGGCGCGGTAGAACCAGTGACGGCCCTGGAAATTGTCCCTGAGGATCGCGATGTCCGGGATGAGCGGCAGATAGAGGTAGATCGTGCTCGCGGTCAGATAGGTGCTGATGGAAGCGACGTCCCACAGGAGCGGCGACGTGAAATTGCCGTGCAGGATCACGTTGAGAGCGCGGTCCGGACGCCCCAGGTCCAGGATCACGCAACCCAGGCCGAAGAAGAGCACGAGGACGGTGATGACCTCGGCCGCGCGCGTGATGGGTCGTCGCCACTCGGCGTGAGCCAGGCGGAGGATGGCCGAGATGAGGGTCCCCGCGTGGCTGATGCCGATGAAGAAGACGAAATTCGTGATGTAGAGGCCCCAGTAGACGGGCACGTTCAGGCCCGTGACGAAGAGGCCCCGGCGGAGCTGCGTGGACCAGGCGAAGAGGCCCCAGAACACGATCGCGAGGAGCGTGCCCACGAGGAGCCAGAAGCGGGGGCCCGTCCGCGACATCGGGAGCAGCAGGTGCGCGTCCTCGCCGAGTGAGGCCTCGGCGTGCCGTTCAGACTCTTCCACCCGATTCCCCTTTCGACAGGTAGATCACCTTCGGACGAGTGCCGAGCTCCTCGAGAAGCCGAAACGCCCGCGGGCTCTCGGAAAGCCGCACGACGGCGCTCCGCGGGTCGTCGAGGTCCCCGAAGACCATCGCGCCCGCGGGGCAGGTCTCGACGCAGGCCGGCACGTAATCGCCCTCCCGCAAAGGCCGGCCCTCGGCGACCGCCTTGTCCTTGGCGCGCTGGAGCCGGTGATGGCAGAAGCTGCACTTCTCCACCACGCCGCGAGGCCGGACCGAGACGTCGGGGTTCAGCCCCTCCGCCATCGGCTCCGGCCACTCGGGACGCTCCCAGTTGAAGTGCCGAACGGTGTACGGGCAGGCGGTCGTGCAGTACCGGCAGCCGATACAGCGCGGGTAGACCTGGGCCACGAGCCCTTCCTTGTCGATCTGGGTCGCCTGCACGGGGCAGACTTTCGTGCACGGAGGGCGGTCGCACTGCATGCAGGGCAACGGGACCAGCCGAAGACCCGGTCGCGTCCCGTGCTCGCTCTCCTTGAACGGGACGAGGCGCAGCCACGAGATGGCGCGTCCCCTCGTCGCCTGATCGGCGCTCGGGGGCGCCACGTTGTTCTCGACCTGACAGGCCACGACGCAGGCCTGGCACGCGGTACACCGGTCGAGATCGATCACCATTCCCCAGCGCGCCATCGTCTACGCCCTCCTTTCCTCGGAGAGACGAGGCGCTGGAGATGCGGAGATCTGCACCTTCGTCGCGTCGAAATCGGGCAGGTTGCACAGCGGGTCGCGTGCGGGCGAGAGGAGCTGGAGCGGATTCGCGCCGATCCCGCTGGCCCAGCGCCCCGCGGCGCGCTTGCCGAGGCCGAGCGGGATCGCGACGACGCCCGGCACGACGCGGGGCGTGACGCGCGCGCGGGCGACGATTGCGCCCTGAGGCGACGCGACGCGGATCCAGGCGCGGTCCTGGATGCCGAGCCGGGCCGCGCTCTCCGGGTTGATCTCCGCCCACGTCTCCCAGCGCTCCTCATGGCCGGGATCGAGGATCCCCTCGAGGAACGGAAGCTCCGCTCCCGCTCCTCCCGCGATCGGGAGCGGTTCGAAGAGGTAGAGCGCGAGGGAGCCCGTCGTCTCGGTCCGCTCGCCCGAGGCGGTGACGGGCGTCTCCCGCGCGACGCGGGAGAGGAGCTCGGGGCGGAAATCGAACCGGCCGCTTCCGGTCGCGAGCACTCGCTTCCAGTCGCCGTGGTCGTAGAAGGGATCCCACCAACCGCCCGACTCTCCGGCCTTCTTCCAGAGCTCGTCGGCCGACTGGTAACCCGGCGCCCACCACCCCGCGCCCTCCATCATCCGCACCCACGCCTCGTCGAACGGCTCTCCCATCACGGCCCCGCGGCGCGCTCCGTAGAGCCCGTTCATCTCGGCCCGGATCAGAGTCGGCAAGTCCTTCCACGGCATCGCGGCCGCCATCTCGGGCGCGACGCGCCCCGCGAGCTCGAGGAGGACCTCGGTCACGGGGCGCACGTCGTGTCGCGGCTTCGCGACGACCGGCTGCGCGAGGCTCGCGATGGGGAACGGAACGCCGGGAGGTGACGTGGTGAGATCCCAGCGCTCGAGGAAATGCGCGTCGGGCAGGATCCAGTCGGCGTGGAGCGCAGAGTCGTCGGCGATCGAGCTGAACGAGACGACGAGCGGCACGCGCTCGAGCGCCGCGAAGAGCCGCGCCGGCGCCGCCGAGGCGTAGATCGGATCCGCGCCCGCCAGCATCAGCACGTCGGCCGCGTAGGGAACTCCCTGCAGGATCGCCTCCGCCAGGCGTTCGGGATCGGAAACAGCCAGCCCGGAGCCCGTTCCCGCGTCGTCGAGCCGGGCCTTCACGCGACCCGCCGCCGCAATCGGGTCGGGCGGGAGCGACGGCCAGGGCGCGAGGGGCACTTCTTCCGGGACGAGGACTCCTCCGGGCGTGTCGATTGATCCCGCGAGCGCGTTCAGGACCTGCGCCGCGAGATGGTCGAAGAGGCGGCCCGGCAGCAGCGGACCCCGGCGAGGCCCGATCGCAAGCCGGCTGCGCGCTGCGGCGAACTCGCGCGCGACACGGAGGACCACGTTGACCGAGATGCCCGTCTCGGAGGCGACGCGCTCCAGGCCGTAGTGCTTCTCGAGCAGCGATCGCAGAGAGGGCCGCCCGTCGCGCGCTTCCTCGAAACCGGCCGTCCGCTCCTGGACGAACTGCTTGTCGTAGAGGCCCTCGGCGACGATCACTCCCGCGACGCCGAGCGCGAAGATGCCTTCGGAGCCGGGCCGGACGGCGATCCACTCGTCCGCCGAGGCGGCCGTAGGCGAGAGCCGCGGCTCGACCTGGACCAGCTTGCCTCGTCGTCCCGTCCGGCCCTGGCGGAACTCGCCGTACGCGCGCATCGCGTGCACCGGCGAGCTCGACGCCTCCAGGAGCGAAGCGCCGAGAGAGAGCACGTAGTCGGTCGACTGCAGGTCGTAGGTTGGAATCGCGCGCACTCCCTGCCCGAGGAAGAGGGCCAGGGACGCCGCCGCCTCGCCGCGGTCGAGCGACACGTCGTTCGGCGAGCCGAACGAAGAAAGGAACCGCTGGGCGACGCGGACGCCGATCCCGCCCATACCGCTCCGGAGAAGGACGAGCGACTCCGGGCGTCTCCGGTCCCTGAGCGAGCGGAGGCGGGCCGCGATGGCGCCGAGCGCGCTGTCCCACGAAGCTCGTTCGAAGGAGCGGAGAGAACCGCGAGGCCCGACCCGCCGAAGAGGACCGGGAACCCGATCGGGGTGGTAGAGGCTCTGCAGCCCCGCCTGACCCTTCGGGCAGAGCCGTCCGGCGTTGACGGGGTGCAGCGGATTGCCTTCGAGCTTGACCGCGCGCTCGCCGATCTTCCTCACGCGAACGCCGCATCCGCCGGGGCAGAGGGCGCACACCGAGAGCGCAAACCGCTCCGGCCCCTTCGGCGGATAGAGCGGGCTCTCTGCAGAGCCGAGGATCCCGCTGAAGACGCGCCCCGCCGGGATACCGAGGGCGGTCCCGGCCGCGGCCCCGATGGCGAGGCCGAGGAACCGGCGCCGCTCGATCCCCTTCACCTCGGGCTCCGTCGGGGGCTCGTTCCGCTCGCTCACCGGTGACACACCGTGCAGTCGGTCGAGACGCGCTCTTTCCGATGGCACGAGACGCAGTCGTTCATCACGAGGCGTTTCACGCGGGCGGGCGGCGAAGTCGTGTCCGCGATCGTGCCGTGGCAGCGGCGGCACGGGAGCTTCGCGGCGATCACGTGGCGGCGGTGGGAGTAGAAGACGTGAGCCGGCTGCCGGAACAGCGGCTTCCAGGCGAGAGGAGTTCCCTTCTTCAGCATCTCCACGAGTCTCATCTCCTCCTCGCTCTTCCCCTGCGGCTCGAGGTGGCAGCCGGCGCACAGCTCGGCGTCAGGCAGCCCCGAGAACGCTTCCGTCTCGACCGTGAGGTGGCAGGTCGTACAGGCGAGGTCGAGCTCAGCCACGTGCTTCTTGTGGTTGAAGGAGATCGGCTGGCGCACGGCCGGCCTGAAGAAGGCGTTTCGCCCTCCGAGCGTGAGAGCCGTCGTCGCGCCGCCGGCCAGGACGAAGGCCGCGGCGAAACCCACGATGGCGAGGCGGATCTTTCTCCGGAAGAACGCTTCGGTTCCCATCTTCAAGGTCTCACGGTCGCCGAGGAGTTGAGGAACGTGATCAGGTCACCGACATCGCCCTCGGAAAGCTCGGGCCAGCTCTGGCCGTTCTCGCGGGCGCGGCCGTAAACGTGAGGGCCGTGTCGCCAGAGCGCGGCCGCGAAGGAGATCGACGTGAACCTCTTTCCGCGTCCTCTCAGGCCCGTGCCGCGCTCGGTGCCCTCCGCCCGTCCCCCGTGGCAGCGGTCGCAGCCTCGGCCGGCGAACAGCACCTCCCCGAGACGGGGCGAGCCGCCCGGCTCGGTGTTGCGAACGCTGTAGAGGAACGCCACCAGGTCCGCCATCTCTTGCCTTTCGAAGCTCGGGCGAGTCAGTCCCCGCTCCCGCATCGCACGCGACATCGCCTCCGAGTGGTTCCACATCGTGCCCGCGAGCTGCACGATCGTCGCGGGCAGCTCGCGCCCGGGCCCCAGCTGCGGGCCGACCTTCCCCGTCTCGTCCTTGACCGAGTGGCAAGCCGTGCAGGACTTCTCTCGGAATAGCTTCCAGCCGCGGTCGGGGTCGGCGGCGAGAAGCAGATGGTCCGGCCCCGGGACGCTCGCCCCCCGGGCGAACGCCAGCAGATCGTTCATCTCGCGGCCCTCGAAGGTGGGCGCCTCGCCGGCGGCATCGGTCACGGGCGGGTGGTTCCACATCGCCCGCGCCCACTCGACGGGCGAAGCGGACTTCCCGAGCGCTCGGTCCCCGCCGGCCGCATCCGCGCTCGACGGCCCGCCGGAGGTGTGGCAGCGGGTGCAGCCCTTGGTCCTGTAGAGCTGCCGGCCGCGCGCCGCGTCTCCCGCCTCGTCCACGTGTCGCGCCACGAAGAGGTAGGCGAAGACGTCGGCCATCTCCTGGTCGTCGAGCCTCGGGTATTCGAGATGCTCGGCCTGCATCCTCTTCCACATGCGCGGGGCGTGGTTCCACATCGCGACGACGAGCTGGTCGGGATTCGACCGAGAGGAACCCGTGGAGCCCAGGTCCGGACCCGAGGTGCCTCCGAGCCCCTTCACCGCGTGACAGTGAACGCAGCCCTTCTTCTGGAACAGCTCGGCCCCTTCCCCCGGGCTTCCGGTCGGAAGCGCGCTCCAGCGTGCCGAGGCGCGCCCTCGTTCCCACTTGAGAACGCTTCCCAGGAGCACCAAGGCGGCCGCCGCGATCACGACCCAGAACGTGAGCTGCCGCGCCGAGCCTAGGTACGCCCGTCCCGCCGGTGAGCGCCGCGAATCAGGGGGAAAAGCCATGTGATTGAGCGGAGACGATGCAGACGTGCTGCCACGGAGCGGGCGAGGTGGCCGCGGGCGGGACGAGAGCCTCGCGGGTTGCAGATCAAGCAGTTACCGGGCGGATTCGAAAGGAACGCGCATGGGGACGCGCGCGAGGGGTGTCAGAGAATCGGTCGGCGTCCGAAAACCTTACGTCTCACGACAAGGGGATGTGCTGAAAGGGGAAGGGAAGGAAAGGGCCGGCTTGCGCCCGCCCCGAAGAGGGATTCTCTTAGGAAGAAAAGAGGCCGCCTTTCGGCGGCCCCAGAGAAAAGATTTTCTGAGAAGGTAAGAGAGCGGGGCAGTCCCTATTCGAAGAACTCTTCTCTTCTCTCCTGCTAATTCCTAAACCTCATCATCCAGGTCCGCCGCGATGACCGGGGTCTCGTCGTCGAAGTAGAGCTCCTCCGTCTCCTCCGGCGCGGGCGGGATCTCCTCCCGCTCGAGGACGACGTTGCGGTAGTAGTCCATGCCCGTGCCGGCCGGGATGAGGCGGCCGACGATGACGTTCTCCTTGAGCCCGCGCAGGAGGTCGACGCGGCCCGCGATGGACGCCTCGGTGAGAACGCGCGTCGTCTCCTGGAACGACGCCGCCGAGACGAACGAGTCCGTCGAGAGCGACGCCTTCGTGATGCCGAGGAGGAGCGGGCGCCCCTGCGCGGCCTTGCCGCCCGCGTTCAGGATTCGCTCGTTCTCCTCGTTGAAGCGGAAGCGGTCCACCTGCTCGTCGACGAGGAACTCCGTGTCGCCGACCTCCTCGACGCGCACGCTGCGCATCATCTGGCGGACGATGACCTCGATGTGCTTGTCGTTGATGCCGACGCCCTGCGAGCGGTAGACCTCCTGGATCTTGTCGGTCATGTACCGCTGGAGCTCCTTCTCGCCCTTGACGGCCAGGATGTCGTGCGGCGAGGGATCGCCCTCGGTGAGCGGGTCGCCGGCTTCCACCCGTTCGCCGTCCTGCACCATGACGTGCGAGCCGCGCGGCACGAGCATGTCGCGCTTCTGACCGTCCTCGGATTCGACGGTGATCTTCTGCTGGCCCTTGACCGTGCCCGCGTGCCGGACGACGCCGGAGATCTCCGTGATGACGGCGGGCTCCTTCGGACGCCGCGCCTCGAACAGCTCGACGACGCGCGGAAGGCCGCCGACGATGTCGCGCGTGCGCTTCTTCTCGACGGGCTTCTTCGCGAGCGCGTCGCCGGGGTTCACGACGTCGCCCTCGCCCACCATGAGGTGGGAGGGGATCGGAAGGTTGTACTTCTTCTCGACGCCGTTCTTGCCCGTGACGACGAGCGTGGGCGCGCGCTTCTCGGTCGTTCCGGTCGTCTCCACGACGATCTTCTGGTTCAGGCCGGTGACCTTGTCCGTCTCCTCGCGAAGGTTTTCGCCCTCGAGGATGTCGCGATACGAGACCTTGCCCGCGATCTCCGACAGAATCGGCGACGCGAACGGATCCCAGGAGACGAGGAGCTGGCCGGGCTTGACCTCTTCGTTCTGGGCGACCTTGAGGACCGAGCCGTACGCGAGCGAGTAGCGCTCCTTCTCGCGTCCCTTCGCGTCGAGGAGGACGAGCTTGCTGTTGCGGTTGACCACGACCTCGGTGCCGTCCTTCTTCTGGACGGTGGTCGCGTTCAGGAGCTTCACGATGCCGGGGTTCTTCGCGACGTGGCGGGCCGCCTCGGAGACGCGGGCCGTGCCGCCGTAGTGGAACGTCCGCATCGTCAGCTGGGTGCCGGGCTCGCCGATCGACTGCGCGGCGATGACGCCGACCGCCTCGCCGATGTCGACGAGCTCGCCCGTCGCGAGGTTGCGGCCGTAGCACTTGCGGCAGACTCCGCGCCGCGTCTCACACGTGAGGACCGAGCGGATCTTGACGCGCTCGATGCCGGCTTCCTGGATCCTTCCGGCGAGCTCCTCGGTGATCGTGTCGTTCGCCGAGACGAGGGCCTCGTCGCTCGCGGGGTCGTAGACGTCTTCCTGGACGATGCGGCCCACGATGCGGTCGCGGAGCGGCTCGAGAATCTCGCCGCCCTCGACGATCGCGGACACGACGATGCCGTCGACCGTCTCGCAGTCTTCCTGCGTGATGATGACGTCCTGGGCGACGTCGACGAGGCGCCTCGTGAGATAGCCGGAGTCGGCCGTCTTGAGCGCCGTGTCGGCGAGACCCTTTCGGGCGCCGTGCGTCGAGATGAAGTACTCGAGAACGGTGAGGCCCTCGCGGAAGTTGGAGATGATGGGCTGCTCCATGACTTCGCCCGAGGGCTTGGACATGGGGCCGCGCATGCCCGCGAGCTGGCGGACCTGCTCCTTGCTGCCTCGAGCGCCGGAGTCGGCCATCATGTAGATGGGGTTGAACTCCGAGCCGCCGACGCCGTCGGACGCCTTCATCTCCTTGAACATGGCCTCCGCCACGGACTCCGTGATGCGGTGCCAGATGTCGATGATCTTGTTATGGCGCTCTCCGTCCGTGATGGCGCCCTGCTGGCGCTGATTCTCGACCTCGAGCACGTCCTTGCGGGCGCGCCCGACGAGCTCGAGCTTCGTGGCGGGAATGTGCATGTCGTCGACGCCGATCGAGATGCCGGCCTTCGTCGCCACGTCGAAGCCTACGGCCTTGACGATGTCGAGGATCTCGACCGTTCGCTCGAGCCCGTAGTGCACGAAGCAGAAGTTGACGAGGTCCTGGAGGCCCTTCTTCTTGAGCGTGCCGTTCAGGAACGGCAGCTCGGGCGGCAGGTTCGCGGAGAGAAGCACCCGCCCGACCGTCGTCTCGATCCGCGTGCGGTTGCAGGCGATCGGATCCGTGTGGACGATGTCCTGGTCGTTCAGAACCTGGCTCTCGAGGTCGATGAGGCTGCCCGTGAACCGCACCGCGATGCCCGCGTGCGTGTCGACCTCGCCGGCTTCGTGCGCGAGGACGACTTCGTCGAAGCTCGAGAAGACGCGGCCTTCTCCCTTGCAGCCGTCCTTGCGGCGCGTGAGGTAGTAGAGGCCGAGGACGAGGTCCTGCGACGGCACCGTCAACGGCTTTCCGTGCGCCGGCGAGAGGATGTTGTGCGAGGACAGCATCAGGACCTGCGCCTCGACCTGCGCCTTCGGCGAGAGCGGGACGTGGACGGCCATCTGGTCCCCGTCGAAGTCGGCGTTGAAGGCCGCGCACACGAGCGGGTGGATCTTGATGGCCTTGCCCTCGATGAGGACGGGCTCGAAGGCCTGAATGCCGAGGCGGTGCAGCGTCGGCGCGCGGTTCAGGAGCACCGGGTGCTCCTTGATGACCTCTTCGAGAGCGTCCCACACCTCGTTCGGCGCCTGCTCGACGAGCTCCTTGGAGGCCTTGATCGTGGACGTGATGCCCTTCTGCTCGAGGCGGTTGTAGATGAAGGGCTTGAAGAGCTCGAGGGCCATCTTCTTCGGGAGGCCGCACTGGTGGAGCTTCAGCTCGGGGCCGACGACGATGACGGACCGGCCCGAGTAGTCGACGCGCTTGCCGAGGAGGTTCTGGCGGAACCGGCCCGACTTGCCCTTGAGCGTGTCGGACAGAGATTTCAGCGGGCGGTTGTTCGAGCCCTTCAGGACGCGGCCGCGGCGGCCGTTGTCGAACAGGGCGTCGACCGCCTCCTGGAGCATGCGCTTCTCGTTGCGCACGATGACTTCGGGCGCGCGGAGCTCGAGGAGCTTCTTGAGGCGGTTGTTGCGGTTGATGACGCGCCGGTAGAGGTCGTTCAGGTCCGAGGTCGCGAAGCGGCCTCCGTCCAGAGGGACGAGAGGACGAAGCTCCGGGGGAATAACTGGGATGACGTTCAGGATCATCCACTCGGGGCGGTGGCCCGACCGGCGGAACGCGTCGACGACCTTCAGGCGCTTGGCGGCCTTGAGGCGCTTGAGGGCCGACGTCTCGGTCTTCATGACGAGGCGAAGCTCCTCGGCGAGGTCGTCGATGTTGACGCGCTGGAGGAGCTCCTGGATCGCCTCGGCGCCCATCTTCGCGACGAACGCGTCGACGCCGTATTTCGCCCTCATCTCCCGGAACTTCTCCTCGGAGACGAGGCTCTTCTCCTCGAGCTTTTCGTCCTCGGCGAGCGGGCCGGGGTCGATGACGACGTACTGCTCGAAGTAGAGGATGCGCTCGAGGTCGCGCAGCGTGAGGTCGAGGAGGTGCCCGATCCGCGACGGCAGCCCCTTGAAGAACCAGACGTGGGAAACGGGAGCCGCGAGCTCGATGTGCCCCATCCGCTCGCGGCGCACCTTGGATTTCGTCACCTCGACGCCGCACTTGTCGCATACGACGCCGCGGTGCTTCATGCGCTTGTACTTGCCGCAGAGGCATTCCCAGTCCGTGATCGGACCGAAAATCTTCGCGCAGAACAGGCCGTCGCGCTCGGGCTTGAACGTGCGGTAGTTGATCGTCTCGGGCTTCGTCACCTCGCCGAAGGACCACGAGCGGATCTTCTCGGGGCTCGCGAGGGCGATCTTGATCGCGTTGAAGTCGCGCGGACCGGGGTTCTTGAACGGCGACACGGAGCCCGTGCCGGGAAACGCGGAAGAGGTCGAGAATGCTTCCATGTGACTCTCTTCTCCTCAGACCTTGAGCAGCTCGACGTCGAGGCAGAGCGACTGCAGCTCGCGCACGAGAACGTTGAAAGATTCGGGCAGACCCGGCTCGTCCGGAACCTCGCCCTTCACGATGGCCTCGTACACCTTCGAGCGCCCTTCCACGTCGTCGGACTTGACGGTGAGGAGCTCCTGAAGCGTGTACGCCGCGCCGTACGCCTCGAGCGCCCAGACCTCCATCTCGCCGAACCGCTGGCCTCCGAACTGGGCCTTGCCGCCGAGCGGCTGCTGCGTGATGAGCGAGTAGGGGCCGATCGAGCGCGCGTGGATCTTGTCGTCCACGAGGTGCGACAGCTTGAGCATGTAGATGTAGCCGACGGTGACGTTCTGCTCGAAGCGGCTGCCCGTCATGCCGTCGTAGAGAACGGTCTTGCCTCCCACCGGAAGGTCCGCCTTGCGAAGCAGCGTGCGGATTTCCTCCTCGGAGGCGCCGTCGAAGACCGGCGTCGCGATGTTCATCCCGAGCGCCTTCGCGGCCCACCCGAGGTGCGTCTCGAGAATCTGCCCCACGTTCATGCGCGAGGGGACGCCGAGCGGATTGAGGACGATCTCGACCGGGGTTCCGTCCGGGAGGTACGGCATGTCCTCCTCGGGGAGAATCCGGCTGATGACGCCCTTGTTTCCGTGGCGGCCAGCCATCTTGTCGCCGACCTGGAGCTTCCGCTTCATGGCGACGAAGACCTTGACCGTCTTGTTCACGCCGGGAGCGAGCTCGTCTCCCTTCGCGAGAAGCGCGACCCGATCCGCGCTGACCTTCTTGATGACGTCGATCTGCGAGTCGGTGCGCTGGAGGATGAGCCGCACCTGGTCGCGGATCTCCTCGTCCTTCAGCTTCAGGTTCTTGAGCATCCGGGGCGTCATCTGGCCGATCTTCTCGATCGTCAGCTTGCCGCCCTCTTTCACGAGAACGTTGCCCTGCGAGTCGGAGACGTCCTCGAGGACCGTGCGCCCCGAGAGCAGCGACTCGATCTTCTCCTTCGCCTCCGTCCGGATGATGCGGATTTCGTCGTCGGCGTTCTTCGTGAGGCGGCCGATCTCCTCGTCGAGGATCTGCTTGGCCCTCACGTCCTTCTGCTTCTCCTCGTCCTTGCGCGTGAAGATCTTCACCTCCACGACGACGCCCTCGATGCCCGGGGGGCACTTGAGCGAGGCGTCGCGCACGTCCCCGGCCTTCTCGCCGAAGATCGCGCGGAGGAGCTTCTCCTCGGGCGTGAGCTGCGTCTCGCCCTTCGGCGTGACTTTCCCGACGAGGATGTCGCCGGGCTTGACGTTCGCGCCGATGCGCACGATGCCGGACTCGTCGAGGTCGCGCAGCGCGTGCTCCGAGACGTTCGGGATGTCCTTCGTGATTTCCTCGGCGCCGAGCTTCGTCTCCCGCGCCTCGATCTCGAACTCCTCGATGTGGATGGAGGTGTAATAGTCCTCCTTGACCATCTTCTCGGAGATGAGGATCGCGTCCTCGTAGTTGTAGCCGCGCCACGGCATGAAGGCGACGAGGATGTTGCGGCCGAGCGCGAGCTCGCCCTGCGACGTGCACGGGCCGTCCGCGAGAACCTGTCCCTGGGTGACGCGGTCTCCCTCGGACACGACGGGCTTCTGGTTGATGCAGGTGTTCTGGTTCGAGCGCCGGAACTTCAGGAGCGGGTAGATGTCCGCGCCGAAATCGCGTGTCTGTCCCTCCTCGTCCTTCGCTTCGACGCGGACGATGATGCGACGCGCGTCGACCGTGTCGACGACGCCGTCCCGCTTGCAGAGAACGACCGCGCCCGAGTCGCGGGCGACGACACCCTCGAGGCCGGTGCCGACGAGAGGCGGCTCGGTCTTGAGAAGCGGGACCGACTGGCGCTGCATGTTCGAGCCCATGAGGGCCCGGTTCGCGTCGTCGTGCTCGAGGAAGGGGATGAGCGCCGCGGCGACGGAGACGAGCTGCTTGGGCGAGACGTCCATGAACTCGACCTTGGCCTTTTCCACGGTGACGAACTCGCCGCTGTAGCGGGCGACGATCCGGTCCTCGGTGAAGCGGCCCTTGTCGTCGACCTCGGCGTTCGCCTGGGCGATGACGTAGTTCTCCTCTTCCCAGGCGGGCTGGAAGAACGCCGTCGGCCGCCCCACGACGGGCTTCTTGTGGGACTTCTTGAGCCTCTGGCTCGTCTCTTCGAGCTCCTCGGCCTCGACGATCTGGCCTTTCGTCCAGCCCGAGTCGCCGACCGTCACGACCTCGTAGTGGTCGAGGACGCGGCCGTTCCGGACTTTCTTGTACGGGCTCTCGATGAAGCCGAACTCCGAGATGCGCGCGAAGCACGACAGAGACGAGATGAGGCCGATGTTCGGGCCTTCCGGCGTCTCGATCGGGCAGATGCGGCCGTAGTGCGTGGCGTGGACGTCGCGCACCTCGAACCCGGCGCGCTCGCGCGAGAGACCGCCCGGTCCGAGGGCCGAAAGGCGGCGCTTGTGCGTGACTTCCGAAAGGGGGTTCGTCTGGTCCATGAACTGCGAGAGCTGGGACGACCCGAAGAACTCCTTGATGGCGGCAATCACGGGCTTGGAGTTGATGAGGTCGTGCGGCATCGCCGAGTCGATGTCCTGGTGAACGGACATCTTCTCCTTGATGGCGCGCTCCATGCGGACGAGGCCGATGCGGAACTGGTTCTCCAGCAGCTCGCCGACGCAGCGCACGCGACGGTTGCCGAGGTTGTCGATGTCGTCGGTCTTTCCGATGTCGCGCTTGAGCTTCAGGAGGTGGTCGATGACGACGTAGAAGTCCTCGGGCGTGAGCGTCTTCTGGTCGAGCGAAGTGGAGAGGCCGGCGCGGATGTTGAACTTGAAGCGCCCGACGCGCGAGAAGTCGTACTTGCGCGGGTCGAAGAACATGCCCGCGAAGAGGTTCTTCGCGCTCTCGTCCGTCGGCGGGTCGCCGGGACGCATGCGCTTGTAGATCTCGAGAAGCGCCTCGCGCTTCGTCTTGACGGCGTCCTTGCGCAGCGTCGTGATGAGGGTGTCCCCGATGGGCTCCCAGTCGGGGAAGATCGCCTCGACCGGGGTCGCCTGCTTGCCCTCGAGCTGGGTGGAGAGATCCTCGGGGATCTCCGTGCCCGTCTCGAACAGGACCTCGCCGGAGCCGAGGTCGACGACGTCGGCCGCGAACAGGGCGCGGCCCAGCTTGCCGGGATCGACGGACGCGGACACAGTCTCACCTTTCGCGAGAGCGTCACGCATCTCATTCGTCAGCTTCACGTCCGCGAAGATCCGCCCGTCCTTCTTGAGGCCGCGCAGGTGCCTGTGGCGGAGGTCTTCCTTGACCAGAATCTCGGGCGGCAGGGCGAGATGGGCCTTTCCCTTCTCGTACGTGAGCGGGACGGCGGTGTAGAACTTCTTGAGGATGAGCTCGTCGCTCTCGAGGCCGAGGGCGCGCAGGAAGACCGTGCCGGGAAACTTGCGCTTGCGGTCGATGCGCACGCCGAACAGGCCCTTCGTGTCGATCTCGAACTCCACCCACGAGCCGCGGTAGGGAATGATCTTCCCGATGAGCGTGTGCGCCCCCTCGCGCGTGAAGAACACGCCGGGCGAACGGTGGAGCTGCGAGACGATGACGCGTTCCGTGCCGTTGATGACGAACGTGCCGTTGTCGGTCATGAGGGGGATCTCGCCGAAGTAGACCTCCTCCTCCTTGATGTCGCGGATCGGCCACTCCTTCGGAGCGCCCTTGCCGGTCGGCGCGTTCTCCTTGTCGAACACCTTGAGCCGGAACGTGACCTTGAGCGGAACGGAATACGTGGCTCCGCGCTCCTGGCACTCGGCCACGGAATACGGCTGCCGGAGCTCGACCGGCGTCCCGCAGACCTCGTCGATCGTCACCTTGTTCGGATTCGGGTGCCCGCACGCGCCGCACTCCACCCGCGTCGCGCGCGCGTCCTTCACGCGCACCGTCGCGCCGCAGTGCTCACAAGGGAATCGAAGGTGCTCGAGGCCCTCGAGGCGGCCGCTTCGGGACTTCCAGTCGCCGATGCGGTAGGACACGAACTCCAGCGCGCACGTCTCCCGGAAGTCGCTGAACGGGAAGACGCTCTTGAAAACGGCCTGCAGACCGACGTCCTGCCGTTCCTTCGGCAGGAGGTCCATCTGGAGGAAGTCCTCGTACGACTTGCGCTGGACGTCGATGAGGTTCGGAAGAGGCAGAAAAGAGCGGATCTTGCCGAAGGTCGAGCGCTCTTTCGCGCCGGGTGCGAAGCTTCGTGGGTTCATTGGGTCAGGTCCCTCTCATGGCCGCGCGCAGGCCGGGGAATGAGGCGCGCGATGGGGCGACGAAGAACGAAGGGTGGGGGTGGGTTACTTGACTTCTACCTTCGCTCCCGCGTCCTCGAACTTCTTCTTGATCGAGGCGGCCTCGTCCTTCGAGATGCCCTCCTTGATCGTCCCGAGGTTCTCGACGAGGTCCTTCGCCTCCTTGAGACCGAGCGAGCTGTTGACCTCGCGGACGGCCTTGATCACGTTGATCTTGTTCGAGCCGGCTTCCTTGAGCACGACCGTGAACTCGGTCTGCTCCTCGGCGGCGGCGGCGGCCGGGGCGGCGCCGGCGGCGGCCGCGGGAGCGGCCATCATTGCGGCGGAGACGCCGAACTTCTCCTCGAGGGCCTTCACGAGGCCGTTGAGCTCGAGGACCGACATCGACTCGATTTCCTTGATGAACGTTTCGACGCTGAGAGCCATGGTTCTTCTCCTGATTCTTCGGCGTTAGGCCGCGGATTCTTTGGTTGCGGTGTCTTTCTGTTTCGAAATCGCTGCGAGAGTCGCGGCGACGTTGCGATGGGGGGCGGAGAGGACCGTCACGAGGCGCCGCATCGGCGACTGCATGAGGCCCAGAAGCTTGCCGACGAGCTCGAGGCGCGAGGGCAGGTTCGCGAGGGTCTCGAGCTCCTTCGCCGCGACGGGCTTGCCGTCGAGAAGGGCGGCCTTGACCTTCAGGTTGGGGTTCGTCTTGCCGAATGTGTGCAGGACCTTCGCGAGCGCGACGACGTCGGTCTGGCTGTACGCGATGCCCGTCATCCCCGTGAAGTGCTCCTTGAGGGACCCGAGAGGCTTCCCTTCGAGCGCACGCAGGGCGAGCGTGTTCTTGACGACGACGTAGCCCGAGTTCGCTCCCTTGATCTGGCGGCGCAGGTCCGTGACGGCGGGGACCGTCAGGCCCTTGTAGTCGATCAGGAACGCGTGGGCCGCCTTCGCGGCGGTGCCCTCGAGGTGCTGGATCTCTTCGTTCTTGGCGGTGCGGGTGGCGGCCATCAGACGCCCTTCCCGACGAGCTTCTCGGCGGCGGACGGATCGACCGCGATGCCGGGGCCCATCGTCGACGAGAGAACGACCGAGCGCATGTACTTGCCCTTGGCGGTGGCCGGCTTGGCCTTCTGAACCGCGGTGAGAAGCGCCTCGGTGTTCTCGGCGAGCTGTTTTTCTCCGAACGAGACCTTCCCGACCGGCACGTGGATGATGGCGGTCTTGTCGACGCGGAACTCGATCTTGCCGGCCTTGAGCTCCGTGACGGCCTTTCCGACGTCGAACGTGACCGTGCCGGCCTTCGGGTTCGGCATCAGGCCGCGGGGCCCGAGAATCTTGCCGAGACGCCCGAGCGACTTCATCATGTCCGGAGTCGCGACGAGCGCCTCGAAATCGAGCATGCCAGCCTGGATCTTCGCGACGAGGTCGTCGCCGCCCACGAGGTCGGCGCCCGCCGCTTCGGCTTCCTTGATCTTCTCGCCCGAGGCGACGACGGCGACCCGGGTCGTCTTGCCGAGCCCGTGCGGCAGCACGACGGTGCCGCGCACCATCTGGTCCGCGTGCTTGGGATCGACTCCGAGACGCAGCGCGACCTCGACCGTTTCGTTGAACTTGGCGAACGCCGCCGACTTGACGAGGGCGACGGCCTGAGGCACGTCGTAGACCTTCGTCTTGTCGACTTTCGCGGCGGCCGCGGTGAATTTCTTGCCACTCATGATGTTTCCACTCCGGAGTCGGTCGCTCCCCTCGGAACCGCCGGTGAGAAGCCCCGGGGCATCCCGGGCACCGTCGTTCTCACGCCGGGAGAGGCCCGGCGCGGGAGGCTTCCGCCTCTTGGCCGCGGCGTCAGCCGACGACCTCGATTCCCATGGATCGGGCCGTTCCCTCCACCGACTTGACGGCGGCGGCGAGATCGACGGTGTTCAGGTCGACGAGCTTGAGCTTCGCGATCTCCTCGACCTGCTTTTTCGTGACTTTTCCGACTTTCGTCTTGTTCGGCACGCCAGAGCCCTTCTCGAGCTTTGCCGCCTTCTTCAGCAGCACGGACGCCGGGGGCGTCTTCGTGATGAAGGAGTAGGACCGGTCCGAGTAGACCGTGACGACGACGGGGATGATGAGCCCCGCGTCCTTCGCGGTCTTCGCGTTGAAGGCCTTGCAGAAGTCCATGATGTTGACGCCCTGCGGGCCGAGCGCCGTGCCCACGGGCGGGGCCGGCGTGGCCTTCCCCGCCTCGATCTGGAGCTTCACGTAACCGGTGACTTTCTTTGCCATGATTCTTCCTACAGCTTCTGAACCTGGACGAATTCGAGCTCGACCGGCGTCGGCCGGCCGAAGATGGTGACGAGGACGCGGAGCGTGGAGCGCTCGAGGTTGATGTCCTCGACGAGCCCCGTGAACTCCTTGAAGGGGCCGTCGGTGATCTTCACCTGCTCGCCGCGCTCGTAGACGTAGCGCGGCTTCGGCTTCTCCTTCGACTCGGCCGTGTGGTGGAGGATCGAGTCGACCTCCTCGCGCGTAAGAGGGACGGGCGCCTTCGAGGAGCCGCCCACGAAGCCGGTCACCTTCGGCGTGTTGCGCACGAGGTGCCAGGTTTCGTCGGACATCTCCATCTGGACGAGGACGTAGCCCGGGAAGAATTTCCGCTCGACGTTGCGCCGCTTGCCGGCCTTCATCTCGACGACCGTCTCTTTCGGCACGCGGATCTCGCCGAAGTGGGCCTCCATGCCGAGGGCCTTGATGCGGTTCGTCAGCTCGAGAACGACGCGGTCCTCGAAACCCGAGTACGTGTGGACGATGAACCAGTCCATCGGCGCCGCGGCGGGAGCCGGGGCGGCGGTCGTCTGATCCTGCGGGTCGGTGGTGCTCACGGTGTATGCGTCCTCATTTCGTCAGCCGCCGAAGGCCGCGAAAAGCTTGTTCACGAGCGGCGTCACGGTCGCGTCCACGAGAAAAAGGAAGAGCCCGAAGATTGCAGTGGAGATGATGACGACGGTGGTCGTACCGATGACCTCTTCGCGGCCGGGCCACGAGACCTTCCCGGACTCCTTCCGGACCTCGGAGAGAAAGCCGCGGAACTGATGCCAGCGTTCGATCGGGTTCATGTCTTTTCGTCGTCCTCGTCGTCGTCCTCGTTCGTTCGTCGTGCGGTCCGTTCGGCCTTTGGCAGGGGTGCGGGGATTCGAACCCCGAACCTACGGTTTTGGAGACCGCCGCTCTAGCCAGTTGGAGCTACACCCCTGTGAGAAGGTTGAGAAGCGCTCTTGGAGCGGGAGACGGGATTCGAACCCGCGACCAACAGCTTGGAAGGCTGTGACTCTACCCCTGAGTTACTCCCGCGAAAGGAAGCCGTGAAGCTGGAGCCCACGAGCAGATTTGAACTGCTGACCCCGTCCTTACCAAGGACGTGCTCTACCAACTGAGCTACGTGGGCGGAGATTCCCTGCTGATGGTGGGCAGAGAGGGATTCGAACCCCCGTAGCACGCAAGGTGCGGCAGATTTACAGTCTGCTGCCATTAACCGCTCGGCCATCTGCCCGCTCCCCGTTCTTCGTCGATCCCGTTCTCCGCCCTACGGAGGCTCACCCTGGAGCTGGCGATGGGACTCGAACCCGCAACCTGCCGATTACAAATCGGCTGCTCTACCCATTGAGCTACGCCAGCGTTCGCGTTCCCCGCCGAAAAGAGCTCGACCCTGCGACCCCGGACCGGTAATTGAAGCGGTGGCACGGCTTCGCGCACCTCGGCAAAGGCGCGAACTGTGGTTTATACCAGCCTGCTTCGAGGTGCGTCAAGCTATTTTCATGCCGGGCTCCCCGTCGGGGAGGTCCGACGCCTCACCCAGTCGAATACGAGCACTCCCGCAGCCACCGCCACGTTGAGCGATCCCGCTCCCGGACGCATGGGAATCGAAATCAATCGATCGCACGAGTCTCTCGTCAGCCTCCTGAGCCCCGTCCCCTCCGAGCCGAGGCAAAGCACCACGTCGCCCGAAATGTCTACGCTGTAGAGACTTTCACCTTCCACGGCGGCGCCGAAGACCCAGAAACCGGCCGCCTTCGCCCCCTCGAGGAAACGGGCCGCGTTGACGACCCGCCCCACTTTCACGCGCTCCAGCGCCCCGGCCGACGCTTTCGAAACGGTCTCATTGAGACCGGCGGAATGGCGCTCGGTGAGCACGACCGAAGCCCCCGCTGCCGCGGCGGTTCTCAGGACCGACCCCAGGTTGCCGGGATCGGTCACTTCGTCGAGGAACAGGACGCAGCGGCTCCCCTTCTCTCCCGCGAGGCACTCCTCGGCGGTGTCGTATTCCCGTTCCGCGACGCGCGCCGCGACCCCGTTGTGCGCGCGCCCGGCGGCGCGGTCGAGCTCCTCCTTCGCCACGAGGCGGACGGAGACGCCCTTCTCTCGCGCCAGCTCCTCGATCTCCGCGGCGCGCGCGTCCTTGCGGCCGCGCTGGACGAGAAGCGCCTCGACGGCTCGCGGCCGCCGCTCGAGCACTTCGCGCACCGGGTGAAAACCGGAGACGATCACTCGGTCGCGTCGCCGGCGACGAGGACGAGGACCGTCGCCGCCACGCCCACGCCGCGGCCGAAGTCGGTCAGCCCGTTCCCCGACGACGCCTTGACCGAGATGCGGTCCACGGAGGTGCCGAGAAGCGCCGCGATGTTCGCGCGCATGGCGTCTCGGTGCTCCGCGACGGGGGGCCGCGCCGCGAGAATCGTCACGTCCACGTTTCCGATCTCGGGGTGGTCCGTCAGCTCGCGCACGTGCCGCACGAGCACCTCGCCCGCCGCGCTCTTCCACTCGGGGCGATCCGTGCCGAATACCGAGCCGAGGTCTCCCGCCGCGGCCGCACCGAGGAGCGCGGCGGCGAGGGCGTGCAGGACGACGTCTCCGTCCGAGTGCCCGACGGGCCCCGCGTCGGAGGGAATCGTGACTCCGCCCAGGACGCACGGGCGCCCGGGGGCGAGAGGATGCGCGTCGAAGCCGTGCCCGATCCTCATGCCTGCGTCCGGGTGAGAAAGGCCTCCGCCCAGGCGAGGTCCTCGGGGTACGTGATCTTGATGTTCCAGCGCGACGTGAGAACGACGGTCACGGTGCCGCCGGTTCGCTCCACGAGCTCGGCGTCGTCGGTGGCGTCGGGGCCGCCCTCCTTCGCCAGAGCCAGCCGAAACAGGCCCGCGCGGAAGACCTGCGGCGTCGTCGCCGCGAAGAGGTCGCTCCGAGGGACCGTCCCCCCCACCGTTCCGCCGGAGATCCGTTTGACCGTCTCGACGATCGAGTAGCCGGCGATGGCGGCTCCCGTCTTCTCAGCCGCGTCAACGACCGCCGCCACCTCGACGGGATCGACGAGCGGGCGGGCGGCGTCGTGCACGAGGACGAGGTCGTCCTCGCTCTCGAATTTCGCCGCCGCAAACGCGCGCGCGACGGAGTCCCTCCGCGTCACGCCACCGTCGACGAGCGTGCAGGGGACGGGGATGTTCACCAGAACTCTCCGGAAGGCGTCCGCATGGCCCGGCGAGACCGCGATCACCGCTTCTCGCACGCGTTCGGACGCGGCGAGGTGCTCGAGCGCGTGCAGGAGCATGGGCCGCCCCGCGAGCGGGACGAGCGCTTTCGGCCCGCCGTCGTGGAAGCGCGTGCCGAAGCCGGCCGCGGGGATGAGCGCGACGGCGCGGACCATCAACGGGCCAGGACTTCCGATTCCTTCGTCTTCAGGACGTGCTCGACCTCGGCGACGCTCTTGTCCGTCATCTTCTGGACCTCGTCGAGAGCGCGCTTCTCGTCGTCGGCCGAGATCGAGGAGGCCTTCGCCTCCTTCTTGATCGCGTCGTTCCCCTCGTGGCGATGATGGCGGATCTCGACTCTCGCCTGCTCCGCGAACCCGTGTGCCTTCTTGACGATCTCCTTCCGTCGCTCTTCCGTCGGTTGCGGGACGGGAATGCGCACCACTTTTCCGTCCGAAGACGGGTTCAGGCCGAGGTCGCTCGTCCGGATCGCCTTCTCGATGGCCGGACAGAGGGAAGGCTCCCAGGGTAACGCGAGGAGCAGCGTCGCGTCGGGCGCCGAGAGGTTCGCGACCTGGTTCAGCGGTGTCGGTGTGCCGTAATACTCCACGAGAACGCCCTCGAGGATCCCGACGGACGCGCGCCCCGTGCGCAGGTGCTTGAGCTCGGCCTTGAGCGCGTCGAGAGTGGCGTGCATGCGGCGTTCGGTTTCCTTTTTGATCTCGGCGATCTTCGGCATGGTCTTCGGCTCCTTCGCCCCCTGCTGAGGAGATCAGGCCTTCACGGCGTCCACCACGCTCCCGACGGGCTCTCCGAGGACGACCCTGCGGATGTTCCCGGGCACGAGGAGGTTGAAGACGCGGATGGGCATCTTGTTGTCCCGGCAAAGGGCGATCGCGGTGGCGTCCATGACCCCCAGACGCTTCTCGAGCACGTCCTGATACGTGACCCGCGGCAGGA
This sequence comes from Thermoanaerobaculia bacterium, assembly GCA_963821225.1. Taxonomy (GTDB): domain Bacteria; phylum Acidobacteriota; class Thermoanaerobaculia; order UBA5066; family UBA5066; genus Fen-183. The sequence goes on from CAWGCY010000005.1 coordinate 44,185, forward strand.
AAACCGCTTTCGGATCCGCCTTCGGATCGGCGGTGAAGATTCCGTCCACGCGCGTCGCTTTCAGGATCGCCTCGGCCCGGATCTCGTTCGCACGCAGGGCGGCGGCCGAATCCGTCGTGAAATACGGATTGCCCGTGCCGCCTGCAAAGATGACGCAGCGCTTCTTCTCGAGATGCCGGATCGCACGGCGGCGGATGAAGGGCTCGGCGACCGCGCGCACCTCGAACGCGGTCATGACGCGCGTGTGGACGTCGCGCTTCTCGAGCGCGTCCTGCAGCGCGAGCGCGTTGATGACCGTCGCGAGCATCCCCATGTTGTCGCCGGTCACGCGGTCGATGCCCTGCGTCGCCGCCGAGACGCCCCGGATGATGTTCCCGCCGCCGATGACGATCGCAACCTCGACGCCGAGGCGCGCCACCTCGGCGATCTCGTCAGCGAGGCGCTCGACGACCGACGGCTCGATACCGAAGGACTGGCTGCCGAGGAGCGCCTCCCCGGAGAGCTTCAGCAGGACCCGGCGGTATCGGGCTTCCACGTCGTCACTTGGCCAGCGCGGCGACTTCGGCGGCGAAGTCTCCGCCCCCGGGGCTCTTCTCGACGCCCTCGCCCACCTTGAAGCGCACGAACCGGACGACGGAGGCTTCCTTGCCCGCGCGCTCGGCGATCACCTGCGACACCTTCTTGCTGTCGTCCTTCGCGAAGGGCTGGTCGAGGAGCACGACCTCCCCGTACCACTTGCCGATCATGCCCTCGACCATCTTCTCGGCGACGGCCTCCGGCTTGCCGGCGGCGACGGCCTTCGCGCGCGCGATCTCGCGCTCGTCGGCGAGCGCCTTGGCGGACACGCCGTCCCGGTTCGCGAACTGCGGGGACAGCGCCGCCACGTGCATCGCGAGGTCCTTGGACAGATCCGCGGGCATTCCCTTCGTCTCGATGACGACGACGGTCTTGTCGCCAGGGTGCGCGTAGGACGTGAGCGTGGAACCGCCTCGGGCCACGAGGCGCGCGAAGCGTCGAAGCTGCGTGTTCTCCCCCGTCTCGGCCGTGAAGGCCTGGAGGGACTCGGCGACCGTTCCCGTCGCACAAGGCAGATGCTTCGGCGCCGGGAGAGCCTTCAGCAGCTCGACGTCTCCTTCGGCCGTGTCCCCGAGGGACGCCGTATGGAAGACGAGCTCGGCGAGGACGTGGCGCGCCTTCTTGAACGCGTCCGTCCGCGCGACGAAGTCCGTCTCGCAGTTCAGCTCGACCAGGGCCGCCGTGCCGGCCTCCACGTGGTACCCGATGAGCCCTTCGGCCGCCACGCGGCCGGCCTTCTTCGCGGCCGCTGCGAGACCCTTCTTGCGGAGGATCTTCTCGGCCTCCTCCATGTTGCCGTTCGACTCCTCGAGCGCGCGCTTGCAATCGAGCATTCCGGCGCCCGTCTTCTCGCGAAGCATCTTGACCATCACTGCGGAAATCGCCATGGGATACCTCTTACGTCAAAAGGGGCCGGCGGGAGAAGCGCGTCCTCCCGCCGGCCCCGTTCTCTCTGATATTCGGGTTCAGACCGGGACGGGAACGACGGGAACCTCGGGTTTCGCAGCGGCATTGCTGGCAGCGGTGGCGGACGCGTCGGCCACCTGGAAGTTCGCGGGCATCGGCTCGTCGTCCGCGTGGTCGACCTTGCCCACGAAGCGCTCTTCCTGCGCGTGCAGGCCTTCGAGAACGGCGTCGGCCATCTTGCCCGTGAAAAGCTTGATCGCGCGGATCGCGTCGTCGTTGCCGGGAATGACGTGCGAGATGCTGTCGGGATCGCAGTTCGTGTCGACGATGGCGACGACCGGGATGCCGAGCTTCTTGGCCTCCTGGACCGCGATCGCTTCCTTCTTCGGGTCGATCACGAAGAGAACGTCCGGAAGGTCTTCCATCTCCTTGATCCCGATGAGGTTCTTCGAGAGCTTCGCCTTCTCGCGGTCGAGCTGAATGCGCTCTTTCTTCGTGAGGATCGCGTCCGATCCCTCCACGAGCATCGCCTCGATCTCCTTGAGTCGGCTGATCGACTTTCGGATCGTCACGAAGTTCGTGAGGGTGCCGCCGAGCCAGCGGTTGTTCACGTAGAACATGCCGCAGCGGTTCGCCTCCTCGTAGATCGCGTCCTGCGCCTGCCGCTTCGTCCCGACGAAGAGGATGTTCTTCCCCTGCGAGGCGATGTCCGTGATGAAGGCCGCGGCCTCGCGGAAGCACTTGAGGGTCTTCTGAAGATCGATGATGTAGATGCCGTTGCGCTTGCCGAAGATGTACTTCTTCATCTTCGGGTTCCATCGCTTCGTCTGGTGGCCGAAGTGAACGCCCGCCTCGAGCAGCTCCTTCATCGTAATCTGGCTCATCTCTCCCCCATTACCTCTTCGAGAACTGGAACCGGGCGCGGGCGCCGCGCTGTCCGTATTTCTTGCGCTCCTTCATGCGCGAGTCGCGCGTGAGAAGGCCGGCCTTCTTGAGTGCGGCCCGGAGCTCGCCGTTGAAAAGACAAAGCGCGCGGGCGATCCCGTGGCGAATCGCGCCCGCCTGGCCCGCGCTTCCACCACCCTCCACGAGGGCGACGACGTCGAACTTGTCGACCGTCTCGGTGAGCTGCAAGGGCTGGCGGATGACCATCTTGAGCACGTCGTTCGGGAAGAAGTCCTCGAAAGTCCGGTCGTTGACCAGTACCGTCCCCTTGCCGGGGCGGAGGTACACGCGGGCGACCGACTCTTTCCGGCGTCCCACGGCTTGAAACTGGAGGTTCGTCACGGGGTCGCTTCTCCCTTTCCTTCGTGCTTCTCTCGTCGTCCCGGTCAGACCGCGACGGCGGCCGGAGACTGGGCGGTGTGCGGATGAGCGGGGCCGGCGTAGACCTTGAGCTTCTTGAACATCTTCCGGCCCAGCTTCGTCTTCGGCAGCATGCCGCGAACGGCCGCCTCGATGACGCGTTCGGGTCGGGTGGCCTTGAGCTTCCCGGCTTCGATGGAACGCAGGCCACCCGGGAACCCGGTATGGTGCCGGTACATCTTCTGGGCGAGTTTCGTGCCGGTGAAGGCGACCTTTTCGGCGTTCACCACGACGACGAAATCGCCGGTGTCGAGAAAGGGCGTGTAGATGGCCTTCGTCTTGCCCGTGAGATGCCGCGCGACGAGCGTCGCGAGACGGCCGAGCACCTTCCCGTCGGCGTCGACGACGATCCAGCGCCGGGACAGGTCGGAGATTTTCGGAAGCGGCGTGCGAGTGCTCACGGGAACAGCGGTCTCCGATCGGGGCGGTTGAGGGGTGCGTCACCCCGGCTGGAAGATTCCGGGGTCGGTCTTGTGATGCGGACTAGGGGAGCATCGAAAGACCAGGGCCCCGACGGCACACGATAAGCGGGCTTCCGGCGAACCTTCCACCCGCAGGGCTGTGAAAAATACGCCCCCCACCCCTCCCTGTCAAGCAAGGCCAGACAGAAGATAGGCCCGAAAAGGAGATTTTCTTAGAAGGTAATAGGGGCCGGAGGATCCTCCGCCTCAGCGAGTTACGCCGCGACACACACACCCTTCTAAGCACGGCGCGCGCAGCGCGCCGCGAGACTCTCCGTCACAATACGACCATGACGCCCCGCATCCTCGACGGCACCGCCGTCTCGAAGGCCATTCGCGCCGAAGTGGCCGGCGGCGTGGCCGAGCTCGCGGCTCGCGGCATCGTGCCCGGCCTCGCCGTCGTCCTCGTGGGCGACCATCCGGCCAGCGCCGTCTACGTCGCGAGCAAGGGCGCAGCGGCGCGCGAGGCCGGGATCGCGGAACGCACTCTCCGCTTTCCGGCAACCCTCCCGGAAGAGGAGCTCCTGGCGACGATCGGCGAGCTCAACCGCGACGACGCCGTGGACGCGATCCTCGTCCAGCTCCCCCTCCCGAAGCACATCGACGCCTCCCGGGCCCTCGAGGCGATCGACCCCCGGAAGGACGTCGACGGTTTCCACCCGGTGAACGCCGGGCGGCTCCTGCAGGGCAAGCCCGCGATCGTCCCCTGCACGCCGGCCGGGATTCTCGAGCTGCTCAGGCGCGAGGGCATCCCGCTCGAGGGAACGAGGGCCGTCGTCGTCGGCCGGAGCGACATCGTGGGAAAGCCCACGGCGCTCCTCCTCCTCCAGAGCCACGCCACCGTCACGATCGCGCACTCGAGAACGCGCGACCTGCCCGGCCTCTGCCGCGAGGCGGACCTCCTCGTCGCGGCCATCGGACGGCCCGGCTTCGTGACGGGCGCGTTCGTGAAGGAAGGCGCGGTCCTCGTGGACGTCGGAATCAACCGCCTGACTTCGCGCGCCGACGTGGAACGGTTCTTCCCCGGCGATGCGGCGCGCCTCGCGGCATTCGAGAAGAAAGGCTCGACGCTCGTGGGCGACTGCGACCCGGCGACGGCCTTCCCGCGGTCGTCGCGCTACACGCCGGTCCCCGGCGGCGTGGGACCGCTCACGATCGCGATGCTGCTTCGAAACACCGTGGAGCTCTGCCGGGGAAAACGGGCGACATGATCCTGAAAGTCGGCCTCACCGGGGGCCTCGCGTCGGGCAAGAGCACCGTGGCCGCGCGGCTCCGCGAGCACGGAATCAAGGTCCTCGACGCGGACCTCATCGTGCATGACCTCTATCGCGCGCACGCCGCCGGTGCGCGCGCCATCGCGGACGCTTTCGGTCCCGAGTTCCTCGCGGCGGACAGCTCGGTCGACCGCCGCAAGCTGTCCGCGCACGTCTTTCACGACCCCGAGGAGCTCGCGCGCCTCAACGGCCTCATCCATCCGCTCGTCCGCGACGAGCAGGCGCGCTGGTTCGGCGCCCTCGAGGCCAAGGGCGAGACGCTCGGCGTCGTCGAGGCTTCGCTCCTCGTCGAAACCGGCGGCCGCCAGCGCTTCGACGTCCTCGTGACCGTCTCCGCGCCGACGGACGTGCGCCTCGCCCGGGCCATCCGCCGGAGCGGCGAGACGGACCCGAACGAGCTCGTGCGACGCATGTCGGCGCAGTTCTCCGACTCCGTCCGGGAAGAGGTCGCGGACATCGTTTTGCAGGCGAATGGAACGAAAGAAGAGCTTCTGAGCAAGGCCGACGCGCTCGCGGTCGAGCTGCGCGCGCTCGCGGGGAAGAAATGAAGAAACTAAGCAGGTCTCTCTTCGGACCTCCCGAGCTGCAAGAGAGTCCTCAGGCTCTTGAAGGCCCTCGCCCTGTGTGAGTCCCTGTTCTTTTCTTCCTCGCTCATCTCCGCCCATGTTCGCGTCGCGCCCTCGGGGATGAAGACGACGTCCCAGCCGAAGCCGTTCGCCCCGCGGGGGTGAAGCGCGATGGAGCCCCGGACGCGCCCTTCCGCCACGACGACGTCCTCGGGGGCCTGCGCCGGCCGCGCGACCGCGAGGACGGAGACGGCGTCGGCGGACCGGTCGGTGAAGCCGTCGAGCATCTTCGCGAAGGAGTCGTAGCCCGCGCCTCCCGCCGTGATCCATTTCGTGAGCGGCCCCGGAAATCCGCCCCAGACGTCCACCGCGAGGCCCGAGTCCTCGACGAGGACGGGAACCCCGAGCGCGCCCGCCGCGACGATCGCCTTGGCGCGGGCCACCTCGGCGAAGTCGAGTGACTGGATCTCGGGAATCTCGACGTCCTTGACCGCGACAGAGCGACCCAGAAAGGCCGCCGCTTCGCGCGCCTTGCCCGCGTTCGAGGTCACGAACGTCAGAGAGACCAGGGCGTCCGTCACCGCGGGCGAACCGGTATGCCCTTCTCGTCGAGCTTCACGCGGTAGGCCTTCAGGCCTCTCGTGAGGCCCTTCAGGCGCTGCTCGCCGAGGGGCTCGAACTCGAACGAGTCGATCGCGAGCCGCGCGGTCTCCTCGCCGACGACGATCTCGTTCGGGCCGGCGACGTAGTCCTCGAGCCTCGCCGCCACGTTCACGGTGTTGCCGAGGACCGTGTAGTCCACGCGCCGGTCGGACCCGATGTCGCCCACGACGGCGCGGCCCGTGTTGACGCCCACACGCACCGCGACCTTCGCTTCCCCGCGCCGGGCGCGCTCCACGTTCCATGCCGTCAGGCTCTCGATGAGCTTCGCGGCCGCGGCAACCGCCCGGCGGGGATGGTCCGGCTGCCGGATCGGGGCGCCGAAGAAAGCCATCACGGCATCTCCGATGAACTTGTCGAGCGTGCCGCCCTGCTCGAAGATCGCGTCGGCCGCGAACGTGAAGACGGTTTCCAGAAAGCGCGACAGCTCTTCGGGCGCCATCGTCTCGGCGGCGGTCGTAAAGCCGACGATGTCCGCGAAGAACACGCTGACGTCGCGCGTGCGCACCTTCTCGACGCCCGCAGGCCCTTCGGAGACGATCTCCTCGACGACGCCCGGGGAGTGGTAGCGCGCGAGCCGTTCGCGGATGCGCTCTTCGCGCGCGACGCGGCCTTGCAGCCGCGCGCGCTCGATCGCGACGGCGGCGAAGTTACCGAGCGCGGTCAGGAGGTCGAGGTCGTCCGAGGTGAACGTCCCGGTCTTGAGCGGCGTGTCCACGTGGAGGGCGCCGATCACGTTCTCGCGGTTCCACAGCGGGACGCACATGGCCGACCGGATCTGCTGGATGCGAATCGACTGGCCGGCCTCGAAGCGGTCGTCCGTGAGGGCGTCGGACGTCAGCACGGCCACGCGCTCGCGCACGACGGTCTCGACGATCGTGTGCGAGAACGTCTCGGCGGCCTCGGCCTTCCCCCGCTGGCGCGAGAGAGTCGCGACGAGCCGCCCCCCCTCCTCGCGGAGGACGACGACGGCCCGCTCTACAGGCAGGAAATCGAAGAGCAGATCCACGACCTTCGAGAGAATCTGATCGACGTCGGGCGCCTCGATCAGCGTTCGAGCCACCTGAACGAGGATCTCGAAGATCTTCTCGCGAGCCTTTTCGGCAGGGTGCCGCCGTCCGGCGAGCGTCCCACCGACGTCCGTGATCCCGGTGCCCGTGGCCTCGAGGTTGAAGTCGCGATTGAAATCGGCGATCGAGCGAACGTATGTCGAGCTCGAGTCGCTGATCGCCTTCGTCGCGACGCTCCTCGTCGTGGGCTGCTCACGCACGTGGAGCGTGAACGTGCCGACGGAGACGACGTCGTTCACCTTCAGGGGCGACTTGGCCGCGAACTCCCCGTTCACCTTGACGCCGTTTGTCGACTTCAGGTCTTCGACCGTCCAGACGCCCGCGCGCTCGGACAGGAGCGCGTGCCGGCGGGACACGGAGAAGTCGTTCAGGACGATCCCGTTCTCGCTCGAGCGGCCGATGGACACGTCCCCGCCGGAGAGAAGGAAACGCCGGGTCTGCCCCTCGACCTCGTAGACGATCTCCAGCATCGGCAGGACGGAGTTTATAGGGACCGGGCCGAGCCGCTTTCGCGCCGTGCCCGCTCAGTCGGGCGGAGACTCGCGCTCGGGCGCCCGCGAGAAGCGGATGCGGACCACCTTCCACACGGCCACCGGCTGCCCGGCGACACGCCCCGGCCGATACGTCCACCGCCGCACGGCGTCTCCGGCGGCCTCCGTCATGCCGGCGGGCCCGGGGCTGACCACCTCGATCCTGCCCACGGTGCCGTTCGCCTCCACGACGATGCGCAGAACGACTTCGCCGCTCAGGTTCAGCCGGCGCGCCGCCTCCGGGAACCGGGGATCCACGCGCGTCACGAGGACGGGCGGATCCGCGCCCTCAGGCAGCGAGGCGAGCGGCGCGCGCGCGCCCGCAGCCGCGGGAATCGGGAGTGCCGGCGGCGTCGGTACGGCCGGGCCGCCGGACGGCGACGTCTGCGCGCCGGTTCCCGCACGGACATCGGAAGGTCCGAGCGGCTGGACCTCCGGCACGACGCCGCGCCCGGTTGCCCCCGATGCGAGCGCCGGGACGGCCGAGGGTAGAAGGCGCACGGAACGCGCGGGTACGAACGCGAGGGTATTTCCCGCGAGTCGCACGCCGAAGAAATCGTGATCCGCGAGCAAGACCTCGACATCCTCGCCGTCGTCGAGCGTTCCCCACCGCGCGGCGCCGTAGTCGGGTGCGAGCAGGATCGGGCAGGACTCGACGGCGCGCGCCGGCTGAGGCGCGAAACCTGCCACGGCTGCCGCCCGTTTCTCGCGCGCCTCCCGGTCGGCCAGCCGCTCGAAACTGCCGGCCGGTATCCAGACGTCGCGGCCCTCCGCCACGACCTGAACCACGTCGCCCCGGGCGTCGCGCACTTTGACCGCCGTTCCGCGAAGCAGCGTGACGGCCGCGGGGGACTTCGGCTCCGCCGAGACACGCGCCGTCACCCGCTCGAGCGTGACGACGGCGCGATCGTCCGGCGGTCCGGCCGGAAGGGGCGCGGAGGCCTCTCTCCTCCGGCAGGCGCCGCCGAGCGCGAGGGCGCAGCAGACGGCGGCGAGGGCGAGGCGGCGGGTCAGACTCGGCCCAGCAGCGTGGCGAGGATCGCCTTCTGCACGTGGAGGCGATTCTCGGCCTCGTCGAAGATTACGGAGCGCGGCCCGTCGCAGACCTCGGCCGCCACTTCCTCGCCGCGATGTGCGGGGAGGCAATGCATGAAGACCGCGTCGGGGTGCGCGAGGGCGAGAAGATCGTTCGTAACGGTCCATCCGGCGAAGTCGCGGACGCGCTTCTGCTGCTCGGCCTCCTGCCCCATCGAGGCCCATACGTCGGTGTAGACGACGTGAGCGCCCTGGACGGCCTCCTCCTTCGAATTCGTGAGGAGGAGCGTCGTTCCGGCGGCGGCGGCGTCGGCACGCGCGTGCGCGGTGACGGTCGCGTCCGGCTCGTAGCCTTTCGGCGTCGCGACGGCCACGTTCACGGAGCACTTCGGCCCGCCGTACATCAGAGAGTGCGCCATGTTGTTCCCGTCCCCGACGTACGCGAGCTTCAGAGAGGCCAGCTTCCCGAACCTCTCGCTCATCGTGAAGTAGTCCGTCAACGCCTGACACGGGTGGAGGAGGTCCGTCAGTCCGTTGACGACGGGGATCGTCGCGTGACGAGCGAGCCCGAGGACCGTGTCGTGCGCGAACGTGCGCGCCATGATGCCGTTCACGTAGCGCGAGAGGACGCGGGCCGTGTCCGCGATCGGTTCGCCGCGCCCGAGCTGGATGTCGCGCGACGAGAGGAACTGTGCGGCCCCTCCGAGCTGCGTCATCCCCGCCTCGAACGAGACGCGGGTTCGCGTGGACGACTTCTCGAAGATCATCGCGAGGATCTTCCCGGAGAGCGCCGTCCGGAACTCCCCCGGGCGCGCTTTCATCCGGGCGGCGAGGGCGAAGAGGGCCGCGACGTCGGCGGCGGTCAGGTCGTGGATCGAGACGAGGTCCTTCTGCAGCATGGCCTTTCCTTTTACACCGGATCGCGCACGAGCGGCATCGTCATGCAGCGCGGGCCGCCGCGCGCGCGTGACAGCTCGGGGGCCGAGAGCAGGATCGCATGCTTGCCGGGCTTCCTGAGGTCGAGCGTCTCCCGTCCCAGCAGGAGATCGTCGTCCGCGACGACCGCGTACCCCTCGCGCGCGAGGGAATCGGCTGTGCGCTCGTTCCGGTCATAGCAGAGGATGACGCCGGGCGCGAGCGCGAAAACGTTCGCGCCGTCCGTCCACTGCTCGCGCTGCTGGTCGATCGGATCGGCACCTCCGCAGAGGATGGGGACGAGGTCGATGCCCAGCGCCGCGAGCGCGGAGAGCAGATCGTCCCTCGTGGTCCACGTGATCTCACGCGCGGTGAGGTCGGCCTCGTACACGTCCGCCTCCTCGGCGCCGCCCGAGAGGATCATCGGCCCGTAGCAGAGACACTCGCCGTCCGAGATGCGCGTGAACACCGTGTCGAGGTGCATCGTCGCGCGCTGAGGCGGAATCGCCACGACGAGGATCTTCCGGACGCGCGACCCCTCCCGCTTGAGGGCCTCGGCGAGGCGCTCGATCGTCGTCTTCTCCGTGCGCTCCGAGTAACCGATGGCGAGCACCTCCGGAGAAAGCACGAGGACGTCGCCTCCTTCGAGCGTGGGGCGCATGCGCGCCCACGCGAGGTCACGGCCTTCTCCCGCGGCGAACTCCTGGAACCAGAAGCGCGGTCCCTCCCCGGCGAACCGCGGGTGCCGGGCGAACACCGCCCCGGACAGGAGCGGCTCGCGCCAGCGAGCGCGGGTCGCCATCGAGCCTCTGACGACGCGGTCGCCCACGACGGTTGCGGGATCGCGCTGGAAGAACCAGTTCGGGAGGGGAGGCAGCAGGTAGAGGGAATCGAGCGAGCCGGAAATGGTGGGCTCGGGACGCTCGACTCCCTCCACGAGACCCGCCGCGAGCCTGCCGGCGGGAAGCTCGTTCAGCGCGAGGAGGACCGCGGGCGGCCATGCGAGCAGCCTCGCGAGCTCCGAGAGAACTTCGTTGCGCGCGTCGGGATCGCGCAGGATCTCTTCGAGAAGCTCCTGGACGTCGAGCACCTCGTCCGCCACGAAGCGGAGCACCTGCCGGAACCGCCGGTGCTCCTCGCGTGCGCGGGCCCCGAAGAGGATGTCGTCGAAGAGCAGGTCCTGCATCATCGAGGGCACCATCCGGTCGATCTCGCGACCGGGCTCGTGGACGAGGACCGAGCGCAGGCGCCCGAATTCGGAGTCGACGCAAAGGGTCATGGCGATCTCGGTGGGGCGGCTCCGGCCGCCGCCGGAATGCTAACCTGAACGCCAGCAGGATCGCGCCGTGAGCGAGGAAGTCGACTTCATCGTCTGTCTCAACTGCGACACGCCGTGCTACTTCTTCGAGTACGACGAGAAGAAGGGCATCACGAGCGCGTTCTGCAGCATCTGCGGAAACGACGAGACGAAGGACTTCCGGCTTCCCACCGACGACGAGGTCGAGGAGTGAGCCGGTGAGCGATTCCCCCAACGACCGTTACGAAAACCCGCTCACGAGCCGGTACGCCTCCGCCGAGATGTCGGCTCTCTTCTCGGCGCGGTCGAAGTTCACGGCCTGGCGCAAGCTCTGGCTCTGGCTGGCCGAAGCCGAGAAGGAGCTCGGGCTCCCGATCCCGGAGGCCTCGCTCGACGCGCTCCGCGCCCACCTCGTGCCGACCGAGGCCGAGCTGGTCGCCGCCGACGGGTACGAGCGCGAGACGAAGCACGACGTCATGGCGCACTTGCACGCCCTCGGCGACGTCGCACCCGCCGCGCGCGGGGTCCTGCACCTCGGGGCGACCTCGGCCTTCGTGGGCGACAACGCAGATCTCCTCCTCCTGCGCGCGGCGCTGCGACTCCTCGCGACGCGCACGGTGCGCGTCATGGGCCGCCTGTCCCGGTTCGCGCGCGCCTACCGCGACCTCCCCTGCCTCGGCTTCACGCATTTCCAGGCCGCGCAGCCCACGACGGTCGGCAAGCGCGCGTGCCTGTGGCTCCAGGACCTCGCCCTCGACCACCGCGAGCTCGTCCGGCGCGCCGACGAGCTGCGCTTTCTGGGCTGCAAGGGGGCCACCGGCACGCAGGCGTCGTTCGTCGCGCTCTTCGACGGCGACGCTGACAAGGCCGAGCGCCTCGACCGTCTCGTCGCCCAGAAAGCGGGCTTCACGGACCGCCTCCTGATCTCCGGCCAGACCTACACGCGCAAGCAGGACGCCCTCGTCCTGTCCGCGCTCGCCGGCCTCGCGGCCTCGGCCTCGAAGTTCGGCAACGACGTCCGCCTCCTCCAGCACCTCAAGGAGGTCGAGGAGCCGTTCGGCAAGAAGCAGGTCGGCTCGTCGGCGATGCCTTACAAGCGCAACCCGATGAAGGCCGAACGCATGAACGCGCTCGCGCGCTGGCTGCTCTCGATCTCGGGCAACGGAAACTGGACGCACGCGACGCAGTGGTTCGAGAGGACGCTCGACGACTCCGCGAACCGGCGCCTCGCGCTCGCGGAGTCGTTCCTCTCCGCCGACTCGATCCTTCTCCTGTGGGACGCCGTGACGGACGGGCTCGTCGTACATCCGACCGTCGTGAGGCGCCGCCTCGACGCGGAGCTTCCGTTCCTCGCCACGGAGAACATCCTCATGGCCGCGGTGAAGAAGGGCGGCGACCGGCAGGCGCTCCACGAGAAGCTGCGCGTCCTCTCGCAGGCCGCGGGCGACCGCATGAAGGCCGAGGGCGGCGAAAACGATCTGCTGTTCCGCATCGCGGGCGACCCGGCGTTCGGGCTCACGCCCGCCGAGGTCATCGCGGCCTCCGAGCCCGCACGGTTCATCGGGCGCGCGCCCGAGCAGGTGGACGAGTTTCTCGAGGTCGAGATCGATCCCATCCTCGAGACGGACCCCGAGGCCGCGGCCGGCGAGACGCGCGAAGAGGTCAGGGTCTGAAGAGAAGGAAAAGAAAATTCTGCTTCGGAAGAGAAAAGAGGAAGAGGGATTTTCTTAGAAAGTGAATGAGCTTACGGCGCTAGGGAACGTGGCGGAATTCGATGCGGCGCCGCAGCGAGCTGCATTTACTTTCAAAGACATATTCCTTTTTCCCCTGGTTGTCTTTCTCTTAACAGCATGCTCTTCCCGCCCGCCAGCCAAGACCGCCGCTGATGCGACAGGAAGCGAGCGGGGCCTCGCCTCCTGGTACGGGAAGGAGTTTGACGGCCTCCCGACGGCTTCGGGCGAGACGTTCCGGCCCGAGAAGATCTCCGCCGCCCACCGGACGCTGCCTTTGGGTACGGTCGTGGACGTGACGAACGAGAAGAACGGAAAGACCGTCCGCGTGAAGATCAACGACCGCGGGCCGTTCATCGCGGGCCGGATTCTTGATCTCTCGAAGGCGGCCGCTCAGGAGATCGCGTCGGTCGGCGACGGCGTCGTCCCCATCACGCTCCGCGTCGTGATGCTCGGAGACAACTTCCGCGTCCGGGCCGGCTCCGACGAGCCGCCCCCCGTGACCGCCGCGAACACGGCGATGCGTTCCGAGCCCGGCGCGCTCGCCGTACAGCCCGGTGCGTTCGCCGTGCAGGCCGGTGCCTTCGGCAGCGAGACGAACGCGATCCGCCTGCGCGACCGCCTCACCGCGCGCTATCCGAACCCGTACATCGAGGAATACCGCGGGCTGAAGCGGGTGAAGTTCGGCCCTTATGGGACGCGCGAGGAGGCCGAGGCCGCTCGAGAGTCGCTCGGCGAAATGGGTCTCGCGGGCGTCGTCGTGTTCTACCGGTAGGCGGCTTCAGCGCCCCCGCACGGGCCGCTGGAAAGCGCTTTTCACGAGGCGGTCGAGGAGCTTCGGCAGCGGGAGCCCGGTGGCCTCCCACAACTTCGGGAACATCGAGATGGGCGTGAAACCCGGCAGGGAGTTGATCTCGTTCACGAGCAGCCGATGGGTGCCGCGCTCGAGGAAGAAGTCCACCCGCGCGAACCCGGCGCCGCCGAGGACGTCGAACGCGCGAACCGCGAGGTCCCGTACGTCGTCGCGGAAAGACTCGGGCAGGTCGGCCGGGACGATCGAGCGCGAGAGCGTGCCGATGTATTTGTCCTCGTAGTCGTAGAACTCGCGGCCCGGAACGATCTCGCCCGGAAGGGACGCCTCGGTCGGCCGGCCCCTCTCGCCCTCGAGGACCGAGCATTCGATCTCGCGGGCATCCATTCCTTTCTCCGCGAGAACCCGCCCGTCCACGAGAAGGGCCTCCTCGACCGCCGGCGCGAATCCGGCCTCGGATTTGACCTTCGAGACTCCCACCGAGGACCCGGCGCACGCGGGCTTGACGAAGAGCGGGAATCCGAGGCGGCTTGCGCGGCCCCCGATCGACGCGCGGCTCGCAGCCGACTTCCACTCGGCTCGAGAGAAGGCGACGTACTCCACCTGAGGCAGCCCGGCGGCGCCGAACGCGGCTTTCATGAAGATCTTGTCCATCCCCACGGCCGAGGCCGCGACGCCGAAGCCCACGTAGGGGATGCCGAGCGACTCCAGGAGGCCCTGCAGCACGCCGTCCTCTCCGAAGGTTCCGTGCACGATCGGAAAGAGCACTTCCGCCCCCGCCGCGTGCCAGGCGGTGAAGAACGAATCCACGATCTCTGAAGTGCGCCCGGGTTTGCTGCCCGGCTTGATGCCGTCGAGAAGGAGATCTTTCGGAGGACGCGAGAGCTGGCGTTCGAGCTCGGCCTTCGACTCGGACGGCCCGTGCCAGACCGCGTCCTTCCCGACGAAAAGCGGAATCGTCTCGTACGTGTCCCGGGGGAGATTCTCGAGAAGGCATGCCGCCGAGACGAACGACACTCCGTGCTCGCGGGAGGGGCCTCCGAAGACGACGCCGACGCGCCGGCGCGCGCGGACGCGAGGCGCCGGGCTCACGCGCTCACCCGAGCGTCACGAGCCGCGCCGAATCGATACCCTCGAGAGCCAGGACCGCCTTGACGAGGTCCTGTCCGATCGTGCCGTCCGGCCGGTCGATCCGAACGACGGCTGCCGCCCGGCCCTCCTTCCCCCGGGCGAGCGCGAAATCCGAGATGTTGACTCCTCGCGACCCGAGCAGGGTTCCGATGCGGCCCACGACACCCGGCACGTCCCGGTTCGCGATCACGAGGAGCGTCCCCTCGGGCGAGAACTCGAGCGAGAGACCGTTGACGCGCACGATCCGGCAGTGCTTGTCTCCGAAGAGCGTTCCCGAGGCGCTCCCGTCGCCCGCGGCGACGGTGACAAGGCTCGCGTAGCCACCCGCGTCCTCGCGAACGGAATCCGAAACCGAGATTCCGTTCAGCTTCGCGAGCGAGACGGCGTTCACGATGTTGACGCCCTCGGCGAAGGTCGAGACGACGCCTTTTACCGCGGCGACGACGCAGGCCTTTCGGATCCCTTCGGGAATTCCCGCAAGCGAGACGGTGAGCTGCTTCGGGGCCTCGGGCATCGCCTGCCCCACGAAAGCGCCGACCGTCTCGGCCAGGCGCATCCAGGGAAGAGCCGCGTGCGCGTCGCCTCCCGCGGGAAACGGCAGATTCACCGCGGCGACGAAGGGCGAGCCCTTCAGGGCCTCGGCGAGCATCTCGACCGTTTCCACCGCCACGCGGTCCTGTGCCTCCACGGTGGACGCGCCGAGATGCGGCGTGCAGAGCACCTTCGGGTGCTTCATGAGCGAGAAGTCCTTCGGCGGCTCCACGGAGAACACGTCGAGCGCCGCGCCCGCGAGTTGACCGGAGTCGAGTGCCTTGACGAGCGCCTCCTCGTCCACGAGAGGGCCGCGCGCGCAGTTCACGAGGATCGCGCCCTTCTTCATCGCCGCGAGCTGCCGGGCGCCGATGAGGTGCTTCGTCTCGGAGCCGCCCGGCGCGTGGAGCGATACCACGTCGGACTTCGCGAGCAGCTCTTCCAGCGAGAGCGGCTCGACGCCCAGCTCGGCGGTTCGTTCCGGCGTCACGTAGGGGTCGAACGCGAGAAGCGTGACGTGCCAGGGGCGCAGGCGCGCGGCCACGCGGGCTCCCACCTGCCCGAGGCCCACGAGTCCCACGGTCTTGCCCTGCAGCTCCGTTCCGACGAACTTCGTGCGCTTCCATTCCCCGGCTTTCAGCGAAGCCTGTGCCTCCGGAATCCTGCGCAGCAGCGCGAGCAGGAGGGCGATCGCATGCTCCGCCGCGGAGACGACGTTCCCGGACGGAGCGTTGACGACGAGGACGCCGCGCTCCGTGGCGGCCTTCACGTCGACGTTGTCGAGGCCGACTCCCGCCCGGCCGACGACGCGGAGCTTCTTTCCGGCGGTCAGGAGCTCGCGGTCCACCTGCGTGGCCGAACGCACGACGAGGGCGTCGTAGTCGCCGATCGCCGCGAGAAGCGCTTCCCGGGAGAGATCGGTGCGGACGTCCGCGGAAAGGCCCTCCTTCGAGAGAACGGCGAGGCCGGTCTTCGACAGCGGCTCGGCGATGAGTACTCGTTGACCGCTCACGCAGAGCTTCCCGCCTTCGACCGCATGGAGGCCATGGCCTCCTCGTGGGCCTTCAGGTAGGCCTCCACGGAGGCGACGTCCACGTCGCCCATGTGACCGATGCGCACGTTCGTGGGCTTCAGCTTTCCGTAGCCTGAGCCCGTCGTCCACTTCATCCCCTTGAGCACCTTGTTCAGCTCTTCCGGATTGACACCCTCCGGCGGAATGAGCGACGTGACGGTGGGCGAATGCGCGCCTGCTTCGGCGAGGACGCGGAAGCCGTTCCTCCCCGCCCAGTCCTCGACCGCCTTCCGCATCGCGGCGTGGCGCGCCCACCGGTTCTCGATCCCCTCGGTGAGGATGTGGTCGAGCTGAACATCGAGGGCGTAGAGGAGCGGCAGACACGGCGTGGTCGGCGTCTGTTTCTTGGCCGCGAACGCCTCGATCTCCACGAGGTCGAGGTAGAGGCCGCGGAACTTCTTCTTCTTCGCGGCGGCCATCGCTCGCTCGGACACGGCGAAGAGCGCGAGGCCCGGCGGAAGCGCGAACGCCTTCTGCGAGCCCGTGAGGACGACGTCGAGTCCCCATTCGTCCGTCTCCACGCGCGTTCCCGCGACGGACGTCACGGCGTCGGCGAAGAGGAGCGCGTCGGAGTTCTCATGGACGACCTTCGCGATCGCGGCGAGGTCCGACAGCACGCCGGTGGACGTCTCGCTGTGTACGACGGTCACGGCAGCGTACTTCTTCTCCGCGAGCTTCTTCTTTACGGCATCGGGTTTGACGGACTCGCCCCACTCGAACTTGAGGACGTCGGTCTCGAGCCCGAGGCGCGAAGCCATCTCGCCCCACTTCCCGGAGAACGCTCCGTTGGAGAGCGCGAGCACGGGGCCCTCGACGCACGAGACGAGCGCGGACTCCCAGACACCGGTCGCGGAGGTCGCGAGCGTGTGGGCCGCGCGCGCCGTTCGGAAGACCTTCGGAAGCTTCTGGAGGATGCGTCCGTAAAGGTCCATGAAAGCCTGTGAGCGGTGGGACAGCATGGGGCCGGTCAGCGCCTGCATCACCTGCGGCCTCACCCACACGGGGCCGGGGTTGAAGAAGCGCACCTGGCCTTGAGAGCCGGTGGTCGAATCGAAGTTTGTCATAGCGTCGGATTCTACGAGGGAAGAAGGAGCGGCAGAAGCTCCTGGAGATTTTCGACGATGGCGTCAGGAGAACACGATTCGAGCTCTTTTCGTGTCGCGCTACCGCTCGGGAGTGCGATGATGGGAAGTTCGGCCGCGCGTGCCGTCGCCACGTCGATCGGCATGTCGCCGACGAACACCGCGTCGCGCGCAGGGACCGCGAGCGTCGCCAGCGCCATGAAGACCATCTGCGGCGCGGGTTTCGGCGGGAAACCGTCGTCGGGCCCCGCGACGAAGCCGAAGCGGCTCGCGAGGCCGAACGACTCGAGCAGCGGCCGCGTGAAGCGGGCCGGTTTGTTGGAGGCGATCGCGAGGCGGATGCCGCTCTCGAAGAGTTTGCGCGTGACGAGCTCGGCACCCGGCAGGAGCCTCGTGGACTCGAGCCCGACTCTCTCGTAGCACTCGCGGAAGAGCCGCACGCCCTCGGGGACGTTCTCCTGTCCCACCGCCTTCGCGACGAGCACCTCGAGGCCGTGGCCGACCATCCGGCGCGTCTCGTCGCGCGTGATGGGCGGGCGGCCGAAAGCGTCGAGCACGGCGCCGAGCGACTCGTGGATCGCCGCGTAGGCGTCGACGAGCGTGCCGTCGAGATCGAAGATGATCGCGCGCGGGTGGGCTGGAAGCGGCGCCACGTCTCAGTCCGTGACGAGCACGATCTTGCCCACGTTCTCGTTCGCGGCCATCCGGCGGTGAGCCTCGGCGGCCGCGGAGAGCGGGAAGCTCCGGTCCACCACCGGGACGAGCGAGCCCTCCGCGAAGCCGGGCAAGACGTCCCTCGCGAACGCGGCCGTGAGCGCGATCTTCTCCGGGACCGGCCGGCTCCGGAGCGTCGATCCGATGATGCGGAGGCGCTTGACGAGCACGACGCGCAGGTCGATCTCCGCCGACGGCCCGGCCATGCTCGCGATGAGGACGAGCCGCCCTCCGCGGCGAAGCAGCTTGAGGTTCGGCGCGAACAGGGGGCCGCCCACCGGATCGAGGATGAGGTCGACCGATTCCTTGCCGAAGGTCTGCTCGATCCGGCTCAGGAACTCCTCGCGGGAGGTGTCGACGGCGAGATCGGCGCCGAGGGCGACGAGCGCGACGCACTTCTTCGCGCTGCGCGCCGTCGCCACCACGGACGCGCCCGCGCGCTTCGCGAGCTGAATCGCCGCCGTGCCGACACCGGAAGCGGCGGCGTGGATGAGCACGCGTTCTCCCGCCTTCAGGCCGCCTTCGTGGAACAGATTCAGATACGCCGTAAACCACGCCTCGGGAATCGCCGCCGCGTCCGCGAACGTGAGCGAGGGCGGGATAGGCATGAGCATCGCGCGCGGCACCGCCACCTTCTGGGCGTAGCCGCCTCCGGCGAGCAGAAAGAAGACGCGCTCCCCGGTGTTCTCCACCTCGCCCGACGCCTCGAGACCGAGGATTTCGGGGGCGCCCGGCGGCGGCGGGTACTTGCCCTGCGCTTGCAGCAGGTCAGCGCGGTTCACGGCGGTCGCACGCACGTTGACGACGACCTCGCCGGGGCCGGGCACCGGATCCGGCGCGTCGCCCCACACGAGCGCTTCGGGTCCGCCGGGCGTGGGTACAAGAATGGCTTTCATGCAGGCTGGATTCTCTTAGAAAGAGAAGAAGACCGGGGATTTCTTAGAAAGAAAAGAGAATCGAAGATTTTCCTAGAAAGGGAAGAAGGGAACCGGGGACTTCTTCGAAGGTGAAACGCGGAATCGTCGACGGGTGTCCGCGTGGCGCGGTCGGTCACGACGGCGATGACGTTCGGATCGTTCTCGCACAGAGGCGCGCGGCCCGTCGCGGCGCGGCAGACTTCGATTTTCGGTCGCGCCTCGCCGCGGAACCCCTCGACCACGACGACGTCACACGAGCCAAGACCGTATTCACCTTCTAAGAAAACGGATAGAGCTGGTCTGTCGTGAGCGTCTCGGGTGGGCGTGAGAGGGTCCGAAGCAGAAGATTCCCATCTGCGATGCACCGCGCTTCTGCGTCCGGCGACCAGCACGGCGGGCTCGGCGCCCGCCGCCTTGTGGCGCTGCGAGTCCTTGCCGGGGGCGTCCGTCTCGTACTCGTGATCCGTGTGCTTGAGGGAGCCGACCTTCAGTCCGTCCTTCACGAGCTCTTCGATGAGCTTCACGGCGACCGTCGTCTTGCCGGATTCGTGCGCACCGGTGACGAGGAGGACCACAGGGGATTCCTTCGAAAGGTAGAGGAGGCTGCGTTCGCGCGAGGGGGCGAAGCGCGCGAGGTCGGCTTGGAAGCTCTCGATCCAGGGGTCGAGGCTCGCGCCCTCGCTCACGAGCCGCCGGTACGCCGCCGTGCCGGTCAGGAGGTCGATCGCCGGGACGTCGTCGCGGTACTCGTACGTCTCCGTCCGCCAGCGAAAGCGGCCCGGATCGAGGTCGTGGAAGACCTTCAGCAGGCGCAGGTATGCCTCGAAGGGCCGGAACGCACCGCGATCCGTCACGTGCGCCTGCACGCCGCCGCAGGTCTTTCCCGCGTGCTTCTGGAACGTGGGCCTGAAGACGTGCGGCCGGAAGACGACGCCTCTCAGGCCGAGACCGTTCGCGGCGTCGGCCGTCTCGTCCGCGTCGAGCCACGGCGCGCCGACGAGCTCGAAAGGCCGCGTCGTGCCGCGCCCTTCCGAAAGGTTCGTGCCTTCGACGAGGCATGCTCCGGGATACACCCACACGGTTTCGGGCGTCGGCATGTTCGGCGACGGCAGCACCCACGCGGGCGTCTCGGCAATCTCGCGCCGCGTCGGCGCGCGGCCGGCCTTCCGCATTGGGACCACGGTGAGGTCGCAGCCGAGGCCGTGCTCCGCGTTCACCCAGCGCGCGATCTCGCCGGGCGTCATCCCGTGCCGGACAGGCACCGGGTACAGGCCGACGAAAGAGAGGAGCTTCGGCTCCGGCAGGTTTCCCTCGACGACCTCGCCGCCAAGAGGGTTCGGCCGGTCGAGGGCGACGACGGGAATTCCTCGCGCGGCGCAGCCCTTCATCATGAGCGCCGTCGTCCACGAGAACGTGTAGTAACGGCTGCCGGCGTCCGGCAGATCCGACACGACGACGTCGAGGCCCTCGAGGTCCTCCGGCCGGGGGGAGAGTTCCTCGAACGTCGAGCCGTAAAGAGAAACGACCGGAAGGCGGGAGGGCTCTCCCATCGCGACCGCCTCCATGTCCTGGGCCGCGCCCCAGAAGCCGTGCTCCGGCCCGAAAAGCACGCGCACGTCGTAGCCCGCGCCGAGGAGCGCGCGCGGAGCCGGGACGAGGCCGGCCGTCACCGAGGCCGAATTCGCGAGGAGGCCGATCCTCCTTCCCCGAAGATTTCCTCCCATCCTCTCGTCCTCCGCCAGGAGAACGTCGAGGCCGGTCGAAAGAACGGGAGCTTTCACCCGTTGGAGTCTAGCGGCTCCGGCGCCCCCAGACGGTCGCCCACTCGCGGCCCCAACGATCCTGGACGTGCTCGACGCACCGCTCGCCGGGCCGGCCCGCGTCGCCGGCCGCCGCCACGCGGAAAGAGCGCCCCGCGGCGGTGCCCGCGGGATCCGGAGCGGGCCTCAGGAATCGCGGCTGCTCCACGATCGAGCGGACCACGGTCGAGTCCTTCGACGCCTCGACCGTGACGGTGCCGTAGCTTCGCCACCGGAGAGCCGCCTCCGCGATCAGCGTCTCGTGCCCCATGAAGGCATCGAACGAAGTCCGCGCGTCCGGCCAGACGACGCAGGCGTCCACGGCTCCGCGCGCGCCCGCGGCGACGAGGAAGAGGACCACCGTGAGAGCCGATACGCGCCGCAGCTTCGGCGGAGCGGCCGCGATCAGCGCGAGGCCTCCCGCCGCAACGGCGATCGCGCAAAGAGACGTCAGATAGACAAAACGGTAGCCGTTCGGATGCCCCGACTCTCCCTGCGCGACGGCCGCGACGAGCCCGGCGGCCGCGCCCGAGAGAAGGAGCGCCGAGAGAGCGTCTCTCGGACGCGCGAGGCTGCGCCCGAGCGCCACGGCGACGGCGACTCCGAGGATCCACCCGAGCCGGCTGCGGGACGGCAGGTCCGCCCAGCCCTTCGGCTCCGGAACGAACCAGGGCGCCTTCAGCCCGTCGGCGGTGGCGGAGAGGAAGGGCATCGGCGACCGATGGATGCGCAGCTCCCGGAGGAGGTTGTGGCTCCCGGCGCGCGAGAAATAGGACGGGTCCGCCGGCCCTCCGAGGGCGAAGAGCGGAAAAACGGCGACCGCGAAGCCGGAGGCGAAGACCGAGCTCGAGACCGCCCTTTCCTTCGGGGGTTCGCCGTCCCCGAGAGGCCAGAGCCGGAAGAGAACGAGTGCGGCCGCGGCCACCCAGGCCGTGAGGTAGACGTGCGCTCCAAGGCCGAGAACGACGCCCGCGGCGAGGGCCGCGAGGCGACTTCTCCCTGTGCGCGCACGGAGAAGGAGCAGCGTCGCGACATCGATGAAGGGGATCACGGCGACCGCGACCCAGCCCCACTGGCTCATGATGAGGTGCCAGCGGAGGCCCGCGAGGGCAAGCGCGGCGAGACTCGCGCCGCCCGGGGGGAGCACGGCGCGCGCGAGAAGGACTCCGGTCACGAGCGAGATGCAGCCCGCGGCCACCGACAGAAACCGGATGCCGAGCGGCGTCGGCCCCCACGCCGACAGCGACCACTTGAAGGCCTCGAGGTAGAGAACTCCCACGAACCCGAACGGCTTCGGAACGCCGTACGGGGCCGCGCGAAGGGGGTGCCTGAAGTCCGCGATCGAGCCCTGGAGGTCGAGGGCGGGCGCGATCAACGAAGCCTCGTCCGGGAACTGCGGCGGCGGGTTCGCGAGCGAGGCCATGCGAAGAGCGATTCCCAGGACGAGCGCCGCCGCCGCAAGAGCTCCGCTTCGGCCGAGGGGGAAGGGCTCCAGCGGGGCCTTCGCGAGACGGCTCTCGCGGAAGAGGCGGAAGAGCCGGGCAGACGCGAATCCCGCGAGCGCGACCGCGGCGATCGAACCGGCCCAGATCAGGAGCCACAGCCGCCACCACGTGCGATCCGGCCCGAAGAGGACGGCCGGGCGCCACCAGCGCACGAGGTCGATCGAAACGACGAAGGCGGAGGTCCATCCGACCCATCGGGCGACGTCCGCGCCGCCTCCGGAGGCGGGTGAAAGCCGCAGGAAGGCGGACCCCTTAAGCACGCACGCCGAGCGGGGTCACCGCGGCTCCACGGTAGTAAAGCGCGAGGATCGCGTCCCGGCTTTCGCCGCGCTTCGCGCGGGCGATCGCACCCGCCTGGCACATCCCGGCGCCGTGCCCCGTGCCGCGCCCCGACAGGAAGTACGCGGGCCGCGTCTCCTCGAGCGTGAAGTCCGTCGAGCGCACGGAGTCCCAGCCCCACAGCTCCGACGCCGCCCTGCGGAACTCGAAGCCGCGCACCAGGCGCGACGCCCCGCCCGGGGCGGCGAAGCGCACCGTCGAAACGCGGCCGCTCGCGTCGTGGCCGTACACCTCGAAAAAGCGCGCACCCGAGAACCCGAGCGAGCCCGACAGGACTTGAAGCGCGAGGCGCGGGATCCTGAACGACCAGGTCGCGCCCGGCGCCCCGAGGCAGGCGTCGTCCTCGACCGACTCGAGGTCGGGAATCTCCTCGTCGTCCCAGACGTCCCTGGGGCGCGCGGTCCGGCCCCCGCACACGGCGTGAAAAGGAGCCGCGATGACGCGCCCTCTCTGCGTCAGGACGAGGCCCTGCGTCGCGGCCGCGGCCCGGCGCGAGTCCTCCGTGGCCGAGGAGAGTCCGCGGAAGACCTGGCAGTGCGTTCCGTCGCACAGGTCCGCGCCGTCCTCGAGATGGCGCTCGGCTCGGGCGAGGGCGTACGAACGCGCCGCGACGGCCTGCGCCTCGAGCGCGGCCGCGGGAGCGCGGCCGATCTCCGGAGGAACCACGGCTGCGACGTATGCCTCGAGATCGACCTCTTCGACGGTGCCCGTCTTCAGGCGAAGGATCTTTCGCGAGCGCGGCGCGGCCGAAGCCACGGCCCGAAACGGCGCGCCAAGAGCAAGGAGCGAAGCGAGCAGGAACCGCCGGGTCACGTGAGATGGATTGTAGAGGTCGGCGTCTGGAAGGTCAGCCGCGGCCGGGACCGGGATGTGCGTCGCCCGCCTCGCCGCGGAGCGTCGCCACCGCGTGAGGAAGCACCGAGGCCACGGCCTCCAGGCACTCCACGGCGCCGCGCGGCGAGCCCGGGAGGTTCACGATGAGCGTTCGCCCGCACACCGCCGCGACCTGACGCGACAGGATCGCGGTGGGCAGGGCGGCGCGAGTGGCTTCCCGCATGACTTCCGCGAGGCCGGGCACCTCGTAATCCAGGATGTCCCGCGTCGCCTGCGGCGTCACGTCGCGCGGAGAAAGGCCCGTACCGCCTGTCGTGAGCACGAGATCGGCGGCGCCGGTGTCCGCGAGACGCTTGAGGTTCCAGGCGATGTCCTCGCGCTCGTCGGGCAGGATCGTCTGCTCCACGAGGACCGCGCCGGGGAGGAGACGCTGCACCCCCTCCGCCACGGCAGGCCCGCTCTTGTCGGCGCGCTCGCCGTCGTAGGACCGGTCCGAGATCGTCAGGATCGCGACGCGCACGGCGCCATCAGCCGCCGACCTCGCTCATGTTCCGGGCATGCAGCGGCAGGGCCGACTTGCTCATGCCGACGAACATGGGGTGGCGCTCCTCCTTGATCGTGGCCGCGCGCACCACGAGGGCGCGTAGCTCCTCGTCGCTCGCCCCCGCGCGCATCGGCTTCAGGAGGTCGACGTCCGCGTGACCGAAGAGGCAGCCCTTCAGGAACCCGTCCTGCGTGAGGCGCATGCGGTTGCAGGTGTCGCAGAAGCGGTCCGAGACGGGCGTGATGAAGCCGATCGTGCCCGTGTGGGCGCCCGCGGGCGAGGTGACCGAATACTCGTCGGCAGGCCCGGCGACGAGCGTCTTGGCGATCGGCGCGAGGACGTAGCCGGCGGCGGCGAGGCGGTCCCACACCTCTTCCCAGCCCACCCAGTCCGATTCCTTCCAGTCGTTGTCGCCGAAGGGCATGAACTCGATGAAACGCACGCCGAGCTTCTTGTCCTTCGTCATCGCCGCGAGGGAGAGGATCTGGTCGTCGTTGAGGCCGCGGATGACGACCGCGTTGATCTTCACGGAGTCGAAGGGCAGCGACAGGGCGAGGGCGATCGAGTCGACGACCGGCTTGAAATGGTCGCGCCGCGTCATCTTGCGGAAGTGCTCGGCCTCCGCCGCGTCCAGAGAGACGTTCACTTTCGTGAGGCCCGCCGCGAGCAGGTCGTGCGCCATCCGCGGGAAGAGGACGCCGTTCGTCGAGAGCGCGATTCCGCCCGGAAAGCCGATCCCGGCGAGGTCGCGCACGATGTCCACGAGATCGGGGCGCGTCGTCGGCTCTCCGCCCGTGATGCGGATCTTCTCCACGCCGAAATCCGCGAGGAGCCGTGCCGCGCGGCGGATCTCCTCGCGCGACAGGAGGTGCGGGAGCGGCCGGAACTTCTGGTCCTCCGGCATGCAGTAGATGCAGCGGAGGTTGCAGCGGTCCGTGACGGAGATCCGAACGTAGGTGATGCGGCGCCCGTGCCCGTCGATAAGCGTCTGGTCCATGCCGCCGCCTCCCTGAGAACGAGTCTAGCTCAGCCGGCCGCCCCCCGGCGCCACCTTCCGCTCTTGCCGCCCGTCTTCTCGAGGAGGGCGATTTCGCGGATCTCGATGCCCTTGTCCGCCGCCTTGCACATGTCGTAGAGCGCGAGCGCCGCCGCCGACGCGGCGACGAGCGCCTCCATCTCGTACCCGGTCTTGCCGGTCCCCTTGACCTCGGTCGTGATCTCGACCGACGACGTCTCTTGGCGGGGCACGAGACGGACCGCGACCGAGTCGAACGCGAGCGGATGGCAGAGCGGGATCCACTCGGCCGTGCGCTTGGCCGCCTGGATCCCCGCGAGTCGCGCGACGCCGAGCGCGTCGCCCTTCCGGTTCGCGGCGGCGTCGAGCGAGGCAAAGGCGACCCTGCCGAGCGACACGAGGGCGCGGGCGCGGGCCGTGCGGACGGTCGGCCGCTTGAGGGAGACGTCCACCATGCGGGCACGGCCCTCAGCGTCGAGGTGGCTGAGGGGCCGCGCGGGCCGCGCCGTCCGCCCGGGCTTCACTTTCGAGCGCTTCATATTCCTCCGGGGTGTTGACATTGAAGAAATTCTCCGGAGCGCCTCCGGCCATCGCGGCCGTGACCTCCTCGGGGATGAGCACGGCGTGAAACGCGCGAAGCGCCGCCACGAGGGAGTAATCCCCGGCCTCGAGGCGCGAGCGGAGCGGGACGAGCGCGGAGCGCCGCCACACGGCGCAAAGAGGCTGAGCCCGCCCGCCCGAGACCGGGACCACGGCGGGCGCGTGAATCGCCTCGGCGACGTCGAGCAGTGCCGCGAGAAAGGACTCCGGACAGCGCGGCACGTCCGCCGCGAGGACGAGGTTCGTCTCCTCCGGCGAGAACGCGAGCGCCGTGGCCACGCCGAACGCGGCGGCCACCTCGGGCGACCCGTCGGTCACGTACGGAAACCGGGAGTCCAGGAAGGCCTCGGCGTCCTTCCCCACGAGCGCGACGTTCCCGCAGACGACCGCGAGCTTCTCGGCCTGATGGAGCGCCATCGGCCTTCCCCGGTACGGCAGACGCGTCTTGTCGCGGCCCATCCGCGAGGAGCGACCGCCCACGAGCACGAAGCCATACGCCACGGTGACATGATGCTAGCCCGCAAGCCGCTGCGCGGCCACCGGGGACCGGCGGGCTAGCATCTGAGTAACGCCATTTCGCTGGCAAGAGGTCACTCAGAAAGACTCCTAACGAAACGCGCGATACCGTGCGGACGAGGATTCGAAAACGTGCCCGAAGCGATCGCGGTCATCGTCCCCGTAGCGACCGGCGAAGGAGCTCCGCCGGGGATTTTCTTCGAGAGGGTGTTGGGGCGGAGGCATCCGGGAATCCGCTCGTCGCCGCGGCGGACGCGGAGATTTCTCCGAATGTGCGCAACGCCTTCGTGAAAGCGGGCGCCCGCCTCCACCTGTCTTCGGCGCCGAGGGGACAGCGCCTGCGCGAGGCCACTCTCTACACCTTCTCAGAATCTTCTCCCTCGTCTTCCTCTTCCTCTTCAGCAGGAATTTCTGTCTTCCTCTTTCTCCATGCCGACACACTTCTGCCTCAGGGCTGGGAGAGGGCCGTCCGCGACGCGATCGCTTCGGGCGTCGTCGGCGGCGCGTTCCGGCTGTCCTTCTCCGGCGGCGGCGCGCGCATGCGCTGGGTCGCCTTCTGGGCGAACGCCCGCACCGAGTTCACGCGCGTTCCCTACGGCGACCAGGCTCCGTTCGTGCGGCGCGACGTCTACGAGAGGATCGGCGGACACCCGCCCTGGCCGCTCCTCGACGACTGGGACTTCGCGCGGAGGCTCCGGAAAGAAGGACGCCTCGAGATCCTTCGAAACGCCGTCGAAACCTCGCCGCGCCGCTACCTCGAGCGCGGCGTCGCAAAAACGATCTGGAAGAACTGGAGGACGCTCTGGCGTTTCAGACGGGGAGCGAGCCCCGAAGAGCTCGCGAGGGATTACAGGGGGTAGGCGGCACGGAGGTAGGCGGCACGGAGGTAGGCGGCACGGAGGTAGGCGGCACCTCCAGAGGGGCGCGGGCTGTGGCTCACTAGAAGCTCTTCACGATGAAGCGGCCTACCCGGTCGTGCGGGCCCGCACGGGACAGGCGCTCGAGCTCGGGGAGCCTCGGGTCCCCGCGGTCGAGCCCCAGCCCTCCGGCGACGACCCGGTAGCGGTTCTCGACGCCCTGAAACACCGCCTCGGGGATCATGCGAAGGCGACGGCTATTGACGATCCAAGGGCACGCGGCGAGGCTGCTTGCCGTGAGATCGTTCATCCACCCCCCCCGGACGCGCGGCCTCAGGACGCTGTCAACGTACCACTCCGCGGTGCAGGGACGGAGAAAGTACGCGAGGCCCGACGGGTCGAGGACGCGGTCGCCGGGCTTTGCAAGGGAACTGAGCATTGCCAGTACCCTCTCCTGGGGGCGCCGTGAGCTCTCGAACGTCGTCGAAATCGCTGTGACGATGCCGGCCGTCGAGATGAGGGGCTGGAGTGCGGCGGCCACGACCGACGCCACCACGACGAACGCGGGCGCGCGAGGCCAAAGGGCGACGGCGGCGTGGGTCACGACGAGCGCGGCGAAGGGAACGGCGAGCGCCAGCATGTAGGGCCAGGGATGCGGATGGACCAGCGTGAAGACGAGGGCCAGCATGGAGAATGCGGCCGCCCAGAAGACCCGACTCTCGCGCAGCTGGCGGGCGCGGGGCCGGGCCAAGCCAGAGAAGACCCACGCCGCCGCGGCGCCCGCCGCCAGCCAGAACGCACCGTCGTGTCGGAAGGCTTCCACGATGCTGCGTGAATCGCGCGGTGCGCCCCTCCCAACGCCCGTCCAGAAGGTGTAGACATCGAGTACGGGCCGTGAGAAATCCAGCGCCACCACAACCAGCCCCCACGCTGCGAGACCGGCGCCAAAGCCGGCGTGGAGACGAAGGAGCCGCGGCCGGTCCGAGCCCACGCGAAGCAGTGCGAAGAGGTAGACGCCGGCCGCAAAGAATACGCCTTTCACGTGGTGCTCGGCGAGCCACGCGAGGGCGGCGCCCAGGAGAAGCAGATCACCCGGCCGCGCGCGGACGAGAAGACCGTACGCAGCGAGGAGACCGACAAGGAGGGCCGCGTCGTACCGGAACTCCAGCCCGTGGACGAAGAATGATGCGTTGAGGAGCGTCAGCGACGCGGCGAGGAGAGCTTCCCGAGGCGGCACCGCGGCGAGCCTTAGTGCCCCGATGCCCGCGGCCGCGACCGCGGCCACGACGAGGAGGCGCGCCATGAGGAAGACGCTCGCGGGGTCTTCGACCGTCTCGGCGAGCGCGCCGAGCAGGAGCGTCCCGGGCATCGCGAACGGCGGCGAGGCCGGGACCCGCTCCCAGAGGAGCCAGCCGGCCCGGAGGGCGAGACTCTCGTCGAAGTCGAGGCGGCGCGTCCCTGCCGCGACGGCGAAGACGGCGAAGAGGACAAGGAAGACCGCAAAAAGCGCGAAAGCGACGAGCGCGTTTGATCGCCCGGCCCGCGTGACGGAACCGGCGCTCGCGCTCACGGGCTCCCCCACCGCTGGGGCCATCTAGACGAGCTTCAGGATGTGCCCCATCTTGGCCTTCTTCGTGGTCAGGTAGTCGCGGGTGCCGTCCGTGGGAGGGATCTCCAGCGGGACGCGCTCGACGATCTCGAGGCCGTAGCCGTCGATCGCGACGTACTTGGACGGGTTGTTCGTGAGGAGGCGGATCTTCCGCACGCCGAGGTCCCGCAGGATCTGGCAGCCGATGCCGTAGTCGCGGACGTCGGGCGCGAACCCGAGCTTCTCGTTCGCGGCGACCGTGTCGAGGCCCTGCTCCTGCAGCTCGTAGGCCCGCAGCTTGTTGACGAGGCCGATGCCGCGGCCCTCCTGAAGGAGATAGAGGAGGACTCCCTTGCCCTCCCGCGCGATCAGCTCCATGGCGCGCTCGAGCTGCGTGCCGCAGTCGCAGCGCTCCGAGCCGAAGACGTCGCCCGTGAGGCAGGAGGAGTGCACGCGGACGAGGACGGGCTCGTCCTCGCTCCACTCTCCCGCCACGAGCGCCACGTGCTCCTCGTGCGTGACGTCGGACCGGTAAGCGACGACGCGGAACGTGCCGTGGCGCGTCGGGAGCGTGGGCGAGGCGATGCGCTGGACGAGGCGCTCCGTGCGCATCCTGTGGCGGATGATGTCGGCCACCGAGACGATCGGGACGCCGTGCTTCTCGGAGAAGGCGAGGAGGTCCGGGACGCGGGCCATCGTCCCGTCCTCGTTCATGATCTCGCAGATGACGGCGGCGGGCGCGAGGCCGGCGATGCGCGCGAGGTCGACGGACGCCTCCGTCTGGCCCGCCCGCTTGAGGACGCCGCCTTTTCTCGCCCGGAGCGGAAACGTGTGGCCGGGCCGCAGCAGGTCCTGCGGCTTCGTCTTCGGGTCGATGAGGGTCCTCACGGTCACCGCGCGGTCGGCCGCCGAGATGCCGGTCGTCGTCTTGCCGCGCGCCTCGACGGACACGGTAAAAGCCGTCCCGAAATTGGACGTGTTCTGCTCGACCATCGGGTGCAGATCCAGCTCGTCGCAGCGCTCCTCCGTCAGCGAGACGCAGACGAGCCCGCGGCCCTCACGCGCCATGAAGTTCACCGCGGCCGGCGTGACGTGCTCGGCCGCGAGGCAGAGGTCGCCCTCGTTCTCGCGGTCCTCGTCGTCGACGATGATCACGAAGCGGCCCTGCTTGTAGGCAGCCGCTGCCTGAGTGACGGAAACGAATCCCACGTTCTTCGTCCTTTCGGGATCGGGGCCGCCGCGGCGGCCGGTCGTCAATTGTACCGGGAGGCGCCCGGCCCGCCAGCCGACGAGCCACCGTCGAGGCGGAATCCCCGGAAGGGATGATTCGCGAGGACGGACCTCTTTCCGATCTCCTTGACGAGCGTCTTCAGAAAGCCCTCGAACTGGTGCGCGGCCGGCAGGAAGGACCTCGGAGGCCGCTCGCGGGAGAAGCCGGCGAGGAAGCGCTCGAACAGGGACCAGTCCTTGAACATGAGGTGGCGCATCCCGCTGCGACGGAAGGACTCGAGCTCGGCCACGAGGGGCCGGAGCGACTTCTTGTCGGGCGCCTTCACGAAATCGTGAGTCGCCTTCACGAGCTGCGCGAGCTCCTCCCTGAGAACGAGGCTCTGATCGAGCCGCGTCCGGTACTCGGGGAAGAGCGTGCGCTCGTCGAGCCCGGACGAGAACGTCTCGGCGAGCGCGATGACACTCTGCTGGTAAAGGTCGCGCACGAGGGCGGCCGCATCCTCGAGGCGCGTGAGGACGAGAGACGGATCCTTCATGAGCACGACGTCGACGAGCTCGACGTCCATGACCTTCCTCACCTCGGCCTCGAGCGCGGTCACGATGCGCTTGAGGCCGGCGGCCTGGGGCGACGTCTTCCGGGAAGCGCGGCGCGAGGCGCTTCGAGATGAACGACGCGACGGATTCGCTCTCACCCTTGAGGAGGCTGAACACGAGAAGCGCGCGCGTGCGCGTGGCAGGCGTCTCGGCGGCGGTGCGCGCCCGGTCCGCGTAGCGCAGCCCCTTGAAAAGCGCGACGAAGAGCGCCGCGAGCGCGCCCCTGTGTGAAGGATCGGGCAAGCTCTCGAGCACCCGACCGAGCGACTGCTTCGACTCCTTGTCGAGGACGGGCCGCAGGTTCTCGCGGAAGAGGACGCCGAGATTAGGGTCCTGCCGGAGCGTGCCGACCACGATGCGCCCGAGCGAGAGATACGTCTGGAGAGCGACGAAGGGCGCTCGCGAGAGCTCGTCGAGGATCTTCGCGAAGTCGTCGAGCTTCTCGACGACGAGCGCGAGCTCCGTCTCGGCGTCCCCGCGGCGGCGCGCGGGCATCTCGCCGCTGCCCGTCCGCTGGACCTGGCTGTCGAGGTAGACGAGGAACGACGCGAGGTCTTCCTTCCCTTCCCCGAGGAGCTGCGTCGTGAGCATCGCCATGTGCGCCACCCCGGCGCGCACGGCCCCCACCTCCTCCACGTAGTTCTTGAGCGACGCGTGCGAACGCTCGAAGGCCGAGAGCGGCAGGCAGTCGATCTGGAAGAAACGCTCGAGGCCCTTCAGCCACATCTCCATCTCGAACAGGTAGTCGTACTTGACCCGATTCGAGAAGAGGGCCGAGGTCTCGAGAACCGTGAAACGAGGCATGAACCATTCTAAGCCCGCTCTGATTCATCTGCATGAGGGTCTCGCGCCGGCCGACGCGCGAAACTGCGAGCCGTGAACGAGAGGGCGCGGCCGTTCCCCGACCAGTTCCTGACGAGCCCCCGGCTCCGGCGCGAGCGCCGGACTCTCGAAGCGATGCTCGGCATCTACTGTGAGGCGCATGACCATCACACGCCGGAGCGCCGCCTTTGCGGGGGCTGCGCCGAGCTCGCGGATTACGCCGCCGCACGGCTCAGGCACTGCCCCTACGGCGACGAGAAGCCCACGTGCGCGACCTGCCCGATCCACTGCTACCGCCCCGATCGCCGGGAGCACGTGAAGGAAGTCATGCGTTTTTCCGGCCCGCGCATGCTCCTCGTCCATCCGGTCCTCGCGCTCCTGCACCTCCTCGACGAGCGGCGACCAGCGCCCGCGCGGCTGGCGCCGGCCCGGTCTCAGAACGGATAGCCGACCGAGAACGCGAAGGCTCCGGCGTCCTCGCCCGGCTTGCGGTCCAGCTTCACGCCGTACTCGAGCCGGATCGGACCGACCGGCGTCTGATAGTGGAGGCCGAACCCGGCTCCGGACCGGAGCTGCCCCAGGTTCACGTCGTTCGGATCGGCCCAGACCTGGCCGATGTCGAAAAAGAGAGCCGCCTCGAACCCGCTCGCGACCGGGATGCGCCATTCGGCATTCGCGACGAGTTGCACCGTGCCGCCCACGCCGACGCCGTCGGTGTTCAAGGTCTCGCCCGGGATGCCGAGGTTGTCGCGAGAAAAGGCGCGATGCGTGGACGAACCGCCCGCGAACAACCTCTCGGGGACCGGCACGATGAGATTCGGAGAGCACGTCGGCGCCGCCTGCAGCTCAGGAGGACACGCCTGGCGGTTCCAGATAAAGCCGCCGCGAACCGAAACGACGAATCGCGTCGTCCCGTAAGGGCGATAAAGCGCCGCCTGAAGAAGCGTCTTGACGAAGTCCGCATCCGCCGTCAGGAAGGGAAAGGCGTACTTGACATCCGCGGCGAGGAACGTGCCCGAGCGCGGGTTGAGCGGGTCGTCGCGGCGGTCCCAGGTCACCCCGCCCGCGATCGAGCTGATGCGGCTCGGCTGGTTCGCGCGCTGGTCCGCGCCGAGCCCGGGGTCGGAGCTCGGATCCACGAGCTCGTACTGGTAGCGAAGTCCGGTGCGCAGCGAAGTCGACGGCCGATACTCCGCTTGAAGGAAGGCTCCCGTTCGCTTCACGAGAATGTCCGAGAAGAAGTCGTTCGTCCGGTAGGCGGCCACGGAAACCGGAACGCGGCCGCCGAACAGCGACCGGTCGCGCGCGGAGAGGATGATCCGCGGGTCGCGGTTCGAGATGCGCCCTTCCCCGCTCACCTCGAGGGCGCGCCCGAAGAGGTTGTTGTACGACAAGCCGAGCGAAAGGCGGGCCGAGAGGTCGGTGCCGGGCGCACGCGGCTGGTATTCGGCGCCGATTCCGTACGTGAGGCTCCAGGGGCGCGCTTCGGAGACGGTGACGACCACCGCCCGCGAGTTGGTCTCCGGGTCGGTCCCAAACGTGGTGACCTCGATCTTCTGGAAGATGCCGAGGCGCGCCAGGTTCTGCTGCGTCTCGAGCAGCTTCGTGAGCGAGAAGGGCGAGCCTTCCTTGTTCGCGAGGCGGTCCTCCACGATGAAGGGCTGCGTGCGCCTGTTTCCCCGCAGGATCGTCTTGCCGAAGGTCACGGGTTGACCTTCGGTCACGGTGTACGTCACCTCCGCGCGCTCCCCCTCCGGCGGGACCGGATCCAGAAAGCGCGCGGAAGATTCCACCTTCGCGTCGACGTAGCCCCGATCCACGTAGAGGGACTGCAGGAGGGCCGCATCGTCGCTGACCGAGGATTCGGAATACGGGAGGCCGGCCTTGACGGTGAGCTTCGGGAGCAGCACGTCTTCCGGCACCGTCTTGACGCCCGCCACGGTCCGCGTCGCGACGATCGTTCGGAGCCCTTCCTCGACCTTGAACGTCACGTCGAGGGTGTCCCGCGAGGCACCATCCGTCACGGTCGGCGGCGAGACCCTCGCGAACCGGAACCCGTTGGCGCGATAAAGGGCCTCGAGGGCGTCGCGGTCTTCCGCCGCATCTCCATCCACGAATCGTCCGGAATCGAGGTAACCGCGCGGCCGCATCTGGAGCGCGCCGAAAACCTCCTTCCGGGGCAGGCTGACGGCGCCGGTCACCTTCAGGGAGGAGATCGTCCATCGCTCGCCCTTCTCGATCGCAAACGAAACGAGCTCCTCGTCCGCCGTCGTTTCGAACGTGACGTCCACCTTCGCGCGCGCATAACCCTTTTCCTGATACGTGCGGCGGAGCCCGTCTTTCAGGAGCTGAAGCGAGTCTTCGTCCGAAGGCTCGCCCCGCGTCCAGGGTGAGTCGGGGTGCGCGCGCACCACCTTCTCGCTCTCGCCCGTGACCTTCAGGACGACTCGCGGCCCGACGAAGAGGGCGTAGTGCGGCGTCACGGTCGCCGACGCGGCGTCGTACGACTCGCTGTCGAGGCGCACCTCCGCGCGCGAATATCCGGCCTTCCGGTAGACCGCCGCGAAGCGTTCGGCGTCCTCGCGCGCCGCGGAGCCGCGGTAGGGTTTACCGCTCTTCGACTTCGCCTTTGCGAGCAGAGTCGCTTCGTCGAGAGGGGCGAGCGGGGCCGAGAAGCGGGGAGCTCCCGCGAGGGCGCGCGTTCCCTTTTCCACTTCGAACCGGACGTCCACCGAGGTTTCGTCGGCGCCGGCCTCGACGGTCGTCTCGATTTTCGGATCGAAGTACCCCTCCTCGCGCAGGACCCGTCGGATCTCGGACTCGTACCGCGGCTTCAGATCGCCCTGCCACGGATTGCCCGGCCCGAGGCCGACCGCGTCGAGAACGCTGCCCGACGCGGGAACTCCCGAGGAGAGTTCGAGGCGCTCGATCCGGGGCGCCGCGGAGAAAACGACGACCACGACGGACCCCGCGGGCGACGGCGACGCCTCGACGCCCAGGTCGGAGAAGAGACGCGTCGCGAAGAGGTTGCGGAGGCTCGTTCGCACCGCCTCGCCCGTCAGCGTGCGGCCCGGCGCGAGCTCGGTCAGGGCCGCGAGGCGGTGCTCGTCGACCGGCGCGTCGCCGCGAAACGACAGGGAAGCGATCCCCGTTCCGTAGAACGTTTCGGCGGTTCCGCGCGCCGCGACGAGGAACAAGGTCAGGCCGAGGACGGCGCGAAAGGACCTCATCGCAGCCGCTGCCGGATGCGCAGCTCGAGCGAGTAGATGCCGTTCTCGTCGAGCCGGGCCTGAACGAGAGCCGCCGGTGTGAGCTGGTAGTCGAGGGTGATGATCTGCTGCTGGTTGCTCGAGAGCACGAACGAGACCGTCGCGTTGAAGTCCTTCCCGAGGTTCTTGCCGACCGTGACACGAGGCGCGTCGAACGAAGTGCCCGTGATCGTGGGGTCGATCTGGAACCTGTCCAGCCGGAAGAACTCCTTCGTCCGGCTCGTGACCGCCGAGGTCGCGAGGCTCGCGAGGAGCTCGCGCGCGGCCTTCGACACGGAATCGTCGGACGAGATCGGCGCCGCTCCGACGGGCGCTCCCGCGACGGCGCTCTGCGGGATGTCGCCTGAGGTCATCAGCGAGACGATCTGCGCCTCGGAGAGCTGCGGGTCCGAGGAGAACCGGGGCACGAGGCGCGAAGGCGTGCCCGTCAGGCCGAACGAGATCTGGTACCGGCTCACGGTTCCCCGCGCCTCGAGCTCGAAGAAGGGCTCGATGCGCAGCGGGTTCGAGAACAGGATCTTGGCCGACACGATCTCGTAACGCTGGCCCTGAAGCGTGAGGCGGCCGCCCTCCTCGGCCGTGACCTCGCCGAACAGGAGCGGATGACCCCATGTCCCGCGCACGAAGAGCTCTCCCGAGAGCTTGAGGCGAGCCACGTTGTTGCGCACCTCGATGGAAGACGCCGGCGCGAGCAGCCGCACGTCGAGCTCGACCCCGTCGAACACCGTCGGATTCCCGGCCGTCACCGCGGCGCGTTTCCTCGCCAGGAGCGACGTGATGTCCAGCGAGAAGTCGCGGCTGTAGACGGCCCGGTCGAGGGAGAGGTCGCCGCGCGCCGTGCGGAGGATCGAGTCGCCGAGGAGCACGAGATCTCCGGAGAAGGTGGCCCGGAATCCGTCGAATGGCGACGCGCGGACGTGGCCGACGTGCGCGTTCAGCCGGAAGCTCGTGGGCTTCACGCCCGAGAGCGCGACGAAGCCCCCGAGATCCACGGACCCGCCGTTGTATCGAACCGACAGGTCCAGGGCCGTGACGCGGTCTTCCGAGAACAGGAGCGTGCCCGTGATCGATTCGAACGCGGTGCCGGCCGGCGAGGTGAGGTCCACGCCGTCGAGCGTGACCCGGCCGAGGAGGGCCGGCCTCGCGGCCGTTCCGCTCACCCTGAGGTCCACGGTCGCGCGCCCCGCCGCGCTCATTCCCTCGAGCGCGGGCTTGAGAAGCGCGGCGTCGAACGAGCCGGCGGCGACCAGGTCGAGCGCGTGCGGCGCGCTCAGCCCGGCGCTGCCGGAGATCGTGAGCGCCGTCGGCGGCCCCGGGGGCAGATCCTGACGCGGCATCTCCGCGAGCTGGAGCCGTTCGATCGAGACCTTCCCGTCCTCCACCTTCAGCGCCGCGGGCGTGCGGAGCTCGAGCGTCCGCCCGTATGCCGTGACCCGCGCGGCCGACACCGAGCCCTCCCCTCTCAGGGCGTTCACGTCCTTCCCGGTCGAGAGCGACGCCCCGGCGGACAGCCTCCCGTCGAGACGGGCGTCCTCGGGCAGGCCCAGCAGCGAGGCGAACGGCGCCAGAGAGGACACCTCGACACGGCCACGCCATCGCCCTTCCATCGTCGCGTCGGGTTGGAGCGTGATCTCCGCCGCTTCGGGAGCGCGCGCCAGGAGAGTGAAGGCGCCGCGGTCGGCCGTCACCTCCAGCTCGAGGTCGGTGCCGGGGCGCTCCACCGGACTCCCGCTCCACGCCGCCTCGGCGATGCGCGCCGAGATGGCGAGGTTCGGCTTGTCCACGGTCCCGGACCCCTTCACCCGCCCCGAAAGAGTCCCCGTGAGCGCCAGCCCCCCGGCCGCGTCCAGGCGGCCGACAGGAATGGCCCGGACATCGAGATCGAGCTCATAAGCGCGGTCGGCATATCGATAGAAGCCGCTCCCGCTCGCGGTGCCGTCCGCGAGGCGCGCCGTCACGTTCTCGATCGCGATTCGGTTCTTCTCGAACGCCAGCACGCCTTCCAGCCGGTCGAGCTTCTGTCCCCACAGGCTCGCTTCGGTCAGGACGAGGGGAATGCGGCCGGACAACGCCGGGGTCACGCCGTCGAGCGGAAGCCGTCCGGTGCCCGCACCGGTGATCGGCAGGTCGATATCCAGAAACTTCAGCACGCGCTCGATGGGCCATGCGGAGAACTCCGCCACGAGGCCGTCCAGTCGATACTCGCCCTTGAGGGCCCCGCCCCAGCCGATCTTCCCGGTGACGGAGAGAGAGGCGCCTCCGTCCGCCGCCGCGAAAGGCGAGAACGTGGCCACGTTCCGGTCCACGAGAAACTCGGCCGAGGTCGTCCCGAACGGAACGCTTCGGAGCACGAAGCCCGTGGCGTCGAGTCGCCCTTCGACCCTCGGGTCGGAGAAGCTGCGAGAGAGGCGCGCGGCGATCCGGCCTGCCCCCCCGAGACGCAAGGGCGGCGTGAGGGGCTCGTTCTGGATCGCGGGATAGAAGTTGTCCGCGATCCGTTCGACCTCGGCGAGGTCGTCGGAGGCGATCTCGAGCTGAAGGTCGGGCTCCCAGGTCCCGAGGCGCAGCCCGCCGTCGACACGGAGTCTGGCGCCTCCGGCCGTCGCGAACGAGAGGCCTGCGAAGAGGAGATGCCCGTCGCGGACCTCGAGGGGACCACCTCCGGAAAACGGCAGCGCGAACCGTCCCTTGACCGCCGAGGGCCGTCCTCCATCGGCAGTCACGTGGATCCGTCCGATCCCGTCGGCGTGTTCGATTCCACCACGGCCGAAGGTGAGAGTCGTGTCGAGGTCGGCGCGGCCGATGAGCCCGGTCCCCCGGATCCCGAGGTCGCCGAAGAACTGCTCGAAGTCCAGCCCCCGCCCGCTCAGCGCGATGCGAACCGGAAGGGGCGGGTTCTTGATCCTCTCGAGCCGGACGAGGGCCTCGAGCGTTCCGCCCGCGTAGCTCGCGCGCGTCACGTTCACGAGAAGGCCCTTCGGATCCACGCGGATCACGCCCTCTCCGGTCATCGGAAACGGTCCGAACGCGGCGGCTTCGAGGCCGAACGCGCCGAAGATGCGGAAGCCGCCCGGCTCGCCGAAGCGCATCGTGCCGCGCATCGTCACGCCTCCCGTGACCGGAAGGCCGAGCCCGAACACTTTCGAAAGAGCCTCACCGGTCGTCTCGGCGCGCGCGACGAGAGCGAGGATCGGTTTCCTGAGATCGTCGACGCCGCCCGAAGCCTCGAGCTTCAGCCGGTCGCCGCGCAGCCTCAGGCCCGTCAGATGCACGCGTCCCGGCGCGAGCGTCACCTCCGCGCCGATCGCGAAGTCGAGCGTCTCGTTGTTCTCCAGCTTGAAGCGCCCCTTGCGACACGCGAGCGCGAGGTGAGTCACGGACCGGCTGCGCCCGGCTCTGGCCGTGACCGCCGCGTCCTGGAGCACGGCGTCGATCTCCGCGTTCCATTCCCGGAAGCGCAGCGTCGCGCGCTGGATGACCGCTTCCTTGAGGCTGATGTCGATTCCCTCGCCGCCTCCCCCCGCGAGGGCATCGAGAATCGACTGCAGATTCGTCGTGCCGTCCGGGAACACCTCGACGACGACGCGCGGCGAGACGACACGGAGCTTCGGGAGGTCGATGCGGCTCTTCGTGATCGTCGGCAGGCCGCGCAGCTCGATTTCCGAGGCCGAGAACGCCGGACCGGAAAGACCCCGCCGGTCGTTCGCCACCGCGACGTCGCGGACGAGAAATCCGAACGGGACGAGCGCGAGGTCGAAGCCTCCGATCGTGACGGTGCGCCCGATCTTCGCGGTCAGCAGCCTCTCGGTCCGGCGGCGCAAAAGCTCCTGGAAACGCGAGGAGCGAAAGACGGCATACAGGACGAGCACGGTGAAGACGAGAAGGAGCGTGAAGAGACGGACGAGCCGGACTTGCGTGAGGGAGAGGTGAGGAAGGCGGCGCATCTCCCCGTTACCGAGCCGCGTTCTCCCGCTCGCCGCCGAACGAGAGCTTCCGGGCGAGGACCTCGAAGAAGGACGCCTCCGAGGCCCGCAC
Source organism: Thermoanaerobaculia bacterium (assembly GCA_963821225.1). Taxonomy (GTDB): domain Bacteria; phylum Acidobacteriota; class Thermoanaerobaculia; order UBA5066; family UBA5066; genus Fen-183. The sequence continues at coordinate 82,375 of CAWGCY010000005.1, forward strand.
CAGAGAGACCGTCTCGGAGGAACGGGCGATCGCGATGCGCGTCATCGAGCCCACCGGGAATCCCTCCTGGCCGTCCAGCGTCAGGAACACGTCCGTGGGGTCGTTCTCCACCGAGAGGTCGAGCCGGACGGAGTCCGGGAGGACGAGCGGACGAAGCGTCAGCGTGTGCGGGCACACCGGCGTGAGGACCAGAGCCGGCAGGGTCGGCACGAGGATGGGCCCGCCCGCCGAGAGGTTGTAGGCGGTGGAGCCCGTCGGCGTCGAGACGATGAGACCGTCTCCGCGGTATCGCGACACCATGCGGCCGTCCACGTCCACGCGGATCGTCGCGATGCGCGCGAGCGCCGACTTCGCGAGAACGGCGTCGTTCACGACGCGGTATCGGCGCGGCGCGCGACCGCGCTCCGTCACGCGCACCGACAGCAGGCGCCGCCTCTCGATGTGCGCCGCTCCCGAGAGCGCCCTCTCGAGCACCTCCGCCGACTCGTCCGGCCTGCAGGTCGTCAGGAAGCCGAGCGTGCCGATGTCGATTCCCAGGACGGCGACGCCCGGGGCCGGATGGCGCGCCACGGAGAGGAGCGTTCCGTCCCCCCCGAGCGTCACGACGAGATCCACGAGACGTGCGATCTGGGCGCGCGGCGCCCCGCCCGGACGCCGCGGGCGCGCGAGGACTCGACGTCGTGTATCACCGCGATCCCGCGGCGCCTGAGCTGACGCTCGAGCTTGCGCGAAAGGGCGATCGCCGCGGCGCTGCTGTATCGCGTCACGAGACCCACACGCCGCACGCGACGGCCCGGCTTGAGCCCGGATTTCACCCCGGAAGTGTAGCGGGATTCCGGCGGAACGCCGCGAGGAGCTCCACGTTTCCCTCCGCCCCCGTGATCGGCGAGGGGATCGCCCCGCGGCTCGTGAGAGAGAGCCGTTCGGCGGCCGCCGTCACGCGCGCGAGAGCCCTCGCGCGAACGCCCTCGTCGCGCACGATGCCGCCGCGGCCGACCTCCCCGCGCTCCGCCTCGAACTGCGGCTTGACGAGGACGAGGACGTCGGCCTCCTCCGCGAGGAGCGGCACGACGGCCGGGAGGACGAGGGTGAGCGAGATGAACGACAGGTCCGCCACGAGGAGCGAGGGAGCCTCGGGCACGTCGGCCCGCGCCAGGAACCGCGCGTTCACCTTCTCCTTGAGGACGACGCGCGGATCGCTTCGGAGGCGGCCATGGAGCTGCCCGTAGCCCACGTCGACGGCGTAGACGCGCGACGCGCCGCGCGCGAGCAGCACGTCCGTGAAGCCTCCCGTCGACGCGCCGAGGTCGAGACAGATCCGCCCCTTCGGCTCGATCGCGAAACGGGTCAGGCCGAAGTCCAGCTTCACGCCCCCGCGCGAGACCCAGGGATGCTCCGGCTCTGCGACCCCGATCTCGGCGTCCTCGGACACTCTCGTGCCGGGCTTGACCCTCTCGTGGCCGGCGACCGAGACCCGGCCCGCGAGGATGAGCGCCTCGGCCCGCGTCCGGGATTCCGCGAGCCCGCGCTCCACGAGGACGACGTCGAGACGCTTCTTCAGAAGGTCACGACGACCTTGAGGACGTCGCCTCCCTCGCGAGCGAGAGCAAAGGCCTCGGCGGCGCGCGCGAGCGGCACGCGGTGCGTCACGAGGTCCTTCGCGCGGACGACGCCGCGCTCGATGAGCGCGAGCGCCTCCCGGAGGTCCCGCGCGCCGGAGGAGTAGCTGAAGAAGAGAGAGAGATCCCGGAGATACGACGAATGAGGGGAGAGCCGCCACGTCTTCGCGGGCTCGACCGGCGAATAGAAGACGACGCGGCCGGCGGGGCCCGCCGCGGCGAGCGCCGAGGCCACGGCGGACTCCGCAGTCGGCAGCACGAAGATGACGTCCGCGCCCGCGCGATCTCCCCTCTTCACCTTCTCAGAAAGGTCCTCTTCGGGCGCCAGCACCTGATCGAAGCCGAGTCGAAGAGCACCCGCTCTCCGCGCGGGATCGGGATCGCAGCCGACGAGCGTCACGGCGCCCGCCGACTTCGCGACGAGGCCGAGCAGGATTCCGTTCGCTCCCAGACCGACCACCGCGACGGAATCCCCTGCCGCAACCCGCGCCCGGCGGACGGCCTTCACGGCGCACGCGAGCGGCTCGACGAGCGCACCGTCCTCGAAGGAGAGGGCGTCCGGGAGCCGCAGCGTGTCCGACGCGACGGCGGCCGCCTCGACGCGGACGTACTCCGCGAGGCCGCCGGGGTGGAGGCGCGTCTTCTTCCACTCGGAGCACATGACGTCCTCTCCGGCTCTGCAGAAGCGGCACGCGCCGCAGGCGGCATGGTGGTGCACGAAGACGCGGTCGCCGGGCCGGAACGTCTCGACGAGAGCCCCGGCTTCGGCGACGACCCCGGCCGGCTCGTGACCGAGGACGACCGGCGCCTTCGAGGCGACGTACCACGGCGTCGTGTCGCTGCCGCAGATTCCCACGGCCTTCATGGCGACGACGATTTCGCCGGGGCCGGCGACCGGCTTCTCCATCTCCACCACGGCGATGTCGTCGAGAGAGCGGGCGAGGACGGCCTTCACGGGACGAGAGCCACCTTCATCGCGACTCCTCTCTCGACGAGGTCGAACGCCTCGCGCCATTGGGCGAGTCCTCGCCTCTCCTGGACGAGAGCGTGCACGGGGATCGCGCCCTCGACGAGGAGCGCGAAGGCGGCATCCACGTCCCGCGGCGTGTAGTGAAACGAGCCCGTGATCGACACCTCGCGGTAGTGCACCGCGAACGCGTCAACGTTCACGCGCGCGCCCTCGGGCATCCCCGCGAAGAGCACCACCGTTCCGCGATTCGCGGCGAGCGCAGTCAGCTCCGCGATCACGCCGGCGTCGCCGGTCGTGTCGAGAATCAAAGAAAATCTTGCTCCCTCTCCGCGCTTGTTTTCGATGCGTTGGGGCGAAGGTGGATTTTCTTCGAAGGTGAAGAGGGGACGCGGAGCAGCGGCCCCCGGATCGCGCGGCGAGGGGTCGATGCGCGCGATGCTTGCACCCCTTTCTAGGAAAAAACGGAGCTTCTCCTCTCGCCTTCCCGCGACAACGATCCCCCGCGCCGCGCCGCCGGCCCTCTTTCTTTCTTCCTCTTTCCCCCTCAAAAGAAGAAACATCATTGCGGCGATCGGGCCGGTCCCCACGACGAGAACGTCACCGCCGCCTTGCTCCCCGTCTTTCGCCTTCACCCGATCCAGAGCGTGCACGACGCTCGCCAGCGGATCCAGGAGCGCGGCCGCGTCGTCGGAAAGGCCCGGCGGGATTCGCCTGAGGCCGTTCCTCACGATGCGCCCTGGGACGAGCAGAAAGTCCGCGAAGGCGCCGAAGAGCGGCCTCTCGAACGCGGTCGTGCAGAGGTTCTCGCGGCCGGCCCTGCAGTCGTCGCAGCACCCGCAGGGGCCGGACACCGCCGAGGTCACGCGCTCCCCGGGGGCGAAGGCCGCCCCCGCGCCGGCCGCCTCGACGACACCCGCGAACTCGTGCCCGAGCGTGAGCGGAAACGGGAACTTCGGGTGGCCGCGCCTCGCGAGCTTGAAGTCGGTCGCGCACGTGAGCGCGACGCGAACGCGCACGAGGACTTCTTCCGGCCCCGGCCGCGGGGTCGCGACCTCGCGGAGCGCGAGCCGCTCCGGCCCTTCCGAGACGAGAGCCCGCATCGGGAACAGCGTAGCAGGACGGCTGATGCACCCGCGACCTTGACGGCCGGAATCCGCCACCTCACGCTCGGCCCATGGCGCAGCGCCCCTCCACGTTCTACGCCGGCGTTTCGATCGCGGCCGCGGTCGCGACCATCGGCCTGAAGTTCTTCGCCTGGAAGATCACCGGCTCGATCGGCCTTCTCTCCGACGCCGCCGAATCGGGCGTGAACCTTCTTGCGGCTCTCGTGGCGTTCTGGGCCCTCCGGCGCGCGGGCAAGCCGGCTGACGCAACCTATCCCTTCGGACAGACGAAAGCGGAATACCTTTCGAGTGGGTTCGAGGGGCTCATGATCCTCGCGGCGGCCGTCGCGATCGCGGTCGCGGCTGTCGAGCGCCTCAAGAACCTCCATCCGATCGAGAACGTCGGGCTCGGCCTCGGGATCTCGGTCGTCGCGTCTGTGATCAACGGCGGCGTCGCCGTCGTTCTTCTCCGCGCCGGGGCGCGCCTGCGCTCCATGGCGCTCCGAGCGGACGCGCACCACCTGCTGACGGACGTCTGGACGTCAGCCGGCGTGCTCGTGGGCGTTCTCCTCGTGAAGGTCACGGGCCGGCTCGTCCTCGATCCCATCGTCGCGCTCCTTGTCGCCGCGAACATCGTGTGGACGGCTGTCCGACTCCTTCAGAAGACGGGCCACGGCCTCCTCGATCGGGCGATCGCGGACGACGAACAGGCCGCCCTCGCGGGCCTCCTCGAGCGCTTCCACGAGCGCGGCGTCGTCATCCACGGCATCCGCACGCGCGCCGCCGGGCCGCGCCGTTTCGTCCAGATGCACGTCCTCGTACCTGGCACGTGGTCCGTCAAACGGGGCCACGATCTATGCGAGGAGATCGAGCGCAACGTCACCGCGGCCCTGCCCGGCGGCACCGTGACGACACATCTCGAACCGCTCGAGGACCCGGCCTCGTGGGACGACCAGGGTCTCGACCGCCGGGAGTAGCGCCCTCTATGCCGTCCGCGTCGCGAGCGGCACGACCTCGCCCTTGCCGCCAGCATGCTCGCGGAACGCGGCGAGGAGGCCGTCCTCGTCGAGACCGAGCGCGTGGCGCTGCTGCGCCTGCGTCGCGTGTGGAACGAACGCGTCGGGAATCCCGAGCCTCTTCACGTCGGCGGCGACGCCGATCTCCTCGAGCGCTTCGACCACCGCGGAGCCGAACCCGCCCGCGAGCTGGTTCTCCTCGACGGTCAGGACCTTCGTCCCGGCCTTCACGAATTGCGCGAGGAGCTCGCGGTCGAGGGGCTTCACCCACCGGGCGTTCACGACGGTGAGCGACGGCCCGCCTCCCTTCGCGAGGCGCTCGGCGGCCCTCCACGCGGGGACGACGGGATCGCCGATGGCGAAGACGGCGCCGTCCTTCCCGACGCGCAGCACCTCGCCTTTTCCCACCGGAAGGAGCTTGAGCTCGGGATCCATCGCGACGCCGTAGCCTGGCCCCCGGGGGTATCGGATTGCGGTCGGGTGGCCCGAGGCCAGCGCCGTCGCGACGAGATGCCTCAGCTCGTTCTCGTCCTTGGGCGCGCAGACCTGCATGTTCGGGAAGACGCGCAGGTACGTGAGGTCGAAGACGCCGTGGTGCGTCGGGCCGTCCGCGCCGACGACCCCCGCCCGGTCGAGCGCGAAGACGACCGGCAGGTCCATGAGGCAGACGTCGTGCATGACCTGATCGTAGGCGCGCTGCAGGAACGTGGAGTAGATCGCGCACACGGGGCGGAATCCCTGCGTCGCGAGGCCGGCGGCGAAGAGGACGGCGTGCTGCTCGCAGATGCCCACGTCGAAGGCGCGGTCCGGAAACCTCTTCGCGAAGCGGTCGATCCCCGTGCCCTCCGACATCGCGGCCGTGACCCCGACGACGCGCGGGTCCTTCTCGGCGACCTCCGAGAGCGCGTCGGCGAAAACGGCCGTGTAGCTCGGGGGCGCGGCCTTCTTCGAGACCTCGCCCGTCTCCACCTGGAAGGGCGCCGGACCGTGCCAGTAGACGGGGTCGTTCTCGGCGAACTGGTAGCCCTTGCCCTTCACGGTGCGGACGTGGAGGAGAACGGGCCCCTGGATCTGCTTCGTCTCCCTGAGCGTGCGCAGGAGGACGGGAAGATTGTGTCCGTCGATCGGGCCGACGTACCTGAAGCCCAGCTCCTCGAAGAGCGTGCCGGGCACGAGCGCCTTCTTGAAACCGTCCTCCAGCGCCTCGGCGAGGCCCGCGAGCTTCTGACCCGCCGGGAGCCTCTTCAGGATGTGCGCGACGTCCTCGCGCACGCGATGGTAGATCTGTCCGCGCGCGATCCGGAGGAGGTAGCCCGACATGGCCCCGACGTTCGGCGAGATCGACATGTCGTTGTCGTTCAGGATCACGAGGAGCCGGCTCTTGAGATAGCCGGCCTGGTTCAGGCCCTCCATCGCGACGCCGCCCGTGAGCCCCCCGTCGCCCACGATCGCGACGACCTCCCTCTTCTCGCCGCGGAGGTCCCGCGCGATGGCCATCCCCAGCGCCGCCGAGATCGCCGTCGACGCGTGCGCGGCGCCGAAGACGTCGTACTCGGACTCGGAGCGGTTCGTGAACCCCGACAGGCCGCCGGCCTGCCGGATCGTCTTCAGACGGTCGCGGCGGCCCGTGAGCACCTTGTGCGGGTACGTCTGGTGGCCGACGTCCCACACGAGGAGGTCGTTCGGGGTGTCGAACACGTAGTGCAACGCCACCGTCAGCTCGACCGCGCCGAGGCCCGACGCGAAGTGGCCGCCCGTCTTCGCGACGGTGTCTATGACGAACGTGCGGAGCTCGTCCGCGACCTGCGGAAGCTGGTCCGGCGTCAGCATGCGCAGGTCACGCGGCCAGTTGACCGTGTCGAGGAGGGGCGTGGGACGGCGCGACGGGCTCATGCGGGGTTCTCCAGATCGTCGATTCTACGGGAGCGCCGCGCGCTCTCGGCGAGCACTGCGGGGCCCGCCGGGCGCGTCCACGTATGCCGCGAGCGTTTTCGCGAAGAGCTCGGAGCCCGCGGGCGAGAAGTGCACGGGATCCAGGAAGTGCCCGTCCGTGAAGCTCCCCGCGGCGAACGGATTCAAGAAGAGGGCGAGCCCTTCGTCGCCGAGCTTCTTCGCGACGGCGTTGTAGCGCGCGAGCCCCGCAAGATAGCCCTTCGCCGTGAGCCCGGGGGTCCAGCCTTCCAGCCAGGCGAGATCTCCCTTCTCGTGCCCGGCGCGGACGCGCGCCGACTGGGCGACGAGGAGCGTGCGGGCGCCGTGCGCGGACGCGACGGCGATCGTGGAGCGGAGGTTGCGTTCGTAGACGGCGACGGCCTCCGCCGGGATGTCGTCGCGTTTCGGCCCGCCCTTCCACTCGTACGAGGGCGTGTATCCCTCTCCGGTCTCGTCTCGATCGAGCGGCTTCAGCCGCCCGCGCAGCCACTCCACGAAGACGAGGCGGGACACGAGGCGCACGGGTACGGGCGCGACACCGGTCACCCGCGGGAGGATCTCCGCGTGCCCCACGCTGTAATCGGGCGCGAAGGGCACGTGTCCCGCGGGCTGCAGGTCGTTCACGCCCGAGAACACGACGACGAGGTCGGGCTGAAGGTCGAGATCGCGGGTCTCCAGCGACACGAGGCTCTCGAGGCTCGTCCAGCCGGAGAAGCCCGCGTTCACGACGTCGGCGCGGGGTTTGAGGAACGTCCCGAGCCGCGCCGGCCACGTCGCCGCGTCGTCCGGCGCGAGGAGGTCGAACGTCGTCGAGCCGCCCTCGCACACGACGCGATACGTGCCCTCGGGCTTCGGGACCGGAACGTCGCGCACGTTCGTGACGCGCTGACCGCGCGCGTTGAAGTGCACGACGTGGCCCGCCGCCTCGAGGACCGCGTCCGGCCGTCCGGCGACGATGAGGAGCGGATGCGGCCGGTACGCCTTCCCGATCTTCTCGACGAACTTCGTGTAGGCCTCGACATACGTCTCGGGCCACGTGCCCGTCTTCAGCCGAAGCGCGACGCGGCATCCCCCCTCGAGCAGGGAAAACAGCGCCACCGCGAGCGCGAGCGGGACGAGGACGTTCGACGCGAAGGAACGGAGCGCCTTCACGTCACCTCGCCGCGAGGTGGCGCGAGCCCGGCGCGACGACGGGCTCAGCCCGCGCGCAGAGCGGGCACGCTGCCGGCTCCCACGCCGGGACCTCGAGCGCGAGGAGCGCTCGGTACGGCACGCCGTCCACGGCGGGCATCTTCTCGGCCGCGGCTCTTCGATCGACGATCGAGCCGCAGACGACGGGCACGGCGCCCGCCTTTCGCACCACGTCGAGGACCTCGCGCGTCGACTTCCCCGTCGTCACGACGTCCTCGACGACCGCGACGCGCTCGCCGGGCTCGAGGGCGAACCCGCGCCGGAGCGTGAACTCCCCGTCCACGCGCTCCGTGAAGATCGCGCGGACCGAGAGGCCCCGGCCCGCCTCGTGGCCGATGATGACGCCACCCATCGCGGGCGAGACGACGACGGAAGGGCGGAACGGGGCGAGGAGAGAGGCCAGGGCCGCGCCGAGCGCGCCCGCGCGCTCGGGCCACTGGAGCACCTTCGCGCACTGGAGATACGCCTCCGAGTGGAGGCCGGACGAAAGCTTGAAATGGCCGGTCAGGAGCGCACCGGTCTCCGAGAACTGGCGACGGACCTCGTCCTCGGTCACGGCGTCTCCCGGCCCTCCTGGGTTTCGCGGTCCCGGCGCAGACCGTACCGATCGATCTTCTTGTAGAGGTTCGAGCGCGGCGTGTCGATCGCCTCGGCGGTGCGCGTCACGTTTCCGCCGTTCTCGGCGAGCTTGGCGACGAGAAAGAGCTTCTCGGTCTCGTCCTGGAACTCCTGAAGCGTCGGGATCGAGAGAATCTTCTCCCACGCGCCGGCGCCGGCGGCGGCCGCGGCCGCGTCGACCACGCGTCCACCGCGCACGACGACCGCGGGCGGAGCGTCCGTCACGCGGGGAAAGTTCCCCGAATCCACGTTCTCCGCGTCCAGGACGTCCGCGTCGGACATGATCATCAGCCGCTCGACGTGGTTCTTCAGCTCGCGCACGTTACCCGGCCAGGGCCGCGCCGCGAGCGCCTCGAGCGCGGCGTCCGAGAATCTCTTCGGCCGGTAATTGTTCGTCCGCGCGAAGAGGTCGGCGAAATGGTTCACGAGGACCGGAACGTCCTCCGGACGGTCGGCGAGAGTCGGCGTCCGCAGAACGAGGACGTTGAGGCGATAGTAAAGATCCTCGCGGAACTTCCCCTGCCCGATGAGGACGGTGAGGTCGCGGTTCGTGGCGGCCACGACGCGCACCTTCACCTTCACGACGCGGGGGCTGCCGACCGGCTCGACCTCGCCTTCCTGCAGGACGCGCAGCACTTTCGCCTGCGCGGAAGCCGACATGTCTCCCACCTCGTCGAGAAAGATCGTGCCGCCGTCGGCTTCCACGAACTTTCCCGTCTGCTTTCGGTCGGCGCCCGTGAACGAGCCGCGCTCGTGGCCGAAGAGCTCCGACTCGATGAGGCTGTCCGGGATGGCGGCGCAGTTCACCTGCACGAAGGGTCCCGCCTTCACGAGCGAGCCTTCGTGGATCGCCCGCGCGACGAGCTCCTTGCCCGTGCCGCTCGGCCCCACGATGAGAACCGTCGCGGGCGTGGGCGCGGCCTTCGCGACGTCGGCGAGGAGACGGCGGATCGCCTCGCTGTTCCCGACGATTCGCGTGATGCCGAGGCGCGACTTCAGCTCGAGGTTCTCGCGCACGAGGCGCGTCGAGTCGAGGACGCGCCGGAGCGCGTTCAGGACGTGCTCGGACGAGAGGGGCTTCTCGAGGAAGTCCTCGGCCCCGGCGTGCACGGCGTCCATCGCCGTCTTCACGTCGCCGTGGCCCGAGATGACGATCACGGGCGTCGCGATCCCGCGCGCGCGCAGCTTCCCGAGTGTCTCGAGGCCGTCCTGGCCGGGCATCTTGATGTCGAGCAGCACGGCGTCGTGGTCCGGCGCCTCGGAGACCGCGCTCGCCCCCGACGCGACCGCCGTCACGTCGTATCCCTCCTCCGAGAGCAGCGTCCGAAGCGATTCGCGAATGTCGGGTTCGTCGTCGCAGACGAGGATGCGGCGCGCCATCCGGCGATCCTAGCAGCCCGATGCAAGGGCTCGGCGCGCGTCGGCGAGAGCCTCGGCTGTCTGGGCCATTCCGCGCTCCAGCTTTTCCTCCGAGCGAAGGGAGAGGGATTCCTCGAGGGAGGAGACGGCGGCTCGCAGGTGCTCGGACCGCCGGTGGGGCTCGGCTTCGGCCAGCTTCGTCAGGAGCAACCCTCGGGCGTGCAGCGTCACCCCCCGCGCGACGCGGCGCGAGGCGTCGCGCACCGTCAGGGCGCGCTCGTACGAGGCGAGCGACTCCCTGAGGTCTTCCGCCGAGCGCGCGAGGTTCTGGAGCGCGTTGCCGCGGTTGTGCCAGGTCCTCGCCCATGCCTCCAGGTCATCGTCGGGGCCAACGGCGCCAAGAGATTCTTCGAATAGAGAGAGCGAGAGTTCGAGGCTTTCGGCGGGGCCGCGAGAACCGAAGAACACGGCGAGGTTGTGCAGAAACCTCGCCTCTTCCCCCTTCGAAGAAAAAACCAGCATTCCCCGCATATCCCACAGGTCGTTCGCGAGGGTCCGAGCCAAAGCAGAAGATTCCGGCTTCCCCTCGTCCCGCAGGTGCTCCTGCAGCACGTACCAGTCGCGAAACGCGGCCCGCGGGTTTTCTGCGAACCTCCGGCGGAACATCGTGACGAAGGCCCGGGACGGAGGGAGATTCATCCGCCGCCCGTGGCGCGTGCGATCCTCGCCGCCCCCACGACGCGCTTCAGCTCGGGAGCTCGTCGCTTCCTTCGGTGATGCCCTCGAAGAGGATCGTGGAGAGGTAACGCTCGCCGGTGTCGGGCAGCATCGCGAGGAGGACGGAGCCCTTCGGCGCCTTCTCGGCCACTTTGCGCGCCGCGGCGAACGTAGCGCCCGAGGAAATCCCGCAGAAGATGCCTTCCTTGAAAGCCAGCTCGCGCGCCGCGTCCCGCGCCTCCACGTCGGTCACGAGCACGACCTCGTCGTAGACCTTGCGGTTGAAGACGGCCGGGACGAAGTCCGGGAGCCATCCCTGGATCTTGTGAGGAGCCCATTCGCCCTTCGAGACGAGGGGCGCGCCGGCCGGCTCCGTGTAGACGATCTTGATGTCCGGCCGGGCCAGCTTCAGCACTTCGCCGGCGCCCGTGATCGTCCCGCCGGTGCCGATGCCCGAGACGAAGTAGTCCAGCCTCCGGCTCGCGAAGTCGCGCAGGATCTCGGGACCGGTCGTCTGGCGGTGATACGCGGGGTTCGACGGGTTCTCGAACTGCTGCGGCAGGAACCAGCCGTGCTTGTCCGCCAGCTCCTTCGCCTTCTTCACCATCCCGGTGCCGCGCTCGGCCGCGGGATGGAGGATCACCTTGGCGCCGAGGCCCTTCATGAGCTTCCGCCGCTCGACCGAGAACGAGTCCGACATGATCGCGACGAAGGGGTAGCCCTTGACCGCGCACACCATCGCGAGCGCGATTCCCGTGTTGCCCGAGGTCGGCTCGATGACGGTCTGGCCCGGCTTCAGGACGCCCCGCTTCTCGGCGTCCTCGATCATCGCGATCGCGAGGCGGTCTTTCACCGAGCTCATCGGGTTGAAGGCCTCGCACTTGACGTAGATCGTCGTGTGCGCCGGCGCGAGGCGGTTGATGCGGACGACCGGTGTGTTTCCGATGGTGCCCAGGATGCTGTCGTGAATCATGCGGTCCTCCCGAGGGGCCGGATCATAGGATCTGGCATGAGCAAAGGCACGCGCCTTCGCGAAATTCCTGAAAGAATCCGCTCACTTTCCACGCGTGGAGATGAAGACTCCATGCACGGGACGGAAGGACAATGAACGTTCCCGAGATCGAACCGAAAAAGCCCCGCTCGGTCACCCTGCTGCTGCATTGCCCCCTCCGTCTCGGCCTCGCCGCCGGACTGACCCAGTTCATCTACGCCCACGGAGGGCGCATCCTCTACCACGAGCAGTACGTCGACACCGAAAGCGACCATTACTACACGCGCCTCAATTGGGATGCCTCGAGCTTCTCCACGACGGACGCGGAGATGGCCGAGCGCCTCCGAGCCCTGATCGGCGGGGGACCCGAGACCGAGTGGTCGCTCCACGACCCGGACCAGGTCCTTCGGATGGCCGTCTTCGTGTCGAAGGATCCCGGGTGCCTCTACGACATCCTCGCCCGCAGTCTCTCCGGAGAGTGGATCGCGGAGGTGCCGGTCATCGTCAGCAACCACGCCGGCCTCGAGCCCGTGGCGAGGAGGTTCGGCGTCGAGTTCCGCAGCTTCTCCATCACGAAGGAGAACAAGAGAGAGGTCGAGGACGAACAGCTGGCGCTCCTTCGGAGCCTTCGGATAGACGTCGTCGTCCTCGCCCGGTACATGCAGGTCCTGACGGGCCGGTTCGTGCAGGCGTATCCGAGCCGCGTGATCAACATCCACCACGCCTTCCTTCCTGCCTTCCCCGGAGCCCGCCCATACCACTCGGCCCGCGAGCGGGGCGTGAAGATCATCGGAGCCACGAGTCACTACGTGACCGAGACGCTGGATGCCGGGCCCATCATCGAGCAGGACGTCCTGCGCGTGACGCACCGCCATTCGGTGCAGGACCTGATCCGCTCCGGGCGGGACCTCGAGAAGCTGGTTCTCGCGCGGGCCATCAGGAGCCACATCGAGCGGAAGATCATCGTTCACAAGGGCCGCACGATCGTCTTCCATTAGCCACGCGTGGTCGCGGCCTGGGGTCACGACTCGTCTGGTAGCCTGACTCGGATGAGAGCGGCCCTTTCCTGCGCGGGCGCCGTCGCCCTCGCGCTTCCGCTCGCCGCGCAGACCGGCTCGATTTCACGCTCGGTGAGCGTCTCCGTCACGAACGTCGACGTCGTCGTGACGGACAAAGCGGGCGCGCCCATCACGGATCTCACCGCGGCGGATTTCGAGATCCGGCAGGACGGAAAGATCCAGCCGATCACGAACTTCTCGTTCGTGCGCAACCCGCTTCCTCCGCCCCCGCCCGCGCTCGAGCACGGGCGGACGCCTGAGCCCGTGATCGAGCCTCCCGGCTCGGCCCCGCCCGCCGCCGCCCGTGCCCACCTGATCGTCTTTCTCGACGAGCTCCACCTCACCTCGCTCAACCGGAATCGCGCATTGGCCAGCCTGAAGGAGTACCTCCCGACCGTGGTCGGGCCGAACGTGGAGGTTCAGCTCGTGACGTGGGACCGGTCGCTGCGCATCCGCGGCCCGTTCATCAGCGACGCGCCGATCCTCGGCACGATGCTGACCGAGCTCGGGAAGGAAGCCACGCTCGGCAATGTTCCGGCCCGCGAGCGCATGGGCCTGATCCGCGAGATCGACCAGGCCTTCGGGACCGCCGACGCGCGGATCAAGCAGTCGCTCCTCGACTCGGCCATCATCTCCGTCAAGGCGTGGGCCGACGAACAGGCCGCGATCGTCGACTCCACGGCTGCGGCCGTGCGCTCCGCACTTTCCTCCGTGGCGGGCGTCGAGGGGCGGAAGGTGCTCTTCTTCGTGACCGAGCGCTTGACCCCTCACCCGGCGCGCGACCTCTTCGACTATGTCCAGTATGGAATGCAAAACGCGGGTTTCGGCGGCAGGCAGTCGGCCGGAACCGCCATCGCGGGCGGCCCGGTCGACGATCTCACCTGGATGCAGTGGGATCGCATCCAGGCGTTCAAGGACGTCACCTCCGCCGCGAACGTCGCCGGCGTCTCGATCGTCACGATCGACGCGGCGGGCCTCGGCTTCGACGACTCGCTCTCCCCGGAAACCAACGCGGGTTTCAGCGGAAGGATCGACGGCGGCATCGCCTCGCTCGACATGACTTCCGCCATGGATCTCCTCGCGGACGAGACCGGGGGAGCGTCGATCCGGGGCACCAACGACCTCGCGGCGAGCTTGAAGCGGCTCGAGGCGGACTGGACGGCGTACTACTCGCTGGGCTACGAGAGCCCGGACGCGAAGACCGGATCGCCGCGGTCCCTGAAGGTGACGGTCCGTCGGAAGGGCGCCGAGGTCAGGACACGCCGAACCGTCATCGAGCGCACGCCCCGGCAGAAAGTCGCCGACGCGGTGCTCGCGAGCGCCCACATCCCGCACACGACGAATCCCCTGGGGGCCTCGCTGCAGATCGGGGCCTACAAGAGGTCGGGCTCCACCTACTTGCTCCCGCTCGTGTTCAAGATTCCGTTCGAGAGGATCACGCTCGTGCCAAAGGAAGGCCGCGCGAGGGGGGCTCTGCTCTTCACAGCGGTCGCCGCGACGCCCGAGGGCAGGATCTCGCCCGTCACGACCGAGAGCGCGCCGGTCGACGTCCCGGAGTCCGAGCTCGGCAAGCTCGCCGGCAAGAGCTTCACGTACAGCGCAACGCTGAAGGTGCGCGCGGGGGAGCAGACTCTTTCGATGGCGCTGACCGACGAGGTGTCGCGCCTGACGAGCTACATCCAGCCCCACGTCATCGTCGGCAAGCCGGGCAAGAAGTAATCGACCAAGAGGGTGGAGGGTTGGCGACCGAAGCGTCGTCAGGCCGACTCCTACCGTAGTGTGAATCTGACGATGAGGCTGACGATCGTGGGACGTACCTGACCATCGACGAGGCCG